>CAVSWH010000004.1:0-955699 GCA_963731625.1 uncultured Actinomycetes bacterium
ACTCCTGCTGACCTGCACGAATGTGAAGCCGACACCGTTCCAGGCGGCCTCCGGCAGGGTCAGCGTTCTCACGGCGTTCTAACCAGCCCTAATGAGCCGTGCGACACGCGTCGTCGCATCGGCCTGCATCCCCGGCGTGACGTGCTGATACACGTCCTCGGTCACGCGGGTCGACGAATGGCCGAGGATCTCAGAGACCACTTTGGTCGGGATGCCCTCAAGGAGCGCCAGCGTCGCCCAGGAGTGCCTCATGCCATGCAGTGTGAGGCGCGGGAGTCCAGCCGCACGCGCGATGCGAAGGAACGTTCGACTCACGGTTGCCGGCTTCAGTGCCGAGCCATCAACGGACGCGAACACGAGGTCCAGGCCGGCATAGCCGACACCGATCTGCAGTCGCTCTCCTGCCTGATCCACACGGTGGGCTTTGAGTGCCGAAACCGCCTCAGCCGGAAGGGAGATGAGCCTTCGAGACCGAGGCGTCTTGGGCTCGGAGAAGGTCGCCTTGGTGCCCACGTAGGTGAGGGTCCGCTGCACCGACAGACGACCGTTCTCAACGTCGACATCGGACCAGCGAAGCGCGAGAGCCTCACCCCGTCGCATGCCGGTTGTTGCAAGCAGCGTCCAGAGCACGGCCTGTCTTCCCATCGTTCCTTCCTTCACTGCGGGCCATGCTGAGAGCGTAGAAGTGAGCGCTGCGCTCGGCGGCGCCAACCGCCTGGCGCGCTCCGGGTCGCTTCGCCGGGGCGGTGTTAGCGTCCTGGCGTTCTTGGCCTGCGGGCCAGGCGAGGCGGAGGAGGCCAGGTGCGGTTGCGGGTCGTGGGGGCGGGTGTTGGTGCGGTCGCGACGGCGCTGGTCGGTGTGGTGGCGCTGGTCGCCGGGTCGGGACCGGCGGGGGCGGCGACGACGACGCTGTTCCCGTCGACGGATCCTGCGGGCTTCTACGGGAGCGCGGCGACGGTACCGGCGGGGATCTGTTTCGTGACCGTGACCGCGGACGGTGGCGCTGGGGGTGCTGGGCCAGTGCCTCCGGCAAGCGTGAGTGGTACGCCGACGGTGCAGGTGGCTGGGTCTGGGGCGACCGTGGTCGCACACGTCCCGGTGACGCCGGGAACGGTGCTTTCTGCCGAGGTCGGCGGCGTCGGATCCTCGTTCTCAAGCGGTGCCGCTGGTGGTGCCGGCGGCGGCGGCGGTGGTGGTAACGGTGGGGGTGGCGGCGGGGGTGCGTCCGCCGTCGCCGGCCCGACGAGTGCCCTCGTGGTCGCCGGCGGTGGGGGTGGGGCGGGCGACGAAACGAACGGCGGCGCGGCCGGGGCGCCGGGCGCGAACGGTTCGCCGGGCGGCGGCCCAAAAGGAGGCCAGGGCGGCACAGCCTCCGGCGCAGGCGGCAATGGCAATAGCGGTGGCGGCGGTATCGGCGTCGGTGGCACCGGTGTATCGGCCAACGGCGGGGGCACGGGCAACGGCACACTCGGGGGCGGTGGCGGCTCGGGTGCCGCCGCGGGTGTCGGTGGGTCACCCCCGGGAACCGGCGCGGGAGGCACCGGCGGCGCGGGCGCGGGCGGAGCGGGCAACACCACGGGCGGCAACGGCGCGACCGGTTTCGCTGACCAGGGTGGGGGCGGTGGCGGCATCGGCTTCGGCGGCGGTGGGGGTGGCGTCGGCGGCGGCGGTGGCGGCTACGGCGCCGGCGGCAGTGGGCAATTTGGTACACCGCCGCCATCCGGCGGCGGCGGTGGCGGCTCGTCGTTCCTCATCGCTGGGGCCACGCTCATCTCACAAGGCACGAACACCGGCAACGGTTCGGTCAGCATCACCTACGACCCGACCACCGACGCCTGCCCGACGGTCGCGGTCGCCCCGACGGCCGCGTTCACCGGGTAGACGCGCTCACCCGAACGGCGGCGGACCGACGCCGACAATCGTGACCCGCTGCTCGGTCGCCCCCTGGTCCAAGTAGGACACGAACACTGCGGCCGAGCGGCCGAGCGGCCGTCGGGGAGACGCAGCTCGAAGAACGGCTCGGTGCTCGACGCGATCCCGAGCCAGTCGGCCGGCCCTATGAGGTGGCCGCCCCACCAGCCATCGGCCTCGAGGCGGAGGCAGCGCCGGGGCCTCGACCTTGTCGCCGTCGAGCTCGGTGACAAACGCGAGGCCGACGTACTCGCTGCCCACCGGCCGAACCTAAGAGTGGCGTGGGACAGGCCAGGAGCGAATGCCCGGAGGCGTAGTCTCGTCGGCCGTGGCGCGAGTCCGGACTGCTTTCCTGTGCAACTACGCGTCCCAGGAGACGAGCGGTCTCATCTCGGTGATCGGCGCTTTCGTCGACACGGTGTACTCGCCCTCGCTTCCGATCCGGCACATCTTCTATCTCGTCGCATCCATCGAGCCCGACGAGAGCGAGGTCGGTGTAGATGTCGAGATCTCGCTCCGGCTCGTGCGGACTTCCGACTCGACAGTTGTTCTCGACGCCCGAGGACAAATGAGAGCAGAACGCGATCCGACGGGTGATCCCAACGCTGCACCTGCTGGTCGAGCCGTGGTTCCGATCCCTGCCCAATTCGACGAAGCTGGCCTCTACCGGTTCGAGCTCCGCATCGCCGACGAGCCGGCATGGGAGACGCCGGTCTTCGCGAGGCTGCTCGATGCGGGTCCCGCGTGAGGTGCTCAAACTCACTGACCACGCCATTGACCGCCTCAGGGAGCGAGGGCTCTCGGTAGATGACCTCGAGCACGCGTACGCTCGTCGCATGGGCGATTTCCAACCCGGCACCCAGATCGGCAGTATGACGATGGTGGGGCCGTTGCCCGATGGCCGTGGTCGAGTCAAGATCGTTGTCGCCGCTGACGATGACAAGCGGGTGCTCAGCGCATGGACGATCGACGAGGGGACCCGTTGATGCGTTGGACCTATGAGATCGAGACGGGCGCCTTCTACTTCTACATCGCTGACGGTGGCCAGCCTGATCGACAGCGGGAGTTCAACGACGGCCTGGTCGTCGATCTCGACGAGGCAGGCAACGTGATCGGTGTTGAGTACCGCCTCGGAGCTCCAGGTCTCAGGGACGAGGCGTTTCGGGGCCTAGTTGGCGTCGACGACGCCAGTGCCATTCTCTTCGCCGTCTCCAACCCGCCGGCCCCGCTGCGACTTCCCGCCACGACTGTGCCGGTTCGGACACAGGCAACGGTGTTCGTGGTTCGAGTCAAAGGACCAGCCGGTCCTCGGGTTGGCGAAGCGGTCACCCCCGACGAGGTCGAGCTGCAACTCCAGAACGCCTGAGCCTCGGTTCCTCCGCCCGCTCGGTCCGCGGGAATTCCGCGAGACGCCGGAAAACGACGCAAGACCACGAGGAACGGCGGCAACCGTTGGCTGCTCAGTGGCGCGATCGCCGCGTCATGGCAGGTCAGCGCGACCCCACCGGAGGGACTCATAATCCTTTGGTCGCAGGTTCGACTCGCGCCGGAAGGACGAGGACCACGAGGTTTTCGGGCTCTCGGCAGTCCATCTACTTGTTCGATCCGTAGGCCCTTGCCCAAGACGGATCAAGCGCCACGCGGTCGGAGCGCTATTCGACGGTGGGCGGCATGGAAATGCCGAGTTCCGCCCCCCCGAGACGCGGAAACGCCTCTCCGGAACCCGACATGGAGAACGTCATTGTTCCCTTGAGTCAACGACCGAGGCGGACGTCAGAGTTCCCCTCGGAGCGGGCGTATCAGATCCCCCCGGAGGACGGCATGTTGACATTTGGTACCAGTCGCCCCTCCGACACCGCAGTGGCAACGGCTGCGAAGGCGACGCCGCCCGATCGATTTGCCGGCGGACGCTTGCGGTTGTTGATGAGCCGGCTGAGGTAGACGACGCGAGTCTGATCGGGTCAGGCGATCTCGGCGGTCGGCATTCCCTCGGCTGCTGCCGCCCTCAGAAGCTCGTCGTCGCCGGCGAGTAAGACGAATTCGGGGACCTGGACGCGCTGGGCAGCCGCGAGGTGCACCGCGTCGTATCCGCGCAGCCCATGAAACTCAGCCAGGTCGCCAGCGCGACGAGCGAGCGCGTCGTCGACTTCGACGACGTCAATCTCTTCAAATAGAGCATCGAACTCAGTCACGGCACGCCGGAGTATCCCGGCGGTGAGTCGACCGAGACGTTGCGCCTGAGCCAGCGCAGCGCGGGTCTCTGGGTATACGAGTCGCACGCTGACGGCGCGACTGGCCGCATCCCAGAGCGTTGCGGCCCGCGTCGAGCCAGGTTCAGCGATCAACAGCGGCACGACTGCGGAGGTGTCGTAGTACGCGATCACCTGCGCTGTTCACCGACGAGGTCAGAGACGGTGCCCTTCGTCCTGATGGGCTTGATGATTCGGCGCTTCGCCCGGCGTGCGCGTGTCACGATTCCCTCCGCGACGAGCCGGTCGAGGATGCCCTCAGGTCCGACCGGTACAACCCGCGCGATCGCCTGACCTCGGTCTGTGACGACGACCTCGGTTCCGTCCCGCACCTGGTCGAGGTAACGGCTGAGATGGTCCCGCAGTTCCCGTACGCCGACTTCCATGGCCGCCTCCCTCTGCTTCGTAGCCACCTCTGCACCACAGTGTAGCCACCTACGATTAACGAGAGCGCCACAATCTGGCCAAGCGATGCGAGCTCTCAGGAATCGATCGACGATCGCGAGGTGCGCGAGGCCGAAGCGTCACAGCCGACCTGTCCGGCGTTGGTGGCGGACGCTGCCGAGCAAGACCAGGAGCGCGAGGACGCCGAGGATCACGCCAGCGACTGGGTCGAACAGGTCGCTGGTGACGTAGCCGGTTGCTGCCCCGAGGAGCAGCGCGTAAACGAGCAGCGTGGCGGGGTGGGCCGCGCCCGCTTTTTGCCTCATGGTGGGCGAGGCTAGGCGTGACCTGGCTCGACCGTGCCGTGAGCCTTCGGGGCGATCATGCTGCACGCCGGTTCTGAGGGTGTGACAGCCTTTTGCGGACCCGGCCGGGCTCGATCGAAGCGCCAGCGCGACCCGGAGCGGCGGTGGACTTTCGGGTTCAGTCCCCACTCCGACACAAACCTTGGCCCACGGGTTCGCAGTCACCTCGAGCGCGTCGTCGGCGGGCTTGTACGTCATCGTGGAGGGGGAGAAGCCGCGTCACGCCGAGACGTCTCTGCATCGGACGTTGTCAGATCTCACACCCCGGATCGATCAGAATCGTCGTCATGCTCGGTCGTCGTCTTGGCCGGGAACGCGAGCACCCAGTTCGATGAACCATACCGATCCCCATACCGGCTCGTGCATGAACGGATCGAGTCGCTCGGCCTTGAGAACATCTCCGTCCCCGCACAGGACGGCACATTGGATGGCTGCCCGTGCGGGGACGATCCATTTCGTCACATCAGGACTCTCGCGAAGGCTCAGCGCCCAGGAACCTCGAGTCGTGCAAGTCTTTGCATGCAAGAAAGTACGGTGATGTTGATGGCTGACACTCCGGCGACAATTCAATCGCATAGGCGTGTCGTGATCGTGGGTGGCGTCGCCGGGGGAATGTCGACGGCGGCACGTCTTCGTCGTCTTGACGCCGAGTCGTCCATTGTCGTCCTCGAACGCTCGGGACACGTCTCCTTCGCCAACTGCGGGTTGCCGTACTTCGTGGGCGGGCTCATCGAAGAGGAGGACGATCTGACCCTCCAAACTCCGGAGCAGCTCTTCGATCGGTTCCGCCTCGACGTCAGGGTCAACGCGGAGGTCGTCGCGATCGACCGGGCGACACACATCGTTACGACGCGCTCGACCCTCACCGGCGAGCACGCGGCCGTGCCCTACAACAAGTTGGTGCTCAGTATGGGCGCGGCGCCGGTACGCCTTCCGATTCCCGGGTACGACCGGGTCCGCACGCTGCGAACCGTCGAAGACGCGGCGCGCCTCGCCTCCGACGTCAGCGTCGCACCGACCAAGGCCGTGGTCATCGGGGCCGGGTTCATCGGCCTGGAGATGGCCGAGAACCTCGTTGCCAAAGGCATCGACGTGACGATCGTGGAAGCGACTCCACAGGTCCTGCCACCCATGGATCCGGAGCTTGCGATCCTGATCAGCGACGAGCTCGTTGGGCACGGCGTCCGCGTCGAGGCCGGCGCAACGGTCGTGTCGATCGGGGAGCGCACCGTCACGCTCGCTGACGGCCGGGACCTCGCTGCGGGGCTGGTCGTCGGTGCGATCGGCGTCCGACCCGATGTCCGCCTCGCCGAACAAGCCGGGCTGAACCTGGGACCGAGGGGCGGCATCGAGGTGAACGAGGCGAATCAGACAAACGATCCCGACGTCTACGCGGTCGGTGACGCCGTGGAAAAGACCGATGCCGTCTCGCATGCGACGTCGCTCATCGCGCTCGCGAACGTCGCCAACCGCCAGGGCCGACGAGTCGCCGACCACATTGCCGGGCGTCCGTCCCACGAGGCCGCGTCGCTGGGGACGGCCATCGTGCGGGTCTTCGACCTGGTCGCGGCGACGGTCGGCTGGAGCGAGCGACGTCTGCGAGCCGCCGACCGGCCGTTCCGGGTTCTTCACTCGCATCCCTACGACCATGCGACGTACTACCCCGGAGCCACACGCATGGCCGCGAAGCTGTTGTTCGATCCCAGCGACGGCACAATTCTGGGTGCTCAGATCGTCGGTCGGAACGGTGTCGACAAGCGGATCGATGTCATCGCGACCGCGATGGCAGGCAAGCTGAGCGCCGATCGTCTCGCCGACCTTGAGCTCGCGTACGCGCCGCCGTTCTCCTCGGCGAAGGATCCAGTCAACCTGCTGGGTTACATGGCGGAGAACGTGCTCAGCGGTGATTGCGAGGTGGTCGAGCCCGCGGAGCTCGACCAGCTCGTGCGACAGGGATGGAGACTGGTCGACGTGCGGACGGTTGAGGAGTCCGCGGCCGGTTCGATCCCTGGATCACTGAACGTGCCGATCAATTCGCTGCGTGAGCACCTCGACGCGTTCGGGGACGGCGAGTTTGTCGTCTACTGCGAGGTCGGTCAACGAGGGCACACCGCAGCAGCGCTCCTGCACGAGCTGGGGATCGCCGCGCGCAATCTCGACGGCGGCTACGAGACATGGACGGCGTCACGGCGTGCGAAAGCCCAGGCGGAGTCCGCCGGTGCATCAACCGCTTGACCCTCTGCGCGACCGACGTCGTTGGCGGATGATCTCGATGCGGCGGCTCATCGCCGGTGCGACGGTCCTCGTGGTCGCCGCGGCGCTGGTGGGCGTCGGCACGGGCTCGGCGCGCGCCGGGGTCTCGCCGTCGGGCATCCACAAGATCAAACACATCATCATCGTGATGCAGGAGAACCGGTCGTTTGACTCCTACTTCGGGACATACCCCGGCGCCGTCGGGCTGCCCACGAAGGACGGGCAGTTCACGTCGTGTATCCCAGACCCCACGGCCGGTTCGTGCGACCGGCCCTATCACGACACCTCGGACGTCAACGCGGGCGCCGCGCACACCGCGGCCGCGAGCGAGGCCGACCTCAACGGCGGCCGCCTCGACGGGTTCGTCGCCGAAGCGCAGCGCAGCCCCAAGGGGTGCGCCGCGCAAGACCCCAACTGCGGCAACGGGGCCCAGACCGACGTCATGGGGTTTCATGACCAACGCGAGATCCCGAACTACTGGTCCTACGCCCACGACTTCGTGCTACAAGACCACTTCTTCGAGCCGGTCGCGTCCTGGTCGCTGCCCGATCACAACTACCTAGTGTCCGGATGGTCAGCGATCTGCACGAGCAGCGCGCCGTCGAGCTGCACGAACGACATCGTCGGCCCCTACACACCCGCCCAGATGCAGCGCTATGTCACCCAAGCCCTCACGACCGGTGCCGCCACCGTGCAGAGCGCCTGGACCGACCTGACCTACCTGCTCTATCGCCAGCACGTCAGCTGGAACTACTTCGTCGAGAGCGGCACACAGCCCGACTGCGCCGACGACGAAGCGACGTGCGCCCCCGTCCCACAGAACTACACCACGCCCGGGATCTGGAACCCGCTACCCATCTTCACCGACGTGCAAGCCGACGGACAGCTCGGCAACATCCAGCCGACGTCGCGCTACTTCGCCGACGCCCAGGCCGGATCACTGCCCTCCGTTTCGTGGGTCACGCCCAGCGGCGGTGACAGCGAACACCCACCCTCCAGCGTGCATCAGGGACAAGCCTGGGTAACCGCGGTCATCAACGCCGCGATGCGAAGCCCCGACTGGAAGTCCACCGCCATCTTCTTGTCATGGGACGACTGGGGCGGCTTCTATGACCACGTCGTCCCGCCAACCATCGACCGCAACGGATACGGCCTCCGAGTCCCCGGGATCGTCATCTCCCCGTACGCCCGACGCGGGTACATCGACCACCAGACCCTCAGCCACGACGCCTACCTCAAGTTCATCGAAGACGACTTCCTCGGCGGCCAACGACTCAACCCGAAGACCGATGCCCGCCCCGATCCCCGCCCCGACGTACGAGAATCGGCTGCCCAACTCGGCAACCTCGCCGCGGACTTCGACTTCACCCAGGCCCCCCGCACGCCGGTCCTCCTGCCGACCAACCCGCCCACCGACTCACCGAGCATCCCCAGCCAGTTCATCGGCGCAGCACCGAGCGTGGGCAGCACGAACCCTCCAAGCGGTTAGGCACGCTTCCCACATGACACAAGGCGGGAGCGGGTTCGAGCGCCTGAACGCTCACCAACCGGGCGGCATATTCACCCGAACGCGAACGTGACACGCCTCGTTGGCGGCCCGGGTGGGCCCGACGGGAGACGCCGTGCGGCCTCCAGGGGGATGTGACCCCGCTGGCCAGTGTGCCGTCACGCAGCCGAAGTCCGTGAGAAGTCCGCGCGTTCTCTCGGGTCCAGGCTGCGGCTGTTAACGGATGCCGCCCGGTCAAACTTCGGTTGAACCGCCCTTCGTGGCGCGTTTCATGCTGACAGCGCAAGGGGTCGGCAGCGCCTCGTGGACTTGCGAGTCAGGTGAGGGCGCCGCGTGAAGGTTTGCTGCCTCGCGCCCGGAATGTCGGGGTGTGGCGATGGGGGCTGGTGGAGTATGAGCGGTGCTGGTCAACACGCGTCGACGATTTCTCTAGGGGCAGTGCGGCAATGCCCCTTATCGTCATCTGCCAGTGTGCGGCGGCGCGGCGGGTAGTTGCACCGTGACGCTGAGCCCGCCAGCGGCCCGGGGCGGTTCACGGTGACCGGGGCTTCTTGGTTGGCATGGAGGTCGGCCGCATGTTGAGTAGTGCGATCCAGGCGAGGAGACCGATCACGATCCAGCCTTGTGTTGCACTCATATTCTCTCTTGTATCTCTTAGAACTATTGCGGTTACGACTCGCGCAGAATGATTTCGATCTGTTCAGGTTCTGGACTGCTCAGAAGGCGGGGTTGATGCGACGAGCTCTTCGGCGGGCGGCCCGGTGATCCGGACATCAGGTCTCACTGCTGGCTCGGTGCACCCATTGCTAATCCGCGGCGGGGACGATGAGCAGAGGTCGGCGCACGTGGTGAGCAAGGGTGTTCGGAACCGTGCCGAGCAGCAACTCGGCGAAGCCGCCCGCCCCACGGCGTCCCACGACGACGAGCGCGGCGTCCGTGTCGAGCGCGACCTCGTCGAGTTTGGGTGCCGGCAATCCATCGACGAGCTCGGTCCGATAAGGCACCCCGGCTTTGGCGAGCGGCTCAACCCATTCGTTGAGCAGCCGAGCCCGATGCCGACGGACTTCCTCGATCGGTGGCTGGAGCGCCGCGATCGTCGCGGGGCCAAAGTACAGCGGCCCGATGTCCAGGACATGCACGGCGATCACTTCAGCGTCCAGGGAAGGCGCATACTGGATACACCACGCGCGGGCCGCGTCCGCGCCCTCTGACCCGTCGAGCCCGAGCACGATGCGCCGCGTTGTCATGCCCAGGAGCCTGATCGCGGCAACTGCCCTTCGTCCAGGGTCCAAGGTCCCAAGAAGCCGCCTGCGCCGCCGGTTTCCGCCGCCGCACAGGAGCGATGATGAGGCATCGTCGGGTCTTGCCGGCGGCGTCGATGTGCATTGGCGCGGGGTTGGTGCGCTACGCAGGAGTGGCAAGTGCCCGGAGTGTCTTCTCGGCGGTAACGGTTCCGTCGCTCATCTCGATAGAGCGCTCCGACGGTGATGATGTCTTGCACCTGATGGACGAGGTCGTCCTGGTCGAGGCCGAAGGGTCAACGGAGCCTGCAGGCATACAGCCCAGCGCGGTGTCGACGATCGTCGCGACGAATCCCCGCGACCTCGCAGGTCGAGATCTAGCCCCGGGCCACGGGTGCGCGATCCTCCGCGTCCGGCGTCTCAGCGGGCCACGGTCTGGGCTCAGGCACCAGGATGACCGGACGCGTGCTGCGATGTGCGAGCCGGGTTGCTGTCCCGCCGAGTAGGAGATCGCCAGCTGCGGTACGGCCGGTCTTCGCGATGACGAGAAAGTCCACGTCGTCCTCGTCGGCGAGACCGAGCAAGCACTTCACGGCGTCTCCACGCGTGAGTTTCGTTCGGTAGCGAACCCCGGTCTCCCGCAGCGGCTCGGACCAGAGCCCCTCGAGCAGGAGGCCGTGCTCCGTTTCGATACGCACGTAGTCGATCTGAGCGATCGACATCATCCACTCGCCAAGGCTCGAAACCACGTGCACGAGGAGGACCTCGGCGTCGACCCGGCGGGCAAAATCGGCACTCCACTCCACGGCTCGTTGCGCGGCCGGTGATCCATCGGTCGCAACCAAGAGGCGCAGGGGCCGGCTCACCGGGTCCGCCCCTTGTCATGCCCGATCACGTCAGGTTGATCGGCGGCCCGGGCAGCCGGGTGCATGATGACAGTCGTCACCTCGGCGGCGTTCGGCACGCCGTCATGATCGGTGTCGATCGTGACCGCGTCGGTCACCGTGACCGTGGTTGCTATGCCGTCGGGTCCGATACCGGAGTCCAACTCGCGGATCTCCTCGACTACGTCGGCGCCGTCGACGTTGGGATACTTGCGGGTCTCGCGTCGCTCGACAGCGTCGGGTACCCCGTCATCGTCCAAGTCGAGATACTCGGTCTTGTCGGCCGCACCGACTTCGAAGCATGGTGATCCCCTCTCGGGCTGTTCGATCCGTCCGGGGCTCATGAGTCCTCCTCGGGTCGCTTGCCTCGCAAGGCCACATCGCGACCATACGAACGACGCGGCCACTGTCCTAGGGTCGTTGGACCGCTCGTGGCTCGGATGGCCGCCCGTCGCGGTCCTCGGGTGACCGTGGCGACTAGGGCCCAACGACCTAGCGGGCGTCACTTGGTGACAACCGGACGATCCCTTGTCGTCGTCGGCTACCGCGGGCGTGATGGGACACTTTGACTCGCGAGCTTCTCGGCCCGCTCTTTGATGCCGAGGAGCATCTTTCGTTCCATGATCAAGCTGCCGGGTTCCATGATGAGGGTGGTGAAGAGCCGGCTGACCTGAGACGCAGCGGGTGTGGCGATGCGATTCCGGCTCACCAGCCGGGTTCGGCCATTGGACATCGGGTAGAGGCCGAACGCCCAGACCCAGTTGCCGTCCTCGGAGCGGATCACCATGGCTCGCTCGGCGTCGAGCACCTCGATGCGGAGTCGCGGCCCCTTGGAGCCCAGCTGCTCCGCATCTCCTACCTTGCGGTTCTGAAATTCCGGCAGGATCTCGTCGGCGCTGTGCATTTGCAGCCCGAAGAGGTTCTCGATCCAGTCGTAGGTGTAGACGCCACCTTTGCCGCTTCCCATCTGGACGAGCCACGGCCAGATCGCCGACGGGGGCGCGTCGATACTGATCGCCCGTGTCGAAACCACGTCCGGGTCTGCCAAGAGATCGTCGCCGGGCATCCTTCGTTCCACGTCGTCGTTCGTTGCGCCCCACGTGAGACACGGCGTGCGGCCAAACGCGAGATAGGTCGCGGCCGCGCCAGTCACGGCGCTACCCAGAGCCGCGAAGACCGTGCGCGACCTCATGTGAACACCTTTCTTCCGAATGACCGATCAAGATGGACGAGTGGGCTGATCGGACGGTGAGTCCTTCGGCAGCTTCTTGGTTGGCATCGAGGTCGGTCGCATGTTGAGTAATGCGATCCAGGCGACCAGGCCGATCACGATCCAGCCTTGCGTTGCGTTCATGGTCTCTCCCTTTCAACGAATTGGTGACGGGTAGCACGAGTGGTGATCGCTGTTCCAGGTGCTCAGAACGCCGGGTTGATGCATACGAGTTCTTGGGCGGGTGGCACGTGGAACGTAACGGGAAAAGGGAAAGTCAGACTCGTGACGGCGGCGCGCGAATAGAGCACCTCGACGACCCGTACCTCTTGGTTGCCTTGCATCGGGTAGGTGCCGATGAGGCGCACCGTCTTGAAGTGGAGGGCGAGCGCACGCTCCCGGGACCGGATCTCGGTGAGGATGAGCTTGGCTTCGTAGCGAGCCCGAGCGGGGGTCGACAGCGTCGCGGGGTTCGGGGCACTGGTCGCCGTCGGGGTGGTGGTCGACGAGGCGGGAACTGACGTTGTGGTGGGGAGGCTGGATGGTGGCTCGCAGGTCGGCGGTCCCGTGGGTGGTATTCCGTTTCCGGTGTCGATGGCCCAAGTGACGGTGATGGTGTCGGCCGGCGCGTAAGTCACCGCGACCCGCGTGGCGTCACTCGCCCCCCGGTTGCTGGGATGCAGTCGACGCAGGAGAGCCTGGCGAAGCTTGATGGCGGGGTCGGGTGCCGCTGTCGTGGTGGTGGTTGTGGAAGGTGACGTCGTGACGGTGGTCGTCGACGTCGGTGTGGGTGGCGGCGGACTGGTTGTGGATGTCGGCCGGGTGGTCGGGGTGAGGATGACGACGCTGGGTGGTGGGCGGGTGGGGACGGTGGTGTTGAGCGGCCGGCCGGTCGTCGTCGTGGCTGCCCGCGTTGTCGTCGTGGTGGACGAAACGCTGGTCGAGGGACCCGTCGACGGGCCGGGTGCACTGACCTGGGGGGTGTTGCCGCCGCCTGATGAGAAGGCGAACCACGCGCTCGCTCCAGCGATCAGGAAGGCGACCGCCCCGAGGATCACGACGCGCCGGTCCATCAGTGGCGTCGCCGTGCGGTCATGGACCGAAGGTCTGTGAATGCGGCCCGGTGGCGTGTCTCAGCTCGGCGGCTCGCGTGAGTGCCGGTGGGTCCGTTGCCATACAGTCAGTCTGAGGATGTCGCTGACGCACCGGTAGGGCCCATTGTCCCTAGACCGGGCTAAGAGCCGGTTGGTGTGTCGGTTTCGTCGACGAGGGAGAGGTAGCCCTCGTCTTCTTGGGCGAAGTGCAGGCGCAGGATGGCGTATAGGCCGTAGAGGACTCGGCGGAGCTCTTGGGTGTCGTGGTTGTCGGGTCCCGTGGCGGGGATGTCGTCGAGGAGGCGGCCGAGGCGATGGATGAGGTGTGCGATCTCGGCATGCGCGCGGCTCATGGTGCCGGTCGGATCGGAGCCGCCGAGCACGCGGGCGAGGACGGGGTACAGCTCGCTGTCTTCGGCTTCTTCGTGGGGCAGGAGCTCCCCGACCAGGAAGTTGTGGACGGTCCGCACCTTGGTGAGTGCCTGGGTCGGCGGCTCTTCGCCGAGGGCGTCGCCGGCGTCGCGGATGCGCTCGAGGTCCCCTCGGAGCTGGAGGTGTTCGCCGCTGAAGCGTCGCCCGAGCGCCGCGTCGTCGTCGTGGAGGCGGGGCTGATCGGTCTGGCCGGTGGTCACACGGAGCGCGTTGAGGATGACCGCGAGGTCGATCAGCTCTTGGAGGAGGGCACCGTAGGTGGGGGGAAGCCAGCCTGCGGCGGCGACGCCCATGGCGGTGATGGAGAGGCCCATGCCGACGATGACGCTCTGACGGGCGATGGATATGGCCCGTTGCGCGATGCGCAGTGCGTCACCGAGGTGGTCGAGGCGATCGACGGTGAGGACGACGTCGGCGGCCTCTGAGGATGCTGTCGAGCCGCGGGCACCGATCGCGACTCCGACGTCGGCTGCCGCGAGGGCGGGTGCGTCGTTGATGCCATCACCGACCATGATCGTGGGGCCGGCACGGCGTTCGAGACGGACTGCGTCGAGTTTCTCGGCAGGGCTCCGCTCGGCGAGGACTTCGTCGATGTCGCAGACGGCGGCGACGGTTTCGGCGATTTCGGCTCGGTCGCCGGTGACCATCACGACGCGATCGATCCCGGCGCGGCGCAGCCCCCGGATGGTGCGGCCCGCGTCGTTGCGGACGGGGTCATCGAGGAGCAGCGCACCGGCTGGGGAGCCGGCGATGCCGACGAAGACCGTGATGGCCCCGTCGAGGGCGGCTCGACGCCTGACGGATCGGACCCACGGGTCTGACGGGGCTGCCCCGACCCAGTCCGCCCTTCCGACCGCGACCGAGTGTCCGTCGACGTCGCCGCGCACACCGTGACCGGGCACCTCGTGCACACGCTGGGGGAGTGTCAACGCCAGCCCTTGGCGTTGTGCCTGGCGAACGATGGCGGAAGCCAGCACGTGGGGTGACACCTGATCCAACGAGGCCGCCACGCGCAGCAACTCATCGCTCTCGGGGGCGTCCGGCCGGAGGACGATGTCGGCGAGGGTGGGCTCACCGCGGGTGATGGTCCCGGTCTTGTCGAAGAGCAGGATGCGGCCACGGGCGAGCTGCTCGAGGGCTCCTCCGTCCTTGATGATGACCCCGCGGTGGGCGCTGCGAGACATGCCGGCCACGATCGCGATCGGCGCGGCCAAGATGAGCGGACACGGCGTCGCCACCACCAGCACCGCCACCGCCCGCACTGCATCGCCCGATGCCAGCCATGCACCCCCGGCGATCGCCACGCTGAAGGGCACAAAGAAGGTGGCGTACCGGTCGGCGAGACGTACAAACGGAGCCCGCTGCTGGCGTGCCGACTCGACCAGGCGAACAACCCCGGCGTATGTGCTCTCGGCCGCGGTTGTGGTCACCAGCACGTCGAAGGGCTCGCCGGCGTTCACCACGCCGCTTCGCACCGCGTCGCCCACCGGCCGGCGGACCGGCAGTGCTTCGCCGGTGAGCGTGGACTCGTCGACCACGGCGTTCTGGCCCTCGATCCGCCCGTCAGTGGGCACGACCTCGCCTGGGCGCACGAGCAATAGGTCGCCGGGGGCCACCGCGTCGAGCGGCGGTTCGGTGAGCGCCCCAGCTTCGTAGCGGTGCACGAGTCGCGGGGCGCGATCCAGAAGTGCGCGCAGCTCGCGCTCGGCACGTGCTGAGGCTCGAGCCTCTAAGACCCGGCCTGTCGCCAGCATCACCGCGACCACCGCGCCGGCGAGGTACTCGCCCACGGCCAGGGCACCGGCCAGCGCCAGCACCGCGAGAACATCCACTCCGGGCTGTCGACGCCGAAGGCTCACGACCACCCAGCCCGCCGCGGGGCAAAGCCCGATGACCGTCGTCACCGCCCAGACGACGTCCGCACCATCACGAACACCGAGGAACCACAGCAGTCCACCGATCCCAAGCCCAGCGACAACCACCAAGAGAAATAGGCCCGGGAACCAGGACTTTGCTCGGTGGCGGAACGCCGCCCAGAGCAATGCAGGCCTCGGCGGGCGCGTCCCTTCCGGCCCTCCGGGCGCACGCTCAGCCTGCTGGTCGAGAGCCATCATGCGCTCCTCACACGACCGCCGGCATCGAAGCACCCGTCGCCGGAGCACATGCTCCGGCCGAGCCTCCGGGGCTCGTCACATGTCGCTCCGGGCTGGCCTGGATCAGCGGATCCGCGGCGCGCTGCACTGGTCGCCGATGAAGACGCCGCGCCCAACATGAGCGACGTTGCGGCGAGGCCCGCGCCGCGTCCACTTCCAACTCCTGTTCCTACCGCGAGCCGCATCCGCCCTCCCTCCAAGGGGCGTCCGTCAGGGATGCCAGATCGTTAGACGGCGCGCCAGGGTGGGTCGGCGGGCAGAGCCCCATATTCTTCGGCGATCTCGGTCCAGCACGTTCGGCAGAACGTCGCGCGCTCAGGCGTTTCGCCACTCGGGTGCAGCGTGCTTTCGACCCGGATCGCTCCCTTGAGGGGATCGGCGTCGCGGCCGCACTCGTGGCACGTGAAGAACGAGCGGACGCACTCGGGCGCATCGAAGCGCCGACCGCGCTCGAGCAGGCCCGGCGCCCCAAACCAACCGCCGCACCCAACGCATTGATAGCGGTCGTTCGATGCCGTCAACCACACCCTCCCTTGCACGAGAACTCGAGCGGAGCAGTCGTGGCGTCCATGAACGCCGCGTCTCCTTTCACCTTCATATCGCCAGTCACGGTACCCGTGCCCCGGCAACGAACTCGTCCGTCTGCCCACTTCCATCCGCCGGCTCGTCCGCCCCAGACGACCAGTTGACGTGTCGGAATGCCGTGAGCTACTAGCCGGGCCGAACGTGAGGCTCGGCGCCCCGCGAAGCCACTACTCGACGGGACACTTGAGCGAACCACCGCGGCCACGCGACCAAAGCCGGGTTCGGCCATTGGATATCGGGTAGAGGCCGAACGCCCAGACCGAGTTGCCGTCCTCGGAGCGGATCACCATGGCTCGCTCGGCGTCGAGCACCTCGATGCGGAGTCGCGGCCCCTTGGAGCCCAGCCCGAGGTGTCCGGCGTCGGGATCATTCGGAATTGCCGTGAGGTGAATCAGCGCCGCCCAGGAGGTGTTGGATGTAGGGGATGAACGCTGTCGTCATCCGAAACGATGGATCGAGTTGGGTGGCGAGGCCTTCGCACATCGCGAAGGTCTTGGCGAGGAGGGCGAGGTTCCGAGGCAGTCGGAGGCGGTGTCGACGGAAGATGGCGAGAACGTCGTGCAGCAGCACGCCGATCTCGATCTCGCCGAGTGGTTGTTCGAGATCAGTGGCGATGAGTGCTTTGAGGTCGATGAGCAGGGCATTCTGGTCGACCTCGCCGCCGGTCATTCCCAGCCGGGTCACACCGTCGCCGAGGATGGTCGTGTCGCCGCTGGCCAGCGCCACGAGGACGCCGAGCAGAGCGTCGCGTGTGATGTCGTCGACCTCGCCGACCATCCCGAAGTCGATCATGCCGAGACGGCCGTCTGACTCGACGAAGAAGTTCCCGGGGTGCGGATCAGCATGAAAGAAGCCATCCTCGAAGACCATCTTGAGGATGGCGTGGGCTGCTCGTTGCGCGAGCTGCGCCCGGTCGACGCCGGCTGCTTCCAGTCCCGCCAGGTCATCGACCTTCAGACCCCGGATGCGCTCGAGGGTGAGGACCCGAGTCGTGCTCTCGCCTCGGAACACTCGGGGGATGTGCACGGTCTCGTCATGGTGGAACGCCCGCGCGAATCGGTCGGCGTTGGCAGCTTCGATCGAGTAGTCGAGTTCGGCGCGTAGGGTGTCAGCGAACTGATTCGCCAGGTCATCGACACCTTGTCGCCGGGCCCTCAGCGAGAGTCGGCAGACGACTCGTACGATCCAGGCGAGGACGCGGAGGTCCGCGTCGACCTGATCGACCACCCCGGTGCGACGGATCTTTACTACGACCTCGGTGCCGTCGGGAAGCCGGGCCGCGTGGGCTTGTCCGATCGACGCCGCCGCCAGCGGAACTCGATCGAAATCCGCGAAGACCGCTTCGGTGGGTCTACCCAACTCGGCCGCAACGACGGCTTCGATCCTCCACGCCGGCTCCGGTGGCGCCGCGTCCTGAAGGCGTGAGAGCTCGGCTTCGTACTCCGGGGGGAGGACGTCGGGCCGTGTGGAGACGATCTGCCCGATTTTGATGGCAGCCACGCCCAGATCCTCCAAGAGGCTCCGCAACGCGCCGGCCTGTTGCTCCATGCGCCCGCGGCTGGCGCCTTCCACCGGCCGGCCGGGGCGCGGGTCGCAACGACGGGCCCGGTCCGCCAGGTACCGCGCGCCGTGGACGATGAGGATCACGAGCACTTGGAGCGCTCGCCGAAGTCTGGTCACGTGTCCCGGCATCATCGCCGCCCCTGACGTCGCGCGGGCACTTCGTCACCACTCACGGTCGGGGACATCGCCCGTTCCGAAGCCCGCGCTGCCGCTACGCAGCAGGAACGATCAGCAGCGGTCGGTGCATGGTGGGCGAGGGCGGTCGGCACACTGCCGCGCAGATCGTTGAAGTGGACCCCTGGTCGTGGAGGTTTCATGTGCAAACTACTCGCCCCATCCGCTGTCAACGCGGTTCCCCCGGTCGGTCTACGCGCCTAAACGCCCTCGCAATCGCGCGCAGTGGGTTAGCAGCACCGGGTGAGCCACATTGCGCGGCTGGCGCTCATGGGCGCTTCAGGAACCTGTAATAGAACGCTGCGAACACCAGGACAATCCCGACGTTTACTATCAGCCGCTCCCAGAAATAGTGCCTGAAGAACAGGACGTCCACGCCGACCACGACGGCTACCAGCGCGAGCACGTAAAGCACGGTCTGTTTTCCCATCATTCCTTCCTACTCTCTGCTTTGTTCTTTGACCGTTGTCGGTGGGACTACCCGTAGACCCGGCGAGTAACTCGGCCGCGCCACGCCGATCCTCGGCGTGGTCGGGCCACAGGTCGGCCTCGAGCACGATGGTCCGACTGCGCACTCGGCGGGGTCCCCCCTTCAGACCGAGAGTAGAGAGTCCGTAGGACGCCGAGACCAAACGTCGTGGACGACCTGCGGCAGCCGTAACGGGGCGCCGACCCAACCGGACATCCTACGGATCTAGCAGCACCGTTAGCCTCTGACCGTGCGCAACGGGCGGATCGCAGTTGCCGCGGCTGTCGCGGTGGTCGTGTTCTTCAGCCTAGGAGGGAACGCCGGAGCTAAGCCGCTGTCCGATCGAGCCGCGTGCCGCGAAATCCAGCAGGGCTTGCATCAAGCGAGTGAGAACGACCTGCGCTCAAGGTCGACATTGGCGCGAGTTGGCGCGCACCTCCCGCGCAACTCGAGCCACGCGCAGCTCGCCAGCGACATCGGCTACGTCGTCGAAAGCAGTTCGAGCCAACACCAGGTGGACCATGCTCTCCTGAGCATCATCCTGTTCTGCGCGCAGCGAGGTGTTGGCTTTGACCCCGGCGGAAGCCCGATCTCTCCTCGGGAGATCCTCCGGGGCGCCCATCCACAAACGAGACCGTAACAAGGTCAATCGGATCTCACTGGATACCGAGGAACGCGGGTTTACGCCCTTACAAGGCGGAAGCGGAGGTTTGAGTCCCTCAACGCCCACCACGAGAGCCGCTCCCGGGGAGGTCCCCCGTCGGGCCGAACCGTGACGCGGTTCAGGTCGGTGTGAAGTCCAGCTGCGACGCGTGATGCGCCGGAAGGGATACGGGCGCTCCGATCGCTCGGCTGCTTCGTCGGTCATGGTGACGACGCTGTTCACGGATCTCGTGGATTCCACCGCGTTGGCGTCGCGACTCGGTCCCGAAAGCGGCGGAGGAGCTACGGCGGGCGTACTTCATCGTGCTGCGGACCTCGGTGGCGGACACGGGTTGATCCGAGATGAAGAGCACCGGCGATGGACTGCACGCGGTGTTCCCGAGTGTGAGCTCGGCGTTGAGCTGTGCCGTGGCGACCCAACAGGCGATCGATCGCCACAATCAGACGGCCGCGGAGCCCTTGGCGGTGCGCGTCGGCATCAGTCACGGTGAGGTCGAGCCGGCCGATGACGGCGATTACTACGGCGCTTCGGTGGTAGAGGCGGGCGCCATCACTCGCTCCACCCAACGGGTTCGTCGATCTCTCCGCGCAGTTCAATGGCACCGTGACCATCACCTGCACGATCTCGTCTGGCGGGCGCATCATTGACACCGAGACCTCGACCGGCCTGTTCGTGATCGCCGACTGCCAAGGCAACGCCTGACGAACTGCTCGTCCAGGGGTGGTCCGGGTCGTTTCGGCGGGGCGGTGATACGTTCCCGGGGTTGAGCCTGAGGGCCGGTCGAGGCAGAGGATCCGTGCGGTGAAGCGAGTCTTGATTGGGCGGCGGAGCTGGGCGGTGCTGGTGGCCATCGTCATCGCCGCGGGGGTTCCTCTGGTTGCGGGCACCCTGGGCGGAGCGCAGGTCGTTGCGTTCACCCTGACGATCGACAAGGTGGTCACCGGAGTGGTCCCGCCGGGGACGACCTTCACCGTGACGATGTCCTGTCTTAGCCCGCTGTCGACGGGGACTGGTACGCCCAGCTCTGAGACGACAACGCCGACGACCGGCGGCGCCCACCCCGCGTCTGACGGCTTCCCGCCGACGATCACTTTTGCCGCCAACGGTGACCCGACGACGACCAACACCGGCACGCTCACCGTGGGCGAGAGTTGCACCGCGACCGAGACGGTCACGGGCGGCGCGCAGTCGGTGACCTACGGATGCACCACCACGAACGCCCTGGAGATGGAGTGTGTCTCGAGCCAGCAGGTGCGAGTCATCCCCGATGACGACGCCGGGGCCGCCGCGACGATCACTGTGACGAACGCATTCCCGCCACCGCCAACGATCGCGGCCGCCTTCACCGGGTAGACGCGCCAACCGCCACTCTCGTCCTCGGCGCATTCGATCGGGTCGGCGCTCACGAGCCGACCCTGACGACCGCGCGCGACGATGGGGCGTGTGCGTAAAGTTCGAGTCGCCCCTCCGACACAGACACCCCTCCGACACCACTGCACACGAAATCCACGAGCAGCGGCTCGTCTACTCCATCATCGAGTCCCCACTCGCGATGAACCACCACAACGCCTCGGCGCAGGTCTATGCAGAAGGCGAGGGTAAGAGCCTTCATCTGGGCTGCCGACCCAATTCCAAACGACGTTGCACCACGGGTCGACGAACTCATGCAGCGGCGGATGCGCGGCTATGAAGCAGGCTTCACAGTCGCAAGTTGCGGGTCGCGTAGAGGCGGCGCCATTCAACAGGCGGATGGAAGCCGACCGAGGCACGGGTGTTCGTCGGGGAGACAGCGGAGAAGTCCCGTGAGTGGTGCGACGCGCTGACAACTGGCGCGCTCACTGACGGTTGAGCGCGTTGCGGTCCCGGTACCGTTCAGCCGTGCACTGCCGGGCTCGGACCTCAAAGCGTTAGGCGCGATGTCCCCGGATCCATGCGACATGCGAGCGTGGTCGGACTCGTGACGCCGGCTGCCGCCCCGAGGGGTGTTCGGAACAAAGTACGAGGTCGGCTCGACGCCAGAGCGTTCCGGACGATCCTGTGGACCGTCGGTCTCGCTTCGCTCACGATCACACTCGCCAAGGCGATCAACATCGGGGCGACGTTCCATGAGGTCGACTTCGCTGTCTACCTGCTCGGCGCGCGACACGTCTTTGCCGGCAACCTCTACACGACGTTTTTGGCCTTTCCCCGGAAGTCCTTCACGTACCCGCCAGCTGCGGCGCTTGTCTTCATCCCTTTCACGGCGCTCTCCCGTGTCCCCGCCCAGATCCTCTGGGCCTTGATCTCGATGACCCTGCTCGTCGGTCTGCTCTTCTGCGCGCTCCGAGCCGCCCGCCCAAGGTGGCGTCGGTCCGATCTCATCCTCTGGTCACTCGTCCTGTCGTATCCAGCGATGATTCTGAACCCCGTCGCGCAGACCTTCGCCTTCGGACAGATCAACCTGCTCGTCGCGCTGCTGGTCTTCGCCGATCTCACCGAGACCTACACGCTGCGAGGCCATTCGCTTCCTCGAGGCCTCATGACGGGCATCGCCGCGGCACTGAAGCTCACGCCGTTGGTGTTCGTCCCGTTCCTCTTCGCGACGAAGCAGACGAAGGCCGCACGAATGGCGCTCATCACGTTCCTCGCATGTGAGGTGACGATGTTCGTCGCGGCCCCCAGTGAGTCGTGGTCCTACTGGACGAAGTATGTGTTCGACACGCAGCGAGTCGGTGGCGTCGTGTACATCGCCAACCAGAGTCTTCGTAGCATGATCGTGCGATTCGGCCACGGGCACGGCTCCGAGACGCTTATCGCCCTTGTCGTGGTGCTCGTCGGGATCGCCGCTCTGACGGTCGCAGTCTGGGCGTACCAGTCCTCGTCGACGCTGCTCGGCGTCTTGCTCTGCGCGACGGGTGGCCTCATCGTTTCACCCGTTACGTGGGCTCACCACCTGGTGTGGGTCGTTCCTGTGGTGGTGTGGCTTGCGCTCGGGCCCGACCGGCCCGCCTTCGGGCGCGTCTGGGCTGGGCTCGCGGCCCTGTGGTTCTGGTACGGACCGATTTGGCGCGTTCCCTACGGCAGGGGCAGAGAGTTGCACGACACCGCTGCCCAGCTGGTGGTCGGGAACTCTTACTCGATCGCGATGATCCTCTTCGTCGTGTGCACCGCAGTCATGTTGATGCTGCGAGGCAGCCGCGACAGGACAGAGGGCCGTCCAGGGTCGCGTGACGCCGACGCCGAGCCAAAGCGCAGCAACCCGACCGATCGGGCGCCGGCGGGTAATGCGCCCGTACTGGAGAGGGAGTGATCGGCTGAGCACCCGACCGTGTGCGTATGGTTCAAGTCGCTCCTCCGACACGCACTTTGGACAACATCGGATGCGCAGCGACCGCGACCGCTTCGTTGGCCGGTCGGTGCGTCAGAGTGACGCCGAGGTCCGCGTACTGGATCAGTGGCGAGCTGGGCCTGCTCGAACCAGCGGAGGGCCCGGAAGGGACCCGGTTAGACGTTGCGACCCAGGAACGCGGCGAGTTGATCAGCGTTGCTTGCGCTTGCCGGGGCCGGCTGCTCAGCGCCGAAGGGATTGCCGTCCGCATTCCGGAAGGCCGGCTGGATCGCCATTCTTGCGCCGACGAGCAACTGGGCCGCGAGGCCGGGAGCCAGATCGGTGCTCTGGCCGGTCGCCTTCGCCAGGTCCCAACCATGGGTGAAGGTGTCGGTGGCGGCGATACCCACGAACGCCGAGCCGGGCACCGTTCCGAACGGCAGCGTGAGCATCTTCTCCATCACCCCGTCGGCGTTGAACGCGGCGACGCACCGCTGTGACGCATCGTCGAAGGCAGCAACGAAGTCGGCGGTCGAGAAGTCGGCCTCTCCCGCCGCAGGCGATTGGCCCTTCGCTCCCGCCTCGAAGAAGAACTGCCCGCCCACGATGTGATTGATGAGATCGCTCACCTTCCATTGCGCACACGGCGTGGCGTCACCGAGTTGGTCCTTCGAGACGCCGCTCAGGACCGTGCGGGTAGAAGCGATTGCTTGCTCGAGCGGCTCAGTCGCCATCTGGTCTCCTCCATCGTCGCGGTCGGCCACACCCTACGATGCCCGGGCAGGGTCCCCGGCGGAGCTGGGCGGTGCTGGTGGCCATCGTCATCACCGCGGGGGTTCCTCTGGTTGCGGGCACCCTGGGCGGAGCGCAGGTCGTTGCGTTCACCCTGACGATCGACAAGGTGGTCACCGGAGTGGTCCCGCCGGGGACGACCTTCACCGTGACGATGTCCTGTCTTAGCCCGCTGTCGACGGGGCTGGTACGCCCAGCTCTGAGACGACAACGCCGACGACCGGCGGCGCCCACCCCGCGTCTGACGGCTTCCCGCCGACGATCACTTTTGCCGCCAACGGTGACCCGACGACGACCAACACCGGCACGCTCACCGTGGGCGAGAGTTGCACCGCGACCGAGACGGTCACGGGCGGCGCGCAGTCATCCACCTCCGATACGTTGTTGCACCAGCGGCGCGCGAGCGCCGAGTGACCCCCGCTCGCGGGTAGGCCAGGCAGCAGCCTGTGCTACGCACCCCGGCGCAGGAGCCGCCGATGCCTGATCTCCCGTCGCTGCTCGAACTTGAAGTGCTCGACCGCGATCTTTTCCGGGCGACGAACGAGCCCGATGCGAGCAAACGACGGTCGTTGTATGGCGGGCAGGTCGCCGGCCAGGCGCTCCGCGCCGCTGGGATGACGGTGCCGGCGGAGCGGGTGCCGCATTCGCTGCACGGCTACTTCCTGCGCCCCGGCCTCGTCGATCGGCCGGTCATCCTCCAGGTAGACCGCGACCGCGACGGCGGATCGTTCTCGGCCAGGCACGTCCGTGCGGTGCAGGACGGTGAGGTGATCTTCTCGATGATCGCCTCCTTCCAGGTATCCGAGCCCGGCGTCACGTACGACGCGGTGCCGACGCGCGGCGGTGGGGAGCCCGAGGCACTCACCAGCCGCGCCTCCCCGCTCTTGATCGATGTCCGCGAGGTGACGCCCACCCGCATCGGCCACGGGCAGCTCCGGCACTCCGACCGGCTGTGGGTCCGCGCCGCGGCAAGGCTGCCCGACGATCCCCTGGCGCACGCGTGCGCGCTCGCCTACGTGTCCGACCTCGGGTCCGGCTTCGGGCAGGTCGAGGTCGAGGGCCTCGCCGCGGGTGGGCCGAGCATCGATCACAGCGTGTGGTTCCACGAGCCGGTCCGCGCCGACGAGTGGATGCTGCTCGAGCTGTGGCCGCTCAAGGCGGGCAACGCGCGAGGCGTGTATCAAGGGTCGCTCCGCAGTCGGAGCGGCGCGCTCGGCGCCGTGTTCGCGCAGGAGATGCTGCTGCGTCACGGGCTGCTCCCACCCGAGATGCTGGAGCGGATGGCCGAATACCTGGGGGTGACGCCGTCCGAGTGACCCGATCGGGGCTCGGGACGATCGCCTGAGCGGCGTAACCGGTTGCAAACGGATATGGCGACCTACACACGGCTCATTTCAGGAACCCCAGTCGACGCGCTCGCTGCACCACGTGCTCGCACGCCATCCAGAGACTGACGATGGCCAACGCGAACTTGACGTAGTCCACCAGCCTCGGTGCCTTCGGACGGTCGTCCCCGAGCCGCGCGTCGTCCATCAGCCGAACGCTAGCTGGCGGACCTCCGTCGTCGTCAGGCCGGCGGCCCCCATTCCAGCGGTACGGAGGGCGGACGTGGTGGCTCAATCTCGAGGCGCACCCGGATGCCGTCGTTCGCATGGCGGGCCAGCACCCGCGCCGGGTGGACGCGATCCGGATCGCGGGGGAGGAGCGTGATCGACTCTGGTGGCGCTGGGTCGCGGTCGAGCCGCACCTCGACGGCTATGCGGGCCGGCGGTCGACCCAGACGCCGGTGATCGTCCTCGAACCACGCGACGGGACCGGTTGAGTCGACGCGGGTGGCGGCGCGGAGATCCGCGACGGGCGCCCTCGCCCTTGGCCGGTTGCATTGCCCAACACGATTTGCCCCCGGAGCCGCTTGCAGCCGGCCCGGGGTGAGCCCACAGGCGAAGATCGCCGGAGGTCAGCAGGGCCGAACTCGCCATCCACCGCGACGTGACTTCGTGATCGGGACAGCGTCAGCCGCGCTGCTGGGGTCGAGCGGGGGCGATGTAGTGCTTCGCTTGTGGTAGTTCGCCGTCTCGGAGGAATGGACGGAGCTCGTCTTGGAGCTCCGCGTCTGCGGTGGTTCGTCGATCGTGCTGACGAAGGTGCTCTTCCCAGGTCGGCACGATGAACGCCTCAATGAAGTCATCCGGCTGCTCGGCGTCTCGGTACACGGCCCATTGGACGGCACCGGTTCGCCGGCGGGCGCGTCGTACTCGCCCGAGCGCTGAAAGAAATGCGTCGTGGCAATCGGGACGTACGCCGTACGTGAGCGTGACAAAGACCGGTCCGCTTGCGTCCTCGGGCGCGAGGCGCATCTCTGGTGCGAACATGGGAGCGGGTGAAAGGTCGAGACCCGTCACGGCCTTGAGGCTCCAGCGCAGGGCCAGAAGCGGCGTGAGCGCGACGGCGACCGCGCCCCAAGCGAAGGCGCCCTGCGAGCCAATCGCACCCGCGATGACACCCCATGCTGCACTGCCGAGGGCGATACCGCCCATAAAGACACTCAGATAGAGCGCGAGGCCGCGAGCGCGGACCCATCCAGGCACCGCTTGTTGCGACGCCACGTTGAAAGTGGACAAGCACAGCAGCCACGCTGCACCGGCCAGGACGATGAGCCCCATCGCCAAGACGATCGTCGCCGTAAGAGCCAAGCCGACCAGCGCAGCCGCGACCCCCAACGCCCCGGTCGCGACCACGACATCTTCGCTCATGCGTGCCCGCAAGGCGGGAAGAAATGCAGCCGCAGCGATCGCGCCGACGCCGAACCCTGCGAGCAGCAGCCCAAACCCACCCGAGCCGAGGCCGAGCACCGCAGTCGAGTAGACGGGAAGCAGGGCCATCAACCCGGCACTCGCCGCCGAGAACACGCCGGCACGGACCAGGACGCCCGTCAACGCGCGCGAGTAAATGGCGTAGCGCGTTCCCGCCCGCACGGCACCACCGAACCGCTCGGGCGGTCCATAGCTCGCGTCGGGATCCCGGCGCCACCACGCCAGAACCGCGATGACGGCGCCGAACGAAAACGCGTTCAACAGGAAGACAAACCACGGCCCAGCGGCCGCTACGAGAAATCCGCCGAGCGCCGGACCGATCGCGCGACCAAGGTTGATGCTCGCCCCACCGAGGGTCACCGCCTGCGGGAACTCCTCCCGCGGAACGAGTTCTGGCTGAATCGCCTGCCACGCCGGGTTGTTCAGTGCGGTCCCCACGCCCAACGCGAAGGTCAACACGAGCAACGAGATCGGCGTCACCGTGCCCACGGCGTCAAGCACGGCGAGCGCTCCGGCAGCGACGAACATGATCGCCTGGGTGACAACGAGCACGCGTCGACGATCGAGGAGATCTGCCAGCGCACCACCGACGATTCCAAACAGGACGACGGGCAGCGTCATCGCCGTCTGCACAAGCGCAATCTCCGTCGGCGAGGCCTTGAGGTCGATCATCACCCACACGGCACCGACCGACTGCATCCAGGTGCCGACGTTGGAAACGAACTGCGCGATCCACAGGGCTCGAAATGGTTCGCGGCGCAGTGGCGCCCATGCCCCGCGGCCGTTGGTGGCGGCCATGCCGAAACGCTGCCGCCAACCTCGGGGCCCCGTCAATCAGTTCGGGACGGGATGGCGCTACACGTCAGGTCGAACGCCTGCCGACGGGCGCGGGGATGGGCGCCTCGGGGTGCTCGCGAGCGGCCGATCCGATGGCGTCGGCGAGCAGACCACCCTCGACACGGGACGGTGCCTTCGCTGACCCTCGTTTAGCCGCACCGGATGTCCGACCCTCCCCGCGGAAGCTCAGTGGGCAGGTCGCGCGCTCCTCGTTACCTGCCGGGTGTTCTGCGCCAGTCCCATGCAACTAGCCTCGGCGCTACCAGAGCCATGGCACCACCATCTTCGACCCCGCCGATCGTTGGCGTGCATCACGTCAGGTTGCCAGTGAGCGACGCCTTGCAGAGCCGGGATTGGTACATGGAGGTGTTCGGCTTTGAGTGCGTTCTCGCCTTTGAAGAAGAGGAGCGGGTCGTTGGCGTCGTGCTCGAGCACCCGAGCGGCGTCACGCTCGGTCTCCACTCGGAACCCAAACGGGCCGTGGCGTGGCGCGACTTTGCTGCCGTCGCGTTCTGCGTCGGTGGTTACGAGGAACTGACGTCCTGGTGCGCTCATCTGGACGACATTGGCGTGCAGCATTCATCGATGGGCGAGAGCCACATCGGATGGTCAACCGAGGTTGCTGACCCTGACGCGATCCTGGTCCAGCTGCACACCCGGGGGAACCCAACCGCGGACGAGGCCTGAGGCGGACCGGCGCGAGAAACGAGCGGACTCAACCGGTGCCCCCGACACCGCGTCTGGGAGCACGAGTCCGGGTGTTGACAGGACCGTTGCGGTCGGAGTCGCGCGGGCGTCAGGGACACGACGAGCTTGCGCAGTGCCGGGCACGGCTGAGCGGCGGTGACGAACCGTCGGGATGAACCCGGACTGATGGTTCCGGTCACCCGCGGCTTTCGCGGGCGCCCCAGTCAAGCGCGGCACCGGCCCCTCCGGAGTCATCCACACCGACAGCGATTGATTTCATACCGGTGACCTCCAGGCCGGTCGCGTGGCGCCGGCTCGATTCGTGGCACTCATCTGGGGCGGATGATCACTACCGGACAAGCGCGTGCTCGGCGAGGTGCTCGCTAACCGAGCCGAGGCCCCACGAACGACGCCGCCCGGGAAGCGGCGGCGACACCGAGAATCAGGGCGAAGTTGGTGGTCAGGCCGTCGCTGACACCGAAGATCGCGGCCTACAGCGTGCCCCGTTGGACGTCTCGGTGACTCACCGGCACGCGGCTCGGCAGCCCTTGCTCGTTGACTACCGATCGCGCAGTGTCGGCTCGTTTCTGCCCGCGCGCGGTGTGCCCGCCCGTCGAGTCATCGACGCCAGCCGGTAGTTTGGCCCGTCCGCCGACGAAACGAGGTCCGATGACCGAGGCCTGGCTGGACGAGTTGCCCTATGACGAGTGCCTCGCGCTGCTGGAGACCAACGAGGTCGGACGGATCGCCTTCACGACCGAGGGTTGGCCGGCCGTCTTCCCGGTGAACTACCGCCTCGTCCAAACGGGTGATCGGGTCTGGATCGCGCTGCGCACGCGGCCCGGCAACGTGATCGAGCGCGCGCCCTTGAAAGTCGCCTTTCAGGTCGATGGTGTCGATCCCTTCCACCATCAGGGCTGGTCGGTGCTCGCGCGCGGCACGCTGCACCACCTCGACTCCGAGTCGAACGAGGCCCACGAACTCTTTGATCCGCACCCGTGGATCCTGGCGGAGCGCGACAGCTGGCTCACCATCGACGCGTTCATCATCTCAGGCCGCCGCCTGCACGGCGCGGAGCCCGAGTGGGCCTTCCACTGGGAGGCGTACCTCTGAGCCGCGGCGCCGCTCAACCTCCTGGCCATCGTCGACACGATGCCGACGAGTTCCTCGCCATCGAAGACCGATCGGGTCCCGCAGGCACCAGTGCTGATCGTGTGATGATTGGCCGACCCACGCCAGAGGCTTTTGCATCGGTGCCGGCGCGCGGCGCGACCGGGTCAAAGGGCCCTAGGCCCGCCGCGACCGATTTCATAGCGTCGGTGGCGCCGAGCCGACACAGGAGCCACCGATGCGCGAACGCGACGACCAACCCGAGTACCTCGACCTGGACGGCGACGGCGTCCCGGACGCCGTGCGAACGACCAGCCAGACCGAGTACGAGGTCGATGGCGCAGACGTGATGGAGACCGTCGAGGAGCTGGACCAGGCCATCGGCGACGACGGCCGACCCGCCACGATCGACTGGAGAGACACCGTGGTCGTCGACACCGACCACGACGGCACCGCCGATCTGGTCGAAGTGACCGAGGTCGCCCTGCGACCAGCGGACACAAACGACCGCTGACGTTGCGCAGGACAAGAGGGCTCCCGATGGGCCCTCGGCAGCGCGTGCGACGTCGCCGGGGCGGCGCGTCAGTCGAGCCGAGTGATCTCGATGACGCTCGACCGCGCGAACACTCGAGTGCCAGCGCTCTCATCCTCGGCGATATCGGCGTCGAAGAACTCGATCATGCCAGGCTTCTCCTCATAACCCGACGCTTCGATTATTTCGGCTGGCCGCTCGTGGAACACGACGCGGTATCGGTGCCGTCCCACGCCCCGACGCTACCGCGCGAACGCTGGAGATCGCCGAGATGAGCGGGTCGGTACGCTCGCCGGTCGTGGCCGACTACCCGCACCGCTGGGAGTCCGACGTCGTGCTCACCGATGGCGGCACGGTCCACGTGCGGCCGGTGCGTCCGGACGACGCCGACGCGCTGCTCGGCCTCTATCAGCGGCTGTCCCAGGAGTCCTTGTACCTCCGGTACTTCTCACCAGTCCCCGCTCCAACCGCACGTCAGATCGACGCGCTCGCGGAGATCGACTACACGCACAAGTTCGCGCTCGTCGCCGAGCTCGGCGACGACCTGGTTGCGATCGCCCGCTTCGACGGGCTTGCTGGCGGCGAGGAGGCCGAGGTCGCGTTCACCGTCCAGGACGACCAGCAGGGACGCGGCCTCGGCACGATCCTGCTCGAGCACTTGGCCGGTGTGGCGCGAGAGCTTGGCGTGCGAACCTTCGTCGCGTCGACATTGGCGAGCAACGCGCGGATGCGTCGGGTCTTTGCCGACGCCGGGTTCCAAGTCAAGCGTCGCTTCGAGGCCGGCGTGCTCGAGCTCTCGTTCCCGATCGAGGTGACGCGCGCCGCCGAGGAGGCGCAGTGGTCGCGCGAGCACCTCGCCGAGGCGCACTCGGTCGCCCGGCTGCTGGCCCCCTCGTCCGTCGCGGTCGTCGGCGCCAGTCGCCACGCCGGCACCATCGGCCACGCTCTCGTGCGAAACCTGCTGGCAGGCGACTTCGCTGGGCCCGTGTACCCGATCAACCCGCAGGCGACTGCCGTCGCGGGTGTCCGCGCATACCCGAGCGTGAGCGCCGTCCCGGACCCCGTCGAGCTTGCCGTCATCGCCGTTCCCCCCGGCGAGGTCCTCGAGGTCACCGCCGACTGCGCGCGCAAAGGGGTCGCCGGGCTGGTCGTCATCACCGCGGGGTTCGCTGAGCTCGGCTCGTCCGGCGCTGGCACGGAGCGTGAGCTCGTCCACCTGGCGCGTCGCAACGGCATGCGCCTCATCGGGCCGAACTGCATGGGGATTGTGAACACGCATCCGGCGGTGCGCCTGCGCGCCACGTTCGCGCCGTTCGCTCCCGTGCCGGGCCGCATCGCCTTCGCCTCCCAGTCCGGGGGACTGGGCATTGAGCTCCTCGACCGGGCGAGCACCGCCGGTCTCGGCATCTCGACGTTCGTGTCGATGGGCAACAAGGCGGATATGAGTAGCAACGACCTGATCCAGTACTGGGACGAAGACCCGGAAACCGACGTGATCCTGCTCTATCTCGAGTCGTTCGGGAACCCGCAGAAGTTCGCCCGGCTGGCACGTCGCGTGAGTCGACGCAAGCCGATTGTGGCGGTGAAGGCCGGCCGGACCACAGCCGGGGAACGGGCGACGTCGTCGCACACCGCGGCGCTCGCCGCGCCCGACGTCGCGGTCGACGCGCTGTTCCGGCAGGCCGGCGTCATCCGCGTGGACACCGTCGACGAGCTCTTCGACGTCGGGACGCTGCTGCGCTACCAGCCGCTGCCTGCGGGGCGGCGGGTCGGGATCATCACCAACGGCGGTGGTCCCGGAATCCTCGCGGCTGACGCGTGCGGCGGCGCCGGGCTCGAGGTGCCCGAGCTGTCGGTTGCGACGCAGCGGACACTGCGCTCGTTCCTGTCTTCCGACGCTGCAGTCCGCAACCCGGTCGACGTGGTCGCGTCGGGAACCGCGGCCCAGTACGAGCACGCGCTGCGGGTGCTGCTCGACGACCGTGACGTCGACGCCCTCCTCGTAGTGTTCGTCCCGCCGCTCGTAACCGACGCCGACGAAGTCGCCGCGGCCGTAGGTCGCGCGTGCGCGAGGGACACCGAGAAGCCTGTCCTCGCCTCGTTCCTCGGACGGCGCGGCACGCTCGAGCTGTTGCCTGGTTCCCTGAGTGAGGCGCGCGTCCCGAGCTTCACGTCACCCGAAGCGGCGGTGGCTGCGCTCGCGTACGCCGCCCGCTTCGGCGAGTGGCGCCGACGCCCGGAGGGTCAGGTCCCGGCGTTGGACGACCTCGATCTCGACGGCGCTCGCCACCGGGTTGCGGCGTGCCTCGCCGCGCAGCCGGCCGGCACGTGGCTCGACGCGGGCAGTGGCGAGGCGCTGCTGGCCAGCGTCGGCGTGCCGGCTGCGCCGTCCCGCTACGCGGCCGACGCGGAGGCGGCGGCCCGCGCCGCGGAGGAACTCGCGGTGCCCGTCGCCCTGAAGGCCGCGTCGCCGAGCCTGGTACACAAGTCCGACCGCGGCGGCGTGGCCTTACACCTCGAGGGAGCCCACGATGCCCGGGTCGCGTTCGCAGCCATGCACGAGGCTCTCGGCGACGAAATGGGGGGCGCGGTCTTGCAGCCGATGATGCCCGTAGGTGTCGAGACCATCGTCGGGATCACCCGTGATGCGCTCTTCGGCTCGCTCGTCCTGTTCGGGATGGGAGGCTTCCAGGCGGAGCTGCTGCGCGACACGGCCCTGCGGATCCTGCCGCTGACCGACCTTGACGCCCGCGAGCTCGTCCGTTCGCTGCGCACGTCACCGCTGCTCTTCGGATACCGCGGCGCCGCGCCGGTAGACGTGGACGCGCTGGAGTCGGTGCTCCTGCGTGTCGCCCAGCTTGCTGCGGCGGTGCCCGAGATCGCCGAGCTCGATGCCAATCCGGTCATCGTGTCCGCCGATGGCGCCGTGGCTGTCGACGTCAAGGTCCGCCTGGCGCCGATTCCCGCAGCGCTTCCCGAGGTGCGCCGGCTCCGCGATCCCGGTCGAGCCTGAGGCGCCGACCCGTACCGCGCCGTGCGGCGGCCTGGGCGGCAAACCAATCCAGGGCGTCGGAGTGGCCGGGACCTTCGACCCACCCGGCCCCGCGCCTGCTGGCGCGTTTGGCCCGCGTGGGGCGACCGCGTCGCTTGAGCGCTACCTGCAGACGGTGGCGGCTCGGCTGGAAGCTGAATTCCAGGAGTACCTGTCGCGCGTCGCGACACGACGGCTCCCTGGGCTCGCGTTCCAGCGCTCGCCCGAGCACCCTGACGGCCCGGTCGGCGGCTGCTCAGTTTCGGGACGTCTGGCCCTATTGCGGGCCGTCCATAACCTTCACGGTTGAGTCGCAGACCAGGAGGTCATCGCATGCAGGCGCTCGTCTACCAGGGGCCCGGCCGGAAGGAATGGGAGGACAAGGCCGAGCCGGTGCTCGTCGACGACACCGACGCGATCGTGCGCGTCGACGCGGTGACGATCTGCGGCACCGATCTGCACATCCTCAAGGGCGACGTCCCGGAGGTGACCCCCGGGCGCACCCTCGGCCACGAGGCTGTCGGGACGGTCGAGGCCGTCGGCGCCGGCGTGAAGCACCTCCACGCCGGGGACCGTGTGCTCGTCTCGTGCATCACGGCGTGCGGCGCGTGCCGGTTCTGCCGCGAGGGGCACTACGGCCAGTGCCTCGGCGGGGGGGGCTGGATTCTTGGTCACCTGATCGACGGCACGCAGGCGGAGTACGTGCGGGTGCCGTTTGCCGACACCTCGACGTACCCGGTCCCGGCTGGCGTGCCCGACGAGCAGGTCCTGATGCTTGCCGACATCCTGCCGACGGGGTATGAGGTCGGGGTCCTGAACGGCCGCGTGCAGCCGGGCGACGTCGTCGCGGTGGTGGGCGCGGGCCCGATCGGCCTTTCCGTGATCATGGGCTCCCGGCTCTTCAGCCCCAGTCACATTGTGGCGATCGACCTCGCCGATCCTCGCCTCGAGGCAGCCAAGTCGGTCGGTGCCGACGTGACGGTGAACAGCGCGCGCGAGGATGCCTCGGAGGCGGTCGGCGCGCTGACGGGCGGGTTAGGCGCGGACGTGACCGTCGAGGCGGTGGGCGTGCCCGCCACATTCGAGCTCGCGGCACGGCTTGTTCGTCCAGGTGGACACGTCGCGAACGTGGGGGTCCACGGCGAGCCCGCGAAGCTCCACCTCGAGCAGCTCTGGATCCGCAACATCACGATCACGACCGGTCTGGTCGACACGTACTCGACGCCGACGCTCCTTCGTCTGATCAGCGGTCACGAGCTCGACGCTGGTCGGTTCGTGACGCACCGGTTCAGCCTCGACCAGTTTGAAGAGGCCTACGACGTCTTCGCGCGGCCCAGCGACACCGGTGCGCTGAAGGTGGTCCTGACCCGAGAGGGGTAGTTGGTCCCGACCCGTTCAACCCGCGCGTTTGTGACCTCGTGCCGGCGACCACGGGTTGTCGTCCATGAATCTAGTGCTGCGATCTGGCGTACTGTACGGGCCCGGCGCCTCCGCGCATCACAGATGATGAGCAGGCTGGTACGCGAGGTCAAACCCCGTTGGCCGTGTAGTTGTGGGCGGACATCGATCCCTTCGGAGCATCCTCCGCTTCGCTCTACCGCCGAGGGTCTCGCGAGGAGAGGGGAACCGTGAGCCGAGCCGCCCTCGACGTCGAAAGTTGACCACCGTGATGGTTGTGACGGGGGTGCGAAATCGGGACCGTCATGAGACCGGCGGTTGGCATCCCGAGCAGCCAGCGCGACTCGACGCGGTGGACGCAGGAGTCCGTGACGTGTTTGTGGGTGAGCCGGACCGCGTTGTGAGGATTGAGCCGCGCGAGGCGACGACCGCGGAGCTGAGCCGGGTGCACGACCCGTCGTACCTTCGGGACCTCGACGACCTCTGTGCCTCGGGTGGTGGCGCTCTGGATCCCGACACCGTTGTGTCGCCCGGCTCGTGCGCGACGGCCCGCCTGGCGGCCGGTGCCGGCCTCGCGGCTATCGCCGCACTCGATGGGCGCCAAGGGGACGTTGCCTTCGTCTCGGTCCGGCCGCCGGGTCATCACGCGCTCTCCGAACGCGGGATGGGGTTCTGTCTGCTCAACAACATCGCCGTGACCGCCGCCGCGCTGACGCAGCGAGGTGAACGGGTGCTGATCGTCGATTGGGATGTGCACCACGGCAACGGAACCCAGGCGATCTTCTGGGACGACCCGAGTGTGCTGTACGTCTCGACGCATCAGTACCCCTTGTTCCCCGGCACCGGTGCCGCGTCGGAGGTCGGCGGAGCGGGGGCCCGCGGACTGACCATCAACGTCCCACTGCCAGAGGGGGCGTGCGGCGACGCGCTCTTGCTCGCGCTGGACGAGATCGTCGCCGAGGCCGCCGACGCCTTCGCTCCTACCTGGGTACTGGTGTCGGCTGGGTTCGACGCGCATCGGGACGATCCGCTTGCCGGACTGTCGCTCTCCGCGGGCGACTTCGCGCTGCTCGCGCGGCGGGTGGCTGCCTTCACGGGAGTTCCGAGCCGGCTCGTGCTGTTTCTCGAGGGGGGATACGACCTCGCCGCGCTGCGGCGATCCGTCGCAGCAACACTCGGCGCGCTCGCGGATCGAGACGTCGCCACCGAGCGACCGACGAGCGGCAGCACCGGGATCACTGCGGTGAAGGCCGTGAAGGAGATCCGCCGTCAGGAGCTCTCGATATGACGGCTGCTGCCGGCCCGCGCCGGATCGTGGTCGGGCTCGATGGGTCGGAGAACGCGCACCGGGCGCTGACGTGGGCCATTGGCCTTGCGCGCTCCTGTCGAGCGGACCTTGTCGCCGTCCACGCCCTTGGGCTGCTCGACCGGCTTGAGAACGGTGTACAAGTGCCGGCCGCCACGCATCGAGGAGAGATCGCTGAGCGCTTCGAGACAGTGTGGTGCGCGCCCCTTGCCGGTGCTGGCATCACCAACCAGCTGATCGTCCGTGACGGGACGCCCGTCGACGTGTTGCTGATAGTCGCTGATGAGGAACAGGCCGACCTGATCGTGGTCGGCTCGCGCGGCCTCGGGAATCGCCCGGAGCAGATGCTGGGCAGCACGAGTCACCAACTGGCGGCACGCGCGAGCACACCCGTTGTGATCGTGCCGCCCGGCTCGTGACTGAGTCGGTTCATCGGTGGCGAGGCCATACTGCCTCCTTAAGGTCGAGTGCGACCATCCCGCGTCGATCGCCATTAGGGGCCCATGGGACACGTCACGAAGGCGACACTCGGGCACGACCGTCGGACGCGGCGGGGTGCCCCGTAGCTTGCTCTGGTGCTGGCGCTACATTCCGCCCACTATGAGAGCCACCGCGGTTGCGACCGGGACCTTCGCCTCTAGTCCCGGGGTCAGGAGCTGCCGCATACTCCCGCGGGACCGATGAGACCCGATCACGACGCGGGAGACGCTCATGGATGAGACAGACAAGCGAGCCAGCGGGCGCTGGCGCCTCGAGCACGCCGGGCTGCGCCGGGAGGCCGCCCAGCTCGCCAGGCTGGCGTCCGGGCTCTCGGCCTGGTCTGTACCAGCGACCCCCAATTCGTTGCGGCGGGCCCGAGACTTCCTACACGATCACCTGCTTGGACATCTTGGGGCCGAGGAGACGGTCGTCTATCCCGCCATGGACGAACTCTTGGGTGTCGAGCAGTTCACGGTCAGCATGCGGGTCGACCACGAAGCCATCCGTCAGCGAGCCGATGCGCTGACCGCTGTCATCGACGACGTGGGTCAGGGTCCTCCTAGCACCGCACAGGCCGAGGCCCTGCGCGAGCACCTCTACGGGCTGTGGGCGATCGTCGACCTGCATCTCGACAAGGAAGAGCAGATCCTCTTCGACCTCCTCGACGCGCGGTTCACCCCGGCCGATGTCGAAGCCCTGCACCAGCAGACCGCGCTCCACGTCGTTCCCCCAGACCAACGACCGCTGACCCACACCCGGCAGCGCTAGCCGGCCGTTACCGTGTGGCGTGAAGGGCGTCAGTCGGAGAGCGACTGAACGAGGGATACTCAGCGCCGATCGGCCTTGTGTTCCTCACCGCCAAGTTCAGTGCGTGACCGCTCGAGCCCCTGACCACGCCTATCCGTGCATGCTTTAAGCCCTCGCGAGATACCCGACGTCTTCCCCGACGTTCGACTGTCCTGTAGTCCCTCCCGACCGAGCATGAGCTGACGAGCACGAGGGGCCACCCAAGCGCAGGGCGCGGTGGTTGAACGCTGCGCGGGGCTGCGCGGTGTCCCGGCGGCCTGCGCTGGAATCCGGAGGTGGGTGCTATGCGCGACGGTGGCTGTCGTGGCGCGGGCGCAGACGACGGCGGCGCCGCCCGGCTGGCCGATCCGCGGTGGTGTCGTTGTCGAGCTCGATGCGGACGGCGTGACCCGGCCCCACCATGACGGCCTGGTCGCGGACGACGAGGTTCACGGGACGCCCCTCACCCGGGTCAGCGCGGACCTCGACGAGGTCGTCGCTTATCGAGAGATGCAGCACGTGCTCGCGATACCGGATCGAGCACGAGATCGACTTGAGCTGGCGGGGGATGCTGGGGTCGAGACGCAGCTCGTCACCGCGCGTCTCGAGCCCGGTGAACCCGCGCTGGAGCAGGTCGATGGCACCGCCCATCGCCCCCAGGTGGATCCCCTCGCCGGTCGTTCCGCCAGCGCCGTGGAGGTCGGACACCAAGGCCTCGACGAACGATTCCCACGCCCGATCCGGGTCGCGCCGAGTGTGGACCGACGCCTCGACGATTTGGGCAAGCGTCGAGCCGTTCGAGGTCCGCGGCTCGTAATAGGCGATGCAGCGGTCGATCAAGTCCTCATCGGCGTCGTAGCCGAGCCGCTCCAGGAGCTCAAGCACCTCGGTGTCTGAGAGCAGGTAGAAGAGCATCGTCACGTCGGCCTGCTTGCTCAGCTTGTAGCGATTCGTGGTATCGCCTTCGGCCTCCAGGATTTGGTCGAGGCGCGTGATGTCGCCGTATCGGCTGCGATAGGCGTCCCAGTCGAGCTCCTCGAGCTGCTCGTATCCTTCGAACTGGCTCATCACCCCGTCGTGAAAGCAGATCCGCATCTTGCGGCTGACGTCGTCCCAGCGTGCGAGCTCCCGCGGCGTCAAGCCGAGACGCTCCTTGAGCTCGATGACGATCGGCGCCGGCAGGATCTCGAGGGTGTGAAAGGCGCGCCGGAGACACCAGACGGCCATCAAGTTCGTGTACGCGTTGTTGTCCAGACCCGGATCGTCCCGGCCCGGGTAGCCGTCGTGGTATTCGTCCGGACCCATCACGCCGAGGATCTCGTACCGGTCACGGGCGTGGGAGTAGGTCGCGAGGCTGCCCCAGAAACGCGCGACCTCCAGGATGAGCTCGGCGCCGTAGTAGCGGAGGAACTCGGTGTCACCGGTGGACTGGTAGTAGTGCCAGACGTTGAAGACGATGGCCGCGTTGATGTGATGCTGTAAGGAGGAGGCATCACGCAGCCAACGCCCCGAGACGGGGTTGAGGTGCGCCGTCTGGGTCTCCTCCCGCCCGCTGCTCGCGCTCTGCCATGGGAACATCGCGCCGCGGTAGCCGCCCTCAGCCGCCGCGATTCTGGCCGCGTTGAGACGGCGGAACCGATACAGGAGGAGTGCCCGCGCGATCTGGGGGAACCGGACGCCGAGGAAGGGAAGGGCGAAGAGCTCGTCCCAGAAGACGTGGCCCCGGTAGGCCTCGCCGTGCAGGCCCCGCGCCGGCACGCCGACGTCGAGCCCGGTGGTGTTGTTCGACACGGTCTGCAGCAGATGGAACACGTTCAGGTAGATCGCTTGCCCGATCCGGCCGTCGGTCCCGAGCTCGAACCGGGCACGCTCCCACAGGTGCCGCCAGCTCATGAGATGACGCTCCAGCAGCTCCTCGAACCCCGTGCCCTCTCCGAGCTGACGCCTCGCTTCCTCGCACGGCTCACTGATTGCCGCGTCCCGTGAGAGGTACAGCGCGACGATCTTCTCGGCGATCACCTCGTCGCCTTCATCCACGTCGACGGTGAGCCGGAGACCGACGTAGCCGTCGCGGTCGACGCGCTCGGGCTCCGCCTCGAGCGGGGATCCTCCCCGGGACAGGCGGGTGCGGGCGGCTTCAGCGATGCGGATGTGCGATTGCGACGTCATCGCCTCGAGCCAGACCGTGTCTGGCCCGTCAAACCCGGAGTCCACGACGACGAGGTGCTGTCCGTCGAGCGGCTGGTAGCGCTCCACGCCACGGTTCTGGACCGTCCCGTCGATCGCGCTCTCGACCTGCAAGCGGCCCGACCAGTTCTCAGCCACGAAGGTGGTCTCGAGGCCGGCGTGATGCGCGTCGCGCATGCTAACGAAGCGCCGTTGGGTCACAGCCACGACGCGGCCGCGATCGTCACAAAGCCGCGCCTTCCGGATCAGGACGCCGCGCTCCAAGTTGAGTTCGACGTGCTGTGACAGGATCTCGCCGGGTGCGCTTCCCAGCCACGCACCGTCGTCGATCCGACAACGCAGACACAGCCAGTTCGGCAGGTTGACCAAGCTCTCGTTCTCGACGTGGCGGCCCGCGACCTCCGTGCCGAGCCGGTTGTAGACGCCGGCGGCATAGGTCCCGGGGTAGCGCGTCCCGTCAGCGAGCGCCTCCGGTTGGGCGCCGCGCGTCGCGAAGTAGCCGTTGCCCAGCGTGCAGAGGGTCTCCCGTCGCAACTCGTCACCGGGGTCGTAGTCGTCGTACGTCAGTACCCAGTCGCTCATGCGAGCCAGCACACCTCGTCATCGTCCCCGGCGCTCGTGAACTGTCGCCGCGCGGCACACCCGACCACATCGTGGCATGTCCGCGCTCGCCGACACTCGACCCACCGGACTGCGGGCGAGTTCATGCGCCGCTGACGCCGACCACGTGCCCGACGAGAACGGTCCCGCCCGCGGCGGTCAGCGCGAGCTGAGGCGCCGAGGCACGCAGCGGAGATCGGCGGAGGCGTAGCCCACCGCGGCGCCGATCGCGAGGGCCGCGACTGCACCGACGAGGACCGAGGCGAGGATCGCCGTTGAGCCGCCGAGCCAGAGCCACGGTGGCAGCGGGAGAAGCGCACCGACGGCGAAGGCCCCGGTTTCGCTTGGAGCAGCTGCGTGCCTGCGCCTGAGTAGACACGTCTTAAGGCCAACGAACCGCGCCCAGGCCGCCCCAGTTGCGGGTGACGACCGTCCGGAGCACCGTGGGCAAAATATTGCGCTCGTACGGATTCAGTTCGATGCGGGCACTTTTCCTCGGCTGTAGAGGCGGCGCAGAGCCGCGACGACGCTCGGATCGAAGTGGGTACCGGCCTGCGCCTCGATCGCCGCGACTGCCTCATCCCGGACGTAGACCCAATCCCGGTAGGCCCGTCGGTGCGTGGTGGCGTCAAACACGTCCGCAACCGCCACGACCCTCCCGATTCTGGGGATGCTGTCGCCCGTAAGTCCATCGGGGTACCCGCTGCCATCCCATCGCTCGTGGTGGGACCGAACCCCGGCCGCGATCGGTTCGAAGTCCTGCGACAACGACACGAGGATCTCGCCACCGACTGCAGGGTGGCGCCGCATCTCGACCCATTCGGCCGTGGTCAATCGCCCGTTCTTGGAAAGCAGCGCGGCAGGCACTCCGAGTTTGCCGAGATCGTGGAGCCACGCCGCCCAGTACAAGGGCTTACGATCGACGTCTCGTAACTTCAGCTGCGCTCCGAGCAGACGCGCGAGCTCGCGGACGCGAACGGCGTGCTGGGCTGTGCCTCGGTGGTACTTGCTCAGAGCCCCGTTGAGGGCGTCGAGCAGATGGGGGTGTCGTCGGAGGGTGGCCTCGATCCCTGCACCACTTTGGCCGGCTGCCACCACTGGGGTATCGGCATCGCGGCCCCGGGCACTAAGGCACCTCTTGGCCGGCCCAACCGGAGACTTGACAGTCAGAAAGCGTCGTCGAGCCGGTGCCAGGCAGCCTCCTTCGCGACGGGGCCTCGGCTCCTCGATCCGCGATCCTCTCCCCACGTGATGTCGCTGCCCACGGAGTTGATCGCGGCTCGTACGGCGCGGCCATTCGCTCCAGGGCTCAGGTCAGGCAAGCATCCTGGAGCAGCGGCGACGAGGGGTGGGCATCCCATTCGACGTCTCAATCATGCGAGTCCATCGCGGCACACCAAGGGCTACCGCCGAACTGCCTGACCTGGCCGCAGCCTGAAGATCCGCGTCTGGTTGGCAGCCCAGAGTCGTTTGATGCGGTGCTAAATCGGGGGAATCCGGCGGCCGGAGATCTCGTTGAGCCTTATCCGAACCCAGTTGGACCGCGCGCCTTGGGCCCATGGGCGCAGCGGCCCGCGACGCAGACGCGCCACCTCCGCCGGATCGGTGATCAGGTCAGCGTGGCCTACGACCAACACGCTCCACCCCGAGTGATGGAGTGGCACGCTCTCGTCGATCTCGAAGACCACGTCAGCGCCCTCCACGACCGCGTTCAGCTTCGTGCCGCTTGCGGTACAGAACACCACTGAGTCGGCATCAACGATGTAGTTGACCGGAAGGATGATCGGTCGGCCGTCGACCACCAACCCGAGGCGGCCGACGAAGCCGTGGTGTGCGAGCAAGTCGAGACACGCAGCCCGGTCGAGGATCTCGAGACGACGGGCTTCGTCAGAACCCGGGTCGTCGTCGTCCGAAACGTTCACCGTTTTACGTTTCCCTCTCACGTGGGTGGATCCTGCTTGATGCCCCGCGGCGGGCGTCGAGCGACCTTCACGTCGTCATCCGTCGTACAGCGGCGACCTCTTTCAGCCTAGGGCCCCGCATGGCGTGAAGTTCTCGTCGTCGCGGCGAGGCTGTCGTCACCGAGAACTGTGACGTTCGCGCAGCCCGGTTGTGGTTGCCCGGGGCACGCCGCGGTTTTGGCGGGCCTGCTACGTTCTCACCGTGTCGACGGGCACAGCAGCTGACAGCCGGCCCCGCACGCTCGTTGACGGCTAGGAGTCGATGGTGGGTGGACTCGACACCATATTGGCGGCGGGTCTGAACGGCACGCCGTACTACATCCACTGGGGCTGGTTTCAGATCTCGGCCGCGAACCTGGCCGTGATCGTGTTGATGCTGCTGGTGTTTGTCCTGGCGATTGCCGTGCCGTTCCCGGGACGACGCCGATGACCGCCACCGCCGGGGGATCCGAGAAGCGATCGTGGACCGCGACGGTCCGTCGAGCCGGGCTCGGGGCGCTGCCGCCCGAGAAGCTGCTGCCCGACGAGCAGCCGGTGTATGTCGCCTCTTGGGTCTACGTGTTTGGGGTGCTCACCGTCGCGGCACTGATCATCGTGATCGGCTCGGGAGTCGTGCTCGCGTTGAAGGGCCCGACGTGGTGGCACGTCTCATCGGTCGGCCTGTTCTTGAACAGCGTGCACCTCTGGAGCGTGGAGCTGCTCTTCTTCTTCATGGTCGTGCATCTTTGGGCGAAGTTCTTCATGGCGGCGTGGCGAGGGCGTCGCGCCCTGACGTGGGTGACCGGCGCGGTGGCGTTCGTGGTATCGATCGGCGCCGCGTTCACCGGCTATCTGTCGCAGCAGAACTTCGCGTCGCAATGGATCGCATCCCAGGCCAAGGACGGGCTCAACTCGGTCGGGATCGGCGCCTTCTTCAACGTGCTTGATTTCGGTCAGATGTTCACCTGGCACGTGGTCATCCTCCCGCTGGGGATCGTCGTGTTGGTCCTCGCCCATGTGTTGCTGGTCCGCAAGCACGGCGTCGTGCCACCCTTGCCAGCCCGCGACTCGCTCACGGCCCAGTCGGGCGACGCGGTGGGGGAGCGCGACGGGCGATGAGTGCCAGGAAGACCCCGGCGGATGACACCTGGGTGGGCGGATATCGGTCCTATGACCTCGTCAAGGAGTTCGTCATCGCGCTGGTGGTGGTCGGGATGCTCACGGTGGCGTTCGCCGGGGTGTTCTCGTCACCGGACAAGCGTGCCGTCACGATCGCGCAGTGGTCGCGAGCCGACCCGATCGACTTCGCCACCACCGCACTCGCAGAGCTCGACGGGACCAGCACGACCGCGACCTACGGTCCGCCGTACAACGCCACGCCCGGCGCCGGGCAGAAGATCGGCCCCATCTCATTGCAGCAACTCGCGGGTGTCCGCATCCCCATCGACACCGCCCGCGACTTCGTCCTCGCCCCGCTCGGCAGCCTGGCATCCGACCAGCCCGCGCTCGGGCGCGCGCTGAGCGTCTACCAACAGGCCACGGACGTTCAGCGCCAACGCTGGACCGACGCCTACGCCAAGGCGCTCACCCACGCGAAGTTCCGCAACGGTGTGCTGCTCGTGCCCCGCGGTGACTACGGCCCGGTCGGGCCGATCCTCGCCGGGTTGCTGGCCTTCGCGCGCGGCGGTGGGCTCGACGGCGCGCTGGTGACGCATTCGCAGTTCTATGCGACCGACTACACCAAGCCGCTGCTGTTCATGGCGGACAGCACCTACCTGCAAGGCCTCGCCCAGCAGGAGCACCTGCTCGGCGGCCAATGGGGGATGACGAACGAGACCGGCAACTTCCCAGGACAGAGCTGGCTGTGGCTCTACACGTTCTGGTACCAGATCGCGCCGTTCAAGACGTCCACCAACGCCGACGCGCTCATCTGGGCGATCATGGCCATCCTGACGTTGGCGCTGATCCTCGTCCCGTTCATCCCGGGGATCCGATCGATCCCGCGGCGCCTTCCCCTCTACCGCCTGATCTGGCGTGACTACTACCGCAGCGTCGAGCACCAGCCTCGGTCGCGCGTCTAGGGCCAGGCTGAGGGGTCACGGCCCGAAGTCACGAGCCGCTGGACCAGGACCGCCGCCTACCTGACGGCGGCCCGGCAACTGCTGAGTCGAGGCGATGGCGCTACCGTGACGCGCCAGACGAGACGAGGTCAGATGCCCGACGCTTGGCTCGACGAACTCAGTTTCGACGAGTGTCTGTCGCTGCTTCGTGCCGGCCAGTTCGGCCGCATCGCATTCATGGCGAACGACTTTCCTGCCGTCTTTCCCGTGAACTACCGCCTGGTGGAGACGAGCGGCCGAACCTGGGTTGCCGTGCGCACGCGGCCGGGCAACATCATCGACCGGGCGCCGATGCACGTTGCCTTTCAACTCGACGGGGTCGACCACTTCAAACAACGAGGCTGGTCGATTCTCGTACGCGGAACGCTGCACCATGTCGATCCCGACGCGGCCGACTTTCGTGAACGCTTCGACCCGCACCCGTGGGTCCTTGCTGAACGCGACGCCTGGTTGATCGTTGAGCCCTTCGCCATCACGGGGCGTCGTCTCCACGCGGCCGAGCCCGAGTGGGCCTTCCACGCCGAGGGCTACCTGTAGAGAGGATCGCCGCCGCGCGAGCCCGCGGTGCATGTCTCGGTGGCCGTGCTCATAGCTCAGGCGGTATCGCAGCGCTGGGTGGACGACCGCGGGAGAGCCAGCACCGACGTCGTCACCAACGACGCGCAGCTCACGCGGCGAGCACGCCGTGGGTGTGGCGAGCGATCATGACATCCTCGTCGGTCTCGATCGTGCGGACCGTGACCAGGCCACCGCGCCGGCTGATGATTGGTGCGTCCATGGTGTTGGCGACCTCGTCGAGAGCGATTCCGAGGTGCTCAAGACCCTGGCAGGACTCGGCACGGACCGCGGCGGCATGAGCGCCGATGCCCCCGGTGAACACCACGGTATCCAGACCGCCGAGGAGGGCCGCGTACGCCCCGATCTGCATCCGGATCCGGGTGCAGAAGACATCGATGGCGAACGCGGCGCGCTCGTCGCCATGCGCGCGATGCGAGAGCAGGGTCTGCATGTCGGTGCTGAGGCCGGACAGCCCGAGGAGTCCCGACTCCGCGTCGACGAGCTGTTCCATCCGCTGCGGGTCGTAGCCGAGCTCGCGCGCTGCGTAGACGAGCACGCCGGGGTCGAGGTCACCGCTGCGGCTGCTCATGACGATGCCCCCGGTTGGGGTGAAGCCCATCGTGGTGTGCACCGAGCGCCCGTCACGGATGGCGGCGAGGCTGGCACCGTTGCCCAGATGAGCGAGCACCGCCCGCCCGAGAGTGTGCGCGCCGAGCGTACCGACGACGTACTCGTAGGAGAGCCCATGGAAGCCGTAGCGGCGGACCCCGCGATCGCTCAGCGCAGCGGGGAGCGGGAGACGCCAGGCGGTCTCGGGCATGGTGCGGTGAAAGGCGGTGTCGAAGCAGGCGACCTGGGGAAGATGAGGAAATCGTTGGATAAGGGCGTCAATGGCGTCGAGCGCCGGGGGCAGGTGGATGGGCGCGAGCGGCACGACGGCCCGCAGGTCGTCGAGGACGGCGTGGTCGATTCGCGCTGGTCGGTCGCGGTGGGGCCCGCCGTGCACGAGTCGGTGCCCGACCGCGGTGAGCTCGTCCTCTCGACCGATCGCGGCGAGCGCCGCTTCGAGCGCGTCGCGACCTGATCCGGGCGCGCTTGCATTCGCGAGGCGTTCCTCCCGGCCGCCGACCCGATAGGCCGCACACTTGATCGAGGACGAGCCGCAGTTGACGCAGAGGACGACGTCGTCGCGGCCGCGGGTCATGGGCCGGACCAGCGCCAATCGCGGATCTCGGGTAGGTCTTCGAAGTGTTCGACGATGTAGCCGCGGTGCCGTTTGAGTTGCGCGTTGCAGTATGAGACGAGGCTCTCCGCGCCGGCTGGGCTTCGACGGGCCCGTCGGAGCGCCTCCAGGCAGAGGTGGTAACGGCTGGTCGCGTTGCGCACCACCATGTCGAACGGCGTGGTCGTGGTGCCTTCCTCTTGATACCCGCGGACGTGGAAACGGGCGGCGTTGGGTCGGCCGTGGAGCGCGTGGTGCACGGCGCTGGGGTAGCCGTGGAAGGCGAAGACGACGTCGCGATCGAGGGTGAAGAGGTCCAGGAAGCGGTCGTCGTCCATCCCGTGGGGGTGCGCGCTGGGTGAGAAGAGCGCCATGAGGTCCATCACGTTGACGACCCGCACCGCGAGATCGGGGACGTGCTCGCGGAGGAGGTCGGCGGCGGCGAGCAACTCGAGGGTCACGATGTCGCCAGCCGAGGCGAGGACCACGTCGGGGTCGTCGGAGGCCGCGGGTGAGCCAGCCCACGGCCAGACTGACGCGCCGTGGAGGCAGTGCTGGCGCGCTGTATCCATGTCGAGCCATTGCGGCTGGGGTTGCTTGTCGATGACGATCAGGTTCACGCAGTCGCGGCCGCGCAGGCAGTGATCGGCGACTGAGAGGAGGCAGTTGGCGTCGGGTGGCAGGTAGATGCGGGCGACGTTGCCCCGCTTGGTGAGCACGGTGTCGATGAGGCCGGGTCCTTGGTGGCTGAAGCCGTTGTGATCGTTGCGCCAGCAGGTGGAGGTCAACAGCACGTTCAGTGACGCGACGGGTTCGCGCCAGGAGAGGTCCGCTGCGCCTTCGAGCCATTTGGTGTGCTGAACCAGCATTGACGCCGACACCATGGCGAAGGCCTCGTAGGTGGCGAAGAGGCCGTGGCGGCCGGTGAGCAGGTAGCCCTCGAGCCAGCCCTGGCAGTTGTGCTCGCTGAGGATCTCCATGACGCGCCCGTCGGCGGCGACGTGGTCGTCGATCGGGATCGTCGGTTCGACGAGGCACCGGTTCTCGACCTCGAAGACCGCGCCGAGCCGGTTGGAGTTCGTCTCGTCGGGGCAGAAGACCCGGAAGTTCGCGGCCGCGTCGTTGCTCGTGTAGACGTCGCGCAGCATCTTGCCCAGCTGGGCAGTCGATTCGTGGAGCTCAGCGCCGTGCCGGGTGACGGGCACGGCGTAGTTCGTGAACTCAGGGAGCACGAGCGGTCGGAGCAGTCGCCCGCCGTTGGCGTGCGGGTTCGCGCTCATCCGACGTTCACCGATCGGCGCGAGCTGGGCGAGGTCGTCGCGGAGGCGTCCATTGGCGTCGAAGAGTTCGTCGGGTCGGTACGAGCGCATCCAGGTCTCGAGCTGGGCGAGATGCTCGGGGTTCTCCCGGGGCTTCGAGATCGGGACCTGGTGGGCGCGGAAGGTGCCCTCGACGGGCTGCCCATCGACGATCTTGGGCCCGGTCCAACCCTTTGGGGTGCGCAGCACGATCGCCGGCCAGCGAGGCCGCGCACTGACGCCACGCGTGCGCGCCAGGTCCTGGATGTCCGCGATCGCGTCGAAGCAGCCATCCATCGTCGCTGCGAGGGCATGGTGGACGTCCGCGGGGTCGTCGCCCTCGACGAAGTGCGGGTCATAGCCGTACCCGCGCAGAATCGAGCCGACACCGTCGTCGTCGGCTCGACCGAGCACGGTCGGGCCCGAGATCTTGTAGCCGTTCAGGTGCAGAATCGGCAGCACGGCGCCGTCCCGAGCCGGGTTCAAGAAGCTGATGCCCTGCCACGAACCCGAGAGCGGGCCCGTCTCCGCCTCACCGTCACCGATGACGCACGCGACGACGAGTTCAGGGTTGTCGAAGGCGGCACCGAAGGCATGCACGAGCGCGTAGCCGAGCTCGCCCCCCTCGTGAATCGAGCCGGGCGTCGGGACGCTGACGTGGCTCGGCACACCCGACGGCGTGGAGAACTGACGGAAGAGTCGACGGATCCCCTCGGTGTTGCGCCCGATGTCCGGATAGACCTCTGAGTAGGTGCCTTCCAGGTACACGTTGGCGAGCACCGCCGGGCCGCCGTGACCGGGGCCAACGACATAGATGACGTCGCGGGCGCGCTCTCGGATGACCCGGTTCAGATGCACATACAGGAGGTTCAGGCCCGGGGAGGTTCCCCAGTGGCCGAGCAAGCGAGGTTTGATGTGCTCGGTTCGCAACGGCTCCTGTAGCAGCGGGTTCTCCAGTAGGTAAATCTGCCCGACGGTCAGGTAGTTCGCGGCCCGCCAGTACGCGTCCAGCGCGCCCAGGTCAGCGTCGGCGAGCATCCCGGGATGCTATCCAGCGGTCCCGCCGGGAGTGTCTCCCGCGCACAACGCGCTGCATCGGCCGCTCGCTAGCCGTCGATGAGATCGCGGTGTCGGAAGACGGTGAGCGCCAGACACGCGTCGAGCAGGCCGGTCCCGACCATTGATCGCGGCCGCACCAATACGGAAGGGCGCGGCGGGTATGAGCCAGCCTTGCGTACAAGTCCTGTCCCGCTTGCCGGGTGACTCACTCGACGCGGGTGAAGGACCACGCGTTGCGGATGGCACCGGCCGCCGGGGACGGCTAACCCGTGAAGGTTGCAGTGACGACCGCCGGGGCGAGCCCAGCGGCGAGGTTGGCGAAGTATCGGCCGTGTGCAGGGTCCAGACTGCTGCTCAGCGCGGCGGCCAATGCGTCCGGCGGCGCCGTCGGGACGCCTCGACTATTGGGGCCACATAAGTCCAGTAGGCCATCAACGGATGGCTGCCCCCCAGGGAACGAGGTGTGCGGTGTTCTCGTCCCACAGCTTGAGACGCACCGCGCGAAGCCCGTCCCAGAGGGAGAGCCCGGGGACGCGCTGGAGGATCGAGGTCGCGTCGTGGGCGCGCTGGAGGTTGTAGTTGGGGATCTTCGGGTTGAGGTGGTGGACGTGGTGGAGCCCGATGTTGCCGGTGAAGAACTGCAGAATCTTGGGCAAGTGGAGGTACGAGCTCCCGCGCAGTGCCGAATCGACGTTGGTCCATTTCTGTGACCGCTGCCAATACGCGTCCTCAAACTGGTGCTGAACGTAGAAGAGCCAGATCCCGATCCCGCCCGCGAGCGAGACGAGCGGGAGTTGCACCAGCATGAAGTCGCGCCAGCCGAGCAACAAACAGAGCCCGCCGACTGTGACCGTGAGCGCCAGATTGGTACTCCAGACACTGCGTCTGGTGCGCGGGTGATCTGAGTTGGTGACCCGACGCGGCATGACCAGCATCGAATAGAACGGGCCGATCCCGAACATCACGAGCGGATTTCGAAACAGCCGGTAGCTGAGGCGTCTTCCTGGTGATCGGGCCTGGTACTCGGCGACCGTGAGGGTCGGTACGTCCCCGGTGCCCCGACGATCGAGGTCGCCGGCGGTCACGTGGTGACGGAGATGGTCGTAACGCCATTGGGTAAAGGGCGTGAAGACGAGCAGCCCGACTGCCGCCCCCAGCCACGCGTTGGCGCGACGTCCCGGCAGGAATGAGCCATGCGTGCAGTCGTGGAACACGATGTGGGTCCGAACCAAGAAGCCGGCCGTGGGCACCGCCAGCACCAAGACGAGCAGGTACGAGACCTGCAGCGCGAGGTACATCAGCACCCAAAGCGCTAGAAATGGGACGACTGAAGTGGCGAGGAAGCGCAGGCTCCGCCCGAGGTTCGGTCGAGCGAAACGGTCCACGCTCTCGCGCCAGGAGGCGCCTTCGCGGGCGGCCCGAACCGGTAGGGGAGTAGCGGCCCCCTCGACGCTGACTGGCACGGCACCCTCTCGGGACTGGTGATGGCGCCACCGGGGTCTCGAGCGGAGCAATCGAGCGTTGAACGCCCGTATTTGGACGTCCCCCGACCATACGCCCCGGTGATCGACTCGGGGCGTGCTCAGCGGTGAATTTCCGGGGTCAATCGCCCCTCTGACACAGCAGTTGACTCGTTTCAGCTTGTGCGGACGCGTGCTGAACGTTCCGCCATCCCTTGCAGGACGGACGATGGCGTTCGGTGCCCGTCTTGAGTTGCAGCCCCCCGCTCAGGTGCTAATCGCTGCGACCACGACGGCGACGTTGTCACGACCGCCCCGGGATAGCGCCAGCTCGACGAGTGTGTCGGCAGTCGCTTGGAGGTCCTCGGTTGCCGCCATCACAGACGCGATCTCGTCGTTGGGCACCTCATTGGACAGGCCGTCAGTGCACACGAGAAGGCGATCGCCGTCCACGGCAGGGTGGGTGGCACTGTCGAGCTCTACATCCGGTCCGACCCCGAGCGCTCGGGTGAGGATGCCGTGCTGAGGATCATCGAGCGCCTCGCGTTCGCTCAGCTCCCCGCGTCGCACCAGCTCGGCAGTCACGCTGTGGTCGTCGGTCAGTTGCGTCAACGAGCCGTTGCGCAACACGCACGCACGGCTGTCGCCAACGTTGACGACCACGAGGCTTCCGTCTCCGGTCAGTCCAGCCGCACAGATTGTTGTGCCCATGCCGTCCAACTCGGCACTCGCGTCCGCGCGTTCCCAGATCGCTCGGTTAGCGGCCCGCACCGCCGCTTGAAGCTCATCGAGTGACCGCCCGGTGAAGGCGGCCTGCACGAGCGCGACCGCAACCGCGGATGCGATCTCGCCTCCTGGATGACCTCCCATGCCGTCCGCAACCGCTGCAAGGTGGTCACTGCTCACGACGGCGTCTTCGTTGTTGTCGCGCACTCGGCCAATGTCCGTATGACTGACGGCCGTCAATTTCATCGTCGATTCCTTTCCTGAGCACCCATTGTCGAGGGATGTGAGCAACGTGGCCTCGATCGACAACAGATGTCGGGCGAGGGCGAGGGCCTCGTGCCGGTGCTCTGCATCGATCTCCACTCGCCTCGCCCAGGCATCAAGCTGATCGCAAGAGGGATCGCGAAGGAGTGCTGCGATGTCGGCGAGCGGCATGTCCGCTTCTCGCAGCGTGTCGATCAGCTTGGCCTCGCGCAACTGACCCGGGGAGTAGTAGCGGTAGCCCGATGCCGAGTCGACGGCCGCCGGGACGAGAAGTCCAACGGTTGCGTAGCTCCGGAGGCGCTTCGGTGACAGACCAGAGCGCTCTGAGAACTCGCCGATCGGCATGAGGTCGTCCACGCAACGCAGCATGAACCCTTCCCGTGGGTGAAGGTCAAGCGCCGGACCTGATTGCCCCGCTCCACGCTCCATCGCTGGGGTGCACGCGCCAGAACCACCACCATCTCGTTTATGGCCGCTCACATGTGGAGAGGTCTGTTCGCCCCGGCTGCGCCCCACCGCGTCGTCGCGCACCGCCGGGACCGGAACGAAGCGGCGCCGCACGCCTCATGGCGTTCGGGCACGGCGGGGACACTCGCTGCTCCCACGCGTGTCGACCGGACGCCGAAATTCGGGTAGGCCGTTCGGTGAGCCGGAGGCGCACCGAGCCGGCACGAAGGGAGCGCAGATGGTCCAGCGGGTGGCGGGCGTCGAGCCGGGCCAACGGCACCTCAACGGCCCGCAGACCACCGGGCGGGAGTATCGAAACCTGTCCGAAGCCTCGTACGACATGGTGCGCGACGACGACGCCGCGGTGCCGACGCGCGACGGGACCGTGCTGCGCGCCGACGTGTACCGGCCGGCGGTAGACGGCCGCTTCCCGGCGCTCGTCGCGGCGTCGTGCTACCCCCGCCAGATCCAGGATCTCGGGGCGCCGATGGGATTCATCGAGGCCGGGGCCAGCGACTTCTTCGTGCCCCGCGGGTACGTGCACGTCATCGCCAACGTGCGCGGGACCGGCCAGTCCGCCGGGACCTACTCGTTCCTCGACCACACGGAGCGTCAGGACCTGCACGACCTCGTGGAGTGGGTCGCGGCACAACCGTGGTGCGACGGGAACGTCGGCATGATCGGCATCAGCTACTACGCCATGGCGCAGCTCGAGGCCGCGGTCGAGCGACCCCCACACCTGAAGGCGATCTTCCCCGTCGCGACTACCGCCGACCCTTACGAGATCGTCTGGCACCACGGGCTCCTGAACGCGAACTTCATCACCGCCTGGGTGAGTGCTGTCGCCGTGATGGCCGGCCACGACGCGGCGCTCTGGCGCGGCACGACTCTCGACGCGCTGCGCCGCGTGGTGGCCGCGCCGAGGGTCCACAAGCGGTTCGAGCACATGAACGGCGAGTCGGCCGTCAGCACGATGAAGCTGGTCATGCGGCTGCACTACGACCCGCACCCCTGGGACGATCTGCGGTGGGCGGCCTGCGTCGAGCACCCGGTCCACGACGCCTTCTGGGACGAGCGGAACCTCCTCCCGCTCCTCACCGACGTTGACATCCCCGTGTACCTCGGCTGCGACTGGGAGAACACGCCCGTGCACCTGCCGAGCACGTTCACCGTGCTCGCCGCGCTCCGCCGCAACCCCCACGTCCGCGTCGGGCTCCTCGGTGCCTTCGGGATGACCTGGCCATGGGAGAGCCTCCACGTCGAAGCCCTGGCCTGGTTCGATCACTGGCTCAAGGGGGCCGACACGGGGATCACAGAGGGCGCTCCGATCCGGTACTGGTTGTCCGGCGCCGACGAGTGGCGGACCGCGGACACCTGGCCCCCCGCGGGTGCGACGCTGCACGACTACGCCCTCCGGGTGGACGGCACGCTGGACCCCGACGAGGGCGCGCCCGGCAGCCGCGCCTACCTGTCGCTCACCGCGGCGTTCGACCGGCCCGCGGACGTCAACCCGCCGGACCTGCCTCCGATGCTGCAGTGGGACACCCCGCCGCTCGACGCGAACGTCGAGATGGTGGGCGACCTCGAGCTCGACCTCGACGCGACGCTCAGCGCGTCCGACGCCGGGTGGATCGCGATCCTGCTCGACGTCTCCGCGGACGGAACAACCCAGGCGATCACGACGGGGTGGCTCCGTGCCACGCTGCGCACCGTCAACGAGGCGGCCAGCCGCCCCGGTGCTCCCGTGCTCGACTGCCGGGAACCGGTCGCGGTGCCGCCCAACCAGCTGGTCTCCTACCGGCTACCGCTCGTGCCGAACGCCCACCGCTTCAACGCGGGCCACCGCATCCGGCTGCTCGTATGCAGCGACGACGAACCCGACGACGTGCCGGCCATGCTCGGCTTTCGTCACCCGCCCGTGACCCCGGCGGTGCGGGCCAGCATCGCGTCGTCGTCGCGCCTGCGGCTCCCCGTCCTCGCGGTCGCGGCGTGCTGAGCCTTCGCCTCGTTGCGGACGTGGGCCCTCGACGCGGCTCGGCCGGCGCCCTCGCCGGCGGTTCGGGGCTGGTGGGTTGGCGGCGCGGGAAGTGCGTGCTGCGCGTGTGACACCCAAACTGCGCGAGGCCCGGGTGCGAGGTCCCTAGACGAGGTCGAGCAGCAGTGAGTCGATGGTCGCACGGTCCACGGGGAAGAGGCCTGCGGCGGTGTAGCGGCGTGCGGCAGTTGCGAGCCGTACCCGGTCGCCAGCAAACGCTTGGATCGTGTCGCGGGCTTGGTCGGTGCGGTTCGCCACGAGCAAGAGCCCGACCCGCATGAGGGTCGGTTCGATCACGGTGGGCAGCACGCGCTGGGCCTCGTCGAGTTCGTGAGCGGCGCCATCCAAGTCCAGCTCTTCCAGACAACCCAGGGCTCGTTCGAGGGCCCGGTAGCCTCGTTCGAGCTCGAGCAGGCGTGCGAGCTCGCCCAGCGGGTCGGAATGGTCGTCGACGCGGATATCGACGACGCGGCCCTCCCAGGGTCGTCGCGGGTGGGAGTCGACGACGACCAACGCGGCCGACTGCTGGCCACGGAGGTCGCCGCCTTCGCTCTCGGCGGCCTGGAGCGCGCCCAAGAGCCGATCGGGGAACGCGGCGACGCTCCTCTGGAAGCCGTCGGCCATCGCTGCAGGGACCTCCGCTCGTTGCATCATGTTTGCCTGGACCGTGAACCCGTCGCCCGTGAGGTGGCCAGCCTCGTGGACGCACGCCTGGCCTGTGTGCGCGGCGCTGCGACCCGCAGCGTCGACGATCCCGACCTGGCGGCTGTCTCTGCCTGGATCGAGCATCACGAGCGCAGCCAGGACCTCTGGAGCCGGCTTCGCAGCTCGTAGCAAGGCAAGGCCCATTCCCCCGTAGCTGCCCTCGCTGAAGGCCTGGCTGGCGATCGCCCCCACACCCGCCTCCAGCCAGGGGACGGCTCGACCCACGCCGAAGAAGCAGCTCTGCACGGCAACGCCGAGCCTGCCGGTCTCAGCATCACGAGCCACGATCGAATACGTCATCGCGCTACAGCGTGACCGAAGCAGAAACATCGCGTCCACAGCAGCACGCCGACAGCGCAACGACGAACGGGCGCCGAGCGCAGGCGGATCACAGCGTGTGCGAACACCTGCAGCCAGCTTCTTCGTCCTGAGGGCTCCGTCACCCTCACCTCGGTGATCGTCACCGAGCCGGGCGCGCCCGGCGAGGCTGCTGAATTCGCCACCATGACACCCCACGGCTTCTTGGCCCGAGCCAGACCGGCGGAGCTGCTCGTCGTCTTCGATCGCGACGGCCGCAACGCCCACCACGACCTCGTGGCAACTGGCCGCGCCGGCCAGATGGGATCTCGACCTAGTCTGCGCCGACGACGTTGAAGCTCTTGCTGACGAAGATGTGGTGTGGCCAGTTGACGCCGATGTCGTGCACCTCGTACTCGCCGTTGCTCAGCTGCACAACACGATCGACGATGCCACCCGGGTAGGCGGCCAGCGCAGCTTTCGTCGCCTTATTCGCTGTCGTTCCGCTGACGATCGTTCCCGACCCCTGGCGGTAGTTCGCCGGGACCTGACCGACCTGCCGTGACGTGGTCGGTGCACCGCGCTGAAAGGGGACCACGGTCGCTGGCGAGGACGTCGTGGATCCGCCGCCAGTCGGTTGCACGATGACTTGGGTGGCCGTGATGGTCGTCCCGCTCGTCGTCCCCAGGACGAGGACGCGTTCGCCGGGTGTGACGGCACTCGCCGAGGTCGAGCGTGCACCCTTCTGGTAGGTCGTCGAGGACGCCGTGTGGACGGTCACCGTCTGACCCGCTGCTGTCGACAGCGTGAAGCTCGACATCGACATGGTGTCGACCGTGCCGGATGCTCCCCCAGAGGCCGGTCCAGCCCGCGCGTTGGATCCGCCGCTGCTCGATCCAGCCGAGCCGCTGGCTGCGGTTGTCGAGGGCGACGCGGCCGTGGCGGTTGAATCGCGTTGGCGATCGCATAACCCCCGACGCAAGCGATGGCGGTGGCGCCGGCGGCGATCGACGTTGTGAGTCTGTGCCTTCTCAGGATCGCTGGCTTGAGGTTCACCGTGGATCCTCCCTTCGATGGGGTTGCTGGCTGATGCCACTCTGCGGTCGGACCGCAAGAGCCCACCAAGAGATCCGTAACGTGCCGGTCAGGGCGAGATCATGGGAAGATCAGGCGGTAGGACGAGGTCGATGCCCGCGACGTTCCTGGCCGGCTGGACTAGTGGATCGTCTCGGCGAAAGACCGCGACCGGCGACCGTGGCCCCGGTCATTGCGATGGAGCACCACCCGACCCGACGGGCAGCCGACCACGACGATGACCTCATCTTCGAACACCACCGACAGCCCCAGCGCGTCGACGTAGAAACGCCCTCGCGTCCGCGAGGTCGGATACGAACAAGATGAGGCTCTCGAACCCATCGATTCGCGTGGCGTCAACCTGTCTACTGCCCGCCCGGGCGAGTTCCTGGCACGAGTCCCGCGAGGTCGCTGGGCCACGCCGTCGTTAGCGAGCAGGCAGTCGAAACGCGACGAGGTGGCCTCCAGTGCCGACGGTGCCCGTGGGGACCACGAGAAGGTCTCCGGCGATTGCCATCCAGCCGCTGATCCCGTACCCGAGGTTGGTGGTCCAGACGACCCGGCCGGTCTGACGGTCGAGCGCGATGAGCTGACCTTGATAGGTGCCGGTGATCACGAGGTCGTTGACGACCGTCGCCCCTCCCGTTGGGTCCCCGGAAATCGAGGCGGTCCAGAGGTGCCGCCCGGTCGCGGCATCGATCGCGTCGACTTCGCCGTTCATCGTGCCGATCTGGCCGCCGAAGTAGGCGGTCTTGTCGGGGGACAGCACGCTGGGGGCGTTCAGTGCAGCGAGGTACACGCGGCCGTCCGCGGCGGCCGGCGGGGAGAGGACGCCGCCGTAGGTCCCGGGCAGCACTGGTGTGGGTCCCGGGAGTGCCGTGAGGTCATGGTTCTCCTGCACCCCGACGGTGGTCTTCCACACGAGACGGCCGGTCGTGGGGTCCATCCCGAGCACCTGACCGCCCTTGCCCGTGCCGACCACGACCTTCTGGGCGCCGCCGTTGATGTTCGCCGTCGTGACGAGCGTGTGGACGAAATCCTGGTCGAAGAGGTCGTGGGGTACGGCCTGATCGAACCAGCGCAGTCGCCCGGTCTTCAGGGTGAGCGCCACGGTGGAATCCGTGTACAGGTTCGGTCCGGGACGACTCGATCCGTTCGGATACTCGGGTGTTCCAGGAAATGGTCCAGGGTTGGCCGTCCCCCAGTAGACGACGCCCGCGCCGACGTCCACCGCGGGCGGATACCACGCGCCGCCGCCGGAGTTCACGCCCGGATTCCCCCACAGGTCAGGTGAATGCACCGTGTCGAAGGACCAGTCGACCGTGCCGGACTGGGCGTTCACGGCATAGAGCTCGCCGCGGTCGCCGCCCTGGTATTGGATCGCTGGGCTGACCGGGACCGTGGCCATCAACACCTGATTGCCGACCACGGTCGGCTGGACGTCCACCCCTGACGTTGCGGTGTTGGTCAGCTGTCGGGTCCAGATCGTTTGACCCGACCGCTCGTCGAGTGCCTCCACGCCCTTGGACGTGGTGGCGTACACGCGTCCGGAGGCGACGGCGACACCCTCGGGGCCGATCGTGAATCCTGCAGACGCGGACTGCCAGATCGTCCGTCCCGTCCTTCGATCGACAGCGACCACGACACATCGATCGTCCTCGGCATAGACCGTGTTTCGAACCACGAGCGCGGCGGTGGTGAGTGCGCCCGGCGTGGGGACATCCCAAACCGGCGCCAAGCGGTTGATGTCGGACGCGACGATCGCCGATCCTGCCGCCGACCGGGAGTTGGACAAATCGTGCCCCGGCCAGGGCCAATCCGTCGTAGCAGAGGATGCTGCCGGGTTCGGCGCGCTCTTCGCGGCCGACGCTCCCGAAACCGCGGCGCCGCATCCGATGGCGACCATGCAGCCGAAGCCAAGGAGGCGAGTCCCGATGTGCCGTGGCCTGGTCATGCGGAAGCCGAGCGATGCGCGAACGACCGCCGACGGGTCTTGCACTCGTGAGCACCCGTTTCGGGCCCAGCGGTACGCATCCCACCCCGTGGGCAGGTCAGTCGATCTTCGTGATGTAAGCGCCAACCAGCGTGGCTGTTTGTTGGTTGACGCCGTCTCGTCGACGGGTGTCGTGTCCGTCTTGGAAGTGCTGGAAGGCCTCGGTCGATGAGATCGGGTTGACGTCATCATCGCCGTGGTCGTGAAACGAGACGTGCACGAAAGAATCGTCGGCGAGACGCAGGACGATGTAGCTGACGTTGTCAGGTTTGGACTCGTCGAGCGCGGCGAACACACCTTCGACGCGCCGCTGGTTCTCGTCGGCGTCCGCCAACGACTTCATCTCGTAGCGGGTCACCAACCGCTTCTGCACATCCCACCTCCTGTCCGTGCGACCAACTTCATCGGAACGGGCGACGCCGTTGACGGCACCGAGAACGCAGTGGAGCGCTCCACGATGCAGATCCGTTTGTCCGCCAACCTAATGGGTGCGGATCAGTCCGCCTTCTTGGAGAGGACGCAGACGGCTGGCGGGCTTAGGGGGAGCGTCTCGATTCGGAGGTCGGTGAAGCCCGCCGCCGTCAGCTTGCCCGCCAAATCGTTGCCGGCGCGTGCCGACGTGTTGGCGGTCGCGCCGGGGCACCGGGGTTGCGAGACGACCGCGATGCGGCCCCCCAGCCGCAGCCGGCCACGCAGCTCCTGCAGCCGCGCGATCGGGTCCGGCCAGAACCCGATCGAGTTCACGGCCAGCATCTTGTCGAAGGGCGCCCCGAGGTCCGGGAGCGCGTCCGCGGCGGCCAACTGCACCTCGACCCGGCCAGCTCGGATTCCGTTCGCGTTGCGGCGCCTGGCTTGTCGGACCATGACTGCGGAGTGGTCGACGCCGACGACGACCCCGTCCCCGAGGTGCCGGGCCACTTCGTGGAGAGCGATCCCTGGTCCGCAGCCGATCTCGAGCATCCGATCGGTTCGCTGAACGTCCAGCAGCGACACCGCCCACCGGTTCCGGCTCGTGTTCGAGCCACGATGCGCCATGAGCCATCCGACGGCGTGACCGAACGGGCCGCGGGGATGGTGGAACTGCTCGACGACCGTGCGGACCACACGCTGCTTCACGGACATGGCGCTCTCTCGACGCGAATGCGGCCCGCCACCACCGGCGATTGGGTGTGTCGGGTTCCGCGGCTTGATTCGAGTCAACAACTTCAAGTTGACTTGAAGTCAAGTGCCGACCGAACTTCTGACCATCGGCGAGCTCGCCGCCCGGACCAGAATCGCGACGTCGGCTCTCCGCTACTACGAGGAGCTCGGCCTCCTGCGCCCGGCGAGCCGCGTTTCCGGCCATCGGCGCTACCGGCCCGCGGCGGTCGATCAGGTCGGCGTGATCCTCTTCCTCCGGGATGTTGGCTTCAGCCTGCTCGAGATCCGGCAGTTCGTCGGGTCGCGCGCGCGCCTCGGACGAGCCTGGCGCGAGCTGGCGAGACGCAAGGTTGCCGAGCTCGATGACGTCATCGCGGACGCCACGGCCGCTCGCTCGGCGCTGGAGCACGGCATCAGGTGCCGCCACGACGACATCCTCGAGTGTCCCAACTTCTGGGGCGGCATCGGCGCGCGTCTGGCTGGTGCCTCCCTCGACCAGGCGCACGCCCACGTCCACCGAACCGGAGCCGGCTGACCCGAGCCCCCTGTCCGGGGTGGTGAGCGACGCACGCGAGCCGTCGACCAGACTCGTCGCGTCGTCCCATCGAGGCGAGCAGGTCCCGGCGAGCCCATCGAGGTGCAGACCATGCAGATAGAGGGTCTCTACGAGACCATCCACCGTCGCCGCGACGTGCGGGCGGAGTTCACTGGTGCGGCGATCGATGCCGGAGTCTTGGACCGGGTCCTCGGGGCGGCGCACGCTGCGCCGAGCGTCGGGCTCACGCAGCCGTGGGACTTCGTCGTGATCGACGATCCGACCGTCCGCCGCTCGTTCTGGGAGCACGTCCAGCGTGAGCGCCAGGTGTTCTCCGCACGCCTCGACGACGAGCGCCGTCGCACGTTCGAGACGATCAAGATCGACGGCGTGCTGGAGTCCAGCCTGTCCGTGGCCGTGACCTATGACCCGGATCGGGGCGCGCCGTCGATCCTGGGTGGCCACGCCATCGGCGACGTCGGCCTCTACTCGGTGTGCTTGGCGATCGAGAACCTCTGGCTCGCCGCCACCGCCGAGGGCTGGGGCGTCGGCTGGGTGTCCTTCTACCGGGAGCCGTTTGTCCAGCAGCTGCTTGGCCTTCCGGAACGCATCCGAGCCGTCGCGTGGCTGTGCCTCGGACCCGTCTCGCGTCTCCAAGCCGTGCCCGACCTTGAGCGACAGGACTGGCGCCATCGGCGTCCGTTGACCAGCGCGGTGCACCACAACCGATGGGGTGCGACGGCCATACCGGCCACGTGACCATCGAGCCTGAGCCGGCGAGCTCGGGCGCGGTGTGCGGACCAGCATTCATCGGAACCTTCGCCCGCCTCGGCGCGTGGCCTGCGGGCCACGACTCGCGGTTGTTCGGATCGCGAGTCGCGCCGCTGGGCCGACCCATGGACGTGGGCGGCGTGGCGGTGGAGCCATGACGGGACCCGGAAGCTCCCCCGTCGGGTCGAGCTCCCGATCCCGTGCCTCAGGCGCCCGCGGGCGCGTCGACCATGACCATCCAGGGGGTGCCGAAGCGGTCCCTGCAAATGCCGTACACGGGCGCGAAGAAGGTCTCGCCGAGGGGCATCTGGATCTCACCCTTCTCGGCCAGCGCGTCGAACACCCGCTTGGCCTCCTCCACGGTGGCCAGCGAGCAGTTGACGCACATGCCGTTCACGTCACCCTTGAAGCCCCCGGTCGGATCGTCGGCGCCCATGAGAAGCGCATCGGGTGCGGTCAACGCGGCGTGCATGACCGCGTCGGACGCCACGCCCGACGGGGGAGGAGGAGCGTCGGCGGGAAAGTCGGCCATCGTGAGCAGCGCGAGCTCACCGCCGAAGATCTCCTGGTAGCGGGTGAACGCTTCGCGGCAGTTGCCAGCGAACGCAAGGTACGGGCGAAAGGCCATCGGTTGCCTCCTTCACGACGGGTGACGGTCTTGGCGTGCAGACGGCTCGGGACTCGAGAACTCATCGGTCAAGGCCGCGGGATCACCATGGTCGCGGCGGGCTCCAGGATCGTCCACTCGCTCGCGCGCGCCGCCGGGTGGAGCGGGCCGTGCGTGCGTGACCGCCCACGCGTGGCACCACGGGCTCGCCTGGATAGGGTCTGGGCGATCCCGCTGACGGCCTCACGAGGAGCGGCGGACAGTGACATCCCCCACCCCGGCGGTCGAGACGGCGGCGACATTCTGCGTGCCGGTGCTACGCGGCCGGCTGATGGCGCCGGTACCTGGCTGCCGAACGCAGCGCACTGGCGGGCTGTCGGGTCAACGGCCGCAGTGGGGTGAGCCCTAGATGTGGAAGGTGACGATCCAGGGGCTGATCGCCCACAAGCTTCGCCTCGCGTTCACGGCGATCGCGATCGTGCTCGGCGTCACGTTCATCTCGGGCACCTACATCCTCACGGACACGCTGCACAACACCTTCACGACGCTGTTCGGCAACATCTACCAGAACATCGACTTCCAAGTGCGGGGCGTCGCCCAGTTCTCGAACGGCAACGGCAACGCGGTGCGCAACCCGATCCCCGAGTCGGTCCTCGCCGCCGTGCGGAGCGTGCCGGGGGTCGAGGCGGCGTCCGGCTCGGTGCAGGGGTACGCCCAGTTCGTCGCCCACGACGGCACCGCGATCTCGACCGGTGGCGCGCCGACACTCGGGCTCTCGTTCAACCCGGACCAGCGGATCTCCGAGCTGCGCATCGCGCAGGGGAAGGACCCGACGACGGCCCAGGACGTCGTGATGGACGAAGGCACTGCCCAGAAGTACGGCTTTCACGTCGGGCAACGCGTGCGCGTGCTGCTCGCCGGGCCGTCGATGACGTTCACCATCTCGGGCCTCGCCCGCTTCGGGACGGCGAACAACCTGGCCGGCGCGACGATCGCCGCGTTCGACCTCCCCACGGCGCAGACGGTCCTGCAACGAGTCGGCGAGCTCGACTCGATCAACATCGTCACCAAACCGGGTGCCGACAAGACGACCGTCGAGCATGAGATCGCGCGGGTCCTCCCGCACGGCGTCGAGGTCGTCACGGGCCAGACCGTCGTCAACGAGTCGAGCAACGCCATCAACTCGGCGCTCTCCTTCTTCTCGACCGCGCTGCTCGTCTTCGCGTTCATCGCCCTCTTCGTCGGCGCGTTCACGATCCTCAACACCTTCTCGATCATCGCCGGTCAACGGACACGCGAGCTCGGGCTGCTGCGCGCCATCGGGGCCAGCGGCCGCCAGGTCTTCCGCTCCGTGCTCGGCGAGGCGGCCGTAGTCGGCCTCGTCTCGTCCGCGATCGGCCTCGGGCTCGGTGTGCTCGCGGCGCTCGGGCTGAAGGCGCTCCTCAAGGGATTTGGCATCACGCTGCCGTCCGGCCCGCTCGTGTTCGAGGCCCGCACCGCCATCGTCGCCCTGGCGGTGGGCGTCGGCGTGACCGTGATCGCGGCCATCAGTCCGGCGCGCCGCGCCGTGCGCATTCCCCCGATCGCGGCGATCAGCCGTCAGGCCGTCGGGAGCGACGTGTCGTTCCGCCGGCGCTTCGCCTGGGGCGGGTCCATCGCCGTGCTTGGCGGGATCATCCTCGGCATCGGGCTGGGCGAGGGGCAGATCGCACTCGTCGGCGTCGGCGCGCTCGGCCTGTTCGTCGGCGTTGCGATGCTGGCCCCCGCCGTAGCGCGTCCCCTGTCCGGGGTGATCGGGCGACCCCTGGCCCGCGGCATCGCCGGTCAGCTCGGACGTGAGAACTCGATGCGCAGCCCTCGTCGGACGGCCCAGACCGCGTCCGCGCTCATGGTCGGGCTCGCGCTCGTCTCGGCGATCGCGGTCCTCGGCGCGTCGCTGTCAAAGTCGGCGACGAGCAGCATCGACAACGCGATCAGCGCCGACCTCATCGTCTCGGCCAACAGCAGCGGCCAGGGACGGTTCAGCCAGACCATCCCGACGGTGGTCTCGCGCGTGCCCGGCGTCACCGCCTCCTCGACCATCTCCGGCGGTCAGTTCGAGTTCCGAAACTCCCTCGAGACCCTGCGGGCCGTGTCCACCCAGGACTTGGCCGAGACCGTGATCCTGCGGATGAAGTCGGGAAGCAGCCGCGCCCTGACCGCCGGAGAGCTCCTCATCGATACCACCACGGCCAACAACGACAACCTGTCTGTCGGCGACCGCGTGCCGGTGAAGTTCGCGCTGACGGGCGCTGACCGTCTCCGGATCGGTGGGATCTTCGAACAGAACTCCCTCATCGGGAGCTTCGTCGTCAGCGACGCGTTCTTCGTGTCGCACTTCCAGACTCCGCTCCCGAGCGCCGTGTTGCTGCGGACCGGCGGCAGCGCCGCCGTCGAGCAGCAGGTGAAGCAGTCACTGGTCGGTTTTCCGAACGTCCAGGTGCAGACGCGCGCGGAGTTCGAGAACTCCACGAAGCAGCAAGTCAACCAGCTGCTCGGCCTCATCTACGCACTGCTCGGGCTGGCGGTGCTCATCGCGCTCATCGGGATCGTGAACACGCTCATGCTGTCCGTGTTCGAGCGCACCCATGAGATCGGGCTGCTGCGGGCGATCGGCATGCGGCGACGCCAGATCCGGGCGATGATCCGCTCCGAGTCGGTGATCCTCGCGGTCTTCGGCGCGATCATCGGCATGGTGATCGGGACCGGCCTGGGCGTCGCGCTCGTGTCCTCATTGCGGTCGCAGGGGATCACCGACACCGTCGTGCCCGTGTCGAGCCTCGTCGTCTTCCTGGTGCTCTCCGCCCTGCTCGGCCTCGTCGCGGCGAGCTGGCCGGCACGACGGGCCGCGAAGCTGGACGTGCTCGCCGCCATCGCCAGCGACTAGCGCGTCCGGCGCGACGCGCGCCCGATCGTCAGGACAGCCCCGTCGGGAAGCGGCGCGGTCGCCGCCGCGGACCGACAGGCGGTCACGTAGCGTCGCTCTCGTGTCACCGGTCCTGGCGGCCATCCCACCGGCCGCACGCGTCCTGCTGATCGGGACCGGCGCGCTCTGGCTGCTCCTCGAGGTGCGACAGGGGCTCCAACACCGTCCCGACGCGGTGACGGCCGACCAGGGCAGCCGGCCCTTCTTGCGGGTCGCGACCATGGTCGGCGCCATCGGCGCCGTCGTCGCCGCGAAGACGGTGACCGCCGTGATCGCGTCGCCGGCCACCACCGCGTGGATCGGGCTCGCCTTCCTCTGGTGCGGTGTCGCGCTGCGCGTGTGGAGCTTTCGAACGCTGGGTCGCTACTTCACGTTCACCGTCCAGACGAGCGACGACCAACCCGTGATCACCGACGGTCCCTACCGGTTCGTCCGCCACCCGAGCTACGCCGCGATTCTCCTTGTGGTGATCGGTCTCGGGGTGCTCATCAACAACTGGGTCTCGCTCGTCATCCTCGCCGCCGCGGTCGCCGTCGGCCTCGCGTTCCGGATCCGGGTCGAGGAGCGGGCCCTGTTCGAGGCCCTCGGCGACGACTACCGCCGTTACGCCGCGACGCACAAGCGCCTCATTCCCTACCTCTGGTGACGACGGCGCGGCTCGCGGCGTCTCCGCGGTCGCCCTCTAGGATCGGTCACGTGCCCCCGACACCGCCGCGCTTCATGACCGAGCCCCGCCGGGACGTCGACGCCGTGATCGTCGGCGCAGGGTTCGCCGGCCTCTACGCGCAGGTCCGGCTTCGCGCGCTGGGGCTGACGATCCAGGGCTACGAGGCGGCGGCCGACGTCGGCGGGACGTGGTGGTGGAACCGCTATCCGGGTGCCCGCTGCGACGTCGAGTCGATGGACTACTGCTACTCGTTCTCCCCGGAGCTCGAGCAGGAGTGGACCTGGTCGGAGCGCTACGCCACCCAGCCCGAGATCCTGCGCTACGTGAACCACGTCGCCGAGCGCTTCGACCTGCGCCGTGACATCCAGTTCGAGACCCGGGTAACCGGGATGACCTGGGACGAGACGACGCAGCGGTGGCTCGTCCGCACGGACCGGGGCGACGAGGTGTCGGCCCAGTTCGCGGTCATGGCGACGGGCTGCCTGTCGGCGCCGAAGGAGCTCGACATCGAGGGGGTCGACAAGTTCAAGGGCGAGGTCCTCTACACGAGCCAGTGGCCCCACGCCGGCGTCGACCTCACCGGGCGCCGTGTCGGGGTCGTCGGCACCGGGTCGTCGGGCATCCAGTCCATCCCGCTCATCGCCGAGCAGGCGGACCACGTCACCGTGTTCCAGCGCACGCCGAACTTCTCGATGCCGGCCAAGAACGCGCCCCTCGATGCCGAGACGGTCGACGAGCGCAAGGCGCACGCCCGCGAGCACCGCCAGGCGATGCGGGACTCGCGTGCCGGCGTCGTGGTCGCGATCCCCGACCACTCGGCGTTGAGCGTCGACGAAGACGACCGCGCGACGAAGTACGACGCGGCGTGGGAGTCCGGCACGCTCTACGGCATGGTCGCCGCCTACACCGACCTGCTCGTGAACAAGGAGGCGAACGACACGGCGGCAGAGTTCGTGCGGAGCCGCATCCGCGCGATCGTCGACGACCCCGACCTCGCGGAGCGGCTCTCGCCGCGCGGTCATCCCCTCGGCACGAAGCGGCCCTGCCTCGACACCAACTACTACGCGACGTTCAACCGGGACAACGTGACCCTGGTCGACGTCCGGGCCACGCCGATCGTGACCGTCACCCCAGAGGGGATCCGGACCGAGGGCGGCGAGTACGAGCTCGACGTCATCGTCTTCGCGACGGGCTTCGACGCCATGACCGGACCGATGCTCCGCGCGGGCATCGTCGGGTCGCACGGCGTGGCGCTGCCGGACAAGTGGGCGGCCGGGCCCCGGACCTATCTCGGGATCGCCACAGCCGGCTTCCCGAACCTCTTCATCGTCACCGGTCCCGGCAGCCCGTCGGTGCTCGTCAACATGATGGTGGCGATCGAGCAACACGTGGACTGGATCGCCGACTGCATCGCGCACGTGCGCCACGCGGGCGCCGCGTCGATCGACGCCACCGTCGCGGCGGAGGACGACTGGGTCGAGCACGTCAACGCCGTCGCCGACCGGACCCTGTTCCCGACGGCCGCGTCCTGGTGGATGGGCGCCAACGTGCCGGGCAAGCCGCGGGTCTTCATGCCCTACATCGGCGGCTTCCCGCACTACGCGGGAATCTGCGACGCGGTCGCCGCCGAGGGCTACCGGGGCTTCACGCTCCGTCGGGCCTCGGACGCAGAGACAAGTCCCTCGCGGGTGCCCGTCTGATCCCGACCGGCGACGGCACGCCTAGCGCAGCTCGAAGTCGGCGTAGTCGAAGCCCGGCGTGACGACGCACGCAACCAGCGACCAGTCGTCGCCGAGCGCGGTCGCGGACTGCCACGCACCGCCCGGCACGAGCACCTGCAGCTCGTGACCGGCGCGCCGGTCCGGCCCGACCATGTACGGCGTCCCCTCGACGTCGACGCGCATCGGGTCGCCGCCCTGCCAGAGCCACAGCTCGTCGCCTCGGACCCGGTGCAGCCGTGACTGCTGGTGCGCGGGGAGCAGGTAGAGGATCGACGTCGCCAGCGGCCGCGGTCCCGGCCAACCGGCCGGTGTGGTCGTGAGCGACGACACGTAGGTCCGGCGGAAGAAGCCGCCCTCGGGATGCGGCTCGAGGTCCCACAGCTCGACGGCCGCGCTGGCGTTGATGGCGCATGATGACATGACCGGCCGCCACGCTGACGTCCACGCGTCGTCACCCGGGGCACCGCACGCGGGGACGCACGGTGGTGCGCGGTGCTCGTCGCACGGCGGCTACCGTCGATGCCCGGCGGGCGGCCAGGAGCTCCTGATGCAGCTCGTCCACGCGAGGTGGCCGCTGGCCGCAGCCGCGCTGTTCGGCGCGGTGGCTCTCGTCCTCGGTTCGTCCGGTCCGGCTGAGGCGGCGCCGATCACGCTGTTCGCGAGCGTTGCCTCGGGCCCGGCCAGCGTCACGATCCCGACGGGTGTCTGCTCGGTGACGATCACGGCGGACGGCGGTCATGGCGGCGCCTCGAACGGTGGTGCCGCCGGCGGGGTGGCGGCCAGCGCCACGGCACGGGTCATGATCCCCACTGGATCGATCCTCTTCGTGCTCGTCGGCGGCGGCGGCGCCCCGGGCGGCACGCTCGACGGCGGCGCAGGTGGCGTGGGCGGCGGTGGGGGAGGCAGCGGCGGTCCTGCCCCGATCGCCGCGGGTGGCGGTGGGGGCGCGTCGATCGTCGGGGCAGGCGCGACCGCGTTCGTCGTCGCGGCTGGTGGCGGCGGCGCGGGGAGCGGGGACGGTGGGTCCGCCGGTGGCGCCGGAGGCGTCGTTGGTGCCGCGGGCGGCAATGGCACGGACAGCGCCGCCGCCGGGACCGGTGGGCAGGGCGGACTCGCGAGCGGAGCCGGCGGCAACGGCGGCGCGCTCGGCGTGAGCGGTGGCGGCGGCGGCGGCGGCGTCACCGGTGGCGGCGCGGGGCTCACCGGCGCCGCGGGCAGCGGTGGCACGGGGATGGCCGCGGTTGGGGGCGGGGGCGGCGGCGGGGGCGACACGGGCGCGCCGGGCGCGAGCGGGAACGGGTCCGGCGCGGGGACCGCGGGGGCCGGCGCACCGAGCGGGGGCGCCGGCGGCGCCGGCGGGGGCTTGGGGGGCAACGGCGGCGACGCGGGCGCGGGGACCGGCAACGACGCCGGCGGGGGTGGCGGCGGCCTCGGCTTCGGCGGCGGTGGCGGTGGGGGCACCGGCGGGGGTGGTGGCGGCGGGTACGCCGCGGGTGGCGGTGGCACCAATCAAGCCGGCGGCGGTGGCGGCTCGTCGATCGTCGCCGCGGGCGCAACCAACGTGTCGTCAGCGCCCAGCACGCGGACCGGGGACGGCCAGGTGACGATCAGCTATGACCCGACGACCGACGGGTGCGGTGGACCAACGACCGCCGCACCGGCCGCGGGTGGCGTGAGCGCGTCGTTCACGGGATGACCGGTCGCACCGGGTAGTTCACGCGCCCGGGACTGACGATCGACACGAACGTGAGCTCAGCTCGGCACGGTTGTCGAAGTGCCGCCGGGTCCGACGGGGAGGATTGTTGGCGTCGCGGCGCCGGACGGACAGTAGATCAGGGCGAAGTTCGCGGCGATGCCGTCGGTTTGCGACACGACCTGGCCGCCGAACGTGATGATCTTGCTCCTGTGTGGCCGGACGACAGCCGCCTCCGTCGTGCTGGACAGCACGCACCATTGCGTCGCGACCTGCGTGGCGACTTGCTGGTTGTCAGTCAGCCCGTCGAGCGGTGGCGGGTTGCACGCGACGTCGGCGACACCGAGCGCGGGGATGTCGTGGTTCGCGCCGATGGCCATCGTGCGGAAGTTGTCGCCGTTGAACGGGATGAGGCGCGTCGCCGACGCGAGGTTCGTCACCTTCAACGCGATGTGCACGAACACGTTTCCTGGGAGGGCCTGGTCTGCGCCCTCATGGGTTGGGAACGAGATGCCGGCGATCGTGAACTGCGCTCGGAACGGCGGGACGGACACGCCGGACGCGGTGAGACCATCCTGGACGATGACCGTGGCGCTCGCTCCGCTGACGGGGATCGTCGGTGTCGGTGTCTTGACCCCATAGGCCAGGCTCGGCGCGGACACCAGCGCCGCGGCCAGGATGCCGGCGAGCACGAAGCGAAGGAACCAGCCGCGCGGGAAGACGTTCGAGGTCACGCCGTACGCGGAGGCAACCTTTTCGACGACCGTCGTGCACCGCGGCACAGTACTTCCGCGTGATCATCAGGGGACACAGCCCCGGCGGCCTTGCCCCTCGGTCCCGCGATGACTCGCGGGTTTCAGGATCGCGAGTCGCGCTGACGGTGCAGCTCGCGGGTCCGAGTGCGTCGCGTCGACGCCAGTACGATCAAGCGCTCGGAGCTGTCGAGAGCGGCATGGACGGCCACATCCGTGCCGAGGGGGAGCGGGGGACAGGGATGGTTCGGCGCAACCTGGGCGTCGACCCTGGGCACGGTCAGCGTCGCAACGTCGACGTGACGCCGCGGTCGGGCTCCGATGGCCGTTGAGCCGCCGGCACGGGCGCACAGTCGTTGGAGATCCCCACCCCGTCGACCGAACGGGTGGCGCTAGCGCCGATGGCCTCTCGCGGTGCTCGTGCGCTCGACTATGTCTCGGTGGGGGATGGCGCCGACATCGTCGTGATGCCCGGCTACGCGATGCAGCCGTCCATCTACCTTCCGATGGCCCGGCTCCTGGCCGATCGGGCTCGCGTCGTCGTTCCAGCCATCTTCCAGCTCCCTGACTTCTGGACCTTCGATCACGCGATCGACTGCGTCGAGCGGACGCTCGACCAGCTCGGGATCGGGGAGATGACGCTCCTCGGCCACTCGTTCGGGGGCGCGCTCGAGCTTGGCCTCGCCGATCGCCGCCCGGACCAGACGCTCGAGTGCGTGTTCAGCGACACGATCTCAGTCGCGAAGCAGCTCCAGCTCGCCCGCGAGGCGCTCTCGCATCCGCTCGGAGACCTCCGGCTCGCGACCCCCGCGGCGGTCTCGTCGTTCCTCCGATCGTGGGTGACGCACCCCGTCCAGCTCGCGTCGGCCGCCATCTCGGCGTTCTCCGAAGACCGGAACCGAGAGATCGAGCGCTGCGCGAACGCCCCCTTCCCATGCCATGTGCTGTGGGCCGAACGCGACACGATCCTGGCCCGCAAGGACGGTCGCGAGTTCGCCCGTCGCCTCGATGCGACCTTCACCGTCGCCGAGCGTCCTCCCGGCTACCCACCCATCGACCACGACTGGATGTTCGACGACCCCGAGCTCTTCGTCGGCCACCTCGACAAGCTCGGGCTCAGGGCACTCGCGGCCACGTAGCGCGCTCTCACCCCGATCCTTGGTCTGCGCAGCGTGGTACATGAAGAGCGGTCCCGACCGGGGCCCAGCGTGGTGAGGGCCTCGGGGGCGGCGGTCAGGGCCCCGTCTCGTCGAACATCAGCAGCCACGCGACGTTGACGCCGAGGAAGATCAGCAGGGAGAGCAGGATCGCCTCGGCCCGCAGCGCGGTCAACGACACGCCGACGTCGGCGATCACGCCGGGCGCGATCGCCACGATGGCGACGAGGGCGTAGCCGAGCATCGCCAAGGTGACGGCGCAGATGGCGAGCGGGTTCCGCTGGCCCTCGATGTGTCCGAACACCACGAGCGCGACGAGCGCGAGGAGGCCGCCGATGGACACGGCCGCGAACGCCACCCGCCACTCGCTCTTGCTTGCCGGGTCGATCAGCGAGAGCAGGGCCATGAGCCCGGGGAGCGCGAAGTTCAGCGTCACCGCGTACGCGCGGGCCCGGAGGGCGGCGCTCTGGCGCCATTCGGCGTGGCGGGTCTGGACGACGATCAGCCAGAGCCCGAGGAGGGTGAAGCTCGTCGGTGCAAAGGCTTGGTAGAAGCTGGTGAGGATCGCCCGCCCCCTGGTGTGCCGTCGCTCCAACTATTGCACGGGCCGGTCGCGCTCGCGGGCGTGGCGTCGGCCCCGCTCGCGACGGCTGCATCCGAACCCGTGTGCGTCATCGCGGCGGGCGTCACGCAGGCTGATGCCATGCGCCGATGCGCGGCGACCACGGGTTAACGTCGATTTGTGGCTGGCCGTCGCGTCAGGGCGTGGAAGGCGCCCGCATGACGGCGAGCACCACGGGCCGACGTGACGCCGTGGCGCGGGAGCTGCTCGCCCGCGGCTCGGAGCTGGTCGGTCTCCAGGCGCTCGACGGGACGCTCCTGTACATCAACCCGGTCGTCGAACGCATGCTGGGTTACCGCGCGGACGATGTCGTCGGGCACCCGATCGCCGACTTCGTCCATCCGGACGACTTGGAGTCGGTTGTCGCGGCCCAGGCGAAGCTCGTCGAGCATGGTGGGATCGGGCCCGGCATGGAGACGCGCATTCGCCATGCCGACGCCTCGTGGAAGGTGCTCGACTTCGTGACGACCAACATGCTCAGCACGCCCGAGGTCGAAGCGCTTCTCTTCATCGCTCGAGACGTCACGGACCGACGTGACGCGGAGCGTCGAGCCCGCGATCGGGAGGCGTCGTTCCGCCTGCTTGCCGAGAACGCGACGGACGTGATCTCGCGGTCGGACGCGTCCGGGGTCTGCCTGTGGGCGTCGCCGTCGTCGCGAAGCGTGCTGGGGTTCGATCCCACCGAGCTCGTCGGTCAGCGAGTTGGCACCCTGCTGGTCCCCGACGATGACGCGGCCTACGAGGAGGCGCGCCGGATGGTCCAGCTCGGCGCCGAGACCTTCACGATCACCCACAAGGTTCGTCGGCGCGACGGACAAGCCATCTGGCTCGAGTCCACGTCGCGGGTGATCCGCGACCCGGCGACGGGCGAGGTCCTCGAGATCCAATCGAGCGCCCGAGACGTCTCCGACCGGATCCACTCGGAGGAGCGCTTCGAGGCGCTGGTGCGCCACTCGTCGGACATCATCACGATCCTCGGGGTGGACGGTTCCTGGCGGTACTCGAGCCCCGCCGGGACCCGACTGCTCGGTTGGCCAGCCGGCTATACGCCCGAAGGCGGGATCCTGTCCCTGGTCCATCCCGACGACATCGACGCGGCGGCGCAGGCCCTGAGCGAGGTCGTCGACGGCACCCGCGGGCCGGACGACGCGATCGTGCTGCGGGGTCGTCACACGGATGGCCGCTACCTGTACTTCGAGACCACCGGCCAGAACCTCCTCGACGACCCGGTCGTCGGTGGGATCGTCCTGACCGCCCGCGACATCACGGAACGCGAGGAGGCGGAGCGCCTCGCCCGCGACCTGATCGAGGCCGCGCCCGACGCGATGGTGATCATCGATCTGAGCGGTCGGATCCAGCTGGTGAACGCCCAGACCGACGCCCTGTTCCGCTATCCGCGGGGCGAGCTGCTCGGCCAGAGCGTCGAAGTCCTGGTCCCGGAGCGTCTGCGCGCCGTCCATGAGGGCGACCGCGACCGATACCTGGCGGACCCCAAGCAGCGGCCCATGGGCGCCGGCCGGGCCCTGCTCGGCCGGGACCGTCACGGCCGCGAGTTCCCGGTGGAGATCAGTCTCAGCCCGATCACCACGGGGGAGACGACACTCGTCGCCGCCGCGATCCGTGATGTGACGGAACGCGTCGAGACGCAACAGGAGCTGCACCGTCGCGCGATCGAGCTGGAGCGTCTGGCGTCGCTGCGCGAGCGCGAGCGCCTGCAGCTCGAGCTCGAGCGGTCCCGACAATTCGAGAGCATGGGACGCCTCGCGGGTGGCGTGGCGCATGACGTCAACACCCTGATCGGGATCGTGATGATCTACCTCAACTCGATCACCGACGAGCTCGACGTCGACGAGCGTCACCGCGCGGACGCCGAACACGTTCGCTCCGCGATCCGCCGCATCGCCCGGCTGACCCGTCAGCTGCTCGAATACGGCCGCCGGCCATCCGTTCCACCCGAGACGTTCGACCCCGACGCGGTGATCCCCGAGATCCTGGCCCTCGCTCGCACGAAGGACGGCGCCATCGTCTTCGAGCATCGACCCGCGGGTCGCCGGACCGCGATCCGGATGTCGATCACGAGCTTCGAGCAGATGCTGATGAACGTGCTGATCAACGCGACGGACGCGATGCCCGAGGGCGGGACCGTCACCATCAGCACCGATTCGGTGTGGCGCGGGTGCGAGGACGGGCCCGGGCCGGCGGATCGCCCGTTCGTCCGGCTGCGCGTCTCGGACACCGGTCGAGGCATGACGACCGAGCTGGCCGCGAGCGCCTTCGAGCCGTTCGTCACAACCCGTGAGGAGGAGGGGACCGGGCTCGGCTTGGCGATCGTCGAAGGAATCGTGCGCGACGTCGGGGGCAGCGCGTCGCTCGACAGCATGCGTGGTCGTGGCACCGACGTGACCCTGCTGATCCCCGCGGCCGACGCCACGGAGGGCGTCACGGGGAGCTGAGCCCCGCCGAGAGGAGGCGCTGTCGCGTCGCGATCGCGACCGCTTCGAGACGCGACCGGGCACCGAGCTTCGCCAAGATGCTCTGGACGTGGTTGCGCACGGTGTTGGCGCTGATGGCGAGCCGGTTCGCGATGTCGGCGTTGGAGAGCCCGTCCGCGAGCAGGGTGAGGACCTCGAGCTCGCGGCGGGTGAGCGTCGCGGCGCTGCTCGGCCGCTGGCGCAGGTAGGCCAGCGCCCGGGCCACGTGTTGGGGGCCGATCGCGGCCTCGCCTCGGGCGAGCGTCTGCATGGCCTCGATCAGGTCGTCAGCCGCCCGGTCCTTCGTGACGAAGCCAGCGCAGCCCGCGTCGAGGGCGCGCGCGAGCGTCTCGTCGTCGTTCAGGGCTGTGACGACGAGCAGCTTCGCGTGGGGTGCGACGTGATGCAGCGTCGGAAGCGCCTCGACCCCGTCGGCGTCCGGCAGGAGGTAGTCGAGCAACACGATGTCGGGTTCGTGTTCCTTGGCCACGCGAGCGGCCTCCCGAAGCGTTCGGGCGGTGCCGACGACCGCGAAGCGATGCTGGCTCACGAGGTGGACCAGCCCGTCGCTGAAGAGTTGATGGTCGTCGACGATCAGGACCGTCGGCGCCTGATCCGACCCTGGGCCGTGCCCAGCCACGAGCGGCTCCTGATGCGTCGGCGCGGTGCCGCCGCAGCCTAGGAGCGCGGCGCCGTCAAGCCTTGGCTTCACGGCGTCCGACGGGATGGTGACGACGGACTAGTCCACCCAGACCATCGAAGAAGGTTCGCCCGCACTATCTATTGCCCGGTCGCAGCCACCGATGTCCTCTGCGAGCGAGCAAGGGATGGGAGTCGTTGTGACGCGTGGACATCGATCGGCCGGGCCGCGTCGCCCGGTGTTCCTGCTGAGAGTGGCCGCGGCGGTGGTCGTGGTCGCGGCGGCCGGCGCTGCAGCCATCCTCCCGGCGGCCGCGACCACCGGCACGGCCACGATCAGCGCGGGAAGTCTGGCGTTCGCCTCGTCACCTCCGAACGTGAGCTTCTCGGCGACCCTGAACGGTCTCGACCAGACCTCGAGCTCGAACGAGGCGATCGACGTGAGCGACGCCACCGGCTCGGGGACCGGGTGGGACATCACCGCAACGTCGACCACCTTCACGACCGGTACGAAGAGCCTGTCGACGTCGGCGACGACGCTCACGGCGGCACCGGCGCAGGCGTGCGACAGCGGCGCGACGTGCACGCTGGCCACGAACTCGATCACGTTCCCGTACACCCTGCCGGCGGCGACGACCGCGCCGACGGCCACGAAGCTCTACGACGCCGGGGCGAACAGCGGCATGGGCAATCAGACGATCACGCCGGCCTGGAAGCTGAGCATCCCCGCCAACGCCTTCGCCGGGACCTACACGTCGACCTGGACTATCTCGCTCGTCAGCGGCCCCTGAGCGGCGCGCGACGCGACTCGGGCTGGGAGGCCTCCGGTGCGAACGAAGCCATTGCGAGTGCTGACCTGCTGCCTCGGCGCGGCCATCGTCGTGCTCGTCGGCACGGTCGGGAGCGCGTCGGCGCAGACCACGAGTGGCGGGTTCGGCGCGGCACCGGCCCATCCCGATCCCGCCGACCCTGCGAGCCGGGCGTACTTCAAGCCGGTCCTCGCGCCGGGAGCGTCGGGCAGCGACGATCTGCTCATCACCAGCTCGAGCGACACCCCGCTCCAGCTGGTGATCTCGCCGGTCGACGGGCTGACCGGCCAAACGTCCGGGGCGGTCTACGCGAACCGGGACACCCCGGTGAAGCGGGCGGGCACCTGGATCACCCCGTCGGTCTCGGCGCTGACCTTGGCGCCGCATTCCGACCAGCTCGTCGCGTTCCGCGTGTCCGTGCCGCGAGACGCGGCACCGGGTGACCACCTCGGTGGGCTGGCGGTCGAGGACGCGAACCCGCAGCGTTCAGGCGGCCAGTTCGCGGTCACCGAGGTCTTCCGGACAGTCGTCGGCGTGGACGTGCTGGTCCCGGGCCCCGCGTCTCCCGAGGTTCGACTCGGGCGGTTCGGGCTCAAGGCGCTGCCCGGCACGGATGTGGCGGCGCTCACGGTCCAGCTCGGCGACCCGGGCACCAAGCTGGTCAAGCCCGAGCTGAACGTGTCCCTGCGCGGCCCGTCGGGGTACCGGCGCACGGTCGCCCGCCAGCTCGACACGATCCTGCCCGGCGACACGATCGCCTACCCGTTCCTATGGCCGGACAGCCTGCTCCCCGGGCGGTACCACGTCGTGGTGCACGCCACCGGCGGCCCGCGCCCGGTCGAGCGCAGCGCGACCGTCGCGCTCGGTGTGCCGCTGCGCGGCACGAAGAACACGCAGCTCCCCAGCACCGGCGGCCTCCCACTGCTCGTCGTGGTGGCCGGTGCCATCGTCCTCGTGGTCCTCGCCGGCCTGCTCGCGTGGTGGTGGCGACGCCGGCGGGTGCGCCAGCGCGGGCGCACGACACCCACCCGCCCCTCCCCGGGCGCTGACGAGCCTCAACCCTCCCGGCGCGCGCGGACCGCCCCCCAGGGCCCGGCCACCGGCGCCCCCGACGTCGGTGTGCCCGATCGAGTCGGGGCCGCCGTCCCGAACGGGTTCGCTCATCGCCCCCACCGCTCGAGGACCGCCGCGGCACCGGTCGGCGGGGAGGACGCGTGGGCGGAGGGCGCCGACCTCGGCGCCACGCACCGGCTGCATCCGATCCGATGGACACCCGACTGAGCGCTCGGCGCGCGGCAGCGTCCGCAGGCCGGCAGCCCGCCGCGATCACTCGGTGGGCCCGGCTCGGCGTCATGGCCCTCGTCATGGCCGGCACGCTCGTGACCGTCGAGCAGACGCTCCTGGCACCACCTGCCGGCGCGGCCATCGCCGCTGTCCAGACGGGCACCGAGATCACCTCGACGAGCGGATCGATCAGCCCCGCGCTGCCGGCCGCGAGCACGGCCGGGACGCTGCTCGTCGCGGTCCTCGCCAACACCCAGACGTCGAGCAGCGCCGCCTTCAGCGGCCCGACTGGATGGACCAACGCGACCGGCGTCTTCGAGAGCGGCGACGGCCGCGTCGAGGTCTGGTACGAGGCCAACAACCCGGGAGGCGTCACGAGTGCGACGTTCACCGCCTCGACGGGGACCAACGTGATGGCCGCCCAGCTGAGCGAGTGGCGGGGCGCGGCGTTCGCGTCACCGGTCGACAAGACCGGCACGACGACGAAGGCCAGCGCGACCTCCGTCACGGTCTCGGCGAGCGGCACCACCACGATCAGTGGCGACCTCGCGATCACCGACTTCGCCTCGTCGGTGCGACCCGTCACGAGCTTCACCGCGGGCACAGGCTGGACGCACCTCTTCAGCGACACGAGTCACGGCGTCGTGTCCGACGACAAGCAGGGGCTCGCGACGGCGACCACGGCCAGCGAGACGGAGACCTCGTCGAGCTCGACCAGCTGGGCGGCGGCGATCGCGACCTTCAAGCCGGGCTGCACGGGCGGATCCCTCATCCTCACCAGCCCAGCCACCGTGACGTATCCGAGCGTGGCGCTCACGGGGAAGGACCAGACGGCGACGACGACGGGTGCCTTCACGCCGAACGACCAGACCAACAGCAACGCGGGGTGGAACATCCAAGGCACGTCGACGACGTTCACGAACGGCACCCATGCGCTGGCCACCGGTGCCACGCAGCTGACGGCCGCGTCCGCCGCCAGCGCAAGTCAGAACTGCTCGCTGCCCACGAACTCGATCACCTATCCCGTGACACTCCCCGCGGGGACCACCGCGCCCACCGCCATCAAGCTGTACGACGCCGCGGCGAGCACGGGGGCAGGGCCGAGCAGCGTCACCTTGACGTTCCAGCTCAGCGTCCCAGCGAACGCGTACAAGGGCACCTACACGTCGACGTGGACATTCACCATCGCATCCGGGCCCTGACGGCGCCGAGAGCGGGGGCGACTCGCGCACGATGCCTCGGCACCCGGGTGATCGCTCGGTCGTCTCCGACCCGGCGAGGGGGGCATGGCCGGTCGCGCGGCGGCGATCGGCGCGCGCGTGGCGGTTGCTATCGTCCCCCGCGGTGGACGCGCTGGAAGTGCAGTTGGACCGCGACCGGGTCGTCGGGTTCGACGGGCACGTCCTTGAGTTCTTCGGCGGCACTGGGCGACGATTCCACGTCAAACTGCTGACGGTGACCGTGTCGGATCCCGACAAGAAGGGACGACGCCAGGTCACGCTCGAGCAAGCGCAGAGCGAGACCCTCCTGCTGCTCGACGACGAGACGTTCGCGACGCTGCAGCCGGTGCTCGACGCGCTGCGCAGCGCCGGCGTCCCCGTGTCGGGCTGAGCGGGTCCGACCGCCGCGCCGCGGGCGTCCGCTACGACGACGCCGCCGCCGAAGTCGACGACGCGGCCGGACGCTCGCCACTGGACCCGGGACGTGCGCCCCCAGGACGCCGTTCCGCCTCGATGAGCTGCACGGCAACCATCGCCGCCTCGCAGTCGAGATCCTGGTACGCGCCGCCGCCTTCGGACGTCGACCCGGCGAGGTAGAGGCCCTCGACCGTGCTGACGTTCACCGGCAGGCGGGGGACGGTCTTGAGGTAGCAGGCGCGCATCTCCGGCCCGGCGAGGTACTGGTAGCGGGACCACTCGACACAGTCGTCGAGGTCGACGTAGTACCAGCGGACGTAGTCGAGGATCCGGTCGATGGCCCGCTTCGCGTCGCGCCAGTGCCGCCAGCGCGTCGCCTCGCCTTCGCCCCAATGTGAGATGACGACCTCGAGGAGGTGCTTGCCCGGCGGGGCGATCTGGGGGGAGTGGCAGGACGCGAACTGGAACGCGCCGTGATAGCGCTTCACGGTCTGGTCGCCCCACAGGATCCGGTGCCAGCCGGGCATGTCCTCCTCCTGGCCGTCGTGGCGACGTGTCGGCAGGCGCGAGAGCCCGGCCCACCAGCCCGCGAAGTCGTTGCAGTGCTCAAGCATCCGCTGGGCCGACTGGGCGAACCCGGACGGCAGCACGCCCTCGTCGAGGATGTCGAGCAGCTCCCACGCGGGGTAGTCGGTGACGACGACCGGCGCGTGGAACTCCTGCACGAGGTTCGCGTCGTTGACCGCGACGACGCCGGTGACGCGGCGGTCCTCGACGACGATCTCGAGCGGCTTCCAGCCGAGCCAGAGCTCGCCGCCCTCCTCCTCGATGGCGCGGACCCACGGGGTGATGAGCCCCTGCATGCCCGGCGTCTCGGGATCCTCGGGGTAGAAGCCGCGCGACCCGTACTGGCGCGACTCCTGGAGGAAGGCGATGAGGCGGCCGGCCGAGGTGCGCTCGGCCGGCGACGGGAACATCACCTCGCCGACCTGGAGGATGGCGCTGCGGGCCAGCGGGTCCGCGACGTGCTCGTCGAGCCACGCGCCGAGCGTCACGTCGAGGAGGCGGCGCTGCCCCTCGGCGGGGGTCGACCGCAGCTGTCGCATGCCGTCGAGGTAGGCCTGCACGGTGTCGTCGCCGACCTCGTCTCGGCCCGTCAGCACGCCGACGGTCTCCCGGGTGGCCTCGAGGCGCTCGACGCCGGGCCGCCCGCTGAGGAAGAGGTCCTCGGCGGTCCGCTCGGGGAGACGGTGGACGCGCATCCCACCCGCGAGCGTGCGGCGTCGCACCTCGACCCCCGCGTCGTCGGCCGCGGCCACGAAGTGCAGCGGCAGCCCGAACACGTTGTCGCCGACACCGTGGCCGTCGCGGTGCCCGAACGGGATGTGGTAGCCCTCGTACTCGATCGACCCGCAGCGACCCCCGGGGATCTCCAGCTTGTCGAGCACGGCGACGCGGTAGCCGCGCCGGGCGAGCAGCGCCGCCGAGGTCAGCCCACCGAGCGACGCGCCGACGACGACGACGTCGAAGTCCCGCGGTGGTGACATCGTGCTCCCTTGGACGGGACGGCTCTGCCGCGGACGCTACCCTCGCACGTCGCCTCGCCTTGACGCTCCCCCGGCGTGAGGGCCTAGAACGGATCCCGTGCGACTGGCCGGGATGAGCGCCCGTGCGGGGCGGGGTGACTGATGGCGACATACGCGCTCGTGCACGGCGCGAGCTCTGATTCGTGGTACTGGCATCTCGTCGTGCCCGAGCTGCGCCGGCGCGGTCACGACGTTGTCGCCCCCGACCTTCCGAGCGACGACGATCGCTGCGGGTTCGAGGAGTACGCCGCCGTGGTCGTGGACGCGATCGGCGCCCGGCCCGACGTCGTGCTCGTCGCACAGTCACTCGGCGGCTTCACGGCACCCCTCGTGTGCGAGCGCATCCCCGTGCGCCTGCTCGTGCTCGTGGCCGCGATGGTGCCGATGCCGGGCGAGGCTCCCGGCGCATGGTGGGCGGACACCGGATGGGAGCAGGCGCGCCGCGACGCGCAGCGCGCACGCGGCGCCGCGGCGGAGGGGATCGACCCACTCGTCGACTTCTTCCACGACGTCCCGCCCGACGTCGTCGCGGCCGCGATGGCGCGCGGCGAGCGACGCCAGTCCGGCACGCCCTTCGAGCGGCCATCGTCCCTGGCGGCGTGGCCCGACGTCCCGACCCGTGTCCTGCTCTGCACCGAGGACCGGTTCTTCCCCGCGGCCTTCCAGCGCCGCGTCGTGCGGGAGCGCCTCGGGATCGTCCCCGACGAGCTGACGAGCGGGCACCTCCCGGCGCTGGCGCACCCCCTCGACCTTGTCGAGGCGCTCGAGCGCGACCGCCTCGAGGTCGGTTTGCCACCGTCGTGAGGCACCCGGCGCCACGCCCCGCAGAGAGAGACTCATCGGCGACCGACTGCGCCTCGGCGAGCGCGAGGCGTTATACGAGAGCGCTGGCTGAGCCAGCGGCACCACGGCGGGCAGCTGCCCGCCATCCAAAGGAGCACACGAATGGGCAAGACCGAGGTGTGGTCGACGATCCACCGCGAGCGCGCCGCGCTCGACGCCGACCTCCAATCGCTGTCAGCGGCGCAGTGGGACACGCCGTCGCTGTGTCCCGGGTGGTCGGTGCGAGACGTGCTGGGCCACATGACCGCCACGAACGAGCTGACACCTCCGAAGTTCTTCGCGTCGATCATCGGGTCGGGGTTCAGCTTCGAGAAGCTGCAACGCAAGGCCATCGAGGAGCAGACGCAAGGGGCCCCGGCAGACACGCTCGCCCGGTTCGCGGCGACGGTGAACTCCACGACGCACCCGCCGGGCCCGATCGACTCGTGGCTCGGCGAGACGCTCGTGCACGCCGAGGACATCCGCCGCCCGCTCGGGATCACCCACCAGTACCCCGCCGACGCCGTCGGTGAGGTCGCGGACTTCTACCGCGGGTCGAACCTCATCATCGGCGGGAAGAAGCGCGCCGCCGGGCTCACCTTTCGGGCGACGGACAGTGACTGGTCGGCGGGCGACGGGCCCGAGGTCGCCGGCCCGGCCAGCTCGCTCCTGCTCGCGATCGCCGGCCGCCCCGCCGCGCTCGACGACCTGTCGGGCGACGGAGTCGCCGTCCTGCGGGAGCGGATGTAGCGCAGCGGCGGCCGGCTCCGAGCGGGCCGGCCGAGCGCCGCGCCGTACGATCAGCGCGATGGACGACACCCAGGTGAGCGCGCGGGCGCGCGCCGTCGCGAGCGCCCTCGAGCCCTTCGCCGGCCAGGTGTACTTCGCGCCCGAGTGCCACGACCGGTACGCGTCGCTCGGCTTCGGACCGAGCCCCGGGCTGCTGGGCGCCGTCGCGATGCCCGACCCGGCGGCGTACTTCTGCAGCCGCGGCGCGTCGCTCGGCCAGGGGCCCGGCGAGCTCGCCGCGGCGGCGTTCGCCGTCTTCAACCCGGCGTTCGTCGTCCCGGCCGTGACGCACGGCTGGACGCTGACCGACGCGGCGACGATCGGCGCGGCGCGCACCGACGGCGCGACGGACCAGCTGACGCGGATCCTGGGCGAGGCCCCCGATGGGCTCGGTCCGGTCACCACCCTGCTCACCCGCGCGAACGAGCCGCTCCGCCCCGAGGGCCGCCCCCTCTACGCCGGCCTCGTCGGCGCCGGGCTGCCGGGCACGCCGGTCGGCGACGCGTGGCGCCTCGCCGACCGCCTCCGCGAGTACCGCGGCGACGCCCACACGGCCGCGTGGACCAGCGCCGGGTTCGACGCGGCCGAGATCGGCCTGGTCACCGAGCACTACTGGGGGCTGCCGCCCCGCTCCTACGTCCGCAGCCGCGCGTGGAGCGACGCCGACCTGGACGCCGCCGGGGCGCGTCTGCGCAGCCGCGGGCTGCTCGACGATGCCGGCCTCAGCCCCGCGGGCCGCGCCGCGCGGGAGGACGTCGAAGCGGCGACCGACCGGCAGTGCCGCCCGCTGGTCGAGGCGCTCGGCGACGACCTCGACACGCTGATCGAGCGCCTCGCGCCGTGGGGCGCCGCGATCCGTGACGCTGGCGGCTACCTCCCGACCGGTCCCCACGACCTCGCCCGGGCGGCCGCCGGCTGACCCCTCGGGCGGGCCAGCGGCCGCGATGGGTAACGTCGGCCGGTCCTCACCGACGGGAAGGGGGTGGTCGCATGCCGCGTCGCTGAACGAGCGACGGTCTCGCCCGGTCGGGCGACCGCGGCCGCAGCCCCCATCGCGGGCTGCGGCGCTAACCGCACCCAGTCCCGTGAGGAGGACACCATGCCAGACCTCGACGCGCTCGCGCGTGTCATCGACGACGTCGTCGCGCCGCACGCGACCGACGTCGACCAGCACGCCACGTTCCCCGGCGCCGCGTTGGACGCGCTCGGCGCCGCGGGGATCCTCGGGCTGACGTCCTCGACCGACGTCGGCGGCGGTGGGCAAGGCCTCGGCGCCGCAGCCGACGTGATCACCCGGCTCGCCGAGGTGTGCGGCTCGACGGCGATGGTCGTGATGATGCACTACGCGGCCACCGCCGTGATCGAAGCCCAGGGCCCCGAGGGCGTGCGCGCCGAGATCGCCGCGGGGCGGCATCTGGCGACGCTCGCCTTCTCGGAGGTCGGGAGCCGCAGCCACTTCTGGGCGCCGCTGGGCACGGCCCGCGCCGAAGGCGATGCCGTGCTGCTCGACGCCCGGAAGAGCTGGGTCACCTCAGCCGGCGAGGCCGACAGCTACGTGTGGTCGAGCCGGGCCGTCAACGCGGCGGCGGGTCCCATGACGCTCTGGCTCGTGCCGGGCGACGCGCCCGGGCTGCGGGTCGCGGGCACCTTCGACGGGCTCGGCCTGCGCGGGAACGGCTCGAGCCCAATGGCCGCCGACGGGATGATCGTCCCGGCCTCGGCGCGACTGGGCGCCGACGGTGCCGGGCTCGACCTCGCGCTGAGCGTCGTCCTGCCGTGGTTTCTCGTGCTCAGCGCGGCAGCGAGTGTCGGGTTCATGCGCGGCGTCGTCGCGGAGACCCGTCGGCACCTCGTCGGGACTCGGCTCGAGCACCTCGACCAGGCGCTGGCCCAGCAAGCGTTGCCGCGCACAGCGTTCGCCCGGATGCAGATCGACACGGACGCCGCGGCGGCGCTCTTGACCGACACCCTCGCGGCGCTCGACGCGGGGCGGGAGGACGCGCAGCTGCGGGTGCTCGAGGTGAAGGCCGCGGCGGGCGAGGCCGCGAGCCGGGTGACCGACGAGGGGATGCGCGTATGTGGCGGCGCGGCGTTCCGCAAGGAGCTCGGCGTGGAGCGGCGATTCCGTGACGCGCGGGCCGCGCGGGTCATGGCCCCGACGACCGACGCGTTGTGGGACTTCGTCGGCCGGGCGCTCTGCGGTCTGCCCCTGCTCGAGGAGTCGGCGTGAGCGCACCGGTGCTCATGGGCGCGGTGGCCTACGACCCGAAGGTCGTGACGATCTGGGAGGGGTTCCGGGACTGGCTGCGAGGCGAGGACCTCGACTTCGACTTCGTCCTCTACTCCAACTACGAGCGCCAGGTCGTCGACCTCGTCGAGGGGCGCCTGGACGCGGCGTGGAACTCGCCGCTGGCGTGGGTGCGCGCCCGTCGTCTCGGCGCGGCCCACGGGGTCGACGTGCGGGCGCTCACGATGCGCGACACGGACCGGGACCTCACGTCGGCGGTGATCACCCGCAGCGGGGAGATCGACGAGGTGGCGGGCCTGCGGGGGGCGACGGTCGCCACGGGCGCGGTCGACTCGCCCCAGTCGACGCTGCTCCCGCTGTCGCACCTGCGCGGACTGGGCCTCGTGCCGGGTGAGGACTTCACCGTGCGGCGCTTCGACGTCGGCGTGGGGCTGCACGGCGACCACGTCGGCGGCGAGCGGGACGCGGCCCGGGCGCTCGTCGCCGGCGAGGTGGACGCGGCGTGCGTCATCGACGCCAACCTGCTTGTCTTCGCGCACGAGGGGACGCTGCCCGCGGGTGCGACCCGTGTGCTCACCCACACCGCGCCCTTCGACCACTGCAACATGACCGTGCGCGGCGACGACCCCGCGGCGGCGCGCTTCGGTGAGGCGCTGCTCGCCATGTCCTACGCCGACCCGCAGGTGCGCCCGCTCCTCGACCTCGAGGGCCTCCACCAGTGGGTCGAGGGACGCGTCGACCACTACGGCGCCCTCGAGCGCGCGGTCGACGAGACCGGCTTCTATGACGCCGACGGCGATGTCCGAGCCCACGACTATCGACCTTGAGGACCTCGGCCTCGACCGAGGAGCCGGCGTGCTCCTCGACCGCGCGCTCGCGCCGCTCGCCCCCGGCGACCGGCTGACCGTCCGGGGTCGCCACCCCGACCTCGCGATCCAGCTGCGGGCCTGGTGCCGCGGCCGCGGCGACCGCCTCGAGCGCGACGGCGTCACCGTCGTGCGGGGCGACGCCGACCGGTCCCGGTGGCACGACGCCACCCGCGCCGCGGGCGAGCCACCCGACCTCGCGGCGCACGCCGACGCCCGGTGGGGCCTCGCCGCACGGGGCGCGCTCGTCGAATCCGGCGGCCCCGCCCCCCGCTTCGACCTCGACGGCCGCGACCTCGTCTGGGCCGACGTCGTGCCGCGCCTCTACGCCCAGGCCGTCGCGAGCCAGTGGGACCCGGCGACGGCGATCGACTGGGCGGCCGGGGATCCGCTGCCGCCCGACCTCGAGGCGGCGGTCGTGCAGGTCATGACGTTCCTCGTCGAGAACGAGATGGCGGCGCTCGTCGTCCCGGCCCGCTTCCTCGGCCGCGTGCACCCGTACTTCCAGGAGGTGCTGCAGCTCCTCGCGGTGCAGCTGGCCGACGAGGCCCGACACATCGAGGTGTTCACCCGGCGGGCGCGCCTGCGCGGCGCGACGCTCGGCGTCTCCGGGGCCGGCGGGCGGGCGTCGCTCCAGACGCTCCTCGACGAGCCCGACTTCGCGCTCGCGTCCTTCCTCCTCTCCGTGCTGGGGGAGGGGAGCTTCCTCAACCTCCTGGCGTTCCTCGACCGGCATGCTCCCGACCCGGTCACGGCCCGGGTCGCGCACCTGGCACTCCAGGACGAGGCCCGCCACGTCGCCTACGGCGTCGCGCACCTCGCGCACCAGCTCGCCGCCGACCCGGGGCTGCGGTCCCGCCTGCGCGCCGCCGTGGAGCGACGCCACGACGCGCTGGCCCACACCGCGGGCCTGAACCAGCAGGTGTTCGACGCGCTCGTCGTGCTGGCGGCCGGGGCGTGGACCCCGGCCGCGATCGGCCGGGGCCACGCCCTCGTGGCGGGGCTGCAGGACGAGATGGACGACGGTCGCCGTGGCCGGCTGGCCCGCCTCGGCTTCGACGAGCACGAGGCCGCCGAGCTCTCGGCGCTGCACACCCGCAACTTCATGTGACCGGTCAGCAGCTGCCCCACGGGGCGATACCCGACGAGTTCCAGAGCTCGCGGGCCGCCTGGGCGTTCCAGTAGGGGTCGCCCCACGCCGCCGGGGAGACCCCGAGGGCGTAGAAGAGGTCGTTGTGCAGCGGCAGCATGATCTGGAAGAGCCCGCTGGCGCCGCTGCCGTTCTGCGCGCCCGGGTCCCAGTGGGACTCGCGCCCGGCGACCTCGGTCATGCAGATGACAGCCCAGGGCCCGGCACTCCCGAACGCCGCCTGGATCGCCGACGCGACCGCCGGTGACGGCCCGTCCGGCGCGGGGGCGAGGCAGCCGGCGGCGCCGAAGGCCAGCGCGGCGGCGAGGATCCCGGCGCCGAGGAACCGGACCCAGCGCCGGCGGCTCGGCCCGGCGACCGGAGCCGGGTGGTCGACCTCGTCACGGTCGACGGTGGGGGACGGCGAATTGACGGGGGGCATAGGCGCTCCTCGGGTTGGGGCCGCGCGCGACGACACGAGCGGAGGGTGGGGGGAACGAAGACCCGACCGGGGAAATCACACCGGTGGAACTTCAGCGACGCACGGTACGGGGGTCGGTCCCCGCGAACCGAAGCCGGCACGCCGAAATGCCCGATTTGTCTACGTGATGGGTGTCACGTCCTGTGGACGGCCGACCACCGGTGGCTCGGGGTGCTCGTCCGGGGCGTGGCTAGCGTGCGGGGCGTGAAGGCCGCCGTGTACTACGCAACCGGTGCCCCGGAGGTCCTGCGCTACGAGGACGTCCCCGACCCGGTGGGCGGGCCGGCCGACGTGCTGATCGAGGTCGAGGCGATCAGCATCGAGGGCGGCGACACGCTGAACCGGGCGGGCGGCGACATGCCGGACCGGCCCCACATCGTCGGCTACCAGTGCGCCGGCCGGATCCGGGCGATCGGCGCCGAGGTGACGGACCGGGCGGTCGGCCAGCGGGTCGTCGCCACCATGCTGTGGGGCTCACACGCCGAGCTCGTGGCCGTGCCGGCCCTGCTCACCTGGGTGCTCCCCGAGGGTGCCGACGTCGTCGCCGCGGCGTGCGTCCCGGTGCCCTTCGGCACCGCCGACGACTGCCTCTTCGAGTTCGGGCGCCTCACGGAGGGCGAGACCGTGCTCGTGCAGGCCGGCGCGAGCGGCGTCGGGATCGCCTGCCTCCAGTTGGCCAAGCGGGCCGGCGCGACGGTGCTCGCCACCGCGTCGAGCGACGAGCGCCTGGCGCGCCTGCACGTGCTCGGGCTCGACCACGGCATCAACTACCGGACCGAGGACTTCGTGGCGCGGGCCCGCGAGCTCACCGACGGCCGCGGGGTGGACCTCGTCGTGGACTCGGTCGGCTCGACCCTCGCCGGCAGCGTCGCGGCGCTCGCCTACCGCGGGCGCTGCACCCTCGTCGGCAACGCCGGTCGCGACCCCCAGCCCTTCGACGCGGGGGCGCTGATGGGCGGGAACCTGACGCTCGTCGGCGTGTTCCTGGGCGCGGAGATCCTCACCGAGCGGGTCCGGGCCATGATCGGCCGGCACCTCGCCGACGTCGCGGCGGGCCGGCTGCGGGTCGTCGTCGACCGGACGTTCCCGCTCGCCGAGGCCGCGGCGGCGCACGCCTACGTCGAGTCCCGGCAGGCCGTGGGGCGCGTCGTCCTGGTCCCGTGACCGCGGCGCCCGGGCGGCTGTCGGCTCGCCGCAGGGGGCGGCTCCTACACTTCTTCGGGTCACTGGTGGGCGAGCCGACGACGAGGACGGTGGATGGACGAGGTTCCTGAGCGCCCGACCCGCGCCGCCCGGCGCACGCGCGCCCAGCACCGTCGCCGGGTGCGGATCATCGCGTTGGTCGCGGCGTCGGCGATCGTCGTGGCGATCGTCGGCGTGCTCGCCTTTGGTGGTGGCGGCTCGCCGACGGCGGCGCGCCACCCGAAGCCGGTCGCGACGACGACCCCGACGACGCTGCCGCCCGACTCCGGTCCCTTCGGCATCGTGACGACGAAGGTGCCGGAGCTGCCGGTCTACCCGCTGCCGACGACCGCGGCCGCGCCGGTCGCCACCCTCGCCGCGAAGACCTCCTACGGGCTGCCCACGACGCTGCTCCTCCAGGGCTCGACCACCACGGGCCGGGTCCCGGCGGGCTGGCTGCCGGTGCTCGTCCCGCTGCACAAGCCGAACGGCACGCCGGGCTTCGTGCAGGTCGCGGACGTCACCGAGACGTACACGGCCTACGTGATCGAGGTGAGCCTCAGCCAGCACATGCTCACCGTGAAGCGGGCGGGCGTGCCCATCATGAGCACGAAGGTCATCATCGGGACGCCGACGACGAAGACGCCGACCGGGGTGTTCTCGATCACCGACCCGCTGAACTGCAACACGACGTCGGTGCCGGGCTATCCGCTCGCGAAGTGCAGCTCGGTATACGGCGCCGTCGCGATCGGCACGTCGGGGCTCTCCAACGACCTCAGCAGCTTCGACGGGACGATCCCCCAGATCGCGCTGCACGGCACCGACCTGCCCGACACCGATCTCGGCCAGGACCTCTCGAACGGCTGCGTGCGGATGCCGAACGCGGCGATCGTGGCGATCGCCAAGCTCCAACCGCTGCTCGGCACGCCCGTCTTCATCACCGCCTGAGCCCCGACGGCGGGCTCAGCGTGCCGCGGCCTCGTCGAGGGCGCGGAGGTGCTCATCGCGCTCGGCGGGCTCGAGGAACGACGCGAGGAACGAGTTGCGGGCCACCTGGACGACCTCCTCGTCGCGCAGCCCGAGCGCCTCGGCCGTCTCGGCGTAGTTCTGCTGCACGTAGCCGCCGAAGTAGGCCGGGTCGTCCGAGTTGATCGTGACCCGCAGGCCGCGGCGCAGCATCGCCGCGAACGGATGGTCGGCGAGCGTCGGGACGACGCGCAGGCGCACGTTCGAGAGCGGGCACACGGTGAGCGGCACCTGTTCCTCGACGAGACGGGCGACGAGCGCCTCGTCCTCGAGGCAGCGGACGCCGTGGTCGATGCGGCGGACGTGGAGCAGGTCGAGGGACTCCCAGATGTAGGACGGCGGGCCCTCCTCCCCGGCGTGGGCAACCGTCAGGAACCCCTCGGCCCGGGCCCGGTCGAAGACGGCGACGAAGTCCGAGGGCGGGTGGCCCATCTCGGAGGAGTCGAGCCCGACGGCGTGGAGCACGTCACGGTGGGGCAACGCCGACTCGAGCGTCGCCATCGCCGCCTCGGCCGGCAGGTGGCGCAGGAAGCAGAGGATGAGCCGCGACGTGATCCCGAGGTCGCGGGCCCCGTCGGCGAGCGCGTGGGCGATGCCGTGCAGCACCGCGTCGAACGGGACGCCGCGCTCGGTGTGGGTCTGGGGGTCGAAGAACACCTCGGCGTGCCGCACCCCGTCGCCCTGGGCGCGGGTCAGGTAGGCGCGCGTGAGGTCATAGAAGTCGCGCTCGGTGACGAGCGTCTGGCAGGCCGCGTAGTAGACGTCGAGGAAGGCCTGGAGGTCGGCGAAGACGTACGCGGCCCGGACCGCGTCGACGTCGGCGTAGGGGAGCGAGACCCGGTTGCGCGCCGCCAGCTCGAAGAGCAGCTCCGGCTCGAGCGTCCCCTCGAGATGCAGGTGCAGCTCCGCCTTCGGCAGGACCCGCGTCGCCATCTCCACTCCCCGTCGCGTGGCGGCCGTACCCTACGGCGCCGCCGAGGCCGCGGCGCGACCGCGCGGTGGCTCCGGGCACCGGCGCGATGCGACACTGACGGGTGGAGGGGCGATGTTCGAGCGGCACCGTGAGCGGCGAGCCCAGGCCCACTACGACGAGGCCCTGGCCGCGTGGCAGCACGAGCGTGACGAGCAGGCCGCGGCGCTGTCGCTGGCCCAGACGTTCCACGGCCAGGCGGGGGACGGGCTGCTCCTCAAGCGCGGCGAGGCCGAGTTCGCGCGGATCACCGACGTCGGCCTCGTCGAGGAGCGGCGCGGCGCCGGGTCCTGGCAAGGCCACTCCTCGGGCGTCTCCATCCCGGTCGGCTCGCTCGGCGGTCGCAGCGTCCGCTACCGGGTCGGCGCCACGCGCGGCCACTACGTGCAGGGCACCCCGCACCCCGAGGCGATCGACACCGGCACGATGTTCATCACGAACCAGCGGGTCGTCTTCCAGGGGCAGCGCCAGACCCGCGAGTGCCTCTTCGCCAAGCTGCTCGGCTACGAGTCCACCGACGACGGCTCCACGACGTTCTCGGTGTCGAACCGCCAGAAGCCGGTCACGATCCACTACGGGTCGAAGCTCAACGGCTGGGTGCGCCTGCGCCTCGACCTCGCCGTCGCGCACGCCCGTGACCAGGTGCCGGCGCTCGTCGAGCGGCTCCAGCAGGGGCTCGCGTCGATCGACGCGGCGCGGCCCGCGCCACCGCCCGGGCCGCCGGCCGGCCCGTGACCGCCGCTGCACCCGGCACGTCAGCGGCGACGCGCGACGACGAAGCGGTGCTCGCCGTGCACCATCGGGTCGGGGACCCGCCCGGCCCGCACGGCGACGGGGCGGCGCCCAGATGAGCGAGGTGGTGCGCCCCGCCGCCGCGGCGGACCTCGAGCGGATCAACGAGATCTACAACCACTACGTGGTGCACTCGCACGCCACGTTCGAGATCGAGCCCGTGACGATGGCCGCGCGCCGCGAGTGGGCCACCCACTACGCGGCCACGGGCCGCTACCGGCTGCTGGTCGTCGCCGACGACCGGGTGCTCGGGTACGCGACGAGCAGCCCCTACCACCTGCGGGCCGCGTACGAGACGTCGGTCGAGGTCAGCGTCTACCTCGACCCCGACGCGACGGGACGTGGCCTCGGCGCCCTGCTGTACGGCGCGCTCCTCCCGGCGCTCGAGGGCGAGGACCTCCACCGCGCCTACGGCGGCGTCGCGCTGCCGAACCCGGCGTCCGTCGCGCTCCACGAACGCTTCGGCTTCCGCGAGGCGGCGCGCTACTCCGAGCAGGGCCGCAAGTTCGGCCGCTACTGGGACGTGGTCTGGCTCGAGCGGCCGCTCGGCGGGCCCGTCAGCCGTCCGCGTCGCCCGCCTTCTGCGCGGCGCTCAGACGGCGCGGGTTCGGCGTCCCCGTGAGCGTCGTCACCGGACGGACGGGTAGCACCATCGGGGCCCGTGGGCTCTGGTTGAAGTTGAAGTCGCTCACCACGTCGCCGAGGATCTTGGCGTTCTCGCGCACGTCGGGACGCGGGTCGGGCCGCCCGTCGGTCGCCGGGTCGAGGCGCTGGCCGTTCAGGAAGTCGTCCTCGATGAACTTCACGTACGCGTCGAAGGACAGGGTCTGGTGGTCGACGTAGCCGTGCCGGGCGTAGGGGCTGATGACCATGGCGGGGACCCGCAGCCCGTAGCCGTTCTGGTCGACGGCCGGCGGGGCGACCTGGTCGTAGAAGCCGCCCCAGTCGTCCCACGCCAGGAAGATCGCCGTCGAGTCCCAGTCCTTCGAGTGCATCACCGCGTTCACGAGGCTCGTCACGTACGTCTGCCCGAAGCTCACGGGGGACGGCGGGTGCTCGCTCACCGCGCCCGAGGGGACGACCCACGACACCGCGGGAAGGGTGCCGCGCTTGGCGGCCGTGTAGAAGTTCTCGACCGTCTGGATGTTGCCGAGCTGCCCGTCGTTGCGGACCGTGTCGAAGTAGGGGAGCGGGTTCCAGATGCCCGGTGTGGACGAGCTCTGGCGGACCGGCGCGCACGTGACCGCGCTGTCGTTCTCGCAGTCCGGCTCGGTCCCGGTCACGACGTAGTAGCCCCACGGCACGTTGTTCTTGTGCAGCAGGTACGTGAGGTCGGTCCAGGCGTAGATCGGCGCCGCGCCGCCGCTCCCGCGGAAGTCGGGCGGGAGCCCGGGCGCCTCGAGCGCGTTCGTGCAGCTCGACGGCGTGTTGTGCTGGGTGCACTTCGCCGACCACTCCGACACCTGGAAGAGATGCTCGGGGAGGCTCCAGGAGGCGTTCGGCTCGAACATGTGGTCCTGGAGCACGAAGTTCTGCGCGTACGACCAGTAGTTCGGGATGTCGCTCTGCGTGTGGTACCCCATCACGTCGGGGCTCGCTGAGTTCGCGCACGCCGGGTTGTTCACGTTCAGGCACCCCTTCGCCGCGGTGAGCGCCTGGTTCACGAACCCGTTCATCTGCCCGCCGTTGATGTCGGCGGTCGCGTTCGACTGCCCGTGCGGGCCGCCGCCGTTCACGTCGGCGTGGTCGACGTAGGGCTGCACGCACTGCCCGGTCTGGTTGTCGGGCGCGCACACCGTCGGCGTGCCGTTCTGCATCGGGATCCCGTCGGCGCCCGGGTAGGCGCCGAAGTAGGTGTCGAAGGAGCGGTTCTCCTGCATGATCACGACGACGTGTTTGATCTTGTGGATCCCGGTCTCGTCCTGGGCGGGCGTGGCGCCGCCGGCCGTCCCGGCGGCGACGGCGACGCCGCCGAGCACCGCCACGGTCGTGCCGACGGCCACCCCGGCCCACACCTTGCTCACGCGTCGCACGCTGGCCCTCCCTCGTCGCTGGCGACCTGCAGCCTGGCCCACGCGTGCGGGCCCCGGGCGCGGATCGCGTTAGGCGTCCGTTAGGCCGGGCCGGCCGGCGGGAGCGGCACCGTGCGGTCCGGCGGGCAGCCGGCGGCGGCGACGGGCGTCACCCGGTAGAGGGCGACGTGCTGGTCGAGCGTGACCCGGGCGACTCCCGGGCGGCGCAGGGCCGCCGGGGTGATGAGCCCGACCGGCCGGTGCAGCCGCCCGGCGAGCGCCGCCGCGGCGCAGACCGTGGCGGCGCTCGTGAGGTGGGCGCGGCGGCGCGCTTCGAGGTCGTCGTGGACGAAGAACCGGATCCAGGTGCCGCGCGCCACCGAGTAGGTCGGCCGGTCGAGGTACGCGCCGACCGCGGTCGCGTCGAAGTCCTCCCCGGACACGATCGCGTCCTGGAGGTGCGCGGTGCGCGTCGCCTGGGCGACGGCCTGGTCGGGGGAGAAGGGCGTGATCGTGAGGCTCGGCGCGACGGCGAGGAGCGCGACGACCTGCGCGGCGAGGACGACGAGGACGACGGCGGGCAGCCGGCGTCGCCAAGGGGTGGCGGGCGCGACGGCGGGGCGCCCGGGGGGCGCGACGGCGAGCCACAGCGCGGCGAGGAACAGGAGGAAGGCGACGTCGGCGTAGCGGGCCTCGTCGGGGAGGACGACGACGAGGAAGAACCCCCACGTGGCGATCGCGCCCACCCACCAGACGCGCCGTCCGATCGAGCGCGGCAGCGCGGCGAGCACGAGCGCGAACAGGACGACCGAGGCGAGCGCCTGCAGCCACGGCGCGGCGGGGAGCCGGTCGAGCAGCTGCGAGTTCCACCCGCCGAGCCGCGCCGGGATCGGGATCAGGCCCCGCCAGATCCCGGTGGTGGCGTCGACGAACCGCGTCACGCCGCTGCCGCCGATCGTCGCGAAGTTCCCGAGGCTGGGCGTGAACGCGTGGAAGTCCGACGGGGGCAGGCAGGTGAGCGCCGACGCGGTGGCGACGAGCAGGCCGCCGAGCACGAAGCGTCGCCGCGGCGCCGAGCGCGGGCCCGGATCGAGCGCGACGGCGCCGGCCAGCGCGACGGTCAGCACGGCGCCGGCGAGGCTCGTCCAGGCCAGCAGCGTCACCGCCGCGAGGGCCAGGCCCCAGGCCGGACGCGGCCGCGCCAGCGCGACGAGCACGAGCAGGAGCGCGAGGACGCCGAGGCCGTAGCCGCGGCTGATCACGCCGTACTCGAAGCCGAGGCAGTAGCCGGCGACGATCAGGACGCGCACCGGGACCGAGAACGGCGCCCGGAACAGCACGAGGGCGAAGGAGCCGGCGACGATCGCGAGCTCGAGCAGCTGCATCGCCCGTGGGTCGCCGGTGACACGGGTGAGCGCGTAGAGCGCGAGATACCAGGCGATGGGGTGGCCCTCGTAGCGGAGGTTGCGGTACAGGCCGCCGATCGAGTGGCTGGCGCGCGCGATGTTCCAGGCCTGCAGCTCGTCGAACCACATGACGTGGCGGGCGAGCCCGTACGCGAGGAGCCCGGTCGCGGCGACGAACACCGCGACGAGCACGCCGACCGACTCCCGGCGGGCGATCGGGCCGGGCGGGCGCGGGACGGCGGGCGGTGTCGGGGCGGCCGGCCGGTGGGGTGGGGCCGCAGGCGGCGCGGCGCTCGTCACCCCCGGGGGATCGACCCGCCCTCGCCGGCGCTAAAGGAACCTCAACGGCATTCAAGTTCCAGGTAAAGACGGCCGATATGCAAGCCAGCGGGATGGGCTTCCGGGAGGTCGTGGGTGGACACGAATCCAACGGAAGGATGGGGCAACCCAAATGAACTTCTTCGTGCTGAAGAGCTGGATCCAGGCGAAGCTCGGCCGTGATGAGCGGGGCGCCAACCTGGTCGAGTACATCCTCCTCGTCGCCCTGATCGCCCTCGCGGTCATCGCGGCGGTCGTGTTCCTGCGTGGCCAGGTGAACAGCCAGTTCAACAACGCTGGTAGCCACCTGAGCCAGGGCTCGTAGGACCACACCCCCAACAAACGCCGGGCCGCGCCAACGGCGGCCGGTCCGGCGCCAACGCACCCGAGCTGGCCGCCCTTCGGGGCGGTCAGCTCGCGTGCGGGCATCACGGGACCACCGCGGCGGCGTCTCCCTCCGCGGTGCAGCCGAGCCCCGACCCGACAGTCCGGCTCCCGCCCGCGCTCCCCGCCCTGCGGTGGGTCGCCGAGCAGGGCGCCGTGCGGGTCGACGTCCTCGCCCACGTCCTGGACCCGGCCCGGCCCTGCAGCCGCGCGCACGTGAGCCGGGTCGTCGCGACCTGGCATGCCGGCGGGCTCGCGGCGCACAACTGGCGCCTCGCCGACCGGCCGGCGCTCGTGTGGGCGACCCGCGCTGGACGGCGCGCCGTCGGGCTGCACGGCCGAGCCGACGCCCCACCGTGTCGGCTGTTCCAGCACCTGCACGCCGTGTCGCTGGTCCGCCTCGGGATCGAGCGCCACGGCGGCCGCCAGTGGACCTGTGAGCGCGCCCTCTCGGCGGCGCGCCCGAGCCGCGACGCGCACGTCGCCGACGCGCGGTTCTGCACGCCAGACGGCGTGCCGACCGCTGTCGAGGTCGAGCTGAGCCGCAAGGGATCGGCCCCCCTCGGCGCGATCGTCGACGAGCTCACCGTCGAGCACGACCGCGTCCTCTACGTGATCGACGACGTGCCGGTCGGTGCCGCCGTGGCCCGCGTCGCGGCGCGACTGGGCGTCCAGGACCAGGTCGTGATCGTGGGCCTCGAGGCCTTCGCCCTCCCCGGATGAGGGAGCCGCCGAGCCAGGACGCGACGCTGCTCGTCGGCGTGACGACGGCCGCGCTCGCCCTCCTCGCCGTGCCCGCCGTGCTCGTCGGCGGACCGCTCGCGCTCGCTCATCGACCGGCGCGGCTGGCGCCGGTGGCCGGCGGCGCTCGCCGGGAGCCTCCTCACCGGCGCGTGCACGCTGGCGGGCGGCCCGGCTGCGTACGTCGCGACGCTGGCGGGCGCGACGCGGGGCGTGCTCCCGCGTTCCGGCGTGTGGCTCCTCGCGGTGGCGTTCGCGGCCGCGGCCGGCGTCGCCCTCGCGCCGCTCGCCCCGGTGGTGGCGCGGCACCGCGACGAGCACGAGGCGACCCAGCACGGACGGGAGCTGAGCCGTCGGCGACGAGCGAGCCGGCAGGCCACGCGGCGGCTGCGTCGGGCGTGGCCTCTCCCGCCGGACCGGACCGTGCTCGGCGCGGCGCTCGACCGCGTCGGCGGGGCGCGCGGCCGCGCGCCGCGATCGTGACCGTCCCGGACGCCTTGTGGCAGCGCCAGGCGCTCGTCGTCGGCGAGACGGGGAGCGGCAAGACGGTGACGGCCCTCGCCATCGCCAGCGAGACGCTGCGCGCCGGCTGGGACGTGTACTGGGTCGACGGGAAGGCCGACCGGGACGTCGCGGCCCAGTTCCTCGCGGTCGCGCGCCACTGGGGCGTCGCCGCGCTGGACGGCGGGCGGCGCCCCCTCGACGGCTGGCGGGGCGGTCCGGACAGCGTGGTGAACCGGCTGCTCGCCACGCAGGCCTTCACCGAGCCGTACTACGCCGGCATCGCCCGCAACGTGCTGCGCTGGGCGGTCGGCCTCGACCCGCCGCACGCGTTCGGCGAGCTCGTCGAGCGGATGGACAAGCGCGTGCTGCGGCGCGCCTGGCGCCACGACGCCGCCGAAGCGGAGAAGATCCGCCGGCTCCCCGACGCCGAGTTCCTCGGCGCGCGCTACCGCTACGAGGGCGTCGCGTGGGCGGTCGGGACGTCCCTCGACGGGGACTGGTCCTATGAGGACACGCGCGCCGCGTACGTCCCGGTCGGTCGGCCCGAGCACCGCAACCAGGCCGCCGAGATCGGGGCCTTCCTCCTCGAGGACCTGCTCCACTGGGCGATGGCCCGCAAGGCGCCGTCCCGGCGCGCGCTCGTCGTCATCGACGAGTTCTCGAAGCTGGCGGCCCGCCCCGACGCGGCCGTCGACCTCGTCGAGCGCGTCCGGTCCTTCGGGGTCGGCGTCGTGCTCATCGGTCAGACCTGGGCGAGCCTGGGCCCGTCGGACACGATCCGCGAGCGCCTCGCGGGCACCGTCGGCACGATCCTCATCCACCAGCTGAAGGCCCCGGAGCGCCTCGTGGCGCTCGCCGGCACCGAGCGCACCGTCGAGCGCAGCGAGCAGACCGACGGGGTCGCCCCGACCGGCCGGGCGACTCAGCGCGTCGCCCGGCGCTTCGTCGTCAGCCCCGACGCCGTCCGCACGCTCGGGTGCGGCGAGGCCGTGCTCATCACGGGCGCCTCGGCGCGGCGGCTCCGTGTCCGGCCCCCGCCCCGGGGGGTGGCTGAGCCGCGGGCCGGATCCCGGCGGTAGCGTCGGAGGAAACAGGACCTGTGCCGGCGCGGAGCCCCCGGCCGGCGCGTTCCCGACGGGGTGTGCGATGGGCATGCGAGAGGACTGCCGGCACTTCGAGAGCCGGACCTACGACGACGGCGAAGTCGCCCGCTACTGCGTCCTCGGCCTCGCGCCCGAGCAGCCGTGGCGCTGCCCCGAGCACTGCGACCGCTACGAGCCGTCCCTCCTCGAGGGCGGGTTCGAGCGCGGCTCGCTCGCCGGCAGCACCGTCGAGCGCGAACCGGACGAGGAGACGCCGAGCGACGTCGCCGACGTCCTCGACGACGCCGAGGGGATCGTCGAGGCGGCCGAGCACGACGTCGTCCTCGACCTCCAGCGCCAGGAGTCGCCGAAGGACCGGCGCTGGTGGCAGGTGTGGAAGCGCCGCCCGCCCGACGACGACGAACCCTTCCGCCTCTCGGACCGCTGAGCCTCACGCCGCCCGCCCTCGCCTTCCGGCCGCTCGCCCGTGACGACCTCACACGCCTGCGCGACTGGCTGAACGAGCCGCACGTCGCCGCGTGGTGGGGTGCCGGCACCGGCTCGGACGGGCTCGGCGGCGAGGGCGGCGACGCGGCGACGCTCGAGGCCGTCGAAGCGGCCTACGGCCCCGCGATCGATGGCGTCGACCCGACGGCCAACTACCTGATCGTCGTCGACGACGCCCCGGTCGGGCTGATCCAGTGGTACCGGCTCGCCGACTATCCGTCGTACGCCGCGGCGATCGGCGAGCCCGAGGGCGCCGGCGTCGACCTGCTCATCGGCGACGCGTCGATGATCGGCCGCGGCCTCGGCCCCGCCGTCATCGACCGGTTCGTGACCGACGTGATCTTCGTCGCGCCCGACGTGCGGCGCTGCGCGACGGGTCCCGACCCCGCGAACGCACGGTCGGTCCGGGCCTTCGAGCGGGCCGGGTTCACGTGGGTGCGCGACGCCGTCATCCCCGACGAGCCAGGCGCCGAGCACGTGATGGTCCGCGACCGCGCGGACTGAGGCGCCTCAGGCGCCGGCCTGCTGGAGCCGCGTCGCAATCGCGGCCGAGATCGCCGGGCCCTGCGGGAGCGGGGCCGCCGCCGCGTTCAAGGTCGACAGGTACACGTCGACGCGCCCGACCCGCAGCACGATGATGTCGCCGACCTGGGGGCCGGTGAGCCCCGGGCTCGTGCTCGTGATGCTGGCCTCGTAGCCGACGGCGGCGTCGCCGACGGGCGCGACGGTGAGCGGCACGACGACCGCGTGCCCCTCGCCGCGCAGCGCCTTCGACAGGACGTTCTGGAGGCAGCGTCCGGCCGAGGGATCCCGGAAGACGCCGACGAACGCGGCCGCCTTCGCGACGGTCTTGAACGCGAGGACGGTGTCGTCGACGACGGTGATCCCGTTGTCCGGCCCGGGAGGGCTGAACGCCTTCGAGAGCTTGTACGGCACGGTCGCGCGCGCGTTGAACACCGATGTGTAGACGGCGCGACAGCCCGTGATCCCCTTGAACTGGTCGGCGCTCGTGTCGACCTGGCTGGTCGTCGTCCATCCGGCCGGCACGTCGGAGGCCATGACCACGCCCGCCTTGAGCAGCACCGTGTCGGCGCGCGACGGGGTCGCCTTCGCGCCGGCGGGCGTGGCCGCGGCGACGAGCGCGGCGGCGACCGCGACGCCGGCGAGGACCCGTCGGAGGTGTGGCATCGCCGCTCAGGCCTTCGCCGACCCGCGGGACCCCGGCAGCGTGAACGCGGCGAGGCCGTTGGCCGTCTCGACGATCACCCAGCCGCCGGCGACGGTGGGGGTGGGGAAGTGCTGGCTCGAGTCGAGCGAGACCGGGTGGTGCGCGACGACGTGGCCGTTCACCGCGCTCAGCGCGTCGAGCGTCCCGCCGGCGACGTCGACCGACCAGAGCAGCCCGGACGCGACCGTGATGGGCCCGCCGGCGGGCACGGCGGCGCTCCAGCCGTGCGCGAGCGTCGGCGGGTTCGTCGCCCGGTTGAGGAGGATCTGCTGGAGGCTGTTGCGGCACGCCACGAACACCGAGGTGCCCAGCGTGGCGTTGGCGCCGAACGCGCCGCACGACTCGATCGACGCGAGTGGGGTGTGGTGGTCCGCGCCGCCGAGGTTCGCGCTGTTCAACAGGAACGCCTTCTCCTGCTTGCCGAGTTGGAACACCTGCCCGTCGCCGACGAGCACGGGGGCCGTGGAGCCGAGGTCGAGGTCGCTCGCGTTGTCGGCCTGGTACGTCGAGGGCTGGAACGCCGAGACCACGTTGAGGTTCGGGTCGAGCGCGACGACGCTGTCCCCGTACTCGAAGGTCGGCGGGCCGGGCCCGTCCTCGCTGTTGCCCGTCGCGACGTAGAGGTGCCCGGCGGCGTCGACGGGCGGCGAGTCGGTCGCCCAGACCGCCGCGGCGCGGTCACCGCCGCCCGCGTCGGCCGCCTCGAACGTGCCGGCGATTCCCGACCCGTCGGGGTTCGCGGCGACGACGAAGCCGTGGTAGTCGCCGCAGTCGCCGTAGAGGCCGCCGAAGCCGACGTACACCCGGCCGTTCGCGAAGGTGAGGCCGGCGCGCTGCTGCTCGAGCTCGGGGTGCGTCATCGCCGGCGGGTCGATCGGCGTCGGCCCGACGACGACCTTGCCCGTCACCGGGTCGACGGCGACCAGGTCGTGCGCCACCGCGTCGCCGGGTCCGAGCACCTCGGCCACGGCGAAGACCCGCGGGGGTGTCGTCGGGTCCACGACGAGGGAGCTCGTGATCCCGAGCGGGTCGATGTCGCCGCACCCGTCGGCGGCCGGCGACTTCGACGCGACCACCGAGAGCGGGACGGGCTGCCCCACGCGCCGGGGCCCCCAGAGGCGGTGACCGTCGCGCAGGGAGAGCCCGTAGAGCGCGTCGTGCTCGGTCGCCACGACGACGACGTCGCCGACGACCACGGGCGCGCCCTGGACGGTGCCGTCGAGGCTCGGCGAGTGCCAGCTCGTCCGGACCGTCGCGGCGCCCGCCGGCGGGGCGACGGCGGCGAGGAGCGCGGCGACCCCGGCGAGCGCGAGGACGCCCGCCGACCGGCGCCTACGCACTGGTCGTGACCGGGACGCGGTCATCGGTCGGGCCGGGCGCGTTCGTCGGGCCCTCCTCGATCCGGATGCTCGGCAGCAGCCGGTCGAGCCAGCGGGGCAGCCACCAGTTGGCGTCGCCGAGCAGCTCCATCGTCGCCGGGACGAGCACGAGCCGCACGATCGTCGCGTCGACGAACACGGCGACGGCCAGGCCGAGGCCGAACATCTTCACGGTCGGCTCCGGGTTGGCGACGAACCCGAGGAACACGCTGATCATGATGAGCGCCGCGGAGGTGATCACGCGGGCGGTCACCCCCAGCCCGTTGACGACGCTCGCCAGGTTGTCGTGCGTCTCGTAGTAGTCCTCGCGGATGCGCGAGAGGAGGAAGACCTCGTAGTCCATCGAGAGGCCGAAGAGGATGGCGAACATCATCATCGGCACGTACGCGACGATCGGTGTCGTCTCGGAGACGCCGATGAGGCTGCTGCCCCACCCCCACTGGAACACCGCGACGATCACGCCGAACGCCGCGCCGATGGAGAGCAGGTTCATGATGGCCGCCTTCAGCGGCACGAACACCGACCGGAAGACCATCATGAGCAGCACGAACGACAGCAGGACCACCGCGCCGATGAAGAGGGGCAGCCGGTCCTGGATGCGCTGGCCGAGGTCGATGAAGGCGGCGGTCACCCCGCCGACGTAGACCCGCGCGCCGGTCCCGTGCACCGCGGGCGGCAGCACCTGGTTCCGCAGCGTGTTCACGAGGTCCTCGGTGGCGGCCGACTGCGGCGAGGACGCCGGCACGGCGATGATCACCGCGGCGGTGTGGGTGGTCGGGCTCAGCTGGGGCGGCCCCACGCGCACGCCCGGCACCTTCGCGACGGCGGTGGCGATGTCCTGCGCGGGCGTGACGTCCCCCGGGTGGGGGAGCGCGACGGCGAGGACGAGCGGCCCGTTGAAGCCGGGCCCGAAGCCGCGGCTGATGAGGTCGTAGGCGACGCGCTCGGTGCTGTCGTGCGGCGCCGAGCTGTCGTCGACCTGCCCGAGGCGCATGCCGAGCAGCGGCGACGCGAGCACGAGGAGCACGGCGAGGCTCCCGAGCACGGCCGGCCACCGGTGCCGGGACATGAACTCGGCCCAGCGGGTCCAGCCGCGGCTGCGCCCGCCGGTGAGCGACGGGTGGTCGTCGCCGCGGTGGTGTGGCCGGAACCGGGGGGCGTGCACCTTGTTGATGTGCTCGCCGGCCACGCCGAGGAGCGCCGGGATGAGCGTCACCGCGGCGGCCATCATGATGAGCACGACGATCGCGGACGTGAATCCGAGCCACGTCACGTAGGGGATCCCCGCGAGCGCGAGCCCGCAGATGGCGATGACGACCGTCGTCCCCGCGAAGAGCACCGCCTGGCCCGCCGTCCCGTTCGCAAGCCCGATCGAGTCGAGCACCGGCATGCCGCTGGTGAGGTTCTGGCGGTGCCGCGTGAGGATGAACAGCGAGTAGTCGATGCCGACCCCGAGCCCGATCATCGTCGCGAGGGTCGGCGCGACGGTCCCGATCGTCGTGACCGCGGCGAGGAGCGAGATGAGGCTGAGCCCGATGGCGAGGCCGAACAGCGCCGTGCCGATCGGCAGGCTCATGGCGATCACCGACCCGAACGTGAGGAGCAGGATGATCACCGCGACGAGCAGCCCGATCGCGTCGGCGCTCCCCGCCGGCGGCTGGTTGAAGAAGTCCGTGATCGCGCCGCCGAACGCGACGTGCACCCCGGCGAGCGTCGCGGGGTGCGCGGCCGCCTGCAGCCGCGTGAACGTGTCGTCGGGGAGGCTGCCGGCCTTCCGGTCGTACTGCACGCGCGCGTAGGCGACCGTCCCGCTCGACGAGATGAACGCGCTGCCCACCCCGGGTGTCGCCGGGCCGACCACCTGCCCCGCCACGTGCGGGAGGGCGGCGAGCGCCTGCTGGGTCTGCGCGATCCCCGCGGCGGCGGCCGGCGCGCGGACGCTGCCCTGCGTCGCCTGGAACACCACGAGGGCCACGTCGCCGGACTGGCTCGGGAAGCGCTGCGAGAGCAGGTCGGCGGCCTGCTGCGACTGCGCCCCCGGGATGCGGAACGTGTCCTGGGTCTTGCCGTTCGCCGCGCGGGCCGCGCCGCCCACCGCCACGACGAGCAGGATCCAGGTCCCGATCACCCACCAGCGGCGCCGTGCCGCCCCGCGGCCGAGACGGTCGAGGAAGCCCGCCACGCGCGGCTACGCCCGCCCGGCGCGGTCGCGGTGCGCGGTCGCCCACCGCCCGCGCGGCGCGCGCCCGCGCGCGAAGTCGGGGTGCTCGAGGCCCAGGATCCGGCGACGGTACCAGCGGCCTCGTCTCGAGCCGTGGCACGGCCCGTCCCCCGCGGTGTCCCACCGGTATGGTCCGCCGACGTGGTTCCCGAGGTGCGCACCGCCCGGCTCGTCCTGCGCGGCTGGCGTCCCGAGGACCGGTCGCCGTACGCGGCGCTGAACGCGGACCCCGTCGTCGGCGAGTACCTCGGTGGCCCGCTCGCGCCGGCCGCGAGCGACGCCATGGTCGACGGCCACGAGGAGCACTGGGCACAGGAGGGGTTCGGCATCTGGGCCGTCGAGGTCCCAGACGTCGCGCCCCTCGTCGGCTCGGTCGGGCTGCGTCGAGTCCCGGGCGCGCTGCCGTGCGCGCCCGCCGTCGAGGTGGCCTGGCGCCTCGCGCACGACGCGTGGGGGCACGGCTACGCGACCGAGGGCGCCCGCGCCGCGGTCGCGTTCGCCTTCGGCACCGTCAGTCTCGACGAGCTCGTCGCGTTCACCACCGTGCGCAACACGCGGTCGCGCCGGGTCATGGAGCGCCTCGGGATGACGCACGACGCGACGGGCGACTTCACCCACCCGCAGCTCGACGCCCGCGACCCGAACCGGCCCCACGTCCTCTACCGGCTGGCGGCCGACCGGCCACGGACGTGACGGCGGGCATCGCCGCCGGCGGCGCCGTCAGCCGTTAGGTTCCGCCGATGGTCGCGCCAAGCCCGCTCGCGGTGCTGGATCGCTGCGTGCGGGCCCTCGACGGCGACGACCGACCCGGCCAGCGCGACCTCACCGAGGCGGTCGCCGCGGCGCTCGGTGAGCCGCATCACCTCGTCGTCGAGGCGCCGACGGGCTCCGGCAAGAGCCTCGCCTACCTCGCGGCGGTCGTCGCGTCCGGTCGCGTCGCGGTGATCGCCACCGCCACCCTCGCGCTCCAGGACCAGCTGTGGCGCAAGGACGTCCCGCTCGTGCGCGAGCACGGCGGCGTGCCGTTCGAGGCCGCCGTGCTGAAGGGGCGCAGCCAGTACCTCTGCCTGGCGCGCCTGCGCGCCGCGTCGGGGGGCGACGCGCTCTTCGACGAGCGGCCTGGACCCGAGTTCGCGACCCAGCTCACCCGCCTGGAGCGCTATGCGGCCGAGACCGACGTCGGGGACGCCGCCGGGATCGACGGCGTGCCCCCGACCGCGTGGCGCGCCGTCAGCTGCGGCCCGAACGAGTGCCCGGGCGCGGCGCGCTGCCCCGAGGGTGACGAGTGCTTCGCCGAGCAGGCCCGCGTGCGGGCCGACGGCGCGTCGGTGCTCATCGTGAACCACGCGCTGTACCTGGCCCACCTCGCAGCGGGCGGCGGGGTGCTCCCTGACCACGATGTCGTGGTCTTCGACGAGGGCCACGCCGTCGTCGACGTCGCGACGCGCGCGCTGGGCTGTGAGCTGACGCCCGGCGGGCTGCGTCATCTCGGGGCACGGCTCCGCACGGCGGGCGCGCCCGACGGCGACGCCGACGCGCTCTTCGGCGACGCCGACCACCTCGAGGACTGCCTCGGCGAGCTCGAGGGGCGGGTCGACCCCACCGAGGGGCGCGTCGCCGAGGTGCTCGCGGCCACCGCCGAGCATGTGGTCTCGGTCGGCACCGCCTTGCGCCGGGACGCCACCGAGCCGCGGGTCGCCCAGACGGCGCGCCTGGTCGCGACGCGCCTCGAGACGATCCGCCACCTGCAGGCCCCCATGGCGGGGGAGGTCGCCTGGGTGGAGGGCGCCGAGCGGACGATGCTGCGGCTGGCCCCGATCGACGTCGGGCCCCGCCTCGCCGACCGGCTGTTCTCGCACCTGCCGTGCGTCCTCACGTCCGCGACGCTCGGCCCGGGGGAGCGCTTCGAGCCGCTCGCCCGGCGCCTCGGCCTCGACCCGCGCGGTGTGCCCGTCGGACCGCGGGTACGCGGCGCGGCGACTGGCGTCGCCGTTCGACGTGCGCCGCCAGGCGCTCCTCTATGTGCCGCGGACGCTTCCCGATCCCCGCCGGCCGGGGTGGGCGGACGCGGCGACGGACGAGCTCACGGCGCTCGTCGCCGCCGCGGGCGGTCGGGCGCTCGTGCTGTGCACTTCGCGGCGCGCCGTCGAGCGCTTCGCGGCCGCGCTGCGCGAGCGCACGAGCCACCCGGTCCTCGCCCAAGGCGACGAGGTGAACGCCGTGCTGCTGGAGCGGTTCAGCGCCGAGGAGACGTCGTGTCTCGTCGCGACGCGGGCGTTCTGGCAGGGCGTCGACGTGCCCGGGCCGGCGTGCGTGCTCGTCGTCATCGACCGGCTGCCCTTCGCCCGCCCCGACGACCCGCTCGAGCAGGCCCGCCGGGACGCGGTCGAGGCGGCGGGCGGCAGCGCGTTCGCGGACGTGGACCTGCCGGCGGCGGCGTTGACGCTGGCGCAGGGCGCCGGTCGGCTGCTGCGGCGGACCACGGACCGGGGCGTCGTCGCCGTCCTCGATTCGCGGCTCGCGACGGCGGGCTATCGCCGGGTGCTGCTCGACGGGCTGCCGCCGATGCGCCGGACGGTGACGCGCGCCGACGCGGTGGCGATGCTCGGCGACGCGCGTGCCGCGGCGCCGTCAGGTGACGGGCTGCGGGTGGGGGCGCCAGTGCGCGGGTGAGAACCCGTGCGCTCGTCGGTGCACCCGGCTCGGGACGCGCCGACGGCCCCACAGGGCCGGCCACACCGAGAAGAAGGACAGCCCGGCGCCGAGCAGCATGACCGCTTGCAGGCCCTTCGAGAACGAGTCGTCGACGATCGAGTTGACGACGGTCCGATCGGAGATCTGCATCGCGTGCACCTCCGACCGTGCGGCCTGCGGGCCCGAGAGCACGTCGCGGATGACGCGGCGCAGGTGGGCGGTCACCGGCGCCGGCCCGTTCGCGCGGTCGGCCTCGCTGATCACCGAGTGGTTCTCCATGCCCCGGAACAGCGCGACCGACAGCGCGAGGCCGGTCAGGCCGAAGAAGTCGAGGGTGAGCAGGATCATGATCCCCGACATCGCCACCACGACCCACCACTTGCGGTTCTCGGCGGTGATGGCCGGACTCACGGCGCGGAGGCTACCGCCGCGTGTGCCGCCTCCCGGGGGACTGGCGTCCGCCGCCTCGGGTGTGCCGCGGACCCGCGCAGTACGATTCGGGCATGACCGACGACGCGCGCACGCTGCGCGTGCGGCTCGTGGACGCCGCGAACCGGCTGGGGGAGCGCGGGCTGCGCTGGACCGACCGGTACTTCGGGCGTCAGTCGCTCGTCGGTGACCGGACCTTCTTCGATCCGGACGAGTTCCCGTGGGTCGCACCGATGGAGGCCGGCTTCGCGAAGATCCGCGCCGAGCTCGACGAGGTGCTGCGCTACCAGGCCGACCTGCCGAACTTCCAAGACATCTCCACCGACCAGGCCCAGCTCACCGACGACGACCGGTGGAAGACCTTCTTCTTCTACGGGTACGGGTTCACCGCCGGCAAGAACGTCGAGCGCTGCCCCGAGACGGCGCGGCTCCTCCGCGAGATCCCGGGGATGACGACCGCGATGTTCTCGATCCTGGCGCCCCACAAGAAGATCCCGCCGCACGGCGGCCCGTACAAGGGTGTGCTGCGCTACCACCTCGGGCTGCTCGTGCCCGAGCCGGCCGACGCCTGCGGGATCCGCGTCGGCCGCGACGTGCGCCACTGGGCGGAAGGCAAGAGCCTGGTCTTCGACGACACCAACGAGCACGAGGCGTGGAACGACACGGACGGCACCCGGGTCGTGCTCTTCGTCGACGTGAAGCGGCCGCTGCGCGGGCCGGCCCGGTGGCTGAACGAGACGCTCCTGAAGCTCATCGGCTTCTCGCCGTTCATCCAGGACGCCAAGGCGCGCCACAACGCGTGGGAGCGCCGGTTCGAGGCGATGCGAGGCGCGGCCTGAGCCGTGCTCAGAGCTGGTCGTGCTCGGCGATGACCTTGTAGAGCGCCTCGGAGGCCTCTTCGAGCATCGCGGCGTCGTGGTCGACCATGAGGCTGAGACGGATCAGCCCGGCCTCGCCGGCCACGGCCGGCGGGATGACCGGGTTCACGAAGACGCCCGCCTCGAAGAGGTCGCGGAACACGGTCGCCACCGACACCTCGTCGCCGCGCCGCAGCGGGATCGTGACGATCGCGCTGTCCGCGGCGTTCGTCGGGACGCCCCGTTCGGCGAGCAGCCCGAGGAACAAGGTGACGTTGTCGCGCAGCCGCGCCGGCCGGTCGGGCTCCTCGCGCAGGATGCGCAACGCCTCGAGCGCGGCGGCGACGGACCCGGGGGTGTTGGACGCGGTGAAGATGAACGGCTCGGCGCTGAGCTGGAGCAGCTCGATCGCCTCGGTCGGGCCGAGCACCGCGCCGCCGCAGCTGCCGAGCGTCTTGGAGAACGTGACGGTGACGAGGTCGACGTCGTCGAGGACGCCCTGGTCCTCGAGGGCGCCGCGCCCACGGGCGCCGAGCACCCCCAGGCCGTGCGCCTCGTCGTCGAGGAGGAACGTGTTGGGCATGTCCCGGCAGAGGGACACCAGCTCGGCGAGGGGCGCGGTCTCGCCGCCCATCGAGTAGACGCCGTCGACGATCACGCCCTTCGCCTGGTCCGGGGCGAGGCTGGCCAGCACCCCGGCGAGGTGGTCCATGTCGTTGTGGCGGAAGCGCCTCATCCGCGCGCCCGAGAGCCGCACGCCCGACAGCAGCGAGTTGTGGGCCTCCTTGTCGATGAGCGCGACGTCGTGGCGGTCCAGGAAGCCCGCGATCGCGCACGCGTTGGCCACGTAGCCGGTGGCGAACACCAGGCACGCGGGGCGCTCGTAGAAGTCGGCGAGCTCGGCCTCGAGGGTCTGGTGCAGCGTCAGCGTGCCGTTCAGCAGCCGCGAGCCGGTCACGCCGGTGCCGAACGTGCGGGTCGCGGCGATCGCCGCCTCGATGACGCGGGGGTGGTACGAGAGGCTGAGGTAGTTGTTCGACCCGAAGTTGATGACCTCGCGGCCCTCGACGGTGAGGCGTGGGCGGGACGCGCTCTCGACGGGCCGGTAGTAGGGATAGAGGCCGGTCTCGACGCCGAGGCGCCACAGGTCGTAGCGCGGATAGGCGCGCAGCCGATCGCCGAAGAAGCTCATGAGGGGGTCGAGCCTAGGAGCGGGCGGCGTCGTCGAGCGTCTGGCCGACGGCCCGTCCGGCCACCGGTGCGACGCTCTCGACGGTGAGCCCGGTCGCCTCCGGGTCCTCCATGACCTGGGCGAAGCGGCGGATGGCGAACCAGGCCATGAGCCCGTCCTCGACGCGCTCGTCGAAGGTCCAGCGCACGTTCATCGTCCGCCGGCGGTTCGGGCCGCTCGTCGGGCCGCCCGGCTCCGTGGTGGGGCGCCCGAGCGAGGAGAAGACCCCGCACGTCCCGTACTCGTAGAGATGGTGGTAGACGGCCGGCATCCCGAGGCTCGCCATGTTGGCGAAGAAGGCCGTCGCGTACATCGGGTCGTTCACGATGAACGACTTGGGCAGCATCCCGAGCCGGTCGGCGACGTTCACGCCGCGCATGAGGACGCGGCGGATGAAGCCGGGGAAGGCGAGCAGCAGGCCGAGCTCACGGTCGACGCGGGCCGACTCGCCGCTGCGGTAGGCGTGCTCGGTGTCGCGCATCCCCTCGACCATCGCGGCGAACGACTCGTCGAGGTCGAAGCGGCGCTTCACCACGAGCAGCGGCGCGCCCGGCTCGAGCTTGGCCTTGATCGCGTACGAGAACCAGATGCCGTGCCGCCGGTACAGCCGGCCGCCGGCCACGAAGTCCCCCATCTTCGGGTAGCGGTCGAGCGTCTGGCGCAGCGCCCAGGTCGCGAGGTGGAACACGTCGATGCGCAGGCCGGGGTTCGCCTGGTTCCACTCCCGGATGAACGCGTCGGCCTTGCGGAGCGAGACGTCGTGCTCGGCGTAGACGGCCGCCTCGTTGCGGCCCCGCATGAGGTACGGCATGACCCGCCGGGTGCGCGGGATGTCGCGCGCGAGGTCACCGTCCGCGCGATGTCGCCACACGTCCCGGGAGCCTACCCGGCTCGCCGGACGGCGGGCTGGGCGGGATAGCCGGTCGGGAGCACGTAGGTCCCGGTGCTCGTCTCGTAGACGACCGGCCACTGGTAGTACCCGTCGAACGCCACGGGGCTGGCAGCCAGGACCCCGGCGTAGTCCTCGACGGCCTGCGCGTAGCGCTGGTCGTCGTTGTACGCGAGCAGCGCCCGGTTGATGTTGGTCGCGCCGCCGTGCGCGGCGAGCAGGCGCGCCGCGGCGAAGATCGCGTCGTGGTCGTCGTCGATGTTGCCGCCCTGGCCGTACTCGGCGAACGTCGACGGGAGGAACTGCATCGGCCCCTGCGCGCCGGCGCTGCTCGGGCCGACGATCCGCCCGAGGCGCGACTCGATGAGGTGGATGCCCGCCAGGTACCCCCAGGGGACGCCCGTCGCGGCCTGGGCTGCCGCGTAGTCGGCGAGGAGGGTCGCCTCGGGTTGGGGCGCCACGATCGTCCAGGGCGGCAGCGTGGCCGACAGCGGCCCGCCGGTCGTGAGCGAGTCGAGCGACACGGACGCGTCGAGGTTGGCGCCGACCGCCGACTCCACGTCGGGGCCGACCGCGGCGAGCACCGCGGCGCGCCACTCGGGATGCGACACGAGCGTGCCGTACGCCTCGGGCTGCAACGCCCCGTACGTGGCGGTCATCGTGTCGCCCGGGGTGCGCAGCCCGCGCTCGATCGCGGTCAACGTCGTCGCGAGCGAGGCCGCGCTGTCGAGGCGCAGCGGCGTCGTCGTGCTGGTCGTGGTCGTCGCCGCGTGCCGCGGAGGGGTGCGCCCGGCGTGGCTCGCGCCGCTGCCGCCGCACGCCGCGAGGACGCACCCGACGATCACCGCGACGCCCACCCGACGCACGGAAGGAGATTGGCACGCGACGGGTAGCCTCCGCGGGTCGTGTTCGCCGAGCTCGTGGGCCAGCCGGGCGTCGAGGAGCATCTCGCGCTCCGCTCCCGGGTCGGGTTCCTCGCCTTGCACGGAGGCCTGGAGCCGGGCACCGCGGAGCTCGCGCGCGCCGCGGCGGACGGTGCGGGGGCGTCGCTGTACAGCGTCGTGCAGCCCGAAGGGCTGCGCTGGCACGTCCCGGCACACGAGGTGGTGCCCCTCGACGTGCCCGCCCTGGCGCGCTTCCTCGACCACGTCGACGTCGTCGTGTCGCTCCACGGCTACCGGCGGGCCGACCTGCCGACCGCGCTGCTCGTCGGCGGGGCCAACCGGTCGCTCGCCGTCGAGCTCGGCGCCCGCCTGCGGGCCGCGCTGCCCGACTACGTCGTCGTCGACGACCTCGCCACGATCCCCGTGGACCTGCGCGGCGTGCACCCCGACAACCCGGTGAACCTGACACGCGGGGGCGGCGTGCAGCTCGAGCTGCCGCACCCCGTGCGCTCGATCGGCCCGTACCGCGACGCCAGTTACCGGCGCCACACCACTGCGCTCGTCGACGCGCTCGCCGGCTACGCCACCGCGGCGGCGTAGCCGTGGGGCGCCTCGCGGTGATCGGCAAGCTTCAGACGCTCGGCCCCCCACCCGCGTCCGGTCGCGACACGCAGCGGGCGATGGCGCTCTACGACCACGGGACGCACCTGACCCTCTACCGCCACGGCGTGGAGACGTACGTCCCGCCGCACGCCACCGACGCCGCCGCACACCTCCGCGCCCTCCGGGACGTGGGCTGCGACCGGGTCCTCGGCGTGAGCTCGGTCGGGTCGCTCCGCGAGGACCTGACGGTCGGCAGCTTCGTGATCCCCGACGACTTCCTCGCCCTCGCGCAGCCGCCGATCGCGGCGGACGTCGAGCACCCGCACGTCGTGCCCGGCTTCACGCCCGACTGGCGGGCCCGACTCCTCGAGACCTGGCGCGACGTCGCCGCGGCGCCGGCCGTCGACGGCGGCGTCTACTGGCAGTCGAACGGCCCCCGCTTCGAGACCCGCGCCGAGGTCCGCCTCGCGGCCGCGCACGCCGACCTGGTCGGGATGACGCTGGCGTCCGAGTGCGTCGCGGCGAACCAGGTCGGCCTCGCCTACGCCGGCCTGTGCGTCGTCGACAACCTCGCCAACGGCATCGGCGGCGCGCCGCTCACCGTCGAGGCGTACGAGCACGGCGCGGCCGCCAACGCCGCCCGGCTCCAGGCCAGCCTCGACCGGATCGTCCCGGTGCTGGCGCGGTGAGCCTGGCCGTCACCGGTGCCCGCCTCCCGTCGGGCGCGCCCGTGTCGCTGCGCTGCGCCGACGGGACCATCGCTGCGATCGGCGCGGACGTGGCCGCCGCGCCGGGAGACGACCGCCTCGACGGCCGCGATCTCGTGCTGCTCCCCGGCCTCGTGAACGGGCACACCCACGCGGCGATGACGCTGTTCCGCGGCTTCGCCGGCGACCTGGCGCTCATGGACTGGCTGGAGGACCACATCTGGCCGGCCGAGGCACGCCTCGACGCCGACGACGTCTACTGGGGCACCCGCCTCGCCTGCGTGGAGATGATCCGCACCGGCACCGTGCGGTTCTGGGACATGTACTGGCAGCCGACCGCCGTCGCCCGCGCCATCACCGACGCCGGTCTTCGGGCGCGGGTCGGCTTGCCGCTCATCGACGGGCTCGACCCGGCCAAGGGCGCGGCCCTCCGCGCCGACGCCCTCCGCTCCCTCGACGAGCTCGCGGACGCCGATCCCCGCGTCGAGCCGTGCCTGACGCCGCACGGGATCTACACGGTGAGCGCCGAGTCGCTCGCCTGGGTCGCCGAGCAGTCGGCCACCCGCGACGTCCCGGTGCACCTCCACTTTCTCGAGATCGAGGACGAGGTCACCGGCTGCGTCGAGCGCACCGGGCAGCGGCCCGGCCCGTACCTCGAGGGGCTCGGGCTCCTGACGCCGCGCACCGTCCTCGCCCACGGCGTCTGGATGGAGGACGCCGAGCTCGAGGCCGTGGCCGCGGGCGGCGCGACGGTCGTCACGAACCCGGTGTCGAACCTCAAGCTCGCCGTCGGGCGCCTCTTCCCGTACGCCGGGGTGCACGACGCGGGGATCCCCGTCGGGCTCGGCACGGACGGCGCGAGCTCCAACAACGGGCTCGACCTGTTCCAGGACGTGAAGGTGCTCTCGCTGCTCCAGAAGCACGCCGCGAACGACCCGCGGGCGCTCCCGGCCGACGAGGCCTGGGCGATCGCCACCGGCGCGCGCGCACCGTTCCTCGGCGGCGTGCCCGTCCTCGCCGTCGGTGCCCCGGCCGACTTCGTGCTCGTGCGGGCCGATGCCCCCGAGCTCGGCCCCGGCCACCTGACCGCGAACCTCGTGTACGCCGCCGCGGGTCAGGTGGTCGACGCGACGGTGGTCGCCGGCCGGGTGCTGATGCGCGACGGGCGCGTCGACGACGAGGCGGAGGTCCGGGCGAAGGCGGCCGAGCGCGCCGCCCGCCTCGGGGTGCTGTGACCCCCTAGACGAACTTCGGGTGCCCGAATACCTCGCGCACGCGCGGCTCGAAGTGCTCGAGCGGGAGCGTGTCGTAGGCCGGGTCGAACGCCTGCTGGTCCCAGTCGTCGGCGAACGTCGCCGCGAGCTCGAACCACGGCTCGTCCCGGTACTGCTCGCGGGCATTGGGGTCACCACCGAAGTGGTGGTAGTAGTGCCGGCCCTGGAAGTCCTGGTGGACGCGGATCACCTCGTACACCTCGGCGCGCACGTAGGGCTTGAGGATCTCGGCCCCGATGACCGGGTGGTTCGAGATGCTCACCGCCTTGCCGACGTCGTGGCACAGCGACGCGACGACCAGCTCGTCGTCGGCGCCGGCGCGCTCGGCGCGGGTCGCGGTCTGCAGCGAGTGGGTGAGCTGGTCGACCGCGAACCCGTCGGTGATCTCGCTCAGCGAGCGCAGCATGCCGAGCACCTGCTCGGCGACGCGGCCCTGCTGCTCGAAGGTCTCCCGGCCGATGACCGCCCACTGCTCGGCGGTCGACTCGTCCATCCGGGTGAAGGTCGTCGGCGCATCAGTCGTCGTCATGGCGTCATTCTCCCACGCCGCCGGGCCCCCCGCGGTACCGTCGGGCGCATGGACCTCGACGCCCTCGCGGACGTGACGCTGCCCGACGCTGACGGCACGCCCCACCGCCTCGGGGACTACTGGGCCGACCGCCCGGTGATCCTCGTGTTTCTCCGCCACTTCGGCTGACTGCTCTGCCGCGAGCACGCCGCGCAGTTGCGCGACGAGTACCAGGAGCTCCAGGCGAAGGGCGCCGAGGTGGTCGCCATCGGGACCGGCAGCCGCCAGTACGCCTCGGCGTTCACCGCTGACGAGCAGATCCCGTTCCCCGTCCTCGTGGACGACGACGCGGCGGCCGCCCACGCCGCCGGGGTCCGCAAGGTGGGGATGCTCCGGCTCCTCACCGACCGCCGCTCCTGGTCCGGCACCAAGCGCGCCCGGGCCGCGGGCCACCACGTCCACAAGGCGGGCCGGCGGGTCACCCAGCTCGGGGCGACGTTCGTGGTCGGGCCAGGCAACCAGGTTCGCTACGAGCACGTCGACGCGCACTCGGCCGACCACGCCGCGCTCGACGAGGTGCTCGCCGCGGTCGCCGCCTGAGCGGCCACCCCGGCGGCTTCACCGCGACGCGCGGCGGGCAGACGCCCTACGGTGAATCGCGTGGGCGACGCTGAGTACACCGTCGGCGGCGTCGACGGTGACGTCGTGATCCGCCGCGACGAGTGGGGGATCCCGCACGCGTGGGCGATGACCGCCCACGACGCGTTCTTCGCGCAGGGCTTCGTGCAGGCCGAGGACCGCCTCGGCCAGCTTGAGTACGACCGGCGGCGCGCCGCCGGCCGCTGGGCCGAGGTCGCCGGCCCCCTCGTGGTCGGATTCGACACGTTCGCCCGGCGCGCCGGCCTGGCGGGCGCGGCCCGTCGCGAGTACGAGGCGCTCGACCCGGCGAGCCGCGCCGTGCTCGACGCGTACGCGGCGGGCGTGAACGCCTATCTCGCCGTGGGTGCGCCGCCGCCGCCGGACCTCGCCCTCGCGGGCGTCACCCCGGACCCGTGGGCGCCGTGGGACTGCTGCGCCGTGTTCCTCGTGCGCCACGTGGGCTTCGCGGGCTGGCAGCAGAAGCTGTGGCGCGGCCGCCTCGCCGCGCTGCTCGGCGGCCCGACGACGGCGGCAGTCGAACGTGGGAGCGGTCGCGACGTCCCACTCATCGTGCCGCCGGGGGCGACGGGCCCGTCGGCGTCGCTCGACGACGCGGACCTCGAGCCGGTCCTCGCGGCGATGGCCGCCGCCGCCGAGGTGGCCGGCGGATCGAACTCGTGGGCGCTCGCCGGCCAGCGGACCCAGTCCGGTCGCCCGCTCGTCGCCGGCGACCCGCACCGTCTCGTCGAGGTCCCGAACGTCTACTACCAGTGCCACCTCGCCTGCCCCGACTTCGACGCCATCGGCCTCGCGTTCGTCGGCGTGCCCGGCTTCCCCCACTTCGGGCACACCGCGCACGTGGCCTGGTGCGTCACGAACGCCAACGGCGACTACCAGGACCTCTACGTCGAGCGCCTCGACGGGTCCGCGCCGACGCGCCAGGAGGTGATCGCGGTCCGCGACGGCGACGCCGTGACCGTCGGCTGCACCGAGACCGCGCACGGGCCGGTCCTGTTCGGCGACCCGGCGAGCGGACTCGGTGTGGCGCTGCGCTCCACCGCGCTCGCCGAGCCCAGCCGGGGGCTCTCCGTGCTCCTCCCGATGCTGCGCGCCACCTCGGTCGACGAGCTCGACGCGGCGCTCGCGGCCTGGGTCGATCCGGTCAACAACGTCGTGTCGGCCGACGTCGACGGTCACCTCCGCTACCGCACCGCCGGGGAGATCCCCGTCCGGTCCGGCGCCAACGCGTGGGGGCCGGTCCCGGGCTGGACCGACGCGCACGACTGGACGGGCGTCGTCCCCTACGACGGGATGCCGACCGTCCGCGATCCCTCGACCGGCTGGATCGTCACGGCGAACCAGGAGATCGTCGCCCCCGACTACCCGCACTACCTCGGTGCCGACTACAGCCGCCCGGACCGCGCGATCCGCATCCAGGCCCGCGTGACGCCGCTCGAGCATGCCACGGTCGACGACATGGCCGCGATCCACCAGGACCGCCGCGCGCTCGCCGCCGACCCGTGGGTCGACGCCCTCGCCAAACTCGAGGGCGCGGACGATCACGAGCGCGCCGCGCTCGACCGGCTCCGCCGCTGGGACCGGGTCATGGACGCCGGGTCGGTCGGCGCGGCGGTCTACCTCGTCACACGAGACCGCGTCGGGCGCCGCGTGGCGCGCGACCCTCGGCTCGCGCCGCTGCGGATGCCCTACCCGGGTGAGCCGCTCGGCACGTTCGTCCCGCTCGAGCTGCGGCTCTGGCCGCGGCTGCCGGCCCTCCTCGCCGCGGACGACGCCACCCTGCTGCCCGCCGACACCACCTGGGCCGACCTGCTGCAGGCCGCGTTCACCGACGCGGTGACCCTGCTGCGCGACGAGCTCGGCGAGGACCTCGACGCGTGGCGGTGGGGCGCGCTGCACGAGTGCCGGCCGTCGCACCCGCTCGCGCTCGCCGAGCCGGGCTGGGCCGACCAGCTCAACCCGCCCACGGTCGAGATGGGCGGGGAGTGGGACACCGTGTGGGCCGCGGCGCACCCCGCTGGCTACGGGTTCAACGTCACGACCGCGTCCGTCGCGCGGTACGTGTTCGACCTCGACGACTGGGACCGGTCACGGTGGGTCGTCCCGCTCGGCGCGTCCGGCGACGCGTCGAGCCCGCACTTCGCGGACCAGCAGGCCACGTGGGCGGTCGGCGAGCTCCTCCCGATGCGGTACGGCTGGGACGGGATCGCGCAGCACGCCGAGTCGACGACGACGCTGCGCCCGGCCTGATCAGCGACCGCGCAGCCGCGTGAGGCCCAGGCGGAAGAACGCGAGTGCCGCCAGACGGCCGTTCGGCCCGGTCAGCGCGTCGTAGCCGAGGCTCGCCCCGCCGAACGCCGCATCGTTCCAGTACGCGTCGGGCGCGACGTCGCCCCAGTGGGTCACGTAGAGATAGGGGAGCGGGTGCGTCGCGTCGCCCGGCGACGCGCCGAACGTGCCCCGCCGTCCCGCACCCTCGTCGCCCAGGTCGACGGACGCGTCGAAGTGCTCGGGCCAGATCTGCAGGCGCGTCGCCCCCGCGTCGGGCGCGCCGGCGCGCAGCTCCTCGAGGACCGACGCGGCGAAGCCGTACCAGGTCCCCAGCCCCGATGCGACATCCGCCCGGATCGTGAGCGGCGCGTCGGGGTCGCCGGGCGTCGTCGGCTCGTACACACCGGTGCTCGCGCCGGGCGCGAGCCGGGCCGCAGCGGCCGCCGCGCCGAGCGTCGTGATCGGGACACGCGTCGCGTCCGGCCCCGTGACGACGAGGTCGCGTCCGTCGATGCGCACCTGCTCGTCGCCGCGGGGCGTCGCACTGAACGGCGTGCCGATGCCGCCTCGGGTGAACCGCAAGCCGATCTTGCCGTTGCAGCGGTGCCGCGCCGGGGCGAGGACGTGCTCCGCGACGGTGTGCCACGCCTGGCGCCCGGCCGCCCAGGCGTCGGCGTCGGCGATGGGGGCGAGTGCCGGCCACGCGCCGAGCCAGCGCGCCGCGCACCACCCCGCCAGCGCCGCGTCGTCGCGGGCCAGCTCGTCCCAGCTGGTGTCGGCGTCCCCGACCGGCGACACGACGAGCCGCCCGGCCGGCGCCGGCGCGGCCACTGGGTCGTCGGCGAACCACGGCGCGTCGGTGACCGCGGGCGGCGACGGCTCGAGGACCCGCGCGGCGTACCGCCCGGGGGTGCGTGCGTCGAGTCGCGCCTGGGCCTCGGCGCGCGGGCCGGGCCCGCCGCCGGGCGCGGCGCTCAACTGGTGAGGAAGTCCTCGAGGAGGTGCGCCAGCTCGATCGGACGGTCGCCCTGGATGCTGTGTCCGGCACCCTCGACGAGCTCGACCCGGACGTTCGGCTGGCGGCGGCGCAGCTCGGCGACGTCGCCGTCGTCGACGACGGTCCCCGTCGCGCCGCCGCGCACGAGCATGACGGGCACCGTGATCGCCGCGACGTCGTCCCAGAGCGTCGCGAAGTCCGCGGGCACCTCGAGGTTGTCGTTCTCGGACAGGCGGGGCCGCTGATAGCGCCACACCCAGCGGCCGTCCTCGCGCGGGACGGCGTTGTGCAGCACCCCGCGGCGCAGCGACGACTCGGTGCGCGTCGGGTTGTACTGGATCGTGCGGGCGAGGATCTCGTCGAAGCTCTCGAAGCACTCCGGTCCGGCGATGAACTGCGCGATCGGCGCGGCCTTGTCGCGGTCCACGCCCGGGGTGACGTCGACGAGCGCCAGCTTGCGCACCAGCTCGGGCGCCTCGCTCGTCAGCGCGATCCCGGTGAGGCCGCCGAGCGACATGCCGACCACGAGCGGGCTGTCGGGGGCCAGCACCCGCACCGCGGCGGCGACGTCCGTGGCGTTCAGCCTCGGCCCGAACGGGCCCTCGTCGCGGTGGTCGGAGTGGCCGTGCCCCGGTAGGTCGATGGCGACGAGCGGGCGGTCCAGGGCGAGGGCCACGGTGTCCCAGGTGTGCGCGTTCTGCGCGCCGCCGTGGAGCAGCACCAGGTCGGGCGGGCCGTCACCCCAGACGAGCGCGCTCAGGCGTCGACCGTCCGGGGTCACCGCCACCGACTCGCGCCGCACTGTCGGCGGCCCGTGCCAGGCGATCCCGAACTCGTCGGCGTTCTCGCGGAACAGCCCGAACTCGTCGTAGGTCGATGTCGCCATCGCGTCTGCACGCTAACGGCTGGGCGCGACCCGGTCGACCGGTGGGCCGATCGCCACGACGCACCCACCGAGACCTACGATCCGAAGGCCGCCATGAACGTGCTGCGACGCGTGCCGCGTCTTTCGCCCGCCGCATACCGGCGGATCACCTTCGTCACCGCGCTGCTCCTCGCGGTGATCATCGTGACCGGTGGCGCGGTGCGTCTCACCGGCTCCGGTCTCGGGTGCCCCGACTGGCCGAACTGCGACCCCGGCCACCTCACGCCCCGCAGCGCATCCGACATCAACGCGATGGTCGAGTTCCTGAACCGGGTGTTCACCACGCTCGTCTCGATCGCGGTGGGCATCGCCGTCATCGGCTCACTCCTGCGCACGCCCCGCCGACGCGACCTCACGTGGCTGTCACTCGGGCTCGTCGCCGGGTTCATCGCCCAGGCCGTGCTCGGCGGGCTCGTCGTGCTCTACAAGCTCCAGCCGCAGTTCGTGATGGCGCACTTCCTGGTGTCGCTCGTGCTGCTCGGCAACGCCATCGTCTTGCACCGACGAGCCGGGCAGCCTCCCGGCCCGGCGCGGCTGCGGGTCGCGCCGGCCGTCCAGCAGGCCGGCTTCGCGATGCTCGTGTCGATCAGCATCGTCGCGATCGCCGGGACGGTCGTGACCGCCAGCGGGCCCCACGGGGGCGACGCCCACGCCAAGCGGTTCTCGTTCCTCATCCCCCAGGTCGCCGAGGTCCACGGGACCACCGTCGTCGTGTTCCTCGGGCTGGTGCTGCTCACCTTCTGGCTGCTGCGCCGCACCCGTGCCCCGCTCGAGGACCAGCGCCGCCTCGGTCTCGTGCTGGTCGTCGCCTGCGCCCAGGCGGCCATCGGCTACATCCAGTACTTCAACGGCATCCCGGCGCTGCTCGTCGGGTTCCACATCGCCGGCGCGACCGCGGTGTTCGCCACCGTGCTCCACTTCTATCTCCACCTCTTCGAGCGCGAGCCCGCGACCCTGGCGGCGCGCGTCCCGGTCGAGCCGGCGCTCACGCCGGCCTGAACATGACCCTGCGACGGACGCGTCGGTGGCGGCGGTCACTCGCGGTCGCGGCCGCCGCGGCGGCCGGCGTCGCCGGGGCGGCGCTTCCCGCACGCGCGGCCACGCCGTCCCCGCAGGCCGCGCTGCAGGCCGCGGCCCGCGGCACCTGGCACAGCCGGTTCGGGACGCTCCAGTTCCATCGCGACGGCACCGCCCGCTTCTCGATCCGGGAGTGCGGCTACCTCCCCATCGTGCCCGGCTACGTCCACGTCCTCACCGACTGCGCGGCCGACACGGCGACCGGACGCGTCGTCGCCGTCCCGACCGGCTACCAGCTCACCGAGCCCGACGGGCACGTGGCGTCGCTCACCGGCTACGTCGACCCGAGCGGCTCGCTGCACGTGGGCTACGCGCCCGTCGGTCAGCTCACCCCGGCCCGGACCGGGACGATCGACTACGCGCCCGGGATCCAGCTCGTCGTCAACCCCAGGGGCTGCCAGTACGACGCGCAGGGCACCACGCCCGTGGCGATCCCGTGCTCGTTCACGCGAGTGGGCAGCCGGACCATCCTCGAGTTCCCGGTCCCGGACGCCGCGGTGGCGGGCGGCACGATGGTGACCGGGCTCGTGTTCATCGCGCGGTCCCGTCTGCTCGTCGGCCCCGAGCTCGCCGACCAGGGCTACACGCGGTAGGGGCGCGGGCCCCGCGCCGTGCCCGCGTCGTCGAGACGCGTCGGCGCCAGGAACTCGCCGAGCGGTGTGCGGGCCCACCACGCGCCCGTCTCACGCCGCTCGGCACGCGTCGTGAACCGGTAGCGGTACAGCCGGGCGCGCACGAACGTCGGCACCTGCCCGTCGAAGGGGTCGCGGGCCAGCAGCCGTAGGGTCGCGCGGTCGGCCTTGAGCAGCCGTGCCACGAGAGGCCCGAACCACGGCTGGCGAGCCGGCGGCCCCATCGCCGCGAACCACATCAGCCAGTCGAGGCGCAGGTGGTACGGGGCGACCTGGGGCGGGAGCCGCCGCGGGTCGCCGGGCTTGCCCTTGAACTCGTACTCGCGCCAGGCGGTGGCCGGGGAGATCGCCGGGTCGAGGGTGCCCTCGATGACGACCTCGAAGCGCTCCTTGGTGATGTGACCGAACGCGCCGTACGTCCCGACGAAGTGGAGCCGGTTGAAGCTGAAGTTCATGAGCTGACGACGCGACAGCAGGTTCCGGACCGGCCAGTAGCTCAGCGCCGCGACGAGCACCGTCACCGCGATCACGACCGCCTCGTACCAGGGGGGCGCGGCGACGAGCGCCGGATGGTGGAACGGGAACACATGGACCAGCCACGTCGAGCTGAGCGCCAGGAACGCCAGCGTGATCGTGACGAAGTTCAGCCACGAGAAGTTGCCGGACAGCACGAGCCAGGTCTGGGTGGCGATGATCGCCAGCGCGGCCGCGCCGGCGACCGGCTGGGGAGCGAAGAGCAGGAACGGGACGACGAGCTGCGCCACGTGGTTGCCGAGCACCTCGACGCGGTGGAACCCGCGCGGCAGGTGGTGGAACCACCAGCTGAGCGGGTTCGGCATCGGCTGCGTCTCGTGGTGGTACGACAGGCACGTCAGGTCGCGCCAGCACGGGTCGCCTCGCAGCTTGATGAGCCCGGCCCCGAACTCGAGTCGGAACAGCAGCCACCGCACCAAGAAGACAACCAGCACCGGCGGCGCGGTGCGCGCGTTGCCGAGGAACACGGCCAGGGCCCCGACCTCGCAGAGCAGCGACTCCCAGCCGAACGCGTAGAACGTCTGCCCGACGTTCACGATGGACACGTAGAGCACCCACAGCGCGAGCCACACGAGTGGCGCCACCCACAGGGGTCCGGACTGCGGCAGCCCGACGAGCAGCGTCGCCGCGAGGAGGACACCCGCCCACGCGACCGCGAGCAGCCCACGGTCGGAGTAGCCGAGATGGAACAGGCTCGGCGCGTCCTTGAAGGAGACCCGCCGCACGTAGCGGGGCACCGGCAGCAGCCCGTGCTCGCCGAGCAGCGGTCGGAACTGGTTGATCGTCACGAGGAACGCGACGACGTAGATGACGGCGAGCGCCCGCTCGAAGACGAACCGGCTCAACCAGTACTGGGGCGCAGCGAACCAGGCCATCTACAGGACCGGCGCGGCGCGATCGACGGTCATCCCCCGGCGTGGTCTCCCTCGTCGGCGCGAGTGTCGCGCCGTCCGAACACCCGACGCAGCGCCACCCGCGCCGCGTGGTAGCCGCACATCCCGTGGACGCCGGGCCCCGGTGGCGTGGCCGCGGAGCAGAGGAACACCGACGGGTGCGGCGTCGCGTAGGGGACTACGGCGACCACAGGCCGGAACAGCGCCTGGCGTCCGCGCACCGCCCCGTTCGCGAGGTCACCGCCGAGGAGGTTGGCGTTGTGGGCCTCGAGCGCGGCGGGGGAGCTGACCGCCCGACCGAGCACGACGTCGCGGAACCCGGGCGCGAACCGCTCGATCTGGCGCTCGATCGCGTCGGTCAGGTCGCCTGGCCACGCGTTGGGCACATGGGCGTACGCCCAGAAGGTGTGACGCCCCGCCGGGGCCCGCGACGCGTCGAGGAGGCTCGGCTGCGCCGCCACGACAAACGGCCGGGACGGCGCCTCGCCGCGGGCGATCGTGTCGAGCGACGCGCCGATCTCGTCGACGGCGCCGCCCAGGTGCACGGTGCCGGCCCGACGGCACGCCGGATCCCGCCACGGCACCGGCTCGGCGAGCGCGTAGTCGAGCTTGAACACGCCCGGCCCGCGCCGGTACCGCGCGAGCCGCCCCGTGTAGCGCGCGGGGAGCCGCGCGCCGGCCAGGCCCGCGACGGCTGACGGCGCGACGTCCAGCAGGTAGGCCCGCGCCGGTGGCAGCTCGTCGAGGCTCGCGACGGCGTGACCCGTGGTGATCGTCCCGCCGAGCGCGCGGAGCCGACCCGCGAGCGCGTCGCTGATCGTCTGCGCGCCGCCGCGGGGCACCGGCCAGCCCACCTCGTGGGCCGCGAGACTCAGCATGAGCGCCGGGCCGGCCGTGACCGGCGCGCTCAGGGGCACACCGGTGTGACCGGCCATGCCGCAGAGCAGCGACATGCCGGCCCGGGTGCGGACTCGGCGGGCGAGGAGCGCCACCGACGGCAACGCCTGCAGCCCAAAGCGTGCCAGCAGGAGGGGGTGGCGGGGCGGAGGCACGAGGAGGCTGCGCAGCACGTCCGGCGCGAGCGCGTCCCAGCGACCGACGAAGGGTCGAACGAGGCGCCCGTAGCCGGGGCCGAGCCGCTCCACGGTGCGCGGCACGGACCGGTCGAGCACGGCCGCGTCGTCGTCGTCGAAGGGATGCGCCAGGGCGAGTTCGGGCTGGAGCCACTCGAGGCCGTGGGCGGCCAGAGGCAGGGAGCGGAACACCGGCGATCCCGCCGCGAAGGGATGGACGGCGGACCCGACGTCGTGATGGAAGCCGGGGAGCGTGAGCTCGGCGGTGGCGGCGGCGCCGCCGACGGTGGTCGCCGCCTCCCACACCCCCACGGCGAGCCCGGCGGCGGCGAGCGTGACCGCCGCGGTCAGCCCGTTGGGTCCCGCACCGACCACCACCGCGTCGAGACGACGCTCGTTCATCACCTCGAGGCTCGCACATCCCGGGCGGCGCGCCCGGCCCTTCTGGTGCTCAGAGCCGAGCGGCGGCGGGCACGACCTGTTCGCCGAGGACCTCGAGCGGCGTCACGCGCCAGATATCCGTCACGCGGCCGTGCGCGACGTCGAAGCCCAGCGCCGCGAGCCGGCGGAGTCCGTCGAGCGTCTCGTCGACGCGTGCGCCGTCATCCCCGACGTCGAAGTTGAACAGGACGGTCTTCTCGATGTCGTCGAAATCCCGGCCCTCGCGCTCGCAGTGGGCGCGGAGGACGTCGAGCTTGTGCTCGAGATCGGGCGTCGGGAAGAGGTTGCACGCCGACGCGTACTTCGCGACGAGGCGCAGCGTCTTCCGCTCTCCCGACCCGCCGATCAGGATGGGCGGGTGCGGGCGCGACAGGGCGGCGGGGACGTTCAACGTGCGCCCCAGGTGATAGTGCTTCCCGTCGAAGCGGCCGTCGCGGCCACTCCACATCTGCAGACAGATCTGGAGTGCCTCCTCCAGGCGTTCGAAGCGCTCCGCGGTCGGCGGGAACGGCAGCCCGAGACCCTCCGACTCCTCGGCGTTCCATGCCGCGCCGATCCCGAGCCAGGCCCGGCCACCCGACAGGACGTCGAGCGTCGTCACCATCTTCGCCAGCAGCCCCGGCTCGCGGTAGACGACGCCGGTCACCAGCGTGAGCAGCTGGATCCGTGTCGTGTGCGCGGCGAGGAACCCGAGCGTCGTGTACGCCTCGAGCATGTCGTGGTCCGTCGGCCCGACGTTGGCGATCTGCCACACGTGGTCCATCACGCTCAGCCGGTCGATCCCCGCGGCGTCGGCCGCGGCGGCGACGCGCGCCAGATCCGCGCCGAGGCTGGTCGGCCCGCCCGGCCACGTGAAGTCCGGGATGTGCACGCCGATGCGCATCGGTCATCCTCTCGGTCGTTCGCCCGCCGGGTCGGGCGACGCCTCGACCATACTGGCGAGACTCGGACCGACCGCCCGCCGGCGACGTCGACGCGTCCGCTCGGAAGGTGACATGCAGGTACATCTGGTGGACGGGACCTACGAGCTGTTCCGCCACTACTACGCGGTCCCGGAGCACCAGAGCCCCGAGGGGATCGACGTCGGCGCGACGCGCGGCGTCGTGGGCTCCATGATGCAGCTCCTCGAGGGGGGCGCCACCCACGTCGGGGTCGCGACCGACCACATCATCGAATCGTTTCGCAACGAGCTCTGGCCCGGCTACAAGACGGGCGAGGGCGTCGACCCCGTCCTGAAGGCACAGTTCCCGCTCGTCGAGGACGCGCTCGGCGCGCTCGGGCTGACCGTGTGGGCCGAGGTCGAGCTCGAAGCGGACGACGCGTTGGCGTCGGCCGCGATGGTCGCCGAGGCCGACCCGACGGTCGACCGCGTCGTGGTGTGCACCCCCGACAAGGACCTCGCGCAGTGCGTCCGGGATCCCCGCGTCGTGCAGCTCGACCGGCGCAACGACAAGCTGCTCGACGAGGCCGCCGTGCGCGCCAAGTTCGGTGTCGGGCCAGCATCGATCCCCGACTGGCTCGCCCTCGTCGGTGACAGCGCCGACGGGTTCCCGGGCCTCCCGGGGTGGGGCGCGAAGTCGGCCGCCGCGGTGCTCGCGACGTACGAGCACGTGGACGCCATCCCGGACAACCCCCGTGAGTGGACGGTCGACGTGCGCGGCGCGGCGCGCCTCGCCGGCACCCTCGCGGAGCAGCGGCCCCTCGCCGACCGCTTCCGCGTCCTGGCGACCCTCCGCACCGACGCCGACGTCGGCGTCCCCGCCGCGTGGCGATGGGCCGGGCCCACCGACGCGCTCGCTGAGTGGGCCGACCGCCTCGGCTCGCCCGCCCTCGTCGGCCGGGCCCGGCGCCTCGCCGAGGCGCGAACCTGACCCGTCGACCACTGGAGGGATCAACGCACATGGGACTCGAGGGACGGGTGGCGCTCGTCAGCGGCGGCGGGCGGGGCATCGGTGCGGCCATCGCGACCGGCCTGGCCGCCGACGGTGCGGACGTCGCCGTGAACTACCGCCGCGACGAGCAGGCGGCCGGGGCGACGGTCGCCGCGATCGAGCGGCTCGGCCGACGGGCGGTCGCCTACCGGGCGTCCATCGACGACGCCGAGGCGGACACCCGGATGGTCGAGGCCGCGCTCGCGGACTTCGGCCACGTCGACATCCTCGTGAACAACGCGGGGATCGCCAGCCGGGGCCAGTCGATCGCCGACACGGACCCGGCCGAGTTCGAGCGGGTCTGGCGGACCCACGCCTTCGGCGCGTTCGTCCTCAGCAAGCTGGTCCTGCCCAGCATGCGGACCCAGCCCCGCGGCGACATCGTGATGATCTCGAGCGTCGCGACGACCTTCATGGCGGGCTTCTCCGCGCCGTACAACGTCGGGAAGGCCTCCCTCGAGGCGTTGGCCCGGACGCTGGCGAAAGAGGAGCGGCGACACAACATCCACGTGAACGTCGTCGCGCCCGGGCTCGTCGTGTCGGAGATGGGCCGACGGCTCGTCCGCGCCACCCAGGGCGTCGAGGAGATCCACGACCTCGACGAGCGGTCCGCCTTCGGGCACGTCTGCACGCCCGAGGAGGTCGCGGACGTGGTGCGGTTCCTCGTCTCCGACGCCGCCCGCTACGTCACCGAGCAGCGCCTCACCGTCGACGGCGGCAGCTTCTGACCCGGGGCCCGGGAGACGCGTTTGGCCTGGTCAGACGCCATCCGCGGGGCTGTCACAGCACCATGTGACGCTGGAACGCATGGAGCCCATCGTCATCGGCGCGGCGGTCCTCGGACCGCTTCTCGTCGCGGTCCTCGCCTGGCGGGTCCTGCGCGGCCAGCGGATCGAGGCTGAACGCCTGGTCGCCGACGAGCGCCGTCTGCTCGTCGAGCAGCGCGACGCCGTCGTCCAGTCCGCGATCGACCATCTCCTCGCCCACAACCGGACCGCGCTCGTCGCCGAACGCGAGCTCGCCGGGAAGGACCTCGACGCCAAGAAGTCCCTCATCGACCAGCAGCTCGCCTCGATGGCGACCAAGCTCGACCAGGTCTCGACCATGGTCCAGGACGTCGAGACCGAGCGGGCCCGCAGCTTCGGCGAGCTGAACCAGCAGCTCTCCCGCCAGCACGAGGGGCTCGCGAACCTGCTGCACACGACCCAGACCCTCCGCGAGGCGCTCTCGAGCACCAAGGCCCGCGGTCAGTGGGGCGAGCGGATGGCGGGCGACGTGCTGCGACTCGCCGGGTTCGTCGAGAACGTCAACTACCGCAAGCAGCGTGCCGTCGAGTCCGGCCGGGGGATCCCCGACTACACCTTCTTCCTCCCGAACAACCTGCTCCTGCACATGGACGTGAAGTTCCCCCTCGACAACTACATCCGGTTCTGCGACGCGACGTCCGACATCGAGCAGAAGCGCTACCGGGCCGACTTCCTGAAGGACGTCCACGCGCGGGTCCGGGAGCTCGCGGCGCGTGACTACATCGACGCCTCGGGCGGCACGGTCGACTTCGTGCTGCTGTTCATCCCCAACGAGCAGCTGTACGCGTTCATCCACGAGCAGGACGACGCGATCCTGGACGACGCCATCAAGCAGGGCGTCGTGTTCTGCTCGCCGCTCACCCTCTTCGTTGTCCTCGCGCTGATCCGCCAGATGGTCGACAACTTCCGCCTCGCCCGCACGTCCGACGAGATCCTGGCGCTGCTCGGCGAGTTCCTCGACCAGTGGGGCAGGTTCAAGGGTCAGATGGAGAAGGTGGGGCAGCGCATCGACGCCGCGTCGACGGCGTACACGAGCCTCGCCGGCACCCGCACGAACATGCTCGAGCGCTCGCTCCACAAGATCGACGCGCTCCGCAACCCGGACACCGAGGGCCTCGAGGCGCTCGACGGGGACGACGAGCAGCCGCCGCTGGCGCTGGAGGCCTGACCCCGCCCGCGCGGCCCTCCCGAATCGCGCCGGTACGCTGGCCGGGTGCGCCGGTTCCTCGGGTTCACCGCCCTCCTGGCGATCGCCGAGCTGCTCGTCATCATCGCGGTCGCCGAGCTGCTCGGCGCTCTCAACACGATCGGGCTGCTGATCCTCGTCGCGGTGCTCGGCGTGCTGGTCGTCAAGGCCCAGGGCCTCGCGACGCTGCGCCGCCTCGTCGCCGACGTCGACGCCCGTCGGGTGCCGGCCGCGACCCTCGCCGACGGTGGACTGCGCGTCGCCGCCGGAATCCTCCTCGTCGTCCCCGGCTTCCTCACCGACATCCCCGCGCTGCTGCTGCTCGTCCCGGGGGTGCGGACCGGCGTGCGCCGCTACCTGGGCTACCGCTGGACCCGCCGGTTCGTGATCGTCGGCAGCGACGGCGCGGCCGCCCGCCCGGTGGCCCGACGAGCGCTCGGCCCGCCGGCCGATCAGTAGGGCCCGTCGCAGCAGGAGTCGCGCCAGCCGCACACCGGGCAGCGATAGTGGGCGTGCTCCTGCCGCATCGTCGCCCCGCACTGCCAGCACATCGTCGAGAGATCTGGCCGCGGCTCGACGCGGTGCGGGTCGGGCGACGGTGACGACACGACGCGCACCGTAGCGACGCGCGACGTCGCCGCACGTGATGCTCAGAGGCGCAGCAGTTCGGGAGCGATCGGGCAGTCGACGTGGCGCCCCAGACGGGCAGGCTCGTCGAGTCCCCACGGGCCCGCGACCCGCGCAGCGTCGCCGACGTCGACGAGCTCGGTGTCCTCGTCGATCTGGCCGCGCAGCACGGTGAAGAGCCGATCGGGGAGCAGTCGGCCCACCGGGACGACGAGCCACAGCGGGGTGGCCTCGAGCGCCCAGCGCAGGTCGGCGGTGCCCTCGGGCACGACAGCTGTGTTCGATCCCGCGGCGAGCACCTCGACGAGGAGGTGGGTCGGGGCGGCGGCGGTCGCTTCGACGGCGTCGAGGACGCGCACGCGGCGGTCGGGATGGCGCAGACGGCGCCCGGCGGCGCGGACGACGACCACGTCGAGGTCGGGCCGCTCGGCGAGCGCCGCGCCGGTCACGTCGGGCCAGCCGAGCACGGCGATCGGCTCGTCGTGCGGGAACGGCAGCACGTTGGCGAGACGGCTCGCGGTGCGGTCGCGGCCCAGCCGCTCGGTCGCCTCGTGGACCCCGCTCACCGGGTCCCCGGCGGCGAGGACGTGCGCGCACGTCCACCAGAGCGCGCCACTCGCCGGATGATGCGCAAGCAGCCGGCGACAGACCGTCACGAGCTGCGCCGGGTCGTCGGCGAAGTCGGCGAGGCAGTCAGCCGCCTCCAGCACGAGCTCCTGGTCGTCACCGGAGTAGCGGGCCAGCGCCCGCAGCCGCTCGAACGGCAGCACGTCCGCTACCGGCCCGTCGGGCCGGGCGGCTCCTTCGGGAGGCCGAGCACCCGCTCGCCGACGATGTTGCGCATGACCTCGTCCGTGCCGCCGGCGACGCGCGCCCCGGGACCCCGAGGACGAACTCCGCCCAGGCGTAGGTGCCCCACTCGCCACTGTCGGCGACGAGACGTGGGCCGAGCAGCTCGCCGAGCGTCTGCGCGACGCGCTGCATGTTCTGGGTCAGCGCGAGCTTCCCGATCGACATCTCCGGTCCAGGCAGCTGCCCCGCCCGGATCTTCGCCATGGCGCGCAGGTTCGTGTACCGGGCGACGCTGTGGCGGATGTAGATGTCGGCGAGCCGCTGGCGGGCGAGCGGATCCTCGGCGAGCCCGAAGTGGTCGGCGATCTCGCGCAGCCGCGTCAGACCGACCGACCCGCCGCCGGCACCGCCCCCGCCGATCGCGGCGCGCTCGTTCATGAGCGTGGTCAGCGCGACCGTCCAGCCCTCGTCGACGTCACCGAGCCGGTGCGTGTCCGGGACGCGCACGTCCGTGAAGAACACCTCGTTGAACGACGCGCCGCCGGTCATCTGGCGCAGCGGCCGGATCTCCACGCCCGGCGCGTGCATGTCTACGAGCAACATTGTCAAGCCCTTGTGCTTGGGCTTGTCGAGCGACGTCCGCGTGATGATCTCGCCGATGTCGCTCAACTGCGCACCGGACGTCCACACCTTCTGGCCGTTCAGGATCCACTCGTCGCCGTCGCGCAGGGCGGCCGTCTGGATGCCGGCGAGGTCGGAGCCCGCGATCGGCTCGGAGAAGAGCTGGCAGCCGACGATGTCGCCCCGGTACAGCGGCTGGAGGTACCGGGCCTTCACCTCGGGGATCGCGTGCGTCAGGATCGTCGGCGCGACCATCCCGAGCCCGATCGCGAAGACGCTCTGGGACGGGATCGCGTAGCCCGTGGCGAGCTCGCGGTAGGCCCGGTCGAAGCTCGTCGGCAGCGCCCGCCCGCCGTACTCCTCGGGGCCGGAGATCCAGCCGAACCCGGCGTCGAACTCGACCGCTTTCCACCCCTGGGCGGCCGCGAGGTCGGCACGCTCCTGCTCGGGGGTCTTCTCCTCGAGCAGCCCCACGCGGTCCGAGCCCTTGCCCCACTCGAACTTCTCCTCCGAGCGGCGTTCGGCGTGATCGTCGAGGAACGCCTCGGCCTCGGCCCGAAACTCGGTCTCAGAGAGCACGCTCACTCCTGGCTCGCAACAACGCGCCCGATCGTAGCGGCGGCCGTCCGCGCCACCGCCGAGCGCGGGGTCGCCTGGGCGAGCGTCAGGAGACGTGCAGTGTCTGGAGGGCAGTCTGGACGTCCGTGTCCTGGCTGCCGTTGTCGGCGGTGCCGAAGATGACCGCGTAGACGCCCTTCGATGTCCCGACGATGAACGCCGTCGAGTGAACGGTGAGCTGACCCCCACTGGCAACGGTGAGGGGCACCGTGCCGGTCAGGCTCAGCCCGCGCGTGCCGGCGATCGTGGCCGGCACGACGACCGCGTTCGGGACCTCGTTGCGGAACGCGCCCTGTGCCGCGGCGACGTTCGACAGCGCCGACCTCGGGATCCCGAGATCCAGTACCTCCACATTGGACGCGTACCCGAGCGTCCCCGTCGCGACGGCGAGATACTTGATGTTCGACGTGGACGTCCCGACCGCGGCCGCCGCCGACGCGAACTGGGGGTTCGCCGACGCGACGTGCTGGATGGCCTGCTGGAGCGTGGGCGACGAGGGATCGATCGAGAGCCACGCGTCCGGCACGGCGAAGCTCACGCCGGCCGACGAGACGGTGATCGACTGGTACCCCGCGGGCACCTGCGCCGACGACGAGCCATTCGGCTTCGCGCCCCAGGTCGTGACGGCGTAGGCGCCGACGACGACACAGCCGACGAGCACGACCGCCGCGAGCGCGGCCGTCAGCCGGTTGCGGCTGTGGCGCTCCACGCGCCACTGCGCCGCCGAGTCCTCGGCGACGCGGTTCAGGTCGTCGGTCGGCGCGGCGAGCGGCGTGGCGCGGAAGCGCTCCACCGCCTCCCGGACCGCGTCGCTGTTGGCCGGCGCGGCGGGCGCGGGCGGTGGCGCCACGGGTGGCGGCGCGACCGTCTGCGCCGCGACGGCGGCGGATGCGAGCGGCGGCGACGCGAGGGGTGGCGGTGCGACGGGCGTCGGTGGGAGGGGAGGCGACGCGAGGGGTGGCGGTGCAACGGGCGCCGGCGCGAGCCGTGGCGGCGCGGAGGGAGCGGTCGCGACCGGCGCAACGGGTGGTGCGGGCGGGCTCGGCGTGAGCGCAACCGGTGACGCTGGCATCGGCCTCGGCGCGACGTCGCCTGTCCAGGCCGAGCCGTTCCAATAGCGAAGGCTCGCCGCGTCCTGGGGGTGCGGGTACCAGCCCGCGCTCGGCACGCGACGGAGCTGGTCGCTCCAGCCACCGCCGTCCCAGTACTGCAGCACCTCGGGGTCTCGCCGGTGGTGGTACCAGCCCGCCGGCGGCGCGGACACCGTCATGACCGTCCTTCGAGCGTTCGCCCTCTGGCCAAGATCGGCGCCGGCGAGACCCGCCTTTAGGTCTCGGCCGGGGGCCCGGGGGCGGCCATCGGCTCGCTCGTGGCGTTGCGGACGTCGCGGAACACGTCGTCGAGCCGGCTGAGGGCCTCGGCGAGCGCGGGCAGCCGCTCGATGCGGCCCCGCACCTTCAGGCGGCCGCTCGTCGTGGCTTCCTGCGCGCTCATCGTGCCACGCTGGATCGCCAGTGCCGTCCCGGCGTCGGTCCGCACGACGAGGTCCGCCGAGTCGGTCGCTCCCTTGACGACGCGTGCGCCGTCGCCGTCGAACCGAATCGAGTAGACGGCCTCACCATCGCGACCGCGGATGCGCTGCTCGACGACGAGTGGCGGAGCGCCCTGCAGGCTCGCGACACCCGGGATGGCACGCGCGGCGCGCGCGAGGTCCTCGATCCACGCGTCGGAAAGAAACTCGGCCACGCCGCCGGATCGTACCGAGGGTCGGTCGCCGGGGAGCGGGCCTGAGCCCGGCCTACGATCGAGCGATGTCATCGACGGCGCCTCCTCGGCGGAGCACCACCGTCCCGCCAAGCCTGCTCGTCGTCGGGGCACGCGCCGAAGCGCGGATCGTGACACTGCTCGACGCCGAGGCATGCCGCTGGGCCGACGTCGACCCCGAGCTTGCCGCGCCGATCCTGGCGCTGCGCGAGCTCGTCGCGGCGGGCGGGAAACGCCTACGACCGGCGTTCTGCCACTGGGCGTATGTCGGAGCGGGGGGTGAGCCCGACGCCCCGCAGGTGGTCGACGCCGGCGCAGCCCTGGAGCTGCTGCACACGTTCGCGCTCGTGCACGACGACGTCATGGACGGCTCGAACCTTCGGAGAGGCCAGCCGGCGGTGCATCGCCAGTTCATGACGCGTCACGACGATGCCGGCTGGCGCGGCGAAGCGCGGCGTTTCGGCGAGGGCGCCGCGATCCTGGTCGGTGACTTCGCGTTCGTCTACGCGGACATCCTCTTCGCCGACGCGCCGCCCACCGCGCGGCAGGTCTTCGACGAGCTGCGCCTCGAGCTGTGCGTCGGACAGCACCTCGACCTCGTCGGCACGGCGAGCGGATCGGGCGACGCCCGCCAAGCCGCGCGGATCGAGCGCTACAAGTCGGGCAAGTACACGGTCGAGCGGCCGCTGCACCTCGGCGCGGCGCTCGCGGGGCGGCTCGCCGAGCTCGCGGCGCCGCTGAGCCGCGTCGGCCTGCCGCTCGGCGAGGCCTTCCAGCTCCGCGACGATCTCCTCGGCGTCTTCGGGGACTCCAGCGTCACGGGCAAGCCCGTCGGGGACGATCTGCGCGAGGGCAAGCTGACGCCGCTCCTGGCCGCGGCGTCGGCGCGGTCCGACGGTGCCGGCGCCGGGGTCCTCCAGCGGGTGGGGTGCCAGGACATCTCGCCCGAGGAGGTCGCGGCGGTGCAGGCGCTCCTCGTCGAATGCGGCGCGTGCGATGAGGTGGAGCGCGCGATCGCGACGCTCGTCGACGAGGCGCTCGCCGCACTGGAGCTCGCGCCGATGACGGCCGAGGCGCGTGCCGCGCTCCAAGAGCTCGCGACGTACGTGGCCTGGCGCGACCGGTAGCCGGTGCGGGTCGCCGTCGTCGGGGCGGGCCTCGGCGGGCTCGCCGCGGCCTGTCATCTGGTGGGGCGCGGACACGACGTCGTGGTGCTCGAGCGCGGCGCGTGCCCGGGTGGCGTGGCGGGCGTCCTCGCCGAGCAGGGCTACCGGATCGACACCGGGCCGGTCGTGCTCACGATGGCCGACCTCGTCGCCGACACCTTCGCCGCGGCCGGGGCAGACATCGGCGAGCACCTCACGCTGCAGCGCGTCGATCCCATGTACCGGGCATCGTTCGCCGACGGGAGCGCCCTCTCGGTCCGCGCCGACCGGTCGGCGACACGCGCTGAGATCGAGCGGTTCGCCGGTCCGCGCGAGGCCGCGGCCTTCGACCGCTTCTGTCGGTGGCTGTCCGAGCTCTACGCCGCCGAGTTCGGGCCCTTCATCAACCGCAACTTCACCTCACCACTCGATCTCGCGCGCCATCCCGCCGCGCTGCTGGGGCTGGTGCGCCTCGGCGCGCTCCGTCGCCTGGCGCCGCGGGTGGCCTCCTTCTTCGAGGACGAGCGGCTGCAGCGCGTGTTCTCGTTCCAGGCGCTGTACGCGGGGCTCTCGCCGTACGAGGCGCTGGCGGTGTTCAGCGTGATCACATACATGGACACCGTCGAAGGGGTGCTGTTCCCCGCCGGGGGGATGCACGAGCTCGCCCGGGGGCTCGCGCGCGCCGCGACGACAGCCGGGGCGTCGGTGGCGTACTCGAGCCCGGTGGAGCGCATCCTCCGCTCGGCCGACGGCACGGCGTGCGGGGTGCGCCTCGGCGACGGCACGACGGTGCGTGCCGACGCGGTCGTCTGCGACGTCGACGTGGCGGCGACGTACCGGACGCTGCTCGGTCTGCCGGCGCCGCGACGCGTCGCTCGGGCCCGGTATGCGCCGTCGTGCGTCCTGTGGCTCGCGGGCGTCCAGGGCCCGCTGCCGACCGACGCCGCGCATCACAACCTGCACTTCGGACGGGCGTGGCGGGAGGCCTTCGACGCCGTGCTCCATCACGGTGAGCCGATGCCGGATCCCTCCGTCCTCGTGACCTGCGCCACCGTCACCGACCCGGCGCTCGCCCCGCCCGGCGGTGCCACCCTCTACGCCCTCGAGCCCGTCCCGAACCTCCGGGGCCGCGTCGACTGGGCCCGGGAGGGCCCCCAGCACCGTGACGCACTCGTCGCACGGCTCGACGCCTGGGGCTACCCGGTGCAGGACGTGGCGGTCGAGCGGTTCGTCGATCCCACCGACTGGGCGGCTGCGGGCCTCGAGGCGGGGACGCCGTTCTCGGTCGCGCACCGCTTCTTCCAGAGCGGCCCGTTCCGGACGGCGAACGTCGACGCCCGGGTCCCACGCTTGGCCCTCGTCGGGATGGGTACGGTGCCGGGCGTGGGGATCCCGATGGTCCTGATCTCCGGGCGGCTCGCGGCGGAGCGCGTCGACGAGTGGGGCCGCGGGTGACGACGCTCGACGAGTCGTACGCCCGGTGCAAGCAGCTGAACAAGGCGTACGGGACCACCTACTACGCGGCGACGATGCTGCTCCCGCGGGTGAAGCGCCACCACGTCCACGCCCTCTACGGCTTCTGCCGCTACGCCGACGACATCGTCGACGACCTGGGTCCCGTGCCGGTGACCGAGCGCGAGCGGGCGCTCAGCGAGTTCGGGGACCGCTTCTTCGCCGACCTCGAGCGGGGCGACTCCGACGACCTGGTGCTGAAGGCCGTCGTGCACACGGTGAACGCGTTCGACCTGAACCCGGACTGCTTCCGGCGGTTCCTGCGCTCCATGGAGATGGACCTGAGCGTCGAGCAGTACGAGAGCTTCGACGACCTGCTCGACTACATGGACGGCTCGGCCGCGGTGATCGGCGAGATGATGCTGCCGATCCTCGAGCCGACGTCCGGTGCCGCGCTGCGGCACGCCCGTGACCTGGGCATCGGCTTCCAGCTCACGAACTTCCTGCGTGACGTCGGCGAGGACCTTGATCGCGGCCGCGTCTACATCCCCCGAGAGGACCTCGACCGCTTCGGCGCCGACCCGCGGGCCCGCCGGGCAACGCCGGAGTGGCGGGCGCTGATGAGCTTCGAGATCGACCGCAACCGCGAGTACTACGCGTCGGCTGACGTCGGGATCTCGATGCTGCCGCCGCCGTCGGCCCGCTGCATCCGCGCGGCCCGCCAGCTCTACGCGGAGATCCTCGACCGCATCGAGCGCGCCGACGGCGACGTGTTCAGCACGCGGGCGCGCGTCCCGACGGCACGGAAGGCGCTGCTCGTCGGCCGCACGGTCCTCAGGATCGGGGCCTGACCGCCCGGGGCGTGTCGTCACGGCCGCGCACGTCGGCCGCGGCGCGCAGGCGTGCCGGCACGACCGGCGCGAGGAACCCGAACGGCGCGTCGCTGAAGAGGTGATGGACGTTGTGCGCGGCGCGCAGCCGGTGGCCCAGCCGGTCGGGGACGTCCAGCCACGGGACCCGCCGGTGGATCACCAGGTCGTGCACGATCAGGTAGGAGACGCCGTAGGCGGTGACGCCGATCCCGATCGGGACGAGCACCTCGCCGGCGCCGACCCACACGCCGATCGACAGCACGACGATCGTCGCCGCCGAGAACACGACGGGGAACAGGTCGTTCGCTTCGAGCACGCCGCGGGGCGCCAGGTGGTGACTGCGGTGCCAGCCCATCCCGAAGCCGTGGAAGACGAAGCGGTGGGCAAGGGCCGCGACCGGCTCCATGACCAGGAGGGCACCGAGCGCGAGCAGCGCCGCGGTCATGCCCGGGCCTGTTCCCGTCGGGCCGCGGCGTCCCACAGCAGCATGGCGAGCGTGAGCAGCGTGAAGGCGAAGAGGTAGTCCTCGACCGGGATGTCCCAGGGGAACCGCCACCCGGTCGTGGCGCTCGCGCCGTAGAGGACGATCGGCGCGCTGAGCTTGGTGAGCCAGCCGTCGACCCCGATCATGAACGCGTACGAGATCGCGAGCGTGATCCAGTACGCGGGGGTGCGCAGGAGCCCCGTGTGCAGCACGCCGAGCTCGAGGGCCACGACGGCGAGCGCGGCGACGATCGCCGTGGCCGTGTACTCAGGCATCGTCGCCGAGGAGGTGGCGGACCGCGCCGAGCGTGAGCAGCCCGCAGATCGGGATCGTGACGAAGAAGAGGAGCTCCTCGAACGGGACGTGGCCCACGAGGCTCCAGCCGATGAGGTAGTGCGCGTCGAAGTGCCACTCGTGACGCGCGATCGCGGCGACGTCCCACACGAAGAACACCGCGACCGTGGGCACGAGCACGCGCAGCAGGCGACCCGGTCGGCGCCACACCCGCGCGCCGAGGAACAGCTCGAGCGGCAGCGTGATGACCAAGCAGGCGAGCATCAAGAGCACGTACTGGTACTCGTCGCCCACGTGTGCATTCTGCCCGCGGCGCGCACGACGCCGCGAGCAGGGACGCGCGCGAGGCCTCCGGTAGGCTCACCACTCGATGCCCTCGGCGACCCCTGCGATCGAGGTCGCCGAGCTCGCGAAGCGCTACGGCGACGTGCACGCGATCGACGGGCTCAGCTTGCGCGTCGAGGCGGGCGAGGTGTTCGGTCTGCTCGGTCCGAACGGCGCGGGGAAGACCACGACGGTCGAGATCCTCGAGGGATACCGCGACCCTGACGACGGCGAGGTGCGCGTCCTCGGGCTCGACCCGGTGCGCGACGGCCGGCGGCTCCGGCCCCAGATCGGCGTGATGCTCCAAGACGGCGGCCTCTACCCGGGCCTGCGACCCCTCGAGGCGCTCGAGCTCTTCGCCGCCTACTACGACGACCCCGCCGACCCGCAGGCCCTGCTGGAGCAGGTGGGCCTGGAGCACACCGGCCGGACCGTCGTCCGGCGCCTCTCGGGCGGCCAGCAGCAGCGGCTGTCGCTCGCGCTGGCGCTCATCGGACGACCCACGCTCGTGTTCCTCGACGAGCCCACGGCCGGCATGGACCCACGGGCGCGGGCCACGACGTGGGAGCAGGTGCGGACGCTGTCGGATCGGGGCGCGACGGTGCTGCTCACGACCCATGCGATGGACGAGGCGGAGCAACTCTGCGACCGCGTCGGCATCATCAACGCCGGCCGTCTCGTCGCCGAGGGCACGCCCGCGGAGCTGACGCTCGACGCCGCGGCCGACGAGACCCGGTTCGCCGCGTCACCGGGCCTCGACCGGGCGTCGCTCGCCGCGGCCCTGGGCGTGGACGCCGACCGGGTGGTCGAGGAACGGCCGGGCACCTACCTGCTGCGCGCCGACGCGTCGCCGGCGCTCGTCGCCGACCTCGCCGTCTGGCTGCGGGACCACGACGTGCGTCTCGGCGAGCTGCGCAGCGGCCGGCGGACACTCGAAGAGGTGTTCCTGGCGCTCACCCGCGATCCCTGACATGCGACGCAGCACGCGCGCCGTGCTCGCCCAGTCGCGAGTCGAGCTCCTCCTGACGCTGCGGCGCGGCGAGAGCCTCGTCGTCTCGATCGCCATCCCCGTCGGCGTGCTCGTCTTCTTCACGAAGGTCGCCGTGGTGCAAACCTCGCTGCGCGACCCGGTGCAGTTCCTCGTGCCCGGCGTGCTCGCGCTGGCCGTCATGTCGACGGCGATGGTCAGCCTCGGGATCGCGACGGGTTACGAGCGCCGCTACGGGGTCCTGAAGCGGCTCGGGTCGACGCCCCTCTCACGCGCCGGCCTGCTCACCGCGAAGACGGTGAGCGTGCTCGCGCTCGAGGTCATCCAGGCGCTCATCCTGCTCGGCGTCGGCGCCGCGCTCGGCTGGCACGCCGAAGGTGGCATCGCCGCCGCGATCGGGCTGCTGCTGATCGGGACCGTCGCGTTCGCCGGGATCGGCCTGTTCTTCGCCGGGACGCTGCGCGCCGAGGCCAACCTTGCGGTCGCCAACGGGCTGTTCCTGGCGCTGCTGTTCCTCGGCGGGATGGCCTACCCGCTCGACAAGCTGCCGGCCGCGCTCCAGACGTTCGCCCGCGGGCTTCCCGCGGCGGCGCTGTCCGACACGGTCCGCCAGGCGCTGTCAGCCAGCCCGGTGTCGGTCGGGGCTCTCGTGACGCTGATCGCCTGGGCGATCGGCGCGCCCGTCCTCGCGGCGCGCACCTTCCGCTGGGAGGAGTGAGTCAGGCGCCGAGGATGCCCTGGAGCGACGCGTCGAGCTGGCGGGCCGACGGGATGGCCAGCAGGCGGCCGGCGAGCGTGCCGTCACGCCGCACGAAGAACGTCTCGGGGATCGGCCGCACCCCGTACGCCGCGGCGATGGCGCCGTCGTCGTCGCGCGCGAACGTCCAGTCGGCGTGCTCCTGCGCGACGAAGTCACGCGCGTCGCTCGGGATGTCCTCGAAGCTCACGCCGACGATCTCGAGTCCCTGCGACCGGTACTTCGCGTAGGCCGCGGCGAGGAGCGGGAACTCCTGGCGGCAGGGATGGCACCACGACGCCCAGAAGTTCACGAGCACCGGGTGGCCGAGCAGGCGCGCGAGCGTCACGTGCCCGCCGCTCAGTGTCTCGGCGGTGAACGCGGGCGCCGGGGGACCGGGTGGTGTCGCGCCCGGCGCGGTCGTGGGTGACGTGGGCGGCGCGTTCACGGCGGCCGGGCTGGCCTGATGCGGCGACGAGCTGGCCGTCACCGCCCAGACGGTGACGCCGGCGACGACGAGGACGACAGCCGCGGCGAGGACGGCGAGACGACCGCGGCGGGGGCGGCCCGGGTCAGCGGGCGCGGACGAGGACGTCGAGGGCAAGGGCCGCGAACAGCAGCGCGAGGTAGATGTTCGAGAGGCTGAAGAACGCGATCGCGCGGGACGAGGAAGTGTCGAGGCGCAGTCGGACGGCCTGCACGATGAACACCGCGCCGACGGCGGCCGCCAGCGTGACGTAGATCCAGCCGACCGACGCGAGCAGCGGCATGACCAGGCTCAGCGCGACGACGAGGACCGTGTAGCCGAGGATCTGCGTCGCGGCGTAGCGCTCGCCCTTCACGACGGGCAGCATCGGGAAGCCCGCCGCGGCGTAGTCCTCGCGGTAGCGGAGCGCGAGCGCCCAGAAGTGCGCCGGGGTCCAGGAGAACACGATGGCGAAGAGCAGCCAGGCGGGTGCCGCGATGGTGCCGGTGACGGCCGCCCACCCGACGAGGACAGGGACGGCCCCGGCCGCGCCGCCGATGACGATGTTCTGCACCGTCCGGGGCTTCAGCCAGATCGTGTACACGAACACGTAGAAGAGGGTGGCGGCGAGCGCCAGCGCCGCGGCCAGCAGGTTGGCGACCCCCCAGAGCAGCCCGAACGCGAGGACCTCGAGGACGATCCCGAAGGCGAGCGCCCGGCCCGGGTCGACGGTCCCGGACGGCAGCGGCCGGTGCCGGGTGCGGCGCATGAGCTGGTCTCGGTCCCGCTCGATCCAGCAGTTGATCGTGTTCGCACCGCCCGCGGCGAGCGCCCCGCCGGCGAGCACCGCGGCGATGAGCCCGAGGTCGGGGAGCCCGGCCGCGGCGAGGATCATCGCGGGCACGGTCGTGATGAGCAGCAGCTCCACGACGCGCGGCTTCGTCAGCGCGACGTAGCGGCCCGCCGCCCGACAAGCCTGCTTGGGCCACGCCACCGCGACGGTCACGGGGCGGCTGGCGACGAGGTCGGACACGGCGCTCCGGTAGGGGACGGCTCGCGGCATCGTAATCGAGGCCCTGTCGGGCCTACGAAGCGGTCGGCGGTACCCTCGCCAGCAACATGGACGACACCGACACGGACGCCAAGCACTCCATCCGCATGACCGCCGACCGGCTGCTCACCAACCCGTCGGCCGAGGCCGGTGAGCGCAAGTCGCGGGCGGGGATCGTCATCCCGGCGACCGCGAACGCCGACCGCCGCCTCTACTGGGCGGAGGTCATCGCCGTCGGCCCGACCGTGCGCAACGTCGAGGAGGGCGACCGCGTCCTGTTCGCGCCCGACGCCGGCTTCGAGGTCGAGATCCGTGGCGACGAGTACCTCATCCTGCGCGAACGGGACGTGCACGCCGTCGCGTCGACGCGCGACGAGGGCCAGTCCGGCCTGTACCTCTAGGGCAGCTCGCTCAGCGTCGCCCGCGCGAGGAGACGCACCTCGGCGGGGTGCACGACCGCCGCAGGGCGTGACCGCCGCCGCTGGTCGAGGTACTCGACGACCTGACGGTGCAGCTTCGAGCCGAGCATCGTGCGCAGCTCCACGCCGAGGCTGCGGTAGACGGGCTCCTTCCCGGTGAACGCCTCGGGGGCCTCGGTGCACCACCAGGCGAAGTCGTCCCCGCCCTCGCCCCAGCCCTCGCGGGCGAACTCGGTGAGCGTGGAGATGACCGTCCCGTCCTCCTGCTCCTCGTCGACGCGCCGGAGCGGGAGCTGCCAGCAGACCTCGGGCTTCACCGTGCTGTGGTGCACGCCGGTGCGCAGCGCGTGGAGGTGCAGCGCGCAGCCGGGGCCGCCCGGGAAAACCGGGACGGTTCAAGAAGATGCACGCGTCGTCGACGAGGCGAGTGCGCCACTCGGTCTTGCCGTCCTCGTCCTTCCCCGCCTTCGCGTAGATGCCCTTCTTGCGGCCGGCCTGGCGGTACTCCCATTCGTCGTCGGTGAGTTCCTTCGCCACGCGCACCACGTGGTCGCGGTCCTTGCGGTCCGAGAAGTGCGCGCCGTACGAGCAGCAGCCCTGGATCATCTCGGGCGCCCGCTCGGTCAGCACGCCCTGGCAGCCACACCCGAAGATGCACTGCCACGACGAGAGGAGGAACGTCACGTCGATCTGCCAGCGACGCCCGTCCTCGTCCGGGTCGTCGAAGCTCACCCACTCGCGGTTCGGTCCACGCATCGTGTGTCGAGCGTATCGACCGTGTCGGTAGGCTCCGGGGATCGACGATGACGCGGCGCTGCTGGCCGATCTCGGCTCGGCGCTCGGTGCGGCACGGGTGCGGGCCGAGCCGCTGGAGCTCACCCTCTACGGGCGGGACGCCGGCGTCGCGACCGGCGAGGCGGGCGCCGTCTGCTTCCCCTCGACGCCCGAGGAGGTCGGCGCGGCGGTCGCCGTGACCGCCCGCCACGACCGGCCCTTCGTCGCCCGCGGCAGCGGCACGGGGCTGGCCGGCGGCGCGACGCCCGTCGGGCGCCCCGTCGTGATCGTCACGACCCACCTCAACCGGATCCTCGACGTCGACGCCGACGCCCGGGTCGCCTGGGTCGAGCCCGGCGTGCTGAACCTCGACCTCAGCCGGGCCGTCGCGCACCTCGGTCTCCACTACGCGCCGGACCCGTCGTCCCAGCAGGCCTGCACCATCGGCGGGAACGTGGCCACGAACGCCGGCGGGCCGCACTGCCTGGCCTACGGGGTCACCGCGGCGCACGTGCTCGCCGTGGACGTCGTGCTCGCCGACGGCGCGACGGCGCGGCTCGGCGGCCTCGAGCCCGACCAGCCGGGCTATGACCTCCGCGGCTGCTTCGTCGGCAGCGAGGGGACGATGGGCATCGCGACCCGGGTCGCGGTGCGCCTGACCCCCAACCCGCCGGTCGTGCGGACGCTGCTGCTCGACTTCACCACGGTGCACGCCGCGGCGGCGACCGTGAGCGGCATCATCGCCGCGGGCATCGTCCCCGCGGCGCTCGAGATGATGGACGCCGAGATCACGCGCGCCGTCGAGGACTTCGTCGGCGCCGGCTACCCCCGCGACGCCGGCGCCGTGCTCCTCGTCGAGGTCGACGGCCTCGAGGCCGGCGTCGCCGCCCAGGTCGAGGTGATCCGGGCCGTCGGCCTCGAGCACGGCGCCCGGACGGTGCGCGTCGCGGCCGACGATGCGGAGCGCGCCCTGCTCTGGAAGGGCCGCAAGTCGGCATTCGGCGCGATCGCCCGGATCGCCCCCGACTACTACCTCCACGACGCGGTGGTCCCGCGCACCCGCCTCGTCGACGTCCTCGAGACCGTCTACGCGGTCGCCGAGGAGCAGCGGCTCACCATGATGAACGTGTTCCACGCCGGCGACGGCAACCTGCACCCGCTCATCGTCTTCGACGCCCGCGAGCCGGGGATCTGGCGGCGAGTCAGCGACGCCGGCGACGCGATCCTCGCCGCGTGCGTCGCCGCCGGCGGGGTGCTCTCCGGGGAGCACGGCATCGGGCTGGAGAAGCGCGACGCCATGCCGCTCGTGTTCGGGCCCGACGACCTCGACGCGCAGGCCCGGCTGCGGGACGCGTTCGACCCGTCGGGGCGCGCCAACCCCGACAAGGTGCTCCCCCGAGGCAGCCGCTGCGGCGAGCTCACCCGCGTTCCGGCCGGCGCATGGATCTGAGCGCGGAGGAGGCGGTCCGCGCCGCCGTCGCGGCGGCCGACACCGTCGTCCCGATCGGCGGTGGCACCCACGCCGAGGTCGGCGGCCCGGTGCCGAGCGGGACACCGGTCGGCGCGCCCGCCGGGATCGTCGCCTACGACCCAGCCGACCTGACCGTCACCGCCTACGCGGGCACGACGGTCGCCGACCTCGCGGCGGCGCTGGGCGCCCACGGCCAGCAGTGCGTCCTCGACCCGCGCGACGACCGGGCGACGCTCGGCGGTGTCCTCGCCGTCGGACTGTCGGGTCACCGCCGCCTCCGCTACGGGCCGCTGCGCGACCGAGTGCTCGAGGTGCGGTTCGTCACCGGCGACGCGCGGCTGGTGCGAGGCGGGGGACCGACCGTGAAGAACGTCACGGGCTTCGACCTGCCGCGGCTCCTCGTCGGCTCGTTCGGGACGCTCGGCGTGCTGACCCGGGTGATCCTGCGATCCCAGCCGACGCCGCAGATGGCGGCGTGGTGGCAGACCGGCGACGATCCCGCGGTCGTGCGGTCGCGCGTCGTCGCGCCGTCGACGATCGTGTGGCGGGGCGACGCGGGCACCTGGGTGCTGCTCGAGGGCGATCCCGACGACGTCGCCGCCCAGGCGCGCGCCGCGGGGCTCGAGGCCGGCGCCCCACCCGAGTGGCCGGACGCGCCGCACCGCGGTCGGGTGTCGGTCGCGCCGGGCCGGGTCCACGACGTCGGCGTCGCGCTCGGCGGGCTCGACGGGGTCACGTGGCTCGCGGAGTGGGGGATCGGCACCGTGCACGTCGCGGCGGGATCGGACGCCGGGCTGCGCGCCGCGCGCGCGGTCGCCACCTCGTGCGGCGGGTGGCTCCTGCGCGAGGCGGGCGCCCCAGGGCTCGACGGCTTCGGCGTCACGCTGCCCAACGCCGAGGTGACGACGCGAGTGAAAGCAGCGTTCGACCCTCCGGGCAAGCTCTCACCGGGCCGGCTGCCGATCCCTGACCCTGCACTGCAGCGGGAGGCGTCGTGAGTCGAGCCGCGGCTCACGTCGAGGGCGGCCTGACCCTCCACCGCACGCTCACGCCGTCGACCGTCGAGATGGCGGGGTGACGATGGCGGACGACGACTTCGCGGACCTCGCGGACGTCATCGAGAGCCTGGCGGCCGCCGAGGAGCGGCTCCGCGACGCGGCGTACGACCGGTTGCGCGCCGTCGCCGACGGCGACGAGTCGGCACGGGGCGCGGAGCGCCGCCTCGAGCAGGCCCGCCGCGCCGTCGAGCGGGCCCGGCGCGTCCTCGGGGCGGGTCTCGACGACGGCGCCTAAGCGCCCGAGGCCGTCCTGAGGACCGGACACCGGGGGACATACTGGTCGGGATCCCCGCGGGAGCAGCCCGATGAGCGAGCAGCCGAAGGACGCCGAGCACCACGACCCCGACGTCGACTTCTCGGGGTCGCTCGGGATGGCCGGCCACGAGACCGAGGACCTCGGCTGGACCGACCAACCCGACGACGCTCCGGTCGTCCGCCACGTCGAGGAGCTCGAGGACGAGGAGCACGAGGACGCGCTCGAGGACCTCGCGCTCGAGAACTCGTACGCGCCGATGCCGCCGCTCCCCACCGAGCAGGAGCCGAGCGGCGGCGGGGCGCCCTAACCGGCCGGCGGCGCCGCGGCGTTCAGCCGGTTGATCAGGGCGCGCAGGCGCGCCCACCCGCGCTTGTCGAACCAGAACGCGATGCGCTCGTCGTCGAGCGCGTCGTCGTCCTCGACCTCCGCCGGGGAGGCGTCCACCCGCTCGAGCTGGCCGCGGCGGGTGATGTCAGCGAACTCCTCGCTCAGCGCGGCGAGGGTCTCGTCGTCGGGAGCGGCGCGGAGGCGCAGCATGAGGCGCCCGTCGACGAAGCGCTGCGACCGATAGTTGCTGAAGAACCCGGTGACCTCGCGGACCGCGGCGTCGACGTCGTCGGTGACGGTGAGCAGCTCGAGGTCCGGTGGGGAGACGTAGTCGTTGTCGGCGAGCTCGCGGCGCACGAAGTCCAGCCAGCCGGACCAGTAGGTCCCGCCGGGCGTGTCGAGCAGCACGATCGGCCCGGACTGGGCCTTGCCGGTCTGCACGAGCGTCAGCAGCTCGAACGCTTCGTCGAGGGTCCCGAAGCCGCCCGGGAGGAGCACGAACGCGTCCGCCTCCTTCACGAACGTGACCTTGCGGGTGAAGAAGTAGCGGAAGTTGATGAGCTTCGGGTCGTCGGCGAACTGGCTCGCCGCGGCCTCGAACGGCAGCCGGATGCTGACGCCGAAGGCCCGGTCCGCGCCGGCGCCTTCGATGCCGGCCTCCATGATCCCCGGGCCCGCCCCGGTGATCACCATCCAGTCCGACGCCGCGATCGCGCGGGCGAAGCGGCGGGCCTGGTCGTAGAGCGGGTCGTCGGGCTGGGTGCGTGCCGAGCCGAAGATCGCCACCTTGCGCTGGCTCCGGTACGGCTCGAAGACGTGGAACGAGTACCGCATCTCCTTCAGCGCCGCGTTGGCCATCTTCACGTCGCCCCGGTCGGCATGGTCGCGGGCCAGGCGCAGCGCCGAGGTGACGAGCTCGAAGATCAGGTCGGCGTCCCGCTCGGTGACTCGGGACGCCAGGTCGGCTACCGCCTCGTCCAGGGCGGGGTCCCCGGTGCGATAGCGGGGGAGCTTCACCGCGGGGGCGACGCCGCGAGGTCCGCGAGGCGCCGCTCGGGACGCGCGCCGTAGTGCGAGATGACCTCCGCCGCGGCGAGCGCGCCGAGCTCTGCGCATCGCCCCAGCCTCTCCCCGTGGGTGAGCCCGACGAGGAAGCCGGCGGCGAACAGGTCGCCCGCCCCCGTCGTGTCCACCACCCGGTCGACGGGGACCGCCGGGACCTCGACGGTCTGCTCGCGCCCCACGACCACCGACCCGGCCGCGGACTTCGTGACCGCCGCGATGTCGCAGTGACGCGCGACCAGCTCGAGCGCGTCGGCGAGGGCCGACGTCTCGTAGAGCGCGCACGCCTCGGCGTCGTTCGCGAAGAGGATGTCGACGTCGTGCTCGACGAGCGCGAGGAACTCGGGCCGGTGTCGCTCGACGCAGAACGTGTCGGACAGGCTCAGCGCGACGCGCCGCCCGGCCTCGTGGGCGGTCTGGGCCGCGAATCGGAAGGCAGCCATCGCGTCCGGCTCGTCGAAGAGGTATCCCTCGAGGTAGGTCACGGCGGCGGCGCGCACGAGGTCCGGGGACACGTCGTCGGGGTGCAGCTGGGCAGCCGCGCCGAGGAACGTGTTCATCGTCCGCTCGGCGTCGGGGCTCACGAGGATGAGGCACCGGCCGGTCGCTGCCCCGTCGACTGCGGGGGCGTTCTCGAAGTGCAGGCCCGCGGCGCGGATGTCGTGGGCGAACACACGCCCCAGCTCGTCGTCGCGCACCCGCCCGATGAACGCGCTCCGCCCACCGAAGGACGCGACCCCCACGGCCGTGTTCGCCGCCGACCCACCGGACACCTCGGTGCCGGGGCCCATCTGGGCGTAGAGGTCGGTGGCGCGGGCCGCGTCGATGAGCGCCATGCCGCCCTTGGCGAGGCCCTGCGCGTCGATGAAGTCGTCACTCGTCGCGCTGAACACGTCGACGAGCGCGTGGCCGACGGCGACGACGTCGAGGCTCGTGCTGGAGACCGGGTCGGTCACGGCGCGGCGCGCACCCCCAGCGTGACCGGCACCTGCTCGTCGACCGGCGGCCGCAGCGGCCGCCCGACGGTCTGGGTCCGCCCGTAAAGAGTGGTGCGCTGCGCGAGCGGGCGACCGAGCGGCTCGACGATCGAGCGGAAGCCGTCATCGTCGAGCTCCTGGCCGTGCGACGCCCCCGCGGCCCGGGAGATGTTCTCGTCCATGAGGGTGCCGCCCAGGTCGTTGCAGCCGGCCCGCAGCAGCTGGCGGGCGCCGCGGACCCCGACCTTCACCCAGGAGGCCTGCACGTTGTCGAGGGCGCCGCGGTACGCGATGCGGCCCACGGCGTGCACGAGCAGCACCTCCCGGAACGTGGGGCCGCGGCGGGCCCGGCCCTGCAGGTAGATCGGGGTGGCCATGTGCACGAACGGCAGCGGCACGAACTCGGTGAACCCGCCCGTCTCGCGCTGCAGGGCCCGGGTGCGCACCAGGTGGCGCGCCACGTGGACCGGCGACTCGACGTGGCCGAACATGATCGTGATGTTCGAGCGCAACCCGACGCCGTGCGCGGCGCGGTGGGCCTCGAGCCACTCCTCGGTGTTCACCTTGTCGGGGCAGATGACCGCCCGCACCTCGTCGTCGAGGATCTCGGCCGCGGTGCCGGGCAGCGTCGAGAGCCCGGCGTCCTGCAGCTCGCGCAGGTAGCCGTCCAACGGCACCCCGAGGCGGCGGGCGCCCTCGGTCACCTCGAGCGCGGTGAAAGCGTGGACGTGGATGTCCGGCGCCACCTCCTTCACCGCCCGCGTCACCGTCAGGTAGTGGTCGCCGTCGTAGTCCGGGTGGATCCCGCCCTGGAGGCAGACCTCGGTCGCGCCGTGGTCGACGGCCTCGACGACGCGGCGCTGGATCTCGGGCACATCCAGCAGGTACGGGTCGCCGCGGAGGTTCAGTGACAGCGGGCCCTTCGAGAAGGCACAGAACCGGCACCGGAACGTGCACACGTTCGTGTAGTTGATGTTGCGGTTGCGGACGAACGTCACCGTGTCGCCGACGGCCTCGCGGCGCAGCGTGTCCGCGACGGTGGCGACGTCGGACACCTCCGGGCCGCGTGCCTCGAGGAGCGTCACGAGCTCGGGGACGCCCGGCTCCTCGCCGGCAAGGACGCCGTCGAGGACCTCGGTCACCGGGCCGCGGGGCGCGGCACGGGGGAGCGCGACGAGCAGCTCGGGGGCGCGGCCGAGCCGCCGGCGGACCAGCCGTCGTCCCGGGCGAGGCCCTCGGCGTCGGACGCGTGGCGCACCGCGGGTCGGACGTGCTCGTCGAGCCAGCGCTCGCCGTCGCGGACGTACTCCGGGTAGACGGTGAGCCGCGGCGCGAGCGTCCGGCCCGCCGTCTCGGTCGCGTGCCGGAGCCGCTCGAGCTCGGGCCAGGGCCGTTCCGGGTTCACGTGGTCGGGTGTGAGCGGCGACACGCCGCCCCAGTCGTCGATCCCCGCCGCGAGGAGCAGCCCGAGGTCGTCGCTCAGGTTCGGCGGCGCCTGGAGGTGGATCGCGGGCGGGAGGAGCAGGCGGGCGACGGCGATCGTGCGGAGGTAGTCGTCCCGGTCACAGGACGGGTGGGCGTGCATCGCCGTGCCCGGCTTGGCGAGGAAGTTCTGGACGATGACCTCTTGCACGTGGCCGTGACGCTCGTGCGACTCGCGGATGGCGAGCAGGGCGTCGACGCGCTCCTCGAACGTCTCGCCGATGCCGACGAGGATCCCCGTCGTGAACGGGATGTGCGCCGCGCCGGCCGCGTCGAGGGTGGCGAGGCGGCGCGCCGGCGTCTTGTCGGGCGCGCGGTGGTGCGGGCCGCCCGGTGCCGCGAGGCGCGCCGCGAGGGTCTCGATCATCATCCCCTGGGAGGGGCTCACGGGCCGGAGCGCGTCGAGGCCCGCCCGGTCGAGCGCGCCGGCGTTGGCGTGCGGCAGCAGGCCGGTCTCTGAGAGCACGGTCTCGGCGGCGGCCGCGAGGTACTCGACCGTCGACGCGTAGCCGTGGGCCGCGAGCCACGCGGCGGCGTCCGGGTAGCGCGCCTCGGGGGCCTCGCCGAGCGTGAAGAGGGCCTCGTGGCAGCCCGCGGCGGCGCCGGGGCGCGCGATCGCCAGCACCTCGTCGAGCTCGAGGTACGGCGCGGCGACCCGTGCCGGCGGCTTGGCGAACGTGCAGTACCCGCAATGGTCGCGGCACAGCATCGTCAACGCGATGAACACCTTGGGCGAGAACGTCACGCGCGTGGGGCGCACCGCGTCGCGGGCGGTCGACGCCGCCTCCAGCAGCTCGGGGAGGGGCACGGCGGCCACGGCCAGGGCCTCCCGGCGGCTCAGCATGATCGCATGCTAGGGGTCGCCGGCCGCGGCCTCGTCCACGAGCCACACGACCCGGGTGGCGCGCACGCGGGTCGCCGGCAGGTCGTGGTCGCCTCCTCGGACCCGGGCGAGCGCCTCACGCTTCGCGGCGCCGTCGACCGTGAACACGACCAGCTCGGCGCGGGCGAGCGCCGGGTACGTGAAGGTGAGACGGGGGAGCGGGTGCTGGTCGTCGCCCGCCGGCACGACGAGGCGCTCCCGCTCGTCGAGCTGGGGCGCACCGGGGAACAGCGACGCGGTGTGCCCGTCGGGCCCGAGCCCGAGATGGACCAGCCCGATCGGCGGCGCGGCCCGCACGAGCGCGTCGTACGCGTCGGCGGCTGCCTCGAGGCTCGCGCCGGCGTGGCGCATCGAGTGGATGGCGCGCGGCTCGACCTCGTCGAGGAACGCGAGCCGGGCCATCCCCTCGTTCGAGTTCGGATCCTGGACGTCCACCCAGCGCTCGTCACCCCAGAACACGTCGATCGCCGACCAGTCCACCGGCGCCGTCGCGAGCAGCTCGTAGCACGCCCGCGCCGTGTCACCACCGGACAGCGCGATCGACCGGGGCGACTCGGTGGCCACCAGCTCGGCGAACGCCGCGGGGACGTGCCGAACCCGGCGCTCCTCGCCCGGCAGCGTCACGGCACGCGCCAGCGGTCGCCGGCCTCACCGAGCAGGGCCTCGGCCTCGGGCGGTCCCCACGACCCGGCCGGGTAGTGCGCGAGCGGCACCGCGACGCGGTCGAACCCGTCGATGAGCGGCTGCACGATTCGCCAGGACTGCTGCACCTCATCGCTGCGGATGAAGAGCGTCGCGTCCCCGACGAGCGCGTCGTGGATGACTCGCTCGTACGCCTCGGGCGCCATCTCCTCGAACGTGCGCGCGTACGAGAAGTCGAGAGACACGGTGCGCACCTTGAACACCTGGCCTGGGACCTTCGCGGCGAGCGACACCTCGATCCCCGCGTCGGGCTGGATCCGCAGGATGAGCGCGTTCGGCTCGATCGAGTCCTTCGCGGTCGCCGGCAGCGGCAGGTACGGCACCGGCTTGTAGCAGAGCGAGACCTCCGTGACCCGCCGCGTGAGCCGCTTCCCGGTGCGCACGAAGAACGGGACCCCGGCCCAGCGCCAGTTGTCGATGTCGAGGCGCAGCGCGAGGTACGTCTCGACGCTGCTGTGGGCGTCGACGCCGTCCTCCTCCCGGTAGCCGACGACGGGCACTCCGTCGATCTCGCCGGCGAGGTACTGGGCGCGCACGACGTGGCGCTGCAGCTGGTCGGGCTCGAAGATCCGCACCGAGCGCAGCAGCTTCACCTTCTCGTCCCGGATGGCGTTGCCGTCGAAGGACGCCGGCGCCTCCATCGCCGTGAGGGCGAGGACCTGCATGACGTGGTTCTGGACGATGTCGCGCAGCGCGCCGGCCTGCTCGTAGAAGGCGCCGCGGTGCTCGACCCCAAGCAATTCAGCGACGGTGATCTCGACATGGTCGACGTAGCGCCGGTTCCAGAGGGGCTCGAAGATCGTGTTCGTGAAGCGCAGCGCCAGGATGTTCTGCACCGTCTCCTTCGCGAGGTAGTGGTCGATGCGGAAGATCTGGTGCTCGTCGAAGAACTGGTGCAGCTCGGCGTCGAGCGCTTCGGCGCTCTCGAGGTCACGGCCGAACGGCTTCTCGACGACGAAGCGCCGGTAGCCGTCCGTCTCGGCCGCGAGGCCCACGGCGGCGAGGCCGGCGGCGATCGGCCCGAAGAGCTGCGGCGCGACCGAGAGATAGAAGACGCAGTTCCCGATGGCCCCGCCCGCCGCGCCGGCCAGGCGATCGCGCAGCTGCGAGAAGGTGTCGGCCGTCTCGGCGCTGCCGCGCAGGTAGCCGAAGCGCACGCCGGCATCCTGGAGGGCCTGCACCCCGCCACCCGCCGACCCGTCCTCGGCCTTCTCGACGGACGCGTACGCGGCCCGCTCGAACTCGGCGTCGTCCATGTGGGTGCGCGAGACCCCGATGACCGACAGATGGGGTGGCAGCTGTCGGGCACGCGCCAGCGACGCCAGCGCCGGGTAGAGCTTGCGGTGCGCGAGGTCGCCGGTCGCCCCGAACACGACGATGGAGCTCGCGACGTCTTGTCCGGCGTCGCTGGTCACGTCGGCGATGATACGGCCCGTGGACCGGGACACCGTCGTGGTGTACGAGGCACGTGCGTCGGAGTGGCGGGACCGCCGACCGGCGCGCTTCGTCGCACGCGCCCGAGCGCTGGCCGACGCGGTGCCGCCGGGCAGCGTGCGCGTCGACTTGGGCTGCGGCCCCGGCCTGCACCTCCCGCATCTCGGCCGGCCCGTCGTCGCGCTCGATGCGGCGTTCGCGATGGTGGACCTCGCACGCGACGCCAGCCCCCACGCGTGGCCGGTGCAGGCCGACCTCATGGCGCTGCCGTTCCGGCGAGGCGCGATCGCCGGCGGGTGGGCGCGCGCCAGCTATCTCCACGTCGCACGCGCCTGGCTGCCGTGGGCGCTGGCCGAGCTCCACGACGCGCTCGCTGTCGGCGCGCCGGTGCACCTCACGATGCGACACGGCGACGAGGAGGGGCTGCTCCCCGGCGACGACTTCCCTGGCCGGTTCTTCGTCGGCTGGCGGGCCGACGCGCTCACCGACCTGCTCGTCGGCGCCGGCTTCACCGTCGACGAAGTCGTCGAGGAGCCGACCGGCGGCGAGTGGCTCCAGGTCCGCGCCACCCGGGCGCGGACCCTCGCCGACCGCGTCGGCCCGGACCTCGCCGTGCTGCTCGTCGGGCTGAACCCGAGCGAGTACGCCGCCGACGTCGGGGTCGGGTTCGCCCGTCCCGGCAACCGCTTCTGGCCAGCCGCGCGGGCCGCCGGGCTCGTGAGCCGTGACCGGGACCCGCGCCACGCGCTCCTCGCCGACCGCGTCGGCATGACCGACCTCGTGAAGCGGGCCACGACGAGCGCGGCGGCGCTGCGGGTCGACGAGTACCGCGAGGGCGTCGCCCGCGTCGAGCGGCTCGTCGCGTGGCTGCGGCCCCACGTCGTGTGCTTTGTTGGGCTGACCGGCTGGCGCGCCGCCGTGTCGAGGACGGCCCGCGCCGGGCGCCAGCCCCAGCCATTCGCCGGCGTGCCGGCCTACGTCATGCCCAACACGAGCGGCGCCAACGCCCACGCCCGCCCCGAGGACTTCGTCGCCCATCTGCGCGCCGTGCGCCGCCTCGCCGCCGCGTCACCCGGACCCCCGGGTCTTGACCCTGACGCGGCGTGAGGCTCTAGAACAGGTGACGTGTTCGGCATCGGCGCCTTCGCCCGCCTCGGCGGTGTCTCGGTGCGCACCCTCCACCACTACGACGAGCTTGGCCTGCTCGCCCCGGCGCACGTCGACCCGGACACGGGGTATCGCTGGTACGAGGCCGAGCAGCTCGCCCGGCTGAACCGGATCCTCGCCCTCCGCGACCTCGGCTTCGCGCTCGGCGACATCGGCCCGGTGCTCGCCGAGGAGGTCTCAGCCGACGAGCTGCGCGGCATGCTGCGCGTCCGTCGCCTCGAGGCCCAGGACCACATCGAGGAAGAAGCCGTACGGCTGGCGCGCGTCGAATCGCGACTGCGCCGCATCGAGGAGGAGGACACCATGCCCGACTACGACATCATCGTGAAGCCCCTGGTGGCGCAACGCTGCGCCGTCCGCATGGCACGCGCACGCGCGTTCGACCACACCCTGAGCGAGATCTTCCCGCCGCTCTACGGCGAGCTCGCCGCGCAGCTCGCCGAGCACGGCATCGCCGTCGCCGGACCGAGCGTCGCCTGGTACGAGGACAGCCACGACGACGCGCTCCCGATCGGCGTCATCGCCGGGCTGCCGATCGACGCCGGGGACGTGCCCGCGGACGTGGAGGAGCGCACGCTGCCCGCGGCCGAGCGTGCGGCGACGACCGTGCACCGCGGCTCGATGGACGACTGCGTCGCCGGCTACGAGGCGCTGCTGCGCTGGACCGAGGAGACGGGTGAGCGCATCGAGGGCTACAGCCGCGAGATCTACCTCGAGTGTGACGGCCCGCCCGACACGTGGGTGACCGAGCTGCAGTTCGTCCTCGGCCCCCGCGACATCGGGTCGGTGGCGTCGGTCAGGTGAGCTCGGCGCGCTTCTTCTCGAGCGTGTTGAAGCAGTCGTGGATGCTCGTCGAGAAGGACGCGACGCCCTCGCGCTCGAGCGTGTCGGTCACGTCGCTGAAGTCGACGCCGGCCCCAGCGAGACCGGCGATGGCCGTCCGGGCGCCGTCGACGTCCTCGGTGATCGTGTCGGCCCGCAGGTTCCCGTCACCGTGGTGAAGCGCGTCGATCGACGCCTGCGCCAGCGTGTTCACCGTGTCGCGCCCGATGAGCTCGTCGACGTAGAGGGTGGGGGAGTAGGCCGGGTTCTTCGTCGACGTCGACGCCCACAGCGGCCGCTGCACGCGGGCGCCCTTCGCGGCGAGCTCCCGCCAGCGGTCCTCGGCGAAGCGCTGCTGGAAGAGCTCGTAGGCGAGCTTGGCGTTCGCCACACCGGCCTTCCCGCGGAGGCCATGCCCCTCGGGGAGGCGCCGGTCGGTCTCGGTGTCGACGCGGCTCACGAAGAACGACGCCACCGACGCCACGGTCGACGCGTCGCCGCCGCCCGCGGTGAAGCGCTCGATCCCCGAGAGGAACGCCTCGATCACCTGGCGGTACCGGTCCAGGGCGAAGATCAGCGTGATGTTCGTGTTGATGCCCGCGGCCAGGTTCGCCTCGATGGCGGGGATCCCCTCCTCGGTCGCGGGGATCTTGATGAAGATGTTCTTGCGACCCACCGTCTTGAAGAGTTCCGCGGCCTGGGCCAGGGTCCCCTTCGTGTCGCGGGCGAGGTCGGGCGACACCTCGATCGACACGTACCCGTCGGCGCCGCCCGTCTGGTCGTACACGGGCTTGAGGATGTCGGCCGCGTGGCCGACGTCGTCGGCGACGAGGCGCCAGTACGACTCCTCGATCGTCAACCCGTCCTTCGCGCACTGCACCAGCTCGGCGTCGTACGCGTTCCCGGTGCCCATCGCCTTCTCGAAGATGGTCGGGTTCGACGTGACACCCCGGATGCCGTCCTCGTCCACGAGACGTTGCAAGCCACCCTCGGTGATGAGCGGGCGGGTGAGGTTGTCGTACCAGGGGCTCTGACCGAAGTCGTGGAGCCGCGCGATCGCGCTCGTCATCCCGTGCCTCCCGGGCTCGCGAGCAGGGCGTTGGCCCGCTCGACCACATGCCCGGGGTTGATCCCGAGCTTGTCCAGCACCACCGGGCCCGGCGCCGACGCACCGAACCGGTCGATGGCCACCACGTCGTCCACCCAGCGGTCCCAGCCGAACGACACCGCCGCCTCGACGGCGAGCTTCGGCACGTCCGGTGGGAGGATCTGCGCCCGGTAGCTCGCCGGCTGGTCGTCGAAGAGCTCCCAGGACGGCATCGACACGACGCGCACCGCGCGGCCCGCCTTCACGAGGTCGTCGCGGGCGGCGAGGCACACGGCGACCTCGGACCCGGTGCCGACCAGGACGAGATCGGGGCGCGCCGCGCCCTCGTCGACGAGCGTGTACGCGCCGCGCGCGACGCCCTCGGGTGCCCGCTCGGCCGTGCCCTCGAGGACCGGGATCTTCTGACGGGTGAGGATCAGCGCGGTCGGGCCGCCGTCGCTGTCCACGTGGATCCGCCAGGCCTGCGCCACCTCGTTCGCGTCGGCCGGGCGGATGACCCGCATGTTCGGCATCGCGCGGAACGAGGCGAGCTGCTCGATCGGCTGGTGCGTCGGGCCGTCCTCGCCGAGCCCGACCGAGTCGTGCGTCCAGACGAACGCGGTCCTGTAGTTGGACAGCGCCGCGAGGCGCGCCGCGCCCCGCATGTAGTCGGAGAACACGAAGAACGTCCCGCCCGCGGGGAGCAGCGCGGAGACGGCCATGCCGTTCAGCACGCCGCCCATCCCGAACTCTCGGATCCCGAAACGCGCCTGGCGGCCCTTGAACTGATGGGTGGCGATCACCGGCGTGTTGTCCAGCTCGGTGCCGGTGTTGCCCGACAGGTCGGCCCCGCCGGTGACGATGCCGGGCACCACATCGAGGATGGCGTCGAGCACCTTCTTGCTCGCAGCGCGCGTCGCGATCGACTCACCCGCCTGGAAGGTCGGCAGCTTCGCCTCCCAGCCGGGCAGGCCCCGCTGGGCCAGGCACGCGTCGAACTCGTCGGCCATCTGGGGCTCGGCCGTCCGCAGCCGGGCGTGGCGCTCGTCCCACGCTCGGTGCTCGGCCTCACCGCGTCGGCCCGCCTCGCGGTACTGGGCGAGCACGTCGTCGGGGACGAAGAACGTCTCGTCCGGCGGGAGATCCAGGATCACCTTCACGGCGCGGACCTCGTCCTCGCCGAGCGCGTTGCCGTGCGCGAACGCCGTGTCCGTGTACTTCGGGGACGGCCAGCCGATGTGGCTGCGCAGGATCACGACCGTGGGGCGCTCGGGGTCCCGCATCCCGTCGCGGAGGCCGCCCTCGATCGCGTCGAGATCGTTCGCGACCTCGCCGAGGTGCACGACCTGCCAGCCGTAGGCCTCGAAGCGCCGGCCGACGTCGTCGCTGTAGGCCAGCTCGGTGGGGCCGTCGATCGTGATGTGGTTGTCGTCGTAGACGCAGAGGAGTCGCCCGAGACCGAGATGCCCGGCGAGGGACGCCGCCTCGTGGCTCACGCCCTCCTCGAAGCAGCCGTCGCCCGCGATCACGAACGTGTGGTGGTCGCACACCTCGGGGCCGTAGCGCTCCCGAAGGTTCGCTTCGGCGAGCGCCATCCCGACGCTGTTCGCGAAGCCCTGCCCGAGCGGCCCGGTTGTCACCTCGATGCCGGGGGCGTGGCGGTACTCGGGGTGGCCGGGCGTGCGGGAGCCCCACTGTCGGAAGGCGCGCAGGTCGTCGAGGTCGAGCCCGAACCCGGTGAGGTAGAGCATCGAGTAGAGGAGCATCGACGCGTGCCCGTTGGACAGCACGAAGCGGTCCCGGTCGAACCAGTCCGGGTCGGCAGCGTCGTAGCGCATCACGCGGGTGAAGAGGACGTGCGCGAGCGGCGCGAGCGCCATCGGGGTGCCGGGGTGACCCGAGTTGGCGCGCTGCACCGCATCCATCGCCAGCCCGCGGATGATGTTGATCCCCCGCTGGTCCAGGTCGCTCACCGCCGCCTCCTCGACTGCCGGGTACCGAGCCTCCCGGCGATCGGCCCGTCCCGGTCGCTCGGGCCCCCATGATGGCGCGTCGGCGCGAATGGCCGAAACGCCGCGCGCGGATCGTCCATGATCTCGACATCGAACGCCGCGCGCGTCAAGGACAGGGGAGCGTTGGCCCGCGGTAGCGGCGACGGCCCCACCGCGGCCCCGTCGCTGCGGGTGGTCGCCGCCGAATGGGGCCGCATCGGGGTGACGGGCTTCGGTGGCCCCCCGGCCCACATCGCGCTCCTTCGCCGCCTCTGCGTGGACCAGCGCGGCTGGCTGAGCCCCGAGGAGTTCGAGGACGCCGTCGCCGCGTGCAACCTCCTCCCCGGCCCGGCGTCCACCCAGCTGGCCATCTACTGCGCCTGGCGGCTTCGCCGCCGCGCAGGGGCTCTCGTCGGCGGCGCGGCGTTCATCCTCCCCGGGCTCGTCCTCATCCTGGCGCTCGCCGCCCTCTTCCTCGCCGGGTCCCCGCCCCGCTGGGTGGTCGGCCTCGGCGCGGGCGCGGGCGCGGCGGTCGCCGCCGTCGCGGCGCGGGCCGGCACCTCCCTCATCCCGGCGAGCTGGCGGCGCGCCCGTGCCGCCAGCCGGGTCCGCTGGCTCGCCTACCTCGTCGCCGGGGGCGTCGCGGCCGCGACGCTCGGCCCGTGGCTCGTCCTCGTCCTCCTCGGCTGCGGCGCGCTTGAGGTGCTGCTCGCCGGCGTGAGTCGCGGCTCGACGCCGTCGTTCGCCCCGCTGCCCGTCCTCGTCGCGACGCTCGCGGCGACGGGCAGCCTCGCGTCGCTGGCGTGGGTCGCGTTCAAGGTCGGCGCGCTGTCGTTCGGTGGCGGGTTTGTGATCGTGCCGCTCATGCAGGCGGACGCCGTGCACCACTACCACTGGATGACGGGCGCGCAGTTCCTGAACGCGGTCGCGCTCGGCCAGGTGACGCCAGGACCGGTCGTGCTGACCGTGGCCGTCGTCGGCTACGCGGCCGCCGGCGTCGGCGGTGGCCTGCTCGCGGCGGCCGTGGCATTCGTGCCTTCCTTCTTCTTCGTCCTGGTCGGAGGGTCTCGACTCGCCTGGCTGCGCGCCGACACGCGCGCCCGGTCGTTCCTGGCCGGCGCCGGCCCCTGCGCGATCGGGGCGATCATCGGCTCGGCCGTGCCGCTCGCGCTCGCGCTGAGCGAGGCGTGGCAGTTCGGCGTCCTCGCCGGCGCGGCCGTGGTGCTGCTCGTCGCGCGCCGGGGCATCGTCGTGACGCTGCTCGGCGCCGGCGTGGTCGGGATGGTCGTCGTGCTCGCGGGCGGGCCCCTCCCGCGCTAGCGGTCCGACGCCCGGCGCCGCTCAGGAGAACAGGGCGACGCTGGCGGTGAAGCCGTGGAGGAAGTTCTGGCCGCCGACGGGTCCGAGCTCGCCGGCGCAGAAGGCGCCGGCCGCGGGCACCGATCCGAGGAGCTCGGCGACCACGCCGGAATCGTGGTTGGGGACGCCGAAGAGGTGCTGGCCGCGCCCGTTGCAGGTGAAGAGGAGCGCGCCGCTCGCGGCGTGGCTCCCGAGGAGCGCGCGCAGGTCCTCGTCGGCGGCCGCGCCGTCGCGCACCTGGAACTGCAGGGTCTGGCCGACCTCGATCTGGTCGCCGACGGCGATCGAGCCGACGTCGGGGTCAGCGCCGAGGACGCTGCGCACCAGGAAGTCGCCGCGCCCGAACTCGGCCTTGTGCTCGTCGACGACGAGCCCGACCTGCAGGCCGCGGCGGAGGAGCTCCCGGTCGGCCTCGGTGGCGCCCGCCGCGAGCTCCTCGAGGCGACGCAGCGCGGGCTGGCCGCCGAGCTCGACGACGAGGTTCCGGTCGGCGCGTGTCACGGTGAAGGGCTGGCCGATCGGCCGGCAGCCCTGCGACACGACGGTCTCGACCTGGACGCCGTCGAGGAACACGCCGACCGCGCCGTCGCGGCGGATCGTGTCGTTGAGCGCGAGGCGGTTGCCGCCGGGATGGTTGGCCGCCGAGGCGAGCCCGCCGATCACCGCCAGCCCGGGACGCTCCGCGTTCAGCCGGCGGAGGAACGCGTCGGATGGGAACGTGAACGGGTCGGCGAGGAGCAGGAGCGTGCTCGGCTCCCCGAGCTCGTGCGGCCAGCCGGTCACTGCGGCCCCGTCGGGTGTCTCCTCGAGCTGGAGCACGACCGGCGTCAGGACCGCCTCGGGCAGCCTCGCGGCGAACACCGAGAACGCGGGACCGCTCTCGACCTCGCGTGGCCCTCCGATGATCCCCCCGGCCGTGGCGCCGATGAGGACCGTCGGCTCGAGGAGGTTGCGCAGCGCGTTGGTCGCGTCGTCGAGCGCCCCGACGAAGTGCGACGACGCGAAGCACACGACGAGGTGAGGGTCCTCGCCGCCGAGCTGCTCCATGATCTCGCCGGCGGTCTCACCGACCGCGTGGGCCGGCACCGGGTGACACGACAGCGACGACGCGTACTGCGACACGCGCGACAAGTTACCGGCCGGGGTCGGGAAGCCGTTCCGCGGCCGCGGCGAGCGCTTCGAGCGCGTCGAGGAGCCGGGCGCGGCTGAGCGAGGGGAGCGCGCGCAGTGCCTCGGCGAGGCGCGCCGACTCGTAGAGCCGGTCGCCGTCGACGCGTGCTTGTCCCCGCGGTGTGAGCGAGATCGCGAGGCGCCGCTCGTCGTCGACGCGCCGCTCGCGACGGAGGTAGCCACGCTGCTCGAGGTCCTTCGCCGCGACGGACGTCGTGCTCTTGGCCCAGCCGAGCGCGCTCCCGAGGGCCGTGAGCGCGACGGCACCGGGGCCGGCTGCGACGCGGCGGAGGAGCGCGAGCTCGTCGCGCGTCAGGTCGGGGTCCTCCGGGCGACCGAGGGCCGACTGACAGCGCCGCGCCGCGGCCTCGAACCGGTCGACGGCCGATGCCCGCGCGTGCGCACCCCGCGCCGCCGTCGGTTCCGTGAGGGAACGGTTCATATCGTGAACGATCGTAGAGGGCGGGCGTCGCGATGGGGCGGAAATGCGAGGCCGGCCGGGAGGGGACCCCGTACCGTCCGGTCGCGTCGGGGAGGTGACGGTGGGTCGAGGCGAGGCGTCAGACGGTGCGCGGTACACCTTCGGCGACGACGAACGGGCCGCGCGCCGCCTGCAGCTCCTGAGCGACGTCCTGGCCGCGTCCTCGGTCACCCTGCTCGACGCGTGGGCGACGCCGTCGCCGGCGCTCGCCGTCGACCTCGGCAGCGGACCCGGGCACAGCACGGCGCTCGTCGCCGCCCGTTCGGGGGCCGGCCGCACCGTCGGGCTCGACCAGTCGCCGACGTTCGTCACCGAGGCGGCGACGCGCCATCCGACGCTGGAGTTCCTCGTCCACGACGTGACGACCGTGCCGCTGCCGACGATGGCTCCCCAGCTGCTGTTCGCCCGCCTCGTGCTCGCGCACCTCGCGGAACCCGCGGCCGTCGCCCGGCGGTGGGCGCACGAGCTCGCCGTCGGCGGTCGCCTCCTGGTCGAGGAGATGGAGTGGATCGACGCGCCGCCCGGCGTGCTCGCCGAGTACGAGACGCGGGTCCGGGCCGTGGTCGCGGCCCAGGGTGCGCCCACGGCGGCCGGTCCGCTCCTCGCCGAGCTGGACGACGCGGACGACTGGCACGTCGTGCACAACGTCGTGGACGCGATCTCGGTCCCCGTGGCCGTGGCGGCCCAGATCTACGGCTTCAACCTCGCCGGCTGGCGTCGCGACCCGTACGCCGTCGAGCAGTACCCGCCCGGTGAGCTCGACGCGCTCGCGGACGGGCTGGCGGAGCTGGCGGCGCGCGGCGAGGGCGAGCTCACGTGGGGCCTGCGCCATCTCGTCGTCATCCGGGGCGGGTGACGCTCAGCGAAGGGTCTCGCCGCCGACGAGCGCGCCCCGGAGCGCGCCCGTCGCCGGGTCGAGGAGCACGAGGTCGGCACGCCGTCCCGTCTCGAGTCGCCCCCGGTCCCGCACGCCGAGCAGGTCGGCCGGCACCGTGCTCGCCGCGGCGACGGCCCGGCCGAGCGGCACGCCGATGCCGACGAGGTTCTCGACCGCCCCGTCGAGCAGCGCGGTCGCGCCGGCGAGGCGGCCATCGGGCCGACGGACGGCGTCGTCGCCCCGCTCGGACGGTGCGGTCGCCACCGCGTCGCTCACGAGCGCCACCGGCGTCGCCGCGAACACGATCCGCACGACCGTCGGGTCGACGTGGACGAGATCGCCGATCAAGGTCGGCGTGAGCCGCGCGTCGTCGAGGGCGACGCCGGCGAGCCCGGGTGCCCGGTGGTGCAGTGGCCCCATCCCGTTGAAGACGTGGGTCACGACCCGGGCGCCCGCGTCGGCCGCGGCGCGGGCCTCCTCGGCCGTCGCCGCGGAGTGGCCGAGCGCCACGAGGACCTCGTGCGCCGAGAGCCACGACACGGCGCGGAGCTCGGGGTCGGCTTCGGGCGCGAGCGTGACCATCCGGACGAGTCCGGGGTGGGCGTCGAGGAGCCGCTCGAGCCAGACGAGGTCCGCCGGGCGCAGCAGCTCCACGGGGTGCGCGCCGGGCGCGTCGCCGAGGAACGGGCCCTCGAGGTGCGCGCCGAGCGGGCAGGCGCGCACGGACTCATGCGCCCGCTGCGCCGCGGCGAGCCGTCGCAGCGGCGCGTCGTACGCGTCGAGCGGCGCGGACACGAACGTGGCGAGGTACGCGGCGACCCCGTGCCGCGCGAGCCGCTGGCCGAGCGCCGACCAGCCGGCGGCATCGGCGCTCGCCAGGTCGACGTCGTCGCTGCCGTTCACCTGGAGGTCGAGGTACGCCGGGGCGAGCACCGTGTCGCCGAGGTCGCGCGACCCAGGCGGCGCGGTGCCGTCCTGGACGTCGACCAGCACGCCGTCCTCGCAGGCGACCCAGCCGCGGGTGGGCGGCCCCGGGCGGCACAGCAGGCCGCCCAGGACCGTCGTCGTCATCGAGCGCGCCGGCGGTCGCGGGCGAGCGCGACGCGCAGGCGAGCGAGCCCCGCGAGGGTGCGCAGCGCCCGTCGAGTGATCGAGGTGCGCGACGGGCGCCGCTCCGCGACGGTGACCGGCAGCTCCACCACGCCGAGCCCGGACCGCTCGGCGCGCAGGATCAGCTCGGTGTCGAAGAGCTCCCCGTCGGAGCGGCACGCCTCGGCGACGGGGAGCACCCGGGTGCGGTCCAGGGCCTTCATGCCGTGCGTGTCGGAGACGCCGAGCCCGAACCCGAGCCGCAGCACGAGCCCGAACACCCACGTGACGAACCGGCGCGCCGCGGAGCGCTGATCGTGGGCGCCCGGCGCACGCTTCGACCCGACCATGATGGCCGGCGCGTCCGGTCCCTCGATCCGGGTGAGCGCCGCGTCGAGGAACCCGAGGTCGGTGTAGTCGACGTCGAAGTTCACAACCGTGTCGCCCGCCGCGTGGAGGAGCCCGGTCCGCAGGGCGCGGCCGTAGTCGGCGCGGGGCAGGTGCCGGACCGACACCTCCGGGATGGCCTCGGCGAGCGATCCCGCGAGGGCGAGCGTGCCGTCCTGCGAGCCGTTCTCGATCACCAGCACCTCGAAGGACACGTCCCGGACGCGCAGCCCGTCGACGACCTCGCGCACCGAGGTGTCGAGCAGGTTCGCCTCGTTGTGCGCGGGCATCACCACGCTGAGCCTCACCTGAGGCGCGCGTCGCCGAACGGCGGCGACGACGGCGCGTCCACCCGGGTGAGCTGCCGACCCCACGAGACGACGATCGAGACGTCGGGCGGCGCGTCGAATTGGCCGTCGGGTCCCACCTCGTAGCTGTCGAGCCCGGCCCGGGCGCACAGGGGCGCACCCATGTCGGGCAGCGCGTCGCGGTACTCGTGGAGCGCGAAGCGGCACAGGCGGTCGATCGCCGACCCGTCCTCACGCAGCGCCAGGTCGATGTCGAGCGCGGGCTCGCCGGTGGGGAGCTGCACGATCGCGGCGTACGTCGCGAACCGAGGTCCTGCGACGACCATGCGACCCTGCCGCGTGCCACTCCACGCGAACAGGGCGCCGAACGCGTGGATCATCGCCGCCTCGGCGTCGGGCGCCGCGGCCCGCCCGCGGCCGTCCGCCTCGCGCACCGCCACGGGGCGGATGGCCTGCATCAGGCGCAACGCGGCCAGGCCCGCCTCGGCCTCACGTGTCGCCTGCTCGAGCCACGGCGCGAGCTCCGCGGCGAGCGGGTCGTCGGCCGCCTCGGCGAAGGCGCCGGCCGCGTCGCGGAGCGCGGCGAGCTCGTCGCGGGCGTTCCCGAGCGTCTCGGGCCAGCCCGGGTCCCGAGCGTCGCGCGCCAGGTGCTCGACCAGCTCGTGCAGGACCAGCTCGCCGGGCGCGGCGAGGGGCCCGTCGGCGCAGGCGCGGGCGAGCGCGCGCAGCGCCGGCGCGCGCGGACCGCCGACGTCGTCGAGCGCGCGGGCCCACGACGCCGCCGGGTCGTAGCCGGACGGGTCGGCGAGGTAGGCGGCGGCGGTGGCGAGCGGGACCTTCGACGCGTGCGGCTGGAGCATCGGGTTGCAGAGGACGCCGTCGAGCTCGTCGCTCAGGGCGGCGCTGCGACCGGTGTACGGGCCGAGGTGCAGCTCGGCCTCCATCACCGCGTCGTTGACCGGGAAGTTGTCCCACAGGATCAGCGGGTGCTCGCCGAGCGCCGCCCGCCAGGCCCGTGCGTCCTCCGCCTCGATGCGCGGCGAGCACACGGTGGGACCCGTCCACATGACGTCGACGCCGTCCGGCAGCTCGGCGCCGAGCGAGCGCAGGTAGGCGCTCGGGCTCGTGCCGACATACTCGGTCGGCACGAGCGTCACCCGGGCCGACGTGTGCGCGACGAGCCAGCCGACGAGATCAGCCTGCTCGGTGGCGAGCCCCGCCCGGTTCGGGATGTCGTCGAGCGCGAGCACGATCCAGTCGACGCCGTCGACGAGGAGGGGATCCAGCTTCCCGGCGAGCGCGTCGCGATCGGTCGCGCTCGCGTATTCGATGTCGAGCCCGGGAGAGATCGCGAACCCGAACCGGACGCCAGCCTCGCGGCAGTGCCCGGCCAGCTCGCGGAAGCGGTCGGCGTCGACGGCCTCGTAGGGCTCACGCCACGCGTCGCGGTGCTTGGGGTCGCTCTTGGGCGCGTAGACGTAGGCGTTCATCTGGCGGGCGGCGAGGAAGTCGACGAGCGCCAGCCGCGCGTCGTGCGACCAGGGGGGACCGTAGAAGCCCTCGATCACCCCGCGGACGGCGACGGGACGGGGCACGACGGTAGGCTACCGGCGCCTTCGCACGCCTCATCCACGACGCGTCGCACGGGCAACACCGCGATGCCCGACATCCTCGCCGTCCACGCCGAAGCCCACCCCGAGACCCCCGCGGTCATCGTCGACGCCTCGGGTGGCGCGCGACCCTCCGCGACGGACTTCCGCACGTTCAACGCGCTCGTGAACCGCGCGGCGCACGGCTTCGTCGCCATCGGGGCCCAGCCACGGGACCGCATGGTGTGGTGCGGGCCGAACTCGCTCGAGGTGCTCGCCACCGTCCACGCGGCCCGCAAGGCCTCACTCACCGCGGTGCCGCTCTCCTACCGCTTCAACGCCGAAGAGATGGCGTACGTCATCGACAACTCGGACGCGACGCTGGTCGTCGTCGACGCCGAGCAGGCACCGCTCCTCGCCGAAGTGAGCCACCGGCTCACGAAGGTGCGGGCCTTCCTCGTATTCGGCGGAGACGTCCCGCCCGGGTTCCAGGCCTGGGACGAAGTCCTCGCCGCCCAGCCCGACACCGAGCCCACGATCGCCGCCCCCGAAACCGCGGGCGCGTCGATGATCTACACGTCGGGGACGACCGGTCGCCCGAAGGGCGCGCTGCGCACCACGACCGACCCGAGGACGGTGTTCGCGCTCCTCGGCGAGCTCAACCTCCAGCCCGGCGCCGAGGTGCACGTCACCACGGGCCCGCTCTACCACTCGGGCCCCCTCGCCTGGGCGTCGATGAACCACTCGCTCGGCTGCCCGGTCATCGTGCTGCGCAAGTTCGACCCCGTCGCCTGGCTGCGGCTCGTCGCCGAGCACCGAGTGACGAACACGTTCTCGGCGCCGACGCAGCTCAAGCGCATCGTCAGCCTCGCGCCCGGCGAGCTGGCGCGCGCCGACCTCTCGTCGATGCGCAGCCTCGTCGCCGACGCCGCCCCCGTCCCGTACGCGCTGAAGCAAGAGGTCATCGAGAAGCTGGGCGACGGGTTCCTCTACGAGGTCTACGGCTCGACCGAGCTCGGCGTCGTCACCGTGCTCCACCCCGACGAGCAGCTCCGCAAGCCGGGTTCGTGCGGGCGCACCTACGCCAACATCGAGGTGCGGATCGTCAAGGACGACGGAACCGACGCCGCGGTCCGCGAGCCAGGGGAGCTGTTCATCCGCACGCGGCTCGGCATGGACGGCTACCACCGCACCGACGAGCAGCTCACCGAGCTCGACGAGGGCGACTGGCGCTCGGTCGGCGACGTCGCCTACCTCGACGAAGAGGGCTACGTCTACATCTGCGACCGCAAGAAGGACATGATCATCTCGGGCGGCGTGAACATCTACCCGGCCGAGATCGAATCCGCCCTCTACGAGCACCCCCAGATCCTGGACGTCGCCGTGTTCGGGATCCCCGACGACGAGTGGGGCGAGCGCGTCCACGCCGTCGTGCAACCCAAGCCCGACCAGACGATCGACATCGAGGAGCTGCGCATCTTCGCCGCGGCGCGCCTGGCCCGCTACATGCAACCGCGCGACTACGAGCTGCGCGACGAGCTGCCGCGCACCGAGGCCGGCAAGCTGTTGAAGCGGGTGCTGCGCGACGAGTACTGGCGCGACCGCGACCGGGCCGTCTGAGGGCCGGTGGGGCGCCTCCTCGCCGAGCACGACTCCCTGGCCCTCCTGGCCGACCACGGCGTCCGCGTCGTCGCCGAGCACGTGGCCGCCACCCCCGCCGACGCCGCCGCCGCGGCGGCGCAGCTGCACACCCCGGTCGTCGTGAAGCTCACCGGGCCGGGCGTCGCCCACAAGACCGAGCGGGGCCTCGTCCGCCTCGACGTCGACGGACCCGGCGCCGCGGCCGACGCTGCGATGGAGCTCCTCGCCGCCGCCCAGCCCGACGACGGGCCCGTCGCCGTCGTCGTCGCGCCGATGGTCCGGGGCACCCGCGAGCTGCTCGCCGGCACGCACCGCGACCCGCAGTTCGGGCCCTGCGTCCTCGTCGGCATCGGCGGCATCCTCGCCGAGGCCCTCGACGACGTCGCGGTGCGCCTGGCCCCGCTCGAAACGCGGGACGCGCACGAGATGCTCGACGAACTCCACGCGGCGCGGGTCCTCGGTCCGTTCCGCGGCGAGCCGCCCGTGGACCGCGACCAGGTCGCGCGGGTGCTCGTCGCCCTCGGTGACCTCGCCGCGGGCCGCGACGACGTGGTGTCCATCGACGTGAACCCGCTCGTGATCGTCGACGGCGCGCCGGTCGCCGTCGACGCGCTCGTCGAGCTCGCGTGACCGCCCGCCTCGACGCCCGCCACTTCGCCGCGCTGTTCGACCCGCGGGGCGTGCTCGTCGCCGGCGTCTCGGCGCACCCCGGCAAGTTCGGGTTCGTCGCCCTCCACAACATCCTCACCCAGGGCTACGCCGGGCCGGTCTACGGGACGAACCTCGAAGGCGGCACGGTGCTCGGCCTCCCGATGCTGCGCAGCCCCGAGGACCTCCCGGCCGACGCCGTCGTCGACCTCGTCTTCGTGTGCACGCCGGCACCCGCCAACCCGGCGCTGCTGCAGGCCTGCGCGCGGCGGGGGATCACCGCGGCGTTCGTCACGTCGGCCGGGTACGGCGAGGCGGGCCCCGCCGGCCGCGAGGCCGAAGCCGAGCTCGTGACGCTCGCCGACGAGCTCGGCATGCTCCTCGCCGGCCCCAACGGCCAGGGGCTCGTCTCCACGCCGGCGAGCCTCTGCGCGCAGATCGTGGCGCCGTACCCGCCGGCCGGGCGGATCGGGATCGTCAGCCAGTCCGGCAACTTCGTGTCGTCCTTCCAGAACTTGGCACGCGCCGCGGGCGTCGGCGTCAGCCGCGCCGTGTCCGCCGGCAACGCGGCGGCGGTCAGCGTCCCCGACTTCCTCGAGTACTTCGCCGACGATGAGTACACCGCCGTGTCGCTCGCGTACGTCGAGGGAGTCAGCGACGGGCGCGCCCTCTACACGCGCCTGCGCGCCGTCGCGGCTGACAAGCCGCTCGTCCTCCTGAAGGGTGGCACGACCGCCGGCGGCGCCCGGGCCGCGGCCTCGCACACCGGCGCGCTCGCCAGCGACGACCGCGTCTTCGACGGCATGTGCCGCCAGGCGGGCGTGACCCGCGCCACGTCGGTCGACGAGGCGTTCGAGGCCGCGGCGACCTTCGCCACCCAGCCGCTACCCCACGGGCCCCACGTCGCGATCGTCACCACCGCCGGCGGATGGGGCGTGCTGACCGCCGACGCCGTCGCGCGCTCGGACCTCGAGCTCCTCGCGCTGCCCGACGACCTGCGCGCCGCGATCGACGAGGAGCTGCCGCCCCGCTGGAGCCGCAACAACCCCATTGACCTCGCGGGCGGCGAAACGAGAGATACCGTCCCACGGGTGCTCGATCTCGTCGCCCGCCACCCCGAGGTCGACGCCGTCCTCTACCTGGGCTGCGGAATCCAGTCGAACGAGGCGCGCCTCATGCGCGACGGCCGCTTCTTCCCCGAGGAGGGCCTCGAGCGCGTCGTCGCCTACCACGAGCGCCAGGACGCGCGCTTCGCCCAGGCCGCCGCCGACGTGTCCGACGCGACCGGCAAGCCGGTGCTCACCGCGACCGAGCTCGCCGTCACCGACCCGACGAACCCCGGGCCACGCACCGTCCGCGAGACGGGACGACTCTGCTACCCGTCGTCGCTGCACGCCGTCCGGGCCCTCGAGCATCTCTGGCGCCGCGCCCGCCACCTCGCCGGCCGATGACCGCGCCGGTGTCACGGCGCGACCGGCGGGTCGGGCGCAGCACTCGCCCGACCCGGTGGCGGCGCATCAGCATCGCCCTCGTCGTCGCCGCCATCGCCTGCGCCGTCGTCGCGGCGATCCCAGGCTCGGGTGGCGCGAGCGGCGGCAGCACGAGCGCCACGCTCGGCACGCCGCTCTGGTCGCCCCGACGGGCACCCGAGCTGCTCGTCGACGGGGTCGGCGCCCAGCGGCTCCAGGCCGCGCTCACCGCCGACCTCGCCGCCGACCCCGGCTCGTGCTTCGTCGTCTCCGAGGGGGCCGGGCAGCTCGCGTCCCTGAACCCGACGACGCCGCTGCTCCCGGCCAGCACCGAGAAGCTGCTCACCGCCACCGCCGCCCTCGCCGTGCTCGGGCCGACCTTCAAGTACGAGACGAAGACCGTCTCCGACCAGGCACCCGACAGCAGCGGCACCCTCGACCGGCTGTGGCTCGTCGGCTCGGGCGACCCCGAGCTCGCGACCGCCAGCTACACCACCTACCTGCAGAGCCAGGCCGAGGAGAAGGGATTCCTCACCACCTCCTTGGAGTCGCTCGCCGACGCCATCGTCGCCAAGGGCGTGAAGCGCATCCCCGGCGGGATCATCGGCGACGACTCGCGTTACGACACGCAGCGCTACGTCCCGACCTGGCCGGCGAGCTACCGCACCGACCCCGAGATCGGCCCGCTCGGCGCGCTCACCGTCAACGACGGCTACCAAGTCCAGGGCACCAACAAGCTCGTCCCCGTCCCGGACCCGGCACTCGCCGCCGCCACCCAGCTCACCACCCTGCTCACCGCCCGCGGCGTGCAGGTCGGCGCACCGAGCGCCCACACGAAGGCACCGACGAGCGCGACGCCGATCGCGTCCATCTTCTCGCCGACGCTCCACGACATCCTCGTGTCGACCCTCGAGACGAGCGACAACTACGCAGCCGAGCTGCTCGCCAAGGAGATGGGCTTCCACACCAGCGGGCAGGGCACCACCGCCGCCGGCACCCAGGTGATCACAAGCACGCTCACCCGCCTCGGGATCCCGACCGCCGGCCTGACGCTCGTCGACGCATCGGGCCTCGACCGCGGCGACCGCGTCACCTGCACGACGCTCGCCGCGGTGCTCGACCTCGCGCAGGCCAACCCGGCGTTCCAGGCGGTCGTGCAGGGGCTGCCCGTCGCCGGCCAGGACGGGACGCTCGCCGACCGGCTCGCCGGCACGCCACTCGCCGGGAAGCTGAAGGCCAAGACCGGCTCGCTGAACGGCGTGAGCGGCCTCGCCGGGCTCCTCGACGGCGGCCGGCCGCTGCGCTTCGCGCTGCTCGTGAACGGCAACGTCCCCGACAAGCTCGCCGCCGACGTCGTCCGGGAGGGCTTCGCCGGCATCCTCGCCACCTTCCCGAGCGCGCCGGCGCCGTCGGCCCTCGTGCCGGCCCCCGCCGGTCCCACCCACTAGCCCAGAGGGCGCGGCGCGAGCCGCCCGTAGACTCCGCGGCGATGGCCACCGACGCGGCGTCCGACCCGAGCGTGACCTCGCTGCCCCAGCTCGTCCTTGAGCTGCGCGACCTCGTCCTGGCCTACCTCCGTCAGGAGACCGTCGAGCCGCTCAAGAGCCTCGGGCGCTACGTCGCGTTCGGTATCGGGGGCGCGCTCCTGCTCGGCACCGGCGTCCTGCTGCTGGCCGTCGGCCTGCTGCGCCTCCTGCAGACCGAAACGGGATCCACCTTCCAGGGGGACTGGTCCTGGGCGCCGTACGCGATCGTCGTGGTGACCCTCGGGCTCGGTGCGGCGGTCACCTGGCGCGCCAGCGGAGCCCGAAAGCGAGACTGAGACCATGCCGAACGTCGACCTGACGAAGCCGATCACCCGCGACGACATCGAGGCGAAGCTGCGCCAGATCCAGCGCGGCACCGACGCCGGCGCCGAAGCCGCCCGCGGCGCGGGCCTGATGGGAGGCGCCGTCGGCGCCACGCTCCTCGTGATCGCGGCCTACCTGCTCGGGCGCCGTCGCGGCCGCAAGCGCCGCACGTTCGTCGAGATCCGCCGCGTGTGATCCGCTTCCTCCGGTGGCTGGCGTGGACACGCTGGCGGCTGAGCCACGGCTCGCGCTTCTGGGCGTACGTGTCGATCGGCGCCGGCGCGCTCCACGCCGTCGCGCGCACGCTGCGCGAGCCCGAGGCGCGTGCCACCGTCGAGCTGCGGCGGGGCGAGGCCCTTGAGGTGCGTGTCGTCGACCACGACGCCCGCTGATCCGGTCGCGTCGGCTCCCAGTACCCTGGAGCGCCCGATGAAGGTGCTGCTGCGCAACCCGCGCCGTGAGGTCGAAGTCGCCGGGCCGATCACGGTCACCGCGCTCCTCCAGCGCCTCGACCTGAGCCCCGAGGCGGTGCTCGTCATCGCCGGCGACGAGCTCGTCGCCCGCGACGCCCGCCTCGACGACGCCACCACCGTCGAGATCCGCCCCGTCACGTCGGGGGGAGCGCCGACCCGGTGAAGTGCACCGTCTGCCGGGGCCCGGCCGTCATCGACGTCCGACGCCACAACGCGGCGTTCTGCCCCGACCACTTCACCGTCCACTGCCGCGACCAGGTCGGGCGGGCGATCCACGACCACGACATGCTCCGCCCCGACGACCGGGTGCTCGTCGCCGTGTCCGGCGGCAAGGACTCGCTCGCCCTCTGGGACCTGCTCACGGCACTCGGAGTCGAGGCCGACGGGCTCCACCTCCGCCTCGGCATCGGCGGCTACTCCGACGAGTCCACGGTCGCGGCCCGCGCCTACGCCACCGCGCACGGCCGCACCATGCACGAGGTCGACCTCGCTGCCGACTGGGGCTTCACCGTCCCCGCCGCCGCGAGCGCCACGCACCGGGTGCCGTGCAGCGCGTGCGGGCTCTCGAAACGTCACCTCTTCAACACCTACGCCGTCGAGCACGGCTACGACGTCGTCGCCACCGGCCACAACCTCGACGACGAGGCCGCGGTCCTGCTCGGCAACGTGCTGCGCTGGCAGACCGAGTACCTCGCCCGCCAGCAGCCCGTCCTCCCCGCCGGGCCCGGGTTCGCCCGCAAGGTGAAGCCGCTCGTGCGCCTCGGCGAGCGTGAGCTCGCCGCCTACTGCGTCATCCGGCAAATCGACTACCAGGTCGAGGAGTGCCCGATGGCCGCCGGCAACCGCCACCTCGCCTACAAGGACCTCCTGAACGGCCTCGAGCATCGCTCGCCGGGCACGAAGGCCGCGTTCCTCCACGGGTTCTTCGAGCGCGGCCAGGCCCAATTCGCCGGCGACGACGCGGCCGGGTCGCTGCGGCGCTGCGCCGAGTGCGGCGCCCCCACCCCGAGCGAGGTGTGCGCGTTCTGTCGCCTCCGCGCCCGGGCCGCCGAGCGGCCGTGACGCGACCCTTCGCGCCGGGCGACCAGGTGCTGCTCCTCGACACCAAGCGGCGCCGCCACCTCGTCACCCTCGCGCCCGACGGCGAGTTCCACTCCCATGCCGGGGTGCTGCGCCACAACGACGTCCTCGGCCGCGAGGAGGGCATCACGGTCCTCACCACGCTCGGGGCCCGCCTCGTCGCGGTCCGTCCGACGCTCGGCGAGTACGTCCTCGAGATGCCCCGCGGCGCGCAGGTCATCTACCCGAAGGATCTCGGCCCCATCCTCCTCCTCGCCGACATCTACCCGGGTGCCCGCGTCCTCGAGTCCGGCGTCGGCTCGGGTGCGCTCACCATGACGCTGCTCCGCGCCGTCGGCCCCGCCGGGTTCGTCACCGGCTACGAGCTCCGCGACGACTTCGCCACCCGGGCCCGGCGCAACGTCGAGGGGCTCCTCGGCACCGACCTGGCGCTGCGCATCGAGGTGCGCGACGCCTACGAGGGAATCGACGAGGCCGACCTCGACCGGATCGTCCTCGACCTCCCCGAGCCGTGGCGCATGGTCACGCACGCCGAGCGCGCGCTGCGCGCCGGCGGCATCGTCCTCGCGTACCTCCCCACCATCGGGCAGGTGGCGCGCCTGCGCGAGGAGCTCGCCAGCTCTGCGTTCGGGATGGCCCAGTCGCTCGAGGTCATCCAGCGCGGCTGGCACGTCGACGGACAGTCGGTGCGCCCCGACCACCGGATGGTGGCCCACACCGGGTTCCTCACCGCGGCCCGGCTGCTCAGCACGGCCGCGTGAACCTGCTCGACCTGTTCCTTGTCGCGGTGCTGCTGCTCGCCGCGTACTCCGGGTACCGGTTCGGGTTCGCGGCGCGCGCGCTGTCGTGGGTCGGGCTCGCGCTCGGCCTCGTCGTCGGCGCCGAGTTCGTCGACAGCGTGGCCCGCACCCTGCACGGCTCGACACCCCAGACTCGCCTCATCGCGTCGCTCGCCTTCCTGCTCGTCCTCGCGGTCGCCGGGCAGGCCGTGGGGTTCGCGATCGGGTCGGTCCTGCACCGCCATCTCCCGCGCGTCGGGGGATTCCGCACCGCCGACCGGCTCGCCGGCGCGGTGGCCGGCATCCTCGGTGTCCTCGTCATCGTGTGGCTCCTGATCCCCGGGCTCGCCAACGCGCCCGGATGGCCGGCGCGTGCGGTGCGCGGCTCGGCGATCGTGCGCGAGATCGACACCGTCGCACCGTCGCCGCCGTCGACCCTCGCGACGCTCGGCCGCCTCGTCGGCGCCGGGCCGTTCCCTGAGGTGTTCCGCAGCCTCACCGCATCGGACGTGGGCGCGCCGCCGGGCCAGGGGATCCCCGCGGCGCTCGTCACGCCGGTCGGGAACGCGGTCGTGAAGGTCGAGGGGCGCTCGTGCGACGTCATCCAAGACGGCAGCGGCGTGCTCGTCGCCCCGGGCGTGATCGTCACGAACGCCCATGTCGTGGCGGGGGAGCGCGCCACGACGGTGCTGGTCCCCAACCTCGGCGCGCTGAACGCCGTCGTGGTCGCCTTCGACCCCGACCGGGACCTCGCCGTGCTCCGGATCCCGAGCATCCACGTCGCGCCGCTCGCCATCAGCGACGCGCAGGTCGGCGACACCGGCGGCGTCTTCGGCTACCCGGGCGGCGGCAACGAGGCCGAGGCGCCGGCGCGCGTCGCCGAGCGCATCCAGGCCGACGGGACCGACATCTACCACCAAGCGCCGACACAGCGCGACGTGCTCGTCCTCGCCGCGAAGCTCGTGCCGGGCAACTCAGGCGGGCCGCTCGTGAACCTCCACGGCCAAGTCGTCGGGCTCGCGTTCGCGGTCGACCCGAGCGCGTCGTCGACCGCCTACACGCTCGCGACCGACGAGGTGAACGCCGTGCTGCACCCCGTGCTCGCGAGCGGCGCCACGGCCGCGGTCAGCACCGGCAGCTGTCTCGACGGCTGACGCGACGAGGCCCGGGCGCAAGGCCCGGGCCTGGGGTCGTCGAGATCGACGGGGTAGGTCAGTCGACCTCGATGAAGATGCACTCGCCGGGGCACTCTTCTGCGGCCTCGATCACGGCCTCGTCGAGATTGCCTGGCACATTGGCGAGACCCTCGGCGCCACCCGGGTCGCTGAAGACCTTCCCGCTCTCCTTGACGTACGCGAGACCGTCATCGAGCAGCGTGAAGACATCGGGGGCGATCTCCTCGCAGAGACCGTCGCCGGTGCAGAGGTCCTGATCGATCCAGACCTTCATCGCGGGGCGCTCCTCGCTTGGGACTTAGGGCTCCCACCGGAAGCCGACGCGTTCAGCGTACCCGAATCCCCGTCGATTTCTCAAGCGTAGACGGGGTAAATTTGGTGTGCGGCGATGCCCCAGTGCGCTGGAATCCGCCGTGTAAGGTCCGGCCGAGCCCGGACCGCAACGGACCCGGGAGGAGGTGGCACGTGGCCCCGGAGCACGAGCGACGCCTCGCCGAGTACGAGCGTCAGGTCGGTGAGCTGCAGTCTCAGCTCAAGGCGCTCGAGGAGGAGATCGTCATCCTCCGCCGCCGGCTCCAGGACGCCCCCAAGCGGGTGCGGACCCTCGAGGAGCGGCTCCTCGAGACGAAGGGCCAGCTCGCCCAAGCCGTCTCCCAGAACGAGCGCCTCTCGGCGACCCTCCGCGAAGCCCGCGAGCACATCGCGGCGCTGCGCGAAGAAGTCGAGAAGCTCACGATGCCGCCCTCGGCCTACGGGGCGTTCCTCGGCGCCAACGACGACGGCACCGTCGACATCTTCACCGCGGGCCGCAAGATGCGCGTCTCGGTGCACCCCGAGGTCGACCTCGAAGGCCTCGAGCGCGGCCAGGAGGTCGCGCTCAACGAATCGCTGAACGTGGTGCTCGCCCGCGGCCTCGAGATCGCCGGCGAGGTCGTCGTCCTGAAGGAGGTCCTCGCCGACGAGCAGCGCGTGCTCGTCGTCGGGCGCGCCGACGAGGAGCGCGTCTGCGAGCTCGCCGGCATCCTCGTCGGGGAGCGGCTGCGGGCCGGCGACCACCTGCTCTACGACGTCCGCTCCGGCCTCGTCGTGGAGCGCCTGCCCCGCCCCGAGGTCGAAGAGCTCATCCTCGAAGAGGTCCCCGACGTCTCCTACGCCGACGTCGGCGGCCTCGACGACCAGATCGAGCAGATCCGCGACGCGGTCGAGCTGCCGTACCTCTACGCCGAGCTGTTCTTCGAGCACCAGCTCCAGCCGCCGAAGGGCATCCTGCTCTACGGCCCGCCGGGCTGCGGCAAGACGCTCATCGCCAAGGCCGTCGCGAACTCGCTCGCCAAGCGCGTCGCGGAGAAGACGGGCGACGCGTCGTCGCGCTCGTACTTCCTCAACATCAAGGGCCCCGAGCTGCTGAACAAGTACGTCGGCGAGACCGAGCGCCAGATCCGCCTCATCTTCCAGCGCGCCCGCGAGAAGTCCGAGGAGGGCGTCCCCGTCATCGTGTTCTTCGACGAGATGGACTCGCTGTTCCGCACCCGCGGCACCGGGATCTCGTCCGACATCGAGAGCACGATCGTCCCTCAGCTCCTCGCCGAGATCGACGGCGTCGAGAGCCTCAAGAACGTGATCGTGATCGGCGCCTCGAACCGCGAGGACCTCATCGACCCGGCGATCCTTCGCCCGGGTCGCCTCGACGTGAAGATCAAGATCGAGCGGCCCGACGAGACCAGCGCCCGCCAGATCTTCTCCCAGTACCTGACGGCCAGCCTCCCGCTCGCCGAAGCCGAGACGAGCGGCCACGAGACCGCGGCCGAGGCCGTGAAGGACATGATCGCGACCGCCGTCGCCGAGATGTACAGCGACGACGACGACAACCAGTTCCTCGAGGTCACCTACCAGAACGGTGACAAGGAGATCCTCTACTTCAAGGACTTCGCGTCGGGCGCCATGATCGAGAACATCGTGCGGCGGGCCAAGAAGCTGTCGATCAAGCGCCAGATCGAGGGGGGTGCGCGCGGCATCGGCACCGACGATCTCGTCGCGTCGATCCGCCAGGAGTTCCGCGAGCACGAGGACCTGCCGAACACGACGAACCCCGACGACTGGGCGAAGATCTCCGGCAAGAAGGGTGAGCGCATCGTGTTCGTCCGCACCCTCCTCGCCGAGGGTGACGAGTCCACCGGCGGTCGCCAGATCGAGCGCGTCACCACCGGTCAGTACCTGTAGCGCCGTGAGGCCAGCGACGCGGCGTCGGTAGGCTGGCCCCGTGGCTGTCACCAAGGTGTGCGGTACCGAGACCGAGTACGGCGTGGTGCTGCGTGGCACCCCCGACCCGAACCCGGTCCTCGCCTCGTCGGTGCTCATCAACAGCTACGTCGAGCAGCGCAAGGTCGGCTGGGACTTCGACGACGAGAGCCCGGGGCGTGACGCCCGCGGCTACGGCCGCGACGGCAACCAGGCGCCTGAGATCGAGACGCACCTCGTCAACACGGTCCTCACGAACGGTGCCCGCTACTACGTCGATCACGCCCACCCCGAGTACTCGACGCCCGAGTGCGTCGACGCGCTCGAGCTCGTCCTGGCCGACAAGGCGGGGGAGCGGGTCCTCGCCCGGTCCATGCAGGCCGCGGGCCGGCTCCTCGAGGCGGGCCAGTCGATCGTCGTCTACAAGAACAACTCCGACGGGAAGGGCAACTCCTACGGCTGCCACGAGAACTACCTCGTGGACCGGGCCGTGCCCTTCTCGAGCCTCGTGCGCTACCTGCTGCCCTGGTTCGCGACCCGTCAGGTGTTCACCGGCGCGGGGAAGGTCGGCTCGGAGAACGGCGCGGCGCCCGTCGACTTCCAGCTGAGCTCACGGGCCGACTTCTTCGAGGAGGAGGTCGGGCTCGAGACGACCCTGAAGCGCCCGATCGTGAACACCCGCGACGAGCCCCACGCCGACCCCCAGCTGTACCGCCGCCTCCACGTCATCGCGGGCGACGCCAACCTCTGCGAGGTCGCCACCTTCCTCAAGATCGGGACGACCGCCGTCCTGCTCGCCATGATCGAGGACGACTTCCTCGACGGCGGCGCGGGCTCCCGCCGCGAGTGGTCACTCGCCGGCCCCGTCCCGGCGATGCGCATCGTGTCCCACGACCCGACGTGCCGGGCGACGGTCGAGCTCGCCGACGGCAGCCGCGTCACCGCCGTCGAGCTCCAGTGGGAGTTCCTACGCCTCGCCCGCAAGTACGAGGACGAGACCGGGCTCGCCGCGTGCGGCGGCGAGAAGGTCGGCGGCGACGTGCTCGACCGCTGGGAGTCCGTCCTCACCGCGCTCGAGCATGACCCGCAGGTCCTCGATGGCCAGCTCGACTGGGTGACGAAGCGCACGCTGCTCCAGGCCTACGTCGACCGGGACGGCCTCGCCTGGGACGACCCGAAGCTCGCGCTCCTCGACCTGCAGTACCACGACGTGCGCCCCGACCGGTCGCTCTACGAGCGCCTCGTGCGCGCCGGCACCGTCGAGCGCCTCGTCGACGAGGCCGACGTCCTCGAGGCCATCACCGAGCCGCCCGGCTCCACGCGCGCGTACTTCCGCGGCACCTGCCTCGCGCGCTGGCCCGAGGCGGTCGTCGCCGCCAACTGGGACAGCCTCATCCTTGACGTGGGCGGCGACCCGTTGAAGCGCATTCCGATGATGGAGCCGCTGCGAGGTACCCGAGCGCACGTCGAGCCCTTATTTGCCAGCGTGGATTCGCCGGCGGCGCTCGTCGCCCGCCTGGCGTCCTAACCTGGCCCCCGGAGGTTCACGATGCCCGAGCAGCAGCGCCGCCAGAAGCCCGCACCCCAGGAGCGGGTCGAAGAGACCGAAGAGCTCCCCGCGACGTCCGAGCGCGGCGAGAAGCTCAAGGGCGAGCTCGACGACCTCCTCGACGAGATCGACGAGGTGCTCGAGGTGAACGCCGAGGACTTTGTAAAAAGTTATGTTCAAAAGGGCGGCGAATAGGATTTTGTACATGACCGTCGCGGCGGCGATGGTCAATGTCACACACCACCGGTACGTGTGCACCCATGAAACGGTGCACGAAGTGCGGTGAGCTAAAGCCTCGGACCGAGTTCTATCCCGCGCCCGGTTGCCGGGACGGGCTGCGCGGGGAGTGCAAGAGCTGCCACATTGCCAAATCGAAGGCGTGGTACGCGCGCAACCGGGACGAGTCGATCGCGTACGTGAAGCGGTGGCAGCAGACTCACCCGGAACACATGCGCGAGTACCGCCAGAGGAACCGCGACCGCCGCGCGCTCCAGATGCGCCGACTCCACCTACGCCGCAGGTTCGGCATGACGCTTGAGGACTACGACAACGTCCTCGCCGCGCAGGGAGGTGGGTGCGCGATCTGCGGTGACAAGCCGGTCGAGGGGCAATCGATGCATATCGACCACAAGGGCGAGGCGGTTCGAGGCATCCTCTGCGTGCGGTGCAACAACGGACTGGGTCAGTACAAGGAGACCCCGGAGCTGCTCCTCCGTGCCGCCGAGTACATCACCGTGGGCGGCTTCGCCCCACTCGATGTCGTGCGAGACGACGTCAATCGCAAGAACGACGAAGAACGCTGACCGCGTTCGCTGAAGTGGGCCTTGTGTAGGCTCGCTTGGTGCTCGGGGAGTCGCCGCTACCGACGTTTGACGCGGGTCGCGACCCTGGGTCCTCGTTCGTGGAGCTGCTGCGGCGGGCCGGCCACACCAACGGGCAGACCGTGCGACATGGAGAGGCGGCCCCACCGCTTGAGGCTCCGGTCGGGACGACGGTGCTCGCGGTCCGGCACGCCGACGGCGTGGTCATGGCGGGCGACCGCCGCGCGACGTCAGGCTTCGCGATTGCGAGTCGCCGTATCGAGAAGGTGTTCCCAGCGGACGACCGCTCCGGGGTCGCGATCGCCGGCGCGGCGGGCCCGGCGGTCGAGCTCGTCCGGCTCTTTCAGACCCAGCTGGAGCACTACGAGAAGATCGAGGGCGAGGCGCTGTCGCTCGAGGGGAAGGCGAACCAGCTCAGCCAGCTCGTACGCGCGAACCTCCCGGCCGCGATGCAGGGGTTCGTGGTCGTGCCGCTGTTCGCCGGCTTCGACGAGCGGCGGCGTCGCGGGCGCGTGTTCAGCTTCGACGTGACGGGCGGCAAGTACGAGGAGCTCGACTTCCAGGCCAACGGCTCGGGCGGGGTGCACGCGCGCAACTGGATCAAGTCGCAATGGCGTGAGGACCTGAGCCGCGCCGACACGGTGGACCTTGCACTCCGCGCGCTGTTCGCCGCCGCAGACGAAGATGCCGCGACGGGCGGCCCCGACCTCGTGCGCCGCATCTTCCCGACGATCGCGGTCATCGACGCCGACGGCTTCACCGCGGTCGACGACGACGAGATCGCCCGACGCGCCGACGCGCTGATCGGCGGACGCGAGGAGGGCGGCGACTAATGACGATGCCGTTCTACGTGCCGCCCGAGCAGGTGATGAAGGACCGGGCGGACTACGCCCGGAAGGGCATCGCGCGGGGCCGCAGCCTCATTGCGATGAGTTCGGCTGACGGGATCGTCATGGTCGCCGAGAACCAGTCCCGCACCCTCTACAAGATCAGCGAGATCTACGACCGCATCGCGTTCGCCGGCGTCGGGAAGTACAACGAGTTCGAGATGCTGCGCATCGCTGGCGTCCGGCAGGCCGACGTGAAGGGCTACTCGTTCGCCCGCGAGGACGTGAACGCCCGGTCGCTCGCCAACGCGTACGCGCAGACGCTTGGGCAAGTCTTCACCCACGAGCTGAAGCCCTACGAGGTAGAGATCCTCGTCGCCCAGGTCGGCGCGACCGCCGAGGAGGACGAGATGTTCGTGATCCTCTACGACGGCGTGGTGATGGACAAGGCCGGGTTCACCGTCCTCGGTGGCCAGGCCGACGCGGTCGCGACGGTGCTCGAGGAGCGCTACCAGTCGGGCCTGGACCTCGGCGCCGCGCTCCGTCTCGGCGCGTCGGTGCTGGCGGGAAGCGACGGGTCGGCGCTGCCGGCCGAGCAGCTCGAGGTCGCGGTCCTCGACCGGACTCGCCCGCGTCGGGCCTTCCGGCGCATCAAGGCCGACGAGCTGCGCGGCCTCCTCGCGGCGAGCTAGCCGGCGACGAGCCGCAGCAGCGGCGCGGTCACGGCCATCACGAGGAGCGCGAGCGCGACCCAGCGCAGCCACCGGCGCGCCCGGGCGGTCGGCCCCGCCCACTCGCGGGGCGCGGCGAGGACCTGGTCGACCTCGGTGGCGAGCATCACGAGCCGGGCGTCGTCGAGCTGGTCGTCGGGGACGAACACGTCGACGCGGGCCATGTCCCCGACGGTGAGGTGATAGGGGCCGTCGACGGCGCCCCGGAGCCGGACGTCGATCCCCTCCGAGTGGAGCCGGGCGGCGACGAGGTGCGCCGAGAACGAGCCGCTCACCGAGGTGAGCCGGGTCATCTGGATCACTGGCGCGAAATCCTACGACCGCGAAGCCTGAGAAACCCTGGCTCCCGGCCACGCTGAGTAGCGGCTACTCAGGACCGACCACCGCCCGTCGTCGTACAACACATGTTCACCGAGGAGGAGCGGGGCACATGACGCGAGTCGGACGTTGGGCGGTGGTCGCTGGTGTCGTGGCGGCGCTGGTGGCCGGGACGGCGGCGGCGGCCGCGGCGAAGCCCCGCCAAGAGTCCACGGCGAAGTACGCGAAGACGGTCTGTGGCGTCTACTCGACGCTGATCAACCAGATCACGACGTATGCGGGCGCGATCGCGAACCTCGACCCGAGCGACGCGACGAACTACGCGAACCAGGCGACCGCGCTGACGACCCCGCTACTCACGACGGTGATGACGGACGAGACGACGTTGCAGAACGTCTACCCGGCGATCTCGAACGGGAAGAAGGTCGGCGCGTCGCTCGTCGCCAACGCCTCCGAGATCGCCCAGGGGCTGCACACGGCGCTCGGCAAGCTCGACCCGAGCAACCCGGGCTCGCCGGTCGACTTCCAGGCCTCGATCGAGACCCTGGCGACGGGGCTGAGCGACCCGTTCAGCAAGATCACCAACCAGCAGCTCCTCACGGCCTTCCAGAAGGAGAGCAGCTGCAAGAGCGTCGTGACGGTGTCCTGACGCTTCGGGGGACACCAGGACGCTCGGCGGGGGCCGGTACGCTCGCCGGGTGGAGCGCCGCATCTTCGGCCTGGAGAACGAGTACGGCGTCACCTGCACGCTGCGAGGCCAGCGCCGGCTGAGCCCCGACGAGGTCGCCCGCTACCTGTTCCGGCGGGTCGTCTCGTGGGGCCGCTCCAGCAACGTGTTCCTCGAGAACGGCGCGCGCCTCTACCTCGACGTCGGCAGCCACCCCGAGTACGCGACCCCGGAGTGCGACTCGATCGCCGACCTCGTCGTCCACGACAAGGCGGGGGAGCGCATCCTCGAGGGCCTGGTCCGCAGCGCGGAGCAGCGGCTGCGGGAGGAGGGCATCCGCGGCGAGGTCTTCCTCTTCAAGAACAACACCGACTCGGCCGGCAACTCGTACGGCTGCCACGAGAACTACCTCGTCGAGCGCGACGGCGACTTCACGAAGTTCACCGACGTGCTCATCCCGTTCCTCGTGACCCGCCAGGTCTATGCCGGGGCCGGGAAGGTGCTCCAGACCGCCCGGGGCGCCATGTACTGCATCAGCCAGCGCGCCGAGCACATCTGGGAGGGCGTCTCGAGCGCCACCACCCGCTCCCGGCCGATCATCAACACCCGCGACGAGCCACACGCCGACGCCGAGCGCTTCCGCCGGCTCCACGTCATCGTGGGCGACTCGAACATGAGCGAGTACACGACGTTCTTGAAGGTCGGGACGACCTCGATCCTCCTGCGGATGCTCGAGGAGGACCCGAGCCCGTGGCGGGACCTCACGCTCGAGAACCCCATCCGGGCGATCCGCGAGATCAGCCACGACATGACGTGCCGGCGCCGAGTCCGCCTGGCGAACGGGCGGGAGCTCTCCGCCGTCGAGGTGCAGGCCGAGTACCTCACCCGGGCGCAGCGATTCGCCAAGAAGCGGGGGCTCTCACCGCTCGAGGCGCAGGCGCTCGAGATGTGGGAGCACGTCATGACGTGTCTCGAGAACGACCCGCTGAAGCTGCGCAGCGAGATCGACTGGGTCGTGAAGTACCACCTGATCGAGGCGTACCGGGAGCGTCACGAGGTCCCTCTGACGCACCCGACCGTCGCGCTCGTCGACCTCGCGTACCACGACGTCACGCGGTCACGGTCCCTCTACTACCTGCTGGAGCGCCGCGGTCAGGTCGACCGCACCGCGACGGACGACGCGATCGACGTCGCGGTGTCGACGCCGCCCCAGACGACGCGGGCGCGTCTGCGCGGCTCGTTCATCAAGCGCGCGAAGGAGCGCAAGCGCGACTACACGGTCGACTGGGTTCACCTGAAGCTGAACGACCAGGCGCAGCGCACCGTGCTGTGCAAGGACCCGTTCAAGGCGCGCGACGAGCGCGTCGAGCGGCTCATCGCGTCGCTGTAGTGCCGCCCGCCGGGCGCCACCCGCCGGGGAAGCGGTGAGCGACCGCCTCGAGCGGCTCGTGAACCTCACCGCGACCCTGCTCGACACGCGCCGCCCGCTGACCCTCGAGGAGCTCGCCGAGCGCCTCGAGCCGTCCTACCCGGACGACATCGTGGCGCGCCGCCGCGCGTTCCAGCGGGACAAGGAGACGCTGCTCAACCTCGGGGTACCGGTGTTGACGCTCCCGACCGACGCGCTGACGAACGAGCTCGGCTACCGCATCCGCCCCGAGGAGTACTACCTGCCCGATCCCGGCCTGTCCGCCGCGGAGCGTGCCGCGCTCCAGGTGGCGGTGACGGCCGTGCGCTTCGAGGGCGGCGACGCGCGGGAGGGCCTCCGCAAGCTGGGCGGGTTCGACGGGGCACCGACGGCGGCGCTCGCCGCGCTCGACCCCTCGCCGGGCCTCGGCGAGCTCTTCGACGCGGTCGCGCGTCGGCGGCCGATCGAGTTCGACTACCGCGGCGAGCGCCGGGGGCTCGACCCGTATGGGGTGCTGCACCGGCTCGGTCACTGGTACGTCATCGGACGTGACCGCGACAAGGACGCCCTCCGGTCGTTCCGTGTCGATCGGATGGACGGCCCACCGCACCTCGATGCCCCCGGCGGGTTCGACGCGCCGTCCGGGTTCGACGCGTCGGCGACTTTGCGTGCCGATCCCCTCACTTTCGGCGACGACGAGCCCCTGACGGCGCGGGTGCTCGTCGACGCCTCCCACGCGGCGGTGGTCGTCGACGAGCTCGGCGAGTCGACGGTGGTGGAGCGTCGCGGGGACGGGAGCGTCATCGTCGAGCTGGCGGTCGTGAACCGGCCGGCCTTCCGCTCCTTCGTCCTCGGCCTGCTCGACCATGCCGAGGTCCTCGCCCCGGCGGCGTTGCGCGACGACATCGTGGACTGGCTGCGGGTGATCGTCGAGGCGCCGTGAGCCCGGCCCTCGCCGCGTCGCGGCTGCGGCGCATGCTGGCGCTGGTGCCGTGGATCCTGGCGCACCCGGGCACCACGATCGGCGACCTCGCGCAGCGCTTCGAGGTCCCCGTGTCCGAGCTCGAGGCCGATCTCGAGCTGCTGCCCCTGTGTGGCCTCCCGCCCTACAGCGCCGACCGGCTCATCGACGTCATCGTCGGCGATGACGGTGCGGTCGACATCCGCCTCGCCGAGTACTTCGAGCGGCCGCTGCGCCTCACCCCCTCGGAGGCGGTCGCGCTCGTCGCTGCGGGACGGGCGCTCCTCGCCGTCCCCGGCTCGGACGACGCCGGCCCGCTCGCCACCGCGCTCGACAAGGTGGAGCAGGCCCTCGGGGCTCGTGGCGTCCTCACGGTCGATGTCGGCAGCACCGACCAGCTCGAGCGGCTCACCGCCGCGGCGCACGACGGCGAGCAGCTCGAGCTCGACTACTACTCCGCTGCCCGCGACGAGCTCACGACCCGGGTTGTCGACCCGGTGCGGGTGTTCCACGCGGTCGGCGCCTGGTACCTCGCGGCGTACTGCCACCGCGCCGGCGCCGACCGGCTGTTCCGGGTCGACCGGATCCGCGCCGTCCGCCCGACGGGGGAGCGGGTGCCGACGCGTCCCGTCGCCGACGACGACCTGGCCGATCTCGTCTATCGGCCCGCGCCGACGGACCCGCGGGTGCGCCTGCGCCTGGCGCCCGACGCCGCGTGGGTTGCCGAGACGGTCCCGACCGAGGAGGTGACGCCCCGGCCGGGCGGCGGCTTCGACGTGGTGCTCGCCGTCAGCGGCCCCGCCTTCCTCGAGCGGCTGCTGCTCCAGCTGGGGCCCTCCGCACGCGTGCTCGAGCCGCCCGAGGCGGCCGCGGGCCGCGCCGACGCCGCCCGACGGGTCCTCGCGCGGTACGGCACCGTGTCGGCTTGACCGAAGGCGATGACCCGCGTCGTGGATGCGCGGGTGGGCGTGGAAGGATGAACTAGTGGAGCCGCGCCCGTGACGACTCGCCCACCCGGGTCGGATCCTGAGGCCCTGACCTTCCACGACGCGACGGCCACGCTGCCCGGCTCGTCCGGGAACGGGCCGCCGACCGACTCGACCGACACGCCGAGCACGGCGGACACGCCCCCGTCGCGACGCAGCCGCACGAAGCGGATGCTCATCGAGTGGGTGGTGCTGATCGTCGCGGCGCTGGCGATCGCGTTCCTCATCAAGACGTTCCTCTTCCAGGCGTTCTACATCCCGTCCGGGTCGATGGAGCCGACGCTGATGATCGGCGACCGCGTCCTGGTCAACAAGCTGTCGTACGACTTCCACGACGTGCGCCGCGGCGACATCATCGTCTTCGTCGCGCCGAAGAGCGCCCAGAGTGACGGGATCACCGACCTGGTGAAGCGGGTCATCGGGCTGCCGGGCGAGACGGTCACCGGCCGCCCCGACGGGGACGTCTACGTGAACGGGCGCCGCCTGAACGAGCCGTACCTCCCGAAGGACACGCCGACGACGTTCTCGAGCGTGCCGCCGTTCTGCGGCCGTCCGCCTGACGGGAACCCGGGCTGTGTCGTGCCGCCGGGCCGGCTGCTCGTCCTCGGCGACAACCGGACCGAGTCGAAGGACGGCCGGTTCTTCGGGTCGATCCCGGAATCGTCGATCGTCGGCCGGGTGTTCATCAAGATCTGGCCGCTCGGCAGCATCGGGTTCATGTAGTCAGCCGGGCGGGGTCGCGGAGCCCCACTCGGCGACGATCGCGACCATCCGCTCGACGTGGTCGCTGTAGAGGCCGTCGACGCCGTATCCGAGCATGGCGCGCAGGTGCCGCACCTCTTGGACGTCCCACGCGAAGGCGCGGATCCCGAAACGGTGGAACAGCGCGACGAGGCCCTTCGTCCACTCGCTGTAGTGCAGGTTCATCGCGTCGACGTGCGCGGTGGCGAGGTCGGCGGCGTGACGCTCGAGCGACTCGGGGAGGCGCCGCCGCCGCGTGGAGTGGACGAGCCGCACGTCGGTCGCGTCGGGGCGCAACGCGCGGAGTGCCTCGAGGTCGGGCGTGCACAGCCAGGTGCGTGCCGGCCTGCCGCCCTCGCGGGCGACCTCGACGAGCGGGCGTGCCGCGGCCGGGTCCTTCACGTCGATGGACAGGTCGTAGTCCGCACCGAGCTCGGCGTAGAGGTCGCGCAGGCGCGGCACGCCGTGGCGGGCGAGGCGCTCGGCGCGGGTGTCGTGGACGCGCAGCTTCCAGAGCCCGAACAGTGGGCCCCGGACGCCGGCGTCGTGGGTGAGCACGACCTCGCCGTCGGCGCTCAGCCAGGCGTCGCTCTCGAGGCCCCGGGCCCCGTGCTCGAGGCCGGCCCGGAAGGCCGGGAGGGTGTTGTCGGGGTGGAGGAGTCGGGCCCCCCGGTGGGCGAAGGTGATCGGCGCCACAGGGCCGAATCCTGGCCCAACCACGCCCTCAAGTGGCCTCCCGGGGGGGCCGATCACAGGGTTGTGGCGGTAGTGATCAAGGCCGACTGTCCGGAGTGCGGCGTGGTCCGCCTGGGGACAGGGGACGTCACCGTCCGGGTCTGCACCGACGACGAGTCCGGCGCCTACTCGTTCCGCTGCGAGCAGTGCGGGTCCGCGGTGAGCCACCCGGCCCGTCCGGACGTCGTCGAGCTCCTGGTGCGGGCCGGCTGCGCGCACGTCCGCTGGCACCTCCCGAGCGAGCTCGCCGAGCGTCGCGGCGGTCCCCGCTTCACGAGCGACGACCTCCTCGACTTCCACCTGCTGCTCCGCGGCGAGGCATGGCAGAGCGAGCTGCAGGCGCTCGTCGGCCGGGCGGATCGCCTCAGCGGCTGATCCGGGCGCGGGGCCCGACCGGGCCGCGCCACAAGCCCAGCGGTACGATCGGCTCCGCACGAAAGGAGCGTGTCGTGTCGCTCGGCCGGGCCGAGAGCCCTCCACGCCGTGCGAGACCGGCGGCACCTCCCCGTCTTCACCGCCTGCGGCATCTCGCCTCGGCGGACGCGACCTGCTGACCTAGCCCGTGGCCGTCCTCACCCGCAGCGACGACTCGAAGCCGAAGCCGTCCAAGGGGGCGAAGGACGGCCGGATGACGGTCGTCGAGCACCTCTCGGAGCTGCGCCGCCGGATCATCGTCTCGCTGGTCGCGTTCCTCTTCGCCGCGTCGCTCGCCTACTGGTTCGCGCCCGACATCATCCGGTTCTTCCTTCACTACTACACGGACGCGACGCACGGGCAGGCGAACCACTTCATCTTCACCGGCCCGGTCGAGGGCTTCGTCACCCGCCTGAAGGTGGCGACCTATGCGGGCTTCGTCGCCTCGGCGCCGGTGTGGCTCTGGGAGCTGTGGCGCTTCATCACCCCGGGCCTGGACCCGCGCGAGAAGCGCTACGCGATCCCGTTCCTCGTCGCCTCGCTCCTCCTCTTCCTGGGGGGCGGCGCGGTCGCGATGCTGATCCTGCCGAAGGCGTTGAGCTGGCTCCTCCACGCGGGCGGCTCGGAGCTGCAGCCGCTGCTCACCGCCGACAAGTACCTCACGCTCGTCGCGCTCATGATCATCGCCTTCGGGCTCGCGTTCGAGTTCCCCGTCGTGATCATGTTCCTGCTCCTCGCGCGCGTGATCACGACGAAGAGCCTGCGGAAGCGCCGCCGCTGGGCGATCGTCGGGATCTTCGCCTTCGCGGCGATCATCACGCCGAGCCAGGACCCGTACTCTCTGTTCTTCATGGCCATCCCGATGTGCCTCTTCTACGAGGGCTGCATCATCTTGGGCAGGATCCTGAAACGATGACCCCGCGCCGCAGCACCTACAAGCCGCCGCGCCCGCGGCGGGAGATCGTGATCGCGGTCGCCGCGTCGGCCGTGCTCACCGTGCTCACCGGGGTGCTGGTCTGGGCCGTCGGCCCGCACGCGAGCAGCACGACGCCGTCGGCGCCGACGCTCACCGCGCCGCCGACCGTGGCGACGACCGCCCCGGCGACCCCCGCCTCGAGCACCCCGAGCACGCCGCCCAGCAGTTGAGCGAGCGCGCCCGGTTCGAGGCCGCGCTCGGGTTCGCGCTCGACGACTTCCAGCGACGCGCCCTCGACGCGCTGGACGAGGGGCGCTCCGTGCTCGTCGCGGCGCCCACCGGGTCGGGCAAGACGGTCGTCGCCGAGTACGCGGTCGCGCGCGCCCTCGCCGCCGGCGGGAAGGTGTTCTACACGACGCCGCTGAAGGCGCTGTCGAACCAGAAGTTCGCCGACCTGCGCCGCGTCCACGGCGCGGCGCGCGTCGGGCTGCTCACGGGCGACAACTCGGTGCACGGCGACGCCCCGGTCGTGGTGATGACCACCGAGGTGCTGCGCAACATGATCTACGGCGCGGCGCCGGCGCTCGAGGGGCTGCGCTACGTCGTGCTCGACGAGGTCCACTACCTCCAGGACCGGTACCGGGGCGCGGTGTGGGAGGAGGTCATCGTCCACCTCGACCCGACCGTCGACCTCGTCTGCCTCTCGGCGACCGTGTCGAACGCCGAGGAGGTCGCCGACTGGATCGAGACGGTCCGGGGCGCGACGACCGCGGTGATCGAGGAGCGCCGACCCGTGGCGCTGCACCACCGCTACCTGGCGGGGGAGCGGGGCGCGTCGGCGCTGCACCTGCTGCCCACGTTCGTCGGCGACGGCGACGACCTGCGCCCCAACCCGGAGGCCGAGCGCCTGGACCGGCGGAGCAGCCGCCGCGGGCCGCGTGGCGGCCCGGGTCGGGCCTACCGGCGGCTGCGGCCCCCCGACCGCGTCGAGGTCGTCGACCTGCTCGCCGACGAGCGGCTCCTCCCGGCGATCGTGTTCGTGTTCAGCCGGGCCGGCTGCGACCAGGCCGTCGCGCAGGCCCACGCCGCCGGCGCGCGTCTCACCACCCGGGAGGAGCAGGCCGAGATCCGCCGCATCGCCGACGCGCACCTCGGCGACCTCTCCGACGCCGACCTTGCGGTGCTCGGCGTCCCCGCCTGGCGGGAGGGCCTCGCCGCGGGGCTCGCGGCGCATCACGCCGGGCTCGTCCCGCCGATGAAGGAAGCGGTCGAGGAGGCGTTCGCCGGCGGGCTCGTGAAGGTCGTCTACGCCACCGAGACCCTCGCGCTCGGGATCAACATGCCGGCCCGCTCCGTGGTGATCGAGCGGCTCACGAAGTTCACCGGCGAACGCCACGAGTTCCTGACCCCGGGCGAGTACACGCAGCTGACGGGACGGGCCGGGCGGCGCGGCATCGACGCGGTCGGCTACGCCGTCGTGTGCTGGAGCCCGTGGGTCACCTTCGACCAGGTCGCCGGGCTCGCCTCGCGGCGCACGGACGCGCTGCGGTCGTCGTTCCGCCCGACCTACAACATGGCCGTCAACCTGGTGCGCCGCTACTCGCCCGACGACGCGCACCACCTCGTGAACCTGTCGTTCGCCCAGTACCGGGCCGACCGCGACGTCGTCGTGCTCGAGCGCCAGCTGGAGCGGGCACGTGAGCAGCTGGAACGCCAGCGCGACCGGGCCCGCAGCGAGCTCGGCGACATCGACGAGTACCGCGCGCTCGTCACCCGCCTCGACGAGGCCCGCCGCGGGCACGGGGCGACGACCCGGGTGACGGCGGCGCTCGACCGGCTGCGGCCGGGCGACGTCCTGTCGGTCCCGGCCCGAGGGGGCCGGGTGGCGGTGCTCGCGCACGAGCGCCGCCGGGGCGGCCGCCCGCGGCTGCTCGCGGTCACGGTCGGGCGGGGCCTCGTCCGCCTCGACGCCGACGACTTCCGTGCCGCGCCCCACGCCATCGGCCGGGTCGACCTCCCCGAGCCGTACGCGCCGCGCAGCCCCACCTATCGGCGCGAGGTCGCGGGGCGGCTCCGACGGGCCGACGTCGGCGACGGCGCGTCGACGAGCGGGGGTGACCCGGTCGGCGAGCTCGAGGCCGCGCTCGCGGCGCACCCCGTCCACGACGACCCGGCGCGGGACGCCCGGGTGCGCGCCGCGGTGAGCGCCGAGCGGCTCAGCCGGGAGGTGGCGCGCCTCGAGCGTCGCGCGCAGGGGCGCAGCGAGAGCCTCGCCCGCCGCTTCGACCGGGTCGTCGAGGTGCTGACCGCGTGGGGCTACGTCGACGGCTGGCAGCTCACCGCGGCGGGCGAGATCCTGGCCCGGCTGTACACCGAGACCGACCTGCTCGTCGCCGAGGCGCTGCGTGAGGGGCTCCTCGACGGGCTCACCGCCGCGGAGACCGCCGCGGTGGTGTCCTGCTTCACCTACGAGCGACGCGGTGACGACGACATGGCCGCACCCCCGCCGCGCTGGCCGACCCGCACCGTGGCCGACCGGGCCCGCCGGATCGAGGCGCGGTGGCGGACGCTCGCCGCGGCCGAGGACGACGCCGGGCTCCCCGCGACGCGGCCACCCGACCCGGGCTTCACCGCGCACCTCGCGGAGTGGGTCAGCGGTGAGTCGCTCACCGACATCCTCGAGGACGACGAGCTCGCCGGCGGCGACTTCGTCCGCCACGTGAAGCAGAGCATCGACCTGCTGCGCCAGCTCGCGGTCGTCGCGCCCGACGAGGCGACGCGCGCCACCGCGAGCGCCGCGGCGGACGCGTGCTTCCGGGGCGTCGTCGCCGCGGCGAGCGCCGCCCCGTGATCCGACCGGGTGAGCCGTGGGGCGGCGCGGCCGCCGGACCGGCGACCGTGACCGGCGCGGGCGGCGACGCGGACCTCGCCGCGCTCGTGCGCGACCACCCTGGCGCGCGCATCGGCTTCCGGCCCGACCCGACCTGCGACCTGGCGCGTGCCGTCGGGCTGTCGGACGCGAGCGACGGCTCGGTCGAGCTGCCGCTCGACGCGCTCGAGCTCGGCGCGGCCGGGCTGGCGGTGAACCTCGTGGTGAGCGGGCACCCGCCGGACCGCCAGACGGCCTGGCGGCGCCGCCAGCCCGTGACGGTGGCGATGGGGGAGCGCACCCTGTTCACCGGAACGGCCCTCGGCGTGGTGATCGCCAACGGCCAGTTCCGCGACGGCCGCGACCTCGTCCCGCGGGGCCACCCGGGTGACGGGCGCCTCGAGGTGCAGGTCTACGCCCTCCCGCCGGGCCAACGGCGGGCGCTCCGGGCCCGGCTGGGGTCCGGGTCGCACCTGCCGCACCCGGCGATCGTCACCGGCACCGGGCGCCAGGTGCGGGTGATCTGGCGCCGGCCCGCCCCACTCGAGGTCGACGGGCGGCGGCGGGCACCGCAGGCCGTCCTCGAGGCGACCGTGCGGCCGGACGCCTACCGGCTCCTCGTGTAACCGCCCGTTCACCCCTAAAGGCCGCGAACCCGGTCATCCGCGGCCGTCCGGGAGGCCGTCGATACCATCACCGTCCCCAGCGAGACCGGGAGCAGGATGCAGTACGTGCCGGAGCAGTTCACGGCGGACGAAGCGGCGGCCCTCCGGCCCTACGTCACGAACCTGGACCGACCCGTCTTCGCGCTCGTCAACCTCCCCGAGGTGGTGAAGGGCGCACTGTTCGCGCGCTACTCGCGCAGCTCGAAGAGCCTCCGCCGGCTCTTCCTCGACGAGTTCGTCGGCGACCTCGACCTCACGGGGGACCTCACCGTCGACGCGAGCGTCGGGCTGGCACGCGCCGAGGAGCTCTACAACCGCGTGTTCCTCGAGTACGGCGACGATTCCGTCGCGCAGCTCGGCGGCGTGCACCTGGCGTGCGAGCAGGCGTCGAACCTGCTGACGAAAGTGCTCGAGCGGGGGCGGCTCATGGCCTACCTCGAGCAGTCGACGCGCTACATCCCGTACACGGCGCGCCTCGCCGGCCGCTATCGCTACTACCGGCCGCCGGAGGTCCTCGAGTCGACGCTCGGGCTCCGCTACATCGCCGACCTCGACGCCGCGTTCGACGACTACGCGGCGTGCCTTCCCGTCCTGCTCGAGTGGGCGCGGGCCCGCTACCCGAAGCAGCCGGACGACTCCGACTTCGTCTACCAGCAGTCGCTGAAGGCGAAGGCCTACGACGCGGCGCGGGGGATCCTCCCCGCGGCGACGCAGTCCAACGTCGGGATCTACGGCACCGGCCAGTCCTTCGAGGGGCTGCTGCTGCGCATGCGCGCCCACCCGCTCGCCGAGACCCGCACCTACGCGGCGATGATGCTCGAGGAGCTGCGCAAGGTCATCCCGTCCTTCCTCACCCGGGTGGACCTCCCGGAGCGGGGCGGCGCGTGGAGCGCCTACCTCGCCGAGACCCGCACGGCGACCGAGTCGGTCGTGGCGCGTCTCCTCGCCGACGAGGACCCCGAGCCGCGGCCCTCAGTGGTCCTCACCGACTACGACCCCGACGGTGAGGACAAGGTGCTCGCCGCCATCTGCTACCCGCACAGCGCGCTGCCCGACGACCAGCTGCTCTCCCGGGTGCGCCGTCTCGGCGCCGACGAGCGTGAGGCGCTCGTGTCCGCGTACGTGGGCGCACGCGAGAACCGCCGCCACAAGCCCGGCCGGGCGTTCGAGCGCACCCAGTACCGCTTCGATGTCCTCGCCGACTACGGGGCGTTCCGCGACCTGCAACGTCACCGGCTCCTCACGATCGAGTGGCAGCCCCTCACGACCCGTCACGGCTACGAGACACCCGAGGCGATCGCCGAGGCGGGCCTCACGGCGCGCTTCGAGGAGGCGATGGGACGCGCCGCGGATCTCGCGTTGGATCTCGCGCCGCGCTTCCCCGACGACGCGGCATACGCGGTCGCGCTCGCGTACCGGGTCCGCTTCGTGCTCGACATGAACGCGCGCGAGGCGATGCACGTCCTCGAGCTGCGCTCCTCGCCGCAGGGCCACCCCGCGTACCGGCGCGTCGCCCAGGAGATGCACCGCCTCATCGCCGAGCAGGCCGGGCATCGCGCCATCGCCGCGGCGATGCGCCATGTCGACCACGCGACCTACGACCTGGAGCGCCTCGGCGCCGAGCGGGCGGCGGAGGAGCGTCGCGCCGCCCGCCGCTGATTTCCGCGACCCGCTGACCTGCCAGGACGCACGATTGCCCAGGTCAGAGCCACCGTCGCCGTCTTGACAGGCGCACCCCGGTTCGGGCGTACTAGCAGGCGTCCCTGTCACCGGGCGCGGGCCGGCCCTCCGGAGGCCGACATCCACGTGCGGGACGCCATGGGGCCCCGGGGGGCCCAGGAAACCCAGTAGAGAACGCTGGAATAACCCGTCTGCTGGGCAGGCTGGGCCAAACAGTGGCCCCAACGGTTTCCTGGGCCCTCCACCACCTCCTGCCGCTCTGGCGCGTCAGCGGGAATGGACGCGCCGCCGCACCGGTTCCGTGAGCGACACGAGGGCCGGGCCTATGCTCCGGCCCCTGATGGACCGGCTGTCGGGCGTGGGCCACGTCGTCGGCCCTGCGCAGGAGCGACCATGAGCGACGACGAGTTCGAAGAAGCGGACGTCGAGCTCGACGAAGACGCGCTCGAGGAGGAAGTCCTCGAGGAACCCGAGGAGCTCGACGACGACGTCGTGCTCGACGAGGACGCCGTCATCGAGATCGACGATGGCGCGGCGCCCGAGGTGGTCGCCGCCGTCGTCGAGACGCCCGTGCCCGCCGACAAGGCGGTGCGCGAGGCCGACGAGGAGGACGAGGACGTCCTCGACCTCGACGAGGAGCTGCACCCCGACGACGTCGAGGCCCCCTTGGACGCGCTCCTGCAGGAGCGCACGGCGAGCGCGACCCTCGAGGACGAAGAGGAAGAGGTCGAAGAAGAGGAAGCCGAAGTCGACGAGCGCGGCGAGGTCCCCACCAAGATCGTCCCCCGCCGTCCGGGCGAGTTTCTGTGCTCCTCCTGCTTCCTGGTGCTGCCCCGAAACCAGCTCGCCGACGAGAAGCGGATGCTCTGCCGGGACTGCGCCTGATCCGAGCGCACCGTCCTTCGGGGCGGACCCTGCTGCGGCTCCTGGCCGCGCTCGTCTCCGGCGCGCTGCTCGCCCTGGCGTTCCCGCCGGTCGACCTCGGGCCGCTCGCGTTCGTCGCGCTCGCCCCGCTGCTGTGGGCGTGGCGGGACGCGTCGCCGTGGGCTGCGGCCCGCGACGGCTTCGTGTTCGCGCTGTCGTTCCTCGCCATCCTCATGACGGGGCTCACCCACACCGGCTACACGGGGACGGTCGCGCTCATCCTGGCCGCTGCCTGCTACTACGCGGCGACGGGTGCGCTCACGGCGGTGTTCGCCCGGTACGGGCTGCGCAGCCCGTTCCTCACCGGCGCGGTCTGGGTGTTCTTCGAGGCGCTCCGTGACCGCTGGCCGCTCGGCGGCCTCGCGTGGGGCGAGCTCGGCATCACGCTCCACAACCTCGAGTTCGCCCGCGCGCTCGCGAGCGTCGGCGGCGTCTACCTCCTCAGCTTCCTCATCGTCGCCGTCAACGGCCTGGTCGTCGACGGGGTCGTCGCCGCGTCGGCGCGCCGTCCCCGGGCCCTCACGATCGCCGCGGGCAGCCTGGTCGCGCTCGTGGTCCTCGCCGGCGTCGCGGACGTCGCCCGCTACCAGCCGCACCCGACCGGGCAGCTGCGCTTCGCGCTCCTGCAGGGCGACACGGTCCCCGGGTCGACCGAGACGGCGTCGGTGTCGAGCACGATCACCGACGAGCACTTCGCGCTCGCCGCCCAGCTGCGGGGCCGCTACGACCTCATCGTGTTCCCCGAGTCCGCGCTCGACGCCGACCCCGAGGAGGACCCGCCGCTGCGTGAGCGCATCGTCGCCCTCGCGCGGGCCCACGACGCCGTCGTCCTCGTCAACGCCCGCTACCTCGGCGCCACCGGTCGGCTCTACAACGCCAACCTCGCGTACGGGCCCGACGGCCGGCTCCTCGCCGTGTACGCCAAGCAGCACCTCGTCCCGTTCGGCGAGTACGTCCCGTTCCGCAGCGCGCTCAGCTTCATCAGCGACCTGCACCAGGTCCCGTACGACTTCACCGCCGGCGACCGCCGGGTGTTGTTCCCGGTCGGCGGGCGGCCGATCGGCAGCGTCATCTGCTACGAGTCGGCGTACGCGCCGCTCGTGCGCGGGTTCGTGCGCGACGGTGCCCAGGCGATCGTGGTGAGCACCAGTGACCGCTCCTACGGCCGCTCGGGCATCCCCGCGACGCACGTGGCGACCGGGCAGCTGCGCGCCGCCGAGACGGGCCGGCCCGTGCTGCACGCCGCGATCTCGGGTGAGACCGCGGTGATCGACGCGAGCGGCCGCGTGCTCCAGCACACCGGGCTGTTCACGAAGGCGATCGTCACCGGCACGATCACGACGGCGACCGGCGAGACCCCCTACGTCCGCTTCGGCGAGTGGGTGCTCGCCGGGTCGGTGCTCACCCTGCTCCTCGGCGCGGGCTACGTCGCGGTGCGGGAGCTGCGGCGGGCCCGCCCGTAGACTCGCGGACCACGACCGCCGACGAGGAGAACGACGTGGCCGACGAGCCGAGCGGCACCGACCGGGCCTTGGAGCTCCTCGTGTACGGCCCGATCGGCCTCGCCGCGTACCTGCGCGACACCGCGCCCTCGTTCCTGCGGCTGTTCGTGACCCGCGGGCGGGCGGTGCTCGACGGGCAGCGCAAGTCGGTCGAGGGCCAGCTCGGCAACGCCCGCGCCGTCGGCGAGTTCGCCAGCGTGCAGGGCGCCCCGCAGGTCCGCCGCGTCGTCGAGGACGCGCTCGCGACCGCCCGGGCCTACACCGAGGAGGCCATCGCCTACCTCGGGGGCCTCGCCGCCGGCGGCGCCCCACCGGCCAACGGGCCCCGCCCCGTGCCGAGCGTCGACACGCCCGCGTTCAGCGTCCCGCCGTCCGCTCGCCACGACGACGCGGCGCACCTCGCGATCCGCGACTACGACGAGCTGTCCGCCTCGCAGGTCGTCGAGCGCCTCGACGGGCTCCCGCGGGGCGAGCTCGACGCCATCCGCGCGTACGAGGCGAGCCACCGGGGCCGGAACACCGTCCTGGGCAAGATCGAGCAGCTGCAGCGTCCGGTCGGCTGACGCCGATGGACAGCTGCCGGCCCGCGGCGCCTGCCGACCTCCCGCGGATCGCCGGGCTCGCCCGCGAGCTCCACGACGAGCTCGTCGCGTTGCGCGGCGGGGAGATCTGGGCCGCCCAGGACGCCCGTCCCGAGCCGCTCGAGGAGTCGTTCGCGATCCTGCTCGACGACCCGGACGTCGACGTGCGCGTCGGGCTGATCGACGAAGTCGTCGTCGGGTTCGGTGTGCTCGTCCTCGAGACCCTCTCGACCGGCGAGCGTCTCGGCCGCGTCACCGAGCTGTTCGTCGAACCCCCGGCCCGGGCCATCGGCGTCGGGGAGGGGATCGCCGACGAGCTCGTGCGCTTCGCCGCCGACCACCACTGCATCGGAGTCGACGCGCTCGCGCTCCCCGGCCATCGCGAGACGAAGAACTTCTTCGAGGATCAGGGGTTCACCGCCCGCGCGCTCGTCATGCACCGGTCGCTGCGCCCCGACTCGTGACGTCCCCCGTCCTGGCCGTCGGCGCCGTCGCCGTCGTCGACGACCGTCTCCTCATGGTCCGCCGCGGGCACGGTCCCGCGGCGGGGGAGTGGTCCGTGCCCGGCGGCCACGTCGAGGCCGGCGAGCTGGTCGAGTCGGCCGTCGCGCGCGAGGTCGCCGAGGAGACCGGCCTCGACGTCGTCGTCGACGAGCTGCTCGGCTGGGTCGAGCGGTTCCACGACACCACCCACTACGTGATCCTCGACTTCCGGGTCACCGTCCTCGCCCCGGACCGCGCCCTGGAGGCCGGTGACGACGCCGCGGAGGCGGCGTGGGTGCCGGTCGCGGACCTCGGCGAGTACCGGGTCGTGGACGGGCTGCTCGACTTTCTCCGCGACAGCGGTGTCGTCGACGCGTAGGCGCGCGGGCGTCGCACCGAGTGCGACGTGAGGCCCGTAGCATCGGCACGCTCGGGTTGGCGCGTGGAGAGGCGGGTCCGATGGACGACGACGTGCGGGCGGCGCTGGATCAGATCCAGGACCGCCTCGACTACATCGAGGAGCACATCGTCCAGATGAGCAAGTTCGGCGCGCAGATCCTCTACGCGCCGATGGGACGTGCCGACCATCGCCCGACGGATCCGGGCCACGTCCCGGACGAGGTCGTCCAGCTCGCCCACGCCGGGAAGCGACGCGACGCGATCATCAAGTACCGCGAGCTCACCGGGGCCGATCCCCAAGCCGCGGCGACCGTCGTCGACGGCTTGTAGCGGCGAGCGCGGGGCCGGCCCGCGTCGGCCCGGGACCGCGGGCTACGGGGTGGCGACGAGCACCTGGGCGACCGCGGCGAGCGTGGCGCCCGCGGGTGGCGGCGCCGGGGGCGCGCCGAACGCCGCGATCGTGAAGTAGCGGTTGGTCTGCTCGACGACGAGCTCGACCATCCAGCCCGCCGGCGGTCCGCTCGTCGCTGTGGCTGAGCTCGGCGGCCGGCCACGCGCCGACCATCGTCGGCGTCACCTGCCCCGACGCCTCCCCGGGCGGGAGATGGCCGGCGCGGATGCCGGCGAACGTCGCGGCGTAGCCGTCGGCGACCGGCCCGGGCGGCAGGTAGGAGAGGAAGTACTCGACGCCGTGGCTCGCGGCGCGGCAGATGTTCGGCTGGTTCTCGACCGAGGCGCGGAAGGTGCCGGCGGCCGGGCCCGTCCAGGGCAGGACCTCGCCGGCTCGCAGGTACGGGCAGGCACGCCCGGTGCCGGTCGCACCACCGGCGTGACCGGACCCCGTCGCGGTGCCCGTGCCGCTCGAGAACGCGCCCACCACGAGCGCGACGGCGCCGACGACGACGAGTGCGGCGACCACGACCGCCGCGCCGAACAGCACGCCGCGCCGGGGCCCGCGGTTCGCCAGCCCGGGCGTCTGGAGCCCCGGCGCTCGGGCCGCGGGTGTCACCGGCGGCGCGGGTGCGCCGCGCGTGGGGGCGGCGGGCGCGCCCGCGGGATCGGTGAGCGGCGCGCCGCCGCCCGCGCCGCACACCGCGGCCGTCCACGTCGCACCATCCCAGTACCGCTGGGCGAAGCGCCCCGTCGGGTCTGGAGCCCAGCCGGGCGATCCGTTGTCGGGGATCGTCACGGGCCCATCCCTTCCGCGGCCGCGCCGCCTGCCGGGCCACCGGCGAGGCTACCGACGACGCCGCGCTCCGCCCGCGCTGCGTGCCGCGACGAGGCGAAGAGACGGTGAACGATCGGCGACGCGATGCCGTCGGCGCTCGTACGATCCGACGGTGCCGCAGCTCTACGAGGACCGTGCCCGCGCCGAGAGCTTCGGCGCGAAGGCTGAGCGCTACGACCGGCTCCGGCCGTCCTATCCACCGGCGCTCATCGCCTGGTTGACCGCCGACGGCCCCGGCAGCGCGATCGACGTCGGCTGCGGGACCGGACGCGTCGCGCAGCTGCTCGTGGACGCGGGCTGGCAGGTGCAGGGCGTCGAACCGGACGAGCGCATGGCGAGCGTGGCGAGGGCCCGGGGCATCCCCGTCGCGGTCGCGCACTTCGAGGACTGGCGTCCGACCGTGGCGTCGGTGGACCTCGTCAGCTCAGGTCAGGCCTGGCACTGGGTCGAGCCGGAGGCGGGCTACGGCAAGGCGGCCGAGGTGCTGCGACCGGGCGGTCGGTTCGCCGCGTTCTGGAACCTGTACCGCTACGACGCCCCGATCGCCGCGGCCGTGGCCGAGGTCTACGGCCGCCACGCACCCGAGCTGCTCGTCGATTTCGGTGCCGCTCGGCACGGCGGTGTCGTTCCACGACCTCGAGGACCACCGGAGCATCGACGCGTCGGGGCGGTTCCGCGACACCGGCGTGCGTCGCTTCGAGCATCACCGCGAGCAGCGCGTGACGGACTGGCTCGACGAGCTCACCACCCACGCGATGCACAGCCGCGTCGACCCGAGCCTGCTTGCGACGCTGATGGCCGAGCTCTCCCAGGCGCTCGGCACGCTCACCGACGGGACGCTCACGGTGCGGTACGAGACGTCGGTCGTCACCGGCGTCCGCGCGGCCGCCGCATGAGGTGCACGGGGGGGCCGCGGGGATGGGGGGAACGGGGGCTCAGCCGGCCAGCGCGGCGCGGCGACGCACGAACCCGTCGACGAGTCCGCCGGCTTCGGTGAGGTCCGCGACTGACGCCCAGGTGCGTGGATCGTCGGGCTCGGCACGCCACTCGCCGGTGCGGACCCGCACGGCCGGGAGCCCCGCCGCGACCGCCCCGGCGACGTCCTTGGCCGGGCGATCGCCGATGTAGACGGCATGGGGGGCCTCGACGCCGAGGTCACGGAGCGCCAACTGGAACGGGAGCGGGTCGGGCTTGCGGTGGGCGCGGCCGAGCTCGTCGCTGCAGACGACGACGGTGAACGCGGTCCGCAGCGCCAGCGCGTCGAGCTTCGCCCGTTGACCGCGCGGATCCCCGTCGGTGACGAGCCCGAGCGGGACCTCGGCGGCGAGCCGCTCGATCGTGTCGACGACGCCGGGGTAGGGCTCGAGGTGCAGCGGCGCGTAGTGCCGGAAGGCGTCGACGAGCGGCGCGACCGGGACGTCCGGGCGTCCGACGAGTCGCAGCGCCGTGTCGACGATCCCGCCGCGATCGCTGCCGAGCGCCGACACCGACTGCAAGGCCCGCAGCAGGGCCGTCGGGTCGACGCCCCATCCCGTGGCCCGCTCGGCGACGACCCGCCACGCCCCGTCGAGCCACTGCCGCTGCGGGTAGAGGGTGTCGTCCAGGTCGAAGAGGACGGCGTCGAGGATCATGCGGAGCGCCCGACGTCGACGGGGATGCTGCTCGCGTCGAGCGGCGGCTCGTGCAGCGTCAGCAGCTGACGCACCGCAGGGTCCTGGAGGAGGCGCGCCACCCGGGGTGCGACGTGTCCGTCGCCGTACGGGCAGGGACGGGCGGCGACGCGGGCCTGGGCGTCCGGCGCGCGGAACGCGGCCACGCTCGCCAGGGCGCGCGCGGGGTCGAGGCCGGTGAGGGTCGCGCTCCCCGCGTAGACGCCCTCCCAGCGGGGCGTGGAGGTCCGCAGCACGACGCACGGCACCCCGAGCCAGGCCGCCTCCTCTTGCAGCCCGCCCGAGTCGGTGACCACGACCTGCGCGCCGGCGACGGCGTCGAGCATCTCGCGGTAGGGGAGCGGGGGGCTGAGCTCGACGCCGGGCGTCGCGGTGAGGGGCTCGAGCAGGTCGGCGTCGGTGAGGCGGCGATGGGTGCGCGGGTGCACCGGGAAGCGGACCGGGCTGGCCGTGCGGGCCAGCGCAGTGATCGTCTCGACGAGCTGGTGCAGCCGCTCGGGGTCGTCGACGTTGGTGGCCCGGTGGGCGGTGACCACGACGCCGTGGCGCCGGCCGGGGGGCACGCGATCCGGTCCGTACCGCCGCAGCGTGTCGGTGATCGGGTTGCCGACGGTGTGGATCCGCGCCGGTGCGACGCCCTCGTCGGCGAGGAACTGGGCGGCGAGGGGCGTCGGCGCGAGGTGCAGCGACGTCATCGCGGCGACGGTGCGCCGGTTCACCTCCTCGAGGGAGCGCTCGTTGAAGGAGCGCAAGCCGGCTTCGAGATGCACGACGGGCACCTGGTGCCGGCGGGCGGCCAGCCCCAGCAGCGGCACCGTGCTCGTGTCCCCGAGCAGCACGACGGCGTCGGGCGCCTGCGCGGCGACGGTCTCGTACGCGTGCTCGAGGAGGGCGCCGACCCGGGCCGCCTCGCCGTCGGGGAGCGACCAGCGCTCGTCGGGGACGAGGTCGAGGTCCTCGAAGAAGCGGTCGGCAAGACGGGGGTCGTCGTGCTGACCGGTGGCGACGGCGTGGACGTCGTGGCCGGCGCGGCGCAACGCGACGACGACCGGCGCGAGCTTGATGATCTCGGGGCGGGTGCCGAAGGGCACGAGCAGCCGCACGGTCAGCCCTCGATGATCTCGGTGAGATATCGGGTCATGCGGACCCCGGTGCGGTACGAGAGCCGGTCGGGGGCCAGCGGCGCGCCGAGCGCGCCGCGGACGAACTCGCCGACGAGATCCGCGCCGGCCGCCAAGGTGAGCGGGAGGCCACCAGAGAAGCGGGGGTTGACCTCCATGACGGTGACCTCGCCGTCGACGAAGCCCTGCAGGTTGCAGACGCCGTCGAGCCCGATCGCGGTCACGGTGTCGGCCACGACGGCGTCGACGTGCGCGTCCGCGAACGTCTCACCCTTCGTGCTGATGCCCGCCTTCGTCTCGTCCCGCCAGCGGGGCACACAGGCGCCGACGTGGCCGTCCCGGTCGACGAGCACGTCGGCGGTGAACTCGCGGCCGGTCAACCGCGTCTGCACGATCGGCTCGGGCGTCTGACGACAGATCGCGGCCAGGTTCTGGGGATCGTCGACCCGCGAGACGTCCCGCGAGCCGCGCCCGAAGCGGGGCTTGACGACCCAGGGGCCCGTCACGCCGGCGGCGTCGCCGAGCGCGGTATCGGCCGTCGGGACGCCCGCGTCGTGCAGCACGCTGAAGAACTTCCACTTGTCGAGGCAGACGGCCACGGCGTCGGCGCGGGGCAGCCAGGTCGACACCCCGTGGGCAGCCAGCTGCGGCACGAGGCCGTCCAACGTCGCGACCTCCTCGGCCACGGTCGAGATCAAGACCTGCGGGTGGGTGCGGTCGACGACCTCGAGGACGGCGGCGGCGAACGTCGGGTCGTCGGCCCGGGGGATGACCGCGGCGGTGTCGGCGAGACGCAGTCCGACCGCGGTCGGGTCGGCGTCGAGCGCCACGGTCGTGTGGTGCGCGGCGGCCAGCGCGCGGAGCACGGCGACGCCGGCTGGTCCACCGGCACCAGAGACGCCGACGGTGGTCACGACGGTCCGTCGCGGCGCGTTGGCATCCAGCGGAGGTCGGCCGGCGAGCTGACGAGGGGCGGCGCCGGTGCGATCGACGAGGTCGTCGTCGACGCCTGCCCCGTCGGCGGGGGCAGCGGTGGGGCGGGTGGGGGCGGGGTCATCATCTGCGGCCCGGTCGACGCGTTGACGGGCGGCGCGACCGGGGGAGCGGTGGCGGGCCCGGCCGGGGCAGGCTGGGGCTGGCGCGGGGGCAGGCGTGGCCCACCCATGTCGGAGAGCCGGGTCACGGCCGGGCCGAACTGGGTGACGTCGCCGTTCGTGTCGAGCTGGTCGGCGGCCCAGCGGCGCAGCTGCGCGACGCGGTCCGCACCCGAGGGCTCCCATTGGCGGCGGGCCACGGCGAGCGCGACCGACTGGCACACCCGGCCGTCGCACTCGGAGGGCATGGCCGTCAAGACGGGTCGCGCGGCGCGGCGCAGCCCGAGATCGATCAGCTCGTTCCCGGCACGGGCGCGGTCGGCCGGCTCCTCCGCACTGCGGAGGCGGCGGGTCAGGCGGGACGTCTGGTTGTGGCGCGCGACCCCTCGCCACAGGATCGCCAGCACGATCGCCGCCGCGCCGCCTGCGATCAGATACAGCTGGGTGTTAGCCGCCATTGGCGTACTCCTTCAGCAGCGTCTTGTTGCTCGGCAGCAGCACCCACAGGTAGAGGGTGAAGCCGGCCAGCACGTACAACAGGCCGAACGCCGTCCCGACCCAGTCGTGGAACACGGTGAGGCCCTGCGCGCTCGTGCGCACGCCGACGTAGGTGGAGAGGCCGATCCGCAAGAAGTTGCACACCAGCACGACGCCCGAGGCCGCCAGGAAGGCGAGGAACCGTCGCTGGGGTGAGCCGCCGACGACGAAGAGGCTGATCGCGCCGAAGGCGAGGATCGCCGCCAGCGCGGAGCACGAAGGGCTGATCGTGGCGAGGAACGGCGCGGCGTGCGTCGGGAGGACGAGGATCTGGTTCTCGAACACCTGGCTGGCTCGGGTGACGCCCATCGCCTGGAAGCTGCGGGCGATGACCTGCGCCTCCACGTTGCGCCAGGGGTCGATGAGCAGCCAGAAGGCGCCGATCGTCACGCCGAACGCGAGGCCGAGCCGGATGACCACGTTCAGCACCGTGCGGTTCACGACGCCACCGCCACGGTGCGCTGCTGGTCGAGGCCGCTCCGGGGTGTCTTCACCCAGGTGTAGGGCCGGCCGACGACGCCGTCGAACCACGATTTCGTGCACACGATCGTGAACAGCACGAAGGTCGGAAGGAACAGGAGGATCCCGGCGGCGGCCTGGCGGGGCGCGCGGCTCACGATGAGCCCGGACGCGAGCTCGATGAGCGGTCCGAGGAACAACAACGTGGCGATCGGCGTCAGATCCAGCCCGTTGCCCCAGGAGAGGACGCCGGCCGCGCGGAGCACGACGAGCACCAGCCCGAGCATGCAGAACACGGGCACGTGGTAGACGAGGAGGAACATCATCGACTCGACCTTGCGAGCGAAGCCGAGGTTCTTCGACGCCAGCATCGAGCGGCGGTACTCCCGCCAGGCCTGCTGGTGGCCCCGAGCCCAGCGATAACGCTGACGCCAGAACCGCCGGAAGGTCGGAACGCTCTCCTCGGTGTCGATCGCCGTGACGTCGAAGCGCACGACGCGGCCGACCAGCACCATCCGCAAGGTCAGGTCGGTGTCCTCGGTGACGGTCTGCTCGTTCCAGCCGCCGAAGGCTCGCAGCCAGCTGGCGCGCGCCGCGCAGTTCGATCCGCCGTACGCGGGAAGCTCGAAGAGCGACTGGCGTCCGTACTCGTTGACGAGGTAGCCGCAGTAGTAGTCGACCGCGATGCTGCGCGCGAGGCGTGTCTCGTTCGAGTTCCGCACGATGCACCGGCCCTGCACCGCGCCGACCTTCGGGTCGGCGAAGTGGCGGACCAAGCGACGCAGGACATCGGCGCGGGGCTTGTGGTCGGCGTCGAACACGACGACGACCTCGCCCTGGGCGACGGCCAGCGCGGCGTTCAGCGCGCCCGACTTCCCGCCGCCGGTGTTGGGTGGCCGGTGGATGCAGCGGAGCACCGGGTGACGGCGGGTGAGCTCGTCGAGGATCGCGCCGGTGTCGTCGTCGGAGCCGTCGTCGATCACGATGATCTCGTGGCGGTCGTCGGGGTAGTCGAGCGCGAGCAGCGTCGTGACGAGGCCCTCGATGACGAGTGCCTCGTTGCGGCACGGGACCATCACGGTCACGAACGGGTGGTAGCCCCAGTCGAAGCCGGTGCGGCTGCGGATGTCACGCGGCGCGAGCGTCAGCGCCGACACGGCGAACGCGAGGTGCCGGAACAGGAACACGAGGAAGAGGACCGTCAAGAAGATGACGATGGAGAGGCTCGCGTTCGTGACGCCGAGCGCGCCGAAGAGCACCATCCCCAGTCCGGCGAGGAAGAGCAGCGTCCACGGGGTGCCGGACGGGCCGGCGTGCGTCCCGGCTGGGAGGGCCGTGGGCACGGGCGTCGGCTCGGTGGTCTGCGGCGCCGCGGCGAGTGTCGTCACGCGCGGGCTCGCAGTCGCCGCGTCCGCCAGAAGAGCAGCGCGCCGAGCACGGCGGTGACGATCGCCAACGCCCCGATGGGGCCCCAACTCGCCAGCGTGCTGCTCGCCGGTGTCGTCTGGCACGCCTGCCCCGGCGTGTGCACGTGCACGCCGTCCAGCGTCCACGTGACGGGTCCCGGGGCGTCAATGGCGAAGACGTTGATCTTGGTGCCGGACTCGAAGGTGGTCGGCTGGCCACGGTCGACGGGACCGGGGGAGAAGCCGTTGCTGTCCCCGACCCCGAGCGTGAGCGCCGGTCCGCTGTTGTCGTAGCCGAAGACCGTGTGCGTCGTCCCGTGCTGCGTCACGCTGCACACCACGATGGGCGTCACCGACGACGGCGTGGCCGACGCAGCGCCCGGGGCGGCGACGACGGCCAGCGCGACGCCCGCGAGTGCTCCGAGCGCCAGGCGCGTGGCTCGGCGAGCTCGCGGCATGCCCTCGGTCCCTTCTCGGCGGCTCGACACTTCGGCACAGGCCGGAAGCCGGACCAACGGTCCGCCTCCCAACCCATAGAGAGCATCGGTGGATCGCTTTTCTGGCTTGAGCGACCCGGGGCGATTTGGCCTTGCGGGACTTGGCGCCCTGCCCCATTGGCCGTAGTGCCGATAATCCTCGTTATGTCAACTACGGCGCAGGACGGGCTGGCGGACCCAGCGTGCTGATCGCAGCCCTATCCCCCGGCGCTGGCGGGCTTACGAGCCGTGCGGGACGGTCGCCGTGACCTCGTAGGCGAGGCGGGTCGTGTAGGACTCGAGCAGGTTCGTGGTCTGGAGCTGCACCGACAGCTGGACCGCGGCCGCCCCTGCGTTCCGGGGGTCCTCCGCGAACGCGGCAGCGACGCCGGCGATCACCGTCCGCACGTCCGCGCCGATCGGGGTGAAGCCGACCGGTGCGGCGGAGCACGAGAGGGACGCGCCCGAGGACACCTGCGCCTGCGGGTACGGGAGGCTGTCGGGCAGGATGAACTGCACGGGGCCCTCGGTGAGGGTCGGGCCCGAGTTCGTGTCGACGCTGACGTCGAGCAGACCCCGGTAGGTCGTCGACCGCAGGGTGCCGCCGGTCGGTGACGTGACCACGACGTCGACGACCGGGCTCGGCGCGCAGTACTTCGCGACGAAGTTGGCCATGAGCTCCCGCCCTTTCGATCGAACGCGGTGCTCGGAGTGTCGCCGCGAGTGTGCTCACAGACAAGCGCCTGATGACCGGGGTCAGATTGACGCGCTGGTGGGCACCCTCAGACTCCCCCGCTGGCGGCCGGGCTCGGCTGCTCGCGTTCGGGGGGAGGCTGGAGATGCCGGAAGACGGTGGGTCAGCGCGCGTGAGCCGCGTCGCTGCGTGGATGGGAATCGCGTTTGCCGTGCTGTTCGTGGCGGGCAACTTCGTCCCACCCATGCCGAAGCACCAGAGCAACACGCTCGAATGGGCCCAGCTGTGGAACACCAGCGGTCATCGCGCCTCAGCGATCATCGGCGCCTACCTCCTCATCCTCGGGATGCTGGCGTTCATCTACTTCGCGTCGAGCTTCCGGGCCCGCGTCGGTGACGGCTCGGGCATGATGCTGGCCTTCGCTGTGCTGTTCGCGGTCTTCGCGATGGCGGCCGGACTCATCGGCGCGTCGATCGCCGGGGCGAAGGTCTTCACGAACGCACCCATCCCGGCTGGTGCACTCTCACAGCAGCTGAACAGCCTGGCCGGGGGCCTGATCGTCGTGCCGGGCGGCCTCGCGGCCGGCGCGTTCGTCGGGGTCGCCGCGCACCTCGCACGCCGGGCGGGGGTCCTCCCGGGGTGGCTGACGATCGCCGGCTACGCCGTGGCGATTCTGCAGCTGGCGGCCGTGCTCTTCTTCCCCCTGCTGCTCGTCCCGCTGTGGGTGCTGGTGGTCTCGATCGTCCTGCTCCGCAGCGACGCGAAGGCCCTGGCGACGGCCTAATCAGCCCCCAGGCGTCGGCTTCGCACACCCGGCGGGGTCCGGCGCGAGCCGCGCACTGCCGCGGCGCCGCGTGGCGCGCCCGATCTGTGAGGTCGTCTCCGTCGCCGCTCCCGGCCCAAAGGCCTCAGGTTCGCCTCACGCCGGCCGATAGGGCTGAGCATGAAAACGGGGACGGGAGTCATTCGTCGTGCTGGCGCGCTCGTACTGAGCCTTGGCGTCGCCCTGATGGGCGGGACGCTTGCTGGAGCGTCACCGAAGCCGGCACCGTTGGCCTTCTCGACCGGGTCGTGGAAGGTCACGTTCGACGCCGAGATCGTGCAGAGCGCGTCGTTCGTCAACAGCACCATCGACGTGCACGGTGAGGGCGACGCCAACGTCGAGAACGGCAAGCTGACCGCGACCTGCCAGGCGGGCGGCAGCACCTACGGGACGGTGACGACCGCCGGCCAGTCCTATGACGTCAACGGCGCCCTCACGGTGAGCAACTGCGCGTTCAACGGCCCGGCGAGCGCGCCCGTCTGGTCGGCGGTGACCGGCTTCGCCGGGACGGTCAACGGTGCGGGCGCGGGCGGGACCTTCGGCCCGATCTCCAGCCCGCTCACGCTCGAACGGAGCACGCCGAACCTGGTCGAGGGCCACTGGGAGGACTCGCTGCGGGCCGCCACCCAGGCCCTGGGCGTCGACGTGACCGGGCCGGCCGCGTTCGTCGCCGTGAAGAACGGCGACTGCCCGACGTCCGGACCGCTGCTGCCCAACAACGACAAGAACGGTGGACGGATCCAGAACGGCACCCCGGACTCGCCGACGATGGTGCGCATCGACGTCGATCCGAGCATCAGTGGGGACCCGGCGCTGGAGCAGGGGCTCGAGGCGGCGATCGTGACCTGGAACGCCGATCTCGAGCAGGCCGGGCGCAACATCGTGTTCACCACTGATCCGGGTCCGGGTCCCGTGGAGCACATCGCGGTCGACAGCCCGACGACCGAGGCCCAGCTTGGTGCCCAGCCGATCGGCGCCAACAGCGCGGCGGAGACGGACACCGCTCAGTCGACGCCCGGGCCGAACGGGGTGCGCTACACCCAGGTGGCCAACACGCTCGTGAAGGGCGACGGGCTCAGCGCCTCCCAGCCCTGGTCGTCGGTGAGCCCCGACATCGTGGAGCACCTGTTCCTTCACGAGCTCGGTCACGTCCTCGGTCTGGGTGACGAGCACACGACACCGGACAGTGTGATGTGGTCGAAGCTGCTCACGTCGAGCAACCCGATCACGGTGTCGTGTCAGGACCTGCGCACCCTCAAGTCGCTCTGATCCTTACCCAACGAAGGTGAAGAGCCGCCGGCCAGTCTGCAGCGCAGCGGGCTGGCCGGCGAACGCGTGGTGGCCGACGCTGACGTAGTCGCTGTCGCCGAGGACGTCGAACGCGAGCTCGCGGAAGCCGGACTGGGCGAACCAGTCCCGGATCGTCGGTGTCATGTCCGGCGGGAAGCGATGCCGGGTCCACAGCACGGACGCCTCGGCGGCGCAGAGCTGATCGAGCGAGGTGATGATCGCCTCGATGTCCTCGGTGCTCACGTTGCCGAACACGCCGCAGACGAGCACCACGTCCGCCGGGACGGCACCCACGTAGCCGTCCGTCAGCCCTGCGTCCGTCGTGCGCACCTCGAGCTCGAGCTGCTGCGCCGCGGCCTCGGCCCGGGCCGCGGCGGAGAGCTTCGGGTTCAGCTCGAGCAGGCGGGCCCGTACGTCGTCGCGTCGTGGGTGGGACGCGAGCACGCCGAGGACGTCACGCCCCTCCCCCGCGCAGAGGCTGAGCAGCCGCACCGGCCCGGCCGGTGCGCGGTCGAGCGCGAACCGCAGCTGGTCCTGGACGAGGACCAGGCGCCGCGCCAGGGGTGAGTCGGGCGCGTCGTAGGCCTGGTGCCACTCAACCCAGTCGCGGACGCGCCCTTCGGTCTCGGCCACCGGTCAGGTGGTCGGCGACGTCGTGGGCGGTGAGATCTGGGTGACGGTCTGGGTGCGGTTCTGCGAGGAGACACCGTTCCGCGCGGTGATCGTGTACGTGTGGCTGTGGCCGTCGCAGGCGAACGGGACCGAGTCGGCGCCCGTCGGGCCCGAGTACGTCTTGAAGGCGCCGGCGCCGTCGATCGACAGGGTCACCTGGGTCGCGTTGGGCGCCGACCACGACACCGAGATCGTCGTCGGGCTCGAACAGCTGACGGTGCTCGGCGTGTTGAACGACTGGATCGAGACCTGCGCCGCGGCGGTGGTTGCGGTCGTCGTGGCGGTGCTCGTCGACGTGGACGTCGTCGGCGTGGTGGAGTTCGAGCTGCCGTTGCTGGTCAGCAAGATGATGAGCAGCACGATGATGATGACGGCGAGCACCCCGGCGACGACGAAGAGGATCGTCCGCTGGCGGTGGTTGTCGTCCTCGGGACCGCCGGCGTCGGGCGGGCCGCCGCCGGGCGGGCGGGGCGGCGGCATGTACTGCGTGCCGTCCCCGGCGGCGACGGTCGCCTCGTAGCCCGCGTAGCCGCCCGAGGAGACCGGCGGACGCTCGACGGGGCCGCGCTCGGTCGGCGCGTCGCCGAAGCGGCCGTCGTCGTCGTCATCCCAGCGGCTCATCGGGTCGTGAGCCTACGACGGTCGCCGCCCGGAGCGGCGCATTGTCCGCGCGCGGTGGCGGTCACTCGCCGGTGTAGGCCTCGAGCGGCGGGCACGAGCACACGACGTTGCGGTCGCCGTACACCGCGTCGATCCGCCCGACGGGCGGCCAGTACTTGTCCTCGGCGGGCCCGGCCCCGGGGTACGCGGCCCGCGCGCGCCCGTACGGGCGATCCCATGTGTCGGTCATCAGGTCGGCGGCCGGGTGCGGCGCGCGACGCAGCGGGCTCTCGTCGAGCGGCCACTCCCCCGCCTCGACGGCGCGGATCTCGTCGCGGATCGCGATCATCGCGTCACAGAAGCGGTCGAGCTCGTGCTGCGACTCGGATTCGGTCGGCTCGACCATCAGCGTCCCCGCGACCGGGAACGACATCGTCGGCGCGTGGAACCCGAAGTCGATAAGGCGCTTCGCGACGTCCTCGGCGCTCACGCCGGTCTGCGCGGTGATCGGGCGCAGGTCGAGGATGCACTCGTGGGCGACGAACCCGTCCGGCCCGGTGTAGAGGACCGGGTAGTGCGCGGCGAGCCGGCGCGCCACGTAGTTGGCGTTCAGGATGGCGACGAGGGTCGCGACGCGCAGCCCGTCGGGGCCCATGAGGCGCAGGTACGTCCACGAGATCGGCAGGATCCCGGCCGAGCCCCACGGCGCCTCGCTGATCGGCCCGACGCCGGTCGCGGGGCCGGCCTCGGGGACGAGCGGGTGGTTGGGCAGGTACGGCGCGAGGTGGGCCCGCACCGCGACCGGCCCGACGCCCGGTCCCCCGCCGCCGTGGGGGATGCAGAACGTCTTGTGCAGGTTCAGGTGGGACACGTCGGCCCCGAACGCGCCCGGTTTCGCCAGCCCGACGAGCGCGTTGAGGTTGGCGCCGTCGAGGTACACCTGGCCGCCGGCGTCGTGGACGATCGCGCACACGTCGCGGATGGACTCCTCGAACACGCCGTGCGTCGACGGGTACGTGACCATGAGCGCGCTGAGCCGGTCCGCGTGCTGGTGCGCGAGCCGCTTGAGGTCGTCGACGTCGACGTTGCCGTCGTCGTCGCACGCCACGACGACGACGCGCAGGCCGGCCATCGTGGCGCTCGCCGCGTTGGTGCCGTGCGCCGACGCGGGGATGAGACAGACGTCGCGGTCCGGCTCGCCGCGGCCGCGGTGGTACGCGCGGATCGCCAGGAGCCCGGCGAACTCCCCTTGGGAGCCGGCGTTGGGCTGCAGCGACACGGCGTCGTAGCCGGTGATCTCGGCGAGCCAGCCCTCGAGGTCGGCGAAGAGCTGCTGGTAGCCGTCGGCCTGCTCGAGCGGGGCGAACGGGTGCAGCTGCGCGAACTCGGGCCAGGTGACCGGCACCATCTCGGTGGTCCCGTTCAGCTTCATCGTGCAGGAGCCGAGCGGGATCATCGTGCGGTCGAGCGCGAGGTCGCGGTCGGCGAGGCGGCGCAGGTAGCGCAGCAGCTCGGTCTCGGAGTGGTACCGGTGGAAGACCGGGTGGGTGAGGTAGGCCGAGGTCCGCTGCAGGGCCGGCGGGACCGGGTCGTCGACGCGCGTGTCGAGCTCGGTGACGGACGCGTCGCACCCGAAGGCCCGCCAGACGCGCTCGATGATCGCCGGCGTGGTGGTCTCGTCGAGCGCGACGACGACCGTGTCGGGGTCGAGCACCCGGACGTTGATCCGGTCGGCGCGCGCCGTGGCCGCGACCGTCTCGGCCCGGCCGGGCACCCGGACCGCGACCGTGTCGAAGCACGCCTCGTCGGGGACGTCGAGCGCCGCCCTCCCGCAGGCCGGCCGCGAGCAGGACGGCCAGCCGGTGGACGCGTCGGGCGATCCGGGCGAGCCCGTCGGGGCCGTGGTACACCGCGTAGAGACCGGCGAGCACGGCGAGGAGCACCTGGGCGGTGCAGATGTTGCTCGTCGCGCGCTCGCGCCGGATGTGCTGCTCCCGCGTCTGCAGGGCGAGGCGCAGCGCCGGGCGGCCCGCCGCGTCGACGGAGACGCCGACGAGCCGGCCGGGGAGGTTGCGCTGGTGCTGCTCGCGGACGGCCATGAAGCCGGCGTGGGGGCCCCCGTAGCCGAGGGGGACGCCGAAGCGCTGGGCGGAGCCGACGACCACGTCGGCCCCCTGCTCCCCCGGCGGGACCAGCACGGTGCAGGCGAGCAGATCGGTCGCGACCGCGATGAGCGCGCCACGGTCGTGGAGCACGGCGATCGTGGCGCGCCGGTCCCGCAGGCGTCCGGATGTCGCAGGCTCCTGGAGGAGCGCGGCGAACACGCCCTCGGGCCACGCGTCGGTGTCGCCCGGGTCGGCGACGACGACATCGAGGCCGAGCGCCGCGGCGCGCGTCTGCACGACACCGATCGTCTGGGGGTGCGTGTCGACGTCGACGACGAACGTGCTGCCGGCGTTGGCGTTCACCCGGTGACAGAGCGCCATCGCCTCGGCGGCGGCCGTGGACTCGTCGAGCAGCGACGCGTTCGCCAGGTCCATGCCGGTGAGGTCGGCGACCATCGTCTGGAAGTTCAGGAGCGCCTCGAGCCGACCCTGGGAGATCTCCGGCTGGTACGGCGTGTACGCCGTGTACCAGGCGGGGTTCTCGAGGACGTTGCGCTGGATGACGGGCGGCGTGATCGTGCCCGAGTAGCCGGTGCCGAGCAGCGAGACGTACACCTGATTGCGGTCGGCGAGGCGGCGCAGCTCGTCGGCGACGGCCGCCTCGTCGGCGGCGGCCGGCAGGGCGAGCCCGTCCTCGCGGATGCTCGCCGGGACGACCGCGGACGCGAGCGCCTCGAGGGAGTCGAGGCCGAGCGCCGCGAGCATGGTGGCCTGCTCGGTGGTGTCGGGGCCGACGTGGCGGTCGACGAATCGCGTGGGCTCGAGGTCTCGCAGGGTCATGGTCGCTCCGACGTGCGCTGCCCGGGCCACCGGTGTGGCCCGTCGCTCCCGCGCTGTCGGTGGACCTGAGAGATTCGCCGGCGGACCGGCTTTCCCCTTCGGTGAGGCGGCTCGCCGCCTGCTCTCCAGCGTGGCCTCGCCCGGCGGTTCGGTGGCCTGAGAGGTTCCGGGAGGGGTTGCTCCTTCGGCGCCTCGCCGAGGCGAGGACTCTCCCGACCGGGTTCAACGGCTGTCGTCGCAGCGTAGCCCGGGCGCTCCGACTCGACGCCGGACGGCGAGCTCACAGCTCGATTCGATAACCGTCCGGGTCAGTGACGTACGCGTAGCGCGTCCCGGGGGCGTGCTCGCCGCGCTCGACCAGGCGACCGCCGGCCGCTTCGACCTGGCGGATCGCCTCGTCGAGGTCGGCCGGTTCGACCAGCCGGAACCCGAGGTGGTCGACGCCACCTGCGCCGATCCGGGGATCGCCCGGCTGTTCGTTGAGCGTGACGGAGTCCGCGGAGCCGGGCGTGGTGAGGAACACCATGTGCGGCCCGTCCCGGAACTGCTCCTGCATCCCGAACGCCTGCGTATAGAAGCGCAACGAACGGTCCAGGTCCGAGACGAGGAGGTGCACGTGGGTCAGCCCGTGCGTGCGAATCACCACCGCGAAGGCTAGGTCAGGGCCGGCGCGTCGGGTGGGGCGAGAACCCGGCGCGGGTCGGAACCGTGCAGGCGAGCGCGTGGCTCAGACGGTGGGGACGAACGGCGGGCGCACGACGTGGGCGGCAACGGTCCGGCCGCGGACATCGATCGTGACGTCGGTGCCGTCGGGGACGTCGGGCGGGAGGAAGGCGAGCGCGATGCCCCGCTCGAGCATGGGTGAGAAGTTGCCGCTCGTCACCTCACCGACCGGCGCGCCGTCGAGGAGGACCGGGCAGCCGCCGCGCGGGATCTGGCGGTCCTCGCCGAGCAGTCCCCGCAGCCGGCGCGTGACCCCGCGCTCCTTCTCGGCCAGCAGCGGGGCGCGGCCACGGAACTCGCCCTTGTCGAAGCGCGCCACCCAGCCGAGCCCGGCCTGCAGCGGGGTGATGCCCGGGCCGAGCTCGTGGCCGTGCAGCGGGTACCCGGCCTCGAGGCGCAGCGTGTCACGCGCGCCGAGCCCGGCGGGGCGGATCCCGGCGTCGAGCAGCCGCGCCCACACCGCGGGCGCGTCCCCCGCGGGGACGTGCAGCTCGACGCCGTCCTCGCCCGTGTAGCCGGTGCCGGCCGCGTACCCGGTGAACGGCTGCTCCACATCGGTGACGTGAAGCCGGGGCACGGCGACGGCCGCGTCCACGAGGCCGGCGAGCCGCTCCCGGGCGTGGGGGCCTTGGACGGCGAGGACGGCCCGCGATGTCGTGACGTCCCGGTGGGTCAACGGCCCGTCGGCGTGCGCGACCGCATCGCCGATCGCCGTCGTGACACCGTCGGTGTTCGACGCGTTCGGCATCACGAGGAACCGCTCGGGCGCGACCCACCAGACGATGATGTCGTCGACGACGTGCGCGTCGTCGGGGTCGAGCAGGTGCGTGTACTGGGTCCTCCCCGGCTCGACGCGGCGCAGGTCGTTGCTCAGCGCCCACTGCAGCGCGCCGAACGCGCCGTGGCCCTCGACGAGCACGGAGCCGAGGTGCGAGACGTCGAAGACGACCGCGTCGCGACGACAGGCCCGGTGCTCCTCGAGGACGCTCGTGAACTGGATCGGCATCTCCCAGCCGCCGAACGCGGCCATGCGGGCGCCGGCGGCGCGGTGCGCGGCGTCGAGCGGGCTGTGCCGGAGGGTCTCGGCCATCGGGGCGGAGCCTCGCGCGGCTCAGGCGGTCTCGGCCTGCTCGTCCGGGTCCCGGTCGGGGCGCAGGTCGAGGCGGGTCGCCGGCTCGAGCGGTGCGCCCTCGAGCTGGGACGGTGGCTCGAGCCCGTACTTGACGAGCAGCGCCAGGTAGTCGCGCTGGTAGAGGACCTTGATGTTCGTGCCGGGGTACCGGTCCCGGAGCCGCCGCGCCTTGCGGTTCTTCTTCGTGACCAGCTTCTGGTTCAGCGTCGTGATCTCGATGTAGAGGTCGTACGCCGGCAGGAAGAAGTCGGGGGTGAAGGCCTGCACGGTGTTGCCGTCGCGGTCCTCCTCGAGGGTGAACGTGCGCGGCTCGTACGCCCAGACGATGCCGTAGAAGTCGAGCAGCTTGGCGAACTGGCGCTCCGAGTTGTGCGCGAACCGGGTGTCCTCGTGCGGGAGCGCCTCGGGAATGGTCAGCCTCCGGCGACGCGGCGGGCCGGCGGGGACGCCGCCGCCTCCTCGGCTGGGCCGACCGCGTGGATGCGCGCGTCGAGCTCCTCGACGACGTGGCCGAGCGGCACGATGTTCAGCACCCCTTGCCCGCGGCGCACGAGGTCGACGAGATGGTCGCCGTCGCGGGCGAGCACCGAGTCGGTGCCGTCGAGCACCAGGCTGGCCGTCTCCCAGCGTGCAGTGTCCTCGCGCAGGTACTCGATGGCGCGCCGCGCCGTCTGGAGCTTCACGCCGGCGTCGAGGAGGCTTTTGATGACCTTGAGGCGCACCAAGTCGCGGTACGAGTAGCGGCGCTGGGTGCCGCTCCCCCGCGCGTCGGCGAGCGACGGACGGACCAGGTCGGTGCGGGCCCAGTAGTCCAGCTGCCGGTACGAGATGCCGACGATCGCGCAGACCTGGGGGCCCCCGTAGCCCGCTTCCGCCTCGCCCGCCCCGACGCTGCCGTTTCGTTCGGACCCCACGCTGCCCTCCCGGAGTCACACAGGCGTAGTTACGCCGCTGTGACGGTAGTGGCCGCTCAGGGGGCCGTCAATGAACCGTCAGCGGCCTCCCGGGCGTCCCCTGGTCCCCGGGTAGCGGCCCGAGGGCAGGTCAGCCGGTGAACCCCGCCCGGACGCTCGCCGCCCTGGACTGCCACGCCGGGCGGGGGCCGGACGGACTACTCGGGGGCGAAGTCCTCGGGTTGGACCTGGTTGAGGAACTCGCGGAACTCCTCGATCTCGGCTTCCTCCTCGTCCTGGTCGAAGAGGACGCCGGCTTCCTCGAGGACGGCCTCGTCGGCGAAGATCGGGACCGGCTCGGGGTAGCGGGCGGCGAGCGCGAGCGCGTCGGATGGGCGGGAGGAGATGCGACGGGTGTCGCCGTTCTGACCGAGCTCGATCTCGGCGTAGAAGGTGCCGTCGTGCAGCTCGGTGATCACGACCCGCTGCAGCCGGACGGCCATCTCGTCGAGCACGGTCTTGAACAGGTCGTGGGTCATGGGCCGGGGCGTGTCCATGCCCTGGAGCGCGTACACGATCGCGGTCGCCTCGGGCGGGCCGATGAAGATCGGGAGGTACCGCTGCCCGTCCTCTTCGCGGAGGAGCACGATGGGCTGGTTCGTGGGGACCTCGACTCGGACCCCCACCAGCGACATCAGGATCACTGGCGGCGCCTTTCGTCCAACAGCCCGGACCGCGATCCACCCTATCAGCGGGGGTCGCGAATGCCTTCCCTCGCTGTCGCGCCCGCCGCGGCGCCGTCGGACGGCGCGGACCACGATCCCTGGTAGATGCCCAGGTAGGCGTCGGGATCGGCCCGGACGGCGGCCTGGTCGACGGCGACGACGACCGGCAGGTTGCGGTAGCGCTCCGCGAAGTGGAGGCCGTAGCCGAGCAGGAACGCGTCGCCGGGCACCTCGATCCCGACGTAGCGGACCTCGAGGGGCACGATGCGGCGCTCGGCGCGGTCGAGGAGCGCGCACACCTCGACGCGGCGCGGCCCGCGGTCGCGCACGTGGCCGAGCAGGTACGCGAGCGTGAGGCCGGTGTCGATGAGGTCCTCGACGAGGACCACGTCGCGCCCGGCGACGTCGAGCGCGAGGTCCTGGAGGATGCGCACGCGTCCGCTGTCTGGCGCGTACCGGGAGATGGCGAGGAAGTCGAGCTCCACGTCGACGGCCCGGATGGCCCGGGCGAGGTCGGCGAGGAACACGAGGGCGCCCTTCAGGACGCCGACGAGGACCACCCCGTCGGGATGGTCGGCGCTGATCTGGGCGGCGAGGGCGGTCACCCGCTCGCGGAGCGCCCCCTCGTCGAGCACCACCCGCGGCGGCGGGACCGGCGGGGTCACTCGCGCCAGGCGTCGCGGAGTGCCCGGCGCAGCATGAGGGCCCGCAGGCGTGCGCCGGCCTGCCCGAGCTGGGCGAGGTCGCCCTCGAGGCGGGCGCGGGCCGCCGGGTTGCGCTGCCGGCGGTAGAGGATGAGCGCCTGGATGAACAGCTCGGCCTCACGGTCCGCGAAGTGCTGGTACATGCGCAGGTGCCGGGCCCGCACGGCGTGGCGGTAGAACGTCGACGCGACCTGCGCGATCTCGACGGCGTCGTCGTCGTAGATCGCGTTGGCGCCCGCCCCGCGCGCGGGCTCGACGAGCCCGTACGACTCGAGCTCCTCGAGCGCGCCGGGCCCGAGCCCGGCCGCCTTGCAGAGCTCCTCGCGGGTGTGCCCGCGCTCCTCGACCGGCACCGGTGGGGCGACGAGGTCGGTCTCCTCGGGCTCGCCGAGCTCGTCGAGGGGCAGCGTCAGCGCCGAGCTCGCGGTGGCGCGCGCCGGCTTGACCGGCTTCACCGGCGGTGGCATCGCCGGGCGCGGCGCGTTCGCTTTCTTGCTCGGCTGGTCGCCGTTCGTGAGCGGCGGCGCGCCTTGGGGCCCGTAGTGGTCGAGGCGCTCCTTGATCACCCGCAGCGGCAGGAAGTGGTCGCGCTGCTGGAAGAGGATCCAGCGGAGCCGCTCGATGTCCGCCGCGTAGAAGCGGCGGTACCCCGACGGGGTGCGCTCGGGGTCGATGAGCCCCTGGCTCTCGAGGAAGCGGATCTTCGAGACCGTGACATCGGGGAACTCGTCGTGCAGCGACGCGAGCACTTCCCCGATCGAGAGGTGCTGCGGGTCGCGCGTCGGCGCGCTGCACGCGCTCGCCTCGGCCCGCCCACCGAGGAGGAACACGAGCACGAACCGGCCGATCTGCACCTCGCCCATGTCCTCGAGCGGCACGGTGTCGATCCGCTCCCCGTCGACGTACGTGCCGTTGAGCGACCCCACGTCGGTGATTTCGTAGCCGTCCGCGACGCGGCGCACGACGGCGTGGCGCCGCGAGACGGTCACGTCGTCGAGGAAGAGGTCCGAGTCGGGGTGGCGGCCGATGCTCGTGGTGTCCGTGTCGAGCGCGAACGTGCTGCCGGCGTTCGGGCCGCGCCGCACGACGAGCATCCCGGTGTCCACGGGCAGCTCGCTCAGCAGGTCGCCGAGCTGGGCCTCGAGCTCCTGGCGGTCCTCGAGCAGGCCGAGCGACGCGGTGGTCTCGTCGACGTCACCCAGCGACGCGCCGCACGACGAGCAGAAGTTCGCCGGCGCCTCGTTCTCGTGGCCGCAGCGGGCGCAGCGCATGCTCTCGAGGGTACCGATGGCCTCGAGGGGCTTCAACGACCGCCGCGCGTCAGGCCTGCTCCACGAGGTGCTGGTACGCCGCGGCGTCCATGAGCGTGTCGAGCTCGCCCGTGTCGACCATCGTGAGGGTGAAGATCCAGCCGTCGCCGTAGGGGTCGCGGTTCACGCGCTCCGGCTCGTCGGCGAGCGCCTCGTTCACCGCAGTCACCGTGCCGGACACGGGCGAGTAGATCTCCGACACCGACTTCGTCGAATTCGACCTCGGCGCACGACGAGCCGGCGACGACCTCGAGGCCGACGTCGGGCACCTGCACGAACACGATGTCGCCCAGCGAATCCTGCGCGTAGTCGGTGATCCCGACCCGGGCCGTGTCGCCGTCGACGACGACCCACTCGTGCTCCTGGCTGTACTTGCGGTCGGGCGGATAGTCCACCGGGCCTCCTCGGGCTGGCCGGGCAGGCTACCGGAGCGCCTCCTCGACGGCGCCCGCCCGCTCGGTCGCGAGCCGCTCGGCCTCCGCCTCGGTCGCCGCCTCGGCCCAGACGTGGGTGCCCGGATACTCGGGGTCGGGCAGCACGAGCGTCCACCCGTCCGGGCCGGACACCTTCACGCCGTCGATGAGCACGACCTCGCCGGGCGGGGGGTGCTCGATGAGCTCGCGCATCACCGCGCCCTTCCGCTCCCACGGCGTGCTCACCGTCTGGTGCACGACGTGCACGGCCGGGAGCGCGCCGACGACGTCGGAGAGGCGCCAGCCGGTCTCGGCGAGCAGGTCGAGGAGCCGGGCGAGGGTGCCCATCGCGTCGTAGGCCGGGAGGAACGCCGGCCAGATGTAGCCCCCGCCGCCGGTCGACGCCGCGAAGTCGATCCCCGGCATCGACGCGGCCTCCATGACCGCCGCGTCGTCGAGCTTCGTCCAGACCACCTCGCCGCCCGCGGCCTCCACGACACGCGCCGCGTGCCCCGTCGTCGAGACGGGCAGCGCGACGCGCGCGCCGGGCGTCGTCTCGCCGAGCAGCGTGAGCAGCAGGAGCAGCGCCTCCTCGTCGCTCAGCGCGTGCCCCGAGTCGTCGACGATCGTCGCTGTCTCCCCCGCGGGCTCCACGATGTAGCCGAGCTGGCTCGCCGAGGCGCGCACCAGCTCGGCCATCCGGGCGCGCTGCACGTCGGGCTCGGCCGCGGTGACCGCCGCGGTGCTCGCGTACGGGTTCACGGCGAGCACCTCGGCCCCGAGCTTGCCGAGCACGGTGGGCAGCACGACCGACGCCGCACCGAACGAGTAGTCGAGCACGACCTTCGCCGGGTGGTCGCGCACCCGTTGCGCGTCGACGGAGCGCTCCACGGCCGCCGTGTAGAACTCGATGGCGCGCGGCGGGTAGATGATCTCGCCGACGTCGCCCCCGAAGGCCCGCCGGTAGTCCTCGCGGTACAGCAGCCGCTCGATGCGACGCTGCGTCCCCCCATCGAGGTCGCGGCCGTCGGCGTCGAAGATGCGCAGCTCGACGCTGTCGGGGTCCCCGCGCACGAGCCGGACGGTGATCCCGCCCTGGGCGTGGCTGTTGCGCACCTGGAAGCGCGTGAGCGGCACCGTGGCGAGCTCGACGTCCTCGACGGTCACGCCGGCGAAGTTCAGCCCGGCGATCAGCGCCCGCTTGAGCGCCCGCGCCACCCGGCTTGTGTCGCGGCTCGCGGTCACGACCGCGCCACGCTTCAGCGCCGTCCCGTACGCCATCGCGACCCGCACCGCGACCTCGGGGGTCACGTCGACGTTGGCCAGCCCGCGGACCCCCTGGGGCCCGAACAGGGTCCGCGCCCCGCGCGTCTCCCAGATGATCGACGAGTTCACGACCGCGTCGGCGTCGACCGTCTTGAACGGGTAGATCTTCACGCCCGCGCTGATGGAGGCGTTCGGGCCGATGAAGCAGGCGTCACCGATGACGCTGCCCTCCTCGAGGCGGGCGTGCTCCCGCACGTCGCTCGAGCGCCCGACGACGGCGCCCCGCAGCGTCGCGCCGCGGTCGAGGTACACGTGGTCGTGCAGCACGGTGCGCACCACCGACGCCTCGCTGCGCACGACGACGTCGGTGCCGAGCACCGTGTACTCGGCGAGGCGCGCTCCCGCCTCGACACGGCAGTTGTCGCCGATCACGACCGGACCGTCGACGCGGGCGGCCGGGTCGAGGTCGGCCCCCTCCCCCAGCCAGACGCCGTCGGCGACCTGGAAGCCGCCGATGTCAACCCGCACCCGCCCGTCGAGCACGTCGGCGTGGGCCTGGAGGTACGACTCGATGGTGCCGACGTCCTCCCAGTAGCCGTCGGCGACGTGCCCGTGGAGGCTGAGACCCTCGTCGAGCATCGCCGGGAACACGTCGCCGGAGAAGTCGACGACCTCCCCGTCCGGGATGAAGTCGAAGACGCGTGGCTCGAGGACGTAGATCCCCGTGTTGATGGTGTCCGAGAACACCTGCCCCCACGACGGCTTCTCGAGGAACCGCTCGATCGTGCCGTCGGGGCGGGTGATCACGATCCCGAACTCGAGCGGGTTCTCCACCCGCTTCAGCCCGATCGACGCCACCGCGCCGCTGTCGCGGTGGGCCTTCACGAACCCGCTCAGGTCGATGTCGGTGAGCACGTCCCCCGAGATCACGAGGAACGTGTCGTCGAGCTCGGCCGCGGCGTTGCGGACCGACCCGGCGGTGCCGAGCGGCGCCTCGTCGGTGGCGTAGCGCATCCGCACCCCGAAGTCGGAGCCGTCCCCGAAGTAGGTGCGGATCTGGTTCGCGAGGTACGCGACGGTCACGACCACGTCGTCGAAGCCGTGCTGGGCGAGCAGGCCGACGATGTGCTCCAACATCGGCCGGTTGACGAGCGGCAGCATCGGCTTGGGCTGGTTGCTCGTCAGGGGCCGCAGCCGCGTCCCCTCCCCGCCCGCGAGGATGACCGCCTTCACGCCGCGACCTCGGCGCGCGCCAGGCGACCCTCGCGGAGCGCGTCGCGTGCCGCCGGCACGTACTGCGCGACGGCGTAGTAGCTGAGGAGGAGCCCGACGATCGTCGCCAGCCAGGTGAGCGACAGGATCACGGTGCGCGCCGCGCCGGGGTCGACGATGTGGACGAGCAGGAAGCCGGGGAGGGCGAACATGAGCGCCAGGGTCCCGGCCTTCCCGACCCAGCGCACCTCGATGCGACGGGCGCCGGCCGCCGCGAGTGCCAGGCCGGCGCCGGCCACGAGCATCTCGCGGAACAGGATCACGAGGCCCACCGCTAAGGGGAGGCTCCCCTCGATGACCAGCGCCACGCCCGCGGTCAGCAGCAGGATCCGGTCCGCTGTCGGGTCGAGGATCTTGCCGAGGTCGCTGCCCTGATCGAAGTGGCGGGCGATCCAGCCGTCGACCCAGTCGGTCGCGCCGAGCACGGCGAGCAGCACGAACGCCGCGACCTGGTCGTCGACGCCGAGTAGCAGCCACACGAGCAGGGGCGCGCACGCCAGCCGCAGCACCGAGATGAGGTTCGGGACCGTGAGCACGCGCCGGTCGGGCATCACGCCAGCGTACGCGAGGCCCTCCACGCGGCTCTCAGGACCACTCGTACTGCACCGCGGCGCGGGACGCGACGAGCGGCCGGATGAGGTCCGTGCGCACCGCCTGGTGCGCCGGGTGCGCCTGGTAGCGGCGCCAGCCGTCGCGGTCGTCGAAGTCGGCGACGATCGCGAAGTCGGCGTTGCCGGCCTCGAGGGCGACGTCGGGCCCGACGTGGTAGGCGCGGATCTCGGGGATCTGGGCGGGCAGCCCGCGAAGCGCCGCGGTGAGCTCCTCGATCGCCGCGGGTGTCGCGGCGTCGTTCCAGGTGAAGCACGCGACGTGGCGCAGCATCTACTGCAGCCCGCCGTCGGCGCCGCCGTCGACCGGGATCGCCGCGCCCGTGAGGAACCGGGCCTGCGCCGAGCACACGAACGCGCAGATCGCGCCGAAGTCCGCCGGGTCGCCGACGACACCCGCGGGGATGCCCGCCGCCGCGCCCTCGACGCCGCCCGCCAGCTCGCGCATGCGGTCGGTCGCGTGGATGCCGGGCTGCAGCGAGTTGACCGTCACCCCGTCGGCCGCGACCTCTCGCGCCAGCGTCTTCAGGAACCCGGTGACCCCCGCCCGCGCCGTGTTGGACAGGATCAGGCTCGGGATGGGCTGGCGGACGCTGATCGAGGTGATGGCGACGACGCGGCCCCAACGCTGCGCCTGCATCGCGGGGACCGCCTCGAGGCACATCGTGATCGTCGAGAGGGCGTTCAGCGCGAACGCCTGCGCGTACGCCTCCGGGTCGGTCACCTGCGCGAACCCGCCCGGCGGTGGACCACCGGCGTTCGGCACGAGGACGTCGATGCCGCCGAGCGCGTCGCGGGCGTCGCGGACGAACCCGGCCGCGCCGTCCGGGCTCGACAGGTCGGCGACGATCGGGAGCAGCCCGAGCTCGGTCGCCGTCGCCTCGACCGTCGCCGCGTCCCGCCCGCAGATCGCGACCCGCGCGCCCTCCGCGGCGAGCGCGGCGGCGCACGCGCGGCCGAGCCCCTTCGACCCCGCGGCGACCGCGGCGCGTCGACCGGTCAGTCCGAGGTCCACGTCAGCGTCTCCCGCTCTTCGTCGGGCTCATCGATGGATGGGCCCGTCGCCGTCGCGCAGGGACGGTGCGGCCCGGCCGGTCCGCCGGGCGATGATCTCGGCGCAGATGGCGATCGCGGTCTCCTCGGGGCTCCGGGCGCCGAGGTCGAGGCCGATCGGGGCGTGCACCCGCGCCAGGCCCGCGGCGTCGACGCCGGCCTCCTCGAGGCGCGCCACCCGCTGGTCGTGCGTCCGGCGGCTGCCCATCGCCCCGAGGTAGCCGACGTCGGTGCGGAGCGCGGCGAGGATCGCCGGGACGTCGAACTTGGCGTCGTGGGTCAGCACGCACACCGCGTCGCGGGAGGTCAGCTCGCTGGCCTGCTCCGCGAGGTACCGGTCGGGCCAGGCGCACACCACCTCGTCGGCCATCGGGAAGCGTGCCGCGGTCGCGAAGACGGCCCGGGCGTCGCAGACGGTCACGTGGTAGCCGAGCAGCTTCGCGGTGCGGGCCAGCGCGGCGGTGAAGTCGACGGCCCCGAAGATGATCATGCGGGGCGGCGGTGCGAACGACTCGATGAACACGGTGACGTCGGTCTCGCGCGCCTCGCCGTGCGGGCCGTAGTGGCGGGTCACGGTGGTGCCCGCCGCGAGCGCGCCGAGCGCGTCCCGCCCGACGACGCGGTCGAGATCGGTGGTGCCGAGCGTGCCGGCCGCGCGTCGGGCCGGGCCGACGAGCAGCTTCGAGCCGACGCCGACCCCGTCGGTGACGGTCGCGAGGGCGACGGGCTCGTCCGTGCGGAGCGCGTCGCGCAGCGCGTCGAAGACGGGTGTCGGCGCGCTCACCAGTCGAGGGGCTCGACGAACACGTGGATCGTCCCGCCGCAGGTGAGGCCGACCGCGAACGCGTCGTCGTCGGAGTACCCGAACGTCACGACGCCGCGTGGCCGGTCCCCGGCGAGCACGGCGAGCGCCTCGGTGACGACGGCGCCCTCGACGCACCCCCCCGACACGGAGCCGGCGACCTCGCCGGACTCGTTCACGGCCATCGCCGCACCGGGGTCGCGGGGGCCGGACCCGTCGAGGCCGACGACGCGGGCGAGCGCGACGCGCTGCCCGGCCTGACGCCACTTGTCGATGACGTCGAGGAGCTCGCGCATCAGCGGGCCAGCACGGCGACGAGGTCGTCGAGCGCCGCGACCGAGTGGCCGGTGACGAACTCGTCGACGTGGGGCAGCGCCGCGGCCATGCCGCGGGCGAGCGGCGCGTAGTCGGCGGTCGCCTTCAGCGGGTTCACCCACACGACCCGGTGCGCGACGCGCCGCAGGCGGCGCATCTCGCCGGCGAGGAGGTCGGGGTCGCCGCGGTCCCAGCCGTCGGAGAGGATCACGACGGTCGCGCCGCGCGCGAGACCGCGGACGCCCCACCGGTCGTTGAAGGCGCGCAGGCCTTCGCCCAGCCGGGTGCCACCGGACCAGTCGGTGACCCGCCGGGCGGCGGCGGCGAGCGCCTCGTCGGGGTCGCGGGACGACAGCTCGCGGGTGAGCCTCGTGAGGCGCGTCCCCAGCGCGAACGCCTCGACCCGCGCGCCGCCGACGACGGCGGTGTGCAGGAACCGGACGAACGCGCGGGCGTAGGGCTCCATCGAGCCGCTGACGTCGCAGAGCAGCACAACGGGGCGCGGGCGCTCGCTCGGGCGGGTGAACGCGCGGCGGATCGGCTCCCCGTCGGCCCGGAGCGACCGGCGGACGGTGCGGCGCAGGTCCGGCCGGCCACGCGCGCGACTGGTGGGCCGGTGGCGACGGGACTGACGCTGCGCGGAGACGAGGCGCAGGTCGGCGATGAGTCGGTGCGCCTCGTCGAGCTCGGCGCGGCTGCAGGTCGCGAAGTCGCGGGTCCGCAGCTGCTCGGCGGGGCTCCACCGCACCCGCAGCGTCACGTCCTCGCGCGCCTCGGCCGGCTCGTCGGGTGCCCCGCCCGCGTCGTCGGGGAGGTCGAGGCCGACCGTCACCGTCACGGGACCGTCCTCCTCGTCCCGCCCGGCTCGCTCACCGTCCCAGAACGCGCGGAAGGCCTGGTCGTAGAGCCCGGCGTCCTCGGGTCGGCGGAGCAGCACGACCCGGCCCGCCCAGTAGCAGGCCTCGCGGGAGCCGAGGCCGACGGCGGCCCACGCCTGCCCGAGCGTCACGGTCGCGCCGACCGGGACCTCGAGCCCGAGCCGGCGGGCCAGGCGGGCGAACGCGACGACGAGCCGGTCGGGGTCGCGCTCAGGCATCGGGGGCGCCGGCGGCGACGAGCGCGCCGACCCCGTGGGCGCGCACCCGCTGCTGGTCCTCGCGGTACTTCACGACGGTGCCGAGCGTCACCTCGACCGTCTCCTCGTCGAGCGTGTCGGCGCCGAGCGCGGCGACCGCCAGGGCCCAGTCGATCGTCTCGGCGACGCCCGGCGGCTTGTACAGGTCGAGGTCGCGCAGCGCGGCGACGGCCGCCGCGACCTGTCGGGCCAGCGCCTCGCCGACCCCCGGCGCCCGGACCCGCAGGATCGCGAGCTCGCGCTCGAAGTCGGGGTGCTCGATCCAGTGGTACAGGCAGCGCCGCTTCAGCGCGTCGTGGACGTCGCGGGTGCGGTTCGAGGTGACGACCACGATCGGCGGCCGCTCGGCGCGGAACGTCCCGAGCTCGGGGACGGTGATCGTGTAGTCGGCGAGGATCTCGAGCAGGAACGCCTCGAACTCGTCGTCGGCCCGGTCCACCTCGTCGACCAGCAGCACGGGCGGGGTCGTGCCGTTCGGGGCGATCGCCCGCAGCAGCGGCCGCCGCACGAGGAACTGCTCCGAGTAGAGCTCGTCCTCGCTCGGGGCGGTCCCCCGCGCCTCCTGCGCTCGGAGGTGCAGCAGCTGGCGCGAGTAGTCCCACTCGTAGACGGCCTGCGACGCGTCGATGCCCTCGTAGCACTGCAGCCGCACGAGCTCTCCACCCGTCCACGCGGCGAGCACCTTCGCCAGCTCGGTCTTCCCGACCCCCGCCTCACCCTCGAGCAGCAGCGGTCGCCGCAGCGTCATGGCGAGGAACACCGCGGTCGCCAGGCCCGCATCGGCGAGGTAGTCGTGCGCGGCCAAGGCCTCGCGCACGTCGTCCACACGTGCCGGATCCACGAAGCCAGCGTAACCGGGCGGTCGCGCGGCTCCGACCGTCACGGACGCGCCCGCGCGGTGCGCAGCCGGTGAACTCCACGGTCACGGTGAGGTGGACGCGACGGCGACCTCGACCGTCTGGTCGCGCGGGTCGCGAGACGACACGCCGTCACCCGGGCCCCGCAGCCCAATTCGTGATGGTCACCCGACGACGGGCGGGCCGGCTCGAGGGACCACACCGACCCACGACCGGCGGACGGGCGCGCGCTCAGTGGCCGAGCGCGAGGCCCTCGGATCGCGGGTCGGCGGCGGCCGCGTAGCCCCCGCCCGCCTCGACGCGGATGACGTGAGCGTGCCCCATGTCGGGGTCGTACGGCGGCGCGTCCGCGACGTCGTGGCCGAGGGCGCGCAGCGCGTCGGCGAACGCAGGCCCGAAGCGGGTCTCGGCGCGGACCCGCCAGCTCCCCGGGTCGACGCGCCAGCGAGGCGCCGCGACCGCGGCGGCCGGGTCGGCGTCGTCGTCGACGAGGTGGGCGAGAAGCTGGACGTGCACGCCGGGCTGGGCGTCGCCGCCCATGCTCCCGAACACGAGGTGCGGTGTGCCGTCGCGCAGCGCCATCGCGGGGATCAGCGTATGGAGGGGCCGCTTCGCGGGCGCGAACGCGTTGACCCGGCCGCCGTCGAGCGAGAAGGAGCTGCCGCGGTTGTTCAGGTTGACGCCCCATGCGGGGACGTGCACGCCGGCACCGAAGTGGAGGAAGTTCGACTGGATGAGGCTGACGAGCAGCCCGTCGGCGTCGGCGGCGCAGAGGTACGCGGTGCCCCGCGCTGGGGGACGCCGGCCGCGGGGGTGCCGGCGGCGTCGGCGCGCAGCGTCGCCCGGCGCGCCTCGAGATACGGCGCGGCGAGCAGGTGTGACGCCGGGTGCGGCATCGCCGCCGGGTCGCTCACCCACTCGTCGCGGTCGACGAGCGCGACCTTCAGGGCCTCGATGAGGAGGTGCTGGCGCGCCGGGCCGTCCGCTGGGAGGGGCAGGCCGTCGAGGAGCCCCAGCGCCTCGAGCGCGGTGACCCCCTGGGTGGGCGGGGGGAGCTCGACGACGTCGACGTCGCGGTAGGCGCCGTGGAGCGGCTCGACCCACTCCCCCACGTGCGCGGTGAGGTCCGCGCCGGCCATCGCGCCGCCGTGCGCGCCCAGCGTCTCGACGATCGCCTCCCCGATCGCACCCCGGTAGTAGACGTCGGGGCCGTCCGCGGCGAGCGCCTCGATCGTGCGGGCGAGCGCCGGCTGGCGCAGCCACGTCCCGCCGCCGACATCGCCGTAGACGGCGTGCCACGCCCCGTACCACGGGTTCGCGGCCGGGTACATGCGCCGCCCGTCGCGGAACGGGCGGGCCGCGGCGTCGCTCACCGCGAACCCGTCGGCGGCGTAGCTGACCGCGTCGGCGGTCAGGCTCGCGAAGTCTCGGGTCCCCCACCGGGCGAGCAGGTCGAACCAGCCCGCGATCGCGCCCGGCACCGTCACGCTGTCCGGGCCGAGCACGGGCATCCACGGCCCGTCGCTGCGCGCCGCCATCGCGTCGAGGGTGGCGCCGCCCGCGGAGCGGCCCGAGCCGAGGTAGCCGGTGAGCGCGCCGTCCCACACGATCGCGAAGAGGTCGCCGCCGTAGCCGCACGCGTAGGGCGCGACGACGCCGAGGGTGAGGTTCGCGGCGATCACCGCGTCCATCGCGTTGCCGCCCTGGGCCAGGACGGCGAGGCCGGTCGCGGACGCGAGGTGGTGCGGCGTCGCGACGACGCCGCGCGGGAAGCGCCGCGCCGGCCGGGGGCTCACCGCAGCCCCTCGCGCGCGGGCCAGGCCAGCGCGTCGATGAGCCGGCGTTGGACCGCGTCGCGTGTCGGCGCGTCGGCCGGGCACCGGGGCGGTCGTGGCGGCCCGCCGCCCGGGAGGCCGAGCAGGTCCAGCGCGGCCTTCGTCGCCGTGATCCCGCCGAGCTCGCGGGTGACCGTGTAGAGCCGCATGAGCTCGGCGTACGCGTCGTGCAGCGCGGTGAGGTCGCCGCGGCGCGCCGCCTCGACGAGGGACGCGCAGAGTCGGGGGGCGAGGTTGGCGTCGGAGCTGAGGAAGCCCTGCCCGCCGAGGCCCAGGGCGGTGAGGGCGTGCAGCGGGCCGCCGACGTGCACGTCGGCCCGCCCGTCCACCGCCTCGACGACGCGGAGCAGGTAGGTGACGTCGGCCGTCGAGCAGTTCACGCCGATCACCGGGCCGCCGCCGTCCAGGATCGACGCGAGGAGCTCGACCGGCAGGAGGTAGCCGACGCTCTGGTGGGTGGAGAGGACGACCGGCAGCTCGACCGCGTCGAGGACGGAGCGCACGTACCGGTCGAGCTCGGCCGGGGTGGGCCGGTTCCCGTGCCCCTGGTCGAGCGAGTAGAGCTGGAAGGCGTCGACGCCGACGTCCGCCGCGACGCGCGCGAGCGCGACGGCGTCGGACGCGGTGCGGGGCTCGACGCCCATGGCGCGGACCGGCGCGTGGCCGCCGAGGACCTCGACGCCGATCTCCAGCACCCGGCGGGTCTCGTCGGGTGTGAGCGCGTAGCCCTCGCCGCTGCCGCTCCCCGCGAGGTACACGCCGACGCCCGCGTCGCGCTGGCGCGCCAGGTGCCCGCGCAGCCCGACCTCGTCGAGTGCACCGTCGGCGCGGAAGGGTGTGATGCTCACCACGAACGTGCTGTAGGGCCTCGCCGCCACGGCGCTCCTCGGTCGAGAGCAGCCGGAGTCTACGAAGCGCCTACGATCGCTGCGTCATGCCCGCGACCGCGACGCCGCCGTACCGGCTCATCTCGGCGGACAGCCACGTGAACGAGCCCCCCGACCTGTGGACGAGCCGCGTGTCGTCGGCGATGCGCGACCACGCGCCGCGCATCGAGCGCTTCGACGCCGGCGACGCGTGGGTGCTCGAGGGCGTCGACGACCCGATCAACTTCGGGATGAACGCCTGCGCCGGCCTCGACCCCGAGGCGATGGAGGCGTGGGTCCGCTTCGAGGACATCCGCCCCGGCGGCTACGACCCCGCCGCCCGGGTCGCCGAGATGGAGCGCGACGGCGTCGACGCCGAGATGCTCTACCCCACCCCGCGTCTCGCCCAGGCGATCGTCGCCAACCCCGATCCGCAGTACCGGGCCGAGATGATGCGCGCCTACAACGACTGGCTCTCCGAGTTCGTCGCGCACGCGCCCGCACGCTTCGGCGGCCACGCCATGCTGCCCAACTGCGGCGCGGACGCCGCCGTCGCCGAGGTCGAACGGGTCCTCGACCGGCCGGGGATGCGCGGTGTCGTCATGGGCTGCTACCCGAACGGGACCCTGTCACCGGAGCCCGCGGACGACGCCGTGTGGGCCGCCCTCGTCGACCGGGGCGTCCCGCTCGCCATCCACGTGAGCCTCTCGCTGTCCATGCCGGCCGCGCACAAGGCGAAGCTGCCCGGCTACGGCCGGTTCTTCGACGCCCCGAACCGCATGATCGAGCTCATCTTCTCCGGGGTCTTCGACCGCTTCCCCACCCTCGACGTCGTGTTCGCCGAGGTCGACGCCGGGTGGGTGCCCTACGCGAAGGAGCAGATCGACAACAACTACCGCCGGCTCGACCCGGTGAGCCGCTTCGGGCTCGCCGCCCCGCCGAGCGAGTACATCGAGCGGCACTTCCACTACGGCTTCATGACCGACACCTTCGGGATCCACCACCGCGGCGACGTCGGCGTGGACCGGCTGCTGTGGTCGAGCGACTATCCGCACATCAGCGCCGACTGGCCGTCCTCGTGGCGCACCATCCAGGCGGCGTTCGCGGGCGTGCCGCCCGAGGAGCGCCACCGGATCCTGGCCGGCAACACCCAGCGCCTGTACGGCTTCACCGAGTAGCCGCGCCCGGCGCGGCGACGGGACGGCGCGAAAGGAGACGCCATGGCCCTCGCGGTGATCAACCCCGCCACCGGCGAGACCGAGGAGAAGTTCGCGGCCCTCTCCCCCGCCGAGCTCGAGGTGCGCCTGGCGCGCGCCGCCGCCGCCGCGGCGTCGTACCGGCGCACGAGCTTCGACGCGCGGGCCGGCTGGATGCAGGCGGCCGCGGACTTGCTCGACCGCGACCGGGACGAGGTCGCCACGATGATGACGACCGAGATGGGCAAGACGCTCGCCGCGGCGCGGGCCGAGGTCGAGAAGTGCGCCCGGGCCTGCCGCTACTTCGCCGCGCACGCCGCGACGTTCCTCGCCGACGAGCCGGCCGACGCGGCGACGGTCGGTGCCCGCCGCGCCTACGCGACCTACGAGCCGCTCGGCGCCGTGCTCGCCGTCATGCCGTGGAACTTCCCGCTGTGGCAGGCGATGCGCTTCGCCGCGCCGGCGCTCATGGCCGGCAACGTCGGCCTGTTGAAGCACGCCTCGAACGTGCCCCGCACCGCCCTCTACTTCGAGCGGCTCTTCGCCGAGGCCGGCTTCCCCGAGGGGGTGTTCCAGACCCTGCTCATCGGCTCCGACCAGGTCGAGGCGGTGCTGCGCGACCCGCGGGTCCGCGCCGCGACGCTCACCGGCAGCGAGCCCGCCGGGCGGGCCGTGGCCGCAGTCGCCGGCGACACGATCAAGACGACCGTTCTCGAGCTCGGCGGCAGCGACGCGTTCCTGGTCCTGCCCTCGGCGCCGCTCGAGCGGGCCGCCCAGGTCGCGACGACGTCGCGCTGTCAGAACAACGGCCAGAGCTGCATCTCCGCGAAGCGCTTCATCGTCCACGCCGACGTCGCCGACGTGTTCGAGGCCCACTTCGTCGAGGCGATGGCCGCGCTGCGCGTCGGCGATCCGATGGACCCCGCGACGGACGTCGGCCCGCTCGCCACCGAGCAGGGACGCGCCGACGTCGAGGCCCTCGTCGAGGACGCCACCCGCCAGGGCGCCCGCCTCCGCTGCGGCGGCGAGCGCCCCGACCGGCCCGGCTGGTACTACCCGCCGACCGTCGTCACCGACCTCACCCCGGCGATGCGCATGTACCACGAGGAGGTCTTCGGTCCCGTCGCCGCCCTCTACCGGGTCGACAGTCTCGACGCCGCGCTCGCGCTCGCCAACGACACCGACTTCGGGCTCGGCTCGAACGCCTGGACGAACGACCCCGACGAGCAGCGGCGCTGCATCGAGGGCCTCGAGGCGGGCGCGGTGTTCGTGAACGGCATGACGACCTCGTTCCCCGAGCTGCCCTTCGGCGGCGTGAAGCACTCCGGCTACGGGCGGGAGCTCTCCGCGCACGGGATCCGCGAGTTCTGCAACCTGAAGACGGTCTGGGTCGGCGACGCCGGCTGAGCCGCCCTACCGGCTCGCGGCCCCCGGGCGCGTGTGGTCGTGGAAGAACGCGAGCATGAGCGCCGTCGCGCTCACCTCGTGGTTCACCCCGCCGAGCGTCGGGATCGTGAACGAAGTCCCGGGCCAGGTGTGGCCGTCGCCGAGGAGGCTGTAGAGCTCGACCTGGGTGCCGGCGCGACAGCCGCGGTAGAGCGTCTCGGTGACCGTCGACGCCACGTCCACCTGGCGGGGGGCGTGCGCGCAGCCGTCGCGTGTCGCCCACGAGGCGACCGCGGTCGGCACCGGGGTGGTGAGCAGCCCACCGAGGCCCGGTGAGAGCTGCCCGCCCATGTACGGCACGACCGGGTCGGACGTGCCGTGGAACGCGAGCACCGACAGCGGGAGGCCCCGCGGGCAGGCGGGCACGAGGTTGACCCCCGACACCGGCGCGATCGCGGCCAGGCGGCTCGTGAGCTTGCAGCCGAGCAGCGTCGAGAGGCCCGCGCCGTTCGAGATCCCCGTCGAGTACACCCGGGTCGGGTCGATGCACTCAGTCCGCTCCGTCTGGTCGATGAGCGCCCCCGTGTAGGCCACGTCGTCGGGCTGGGCGAGGTTCGGGAGGATGTTCCAGAACGCGTCGCGGCCCGTCCCCTGCGGGGTGAGCACGACGTCGCCCGCGGCCGGGCCGGCCTGCTCGAGGCCGCTGTAGACCGCCTGCTGGACGTCGTTGGACCCGAGCCCGTGGAAGTTCAGCACGAGCCCGAACGGGCCCGGCCCGGGCGGGACGGCGAGGCGGTAGCCGCGCACCGTCGCGCCCGACGCGATGCTCGTCGTGGTCGTGCCGGCGGGACCCGGGTGCGCGCACCCGCTCGAGCGTGGTGCCCGCGGCGCGGCGCCGGCGGGACTCACGCTGCCCAGCGCGGCGGTGAGGAGCACGACGCTCACCGCGCCGAGCCGGGCGAGGCGACGCGGCCGCGCCGCGACACGACGGGCGGTGCGCACGGCCGGACCGTAGCGCGGGGTGCGCGCGCCCCCACGGCGGCGCGACGCACGCACCGGCCGGGGGCGCCGGCGGCGGGGAGATGCCCAGTCGATCATGTCCCTGCCTGCCGGGCGCGCCCGGTCCGGTGCGTCACGAGCGGCTGACCGGCGCGGGCGGGGCGGAGGGGCCCGGCCGGCGCCGCTCGAGGTCAGCGCTCAGTAGCCGTAGCCGCCCCCACCACCCGAGGAGCCCGAGCCGGAGCCCGCGCCCGTCGTCGGGGTCGTCGCGGGCGCCGAGGCCGTGACGATCTGCCCCGACGGCGACACGACGTGCCAGAGCCCGTTCGCGAAGCCCTGCCCGTTCGTCTGCCCCGCCGCGGTGTCGTTCATGAACGTGTAGAGCGGGTGCCCGCCGTAGACGACCTGGGTCCCGTTCGCGTCCGTGATCGTGCTCAGCATCGACGCGGTCACGCCCGTGCCCGCGGCCGGCGTGCCGGTCACGGTGAGCGGCGGCCAGAGCATGGCGCACGAGCCGCTGCAGGCGCTCATGGTCGCCGTGTCCGGCATGAACGCGTAGAGCGTCTTGCCGTTCGCGTCGACCAGGATCGTCCCGAGCGACGAGCTCGCGGTCTTCACCGTCGCGGCGGGCGCCGCGGGCTGCGCGGCCGGCTTCGACGGCGGCTTCGACGAGACGCTGCCCGAGCCGCCGCCACAGGCCGCGAGCACGCCGACGAGGCCGACGAGCCCCACGGCGACCAATCCCTTCCTCACGCTGTTCCTCCCGGTGGTCCTGTGCTGTCGGAAGCACTACGGACCGCGGGGCGAAACGGCTTGCCTCAGGCGGTGAGCCGCTCGACCGGCCGGGCGGGCGCCCAGGAGGCCGCGGCGATGGTGAGGGCGGGCGGCGCATGCCAGCAGATCGGCGCGAGCAGCGGGTCGGCGGTGAGCGCGGGACGCAGGGCCGCGGCGCGGCAGCGGCGCAGGTGGCGGCGCGTGTCGACGAGGTCGGCGAGCAGCGACGGCTGGCCGCAGCCCAGCGCCACCCAGGCGCCGAGCCAGGCCGTGCCGGGCCAGCCGGGCCCGAGGTGCACCGCGCCGGCGACCCCGATCCCCACGGCCACGACGAGCCAGGTCAGCCAGAACGCCCGGCGGTGCTCGGCCGCGTCCCGCCAGACGCGGCCGGGCTGGACGACGATCGCGAGGCCGACGAGCCCGGCGAGGGCCAGCAGGTCGGCGGCGACGATGGCCGCGCTCATGATCGCACCGTGTGCTCGGGCATCGAGCGCATGATCGACCCGCCCGTCGGGCGGCTGTAGCGGCTATTCGACGAGGCGGACCGGGTCGCCGGCGATCTGGGCGGTCCAGGTCGTGGTGTCCTGGACGCTGGTGAGGTTCGGGAACTGGAAGTTCACCCGGGCCCAGCAGCCGCTCGGGTCGGTGTAGTTGCAGGTGTAGTTCGACGGGATCGGCACCTGATAGGTGATCCACTGCCCGTTGAACAGCGGCGTCTGGACGCCGCTGATCGAACAGCTCGAGCTCGTGCTCGAGAAGGTCCCCCACGGTGGGCCGGTGCTATTGCCGGGCGGCGCCGTGTAGGAGCAGCCGCTGAAGCTCGCGCCCACGTTCGAGTCGGACGGCGGGAGCACGGTCAGGGTGCCCGGCTGGGAGGCGTCACCCACGTCGAAGAAGTTCACGATGAGCGTGCGGCCGGGTGCCCCCTCGGGGACCCGCGCCAGGTCGAAGGTCGTGTTCGCGCCGGGGTAGTTCGCGTAGATGCCCTGCCGGCCCCACCCGGCGATCTGGGCGTTCGACGTCTGGTAGTTGCCGTTCAGGCCGACGCGCATCGCGAACCGGTTGGCGCCGCCACCGTTGGGCGCCGCGCTGCCGTTGGCCTTCGTGTTCGTCTTCACCTGGATGAAGTACGTCCCCGGGACCGGGTTCGGGACGGTGCAGACCGTGTACCACTGCCGGAAGTACTTCACGAACAGGTCGGGCGCGCCCGCCTGCGGCGTGGTCGCCTGGAGCGCGGTCTTCAGGTCGCCGAGGTAGCCGGGGAAGTCGACCGAGCAGTCGATCGGGTTGTTCTGCGGGTTCGCGGTCGTCGCGGCGGGCGCCCGGATGATGTAGTCGGTCCACGGTGGGGTGAGGCCGTTGTTCCCGTCGCTGTAGTACTGGTCGCCGCTGCAGTACACGCTGTTCGCCGACGAGCTGTAGCGCGTCGACGGGTTCGACACGGCGAAGTCGGGGTTGAAGTTCGGCGGGAGCTGCGACGCGCCGATGAGGTTCGTGCCCGGCGCCCCGTTCGCCGTGCTGTTGTCGCCGCAGTTGTCGCCGACGTTCGCGAACTCGGGGTCGTACACCTGGAAGGTCAGCGGACCGGTCGCGCCCGGGGCGACCGACACGCCGTAGAAGTAGCCGTTCGGGTCGTAGTCGGTGTTGTTGCTGGTCCCGCTGCAGTTGTCGACCTGCACGCCGGGCGTGCAGAGCGCGGACTGGTAGGCGTCGCCCTTGTCCTTGTAGGAGGCGGGGCCGAAGACGTTGGCCCACAGCTCGGGGTAGCGGGGGGTGCCGAGGGTCGCGCCCAATTCGGGGTCGTTGCCGAACTGGTTGATCGGGCTGCCCATGCTGACCGACGGCTCGTACTCGGCGACGGCGTGCTTCGTGATCGTCGTCGTGCCCGCCCCGACGAGCGAGCCGAAGTAGTTCTGGACCTTCTCGGAGATCGTCACCTGGAGCTGGGTGGGGAGCTGGCCGACGGTCGGCGTCACCGTCACCCCGTTCTGGCCGTTCGTGTAGCCGTTGCGACCGGCGATCGACTGCGCCGTCGTGTACGCGACCTGGCCGGTGTTATTGGGCATGAACACCGCCCCGGCGAGCGCGGCGGCGTCGGCCGCGCTCTGGAGGCGCGCCTCCTCGCGGCTCCAGTGCCAGAAGTCCACGGCGAAGCCGGCCATCGCGAGCAGCACGACGAGCGAGATCGCCACGAAGGCGAGCACGAACCCCGACTCGTCACCCGGCTCGCGGTGGGCCCGCCACCCGCGGGACCACCACCGCGCGAGGGCCCGTCGGGCGGTCAGCATTGCGCGAGGGAGCTCGGCTCGAGCCGGTAGATCGAGTGGCTCGACAGCGACACGGTCGCGCCGAACAGGTTGGTGATGAAGTAGTGCTGGATCTGGACGTAGATCCCGACCTCGTCGAAGGGCTCGTTGCAGACCTGCTGGTTCGCCGCCGGCCAGCCGCTCCCCCCGGGCGTCGCCGTGTTGAAGCTCTTGGTGCCCGGCGTCCACGTGTACTTGATGCAGTTGACGTCACAGCTCGTGAACGCCGTCTCCGAGCCGGGATAGCCGTTGGAGTTGGCCTTGTAGACCCACATCTGCTGGGGCTCGTTGGCGGGGAGGCCCTGCAGCGCCGCGTCGGCGGCCGACGCGGCGTCGAGCGCGTAGTTGGGGTTCAGCGACTCGGCGGCGGCGATGCGCCCGCCGGCCCGAGACGCGTCCGAGGTCACCGAGGAGTCGTGGTAGGCCGACGACCACTCAATGATGCCAAAGACGACGATGATCAGGACCGGCAGCAGAATCGCCGTCTCGACGAGCACTGCCCCACGCTCGCTGCGCATGAAGCGCGGCCGCACCGCACACCTCCAGTGCCCGCCGGCCCTGGTTCGCTCTTCTCCCGGTGGCTATGTCGGCAGGTTCCCCACCCGAACTTGAGGCCGGATCATCGGCGGCGACGGCGGGTCTGGGAACCGGGGCGGCGCCCGGTGCGGTCCGGGGGTCAGATCGACGTGGCGAGCTTCACCGCGATCATCAGGACGGCCACGACCAGGTAGCCGCGCAGGGCCACGAGGCAGGTCGTGCGGAACCGGGTGGTGACCGGCCGGGACACGAGCGCCAGGGGCGGCATCCGCCAGGTCGAGCGGTCGAGGTGACGCACCGCGGCGAGCGGGTCGACGGCCTGACCGACCCGCCGCAGGCGGCGCCGGCGCACGAGCGCCCCCACCCCGCCGACGGCCAGGGTGACGCCCATCGCGGCGAAGAGCACGGCGGTCATGGTCGGCACGTCGATCGACGGGAACAGCACGTTCAGCGTGAGGATCAGGGACAGCACGACGAGCACGGCGATGATCACGCCCGTCACGACGTTCAGCCACACCCGATTCACCCACGGCCCGAGCACGCCCTGGTCGTTGCAGAGCAGCAGCAGGAAGAGGGTCGCGCTGGGCAGCAGCACGCCGGCGAGGACCTGCACGTACTCGGTGACCGTGCCGAGCGGCGCGCCCGGGATGAGCACGATCGCCGCCGCGAACGCGATCTGCAGCGCGTAGACGCCGTAGAAGCCTTTCGCGTCGGTGAACTTGCGGTGCAGCGAGTGCTTGAGGTTGAACGTGTCCCCGAGCGCGTACGCCGACGAGAGCGTCACACAGCAGGCGCCGATGATCGACGCGTCGATGAGGATGATCGCGAAGAACGCGCCGGCCCAGTAGCCGACGGTCTGGTGCAACGCGTTCGCGACGCCGCCGGCGTCGGTGAAGTGACCGAAGAACACCGTGCCCGTGACGGCGAACGCGGTGAACAGCATGTAGCCGCCCGCCGCGATGTTCGTGATGAACGCCCCGATGATGGTGTCGGCCCGCTCGTAGCGGATCCAGCGCGGCGTAATCCGCTTGTCGATGACGTTCGACTGCTGGAAGAACAGCTGCCATGGCGCGATCGTCGTCCCGACGATCGCGACGAGGAGCAGGATCGCCGCGCTGTCGAACCCTCCCTGGACGCCGGGCACGAACGTGTGGTGGAGGATCTCGACCGGGCCGTGCGGGCGGGTCATCACGAGCAGCGGGATGAACAGAAAGCTCACCGCGACGAGCACGAACATGAACCGCTCCCAGCGACGGAAGCTGCCCGTGACGGTGAACGCGACGAGCGCCGCCGCCGCGATGGGGACGCTGAGGGTGGGCTGCACCCCGAAATAGCTCAGCCCGAGACTCACGCCGATGAACTCGGTCACGATCGTGAGGAAGTTCAAGAAGAACAGGTCCCCAACCGAGAACCACGACCAGAACCGTCCGAACCGCTCCCGGATGAGGCGGGCGTGGCCCACCCCGGTGACCGCCCCGAGGCGCACCACCATCTCCTGGTTGATGATGAGCACCGGGATGAGCAGCAGCAGGCTCCACAGCAGCGTCGTCCCGTACTGCTGGCCGGCCTGCGCGTAGGTCGACACGCCGCCCGCGTCGTTGTCACCGATCATCACGAGCAAGCCGGGCCCGACGATCGCCGCAAGGGTGAGGAGCCGCCGCGCCCAGGTCCGCCGGGGCGCCGTGTCGTGCATCGACACGGTGCCGAGGGCGCCCTCGATGTCGCCGACGTGGGCGTCGTCGAGCACCGCCGTCTCGGCGCGTGGCGCGGGCAGGGTCGCGTCGAGCTCGGTCATCGCGGTGCACCTCCTCTCGGAGACGGCGGCGGACTGGGGCGGTGGGGCCCCCGGACGCGCCGGGACGGCATCGGGGCTGCCTCAGCCGGGTGTCCGCGGGCGGGCGGCGCGCCGGGCGCGTCACGGCACCGCGGCGGTGCGAGGAGGGTGGGCGGACTCGGGCCGGGTAGGCGCCGCCCGACTGGTCAGGCGGCGGCGACCGTGCTCAGACGGTACGGGTCAGCCCGCAGCGCACCAGGAGCACCGCGGTGGAGGCAGCTCGGGACTTCGAGGTTTCGATCGCATCGAGCCACCTCCTCTCGCTCGCGCTCCGTCGTGCGACGCGCCATACTGCCAGGCACGGATATGGCGAGCAACCGTTGCGGCTCCGCGACCCCGCGTCGTCACACCCCGCGCGTCACCGCATGGTGAGCGCACCGCCCGTGGTCCGCCGCGTCTGGCTGTCCGACGTGCTCGGCCGCGCCGTGCACGCGCAGGACGGCCAGCGGCTCGGGAAGATCAAGGACGCCATCGTGCGCCTCGACCTCGAGCCGGGCCACCGTCCCCCGATCACCGGGCTCGTCGTCACCGTCGGGGGACGCGACCTCTTCGTGCCGCGTGACCTCGTCGCCGACCTCACCGCCGACGAGGTCACGCTCTCGACGGCGCGCCTCGACCTGCGCGCCTTCGAGCGGCGCGACGGCGAGGTGCTGCTCCGCCACGACCTCCTCGGGCACCGGCTCATCGATGTCACGACCGCCCGGCTCGTCCGGGCACGCGATGCCGAGCTCGTCGACGCCGACGGCTGGGTGCTCGCCGCGATCGACACGTCACCCCGCGGGCCGCTCGCCCGCCTGCGGCGCCACCCGACGACCCACACCCCCCAGGACTGGTCGGACTTCGAGGCGCTCATCGGCCACGACGAGACCGCCCGTCTCCGCGCCCCGTTCTCCCGCCTGCGCCGGCTGCGACCCGCCCAGCTCGCCGACCTCGTCGAGGAGGCGACCGACGACGAGAGCGAGGAGATCCTCGACGCCGTCGGAGACGACAAGGAGCTCGAAGCCGACGTCTTCGAGGAGCTCGAACCCGACCACCAGCTCCAGCTGCTGCGGGAGCGCTCCGACCGCGAGGTCGCCGACGTGCTCGCCCACATGCGGCCCGACGACGCGGCGGACCTGCTCACCGAGCTCGACCAGGAGCGACGTCTCCCGATCCTCCAGCTCCTGCCCGCGGCGACCCAAGCCAAGCTCCGCGCCCTGCTCGGGTTCAACCCGAGCACCGCGGGCGGGCTCATGACCCCCGACTTCCTCGCGCTCCCGCCGACGACCACCGCGCAGCGCGCCCTGCAGGAGGTGCGCACGGCGTCGGGGATCGCCACCGAGGCGCTCCTCTGCGTCCTCGTCGTGGACGACGGCGCGCTCGTGGGCAGCATCTCCCTGCCGGTGCTGCTGCAAGCGCCGGCACGTGCCCGGCTCGGCACGATCGCCGAACCGGATCCCGTGCGCGTCGCGACCGACGCGGACCTCACCGAGGTCGCGGTCCGCATGACCGACTTCAACCTGGTCAGCATGCCGGTCGTCGACGCAGACGATCGCCTCCTCGGCGTGATCACCGTCGACGACGTGCTCGAAGCGACCGTCCCGGAGGAGTGGTGGGACCGCGTCGAGGACGTCGAAGAGGCGCCGCGACCCCGGCGCCACGCGACATCCGCGCTGCCTCGAGCCTGAAGCTCAGCCGGCGAGCGCCGCGGTGAGGCGCGACGACCGGGCCTCCGCGTCGGGGCGAGAACGCCGCAACCTCGCACGGCGCACTCCCGACCGCACACTGAACGTCAGTAGCGTGCTCGTGTGATCACGGGCACGCACCTCATCATCTACGCCGACGATCCTGAGCAGGCGCGGGCCTTCTTCCGCGACGTGCTGGAACTCTCGTCCGTCGACGCGCACGACGGTTGGCTCATCTTCTCGATGCCGCCCGCCGAGCTCGGGATCCATCCCTCGAGCCCGGACGGCGTCGCCGGCAGCACGCACGAGGTCTACCTGATGTGCGACGACATCAACGCGACCGTCGGCGACCTTCGGGCGAAAGGCGTCGAGTTCGCGACACCGATCGAGAACCAGGGCTTCGGGCTGATCACGAGACTGAAGGTGCCAGGGGCGGGCGAGCTCGGGCTGTACGAGCCCAGGCACCGCACGGCCCTCGACCTGTGACGGTGGGGCCGGTCTCGTCGTCACGGCAAGCGCTCGAAGCGTGCCAATCGCGCGCCTTCGGGCGCAACGCTGATTTTGGACTACAACGTTGCTCTAGTGGTCCGGTTGCTTTTCCGTCTCAGACATGCCTGGCACGGGATCAAGCGACGCGGGCGTCGAATGCTTCGAGGGCATATCTGAAACTGGCGTTCTTTGCTTGAGCAATGTCTACGCCGCGCCGTCAAAACCGCGTCGATCGGTGACGATGCCGAGCACCGCGGAACCGTTGGGACTGTTGGCGGGCTGCCGGGACTCGAACCCGGGACCTTCGGTCCCCCAGCACGATCATCCTCGTCGCGCCTAATGCACGCTTAGCGCGGCTGGTGGCGTTTCGGCAGGTCAGCCCGGCGATCTCGTCGCATCTCGCTACGGCTCGTGAACTCCCGTGGCGCCATGTTTCATCGCGGGTGGTGGCGCAGCTGGTGGCGCGAGGTTCCACGCTCGAGACATCGCGAGAGACGCCAAGCGCGCGCCGCGTGGTCTGGACTTCTGCGGGTAGCTACCCGGTGAACGCGGCTGTCGGAAGCGGCGTCACCGTCAGGGTGTGGGTGTTGTCGAAGCTCCCGCTGAAGTCAGGACCCGGGTTGTACGTGGCCTGAATGGTGTAGGTGCCCGCTGCCGTCCCCCCGGGCAGGGTGTACGTGGCGGTGACCGTGCCATTGCTCACCGTCCCCGAGGTCACCGTCGACCCGATCTGGGTCGCGCCGTTGAACACGCCGAAGGTGACGGTGCCTTCGTTCACGGTCCCGGCGGGCGAGGTGACCGTGGCCGTGAGGGTGACGTTCTGGTCCGAACTGGAGAACGGCGCTGTTGCGTTCGAAGCGGTGGTGGTGGTGGGCGGGTTCACCGTCAGGGTGTGGGTGTTGTCGAAGCTCCCGCTGAAGTCAGGACCCGGGTTGTACGTGGCCTGAATGGTGTAGGTGCCCGCTGCCGTCCCCCCGGGCAGGGTGTACGTGGCGGTGACCGTGCCATTGCTCACCGTCCCCGAGGTCACCGTCGACCCGATCTGGGTCGCGCCGTTGAACACGCCGAAGGTGACGGTGCCTTCGTTCACGGTCCCGGCGGGCGAGGTGACCGTGGCCGTGAGGGTGACGTTCTGGTCCGAACTGGAGAACGGCGCTGTTGCGTTCGAAGCGGTGGTGGTGGTGGGCGGGTTCACCGTCAGGGTGTGGGTGTTGTCGAAGCTCCCGCTGAAGTCAGGACCCGGGTTGTACGTGGCCTGAATGGTGTAGGTGCCCGCTGCCGTCCCCCCGGGCAGGGTGTACGTGGCGGTGACCGTGCCATTGCTCACCGTCCCCGAGGTCACCGTCGACCCGATCTGGGTCGCGCCGTTGAACACGCCGAAGGTGACGGTGCCTTCGTTCACGGTCCCGGCGGGCGAGGTGACCGTGGCCGTGAGGGTGACGTTCTGGTCCGAACTGGAGAACGGCGCTGTTGCGTTCGAAGCGGTGGCGGTGGTGCTGGAAAGCGTGTAGGTGATGGTCACCGTGCCGTTGGTACCGACGCTGCCGCTCGAGCCGCCGGCGCCGCCCGCACCCCCCGTGCCGGTCGAGGTGCTGGTCCCGTTGTTGGCAGAGCCACCGCCCCCGCCGCCCCTCGCGCCGCCGATGCCGCCGCCCCCGCCGCCTCCACTGAAGCCGCCACCACCGCCGCCGCCGTCGGCGCCCCCGCTCGCCGCACCGCCGCCGCCGCCGCCGCCAAAGCCGCCACCACCGCCAGTAACACCACAGGTGCCGCCGCCGCCAGCGGCGCCGCCGGCCCCACCACTGCTCGCGGTGTTCTGGCCTCCTCCCTTACCCGAGGGGCAAACCCCGGCGGCGTCGTTGTTGTTGCCCCCGGCGCTGGTGGTGCCCCCTCCCCCTCCACCGTTGGCACCGAAGTTCGAGCCTGCGGCGCCGCCGGAGCCGTTGGTCCCGCCCGCTCCCTTGTTGCTGCCCTGCCCATCGCCGCCGGAGCCGCTGGTCGAGGCGCTACCGCCGGCGCTGACCTGGGAACCGCCGCCGCCGCCACCAGCGGCGATCATCAACGAGTTCGAGTTGTCGAACACGAAGGAGCCGCCGCCCCCGCCGCCGGCGCCGCCTCCACCGTCGCTCGCAGTTGCTCCTCCCCCGCCCTGTGCGACGATGACGTGCAGGGTCTGGTTGCCCGAGACGGTGAAGGTTCCCGTCTCGCTGACCCCGTCACCGCCGTTCGTGCCGGCGGGCCCCCCATTGCTGTCGGAGCCGCCGCCGCCACCGGCGCCCTTGGCGGTGATGGTCACCGAAGTCACCAAGGTGGGTACGGAGAAGCTGTCCAGCGAGCCAGTCTCGGAGTAGGTGCACTTCGCGGTCGAGCCCGATTGCGAGAACACACCGCTTGTGCCGCACGGCGCGGCCGCCAGCGCAGGACCTGAGAACACCGCCGCCGCCACGACCGCGAACGACGCGGTCGCCATCGCCCCGACCGCCGAACCCACGACCCGCAACCTCACCCCAGGACCCTCCACCCTCGCCCCGGACGAACGCCGGACACTAGCCCCCAGACCGTCACAGCCCGCCGGTACGAGTGTCACCACACGGGAAGGGAGGCGGCGTGACCCCACCGGAGCTGCGTGAGTACGCCTTCAAAGAAGCCGAGGAGCTTGGTCCCGAACCGTCCGGCCCCGGGCGCACACCGTGGCGCAGGCCTATGAGCGAACGAAGGGCTCGAGCGCGGCCAGGCCATCCCGAACGTTGCGGATGATGATGTCCAGTGTTTCCGGCAGCGCGAGGTACCCCTCTACGCCAGCGACTCTGATCGCCATGCGCGGTATACCGCCCACCTTCACCTTCACTTCCGACTCATGCAGCGGAGGCGACTCATCCCAACGGAATTTTGCGCCGATCGCGTCGGCGGAGATGACTCCGGATATCGCCGCGACGACCGGGTTGTCGCCGAGGGCTGACCTAGCCGTCTCGATCGCGGCGTCAAGCACGGGGACGGCCATCCCGCGGACGTCCTGCTCGGGGTCCCCTCGGACGAGGTCCGGAGTGACCTGACGAGCGCATCGACGCTCCGCTGGGCCTCGAAGGGAGAGCCGCTCATCGCCGTTGCCCGCCGCTTTGATGGCGCGCGGATGGCGCAGACCACCGCGATGCGCTGCTCTTCGAGCGTCGCAAGTCCGTGAACTGCGAGAACATGGTCGGGCTGCCGGGACTCGAACCCGGGACCTTCGGTCCCCCAGACCGACGCGCTAACCAAGCTGCGCCACAGCCCGAAGCGCTGATGGTATCGAGGGGCCCGCCGCTCAGACGTGGGCGACCACCCATGCGACACCTTGGAAGAGCCGGTAGGTGAGGTAGATCGCGAGCGCGACGAGCAGGAGCTTGAGGTGCCACGGGACCGGCGGGGCCTCATCCTCTTGTTCCTTGCCGGGTCCGGGATCGGGTTTCGCGATGCGGCGGGTGAGGACGCGTCGGCGCGGCGCGCGTGCCCGTCCGGCGTCGACGGGCTGCCCGCAGGTCGGGCAGGTGCCGTCGGCCCGCACCGTGGGCGGCGTCAGGTAGCGGTCGCAGTGCAGGCACCAGGGCACGCCCCGATTAGACCAGCCGCCGGCGTCCGGCCGCGGCCGGTGTCACGGCGTGCGCCGGCGGACCCGCAGCTTGAGCGGCGCGGGCCCGAGCGCGAACGCCTCGCGGATCTTGCGCTCGAGATAGCGCAGGTAGGTGGCCGGGAGCACGTCCGTCGTGAAGAGGGTGACGGTCGGCGGCTCGCTCGCGCCCTGAGTGGCGAACAGGATCCGCGGCCGGCGCCGCCGCACCGAGCTGGCTGGGTGCGCGGCCTGCGCCTCCTGCACGACCCGGTTCAGCGCGGCGGTCGGGATGCGCCGGTGATACGCCGCCTCGGCCTCCCGCAGCGCGGGCAGGACGCGCACGAGGCTGCGGCCGGTGAGCCCGGAGGTCTTCAGCACGGGCGCGTAGCCGAGGAAGCCGAGCCGGTCCCCGACGTCGGTGATGACGTCGCGGCGCCGCTCGGTGTCGCCGTCGAGGAGGTCCCACTTGTTGAGGAGCACGACGATCGCGGTGCCGGCGGCGTCGATCCGCTCGGCGAGACGCTGGTCCTGATGGGTGACGCCCGCCGCCGCGTCGACGACGAGCAGCGCGGCGTCGGCCCGGTTCACGGCCTCGAGCGCGCGCACGTTCCCGAAGTACTCGGGCGGCTCGTCGACGCGGCTGCGACGGCGCAGCCCGGCCGTGTCCACGAAGCGCAGCGGCCCGTCGGGCGTGTCGACGACGGTGTCGACCGCGTCGCGCGTCGTCCCCGGCTCGTCGTGCACGATCACCCGCTCGTCGCCGACGAGGCGGTTGAACAGCGTCGACTTCCCGACGTTCGGCCGCCCGACGATCGCCACCGAGAACGGATGGTGGTCGTCGGCGTCCGTCGTCTCGCTCTCCGGTGGGAGCGCGGCGACGACGCGGTCGAGCAGGTCGCCGCTCCCCCGGCCGTGCAGGCCGCTCACCGGGATCGGGTCGCCGAGCCCGAGCCGCGTGAACGCCCACGCGTCCGACTCGCGGCGCTCGTCGTCGACCTTGTTCGCGACGATGAACACCGGCTTGCTCGACCGCTGCAGAAGCCGCGCCACGTGCGCGTCCTCCTCGGTGACGCCGACTGTCGTGTCGAGCACGAGGAGCAGCACGTCGGCGAGCGCGACGGCCCGCTCGGCCTGCGCGCTCACGAGCCGGTCGAGCGACCCGGCCCCCTCCGTGCTGCCCTCCGAGAGCCAGCCACCGGTGTCGACGAGGATGAACCGCCGGCCACGCCACTCGGCGTCGAGCTCCTTGCGGTCGCGGGTGACCCCCGGGCGCTCCTCGACGATCGTGCGGCGCCCGCCGACGAGCCGGTTCACGAGGGTCGACTTGCCGACGTTGGGTCGCCCGATCACCGCGACCGCGGGCAGGGTCATGGCAGCGCGTCAACGAGCGACGCCCCGTCGGTCGCGACGAGCTCGACGGGGCGCGGCAGGTCGTCGAGCGTGCGGTCGTCGAGGAAGCGGTCGCGCGACAGCACGACGTCGGGGAGCAGGTAGCGGTGCCCGGCCGGCTCGGCGGCGAGCGCATCGGCGACGTCGGCCCCGGTGAGCAGCCCGGTGACCGCGATGTTGCCCCCGAAGAACCGGTTGGCCACCGGGACGAGCCGCACCGCGACGCCCGCGTGGCGCGTGAGCGCCGGGAGCAGCGGCGTGAGCACGGCCGCGCCGTACTCGCCGGTCACGATCCCGATCGGCGCCGACGGGTCCCCCGTGGCGCGGGCGGTACTTCCGCGCGGGGCCCGGTAGCCGTCGGGGGGCGCCCCGTCGACCCAGGCGAAGAACCCGGACCGAGGCCCCGTGCCGGGACCCGGGCGGCCGGCGAGGGCGGCCTGGGCGTCGGCGAGGAACGTGCGCGCCATCCCGATCCCGTTCTCGTGCTGGGCGAACCCGTCGTACGCGTCGGCGTCGGGGAACGGGATGCCCGCGAGGAGGTAGTACTCGTCGGCGGCGTACACGACGCGCCGGTCGAGCGCCCCGGCGAAGCGGGCCTGCCACGCCGCGACCTGCGCGAGCACCCGCCGGGCCTCCTCGGGGGTGTGGGCCCGCAGGCTGTCCTCGCGGGAGTGGTCGCCGACGCCGACGGGCACGACCGCGACGGTCTCGAGGCGCGGGTAGCGGTCGAGGATCCCGAGGAGCGTGTCGTCGAGCGCGTCGCCGTCGTTCAGGTCGGGGCACACCACGATCTGGCCGTGGACGGTCACGCCCGCGTCGAGGAGCGCGGCGAGCCAGCGCAGGCTCACCGCCCCCCGGGGGTTGCGCAGCAGCCGGGCGCGCAGCGCCGGGTCGGTGGCGTGGATGCTCACGTAGAGCGGCCCGAGGCCCTCGGTCACGACCCGCTCGAGGTCCGCCTCGGTGAAGCGGGTGAGCGTCGTGAAGTTCCCGTAGAGGAAGGACAGCCGGTAGTCGTCGTCGCGGAGCGACAGGCTGCGGCGCATCCCGGGCGGCAGCTGGAAGATGAAGCAGAACGGGCAGTGGTTGTCGCAGGTGCGCACCTGGTCGAACACCGCGGACGCGAGCTCGACGCCGAGCGGCGCCCCGGCCGGCTTCTCCACCACGAGGTGCTGCTCGAGGCCGCCGCGGCGCAGCTCGAGCTCGACGCAGGGCTCGTCGGCCTGGAGCTGGTAGCGGATGACGTCGCGGACCTGCTCGCCGTTGACGGCGAGGATGTCGTCGCCGGGCCGGACCCCCGCGGCCGATGCCGGCGAGCCGGGCGCGACGGCCACCACTCGCGCCGCGGTCATGCAGCGAGTCTAGGAGTGACCCGGACGGGCGTTACCCTCGAGCCGTGGTCGAAGAGGTGCTCCTCGCCGAGCCGCGCGGCTTCTGCGCCGGCGTCGAGATGGCGATCAAGGCGCTCGCGTGGATGGTGCGCGTCTTCGACCCGCCCGTGTACTGCTACCACGAGATCGTCCACAACCGGCTCGTCGTCGACCGCTTCCGTGCGCTCGGCGTCGTGTTCGTCGACGACGTCGCGGCCGTCCCGGCCGGTGCGCCGCTCATGCTGTCGGCCCACGGCTCCGCCCCCGGCGTCGTCGAGGCGGCCCGCGCCGAGGGCCGATTCGTCGTGAACGCCGTCTGCCCGCTCGTCACGAAGGTCCACCACGAGGCGAAGGTGCGGGCCCAGAAGGGCTTCACCGTCCTCTACGTCGGCCACGCGGGCCACGACGAGGCCGTCGGCACCCTCGCCGTCGCCCCCGACGCCATGCGCCTCGTCGAGCACGAGGAGGACCTCGACGCCGCCCTCGAGGCCGTCCCCGACCCGGCCAAGGTCGCCCTCCTGGCCCAGACGACGCTCGCCCTCCACGACTGGGAGGGGATCATGGACGAGGCCCGCGACCGCCACCCCGCGCTGTGGACCGCGACCCGCGGCGACCTGTGCTTCGCCACCACGAACCGCCAGGCGGCCCTGCGCGTCGTCGCCTCCCGCGCCGACGCGGTCGTCGTCATCGGCAGTGCCAACTCCTCGAACACCGTCGCGCTCGTCACCGTCGCACGCGACGCGGGCTGCGACCGGGTGCTGCGCGTCGACGGGCCCGACGAGCTCGACCTCGACGCGCTCGGCGACGCCCGCGTCGTCGGGGTGACCGCCGGGGCGAGCGCGCCCGAGGACCTCGTCGCCGCGGTCGTCGACGCGCTTGCACCCAGCCGGGGCGTCGAGCCGGTCTTCGTCACCGACGAGGACGAGTACTTCCCGCCGCCGCGGGAGCTGCGCGACCTGCTCCCCGCGCTCGACTCGATCGCCGCGTTCGCGTTCGGCGGCTCGGCCCGCGACGCCGCGCAGGCCGACGGGCCGCTGCGCGAGGACCGCGCCGCGGACGCGTCACGCGCCCTCGCGGACCTCGCCGGCACGTAACGTCCCGGCCCGCTCGCGGGCCTCGTCGAGGACGCCCTGCAGCGCCACCCGGAGCTGTTCGGTCATGGCCGTGACGTCGCCCCGCCGCCGGGAGGTCGCACCCGGCTTGGGCGCGATCGGGGTCCCGACCACGACGACGACCCGGTGCGGTCGCGGCACCGCGGCGCCCCTCGGGAGGATCTCCTCGCTGCCGCCGATGCCGACCGGGACGATCGGCACCTGGCGCCGCAGCGCGAGGTACGCGGCGCCGTGGAACAGGTCACCGAGCACGGGCCCGCGCCGCCGGGTGCCCTCCGGGAAGATGGCGAGCGGCTGGCCCTCGACGAGCACGCCGTCCGCGGCGCGGAGCGCGGCCCGGTCGGTGCTCCCCCGCTCGACGGGGATGCCGCCGAGCGGCGGGAACAGCGCGCCGCCGAGCCTGCCGCGGAAGAGCTCCTGCTTGGCGAGGAAGCAGATCCGGCGACGCGTCGTGAACGCGGTGAACGGGACGTCGAGGATCGACCGGTGCGACGGCGCCAGGATGTACGCGCCGTCCGGCGGGACGTGCTCCCGGCCCAGGACGCGCACCCGGAACGCGACGCGGCACACGACGAGCACGACGGCGCGGACCACCCACCAGAGGGCCCGGCCGGCGCTCATCGCTTCGCCGCCGTGCGGGCTTGGTACGCGTCGACGATGTGGCGCACGACCTCGTCGACGGGCCGGTCCGTCGTGTCGATGCGCAGCGCGTCGGGTGCCGGCTGCAGCGGCGACGTGGCCCGGGTGCTGTCGAGGTGGTCGCGGCGTTCGAGCTCGGCCTGCACCGTCCCGACCTCGGCGCTGGGCTGCGCCTCGTCGCGGCGCCGCCGCGCTCGCTCCAGCTCGCTCGCGGTGAGGAACACCTTCACCGCGGCGTCGGGGAACACGACGGTGCCGATGTCGCGGCCTTCGACGACGCCGCCCCGCCGGGCGGCGAGCCAGGCGCGCTGATGCTCGACGAGCACGGCCCGGACGCCGGGGTACGCCGAGACGCTCGACACGGCCGCGGTGACGTCGGCGCCGCGGATCTCGGTGCTCACGTCCCGCCCGTCGAGGCGGGTCGTGGCGCCTTGCTGCTCGATCGTCACCTGGCGGGCGAGCGCGGCGCACGCGGCCCCGTCGTGGATGTCGACGCGGCCCTCGAGCGCGGCGAGCGTCACCGCCCGGTACATCGCGCCGGTGTCGAGCACTTCGAAGCCGAGCGCCGCGGCGACGCCCCGCGCCACCGTCGACTTGCCCGCGCCCGACGGGCCGTCGATGGCGACGACCGGTCTCACGGGCGCGTGAGCGCGGCGAGGTCGTCCGCGAAGCGGGGGTAGGAGACGGCCACGGCCGCCCAGCCTCGCACCGTCGAGGCCCCGGACACGGCGTTCGCCGCCACGGCGGCCGCCATCGCGATGCGGTGGTCGCCGTGGCTCTTCAGCGTCGTGGCGCGGGGCGTCCCCCCGCGCACCACCAGCCGGTCGGCCCCGGCCTCGACGCCGACCCCGAGCTCGGTGAGCTCCTGCTCGAGCGCGGCCAGGCGGTCGCTCTCCTTCACCCGCAGCTCACCGACCGACACGAACTCGGTCACGCCGTCGGCGAACGCGGCGGCGACGGCCAGCGCCGGCACCTCGTCGATGGAGCCCTCGTCCACGGTGACCTCGGCGCCGTGCAGCGGCGCGGCGCGCACGGTCAGCTCGCCGACCGGCTCCCCGAGCCGCTCCTCGCGCACGTCGACGGTCACGTCGGCGCCCATCCGCTGGAGCGCGTCGACGAAGCCGAGCCGGGTCGGGTTGAGCCCGACGTTCTCGACGACGAGCGCCGAGCCCGGGGTCAGCGCCGCGGCGACCACGAAGAAGGCGGCGGACGAGACGTCGCCCGGCACGGCGAGCTCGAACGGTCGCGGCGCCCCGGCCTGCACCGCGACGGTCGTCGGGTTCGGGCGGGTCACGGGCGCGCCGAGCGCCGCGAGGAGCCGCTCGGTGTGGTCGCGGCTCGCCGCGGGCTCGACGATCTCGGTGAGGCCCTCGGCCTGGAGCCCGGCGAGCACCAGCGCGGTCTTCACCTGCCCGCTCGCGGTGCGCAGCTCGTGGCGTCGGCCGACGAGCCCCCCGCCGCGGATCGCCAGCGGCGCGTAGTCGCCGCCGTCTCGCCCGTCGACGTGCGCGCCCATCGCCCGCACCGGCTCGGTGATCCGCGCCATCGGCCGGCGGCTCAGCGCCTCGTCGCCGACGAGCACCGCGTGGAAGGGCCGACCCGCGAGCAGCCCCACCCCGAGGCGCATCGTGGTGCCCGAGTTGGCGCAGTCGAGCACGCCCGTCGGCTCGCGCAGCGTGTCGACGCCCGCGCCGTGCACGACCACAGGGCGGTCGCCGCCGCCGGTCATCCGCACGCCGAGCGCCTCCAGGGCGGCGCGGGTGCGCGCCACGTCGTCCCCGTCGGCGAGGTCGGTCAGGCGGCTCGGGCCCTCGGCCAGCGCCGCGAAGAGCAGCGCCCGGTGCGAGATCCCCTTGTCGCCCGGCGGACGCAGCCGGCCGCGGATCGGCGCAGGCCCGTCGAGGGCGAGCTCGCTCGCGGTCACGCCGACGCCGCGGGGGCGACCCGGCTCACTCGGGCAGGTCGTCGCGCAGGCTGCGCGCGGCACCCAGGTACACGTGGTGCAGCTCGGCGCGCGGGCGGCTCGTGTCGCAGTGCACGAGCACCCGGATCACCTTCGGCAAGGCCCCCGGCACGGCGATCTCGCGGGCGCAGAGCAGCGGGACGTCGCCGAGGCCGAGCTGGCGCGCCGCGGTCGCGGGGAACTCGGCGTTCAGGTCTTCGGTCGCGGTGAAGATCATGCTGACCAGGTCGTCGTGCGCGAGCCCGTTGCGCTCGAGCAGCTCGCGGACCAGCTCCTGGGTCTTCTCGGCGATCTCCGCCTTCGTGTTCTCGTCGCAGGTGGTCGCGCCGCGCACCGCGTGGACTGGCACGGTCGCAGGCTACCGGCCGCGCCGCGCGGGTCACCGGGACGTTCCGGCGCTCGCCGCCTCGTACAGCGCGCGGACCTCGTCGGGCCGGAGCGGCCGCCACTCGCCCGGCGCGAGCCGGTCGTCGTGCACCGGGCCGATCCGGGTGCGCACGAGCCGGGCGACGGGGTGGCCGACCGTCTCGAGCATCCGGCGCACCTGCCGGGTGCGGCCCTCGTGGATGGTGAGCTCGACCGCGGCCGCGTCGGCGTGCTGGCCGACGACGCGCGCCCGCGCCGGCGCGGTCGGGCCGTCGTCGAGGCCGACACCGTCACGGAGCCGGCGCAGCGCGCCCCGGCTCGGCAGCCCGGCCACCTCGGCGAGATAGGTCTTCTCGACGCCGTGACGCGGGTGGGTGAGCAGCTGCGCGAGCTCGCCGTCGTTCGTCAGCACGAGCAGCCCGGCGGTGTCGTAGTCGAGCCGGCCGACGGGGAACACCCGCGGCTCGGGCGGGACGAGGCCGACGACGGTGGGCCGCCCCTCCGGGTCGTGCGCGGTCGTGACGACCCGCGTCGGCTTGTGCAGCAGGTAGTAGACGAGGTCGGGCGCCGTCGGGACCGGCACGCCGTCCACCGCGACGCGGCTCGAGGCCGTGACCCGCGCCCCAGCACCGCGGGCTCGCCGTCGACGGACACGCGCCCGGCACGCACGAGGTCCTCCGCGGCCCGGCGTGACCCGTAGCCGGCACGGGCGAGCACCTTCTGGACCCGCTCGCCGTCGGGCACGGCCTCAGCCGTCGGTCGGCTCGGCGGGCTCCCCGGTGACGTCGTCGGAGAGGCGCAGCCCGCGCTCGAGCGCCTGCACGATCTCCGCGTCGGGCACGAAGTCGCCGAGCGGCGGCAGCGACGCGAGCGAGTCGAGGCCGAGCCGCTCGAGGAACACCGTCGTCGTCCCGTAGAGGACGGCGAGCCCCGGCCCGGGATCGCGGGCGACCTCGGTCACATAGCCACGCGCCACGAGCGTCGTGAGCGTGCTCTCCACGTCGACACCCCGGATCGCCGACACCTGGGCCCGCGAGATCGGCTGCTTGTACGCCACGATCGCCAGCGTCTCCAGCGCCGGCGCGGAGAGCCGCACGTGCTGGCCCTCGAGCACGAACCGCTCCACGTACGGCGCGAAGTCGGGATGAGTCTGGAACCGGTAGCCGCCCGCGACGCGGGCGAGCACGAAGCCGTGCCCGTGACGCTCGTACTCCTCGGTCAGCTCGGCGCAGAGCGCGACGACGTCGTCGACCGGCAGCTCGACCAGCTCGGCGAGGAAGCGCGGCTCGACCGGCTCCGTCGCGGCGATGAGCACCGCCTCGATCGCGCGGTGCGTGTCGCCCAGCTCCTGGCGCGGCGGGGGGCGCCAGCCGGCGAAGTCGGTCACGGCGCCGGCTCCGGCGCCTCGGCGGGCGTGTCCCAGTCGGCGATGCTCGCCGCGTCGAGCACGCCGGTGCCCTCGAGGCGCACCACGGTCAGCGCGCCGAACGTCTCGGCCTGGTCGAGGTCGACGACGCCCTGCTTGTAGAGCTCGAGGACGGCGAGGAACCGCACGATCACGTCGAGGCGCGTCGCGACAGAGCGGGTCAGCTCGCGGAACGTCGCCGCCTGGCCCTCGGGCAGCAGCTCGAGGACCGCGTCGATCGCGTCGGCGACGCTCGCCCGGATCGGCGCGACGTGGTCGGTGTCGACGTGGGTGGACGGCCGCGGGGTGAGCGCACGGCGCGCCGCGTCGCGCAGCCGCTCGGGCTTCAGCCGCTCGAGCGGGTCAGGGACGAGCGAGCGGTACGGCTCCTCGGGGCCGGCGGTCCGGGCCACGCTCCGGTCGGCGGCCCGCATGAGCGCGCCGAGCGCGCCGGCCGCGTCCTGGAAGGTCTTGCAGTCGAGCAGCCGGGCCAGGAGCAGGTCGCGCTCCTCGAAGCGCAGCAGCTCCTCGTCGAGCTCGAGGTCCTCGGGGGTCGGGAGCAGCCGCCGGGCCTTCAGCTCGACGAGCGTCGCCGCGATGAGCAGGAACTCGGTGGCGATCTCGAGGTCGAGGGACTCCATGCGGTCGAGCTCGGTGAGGTACTCGTCGACGATCGTCGCGAGCGACACCTCGAAGAGGTCGACCTCCTGGCGCAGGATCAGGTGCAACAAGAGGTCGAAAGGACCCTCGAAGACCGCGGTGGTGACCTCGTAGCCCATCGCCACCGCGAAGTTACCCGCCCGCCATCACGGGACCACGCCACTACCGTGGCGGCGATGGCACGGGTCCTCTCGGGCATCCAGCCCACCGGCGACAAGCACCTCGGCAACCTGCTCGGGGCGATCCGCCACTGGGTCGCGACCCAGGACGCCGACGACTGCCTCTACTGCGTCGTCGACCTGCACGCCATGACGGTCCCCTACGAGCCGGCCGCGCTCGCCGAGGCGACCCGCCGCACCGCCACCGTCCTGCTCGCCGCCGGCCTCGACCCGAAGCGCTGCACCCTCTTCGTGCAGAGCCACGTCCCCCAGCACACCGAGCTGACCTGGATCCTCAACTGCGTCGCCAACGTCGGCGAGCTGAACCGCATGACCCAGTTCAAGGAGAAGTCCGAGGGCCGCGACTCGGTGTCCGCCGGCCTCTTCGACTACCCGGTGCTCATGGCCGCGGACATCCTCCTCTACGACACCGAGCGCGTCCCGGTCGGCGACGACCAGCGCCAGCACCTCGAGCTCGCCCGCGACCTCGCCGGGCGGTTCAACCACCGCTTCGGGGACACCCTCGTCGTCCCCGAGGCGGCCATCCCGCCCGTCGCGGCGCGGGTCATGGACCTCCAGCACCCGACGGCGAAGATGTCGACGACCGCGCCGACCCCCCAGGGCACCATCGGGCTCCTCGACCCGCCCGAGGTCATCACGAAGCGGATCCGCTCGGCCGTCACCGACTCGGGCACCGACGTCCGCTTCGACCCCGACGCCAAGCCCGGCGTGTCGAACCTGCTGCAGATCCTCGCCGCCACCACCGAGCAGCCGGTCACGGCCGTCGAGGCCGAGTACGCCGACGCCGGCTACGGCACGCTGAAGCAGGCGGTCGCCGACGCCGTCGTCGCGTACCTCGCGCCGCTCCAGGGGCGCTACGCCGAGCTCCGGGACGATCCGTCGGCGGTCGACGCCGCGCTCGCCACCGGCGCCGAGAAGGCCGAGGCGGTCGCGAGCAAGGTCATCGCCCGCGTCCGCGAGGCCGCCGGGCTGCTCCCCCGCCCCTAGCGGCGCCCAGGCGCGGGTGCCTGCGCCGACGGAACGCCCGCGTGGCCTCAGTCGTCGTCGGCGGCCACGAGCGCGTCGACGACCGCCGGCGGGAACCCGGTCGCCGCCCACTCGTCCTCGGTGTGGTGCGCGCCCGCCCAGCGGGCGGCCTCCTCCCGGCCGCCGACGACCCGGATGCGGGTCGCGCCGAGCTCGGGGTGGCGCAGGTAGAGGCCGACGCGGCGGGTGATGCCGCGCCGTGCCGACCACGGCCCGGCCATCTCGTGCCCGGCGGCCGCGCCGGCGAGCGTCGCCCCGACCCGCCCGACAGGCCCGAGCCCCGCGTCGAGCTTCCCGACGTCGTGGAGCAGCGCGGCGGCGAGCCAGCGCGTGTCGCCCGCCTCGGCCGTCCCGGCGAGCGTGCGCTCGACGCGGCGGGCCACGCGGATCGCGTGGCGGCGGTCGTGTCGGGGCAGCTGGGCCCACAGGCCGTACTCGGCGTCGTCGAGCAGGCCCCGCACCCACGCGACGTCCGCGGCGCGCGGCGGCCCCGGCCAGAGCGCGCCGAGGAAGCGGCGGACGAGGTGCGCGGCGCGGCTCATCCGAACACGAAGTGGCTGAGCGCGTCGAAGAACGGCTGGATGATCGTGCCGAGCACCCCGGTGAAGAAGATGAGCAGCAGGATGATGAGCAGCCCGTAGGGGCGGAACCGGTACCAGACGGGCAGCCACGACGCGGGGAGGAGCCGCTCGAGGAGCGCGGACCCGTCGAGCGGCGGGATCGGGAGCAGGTTGAACAGGCCGAGGAGCAGGTTCACGAGCGCGAAGTAGAACGCGACCTCGAGGAGGAGGTCGGGTGCCGGCGAGGTGATCGAGCTCGGCGCCACCGCACCGTTCGTGTACAGGGCGCGGGCCACGAGCGCGGCGATCACCATGAGGATCAGGTTCGTTGTCGGCCCGGCGAGGCTCACGAAGATCATGTCGCGGCGCGGGTTGCGGAGCTGCTGGGGGTTGATCGGCACGGGCTTGGCGTAGCCGAAGATCGGCAGGCCGGCGAGCGCCCCCATCGCCGGCAGGATGATCGACCCGAACGGGTCGATGTGAGGGATCGGGTTCAGCGTGAGGCGCCCGGCCCGCTTCGCCGTGTCGTCACCCAGCCACATCGCGACGACGCCGTGGCTCAGCTCGTGGAGGATGACGGCGACGACCAGGCACCCGAAGAGGATGAGCGCCTCGCGCAGCGGCACGCGGTCAGCGCTTGGACGCGCAGGCGATGCAGAGCCGGGCGGCCGGCATCGCCTCGAGGCGGGGCTCGCCGATCTGGCCGCCGCAGCCCTCGCAGCGCCCGTAGGTGCCGTCGTCGAACTTCTGCAGCGCCACCTCGATGTCCTCGAGGGTGTCCGACAGGCTCACCGCCAGGGCGTCGATCTCGCCGCGCTCGGCCGTCACCTGGCTCGAGTCGGCGAACCCCTCGTCGAAGGTCAGATCAGGATCCGGGCCGTGCCCGAGCTTGCGCAGCTGGGCCAACAGCCGGTCCCGCTCCTCCTGGAGCTGGGCGCGCAACGGCGCATGCGACGTGTCGGCCATCCGAAAATGCTACTGCTCCCCCTTCCCGACTTCCCCGGCCGATCCGCCCGCCGGGAGGCGGGCCCGGGGGTGGGCGGCGTCGTAGACGGCCCTGAGCCGGGCGGCTGACACCTGTGTGTAGACCTGTGTCGTGGCGAGGCTGGCGTGGCCGAGCAGCTCCTGGACCACCCGGATGTCGGCCCCGTGGTCGACCATGTGCGTGGCGCACGAATGGCGCAAAACGTGCGGGTACACGCGTTCGCCCAGGCCGGCCCGCTCCCCCGCGGCGTGCACGCGCATCCACACTCCTTGGCGCGTGAGGCGGCCGCCGCGGGCGTTCAGGAACACGGCGTCGCCCGGCCGGGCCCGGGATCCGAGCAGCGCCGGGCGCCCCGACGTCAGGTAGGCCTGCGTGGCGGCGCGGGCGGGCCGCCCGACGGGCACGAGCCGCTCCTTCGCCCCCTTGCCCAGCACCCGCACACTCCCCGCGTCGAGGTCGAGGTCGGCCCGGTCCAGGCCGACGAGCTCGCTGATCCGCACCCCCGCGCCGTAGAGCACCTCGAGCATCGCCCGGTCGCGCAGCGCGGCGCGGCTCGTCGCCCTCCGCGGTCGCGAGGAGCGCGGCGACCTCCTCCTCGGTGAGCGGCTTCGGGATCCCCGCGGGGACCCGCGGCGGCGCCACCTCGTCGCTCGGGTCAACCGACGCGAGGCCCTCGTCGAGACAGAAGCGGTGCAGCGACCGGACCGCGACGAGCGCGCGCGCCGCCGACGCGGGCGCCAGCGGCGCGCCGTCACCGTTGCGGGGGGCGACGAGCGACCCGGCGTACTCGCCGACGAGCGTCGGCGTCACCGCGTCGGGGCTCGTCACCCCGTGGGCCCGCAGGAACCGCGTGTACGCCCGCAGGTCGCGCCGGTAGGCGGCCAGCGTGTTCGGGCGCAGCCCCCGCTCGACCGTCAGGTAGCTGGCGTGCTCGGCGAGCGCGTCCTCGAGGGCGTCGGGGCCGGGGGCGTCGGCCACCGCTCAGCGCCCCCCGCGGCCCTCGAGGTGCTGGCGGGTGAGGAGCAGCCCGATGATGCTCTTCGCGTCGACGAGCTCGCGGCGCGCGATGAGGTCGGGGACGTCGTCGAGCGCGACCGACTCGATCGTCATCGCGTGCTCCTCGGCGCTCACCGCCCGCCGCTCCGGCAGCCGCGTCAGGTCGGTGGCGCAGTAGAGGTGCGTGTGCTCGTCGCAGAACCCGGGCGAGTTGTAGAACTCGGCGAGGAGGGTCAGCTCGCCGGGACGGCGGCCGATCTCCTCCTCGAGCTCGCGCGCCGCCGTCGCCTCGGGCGCCTCCCCGGCGACGTCGCGCTTCCCCGCGGGGATCTCGAGCAGCGCCCGCTCGACGGCGACGCGCCACTGCCGGACCATCAGCACGTGATCGTCCTCCACCGGCACCATCGCGACCGCGCCCGGGTGACGGACCACGGTGCGGGTGAACACGCCGTCGGGGCCGGCGACGCGCAGCTCCGCGAGCTCCAGGAAGGAGGTCTGGCACCGCGTCGTCGACTCGACGACGCGGAAGTCGGTCACGACGCCGTGAGCTGGGCGGTGACGATCGGCAGCCGCGGGGCGCGGCCCTCGGCCCGCTCGGCGGCGGCCCGCACGAACGCGGCGAACAGCGGGTGGGGGCGGTCGGGTCGGCTCTTGAACTCGGGGTGGGCCTGCGTCGCCACGTAGAAGGGGTGCGCCGCCCGGTCGAGCTCGATGAACTCGACGAGGCGGTCGTCGGGCGACGTGCCGCTCGAGCGCAGCCCGGCCTCCTCGAGCCGTGCCCGGTAGCGGTTGTTCACCTCGTAGCGGTGACGGTGCCGCTCGTAGATGAGCTCCTCGCCGTACGCGTCGGCGACGAGCGAGCCGGCGACGAGCTTCGCCGGGTACGTCCCGAGGCGCATCGTCCCGCCGAGGTCGATCACCTCGCGCTGCTCGTCCATCAGGTCGATCACCGGGTGCGGCGAGTGCGGGTCGAACTCGCTCGAGTTCGCGCCGAGCAGCCCGCACACGTCACGCGCGTACTCGATCACCGCGCAGTGCAGGCCGAGACACAACCCGAGGAACGGCACACCGTGCTCCCGCGCGAACCCGGCCGCGGCGATCTTGCCCTCGATGCCCCGGAACCCGAACCCGCCCGGGATGATCACACCGTCGAGGTCGCGCAGGCGACCCTCGGCGAGCATCCCCTCCAGGTCGTCGGACGCGATCCAGTCGATCGCGACACGCGCGCCGCACCCGTACCCGCCGTGGCGGAGCGCCTCCACGACCGACAGGTAGGCGTCCGGCAGGTTCACGTACTTGCCGACGAGCCCGATGCGCACCGTCCGCTCCGCGGCGTCGATCCCGGCGACCAGCTGACGCCACGAGGTGAGGTCCGGCTCGGGGTCGTCGAGGCGCAGCACCCGGCACACGTAGTCGTCGAGGCCCTCCTCGTGGAGGACGAGCGGGATCTCGTAGAGATGGTCGGCGTCGACCGCCGACACGATCCCCTCCTCGGGCACGTCGCAGAGCTGGGAGATCTTCTCCTTCAGCCGGGTCGGGATCGGCCGGTCCGAGCGGCACACGATCGCGTCCGGCTGGATCCCCCGGCTGCGCAGCTCGGTCACCGAGTGCTGCGTCGGCTTGGTCTTCTGCTCCCCCGACGGGCCGATGAACGGCACGAGGGTCACATGCACGTAGAAGACGTTGTCACGCCCGACGTCCTTGCGGAACTGGCGGATCGCCTCCAGGAACGGGAGGATCTCGATGTCGCCGACGGTGCCACCAACCTCGGTGATCACGACGTCGACGTCCTCGTCGGCGAGGCGCAAGATCCGGCCCTTGATCTCGTCGGTGATGTGCGGGATCACCTGCACGGTCTGGCCGAGGTACGCGCCGCGACGCTCCTTCGCCAGCACCTCCTGGTAGATCGAGCCGGTCGTCGCGTTCGACTTCTTCGTCAGCGGCACGTCGACGAAGCGCTCGTAGTGGCCGAGATCCAGGTCGGTCTCGCCGCCGTCCTCGGTGACGAACACCTCACCGTGCTGGAAGGGGTTCATCGTGCCGGGGTCGACGTTGATGTACGGGTCGAGCTTCTGGAGCGTCACCCGCACGCCGCGGCTCTTGAGGAGCCGCCCGAGCGAAGCGGCGGTGAGGCCCTTCCCGAGGCTGGAGGCCACCCCACCGGTCACGAAGATGTGCTTCGCCACTGCGAAGCGAACCTACCACGGGGGTGTGAGGTTTCCGGTGACCGGGCGCGCGCCGCGCGTCAGGACGCAACGGCGCGGGCCGCGGCGGCCCGCTCGAGGAGCTCCTCGGCATGGCGGCGCGCGTGATCCGACTCGCCGAGCCCGGCGAGCATCCGCGACAGCTCCCCGACCCGCGCGTCGCCGGCCACGACCCCGGCGCGCGCCACCGTCCGGCCACCACCCTCGACCTTCTCGACCGCCACCTGGGTCTGGGCGTAGGCCGCCACCTGGGCGAGATGCGTGACGCAGAGCACCTGGTGGCGCTGCGCCAGGTCGGCGAGCAGCCGGCCCACGGCGCTGCCCGCCTCGCCGCCGATCCCCGCGTCCACCTCGTCGAACACGAGGCTCGCCGGGCCCTCGGTCAGCACCAACCGCAGGGCGAGCATGGCCCGGGACAGCTCGCCGCCCGACGCCGCCCGGGCCAGCGGCTTCGGCGGCTCACCCGGGTTCGGCGCCAGGAGGAACGTCACCGCGTCCGCGCCGTCGTCGGTGAGCGCCCCGGGCTCGACCACCACCTCGAGGCGGGCCTTCGGCATCGCCAGCTCGCGCAGGTGCTCGACCACCGCCGCGGCGAGCGGCGCCGCGGCGGCCCGCCGCGTCTCGGTCAGGCCGCGCGCCGCGGCGACGGCTCGCTCCTCGGCCGCCTCGCGCCGGGCCTCGAGCACGCCGGCCCGCGCCTCGAAGCCCTCGAGCTCCACGATCCGCCGGCGGGTGGCCTCGGCGAACGCGAGCACCTCGGGCAGGGTCTCCCCGTACTTGCGCTGCAGCTCGCGCAGGCCCCGCCGGCGGCCGCGCACCTCCTCGAGGCGCGCCGGGTCGTCCGGGATCCCCTCGGCCACGAGGCGCAGCTCCCGCTCCACCTCGGCGAGCTCGGCCTGCCCGGCCCGCAGCCGCGCCACGAGGTCCCGGAACGGGGCCCGGTCGGCGAGCGCGCCGATCGCATCCCCGAGCCCGTCGAGGACCCGCTCCTCGACGGCGTCGTACGCGAACCCGAGCGCCTCGCGGTGCCCCGCCGCGTCCGCGAGCAACGCCTCCTCGGCCTCGAGCGCCACCTCCTCGCCCGGGTCCTCGAGCCCGGCCCCGTCGATCTCGTCGACCTGGAACCGCAGCAGGTCGAGCTCGCGCGCCCGCGCCCGAGCGTCCCCGCCGAGAGCCCCGAGCTCCGCGTCGACCTCCCGCACCTCGGCGCGCGCCTCCCGAAGCGCGCCCAGCGCATCCGCCGCGGGCACGCCCGCGAACCGGTCCAGCGCCGCCCGCTGCGTCGCCGCGGCGAACAGCCGCTGCTGCGCATGCTGGGCGTGCAGCTCGACCAGGTGCGCACCCGTCGCCGCGAGCTCACCGACCGTCGCCAGGCGACCGTCCACGTACGCGCGGCTCCGCCCGTCGGCGGGCAGCACGCGGGCCAGCACCCGCTCCGTCCCGTCGGCATCCTCGAAGCGACCCTCGACGCGCGCCTCGACGGCGCCCTGCCGGACCAGCGACGTGTCGGCGCGCCCACCGAGCAGCAGGTCGAGCGCCTCCACAAGGAGCGTCTTGCCCGCGCCGGTCTCGCCCGTGATCGCCGTGAGTCCCGGCTCGAGGAGCAGCGTCAGGTCGTCGACGATCCCGAGGTCGGTGACGTGCAGCTCGCGCAGCAGCCCGGTCACAGGTCGGCGAGCCCGAACTTCGTCTTCAGGATCTGGTGGAAGTCGCGCCCGCCGAGGCTCACGATGCGCGCCGGCTTCGACCCTCCGGTGCACGTCACCGTGTCGCCGAGGTCGAGCCCACCGAGGTTGCGCCCGTCGAGCGTCAGCACGACGCCTTCCGCCTGGTCGACGGTGAAGCGCAGCTCCTCGTCGGCGTCGAGCACGAGCGACCGGTCGAACAGCATGTGCGGCGACACCGGGGTCAGCAGCAGGCAGCGGTGACGCGGCGACACGATCGGGCCCCGCGCCGAGAACGAGTACGCCGTCGAGCCGGTCGGCGTCGCGATGATCAGCGCGTCCGCCGCATAGCTGGTGAAGAACGTGCCGTTGATGTCCACGTTCACGCGGACCAGCCGGACGTCCCCGATCTTGTCGATGACCACCTCGTTCAGCGCCCACCATCGCCCCGCCGCCGGGCCGGCCAATTCGACTCGCAGGGCGAGCATCATCCGCTCCTCGACCGCGTAGCGGCCGTCGAGGAGCCGTTCGAGCGCGGTGTCCAGGTCGTCGGGCTCGACCTCGGCCAGATAGCCGAGCCGGCCCGCGTTGACGCCGAGCACGGCGGCGCCGCACGCGTAGACCGCGTCGACCGTGCGCAGCATCGTCCCGTCGCCGCCGAGCGAGATCGCGACGTCGAGGTCACGGGAGAAATCGGCCAGCGGCACGGCGAGCGGCTCGAGGTCGCCGAGGTCCCCGTCGGCGGGCAGGCGCACCTCCAGCCCGCGCGCCTGCAGCCAGGAGGCCGCGTGGCGGGCGAGCTCCATCGCCTGGGGACGCTCCGGGTGCGGGACGAGCCCCACCGTGCGCAGCGCGGAGCCGCTCACGAGGCCGCCGCCCACGCGACCGCGGCGAGCCCGGCCGGATCGGCCGCCGCCGCGCCTCGCCGGACCCAGAGCAGGAACTCGCGGTTGCCGTCCGCGCCGAGGAGCGGCGACGCCACGGCCCCCACGACCGGGAGCGCCGCCTCGTCCAGCCCGACGGCGAGCGACGTCAGCACGTCGGCGTGCACTGCGGGGTCGCGCACGACCCCGCCGCGGGGCACCCGGCCCCGGCCCGCCTCGAACTGCGGCTTGGCGAGCAGCACGAGGTCCGCCGCGGGCTCCGTCACCCGGCCGAGGGCGGGCGCCACCTTCAGCAGCGAGATGAAGGACACGTCGGCGACGGCGAGCGGCACCGGCCCGCCGATCGCGTCGGGCTCGAGGGCGCGGGCGTTCGTCCGCTCGAGCACCGTCACCCGCGGGTCGGTGCGGAGCGACCAGGCGAGCTGCCCTCGCCCGACGTCGACGGCGTGCACGTGCGCGGCGCCGTGCTGCAGCAGGCAATCGGTGAACCCGCCCGTCGACGCGCCGACGTCGACGGCCCGGCGGTCCTCGACGACGATCGGGAAGCTGGTGAGGGCCGCGTCCAGCTTGTCGCCGCCACGTGACACGAACCGCGGCGCGTCGCCGCGCAGGCTGACCTGCTCGGTCGGGCTCACCTGGCGGGCCGCCCGGTCGGCGGGGGCGCCGTCGACGAGGACACGCCCCGCGGCGATCGCCTCGGTCGCGCCGGAGCGGCTGTCGACGAGCCCCCTTCGGACAAGCTCGAGGTCGAGGCGGCGCCGCATCGCTACAACCGACAGCCGCGCCCGACGGGTCGGGGGGCAAGTTGGGCGGGATGGGTCGCGCACACGGCTCGGTGCGCCAGGTTACGCGTCGGGGATCGCCGCGACCGTGTCCCGCAACGCCGGGACGATCGACGCGAGGTCGTCACCGACGATCGGCGGCGGCGGCTCGGGGATCGTCTCACCGCCCAGCGGCGCGACGCGTCTCGTCACGCCCGAGAGGACGAGCGCGAACGGCCAGCCGAGCAGCGCGGCGAGGGCCCCATCCGTACTCGGCCGGTCCCCGACCATCACGCCCCGCACGCCGAGCCGCTCCCGCACCATCGCGGCCATCGGTTGCGACGGCTTGCCGGCGACCTCGGGCTGGGTGCCCGACGCGGTCGCGACCGCCGCGGCGATCGATCCGGCGCCCGGCAGGAGCCCGCCGGGAACCGGGTACGTCGCGTCGAGGTTCGTGGCGACGAAGCGTGCCCCGTCGCGGATCGCCTGCGACGCACGGTCGAGCTCGTCGAAGTCGAAGGTCCGGTGGAACCCCACCACGACCGCGGCCGCCGGCGGGGCGGCGACGCTGTGCAACCCGACCTCGCCGAGCGCCTCGACGACGCCCTCCCCGGCACAGGTCAGCACGTCGGCGCCGGGCATCTCGGCGGCGAGCATCGCCGCGGCGGACAGCGCGCTGGTCAGGACTTCGGCGGTGTCGGCCGGCACCCCACAGCGCGCCAGCTTGGCGACGACGGTCCCGACCGGCTGGCTCGAGTTGTTCGACAGGAACGTGACCCGGAGGCCCGCTCCCCGCAGCGTCTCGATCGCCTGCGCCGACCCGGGGATCGGGTCGTCGCCGCGCCAGATGACGCCGTCCAGGTCGCAGCAGACGACCGGCGTCCCCGGCGCCGCGCTCACGACACGGCGTCGGCGACCTGCGCGAGGGCGCTCTGGTACTCCTCGAGGGGCCGCATGGCCACGGCGAGCTTCAGGTGACGGCGGGCGCCGATGCGGTCCCCCGCCCGCAGCAGGCACAGCCCGAGCCCGAAGTGCGCGTAGTCGTTCACCGGGTCGATCTCGACCGCGTCCGCGAACTCGGCCCGGGCTTCCGTGACCCGGCCCGAGCGGAAGTAGGCGCGCCCGAGCGCCTCCCGCACCGAGCCCTTGTCCGGCTCGAGCCGGCGCGCCCGCTCCAGCGCGACGGCCGCCGCGTGCGGGTTCGACGACGCGAGCAGCCGGCTGCCCTCCATGAACGCGTCATATGCCGCGAGGTCGTCGTGCTCTTCGTTCACCGTCTACCCCTTATCACGAGGAGGCGCAGCAACTCCGGCACCGTATGCGAGACTCGCCAGCGTCCTCCATCGGGAGCCAACCCACCCGTGCCCGACTTCCTTCCCTTTCGTGGAACCCGCTACCGCGACGCGTCCGACCTCTCATCGGTGGTGGCGCCCCCCTACGACGTCATCGACGAGGAGGAGCGCGCCGCGCTCGAGGCGGCCGACCCGCACAACGCAGTGCGGCTCATCCTCCCCCGCCCGGCGCCACCCGACGACGCGTACACCCACGCCGCCACCGACCTCGCCGCGTGGCTCGCCGAGGGCGTGCTCGGCGCTGACCCCGTCCCCGCGTGCTACGGCTACGAGATGCGCTACGCCGGCGCGGACGGTTCGCCGCACATGACGCGTGGCGTGCTCGGGGCGCTCGCCCTCCCCCACCCCGACGACGCCGACGTGCTCGCCCACGAGCGCACCCTCCCCAAGGCGCGCACCGACCGGCTGGCCCTGCTCCGCGCCACACGCGCCAACCTCGACCCGATCTGGTGCCTCTCGCTCGCCCCCGGCCTCACCGAGCTGCTGCCCACGGGCCCGCCGGCCGCGACCGCGACGGACGAGACCGGCACCGCACACTCGCTCACGCCGATCATCGACGCCGGGCGCCTCGACACCCTCCGCGCCCGCGTGGCGGACGCGCCGCTCGTGATCGCCGACGGGCACCACCGCTTCGAGACGGCGTGCACCTACTCGGGCGAGCACCCGGGCGACGACGCGGCGGCGCGCATCCTGACGCTCGTCGTCGAGCTCGACGAGGCCATGCTCGACGTCCGGGCCATCCACCGGCTGCTGCACCAGGCACCCGCCGACCTACGCGACCGGCTCGCGGCCGTCGCGACGATCGAGCCCCTCGGACCCAACAGCGAGGCAAACGTCCAGCGGCTCATGGGTGAGGCGCCCACCGACAATTCGCTCATGTTCGTCGACCGCGACGGCTGTGCCCGGCTCACGCTCACCGACACCGCCACGCGACAGCTCGACGAGCAGCTCCCAGCCGAGCTGCGTCACGTCGACGCCGCACGCTTCGACATCGCCCTCCGACCGCGGCTTGGTGAGACCGAGCTCTCGTATCGGGGCGACGCCGTCACCGTCGCGGCGCTCGTGGCGAAGGGCGCAGCCGACGCGGCCGTGCTGCTGCGTCCCGTGACCGTCGCGCAGATCCGTGCCGCGGCGGAGGCGAGGATCCGGATGCCCGAGAAGACGACGTTCTTCTGGCCGAAGCCCCGAACCGGGATGGTGTTCCGGCGACTCGACGACTGAGACGGTCTAGTTCACGTCCCAGGTCGCGCCGGACCCGATCAGCGCCTTGAGGTCACCGGGACCCTGACGGTCAGAGGCGGCGACGACCTGCCGCTGCACCTCACCCTCGTAGGTCGGGCGAGCGACGTCGCGGAACACGCCCATCGGTGTCGGCATGGTCGGGCGGTCAGCGAGACGCGACAGCGAGAACGCGAGCGCCGGGTCGGCCCGGTGCTCGTCGTGGACGAGGATCCGGCTCGCGTCGACGTCGGCGGTCTCGGCGAGCTCGCACTCCCCGAACTGGTTCAGGACGACGCAGTGCTGGCCCTCAGCCCCGAACGTGATCGGCTCGCCGTGGCGCAGCTCGATCAGCATCTCGGCTCGACGCTCCTTCGCGGTGATCTCCTCGAACGCGCCGTCGTTGAAGACGTTGCAGTTCTGGTACACCTCGACGAACGCCGAGCCCTTGTGCTCGTGCGCGCGCCGGAACATCTCGATCATGTGCTTGCGGTCCATGTCGTGCGTCCGGGCGACGAACGTCCCCTCGGCGCCGAGCGCCACCGAGATCGGGTTGAACGGCGTGTCGAGCGACCCGAACGGCGACGACTTGGTGATCTTGCCGACCTCGCTCGTCGGCGAGTACTGGCCCTTCGTCAGCCCGTAGATCTGGTTGTTGAACATCAACATCGTCAGGTTCACGTTGCGGCGCATCGAGTGGATGAGATGGTTGCCGCCGATCGAGAACATGTCGCCGTCGCCGCCGATCACCCAGACGTCGAGGTCCGGGCGGGCCAGCGCGACCCCGGTCGCGATCGCCGGCGCGCGGCCGTGGATGCCGTGCAGCCCGTAGACGTTCATGTAGTAGGGGAAGCGCGCCGCGCAGCCGATCCCGGAGACGAAGACCATGTTCTCCGGCTGGATCCCCAGCTCCGGCAGCAGCAGCTGAACGGCAGAGAGGATCGTGTAGTCCCCGCAGCCCGGGCACCACCGGACCTCCTGGTCCGACTGGAAGTCCTTCCGCGAGAGCGTCGCGGTCGCGGCGTCGTCACTCATCGGCTCATCTCCTCGATCGCCGCCTCGATCTCTGCCGCCCGGAACGGGATCCCCTGCACCTTCGAGAGCGTCCGGGCGTCGACCAGGTACTCGGCGCGCACGAGCTTCGTGAGCTGGCCGAGGTTCATCTCGGGCACGAGCACCTGGTCGTAGCGGGCGAGCACCTCGCCGAGGTTCGCCGGGAACGGGTTGAGGTGCATCAGGTGCGCGTGGGCGGCCGACGTGCCCGCGGCCCGGGCCTGGCGCACCGCCTGCTGGATCGAGCCCCACGTGCTCCCCCACCCGAGCACGAGCAGCTTGGCGCCGTCGGGGTCGTCGACCTCGACGGGCGGGATGTCGTTCGCGATCCGCGCCACCTTCTCGGCGCGGATGCGGACCATGTGCTCGTGGTTGTCCGGGTCGTAGTTCACGTTCCCGGTGCCGTCCTGCTTCTCGATGCCGCCGATGCGGTGCATCAGACCCGGTGTGCCCGGGATCGCCCACGGCCGGGCGAGCGTCACGGGGTCGCGCAGGTACGGCCAGAACTCGCCGTCGTGGTTCGGCTCGGTCGCGAACGTCACCGACAGGTCGGGCAGCGCCTCGACATCCGGCAGCAGCCACGGCTCAGAGCCATTCGCCAGGTAGCCGTCGGTCAAGAGGATGACCGGCGTCCGATACTTCAGCGCGAGGCGGACGGCCTCGATCGCGGCGTCGAAGCAGTGGCTGGGTGAGCGCGCGGCCACGATCGGCAGCGGCGCCTCCCCGTGGCGCCCGAACATCGCGAGCAGCAGGTCGGCCTGCTCGGTCTTGGTCGGCAGGCCCGTCGACGGCCCGCCACGCTGCACATCGACGACGACGAGCGGGCAGCTCGAGGCTGATCGCCAGCCCGAGCCCCTCCGACTTCAGGTCGACGCCGGGCCCGCTCGTGGCGGTGACGCCGAGCTGGCCGGCGAACGCGCCACCGATCGCGACGCCGATCGCGGCGATCTCGTCCTCGGCCTGGAGCGTGCGGATCCCGAAGTTCTTGTGGCGGGACAGCTCGTGGAGGATGTCCGACGCCGGGGTGATCGGGTACGACGCGTAGAGAAGAGGAAGGCGGCTCTGCTGCGCCCCGGCGATGAGCCCGTAGGAGAGGGCAATGTTGCCGGTGATGTTGCGGTAGCGGCCCTCCTTGAGGCGGGCCGGCGCGACCTCGTAGGCGTGGTCGAAGAGTTCAGCGGTCTCACCGAAGTGGTAGCCGGCCTTGAAGGCAGCGAGGTTGGCGGCCTTCACCTGCTCCCGGCTGGCGAACTTCTCCTCGATCCACTCGATCGTCGGCTCGATCGGCCGCGTGTACATCCAGGAGAGGAGGCCCAGGGCGAAGAAGTTCTTGGAGCGCTCGGCGTCTCGGGGCTTCACGCCCAGGGGCTTCGTCGCCTCCAGGGTGATCGACGTCATCGGCACCTGGATGACCCGGTAGGCGGTCAGCGAGCCGTCCTCGAGCGGGCTCGCCTGGTAGCCGGCCTTCTCCAGGTTGCGGTCCTCGAAGGCGTCCGAGTTGACGAGCAGGGTCCCGCCGGGCTCGAGCTCGAGGATGTTGGCCCGCAGTGCCGCCGGGTTCATGGCGACGAGCACGCTCGGCATGTCGCCCGGCGTGAGGATGTCGTGGTCCGAGATGTGGACCTGGAACGAGGAGACACCGGCGATCGTCCCGGCGGGCGCCCGGATCTCGGCCGGGAAGTTGGGCATCGTCGCGAGGTCGTTGCCAAAGATGGCGCTGACGTCCGTGAACCGGTCCCCGGTGAGCTGCATGCCGTCGCCGGAGTCCCCGGCGAAGCGGATCACGACGCGGTCAAGCGACTCCGGCTCGAGGTGGTCCTTGATGGTCACGCGACCTCGCTGCTCGGTCTGCTGGCTGTCCGTCGGCGCCGCATCCGACCCTCTGCACCCCGGAGCGGCGCAACAAGCTCACAGCCATCATAGGGTCAGCATTGCGTCACCCTCGTACGCGCGCTGAAGGCGCGAGCGCGTCGCTCACCACGGTGACGAGGGCATGGACGCGTCGCCGGGCGCGCCGATCCGACGCGCGGCCGAGCACGCCCGCCTCCAGCTCGACGCGGCTCGCGAGCCCACCGGAAGCGGCACGATAGAAGCGGCGTCGGATGCAGCCGGCGACGAGGAGCTCGTCCCCCTCGTCGATCTGCTCGGCCCACGCTGGCGGATCCCACACCGCGACGGGGACCGACGTCGCCGGCGGCCCGAGGCTGTGGGTGCGCAGCGCGAACGACGCGAGCCGGGTGCCGGACGCCAGGTGACGCACCTCCGGGGGGCCTGAGGCCACGCCGCGCACCACGGCGAGGTTGAGGGTGGATGGGGACTCGTGCTCGGACATCGCTTCCTCCCGCTGGACGTGGCCGGAACGGCCGGCGTGGGGGAAGGGCGGGGGGAAGCTCGATCGAGTTGTACCGCGGGGCTGCGACGTCAGCCGAGCGCGGCCTCACGGGCCGTGACGTCGGCGAACTGCGGGTCGTGCGCCGCGATGCGGGCGAAGAGGGCGCGGGCCCGCGTGTGGTTGCCGGCCCGCTCCTCGAGGTCGGCGAGGGCGTACCAGAGACGCAGGTGATATGCCTGGGGCCGCTTCACCGAGCCGGCTTTGCGCGACAGGAGCGCGATCGCCTCGTTCAGCTCACCCTGGTCGGCCAGTGCGCCGGCGGCCACGATGCGGCCCTCGGTGACGAGCTCGGCTGACGGCGACGCCGCCGAGAGCTCCTCCCAGAGCCCGGCGACCTTGGCCCAGCGGTGCTGGGCGCGGAAGCAGTCCATGAGGACGGGATGCTGCTCGACGGACCCGGTGAGCCCGATGAACGTCTCGAGCTCCTTCGCCGCCCGGTGGTAGTTCCCCAGCCGGTACTCGGTCAGGCCGAGGAGCTCCCGGACGCTGGCGGCCGTCGGCACCGCGTCCCGGAGCTCGCGCAGGGGACGGAGCGCCTCCCCGTCGCGGTCGTGATCGAAGTCGTCGGCGGCCCGCGTCAGCAGCGCAACGAGCCGAGGACCGCGCCGGCCCCCGAGCCCCCGGACCTCACGCTCGACGTCTTCGGGCGGTCGGCGTCGCAGGTGGTGCCGGTCGCTGCGCCGCCGATCGGACGCCCCGCGCTTCGCACTCGCCGAGGAGGACGGCGGTCGACCAGTGACGCGGTACCGCGCTGAGGGTCGCGGCGGACGCGCCGGGTCGTCGGGCCGACGCTCGCGGGGCGGCGTTCGGGGCGGACCCCATGGGCCGAAGCCGCCTTCGGCGCGGTTCGGCGGCGGACGCCGCGGTTTTCGATCGTCCTTGCGCGGCTTGGGCATAGACAGACGAGGGTATCGGCGACCCCGAACGCGACAGAGCGCCTCAACGCGGTGCGAGTAGCACGCGCGAGGCGCTCGTCCGAAGAAAGCCCGGCGGCGACCTACTCTCCCGGGGAGTTTCCCCCCAAGTACCATCGGCGCTGGCGGTCTTCACTGCCGTGTTCGGAATGGGAACGGGTGTTTCCCCGCCGCTGTGGCCACCGGAACATCACGATTCTCAACGGGAGCGTTGAGAGCCCCAGAGCGAGCACGAGCGCAGAACAAGAAGAACCCAAGCCCTCGGCCGATTAGTACCGGTCGGCTGAACACGTTGCCGTGCGTACACCTCCGGCCTATCAACCTGGTGGTCTACCAGGGGCCTTACCCGGTTAACCCGGTGGGAGACCTCATCTCGAGGCAGGCTTCGCGCTTAGATGCTTTCAGCGCTTATCCCTTCCGCAGGTCGCCAACCAGCCGTGCTCTTGGCAGAACAACTGGCACACGAGAGCTGCGTCCGTCCCGGTCCTCTCGTACTAGGGACAGCTCCCCTCAAGTCTCCTCCGCCCACAGTGGATAGGGACCGACACATTTGTTGCTCCGCCGCGACCACAGGTCGCGTCGGGGCCAGGTCATTTCTGCCTGGCTCTGCATGTCGCCATGCAGGTCGGACCATCTCTTCACCGCACCTCCAGGTGCGATGTCCGGCATATGGTCTCTGAGGATTCTCGACGCTCACCTTCGGTGTACTCGTCGATAGCGCCCCCCACCGTTCATCGTGAGGGCTCGCGATCGGAGGACATCGAAGCCTGAGATCTGCCGGTGCTCGCCTCGCTCCATCGCGTGAACGATGGCCGCGAATGTGACGAACTCGGCGTGTTTGGAGCTCAGGAGCGGCTGCGCTTCGAAGAAGGGAATCACGTGATCGAGGAGATCGCGCCGTCGGCGGACCACGAAGACCAGCGTGGTGTCGCGTGAACCACGGTGGTTCTCCTGGATCCGACCACAGCCGAGCCTTCGCTGGAGCAGGTCGAGGACCTGCCGACGCTCCGGACTCTGGCTGACGTGAAACTCAGGGACCAGCTGCCAACCGGCACGGGTCCCGTCGTTTCGACATACGGCGACGTGAAAGCTTCCCTCTCCGTCGACGAAGCCGGCTAAGTAGGCGTCGAGCCTTTCCTGCTGATTGTCCGCACCGGTCGGTTTGTCACTGCGCACGCTCGCACCCAACCATGAGGTTTGGGACGCACGCAGTACCGCCGGATGCTCGGAGTTTCCAGCATTTAGCCGAATTTCAAGACAGCGCGGTTCGTGCACTTGATCAGGTCGATTATCAATCAAGTTGCTTCCACTGTCTCGCGACGTTCTAAACCCAGCTCGCGTACCGCTTTAATGGGCGAACAGCCCAACCCTTGGGAGATGCTTCACCCCCAGGATGCGACGAGCCGACATCGAGGTGCCAAACCTTGCCGTCGATGTGGACTCTTGGGCAAGATAAGCCTGTTATCCCCGGGGTACCTTTTATCCGTTAATCGACCGCGCTTCCACATGCCACGGCCGGGTCACTAAGCCCTGCTTTCGCACCTGCTCGACTTGTTTGTCTCGCAGTCAAGCTCCCTTGTGTCTTTGCACTCGACGCCTGATGGCCGACCAGGCTGAGGGAACCTTTGGGCGCCTCCGTTACTCTTTGGGAGGCGACCGCCCCAGTCAAACTACCCACCTGACGCTGTCCCCGACCCGGATAACGGGCCTGGGTTAGAGCCTCAATACGTGAAGGGTGGTATTTCAAGGTTGTCTCCACCGAGGCTAACGCCCCAGCTTCCCAGACTCCCACCTATCCTACACAGCACGTACCGAAACCCAACATCAAACTGTAGTAAAGGTCCACGGGGTCTTTCCGTCCTACTGCGGGAAACGAGCATCTTTACTCGTCGTGCAATTTCGCCGGGTCTCTGGTTGAGACAGTAGCCAAGTCGTTGCGCCATTCGTGCAGGTCGGAACTTACCCGACAAGGAATTTCGCTGATTCTGTTACTTGAGTGACCGGCCGGGTGGCGAACCCTGGCCGGCGGGCTGAACGTCGCCGCCAGCCTCCCTGCGTCGCCACAGGGATCGGACCATCTCATCCTCTTCCCGCGAGGTGGTGAAGAGGGTCGGCGTATGGCCTCTGAGGATTCTCAACGCGGCGGATGGTTTGCGGAAGTTCATCGTCTCGGTGATCTCCGCGATTTCGGCCAGCCCCTCAAACGAGAGGTGACGGCGGAGACGCATGAGCTCGATGATCCGAGCGAACTTCTCGAAATTCTCTCGCTTCGCGGTTCGCAATGGGTTCGCCTCGAAGAACGGCACGATCGTGCACCGCAAGTCCTCCAGCCGATGAACGCTGTAGACGAAGAGGTCCTCGCGGTGGTTGTCTCGTCTGCGGTTGCGATAGACGCGCCCGCAGCCGAAGCGCTGCGCCAGGTCTTCGAGCACGTGCGCACTTGAGGCGCCCTGGACGACAAGGAATTTCGGTTGCACTTGCCATCCGAGCGTCATTGTGCGGTTCCGCTGGATGGGACAGCTGAAACAGCCTTCCCCATCCACGAACCCGACAATCCATGCGTCGGTGTTGAGTCTTTCCTGCTGGTTTTCCGCACTGCGCGCATTGTCACTGCCGTGCATGGCGGCACCCTAAAGAATGGGTGCGACACCCGCGCACGGCGAGTAGCCCGCAGATACACCGGGTTTTCCAGCATATAGCCGACTGCGCATCCCGTAGTCACCTACGGGAGGGGCAGCGCCCCCTGCCTGCTGGGGGCTTCCCTACCTTAGGACCGTTATAGTTCACGGATTCCCCATGTCGCCATGGGGCGTGGACCATATCTTCATCCCTCAGCTTCAACGAGGGAGCTCCGCGTATGGCCTCTGAGGATTCTCGGCGAATGCTTCCGGGCGCTGCGTGTCGCGACGACCGAGGTCTGAAGCTCCTCGGTCATGGCGGGGAGGGCTTGTTAGCCGACTCCCGCAGCTCCTCGCTTTCGTCGAGCCTTTCCTGCTGATTGTCCGCACCGGTCGGATTGTCACTCGTTGGCGCGTACCGATACGAGGGGTACGCCACCACGAGTACCGCCGGATACCCGGGGTTTCCAGCATTTAGCGGAGTTTGTTCCCGGGGGTTACCCCCCGAGAGCCGCAATGTCCTTACGGCCGCCGTTTACCGGGGCTTAGGTTCAGGGCTTCGCCTTGCGGCTAACCCTTCCCCGTAACCTTCCGGCACCGGGCAGGCGTCAGTGCGTATACGTCGTCTTGCGACTTAGCACGCACCTGTGTTTTTAGTAAACAGTCGCTTGGCCCTGGTCTCTGCGGCCTCCTCGAGCTCGGGACGCGAAGTCCGTCACCCTACTGAGGCCCCCCTTCTTCCGAAGTTACGGGGGTAATTTGCCGAGTTCCTTAACCAGAGTTATCCCGATCGCCTTCGTATTCTCTACGTGCCCACCTGAGTCGGTTTGGGGTACGGGCACCGTGTGAACTCGCTAGGGGCTTTTCTAGGCAGCATGGGATCAGTCACTTCACCTGAAGCGGTTCGGCATCGCATCTCGGGGTTGTGACCGGCGGATTTACCTACCGGCCCCCCTAACTGCTTGCTCCGGGATATCCAACACCCGGTAGACCTACCCTCCTGCGTCCCCCCATCGCTCCCCGCCGGCGCACGTGACGGGTTCGCCCCGAAGGGCAGCCCCCGGTCGCCTCACCATTGGGGTTGACGCGCACACGGTGGTACAGGAATGTCGACCTGTTGTGCATCGACTACGTCTTTCGACCTCGCCTTAGCTCCCGACTAACCCTGGGCGGATGAGCCTTCCCCAGGAACCCTTGGGCATTCGGCGGAGGGGTTCCTCCCCCCTCGTTCGCTACTCATACCGGCATTCGCACTCGACCTCGCTCCACGACCGGTTCTCCGATCGCTTCGCAGCGGGGATCGACGCTCCCCTACCCATGCTTACGCATGACGCAGCTTCGGCGCTGTGCTTGAGCCCCGTTAAATTGTCGGCGCAGGATCACTCGACCAGTGAGCTATTACGCACTCTTTCAAGGGTGGCTGCTTCTAAGCCAACCTCCTGGCTGTCTGGGCAATCCCACATCCTTTGCCACTGAGCACAGACTTTGGGGCCTTAGCTGGCGTTCTGGGCTGTTTCCCTCTCGACCATGAAGCTTATCCCCCATGGTCTCACTGCCGTGCTGTGGAGTACCGGCATTCGGAGTTTGGCTGACTTCGGTAAGCTTGTAGGCCCCCTAGGCCATCCAGTGCTCTACCTCCGGCACTGAACACACGACGCTGCACCTAAATGCATTTCGGGGAGAACCAGCTATAACCGAGTTTGCTTGGCCTTTCACCCCTATCCACAGGTCATCCCCCAAGTTTTCAACCTTGGTGGGTTCGGCCCTCCACGAGGTCTTACCCTCGCTTCAGCCTGCCCATGGATAGATCACTCGGCTTCGGGTCTACCGCTCGCGACTGAACGCCCCATTCAGACTCGCTTTCGCTCCGGCTCCCCCTCTCGGGTTAACCTAGCCACGAACGGTAACTCGCCGGCTCATTCTTCAAAAGGCACGCCATCACAAAGCAAGCTTTGCTCTGACTGCTTGTAAGCCAACGGTTTCAGGTTCTATTTCACTCCCCTCCCGGGGTACTTTTCACCCTTCCCTCACGGTACTCGTGCACTATCGGTCGCCAGCGTGTACTTAGCCTTACGAGGTGGTCCTCGCTAATTCGTACGGGCTTTCCCAGATCCCGCACTACTTGGGAACACCACCGGGAGGCCATTCAAGGTTCGTGTACGGGGCCGTTACCCTCTGTGGCGCGCCTTTCCAGAGCGCTTCCACTCCTCGATGGCTTTATAACTCCCTGAAGGGTCTGCCGTCCCTTCTGGCGGGTCCCACGACCCCGTCGCAGCATCGCCGGCAGGCTGTACCACTACGACGGTTTGGGCTCTTCCCGTTTCGCTCGCCGCTACTCGGGGAGTCGCGGTTGCTTTCCATTCCTCAGGGTACTGAGATGTTTCAGTTCCCCCGGTTCCCTCCACTGCCGTATGTGTTCGGGCAGCAGTGACTGGGCATGACCCCAGCCGGGTTTCCCCATTCGGATATCCACGGATCAATGCTTGGTCGGCAGCTCCCCGTGGCTTTTCGCAGCCACCCACGTCCTTCATCGGCATCTGGCGCCAAGGCATCCACCGTTGGCTCTTCATAGCTTGGGATTTCTTCTTGCACTGTTTGCTAGATGCTCGTGCTCGCTCTGCGGTTCTCAACGCGCCGATGAGGTCGCCGTGCGCGCCGGATCTTGTGGGCGCGTCGACGGGGTCGACCTCGGAGGTTGCGGCGACGGCCGAGCCGTCGCACCACTCCCTCAAAACGGAACAGTGACGCGCACGCCGAACGACCGGGTTCCGGTGGTGCCCCCAGCACGTGGCTGAGAGGGTCGGAAGTGACCGGACGCCGACTGACCAGTGATCGACGTGGGAGTGTCCCCGAATTCCCGAAGGAACCGGGCAGTGGACTCCTTAGAAAGGAGGTGATCCAGCCGCACCTTCCGGTACGGCTACCTTGTTACGACTTCACCCCAATCGCTGATCCCACCTTCGACGGCTCCCTCCCAAAAGGGTTGGGCCACCGGCTTCGGGTGTTACCAACTTTCGTGGTGTGACGGGCGGTGTGTACAAGGCCCGGGAACGTATTCACCGCAGCAATGCTGATCTGCGATTACTAGCGACTCCGGCTTCACGCAGTCGAGTTGCAGACTGCGATCCGAACTGAGACCGGCTTTTTGGGATTAGCTCCCCCTCGCGGGATCGCAGCCCTTTGTACCGGCCATTGTAGCATGTGTGCAGCCCTGGACGTAAGGGGCATGATGACTTGACCTCATCCCCACCTTCCTCCGGTTTGGCACCGGCAGTCTCCCACGAGTCCCCGGCATTACCCGCTGGCAACATGGGATAGGGGTTGCGCTCGTTGCGGGACTTAACCCAACATCTCACGACACGAGCTGACGACAGCCATGCACCACCTATCACAGGCCCCGAAGGACACCGTATCTCTACGGCTTTTCCTGCAAAGTTCAACCCAGGTAAGGTTCTTCGCGTTGCATCGAATTGAGCCACATGCTCCGCCGCTTGTGCGGGCCCCCGTCAATTCCTTTGAGTTTTAGCCTTGCGGCCGTACTCCCCAGGCGGGGCACTTAATGCGTTAGCTACGGCACGGAACCCGTCGATAGAGCCCCACACCTAGTGCCCAACGTTTACGGCGTGGACTACCAGGGTATCTAATCCTGTTCGCTCCCCACGCTTTCGCTCCTCAGCGTCAGTACCGGCCCAGAGTGCCGCCTTCGCTACGGGTGTTCCTCCCGATCTCTGCGCATTTCACCGCTACACCGGGAATTCCACACTCCCCTACCGGACTCAAGTCACAGCAGTTTCGAATGGCGCCTCCACGTTGAGCGTGGAGATTTCACATCCGACTTACCGAACCGCCTACGAGCTCTTTACGCCCAATAAATCCGGACAACGCTTGCCCCCTACGTATTACCGCGGCTGCTGGCACGTAGTTGGCCGGGGCTTCTTCTGCAGGTACCGTCAATTTCGTCCCTGCTGAAAGCGGTTTACAACCCGAAGGCCGTCATCCCGCACGCGGCGTCGCTGCGTCAGGCTTTCGCCCATTGCGCAAGATTCCCTACTGCTGCCTCCCGTAGGAGTCTGGGCCGTGTCTCAGTCCCAGTGTGGCTGGACATCCTCTCAGACCAGCTACCCGTCGAAGCCTTGGTGGGCCATTACCCCGCCAACAAGCTGATAGGCCGCGAGACCATCCCGAAGCGGAATCCATTTCCTCACCGGACCATGCGATCCGGTGAGGGCATCCGGTATTAGCACCGGTTTCCTGGTGTTATCCCGGTCTTCGGGGCAGGTTTCTCACGTGTTCCTCACCCGTTCGCCGCTGTCCACCCGGAGCAAGCTCCGGATTTCTCGCTCGACTTGCATGTATGAGGCGCGCCGCCAGCGTTCGTCCTGAGCCAGGATCAAACTCTCCATCGAGATCTCGTCTCCGGCCGGCAGAGCCGTTCGGGGACGGAGATCGGAGAGTCGCTCGGGAGGGCCACTGAGCCCATCGAGCGACAACACGACCCGTTGCCTGGCGGCAACTGGCCGTGTGGAATTGCAGTGACACCCGCGTCGATGAGACGCGGGCGCCCGCACTGGCTATGGCGTCACTGTTCCGTTTTCAAGGAGCGGTTGGCGAGGCACGCGCCGAGTGGCGGCGGTTGGCCTCGACTCTTTGAGGACACGCTCGGCGGCCGGTTCAGCCGGACACTCCACCCGGGTCACAGGCCCCGGTCTCCGACGAGCTCGTGTCAACCCGTCCGGGGATCGCTCCCTGGGCGGACCCATCACCATACGCACCGTTGAGCGCCCATGCAAGACGGGGCTTCTGGGGCCGGGGTCGGCTCGGGCGACGCCTCCCCCGCCGGAGCGCAGCCGCGCTCAGCCGAGGCGGATGCGGACCCATTTCTTGCGGCCCACCTGCAGCAACGCGTCGGCGAGGCCCTCGACGGGGAGCGCCAGCTCGGGGTCCTCCACCCGCTCGCCGTTCAGGCGCACCCCGCCGCCCTGGATGAGGCGTCGGGCGTCCCGGTTCGAGGTCGCGAGCCCGGTGTCGTGGAGCACCCGGTCGAGACGCACCGGACCCGGGGGCAGCGCCGCGACGTCGAGGCGGTACTCGGGGACGTCGGTCGGTGTCGCGTGGTCGCGGAACACGCGGTCGAACTCGGCCTCGGCGGCCTCCCCGGCGGCCTGCCCGTGGTACAGCCCGACGATTGTGCGCGCGAGCAGGCGCTTCGCGTCGACGGGTGCGAGCTCGCCGGCGCTGAGGCGGCGCGTGACGTCGGTGACGCGGTCCGGGTCCCAGCCCGTCGTGAGCGCGAAGTAGCGCGGCATCAGCGCGTCCGGCACTGACATGACCTTCCCGAACTGCTCTCCCGGGGGCTCGGTGATCCCCACGTAGTTGCCGAGCGATTTCGACATCTTCTGCACGCCGTCGAGGCCTTCGAGCAGCGGCATCGTGAGCACGACCTGTCCCTCCTGGCCCTCCTGCTCCTGGAGCGTTCGACCCATGAGGTTGTTGAACAGCTGGTCGGTGCCGCCGAGCTCGACGTCGGCGTGCACCACGACCGAGTCCCAGCCCTGCAGGAGCGGGTAGAGGAACTCGCTCAGTGAGATCGGCCGGCCGTCCCGGTAGCGCGTCGCGAAGTCGTCGCGCTCGAGCATGCGTGCCACGGTGGTGCGGGCGCTGAGCCGCAGCACGTCCGCGATGCCCATGTCGCGCAGCCACTCGGAGTTGCGGCGGATCTCGAGTCGGTCGGGCAGCAGGATCTGCTCGACCTGCTCGACGTAGGTGCGGGCGTGCTGGTCGATCTCCTCCGCCGACAGCGGGGGGCGGGTCGCGCTGCGTCCGGACGGGTCGCCGAGCTGCGCGGTGAAGTCACCGAGGATGAGGACGGCGAGGTGACCGAGCTCCTGGAACTGGCGCAGCTTGCGCAGCACGACCGCGAACCCGAGATGGATGTCGGGGGCGGTCGGGTCGATGCCGAGCTTCACGCGCAGTGGCGTCCCCCGCGTGAGCTTGCGGGTGAGGTCGGCCTCGCTGATGACGTCGACCGCCCCGGCGGTGAGCACGCGCAGCTGCGTGGCCGGCGCGTCCATCGAACGAAGGTAGCAAGGGCCGACGCCCGCGATGCGGGTTCTCAGGCCGGTGCGCGGCGGCTCACGTTGACGTCGCCGGCGACGAACCAGCGCCAGCGGTGCTCGTCGCCGACGCCCGGGTGCAGCCCGATGCGTGTGGAGCGGCCGGGGCGGCGCGGTGGCGGCGTGCCGTCGTCGAGGATGCGGATGGGTCCGCGCACGAGGTCGTCACCGTCGTCCTCGCCGGAGATGCTGAGCGCCTGCGTGAGGCAGGCCGGGCCGGCGCAGAGGCGGCGATCCGGAATCTTCGGCCCGCGCCGGGCGCGCATCGTCTCGATGCCGGCGAGCGGCGCGCCGGCGCGCAGGAGCACGGCGGACGCGATGCCCACCTCGCCGGCCACGACGTTGGCGCACCAGTGCATCCCGTAGGTGAAGTACACGTACAGGTACCCGGGCGGGCCGAACATCGTCCGGTTGCGGCGGGTCTCGCCCCGGTAGGCGTGGCTCGCGGGGTCGTGGGACCCGCAGTAGGCCTCCACCTCGACGATGCGGGCGGCGACGCGGTCCGGGCCGCGGCCGCGGACCAGCAGCTTGTTCAGCAGGAGGGGTGCCAGCTGGCGGGCGTCGCGGGCGTAGAAGGCCCGCGGGAGCGCGCGGCCTCTCACGCGTGGAGCCAGCCCCGCTCGGTCTCGAGTCGGCGTGCCGCGGCGTCGAGCTGGGCCCGCACGGGCTCGGGGCCCGCCCCGCCCGATGTGGTGCGTCGTGCCGCGCCGCGTCCGGGCGAGAGCAGCGACGCGGCTGCGGCGAGGCGCTCGTCCTGAACGACGAGGTCGGCGAGCGGGACGCCTTCCTCATGCGCCCGGCGCACGAGCGCGCCGACGGCACGGTGCGCCTCCCGGAAGGGGACGCCCTCCCCCACGAGGTGCTCGGCGAGGTCCGTCGCGGCGAGGTCCGGCTGGTCGGCCGCAGCAGCCATGCGGTCGGTGTCGAAGTCCAGCGTCGCGATGACCTCCTGGAGCGCACGGAGCGCGAGCCGGCTCGTGTCGAGCGCGTCGAAGAGCGGTGCCTTGTCCTCCTGCAGGTCCCGGTTGTAGGCGAGCGGCAGGCCCTTCAGGGTGGCCAGCAGCCCGGTCAGGTCGCCGATGAGGCGACCGGTCTTGCCCCGCACGAGCTCGGCGACGTCGGGGTTCTTCTTTTGGGGGAGCATCGACGAGCCGGTGGCGTACTCGTCGGCGAGGCGCGCGAATCCGAACTCGTCGGTGCACCACAGGACCAGCTCCTCGCCGAGCCGCGAGCAGTGCACCATCGTGAGCGTGCAGACGAAGAGGAGCTCGGCGACGAAGTCGCGATCGGACACGGCATCGATCGAGTTCTCGAAGCGCGCTGGGAACCCGAGCTCTCGCGCCGTCATGTCGGGGTCGAGCGGCAGGCTGGACCCCGCGAGCGCGCCGGCCCCGAGCGGGGAGACGGCGGCCCGCTCGAGCGCGTCGTGGCAGCGGTCAACGTCCCGCCCGAGGGCCCAGAAGTGCGCGAGCAGGTGGTGGGCGAGCAGGACGGGCTGGGCCCGCTGGAGGTGCGTGTAGCCGGGGAGGTAGGCCTCACCGGCGTCGCGGGCGCGGTCGAGCAGCGTGACCTGGAGGGCGTGGATGTCCCGGGCGAGGTCACGCCCGGCGCGCCGGACGTAGAGGCGGAGGTCGGTCGCGACCTGGTCGTTGCGGCTGCGGCCGGTGTGCAGCTTGGCGCCGGCCGCGCCGGCGAGCTCGGTGACGCGACGCTCGACGGCGGTGTGGATGTCCTCGTCGCTCGGCTGGAACTCGAAGGTGCCGTCGGTCAGCTCGCCGTCGACGGTGTCGAGCGCGGCGAGCACCTGGGCGGCCTCCTCGGCGTCGAGGATCCCCGTGGCGCCGAGCATGCGGACGTGGGCTCGGGAGCCGGCCAGATCGTCGGGGGCGAGGCGGCGGTCGACGGCCAGGCTGTCGGTGAACGCGACGAGGGTCTCCGCGGGGGTGTCGCCGAGCCGGCCGTGCCAGAGGGGACGGCCGCCCGACGCCTCGCTCACCCGGCCTCCTCGGGTGGTCCTTGGCGGCGGGCGAGGGTCTCGAGCCCGAGGCCCCACAGCCGCACGAAGCCGGCGGCGTCCTCGTGGCGGAAGCGGTCGGCGGCGTCGTAGGTGGCGAGCTCGTAGTCGTAGAGGCCGTGGGGGGCGCGGCGGCCGACGACCTCGCAGCGGCCCGGCTCGAGGCGCAGTCGCACCTCGCCGGTCACCGCGTCCTGGGTGGAGGCGACGAACGCGTCGAGGGCTCGGCGCAGCGGCGAGAACCAGAGCCCGTCGTACACGAGGTCGGCGTAGCGCGGCTCGAGGCGCGCCTTCTCGCGGAGGAGGTCGCGCTCGAGGGTGATCGATTCGAGGTCGGCGTGGGCGAGGATCAGCGCGAGGGCGCCGGGGCACTCGTAGACCTCGCGGCTCTTGATGCCGACGCGGCGGTTCTCGACCATGTCGATGCGGCCCCAGCCGTAGCGGCCCACGGCGGTGGTCATCGCGGCGATGAGATCGGCGAACGGCTGGGCGACGCCGTCGAGCGCGACCGGGACGCCGGCTTCGAACGAGACGACGAGCTCCCACGGGTCGGTCGGCGCGGCCGACGGGTCGGTCGTGAGCGCGTACGGCTCGGTGGGTGGCGCGGCCCAGGGGTCTTCGATTGCGCCGCACTCGATGGCGCGCCCCCAGAGGTTCTCGTCGATCGAGTACGGGTTGTCGCGGCGGACCTTGATCGGGATGTCGTGGCGGGCGGCGTACTCGATCGAGTCCTCGCGGGTGAAGCCCCATTCGCGGACGGGCGCGAGTACGTCGAGGTCGGGGGCGAGCGCCCGGGCCGAGACCTCGAAGCGCACTTGGTCGTTGCCCTTGCCGGTGCAGCCGTGCGCGACGGCGTCGGCGTCGTGCTCGCGGGCGACGTCGACGAGGTGCTGCACGATGACGGGACGGGAGAGGGCGGAGACGAGCGGGTACTTGCCTTCGTAGAGGGCGTTGGCCTGCAGGGCGCGTCGGCAGTAGTGGTCGGCGAACTCGGTGCGGGCGTCGACGACGAGCGCCTCGATGGCGCCGGCGCGGCGGGCGCGTTCGCGGATGGTGTCCCAGCTGTCGTCGGCGCGCTGGCCGACGTCGACGGCGAGCGCGATGACGTCGACGTCCCACTCGGCGGTCATCCAGTGGACGGCGACGGAGGTGTCGAGCCCGCCGGAGTAGGCGAGGACGACGCGGCGTCGGGTGGGGCTCATCGCGCTACAGGCCGGCGAGCGCGGCGAGCTGGGCGGCGACCTGCGCGCCGCCGGCCTGCTCGGAGCAGACGAGGAGGAGTGTGTCGTCGCCGGCGACGGTGCCGAGGACGTCGGGGAGCCCGGAGCGGTCGATGGCGGACCCGATGACGTGCGCCGACCCGGGCGGGGTGCGCAGCACGACGAGGTTGGCACTGTGCGACACCTCGACGACGAAGTCGCCCATGACGCGGCGCAGGTGGTCGTCGGAGGTGGCGGCTTCCTTCGCGTTCTCGGGGAGGGCGTAGGCGTTCGTGCCGCCGGGGATACGGACCTTGACGGCGCCGAGCTCCTCGAGGTCGCGGCTCACGGTCGCCTGGGTGGCGACGACACCGTCGGCGGCGAGCAGCTCGACGATCTGGCCCTGGCTCGAGATGGGCTGCTCCTCGAGCAGGCGGGCGATCCGGTGCTGGCGTTGGGGCTTCCCGAGGGTGGCCATCAGCCTCCTCCCAGCTCGGCGAGCAGGGCGCGGGTGGCGTGCATCCGGTTCGCGGCCTGCTGCCACACGGCGGACCGCGGGCCGTCGATGACGTCGGCGCTGACCTCCTCGCCGCGGTGGGCGGGGAGGCAGTGCAGGAACCGGGCGTCGGGGCCGGCGGCGGCCATGAGCGCCTGGTCGACCGTGTAGCCGGCGAACGCGGCACGGCGGCGGGTCTGCTCGTCCTCCTGGCCCATCGAGGTCCACACGTCGGTGTAGACGGCGTCGACGCCGGGGACGGCGTCGTAGGGGTCGGTGACGAGCTCGATGGTCCCGCCGAGGTTGCGGGCCCGCTCGACGAGCTCGTCCTCGAGCGCGTACCCGGGCGGTGACGCGATGGTGAGCTCGAGCCCGCAGAGCGCCGACGCGAAGGCGAGGGAGGCGGCGACGTTGTTGCCGTCGCCGATGTACGCGACGCGGCGCCCGTCGACGCCGCCGAAGAGCTCGCGGACGGTGACGAGGTCGGCGAGCGCCTGGCAGGGATGCGCACGGTCGCTCAGGAGGTTGACGACGGGCGCGTCGACGCTGTTGGCCATGGTCTCGAGGGTGGCGTGGTCGTGGACGCGGGCGCAGAGGATGGCGCAGTAGCTGGCGAGGGTGCGGGCGACGTCCTCGACGCTCTCGCGGACGCCGAGGCCGACCTCCTCGGGGCGGATGTAGACGGGGTGGGCGCCGAGGGTGGCGGCGGCCATCTCGGTGGAGGTGCGGGTGCGGGCCGACGGCTTCTCGAAGAGCATGGCGACGCCCTGGCCGGCGAGCACGGCCGGGATGCGGTCCGGGGCGCGCTTCCAGGCCTCGGCGCGCTCGAGCAGCGCGGCGAGGCCGGCCGGGTCGAGGTCGTCGACCTCGAGGAAGTCGCTCGGGCGGCTCATGGGGCGCGCTGCTCCTCGAGTACGGCGGTGAGGATCCCGACGCCCTCGTCGAGGTCGTCGTCGGTGATGAGCAGCGACGGTGCGAGGCGCAACGCGGTCGGCGTGACGGCGTTGAGGATGAGGCCCTGGTCGCGGCACGCGTGCATGACCGCCGCGGCGTCGAGGCCGGGCTCGAGCTCGACGGCGAGGAGGAGCCCCACGCCGCGCACAGCGGCGACACCCGGTCGGCCGGTGAGCGCCGCGGTGAGACGCTCCCCGGCGCGGGCGGCGCGGCCGGGCGCGTCCTCGGCCTCCATGATGTCGAGCACGGTGAGCGCGGCGCGCACGGCGAGCGGCTGGCCCCCGAAGGTCGTCGCGTGTTCGCCGGGCGCGAGGGCGGTGCCGGCGTCGCCGCGGGCCCAGCAGGCGCCGATCGGGACGCCGTTGCCGAGCGCCTTGGCGAGGGTGACGACGTCGGGTTGCAGGTCGGGGGTGTGCTGGAACCCGAACCAGCGTCCGGTGCGGGCGAGGCCGGTCTGGATCTCGTCGACGATGAGGAGCGCCTCGTGCTCGTCGCAGAGCTGGCGGACCGCGGTGAGGTAGCCGGGCGGCGGGGCCTGGACGCCGCCCTCACCCTGGATGGGCTCGAGGAGCACGGCGCAGACCCGCTCGTCGAGCGCGGCGGCGAGGGCGGGCGCATCGCCGAACGCGACGTGACGGAAGGTGGGTGGGAGCGGCTGGAAGGGCTCGTGCTTCTGGGGTTGGCCGGTCGCGGCGAGGGTGGCGAGCGTGCGGCCGTGGAACGAGCCGTAGGCGGCGAGGATGTGGAAGCGTTCGGGGCCGCCGTGGCGCTGGCCGTGCCGACGGGCGAGCTTGATGGCGCACTCGTTGGCCTCCGCGCCGGAGTTGGCGAAGAAGACGCGCCCGCCGCCGCCGAGCAGGCCGTCGAGGCGGGCCGCGAGGCGAGGCTGGAGGTCGTTCAGGTACAGGTTCGACACGTGGAGCAGGGTGCGGGCCTGGTCGGCGATCGCGTCGGCGACGACGGGGTGGGCGTGGCCGAGTGAGGTGACGGCGATCCCGGCGAGGAAGTCGAGGTAGCGGCGGCCTTCGGCGTCGAAGAGGACCGAGCCTTCGCCGCGCACGAACGCGACCGGCTGGCGGCCGTAGGTGGGCATCACGTACTCGGCGTCGAGCGCGAGGAGCTCGTCGGTGCTGGGCGCGGTTGTGGTCATGGCTGCACCATCGTGCCGATTCCCTCCCGGGTGAAGAACTCGAGCAGCAGCGCGTGGGGCTGGCGGCCGTCGAGGATGTGGGCGCGTCGCACGCCGCCGAGGATCGCGTCGATGCAGGACTGCACCTTCGGGATCATCCCCTCCCCCACCTGGCCGCCGGCGAGGAGCTCGGTGAGCCCGGCGACGTCGACGCGCGAGACGATCGAGGAATGGTCGGCGCGGTCCCGGTAGAGGCCGGAGACGTCGGTGAGGTAGACGAGCTTCTCGGCCTGGAGGGTCTGGGCGATGGCGCCGGCGGCGGCGTCGGCGTTCACGTTGTGGGCCTGCCCGGTCTCGTCGACGCCGACGGTGGCGACGACGGGGATGAGCTCTTCGCGGAGCACGCGTTCGAGGATGGCCGGGTCGATGCGGCGCACGTCGCCGACGAAGCCGAGGCGGGCGTCGCGCTGCTCCACGGTGATGAGCCCGGCGTCCTCCCCGGAGAGCCCGACGGCGTAGGAGCCGTGCCGGTTGAGGGAGGTGACGACCTCGCGGTTCACCTTGCCGACGAGGGCCATGCGGACGATGTCGACGGTGTCGGCGTCGGTGACGCGCATCCCGTCGACGAACTCGGGCTCCTTGCCGAGTCGGCGCATGAGCTCGCTGATCTGGGGGCCGCCGCCGTGCACGACGACCGGGTTCATGCCGACAAGGCGCATGAGGACCACGTCCTGGGCGAAGAGCTCGGCGAGGCCGGGCTCCTCCATGGCGTGGCCGCCGTACTTGATCACGACGGTGCTGCCGGCGAACTCCCGGATGTATGGGAGCGCCTCGGCGAGCACGGCGGCCTTGGCGGGGGCGTCGAGGACGCGGTCGTCGATCATGAGGTGCCGCGGTTCTCGTCGACGTACGCGTGGGTGAGGTCGGTGAAGCGCACCGCGGTGTGGTCGTCGCCCGCGTGGAGGTCGCAGCTGATCTCGATGTCACGCGGCGCCATCGCGGCCGCCAGCGCGTCCTCGTCGTGGGGTGCGGCGACCCCGTCCCGGCAGACGGTGACGCCGTTGTAGGCGATGTCGACGCGCTCGGGGTCGAACGTCGCGCCGCTCGCGCCGAGCTCGGAGAGCACGCGGCCCCAGTAGGGGTCGTGGCCGTAGAGGGAGCACTGGACGAGCTGGCTGCTCGCGACGCCCCGGGCCGCGAGGCGGGCCTCGGCGGGGCTCGCGGCACCCGTCACCACCACGCGGGCAAGCTTCGTCGCCCCTTCGGCGTCGGCGGCCATCGCCTCGGCGAGCCGGTCGCACACCTCGGTGAGGGCGGCGGCGAAGGCCGTGAAGGCCGGGCTGGCCGGCTCGATCGGTGGCTGGCCGGCGCGGCCGTTGGCGAGCACGAGGACGGTGTCGCTGGTGCTCATGCAGGCGTCGACGATGAGCGCGTTGAACGTGTCGTGGACCGCGCAGGTCAGGGCGGCGTCGAGCGCGGGTGGTGTCACCGCCGCGTCGGTCGTGATGACCGCGAGCATCGTGGCCATGGCCGGCGCGAGCATCGCGGCGCCCTTCGCCATGCCGCCCACCGTGTAGCCGGCGGCGGTGACGGCGGCCTCCTTGGCGACGGTGTCGGTCGTGCGGATGGCGTCCGCGGCGCGCCCGCTGCCCGCCGCGTCGGCCCGGCGCGCGGCGGCCGCCGCCGCGATTCCCGCCTCGACGGCGTCGATGGGGAGCGGGATGCCGATGAGGCCCGTGGAGCAGACGAGGACGTCGTCGGCGGCGCAGCCGAGGGCCGCGGCGGTCGCGGCGCACATGCGGCGGGCGTGCCCCCGGCCCTCCTCACCGGTCGCGGCGTTCGCGTTGCCGGCGTTGAGGACCACGGCGGCGGCCTGGTGGTTCGCGAGGTGCTGGCGGCTGATCTGGACGGGCGCGGACGCGACGCGGTTGCTCGTGAACACGCCCGCAGCTGTGACCGGCGCGTGGTCGGCGGTCGCGACGAGCGCGACGTCGAGGGCGGCTCCCGGCTTCAGCCCGGAGGCGGCGGCGCCGGCTTCGAAGCCGGGGGCGGCGGTGACGCTCACGGCACGATCCCGACGGCGGGCAGCCCGGTCGTCTCGGGGAGCCCGAGCACGCGGTTGGCGGCCTGGATGGCCTGTCCGGCCGCGCCCTTCCCGAGGTTGTCGATCGCGGCGAACGCGAGGATCGACCCGGTGCGGTCGTCGAAGCGGGCGGTGAGGTGCGCGGCGTTCGATCCCACGGTGGCGCGGGTCGTCGGAGGGTCCTCCGCGACGACGAGGAACGGCTCGTCGCCGTACGCGGCCTGGTAGGCGTCCAGCAGCCGCGCCGTCGTCAGGCCGTCGGTCGCCGGGCGGGCGTAGCAGCTGGCGAGCAGCCCGCGTGTCATCGGCACGAGGTGGGGCGTGAACAGCGTCGCGATCGGGGTGCCGGCGAGCTCGCTCAGCGCCCAGTCGATCTCGCCGGTGTGTCGGTGCGTGAGCAGCCCGTACGGCGTCACGGTCTCGTTCGCCTCGGCGTAGAGGCTCGGGTCGCTCAGCCCGCGGCCGCGCCCGGAGATCCCGGAGGCGGCGTGCACGACGAGGCCCTCGGGTGCGGCGAGACCCGCGGTGAGGAGCGGGGCGAGCGCCAAGATCGCCGCGGTCGGGTAGCAGCCGGGGACGGCGACGGGGCGCCCCGGGGTGAGGTCCTCGCGGAACAGCTCGGGCAGGCCGAACGCGAAGCGCTCGAGGAGCTCCGGCGCGGCGTGCGGCGTCCCGTACCACTGCTCGTACTGCGCGGCGGGGAGGCGGAAGTCCGCGCCGAGGTCGACGACGTGGCCGACGCGGCCGAGCAGGTCGGGGACGACGCGTTGCGACTCGCCGTGCGGGAGGGTCAGGAACGCGACGTCGACACCGTCGAGCGCCGACGGGTCCCACGCGTCGAGGAGCATGCCCCGGTAGGCCGGGCCCAGCGCCGGGTACACGTCGGCGACCGCGGCGCCCGCGTGGGTCGCCGCGACGGCCCGGGTGACCTGCAGGTCGGGATGGCCGGCGAGCAGTCGCAGCAGCTCGGCGCCCGCGTAGCCCGCCGCCCCCACCACCGCCGCCTGATACGCCATGCCGCATACTATACAGAAGTCTGCATGGCTTGGGGAGCCTCCATGTGGCACGGGGTCCTCGGCCTTGAGGCGCCGCGCTGGGGGCGCGAACCTGCCTCCGTGACCGAGGGTCCGTCCCGCGGGGAGGGCACACGGGTCTTCGTGCTGGGTGACGACCCGGCCGACGCGGAGGCGCCAGCCGTGGTGCTCCTCGAGATGCCGCCTCACTACGTGCTGTTCCGCCACGCCCATATCTGCCATCGCTTCGAGGTCGTCGTTCGTGGGTCGCTGCAGGCCGGCGGACGGACGCTCGGCCCGGGCGACGTGATGACGGCGCGCCCGGGCGAGCTGTACGGACCGCACGTCGCGGGGCCGGAGGGCTGCACCACCGCCGAGGTGTTCGGGTCACTGGAGGGCGTGTTCCGGGTGGTCAGCGAGACGACCGACGGGCTTCGGGAGTACGACTTCCGGCGGGGCGAGGCCCCGGACGACTACCAGCCGCTCGGGTAGCGCGACGACGCGGGTCAGCCGCGCAGCGTCGCGTCGTGCGCGCGGGTCACCGCGTCGATGCAGCGCTGTCGGAGGCCGGCCACCTCGGTCTGGGTCAGGGTGTGGTCGGCGCGGAAGCGCAGCGCGAAGGCGAGGCTCTTGTGTCCGGCACCCACCTGCTCGCCGCGGAACTCGTCGAAGGGGCGCACGTCCTCGAGGATCGGTCCCGTTGCCTCGCGCAGCGTCGCGACGATCGTCCCGGCCGGGACGCGCTCGTCGACGACGAAATCCAGATCGATGCTCGAGGCGGGGAACGGAGACAGCTCCCGGAACGCGCGGTCGCGGCGGGGCGCGCCGCCGAGCGCCGTGAGGTCGAGCTCCATCGCGATCACGGGCGCCGCTAGGTCGACCCGCCCGAGCACGACCGCCGCCAGCTCGCCGGCGCGGCCGACGGGATGGCCGTCCACGACGAGCGTCGCGCTGCGGCCTGGCTCGTAGCCGGGGGCCTCGGTGGGTTCGACATCCCACGCGTCGAGCGCGAGCGCGTCGGCGACCGCCCGGACGAGGTCAACCGCGTCGACGACGTCGACCGGCCGGTCGGACTCGAGCGGCCGGCGGCGGACGACGCCGGCGAGCAGAGCGGCGACGTGCAGTCGCTCGGTCGGGAGGACGGCGCCGTCCTCGGGCGGGAGGAAGACGGTGCCGAGCTCGAAGAGGGCCAGGTCGGGCCGGCCGCGGGCGCGGTTGGCGCCGGCGACGCTGAGCAGGCCGGGGACGAGCGCGGTGCGCAGCACGGACTCGTCGGCCCGCAGAGGGTTCGCGAGGGCGACGGCCGGGTCGGCGCCGAGGTCGGTGAGGCTGGCCGGGGCGACGAGCGGGACGGTGGTGGCCTCCGCGCAGCCGGCCCCGACGAGCGCGTCGGCGACGGTCCGCCGGTCCCGCTGGGCGCGCGTGAGCCCGCCGACCTGGTCGTCGGGTCGGGCGACGCGCCGGCCGATCGCGGCGAAGCCGATGCGGCGGGCGACCTCCTCGATGAGGTCGATCTCGCGCGTCAGGTCGGGCCGGAAGGTGGGGGGCGTGGCGACGATGTCGTCGCCGCGGCCGTGGACGCTGATCTCGAGGGGGCCGAGCGCGTCGAGCACCTCGGTGTCGGGGAGCTCGGTGCCGAGGATCTCGTTGACGCGGCTGGTGCGCAGGGCGATGCGCGGCCGGGACGCCGGACGCGGGTACTGGTCGACGGCGGTCGGGGCGACCTGCGCCGCGGCGACGTCGGCGAGGAGCTCCATGGCCCGTTCGGCGCTCGTGGCGACGCCGTCGGGGTCGGTGCCGCGCTCGAAGCGGGCGCTCGACTCGGAGCGCAGCTTGAGGCGCTTCGAGGTGCGGGCGATGCCCATGGGCTCGAAGTAGGCGGACTCGAGGAGGATGGCGGAGGTGTCGGCGGTCACCTCGGCGTCGCGGCCGCCCATGATGCCGGCGAGGGCGTGGGGGGTCCGCTCGGCGTCGCAGATGAGGAGGTCTTCGACCTCAAGGGCGCGGTCGACGCCGTCGAGGGTGGTGATCGTCTCCCCCGCCGCGGCCCGCCGGACGACGATCCCGGGGCCGGCGAGCCGGTCGAGGTCGAACGCGTGGAGCGGCTGGTTCCGCTCGAGCAGCACGTAGTTGGTGACGTCGACGACGTTGCTGATCGGGCGCATCCCCGCCTTCACGAGGCGCTGCGCGAGCCAACCCGGGGAGTCGCCGAGCGTGACGTCGGCGACCCGCCCGAGGTAGCGGGGGCAGCCGTCCGGCGCGTCGAGGACGACCCCGATGGGCCGATCGATGGGCGCGGTGGGCGCGTGCGGCGCGGGGACGGTGAGCGGCAGGCCGAAGTGCGCGGCGAGCTCCCGGGCGACGCCGACGACGCACATGGCGTCGGGGCGGTTCGGGGTGATGGAGAGGTCGAGGATGACGTCGTCGAGGCCGAGCACCTCGCGGACGTCGGTGCCGGGCTCGGTGGTGGCCCCGAGGTCGAGGATGCCGTCGTGGTCCTCGCCGAGGCCGAGCTCGCTCGCCGAGCACAGCATGCCGTCGGAGACCTGGCCGCGGATCGTGCGCCGCTGGATGGTGAGCCCGCCGGGGAGGGTCGCGCCGGCCGCGGCGAACGGGGCGAGCATGCCGGCGTGCACGTTCGGCGCGCCGCAGACGACGCGGGTCGTGCCTGCCCCGGTGTCGATGTCGACGAGACGCACGGCGTCGGCGTCGGGGTGCGCGACGACGTCGAGCACGCGGGCGGCGGCCACGCCGGTGATGTCGATGCCGGGCTGCTCGACGGCTTCGACCTCGAGCCCGACCTGGTTCAGGCCGGCGACGATCTCGTCGACGGGCTGCTCGAGCGGAGTGAAGTCCCGGATCCAGGAGAGGGGGACGCGCATCAGTACTGCTCGAGGAAGCGGACGTCGTTGTCGACGAAGGTACGGATCTCGTCGATGCCGTGGCGGATCATGGCGATGCGCTCGAGGCCGAAGCCGAACGCGAAGCCCTGCCACTCCTCGGGGTCGATGCCGACGGCGTCGAAGACGTTGGGGTCGACCATCCCGCAGCCGCCGAGCTCGATCCAGCCGGTGTGGGAGCACACTCGGCATCCCTCGCCGTGGCAGAACACGCAGCTGACCGCGAGCTCGGCGGAGGGCTCGGTGTAGGGGAAGTAGTCGGAGCGGAACCGGGTGCGGATCGTGTCGTCGTCGAAGAGGCGGCGGGCGAACACCTCGATGGTGCCGAAGAGGTGCGCCATCGTGATCCCGCGGTCGACGGCGAGGCACTCCATCTGGTGGAAGACGGGTGAGTGCCGGGCGTCGAGGGTCTCGTTGCGGTAGGTGCGCCCGGGCGCGACGACGTAGATCGGTGGTGGCTGGTGCTCCATGGTGCGGATCTGCACCGGGGAGGTGTGGGTGCGGAGCATGACCTGCTCGGGCAGGCCGAGCTGCACGTAGATCGTGTCCTGCATCGAGCGCGCCGGGTGTGCCGGCGGGATGTTGAGGGCCTCGAAGTTGTGCCAGTCGTCCTCGACCTCGGGGCCCTCGGCGACGTGGTAGCCGAGGCCGATGAAGATGTCCTCGAGCTCGCGGCGGATCTGGGTGACGAGGTGCAGGTGGCCGCGGGGACGGGCGTGGGTGCCGAGCGTCGGGTCGACGCCGTCGCCGACGGGTGCCGGCCCGGCGGCGCGGAGCGCGTCGCGGCGGGCCTCGAGGAGCGCGGCGACGGCCTGCTTGTAGGCCTGCACGGCGCGGCCGGCGGCGGGCCGCTCCTCACCCGGCAGGTGCTTGATGGCCTCGTTCACTGCGCTCGCCGCGGAGCGACGGCCCGTGTACTCGCGGGCAAGCTCGTCGAGCGCGTCGCTCGACGCGGCGTCGGGGATCGCGGCGCGGGCCGCGTCGAGGGCCGCGTCGAGGCGGGCCTGCTCTTCGGCGAGGGTCACCGGGTCTCGACTCCGTCGAAGGGATGGGCGCGTCGCTGCCGGTCCCGCTCGAAGAGCACGACGGTGGCGGCCATGGCGACGTTGAGCGACTCGGCGGGCGGGTGCATGGGGATCGTGACGACGGTGTCGAGGCGTTCGAGCAGCGCCGGGTCGACGCCGCGGGCCTCGTTGCCGACGACGAGCGCGATGGGCGCCGCCGGGTCGAGGGTGTCCAGGGGGTGGCCGCCCTGGGTCGCGGTGCCGACCGTGCGTCGCCCGGCCCGTCGGGCGGCGTCGAGCGCGTCGACGGCGTCGTGGCAGGCGACGAGGTCGAGGCCGAGGACCGCGCCGGCGGACGGCGCGCACGACCTTCGGGTTGTAGACGTCGACGGAGTCGCCCGCGACGAGCACCGTCGTCACCCCGGCCGCCTCGGCGCTGCGCAGCACGGTCCCCAGGTTGCCCGGGTCGGCGACGTCGGCGGCGACGATTACGTCACCGGGTCGCTCGAGCGCGGTGGGTGACGCGTCGCGGGTCGGCGCGACGGCGAGCACGGGCTGGGGGGTGCGCGTCATCCCGATCTTCTCGAGCACGCCCTCGCGCAGGTCGGCGACGGGGACGCCGGCGGCCTCGAGCCGGGCGACGAGGTCGGCGAAGGCGGGTCGGGCGCCGAAGCCGAGGTAGGCACCCTCGAGGGGTGCGTGGCGGTCGAGCGCGGCGACGACGAGGCGGGGGCCTTCGAGGACGAAGGCTCCCTCGGTGGCGCGGATGGAGCGGTCTCGGTTCAGCGCCCGGAGCCGCTGGACCTGCGGGTGGCGGGCGCCCAGCTCGCCGCTCGTCAAGCGGCAGCCTCGAGGGCGGCCTGGGACGCGGTGACGAGCGCGCCGAACGCCGCCGGGTCGCGCACCGCGAGGTCGGCGAGGATCTTGCGGTCGACCTCGATGTCCGCGGCCTTCAGCCCGGCGACGAAGCGTGAGTACGAGATCTGGTGGTCGCGGCAGGCGGCGTTGATGCGCACGATCCAGAGCCGGCGGAACTGGCCCTTGCGGGCCCGTCGGTCCCGGTAGGCGTACTGGCCGGAGTGGAGGAGCTGCTCGGTGGCCGCGCGGCGGTGCCGGCTGCGCGCGCCGGAGTAGCCCTCGGCGGCCGCCATGACCGCACGGCGACGCTTCTTGCTGTGGACGGAACGCTTGCCTCGTGCCATGCCAGCTCCTGGTGATCGGTCGACTCCGGACGCTCAGGCGCGTCCGAGGAGGCGTTCCACGTGCTTCTTCTGCGCGCCGGTCACCTCGGCGGGCCGGCCGAGGCGGCGGGTGCGACGGCTGGACTTCTTCTCGAGGAGATGTGAGCGGTAGGCCTTGCGGCGGCGCACCTTCCCGGTGCCGGTGATCCGGAACCGCTTCGCTGCGCCGCGATGCGTCTTGTTCTTGTGGTGGCTCGCCATCCGGTGTCCTTCCGTGCCGCGCTAGCCGTCGGCCGGCGCGGGCGCCGCGGTGGCGGGGGCCGGCGCCGCGGTGGCGGATGCGGGGGCCGTGGCAGGCGCGGCGTGGGCGGGTGCCGGCTGGGCCGATCGCGGGGTGGACGGGCGCGCGGCGGCGCTCCGCCCGTCGCGGCGGAGCGGGTGCAGCACCATCGTCATGTTGCGGCCGTCCTGGCGCGGCGCGGCCTCGACCATCGCGATCTCGCTCACCTCGTCGGCGATGCGCTCGAGGATCTTCAGGCCGAGCTCGGGGTGGGCCATCTCGCGGCCGCGGAACATGATCGTGAGCTTGACCTTGTTGCCTTCGGCGAGGAACTTCTGCACGTGGCGCATCTTCGTCGTGTAGTCGTGGATGTCGATCTTGGGTCGGAACTTCATCTCTTTGATGACGACCTGGGTGGCCTTGCGGCGGGACTCTTTCCGGCGCTGCTGCTGCTCGTACTCGTAGCGCTTGAAGTCCATGAGCCGGCAGACCGGCGGGTCGGCGTTCGGCGCGACCTCCACCAGGTCGAGCTCGCGGGATCGGGCGATCGTGAGGGCCTCGGGGAGCGACTTCACGCCGAGCTGCTCGCCGCCGTCCCCGATGAGGCGCACCTCCCGGGCCCGGATGCGGTCGTTGATCCTGGTGTCGTCTGTGGCTATGAGGTCACCTCGATATCGCCGGACGCGAACGATGGCGGACGCGGGAAGCATCCGCCATCATCTGGGCCGAGCCCTCAGGGCTCGGCGGAGAGGACGGACCCGGGCTCGGGGCGCCACGAGGGCGGCCCGGCCGGGTGGGGCCCGGCGTTATCGTGCCGGCCGGTCCCACTTCCCACACTGGTCGTCGTCAGGCGAGGATAGCAATGTGAGCGGCCTCTGGACACCTTCCGGCGAGCAGCGTCCCGACCCCGCCGAGTCGGGGCCGCCCGCGGGTGGTGGCCGCGGGGGCGGCGACGGAGGGGGCGGCGAGGGTGGGCCGGAGGACGCGGCGGTCGCCGAGGAGCTGCGCCGGGTGCGCGCCGAGCTCGCCGCGACGCCGATCGAGGACCTCATCGCCAACCACGGTGTCGGGCTGTGGCAGCTCGCCGTGCTGCACCTGGTCCCGGAGGGCGAGGAGCCGCCGCGCCTCGAGGATGCGGCGCTGGCGATCGACGCGCTCGCCGGGATCGTCGAAGGGCTCGGCGACCGGCTGGGCCGCCACGCGGTGCCGCTGCGCGACGCGCTGGCGCAGCTGCGGGTGGCGTACGTGCAGGTCCAGGAGCGTGAGGACGAGCGCGAGCGCGAGGACGAGGAGGACGACACGTAGCATCGCCGCTCCATGTCCTCGCGCATCGAGCAGTACGCGCTCATCGGCGACACGCACACCGTCGGCCTCGTGGCCGACGACGGTTCCCTCGACTGGCTCTGCGTGCCCCGCTTCGATTCGCCGGCGTGCTTCGCTGCGCTGCTGGGCGACGACTCCCACGGCCGCTGGCTGATCGCGCCGGCGGCTGGGGGGCGGGCGGCCCGCCGCCAGTACCGGGACGGGACGCTCGTGCTCGAGACGGAGTTCGAGACCCCCGAGGGGGCGGTGCGGCTCATCGACTTCATGCCGCTGCGCGACAAGGACGTCGACGTGGTCCGGATCGTGGAGGGGCTGCGGGGCAGCGTCCCGATGCGGATGGAGCTCGTGATGCGGTTCGACTACGGCTCGATCGTCCCGTGGGTGCGCCGCGTCCGGGACGGCATCCGGGCGGTGGCCGGCCCCGACGGGCTCGTGCTGCGCTCCCCCGTCCACGCGTACGGGAAGGACCTGCGCACCTACGCCGAGTTCACCGTGTCGGCGCGGGAGCGGGTGCCGTTCGTCCTCTCGTACCACGCGTCGCCGGAGCCGGCGCCGGCGCTGCCCGACGCGGAGCGGGCGCTGCGGATGACGACGGACTGGTGGCGGCGCTGGTCGTCGCACTCCACGTACACGGGCCGCCACCACGAGCTCGTGAACCGGTCGGCGATCACGTTGAAGGCGCTCACCTACCAGCCGAGCGGCGGGCTCATCGCCGCGGCGACGACGTCGCTGCCCGAGCAGATCGGCGGGGTGCGCAACTGGGACTACCGGTTCTGCTGGCTGCGTGACGCGACGTTCTCGCTGTACGCGCTGCTGACGCTCGGCTACGAGTCGGAGGCGCGCGCCTGGCGGGAGTGGCTCGTGCGGGCGGTCGCGGGGCAGCCGGAGCGGATGCAGATCATGTACGGCCCGCTCGGCGAGCGGCGCCTCACCGAGCTCGAGCTCGACTGGCTGCCGGGCTACGAGGGGTCGGCGCCGGTGCGGACGGGCAACGCGGCGTCGGCGCAGTTCCAGCTCGACGTGTTCGGGGAGATCGCCGACACGCTGCACGTGACGCGCAAGCTCGGGCTGCCGCTCGCGCCGGGGGTGCGAGGCGTCGGCCAGGCGCTCGTCGACTTCCTCGAGGACGGCTGGCGCCAGCCCGACGACGGGATCTGGGAGGTGCGCGGGCCACGTCGCCACTTCACGCACTCGAAGGTGATGGCGTGGGTCGCGTTCGACCGGGCGGTGAAGGCGATGATGTTCGACCCGAGCGCCCTCGACACGCCGGTCGACCAGCTGCGGGCGTCGCGGGACGCGGTGCATGCCGAGGTGCTCGCGCGGGGCTACGACGCGGACCGGGGCAGCTTCGTGCAGTGCTACGGGTCGACTGCGCTCGACGCGAGCCTGCTGATGATCCCCCTCGTCGGGTTCCTGCCGCCCGACGACCCGCGGGTGCAGGGGACGGTGGCGGCGATCCAGCGTGAGCTGATGCCGGACGGCTTCGTGCGCCGCTACGAGACGCAGGAGGGCGTCGACGGCCTGCCGCCCGGCGAGGGCGCGTTCCTCCCCTGCTCGTTCTGGCTGGCCGACAACCTGGCGCTCACGGGCCGCCTCGACGAGGCCCGGGCCCTCTATGAGCGGCTCGCCAGCGTCGCGAACGACGTCGGGCTGCTCTCCGAGGAGTACGACCCGAAGGCGGGGCGGCTGCTCGGCAACTTCCCGCAGGCGATGAGCCACGTCGCGCTCGTGAACACCGCGTCGAACCTCACCGGGGCGGTGAGCCCGGCGCGGAGCCGCAGCGGGTTCGCCGCGGCGCCGCCCTCAGCCTGACGCCTCGACGGCGTCGGCTTCCCAGACGCCGAGCTGGCCGGGGACGACCCGGAAGCGCACCGGGGTGTCGACGGCGATGTCGCGGCGCGGGTCGGTGAGGCGCGTGCAGTGGAAGGCGTAGCGGTGGCCGTCGCCCGTCTCGACGGTGCCGAGGCCCCGCGCCGGGTCGAACGCGACGACGCTCCCGTCCATCAGTGGACGATCTTGGCGATCGGGATCTCGATGATGCCGGTCGCGCCCTGCTCTTTCAGCGCCGGGATGAGCGTGTTGATCTCGGCCTTGGCGACGACCGACTCGACGGCGTACGCGTCGCCGCCGGAGAGCTTCGAGACGGTCGGCGCCTTCAGCGCCGGGAGCAGCTCGAGGACGTGGCCCAGGGCGCCCTCGTCGACGTTCAGCTTCAACAGGACCTTGCCCCGGGCTTCGAGCGCCCCGTCGAGCAGCGTGTGGAGCTGCTCCATGGCGCGGCGCCGTTCCGGGTCGCGGTGCGCGGCGGGGTTGGCGATGAGCACCGTCGAGGACGCGAGGACGGTGTCGAGGATGCGTAGCCCGGCGGCGCGCAGGGCCCGTCCGGTCTCGGTGAGCTCGACGACGGCGTCGGCGATGTCGGGGACCTTCGCCTCGGTCGCCCCGTAGGAGAGGGAGACGTCGGCCTGGAGGCCGTGGGCGGCGAAGTAGCGGCGGGTCGTCTCGGGGTACTCGGTGTGGACCCGCAGCCCGTCGCCGAGGTCGTCGACGGTCGCCGCCGGGTTGTCGGCCGCGACGGCGAGCACGATGCGCACGCCGCGTCCTGTCGTCTTGGAGTAGGCGAGCTCGCCGAGGGTGACGACGTCGGCGGCGGTCTCTTCGACCCAGTCGCGGCCGGTGACGCCGAGGTCGAAGAGGCCGTCGGCGACGTAGCGCGGGATCTCCTGGGGGCGCAGGATGCGCACGCTGGCGACGCGCGGGTCGTCGATCGTCGCCCGGTACTCGACGTCGGAGCTGCGCTGCACGCCGAGGTCGGCGTCGTCGAAGAGCGTGAGGGTCGCGGCCTCGAGGGAGCCCTTCGGGAGGACGAGCTTCAGCACCGCCGGGCCGCCTCGGGGAGGGCGCGCAGGAGCGCGACCATCTCGAGCGCGGTGCGGGCGGCCTCGCCGCCCTTGTTGCCCGCGGCGCCGCCGGCCCGGTCGAGGGCCTGGCGCAGGTCGTGGGTGGTGAGGACGCCGAAGGCCATCGGGACGCCGGTGTCGAGCGCGGCCTGGGCGATGCCGGCCGCGCAGGGCCCGGCGACGTACTCGAAGTGGGCGGTCTCGCCTTGGATGACGGCGCCGAGGCAGATCACGGCGTCGACCGTCCCGGACGCGGCGAGGCGCTTCGCGGTGAGCGGGATCTCGAACGCGCCGGGGACCCACACGACGGGGACGGCCGCGGGGTCGATCGCGTGCTCGGCGAGCGTCGCCTGGGCGCCCGCGAGGAGCGGCTGGGTGACCTGCTCGTTGAAGCGGCCGGCGACGATCGCGACCCGCATGTCGGACGCGTCGAAGGGTCCCGCCGGTGGCGCGTACTCCCCCACTCAGGTGCCGGCCTGGGGCTCGTCGAGGTTGAGGAAGTGGCCGAGCTTGTCCTGCTTGGTGCGCAGGTAGGAGATGTTCTCATCGTTGGGTTCGATGCGCAGCGGGACGCGCTCCACGATCTCGAGACCGTAGCCCTCGAGGCCGCCGTACTTCGCGGGGTTGTTGGTCATGAGCCGCATCGTGGTGATGCCGAGGTCGACGAGGATCTGTGAGCCGATGCCGTACTCGCGCGAGTCGGCGGGGAAGCCGAGCTCGACGTTGGCCTCGACGGTGTCGCGGCCGAGGTCTTGGAGGGAGTAGGCGCGCATCTTGTGGCCGAGGCCGATGCCGCGGCCCTCGTGGCCGCGCAGGTACACGACGACGCCCCGCTCGGCGGCGGCGACGGCCTCGAGCGCGACGTCGAGCTGGACTCCGCAGTCGCAGCGCAGCGACCCGAACACGTCGCCGGTGAGGCACTCGGAGTGGACGCGCACGAGCACGTCGTCGGAGCCCGCGACCTCGCCGCGGACGAACGCCAGGTGCTCGGTGCCGTCGAGGATGCTCTCGTAGACGTAGGCGGTGAACTCGCCGTGGCGGGTCGGGATGCGCGCCTCGGAGACGCGGCGGACGAGCTTCTCGCGCTGGCGGCGGTAGCGGATGAGGTCGGCGATCGAGATGATCTCGAGGCCGTGCTCGGCGGCGAACGCGGCGAGGCGTGGGAGGCGGGCCATCGTGCCGTCGTCGTTCACGACCTCGGCGAGCACGCCGGCCGGGTAGCAGCCGGCGAGGCGGGCCAGGTCGACGGACGCCTCGGTGTGGCCGGCGCGCTTCAGCACGCCGCCCTCGCGGTAGCGGAGGGGGAAGATGTGGCCGGGCCGGGCGAGGTCCTCGGCTCGGGTGCGCGGGTCCAGGATCGCCTTCACGGTCGTCGCGCGGTCGGGCGCGGAGATGCCGGTGGTCGTGCCGTGCACGGCGTCGACCGAGACGGTGAACGCGGTGCGCTGCGATTCGGTGTTGTTCGCCACCATGAGCGGCAGCGAGAGCTCGTCGAGGCGGGGGCCCTCGACGGGCATGCAGATGACGCCGCTGGTGTGGCGGATCATGAACGCCATCCGCTCGGGGGTGACGCGCTCGGCGGCCATGATGAGGTCGCCCTCGTTCTCGCGGTCGGCGTCGTCGACGACGACGACGAGCTCCCCGCGCCGGACGGCGTCGATGGCCGTGTCGATGTTCGTGAACATGGGTGTCACCTCCGGCGGAGCGCCGGGTTGAGGGGATCGAGGAGCCGGTCGACGTACTTGGCGACGACGTCGGTCTCGAGGTTGACGGTCGCGCCCGGTGGGCGCGACCCGAGGGTCGTGACGGCGAGCGTGTGGGGGATGAGCGCGACGCCGAAGGAGTCGTCGGCGACGTCGGTGACGGTGAGGCTGACGCCGTCGACGGTGACCGAGCCCTTCTCGACGATGTGGCGCAGCAGTGGCGGTGGGGTCTCGACGGTGAGGCGGACCGACCCGTCGCCGTCGGGGGCGCGCGCCGTGACGGTCCCGACGCCGTCGACGTGGCCCTGGACGAGGTGCCCGCCGAGACGGTCGGTGAGCCGCATCGGGCGCTCCAGGTTGACCGGGTCGCCGACCCGGAGGCCGCCGAGGGTGCTGCGGGCGAGGGTCTCGGGTGCGACGTCGAACGTGACGGTGGCGTCGTCGCGGGCCACGACGGTGAGGCAGACGCCGTTCACCGCGATCGACGCGCCGGTCGTCGCGTCGGGGAGCGTCGCGTCGGCGGCGACGACGAGGCGGGCCGGGGTCCCGGTCGGGGCGACGCGCACCTCCCCGAGCTCCTCGACGATGCCGGTGAACATCAGGCGCGCGCCGGCGGGTCGTAGGTGACGCGGACGTCGTCGTCGAGGACGGTGACGTCGCGGAGGGTCCAGTGCGCGGCGTCGCCGATGGTGGGCGGGCCGGGCGCGTCGACGACGGCGCGGGCCTCGCTGCCGAGCAGCGTCGCGCCGACGTAGACGACGAGGCGGTCGATGAGGCCGGCGCGCCAGAGCGCGCCGTGGAGCCCGGCGCCGCCCTCGACGAGCGCCTGGAGGACCCCGTGGCGGGCGAGGACGGTGAGCGCCTCGCGGAGGTCCACGCCGGTCGGTGCGGCGTCGACGACCTCGACCTTCGCGCCGTGGGCCTGCCAGTCGTCGGTCGCGTCCACGGGCGCGGCGGCGGTCGTGACGACGAGCGTGGGTGCGAGCTCGGGGTCGAAGAGCGGGCCGGTGGCGGGGACGCGGCCGCGGGCGTCGAGCAGGACGCGCAGCGGCGGGGTCGGCGGCGCCGCGGCGTCGCGGACGGTGAGCGCCGGCTGGTCGGCGATCGCGGTCCCGGCCCCGACGACGACCGCCTGCGAGTCGGCGCGCAGGGCGTGCGCGTCGGCGCGGGCGGCGGGCCCGGTGATCCAACGGGAGGTCCCGTCGGGTGCGGCGGTGCGACCGTCGACGCTGCCGGCGGTCTTGGCGACGCAGTACGCCCGGCCGGTCCGCCGCTGGTGGAGGTACGGGGCGAGCGTGCGGCGCACGGCGTCGGCGCCGATCCCGAGGTCGACCGTCACCCCCGCGGCGCGGAGCGCGGCGAGCCCGCGGCCGGCGACCTGGGGGTCGGGGTCCTCGAGCGCGACGACGATGCGGGCTACCCCGGCCGCCAGGAGCGCGTCGACGCAGGGCCCGGTGCGGCCCTGGTGGTGGCACGGCTCGAGGGTGACGTAGGCGGTGGCGCCGGCGGCCCGTGGCCCGGCGGCGGCGAGCGCCGCGGCCTCGGCGTGGGCGCCGCCCGGCGGCTGGGTCGCGCCCTCCCCCACGACGACGCCGTCGGCGACGAGCACGCAGCCCACCCAGGGGTTCGGGGGCGTGCGCCGGCGGGCACCCTCGGCGAGGGCGAGGGCCCGGTCCATCAGCTCGCTGTCGCGCACCGCGGTTCCCTTCGGCCCCCGCGGCGGGGCGAGACGGCGCGCGTCGTCCGAGCGCCCTCTCCCATCCGGACTGTGACCGTCGGCTCCGGCATCGCACCGGATCAGCGCCACGACGGGTGGCCGTGGGCTCGCGGGCTCCCGTCGAGCACCTGCTCGACGGCTACCGCCGGTCGGGACTTGCACCCAAACCCCGAGGGCTGTCACCCCCGATCCTAGACCGTTTCCGCGAGAATTGGAACGTGTTCTAGTTCGCGGGGCGGGTCAGTGGGGGTGGCCGCCCGCCAGGAGCTCGAGGGCGTGGGGGACGACCGGGAGGACCGCCGCGAGGCACTCGACGGCGCCGCCGGCCGAGCCGGGCAGGTTGCAGACGAGGGCGGCACCGACGCTGCCGCACACGCCCCGGCTCAGCATGCCGAAGCCGCGCCCGTCGGCGTCGCTGGCCCGGCGCATCGCCTCGGCGAGGCCGGGCGCCTCGCGCTCGAGGACGCGGCGCGTCCCCTCCGGGGTGAGGTCGCGCGGGCCGAACCCGGTGCCCCCGGTGGTGACGACGAGGCCGGCGAAGCCGGCGGTGAGCTCGGTCAGCGCGGCGGCCACCGCGTCGACCCCGTCGGTGACGACGCGGCGCGCCGCGACCGTGAACCCCGCGCCGCCCAGCTGCTCGGCGACGGCATCGCCGGCCCGGTCCTCGCGCGTGCCGGCGGCGACGCCGTCGGAGACGGTGAGGACCTTGGCCGCCGGCGTCACGCCGCGGTCGGCCACGCCGCCGCACGGAGGGCCCGCGCCGCCGCCGGCGGGTCGGGCGCGGCGAAGATCGCGGAGCCGGAGACGAGGATGTCGACCCCGGCGGCCGCGGCCTCGTGGGCCGTGCCGAGGTGCACGCCCCCGTCGATCTCGATCTCCACCGGCAGCCCGGCCTCGTCGATCGCCGCCCGGGCGGCGCGCACCTTGTCCAGCACGCTCGGGATGAACGACTGGCCGCCGAAGCCGGGGTGCACGCTCATGACGAGGAGCAAGTCGAGCTCGCCGAGGTAGGGGGCGGCGGCCTCGAACGGCGTCTCCGGGCTGATCGCGAGCCCCACCTGCACGGACCGTGACCGGAGCCGTTCGAAGAGGGGCCGCGGGTCGCCGAGCTCGACGTGGACGATGCAGCGGTCGGCGCCCGCGTCGGCGAAGTCGTCGAGGAGCACCCCCGGGTTGTCGACCATGAGGTGGCAGTCGAGGAACAGCGCGGTGTGCTGGCGCAGCGCGGCGACGACCGGCGGCCCGATCGTGAGGTTCGGGACGAAGTGGCCGTCCATCACGTCGACGTGGAGGAGGTCGGCCTCGGCGGTCACGCGGTCGATCTCGTCGCCGAGCCGGGCGAAGTCGGCGGAGAGGATCGACGGCGCCAGCTTGCGGCTCACCCGCTGACGCTACCGCCGCGGGCCGCGCCGGCCGCGGAACGGTGCCGGAGGGTTCCGCTCAGCGGCGCTCGAAGGCGGCGACGAACATGCCGTCGGTCCCCGCGTCTTGCGGGAGGAGGAGCGCGCCGCGGCCCGAGGGCCGCCACGGCGGGCCCGGAGGCGGGAGGACGGCGAAGCTCGGGCCGAGCGCGTCCCGGACGGCGTCGACGACGTCGACGGTCTCGGCGCGGGTGAGCGTGCACACCGAGTACACCAGCCGTCCCCCGACGCGCAGCGTCGCGGCCGCGACAGTCAGCAGGTCGCGCTGCAGCGCCAGCAGCGACGGGCTCGGCTCGCCGACGCGCCAGCGCGCCTCGGGCCGCCGGCGCAGCACCCCGAGCCCCGAGCAGGGCGGGTCGACGAGCGCGCGGTCCATCGTGGCCGCCGCGACCGGGAGCGCGCGCCCGTCGGCGAGGACCGGGTGCAGGTTGGCGAGGCCGAGGCGTCGAGCCGCGCTCGCCACGAGCGGGAGCCGGCCGGCGTGCACGTCGACGGCGACGACCGTCCCGTCGACGACGCGCTCGGCGAGGCCGGTCGCCTTGCCGCCCGGCGCGGCGGCGACGTCGAGCACGCGGTCGCCCCGGCGCGCGTCGACGAGGGCCACGACGGCCTGGCTGGCCTGGTCCTGGGGCGTCGCCCGGCCCTCCGCGACGGCGGGGAGCGCGCGCGGGTCCCCGACGCCCCGCACGGCAATCGCCTCGGGCACGAGCGTGCCGGCGGTCGTCACTGCGCCGCCGGCGCGGAGCTCGGCGTCGAGCCCGGCGGCGTCGACGCGGCGCGGGTTCGGTCGCAGCGTGAGGGTCGGGACCTCGTTCTGCACGGTGAGGGCGCCGCGTGCGGCGTCGGCCCCGAGGTCGGCGTCGAGGCGCACGAGCACCCAGTCGGGGTAGGAGAGCGCCTCACCGTCGCTCGCCGGCGCGGGCCAGGGCGGCCCGCTCGCGGCGAGGGCGCGCAGGACCGCGTTGACGTAGCCGCGGGCGCGTGCCGGCGCGACGGTGACCGTCTCCCCCACCGCGGCGTGGGGTGCGACGCCGCGCTCGAGCTGGTAGGCGCCGAGGCGGAGCACGGCCCGCGCCGGTGCGTCGAGCGTCTCGAGTGGCCGGCGTGTGTGCGGCGCGAGGCGCGCGTCGAGGCGGCGCTGGGCGCGGAGCGTCCCGTAGACGAGGTCGGTGGTGAACGCGCGGTCCCGGTCCGAGAGGCCGGTGCGGCGCAGTGCCTCGGGGAGCACGAGGTTCGAGTACGCGCCGTCCTCGACGCGCACCAGGACCCGCTGGGCGACCTCCCGGGCGCTCGTCACGAGACGGGCAGGTCGAGCGCGCGCTGCCGGTACCCGGCGAGCCACGCGTCGCCCGCCATCGGCCGTCTGCCCTCCGCTTGGACGGTGTCGAGGACGAGCCCGCCGTCCGCGGTGCCGAGGGTCGAGCCTGGCCAGACGAGCCGGCCGTGCGGCGCGGCCGCCCCGGGATCGGGGTGCGCGGCGAGGACCTTGACCCGGCGGCCGTCGACGTGGAGCCACGCGCCCGGCCGGGGGTTCCCGGCGCGCACGACGCGCGCCAGCTCGGCGGCGGGCCGCGTCGGGTCGAGGTGGAACTCGTCGACGGCGAGCTTGTCGGCGTAGGTCGCCTCGCCGACCTGGGGTGTCGGTTCGAGCTCTCCCAGGTGCGCGAGGACGTCCAGCAGCGGGGGGATCCCGAGCGCGATGAGCCGCTCGGTGAGCGTCCCCGCCGTCTCGTCCTCGCCGATCGGGGTGCGCACCGTGCGGAAGACCGGTCCGGTGTCGAGGCCCTGGTCGAGGCGCATGATCGACACGCCGGTCTCCTGGTCGCCGGCCAGGAGGGCGCGCTCGACCGGCGCGGCGCCGCGCCAGCGCGGCAGCAGCGACAGGTGCACGTTCAGGAGGCCACGCGGCACGGCGTGGAGGAGCGACTCGGGGAGCAGCTGGCCGAACGCGGCGACGACGCCGACCTCGACGCGGCGCGCGACGAGCTCGTCGGTGACCTCCCGCGCCTTGGTGGGGGTCCGCACGGGGAGGTCCCAGCGGGTCGCCGCGGTCTGCACCGGGCTCGGCTGGACGTCCGTCCCGCGGCCTCGGCGACGCTCGGGCTGGGTGACGACGAGCGCGACGTCGTGCGCGTCCCGCAGCGCCTGGAGCACCGGCACGGCGGGGCCGGGCGTGCCGAAGAAGGCGACCCGCAGGCCGGGTCGGTCAGAGGCGGTGGTCGCCCCCGTTGGGACGGGCGTCGAAGTCGCGGGTGCGCAGCTCGCGCAACGCCGCCTTGCGGGTGTCGGGGTCGACGCGGTCGATCACGAGGATGCCGTCGAGGTGGTCGACCTCGTGCTGGATCATGCGGCCCATGAGCTCGTCGCCCTCGAGGACGACCTCGTGGCCGTCGAGGTCGAGGCCACGGACGGTGACGCGGTTGGGGCGGACGAGCTCGAACGCGAGGCCCGGCACGGACAGGCAGCCCTCCTCGTAGCTCCACTCCCCGTCCATCGCGACGATCTCGGGGTTCACGATCACGCCGGGCCCGGGCGCGTCCGCGCCACGCTCGAGGAGCTCCTCGACGTCGTAGGTGTAGAGGCGCTTCTGGACGCCGACCTGGGGCGCGGCGAGGCCGATGCCGCGGGCGTCGTGCATCGTGGCGCGCATCGCGTCGACGAGGCGGACGAGGTCACCGTCGAGCTCGGTGACTTCGCGCGCGCGCTGGCGCAGCACCGGGTCACCGAAGGTGCGAATGTCGAACGCCGTCACCACGCCAGGATACCAGTCGCCTTCGCGGCTACTCGCGTTGCGGGTCGACGTCGACGCGCAGCCGACCGATGGCACGCGCGCCGGCGAGGTCCGCGGCGGCGAAGCCGTCGGCGAGGACGGCCGGCGACGCGGCGCGGACGAGGGCGCGCCCGTCGACCGGGCCGAGCACCTCGAGGGGTGCGTCGAGCGCGCCGACCGCCGCGTCCACCGCGGCCGGATCGCCGCTCAGCACCGCGAGACCCCCGAAGGGGGGCAGCCCGAGCGCGGCCCGTTGCGTCGCCTCCTCGTGCACGAGCGGGACGGGGTCGCCGCGCTCCGCCGCGAGGAGGACGGCGTGGTCGGGGACGCGCGTCTGCACGAGCAGGCGTCCGCCGGCGTGCCGGTCGCCGAGGAGCCGGGCGGCGCGCACGAGCAGCCACAGGGCCTGCTCGACGGCGCGGAACCGGGGGGCGAGCAGCTCCTGGTCGAAGTCGAGGAACGCGACGAGGCGCACGGGCGCGGCGCTGTCCCGTGTCTGGTGCAGCGCGGCCTCGGTGCCGACGACGACGGGGGCGTCGGGGTCGGCGTCGCGGCCCGTCTCGGCGACGCTCACCGCCACCCGCGGGAGCAGCGCGGCGAGGTCGTCGCGCAGGCGCCGCACCCCGGGACGCGCGGCCCGCAGCCGCGCCGCACCGCACGCCAGGCACACCGCGGCGCGGGCCCCGTCGCCGCGGGGGCACACGAGGCCCGTGTCGGATTCGGTGACGGCCGCGCCGCAGTGCTCGCAGCGCGCCGGGGTCCCGCACTGCCGGCAGACGAGCAGCCGGGCTCGACCCCGGCGGTTCAGCACGCACACCGCCCGGCCGCCGCCCGTGAGTGTCTGGTGCAGCGCGTCGGCGAGCCGCTCGCCGAGGAGGCCCAGCCCCGGTGGCTCGCTGCGCCGGTCGACGAGCTCCAGGCGGGGCCAGCCACCCCGGGCGGTGACGGGCGGGAGCGATGCGGGCTCACCGAGCTCGGTCAACGCCTCGACGGTCGGCGCCGGCGTGACGATCGTGGCCACGGCCTCGGTGCGGCGCGCCCGTTCGAGGAGGAGGTCGCGCGCCCGCCACGTCGGGGCGCGCTCCTCGACGAGCGCGTCGTCCGCGTCGTCGAGGACGACCGCGGCCGCGAGGTCGGGCACCGGCGCGAGCACGGCCGCGCGGCCGCCGATCACGACGCACGCGCCGCGCCGCGCCGCGTCCCACGCGGCGGTGCGGGCCGCGCTGGGCGCGTCGCCCGCGATCTCGACGACGACCCGACCGGTCGCCTCGACGGCGGCAGCGAGCGCGGCGCGCTCGCGGGCGTCCGGGGCCACGACGATCGTCGAGCCCTCCACCGCGAGGAGCGAGACGACGAGGTCGTCCCGGGGCCGCGTCGGCGGCCACACGACGAGACGCCGGCCCCGGTCCGCCAGCGCGACCGGGCTCTCGACGGCGGGGTGCACGGCGACGTCGCGCTCGACGTCGCCGACGGCCACCACGTTGGGCGGGGACGCGGCCCGGAGGAACGTGGCCCGGGGGCCGGCCCATCGCCACGCGGCCCACGCGCAGAGCGACACGACGTCGGGCGGCGGGCCGGCCGAGACGACGGCCCGGACGGGCTGCACGAGCGCGGCGTCGACGTCGGGCGTGTCGACCTGGGCGAGGACCCAGCCCCGGACGCGCCGCCCGTGGAGCGGGACCCGCACGACGGTCCCGACGGGCGCGGTGGCGTCGGGGGGCGCCCAGTAGTCGAAGAGCCGGTCGACCGCGGCGACGTCGGGCAGCACGCGCCAGATGGCCCCGCTCACGGGGCGGGGGTCAGGCGAGCGACGCGGCCGCGGCGCGCAGGTCGTCCGCGTGGTCGGTGCGCTCCCACGTGAAGCTCGGCTCGCTGCGCCCGAAGTGCCCGTACGCGGCGGTGCGCCGGAAGATCGGCCGGCGGAGGGCCAGACGCTCGATGATCGCGGCGGGTCGCAGGTCGAAGTGCTCCTGGACGAGCGCGGGGAGCTTCGCCGGGTCGATCTCGGAGGTCCCGAACGTCTCGACCATCACTGACACGGGGCGGGCGACACCGATCGCGTACGCGACCTGCACCTCGCAGCGCTTCGCGATGCCGGCGGCGACGATGTTCTTCGCCGCGTGGCGCACGGCGTACGCCGCGGAGCGGTCGACCTTGGTCGGGTCCTTGCCGCTGAACGCGCCGCCGCCGTGGCGGGCCATCCCACCGTAGGTGTCGACGATGATCTTGCGGCCGGTCAGGCCGCAGTCGGCGTGGGGTCCGCCCTGCTCGAAGTTGCCGGTCGGGTTGACGAGCACCTCGAAGTCGTCGTCGGCGAACTGTGCCGGTAGCAGCGGCGTGATCACGTGCTCGTGGAGATCGGGCTTCAGGGTGGTGGCGATGTTGACGCCGGGCCCGGTCTGGGTCGAGATGAGCACGTTCGAGAGGCGTCGGGGGCGGCCGTCCTCGTACTCGATGGTGACCTGGGTCTTGCCGTCGGGGCGGAGGTAGTCGAGGTCGCCGGCCCGGCGGACCTCGGCGAGGCGCTGCGCGAGCCGGTGGGCCAGCCAGATCGGCATCGGCATGAGGTCGTCGGTGTCGTCGCAGGCGTAGCCGAACATCATCCCCTGGTCGCCGGCGCCGATCTCGTCGTAGAGGTCGCCGAGGCCGTCTTTCAGCTCGGCGGCCTTGTCGACGCCCATCGCGATGTCGGGTGACTGCTCGTCGATCGAGGTGATGACACCGCAGGTGTTGCCGTCGAAGCCGTACGACTCGCGGTCGTAGCCGATGCTCTTGACGGTGTCGCGCACGACGCGGGGGATGTCGATGTAGGCCTTGGTGCTGATCTCACCGGCGACGACGACGAGCCCGGTGGTCGCCATGCTCTCGCAGGCGACGCGGCTCGTCGGGTCCTCGTCGAACAGCGCGTCGAGGACGGCGTCGCTGATCTGGTCGCACATCTTGTCGGGGTGACCCTCGGTCACCGACTCCGATGTGAACGTGTAGCGGTCGGTCACGAATGCCTCGCTTGTGGTCCCTGGTCGAGGAGGTCGCGCACCCGGTCGAGCACCGTCGCGGCGAGCACCGCCTTGGGCATGAGCGCCAGCTCCTCCGCCGAACCGGACGAGTCCAGCAGGATCGCCCGGTTCGTGTCGACTTCGAACCCGGCGTCGGGTGCTGACACGTCGTTGGCGACCACGAGGTCGAGGTCCTTCGCCGCGAGCTTGGCCGCGGCGTGCTCGCGCAGCTGGGTGGTCTCGGCGGCGAAGCCGACGAGGACCTGGTGGCGGCGGGTGGCGCCGAGCGCGGCGAGGATGTCGGGTGTCGGCTCGAGCACGAGCTCGGGGACGCCGTCGCGCTTCTTCAGCTTCTCGGTGGCGGCGGCCTTCGGGCGGAAGTCGGCGACCGCCGCGGCCATGATCACCGCGTCGACGGCGTCGAAGCGGTGCAGCACCGCGTCGGCCATCTCCTCGGCGGTCGTGACGCGGACGACCTCGACGCCGGAGGGGACGGGGAGCGCCGCGGTGGTGACCAGCGTGACGGCGGCGCCCCGCTGCGCCGCGACCGCGGCGAGCGCGGTGCCCATCTTCCCGGAGGAGCGGTTGCCGACGTAGCGGACGGGGTCGATCGGCTCGCGGGTCCCGCCCGCGGTGACGAGGAGTCGCCGGCCGGCGAGGTCGGCGCCGGCCGCGAGGAGCTCAGCGGCCGCGGCGACGATCGTCTCGGGGTCTTCGAGGCGCCCGGGGCCGTCGTCGCCGCCCGCGAGGTGGCCGCGGGCCGGGCCGACGAGGTGCACGCCGCGGCGGGTGAGTGTCGCGACGTTGGCCTGGACGGCGGGGTGCTCCCACATCTCGGTGTGCATCGCGGGTGCGAGGAGCACCGGGGCGCGGGTGGCGAGGAGCGTGGCGGTGAGGAGGTCGTCGGCGAGGCCGGCGGCGTAGCGGGCGAGCAGGTGGGCGGTGGCGGGCGCGACGAGGACGAGGTCGGCGCGCTGGCCGAGGCGGGTGTGCGGGATCGGGTCGGCCCCGTCGAAGAGCTGGGTCTGGGCGGGCTCGGACGCGAGGGCGGAAAACGTGAGCGGGCCGACGAAGCGGTGCGCGTCGGGTGTGAGCACGGGCGTCACGTGCGCGCCGGCATCGACGAGCTGGCGGCAGACCTCGACGGCCTTGTAGGCGGCGATCCCGCCCGTGACGCCGAGGACGACGCGCCGGTGGTCGAGCACCGGGGTCAGGTCACGGTCGGTCATGTCGGCGCGCCGGGGGCGCGGGGCCTACTCGGCGGCCGGCTCGGTGGCCTCGTCGGCGCTGGCCTCGGGCTCGGGCTCCTCGGGCAGCGGGACAGCCTCGATCTTGCCGGCCTCGATCTCCTCGAGGGAGATGGTGAGGGGCTTGCGCGACACCGACGTCACCTGCGGGGGGACGATCTTGCCGAGCCCCTCCCCCAACTGGTTGTAGTAGTCGTTGATCTCCCGGGCCCGCTTGGCGGCGAGGGTCACGAGGGTGAACTTGGAGCCGACCTCGTCGAGGAGGTGCTCCATACGGGGCTCCATCAGGGACGCGCGGCGCTCGGCCATCCAAAGACTCCAGGTGTCGGGGAATGCGGGCCGCCGGGCGGCTCGGGCCACCCATGGTAGCGGCCCGCAGGCCCAGCCCCGCGCGTGGGCAGTGGGCCAGTTCGAGCTCGGCGGCTCGAACGAGCCGGCGGGCTACTTCGCGAGCTGGGGCGTGAGACCGACCACGTCCATCTCGAAGTACTCGTTGTCGGCGAACGGTCCGACCGCGCTCTCGACGACCTCGCGCACCGCCGCGACGGATGCGCCCTCCCAGATGCAGACGCCGAGCTTGTGATCGGGTGTGGCCGCGTGGATGGGCAACGCGACGCTCGTCGGCAGTCCCGCCTCGAGCGCTTTGACCTCAGCGGCCTCGAAGCCCTCGGGGTCGTTGATTCGATGAATGACGGTCACGAACACGGATTCCTCAATCGATTCGTCGGCGCGGCCAACGGCAGCGCAATGCCGCGATGTCTATCACACCACCTACCTTCGCCCTCGATCGTCGACACGCCGACGTTGTCGGCGGTGATCACCAGGGCACCGCCCGTGGACCGGTGCTCGATGGCGCGTACCGCGCCCGCGCCGACCCGTCGTGCGCGCACACCGCGCTTACACGGTGCGGAGCGCGCGACCGAGGCCGTAGCCGCCCCATGCGGCCAGCAGGCCGCCGAGCAGCGACACCGACACGTAGACGACGGCGACCCAGGCGCGACCGGTGCGGGCGAACGTGAAGCTCTCCCATGTGAACGTCGAGAACGTGGTGAAGCCACCGATGAGCCCGACCGCGATCGGTGTCATCACCGCGACGGGCAGCTGGCCCAGCGCGACCGTCAGGAAGAACCCGAGGAGCAGCGCGCCCGACAGGTTGATCCCGAGCGTCGCCCACGGGAAGTGTTGCTGGTCGACACCGAGCCCGATGGCGTACCGGAGCACCGACCCGACCGCACCCGCGACGCCGACCCACAGAAAGCGCATGGCTCCTCCGATCGGTAGGAGCCATCAGCAGCCGGGTGCTGCGGTTCTCGGCGAGCCCCATCGCCCTCGGCGGGCACGGTAGCCGCAGGGTGTCGCACCGGCCGAGCCGCGCCGATAGGGGGTCCCGCCGCGGGACGGCGGCTCACCGGCGCCGTTCGGCGAGGATCGCCTCGAGCGCCGCCACGGCGCGGTCGACGTCGTCGTTGACGACGACGTGGTCGAACTCGTCGGCGTGGGCTTCCTCGGCGTCCGCCTCCTCGAGGCGACGCGCGAGGACGGCCGGGGAGGCGTCGGGGTCGCGGGCGCGCAGGCGCTCGGTCTGCACGGCGCGCGACGGCGGCCGGACGAACACGACGGTGGCCTCGGGGAGCGCGTCGCGGATGGCGCGGGCGCCGTTGACGTCCACCTCGACGAGGACGTCGTCGCCGGCCGCGAGGTGCTCCTCGATCGGGGCGCGGGGGGTGCCCTTCAGGTCGCCGTAGACCTCGAACCACTCGAGGAGTCCGCCGGCGTCCCGCAGCCGCTCGAACGCCTCCGTGGAGAGGAAGTGGTAGTCGCGTCCGTCGACCTCGCCCGGTCGCGGCGGGCGGTTCGTGACCGAGACGGAGAACCACAGCGTGGGGTCGCGCGCAAGGAGCGCGCGGTAGAGGGTGGTCTTGCCGGCGCCGGACGGGCCGGTGATGACGAGGAGGACGCTCAGTGGACCCGGTCGAAGTGGTCGATGAGCTTGCGCTTCTGGTTGGGCCCGAGGCCGCGCAGGCGGCGGCTCTCGCTGATGTCGAGGTCCTTCATGAGCCGGCGCGCCTTGACCTTGCCGGTGTGGGGCATCGATTCGAGCATGCTGACGACCTTCAGCTTGCCGAGGACCTCGTCGCGCTCGCTGCGCTGGAGCAGGTCGGAGAGCGAGAGCCGCTCGGCCTTCAGCTCCTCTTTCACCGCGGCGCGCTGACGGCGGGCGTCGGCCGCCTTCTCGAGTGCGGCGCGCCGCTGGTCGGGGCTGAGGGCGGGCGGCAGGGACATCGGGGACCTCCGCGGGCGCTTGGGGCGGCGAGCATACCTAGCGGTCCCGACGGCGGCTCGGGGACGTCTCGTGGAGCGCCGCGTCCACCTCGGCGGTGAGTCGCGCCGCGGCGCGTTGCGGGTCGTCGGCCGCGGTGACGCTGCGCCCGACGATGATCCACTCCGCGCCGGCGTGGATCGCGTCGTGGGGGGTGGCGACGCGGGCCTGGTCGTTCGCCGCGCTGCCGGCGAGACGGATCCCCGGGACCATGGGCGCGAGGTGGAGGGCGCGGGCCTCGGCCGCCTCGGACGCGGCGCACACCACCCCGTCGCACCCCGCGGCCTGGGCGAGCACCAGGCGCTTGTCGATGGCGCTCGCGTCGGCGTCGCTGGTGAGCACGGTGACGGCGAGGGCGCGGGCTGGGGCGTGCCCGCCGTCCCGGGCGCCGTCGGCGAGGCCGGCGACGCCGGCGCGGAGCATCTCGAGGCCGCCGACGGCGTGGAAGTTGACGAACTCGGCGCCCCGGCGGCCGAGGACGTGCGCGGCCCGCTCGACGGTCGTCGGGATGTCGAGGAGCTTGAGGTCGACGAACACGGCGAAGCCGTCCTCGTGGAGCGCGTCGAGCGCGGCGGGGCCGGCGCCGGCCCAGAGCTCGAAGCCGACCTTCGCGATCCCGTACCAGGGGGCGAGCGCCTTCGCGCGCGCCCGTGCGGTCGGGAGGTCGGGGACGTCGAGGGGCAGGACGAGGTGGTCGCGGGCGTCGGTCATGACGGCTCCTCACGGTCGGGGGCACGCAGGGCCCCGGTCAGGTCGGTGACACGCGCGACGCCGTGATGGGCGCACCAGCGCTCGAGCTCGGCGAGGATGTGCAGCGTCGCGCGGGGATCGGCGAACGTCGCGGTGCCGACGCCGACGGCGGTGGCGCCGGCGAGGAGCATCTCCACGGCGTCGAGGCCGGTGGTGACGCCACCGGTGCCGACGATGGGGACGCCCGGATGGGCGGACGCGACCTCGGCGACGGCGCGGAGCGCGACCGGCTTCAGCGGCGGCCCCGACAGGCCGCCCGGTCCGGCGCCGAGGACGGGGCGGCGGGTCGCGGCGTCGACGGCGAGCGCCCGCGCCGTGTTCACGAGCGTGAGGCCGTCGGCGCCGGCGCCGAGGGCCGCGGCGGCGATCGCGGGGAGGTCGGTGACGTCGGGTGCCAGCTTGGCGAGCACGAGGAGGCCGAGCCCGGCGGCCGTCACCGCGGCGACCGCGGCGCCGGTCTGCGCCGCGTCGTGGGCGAACGGCCGGCCGTGGGCCGCGAGGTTCGGGCAGCTCACGTTCACCTCGACGGCGGCGAGCTCGCCGCGCACCGACGCGAGCCGGGCCGCGCCGGTGGCGAAGTCGTCGACGCTGCGGCCCCAGAGCGAGGCGATGACCGTCGCGCCGTGGGCGCGCAGCGCCGGCAGGTCGTGGCGGATCCACTCGTCGAGGCCGGGGCCCTGCAGGCCGACCGAGTTGACGAGCCCGGTGTCGACGGGCGCGAGGCGGGGCGGCGGGTTCCCGGCCCACGGATAGGGGGCTTGGGACTTCGCGGTGACGGCGCCGAGGCGGGACGGGTCGCAGAGGGACGCGAGCTCGTCGGCGTGCCCGAAGGTTCCGGACGCCGCGACGATCGGGTTCTGCAGCTCGACCGGGCCGAGCCGCACGGCGAGGTCGGTGGCCACCTCAGACGTCGAGGCGCAACTGCGCCTGCCGGTAGTGGTCCTGGAGGGCGCGCACTCGCGGCTCGTGCGCGGCGCGCTCCGCGATCCCCGCGGCCGCGGCCGACGCGGCGGCGACGGTGGTGATGCACGCCACCCGGTGGCGCGTCGCGGCGCGCCGGATCCGGTCTCCGTCGGCGCGCGGGCCGCGACCGTGCGGCGTGTTCACGACGAGGTCGACCTTGCCCGAGGAGATGAGCTCGACCGCGTCGATCGCGTCGGCGCGGCGCTCCCCCACCTTCGAGACGACCGTGTCGACGCGCAGCCCGGCGGCTTCGAGGGACGCGGCGGTGCCGGCCGTCGCGGCGAGGCGGAACCCGAGCTCGGCGAAGCGCCGCGCCGCGACGCCACCCCGCGCCTTGTCGCGGTCGGCGAGGGAGAGGAAGACAGTGCCGGCCGCGGGGAGGCGGTTCCCGGCGCCGGCCTGGCTCTTGGCGAAGGCCAGGCCGAAGGAGCGGTCGATGCCCATCACCTCGCCGGTGGAGCGCATCTCGGGTCCGAGGACGGTGTCGAGCTCCGGGAACCGGTCGAAGGGCAGCACCGCCTCCTTCACGGCGACGTGGCCGAGGCCCGGGATGGGGCGGAGCAGCCCTTCGGCGCGCAGCGCGTCGAGCGTGGCCCCGACGACGACACGGGCGGCGAGCTTGGCGAGCGGCACGCTCGTCGCCTTGCTGACGAACGGGACGGTGCGGCTGGCACGGGGGTTCGCCTCGATGACCGAGACGTCGCCGTCCTTCACCGCGAACTGCACGTTGAGCAGCCCGCGGACGTCGAGCGCGTCGGCGAGGGCGCGGGTGTGGGTCTCGATGGTGGCGAGCACGGTGCCCGAGAGCGTCGGGGGCGGGATGGCGCACGCGGAGTCGCCGGAGTGGACGCCGGCCTGCTCGATGTGCTCGAGGATCCCGCCGACGAAGACGTCGCCGGTCGCGTCGCGCAGGGCGTCGACGTCGACCTCGACGGCGTCCTCGAGGAACTGGTCGATGAGCGCCGGCCGCTCGGCCGAGAGCCCGCCTTCGCGGCCGAGACTGCCCGTCGCGGCGAGCTCGGCCATCGCGTCGTCGAGCGCGTCGTCGTCGTAGACGATGCGCATGGCGCGGCCGCCGAGCACGTACGAGGGGCGGACGAGGACCGGGTAGCCGACCGACGCGGCGACGGCACGCGCCGCGGCCGCGTCGATCGCCGTCCCGCCGGGGGGCTGGGGGACGCCGAGCTCGGCGCAGAGGGCGTTGAACTGCTCGCGGTCCTCGGCCCGGTCGATCGACGTCGGGCTGGTGCCGAGCACCGGGACGCCCGCGGCTTCGAGGATGCGGGCGAGCTTCAGCGGGGTCTGCCCGCCGAGGCTGACGATCACGCCGGTGAGCTGGCCGGCGGCCTGCAGCCGGTCGCAGACGTGCAGGACGTCCTCGGCGAAGAGCGGCTCGAAGAAGAGGCGGTCGCTCGTGTCGTAGTCGGTCGAGACGGTCTCGGGGTTGCAGTTCACCATCACGGTCTCGTAGCCGGCGGCCGAGAGCGCGAACGCGGCGTGGACGCAGCAGTAGTCGAACTCGACGCCTTGGCCGATGCGGTTCGGTCCGCTGCCGAGGATCACCACCGCCGGCTTCTGCGGCGCGGTGAGCTCGTCCTCGTCCTCGTAGGTGCCGTAGTGGTACGGGGTGGCGGCCGCGAACTCGGCGGCGCAGGTGTCGACCGTCTTGTAGGTGACGGTGCAGCCCGCGGCCAGGCGGGCCTGCCGCACGGCGTCGACGTCGGTGGCCCAGCAGTAGGCGAGCTGGGCGTCGCTCCAGCCGAGGCGCTTCGCCGCGCGCCACTCGCGTCGCGTCAGCTCCTCGGGGCGGCGGCCGGTGAGGTCGTGGCGGCTGGCGGGGAGGCGGGCGAGCTGGTCGAGGAACCAGGGGTCGATCGCGCTCACCTCGTGGAGGCGGTCCACCGAGACGCCGCGGCGCAGGGCCGCCTCGAGGAGGAAGACGCGCTCGGGGGTCGGGGTCGCGCTGCGCCGCACGAGCTCGTCGGTGTCGAGGACGTCGAGGGCACGCTCGGCCGGGTCGGCGTTCACGCCGGCGCGGCCCATCTCGAGGCCGCGCATCGCCTTCTGGAGCGACTCGGGGAAGGTGCGGCCGATGGCCATCACCTCGCCGACCGACTGCATCTGGGTCGTGAGCGTCGACGAGGTGCCGGGCAGCTTCTCGAACGCCCAGCGGGGCACCTTCGTGACGACGTAGTCGATCGTCGGCTCGAACGAGGCGGGGGTCTCGCCGGTGATGTCGTTGGGGATCTCGTCGAGGCGGTAGCCGACGGCGAGGCGGGCCGCGATCTTGGCGATCGGGAAGCCGGTCGCCTTGCTGGCCAGCGCGCTCGAGCGCGACACGCGCGGGTTCATCTCGATGACGACCTGCTCGCCGGTTGCGGGGTCGACGGCGAACTGGATGTTGGAGCCACCGGTGTCGACGCCGATGCGGCGGATGCAGGCGAACGCGGCGTCGCGCATCCGCTGGTACTCGACGTCGGTGAGGGTCTGGGCCGGCGCGACGGTGATCGAGTCGCCGGTGTGCACCCCCATCGGGTCGAGGTTCTCGATGGAGCACACCACGACGGCGTTGTCCGCCTGGTCGCGCATCACCTCGAGCTCGAACTCCTTCCAGCCCCGCACCGACCGCTCGACGAGGATCTCCCCCACCGGGCTGGCCGCGAGGCCCCGCTCGGCGATCTCGCGCATCGTGTCGTCGTCGACCGCGAACCCGGTGCCGCCGCCGCCGAGGATGAAGGACGGGCGCACGACGACCGGGTAGCCGACGTCGGACGCGACGGTGACCGCCTCCTCGACGCCGTACGCGAGGCCGGAGCGGGGCACGCCGAGGCCGATCTCTTGCATCGCGGCCTTGAAGCGCGACCGGTCCTCGGCGGTGTGGATGGCCTCGACGTTCGCCCCGATGAGGGTGACGCCGTAGCGCTCGAGGACGCCGGCGTCGGCGAGCCCGACGGCGAGGTTCAGGGCGGTCTGGCCGCCGAGGGTCGGGAGCAGCGCGTCGGGTCGCTCGGCGGCGATCACCTGCTCGACCGTCTCGACGTCGAGCGGCTCGATGTAGGTCGCGTCCGCGAACTCGGGGTCGGTCATGATCGTCGCCGGGTTCGAGTTGACGAGCACGACGCGGTAGCCGTCGGCGCGCAGCACCCGGCAGGCCTGGGTGCCCGAGTAGTCGAACTCGCAGGCCTGGCCGATCACGATCGGCCCGCTGCCGAGCAGCAGGATCGTGTGCAGGTCGTCGCGCCGGGGCATGCCTACCGTGCCCCGGCCATCACGGCCGTGAACTCGTCGAAGAGATAGGCGGCGTCGTGGGGGCCCGGGCCCGCCTCGGGGTGGTACTGGACCGAGAAGGCGCGGGCCGCGGGGACGGTGAGGCCTTCGCACACCCCGTCGTTGAGGTTCACATGGGTGCGGTGCGTCGCACCGTCGGCGTCGAGCTCGACCGCGTAGTTGTGGTTCTGGCTGGTGATCTCGACCTTGCCGGTCGTCTCGTGGCGCACCGGGTGGTTCGCGCCGTGGTGGCCGAACGCGAGCTTGCGGGTCCCGGCGCCGACGGCGCGCCCGAGGATCTGGTGGCCGAGGCAGATCCCGAAGATCGGGACGGCGCCGAGGAGCGCCTCGACGATCGGGACCGCGCCGACGACGCCGGCGGGATCCCCGGGTCCGTTCGAGAGGAACACCCCGTCGGGCGCACGGGCCAGGGTGTCGGCGGCGGGCGTCGTCGCCGGCACGACCTCGACGCGGCACCCGGCGCCGACGAGGTGGCGCAGCAGCGTCGTCTTGATCCCGTAGTCGTAGGCGACGACCCGGAACGGCGCGTCGTCGTCGCCCACCGTGTAGGGCGTGGCGACGGTGACCTCGGCCACGAGGTCGAGGCCGTCGGTGCCCGTCGCGGCCCGGGCCGCGGCGCGCGCCCGCGTCTCGTCGGCGCCGAACGCGCCGGGGAGCGCGCCGGCGTCGCGGAGGTGGCGGGTGAGGCGCCGCGTGTCGATCCCGGCGATGCCGGCGACGCCGCGTGCCGTCAGGTACGGGCCGAGCCCGTCGGTCGCGCGCCAGCTCGAGGGCCGGTCGGTGAGCTCGCGCACCACCACGCCTCGACAGAACGGGCGTCGGCTCTCGGCGTCGTCCTCGTTCACGCCGTAGTTCCCGATGTGGGGGTACGTGAACGTGATGATCTGGCCCGCGTAGGACGGGTCGGTGAGGATCTCCTGGTAGCCCGACAGCGCGGTGTTGAACACGACCTCGCCGGCGGCGACGCCGTCGGCGGGCGGCGCGCCCACGAGCTCGCCTTCGAAGGTGGCACCGTCGGCGAGGACGAGCACGCCCTCGGCGCTCACCGCTGCGCCTCCCCGTCCACGACGACGGGCTCGCCGGCGAGGATGGTGTGGCGGACCCGTCCGGTGAGGGTCCGCCCGGTGTACGGCGTGTTGCGCGACCGGCTCGCGAGCCGGGCCGGGTCCACCGTCCAGGTCGCGTCGGGGTCGATCACCGCGAGATGCGCGGGTCGTCCCGGCGCGACGGGGCCGCCGTGCTCGGTGAGCCCGAGGACGGCGGCCGGGCGCCAGGAGAGCAGCGCGAGCGCGTCGGCGAGGCCGAGCACGCCCGGCGCGACGAGCTCGGTCAGGGTGAGCGCGAGCGCCGTCTCGAGGCCGAGCATCCCGGGGGGCGCCTCCTCGAAGCTGCGCTCCTTCGTCTCGAGGGCGTGGGGGGCGTGGTCGGTGGCGATCGCGTCGATGGTCCCGTCGGCCAGGCCGGCGCTTCACCGCCTCGACGTCGTCGGCGGATCGCAGCGGTGGGTGCACCTTGAAGGCCGGGTCGAACGACGCGCACGCCGCGTCGGTGAGGGTGAAGTGGTGCGGTGCGACCTCGGCGGTGACGGGCAGGCCCCGCTGCTTCGCGTCGCGGAGGAGCTCGATGGCCGCGGCGGTCGAGACGTGGAGGACGTGCAGGGGTGTCCCGGTCAGCGCGACGAGCAGGCAGTCGCGGGCGACGACCGACGATTCGGCGACCGCGGGCCGGCCGGCGATCCCGAGGCGGCTCGACCACTCCCCCTCGTGCATGTGCCCGCCACCGCAGAGGCTCGGGTCCTCGGCGTGCTGGCCGATGACGGCCCCCGGCAGCGACTGGGCGTACTCGAGGGCCCGGCGCATCATCCCGGCCGACTCGACGCAGGCCCCGTCGTCGGTGAAGAGGCGCACGCCGAGCGCGTGGAGCTCCCCCATCGGGGCGAGCGCGGTGCCGGCCCGGCCCTTCGTGATGCAGCCGGCGGCGTGCACGTCGCACACCGACTTCGCGCCGGCGCCGAGGACGGACGCGACGACGGCCGGGTCGTCGAGGGGCGGCTCGGTGTTGGGCATGGCGACGAGCGCGGTGTAGCCGCCGAGCGCGGCGGCGCGCGCGCCCGTCTCGATCGTCTCGGCTTCCTCGTGGCCGGGCTCGCGCAGGTGCGTGTGCAGGTCGACGAGGCCGGGCGCGACGACGCAGCCGTGCGCGTCGAGGATGCGGTCGGCGTCGAGTCCCGACCCGACGGCGGTCACGACGCCGTCCTCGACACGGACGTCGGCGGTCCGCTCACCGGTCGCGTCGACGACGCGACCGCCGCGCACGAGCAGTGAGTCAGGCAACCGGCGCTCCCGAGCCGAGCAGCTCGTACAGGACGGCCATGCGGACGGCGACGCCGTTCGCCACCTGCTCGGTGATCACCGAGGCAGGGCCCTCGGCGACCGCGGCCGCGATCTCGACGCCGCGGTTCATCGGGCCGGGGTGCATGATGAGCGTGTCGGGCTTGAGGCGGGCCGCCCGCTCGACGGTGAGGCCGTAGCGGGTCGTGTACTCGCGCAGCGACGGGAACCGCATCGCGTCCTGGCGCTCGTGCTGGATGCGCAGCAGGTAGATGACGTCGAGGGTCGGGAGCAGCCCGTCCAGGTCGCCGCACGTCGTCGCCGGCCAGCCGGTCATCGACTCGGGCAGCAGCGTCGGCGGCCCGACGAGGGTCACGGTGGCGCCGAGCGCGGCGAACGCCTTCGTCGTGCTGCGTGCCACCCGGGAGTGGCGGACGTCCCCGACGATCGCGACCCGCGCGCCGTCGAGGCCGGTGCCGCGGTGGCGGCGCAGCGTCAGCGCGTCGAGCAGCGCCTGGGTCGGGTGCTCGTGGCAGCCGTCGCCGGCGTTGATCACCGCCGCGTCGACCCAGCCGGCCACCCGGTGCGGGGCACCCGCCCCGCCGTGGCGCACCACGATCGCGTCGACTCCCATCGCCTCGATGGTCTGCACGGTGTCGCGGAGGCTCTCGCCCTTCGCGACCGCCGAGCCGCTCACCCCGAAGGCCATCGTGTCGGCCGACAGGCGCTTCGCGGCGGTCTCGAACGACAGCCGCGTGCGGGTCGAGTCCTCGTAGAACAGCGACACCACCGTCTTGCCGCGCAGCGCCGGCACCTTCGGGATGTCGCGGCGCGTGACCTCGAGGAACGACTCGCCGAGGTTGAGCAGCTCCTCGATGCCGTCGCGTCCCAGGTCGTCGACGGACAGCAGATCGTGCATCAGCGTCCCCCTTCCTCCGCGCTGGCCGGCCCCCAGAGCTCGATGCTGTCGGCGCCCCCGTCCACCTCGGCGAGGCGGACCTGCACGTCCTCGGCCCGCTTCGTCGGCAGGTTCTTCCCGACGAAGTCGGCGCGGATCGGCAGCTCCCGGTGGCCGCGGTCCACGAGCACCGCGACCTGCACGGCAAGGGGGCGCCCGAGCTCGGTGATGGCGTCGAGCGCGGCGCGCACCGTCCGGCCGGTGAAGAGCACGTCGTCGACCAGCACGACGGTGCGGCCGGTCACGTCGACGGGCACCTCGGTGGGGCCGAGCGGCGAGACGGGCCGCAGCCCGATGTCGTCGCGGTAGAACGCGACGTCGAGCGCCCCGACGGGGATCGCGACGCCCTCAAAGGACTCGATCGCCACAGCGAGCCGCTGGGCGATGGCCACGCCACGCGTGTAGAGGCCGACGAGCACGAGCCCGGCCGCGCCGTGGTTGCGCTCCACGATCTCGTGCGCGATGCGCGTGTGGGCTCGCCGCAGGTCGTCGGCGTCGAACACGTCGGCCCGGAACACGAAACGGCCACCCTCGCGGGTGGCCGCAGACTCGTCTGGCTCGGCGGCGCCAGGCGCGCTCATGCTCGCTCCTCCGTAGGGGCCTCACGGGACCCCCTTCACGGCTGTGTCCTGTATAGCAGGGCCGCCGGACGATTCCGGCGAACCGATGCCCACCGACCGGCCGGATCCGGGCGGCGGGTCGCTCAGGCGAGTCTCGTGTAGGTGAGGTCGAAGTCCGGTCGCCAGGTCCGACCGTCCTCGGCGAGCTCCCAGCGGGCGTGGATCGTGGTGGCGTCGTCGCTGAACGTGCCCCGAAATCGCTGCGCGAACGGCAGCGGGGAGAAGTCGGCGGTGTCGCGCTGCAGGGTCCAGATGCCGTCGGTGAACGTCATCCGGTAGACGCGCACGACGCCTCGCGAGTCGAAGTAGTGCGCGGTGTAGGTCGGGCCGTCGTCGTCGGTCGCGACGATCCACTGGCTGGCGGGCGCCGCCGGGTCCGGGATCTCGACGCGCTGCACGAGGAACTGACCGCCGAGATCCCACGCGAACACGGCGCGACCCGCCGGGCCGGTCGGCGGGGCGTCCGCGAACCGCGCCTCGACGCTCCACTCGCCGAGGAAGACGTCGAGGGCGGCCCGCGCCGCGGGGCGGGGCTCGGGGCTGGTGTCCATCGCGGCTCCTGGGTGTGTCCGCCCGGGAGACGGTGGCCACGGCCGCCTCGTCGGTCGGGCCCGCCGCCGGCGGGCCCGGGGACGCGCGCTACTGGTTGGGCTTGTCGCCGGACGCCGCGGCCTGGGCCATCGCCTCGAGGCGGTCGAGCATGGGCATGCGCTCCTGGCCGACCTCGTCGAAGCGGGCCGCGATCTCCTCGGGCGTCCAGCGGCCGTCGGTGCGCATCGAGCGCACCTCGGCGGGCTGGTTCCAGACCGCGATCGTCGGGCCGTTCGCCGTGTAGACCTGGCCGGTGACGTGGCGGGCGGCGTCGCCGAGGAGGAACGCGACCATCGGCGCGACGTCTTCGGGCTCGCCCATCTCGAGGCCGAAGGGGACGTTGCCGGACATGCGGCTCTTGGCGACGGGCGCGATGACGTTCGCGGTCACGCCGTACTTGTGCATGCCGAGCGCCGCGCTGCGGACGAGCGAGACGATGCCGCCCTTCGCCGCGCTGTAGTTGGCCTGGGCGACGCTGCCGGCGAACGCGCCCGACGTGAACCCGATGAGCGTGCCGGACTTCTGCGCGCGCATGACCGGCGCCGCGGCCCGAAAGACGGTGAAGGTGCCCTTGAGGTGGGTCTCGATGACCGGGTCCCACTCGTCCTCGGCCATGTTGAACAGCATCCGCTCGCGCAGGATGCCGGCGACGCACACCACGCCGTCGATGCGCCCGTAGGTGTCGACGGCGGTCTGGACGATGCGCGCCCCGCCGGCCATGGTGGTGACCGAGTCGGCGACGGCGGTGGCCTGCCCGCCGGCGGCGGTGATCTCGGCGACGACGGCGTTGGCGATCTCGCTGTCGGGGTCGGCGCCGTCGATGCTCACGCCGTAGTCGTTCACGACGACGTTGGCGCCCGCGGCGGCGCACGCCAGGGCGACGGCGCGCCCGATGCCCCGGCCCGCGCCGGTCACCGCGATCGTCTTGCCGTCCAGGTACGCCATCGGGCCTCCTCCTGCGAGCGGCCGGAAACCTAGTCGGGCAGGTCTGCGAGGAGCGTGTCGACGAGCTCGCCCTCGAGGTACGTGAGCCATCCGTACGCCGCGAGGGTCGGCGCGTTCGGGTCGGACGGGTCGAGCGTCGCGAGGTCGGTGTCGTCGGTGACGCCGAGGCGCGAGCCGAGCGCGAGGCGCGCGTCGTTGAGGACGCTCAACCAGGCGTTCGCCTGCTCCACGCTGAGACGGACGACGAGGCGGTCACGCTTCGTCGGCTCGGCCGCCGCGATCGTCGTCTCGAGCGTGGTGAGGGCGTCGAGGCGGGCCTCCATCAGACCCGGGTGGACGAGCGCCTGCCACTCGGACTCGGCCTGCTCCTCGGTCGGGTCGAGGTACGCGCGGGGGAAGAGGCGCGCCCGGGCCGGGTCCTCGTCGTCGGCGCCGTAGAGGGTGCGCAGCTGCTCGGGGAGGCCCTGGAGGAGGTCGAGCTCGGCACGCTCGAACGTGGCGTCGACGTGCCCGTCGCGCCGGCGGGCGAAGCGGCGGGCCATCAGGACGGGTGCTCCATCGTGGCCCAGAGGCCGTGGGCGTGGAGGCGCGCGACGTCGGCTTCGGCCTTCTCGCGGTTGCCGTCGGAGACGACGGCCTTGCCGTCGTGGTGGACCTGGAGCATGAGGCGGGTCGCCTTGTCCTTCGAGTAGCCGAAGAGCTTCTGGAACACGAACACGACGTAGGACATGAGGTTCACGGGGTCGTTCCAGACGATGACGAGCCAGGGCCGGTCGGTGACGACGACCTCTTCCTGGTCGGGCTCTTGGACCTCGAGGGGCGCGGGTGGGGCCGGCGGCGCGGTGCTCACGTGCGCACCTCGTCGGCGATGCGGGCGAGGAGGGCGTGCACGAAGCGGCCCGAGTCGGCGGTGGAGTACTGCTGGGCGAGCTCGACGGCCTCGTCGATGACGACGCCGACGGGGAGCTCGCGCTCCCAGCCGAGCTCGTAGGAGCCGATGCGCAGCACGGCGCGGTCGACGGCCGGCATCCGCTCGACCGCCCAGCGCTCCGAGTAGGTGCCGAGCCACGCGTCGAGCTCGGCACGGTGGTCGCCGACGCCGCGCACGAGGGTCACCGTGTACGCGTCGGGTGGCGCGGGCAGCGCGTCGAGGATCGTGTCGGGCGACCCACCTTTGGTTTCGAGCTCGTAGCAGAGCGCCAGTGCTCGCTCCCGTGCCTCGCGTCGGGTCGCCATCGTTCGGCCGGGTCTCAGGCCCGGGCGAGGTACTCCCCGGTGCGGGTGTCGACCTTCACCGCTTCGCCCGGCTCGACGAACAGCGGCACCTGGACGACGAGGCCGGTCTGGAGGGTGGCGGACTTGCGGGCGCCCGACACGCGGTCGCCTTGGACGCCCGGCTCGGTGTCGGCGACGGTGAGCTCGACCGCGGCGGGCAGCTCGACACCGAGCACCTGCCCGTTGTAGGTGGGGAGCACCGCGGTGTCGCCCTCCTTCAGGTACTGCGCCGCCTGGCCGACCACGCCCGACTCGACGTGGAGCTGCTCGTAGTCGTCGGTGTCCATGAACACGAACGCGTCGCCTTCGCCGTACAGGTACTGCATCTCGCGCTTGTCGATGACGGCGAGCGGCACCTTCTCGTCGGCGCGGAAGGTGCGCTCGAGCACGGCGCCCGTGCGGAAGTTCTTCAGCTTCGTGCGGACGAAGGCGCCGCCCTTGCCGGGCTTCACGTGCTGGAACTCGACGACGGTCATGAGGCCGTCGGGCAGGTTCAGCGCCATGCCGTTCTTCAGGTCGTTCGTGGAGACGCTCACGTGATCCTCTAGTGCGGCGCGACGACGAGGGACTTCGGGGCCTCGGTGAGCGGCACGGCGCCGTCCTCGGTGACGACGACGGTGTCCTCGATCCGGACACCACCGACACCCGGGAGGTAGACCCCGGGCTCGACGGTCACGACCGTGTGAACGTCCAGGGTACCAGAGGCCGTGCGCGCGACCCGCGGCGCCTCGTGGATCTCGAGGCCGACGCCGTGCCCGGTGCCGTGCACGAACGCGTCGCCGAGCCCGGCGGCGTCGATGACGTCGCGGCTCGCCCGGTCCACGTCGGCGCACGCCACGCCGGGCGCGACCGCGTCGCGCCCGGCGGCCTGGCTCGCCGCGACGAGGTCCCAGAGGCGTCGGGCGTCGGGGCCCGGGTCGCCGACGGACACGGTGCGGGTGATGTCGGAGCAGTAGCCGTCGACGACGCAGCCGAAGTCGAGCACGACGAGCTCGCCGTGGCCGATGCGCCGCTCGCTCGGCCGGTGGTGGGGCTTCGCCGCGTTCGGCCCGCTCGCCACGATCGGGTCGAAGCTCATCGCCGCCGCGCCGCGCCGGCGCATGGCGTGCTCGAGCGCGACGCCGACGTCGGCTTCGGTCGCCCCGTCGCCGAGCGTCGGGAGCAGCTCGGCGAGCGCGTCGTCGCCGATCGCGCACGCGGCCCGGATGCGGGCGACCTCCCCGTCGTCCTTCACGAGGCGCTGTGATTCCACGAGCTGCTCGGTCGCGACGAGCGTCGAGGACATCACCTGGGCGAGGGTTCGCTGCTCCGCCCAGGTGATCCCGTGGGCCTCGAGGCCGAGGCGCTCGCCGCCGCCGGCGGCGCGGGCGAGGGCGGCGTGCTGCTCGGCGAGGGTCGCCCCGACCTCGACGGTCGCGTCGATGCCGGCCGCGGCGAGCTGCTCGCCCATCTGGGTGCGGTAGCGGCCGTCGGTGACGACGAGCATCGCGTCCGGGGTGACGAGGAGCGTCGCCGCGGAGCCGCTGAAGCCGGTGAGGTAGCGGACGTTCGGGAGCCGGGTGACGAGCAGCGCGTCGATGCCCGCGTCGGCGAAGTGGGCCCGCAGCCGCGGGGCCCGCCCGGCGACGTCCATCGGCGGGAGCGAGGTCATGGCGACCCTCCGCGGTCGGCGAGCACGGCGACCGCGGCCTCGGCGGCGAGCCGGTAGCCGGTGCGGCCGAACCCGGCCACGGTGCCGGTGACGACCGGCGCGACGACCGAGAGGCGCCGCCACTCCTCGCGTGCGGACGGGTTCGAGACGTGGAGCTCGACCGCCACCCCGTCGTAGGCGGCGAGCGCGTCGGCGAGCGCGTACGAGTAGTGGCCGAGCGCGCCGGGGTTGATGATCAGCGCGGCGCAGCGTCCACGGGCGCCCTGGACGGCGTCGACGAGGTCGCCTTCGTGGTTCGACTGGAGGTGCTCGAGCTCGTGGCCGTGGGCGCTCGCGACGGCGCCCGCGTCCGCGACGCACTCGGCGAGGGTGGCCGTCCCGTACACCGCGGGGTCGCGCTGCCCGAACAGGTTCAGGTTCGGGCCCGAGAGGAGCAGGATCGTGGCCACGGGGTCAGCCTTCCACGCCGACCGCGTGCAGGGCCTGCTCGATGGCGACGCGGGGTGGGTCGTCCACGAGCGTCATCCCGTCCGGACCGGGGAGCACGAACGTGAGTCCGGCACGCGCCTTCTTGTCCCGCCCCATCACGGCGAGCAGCTCGTCGACGCGGGCCCCGGTCGGCACCCGGGTCGGGAGGCCCAACCCGTCGAGCCGCGTGACGACCTGGGTGGCGGCGTCGGCCCGCACGCGCTCGAGCACCGACGCGAGCGTGACCGCGAACACGAGACCGACCGCGACCGCCTCGCCGTGCGTCAGCGAGTACCCGGCGGTGGTCTCGAGCGCGTGCGCGAGGGTGTGCCCGTAGTTCAGGCTCGCCCGTGCACCCGTGCGCTCCTCGGGGTCCGACGCGACGATTGCGGCCTTCACCTCGGCGGAGGCCGCGACGAGCTCGGTCAGCACCGTCGGGTCGCGGTCACGCACCGCGGCCGCGTGCGCGTCGAGGAGGCCGGCGACGGCGCCGCCCTCGGGGAGCAGCGCGTACTTCGCGACCTCGCCGAGGCCGGACCGGTAGTCGGCGGCCGGGAGCGAGGCGAGCGTGTCGATGTCGGCGACGACGGCGAGGGGCTGGTGGAAGGCGCCGACGAGGTTCTTGCCCTCGGGGAGGTTCACGGCCGTCTTGCCGCCGATGGCGGCGTCGACCATCGCGAGGAGCGTGGTGGGAGCCTGCACGACCGCGACACCCCGGTGGTAGAGCGCGGCGGCGAGGCCGACCGTGTCGCCGACCACGCCGCCGCCGAGCGCGACGACGGCGTCGCCCCGGCGCAGCCCCCAGACGGCGAGCTCGCGGCAGAGGCCCTCGACCGTGCCGAGCGTCTTCGCCGCCTCGCCGTCGGGGATCGTGAAGCACTCCGCCTCGCGGCCCCCGCCGCGCAGGGCCGCGAGGGCGACGGCCGCGTAGGCGTCCGCGACCGCGGCCTGGCTGACGACCGCCACCTGACGCCGCTCACCGAGCGCGTCGTCGACGTCCGCGAGCGCGCCCGGGCCGACGAGCACGTCGTAGGGCGGCGTGAGCGCGACGGTCACGCGACGCATCGGGCGTACTCCTCCACCACCGTGTCCGCGACCGCGTCGGGCGTGCGCTCCTCGGTGCTCACCTCGGCGTCGGCGACGGCCCGGTAGGCGGCGTCGCGGCTCTCGGCGAGGCGCACGAGCGTCGGCAGCGGGCCGTCGGCGAGCAGCGGCCGGTCGACCGCGTCGTCACGCACCCGGTCGGCGAGCACGGCCGGGGCGGCGCGCAGCCACACCACGAAGCCCGTGGCACGCAGCGCGGTCCGGTTGTCGGCGTCGAGCACCGCGCCCCCGCCGCAGGCGATCACGAGCGGCGTGGGGGACGCGCTGGCGTCGGCGACCGCCTGTCGCTCGACGTCGCGGAAGGCGTGCTCCCCTGCGGCGAAGAGCTCGGCGACGGTGCGGCCGGCGAGGACCTCGACGAGGTCGTCGGTGTCGACGAACGGGCGCGCCAGCCGCGTGGCGCAGCCGACGCCGACCGTCGTCTTGCCGGCACCCATGAGTCCGACGAGGACGAGGTGGCGCGGCGGGGCGCCGCTCACGCCAGCCCGGCGACGAAGGCATCGTGGTTGCGCACGACCTCCGCCACCGAGTCGCCGCCGAACTTGCGGAGCGCCTCCCCCGCCAGCACGAGCGCCACCATCGTCTCGGCGACCACCCCCGACGCCGGGACCGCGGTGACATCCGTGCGTTCCTTGAACGACACCGTCGCTTCCTTCGTGGCGACGTCGACGGTGCGCAGCACCGGGCGGTTCAGCGTGGACAGCGGCTTCATCGCCACCCGGGCGACGAGCAGGTCGCCGGTCGTCATGCCGCCCTCGGTGCCGCCGGCGCGGGTGCTCCCCCGCTGGTAGGCGCGGGCACCTTCGTCCCAGAGGATCTCGTCGTGGGCCTCGCTGCCGCGCCGCGTCGCGGTGACGAACCCGTCGCCGAGCTCGACGGCCTTCATCGCCTGGATGCTCATGAGCGCCTGGGCGAGCAGCCCGTCGATGCGACGGTCCCAGTGGACGTGGGAGCCGAGCCCGGCGGGGACGCCGTAGCCGAGGATCTCGACGACACCCCCGAGGGAGTCACCGGCCGCGGCGGCCGCCTCGACCTCGGCGATCATCGCCGCCTCGGCATCCGGGTCGAAGCACCGCACCGGCGAGGCGTCGACGGTGTCGAGGTCGGCGGGCTTGGGCCGGCGCTCGGCCGCGGCGCGCACGGGACCGAGCGCGACGACGTGGCTCAGCACCTGCACGCCGAGACGCCCGAGGAGCGCCTTGGCGAGCGCGCCGGCGGCGACCCGCGCGGCCGTCTCCCGGGCGCTGGCGCGCTCGAGGACGTCGCGCGCGTCGTCGAAGCCGTACTTCTGCATGCCGACGAGATCGGCGTGCCCGGGCCGCGGCTGGTGGAGCGGCTGCTCGGTGCGGCCGGGGGCGGGCGACATCTCCTCCTGCCACTTCGGCCACTCGGTGTTGCGGATGACGATCGCGACCGGGGAGCCGAGGGTGCGGCCGTGGCGGACGCCGCCGAGGAACTCGAGCTCGTCCTGCTCGAAGCGCATCCGGGGCCCGCGCCCGAAGCCGAGCCGGCGACGGGCGAGCTCGGCGCCGACCTCCTCGACGGTGATCGGCAGCCCGGCGGGCAGCCCTTCGACGATGACCACGAGGGCGGGCCCGTGGGACTCCCCCGCGGTCAGGAAGCGCAGCACCCGGAACTCCTTCGGACGAGCGCCCGATGCGGCGCTCGACGGTGGGCGAGACCCCAGGATACCGGGGGGTCACCGGCGTCCCCGGATGCTTCAGCCGAGCAGGTGGCCGCTCGGCGCGGCGAGGAGCACGACGAGCGTGCCAGCGGCGAGGAACGGTCCGTACGAGAGCGGCGTGTCGCGGCCGAGCCGATGTGTCGCGAGCCCGGCGAGCGCGAACGCGGCAGCGAGGACGGCGCCGAGGCCGAGGCCGGCGAGCACCGCGTCGACCGACTGCCAGCCGAGCGTGAGGCCCAGGACCGCGGCGAGGGTCACGTCCCCGCCGCCGAGCGCGGCCGGGTTCACGAGCCGGAGGACGGCGAACACGACGAACGCGGCGACGGCGCTCAGGACGGCACGGGTGAGCGCGTCGCCCGCGCCGGTCGCCACGGCGGCGAGCCCGAAGAGCGCAAGCGCCACCGCGCCGAGCGGGAGCACGATGCGCCGCGGCAGCAGCTGGTGGCGGAGGTCGACGACGGTCAGCGCGACGAGCCCGGCGGCGACGACGAGATCAGCGGGCAGCTGCCACACCGCGCCGAAACGGGCCGCGAGGCCGGCCCAGAGCCCTGCCGTGGTGAGCATCATCAGGCGGCCCCACCCGCTTCCGAGCACGGTCGCCGGGATCGCCGACGGGCCCGCGGCGACGGTGCGGCCGTCCTCGCTCGGCACGACGTCGACCGGGAGCCAGACGGCGACGAGCGCGCCCACCACTGCGCACCCGGCGATGAGCGCCGCCGTCACGGCGTCAGGGCGGCGCGCATCGCGTCGAGTGGCGCGGGCTGGCCCGTGAAGCGGGTGAACGACCGGGCGGCCTGGTGGACGAGCATCCCGAGGCCGTTCAGCGCCCGCGCCCCGTGGGCGGCCGCGGCGGCGAGCAGCGGGGTCTCGGGGGGCGCGTACACCGTGTCGATCACGACCTGCCCGGCGTGGAGACGCTCGGCGTCGAAGGGCGGGGCCTCGCCGCACATCCCGAGCGGCGTCGCGTTCACGACGACGTCGCTCGCCGCGGCGGCGGCGTCGAGCGCGTCGAACGCCACGGTGGTCGCCGAGGGCGCGAGCGCGGCCGCGGTCGCGGCGGCCTCGGGCCGGCGGGCCGCGACGGTCACGTGGCTCCCGACGGTCCCGAGCGCGTGGACGATCGCGCGCGCCGCGCCGCCCGCCCCCAGGACGAGGACGTGGGCCGCGAGGTCGACACCGGCTTCCCGCGCCGCGTCGACGAACCCGTCGCCGTCGGTCGAATCGCCGAGCCGTGCGGCCTCCCCGAGCACGACGGTGTTCGCCGCGTCGAGCGCGGCGGCGGCGGGGGTGAGGTCGTCGCAGGCGCGCGCCGCCTCCGTCTTGTGCGGCATCGTCACGTTGCAGCCGGCCACGCCGGCGGCCTGCAGGCCGACGAGCGCGTCCCGCACCCGGCCCGGCGCCACCGGGAACACGACGTACACCCAGTCGAGGCCGAGCGCGGCGTACGCCGCGTTGTGGATCGCCGGCGACAGCGAGTGCCGGACCGGCTGGCCGATGATCCCCGCGACGATGGTCTGCCCGCTGGGGGGCAGCGTCACAAAAGACCCTTCTGGTGGGCGATCGCGATGTTGTGGTTCTGCCCGGCGAGCGTCGTGGAGAACGCCAGCTTCCCGCTCGCGTCCGAGATCACGTAATAGAGGTAGGGCACGCTCGCGGGTGCCATCGCGGCCTGCAGCGACGCCTGGGTGACGCTGGCGATCGGCGTGGGCGGCAGCCCCGACACCTTGTAGGTGTTGTACGGCGAGACGCGCTGCTTGTCAGCGTTCGTCGGCACCGGCGGGCAGCCGCCCTTCACGTAGCAGAGGGTGGCGTCGATCTGGAGGGGCATCCCCATCTTCAGGCGGTTGTAGATGACGGCGGCGACGAGCGGGGCGTCGGTGGGGACCTTCACCTCCTCTTCGATCAGGGAGGCGATGATGACCGTCTGGTAGGGCGTCACCGCGGTGGTGCTGCCAAGCCCGATCCCGTCGCCGATCTGGTCGAAGCGGACGACGAGACGATGGACGATCGAGGCGTCGCTCTCGGTCGGCAGCACGAAATAGGTGTCGGGGAACAGCAAGCCCTCGAGGGAGCTCGTGGTCGCCGGCTCGTACGACGAGCGGATCAGGCCGGAGTTCGCCACCCGGAGGAACCCGGCCGCGGTGTGGCCGGGCAGCGTGGCCACCACCTCGGCGATCCCGTTGACGGTGAGGCCCGGTCGCAGCAGCAGCTGGACCTGGCCGCCGCCCACCGGCTTGGCCGTCGACGGCGGCGTCGGGGCGCTCGACACGAGGTTCGGCCCGACCGTGATGATCGCGACGATGAGCAGCGGGACGGTGAGCACGCCGATCACGACCGCGACGGCGACGCTGCGGCGGGCGGCCCGCGCCGCGCCGCTGCTCGGCCGGGCGAGGCCGTGGCCGTTCCCGCCGGCCTCGACGATCGGGTTCTCCTCGGTCGTCGCGTCGACCCAGGCCGGCCGGGGAGGTGCCGTCGTCGCGGCGCGCGCGGCGCGCTTGTCGGCGCGGCTCGGGCGGGCCGGCTTCTCGGGAGGCGGCGCGGGGGCGGGCGCGTCCGCCTGGTTCGCGGCGCGGCCCGCGCCACGCGAGCTCTTCGTGGGCTTCGCCTTCGCCTCTGCCTCGCGCGCCTCGCGGCGCTCGCGTCGGGTCAGGCCCGCGCCGGGCTCCGACGATCGGCTCGATTCGGGGCGGGACGCAGCCGGGCCTCCCGGGCCGGGCCCCTCGACGTGCTCGGTCACCGCCGAGACTCTAGGTAGGACTGGAGCATGACGGCGGCCGCGGCGTCGTCGAGGGGGGCGCGGCGGGCCGTGCGCCGCCGGGTGGCGCGGGCCGCCCGGGCCGTGCGGGTGGAGAACCGCTCGTCGTGGAGCTCGACGGGCAGGTCGGGGCCGGCGAGGGCCGCCAGCCCCGCCGCCTCGGCCCGGGCGGCGCGGGCCGAGGCGCCCTCCCGTCCGGAGAGCGACCGGGGCAGGCCGACGACGATGCGCGTCGCGCCGACGGCGCGTGCCGCGGCGAGGACGGCGCGGCGGTCGGCGTCCGGGTCGTCACCGCGCTCGACGATCCCGTGCGGCGACGCGAGCGTGCCCGTCGGGTCGGAGACGGCCAGTCCGAGCCGGCGCGTGCCCCAGTCGACGCCGAGTACCCGGGGCAAGGGACGGTCAGGCGCGTGCGGCGTGGGCCGCGTCGGTGAGCGCGGCCTGGGCATCCTCGAGCGCGTCGGGGTGCTTGCCCCCACCGACGGCGATGTCGGCGCCCTTGCTCGTCCCGCCGCCGAGGCGCGTGGCCGCCTCGCGGGCCAGGTCGCTGGCCGACACGCCCGCGTCGACGAGCCCGGCCGAGACGGCGACGACGACGGAGGCGCTCGTCCCGTCGGGGCCGGCGCCGACGATCCCGACGATGCCCTCCCCGAGCGCGTCACGCACCGCGAGGGCGAGGTGGCGGAGCGCGTCGGTGGTCAGCCCGTCGCGGCGGGTCACGACGACGCCGTCCGCGGCGCTGGCGGCGAGCGCGCCGGCGTCGGCCACGGCCTGCTTCGTGCGCTGGGCGGTCAGCTCGCCCTGGAGGGCCTTCACCTCCTCGCGGAGCCGCTCGACCCGGCCGGGGAGCTCCTCGGGCTTCACCCGCAGCGCGCCGGCCGCGGCGCGCAGCGCGTGCTCCTCGTCGCGGACGTAGCGGAGCGCGTCGGCGCCGGTGAGGGCCTCGATGCGGCGGAGGTTCGCGCCGACGGAGCTCTCGCTCACGATCTTGATCGGGCCGATGAACCCGAGGGCGTGCACGTGGGTGCCGCCGCACAGCTCGAGGGAGTGCTCCCCCGCCTCGAGGACGCGGACGAGGTCGCCGTACTTGTCGCCGAAGAAGGCGATGGCGCCGAGCGAGTCGGCGTGGTCCTTCGTGGTCTCGTAGTGGCGGACGGGCGCGTCGGTGATCACCTCGTCGTTGGCGAGCGCCTCGACCCGGTCGAGCTCCTCGGGGGTGACGGCGCGCTCATGGCTGAAGTCGAAGCGCAGCCGGTCGGGGGCGACGAGGGAGCCGGCCTGCTTCACGTCGGTGCCGAGCACCTCGCGCAGGGCCCAGTGGAGGAGGTGGGTGGCGGTGTGGTTGCGTCGGATCCGGTCGCGGCGCTCGGCGTCGATCGCGGCGACGACCGTCTCACCGACGGCGAGGGTGCCGTGCTCGACGGTCCCGTGGTGCACGACGAGGCCGGGGAGCGCGGCGGTCGTGTCGAGGACGCGCACCGTGCCGTGCGGGCCGGTGATCGTCCCGGTGTCGCCGACCTGCCCGCCGGCCTCCGCGTAGAACGGGGTCTGGTCGAGCACCACGTCGACGCGGCCCTCGCGGACCTCGGCGACCTGGGTGTCGTCGACGACGAGCGCGACGACGGCCGCGTCGGGCGTCTCGTACTCGACCCGCCCGGTGAACTCGGTGGGGCCGCTCGTCTCGAGCACGTCGCGGTAGACGCTCGTGTCTGTGGCAACCGTGCCGGCCTTGCGGGCCGCGGCGGCGCGCGCCCGCTGCGCCTGCATCTGGCCCTCGAATCCGCCGACGTCGACGCGGCGGCCACGCTCCTCGGCGATCTCGCGGGTGAGGTCGATCGGGAAGCCGAGCGTGTCGTGCAGGAAGAACGCGTCGTCGCCGCCGACGTTGCCCTTGCCGAGCAGGTCGTCGAGCACGTCGAGGCCCCGCTCGAGGGTCTGGCGGAACCGCTCCTCCTCGCGCTGCACCGTCCGGCGGATGAGGTCCTGGTGCGTGACGATGTCCGGGTACGCCTCCCCCATGACGCCGACGGTGGCGTCGACCAGGGCGGGCGTGACCACCTCCTGGGCGCCGAGGAGGAACGCGTGGCGCACGGCACGACGGATGATCCGTCGCAGCACGTAGCCCCGCTCCTCGTTCGAGGGCACGACCCCGTCGGCGATGAGGAACGTCATGGTCCGCGCGTGCTCGGCGAGGATCCGCAGCGACACGTCGAGGTCCGCCTTGCGCCCGTAGGTGACGCCGGTGACGCGCTCGGCGGTCTGGACGAGCGGGGCGAACACGTCGATGTCGAAGATCGAGTCGACGGCCTGGAGTGCCATGAGGTTGCGCTCGAGGCCGGCGCCCGTGTCGATGCTCGGGTGGGGCAGCGGGACCTGCCCGTCCTCGCGCTGGTCGAACTGCATGAAGACGAGGTTCCACAGCTCGATGAACCGGTCGGGGTCGCCCGCGGCCGGCCCGCCGTCGGCGCCGTGGGCGTCGCCGAGGTCCCAGAACAGCTCGGAGGAGAGCCCGCACGGCCCGGTGTCGCCCATCCGCCAGACGTTGTCCTCGTCGAGGCGTTGGATGCGCGCCGCGGGGAGCCCGACCTCGCGCGCCCAGATCCGGGCCGCGTCGTCGTCGGAGGTGTGGACCGTCACCCAGAGGCGCTCGCGGTCGAGGCCGAGCACCTCGGTGAGGAACTCCCACGCCCACGGGATCGCCTCGGCCTTGAAGTAGTCGCCGAAGCTGAAGTTGCCGAGCATCTCGAAGAAGCTGAAGTGCCGGTTCGTGCGGCCGATGTCGTCGAGGTCGTTGTGCTTGCCGCCGGCTCGCACGCACTTCTGGACCGACACCGCCCGCGGCCAGGGGGGCGTCTCGTCGCCGACGAAGTACGGCTTGAAGGGCACCATCCCGGCCACGGTGAACAGCACCGTCGGGTCGTGCGGGATGAGGCCCGCCGACGGGACCGGCGTGTGGTTCCGCGCGACGAAGAAGTCGCGGAACGCGACCCGAAGTTCCGCCGCGGTACGCGGTGCCATCGACGCCAGGCTACTGCCCGGGGGTCGCGTCCCCGTCGACGTTCGGTGCGGCGAACACGCGTCGCAGCCGCGCTTCGCGTCCCTGCATCTCCGCCCGCCCGTCGGCGACGGCGTCGGTGACGTCGCGGCGCAGCCGCTCGGCGAGCCGCGCGGAGAGGCCGCCCGCCGCGTCGACCTGGCGGCGCGCGCGGGCGGCGGCCGCGACCCCGAGGCCGAACCCGACCGTCAGCCAGAACGCCCGGCGGGTCACGCCGACCGGCCGCGGGCGGCCCGGGCGAGGCGGTGCACGGTGCGGCGGGCACCGGCGCTGAGCGCGACGGCCTTCACGAGCGGGCCGGTGACCGGTTCCAGCACCACGCGCGGCCCGGCCGGCTCGGCGTCGCCCGCGGCGCGGCGGGCCCGTGCCGCGGCGTCCCGCGCGGTGTCGAGCGCGCGTGCGCTCGCGGCGTCGACGTCGCCGACGCGGGCCTCGAGCGCGTCGACGCGCGCCGCGAGCCGGGCGGCCCGTCGGCGGGTGGTGGACGCGTCCCGGGCGAGCAGCGCGAGCCCCGCGGCGAGGAGCCCGACGACGACCCAGGCCCCGGCGCTCACGGCTCCTCCGTGCGGTCGTGGTCGTCGTCGCCGGGCGGGCGCTCGACGTCCGCGCCGTGGCCGCTCGCCCGGTAGTAGCGATGGTCCTCGGCCTCGGGGGGCCGGTAGGCCTGCTCGACCCAGCCGGCCGGGTCGGCGTGCGGGTACCGGTAGCCCTCGCCGTGCCCGAGGCGCGCCGCGCCCGGGTACGAACGCGTCGCGCAGGTGGACGGGGACCCGCGCCGGCGCGCCGTCGCGGATGTCCTGCGTCGCCGCCTCGAGCGCGGTGTACACGGAGTTCGACTTCGGGGCCCGGGCCAGGTAGAGGACGGCCTGGGCCAGGTTGAGCCGGGCCTCCGGGAGCCCGACGTACTCGACGGCGTGCGCCGCGGCGTCGGCGACAAGGAGGCCCTGGGGGTCGGCGAGGCCGACGTCCTCGGAGGCGAGGATCACGAGCCGGCGGGCGACGAGGCGGGCGTCCTCCCCGGCCTCGAGCATGTGGGCCAGCCAGTAGAGGCCGGCGTCGGGGTCCGAGCCGCGGATGCTCTTGATGAACGCGGAGAGGACGTCGTAGTGCTCGTCGTCGCCGTAGCGCAGGGCGCGCAGCGCCATCGCCGCCTCGGTGTCGGCGAGCGTGATGTCGCGGCGGCCGTCCTCCACGGCGAGCGCGGCGGCGACGTCGAGCGAGGTCAGCACGTGGCGGGCGTCGCCGTCGGCGCGGGTCACGAGGTGGGTGCGGGCGTCGTCGTCGAGCTTCAGGTGGTCGTCGCCGAGGCCCCGCGGGTCCTCGAGGGCGCGGGCGACGAGCTCGTCGAGCGCGGCGGCGTCGAGCGGCTCGAGGCGGAAGAGCGTCGAGCGCGAGAGGAGCGGTCCCGTGAGCGAGAAGAACGGGTTCTCCGTCGTCGCGCCGATCAGGACGAGCAGGCCGTCCTCGACGTGGGGCAGCAGCGCGTCCTGTTGGGTCTTGCTGAAGCGGTGCACCTCGTCGAGGAACAGGATCGTGCCCTGCCCGTGCTCGCCGAGCCGGGCCTTGGCACGCGCCGCGATCTCGCGCACCTCCTTCACGCCGGCGTTGACCGCGGAGAGCGGCTCGAACGCCTTGTCGGTCGCGCCGGCGACGAGGCGCGCGATCGTCGTCTTGCCGGTGCCGGGCGGCCCGTAGAGGACGACAGACGAGAGACGGTCCCCTTCGATCAGGGCCCGCAGCGGCCGGCCGGGGCCGAGCAGGCCGGCCTGGCCGACGACCTCGTCGAGGGTGCGGGGACGCAACCGGGCCGCGAGCGGCGCCCGCCGGGCGAGACGCTCCTCGACCGCGCTGCTGAACAGGTCGGCCACCGGCCGAATGCTACGGCGGGCGTCGACGCGTGAGGCTCAAGCCCAGGTCGCGCAGCTGCACCGGGTCGAGCGGGGTCGGCGCGCCGGTGAGCGGGTCGGCGCCCGACTGGGTCTTCGGGAAGGCGATGACCTCGCGGATGTTGTCCTCGCCGGCGAGGACGGCGACGAGGCGGTCGATCCCGAGCCCGAACCCGGCGTGCGGCGGCGCGCCGTAGCGGAAGGCGTCGAGGAGGAACCCGAAGCGCGCCTGGGCGGTCTCCTCGGCGATGCCGAGCACCTCGAGGGCCCGCGCCTGGAGCGCAGGGTCGTGGATGCGCACGCTCCCGGACGCGAGCTCCCAGCCGTTCAGCACGAAGTCGTAGGAGCGCGACCGCACGGCGAGCAGCTCCTCGCCGTGGCCGCGCTCGAGCAGCCCCCGGTCGTCGGGGTGCGGCGCGGTGAACGGGTGGTGCGCCGGCACGGGTCGGCCCGCGTCGTCGAGCCCCTCGAAGAGCGGGAAGTCGACGACCCACACGGGCGCAAGCGGCGCGTCGGGCGCAGGCGGCGCGACCTCCACGCGCAGGTGCCCGAGGACCCTCGCGCACGTCGCCGCGGCGCCCGCCACGAGCAGCAGGAGGTCGCCGGGCTGCGCCCCGAACGCGTCGACGAGCGCCGCCGCCTCGCCGTCGGACAGGAACCGCCGGACCGGCGAGTCGAGCGCGGCGTCGTCGCCGACGCGCATCCAGACGAGCCCGGCGGCGCCGAGCGCCTGGGCGCGCTCGATCAGCGCGTCGAGGCGGCTGCGCCCGAGGTCGCCGGCGCCGCGGACGCAGAGGCCCCGGACCGCCTCGGCCTGGAAGGCGCGGAACTCGGTCCCGGCGAGCGCCGCGGTCACGTCGACGATCTCGAGGTCGACGCGCAGGTCGGGCTTCTCGGTCCCGTACCGGGCCATGGCGTCGTGCCACGTGAGCCGGGTCGGGGTCGGCGCGGGCGCGCCGGTCACCGCGGCGATCGCCGCGCCGACGGCACGGTCGACGACCGCGAGGACGTCGTCGGCGTCGGCGAAGCTCATCTCGGCGTCGAGCTGGGTGAACTCGAACTGGCGGTCGGCGCGGGCGTCCTCGTCGCGCAGGCAGCGCGCGATCTGGTAGTAGCGGTCGAGCCCGCCGACCATGAGCAGCTGCTTGAAGAGCTGCGGGCTCTGGGGCAGGGCGTAGAACGAGCCGGGGTGCAGGCGGGCCGGGACGACGAAGTCGCGTGCGCCCTCGGGCGTCGACGGGATGAGCAGCGGTGTCTCGATCTCGGTGAACCCCTCGGCGTCGAGTGCGCCGCGCAGCGCCCGGTTCACGCCGGCCCGCAGGTGCAGGTTCCGCTGGAGCCGGTCGGAGCGCAGGTCCAGGTAGCGGTAGCGCAGCCGGAGCGTCTCGTCGGCCTCGACCCGCTCGTTGATCGGGATCGGCGGCGGCTCGGCCCGGTTGAGGATCTCGACGTGACGGGCCGCGACCTCGACCTCGCCGGTCGCGAGGTCGGCGTTGACGGTGCCCTCGGGGCGGGGCTGCACGCGGCCCGCCACCTGGAGGACGTACTCGGCCCGCAGGCTGTGCGGGTCGGCACCCTCGACGTGGGCCGGATCGCAGACGACTTGGACGATCCCGGCGACGTCGCGCAGGTCGAGGAACACCACACCGCCGTGGTCGCGCCGGGCCGCGACCCAGCCGCAGAGGGTCACGTCGGTGCCGACGTCGACGCGGCGCAGGTCGCCCGCCCGGTGGGAGCGCATCGAGGTGCTCATGGCGCCTCGGGTGCGGGCTCGGCGCGGGTCCGCAGCCAGCCCGCGACCTGCTCCTGGGGCACCTCGAGCTGCTCTCCGCTCACGAGGTCCTTCACGCCGACGGCGCCACGCGCGGCCTCGGCCCGCCCGACCATCACCCCGTAGCGGGCGCCCGAGCGGTCGGCGAGCTTCCACTGCGCCTTCACCGACCGGCCGCCGTAGGCACGGTCGGCGCGCAGGCCGGCGTCGCGGAGCTCGTCGACGAGCACGGTCGCGGTGAGGTCACCGACCCCGTCGACGACGAAGGCGTCGAGGCCCGCGCCGGGCGCGACGAGCGCGCCCTCCGCGTCGGCCGCGATGAGCAGGCGCTCGACGCCGACCCCGAAGCCGATCCCGGGCGTCGGCGGGCCGCCCATCTCCTCGGCGAGCTGGTCGTAGCGGCCGCCGCCGCCGATGGCGTTCTGCGCGGCGTCGAGCGCCGTGCTCGCGAACTCGAAGGTGGTGCTCGTGTAGTAGTCGAAGCCGCGGACGAGGCGCGGCGTGAGCTCGTAGGCGATGCCGAGCTGGTCGAGCCCGGCCTGGACGCGCTCGAAGTGGCGGCGCGCGTCGGCGCCGAGGTGCTCGGTGAGCTGGGGGGCGCGCTCGATGACGTCTTGCCAGGCGGGGTCCTTCGCGTCGAGGACCCGCAGGGGGTTCGTCTCGACCCGCTCGCGGAACGCCGGGTCGAGCCCCTCGGCGTGGGCCAGCAGGTACTCGCGGAGGTGCGCGACGAACGCGGCGCGGTCGTCGGGCGCGCCCATCGAGTTGAGCTGCAGGGTGACGTCGCGCAGGCCGGCCTCGCGGTAGAAGCCGTGCGCGAGGGCGATCACCTCGACGTCGACGTCGGGGTCGTCGACCCCGAGCACCTCCGCGCCGAGCTGCCAGTGCTGGCGGTACCGGCCTCGCTGGGGCCGCTCGTAGCGGAAGTTGGGTGCGAGGTACCAGACCTTCCAAGGGACGGCCGGGCGGTGCTGCACGAAGGCCCGCACGACCGGCGCAGTGCCCTCGGGGCGCAGGGCGAGGGCCCGCCCGCCGCGGTCGGTGAGCTCGTACATCTCCTTGCCGACGACGTCGGTGGAGGCGCCGATGCGCTGGAACACCTCGACGTGCTCGACGACGGGGGTGATGACGAGCCCGTAGCCGAAGCGGGCGGCCCGCTCGGCGAACGTGGCGACGAGGGTCTGCCAGCGTCCGGAGTCGGGGGGCAGCACGTCGTGCGTCCCGACCGGCGCGCGGTACTCGCCGTCGGCCATTCGGTGATCGTACGCGAGGGCGCGTCGCGCGCCCGCGATCAGTTGTCGCCGCGGCGGCCCGGGAGCATGCGGTGCGCCTCGTAGACGGCGTCGACCCGCTCGACGGTGCGGAGGATCGAGTCGAGATGGCTCGGGTCGGCGAGCTCGAAGTCGAAGCGGAGGTGCGCGACCCGGTCCCGTGAGGTCTGGGAGGTGCTGTTGAGGATGTTCACGTGGTGCTCGGCGAGGACCTGCGCGACGTCGCGCAGGAGGCGGGACCGGTCGAGGGCCTCGACCTCGATCGACACGAGGAACGTGGCGGTGTCGTCGTTGTCCCACTCGACGTCGATGACACGTTGGGTCTGGCTGGCGAGCGCCGTCGCGTTCGCGCAGTCGGATCGGTGGACCGAGACGCCGCGGCCCCGGGTGACGAAGCCCATGATCTCGTCGCCGGGCACCGGCGTGCAGCAGCGCGAGAGGCGCACCATCACGTCGTCGAGGCCCTCGACGTGGACGCCGACGCGACGGGCGCGGGCCGGCCCGGCGGGCGCGCGGGGGGCGGGCGGTGGTGACGGGCAGCTGCTCCTCGCCGCCGCGCAGCTCGCGGTCGACGCGCTGGGCGACGGCGCGCGCCGAGACGTGGTGCTCCCCCACCGCGGCGTACAGCGCGTCGAGGTCCTGGTAGTGGAGGGCCTCGGCGACGGTCTTCAGCGCGTCGGAGCCCGTGACCTTCTGGACCGGCAGGCCCTCCTGGCGGAGCGCCTTCATGAGATCGTCGCGGCCGGCGTCCATCGCCTCGTCGCGGCGCTCCCGGGAGAACCACTGGCGGATCTTGCTGGTCGCCTTCGGCGTGTGGACGAACTGCAGCCAGTCGAGGCTCGGCCCCGCACCCTCGACCTTGCTCGTGAAGATCTCGGCGGTGTCACCCGAGCTGAGCACGGAGTCGAGCGGGACGAGCCGGCCGTTCACGCGGGCGCCGATGCAGCGGTGCCCGACCTCGGTGTGGATGGCGTAGGCGAAGTCGACGGGCGTGGCGCGCGACCCGAGGGTGATGACCTTGCCCTTCGGCGTGAACACGAACACCTCGTCCTCGTGGAGGTCGACCTTCAGCGTCTCCATGAACGAGGTGGGGTCGTCGGTGTCCTGCTGCCAGTCGACCATGCGCTGGAGCCAGGCGAGGTCCTCGGCGGGCGAGCGCTCCTTGTAGCCCCAGTGCGCGGCGATGCCGAACTCGGCGCGGCGGTGCATCTCCTTGGTGCGGATCTGCACCTCGACCGGGCGCCCGCCCGGTCCGACGACGGTCGTGTGCAGCGACTGGTAGAGGTTGAACTTGGGCATGGCGATGTAGTCCTTGAAGCGCCCCTGCACGGGCGCCCACAGGGCGTGGATCGAGCCGAGCGCCCCGTAGCAGTCCTTCACCGAGTCGACGATGACGCGCACCCCGACGAGGTCCTGGACGTCGTCGAACTCCTTGCCCTTCACGACCATCTTCTCGTAGACCGACCACAGGTGCTTCCGCCGGCCCTGCACCTGCGCGTCGATGTGCAGCTCGGCGAGGCGGGCGCGCAGCTCGGACAGGACGTGCTCGAGCTCCTCCTCGCGCGCCGGCGCGCGGCTGGCGACCATCTGCTCGATCTCGGCGTACCGCTTCGGGTGCAGCACCGCGAAGGCGAGGTCCTCGAGCTGCCACTTCAGCTCCTGGATGCCGAGCCGGTGCGCGAGCGGCGCGTAGATGTCGAGCGTCTCCTGCGCGATGCGCCGCTGCTTCACCTCGGGCAGCGACCCGATCGTGCGCATGTTGTGGAGCCGGTCGGCGAGCTTGATGAGCAGCACCCGGATGTCGCTCGCCATCGCGACGAGCATCTTGCGGACGGTGGCGGCCTGCTGGGCCTCCCGCGAGTCGAACTGGAGGCGGTCGAGCTTGGTGACGCCGTCGACGATCGCCGCGAGCTCGGGGCCGAACCCGGCGTCGATGTCGTCGATCGTGACTGCCGTGTCCTCGACGGAGTCGTGGAGGAGCGCGCCGGCGATCGTGACGTCGTCGAGGCCGAGCTCGGCGAGGATGACCGCCACCCCGAGGGGGTGCTCGACGTAGGGCTCGCCGGAGCGGCGCACCTGGTCGGCGTGGGCCTCGCGGGCGACGTCGTAGGCGCGCTCGATCAGCGCGGTGTCGGCCCGCCGGTGGCGGGTCTGGTAGACGGCGAGGAGGGGCGCCAGCTCGTCGGCGACCTGGTGGCGGCGCCAAGGGCGCGGCAGCGCGCTGCGGCGGTCGGGACGGTCGGGACGGACCTCGAGGGTGCTCATGTCCCTCGTCATCGTAGGACCCGGCCCCGCCACGGCCGCTCCTTGCCCCGGCGGGCAGGCGGGCGGTCGGGCCCGGGGGTCAGCGGCGCTTCCGGCGGCGCTGCTGGCGCGGGCGCGGTGTCACGGCGCCCGGTGCCCCGGCGGGGCGCGGCACGCCCGTCGGGCGCGGCGCGGGAGCGGACGGCGCAGGGCGCGCGGCAGGTCCGTCACGGGGGACGGCCGCGGGCGACGGGGTCGGGGCGGGCGCCGAGTCGGGCGCGCGGGTGACGGCGGCGCCCACGACGGCGGGGGCGGGCTCGTCGCGGCGGCGGCGTGCCTGCTGCAGGGAGCGCTCGCGGACCGCCCGGTACTTCGGTTCGCGCTCCTTCAGCCAGGCGAGGATCGGTGTGGCGATGAAGATGGAGGAGTACGCCCCGGTCGCGAGGCCGACGAAGAGCGCCAGGGCGAAGTCCTTCAGCGACGTCGCGCCGAAGATGCCGCTGCCGACGAACACGAGCGACGCCACGGGCAGCACGGCGACGAACGAGGTGTTCAGGGAGCGCATGAGCACCTGGTTGAGGGACCGGTTCGCCATCGACGAGTAGGTGCCGTGCTCGTCGGTGCCGACCTTCGGGGTGTTCTCGAGCACCTTGTCGAACACGACGACGGTGTCGTAGAGGGAGAACCCGAGGATGGTGAGGAAGGCGATCACGGTCGCGGGCACGACCTGGAAGCCGGTCACGGCGTAGACGCCGACGGTCACCAAGATGTCGTGGATCACGGCGAGGATCGCGGCGAGCGCCATGCGCCACTCGAAGCGGAACGACAGGTACGCCGCGATCAGGACGAAGAAGACGCCGAGCGCGAGGAGCGCCTTGCTCGTGACCGTCGAGCCCCACGTCGGGCTGACGTCGACCACCCCCGACTCGGGGCCGTACCGGGCGAGGGCCGCGGCGATCCGGTCCTTCTGGGCCGTCGACACCGAGGGCGTCTGGACGACGATCGAGTGGACCCCGGTGGCGCGGTTCTGTTGCAGCGAGATCTGTGCGTCCCCTTCGCCGACCGGTCCCAGGACGCCGCGGACCTGGTTCACCGTCGGGACGGGGCCCTTCACCGTGACGGTGTAGGAGAGCCCGCCGGTGAAGTCGATGCCGAGGTTCAAGCCGTTCACGGCGAGGAAGATGATCGAGATGAGGATGAAGCTCCCGGAGAGCACCGCCCAGCGCCACGACCGGTCGATGAACTCGAAGTTGGTGCGCTCGTGGTAGAGGTCGGCGAAGGTGGTGCGTCGCCGCTTCACCGGCGCGGGTGCCTCGAGGGTGTCGGTCACGCCTGGACCGCGGGGACGTCGAGGCCGGCGGCGATGCCGACGCCGGGCAGGCGGACCAGGTTGGGCCGGCGGGCGAGCAGCGACACGAGCGGGTGCATGAAGAAGTAGGAGACGATGAGGTCGAGGATCGTCGCGAGGCCGAGGAAGAGCGCGAAGCCCTTCACGGAGCCGATGGCGAGCGCCCACAGGGCACCGGCGCCGATCAGCGAGACGAGGTCGGCCGCGACGATCGTGCGGAACGAGCGCGTGAAGCCCCGGTCGACCGAGGAGCGGACGGTGCGGCCGGTGCGCACCTCGTCTTTCAATCGCTCGTAGTACACGACATAGGAGTCCACCGTGATGCCGACGGACACGATGATGCCGGTCACGCCGGACAGGGTGAGCGCCAGGTGCAGCGACGGGCCGAGGCCGGAGACGATGGCGTAGAGCAGCGCGCCGCTCACGCCGAGGCCGAGGAACACGACGATGCCGAGGATCCGGTAGTAGAGGAGCATGTAGAGGGCGACGAGGGCGAGACCGATGATCCCGGCGGCGATGCCGGCGTTGAGCTGGTCGCTGCCGAGCGTGGGCGAGACCTGCTGCACGTCGATGGCGTTGAGCTGCACGGGCAGCGCGCCGTAGTTGATGACGGTGGCCAGGTCGGAGGCCTCGCCCTGGGTGAAGCTGCCGGTGATCTGGACCGGGCCGTTGAACGTCGAGGTCTGGAACGCCGGGTTGGAGTAGACGAGCCCGTCGAGGACGATCGCCACCTCGTCGCGGGGCGCGTTGCTGCCGGGCTTCGACGCGTCGTAGGACGAGGTGGCGAGGGCGTTGAACTTGGCGAGGCCCTCGCTCTTCAGGGTGACCTCGACGGCGTAGCCCTGCCCCGACTGGAACGTCGAGGTGGCGCTGCTCACGTCGCTCCCGTTCAGGCCGGCGGGGACGCCGAGGCTCGACTTGGCCGTCACGGGCGCGAGGAGGAGGCGCTGCTTGCTGTTGCGGATGGGCAGGATCACGCAGTTTTTCGGGTCGTCGTTCTCGAGCGGTGTCGTCGGGAGGGCGGTCCCGTTCTGGATGAGCGGGCTCAGCGTGGTCGAGTCACACGACGCGATGGCCGCGCTGAGCGCCCGCGCCGTCGCGGGGGGCAGGGTCGTCGTCGTGGCGCCCTTCGGTGTGGCCGGGAGCGGCGGGATGTCGGCGAGCACCGGCCGGAACCGCAGCTGGGCGGTGCGACCGACGAGGCGGAGCGCCTTCGCCTGGTCCTTCACGCCGGGGAGCTCGACGACGATGTCGTTGCCCTGCTTGCTGATGCTCGGCTCGGCGACGCCGAAGCTGTTGACCCGGTTGTTCATGATGTTGAGGGTCTCGTCGAGCGCGCCGGGTTTCGGGTGTCCGACGGGCTGATAGGTGACCGAGATGCCGCCCTTCAGGTCGAGGCCGAGGACGGGGGCGTTGCCGGAGAGGATCGTCGCCACGACGGCGCCGATGACGACGAGGATGCTGGCCGCCAGGTAGACCTTCATGCGGCGCATGGTCAGCCCGCGTCCCCGTCGTCTGCCGCGTCGGGGTCACCGATGGCCTCGTGGTCGGTGGGGACCTTCCGGGCGATCGCGGCGCGGGCGACGCGCAGGATGACGCCGGGCGCGACCTCGAGCTCGACGATGTCGTCCTCGAGCGTCTGGATCGTGCCGAGGATCCCGCCGGTGGTGATGATCTCGTCCCCCACGTCGAGGCTGGCGACGAGGGCCCGGTGGGAGGCCATCTGGCGCCGCTGCGGTCGGACCACGAGGAAGAAGAACGCGGCGACCAGGATGACGAGGTAGACGACGACGAGGCCCATGTGGCAAACAGTCCTGCTCGGAGCGCCGATGGTAGCGGAGGGCCTGTTCGGGCCCTCTGTCAGGACTCGAACAGGTTGGGGCTGACGTCGGACGGGACGCCGACCCCCAGGTGAACATATGCGGAGGGCGTCGCGACCCGCCCGCGGGGGGTGCGCAGGAGCAGCCCCGCCTTGAGGAGGAAGGGCTCGTAGACGTCCTCGATCGTGTCGGGTGCTTCGCCGACGGTGACGGCGAGCGTGCTGAGCCCGACCGGCTGGCCGGCGAAGCGTTCGCAGAGCGTCTCGAGGATGGCCCGGTCGACCTTGTCGAGGCCGAGGGCGTCGATCTCGAAGAGCGTGAGCGCGGCCGCGGCGATCGTCTCGTCGACCTGCCCGTCGGCGCGCACCTCCGCGTAGTCGCGCACCCGCTTGAGGAGCCGGTTCGCGATGCGAGGGGTGCCGCGGGCGCGGCTGGCGATCTCGCGGCCGGCCGCGGGGGTGAGCGTGACACCGAGGATGGAGGCGGACCGGTCGAGGATCGCCGCCAGGTCGGCCGGCTCGTAGTAGTCGAGGCGGGCGACGAACCCGAAGCGGTCGCGGAGCGGGTCGGTGATCATGCCGCTGCGTGTCGTGGCGCCGACGAGGGTGAAGCGGGGCAGGTCGAGGCGGATCGACTGGGCCGACGGCCCGCGTCCGAGCACGATGTCGAGCGCGAAGTCCTCCATCGCCGGGTAGAGCACCTCCTCGACGGCGCGGGGCAGGCGATGGATCTCGTCGATGAAGAGGACCTCGCCGTCGTCGAGGTTCGAGAGGATGGCGGCGACGTCCCCGGCACGCTCGAGCGCGGGCCCGCTCGTGACCCGCAGGTCGACGTCGAGCTCGGCAGCGACGATCCCCGCGAGGGTCGTCTTGCCGACGCCGGGTGGGCCCGCGAGGAGGAGGTGGTCCACGGCTTGGTGTCGCTGCCGCGCCGCGCCGAGCAGGATCTCGAGGTGCTCCTTGAGGCGCGGCTGGCCGACGAAGTCGGCGAGGCGGCGCGGCCGCAGCGTCGTCTCCTCGGCGCGCTCGACCGGGTCGGCGGCCGGCTGGAGCAGCTCCTCGCGCACGACGCCGCCTAGACCCGCGCGCCCGCGAGGCGGCGGAGCGCGTCCCGGAGCAGCTGCTCGGCCGACTCGTCGCCCTCCAGGCCGGTGAGCGCGTCGCGCACCTCGTCGGGGCCGTAGCCGAGGCCGGCGAGCGCCTCGCGCACCTGGCCGCGCGCGGGGGCCTCCCCCACGCCGTCCGGCACGCGGGCGTCGACCTCGAGGCGCGCCTGGAGCTCGAGGAGGAGGCGCTGCGCGGTCCGCTTCCCGACGCCGGGCACCAGCGTGAGGGCGTCGGCGTCGCCGTCGAGGACGAGCTGGCGCAGCGCCGCGGGCCCGTGCACCGAGACGATCGCCAGCGCGAGCTTGGGGCCCACGCCGGTCGCGCCGAGCAGGCTCTCGAAGGTGTCGCGTGCGTCGCGCGTCGAGAACCCGTAGAGGATGAGCGCGTCCTCGCGGACGTGCAGGTGGGTGAAGAGGAATGCGGGCTCGCCGGGCACGAGGCCGGGCGTCCCGGCCGGGACGAGCACGCGGTAGCCGACGCCGCCGACCTCGAGGATGGCCTCCCCGGCCGGGCTGTGCTCGAGCACGGTGCCGCGCAGGGAGCCGATCATGAGCGCGACCGGGCCACGGCGCGGGCGAGGCCGTCGCGGAGCGGGGCACGCCACAGATCGCAGACGGCGAGGGCGAGCGCGTCGGCGGCGTCGGGCGGCGGCGGGGCGGCGAGGTTGAGCAGGCGGCGGGTCATCTGCTGCACCTGCACCTTGGCCGCGGCGCCGTCGCCGGCGACCGCGAGCTTCACCTCGTTGGGGCTGTAGTGCGTGACCGGCACACCGGCCCGGGCCGCGACGGCGAGCGCGATTCCGCTGGCCTGCCCGACGGAGATCGCGGTGCGGACGTTGGCCTGGAAGAGGATGCGCTCGACGGCGAGCGCCGCGGGCCGCAGCTCGCGCACGAAGGCCTCGAGGTCGGCTTCGAGCGTGGCGAGCCGCTCGGGCAGCGGCGCGTCGGGCGAGGTGCGCACGACCCCGTACGCCACGGCCGTGAGGTCATGACCCTGGCGGCGAACCGCCCCGTACCCGCAGGTCGAGAGCCCCGGGTCGATGCCGAGTACGGGCCCCTCCGGATCGAACACGTATTCGATGCTACGGGCGCGGACCCCGCAGGTGGCGGATCAGCGCACGAGGAGCCACACGACGACGCCGACCACGACCACCGCGACGGCGACGAGCGGGACGACGCGTTTGGCGACCGCACCGCCCGCGGCGCGGACCAGGTCGACCGCCTCGGCCTCCGGGGCGTCGATGCGCCGGGGTCCCGACGAGGGCGGGGTGAACGGCGCGGCGGCCGGCGTCGACGGAGCGGGCGCCTCGCCTCCACCCGCGGCCGCGGCCGGCGCGGCCGCCGTCGGGGCGGCGGGCGATGGTGTCGGGTCGGGTGCGGGGTCGCCCCCACCGCCGCTCAGCACCGTCGTGCTGAGACACGTCACGAACTGGTCCATGAGCTTCGCGGAGACGTCGGCCATGACGCCGCGGCCGAACTGGGCGACCTTGCCCGTCACGTTGAGGTCGGTGTCGACGTGGACCCGGGTCCGCGATCCCTCGGCGGTGAGGGTCGCGACGATGTCGGCGGCCGCGTTGCCCTGTCCGCGGGTGTCGCGCCCCTCGGCGCGGAGCACGACCTTGCGGGCGGCCTCGTCGGCCTCGACCACACGGGCGGCGCCGCGGTACTGCGCGGTGATCGGGCCGACCTTCACCTTCACGATGCCGCGGTACTCGTCCCCGTCGACCTCCTGGAGCTGCGCGCCGGGCATGCAGGGCGCGATGCGCTCGAGGTCGAGGAGCAGCGGCCAGGCGTCGTGCAGCTCGGCGGCGACCTCGAAGTCGTGCTCGAGCTTCATGGCGTCCTTCCCTCGACGGCGTGGAGGTCGTCGAGCGTATCGACGTCGCTCGGGTCGCCGGTGCCGGTGCAGTCGACCTCTACAACGGGGTGCCGACCCATGAGCGCCCGGGCGCCGACGTCGCCGTGCAGCGTGCGGGCCTCGTCCCAGAGGGCGCGGTCGAGCAGCACCGGGTTGCCGCGGGTGCCGTCGTAGGTCGCCACGGCGAGGCGCGCCCCGTCGGCGTGCGCCGCGACGAGTCGCCGGTAGGCGTCGGCACCGACGAGGGGCTGGTCGGCGAGTCCGACGCAGACCGCCGCGGCCGGCATCGGCTCGAGGGCGTCGAGTGCGGCGTGGAGCGAGTGCGCGATGCCTCGGCGCCAATGCCGGGCGGTCACGACGTCGACCCCCGCCGGCGCGACCCGCGCGACCGACCGGCGAGCCCGCCCGACGACGAGCAGGACCGGCGCGAGCCCGGCGCCCCGGGGCGCGGCGAGCGCCCAGTCCACGAGCGGGCGGCCGTCGAGGCGGAGCAGGGGCTTGGGGGTGCGGGTGCCGAGGCGCGAGCCGCGCCCCGCGGCGAGCACGGCCGCGGCGACCGCCGGCGCGTCGACGCTCAGCCCTGCGCCTCGGTGAGCGCCCGCCGCACGAGCACGCGGGCGAGGTGCTCGCGGTACTCGGGCGAGGCGTTCAGGTCGCTCGGCGGCTCGGTCCCCTCGGCGGCCCGCTCGGCGGCGTCGGCGATCGATGCGCCCCCGGCGAGCGCGGCCTCGACGCCGGCGGCGCGCAGCGGTGTCGTGCCCATGTTCACGAGCGCGACGCGTGTCGTGCCGTTGCGGACCGCGATAGCGCCGACGGTCGCCCAGTCCTGGGCTCGCCGGTTGAACTTCTGGTAGTTGAACCCTCCGGCTCCGGTCTTCGGGACGCGGATCTCGGTGAGGAGCTCGTCGGGTGCGAGCGCGGTCTCGAGGAACCCGGCGAAGAAGTCGGCGGCGGCGATGGTCCGCTCCCCCGCGGGCCCGCGTGCGACGAGGGTGGCGTCGAGCGCGAGGAGCGCGGCGGGCAGGTCGGATGCGGGGTCGCCGTGGGCGAGTGACCCGCCGAGCGTGCCGCGGTGGCGAACCTGGTTGTCGCCGACTTGGGCGGCGACGGCCCGGAGCACGCCGCACGCGGTGCCGAGCAGGTCGCTCGTCTCGAGGTCGCGGTGGCGGGTGAGCGCGCCGACGGCGAGGTGGTCGCCGGCGTCGCGGATGTAGGAGAGGTCGGCGAGGCGCCCGACGTCGACGAGCACCGCCGGGGTGGCGAGGCGCAGCTTCATCAGTGGGAGCAGCGACATGCCGCCGGCGAGGAGCTTGGCGTCGTCGCCGTGCTCGGCGAGGGCGGCGAGCGCCTCGTCGGCGCTGGCGGCGCGGACGTAGTCGAACGCGGCGGGGATCACGGGCGGTCCGCCGCCGCGGCGAGCACCGCGCGGACGATGTTGTGGTAGCCGGTGCAGCGACAGAGGTTCCCCTCGAGGCCGAGGCGGACGTCGCGCTCGGACGGGTCGGGGAGCTCGTCGAGCAGCGAGACCGTCGCCATGACCATCCCGGCAGTGCAGAAGCCGCACTGGAGCGCGTGGTTGGCCTGGAACGCGGCCTGGACGGGATGGAGGCCGCCGTCGGGCGCGAGGCCCTCGATCGTGGTGATGGCGCGGCCGTCGGCCTGGGCGGCGAGCATCGTGCAGGACTTCACGGATTCGCCGTCGACGAGCACCGTGCAGGCGCCGCACGAGGAGGTGTCGCAGCCGATCTTCGTGCCGGTGAGGCGGCACGCCTCGCGGAGATAGTGGACGAGGAGCGTGCGCGCCTCGACGTCGTGATGCTGCGCCTCGCCGTTGACGGTGATCGAGATGTCCACGGTCCCCCTCGGATGCGGGCCGAAATCTAATCGTCAGCCCGAGCGCTGGGGGCCGGCGCGCTCGATCTCGATCTGGACGACCACCCGCCGCTCGCGCTGCATCGCCGCCCGGTACTCGTCCCAGTCGGGATGCTCGCCGGCGACGCGCCGGTAGTAGTCGACGAGGAGCTCCATCGCCTCGGGGAGCGAGACGACGGTGGCGCGGCCGTCGACCTGGGCCCACGCGCCGAAGAACGCGTCGGTGAACACGCAGAGCGAGACCTGGGGGTCGCGGCGGAGGTTGCGGGCTTTCATCGCCGTCTCGCGGGTGCTCACGACGACGCGGCCGGCCTCGTCGATCGCCGCGGCGACCGGCGACAGCTGTGGGCGTCCGTCGCCGCGGCGGGTGGCGAGCACCCCGTGGTGGTTGGCCCGGATGAGCTCGCGGGCCTCCTCGACGTCCATCAGCTCATCGTGGCGAGCAGGCGCCCGAGGCGCGCCGGCCGCTTGAAGATGGCGCCGATCGTGCCGGTGTAGCGCCACTGCACGACGCCGTGCGTGTCGAGCAGGAACACCGAGCGGCGCAGGCCGACCACGGGCGCGGTGAGCCCGTACTCGGCGATGACGTGCTGGTCGACGTCGGCGAGGAGCGCGAACCTGAAGCCCTCCTGCTCGGCCCAGCGGGCGTGACTGTCGACGTCTTGGGGTGAGATGGCGAGCACGACCGCGCCCGCTTGCTCGAAGGCCGTGAAGTCGTCACGGTACGAGCGGAGCTGCATCGTTCAGCCAGGGGTGAAGTCCCCCGGGTAGAAGGCGAGCACCACCTTCTGGCCCCGATAGTCGGAGAGGGTGAAGTCCTTGCGGACGCCGTCCTCGATGCCGGGGAGCGTGAAGTCCGGCGCGACCTGTCCGATCTTGGGTCTCATGCCATCACCGCCTCGAGGACGTCGTCGGGAATGTCGAAGTTAGCGTTCACGGCCTGCACGTCGTCGTGCTCCTCGAGCGCGTCGATGACGCGCAGCACCGCCTTCGCGCCGGACTGGTCGGTGAGCGGCACCGTCGTGGTGGCGAGCATGAACTGCTCGGCGCTCGCCACCGGGATGTCCGCGGCCACGAGCGCGTCCCGGACCTTGTGCAGGTCGGTCGGCGCGGTGGTGACCTGGAAGGTGTCGCCCTGGTCGGCGATGTCTTCGGCGCCGGCCTCGAGCGCCGCGAGCATCAGGTCGTCCTCGGTCGTCGCCGAGGCCTCGACCGTGATGACGCCCTTGCGCTCGAACTGCCAGGCCACGGCGCCGGGCTCGGCGAGCGAGCCGCCGAGGCGGGAGAACGTGTTCTTCATCTCGGCGCCGGTCCGGTTGCGGTTGTCGGTGAGCGCCTCGACGAGCACGGCGACGCCGTTCGGCGCGTAGCCCTCGTAGGTGACCTGCTCGTAGCGGACGCCCTCGAGCTCGCCGGTCCCCCGCTTGATCGCCCGATCGATCGTGTCGACCGGCACGGACGCGTCGCGTGCCTTCGTCACCATGGTGCGCAGCGTCGGGTTGGCGTCGGGGTCGGCGCCGCCCTCCCGGGCGGCGACCTCGATCTGGCGGATCAGCTTCGCGAACAGCTTCCCGCGCGCCGCGTCCGCCGCGCCCTTCTTGTGCTTGATGGAATGCCACTTCGAGTGACCGCTCATCGCTCCCCCTTCATCGGGTGGCCAGGTGGAGGAACCGCTCGTGGACCCGCAGGTCGCCGGACAGCTCGGGATGGAACGTCGTGCCCCACACAGGCCCCGACGCGACGAGGACGGGCCGCCCGTCGTGGGTGGCGAGCACCTCGACGTCGGGCCCGACCCGCTCGACGACCGGAGCGCGGATGAACACGCCGGGGAACGCGGCGCCGAAGCCGGCCACGTCGAGCAGCGCCTCGAAGGACTGCAGCTGGGTGCCGTAGCCGTTGCGGCGCACGGTCACGTCGAGTGCGTCGAGGGTCGGCTGGTCGTCCCGACCGTCGACGACCTCGCGCGCCAGCAGGATCGTGCCCGCGCACGTCCCGAGGACCGGCAGCCCCTCGGCCAGTCGCTCGCGGAGCGCGGGCAGGAGCCCCGACGTGGTGAGCAGGCGCCCGATCGTCGTCGACTCGCCGCCGGGCAGGATCAGCGCGTCGATCGCGGCGAGCGCCGACGAGGTACGGACCTCGACCGCCTCGACGCCGAGCGCGTCGAGCGTCTCACGGTGCTCCCGGAAGGCTCCTTGGAGTGCGACGACCCCGACTTTCACGACTTGGGGGGCGCGCGGCGGTCCGCACGCTCACCAGCCGCGCTCGGCGAGCTTCACGTCGAGGCTGGCGATGTCGTCGCCGCGCATCGGCTCGCCGAGCCCTCGTGACACCTTCGCCACGATCGACGGGTCCTGGTAGTGGGTGGTGGCTTCGACGATCGCCTTGGCCCGCGGGGTCGGGTCGGCGCTCTTGAAGATGCCGCTGCCGACGAACACCGCCTGGGCGCCGAGCTGCATGACGAGCGCGGCGTCGGCGGGGGTGGCGATCCCGCCGGCGCAGAAGAGCGGGACCGGCAGCTCGCCGCGCTGGGCGACCTCGGCGACGAGGTCGACCGGGGCGCGCAGCTCCTTCGCCGCGGCGAAGCGCTCGGCCTCGTCGGCGACGGTGAGCTGGCGGATCGTGCCGAGGATCGACCGCAGGTGTCGGACGGCCTCGACGATGTTGCCGGTGCCGGCCTCGCCCTTCGAGCGGATCATCGCCGCGCCTTCGCTGATCCGCCGGAGGGCCTCCCCGAGGTTGGTCGCGCCGCAGACGAAGGGGACGGTGAACGTCCACTTGTCGACGTGGTGGGCCTCGTCGGCCGGGGTCAGGACCTCGCTCTCGTCGACGTAGTCGACGCCGAGCGACTCGAGGATCTGGGCCTCGGCGAAGTGGCCGATGCGGCACTTCGCCATGACGGGGATCGTGACCGCGGCTTGGATGGCCTCGATCATCGCCGGGTCGCTCATGCGGGCCACGCCGCCGTCGCGGCGGATGTCGGCGGGCACACGCTCGAGCGCCATCACGGCGGCGGCGCCGGTGTCCTCGGCGACCCGCGCCTGGTCGGCCGTGACGACGTCCATGATCACGCCGCCCCGCAGCATCTCCGCGAGGCCGCGCTTCACCCGCGCCGTCCCGACTGCGTCACCTGGCGTCATCGCACCCATGGTACCGGTCGGGTCCGCGGGGCCCGGCCCCGAATCGGCGGATGTCCGCCGGTTCGGTCCGCCCGCCGGGAGGCCGGACGTGGACGCCGGGCTACAGGGTCTCGACCCTGCGGATCCGCTCGTCGAGCGGTGGATGCGTGTCGAAGGCCGGCGCGTCGCCGGGCGCGGCGAACCAGAGCGGCGCGGTGGCGCGCGCCGCGCCAGCGACCGTGGTCCCGTCGTCGCGCAGCTTCGTGAGCGCCGACGCGAGCCCGGGCGGGTACCGGGTGAGCCGCACGCCGGCGACGTCGGCGTCCAGCTCGTCTTGCGGGTCGATGACGTGCCGCAGCGCCCAGCCGGCGAGAGGAGCGAGCACGCCGAGCACGACGGCCGGCCGGGCCAGCGCGGTCGTGCTCGGGCGCCGGCCGACGTCGGCGAGCAGGACGGGCCACGCGAGCGCGACGACCGCGACGCTGACGCTCCCACTGTCGAGCGTCTTGATCTGGGAGAGCTGGTGGGCGAGCACGCTCTCGAGCTCGACGCGGTTCAGCGATGTGAGCAGGCCGGTCGTGACGCCGAGCACGGCGCGCTTGGGGTTGGCGCCCGCGGTGAACGCGTTCAGCCCGTCGTCGTCGACGACGTAGAGCGCGGGCTTGGGCAGGCCCTCGGCGATGCAGAGGCCCTCGACGAGGTTGTGGAACCGGAGGGTGTCGCGACCTTCGGCGGGTCGCGCGCCGGTCGCGGTCAGCACGACACGGCCGACGCTGCGGTAGACGAGCCCGGCCGCGGCCGCGGCGAGCACGACGACGACCACCACGCCGAGGAGGCCGAGCCCGGCGAGGAGGACGATCACCACGCCGAGCACGAGCACGACGGTGGCGGCGGCCACCAGGACGGCCAGCATGTGCCGCTGGTTGCGGCGGACGGCGTGCTGGAGCTGGGTGCGTCCGTCAGGCGGGGAGATGGGCTCGGCCATCGTCGCCGCGCGCGGCGCCGGGCTCAGAACTGGACCTTGACGGGTCCGGTCGCCTCCGGCTCGCCCTCGAAGTACTGGCGCTTCTCGAAGTTGAAGCTGCTCGCCAGCAGGTTCCGGGGGAAGACCTGGATCTTGTTGTTGTAGTTCAAGACGCTGTCGTTGTAGAACTGCCGCGCGTAGGCGATGCGGTCCTCGGTCGAGGTCAGCTCCTCCTGGAGCTGGAGGAAGTTCTGGTTCGCCTTGAGGTCCGGGTAGGCCTCGGCGACGGCGAAGAGGCTCTTCAGGGCGCCGGACAGGACGTTCTCGGCCTGGGCCTGCTGGGCGACGTTGCCGCCCTGCTGGGCGCTGATGGCGTTGCTGCGCGCGTTCGTGACCGCCTCGAGGGTCTGGCGCTCGTGGGCCGCGTAGCCCTTCACGGTCTCGACCAGGTTCGGGATGAGGTCGTAGCGGCGCTTCAGCTGCACGTCGATCTGCGACCAGGCGTTGTCGACCCGGTTCCGGGTCCTGACCAGCCCGTTGTAGAAGAGCGCCACCGAGAGCAGCAGCAGCACGATGATGACGACGATGACGATCACAGCGACCACGGGGACCTGCCTCCGGCTCGTTCGTTCCGCATCATACGGGCCGCCATGGCCCGCCGGGATCGGGCGCTACGCCGACACCGGGGCGCGGGCCCGGCCGGCCGCGAACTCGTAGCGCTCGACGAGGCGCTCGGCGAGGCGGGCGAGCGAGAACTCCTCGGCCCGGGCCTGGCCGGCGGCGCGGAGCGCGTCGCGCCGGGCCGGGTCCTCGAGGAGCGCGGCGAGGCTGGCGGCGAGCGCCGAAGGGTCGTGGGGCGGCACGAGCACGGCCTCGCGCCCGCCGCGGGCGACGTGGCGGTACCCCGTGAGGTCGGAGGCGACGAGGGGCGTGCCCGCGGCCATCGCCTCGAGCAGCACGATCCCGAACGACTCCCCCTCGGTAGACGGGAAGCAGGCGAGCGTCGCGCCACGCAGCCGGCTGGCCTTGTCGGCCTCCGAGACGTTGCCGAGCCAGGTGACGCGCTCGACGCCGCGGGCGCGCAGCGCCGCGGTCTCGGGCCCCTCCCCCGCGACCCACAGCACGGCCGGGCCGTCGAGACGCTCGAAGGCGCCGAGGAGGACGCCGAGGCCCTTGCGGCGCTCGTGGCGCCCGACGAAGCAGATCGCCGGGATGTCGCTCGCGATCGGCACCGCCCCCGCGAACGTGGGGATGTCGACCCCGTTGGGGAGGATCTCGCACGGGCCGCCGAAGTTCTCCTCGACGTTGCGCTGCGCCTCGGGCGACACCGCGGTGCGCACCGTGATTCGGTCCACCATCTTGCGCAGCGGCACGCGCAGCGCCTCGTACCAGCCGTTGCGGCCCGGGTGGGCGGCGTGGAACGTGCCGACGACCGGGATGTCGGTGGCGAGCAGCGCCGTGTGGTTGATGCCGGGCTGGAGCGGCTCGTGGAGGTGCAGCACGTCGGGCTCGAAGACCCGCAGGGCCTCGAGCGTGCGCTGCACCGCCGCCTTCGTCGAGTTGATCGGCGCGATCGACCCGTTCGACGGGAAGCGGATGCTCGGCCCGACGCTCGTCACCCCGGGCAGCGGCGGCGGCCCGTCGGTGGGCGCGAGGACACGGGCGTCGACACCCCGGGCCCGCAGGGCGCGGGCGAGCCCGAGGACCTGAAGCTGCACGCCGCCGTACAGCGACACCGAGTAGGGGCAGGTCAGCGCGACGCGCAGCGGCCGCCCCCGGCTCACGGCGCCCCCGTGCGGTCCGACGGCCAGTTGGGCTGCATGAGCAGCCACTGCTCCGGGGCGGCGCGGATCAACGCCTCGAGTCGGTGGGCGAGCAGCTGGGTCACGCGGGTCACATCGTCGCGCATCCGCCCCTGACGGCCGGTGGGCAGCGCCTCGAGGATCTCGCCCCGGTGCCCATGGTCGCCGTCGAAGTAGGTGCCGATCGGCAGCAGCGCCGCGCCGCTGCGCAGCGCGAGCACCGCCGGCCCGCCGGGCAGGGTGGTCGCCTCGCCGAAGAACTCGACGGGGACGCCGTCACCGGTGATGTCGCGGTCGCAGACGAGCGCGACGACGCGGCCGGCGCGGAGGTCGTGCAGCACCTCCGACGCGGCGGAGGACCCGAGCGCGACGACGCGCATCCCGAGGCGGCAGCGCGCCGCGACGAACCAGTCGAACAGCTCGGGTGGCTCGACGGGCTCGGTGACGACGGTGATGCCGTAGCCCTGGCGGGCAAGCCACGCGCCGGCCAGGTCCCAGTTGCCGAGGTGCGGGAGCGCGACGACCGCGCCACGTCCGGCGGCGAGGGCGGCGTCGAGGCGGTCGCGTCCGTGGCAGACGAACCCGTCGAGGAGCGGTCCGGGGTCCTCGGCGGCGAGGCGGAACAGCTCGTGCCAGTAGCGGCCGTACGCGTCGAACGTCGCGTGCATGAGACGCCGGCGCGTCGCCGGGTCGAGCCGGTGGCCCGCGGCGCGATCGAGGTTGCGCGCGACCTGGTGGCGGCGCGCCGGGTTCGTGGCCTCGAAGACGCGAGAGGCGTACCGGGCCAGCGGCCCGGCGAGCGCGGGTCCGAGGACCCGCGCGACCTCAGCGGCGGCCCGATACCCGAGGTAGGCGGCGCGCGCGCGCGGCTCGGCCACGGAAGCTGCGAAGCCGGTGCGAGCGGCGTTCGCGGGTCGCAGCCGACGGCGTCGGCTCCTCGTTCGTCGCCTGACGCCACACCATGACGAAGCGGTGGATCGCAGTGAGCGCCGTCAGGGCGAGCATGAGCCACAGGACCGGGACGAGGATGTTGAACGCCAGCCCGACGCCGAGCAGCACGAGGCGCTCGGCCCGCTCCATCACCCCGCCCCGCGCGTTCAGCCCGAGCGACTCGGCCTTGGCCCGCTCGTAGGAGACCAGCATCGACACCGCGAGTACCGCGAGGGCGAGCACCGCGAGCTCGCCGTCACCACCGGTGAGGTGCCACGCGACGCCACCCAGGAGGAGCGCGTCGGCGACCCGGTCGCACACCGAGTCGAAGAAGGCGCCCCGTCGGCCCGCCGTGCCGCTCTGGCGGGCGACCGAGCCGTCGAGCACGTCGGGCAGGCCAGTGAACAGGAGGCCGAACACGGCGAGGAGGAGGTTGCCGTTGGCGATGAGCAGTGCCGTGCCGGCCGCCGCGACGAGCCCGAAGACCGTGAGCACGTCGGCGGACACGCCGAGGGTGTGCAGGCCCCTTCCGACCGGTTCGAGGGCCTGTTCGGCCTTGGCGCGCCATCTCCGGTCGAGCATTCGGACCTCCAGGCGCCGCCAGGATGTGGTGGCTGCCGCTCAGCGCCGATGACGGCGCGAGACACGCGAACTCTTCGGAGGGTACCAGGGGCGACTCCGCCCTGGGGTCATCGCCAGCACCGCCGATACGATCCGGAGTCCGCGACCCCCGGGGGGAGGACCAGCGGTGAACGCCGTGCCGTCGTCGATGATCCGCAACGTGGCGCTCGTCGGGCACGGCGGTGCCGGCAAGACAACGGTCGCGGAGGCGCTCCTCCACGTCGCCGGGGTCACCACGCGGATGGGCCGCGTCGAGGACGGGACCACGGTCACCGACTTCGACCCCGAGGAGCACAAGCGGACCATCTCGGTGTCGCTCGCCCTCGCCCCCTTTGAGTGGGAGGGCCGCAAGGTCAACCTGCTCGACACGCCGGGCTACGCCGACTTCCTCAACGACGTCGCCGCGGCGCTCCGGGTCGCCGACCTCGCCGTGTTCGTCGTCTCGGCCGTCGAGGGCGTCGAGGTCCAGACCGACGCCATCTGGCGCCTCGCCGCGGCCCGCAACATGCCCCGGGCCATCTTCGTGAACAAGCTCGAGCGGGAGCGGGCGTCGTTCAGCCGCACGCTCGACCAGCTGAAGGAGCGCTTCGGCGCCGGCGTCGCGCCCCTCGAGCTCCCACTCGGCGAGGAGACGGCCTTCACCGGGGTCATCGACCTGCTCGCGGACCAGGCGGTCACCTACGACGGCACGAGCGGACGCGGCAGCACCGGCCCGATCCCCGAGGACATGGAGACCGAGGAGCACACCGTCCACGACGCGCTCGTCGAGGGCATCGTCGTCGCCGACGACGACCTCATGGAGCGCTATCTCGCCGACGAGACGATCGCCGTCGACGAGCTCGATCGGGCTCTGGCGAAGGGCATCGCCGAGGCGACCGTCTTCCCGGTCCTGTGCGGCAGCGCGACGAAGCTCATCGGGATCGACCGCCTCGCCCACTTCATGGCCGAGGACGGCCCGGCACCCGCGACCGTCGACGGGCCTCCGGCGGCGTTCGTGTTCAAGACCGTCGTGGACCCCTACGTCGGGCGGGTGAACCTCTTCCGGGTGCTGCAGGGCACGATCGAGCACGACGCCACGCTGGTGAACGACCGCACGGTCGCCGACGAGCGGCTCCACCAGCTCGTGTCGGTGCGCGGCAAGGAGCAGGAGCCGCTCTCGAGCGCGCCGGCCGGCGACATCGCCGCCGTCGCGAAGCTGAGCGACACCGGGACCGGCGACGTCCTCGGCACGCGTGGGGCCGCCATCGAGGTCGAGCGCCTCGAGCGCCCTGAGCCCGTGCTGCCCGTCGCGATCCGGGCCAAGTCGAAGGCCGACGAGGACAAGCTGGCGAACGCGCTGCACCGCCTCCAGGACGAGGACCCGGCCGTGCGGGTCGAGCGCAACGCCGAGACCCACCAGACGGTCCTGTGGGGCATGGGCGAGACGCACCTCGGGATCGCGCTCGAGCGCCTGCAGCGCAAGTTCGGCGTCGCGGTCGAGACCGACGACGTGAAGGTCGCCTACCGCGAGACGATCACCGAGACCGCCGAGGCGGAGGGACGCTACAAGAAGCAGACCGGCGGGCACGGCCAGTTCGGCGTCGCGTTCCTCCGCGTCGCGCCCCGGGAGCGCGGCGCGGGCTTCGAGTTCAACGACGCGATCGTCGGCGGCGCGATCCCCCGCCAGTTCATCCCGGCGGTGGAGAAGGGCGTCGTGGAGACGATGCAGACCGGCGGCGTGTACGGCTACCCGGTCGTGGACGTCAGCGTCACCTGCTACGACGGCAAGTACCACTCCGTGGACTCGTCGGAGATGAGCTTCAAGATGGCCGGCTCGATGGGCTTCAAGGAGGCGATGGCGAAGGCCAGCCCGATCCTCCTCGAGCCGATCAGCGAGGTCGTCGTCACCGCGCCCGAGGACGCACAGGGTGAGATCATGGGCGACCTCAACTCCAAGCGCGGGCGCATCCAGGGCTCGGCGAGCGTCGGCAACGGCGAGGTCGAGATCACCGCGCTCGTGCCGACCTTCGAGGTGCTGCGCTACGCGATCGACCTGCGCTCCCTCACCGGCGGGCGGGGCCGTTTCGCGCTGCACCACTCCCACTACGACCCGGTGCCGTCACACCTCGTCGGCAAGCTGGCCGCGGCGTCCTAGACAGAGCCCGGGCCGACGCACGGCCCTCGGGACCTTCCCCTAGCGCTTTCGCTCGAGGTAGCCGCTGATGTACACGTCGGCGCCGATGATGCCGTTCTCGAACTGCAACAGCAGCGGGCCGCCCGGCGCGCCGGCGCCCACGCCCGGGCGGTCCACCGTCGTCCAGTGCACACCCGCAAAGGGTGGGACGAACGTGACGGCGTCCGAGACGCGGAAGTCGGCGATGTCCTTCGACCCGGTGACCCGGCCGTCGATGGCGGCGGTCCTCACGCCCGTCGCCGGGCCGTACGAGATCGAGCGGTCCGTGCCACCACCCCACATGAACCCGGCATAGAGCGCCGGGAGGTCAAAGATCGGTTGGACGAAGGCGGGGGTGCCCGTGGACTTGCCCGCGCAGAGCCCGACTGTCGCCTGGAAGTTCGGGCAGGGCGCCGATGTGTCGAAGTGCACGCTGACGAAGCACTGCGAGCCGGCGGCGGGGCAGCTCGGCACCTCCGGCGGCGGTGGGTTGTCGGGTCGTCCCACGACCAGGTTGAGCGGCCCCGGCCCCTTCACGCAGGTGAAGTTCTTCACGTCCGGGCCGGTGGAGCACTTCGCGTAGAAGCTCTTCCCGGCGGCGTCCTGGCCGACCCATACGAACCCGCGGCTCTGCAGGACGTTGCCGAGGTACGCCTCGATGACCCAGACGTTGTAGCTGGCCTGGACTTTGCAGGCGACGCCCCCGTTCGTCGCGATCATCGTGATCGCCCGTCGCTCCGCGTCGATCTTCTGGTAGAGCTCCCCGCCCCGCTCCTCCTTCGTGCAGTTGCTGACGTTCGGATAGCGGTGGTTGGACGCGCTGTCGAAGAAGACGTGCTCGCCGTTGCACCCCTTCGACGGGCAGAACCGTAAGAGCAGCGAAGCCTCGATCGGCGAGTCGCCGAGTGGCGGCGGCTCCGGGGCGGTCGTGTCGGGCACCGCGGTCGTCGCGGGGGTCGGCGGCGGTGCCGTGGCCGGGGTCGTGGTCGGCTCCGTCGCCGACGTGCTCGGCTCCACGGTCGGTGACGTCTGCGCGCCGGCGACGCCGATCAGCGATGCTGCCCCCATAGCGAAGGTGACCGCGACGATGAGAGCTCCTGCCCGGGTCCAACGTGGCACGAAGCCTCGGTTCCTTGTGAGTGGTGTCCGGCGCTCCTGTGAGCGCGGATCCTCACAGCAGGTAACGACCACCCCGGGGCGCCCCTTGACCGCCGATCCGTTCGCGCGTAGGGACTTCCCGTCATCGGAGGCGAGTCGCCGCTCAGCGGATCCTCGCGGTCTACGAGATCGCGAGTTAGGCGTCGACACCTTCCGCTCGACACGCGTTCGCACGACGCGGTCGAGCGCCTGCGGCCGTGATGGTGAAGACCTGCGATCCGTCGGAAAGTCCAGCGTCCCGGCACCACTCCGTCACCGCGTCGATGACCTGGAGCGCGGGACCCCGACGCCGCGCGTCGCGTCGGGTCCACATCGCGACGAGCTCAGCGCGCCCGTCCATCACCAAACCTCGCCCATCCCGACGTTCTCGCCATCTTCCTCAGCGAAGAAACACGCGCTGGTTGGTGAGCTCGCCCACCGCGCGGCGTCGGCCGCCCAGTCTGCGTCGGTCTTCTCCTGGACAGTCGCTAGCGTCTGCGCGAAGGCGTCGGGCACGTCCGCGAGCGCGGCGAGCCGCATGGCCTTGAGCGTCTGGCCCTCTTCAGCTCGGATCCGTCGGACGTCACACGGCACAAACTTCATCTTCGCGACGCGCGGCACCGCCGGCCGCCCGATTTTCGCTGGTGTGTCGGCAAGAGCCGAGCTGCTTAAGCGGGCCTCAAGTACTCATCCCAGTCCTCGGGGTTCGTCTCGGTGTACTCGCCGAGGACGTGTCCGTCGACCCCGTCGAGCTCGACGAGGCCGCGCACGCTCGGCGGCGTGTCCGCGCTGTAGAGGAGGATGCGCCACGTCGGTCGGGACCGCAGCCCGCGCCAGGTGAGCTGGGCCGACGCATGGCCGACGGGGAACCCGACGGTGCGGGTGGCGACGACGAGCGCCTCGGTCTGGTCGATCTCGAGCGGCCAGGCCGTGAGGACGTGGTAGCCGGCGATGGCGAGGAGCCCGAGCGCGGCGCCGAGGAGACCGAGGTTGGCGCTGATCGCGTACCCGAGGCCGCCGAGCGCGGCCGCGCCGACGAGCCAGGCGGCGGCGACGAGCCGTCGACGCGGGCTGGGGAAGAGGTAAGGGCCGACGTACGCGGTGACGTCGAGATCGGCGGGGAGGGCGTCGGCCGCGGGCTCGCTCACGGGAACGAACTTACGACGGCCAGGCGGCGGCGAGCTTCTCGCGGCTCGCGTCGAGCGGCTCGGGCAGGACGCGGGCCTCGGCGACGCTGGTGAGGAAGTTCGTGTCGCCGACCCAGCGGGGCAGGACGTGGACGTGGAGGTGGCCGGGGATCCCCGCACCGGCCGCCCGGCCGAGGTTCATGCCGACGTTCACGCCGTCCGGCGTGTACGCGGCTTTCACGGCGGCGGTGGCGTGCTGGGTCATCCGGATGAGCGCCGCCGCCTCGTCGGCGCTCAGGGCCTCGAGGTCGCCGGTGTGGCGGGTCGGGGCGACGAGCAGGTGCCCCGACGTGTACGGGTAGCGGTTCAGGATCGCGAAGGCGTGCGGCTCGCGCGCCACGACCTCGTCGTCGTCGTCGCTCAGGGCGCAGAAGAGGCACTCGCCGTCGACCGGATCGACGTTCGCGACGCGCTCGATGTAGGTCGAGCGCCAGCCCGCCCAGAGCCGGTCGAGGCTCACCGCCGCGTGGCGACGTCGGCGGCCAGGCGCGTGACGAACGCGTCGACCGCGACGTCGCGCTCCGGGTCCTCGGTGCCGCGAGGGTTCACGCCGACGGTCCGGCCCTCGACGTCCTGGTCGCCCACGACGAGCACGTAGGGCACCTTCTGGAGCTTCGCGTCACGCACCCGGGCGCGCAGCGTGTCGAGGTGGGCGGCGACGAGCTCGACGCGGTAGCCGTCGCCGGTGAGACGGTTGACGACGTCGGTGGCGTAGGCGTCGTGGCGGTCGGCGACGGGCAGGACGGTCACCTGCACCGGGGCGAGCCAGGCCGGCAACGCGCCCGCGTAGTGCTCGAGCACGATCGCGAAGAAGCGCTCGATCGATCCGAAGAGGGCGCGGTGGATCATCACCGGGCGGCGCCGCTCGTTGTCGGCGCCGACGTAGTGCAGGTCGAAGCGCTCAGGGAGCTGGAAGTCGAGCTGGATCGTCGAGATCTGCCAGGTGCGCCCGATCGCGTCACGCGCCTGGACGGAGATCTTCGGCCCGTAGAACGCACCGCCGCCCTCGTCGAGGAGGAACTCGAGGCCCATGCTCTCGCCGACCTCGCGAAGGACTTGGGTCGCCTCGTCCCAGTCGGCGTCGCTCCCGAACGACTTCCCCTCGGGCCGGGTGGAGAGCTCGAGGTCGAAGTCGGCGAGCCCGTAGTCGCGCAGCACCTGGCGCACGAACTCGATGATCGAGCGGACCTCGTCGGCCATCTGCTCGCGGGTGCAGAAGATGTGCGCGTCGTCCATGGTGAGGCCGCGGACGCGGGTGAGCCCGTGCACGACGCCCGAGCGCTCGTAGCGGTACACCGTCCCGAACTCGAAGAACCGCAGCGGCAGCTCGCGGTAGGAGCGGGGATGGCTGCGGTAGATGAGGATGTGGAACGGGCAGTTCATCGGCTTCACGTAGTACGCGGTGCCGGCGGCGGATCCCTCGTCGACGAGCATCGGCGGGTACATGTTCTCGGCGAACGTCTGGAGGTGCCCGCTCTCCTCGAAGAGCTGCGCCTTCGTGATGTGGGGCGTGTTCACGAACGAGTAGCCGGCCGCCTCGTGTCGCCGGCGGGAGTCGTCCTCCATCACGAGGCGCACGATGCCGCCCTTCGGGTGGAAGACCGGCAGGCCCGAGCCGATCTCCTCCGGGAAGGAGAACAGGTCGAGCTCCGCACCGAGGCGGCGGTGGTCGCGCCGCTCGGCCTCCTCGAGGCGGTGGAGGTGCTCGGCGAGCGCGGCCTCGGACTCCCATGCCGTCCCGTAGATGCGCTGCAGCGCCGGCTGGTGCTCGTCGCCGCGCCAGTAGGCGCCGGCGACGCGCATGAGCCGGAACGCCCCCAGCCGGCCCGTGGTCGGGACGTGCGGCCCCCGGCAGAGGTCGACGAACGCGCCGTCGCCCCGGGGGTTGCGGTACACGGAGATGACGGCGCCGTCGCCGACCTCGCTCGTGTCGACGCGCTCGATGATCTCTCGCTTGAACGGCTGGTCGGCGAAGAGGGTCAGGCCCTCGTCGCGGGCCACCTCGTCGCGGCGGAAGGGCTGGTCCTCGGCGACGATCTCGCGCATCCGGGCGCTGATGCGCTCGAGGTCCTCGTCGGTGAAGTGGGCGCCGTCGGGGAGGAGGAAGTCGTAGTAGAAGCCGTCCTCGATCGCCGGCCCGATGGCGTACTGCGCGCCGGGGAACAGGTCGGTGACGGCCTGGGCGAGCACGTGGGCGGTCGAGTGGCGCAGCACCTCGCGCCCCTCGGGCGTCGCGGGGGTGACGAGACGCAGGCGCACGTCATGGTCGAGTGGCCGGTCCAGGTCGACCCACTGGTCGTCGACGATCGCGGCGAGGACGTCGCGCGCCAGGCGCGGCCCGATGCTCGCCGCGACCTGCGCCGGCGTGGTGCCCTTCGGGACGTCCTTCGTCGACCCGTCGGGCAGCGTGATCGTGACGTCGGCCATCGACTCGACGGTATCCGACGAGGCCGTCACGACCCCGACGTGTTCTCGTCCGCCCGGTCGAGCTCGACGCCGATCAGCGTGCCGAGCTCGCGCAGCGCCGCGGGCGCGCGTGGGTCGTCGCCTTCGGAGAGCACGGCGCTCGCGAGGTCGTCGAGCGCCTCGACGGCGCGGGGCGCGTCGAGGTCGGAGTCGAGCGCGGCCCGCACCCGCGCCGCGAAGGGTGTCGGGTCGGGACCGCCGGGCCGGCTCGCCGCGACGACGAGGCGGTGCAGCAGCGCGATGCCCTCGTCGAGGTCGGTGTCGTACCATTCGAACCCGGCGCGGTAGTGGTGGCGCATCAGCGCGAGGCGGATGGCGCGCGCGTCGGCGACCTTCAGGAGGTCGCTCACGAAGACGAGGTTGCCGAGCGACTTGCTCATCTTCTCGCCCTCGTAGCTGACCATCGCCGAGTGCATCCAGTGGCGGGCGAACGGCGCGCCGGTGACGCTCTCGCTCTGGGCGATCTCGCACTCGTGGTGCGGGAAGATCAGGTCGGTCCCGCCGCCGTGCAGGTCGAGCGGCGTCCCGAGGTTCTCGGTCGCCATGACCGAGCACTCGATGTGCCAGCCGGGCCGTCCGACGCCGAACGGCGCCCGCCAGGCGGGCTCGTCGGCAAGCGAGGGCTGCCACAGCACGAAGTCGAGCGGGTCGCGCCGGTGCGGGTCCTCGGGGCGGCCGCCGCGCGCCGCGGCGAGGCGGATCATGTGGTCGCGGGAGTAGTGGGACAGCTCCCCGAAGCGCGGGAACGTGGAGACGTCGAAGTAGACGGTGCCGTGGGTGAGGTAGGCGTGGCCCCCGTCGAGCAGCTGGCCGATCATCTCGATCATCCCGGGCACCGCGTCGGTGGCCCGCGGCTCGGCCACCGGTGGGCGCATCCCGAGGGCGTCCATGTCGGACCAGAAGCGGGCCAGCTCGGCCTCGGCGAGCTCGAGGTACGGGATCCCGAGCTCGCGGGCCTTCGGGAGGATCGAGTCGTCGACGTCGGTGACGTTGCGCACCATGCGCACCTCATGGCCGAGCTCCTCGAGGCGGCGCGCCAGGAGGTCGTACGCGAGGTAGGTGGCGGCATGACCGAGGTGGGTCGAGTCGTACGGGGTGATGCCGCACACGTACATGCGCACGACCGGCCCGGCCTCGAAGTCGACGACCTCGCGCCGCGCCGTGTCGAAGAGCCGCACGGTCACGGCGTCTAGGCCTCGACGCCGTCGAGGCGCAGCGTGCCGTGGCCCTTGTGGCGGAGGTTCACGGTCAGGATGACCGCGGCGAAGGCCTCGACCGCGGCGGCGTTGGCGAGCGACCCGCCGTCGAGGGCCCGCAGCCCGGCGATCTCGCCGAGAAGCCCCATGACCTGGCGCCTCGCGTCGTCGTCGTCGCCGCACACCACCACGTCGGTCTGGAGCGGCGTGTCGAGCTCGCCCATCGCGCCGGCCGGGACGTGCTGGAGCGCGGCGACCACGCGGGCGTCCGGTGCGGCGGCCTGCATCGCGGCCGCGAGCGAGCCCTCGGGCGGCATCACGGGACGAAACTCGCGGCCCTCCTTGCGCAGGCCGTTCGCCATCGCGATGACGACCTTGCCGGCGAGCTGCGCGGCGTGAGCCTGGGTGGTCTCGAGCGCCGCCTCCCAGTTGGTGGCCACGACGACGAGGTCAGCCGCCGCGGCCGCCTCGTCGTTCGTCGCGGGATGCAGCGAGGCGAGGCGGCTCCCCCACTTCGTCTGCAGCTCCTCGACGACGGTCGCGGCGCGCGCCCGCTGCCGCGAGCCGGCAAGCACCATGTGGCCGGCGTCGGCGAGGCGCGCCGCGATGCCGCGACCCGCCGGGCCTGTGGCGCCGAGCACACCGATCTCCATCGGGCGCCAGCATGGCACGGGCGCGACGCACGAACGGCCGGTTCGGCCCTACGCTGGGCGGCGTGGAGCAGGCGTCGCGACCTCGTGCGCCGTGGTCACTGAAGGCGTTCGGGATCATCGTGCTGGCGCTGCTCGCCTGGCTGCTGCTCGGCTCGGCCCTCAGCGTCGCCCGTGCCGCGGTCGCGATCGCGGGCTACGTGATCGTCGCCTTGGTGGCGTACACGGTCGGCAAGTGGGTCGGCCGTCACGCCGCGCCGCGGGCGTGACGCCGGCGCGACCGGCCCTCAGCTGATGCAGTCGGGTCCGAGCAGGATCCGCAGCTCGGCGTAGAGCCCGTTCGTGGCGTCGACGCAGTAGTCGTCGGCGAGGCGCAGCACCGTGGTGCGCTCGGGCCGCTCGAGGTGCACGAACACGGGGCTGTCGCCGGGGTGGCGGGCGAGGAGCTCGCGGAGCTCGCCGATGCGGGTGTCGGAGAGCCGCGTCAGCTGCACGCGGAGACGGACGGGTGCCGAGCCCTCGAGGGTGATCTCGGGCCGCGACAGCTCCATCGCGACGATCTTGGGCTGCTCGTCGCGGCGGTCGACCCGGCCGCGGACGCACACGATGGCGTCGTCCTCGAGCAGATGCCCGTACTCGGTCATGGTCTTCGGGAACACCATGACGTCGAGGGCGGCGCCGAGGTCCTCGAGCACGAACGTCGCCATGAGGTCGCCCTTGCGCGTGTACTTGCGGGCGAGCGACGTGACGATCCCGCCGACCGTCTTCGCCTCGCCCTCCCGGCCGTCGCGGAACTCGGCCAGCGTGCAGTCGACGTGGCGTCGGAGCGCGCTCTCGGTGCCGAGGAGCGGATGGTCGCTCACGTAGAGGCCGAGCATCTCCTTCTCGAAGTCGAGGCGGGTCTTGCGGTCGAACTCCGTGTCGGGGATCGCGGTCGGCTCGCCGAGCGTCGGGCCCTCACCGTCGGTGCCGTCACCAAAGAGGCTCATGATCCCGGCGTCGCGCTCACGGCGTCGGGCGACGGCCTGGTCGACGATCGGCTCGAAGGCGTGGAGGAGCCCCTGGCGGGGATGGCCCAGCGAGTCGAAGCCACCGGCCTTGATGAGCGACTCGATGGTCCGCTTGTTGAGCGCCGCCGGGTCGACCCGGGCGCAGAAGTCGTGGAAGTCCTCGAAGGGCCCGCCCTCGGTGCGGGCCTCGACGACCATCGCGACGACGCCTTCCCCGACGTTGCGCACGGCGGAGAGGCCGAAGCGGATCGACGGACGGTCGTCGGTGCCGGCGTGCACCGAGAAGTCCGAGACGGACTCGTTCACGTCGGGGACGAGCACCTCGATGTGCTGCTGGCGGCACTCGGAGAGGAACACCGCCGTCTGGTCCTTGTTGGTGCGGACGCTCGTGAGCAGCGCCGCGAGGTACTCGACGGGGAAGTTCGCCTTCAGGTACGCCGTCTGGTACGCGAGGTAGCCGTACCCGACGCTGTGCGACTTGTTGAACGAGTAGTCGGCGAAGGGCTCGATCGTGTCGAAGATGCGCTCGCCGAACGCGCGGTCGTGGCCGAGCGCGACGCAGCCGTCGACGAACTTCGAGCGCTCCCGGGCGATCAGCGCCCGGTCCTTCTTGCCCGTCGCCTTGCGGAGGTTGTCGGCCTCCTCGAGCGTGTACCCGGCGAGGCGCTGCGCCACGAGCATGAGCTGCTCCTGGTAGATCATCAGCCCGTACGTCGGGGACAGGATCGGCTCGAGGTCGGGGTGCGGATAGTCGACCGGCCGTCGACCGTTCTTGCGGTCGGCGTACGCCGTGTGCCAGTTCTGGGCCATCGGGCCCGGCCGGTAGAGGGCGACCATGGCGGCGATGTCCTCGAACGTCGTCGGCGCGAGCCGCTGCAGCAGGGCGCGCACCGGCCCACCCTCCAGCTGGAACACGCCGATCGTGTCGCCCTTGCGCAGCAGATCGAACGTCTTCGCGTCGTCGAGGGGCACCCGGTCGATGTCGGGCCGCTCCCCGGTGCGCGCCGCGACGAGGTCGAGGGTGATGTCGAGCACGTCGAGGTTGCGCAGCCCGAGGAAGTCCATCTTCAGCAGCCCGAGCCGCTCGACGCCGTGCATCTCGTACTGGGTGACGATCGGCGCGTCGGCGAGGTCGCGCCCGGGCTCGGGCTTGCGCTGCACGGGCAGGTACTCGGTGAGCGGCTCGCGGGCGATCACCACGGCGGCGGCGTGGATGCCGTCCTGGCGGCGCAGGCCCTCGAGGCCGCGGGCCACGTCGATGACGCGCCGCGCGTCGGGGTCGTCGGCGTAGAGGTCGCGCAGCTCCGAGGCCATCTTGTAGCCGTCCTCGTGCTGGGCGACCGGCTCGAGGCAGGCGGCGAGCGGCGTGTCGCGGCCCATGATGAGTGGCGGCATGAGCTTGGCGATCCGGTCGCCCATCCCGTACGGATAGCCGAGCACCCGCGACGCGTCCCGCACGGCGGCTCGGGCCTTGATCGTCGAGAACGTGATGATCTGCGCGACGTGGTCGGCGCCGTAGCGCTCCGAGGCGTAGCGGATCATCTCGGCGCGGGAGCGCGAGTCGAAGTCCATGTCGATGTCGGGCATCTCGCGCCGGCCCGGGTTCAAGAAGCGCTCGAAGAGCAGCCCGTAGCGGATCGGGTCGATGTCGACAATGCGCAGGCAGTACGCGACGCAGGACCCGGCGGCGCTGCCCCGGCCGGGCCCGACCCGGATGTCGCGCTCGCGGGCGTGGCGGACGAGGTCCCAAACGACGAGGAAGTACGCCGAGAACCCCATCGTCTTGATGACGCCGAGCTCGTACTCGATGCGCTCACCGACCGCGGTCGGGATCGGCTCGCCGTAGCGGTCGGCGGCGCCGCGCAGCGTGAGCTCGCGCAGGTAGGAGTCCTCGTCGTGGCCCTCCGGCGTCGCGAACGACGGGAGGACGGCCTGGTCGAACTCGATGTCGAGGTCGGCGCGCTCGGCGACGAGCAGCGTGTTGTCGCACGCCTCCTCGTAGTCGGAGAACACGGCGCGCATCTCGGCCGCCGACTTCAGGTAGAACTCCTGGCCCTCGAACTTCAGCCGGTTCGGGTCGTCCTGGGTCGAGCCGGTCTGGACGCAGAGCAGCGCGTCGTGGGCCTCGGCGTCCTCGCGGCGGGTGTAGTGGCTGTCGTTCGTGGCGAGCAGCGGCGCGCCCAGCTCGCGGGCGATGCGCACGAGCGACGGGTTGACCCGCGCCTGGTCGGCGAGGCCGTGGTCCTGCAGCTCGATGAAGAACTGCTCCCGTCCGAGGACGTCCTGGAAGCGCGCCGCGAGGTCGCGCCCGGCCGTCTCGTCCCCGGCGAGCAGCGCCTGGCATACCGCGCTGCCGAGGCAGCCGCTCGTCGCGAGGAGCCCCTCGCCGTGGTGCTCGAGGAGCTCGAAGTCGACACGCGGCTTGTAGAAGAACCCCTCGAGGTACGCCTGCGACGAGATCCGGATCAGGTTGCGGTAGCCGGCCTCGTTCTCGGCGAGCAGCGTGAGGTGGAAGATGTCGTGCTCGTCGCGGCGCGGCCGGTCGAAGCGGCTCGCGGTGACGAAGTAGGCCTCCATGCCGATGATCGGCTTGATCCCCGCGTCGCGCGCCGCGCCGTAGAACTCGAGGACGCCGTACATGTTCCCGTGGTCGGTGATCCCGACCGCGGGCTGCCCGTCGGCCGCGGCGGTCGCGATGACGTCGCTGACCCGGGCCGCCCCGTCGAGCATCGAGTACTCGGTGTGGAGGTGCAGGTGGACGAACGAGCTGGCCACGGTCCCCGCGTTCTGCCGCCTCGCCGGCTCTCCACAGGCCTGTGGAGAACTACAAGCGTGTAACTCCGAACCTACGCCGGGGGCGGCGCCACCGCAAGGGTCGTCAGGCTCGGCCCCGTCCGGCGAGGAGCGGCACCTGGATCTCGGCCGGGGTGAGCGAGCCGTGCGCCGACACGAGCCCCGCCTCGCGGGGGAGGGCCGGGTCGACGAACGCGACGGGGCCGCGGGCGGCGAGCACGACGTCGCCGACACGCCGGCGTGTCGTGGCGGTCGGGGACGGACCGAGCCAGCCCTCGTCGAGCAGCTGGTCGCGGCTGAACACCCAGGCCTCGTCGGCGTAGTGGGCGGTCGCGGCGTCCAGGAGCGCCGCGGCGGCGCCGCGCGGCGCGTAGAGGTAGCGGAAGCGCCCGTCCCCGGCGCCCCGTTCCATCTGGTCGCCGAGCGCGGCAAGGGGGCGCCACCCTTCGGGGCCGACGTGCACCTGGCCGTGGTCCGAGGTGACGGCGAGAGCGGCGCGGTCGGGCAGCGCGTCGCGCAGGTCGCCGACCAGGCGATCGACGGCCCGCAGCTCGGCTTCGTAGAAGCCGTCGTGGAGCCCGTGCGCGTGCGCGACGGCGTCGACCCCGTCGTAGTAGGCGTACACGAGGGGCTCGCCGGCGGCGGCGAGCTGCCGGCACCGCTCGACGAGCGACGACAGCGTCTTCCAGCCGAGGAACCGGGTGCCGCGCAGGTGCGCTTCCGTGAACCCGGTCGCGGCGAACTCGGCCTTGGTCACGACGGGGACCGTCCGCCCGAGGAACGGCGGGTGGCGCTGGACGACGAAGGGGTCCGGCGGGTGCCGGTCGCTCGACTGCCAGGACAGCACGTTGAGCACGGCGTGGTCGATGAGGACACGGAAGCCCGTCACGCCGTGCTGGGAGGGCGCGAGCCCGGTGGTGATCGACGTGAGCGCGCTCGCCGTCGTCGACGGCGCGACCGTGGTGATGGCGCGCCCCTCCAGCGCGGCGAGCTCGGGCCGCTCCTCGGGTCGCTCGGTCGCGGCGTTCCAGCCGAGCCCGTCGAGGACCAGGAGCACGACGGTCGACGCGCCGTCCAGGACGTCGGGGAGCCAGTCCACGGGCCGCGTCCCGAGGAGCGCGGGGACCAGGTTGCTCACCGCGGCGCCGTCGTAGGCGGGACGCAGCGGCTCCACCCGCGCAGGGTAGGGCCTCGGGATGGCGGCACCGGCGATGGCGTCGGCGTGCGACCATGGAGGCGGATGAAGGTCTCCACCCGCAGCGACTACGCGGCGCGGGCCCTGCTCTCCTTGGCGCTCCATGGCCGCGAGGGCCCGACGTCCGTGAAGGAGATCGCGGAGCGCACCGCGCTCCCCCAGCCCTACCTCGAGCAGATCCTGCTCGCCGCGAAGGGCGCGGGGCTCGTGCGCTCGAAGCGGGGCGTCGGTGGCGGCTACGAGCTGGCCCGCCCGCCGGAGGAGATCACGCTCGCGGAGATCTTTAGCGCGGTCGAGGGGCCGCTCGCCACGCCGTTGGGCGAGCACGACCACTGCGAGGGGCACTGCGTCCTGCAGGAGGTGTGGGTCGGCGTCTCCGAGGAGATGGGCCGCATCCTGGAGGGCTACACGCTCGCCGACCTCGTGCAGCGCACCGTGGTCGGGCATCCCTCCGTCGCTGCGGCGCGGAGCGCGGCTCGCTGACGGGCGAGCGCTCGTCGCCGATCGGCGGCGCACCGCGCCCCTCCGCTCCGCCCGGCCACCGCCGCGCGAGGTGCCGGGCGGCCACCAGTAGGGCCGCTCAGGCGCTGGCGCGGAGGGCGACGGCCCGGGTCGCGGGCAGCGACACGACGACGGCCAGCCCGCCGCCCGGGGCGTCCTCGAGGCGCACGTCGCCGCCGTCGGCGAGGACGAGGCGCCGGACGATCGGGAGGCCGAGGCCGAACCCGCCGTCGGTGCGCCGGCTGGTCGACGATCGCCAGAAGCGGTCGAAGGCCCGAGCGCGCTGCTCCGGCGTCATGCCGGGTCCGCGGTCGCGGACCTCGAGTTCGACGCACGCACCCAGGGACCGGGCCGAGACCTCGACCGCCGTCCCGCGCGGCGCGACGTCGAGCGCGTTGCTCAGCAGGTTGTCGAGCACCTGGTCGAGGCGCCCGGGGTCGCTGCGCACCGCGACGTGACGAACCGACGCCTCGAGGTGCACCCCACGCTCGGCGGCGACGGCGCGCCACGCGTCGAGGCGGGCCTCGACGAGCGGGGCGAGCGACACGGACGCGCTCGGCGCCGGCGCGTCCTCGGCCCGGGTCAGCACGAGGAGGCTCTCGACGAGCGCCGTGAGGCGACGGACCTCGGCGAGCGCGCCGTCAAGGTCTTCGGGTCGGTGGTCGGGGCCGTCCGCCTCCACGTTCTCGAGGCGCAGCCGCAGCGCGGCGAGCGGGGTCCGCAGCTGGTGCGAGGCGTCGGCGATGAAGGCGCGCTGCGACGACAGCAGCGATTCGAGGCGTGCGGCCGTCGTGTTGAACGACTGGGCGAGGCGGCGCAGCTCGGGCGGGTCGCTCGGGACGGCGACGCGCACGGCGAGGTCGCCGTCGCCGAGGCCGGCGGCGCCGGCGTCGAGGTCGGCGATCGGCCGGGTGAACGAGCGGGCGAGCAGGGTGCTGACGAGGAGCACGATGAGCGCGATCACGCCCGCGAGTCCGCCGAGGATCAGCCAGTTGCGGGTCACCGCGTCGTCGACGACGGCGAGCGACGATGACATCCGCAACGCGCCGATCGTGCCGCGGCTGCTCAGCACCGGGACGCTCACCGCGAGCGCGTCGCCACCGCTGATGGTGCGGTGGCCCGTCACCGGGTGGCCGTGCTCGGCCGACGTGAGATCCGCGGTCCGGCTGATGCTGCCGACCGGCGGCTCGTCCGTGCCGGCGGTCGCGAGCACGCGGCCGTCGCCGCCGACGACGACGACGCTGTCGCCGGTGCTCTTCGAGAGCTCGCGCACGACGCGCTGCAGGGTGGTCATGTCCCCCTGCGCGAGCGGGACGTCGACTCGCAGCGCGAGCGCGAACGCGTCGTCCTGGACGCGGCCCGTGAGCTGGCGCTCTTGGCCCTGGCGGTAGGACAGGCCGAGCGGCAGCGCGAGGGCGACGAGCACGAAGCAGGTGATCGAGAGATAGCTGATGAGGAGGCGGCGTCTCACGCGACGGACTCGGGGACGGCGAGCCGGTACCCCACCCCCCGTACGGTCTCGATCAGCTCGGGGTGCCCGAGCTTGCGGCGGAGGCTGGCCACGTGGACGTCGAGCGTCTTGGTCGGCCCGTACCAGTGCGGGTCCCACACCTCGTCGAGGATCCGCTGGCGGCTGCAGACCGCGCCGGGATCGTCGGCGAGGAGCGCGAGCAGGTCGAACTCCTTCGGCGTGAGCGCGAGCGCCCGGCCGTCGACGAGGGCGTGTCGGGTGCGCCGGTCGACGGCGAGCGGCCCGATCGTCGGGGTGGCGTCGGCGCGGCCGGCGCCACGTCGCGCGACGGCGCGAATGCGCGCGACGAGCTCCCGGAACCCGAACGGCTTCACCACGTAGTCGTCGGCACCGAGCTCGAGGCCGACGACGCGGTCGACCTCCTCGCCTCGGGCGGTGACCACGATGATCGGGACTCCCGAGTCGTGGCGCAGCTCGCGGCAGAGCTCGAAGCCGTCGACGTCGGGCAGCCCGAGGTCAAGCAGGACGACGTCGGGTGGCACGGCGGCGATCGCCCGGCGGGCGTCGGCGCCCGTCTCGGCGTGCGCGACGGCGAATCCGTCCCGCTCGAGCCCCCGCACGAGGGGGGAGGCGATCGCGTCGTCATCCTCGACCAGCAGCACCCGCATCACCAAGGGGTCGGCGCGCTGAGGCCCCAACCTTTACCGAATCCTGGCCCCCTCCTCGGTCCCCGTTGAGGGGCCTCGGCGTACCGTCATCCCTGGACAGCGTGCCCCGCTGCCCGTCGTGTCCATCCCGGCGACCCAGCCCACCGCCGGCGGCGTCGGCTCACCCCGCCTCGACGTCGCCGGCCCGGGCGGGCCGGTCCTCCCCCACCGGTGCGATCCCTCTGGCCGCCAGCGCCGCCCGCAGGTCCTCGGGCAGCGCGGCCTCGTACTGGCGCCGGTCCCCGGCGCGCGGGTGCGTGAAGGCCAGCCGGTACGCGTGGAGGAAGGGCCGCCCGAGCAGCCCCCCGCCGGCGCCGTAGGCGGCATCGCCGAGCACCGGGTGGCCGATGGCGGCCAGGTGCACCCGCACCTGGTGGGTGCGGCCCGTCTCGAGGCGACACTCGAGCAGCGCGGCGTCGTCGCCGTCGCGCGCCAGGACCTCGTAGCTCGTGCGCGCCGGCTTCCCCGCGGCGCGCACCGCCATGCGGGTGCGCTGGCGCGTCGAGCGGCCGATCGGCGCGTCGACCGTGGCCCGGGCCGCCTCGGGCACCCCCCGGACGAGCGCGAGGTAGCGCCGCTCGACGTCGTGCCCGGCGAGGTCGGCGACCAGCCGGTCGTAGGCCGCCGGTGTGCGCGCCACGACGAGCAGGCCGCTCGTGTCGCGGTCGAGGCGGTGCACGATGCCGGGCCGGCGCGGGTCGCCGACGCCGGCGAGGTCCGGGTAGCGCTCGAGGAGGCCCTGCACGAGCGTCCCGTGCTCGTGGCCGGCACCCGGGTGCACGACCAGCCCGGCGGGCTTGTGGACCACGAGGACTTGGTCGTCGGCGGCGCGCACGTCGACGGGCACGGGCTCCCCGGTCGGATGACCCGCGGGCTCGGGCTCGTCGAGCAGCGCGAGCGCTCCGCCGGCGCGCAGCCGGGCACTCTTGGCCGGGACCGCGCCGTCGACGAGCACCGCGCCGCGCGCGAGCAGGGCCTGCACCTCGCTGCGGCTCCAGCCGGTCAGCAGGGCGACGGCGCGGTCGACGCGCTCACCGGCGAGGGCGTCGGGGACGGTGAGGTCCTCCCGCTCGGCGGTCACGGGTCCGGCGCGACGCCGGTCCGGCTGCTGAACAGGCTCCAGCCGACGAGCAGCACCGCGCCGATCGTGATCGCCGAGTCGGCGACGTTGAACGTCGGCCAGCCACCCACCTTGATGAAGTCGACGACCGCGCCGTGAAGGAACCCAGGCGACCGGAACAGTCGGTCGGCGACGTTCCCGAGGGCGCCGCCGAGCACGAGCGCGAGCGCGACGAGCACCACGCGGTCCCCGGTGCGGTCGAGGGCCCGCACGAGCACGGCGACGAGCACGACGGCGACGACGGCGAGCAGCGGCGTCACCGTCTGGAAGAGGCTGAACGCGCTGCCGGTGTTGCGCGCCAGCTGGAACTCGACGGTGCTGCCGATGATGGACACCGGCCCGTCACGCAGGCCGGACGTGGCCCAGGCCTTCGTGGCCTGGTCGAGGGCGACGACCGCGACGACGATGCCGGCGACCAGCAGGCGACGGTTCCGCAGCCCCTGCCGGTCAGCGTCGGCGTTCGGCACGCGCCTTGCAGTCGACGCACACCTGGGCCCACGGGATCGCCTCGAGGCGCTCGAGCGCGATCTTGCGACCCGCGGGCTTGCAGACGCCGTACTTGTTGCGCTTCATGCGGTCCAGCGCGTCGTCGATCTCCTCGACGACCTGGCGGGCCGTCGCGGAGAGGAGCAGGTCGCGCTCGCGCTCGACGTTCACCGTGTCGCCCTCGCCGGACTCCTCGTCGAACTGGGTGTCGCCGGCCTCCCGCTCCCGGGCGAGCTGCTCGGCCTCGGCCGAGAGGTCGTCGGCCTGGTGGAGGAGACGCTGCTTCTCGTCGATCAGCTTCTGGCGCAGCCGGTCGAGGGTCTTGGCGCCGAGGTTCGCCGGCCCGGGCGTGACCTCGAAGCCCGACAGCGGGCAGATGACCGTGTTCTTGCCGTGCTTCGTGCGCCCCTCGAGGATCGACGGGCGCGCCGCCGCGACGGGCGCCTTGGTCTTCGTCGTGCCCGCCTTCGCGGGCGTCGGGGTCGCGGCCTTCGCCGGGGCCTTCTTCGCCGCCGGCTTGGCGTCCGCCGCCTTCTTCGCGGGCGCCGGGCGGGCCGGCGCCTTCTTGGCCACGGCCTTCGCCGCCGGCTTCTTCACCGGGGCCTTGGCCGGGGCCTTCTTCGGGGCGGCCTTCTTCGCGCTCGGCTTCTTCGGGGCGGCCTTCGCCGGCTTCTTCGCGCTCGGCCGCGGGCTTCGCCGGCCGCTTCGTCGCGCTGGGCCGCTTCGCCGCGGGCGTGGCGCGGCGCGGCGCGCTCGGGGCCCGACGCGCCGTCGTCTTCTTGCCTGCCTTGCCCGGCATCAGTCTCCTCCGGCCCGCCTGCGAGCGTGCGATGGTACTGCCTCGGATACCCGACCCCGGACGTCCGACGACCGGAGCGGCCCAGGCGGGGCCGGCGGCCTAGTCGCCGCGGAGGCGTGAGCGCGGGCCCGGCGCGGCGTCGGCGTCGCGCAGGACGCGGCGGAGCTGGGCGTCGAGCTCTTCGCGGTCCACGTGACGGAGCCGGAACCGCTTCTGGCGCGACCGGGCGCCGCCGGCGAGCTCGATCGCGCTCGCTGGGATCCCGAGCTCGTCGGCGAGCAGCGTCCGCGCCGCCTCGTTGGCGCGGTCGTCGACCGGCGGCGCCGCGACGCGCAGCTTCAGCGCGTGACCTTCGCGCCCGAGGACGGCGCTGCGGCCGGCGCGGGGCTGCACGTGCACGGCGAGGACGACGGTGTCACCGTCGACGGTGTAGAGATCGTCGACGTCGCTCACGTGGCTCCATTCATGGGACGGTCCGCGAACAGCGTCACGATACGCTCCGTCAGTGCCGTTCGAATCGTTGGGCGCCGAGCTCGACTTGGTCGCGCTCGAGGAGCGCGTGCTGCGTCGATGGGCCGACGACGAGGTGTTCGCGGAGAGCCTCCGGCGCCGTGACGGCGCCCCGGAGTGGGTGTTCTACGAGGGGCCGCCGACGGCGAACGGGCGTCCGGGGCTGCACCACGTGTGGGCCCGCTCGTTCAAGGACCTCTATCCACGCTTTCACACGATGCGGGGCCGCTTCGTCGCCCGCAAGGGGGGGTGGGACTGCCACGGCCTGCCCGTGGAGCTCGAGGTGGAGCGCGAGCTGGGCTTCACCGGGAAGCCCGAGATCCTCGAGTACGGCATCGCGGCGTTCAACCAGCGCTGCCGCGACTCGGTGCACCGCTACGTCGAGGACTGGTCGGCGCTGACGACGCGGGTCGGCATGTGGCTCGACACGGCGAACGCGTACTGGACGCTGACGAACGACTACATCGAGAGCGTCTGGTGGCACCTCCGCCAGCTGTGGGACGCCGGGCTCATCTACGAGGGCTTCAAGGTCGTCCCCTACTGCGGCCGCTGCGGCACCGCGCTCTCGAGCCACGAGGTCGCGCTCGGCTACGAGGATGTCACCGAGCCGTCGGTCTACGTGCGGTTCCCGCTCGCCGACGACGACGCCGACCTGCTCGTCTGGACGACGACGCCCTGGACGCTGCTGTCGAACGTCGCGGCCGCGGTAAACCCCGACATCCGCTACGTGCGGGTGCGTGGGGCCGACGGGCGCCGCGACCTGGTGCTGGCGGCGGCGCGCGTCGCCGCCGTACTCGGGGACGACGCGTCGGTCGTGGGCGAGGTCCAAGCCGACGCGCTGGTCGGCCGGCACTACGAGCGGCCCTTCGATCTCCTCGCCCTCCCGCCCGACGGCGCCCGGGTCGTCGCCGCCGACTTCGTGACCGTCGAGGACGGGTCGGGCGTCGTGCACCTGGCACCGGCGTTCGGCGAGGTCGACCGGGAGGTCGGCGTCGCCGAGGGCCTGCCCGTGCTGAACCCGGTCGACGCCGCGGCGCGCTTCGACGCGTCGATCCCGCCGTACCGCGGACAGTTCGTGAAGGACGCCGACCCGGCGATCATCGACGACCTCGCGGCACGGGGTCGGCTCGAGCGCGTCGTCGACTACGAGCACGCCTACCCGCACTGCTGGCGCTGCGATACCCCGCTGATCTACTGGGCGACCCCGACGTGGTTCGCGCGCACCGCGGACCGCCGGGCCGACCTGCTCCGCGAGAACGAGACCGTCGGCTGGCACCCCGAGCACATCCAGCACGGCCGCTTCGGCGACTGGCTCGAGAACAACGTCGACTGGGCGCTGTCACGTGACCGGTTCTGGGGGACGCCGCTCCCCTTCTGGCGCTGCGGCGAGGGCCACGACACCTGCATCGGGTCCATGGCCGAGCTCGCCGAGCGGGCCGGCCGGGACCTGACCGGCCTCGACCTGCACCGTCCCGACGTCGACGAGGTCACGATCGAGTGCGCGACGTGCGGCGGGCGGGCCCGGCGGGTCGAGCCCGTGCTCGACGCCTGGTTCGACTCGGGGTCGATGCCGGCCGCGCAGTGGCACTACCCCTTCGAGCACGCCGACGTGTTCGAGCGGCGCTTCCCCGCCGACTTCATCTGCGAGGCGATCGACCAGACCCGCGGCTGGTTCTACTCGCTGCTCGCGGTCAACACGCTCGTGTTCGGGCGCGCCCCGTACCGCAACGTCGTCTGCCTGGCCCTCCTCGTCGACAAGGACGGCCAGAAGATGTCGAAGTCGCGGGGCAACGTCATCGACCCCTGGTCGATCCTCACCAGCCGCGGCGCCGACGCGCTGCGCTGGTACTTCTTCTCCGCCGGGTCGCCGTGGACGAACCGCCGCGTCGACGAGCGGATGATCGACGAGTCGACCCGCCGGTTCCTGCTCACCCTGTGGCACACGGCGTCGTTCTTCGTGACCTACGCCAACCTCGACGGCTTCGAGCCCGGCCCGCCCGCGCCGCCGACGCACGTCCTCGACCGCTGGGCCCGGTCGCGCCTCGCCGCCACGGTCGAGACGGTCACCGACGCCCTCGAGCGCTACGACGCGCTGAGCGCCGCGCAGGCCCTCGACGCGTTCGTCGACGACGTGTCGAACTGGTACGTGCGCCGGTCGCGGCCCCGTTTCTGGAAGTCGGGCGACGGCGCCGCCGCGGCGACGCTGCACGACTGCCTCGTCACGCTGACGCTGCTCCTCGCGCCGTTCTGCCCGTTCGTCGCCGATGAGCTCCACCGGGTCCTCACGCCGAGCGGGCGCTCGGTGCACCTCGCCGACTGGCCGGTCGCCGACGGGTCGGCGCGCGACCCCGAGCTCGAGGCGGGCATGGACGTGGCCCGCCGGCTCGTGACGCTCGGCCGGGCAGCCCGCAACGACGCGCGGCTCGCCGTCCGCCAGCCGCTGCGCCGGGCCCTCATCGTGCTGCCGGGCGGCGCGACGCTCGACGGCGCGCTCGTCGCGCACGTCGCCGAGGAGCTGAACGTGCACGAGATCGAGTCGGTGTCGGGGCTCGAGGGCCTGCTCACCTACACGGTGTCGCCGAACTTCCGCCGGCTCGGTCCCCGCGTCGGTCGCCGCATGCCCCAGGTCCAGACCGCGCTCGCCGCCACCGACGGCGACGCGGTGCGGCGCGCGCTCCGCGACGACGGCGCGCTGGTGCTCTCGCTGGAGGGTGGGGACGTGACGCTCGAGCCCGACGACGTCGATCTGCGAGCCCAGGCCCACGAGGAGCTGGTGCTCGCCGAGGACGGGGGCTACGCGGTCGCGCTCGACACGACGTTGGACGACGCGCTGCGCAGCGAGGGATGGGCCCGCTCGCTCATCCGCTCCCTGAACGAGCGCCGCAAGACGCTCGGCCTCGAGCTGTCGGACCGGATCCGTGTCGAGCTCGCCGCGAGCGGGGCGGTCGCCGAGGCGGCGCGCACCCACGCGGACTGGATCCAACGCGAGATCCTCGCGGTCGAGTGGCAGGTGCGGGACCCGGTCGACCGGGACGGGCTCGCGCCGCTCGACGTCGAGGGCGAGACCGTGTGGGCGAGCGTCGAGGTGGTCGGCGCGGGCTAACGCCGCCGACGGAACAGCTTGCGCTGGTCCTCTGGCTCTTCACCGTCGAAGTACTGCTCGGTCGTCGGCTCGCGGGAGCTGAGCGGTGTGTCGTCCCGGACCGCCTCCCGCAGCGACGCGAAGAACGCGTCGTCGTCGAGGCTGTCGCTGTTGTTCGGGTCGAGGCTGTGCTCGAGCGAGTCGTCGACGACGGCGGCGGTCGGCGTCTCGCCGTACTCGCCGCTCTGCTCGTCCCACTGCTCGTGCGCGGACACGGCGTTGATGCTCACCGTCGGCGTCCCGGCCGACGGGAGCGCGGGCGACGGGGCGCCCGGCATCGAGTCGGAGGTGTCCGACCAGCTCGGCTGGGCGGACCAGGAGCGGGGTGCGGGGACGTGCACCGGACGCAGCGACGGCCGGTCCCCGACCGCGCCGGACGACTGCTCGAGGGCGTCGAGCTCGGCGTGGATCGCCTCGCGCAGGCGCGTCTTGTACTCGGTCTCGAAGCGCTCGAGCGCGTCGACGTCGGCGTTCAGGGTGTCGCGCGCCGAGGTGAGCTGGGCGATCTCATCCTCGAGGCGACGCCGCTCGGTCTCGGCGATCCGTCGGGCGCTCGCCTCGGCCTCGCCGACGACCGCCTGTGCCTTCGTCTCGGAGTCGGCCATCATCTGCTGCGCTTTGGCGCGCGCCTCGGCGACGGCCTCGTCGGCCGCCTTCTGGGCGAGCACGAGCGTGCGCTGGATGACGTCGGTGTCGACGCCCGGCGGCCGGCGCTCCACGGGTGCCGGCGTGGGGGTGGGCGGGGGCGTCGGCGCGGGCCGCGGGGCGGGCGGCGCGGGCGCCTGTGAGGCGCGGAGCTGCGCCTGGCGGACCTGGTCCTCGAGGCTCTCGATGGTCGCGGCCGCGCGCTCGAGCAGCTCGTCGACGTCGTCGCGGTGATAGCCGCGCCACGCTTCGCGGATCTCGACGTCCCGCAGCTCCTGAGGGGTCACGTCCATGGAAGCCATAGGCGTACCAGCCTATCGACGCTGCCCCGCCCGAGGCGATGCGGTGCGCCGAGCCGTTGTGCGGCCAGGCGGCGGCGCCTCGCCACGGGCGGGCGCGCACCGCAGCCCGACCCGTGCCGCGAGGCGCGTGAACGTGGCCGCGTCGCGCGGCGCGCACGCGTGGGCGTCGTTGTTGCAGTACACGTAGCCGTCCGCGTCGTCGCCCCACGTCGCCGCGAGCCGCTCGGCCCAGGTGCGCAGCGCGCGGGCGCCGTACCCGGGCGCGGGGGTGGCCCGGCCCTCGTGGAGACGGAGGTAGCACCACGACGCGGTGCGCACGAGCGGCCCGTGCGCGCCGCGGCGGTCCCACCAGCACCGGGCCGCGTCGTGGGCGGCCAGCACGTCGGCGACGGCGTCGGTGTCCCACGAGGCGTGACGCGGCTCGAACGCGACGCGGACCCCGGACGGGAACGCGGCGAGCGCCGCGTCGAGGAGCCCGGCATCGGCGGTGAAGGTGGGCGGGAGCTGGACGAGCACCGGGCCGAGCTTGGGGCCGAGCCCGGCGGCGCGCTCGAGGAGTCGCCCGACCGGCTCCGCGGGGTCCCGGAGCCGCCGGACGTGGGTGAGGTAGCGGCTCGCCTTCAGCGCGAACGTGAAGCGCTCGGGGGTTTGCGCCGCCCACTGGTCGAACGTCGCCGCCTCGGGGAGCCGGTAGAAGGTGCTGTTCGCCTCGACGGTCGGGAACGTCGACGCGTAGTGCTCGAGCCAGCGGGCCGTGGCCAGCCCGGTCGGGTAGAAGGCGCCGCGCCAATCGCGGTACTGCCACCCCGAGGTGCCGACCCGCAGGGTCACGCGGTCGGCGGCCCTAGCAGCCGAGGACGGCGCTGCGCACGATGAGGATCACGAAGAACAGCACGAGGAACGACAGGTCGAACATCCCGACCGGCGGGATGACCCGCCGCAGCGGCCGCAGCGCCCACTCGGTGACGTCGATGAGCAGCCGGTTGAGCTGCGCGGTGACCGTGCCGGGCCGGATCGGGAACCACGACAGGATGGCGCGCGCGAACAGGATGACGAGGAAGATCGTGAGGATCGCGCAGACGATGCCCAAGGCTCAGCGCCGGTAGAGGCCGCGGGCCTCGAGCCGTTCCTTCTCCTCTTCGGAGAGCTGGACGTTCATCGGGGTGAGCAGGAACACCGAGTCGGCGACCCGCGACATCGAGCCGCCGACCGCGTAGGCGAGGCCGCTCGAGAAGTCGATGATGCGCCGCTGCAGCTCCCGGCCGCTGCCCTGCAGGTTGAGGATGACCGCCTGGTTGCCCTTCACCCGGTCCCCGATCTCCTGCGCGTCGTTGAAGTTCAGCGGCTCGACCACGTGGACCTTCGCCGCTGACGTCGGGACGCTGCGCACGACCGGCGAACGCGGCACCGACACGCCCGACGGGGGCTCCTCGCGCGGCGCGGCGGCGTCCCGGGGGACGGCGCGCACCGCGGGCTCGCCGTACTCGGGCTGGGCGTCGGCGCGCGGCGTCGGCTCGACGGGGCGCACCTGCTCGGGGTACCCCGCGTTGGCGTACTCGGGCACCCGGTGCTGCTCGGCCGCGTAGCCCGGGGCTGCCTGGTCGTGGGCCGCGTAGTGGGTCTCGTCGCCGTACTCGCCGCCGCCCTCGTAGCCGCCGCCGTACGGGTCGTACCCGTACTCCTCGTCGTCATCCTGGAGGCCCAGGTAGACCATGGCTCGTCGCCAGAGGGAAGCCATCTACGACGCGTGCACCGGTGGCACGCCCTCCACGCGTCGAGGTTACTGCTGAGGCGCCTGTGATTGGGGACGCTCGCCGAAGAGGGCTCGGCCCACCCGGACCAGGGTCGCGCCCTCCTCGACCGCGACCTCGTAGTCGTCGGTCATCCCCATCGAGAGCTCGGGGACGGCGGCCGCCGCGGCGAGGGCACGCAGGCGCGCGAACCAGGGACGCGGGTCCTCGCCGTGCGGCGGGACGGCCATGAGCCCGACGACGGCGAGCCCGATCCCGCGCAGCGCGTCGACGAGCGGCGTCGTGTCGCGGGGCGCGCAGCCGGTCTTCTGCGGCTCGTCGGCCAGGTTCACCTCGACGAGGACACGCGCGCCGGGCGCGTGGCGCGCGAGCGTCTCGCCGAGCGCGAGGCGGTCGACGCTCTGCCAGCAGGTGACCCACGCGGCGAGCGCCTTGACCTTGTTGCGCTGCAACGGGCCGAGGAAGTGCCATCGTGGGGTCAGCGCGGCGAGCGCGGGCGCCTTGGCGAGCAGCTCCTGGGCCCGGTTCTCCCCTACGTCGCCGACGCCGGCCCGCAGCGCGGCCGCGATCCGGTCCGGCGCGACGAGCTTCGTGGCCGCGACCAGGGTCACCGCGTCGGGCTCGCGCCCTGCCCGGGCCGCCGCCGCGGCGATCCGGCCCCGGACGGCGTCGACCCGCGCCGCGACGTCGGTCACTCGAGGACGGCGACGAGCGCCTGGCGGCCGGTCTCGCCGTCGCGCCGGTACGAGAAGTGGTCGGGCGACGCCGCGGTGCACACGTCGACGTCCTCGAGGTCGGTGACGTCCACCCGGGCGAGCGCCGCACGGACCCCCGCGGGCAGGTCGAGCGCGGGATGGCCGTCTCGGGTCGTGCCGGCGAGGGTCGGCCCGTAGGCGTCGACGAGGCGGGCGAGATCGTCGGACCCGAACTCGTAGCGCGCCGGGTGGATGCAGGGGCCGAGCGCGGCGCGCACCCTCCCGTGGCCGACGGCCCGGAGTCGGGTGACGGCGGCCTCCACGACGCCGGCGAGCAGGCCGGTCCAGCCGGCGTGCGCGACCGCGGCGGCATCGTCGCAGGCCAGGACCACGGGGGCGCAGTCGGCGGTGAGGACGGTCAGCGGGCGGCCGGCGGTGCGGGTGACGGCCGCGTCGGCCGGCGCGTCCGGCTCCGCGGCGTCGGCGTCGGCGTCGGCGTCGGCGTCGAGGACGCTCGTGCCGTGGACCTGGCGGAGCCAGCACCAACCCGCCGGCTCGTCGAGCTGGAGCGCGTCGGCGAGACGCCGCCGGTTCGTCGCGACGGCGTCGGGGGCGTCGCCGGTCCGGGTGCCGAGGTTGGCGGTGGCGAAGGGCCCGGCGGACACGCCGCCGTGGCGGTCCGTCCAGACGGCTCGGACGGGGCCGAGCCGCAGCTGGATCAGCGCAGGAACTCGGGCACGTCGAACTCGTCGTCCTCGTCGCGCCCTTCGGATGCGGGTTCGCTGTCGTCGCGGGTGAGCACCCCGACGGGCTCGGAGCGGCGCGTCGGCGCGGCGCCGGGGCGGCGCAGCTCGGGGCGACGCTCGCCCTCGAAGCGGTCGAAGCCGGCGGCGATCACGGTGATGCGCACGGTCTCGCCGAGCGACTCGTCGATCGTGGCGCCGAAGATGATGTTGGCGTCGGGGTGCGCCGTCTCCTTGACGATCTCGGCGGCCTCGTTGACCTCGAAGAGGCCGAGGTCGGCCGGGCCGCTCACGTTCAGGAGCAGCCCGCGGGCGCCCTCGATGCTCGCCTCGAGCAGCGAGCTGGAGATCGCGGCCCGGGCCGCGCCGATGGCGCGCCCCTCCCCGGACAATTCGCCGATGCCCATGAGGGCCGTGCCGGCGTTCTGCATGATGACGCGCACGTCGGCGAAGTCGGTGTTGATGAGCCCGGGGGTGGTGATGAGGTCGGTGATGCCCTGCACGCCCTGGAGCAGCACGTCGTCGACCAGTCGGAACGCGCTGAGCAGCGACGCCTTCTCGTCGGCCACGTCGAGCAGCCGGTCGTTGGGGATGACGATGAGCGTGTCGCACTTCTCGCGCACGCGCGAGATGCCGGCGTCAGCCTGCACCGAGCGACGCCGGCCCTCGAACCCGAACGGGCGCGTGACGATGGCGATGGTGAGCGCACCGAGGTTGCGGGCGATCTCGGTGACGATCGGGGCGCCGCCCGTCCCGGTGCCGCCGCCCTCGCCGGCGGTGACGAACACCATGTCGGCACCCTTGAGGACCTCCTCGATCTCGTCGCGGTGGTCCTCGGCGGCCTGACGGCCGACCTCGGGGTCCGAGCCGGCGCCGAGCCCACGCGTGAGCTGGCGGCCGATGTCGAGCTTCACGTCGGCGTCGCTCACGAGCAGCGCCTGGGCGTCGGTGTTCACCGCGATGAACTCGACACCCTTGATCCCCGCGTCGATCATCCGATTCACGGCGTTGCCGCCCCCGCCGCCGACGCCGACGACCTTGATCACCGCCAGGTAGTTCTGCGGGTCGCCCAACATGTCGGTCGTCCTTCCCGTCGGGCCTCCCGCGAGGTTCTGCGAGCGGCTCCCCTCGGTGGTCGGCCCCTGCCCGGACCGACTCGACCCCCTATTGTCCCCCGCGGCGGCCAGTGAGCGCGGGATCGCGCCGGTCGGCGCTGCTGGCTCGGGGGCGTGCGGCGCTGTCGACCCGGCCTCATCGGCAGCTGGCACCGCCGGGGCAGGCACCTCCGGCGGCGAAGTCGCCACAGAGGGTAGCGGATCGGGCACCTCAGGCCCACCCTGGGCCTCGTCAGCCTCGTCAGGCTCGTGGATCTCGCCGGGCAGGCCGTCCTCGCCCCCGAGGAGCGCCCAGCGACTGGCCGCCGCGTCGCCGCCCTCCTCCCCTTCTTCCTCTCTCTTGTCGCCCACATCGGCGCGGCGCTCGACGCCGGACTCGTCGGGCGCGACGGCGGGCTCCACGTCGACGTCGAAGCCCGGCAGGTCCTCGGGCGCCCGGTCGACGTCGGGCGGCTCGTCGGGGGGGAGCTCCTCGTCGAGCGCCGCGTCGCGCGCCTCGTCCTCCTCGAGCGCCGCGCCGTCGTCGGCGTCGTCAGCCATGACCCCATCGTCGTCCGCTGCGGCGTCGCCGGGTAGGCGCGACTCGTCGTCGGCCGCGGCGTCGCCGGGCCGCTCGGTGTCGAGCACGGTCCGCTACCCGGCGACCGGTGCGCCCGGGACGCTCACGTCGATGTACGTGGCGGGGGCGACGAGCGCGCCGAGCACCGCCGCGGCGGCCTGGGCCTTCGCGGCGAGCTGGGTGCCGTCGCCGAAGCGGAGCTGGGGCCCGCCGGGGACGAGCGCGGTGAGCCCGCTCGGCAGCGAGAGGAGCGTGCTGACCCGGGCGCGCAGCGTCGCCGGGAGCGCGGCGGCGAGCTGGGCCAGCGCGGACGGGACGCGGCTGCCGATCTGCGCGGCGGGCGCGCCGGCGAGGACGGGCAGCCCGGCGGGCGCGCGGGCGACGATCGCCGTGGCCTGGCCGTCACGGTCGATGAGCGCGACCTTGCCGGGCGCGGCGGCGACGCTGCCGACCGTCGGCTCGAGGGTCACGTGGATCACGACGGTGGAGGGGAACTGGCGGGTCACGGTCGCGGACGCGACCCCTGGCACCGACTCCGCGGCCGCGGCGACCGACCCGGCGCTGAGCAGGACGATCGGCTTGCCGGCGACGCCGGCCGCCTGCGCGACGTCGGCCTGCTCGGTGCCCGCGCCGTCGACGACGACGGTGTGCACGGCGAGGAGCGGCGAGTAGACGATCGCGACGGCGACGAGCAGCACGGTGAGGATCCCGGCGCCGAGGAGCAGTCGCTGGAGGCGGCGGCGGCCGTTCGCGCGCTGGACGGCGGCGCGGCGGGCCCGCACCCGCTGGTCCATGCGGACGCGGGGCGCGGTGACGGCGGTCATCGGCGGGCTCCTTCGTCGAAGCCGACGAGCTGGAGCTCCGGGACGAGCTGCACGCCCGTGGCGTCGCCGACGCGGGCCTGCACCTCGGTGAGGAGCGCGGCGACGTCGTCGGCGGTCGCGCCGGGCTCGGCCTGGAAGAAGTTGGCGTGCTTCTCGGACACCACCGCGCCACCGACCCGCAGGCCCTTCAAGCCGGTGGCGTCGATGAGGCGGCCGGCCGAGTCGCCCGGCGGGTTGCGGAAGACCGAGCCGGCGTTCGCGCCGCCCGGCTGGTGCTCGCGACGCCACCGGACGACCTCGTCGATCGCGCGCCGCGCACGTCGCGGGTGCGTCGGGCGAGGCCAGGAACTCGGCACGGGTGACGACGTCGGTCGCCGAGAGCGCCGAGTGCCGGTAGCGCAGGTCGAGGTCGAGGACGTCGCGGCGTCGAGGCGACGGGTCGCCGGTGAGGTCGACCGTCCACGCCTGGCGGAGCACCTCGGCGGTGTCGCGGCCGTGCCCGCCGGCGTTCATCCGCACGGCGCCGCCGACCGAGCCGGGGATCCCGACGTAGAACTCGAGGCCGGTGAGGCCGGCCGCCGCGGCGCGGCGTGCCAGGACCGGCAGCGGCGCCGCCGCGCCGGCGGTGACGCCGTCGGCGTCGATGGCGACGGTCTCGAAGTCGCCGGTGAGCACGACGCCGAGCCCGGGGAAGCCGCGGTCGGCGACGAGGAGGTTCGAGCCACGGCCGAGCACGAGCACCGGCGGGGTCGGCACGGTCGCGGCGACCGCGCCGGCGAGCGCCGCGAGGTCCGTGTCGCCGGCGACGGTGGCGAGGAGCTCGACTGGGCCGCCGAGGCGGTAGGTGGAGAAGTCGGCGACGGGCACACGGCGGCGCACGGCGCCCGGGGGGAGGCGGGCCGCGAGGGCGTCGGCGAGCGCGTCGAGGGTCATGACGGCTCCCGGGCGAGCCACTCGTCCGGCACGGTGTTGAGGTCACCGGCGCCGAGCGTGACGAGCACGTCGCCCGGCCGGGCCAGGTCGAGGGCGTGCGCGACGACGTCGGCCCGGCGCGGCAGGTAGGTGACCTGCGTCGCGGGGTGGGCGTCGAGGATGGCGCGCAGGACGAGCCGGCCCGTGACGCCGGGCTGGGGGGTCTCCTCGGCGCCGTAGATGTCGGTGAGGACGACCCGGTCGGCGTCGACGAACGCGTCGGCGTAGTCGCGCCAGAGCGTCGCGGTGCGGCTGTAGCGGTGGGGCTGGAACACGGCGACGACGTGGCGCCAGCCGCCCTCGCGGGCGGCGCGCAGCACGGCGGCGACCTTGCCGGGGTTGTGGGCGTAGTCGTCGATGAGGGTGACGCCGTCGATGTCGCCGCGGAACTGGAACCGGCGGGCGACACCGCCGAAGCCGCCGAGGGCGCGGGCCACGGCGTCGAAGTCGACGCCGAGCTCGAGGGCGAGCGCCGCCGCACCCGCGGCGTTCAGCGCGTTGTGCCGACCGGGGATGGGGAGCTCGAGGACACCGAGGGCCTCGTCGCCGCGGTGCAGCCGGAAGCGGCTGCCCTCGCGCCCGCCCTCGTAGTCGTCGAGGCGGTAGTCGGCCGACGACCAGCCGAAGGTCCGGACGCCGGGGCGCGCCGCGGCGAGCCGCGCCGAGACGGGGTCGTCGGCGCCGACGACGCGTGGCCCGGTGACCCCGTCGAGGAACCGCGCGAACGCGTCGACGAGCGCGTCGAAGGTGCCGTAGTGGTCGAGGTGGTCGGCGGCGACGTTGGTGACGATCGCCGCGTCGGGGGCGAGCTCGAGGAACGTGCCGTCGCTCTCGTCGGCCTCGACGACGAGCCACTCGCCGTCGTCGTAGGCCGCGTTGGAGCCGACCTCGTGCAGGTCGCCGCCGATGAGGAAGCTGGGGTGCCATCCCGCGGCGCGCAGGCATAGGGCGAGCATCGAGGAGGTCGTCGTCTTCCCGTGGCTGCCGGCCACGGCGACCGACCGGCGGGTGGCGACAAGGGCGCGCAGCGCGTCGGCGCGGCGCAGCACGGGCACGCCCCGCGCCACCGCGGCCGCGACCTCGGGGTTCGTGGGCGGGATGGCGGTCGAGCACACGACGACGTCGACGCCCGCCGGAAGGTGCTCCGCCCGGTGGCCGACGCGCGCGTCCACGCCGAGGAGCCGCAGGCGCGCCAGCGCCGGGGAATCCTTCAGGTCGGAGCCGCTGACCTGGTGCCCCATGCGCGTGAGCACGGCGGCGATGCCGCTCATGCCGGCGCCGCCGACCCCGACGATGTGGAGGGCGCGCGGCTGGCTCAGGTCGAGGTCAGGCACGGGCGAGCTCCTCGACGAGGTCGGCGACCCGCGCCGCGGCGTCGGGCCGGCCCAGGGCGCGGGCGGCGTGGCTCATCGCGTCGAGCCGCGCCGGGTCGGCGAGGAGGGCGTCGAGCTCCGAGGCGACGCGGGGACCGTCGGCCTCGGCGTCGGGGAGGAGCCGGGCGGCGCCGGCGTCGGCGAGCAATTCGGCGTTGCGGGTCTGGTGGTCGTGGGGTGCGCCGGGCAGCGGGACGAGCAGGGCCGGCAGGCCGGTGACCGTGAGCTCGGCGACCGTCACCGCGCCGGCGCGGCAGAGGGCCACGGTGGCGATGGCGTAGCGGCGCTCGAGGTGCTCCTCGTACTCGACGAGCTCGTAGTCGAGGCGGTCGGCGGGGCGGCGCCGGGCGTCGAGCGCGGCGGCGCAGGACGCGTAGTCGCGCCGGCCGGTGACGTGCACGACCGACACGTCGGATCGGTCGCGCCAGGCGTCGTAGAGGCCGAGCGCCGCGTCGTTCACCGTCCGTGCGCCGAGGCTCCCCCCGAACACGAGGACCACCGGATGCGCCGGGTCGGGGTGGCGGACGAGCTCGGCGACGGCGCGCCGCACGGGGTTGCCGGTGAGCACCGCGCCGCGCAGCGCCGTGCCGGGCAGCGAGACCGCCGGGTGCGCGCCCAGCCGCACGGCGAGGCGGTTCACTGCGCCGGGCGCGGCGTTCTGCTCGTGCACCACCGTGGGGATCCGGGCCGCACGGGCGCCGACGACACACGGCAGCGAGGCGTAGCCGCCGACGCCGAGGACGACGCGGGGGCGGGACCGGCGCAGGACGCCCCACGCCTCGGGGAACGCCCGGGCCGTCCCGGCGAGCGCGCCCGCGTTGGCGCGCAGCGCGTCGGGCGAGAGGCTGCGCCGTAGCCCACGACCGGGGAGCACGTCGATCTGGAAGCCGGCGGCGGGCACGGCGGTCGCCTCGAGGCCGCGGCGCGCACCGACGAAGCGGATCGCGGACGGGTCGTGGCCGCGTGCCACGAGCGCCTCGGCGACCGCGAGCGCCGGGTAGACGTGGCCGCCCGTGCCACCCCCGGTGACGAGGGCGAACACGTCGGTGCGCACACCGTCGGACACGACCGGCGCGCTCATTGACCTTGGCGGGCGACGTTGGTGAGGATGCCCGTGGCGAGCATCGTGAACACCAGCGCCGACCCGCCGAACGACACGAACGGGAGGGGCACGCCGGACACCGGGAGCAGCCCGACGACGCCGCCGATGTTGACCGCGGCCTGGGCGACGACCCAGACGGTGATCCCGGCGGCGAGCAGGGTCCCGAACCGGTCGGGGGCGCGCCGCGCGGCGCGGACCCCGAGCGCGGCGAACGCCGCGAACAGCCCGAGCACGGCGAGCGTGCCGATGAGGCCGAGCTCCTCGCCGATGACGGCGAAGATGAAGTCGGTGTGCGCGTTGGGGAGGAAGAGCCATTTGGCGCGCCCGGCACCGAGCCCGACGCCGCTCACGCCGCCGCTGCCGAGCGCGATGAGCGACTGCACGAGCTGGTAGCCGCCGTTCGCCGCGGCGGCGCTCGGGTGCAGGAACGTGAGGAGCCGCGCCCGCCGGTAGGAGGCGGACAGGGAGAGCACCAGGAAGGCGGCGAGCCCGAGGCCGCTCACGGTGGCGAGGTGGCGGACGCGGGTGCCGGCGACGAGCAGGACCGCGCCGGCGATGACGGCGAGGAGCACGGCGGAGTCGAGGTCGGGCTCGAGGAAGATGAGCCCCCCGAGGACGACCACGACGGCGAGGACCGGCCGCAGCGTCGCCCGCCAGTCGTGCATCTCGTGCTCGCGCCGCGTGAGCAGGTCCGCGGCGAAGAGGACGAGGGCGAGCTTGGCGAGCTCGGTGGGCTGGAAGCGCCAGGACCCGATGCCGAGCCAGCGGCGCGACCCGGCGACGTAGATCCCGAAGTGCGGCACGAGGACGAGCACGAGCATCGCGGTGGTGGCGAAGAGCAGCGGCTGGGTCCAGTCGCGCCACCGTCGGTAGTCGATGCGCATCGCGACCGAGAAGGCGATGGCGCCGAGCACGGTCCAGATGAGCTGGCGCTCGAAGAAGTACCAGGCCGACCCGTACGTGGTGATCGAGAGGACGGACGAGGCCGACAGCACCATCACGATGCCGACGACGTTCAGCACCACCACGACGGCGATGAGCAGCAGGTAGTGGGCGGGGCGGCGCGCCGCGGCGGGCGGTCGACGGTGGGCGCGGGTGGGCGCGGTCGCGGTCGGCATCAGCCGATCGCTCCCCGGATGTTGATGAAGTCGGCGTAGAAGAGCCCGAGCGCCAGGGCGACGCACACGCCGGAGAAGAGCCAGAACCGGACGATCACCGTGAACTCGGGCCAGCCGATCACCTCGAAGTGGTGATGGATCGGTGCCATCCTCAGGATCCGGCGGTGGAAGCCGCGGAAGGAGACGACCTGGGCGATGACACTCAGCGTCTCGACCACGTAGAGGCCGCCGAGGATGGGGAGCAGCAGGAGCGTCTTCGTGAAGAGCGCGAGGCCGGCGATCGCGCCCCCGATGGCGAGCGCGCCGGTGTCCCCCATGAAGATGCGCGCGGGCGCGGCGTTCCAGTAGAGGAAGCCGCCGCAGGCGCCCATCATCGCCGCGGCGACGACCGCGACGTCGATCGCGCCGGCGCCTTGGACGTGGTACACGGACGCGTGCCGGAACTCCCAGAACCCGATGATCGTGAACGCGGTGAAGGCGAGCGTCGCCGAGCCGGCCGCGAGGCCGTCCATGCCGTCGGTGAGGTTCACGCCGTTCGCCGAGCCGACGATCACGAGGACGGCGAGCACGAACCACCCGGTCGAGCCGAGGTCGAGCGGCAGATCGCGGATGTACGACAGGTGGGTCGAGACGTCGACCCAGTTGAGCGCGAGGAGCGCGAATCCGCTCGCCGCGAGCAGCTCCCCGGCCGTCTTGCCGCGCTTGCGCAGCCCGAGGTTGCGCTGGCGGCGCACGCCCAGGTAGTCGTCGACGAACCCGACCGCGGCGAGGACGGCCACGAGCGCGAGGAGGGTGACGCCGGTCCGGGCGAACTTGAGCTGGTCGGCGCGGACGTGCGCGACGCAGTAGCCGATGATCGCGGCGCCGACGAGCGCGATGCCGCCCATCGTCGGGGTGCCGGCCTTCGCCGCGTGCGGATGGGTGAACGGCCCGTCGTCGCGGATGAGCTGGCCGATCCCGCGCGACTTCAGGATCCGGATCAGGAACGGCGTGCCCACGAGCGTCACGGCGAACGCGACGGACGCGGCGATGAGCAGCGAGATCACGGGGCCGCCTCGGTGAGCGCCGCGGCGACGGCCTCGAGCCCGACGGCCCGGCTGGCCTTGACGAGCACCGCGTCGCCCCGGTGGACCTCGGTGGTGACGTACGCGCGCGCCGCGTCGGGGTCGGGCGTCTCGACGGCGGTGACGCCCGCGGCGCGCGCCGCGTCGGCGGCCGGGCCCGCGCCCGGGCCGACGGCGACGAGCACGTCGACGCCGACCTCGCCGGCCAGGTCGCCGAGTGCTGCGTGGGCGTCGGGTCCGTAGTCCCCGAGCTCGAGCATCTCGCCGAGCACCGCGACCCGCCGACCGGGCACGGTGACGCGGCCGAGGGCGCGGAGGGCCGCCGCCGCCGACGTCGGGCTGGAGTTGTACGTGTCGTTGATCAGGAGCACGCCCGCGGCCGTGCACTCGATCTGCATGCGGAGCGCGGCGGGCCGCGCCGCGGCGAGGCCCTCGGCCGCGACGGCCAGCTCGACACCGAGCTCGGCCGCGGCCGTGAGCGCCATCGCCGCGTTCACCGTCTGGTGCTCGCCCCGCAGCTGCAGCGCAACCGCTGCGTCGCCCCACGGCGTCTCGACGCGGAACCGCGGCCGGAGCTGGTCGTCGAGGGTCACGTCCCGGACGCGCACGTCGGCGTCGGGTGAATGCCCGACGCGGCGGACGGGCGCGGCGCTGCGCGCCGCGAGCGTCCCGGCGAAGCGGCAGTCGGCGTTGAGGATCGCGACGCCCGAGGACGGCAGCGCGGCGACGAGCTCGCCCTTCACGGCGGCGACGCCCTCGGGGCCCCCGAGGTGGCCGGCGTGGGCCAGCCCCACATGGGTGACGATGCCGATTCCGGGGCGGGCGATGTCGGTCAGCGCGGTGATGTTCCCGGCGAAGCGGGCGCCCATCTCGACGATCACCACCTCGGTGTCGGGCGGCGCGCCGAGCAGCGTGAGCGGGACGCCGGCCTCGTTGTTGAACGACGCGGGGCTGGCGTGCACCCGGCGCGACCCGAGGGCGGCGGCGGTGAGGTCCTTCGTCGCCGTCTTCCCGGCCGAGCCGGTCACGGCGACGACCGTGCCGTCGAGGCGTGACCGCGCGTCGCGGCCGAGTGCCGCGAGCGCGTCGAGCCCGTCGGCGACGTGAACGACGGCCCGGCCGGCCGGCGGTGCCGCGACGTCGCGGCTCACCAGCGCGACGGTGGCCCCCCGCGCCCACGCGTCCGGGAGGAAGTCGTGGCCGTCGCGGTCGGCGACCAGCGCGACGAAGCAGCCGCCTGGCTCGAGGGTGCGGGTGTCGATGGTGTACGACGAGGCGCGCGCGTCGCCGGGTCCGGCGTCGACGCGACCCCCGGTCACCAGGGCGAGCTCGTCAGCGGTCAGTTCCACGGCCGGCTCCCGAGCTCCTCGTGGACGACGACCCGGTCGTCGAAGCCGACGGTGCGGTCGCCGATGCGCTGCTCGGTCTCGTGGCCCTTGCCGGCGATGAGCACGACGTCGCCGGGTTGCGCGGCGCCAAGCCCGTCGCGGATCGCGGCCCGGCGGTCGAGCTGACGCTGTGTCCGGGCCGGTCCGTCGGCCGTGCCGGCCAGGACGGCGTCGGCGATCGACGCGGGGTCCTCCGAGCGCGGGTTGTCGTTCGTGACGATGACGAGGTCGGCGACGTCGGCCGCCGCGCGGCCCATGAGCGGCCGCTTCTCGGCGTCGCGGTCGCCACCCGCGCCGAACACGACGATGACCCGATGGGCGCCGGCGAGCTGGCGCGCGGCGGCCAGCGCGGCGGCCAGCGCGTCCGGTGTGTGGGCGTAGTCGACGAGGACATCGAAGGGCTGCCCGGATGCCACGCGCTCGAGGCGCCCCGGCACGGCGGCCAGCGCAGCGAGGCCCGCGACGATCGCGTCCTGGCTGAACCCGGCGAGCCGGGCGGTGACCGTGGCGGCCAGCGCGTTCGCGACGTTCAGCTCGCCGAGCAGCGGCGTGTGCGCGGGCGTGCGGGTCCCGTCCTGCTCCACGATCGTGAACCGACCACCGTCGCGGTCGACGACGACGTCCTGGGCGGTGACGTCAGCCGACGGGTGGCGCCCGAAGCTCGTGACCGGCACGCCCGCGACGCGGCACCGTCGCACCAGGTCCGACCCGCGGGGGTCGTCGACGTTCACCGCGGCGGCGGCGGTGAACGTCGGAGCGAAGAGACGCGCCTTCGCCTCGAAGTAGTCGTCGAGGTTGGCGTGGTAGTCGAGGTGGTCGCGGCTCAGGTTCGTGAAGCACGCGACCGCGAACCAGGTCCCATCGACGCGGTGCTGGGCCAGCGCGTGCGACGAGACCTCCATGGCGACGGTGCGGACCCCGTCGTCGCGCATGCGGGCCAGCAGCGACTGGAGCTCGGGCGCCTCGGGGGTGGTGTGCTCCTGCGGGAGCGGCTGGGCCCCGATGCGGGCGCCGACGGTGCCGACCACCCCGGCCGGCTCCCCGGCGGTCTGCGCGATCGCGGCCAGCAGATGGGTCGTCGTGGTCTTGCCGTTCGTGCCGGTGACGCCCAAGCAGCGCATGGCCCGCGAGGGAAACCCGTTGAGCCGGGCGGCAGCCGGCCCGAGCGCCTGGCGCACGTCCGAGACGCGCGCCTCGGGGACGGTGAGGCCGAGGCGCCGCTCGACGAGGAGCGCCACCGCGCCCGCCGCGACCGCCTCCGGGGCGTGCTGATGCCCGTCGCTGTTCGCGCCGACGATGCACGCGAAGCACACGCCGGGATCGACCGCACGGCTGTCGTGCGCGAGCGCGCGCACGTCCACCGTCGCGTCGCCGCGCACGTCAAGCACGTCGACGTCGGTGAGGAGCTCTCGGAGCTGCACGCGCGCGGTCCTTCTCGCAGGCACGGAACGGGGTCAGGGTATCGGGCTCGTCGCGGCGCCCGGCTGGGGGGCGGACGCGGGAACCCGCTCGACGGTCAGCGCGTACTGCATGATCCGGGCGAAGACCGGGGCGGCCACGTCACCGCCGAACACTGCGCCCTGAGGCTCGTCGAGGACCACGACCGCGGCCAGCCGCGGGTTGTCCGCGGGCGCGAAGCCGGCGAAGTCGGCGACGTAGTTGTACGGCGGGTGCGTGTAGGGCGGCTTGCGGGCCGTGCCCGTCTTGCCGGCGACGAGGTAGTTGGCGATCTGCGCGCGCGTGCCGGTGCCGCTGTTCACGACGCCGATGAGCATCTGGCGGACCTCGTCGGCTGTGGTGGGTGACACGACGGCGTGCGCCGCGGGGACGGCGCGGGGATGGCGCTGCCCGTTCGGGTCGGTCGTCGCCGCGAGCAGCTGGGGCGGGTGGGCCATGCCGCTGTCGGCGATCGTCATGTAGACGTCGAGGAGCTGCATCGCGGTTACGGCGATGCCACTGCCGATCGGCATCGACGCCATGCTCGTCGCGTTGTACTCGCTCTTCGGGAGCAGGATCCCGGCCGCCTCGCCCGGGAACCCGATGCCCGTCGGGCTGCCGAAGCCGAACTCGCGCAACGCCGCGTCGAAGCGGTCCCGACCGAGCATCTGCGCGATCTCGATCGTGCCGACGTTCGACGACTCCCGGAGGATGTCGGCGACGGTCATCTGCGTGGGGTGGCTGTCGACGTCCGCGTACTGGACGCCGTCGACCGTGATCGCGTCCGGGACCGAGAGCACGGTGGTCGGGCTCACGATCCCGGCCTGGATCGCGGCGGCGATCGTCACCACCTTCGCGGTCGAGCCGGGCTCGAACACGTCGGTGAGCGGCCGGTTGCGCTCAACGGCGCTCGACGGGCCGGCCGGCGTCGCACCGTTCTGCGCGTCGACGCTCGCCATGGCCAGCACGTCGCCGGTGCGGGTGTCGGCGAGGACCGCCATGCCGCCCTTCGCCTGGTCCTGGACGACCTCGCTCGTGAGCGCCTGCTCGACGGCGTACTGCATCGACTCGTCGATGGTGAGCTGCACGTCCGCGCCCTGGCGTGCCGGCGTCTCCTCGTGGGTCCCGTTGGGCAATGCCTGCCCGCGCGGGTCCTCCTCGACGACGAGGCGGCCCGACCGTCCGGCGAGCGTCGACTCCTGGCTCGCCTCGATGCCCGCGAGGCCGGTGTTGTCGGTGCCGACGAAGCCGAGCAGCGGCGCGGCGAGCGGGTTGGCCGGGTCGTAGCGCTTCGGCTCGGGCTCGTAGCCGATGCCCGGCAGGTCGAGCTTGCGCACGGCGGCGGCGACGTTCGCGTCGACCTGGCGCGCGATGTAGACGAAGCCCTCGTTCTTGTCGGCGAGCCGGGCGCGCAGTGTCGCCTCGTCGACGCCGACGATCGGCGCCAGCTTCGCCGCGTCACCGGCCGGGTCGGTGATGACGCGCGGGTCGGCGTCGATCGTCGTCGCGTCGACCGACACGGCGAGCTCGTTGCCGTTCCGGTCGAGGATGCTGCCGCGCTGCGCGGGCACGATCACCGTGCGCGAGGCCTGCGCGTGACCGAGCTGCGAGTAGCGGCTGGACTCCCCCACCTGCACGTCGACGAGGCGCGCGCCGAGGAGCGCGAACATCACGGCGAGGATCACGACGAGCACGCGCAGACGCTGCGGCGAGGCCGCGACGTTGATGCGGCGCGGCCCGTGGGGCGCCCGGTCGTGCGACGCGGGCCGCGGCGCGCGGTGCGCGCGCGGTGCGACCGCCGGCCGGGCCGGCGGTCGCCCGAGGCGGCGGACGCGGGTGGGGGCTGGTCGGGCGCGGGCCGACACCGACCGCGGTGTCGTCACGGCACCTGCGTGCCGACCGTGGCGCTGCCCCCGGTCGAGGTGCCGGCGGCGGGAACCGGCACCGCGACCGGCGGCTGGCTCGGCGCCACGAGCCCAAGCTGGTTGGCCCGAGCGATGATCTGGGACGGCGACGCGGCCTCGGCGCGGGCGAGCAGCGCCTGCTGGTACGCGCGCTGGGCGGCGTCGACGCGGCCGTTCAGCTGGTCGAGGGAGAGCTGGGACTGGGCGAGCCAGACGTTCACGACGACGAGCGCGAACAGGAGGACCACGGTGGCGAGCGCCGCCAGGACCGTGGGCCGGAGGAAGCGGCGCCGGCGGACGGCCGGGGCGACGACCCGCAGGTGCGCCGGTCGGCGCGGCGGGATCGGCGCGGGCCGGCGGGCCGGACGCGCGGCCGCACGCGGGCGGGCCGGCGCCGCGACCGCGGCGGCGCTCACGGCGTGCCGAGCCGCTCGACAGCCCGCAGCCGGGCGCTCTCGGCCCGTGGGTTCGCTGCGACTTCCGCGGGGCCGGGACGCGCCGGACGACGGGTGAGCCGGCGCACGAGCGCGCGCGGCGCCGGCGGCTCGACGGGCAGGCCGTGCGGGAGCGCCGTGTCGGCACCGGCCCAGGCGCTGAAGCGCTCCTTCACCATCCGGTCCTCGAGCGAGTGGTACGACAGCACCACGATGCGGCCGTCCGGGCCGACGAGGTGCACCGCGTCGTCGAGGCCGTCGGCGAGGTTCGGGAGCTCGCGGTTGACCTCCATGCGGATCGCCTGGAACGTGCGACGCGCCGGGTGACCGCCGCGGCGGCGGTTCCGCGCCGGGATCCCCTCGCGCACGGCGTTCACGAGGTCGCTGGTGGTGCGCAGCGGCCGGTTCGCGATGATCCGCGCCGCGATCGAGCGGGCGAAGCGCTCCTCCCCGTTCCCGGCGAGCAGCGCGGCCAGCGCGTCGAGGTCGTACTCGTTGACGACCTGCTCGGCGGTCAGCGCCTGGGCGCTGTCCATGCGCATGTCGAGCGGCGCGTCACCCCAGTAGGTGAACCCCCGCTCCTTCAGATCGAGTTGTGGGCTGCTGACCCCGAGGTCGAACAGGATGCCCATGACATTCCCCTCGCATTCGTGTCGGACGATCTCGGCGATGTGTTCGAAGCCGCCGTGGACGATCTGCGCCCGATCACCGAAGGGCCGAAGCTCGGCCCGGGCCGCCGCGAGTGCGCTCGGATCACGGTCGATGCCGAGCAGGCGGAGGTCCGGTCGGGCTTCCAGGAGCGAGCGGGCGTGCCCGCCACCCCCGACCGTCGCATCGACGACGGTGCCCGTCGGAACCGGGGCGAGGAGCTCGGTCACCTCCCGCACCATGACGGGAACGTGTTGGTAGCCACCCATGCGATCTCCTCGCCGACCCGAGGCCCGTCTGCAGCCCCCCGGACGGACAGTGTCCGTTCGGATTTCTCCCCGAAGCGGTCCGGTGGAGCGGGCGGAGTAGAGGCTTCACCGCGCCGGCCGGGGGGCTGCAGACGGGCCGTCAGGCCACGCCGGTGTGTGGGTCGATGCGCTCCTCCTCCGTCCTACATGCCCCAGCCCTGGCGCTGGGCGAGCGCGGCCTGGCCGCGCTCCTCCACCGCACGCCACAGCTCGGGCGACCACAGCTCGATGCGCTTCTGCTGGCCGGTGACGATGACGTCACGGTCCAGCTGCGCCCACTGGCGCAGGTGCGTCGCGATCGGGATCCGGCCCTGCTTGTCCGGGTTCAGGCGACCGGCGCCGGCGTAGAAGAAGCGGGAGGCGGCGACGGCGTCGGCGCCGCCCTGCTTCGCGCTCAGGGTGATGTCCTCGGTCACGGTGTCGAACTCCTCCGGCGGATAGATCGCCAGGCAGTGGTCCGGGAACCGGCCGATGTAGGCGCCCGCGTCGAGACCAGGACGGAACTCCGCCGGGAGGATGAGCCGACCCTTGTCGTCGAGCGTGTGTTGGAACTGCCCGAAGAACCGGGTCGCCACTGTGTCCCCTCGCCGGAGCCCCCCAGTGCCACCCGGGATGCTCCCCTTTCAACCACTGCCCTCCACGCTAGACCCCCTACCCCCACCACGTCAACCACAACGACCCCACTTCTTCCACCCGCCCCAGCCGACACGCGTCGGGACCCGCCCAGGGCAACGGATGCGGGAGGGGACGCCGGGCGCGGGCGCGCGCGACCCGGCGCGGGGAGGCGGTGGCGGCGTCGACGCTCCCCCACTCGGCCCCACGGCGGCCGAGCAGGGTCAGGCGGTGCTCAGGCGGGGACGGCCTCGAGGCCGGGGAGGAAGGGCTCCCACGCCGGGTCGAGGGAGCCGGCGGTGGCGACCATCCAGAGGCTCGCGTGGGGTGCGGCCGGCGAGCGGCGCAGCCGGAGGCCGGCCTCAGCGAGGGTCCGGTCCTCCTTGCGGGCGTTGCAGGACCGACAGGAGGCGACGACGTTCTCCCACACGTGCTCGCCGCCTCGGGAGCGGGGCACGACGTGGTCGATGTTCTCGGCGGCCCGGTTGCAGTACTGGCAGCGGTGGCCGTCGCGGGCGAAGACGGCCCGCCGCGAGAGCGGCACGCGGTTGCGGAACGGGACCCGGACGAAGTGCACGAGCCGGATCACCGACGGGATCGGGATGACGCGGCGCTCCGAGTGCAGCTCAGCCCCGTTGCGGGCGACGATCTCGGCCTTGTCCTTCAGGACGAGGACGACCGCCCGACGGTCGGACACGACGCACAGCGGCTCGAAGCTGGCGTTGAGCAGCAGGGATCTCCCCAAGCCCTCGTACCCTCCCGGGCCCCGCGCCGCTGGCGGGTCGCCGGGAGTCTACCGGCGGACTCCCCCGGGAGCGGGCCCTCTCCGTGCCGCGGCGCGGCTCCAGCGGAGGTAGGCGACGACGTCGGCCGGCTCGGGTCGGGCGTCGGCGCGGCCGTACTGGGTCTCGAGGCGGAACGCGAGGTACGCGGGATCGGCGAGGGGGAGGAAGGGCGGGCGGTGCCACCAGCCGGCGCGGGCGAGCCGCCCGGCTTGGCGCAGTGCGGTCAGCCAGAGCACGGGACGCACGACCACGGCGAGCGTGACGCGCCACCAGCCGCGTGCGCGGTGCATGGGCCTGACGCTATCGGCCGTTTTGCAGAGACCCGCTGGTAGCGTGCGCGGTCGGCGCCAGGAGGATTCGTGGCACAACCCGCTGCGGCTCGGCGCGTCGACGTCGCGGGCCTCTTCGAGGTCGTGGAGCGCAACGTCGAGCGCGTCATCCAGGGCAAGCGCGACCAGATTCACCTTGCACTGGTGTGCCTCTTCGCGGAGGGCCATCTCCTCATCGAGGACGTGCCCGGGGTCGGCAAGACGTCGCTCGCGAAGTCGCTGGCCCGCTCGATCGGCGGCACGTCGCACCGCATCCAGTTCACACCTGACCTGTTGCCCTCCGACGTGCTCGGCGTCTCGGTGTGGAACCGGGCGACGAGCCAGTTCGAGTTCCGGCCCGGCGGCGTGTTCGCGCACGTCGTCCTCGCCGACGAGATCAACCGAGCGTCCCCCAAGACCCAGTCGGCGCTGCTCGAGGCGATGGAGGAGCACCAGGTGACGGTGGACGCACACACCTGGGCGCTGCCCCGGCCGTTCCTCGTCATGGCCACCCAGAACCCCGTCGAGCTCGAGGGCACCTATCCCCTGCCCGAGGCGCAGCTCGACCGGTTCCTCATGCGCCTCCCGATGGGCTACCCGGGACGGGAGGCCGAGATGATGATCCTCGAGACGCACGGCCTCGGCCACGTCGGCCCCGACGACCTCCAGCCGGTCACGACCCCGGCCGACATCGCCGTCGCAGCCGACGCGATCACCGGGGTGCACATCGCCGGCGCGCTGCGCGCCTACATCGTCGACGTCGTGAGCGCGACCCGCCGCGACCCCGAGCTGGCGCTCGGCGTGAGCCCGCGCGGCGCGCTCGCACTGCAGCAGGCCGCGCGGGCGTTCGCCGCGGGGGCCGGGCGTGACTACGTGACCCCGGACGACGTGAAGACGCTCGCGCCCACCGTGCTGACCCACCGGATGCTTGTCGCACCGGAGGCCGAGCTCCGCGGCGTGACGCCCGACGACGTGCTGGAACGGGTGCTGGCCGGGGTCGCCGTCCCGCGCGCTGGCGGCTGAGCGTGGCCGACGGCCCGCGCCTCGGGGTCCCCGAGCTGACCCGCCGCGGCTGGACGGTCGCCGGCGCGTGCACGGGCCTGTTCGTGGCCGGGTTCTTCGTGGGCGGCACCGCGGTGGTCGCGCTCGGTCTCGCGGGGGGCCTCGTCCTGGCGTGGGCCTGGATCAGCGTGCTGGTGAACCGGGTGTCGTTGCCGCTCACCCGGTCGGCCCGGCCGGCGCGCCCGGCCGTCGGCCGGGAAGGCCGCGTCGCGCTCCACGGCCGGACGACGCGGCCGACCCCGTGGCTGACGATCACCGAGTCGGTCGACGGCGGGCGACGGGCGGCGCGGTTCGTCCAGGTGCCCTTGGACGCCGGGACACCGGTGGAGGCGATCTACCGGATCCCCACGGAACGGCGCGGCCGTCACATCGTCGGGCCGGCGCTCGTCACCGTCGCCGACCCGTGCGGGCTCGTGCGGCGCACCTGGGCGGCGGCCGGCGCGGGCGAGGTGATCGTGCAGCCCCGCGTGCACGACGTGGTGCCCCCGCGGCGGGCGGGCGGCGGCGAGCCGGCGGAGCGCGCCGACGGCCCGCGGATCCCCGTCGTCGAGGCGCTCGGCGAGTTCCTGGCCCTCCGCGACTACGAGCCGGGTGACGACCCGCGGCGGGTCCACTGGCGCTCGAGCGCCCGGGCCGGCGAGCTGCTCGTCCGCGTCGACGAGGCACCGGCGCCGGGCCGGGTCGTCGTCCTCTTCGACGTCCGCCGGGGCGTGTACGACGACGACGCGTTCGAGTCGGCGGTCGAGGTGGTCGCGTCCATCGCGGCGAGCCTCCACCGCACTCACCAGACAGCCGAGGTGGTGACGAGCGCCGGGGAGTCGATGCGCCGGGGTGGCGTGAACGCGCTGCAGTCGGTGCTCGACCGTCTCGCGGTCGTCGAGCCGGACGGCCCGGATCGCCTCCTCGCGGTGACGGCCGCGCTGCGCGGCCGGGCCGGACTGGGCGGCGTCGTGGTCGTCACCGGCGCCGCCGACGCGGCGGTGATCGACGCGGCCGCCGCGCTCCGCGGCCGGCGGGTCGTGACGCTGGTGACGACGGGGGTGACGACCGCCGCGACGGGGCCGATGACGCGTGTCGACGTCGCTCGACGCGACTTCCCGAAGGTCTGGAACGCCACGATGAGGGTCTCGACCCGATGGCAACCCGCGAACTCCCGGTCTCGGTCGCCCTCGCCGCGCTGAGCGCGGCGATCGCGCTCAGTTTCGGCGCCGTCTTCGCGTCGGACGCCTTCCTCGGCGCGGTGCTCGCCGCGGCCGTCCTTCCCCACGCCCTCGGATGGGTCACGCGACGGGTTACCACGTCGGTCACGGTCCAGACGCTCGTGTCGCTGCTCGGGCTGGTCGGGTTCGCCGCGGTCCTCGCGGGCCCGTCCGACGTCGGTCACGAGGCGTCCGCCGGCTGGTCGGTCATCATGCACAGCCGCGTGCCGCTGCCGGCGACGACGGGCGCGGTGATGCTCGCGGCGCTCGTGGTCTTCGTGGTCGCCGCGGTCATGGACGACCTCGCGTTCCACGAGGACGGCACGACGAGCGTGCTGGCGATCGGTCTGGTGACGGTGCTCTGGATCCGCGGCTTCGGCCTGCTCGCGGAGGCGAGGCCGTGGAGCCTCACCCACGGGTGGGTGATCAGCACGGTCGCGTTCGGCGTCGCGGCGGTGGCGTTCCTCGCGTTGCAGCACCGGCTGCTGCTGGAGCGCCGCCGCACCCGCATCGGGCGCCGCCCCCAGGTGCTGGGCTGGCGCGTGCTCGCCGGGGTGATCGTGAGCGCGGTGCTCGTCACCGTCGCCGGGGCGCTCGTCGCCCAGGCGTCGGGCGCCGCGAAGAGCCCGGTGTTCCGGGCGCCGGGCGCGATCGGCTCGGGCGTGGCCTCGAACTACGTGACGACGATCGGGCCGCTCGTCAACGTCGGCAGCGAGCTCCAGCAGGGCCCCCGCCGCGCACTCTTCACCGTCCGCGCGGCGCAGCCCGCGTACTGGCGGCTCACCGCGCTCGACCACTACAGCTCGGCCGGCGGCGGCGCGTGGACCTTGAACGCCAGCGGCGGGGCGGTGGAGACGGGCCTGTCGGGCACGGTGCCGCACGGCGCGCTGCGTCAGCAGTACCGGATCGGGCAGCTCGGCGAGCGGTGGATGCCGGCAGCCTTCAACCCGGTGTCGGTGAGCCGCGCCAACACGCTGGTCGTCCGGGCGTCCGGCACGCTCGTCACCGGCGACCAGTCGGTGACCGGCCTGTCCTACACGGTCGACTCCCAGCTCCCGGTCGGCTCGCTCACCGAGGCGCAGCGCCAGGCGACGGGCGGCCCCGTCCCCGCGGCGTTGCGGGCCGATACCGAGCTGCCGAGCGGCATCCCCGCCGAGGTCCTCCAGACTGCCCGTCAGGTGACGGCCGGGCGCACGCTCCCCTACGACCAGGCCGCGGCGCTCCGCGACTTCTTCCACTCGGCCTTCGTCTACGACCCGACGGTGAACCTCAGCGACGACGAGCACGCGATGGTCGACTTCCTCAACACGCGCCGCGGGTTCTGCGTGCAGTTCGCCGCGACGTTCGCCGTCATGGCCCGCTCACTCGGCATCCCGGCCCGGGTCGCGACGGGCTTCACGCCGGGCACCCTCGACGCGTCGGGCGCGTACGTCGTCACGAACCTCGACGCGCACGCGTGGCCAGAGATCTGGCTCAACGGCCTCGGTTGGACGAACGCGTTCGACCCGACGCCGTCCACGAGCCTCCCCGGCGGCGGCGCGCCGCCGACGGTCGCGCCGACCCTCAACCGGACGCCGGTGAGCGTGCCGCCGACGGTCGCGACCGCGCCGCCCCAAGGCGGCGCGACGGGCGGGAGCAGCGCCGGGAGCGGGGCGTCCGGCCCGGCGGGCTCGCCGCCGCCCGCGGCGCGCGCGCCGAGCCGGGTCACGGTCACGACGGGACACTCGTCCGGACTCTCGTTGCTCGGCTGGGTCCTCGTCCTCGCCGGGCTGCTCGCCGTCGGCACGCTCGCCACGCTCGGAGTGGTCGCGACGCGCAAGCGCCAGCGTCGCGCCCGGCGCCGCCGGCGCGACGAGCCGGCCGAGCAGGTCGCGGGCGCGTGGACCGAGGTCCTCGACCATCTCCGCGCCGCCGGCATGGTGTGGCCGGCCTCGCTCACGCCGTATGAGCTGGCGGCACGCGTCCCGGCGCGCCTCGACGAGTCGCTCGAGCCGCCACTCACCTCGCTGGCGGCGCGCTACACCGCTGTGCGCTACCGCGGTGGCCAGCCGCCCGCCGCCGAGGTCGACGCGGCGTGGGCCGACGCCGACGAGGTGCTCCACGCCCTCGCGGGCACCCTCGACCTGCGCGCGCAGCTGCGGTCCCGCACCCACCTCGGCGGGACGGAGCGTCAGCCCGAGCCCGCGGGGTGATCGGACCGCAGCCGGTCGACGAAGGACTGACGGTCCCGGTCGAAGGCCCGCACCTCGGCGTCGACGTCGTCGGCGATCCGGTCGACCGCGACGAAGAGGGCAAGCTGACCGTGGCGGAGCGCGTCGAGGATCTGCCCGTCGTCGCGGCAGGCCCAGACGTGCTCCCCGTCGGTGATGACCCGCAGCCCCGCGAGGTCCTCCCCGGCGTCACGCAGGGCGGTGACCGCCCGGCGGATCCGGGCCAGCGGCAGCCCGGCGTCGAGGAGCGACCGGACCATCCGGAGGGCGACGAGGTCCCGGAACGAGTACGGCCCCTCGGGGTCGTCGGGGCGCGCGACGACGAGACCGCAGCGCTGCCAGTACTCGACCTGCGCAGGGGCGCAACCGGTCAGCCGCGCCGCCTGCGGCGCGGTGAACCCCGTCGCGTCGTGCCGGTCAGTTGGCGTCGTCGTCGCGACGCCACCGCTCCCGCCAGCGGCGGCCCGTCTCGCCGAACACGCCCTTCAGCGCGCCGCCCCGCAAGGAGCCGGTGAAGCTCTCGAGGCCCGCCCGCCCGATCTTGCGCACGTTGCGCTCGATGACGAGCAGGCAGAACAGCATGATGAGGAAGCCGACGACCCCGAGGGCGAGCACCGAAGTGAAGGTGGCGAGCAGCACGACGAGCCCCACCACGAAGCCGGCGACGGCCCACCGGATCATGCGGGTGGCGTGCCGGTAGAGGGTGGTGTCGGAGACCTGCTGGACGAGCTTCGGGTCGGTGACCGAGAGGTTCGCCTCGATGTCCTTCAGGATCCGCTGCTCATCCTCAGATAGCGGCATGGCGGCGGGCGCAGCTCCTCGGTCGGGCCGCTCGCACGGCGGGACGGCGACTCATTGTCGCGCAGGCCTTCCACCCCTTCAACGCGCTGGGACCTCCGAGGCTTCCCCACTTTCGGCCGATCGGTATGCGGCGTCGACGATCCGGTGCGCGGCGAGGGCCACCGCCGCGTCCGGCCCGGTGACGGGCACGCCGGCGCTCAGCGCGTCGAGGAACGCCCGGTTGGCGGGCGCGTACTCGGCGACCGCCCGGGCCAGCACCGGCGGCGCGTCGAGGTCGGCGACCCAGGCGGGAGGCCGTGTCGGGACGACCTCGGTGCCCGCCTCGGTCTCGACGTGCAGCGGGCCCGTGTGGTCGTCGTCGAGCCACAGGAGCGCCCGCTCGCAGAACACCTCGACACGACGACTCGACCCGCGGCTCAGCACCTGGTGCCAGACGCTCGTGAGCGTCGCGACGGCGTCGTCGGCGAACGCCAGCGTGACGGCGGCGACGTCGTCGATCCCCCGATGCCCGAAGCGCGACGCGACCGACGCGCGGACCGTCGTCGGATCGCCGAGCAGCCAGCGCAGCAGGTCGATGTCGTGGATCGAATGCTCGAGCAGCGTGCCGCCGCCCGCTCGCGCCACGTCGGCTCGCCACTCCGACGCGTAGAGGCCCTGGGTCGGGAAGTACTGGTCGTCGCGGAACACGACGGCGAGGGTGCGGCCGTGCACCCCGTCGTGCACGTGCTCGGCGAGCGCCTCGAACACCGGCGCGGAGCGCAGCACGAGACCCACCTGGTGCGGGACGGTCGCGAGCAGCGCCGCGACCCGCTCGCAGTCGGACAGGGTCGGGGCGAGCGGCTTCTCGCAGAACACGGCCCGCCCCCGGGCGACCGCGGCGGCCACGACGTCGAGGTGCGCGGCCGTCCACGTGCACACCCAGACGGCATCCACCCGGTCGACGAGCTCGTCGAGGTCGGCGCACGCCACCGCGCCGTGCACCGCCGCGAACGCGGCGGCCCGCTCGGGGTCGGCGTCGAAGGTCGCGACGACCTGGGCGTCGGTGAAGCGGTGCTCGATCAGCAGGTGCAGGGTGTAGGAGTGGATGAACCCGATCAGCCCGCAGCCGACGATCCCGACGCGGGTCACGGGCGCGCCGCCGGGGCGCGCCGGACGGCGTCGTCGCCGAAACGGCGCCGCACGTCGTCCACGGCCCGCTCGAGGTCACCCCGGGCGTCCCGATCGGGGCCCGGCGTCGCGCCGAGCGGCAGCTGCGGCTGGGTGTCCGCCGAGGCGACCAGCTGCTGCGCCGACAGGCCGAGCAGGCGCACGCCCCCGCGCAGGTCGACCCCTCCCAGGAGCTCGTGACCGACCGCGGCGAGCTCGTCGGCGAGGTCGGTCGGCTCGGGCACCGTGCGCGACCGGGTGATGGTCCGGAAGTCGCCGTAGCGGACCTTCAGCACGACCGTGCGGGCGACGACGCCGACCTCGCGCAGGCGGGTCGCGACCCGCGCCGCGAACCGGTCGACGTGGGCCTCGAGCTGGCCGCGGTCGGTGACGTCGGTGGCGAAGGTCTCCTCGTGACCGATCGACTTCGCCGCACGCGACGCCACGACGGGCCGGTCGTCCTGGTTGCGCGCCAGCGCGTAGAGCTGGGCGCCGCTGGCCCGCCCGAGCGCACGCTGCAGCGCGTCGCACGGGATCGTCGCGAGGTCGCCGACGGTCCGCACGCCGAGGCGCTCGAGGCGCCGGCGGGTGGCCGGGCCGACACCCCAGAGCCGCGTCACGTCGAGCGGCTCGAGGAACGCCGTCTCGGTGCCGGGCTCGACCACGAGCATCCCGTCCGGCTTCGCCAGGTCGCTCGCCAGCTTGGCGATGAGCTTCGTGGTCCCGACGCCGACAGACGCAGTGAGGTCCGTCTCGGCGCGGATGTGTGTCCGGAGCGCCGCGCCGATCTCGGGGCCCGTCCCGAGACGCCGCGCCGCGCCCGTCGTGTCGAGGAACGCCTCGTCGAGCGAGATCGCCTCGACGAGCGGTGTGACCTCGTGCAGGATCGCCATCACCTGGGCGCTCGCCTCGCGATAGGCGTCGAAGCGCGGCGCGAGGAACGCACCGTCGGGGCAGGCCCGCCGGGCGCGGGCCATCGGGGTCGCGGAGTGCACCCCGAAGCGGCGGGCTTCGTAGCTCGCGGCCGCGACCACACCGCGGGGGCCGAGGCCGCCGACGATGACCGGCCGGCCGCGCAGCGAGGGATCGGCGCGCTGCTCGACCGACGCGTAGAAGGCGTCGAGGTCCACATGGAGGATCGCGGCGCGGGCGTCGGGCACGGTCAGCCGGCGGCGACCGAGGTGCGATGCACGGCCAGGTCGCCGCGGCGCGTGCCGCGCACGTCGTAGGTGTAGCCGCGCGCCGCGTCGGGCCCCCACCGCTCGGCGATCCACTCGCTGAGCGGCTCGCGAACCCATCGCGCGCCGTCGGCGAGGCGGTCGGCGCACGCCGGGTGCTCGACGAACGCCGCCTCGACGACGATCCCGTCGGGATCGGCGACGCGCAACTCGCCTTCGAAGCCGAGTGCCCGGTACACCTCGGCGTGGAGGCGCCAGCCCATGTCCTGCGCGACGGCGCGCACCTCGTAGACGGGCCCCTCCCAGTTGGTGACGCGCAGGCCGGTCTCCTCCTCGACCTCGCGGGTGAGCCCGGTGAGCACGCTCTGGTCGTCGGCGTCGATGACGCCGCCGGGGGTGGACCAGTCCGAGAACCCGCCGCGTCGCTCGTTGCGGACGAGCAGGAGCGCGCCGTCGACCTCCACGAGCGCGCTGGCGACGAGCCACTCACGCATCGCCGAGCAGCCTATCGGCGCGACCCCGCCGTACGATGCGGGCGTGCCCGGTGACAACGGCGCCCGCGGGGGCGACCTGCCCGCGGGCCTGCCGTCGCGCACCGCGTACCTGTTCGCGTTCTTCTCCGTCGTCGTCGCCGGGATGTTCGGCGGCATCATCGGGTACGGGATCGTCGACGTCGGCACGACCGGCCCGGCCGCGACCGCGAAGCTGCTCGGCACGCTGATCGGCGCGGGGCTCGGCGCCGGCGGGGTGGGGATCATCGCCGTGCTCGTCCTGCGGGCGATGGCCGAGTGGAAGCGTCGGCCCCGCCAATGAGTCAGCCGAGCGTGAGGCGGCGGAACCCCTCGGCGTAGCGCACGCCGGCAGACCGGCCCTCCTCCTCGGCCCGCTCGCGAAGGAACTCGCGGAACCAGTCCCCCGTCTCGGTGAGCTGGCTGGCGTGGCAGAACAGCGCGTCGATCTTGCGCTCGAGGGTGTCGCCGATGTCCACCCAGCAGTTCGGCTCGAGCGTCGCCGACAGGTAGGCGGCCCGCACCTGGTGGACGGCGAGGCCGGCGGCGATCTGGTCCGGGAAGTAGTGGGGGTTGCCGGCCGCGGGCGCCACGGCGTCGAGCGCGACCCAGCCGGTGACGCGGTGGTCGCGGTGGTTGAAGTAGGAGTCCCCGAAGAACACGGCGGTCGGGTCGGGACACAGCACGACCTCGGGCCGCAGCTCGCGGACGTGGCGCACGATCGCGGCGCGCAGGTCGAGGTCGTCGGGGAGCTCCCCGTCGGGGTAGTCGAGGTGCCGATGACCCTTGAAGCCGAGCAGCTCGCTCGCCGCCTCGGTCTCCTCGATGCGCAGCCGCGCGAGGGCGTCCCCGTCGGTGGCCGGGTCGGTCGAGCCCTTGTCGCCCCGGGTGGTGATGAGCGTCCACACCTCGGCGCCGGCGGCGGCCCAGCGCGCGAGCGTCCCGCCGGCGGAGATCTCCGGGTCGTCGGGGTGGGCGTAGACGGCGAGGACGCTCGCCGGGGTGTCGTCGAGCGGGGCACTCACCACGTCACGCCGAGGACCCCGCGCATGGTCGACTCGAACTCCTCGAAGGGCATCGCGTCCTTCGCGCCGATCGCCAGGTCGGCGTCGGCGCCGACGGGCCAGCGGAGCCGTGCCTCGGTGCTCTCGATCGCGTCGGCGATCGCCACCGCGACGTCGGCCGGGTCGGGGGGCGGGCCATCACCGAGCAGCGCCGGGCGCGTCGCCTCCCACTCCCGCTCCAGCTCGTCGTAGGGCGGGCCGTCGAGCCCCTCTCGGAGCTCGCGCGCGCCGAAGCCGGTGTCGAAGGCGCCGGGCTCCACGATCCGCACGCGGATCCCGAAGTGCCCGACCTCGAAGTGCAGCGACTCGGAGAGGCCCTCGAGCGCCCACTTCGACGCCGAGTAGAAGCCGCTGAGCGGCGCGCCGACACGGCCCGCGAGCGACGACACGTTCACGATCGTGCCGCCGCCCCGGCCGCGCAGGCCCGGCAGCACGGCCTGGATGAGCCGCGCCGCGCCGAAGACGTTCGTCTCCATGCAGCGGCGCGCGTCGTCGAGTGACACCGATTCGACGGGGCCGACGATCCCGAACCCGGCGTTGTTCACGAGCGCGTCGAGCGGGCCGGCCGCGTCGACCGCGGCGCGGACCGAGGCGGGGTCGTCCACGTCGAGCGCGAGGCGCGCCGCGACGTCGAGGTCCTCGAGGGTCCCGGGGCGCCGAGCGGTCGCGACCACCTCGTGGCCGCGCTTGGTGAGCTCGACCGCCGCGCCGCGGCCGAAGCCGCTCGAGCAGCCCGTGATGAGCACACGGCTCATGAGTCCTCCTGGCGGATCGTGTCGAGCGCGCCGACACAGCGCTCGAGATCGGCGTCGTCGACGTCCTTGTGGGTCACGAAGCGTACGGTCACCGAGTCGATCATGCCGCACAGGACGCCACACCCGCGAGGCGCTCGACGAGTCCGGGCGGGAGCCGGTCGGCGTCGGCGCAGACGATGTTCGTCTCGACGCGCGCCGGATCGACGCTGCCGGCGAAGCGCGCCGCGAGCGCGTCGGCGAGGCGGCGGGCGCGGGCGTGGTCGTCGGCGAGGCGCTCCACCATCGTCTCGAGGGCGACGATGCCGGCGGCGGCGATGATCCCCGCCTGGCGCCACGCGCCGCCGAGCCGGGCGCGCTGCTCCCGCGCCTCGTCGATGGTGGCGCGTGCGCCGCACAGCACCGACCCGATCGGCGCGGCGAGCCCTTTCGAGAGGCAGAACATGACGGTGTCCAGCGGCGCGCACAGCTCGCGGGGGCTGGCGCCGGTCGCGACGGCGGCGTTCCAGATCCTGGCGCCGTCGCCGTGGACGGGCAGGCGGTGGGCGTGCGCCGCGTCGGCGACCGCGGCGACCTCGGCCGCCGGCCACGGGCGGCCGCTCGCCGGCATGTGCGGGTTCTCGATCGCCACGGCGGAGAGCGGCGGCAGGTGCTCGCCGGCGTCGGCGACGGCCCGGTCGATCGCCGACGGGTCGATCCGGCCGTCGGGGTCCGGGACGGGGCGCAGCTGGACCGCCGAGTTCCCGGCGGTCGCGGCGTGCTCGTAGCGGTACACGTGGGCCCGCTCGGCGCAGAGCACCTCGGTGCCGGGCCGGCTGAGGACGCGGAGCCCGAGCTGGTTCGCCATCGTCCCCGACGTGACGTAGAGCGCGGCGGCGGTGCCGAGCCGGTCGGCGGCGAGCGCCTCGAGCCGCGTCACCGTCGGGTCCTCGCCGTACGCGTCGTCGCCGACCTCGGCGTCGGCCATGGCGCGGCGCATCGCGGGGGTCGGGGTCGTGACCGTGTCGCTGCGCAGGTCGACGACGCCGTCGGGACGCGCCATCAGGGCTGGGCGTCCCGGACCGGCCGGATCAGCCCCTCCTGCATGACCGTCACCGCGACGACGCCGTCCTCACGGAAGACGTGGCCGAGCGCGAGCCCGCGCGCGCCCGACGCCGACGGGCTGAGCTGGTGGTACAGCAGCCAGGCGTCGGCACGGAACGGTCGGTGGAACCACATGGCGTGGTCGAGGCTCGCCATCTGGTAGGCGTCCGTGTAGCCGATGGCGTGCGGCAGGGTCGCGGTGTCGAGCAGCGTGAGATCCGACGCGTAGGCGACCACGCACGCGTGGATGAGCTCGTCGTCGGGCAGCACGCCGTTCGCACGGATCCAGACGTTCTGGGCGGGTGGTCGCGGCGCGGGGTCGAGCCAGTGCGGCGGCTCCACCGGTCGGGACTCGATCGGCCGCTCGCGGAACAGCCACTCGGCGGCCTCGGGCCCGAAGCGCGACATCTCGTGCTCGATGCGCTCGCGGAACGTCGGCAGCTCGTCCGGTCGCGGGACCGCAGGCATCGGCTCGGAGTGGTCGGGGCCGGACTCGACGATCTGGAAGGACGCCTGCAGGTTGAAGATGGCGCGTCCGTGCTGGATGGCGACGACGCGGCGGGTCGTGAACGAGTGGCCGTCGCGGATGCGGTCGACGTCGAAGACGATCGGGATGCTCGGGTCGCCGGGGCGGAGGAAGTAGGCGTGGAGCGAGTGCACGGGACGGTCGGGGTCGACGGTGCGGCCGGCGGCGACGAGCGCCTGCGCGGCGACCTGCCCGCCGAAGACGCGTTGGGCGTCCTCGTCGGGGCTGAGCCCGCGGAACAGGTTGACCTCGAGCACCTCGAGCTCGAGCAGGTCGAGCAGGTCGTCCAGCGCTGAGCCCATCGCCCTCTCCGGTCCGGCGTCGTGCCCGCCGGGCACGGCGGGTCGCACGTGTCGGGTGCGCCCGACCGTGCCAGTGTGGCGCGGCCGGCCGGCTACTCGAAGAAGACGGCGGCCTCCTCGAGCAGGGCCGGCGGGACGGTCTTGAGCTCGCGGAGCGCGTCGGCCAGCGGGACGCGGACGATGTCGGTGCCGTGGAGCGCCACCATCGTCCCGAAGTCCTGCTCGTGCACCGCGTCGATCGCGGCCAGCCCGAAGCGGGTGGCGAGGATCCGGTCGAACGCGGTGGGCGTCCCGCCGCGCAGCACGTGCCCGAGGATCGTGACCCGCGTCTCGAATCCCGTCCGCGCCTCGATCTCGGGTCCGAGCGCGCTCGCCACGCCGCCCAGGCGCACGTGGCCGAACTCGTCGACACCGGCGTCCTGGACGCTCAGCGAGCCCTGCGCCGGCTCGGCGCCCTCCGCGATGACGACGATCGACGCGTTGGCGCCGTGGTCGTGGCGGTGCCGCAGGTGCTCGCACACCGCGTCGACGTCGAAGGGCCGTTCGGGGACCAGGATGAGGTCGGCGCCGCCGGCGAGGCCGGCGGACAGCGCGAGCCATCCGGCATGGCGTCCCATCACCTCGACGAGCATCACCCGGTCGTGGCTCTCGGCGGTGGTGTGGAGCCGGTCGATCGCGTCGGTGGCGGTCTGCACGGCGGTGTGGAACCCGAACGTGACGTCGGTCGCGCTGAGGTCGTTGTCGATCGTCTTCGGGACGCCGACGGAGGCGAGGCCCTGCTCGCCCAGGGTGTACGCGACGCCGAGGGTGTCCTCGCCGCCGATGACGACGAGCGCGTCCACGTGCTCGCGCGCCAGGCCCTGGAGCACGGCGTCCGGGCCGTCCTCGCGGGTGAGCGGGTTGGTGCGTGACGTCCCGAGCACGGTCCCGCCGCGTGCGAGCAGCCCGCCGGTGGACGCGACGGTCAGCTCGGTGACCTCCCCGTCGAGCACACCGCGCCAGCCGTGGCGAAAGCCCACGATCTGATGCCCGTGCACCTCCTCCCCGCGGCGCACGAGCGCTCGGATCACCGCGTTGAGGCCGGGACAGTCACCACCGCCGGTGAGCACGCCTACACGCATCGTCGGCCCCTCTCCTCAGCGACCATCCTGACCCGCGTGCCATCTGGTCCCGGAAGCGGCGTTCGCCGGCCGATAACCTCGACGGTCAGATGCGTCGCCGCCGGACCGTCGATCAGCTCTCCGTCGCGGCGGGCAGCGCGTTGGTGGAAGGCGAGCGCGTCCTCGAGTACGGGCACTGCTGGGGGGCGCAGCGGCGGGACCGCCTGCCCATCGTGCTCGCTCGTCGGCGCCAGTACCTGATGGTGCTCACCGACCGTCGGCTGCTGCTCTTCGCCCGCCGCCCCGGCCCGGTCCAGGCCAAGGACCTCGTGATCGGCAAGCGCTACGAGGCGTTCAAGCTCGAGACAGTGCGGCGCGCCCGCCCGCTGCTGCAGCTGCGCGTGAACGCGACGAACGGGACGCGCATGGTCTTCGAGTTCCGGCCCGGAGGTCGCCACGTCGGGGACGCGCTCGTGCACCGCCTCGACCCGCGGCCGCCCGTCGCCGCCCTGCCGGCGCCGGCCGCGCCAGCGCCGCCGGACGCCGAGGCGCCCACCGCCGCGCCTCCGGTGCCCGCGCCCGCCCCACCGGAGCAGGCGAAGCAGGACGCGGCGGACGACGAGGAGGTGGCCGACCCCACCTTCTGGGGGGCGTCCGCGCGTCGGTCGTGACCGTCCTCGCCATCGACGCGGGGACGACCGGCGTGCGCACCGTCGCGGTCGACGAGGACGGGAGCATCCGGGCCCGCGCGTACCGCGAGTTCCCCCAGCACTTCCCCCAGCCCGGCTGGGTCGAGCACGACCCGCTCGACATCCTCCGCGCCACCCGCACGACGCTCGCGGAGGCGGCCGCCGCGACCGACGGCCCGATCGCGGCGATCGGGATCACGAACCAGCGCGAGACGGCGGTCGTGTGGGATCGCACCACCGGCAAGCCCCGTCACCGCGCCATCGTGTGGCAGGACCGGCGCACCGCGGCACGCTGCGAGCAGCTGCGCGACGAGGGTCGCGAGCCGCTGATCCGGGCCCGCACGGGGCTCGTGCTCGACCCGTACTTCTCGGCGACGAAGCTGGAGTGGCTCCTCGGCCCAGGCGGCGTCGTGGCCGACGACGCGCTCGCGTTCGGGACGGTCGACACGTGGCTGCTGTGGTGCCTCACCGGGGGCCCCGACGGGGGCGTCCACGCCACCGACCCGTCGAACGCCTCCCGCACGCTGCTCTACGACCTCGACGCGCTCGCCTGGTCCGACGAGCTCTGTGACCTCTTCGGGGTCCCGCGCGCGTGCCTCCCCGCGGTGCAGCCGAGCAGCGGCCGCTTCGGCGTCACGACCCCCGGCGCCGCGGCGGGGCTCCGCGCGCCCATCGCCGGCATCGCGGGCGACCAGGCGGCGGCGCTCTTCGGGCAGGCCTGCTTCGAGCCCGGCATGACGAAGAACACCTACGGCACCGGGTCGTTCGTGCTGACGAACCTCGGGCCGACCCACCCTGCGCCCACCGAGGGCCTCCTGACGAGCGTCGCGTGGCAGCTCGGCGACGAGGTGTCCTACGCGCTCGAGGGGGCGGTGTTCGTGACGGGCGCGGCGATCCAGTGGCTGCGCGACGAGCTCGGGATCATCGCCGAGGCCGCCGAGACCGGGCCGCTCGCCGAGAGCGTGGCGGACACGGGCGGCGTCGTGTTCGTGCCGGCGTTCACCGGGCTGGGCTCGCCGTGGTGGGACCCGTACGCGCGCGGCGCGGTGCTCGGCATCACGCGCGGGACGACCCGCGCGCATCTGGCCCGGGCCGTCGTGGAGTCGATCGCGTGGCAGGTCCGCGACGTCGTCGAGGCCATCCGCGCTGCGACGGGCCGTGACCTCCCCGGCCTGCGCGTCGACGGCGGCGCCAGCGTGATGGACCTGCTGTGCCAGTTCCAGGCCGACCTGCTCGGCGTCCCCGTGCAGCGCGCCGCCGTCCAAGAGACCACCGCCCTCGGCGCCGCGTTCCTCGCCGGGCTCGCGGTGGACGTATGGGACAGCCCATCCGGGGCGGCGCGTGCCTGGCGGGCCGACGCCGAGTTCGAGCCGAGCGCCGACGCGGCCGACGTCGCCGCCGGCGCGGTGCGGTGGCGACGAGGACTCGAGCGGGCCCGCGAGTGGGCCCGCTGAGCTACGCGAGCTGGGGCAGCACGGCGACTCGCGCCGGCGGCGTCGGCAGGTCCTCGGCCCGCTTCGTCGCGTAGGTGTCGTGGTACTCGTAGTCGCCACAGAGCTGGACGATCTCGAACATCACCTCGTCGGTGAGGGACCGCAGCGCCATCCCGTCGGCGTCCTCGCCGTAGCGGTCGGGGCGGATCGGCGCGCCGAAGCGGATCCCGACGGGCTGGAGCAGCTTGGGCAGCTTGGCGTCGGTGGGCTGGGCCTCGTCGGTGCCGACCAGGCCGACCGGGACGATCGGCGCGCCGGTGGCCAGCGCGAGGCGCGCCACGCCGGTGTGCCCGCGGTGCGTGAACCCGTCGCGGGTGCGGGTCCCCTCGGGATAGATCCCGAACGCCTCGCCGCGGTGGAGCACCGACGTCGCCGCGCTGAGCGCCGCGTCGCTCGCCGCGCCGCCCGTCCGTTGGATCGGGATCTGCCCGACGCCACGGAAGAACCAGGCCGTGCGGCGCCGCTCGAAGTACTCGGCCTTCGCCACGAACGTCATGCGCCGCCACCCGATCGCGAGCGGGAGAAACAGCGAATCCAGGAACGAGCGGTGGTTCGCGGCCAGGATGACGGGGCCGCGGCGCGGCACGTGCTCGCGGCCCTCGACCCGAATCCGGAAGCCGAGGCGCATCGCCGGCGTCAGGGTGACCTTGAGTGTCCAGTAGAGCATGGCGCGGTCAAAGGAGACCGCTCACCACGCTAGCGATCCGCGCGCTACGCCGTGGCGGGTCAGCCGAGCTTCGGCAGGGCCCGGCGGATGCCCCGCACGGCCTGACCGATGCGGTGCTCGTTCTCCACGAGCGCGAACCGCACGTACCCCTCCCCGCCCGGACCAAAGCCGACGCCGGGCGACACCGCGACGTTCGCCTCCTCGACGAGGAGCTTCGAGAACTCGAGGCTGCGGTACTCCTCGTACGGCTCGGGGATCGGCGCCCAGACGAACATCGTCCCCCGCGGCTTGGGAATCTCCCAGCCGATCCGTGCGAGACCGTCGATGAGCGCGTCGCGGCGGCGGCAGTAGATCGCGTTCACCTCGCGCGGGTAGTCGGGCGCCTCGTTCATGGCGACGATCGACGCGATCTGGATGGGCTGGAACGTGCCGTAGTCGAGGTAGGTCTTCAGCTGGCTGAGCGCGGCGACGACTTCGGCGTTGCCGACGAGGAACCCGACCCGCCAGCCCGGCATCGAGAACGACTTCGTGAGCGTGTACAGCTCGACGGCGACGTCCGACGCGCCGGGGACCTGGAGGATCGACGGCGGGTCGTAGCCGTCGAAGCCGAGGTCGGCGTACGCGAAGTCGTGGACGAGCACCACGTCGTGCGCCCGCGCGAAGTCGACCATCCGGGTCATGAACCCCAGGTCGACGCAGGCGGTCGTCGGGTTGTGCGGGAACGACAGCACGATGACGCGCGGGCGCGGCCAGGAGTCCTCCCACGCCTCGAGCAGGTTCTCGAAGAAGTCCTGCTCGGGTCCGAGTCGCACGTGGCGGACCTCGGCGCCGGCCAGGATCGGCCCCCAGATGTGGATCGGGTAGGAGGGGGTCGGGACCATCGCCGCGTCCCCGGGCGCGAGGAGCGTCCACATCAGGTGCGAGAAGCCCTCCTTCGCGCCGATCGTGGTGCACGCCTGCGTCTCGGGGTCGAGCTCGACGCCGAAGCGGCGCCGGTAGAGATCGGTGATCGCGAGGCGCAGCTTCGGGATGCCGCGACTCGACGAGTAGCGGTGGTTGCGCGGGTTGCGGACCGCGTCACAGAGCTTGTCGACCGCGACCGGGGGTGACGGGATGTCCGGGTTCCCGAACCCGAGGTCCACGACATCCTCACCCGCACGCCGCGCCTCCATCTTCAGCGCCTCGATGGCGCCGAACACGTACGGCGGCAGCGCGTTGATGCGGCGGAACTCCATCGCCGATCACGGTACCAGCACGCCTTCGCGCCGCTGGGTCTCAAATGCGCGGGCCCGCGGCGACGCGACCTAGCGGCGTGCCGTGGTGCGGACGAAGAGGAGCCGGAGATCGCGTCGTCGGCGCAAGACGGCGAACGCGCCCAGACCCGCGAGCGCGAAGACCGCGACGACGACCAGCGACCCGAGATGGTCGGACAGGATCGGGACCGGGTTCTGCGCGCACGTCTTCGACGCCGGGGTGCTCACGTTGTTGTTCGTGATGAACCAGTTGATGCCACCGGTGTGGGTAACCACGAAGGCGCTGGCGTTCGTCCCCGCGGCGAACGTCGCCGGCTGCCCCGCGTTCTGGCTGGGTGTCCCGGTGAAGTTGTTCGAGCTGCCGATGGCGACCGTCTCCGACGTCGAGTACGGGTTCGTGTAGCCGAACAGGGAGTTCGTCTTCCCGGTCCCCTTGTCGGTGAAGTCGCAGTTCAGGCTGGGGAACACCATGAGCGCGCCCTTGAATGGGGCGGCGCCCGGGTCCGACGAGCAGGTGGTGCTGCCCGGCGCGTTGAGGGTCGTGCCTTGCAGGATCCACTCGACGTTCTGGGGCACCGTGACCTTGAACACGTCCGAGTGCGTGCCCGCCGAGAAGGTGGTGGGCTGCCCGACGTTCGTCCCCACGCCTCCACCACTCGTGAACTCGTTCGACGAACCGACGGCGACGGTGACCGACGTGGTGTTCGGGTTGTCGTAGCCGAACCACATGTCGTACATCCCGAGCGACGTCTTGTAGCTGCAGTCGAGGATCGGGATGACGCTCAGCGTCGTCGCCCCGGCCGGCGCCGCCACGCCGACGACGAGCCCCGACGCGACCGCGACGAGCGTCAGCGTGACCGCCCCCATTGCCCGCGCGAGCCGAAGCGGCCCGCGGCCCCACCGCCGCTCCACCCATGAGATATCGGTCGTCTCGCGGCCGCCTTGAGCGCCGGGCGTCCGGAGGCCGGGGGTAGGGTCCCGTGGTGCACCGGGTCGACGCCGTGCTGCTCGACCTGGGCGGCGTCTTCTACCTCCCCGATCACGACCGTGTGCTGGGTGCCCTGGCGCGCCTCGACCTGTCGGTCGAGCGTGAGCGCCTCGACGAGGCCCACTATCGGGGGATCGCCGCGGTCGACGACTTCCGGGACGGTGATCGCAGCGTGTGGCATGCGTACAACCACGCCTACGCGCGGATGTGTGGGGTCGCGCCCGACGACATGCCCCACGCCGTCGAGGTGCTGCTCGCCGAGTTCGATGCCGGCGGGGCGTGGACCCGGGTGATCCCCGGCTCGGTCGCGGCGTTGCGCGCGCTGCACGACCTCGGCGTGGGGCTGGCCGTCGTGTCGAACGCCGACGGGACGGTGGAGGCGCAGCTGCGTGCCGACGGGATCTGCCAGGTGGGTCCGGGGCCCGGGGTGCCCGTGGCCGTGATCCTCGACTCGAGCGTCGTCGGCGTCTCCAAGCCTGAGCCGGCGATCTTCGACCTCGCCCTCGACGCGCTCGGCGTCGCCCCGGAGCACGCCCTGCACGTCGGCGACACACCCGCCGCCGACGTCGAGGGGGCGTGGGCCGCCGGCGTGACCCCGGTGCTCGTCGACCCCTACGGGCTGCACCCGAGCGTGGAGTGCGCGCACGTCGCCTCGCTGGCCGAGGTGCCCACGCTCGTCCAGGCCCACCGCTGAGAGGCCCGTCGACGGTTTCGTAGGATGCCGCCACCACCCGATCTGGTGCCTTTGGAGGCGCACGATGGTCGAGACCCTCGACATCTCCACCGACGACTGCATCGTCGAACGCGACGGGGCCGTCGTGATCATGACGATGAACCGCCCCGAGAAGCGCAACGCGCTCGAGTCCCACGATGCTCGTGGGCCTCGCCGACGCGTACGCGTACATCGACGACACGCCCGAGGTGCGCGCCGCGATCCTCACCGGCGCCGGCGGCACCTTCTCCTCGGGCATGGACCTCGTCGCCGCGAACCAGCCCCGCAGCGAGTACGTCGAGCGGCGCACGCAGGAGGAGCCGGGCCTGCACTGGAAGGCGCTGCTGCGCGACTACCGGTGCACGAAGCCGATGATCGCGGCCGTCGAGGGCTACGCCGTCGCCGGCGGGACCGAGATGCTCCAGGGCACCGACATCCGGGTCGCGGGCGAGGGGGCGATCTTCGGGGTCTGGGAGGCCAAGCGCGGCCTCTTCCCGCTCGGCGGGTCCTCGTGCCGGCTCCCCCGCCAGATCCCCTACACGGTGGCGATGGACATCCTGCTGTCGGCCCGACCCGTCTCGGCGGACGAGGCGCTGCGCATCGGGCTGATCGGGCGCGTCGTCCCCGACGGGATGGCGCTCACCGTGGCGCGCGGCATCGCGGCGCAGGTCGCGGCGTGCGGCCCGCTGTCGACGAAGGCGATCCTGCGGGCCTGGCGCGAGACCGAGCACATGTCGGACCTCGACGCGATGCGCCACCAGGACCCGATCGGCTGGGAGGTCTTCGCCAGCGAGGACGCCAAGGAGGGCCCGCGGGCGTTCGCCGAGAAGCGGCCACCCGTCTTCCAGGGCCGGTGACCGCGCCCGACGTCGCCGAGGCGCCGGGGCCGCCGTCGGCGGCGCACGAACGCCTCGCCGCCGCGACCCGCCACCTCATCGACCTGGTGCTGCGCGCCGACGCCGACGACGCCACGCTCGACGCCGCGGCCGACGCGATCGAGCGCGTGGCCGCGACGTTCCCGCCCTCGGACCGCTCGAGCTGGTCGTCGGGCGCGCCACGCAGCCACGGCGAGTACCTGCCCCGTAGCCCCCTGCTCGGCCGTGTGCACCCCGCGGCCGTGCCGTTCACCTGGGACTTCCATGCGGGCCGGTTCGTCGGCTACGGCGTCGCCGGCGCGGCGTACGAGGGCCCGCCGGGCTACGTCCACGGGGGCTGGGTGGCGCTGATGTTCGATGAGGCGCTCGGTGTCGCGAACGTCGCCGGCGGCCATCCCGGCATGACCGCCCGGCTCACCATCCGGTATCGCCGACCGACGCCGCTCGGGACCGAGCTGCGGCTCGAGGCATGGACGACGGCGCGTCAGGGTCGGCGCATCACGACGGTCGGGACGCTGCACGCCGACGACGTGCTGTGCGCGGAAGCCGAGGGCCTCTTCGTGGACCTCACGCCGGGCCGCCGGATCGAGTACTTCGGTGACCGGCCGCCCGCGCCCGACCCGGTGGACCCGCTGCCGTAGGCGGCTCCTCGAGCGCCGACACCGCATGCTGCCCCGAAGGTGTCCGCGCGGCGACGGAGCGAACCGGGGCGATCCGCTCGATGCGGGTGGGGGCGCGTAGCCTTTGGCGACTCCGGGTACCTCCGACCGCGCCACGCGCGACGGGGAGCGGCGCGCGGTCGCCGTTTCGGAGCTCCCCCTTGAAACGGACTTGATGGACCACCTGCACCCTCGAGCGCTGGCGGGCCTCGTGACCCCGCGGCCGACAGCCTGATGCCGCGGCGCCGCCGGCACCGGGCCCTGCGGGCGCTCCTGGTCCGCTTCCTCGTGGCGCTGCTGATCGCCGCCACCGCGATGGGCGGCGGCATCGTGGCCGTGAACACCATCATCGACGCCAAGCTGGCGACCGCCCGCCGGGTGAAGGTGCACACGGCGATCGCGAACGGCGGACCGGTCAACTTCCTCGTGCTCGGGGCGGACCAGGCGGCCCTCGACGACCTGTCGGACACCATGTGGGTCGTCCGGGTGGATCCCAATCGCCGCACCGCGCACGTCGTGTCGTTTCCCCGCGACTTGTGGGTCAACGTCCCCGGCCACGGCCTGGCGAAGATCAACGCCTCGAACAACGGGGGGCCGCAGCTGGTGATCGACACGATGCGGGAGGACTTCGGGATCCCGATCAACCACTACGTGCAGGTCGACTATCCGGCGTTCCAGGGGGTGGTCGACGCCATCGGCACCGTGCCGGTCTATGTCCCCTATCCGGCGCGCGACCAGGTGTCGGGGTTCTACTCGCCCGTCGCGGGGTGCAAGGAGTTCACGGGCTACGACGCGCTGCAGTACGTCCGGTCGCGCGGGCTGTCGTACTACAGCTCGACGGAGGACCAGTGGGTGTCCGGTGACGCGATCCCCGACATCGACCGCATCGCCCGCCAGCAGAACTTCGTGCGGAGCCTCGCGACGCTCGCCGCGCAGCGGGCCGCGCACAACCCACTCACCGCGAACACGATCGCCGACCGGGTCCTCTCCCATCTCACGGTCGACGCCGGCCTCTCGCGCGACGACGTCCTCACGCTCGTGGACACGTTCGTCGGCATCAACCCCAACGACTCGAGCCACATTCGGTTCGACACGATCCCCTCGGCGGAGGGGCCCGACCAGCAGGGCCAGTCGGTCCTCTATCTCAGCAACCCGGCGGCCGACGCGATGATCCAGAGCATCGGGGGCACCGGCGTGGGGACCAACCCGACGTCGGCGACGCCGGGCAGCGGCGCCTCGACCGCCGGCTCGGGTGGGACCAGCCCGGGCGGGGTCGGCGGCGGGGAGAGCATCCCCTCGTCGCAGGTGCTGCACGCGTCGATCAACGACGCCTCGGCGCTCGGGCCGCCGGCACCCAACCGGGCCCCGTGCTCGTCGGGGAACTAGGTCAGCGCGCGCGCGAGGCCGGCCGCGCCGACGACCCCGGCGCGCTCACCCAGCGCGGCGGGGACGATGGGAACCTCGGGCCGGTACGGGGCGCCTTCGAGGTGCGCGCCGAAGGCGTCGCGGAGCGGCGCGAGCAGCAGGTCGCCGAGCTCGACGAGCCCGCCGGAGACCACGATCACCTCCGGGTCGAGGATGTTCGTGAGCCCGGCGAAGCCGAGCGCGACCCGACGGGCGTACGCCTCGAGGATGCGCAGCCCGTCGGCGTCGCCGGCGGTCGCGGCGTCGGCGACCTCGACACCGGTCACGGCCCGGAGGTCGCCGCCGGCGCGGGCGAGCACCTTCGGCGCGTCGCCGGCCGCGGCCGCGGCCCGGGCGAGTGCGCCGAGGGCGCGCCCGGAGGCGGCCGCCTCCCAGTGCCCCCACTCGCCGCAGGCGCACTCCTGGCCGTTCGGGTCGAACTGCCAATGGCCGACCTCGGCGGCGAATCCGTGCGCGCCGCGCAGGATCCGACCGTCGCTGATGATCCCGCCGCCGATGCCGGTGCCGAGCGTGATGACGAGACCGTGCGCGACGCCGCGCGCCGCGCCATGGCAGAGCTCGCCGTACGCGGCGGCGTTGGCGTCGTTGTCGACGACGACGGGGAGGTCGAGGCGCTCGACGAGCGCCTCCCGCAGCGGGACTCGGATGAGGCGTGGGATGTTCGGCGCGTAGTGGACCGCGCCGTCACGGTCGACGAGCCCGGCAGCGCCGACGCCGACGGCGGCGGCCGGGTACGCCTCCCGCAGACGACCGACGAGCGTGGTGATCGTCGTGCGCAGCGCCGGCCACTCGAGCGGCGTCGGCTCGCGATCCTCGGCTTCGATGTGCCCGTCCCGGTCGACGATCGCGACGCGGACGTTGGTGCCGCCGAGGTCGACGCCGACCGTCGGCGGGGCGGGCGGCGTCACTCGTTGCGGTCGATGGGGTGCACCGTGGCACCGTCGGGCTCGGCGGCCTCCGCCGCGGCGCGGGCGCCCTGCTGCTCATCGACGGCGCGGTCGGCCGCGTCGATGACCGCCTGCGCGGCGAGCAGCAGCTCCTGGGCGGCCCGCACCACGTGCTCGGCGACGTCGGGGCCTGCCTCGAGAAGCGCGTTGATGAGGGACTCGAGGGCGGTGGGCGCGGGGAGTCCCGTCGCGCGCGGCGCGTCGCTCGCCGGCTCGGCGGCGTCGGTCGGCTCGGCGTCGGGCACAGGCTGCTGCTCAGGTACGGGGGCCATGGTGTCCTTCCCGGCTAGCTCGCCCGTCGGGCTCGGTGGCCTTCACGGCGGCTGGCGCTCGGATTCGTTCTTCAGCTCCTTGAGGGCCGTGGCGACGATCATCCGGGCCGCCTGGCGCTTGATCAGCCCGGGCAGCGGGATCGCCACGTCGATGGCGAGATCGTAGGCGACCCGCGTCGCGTCGCCCTGGGCCTCGAACCCGTAGCGCCCGTCAAGGCTGCGCAGCTTGTCGCTGTCGACGAGACGCCACGAGAACGCGCCGGGCGCGTCGGCGAAGTCGTACTCCAGCACGTAGCGGATGCTCTGGCCGAGCCCGGCGACGCGGTACTCGACCTGGGTCCCGCGGCCGTCGTCGTCGCGCTGCAGGACCGTGACCTCTTTGACGTCGCGCGCCCAGTCGGGGTAGCGCTCGAAGTTCGCCGCCACCTCGTAGCAGCGTGTCGGCGACGCGGCGACCGTGATGTGCTCGTGGGCCTCGTCCGCCATGTTCGTATGTCAGCAAGCCGTCCGGGCGGGACGCAAACCCTGGCGGTGGAGCGGTGTCGACCGCGCCGCTGCTCCTGTCAGGCCGCGAGCGCTGCCGGTCCCTCCGGAGGGGAGCGTGAAGCTCGCCTCGGGCTGCTGAGGGAACACCGAACGTCCGCCGCGGGCCGAGCGTGACCCACGACCCAAGCGGTCAGGGGGCGCGGTCCTTGCGGGGCGGGAACGTGCCGTGGCGCGCGCCCCACAGACCGATGAGGCCGATCGGGAGCATGGGCACGAGGATCCCGAAGGCGTCGGCGGTGCCCGTGGCGCCGGCGATCACGACGGACGCGGCGAGCGCCAAGTAGAGGTTGCGCCGGACCGGGCGCGGCGGCGATCCCTGGAGGAGGAACAGGGAGCCGACGACGATGTCGTCGCCGCTCGCGCTGCGGACGAGCGCGATCGCGAAGGCCCAGAGCCACACGGCGATCCCCAGGACGAAGAGGGCGAGGGCGGTGGCCAGCGCGACGGCGTTGAACGCCGTGACGCCCGCGGCGGCCGGGACGGCGGTGACGGCGAAGACGACGACGCTCGCCCAGGACGCGGTGACGATGCGGGAACCGTCGTCCGCGTCCGGCACGCGGTGAGCGTACCGGTCGGTCAGGTCGCAACTTCGAGCGCGTCGAACGACCCGGCGGCGAGGGGCGCGAGCCGGGCCGCGAGCCCGTCGTAGGAGAAGTCGCGGCGGGCTCGCGCGCCCGCCGCGACGCCGAGCTGTCGGCGGTGTGCGCCGTCTCGCACGAGGTGCCCGATGGCGTCGCGCGCCGCGTCGACGTCGCGGGGCTCGACGACGACGCCGGTCTGACCGTCGAGCACCGCCTCCGGCGAGCCGCCGCTGCGTCCCGCGACCGAAGGCACGTCGCACGCGGCGGCCTCGAGGAACACGATGCCGAAGCCCTCGGCCTCGACGCCGGCCCAGCGGTCGCGGCACAGCATGGCGAACACGTCCGCGCAGGCGTAGAGGCTCGGCAGCTCGGTCTGGGGCACCGAGCCGAGCAGGTGCGCGCGGCCGCCGAGGGCCCGGGCGTGCCTGGCCAGCCGGCCGGCGTCGCGGCCGGTGCCGATGATCGCGGCGTGCACACCCTCGAGGCCGGCGACGGCGTCGAGCACGACGTCGAATCCCTTGCGCGGGACGAGCCGGCTCACGCCGACGACGAGGGGCGCGTCCGGGTCGAGCCCGTGCCGGCGGCGCGTCGCGCGCCGCGTCTCGGCGTCGTGGGGGCGGAAGCGCTCGGCGTCGACGCCGGGCGGGATGACGAGCGTGGGCACCGGGCGACCCGCCACCCGGGCCGCCTCCCCCGCGGCGTAGCGGCCTGCGGCGACGACGCCCGCGGCGCGGCGCAGCGTCCGGCGGCCGAGCGACGCGGTGACCGGAATCCGCCCGTACACGCTGATCTCGGCGCCGTGCGCGACGACGACGGCCGGACGGTCGAGCCGGGCGACGATGTGGCCGAGCGGGAACATCGGGTCGACGAACACGACACCGGCGTCAACCTCGGCGGCGAGCGCGTTCACCTGGCGGGCGAGCGCGTGGGTCGGCAGGAGCACCGCGGCCCGGCTGCGCTCGATGCGGAAGGGCTGGCGGGCGTCCCACGCGGCCGCGTCGGCGTGCGGAGTGGTGAGCACCGTCGTCTCGTCGGGCGGCAGGCGCCGCCACAGCTCGTACAGATAGGACTGGATGCCGCCGACCTTCGGCGGGAAGTCGTTGGTGACGAGCAGCGAGGCGGTCACCGATCGGCCCGACTACAGCTCCAGCGTCGCCGCGACGGCGACGTTCGCCCGCTGGAGGATCTTCGCCTTCATCGCCTCGAGGACGGCGCGCGGTGCCACGGCGATCTCGGCGGCGAGCGCCCGCGCTTCGTCGACGACCGTCGGGGTGGGCACCACCCGGTTGACGGCACCGAGGCGCAGGGCCTCGGCGGCGTCGATCGTTCGGCCGGTCAGCGTGAGGTCGCGGGCGGCCGCGCCCCCGACGAGGTCGTGCAGCGGGCCGTAGACGACCTGGCTGAACCGGTGCTCCGGGTGCGCGAAGCGCGCCGAGTCGGCCGCGACGCGCAGGTCGCACATCACCGCGAGGTCGAAGCCGCCGCCGAGCGCCGGGCCGTTCACCGCCGCGACGGTGGGCAGCGGGAAGGTCAGCACACGCCGGTGCCAGCGGTCGCTCGACGCCCACAGCCGCTCGGCCAGCTCGGTGTCGGCGAACTCGTCGAGGTCGAAGCCGGCGCTGAACGTCTCGCCGGCCCCGGTCACGACCACGACGCGCAGCGCGGCGTCCACCGCGAGGCGGTCCAGCGCGTCGCTCATCTCGTCGCGCACCGCGATCGAGAGGGCGTTGCGCTTCTCGGGGCGCGTGAGGGTCAGGACGGCGACGCCCTCGTCGTCCGGCCCGCCGACGGACACGAGCGCCACGGTCAGCCGTCTTCCCGGCTCGCCGCGACCGCGTCGTCGAACGCAGTCCCTGCCGCGACGAGGCGGCGCAGCTGCATGAGGGAGCGCGGCCGGTTGAACGCGACCGCGCCGACCAGACGGCCGTCCCGCCCCACGGCGGCGACGAACCGGTTCTCGGCGGTGGAGCCCTCGACGATCTCGATGCGGTCGTCGCCGTGGACGAGCCCGACCACCTGGATCTTCACGTCGTACTGGTCCGACCAGACGTAGGGCACCGGCTCGAACGCCGGTGCGTCGCCGTTGCCCGCCAGGAGCCGGCGCGCGACGAACGCCCCCTGCTCGGCGGCGTTCGTCCAGTGCTCGAGGCGCATCGACTCGCCGCCGAAGAGCGGGTTCGGCCATCGGGCGACGTCGCCCGCCGCGACGACGCCGGGCGCGGCGAGACAGGTCGCGTCGCAGACGACGCCGTCCTCGATCGTGAGCCCGGACTCCTCGAGCCAGTCGGTGGCCGGGCGCACGCCGATCCCGACGACGACCACGTCGGCGGCGACGACGGTCCCGTCACCGAGCACGACCCCTTCGACGCGCGCGTGGCCCTCGAAGCCGGCGACGCCGACGCCGAGGCGCAGGTCGACGCCGTGGTCGACGTGGAGCCGGCCGAGGGCGTCGCCGAGCGTCGGTCCGAGCCCGCGCACCATCGGCGAGGGGAGCGCCTCGAGGACGCTCACGTCGAGCCCGCGGCCGCGGCACGTCGCGGCGACCTCGGCGCCGATGAACCCGGCGCCGACCACGACGACCCGCGGCGCGTGGTCCAGCTCGGCGCGCAGGTTCAGGCAGTCGTCGAGGGTGCGCAAGACGTGGATGCCGGGCAGCGGCGGGGTCTCGGGCAGCGTGCGCGGCACGGCCCCGGTGGCGAGGACGCACGCGTCGTAGCCGAGCCGCTCCCCGTCGGCGAGCAGGACGACCCGGTCGGCGACGTTGAGCGCGGCGGCCCGCCGGCCGAGATGCCACTCGACGGCGAGGTCCTCATAGGGGAGGGTGCGCAGCGCGGTGCGGTCGGCGTCCCACTCCCCCGCCAGGACCTGCTTCGACAGCGGCGGACGGTCGTAGGGCAGGTGGGCTTCGGCGCCGACGACGACGAGGCGGCCCCCGAATCCGAGGGCGCGCGCCTCCTCCACGGCGCGCAGCCCCGCCAGCGAGGCCCCGACGACGACCACGGTGGAGCGGTCATCGAGGATCACCACACTCGGCGACGTTATCCGGGTCGGTTTCGTGTCGAGCGCGTCGTGCGCGTCGGGCAACTCGCCCGATTGCTGACTCCCGTGTCATTCTTTGCCGCCCGGCGGCACGTGCGCGCCCGGAGAGAGCCGATGCCCGACATCCGAGACGACGTCAGCGGCCGCCCGTTGCGCCTGCGCGACGTCGACCTCGACACCTTCTTGCACCCGAAGACCGTGGCGGTGATCGGCGCGTCCGAGACCCGCGGCAAGCCGAACACGGCGATGTCGCTCCGCATCAAGGAGTGGGCCGACGTGCACGACGCCGCCTTCTATCCCGTGCACCCGGTGCACGAGACCGTCCTCGGGGTGCGCTGCTATCCGTCGATCGCCGACGTGCCCGGCGACATCGACCTCGCGGTCATCCTCACCGGCCGGGCGGTGGAGTCCTTCGAGGAGGTCGTCGCCCGGCGGGCTCGCTTCGCGGTCATCTTCGCCGCCGGGTTCTCCGAGGCGGGCGCCGACGGGGAGGCGCTCGAAGCCCGGCTGGCCGAGCTCGTGCGGGACGGCTCCACGCACCTGCTCGGGCCAAACACGAACCTCAACGCCTTCTCGGAGTTCCGCGAGGACCTCCCGGGCCCGTCGATCGCGCTCATCACCCAGAGCGGCCACCAGGGTCGCCCGATCTTCCAGGGCCAGGAGCTCGGCATCGCCGTGTCGCACTGGGCGCCGACCGGCAACGAGGTCGACCTCGAGTTCGCCGACTTCGCCCGCTACTTCGCGGAGCAGCCCGAGGTCGGCGTCGTCGCCGCCTACATCGAGGGCTTCAAGGACGGCCGCTCGCTCATGCTGGCCGCCGACCACGCGGCCCGGCTCCGCAAGCCGCTCGTCGTCGTCAAGGTGGGACGCACCGAGGCCGGTGCGTCGATGGCGAAGGCCCACACCGGTCACCTCACGGGCGCCGACGCGGTCGTGTCGGCGGTGCTGCGCCAGTTCGGCGTCACGCGCGTCGACGGGCTCGACGAGCTGCTCGACACGTCGGCGGCGTTCGCGCGCACGACGCCCCCTGGCGGCGACGGGGTGTGCATCTACGCGATCTCGGGCGGGACCGGCGCCCATCTCGCCGACATGGCGTCGGGCGTCGGGCTGCGCCTCCCCGAGCTGACCGCTGCGACGCAGCGGGCCCTTCACGACGGGCTCATCCCTTCTTATCTGCGCGTCTCCAACCCGGTGGACTGCGGTGGGCCGCCGGTGACGATGCCGGCCGGTCGCCAGATCCTCGACCTGCTGCTCGCCGACCCGCACGTCGACGTCCTGATCTGCCCGATCACCGGGGCGCTCGACATGATGAGTGGCCCGCTCGCCCGTGACCTCGTCGCGGTGGCCGAGACGACGGACAAGCCGATCTTCGTGGTGTGGGGCTCACCGGTCGGCACGGAGCGGGCGTACACCGAGACGCTGCAGTCGTCGCAGATCCCGGTGTTCCGCACCTTCGGCAACTGCGTCCGGGCGGTGCGCGCCTACCTCGACTACTGGGGCTTCGCCCCGGGCTACCGCTCGCCCTTCGACGACGCGCCGACCGAGCCCCGCCCGGCCGCGGCGCGCCTGCGACGCCAGCTCGCCGCCGAGGCGCCGGGGGCCAGCCTCTCCGAGGCGGCGTCGAAGAAGCTCCTCGGCGCCTACGGGATCCGCTCGACCCGGGACCGGCTCTGCAGCACCGCCGCCGAGGCGGTCGAGGCGGCGGGGCGGCTCGGCTACCCGGTCGTCATGAAGGCGTCGGGCCCGTCGCTCACCCACAAGAGCGACCTCGGGCTCGTCGCCGTCGGCGTGTCGAGCGCGGCGGGGGTGCGCCGCACGTTCGCCGACCTGCGCCGCCGGGCCGACCGGGCCGCCCGTCGGGGCCAGCCGATCGACGGGGTCCTGGTGAGCGAGCTCGTCCGCGACGGCGTCGAGATGGTCCTCGGCGTGGCCCAGGACCCCCTCTTCGGCCCGGTCGTGATGTGCGGGCTCGGCGGCGTCTTCGTCGAGGTGCTCCGAGACGTGAGCTTCCGCGTGCCGCCGTTCTCGCGTGACGAGGCCGCCCGGATGGTGGGCGAGCTCCGCGGCCGGGCGCTGCTCGACGGGGTGCGGGGCGCGAAGCCGGCGGACATCGATGCCCTCCTGGACGCCATCATGAACCTCCAACGCCTCGCCATGGATCTCGCCGGGCCGAATCGGCCCGACGGGGTCGCCGAGGTCGACATCAATCCCCTCGCAGTCCGGCCCCGCGGCGCGGTGGCCCTCGATGCCCTGGTGGTGCGCAAGTGACCGACAACGTGGACGAGGAGCTGCTGGCCCGGGTCGAGGACCACGTGCTGTGGCTCACCTTGAACCGGCCCGAGGCGGGCAACGCGATCACCCCCGCGGTGCGCAACCGGATGATCGAGCACCTGAGCGAGGCGAACGACTCGTTCGAGGTGCGCGCCATCGTGCTCACCGCCGCCGGCGAGAAGCACTTCTGCACCGGCGCCGACCTGCGGGCCGGCCGGGCGGCGCCGCCGCCGAAGCCGGAGGGCGTGCCTGACCGGGTCACGGGCGACGCGGCGCGCATGATCCGCACGGGCATCCAGCGCCTCATCGGCGCCTTCCTCGACTGCGAGAAGCCGATCATCGCCGCGGTGAACGGCACGGCCGCGGGGGGTGGCGCGGCGATGGTCCTGGCGTCGGACCTCGTGCTCGCCGCCGAGCACGCGCGGCTGATCCAGGTGTTCGTGCGCCGCGGCCTGATCCCCGACGGCGGCGGCACCTACCTGCTGCCCCGCCTCGTCGGCCTGCAGCGCGCGAAGGAGCTCATCTTCCTCGGGGACGACCTGTCGGCCGCCGACGCCGAGCGCATCGGGCTGGTGAACCGGGTCGTCCCGGGGGCCGAGCTCGAGGCGACGGCGAAGGAGTGGGCCGGGCGGCTGGCGCAGGGGCCGACGAAGACGATCGGGTTCGCGAAGCGGCTGCTGAACCGGTCGTTCGAGTCCGACCGGGCGACGATGTTCGAGGAGGAGTCCTTCCTCGTCGAGCTCGTGACCGGTACGTCCGACTGCGCCGAGGGGATGAACGCCTTCCGGGAGCGGCGGCCCATCGAGTTCAAGGGGTTCTAGGCGCCATGGCGTCACTGCGGGACCAGGTCGCGATCGTCGGGATCGGCCAGACCGCCTTCGGGAAGGGCCTCGAGGCGAGCGAGCTGTCGCTCGCCTGCCAGGCGATCAGCGCGGCGCTCGACGACGGCGCGATCCCGCCGGCCGAGGTCGACGGGCTCGTCTCGTTCACGATGGAGCTCAACCGGGAGGTCGACGTGGCCCGCAACGTCGGGCTCGGGGACCTGCACTACTTCACCCAGGTCGGCTACGGCGGCGGCGCGGGGTGCGCGACCGTGCTGCAGGCGGCGACCGCCATCGCGACCGGGCGCTGCAACGTCGCGGTGGCGTGGCGGGCCCGCAAGCGCGCCGCGAAGACGAGCCGCCCGTGGGCGCAGGTGTCGCGGCGTCTCGACGATCACTGGCAGTGGAGTCGGCCGTTCGGGCTGCTGCGGCCGGTCGACGAGGTCGCGATGCTGGCCCGCCGCTACATGCACGAGTACGGGGGGACGCGCGACCACCTGGCGAACGTCGCGCTGGCGTTTCGCCGCCACGCGAACCGCAACCCGGCGGCGACGATGTACGAGAAGCCACTCACCCGGGAGCAGTACATGGCGGCGCGCTGGATCTCCGAGCCGCTGTGCCTCTACGACAACTGCCTGGAGACGGACGGGGCGCTCGCCGTCGTGCTCGTCTCCGCCGAGCGGGCCCGGGACCTGCCGCAGCGGCCGGTGTACCTGCACAGCGGCGCGCAGAGCCTGCCGCGTCAGCACCAGACGATGATCAACTACTTCAACGACGACCCGCTCGAGGGGCCGTCGTGGGTCGCGGCGCGCCAGCTCTGGCGCGACGCCGAGTTCGGGCCCGAGGACGTGAAGGTGGCCCAGATCTACGACGCGTTCAGCCCGCTCGTGCCGCTGTCCCTCGAGGGCTACGGCTTCTGCGCACGCGGCGAGGGCGGGCCCTTCACCGACGACGGCGCGCTCGAGTGGCCCGACGGCCGGCTCCCCACGAACACCGCGGGGGGCGGCATGTCCGAGGCGTACGTGCACGGCTTCAACCTCGTGCTCGAGGGGGTGCGCCAGCTCCGCGGCACGTCGACGAGCCAGGTCGCGGACGCGGACACGTGCCTCGTCACGAGCGGCGAGGGCGTGCCGACGAGCGCGCTGCTGCTGCGGAACTGAGGGACCGTGGAGACCGAGTTCATCCTGCCGGACCTCGAGGGCGAGGACACCGCCGAGTTCTGGGCCGGGTGCGCGCGCGGCGAGCTGCTGGTGCAGGCCTGCGCGCGCTGCGGCCGGTGGCGCTTCCCGCCGCGCCCGATGTGCCCGCACTGCCGCTCGATCGAGCACACCTGGGAGCAGGTCTCGGGCAAGGGGACGATCTGGTCGTTCGTCGTCCCGCACCCGCCGCTGCTGCCCGCCTACACGCCGCTCGCGCCGTACAACGTGATCGTCGTCGCGCTCGACGAGGACCCGGCCATCCGCTTCGTCGGCAACCTCGTCGAGGACGCCACGGGGCCCATCAACGCGATCGACCCGGCGACCATCCGCATCGGCGAGCCCGTCCGGGTCGTCTTCGCGCCGATCGAGGACGTGGCGCTGCCCCGGTGGGTCCGGGCCTGAGAACGACACCAGGCCCGACCCTGGGGGGTAGGGCCGGGCCTAGTGACAGGCAGGCGGTCGGGGGGAGCCCGCCGCCGTGATCTCTACGTCAGGCGGCCTGACGCACCTCCGCGCCGGTCCCTACGGGCTCGCGGCGCAGGCTGGCCAGGGTCCGCTCCCAGCGGAGCTGGTTGGCGATCCACGCCAGGGCCCGCTCCCGGTCTCGGTTGCTCTTCGCCATGTTGCACTCCTTGCTCTCGCCCCGGACTGGAGTCCCAGGTCGAGCGTCTTGACTTAGAGAGTATCTACTCTTAGGGTAGTCACTGTCAAGGTACGTGACGAGAGTCACAGCCCCCCGGAGCCGCCGGACGGGGCATCCTGAGGGCCCCTCCATGACCAGCGACCCCGTGAGCCCCACGAGCTGTTGGCGCATCGACGACCTCGCCCACCGGGGCGAGGTCACGGTCGACACGGTTCGCTACTACCAGCGGGAGGGGCTCGTCCCGGAGGGCGAGCGGGCCGGCCGGGTCAAGCTCTACGGGCCGGCGCATCTCGAGCGCCTCGAGCGGATCCGTGACCTCCAGGGGCGGGGGTTCTCGCTCGCGGCCATCCGGTCATTGCTCGAGGGCGACCGCCAGCACCTGGTCGAGGGGATCTTCGCCGACCGCGGCGAGCGCCGCGCCTACACACTCGACGACCTCGTCGAACGCTCCGGGATCGATCGGGAGCTCTGCTCGGCGCTGCGCACCGCCGGCCTGCTCCGCGACCCGGCCGAGTACGGCCGCGACGCGTACGACTCCGAGGACCTCGAGCTGCTGCGCACGATGGCGGAGCTCGCGGCGATGGGCCTCCCGACGAAGGCGCTCGTCGCGATGGGTCGCATCTACGCGAAGGGGATCGAGGACATCCAGGCGCAGGTCCTCGCGCTCTTCAGCACCGGAGGCGCCGTGGCGTGGGCGCCCGGCGAGGTCGAGGCGCTCCGCGTGGACGCGGCGCGCGCCTCGTCGGAGCTCCTGCCGCCGATGCGGCGCCTCGTCGACTATCTGCACCACCGCACCATCCAGCGCCTCACGCTGAACGCGATGGTGCACGGCACGCTCCCCGAGACCACCTAAGACGCAGCCGTCCGATGGGCGGGCGGGGCGTCAGTCGAGGTGCCAGATGCGGGCGGCGTTCCCCCCGGTGATCTGCGCCTTCTCGTCGTTGGGGATGTGGCCCATCGTGTCCTCGATGACCTTCCGCGAGTACGGCCAGTCGTTGCCGTGGTGCGGATAGTCGCTCGACCACATGATGTTGTCGATGCCGGCGGCGTGGCGCAGCGCGATGCCGGAGCGGTCGGTGATGAACGTCGCCGCGTTGTTGCTGTACCAGTACGACGACGGTGGCTGGGTGATCGGCAGGTCGCCCCAGACCCGGTTGCGCCAGTAGCGGTCGTCGATCGACTCGATGAGGTGCGGGATCCAGCCCACGCCGGTCTCGATCCAGCACATCTGCAGCTCGGGGAACCGCTCGAACACGCCGGTGAAGATCATCGAGGTGATGCTGCTGGCGCACATGGAGAACACGTGGCTCATGCCCCCGATGGCCTTCGCCCGGGTGGCCTCGCTCGACATGTCGTAGAGCGCGTTCCCGGCCTGGGCCGCGGCCTTGCGCTGCGCGGCCCGCTGCTTGCGGCTGACGATGTTGATGTGCACCGCGACGGGCATGCCCTCGTCGACCGCGGCCGCCCAGAACGGGTCGTCCTCATAGGACAGGCTCTCGCCGCCGGCGGGCCAGTTCGAGATGATCACGCCGTGGGCGCCGCGCGCCTTCGCCTTGCGCAGCGCGTCGATCGACTGGTCCACGCCGAGCGACGGCATCTGGGCGAGCCCGATGAGCCGGTTCGGGTCAGGGGCGCAGAACTCGTCGAAGAGGAAGTTGTTGTACGCCTCGATGCCGGCGAGCACGAAGTCGTCGTCTTCGTCGCCGAGGAAGTGGCTGATCGTGCGCTGGGGCGGGTAGAGCACCTCGGCCCACACGCCGTCGCGGTCCATGTCCCTCAGGCGCTCCGCGCCGTTGTAGCAACCGGGCCGCGCCTCGTCGTAGGTGACGCCGAACCAGCGGAAGTTGTCCCACGCCATCCCCGGCGTCGACACGAGCCCGATCGGGTCGGCCTGCCCGCCGACCGCGGTGAGCCACGCGTCGCCGCCCATCGGGTCCTTCACGAGCTTGGGCGCCTTCTCCTGGTAGCGCTCCGGCAGCCAGTTCTGCCAGATGTCGGGCGGCTCGAGGATGTGGCAGTCGGCGTCGACGACGCGGACCTCAGACATTGGCTCCTCCAGGCGTGGGTGTCGCGGCCTCAGAGTAGGCTGACGCCGGCGTCAGGGACAGTGGTGGCCCCGCAGCCGGGGGACGCCGACGTCGATCGCGCGGCAGGAGGGTGCACGTGGCCACGGCCTTGCTCGACGGCGTGCACGTCGTCGACCTGGCCGGTGAGCCGGCCGCGATGACCGGGCGCCTCCTCGCCGACCTGGGCGCCGACGTCGTGCTCGTCGAGCCACCCGAGGGCCACCCGCTGCGTGCGCTGCCCGACCGCTTCACCGCGTGGGCCGCGGGCAAGCGCAGCGTGACCGTCACCGGCCCCGACGATGCCGCGCTGGCCGAGCTGCTCGCCGGCGCCGACGTCGTGATCGACACGCCGGGCTTCCCGGGTGCGCTCGCGCTCGACCCGGCACGCGCCACGCACGCAGTGTGGGTGCGCGTCACTCCCTTCGGGTTGTCGGGTCCGCACGCCCGCTGGCGCGCCTCCGATCTCGGCGTGATGGCGGCGAGCGCCAACATGTTCTGCACCGGGGATCCCGACCGCGCGCCGGTGCGCTGCACGGAGCCCTCGGGGTACGGCCACACCGGCCCCGAGGCGGCGCTCGCCGCGATCACCGCGCTGTGGACCGGCCGGCCCCAGGTCGTCGACGTCTCGATGCAAGAGACGGTCTTCAGCGCCAACATGGGCAGCCCGGCGCGCTTCGAGCACACCGGCTTCCGGGGCGCGCGCCTCGGCGCCAGCATCGGGCGCACCCAGGAGATCTGGCCGACGAAGGACGGCTTCGTCTCCTTCGGCCTGCGGGGCGGGAAGGCCCGGGTCCCGAGCCTGGAGCTCATCACCCGCCTCGTCGGCGAGTCCGGCGTCGACGCCTCCGCCCTCGAGGCCCAGGACTGGACGACCTGGTCGCCGAACACGGCGGACGAGGCCGTCCTGCGCGCCATCGAGGCCCCGATCGCCGAGTACTTCGCCGGCCGGACGATGCGCAACCTCTACGAGATCGCGGTCGACACGAACCTCATGCTGGCGCCCGCGAACTCCCCGCCCGAGATCCTGGCGAGCGAGCAGCTACGCGCCCGCGGGTTCTTCCGGCGCCTCGGGGACGTCGACCAGTTCGTGGCGTCGTTCGTCCAGACGCGCGACCCCAAGGGGGAGGTCGCCGCGGTGGCGCCGCGCGCGCCCGCGCCGGCGCGCCCGGGCGACCCGGCGACAGCCTGGTCGCGCCGGCCCGCGTCCGCCCCGTCGAGCTCGGACGCGTCGGCCGGTGCGTGGCACGGCGTGCGCATCCTCGAGTTCGGCTCGGGTGCGGCCGGGCCGATCGCGACCCGCTACTTCGTCGAACAAGGCGCGACCGTGCTGCGCGTCGAGTCCCGCAGCCGCCCCGACTTCCTGCGGGTGTACGCCCTCGGTCCGAACAACCCGCACGGCCTCGAGGGCTCGACGATGTATGACGAGCTGAACGTCGGGAAGCGCAACGTCGCGTTGAACCTGAAGGATCCCGCGGCCGTCGCGCTCGTCCTGCGGCTCGTCACCGAATGGGCGGACGCCGTCGCCGAGAACTACGCGCCGCGGGCCATGAAGGGGTTCGGGCTCGACTACGACACGCTCGTGACCCATCGCCCCGACCTCGTGATGGTGAGCGCCTGCCTGAACGGCCAGACGGGCCCGCACAAGGACTACCCGGGCTTCGGCGGCCAGGGCGCCGCGCTCTCAGGGTTCAACTGGCTCACGGGCTGGCCCGACCGCGCGCCCGTCGGTCCCCACGCCACGATCACGGACTCGCTCGCGCCCCGCTTCGTCGCGACGGCGCTCGCCGCCGGGCTCGCCTACCGCCGCCGCACCGGCCGGGGCGTCTACCTCGACCTATCGCAGGTCGAGTGCGGGGTGTACGCGCTCTCGCCGTGGCTCGTCGCGTACCAGCGCACCGGCGAGGTCGGCACCCGGGACGGCAACCGCTCGCCTCGCGCCGTCCCGCACGGCGCGTTCCCCTGCGCGCCCGAGGGTGACGTCGACGACCGGTGGGTCGCGATCGCCGCCTGGGACGACGCCGCCTGGGCCGCGCTCGCGCCGCGCCTCGGCCTCGACGACCCGACCCTCGCCACACTCGCGGCGCGGGCGGAGCGCATCGACGAGATCGAGGCGGCCGTCGCGGCGTGGACCGCGACCCGGTCCCGAGCCGAGGTGTGTGCCGAGCTGCAGCCGCTCGGGCTCGAGGCCGTCGCCGTCGAGGACTTCGGCGACGTGCACGACGACCCTCAGGTCGCGGCGCGGGAGCACTTCGTGCGCCTCGTCCACCCGATCATGGGCCCGGCCCTGTACGAGCACACCGGGTTCCGACTCTCCGACAGCCCGTCGGGCTACTGGCGCGCCGGCCCGACGATCGGACAGGACAACGACTGGGTGCTCGGCGAGGTGCTCGACCTGTCCGAGGCCGAGCAGGCCGACCTGCGGGCGCAGGGCGCGGTCGAGTGAGGCGCCGGCTTCAGGCCGGCATCACGGATCCGCCGTCGACACAGAGCAGCTGACCGGTCACCAGCTCGGCGTCGTCGCTCGCGAAGAACACGGCCGTGCCGGTGAGGTCCCAGGCGTCGAGCTTGCGCTTCATCGCGCTCATCATCGGCAGCATGTCGATCACGCCGTCGGGGACGATCTTCTTCGTCGCCTCGGTCATCGTGACGCCCGGCGCGATGCAGTTGACCGTGATGTTGTACTGCCCGAGCTGGCCGGCAAGGAACTTCGTCAGGCCGACGACGCCCCACTTCGTCTGGCTGTACGTGAACGCCCCGACCTCTTGGAAGTCGCCGGGCGGCGCCATGGTGTACATGTAGGCCGCGCCCGACGACTGGTTGATGATCCGACCCCAGTGGCCCTCGACCATGTGCGGCGCGCAGGCCCGCGCCATCAGCCAGGCGCCGTGCAGGTTCACTGAGAAGACGCGCTGCAGGTACTCGTAGTCGTTGCGGGCATTGTCGATGTCGTAGTAGAGCGCCGCGTTGTTGATGAGGATGTCGAGCTGGCCGAACTTGTCCTTCGTGGCCTTCGCGCAGTCGAGGGCCGACTGCTCGCTCGAGATGTCGGTCGGGACGAATTCGACCTCGCCCTTGCCGTCGAGGTGCCGCATCGCCGAGCGGGCGCGGTCCTCGTTGATCTCGGCCACCACGACCTTGGCGCCCTCCTGGAGGAAGCGCTCGGCGTAGGCGAGGCCGATCCCCTGCCCGGCGCCGGTGATGACCGCGACGCGGTCTTCGAGACGTCCCATCTCTCCCCCTCGACAGTACGGCTCAGCCCTTGCGGGTCCGGCCGATCAGGTTGAAGCGCTCGGTCACGACCGGCTCGCCGGTCTTGTCGTCCTTCCAGGCCGTCTCGACGACCACGAAGGTCATGACGGCGCTGTCGGTCTCTTTCTCGTAGATGTCCATCACCTTGCCCTCACCGGACAGGACGTCGCCGACGAGGATCGGCCGGTGGTAGGTGAACTCCTGCTCGCCGTGCAGGATCAGCGCGCCCTTCCCGTAGAGCTGGCCCATGACCCCGTGCATCGGGTTCTGGCCCTTCGTCGGGTCCGGGGGCTGCTCCTCCTCCCAGCGGCCCATGTGCTGCATCGCGAACGAGAAGGTGGGCGGGGCCGGCATCGAGTCGAAGCCGGCGGCGCGCGCCGCCGTCGGGTCGCGGAAGACGGGGTTGTCGTCGAGGACCGCCGCGGCGAAGAAGCTCACCGGGCCGCGCTCGACGCGCACCTTCGTCGCCGCGGTCGGCTTGCCGACGATGCTGGTGTCCACGGCCATGTCGTGCTCCCCTGGTTCACGCGCGCAGTTGACCGGCGCGTCGGACGGCGCGATACGGTGACGCCGGCGTCAGTTTCCAACCAAGCGGAGAGGACTCGCAAATGGGGTTGCTCGACGGCAAGGTGGCGGTGGTGACCGGCGCCGGCAACGGCGTGGGCCGCGGCGAGGCGATCCTGCTCGCCGACCACGGCGCCAAAGTCGTCGTCAACGACCTGGGCGGCTCCGTGACGGGCGACGGCGCGGACCAGAAGGTCGCCGACCAGGTCGTCGACGTGATCAAGGGCCGCGGCGGCGACGCCGTCGCGAACTACGACAGCGTCGCCGACTTCGAGGGTGCGAAGCGCATCATCGACACGGCGGTCAGCTCGTTCGGCTCGCTGGACGTGCTCGTCAACAACGCCGGGGTCCTGCGTGACCGGATGATGTTCACGATGTCACCCGAGGACTTCGACACCGTCCTGAAGGTCCATCTCTACGGCGCGTGGAACACCATGCACCACGCGTCCGTCTACTGGCGCGGCGAGTCGAAAGAGGGCCGCCAGCCCAGCGCCTCCATCGTCAACACGGTGTCGAGCGCCGGCCTGCAGGGCCAGGCGAGCCAGATCAACTACGGCGCGGCGAAGGCGGGCATCGCGGCGATGACCATCATCGCCAGCCTCGAGCTCTCGCGCTACGGCGTGCGGGCGAACTGCATCGGCCCGGGCGGGTTCACCCGCATGGTCGGGCAGGCCCGCTCCGACATCGTGGTGAAGAACCCCGAGGAGTACGACAGCTTCGACGCCATGAACCCCGGGAACTCGGCGCCGGCGGTCGTGTGGCTCGCCTCCGACGACTCGAAGCCGGTCACCGGTCAGGTCCTGCGGATGGTCGGCAACTCGCTGTGCCTCTACGAGCCGTGGCGGATGGGCGAGGAGTTCTTCTCCACCGACCAGGAAGGCAAGCCCACCCAGTGGGACCCCGCCCAAGTCGGCCACATCCTCGGCCGCTACGCCTTCCACACGGCGAACCCCGGCATCGACGCCCAGCGGCGGCGCTAGCCGACCGGCGATGGGCACGTTTCCCGACTACGCCACCCTGGCGTACGAGGAGCGCGACGGCGTCGCCTGGGTGACGCTGAACCGCCCCGAGCGCCACAACGCCTTCAACTCGCTGATGCAGCGCGAGCTGCACGACTGCTGGCGGACCCTGCGCTGGCGGGAGTCGGTCCGCTGCGTCGTGCTGACCGGCGCGGGCGAGAAGGCGTTCTGCACCGGCATCGACCGGATGGAGCAGATGGGCGGCGACACCGACGACAGCACCGACGAGAACGTCGTGGGCTCACGCGGTGGCACGCCGTTCCACTTCAACGACCCGGGCGACAACGTCGGCCCGAAGAGCTCCGATCTGTGGAAGCCCGTGATCGCCGCGGTGAACGGCATGGCCTGCGGCGGCGCCTTCTACATGCTCGGCGAGGTCGAGTTCATCATCGCCGCCGAGCACGCGACGTTCTTCGACCCGCACGTCACCTACGGGATGACGGCGGCGTTCGAGCCGATCCACATGCACGATCGCATGCCCTTCGGCGAGATCATGCGCCTGTCACTGCTCGGCAACTACGAGCGGCTCTCCGCGCAGCGAGCGTACGAGATCGGGCTCGTCTCCCAGGTCGTGCCGGCCGGCGACCTGCACGACGCCGCGGCCTGGGCCGCGGGCGTGATCGCCGCGCAGCCCCAGCTCGCCGTGCAAGGGACCGTGCGGGCGATCTGGGCCGCCCGCGAGCTCTCGAACCGCCAGGCCGTCGCGCTCGGCTACGCGTTCGTCGGGCTCGGGACGAACCAGGACTCGATCGCCGAGGGACAGAAGCTCTTCGAGAGCGGCACGAGGGTCGAGTGGCGGCTGCGCTGAGCGCGGCGCCGCAGGACGCGGCGCGGAGTCGACGCTGAGCGGCACGTCCCCGCGCATCGCGATCGTTGGCGCGGCCCTCTCGGACTGCGGCCGGGTCGACGACCGCACCGCGCACGAGCTGCACTACCAGGCCGCGAGCCGCGCCCTCGCCGACGCCGGGCTCACGAAGGACGACGTCGACGGCTTCGGCTCCTCGGGCACGGGGCTCCTCGCCCCGATCGAGGTCGCCGAGTACTGCGGGCTGCGGCCCCAGTGGGTCGACGGCACCGGGGTCGGCGGCAGCACGTGGGAGTTCATGGTCGAGCACGCCGCCGAGGCGATCACCGCCGGCCACGCCTCGGTCGTCCTCCTCGCGTACGGCTCGACGGCCCGCGCCGACCTGAAGCGCCGCCGTCGCACCGCGAACCTGTCGTTCGGCGCACGCGGGCCGGTGCAGTACGAGGTCCCGTACGGGCACACGCTCATCGCCAAGTACGCCATGTCGGCACGGCGCCATATGCACGAGTTCGGCACGACGCTGGACCAGCTGGCCGAGATCGCCGTGTCGACCCGCTCCAACGCCTCGCTGAACCCCGACGCGTACTACCAGGACCGGATCACGATCGACGACGTGCACCAGTCCCGGCTCATCGCCGAGCCCCTCACCAAGCTGCACTGCTGCATCCGCAGCGACGGTGGCGGGGCCGTGGTGCTCACCAGCGAGGACCGCGCCCGCGACCTGGCGAAGCGCCCGGTGTGGGTGCTCGGCACGGGCGAGGCGATCTCGCACACCACGATGAGCGAGTGGCCGGACTTCACCGACTCGCCGGCGCGCCGGGCCGGGGCGCGCGCCTTCGCGCGAGCCGGCGTGACCCCGTCCGACATCGACTGCTGCCAGCTCTACGACGCGTTCACGTCGATGGTGCTGCTCACCCTCGAGGGGCTCGGCTTCTGCGCGAAGGGCGACGGCGGGGCGTTCGTCGCCGACGGGCGCCTGCGCGTCGGCGGCGCGCTGCCGACGAACACCGACGGCGGTGGGCTCTCCGCGTGCCATCCCGGCATGCGCGGCATGTTCCTGCTCGTCGAGGCCGTCCGTCAGCTCCGCGGGGAGGCCGGCGCCCGTCAGGTCGACGATGCCGAGCTGTGCTGCGTGAACGGGACAGGCGGCTGGTTCTCGTCGGCGTCGACCGCGATCCTCGGCATCGACTGACCTCAGGCGGCCGGGACCGCCGCACCGAAGAAGCCCCGGTGCACGACCGTGGTGAGCGTGTCCAGCGCCTCGTCGTCAGCGGGGATGCGTCCCGACGCCACGCCGTAGCTGAAACGCTCGAGCATCGCCATGAGCGCCCCGACGGTGGCGCGCTCCCCCGCTGCCACGCGCCGGCCGCCCTCGCGCATGCGCAGGGCCAGCCGGTCGCCGATGGCGGTGAACGCCCGCACCCCGAGGCGGTCGACGTGCCGGTCGCCGACCTGGTCTTCCATCCAGGCACGGATCACCGGCCCGTAGTGACGGTAGATGTCGAGGAAGCGGCGGAGGAACCGCTGCAGCTCGGCGCGCCCGTCGGCGTCGGGACCGATGGGGCCGACGTCCGAGGCGAGGTCGGTGAGGCGGTGGGCGCAGTCGACGGCGAGCGCGCGCAGGAGGTCCTCTTTGTTGGCGAAGTACAGGTAGAAGGTGCCGTGCGAGGTGCGCGCGGCCCGCACGACGTCGTCGACGCGCGCCGCGTGGTAGCCGCGCCGGGCGAACACCCGCAGCCCGGCGTCGAGGAGGCGCCGCAGCGTCCGTCGCCCCTGCGCGCGGAGCTCCCGCCGCTCGGCGGGGCGGCCGGGCTGGGACGCCTCGTGCGTCACCGACTTGTACGCTTCGTCGCCGTCCGCCGCCGCCGGCCCGGCGTCCGTCGTCGCGTCGTCCGGCACCGATGTTCGAGAGCGCCTCATGCTCGCCGCAACCCTACGCGAAGCCGCCCGACGCTTCTCCGACCAACCGGCGGTAGTCACCGAGGCCGGCTGGTCGCTCACCTACCGCGACCTCGACCGGCTGTCCGACGAGCTCGGCGCGGGCTTCGGCACGCGCGGGCTGGGGGTCGGCGACGTGGTCGCGCTCGTGCTCCCGCCGGGTCCCGAGTATCTCGTCGCGTACCTCGCGGCGGCGAAGGTCGGGGCGATCACCGCGGGGGTGAACGACCGCCTCACGGACACGGAGCGCCAGACGGTGCTCGAGCGTGCCGCGCCGCGCCTCGTGCTCGCCGCGCCCGGCTTCGTGCCGAGCGGCTTCGACGCTGTCGAGGTCCCGCCCGCGGCCGACGCCGGCACCCTGCACGCCGGGCTGCGCTCCGCCGGTGACGCGCCGTCGACGTTGCCCGACGACCCGGACCGCCCGGTGGCGATCGTGTTCACGTCGGGCACAACCGGCGTGCCGAAGGGTGCCCTGTACGGCAACCGTCAGCTGCGCTGCATCACCGCGACCGACGTCGGCGACACGTGGGGCGGCGGCGGGCGCAGCTTCACCGGCACGTCCTTCGCCCACCTCGGCTTCATGACCAAGCTCGCCGGCAACCTGCAGCGCGGCGGGACGAGCTTCATCCTGACCCGCTGGAGCGCGCCGCGGGCGCTGCAGCTGCTCGCCGAGCAGCGGATGACCTCGGTCGGCGGCGTGCCGACCCAGCTCGCCCTGATGCTGCGCCAGCCCGACTTCGACGACTACGACCTCGACAGCGTGCGGTTCATCGTCGCCGGCGGCGGTCCGATCACGCCGGGGCTGGCCGAGGAGGCCCGCACCCGTTTCGGCGCCGCGCTCGCCACCCGCTACTCGTGCACCGAGGCGGGCATCGGCCTCGGCACGGCGTTCGACGACCCGGAGGAGGACGCGGTCGTGAGCGTGGGCCGGCCCCATCCCGCCGTCGAGCTCCAGCTCCTCGACGACGACGACCGGGTCGTCCCCGACGGCGAGGTCGGCGCCGTGTGCCTGCGCTCCGCCGCCGTCATGTCGGGCTACTGGCACGACCCGGATGCCACGGCCGCGGCGTTCACCGCCGACGGCTTCGTGCGGACCGGCGACCTCGGCTGGCTGGACGAGCGGGGCCGCCTGCGGCTCGTGGGCCGCACGAAGGAGATGTACGTGCGCGGCGGCTACAACGTCTACCCGGTCGAGGTCGAGGCGTGCCTCTCGACGCATCCCGCGGTCGCCGCCGTCGCGGTGGTCCCGCGTCCCGACCCCGTGATGGGCGAGGTCGGCGTGGCGTTCGTCGTCCCGGACGACCCGGCACGACCACCGTCCCTCGAGACGCTGCGTGGCTACGGCGCGGACCGGCTGGCGCGCTACAAGCTGCCCGAGGACCTGCGTGTCGTGGCGGCGCTGCCGCTCACCGCGATGGACAAGGTCGACCGGCGCGCGCTCGCCCGCGAGGTCGCGAAGACGTAAGCGCCGATGCGGGGCGGCGCCGGACCGCGATGCCCCTCGGGGTAGGTCGATCGACTAGAAAGCACCGATGCGCTCACGCTGGGTCGTCGTTCTCGTCGCGCTCGCTGCCATCGGCGCCGCCGCTTGTGGCGGTGGCGGCAGCGTGGCCGCCAAGAAGAAGAAGCCGGTCGTCACCACCACGACGCCGGGGCCACCGGTCGCGCCGCTCACCGGCCTCCCCGACCCGACGGGTCAGAGCCTCACCCGGCCGGCGCTGTCCATCAAGATCGAGAACACGCCGGAAGCCCGACCCCAGACGGGGCTCGACGCGGCCGACGTCGTCTACGAGGAGATCACCGAGGCCGGGATCACCCGGTTCCTCGCCGTCTTCAACTCCACGATCCCGCCGATGGCCGGGCCGGTCCGGTCGGGTCGCATCATGGACCCGGACCTGCTCGCCCCGCTGGGCGGCATCTTCGCCTACTCCGGCGGGATCGCGCAGACCGAGCAGGCGATCTCGGCGACGCCGGGCGTGAACGTGATCGTGGACACCGGCGCGGACCCGGCGCTCATCCGGGACAAGACGAAGGTCGCGCCGCACAACCTGTACGCGGTCACGAACCTGCTGCTGGCCCGGGGTGGGAAGCCCGTGCCGCCCGCGCCGCTGTTCCAGTACCTGCCGGCGGGGCAGCCCTTCGCCGGACAGGGTGTGTCGCAGTTCACCGTGCACTTCGACACCCTCTACCGCCCGACGTACACCTACGACCCGGCCTCGAACACCTGGAAGCGCAGCATCGGGCTCGCGCCGTTCATGGACACCGACAACGGGGGCAGCCAGGACGCGCCGACGAACGTGATCGTGCAGTTCGTCAGCTGCTGCCTCAACAGCCCGGAGGGCGGGAACTACCAGACCGTCGGCAACGGTGACGTCGACGTGTTCAGCGCGGGCCGGGAGATCCAGGGCCACTGGTCGCGCAGCGTGAACACGCAGCCGATCCAGTACACCGACTCGAACGGCAACCCGATCAAGCTCACCCCGGGCAAGACGTGGGTGGAGCTGTACCCGAACACGTTCGAGGAGGCGGGCGTCGAGACGGTGGCGAACCCCGCGGCGACGATCGCCCCGACCACCACCACGACGACGAGGCCGAAGAAAAAGCACTAAGGCGACGTCCGGGCCGTGACCCTCGTCATACCGGACGCCTGGATCCCCTTCGTCGTCGCCGCCGCAGCTTCCAGAGTCTCCGCGCACTGCGACGCCGCCCTGCCGCGGCGTCGCGTGCGCTCCCGACCGGGGCCTTCGACGCGGCGGTCGTCGCAGGGCGATCGGCGCCGCGCTCGTGCTCGTCGGTGCGCTCGCCGTGCTCCCAGCGCTCGTCCGCCTCCTCGCCAGGCGGCTGGTCGGTCCTGGGTAGTGGGTCACTCTCGGCCCTCTGCGTACATTCGGCTTTACGTCGGCAGCCCGAGGGCAGTTTCACGCTCCCTCCTACCGAGGGACCGACGGCTTTCGCACCTTGAGGGTAGAGCTCGGGTGAGACAGTCCAAACTGATCCACTCCAGGGTCCGCGCCGACCGGGTGCCCGAGCGATCGCCAGCGCTGTCGCGGTCCTCGCGATAGGCGCGCAGCGCGCCGCCTGAGCTCAGTCGGCTTCGTCGACCAACCCGTAGCGGCGCCGGATGGCCCGCTCGGCGGTGCCGAAGACCAGCTCGTCGACAAGGATCCCGATCACGAGGATGACGATCATCACCGCGATGAGGCTCGTCGGCTGGGAGAACTCGCGCGCGAACTCGAGGCGCTCACCGAGCGACGTCGCGCCCGGGATCTGGACGAGCAGCTCGCCGGCGAGGAGGCTGCGCCACACGAACGCCCAGCCCTGCTTCAACCCTGCCACGAAGGCGGGCAGCGCGGCGGGGAGCACGACGTGGCGCAGCATGCCGAGGCCCCGGGCGCCCTGGACGTGGCCGGCGCGCAGCCACAGCGGCGGGATGTTGTCGATGCCGCTGATGAGGCCGTTGGCGATGGACGGGGTGGCGCCGAGGACGACCACGAAGATGATCGCCCCGTTCGTGAGCCGGAACAGCAGGATCGCGAGCGGGAACCACGCGATCGACGGCATCGTCTGCAGGCCGGTGATGAGCGAACCGAACGCGGCGCGCAGGATCCGGCTGCGGGCCACGGCGGCGCCGAGCAGCGTGCCGAGCACCACGGCGAGGGTGAAGCCCTCGACGGCGCGCCCGAGCGTCGTACGCGCCGCGTCCATGAGCGAGCCGAAGCTCGAGTACAGGGTGTGGAAGACAGGCTCGGGGCCGGGCAGCAAGTAGGCGGGGCGCCAGCCGGTCCACACGACGACCTGCCAGAACGCGAGGAAGATCGCCGCGGCGAGCGCCTTCGGCCAGACGTGGGACCAGATCCGCGCCGCGCGTCGCCGGGGCGGGCGCAGCTCGAGCTCGAGCGCGTCCAGGCCCGACAGCCGGGCGTCGAGGGCGTCGGTGCTCGGCGGGCTAGTGGTCGCCATGGCGGCTGACCTCGGCGCGGAGCTGGTCGGTGATCGTGGCGGCCAGCGTCGCGACGTCCGGCGAATCGATGCGGCGGGGCCGCGCGATAGGGACGGGGAACTCGGCGATCACGCGCCCCGGCCGGCTCGAGAGCAGCACCACCCGATCCCCCAGGCGCACAGCCTCGCGGACGTTGTGCGTCACGAAGAGGACGCTGATCCCGCTCGTCTGCCAGATCCGCTCGACCTCGTCGTGGAGGGTGTCCCGGGTCATGGCGTCGAGCGCCCCGAACGGCTCGTCCATGAGCAGCACGTCGGTGCGCTGACCCAGCGCCCGGGCGAGCGCGACGCGCTGGCGCATGCCGCCGGACAGCTCGTGGGGTCGCTTGTCGGCGAAGTCGCCGAGATGGACGAGCTCGAGCAGCTCGCGGGCCCGGGCCCGGCGCTCGGCCCGTCGCATCCCGTCGAGGCGCAGCGGCAGCTCGACGGCCCGCGCCGCGGTGAGCCACGGGAACAGCGCGGCGTCCTGGAACATCAGGCTGGCCCGCCCGTCGACGGTGATCCGGCCGCTGCTCGGGCGGTCGAGGCCGGCGACGAGGCTCAAGAGCGTGCTCTTCCCGCACCCGGACGCCCCGAGCACGCACACGAAGCTGCCCGGCGACACGTCGAGATCGAGGTGGTCGAGGGCGCGCACGGCGCTCGCCGGATCGCCGTAGACCTTCGAGACAGCCTCCACCTGCACCGCCCCCCGCGGGGCGACGACCGTTGGTCTCTTCGGACCCGGCGTCGACCCGTCGACGACCGGGGGTGGCGCGTGGTGGACGCGGGTCACGAGGACACGGCGGGTTGGTTGCTGGCCCGCAGCAGCGAGTTGAGGATGCTCAGGTCGAAGAGCCCGCTGAGATTGGCCTTGGCGAGCAGCCCGAGCTTCTCGGCGTCCTGGGCCTGGACGCGCACCGAGGAGGCGATCGGGTCGTTGGTGAAGGTGATCGCCGGGAAGGAGGCGACGATCGAGCTGGCCTTCACCGCCTGGCCCGTCGCGGACTGGATCGCCTGGCCGACGAGCTGCTCGGCGCGCGTCGGGTCGGCGCGAATCACGGCGATCGCCTGCTGCTGACCCTGGAGGAGCGCCCGGATGTTCGCCGGATGCGCGTGGAGGTAGTCCGTGCGCACGACGAGCTCGGTCGTGGCGAAGCGACCGCCCGGCCAGAGCGTGCGCTCGTCGACCAGGACGTGGCCACCGGCGGCGACGAGCTGGCTGGCGTAGGGCTCGGGCAGCCACGCGCCGTCGATGGCGCGCTGCTGGAAGGCCTGCACGGTGGTGCCGTTGTCCTCAGGACGTATCGAGACGTCACCGCCGCCGCTCGTCGTCGTGTGCAGGCCGTGCGTCCCCAGCCAGGTCCGCAGCGCGACGTCCTGGGTGTTGCCGAGCTGGGGCGTGGCGAGCACCTTGCCCTTCAGGTCGGACGGCTTCGTGATGCCCGGCTGGACGACGAGGAACGCGCCGCCCGAGGCCGCGCCCGCGACGACGTGCACCGCGCCGTGCGACTGCACGAACGCGTTGATCGCCGGGTTCGGTCCGACATAGCTCGCGTCGATCGAGTCCGAGAGCAGCGCCTCGACGGCGGCGGGCCCGGCGTTGAACGTGAAGAGCTTCAGCGAGACGTTCCGGCCGAGGGCGCTCTGGAAGTAGCCGCCTTGCACGCCGACGAGTGCCGGTGCGTGCGTCACGTTCGGGAAGTAGCCGAGGCGCAGCGTGCCGGACGCCGATGGGGCCGCCGACGCCGCCGTGGCCGCCCATCCACCGGCGCTCAGCGCCACCACGCCCGCCAGGGCGCTGACCATCCACCGCCAGCCTCGCCGCACCGCCTGCTCCAATCTCGGTAATCCCGGAAAGGTTGATTATTTCAGTCGGGAAACTAGAGTACGAGGCGGAGCGGGTCAAGGGGCCTGCCCCGGGGAGCGCAGGGAGATGTGGATCAACCGACGGACCGACTACGCCACCCGGGCCGTCCTGGCGCTCGCCCTGCTCGATGACGGTCAGCCCCACAAGCTCCAGGAGCTCGCCGCGCACACCGCCACCCCGCTCACCGTGCTGGAGCAGCTCCTCCCCCAGCTGCGCGCCGCCGGGATCGTGCGCTCGGAGCGCGGCCCGTCCGGCGGGTACCGCCTGAACCACGCGCCGGCCGACATCACGCTGGGTCGGGTGGTCCGGCTCATCCAGGGCCCCCTGGCGCCGATCGCGTGCGCGACCCGCAGCGACGCGGAGCGCTGCCCGATGGAGCTCGGCTGCACCCTGCAGGCGACCTGGTCCGCGGTGCGCGACGCCACGATCGCGATCCTCGACGAGACGACGTTCGCCGACCTCGCGGCGCGCGCGAGCGGCCGGTGGACCGATCCCGTGCCGGTGACCGTCGGGGTGCCGGAGGGGCGCCCACTCGCGACTCGCGCCTAAAGGCGCCGATCGGCGGGGCGCGCGGTGCCCTCAGGTACCGTTCTCGCCCACATGGAGCTGGACTTCACCCCCGAGCAGGACGACCTGCGCGACGGGGTGCGCGCCGTCCTCGAGCGCGAGTGCCCGATGAGCCTGGTGCGCGCCGTCGTCGAGGACGGCGCCGTGCCCGAGGCGCTGTGGAAGCACATGGTCGAGCTGGGCTGGCCGGCGCTGACCATCCCCGAGTCGCTCGGTGGCCTCGGGCTCGGGCCGGTCGAGCTCGCCGTCGTGGTCGAGGAGCTCGGCCGCGCCGACGCGCCCGGTCCGTTCGTCCCGACGGTCTGCCAGTTCGCCCCCGCGGTCCGCGAGGCCGGCGACGACGCGGTGCGCCAGCGCTTCCTCCCCGAGGTGGCCTCCGGCGCGATCACGGGCGCGCTCGCCTTGACCGAGGCCGGCCGGCCGGCCGACCCGGCCGCGGTGCGGGCGACTGCCACACGCGACGACGGCGGCTGGACGCTCGCGGGGACCAAGCGCGCCGTCCTCGGCGGCGACACCGCGGACGAGCTCGTCGTCGTCGCCCGCGAGCCGGCGACGGACGGCGACCGCGGCGTCGTCGCGTTCGTCGTGCCCCGCGACGCGGTCCTGGTGACGCCAACGCGGGCCTTCGACCCCACCCGGGGGCTGGCGACCGTCGACCTCATGGGCGCACGCGTCGACGACGACCGGCGCCTCGGCGATCCGGGACCGGCGACCGCGGCCGCGCTGCGGCGGGCGCTCGAGGAGGCAACGGTCTCGCTCGCCGTCGAGATCGTCGGGACCTGCCAGACGATCCTGGACGTGACGCTCGACTACGCCAAGCAGCGCGAGCAGTTCGGGGTGCCGATCGGGTCGTTCCAGGCGATCAAGCACAAGTTCGCCGACATGCTGATCGGCCTCGAGCGAGCGCGCGCGACCGCCTACTTCGCGGCGCTGTGCCAGGCCGAGGACGACCCCGGCCGTGCTCTGGCGACCTCGACGGCGAAGGTCGCGGCGGGCGACTGCCAGCGGCGGATGGCGAAAGAGGGGATCCAGATCCACGGCGGGATCGGCTACACGTGGGAACACGACATGCACCTGTACGTGCGCCGCGTGAAGACCGATTCGCAGCTCCTCGGCACTGGCGAGGAGCACCGGGCGCGGATCGCCGACCTGCTCGACCTGTAGCCACGACCGCCCGGCCAACGCCGGGCGGTCGTAAGTTATCCGTCCGCTACCGCTCCGTCAGAAGACGATCTCCCAGACCGCGTAGAACACTCCGCTCAAGACGATGCCGGCAGCGATCGTCCGCCAGTGGTTCTCGTACATCCAGAGAAGGGGGTTGCCGACGGCACGGCCGCCAAGTAGCCCGAGGGCGTTCGCCTCAAAGAGGGCGACGATCACCACCACGATGATCCAGTAGATGCCCTTGTTGCTCAGGTTACCGAAAACGTTCCCATAGCTGTTGAAAAAGTTCGGCGTGCCGACCATGAAGAGCAGCATCGGGAACGCGAACAGGGTGTTCTGACGAGAGGCGAGCGCCGCCCGTCGGCCGGCGTCGGCCGCGGCCGGGTTCGCCTGGCCACCGGCGAGCACGTTGCGGGCGTTCGCGATCACGACCTTCTGGTTGCGCCAGATGATCCCCCAGACGTTGAGGAACATCACCAAGGCGATCAGGATCCCGGTTGCGATGCTCGTGCCTGCCGCGGTCTTCCAGTAGGTCGAACTGAACAGGTCGGCGTTCTTCTTCGCGTCGGTTTCGGCGAGCAGGATCAGCAGCCCGGTCAGGACCGTAAAGACCGAGGCCCAGCGGAACCACCACAGCGCCCGCGACGCCAGCTTGTCGATCGCCTCGTTGCGCGTCGCCGCGTCGAACTTGGCGAACGACGGTACCTGGACGAAGTTGAAGTAGAAGAGGATCCCGATCCAGGTGATTCCGACGACCACGTGGGCCCAACGAGCCAGGAATTCGAGCCCGGGTTGGCGATTGAAGATGCTGACGGCCACCAGATGAATCACGTCCGCGGTCCCCCTCGAGTCGTTCCCTGGTCGGCGGCAACGTAGCACCCGCCCCTCGCTGACGCGCTGATGACGGAGCGCCGCCACCCAAGGCGGCGGTCCGCCGCCGGGCGGGCCGCCGGCTCAGAGGTCGGGCGTCTGCGGGTCGGTGGGGACCGCCCCGGCGAGCGGCTCCCGCCGCTCGACGACCATCGCCGAGAAGTCGGCGAACGCGATCAAGTTGTCGAGCGCGTCGAGGACCCGGACCTCGACGACGATGAGCATCCGGCCCGCTCGCATCGGGCGCGCCTCGGCTCGCACTGGCCCAGCCTTCGGCCGCCCGAGGTAGCGGACGTGGAGATCCGCGGTGACGAGACTTTGGGCAAGCGGGTCGAAGGCTGACACCCGACCGGCGCACGATCCCGCCGCGACGTCAACGAGGGTGGCGATCGCGCCGCCGTGGAGGTTCCCGGAGCCGTTGAACGCCGGCGGCGCCACGTCCATCTCGATGATGACGGTGCCGTCGGCCGGCTCCGGCTCGCCGAACCGGAGGTTCAGGAGCTCGTGCAGCGGCGTCTTACGGAACGCCTCGCGGAACAGGGCGTGGGCGTCGGGACCCGGCCCCGACATCGTCGACATCAGCGCACCGACGTGGCCGGGAGCTCGGCACCGAGGCGGACCAGCGTGAGCCGGCCCTCGTCGACGGAGAGCTCGGTCACCGAGGTGTGCGCCGGCGAGCAGCAGTGGACCCGGTCGTCTCCGGTCGCCGCGCCGACGGCGACGTTGATCGCGACGAAGTGCGTCGTCACGACGGCGTCGCCGATCTCCGCGAGCGCGTCGAGGACACCGCGCCGCCATTCGCGCAGCTCGGCGCTCAGCTCCGGCCAGCGGCGGGCGAACACGTCTCGCAGCCACACGGTGCGCGCCGCCGCCGTCCCGTCGGGGCTGACGACCTCACCGACCCGCGCGTCCACGCGCACCGGCTGACCGAGCCGGCCCGCGAGCGGCGCGGCCGTCTCGCGGGCGCGGGCAAGCGGCGACGACACAACCGTGCGCGGACCGCGCGCGGTCGGCTCGACCAGCCGGGCCGCGAGCGCCTCCGCCTGACCGGTTCCCCGCTCCGAGAGTCCCGGGTCGTCGTGGTCGCCCCACGTTGCCGCGGGTTCCGCGTGACGCACGAGCAGCAACCGGGTCATGAGAGCGCAACCTATCCCCCGAGTCGGAGGTCATCCCGTGGCCCATTTCGCTCGACGCCTCCTCGCGATGGTGTCCATCGCCGGCGGCGGCCTGCTCGGCGCAGCACCGTCCGCGTTCGCCACCCCGGACCCGACGCCGTCGACCAGCCAGACGGCATCCACGCCCGCGTCCCCCACACCACCGCCGCCGGTCACGCTGCCGCTGCGGACCGGACGCGCCGTCCCCGACCAGCCCGACGCGCCGGCCGCGGACGACCCGCCGGACCTCGGCGCGGCGGCGACGCTGCGCACCGGCCTGGCGACGGTGGCCGTGCCGCCAGCCGCGTCGACGCCCGCGCCGCCCGTGTCCGCGCCGGCCCCGCCCGCGATTCCGCCGCCCGCCGCGCCCGCGAGCCCGCTGCCAACCTCGCCTTCGTCGGACGCGCAGTCTCCGTCGTCGAGCTCGTCCACACGCCCCAGCGACCCGACGACGCCAGCGCCCAGCGCCGCGCCGACCGCGGCGGGACCGCCGCCCGACCTGACCAGCCACACGGTGATCGCCGGCGACAGCCTGTGGAGCATCGCGGCGTCCCAGGTTGCCCAGCACGCCGACCAGTCCCCCGCATCGCTTGCCGCGGCCGACGTCACGCCGTACTGGCAGGCCGTGTGCGCCGCCAACCGGTCGACGTTGCGCTCGGGCGACGTCAACCTCATCTATCCGGGCGAGCAGATCACGCTCCCATCGATGGGCGGCTGAGCGACCGATCGCTCCCCCGGAACGATCCGCTGACCCGGTCAGGGGCGGGGCATCGCCCCACCGGGGGTGTCGACGTAGATCCCGTCGGGACTGCCGACCTCGGAGGCGCCGGTCCCGAACACGATCGCGTCGCCGGCGGTCGCGATCCCCGACCAGCACGGTGCGGGGAGCGAAAGGCTGGCAAGCAGCCGCCCGGTGGGGGCGTCGCGGACCTGGACGGCGTCGCTGAGGGCCAGGCCGTTGAAGGTCATCCCGCCGGCGACCGTCGTGGCGCCGAACGACGGCGCGCCGGACGCCTCCCACTGCACCTGACCGCTCCTCGCGGTCAGGGCGTGCACGCTCGGCTCCTGCATGGAGGTGTCGGCGGGGTTCGAGGGGTCGCACAGCTTGTTCCCGTTCGATTCGAACCGGCCGAAGTCGCCGACTGCGGTCGACGCGACGACGCGGGTGCCGTCGTAGGCGGCGGTGCCGACGAAGCCACCCGAGAAGCCGCCGAAGACGACGTTCGTCTTCCACCGGAGCCGCCCGGTGGTCGGGTCGAGCGAGTAGTAGGTGCCGTCCTTGCCGCCCACACCGAGGAACGTGGTCGTCCCGCCCGACACCCCGACGTTGGCGGTCGAGCCGAAGTCGAAGTCGCACGCGCTGTCGGGACGGTGGGGTTGGAAGCGCCACGCGAGCGTGCCGGTCGAGAGGTGCAGCGCGAAGACCGTCTCGGCGGTCGGTGGCGGGTTGGAGAAGTGGCAGTCGGCCTCGTCGAAGACAACGAGGCCGGTCTGCGGCACGATCGACCCCGACGACCACACGTCCCCGCACCCGTTGTTGAGGACGTGGCCGGCGGCATCGACGTCGGTCTCATAGGTCCAGACGGGCGCCCCGGTGTCGAGGTTGGCCGCGACGACGTAGCCGCGCTCGCCGCGCTGCCCATCGACGTCGACCGCGAAGAGCACCTTGTTCCCGCTGACGACGGGCGACGAGAAGATGCGCGCGCCGTCGACGTCCGGGAGGGGTGGCATCGCCGGCTTGCCCGTGTAGTCGTGACGCCAGTCGAGCGCGCCGGTATGCGCGTTCAACGCGTAGAGGGTGTAGCCGCCGCCGAAGATCACGAGGTCGGGGCGGGTGCCGTTGCCGGGCTGGTACCACGCGGACGAGGTGACGAGCCCGCCGTCGGACGTGGCGTCGCGGTGCGGCTCGCCGGGATAGGGCGTCACGGCGTTCTGCGGGGACAGCGCGTACTTCCAGAGCAGATGCCCGGTCGCCAGCTGCACGGCGTAGAAGGTGTCGTCCCAGGACCCGACGTACACGACGCCGGCGACGACGGTCGGCGTCGCGGTGACGGCGTCGCCGGTCGCGAAGAACCAGGCGGTCTGCAGCTGCGCGGCGCTCGTCTCCGTCAGGGTCGTCCGCCCGTGGAAGGTGTGCTGGGCGTCGTGCCCGTACGTGGGCCAGTCCGAGGCGCTGGGCCGGGTGATGGGCTGGCGCGCGGCCGGGACGGTCGCGCGGGCGGACCCCGCCCACGCCGCGAGGAGCGCGCCCGCGGCGAGGCCGACGAGCGCGCGCCGCACCCCGGATGGCGACACCCTGCGCACGCGGCGGCCGGGTCCGGACGGCTACCCGGACGCGCCGGGGGTCGCCGGGCGCGGCGGCGGGGTGGCATGCGTCGGGAACGGACACGGGGTACCGGTGCCCTCGACGCAGATGGTGGCGCTCGTCGGGAAGTCGAAGCCGCTGGCGAGCACCTGGGGCGCGGCGGGCTGCTCGCCCGGCCCGAAGCTGACGCGCATCACCTGCCCGTGGGCGTTCTCGGGCCCGCAGTTGCCGAGACCGGCGCCCTGGCATGCGATGTGGATGTCCACGAAGTAGAGGGTGCCGTCGGGGGCGAACGCCATCCCGAACGGGTTGTAGCCGTTCGGGTCGTGGCCGAACTGGTCGAGGGGCTCCCCGGTGAGCGTGGGGCGACTGGCGATCGGCTGGCCGTTGCCGTCGACCCACGCGACGGACGGGTCACCGAAGATGGAGCTGATCGCGTAGCAGTGACACGTCGGGTCGGTCGCGATTCCGGACGGGACCGGCAGGAACGAACCACTGCCCTGGAAGAACGTCGAGGTGCGCACCTGGCTGCGCGGGTAGACACCGCCGGGACACTGGCTCGCGCTGGTCGGCAGCGACGTGTGGTCGAAGCGCGTCACCTGCCCGGGGATGCCGCCGGTCGGCGAGCCGGCCTGCGGGAGCAGGAGGTCGCCGTTGGGCATCACGTCCATCATCCCGGGCTGGGAGAGGCCGTCGGTGCCGTCCACGTGGTGGCCGCCGTCGACCCCGCCCTGATCGGGCCCGTACACGACGCAGGACTGCTTATAAGAGGGCGCGAACCACTCGACGAGGCGGCCGTCGGTCGGGATCGGGAACGAGCCCTGCGCGGTGCCGATGTCGTCGGCGAAGACGTTGTGGTGCGCGTCGACCGCACAGCCCGTGTACGTCGACTGGCCGTTGTAGACGCCCTTGACGGCCGGCGAGTCCTCCCCGGGGTCCTTCGCGCTCATGCGGTACGGGCCCGCGACGAAGAGGTTCGAGCCCGTCCATACGCCGGTCCGGCTGACGAGCTCCTCGCCGATCGGCGGCTGCTTGTAGGGCTTGAAGGGCGGACCCCCGGGGTTGTGCTGGCTCGGCACGGTCGGGTCGTAGCCGACGACCCAGCGGCCCGTGCCGTCGTTCAAGATGCACATCTGGCCGTTCGCGTCCCACGCCGGGAACAACTGGCCTTGGGTGTTCGTCGCCGAGGCGTAGTAGTCCTCTTCCTCGTTCTGATCCCAGTAGACGACGTAGCCCTTGGTGGGCGCGCGGAGCACGGCCGGCGCCGCGCCCGGACTCGGGATCGCGCCGGCGATCGATGCGCCGGCGAGCACTGCGCCGACGATCGACAGCGCCACGACGAGCGATCGAGTGCGCATGGTCCCCTCCCCCACGACCGCCCCGGTGCCAACCCCGCGCGACGCCCGTACGGGCTGGACACTAGGCGCGTGACTGCCGCGAGTCCCGCCGCGTCGCCATGCTGCCCGGCGCGGACGCGCGCCGCCGGTGGCCGCCCCTCTCCCCCGAGTTGGTGCGATCGTCGGCGGCGCGCGACCCGTGCGGTGAGCGGGGCGAGTCGGTAGGGTGCGCGTCGGTCGTCGTCGAGCACACGGCGTGTCGAGCGGTGGACGGCGGAACGAGAGCCACGGTGCGGTTGCGCTGCCAAGCGGGTCACTAGGAGCCGACGAGTGGCACGGCACCGCGGCCCGATCGATCGTTGGATCCCCGGGCTCGGCGCGGCCCGCAGCTACCAGCGCTCGTGGCTGCGACACGACGTCGTCGCCGGCGTCGTCCTCGCCGCCATCCTCGTGCCGCAGGGGATGGCGTACGCCGAGCTGGCCGGTCTTCCCGCCGTCACCGGTCTGTACACGACCATCGCGTGCCTCGTCGGCTACGCGGTGTTCGGTCCGTCGCGCGTGCTCGTGCTCGGACCCGACTCGTCGGTGTCGCCGCTCATCCTGGCGGCGATCGTGCCGCTGCTGGCGGGCGGCGGTCCGGACAAGGCCATCGCGTTGGCGGGGATGCTGGCGCTCACGGTCGGCGTCATCGAGATCGTGCTCGGCCTCGCCAAGTTCGGCTTCGTCGCCGACCTGCTGTCGAACGAGGTCCAGATCGGGTACATGAACGGCCTGGCGGCGATCATCGTCGTCGGCCAGCTCCCCAAGCTCTTCGGCTTCTCCACGAACGCGGACTCGTTCATCGGCGAGGTGCGCGCCTTCGTGAACGGGCTCGACCAGACGCAGGGGAACACGCTGCTCGTCGGCGCCGCCACGCTGCTGGTCCTGCTGGTCGTCCCTCGGGTCTCACGGCGGGTCCCCGCCGTCCTCGTGGCCGTCGTCGGCGCCACGGCGGCGTCCGCCGCGTTCAACCTGAGCGGCGCCGGCGTGGCGACCGTCGGCTCGCTGCCCCACGGCGTGCCCAGCCCCTCCCTCCCCTGGACCAACGTGAGCGACCTGGTGCCGCTCGTCGTCGCGGCCGTCGGGATCACGCTGGTGTCGCTGACGGACACCATCGCGACCGCGTCGAGCTTCGCCGCCCGCCGCGGGGAGGAGGTGCAGCCCGACCAGGAGATGGTCGGGATCGGCGCCGCCAACGTGGTCGCCAGCCTTTTCCAAGGGTTCGCCGTTTCGACGAGCGGCTCACGCACGGCGGTGGCCGAACAATCGGGAGCCCGGACGCAGGTGTCCAACCTCGTCGGCGCAGGCTTGGTCGCCGTCCTGCTGATCTTCTTGAACTCGCTCCTGGCCGACCTGCCGCAGGCCACGCTGGCCGCGGTCGTGATCGCCGCCGCGCTGTCCCTGGTGAACATCCGGACGTTGCGCCGCTACTACCGGGTGCGCAAGAGCGCGGTGCTGATCTCGCTCGTCGCCACGGCCGGCGTCGTCCTGCTCGGCATTCTCGAGGGCATCGTGGTGGCGATCGGCCTGGCCATGCTGCTCGTCTTCCGGCGGAGCTGGTGGCCGCACGGCCACGCCCTCGGACGGATCGAGGGCATGGAGGGGTGGCACAGCCGCGACCGGCACCCCGAGGCACAGGGAAACCCCGGCGTCGTCGTCTACCGATGGGAGGCGCCGCTCTTCTTCGCCAACGCCGGCCTGCTCCGTCGCGAGGTGCGTCGCCTCGTGCGCGCCGAGGCACCGTCCTGGGTCGTGCTGCAGTGCGAGGCCATCACCGATGTCGACGTCACCGCGGCGGCGATGCTCGAGCAGCTCGACGCCGAGTTGAACGGCCAGGGGATCCACATGGCGTTCGCGGAGATGCGGACCCGGCTCCAGGATCTCGTCCAGCGCTACGGCCTCTTCGAGACCCTCGACCGTGACCGCTTCTACCCGACCCTCGACTCGGCGCTCGACGCCATCGGCCCGGAGCGCTGACCGCCGCCGCGCTTTACTGCCAGTTCAGGGACGCGCCGGCCCGTCAGCGGGTGGCGCGGACCATTGGACGGGCGCCGGCGCGGGCGGCGTCGGCGGAGTGCTCGGCGCGGGTGCGTCGCTCGACCACGACGGGGCGCGAGGAGTCGGCGCGTCGGGCGACGCGAGCAGGTCGATCGCCATCACGTGACACAGATGCGGCGTCAGCTGGACGCGCACGGTGGTGCCCCGCGCCGGGAGGCGCGCGGCGCCCGGATGCCACGCCCGCACGTGGTCGACGTGCCCGGGGTCGACCGCGAACCAGTCGCCCGTGCCGACAACCTTCACGACCGGTCCCTCGACCATCGTGGAGCGACCGAGGTCGGCGCCACCCCGGAACGCCCGCACGACGCCGTCGCCGAAGCGCACCAGGAGCACCGCGGCGATGGCCGCGAACACGAGGACGAACCCGACGACAGCGCCGACGGCCGCGCCGCTCGCGACCTCGTGGTTGTGCAGGGCGTCGCTCCCCGCCGTCCACGCGGCGTTCGCGGCGACGGGGAGGACCACGAAGCAGAGTCCGCCCCAGAACAGGAGGCGCAGCAGGCCGCCGAGGAACACGCTGCGCGGCGCCTCGCCGTACCCGAAGTGGTGCGGATACTCGACGTGGACCTGGTGCCAGTCACCCCCGGCGCGACTCCAGGCGGTGCGACGGTCCTCGACGCTGAGCGGGATGGCCGCCGCGGCGGCACGGGCGACGCCGAGCGCCGTGCCGTAGGCGAGTAGCTGCTTCCAGATCGCCACGGCGGCGGGCGTCGCGTCGCCGAAGCTCCGGTCGTGGGCCAGGTAGCGCTTCACGCCCAGCCAGCGGGCCGCCGCCTGGGAGCCCGCGGGTGCGAAGCGGATCGAGCGGAAGCGGGCGATCACCGCGAGCGTCAGCGCCCAGCCGCCGACGGCGACCCAGTACCAGTCCTGGGGCTGGAAGTTGCGCGACTGCGAGCCGCTCGTGGTCGCGGCGCGCGCCGTCTGCTCGACGTGCGCGACGTCGAGCCCGCTCGCCAGCAGCAGCCACGCGACGCCGGCCAGGACGGCGAAGAGGGCCCAGTCGACGCGCGACCAACGGCCGCGGAGCAGGCCGCGGGATCGGGCGTCGCGCACGACCGCCTTCGAGAACCGGGTGTGCCATCCCACGGCCTCCGCGTCGCCCAGCTGCACGGCCTCGAGGGGCGCGGACCCGCCGGTGGCGCGCGACCGCACCAGGGCCATCACCTGCTCCTCGTACGCGGTGAGCGGCGCGGCGTCGGCGGTCGTGCGGAGCCGTACCACGAAGCGGTCCACGCCGGCCTCGAAGACCTCGAGGTATCCCCGGGCCGCGAGGTCCAGGAGCGTCGCCGCGGCCGCGGCGTGCGTGACCTGGCAGCGGTTCACGAGCAGGTTGGCCACCGCGGGGGATTCGTCCCCGAGCTCGGCGGTCTCGGGGCCCGGCGACGGCAGTGCCGGGAAGCTGGCGGCGAACCGGATCGCGAAGACGACCGCGAACACGGCGGCCGCGCCGCCCGCCGCGACGAGGAGCGCGGTGGCGGTCGGCGTGAAGTCGGCGGCGGCGAGCACTCGACGGAGACGCTAGGCGCGCGGGTCGCGCGGCCGTCCGGCGCCGTCCCGTCGCGCTCAGGGGTCCTTGGGCAACCCGAGGACGCGTTCGCCGATGATGTTGCGCTGGATCTCGCTCGTGCCGCCCGCGATCGTCAGGTTGCGGTTGAAGAGGAACCCGCGGCTCCACGCCTCCCCGTCGCCCTCGGCGACGGCCCCGGCGGCGCCTTGCAGCTGCAGGCCGACCTCCTGGACGTGCTGGTCGTGGAGGACGCCGAGCAGCTTGCGGACCGAGGCCTCGGACCCGCTCGGGTCGGCACCGGCGAGCGCGGCGAGCGTGAGGCGGAAGCCGAGGCAGGCCAGCGCGTGCGCGGTCGCGACGAGCCCGCCGACCTCGTCGAGCACGAGACGGTCCTGCTCGTCGCGCGCCGCGAGCGTCTGCAGGATCTGCTCGACGCCGCGCCCGAAGCTCATCCCGCCACCCATGAAGACGCGCTCGTTGGCGAGCGTGGTGCGCGCCGCGAGCCATCCGCCGCCCGGCGGGCCGACGAGGCAGTCGTCGGGGACGAACGCCTCGTCGAAGAAGACCTCGTTGAACATCGATTCGCCGGTGAGCTCGCGCAGCGGACGGATGTCGAGCCCGTCGGTGTGGCGCATGTCGACCATGAAGCACGAGATCCCGTTGTGCTTGGGCGCGTCGGGGTCGGTGCGGGCGAGGAGGATCCCCCAGTCGGCCTGGCGGGCCATCGAGGTCCAGACCTTCTGACCGGTGACGAGCCACCCGCCGTCGACCTTCGACGCCCGTGTCGCGAGCCCGGCGAGGTCAGAGCCGGCGCCCGGCTCGCTGAAGAGCTGGCACCAGGTGATCTCGCCGTGCAGCGTCGGCGGGATCCAGCGCTCCTGCTGCTCGCGCGTCCCGTAGACGATGACGGGCGGCAGCGCCCAGCTGCCGATCATGATCCCGGGTCGGGCCACCCGTGCGGCACGGAACTCCTCGTCGATGACGAGCTGCTCGACGGCTTTCGCGTCGCGACCCCATGGTGTGGGCCAGGTCGGCATGATGTAGCCCTCGTCGGCCACTCGTCGACGCTGCGGGCCAGGGTCGAGGTCTCGCACCGTCTCGAGGAAGGCGCGCACCTCGGCACGGGTCGCGTCGGCCGCGGCGCCGAGGTCGAGGGCGAGCGGACGGCGGACGCCGTCGCGGGCGAGGGCGCCGACGCGCACGCGCGAGTCGCTCGCCGGGCCGTACAGGCTGCCGGTCGTGAGCGCGCGCCGGAGGTAGAGGTGGGCGTCGTGCTCCCAGGTGAACCCGATGCCGCCGAGCACCTGGATGCAGTCCTTGGCGTTGGCGAAGCTGGCGTCGAGGGCGAGCGAGAGCGCCGACGCGGCGGTCAGCGACGCCGCGGAGCCCCCCTCATCCGCGGCCCGCGCGGCGTCCCACGCGGCGGCACGGGCGAGCTCGACCCGTCCGACCATGTCGGCGCATTTGTGCTTCACGCCTTGGAACTGGCCGATCGGCCGGCCGAACTGGACGCGGACGCGCGCGTAGTCCGCCGCCGTCGTGACGCACCACTGCGCGACGCCGACCGTCTCGGCCGACACGACGGCGGCCGTGAGATCGCGGACGCGGTCGCGGTCGAGGCCGTCGAGCTGGCGGTCGCCCGCTGCCAGGACGCCGTCGAGGTCGACCTCGGCGACGCGCCGCGTCGGGTCCACCGTCGGCAGCTCGCGCGCCGTCGCCGGGTCGAGGTCCACGACGCACCAGCGCACGCGGTCCCCGACCCGCGCCGGGGTGACGAGCAGGTCGGCCAGGTGGCCGGAGAGCACGGGGCGGGCGCAGCCGTGGAGGAGGAGGCCGTCGGGGGTCTCCTCGGCGGTCGGCGCGTCGTCGAGCGCGGTGTGCACCGCGCCGATCCGGTCGCCGGCCGTCAGCGCCGGCAGGAGGCTCTTGGCCGCGGCCTCGTTTCCACCCGCCTGGACGAGCGCGGCGGCGAGGGTCGTGGCGAGGAACGGGCCGGGCGCCATCGCGGCGCCGAGCTGCTCGAGGACGACGGCGAGCTCGGGGAGGCCGAAGCCCGAGCCGCCGTGCTCCTCGGCGACGTGGAGGCCGAGCCAGCCCTGTGCCGCGAGGTCGTCCCAGAAGTCGGGCCGGGGCTCGTGGTCCGCGTCGAGCAGCGCGCGGGGCGTCGCGGGTGGGCAGTATCGCTCGCACCATCGGCGCACCGCGTCGTGGAGCGCGACGTGCTCGTCTGAGACGCCGATCGGCACGCGGTGATCCTACTGGGGCCGCGCGCGAGCGCTCAGGCCGCGAGGTCGTCGAGCACGCGGGCGAGGGGCGCGGGCGCGCTGATCATCACGTCGTGGCCCGCGTCGAGCTCCACGACGTCGACCGTGCCGCCCGGGGACGCGCGCAGCGCCGCGATCTGCTCGTCCTGTGTCGCCGGCGCGAGCGACTGGTCGCGGCGCAGCCGCACGTAGGTCTTCGGCAGCGAGGGCGGGATGCCCCGCCGCGCGACGGGCTCGGCGAGGATGGACGGGACCTCGGCGCCGCAGTGGTCGAGGACGAACGCCGTCTGCTCCTCGGTCATGTCGTTGCAGAACATCTGGCGCAGGGTCGCCTCGTCCATGCGGCCCGTCACGTTCCGGTCGCGCTCGCTCGCGCGGACCGCCTCGGCGGCCAGCTCGCGTAGATCCTCGGGGAGGGCGTCGATGCTGGACTGCCCCTCCGGCGGGACGATGCACGATACGAAGACGAGGTGCGCGACGCGTGCCGGAGCGCGGCGTGCGACCTCGGCGATCGTGAGGCCGCCCAACGAGTGGCCGACGAGCACGAAGCGCTCGTGGCCGGCCGCGTCGGCGCCGCGCAGCACGGCGTCCGCGAAGTCGCGGAGGCTGAGGTCGAACGTCTCGGGCGGTGGTGTCACGTCGGGCGCCCCGCGGATCGCCGTTGGCGGCAGGTCGACGGCGAGCGCCGGTGCGCGGAGGTGCGACTCGAGGGGCTGCCAGCACCAGGCGCCGTGCGCGCCGCCGTGCACCAGCACGATCGGGGTGGGGCTCACACGATGCGCTGGTCGTCGCGCCAGATGGCGATGGCCTGGGTGGGACAGCCCTGCGCGGCGAGCAGGATCTTGTCCTCGTCGTCACCCTCGGGATCGAGGACGTACGCGATGCCGTCCTCACCGAGGTCGAAGGTGGCGGGCGCCCAGAACGAGCAGTTGCCCGAGCCCATGCACTTCTCGGGGTCGATCTCGATGCGCAGCACGGCGACCCCCGTGACTCAGGCCGCGACGTCGAAGCGCACCGGCAGCGTCGTCGGCGACCGGAAGGTCTCCCCATGGATGTGGGAGTCGTCGCGGGTGACCGCCGCCGCGTCGAGGCGCAGGTTCGGGCAACGGTCGAGGAGGCGATTCACCGCGGCGCGCATCTCCATGCGGGCGAGGTGCATGCCGAGGCACATGTGCGGGCCGACGCCGAACGAGATGACGGGCTTGGCCTCGCGGAAGAGGTTGAACGTCTCGGCGTCGTCCCAGCGGGTCTCGTCGCGGTTGGCGGACCCGATGTTGGGGATGACCTGGGTGCCGGCGGGGATGGGCGTGCCCGCGACCTCTGCGTCCTTCGCCGCCACACGGGAGGTGATGAGCAGCGGCGGCTCCCACCGGATCGCCTCCTCGACGGCGGCGGTGAGGTGCGACCGGTCGGCGCGCACCGCGTCGAACTGCGAGGGGTCGCTCAGCAGCCCGAAGAGGAGGTTGCCGGTCGCCCGGTAGGTGGTCTCGGCGCCGGCGGGGAGGAGGAGGCGCACGAACGAGTAGAGCTCCTCGTCGCCGAGGCGCTCCCCGTCGAGCTCGGTGCTCGCGAGCTCGCTCACGAGGTCCTCGCGTGGGTGGGCGCGGCGGTCGGCGAGCACGCCCTCGAGGTAGCCGCGCAGCTCCGCGGAGGCCCTGATGCCCTCCATCGGCTGCGCCCCGACGCTGATGATCGCCGACGCCCAGGCGTGGAACCGCTCGTAGTCCTCCCGCGGGAGCCCGAGGATCACCGCGATGACCTGCACCGGGTAGCGGTACGTCATCTCGCGGACGAGCTCGGCCTCCCCTCGGTCCACGAACCCGTCGATCATCTCGTCGACGACCGGGACGACCAGATCGTCCTCGAAGTGCGCGAGCGTCTTCTGGCGGAACGCCTGCGCGACGAGGGACCGGAGGCGCCTGTGGTCGGGCTCGTCCATGCCGACGAGCGGGTACGGGCCCATGACCATCTCCATGTTGGCCCGGATGCTCTCGGACGAGAACGTCTCGTTGTCGCGCAGCACCGCCGCGCAGTCGTCGTAGCGGTACAGCTCGTACCCGCTGACCGTCTTGCCGCCCTCCCCCCACGCGGCGCGGGGCGCGATGGGCTGCTCCCGGCGGCGACGGGCGAGCTCCGGGTGCGGGTCGCGCACGCTGTGCGCGTCGGCGCCGAACTGCGCCATCGGGTCCCAGTCGGCGAGCGGCAGTGTGGAGGTCACGGCTGACGAGCCTACGCTGAGACCTCGAGGAACCGCTCGTACCGTGGCGCCATCGCGTCGACCCAGACGGGGTTGGGCTCGACCGTGCGGCCGCGCCGCGCCCAGCGCCGGCCCTCGGTCATCGCCATCGGCTCCTCGAACCCTGCGGCGATGCGAGCGAGCCACGCCGATCCGAGCGCGCCGCCGTCGGGCACCGCGACGCACTCGATGGGCAGCGCGGTGGCGTCGGCGACGGCCTGGACCCACTCGTCCACCCGCGTGCCGCCCCCGGACGCGACGAGGCGCCGCGGCGCGATGCCGTGGTGCTCGCGCGCCACGTCGAGGATCCGCCGCGCCACGAACCCGGACGCCTCGAACGCGGCCCGGCGCACGGCGGCGGCGTCGTGCGTCAGGTCGAGGTCAACGAGGGCGCCGCGGCGCGTCGCGTCGTGCATGAGCGAGCGCTCCCCCCGCGGGTAGGGCGCCCATACCGGGACCCGGCGCGGGTCGGGCGGCGTCGTCGGGGCGCCGAGCAGCGACGCGGCCCAGTTGCAGAACAGCCCGCCGGCGTTGCTGGGCCCGCCGACGAGCATCTTGCCCTTGGCGGTGTGGGGCAAGGTGTAGAGCCCGGGGACTGCATCGAGCCGGTCGGTGACCGCCCAGATGATCAGGGTGGTGCCGAGCAGGACGAGCACGTCGCCGTCGTCATCGGCGCCGGCGACGAGCTGCTCGGCGAGCGCGTCGATGCAGCCCGACGCGAGCGGTGGGCCGTCGCCATCGACGTGGCCGGCCTCGAACGCGGTCGGGACGAGCCGTGGGAACTGGTCGGGGCGGGTCCCGTGCGCCGCGGCGACCGCCGGATCCCACCTCTGCCAGTCGAAGAGCGGGTGCGCCGTGGCCGCCGTGGAGGTGTCGAGCACGGCCTCGCCGCTCAGCGCGTGGTTGGCGACGGCCTGCGCCGGCCAGTAGCCGGTGGCGTCGGGCGCGGCCTGGACGAGCCAGTCGAGGAACGCGAGCAGCTCGCCGGCCTCGATCGGGTTGCCGGTCTTGCCGGTGTGGCCGCGCTCGTCGCCATAGAGGAGGCCGGGCTGGATGGGCACGCCGCCCGCGTCGACCGCGGTGAGGGACGGGACCATCGCGGCGACGCTGACGCCGCGCACGTCGAGGTCGCCGAGCTCGTGCAGCGCGCGCCGCGGCCCGGTCCGCCAGGCGTCGGCGGCGTCGTGCTCCAGGCGCCCCGGGGCGGGGACGCGCACCTCGTGGGGGACGCGGGCGCTCGCGACAACGGTGCCGTCCTCATCGGCGGCGACGGCCTTGACCGAGGAGGTGCCGATGTCGATCCCGACCGTGACGGGGACGCTCATGCCCCACCCGCCATGACCGCGAGGGCCTCGCGGTGGACGCGCCCGTTCGTCGTGAGGCACGGCGCGTCGTCGGCCCACGGGCGTCCGCCGAAGTCGCTGATCCGGCCGCCGGCCTCCTCGACGATCGGGTGCAGCGCGGCGACGTCCCACAGTGAGAGCACCGGCTCGACCATGATGTCCGCCGCGCCCTCCGCGACGAGCACGTGACCCCAGAAGTCGGGGAACCCGCCGACGTGCCAGCAGCGCGCGATGAGCGCCCGAAACTCCGCATCGAGACCCGCGGCGTCGAACGCACGGATGCTCGGCGCGCACACGTGCGCGTCCTCGAGCTGCGCGACCTCCGACACGTGGATCGGCTCGCCGTTCGCGAACGCACCGCCGCCCGTCCGCGCCCACCAGCGTCGCCCGAGCGCGGGCGCGGCCGCGACGCCGACGACGGCGTCTCCGTCGACCTCGAGCGCGAGGAGGGTCGCCCAGGCGGGCACGCCGCGCACGAAGCTCTTCGTGCCGTCGATCGGGTCGACGATCCATCGGCGCCGCCCCGCCCCCGACGCGCCGAACTCCTCGCCGACCACCGCGTCACCGGGGCGTTCGGCCGCGAGGCGGTCCCGCACCATGGACTCGACGGCTCGGTCCGCCTCGGTGACCGGCGTTGCGTCGGGCTTGGTGTGCACCTGCAGGTCACGGGCGCGGAAGCGTCGCGTCGTGATGGCATCGGCCGCGTCGGCGAGCGACAGCGCGAGCGCCAGGTCGTCGTCGAGGTCGGCGCAGATGGCGCGCAATGTAATCGCTTGGTCCGTGTCGGCCGGCCGAGCCGGCCGCGTGGGGAGCCGGTTATGGGGCGGGCACCTCGAGCACGGTCGCCGAGCCCATCCCACCGCCGGCGCACATGCTCGCCACGCCGTAGCCACCGCCGCGCCGGCGCAGCTCGTGGGTAAGGGTCGTGATCATGCGGGCGCCGGTGCAGGCGACCGGGTGGCCGAGGCTGCAGCCGCTCCCGTTCACGTTCACGATGTCGTGCGAGAAGCCGAGGATGCGGCTCGACGCCACGGCCATCGACGCGAACGCCTCGTTGATCTCGACGAGCGCGACGTCGTCGACACTGAGCCCGGCGCGCTGCAGGGCCTTGGGGATGGCGACGGTCGGCCCGAGGCCGGTGTCGGCCGGCGGCACGCCCGCCGACGCCCAGGAGCGCACGATGGCGAGGGCCTCGAGGTCGTGGTCGGCGGCGTACTGGTCGTCGCACAGCACCATCGCGCACGCGCCGTCGTTGAGGCCCGACGAGTTCCCGGCGGTGATCGAGAAGCCCGGGATCTCGGGATGCAACGGCGGCAGCTTCGCCAGCCGCTCAAGGGTGGTGTCGCGCCGGGGGTGCTCGTCGGTGTCGAAGATCCGCGTCTCGCCGCGACCGGCGGGCACCTCGACGGCCACGATCTCGTCACGGAACGAGCCGTTGTCGATCGACGCCACGGCGCGCATGTGGGACTGGTACGCCCAGTCGTCCATCTCCTCGCGCGTCACGTTGGCGCACTGGGCCGTGTTCCAGCCGACGGTGATCGACATGTCCATCGCCGGCGCGTCCGGCGTCTCGGGGTGCGATGGGGACAGCCATTGCTGCACCCCGCCGTAGGGACCGGCGAGCTTGCGGAACACCTGCGGGGCCTGGCTGATGCTCTCCGTGCCCCCGGCCACGACGACCCGGTCCATGCCGGCGCGGATGTTCGCCGCCGCGGTCTGCACGGCGGCCATCCCGGAGGCGCAGTGGCGGTTGTGGGCCATGCCGGGCACGTCGGTGAGACCGAGCTCGACGGCGACGTAGCGGGCGATGTCACCGCCGCCCTGGAGCACCTCGCCGAGGACGATGTCGTCGAGGTCCTCGGTGGGGATCCCGGCGCGCTTCACGGCGGATTCGACCGCGATCCGGCCGAGGTCGAACGCAGTGAGGGACGCGATCGAGCCCTTCCGCGCCGTGCCGATCGGGGTGCGGGCAGCGGCGACGATGACGGCGTCTGGCACGGGTCCTCCTCCGGTGCGTGGCCCCCGACCCTACCCTGACGGGCCTGTCAGGTCCGTGGGCTACCGTCGCAGGCCGTGCCGGCGTGGGGTGAGCTGCAGGTCGATCAGCTTCGGTTCATGGCGCGCGAGCACCCGGACGCGCTCGCCTACCGCAACTTGGACGCCGAGACGTCGATCACGTTCGCCGGCTGGGACGGCGAGTCGAACGCGCTGGCCCGCGGCCTGGCGGCACTCGGCGTGCGCCCCGGTGAGCGCGTCTCGGTGTACCTGCCGAGCGGCGAGGTGCTGCGCTGGATCGTCGCGTACGCCGCGATCCACAAGGCCGGCGCGGTCGCCGTGCCGACGAACGTCCGACTGTCCGAGCCCGAGCTCGCCGCCATCCTCGGGCACGCCGAGGTCGCGGCGGTGCTCACCGACGGCTCGCTGCTGCCGGCGGTCCAGGCGGTGCGTGATCAGGTCCCGTCACTGCGCGTCGTCGTCAGTACCGACGGCACAGGCGATGACGTCGCCCCCTGGGACCAGGTCGGGGCCGGGGACCCGGGCGACTTCCAGGTCCCCCGCGACGTCTCCGACCTCGCCGACGTCATGTACACGTCGGGCACGACCGGGCTCCCGAAGGGCATCGCTGTCCGCCACGACAACCTGGCGATGATCCCGAACCTCGAGCCGGCGTGGACGGGCCAGGGCTGGATTCACGGTGCGCCGATGTTCACGTTCGCCGGCATCGCGTTCATCTACAACCCGATGAAGATGGGCCTCGTCGGCTTCTACCAGCCGCGCTTCGACGCCGGCCGCTGGCTCGAGTACGTCGAGCAGGAGCGCCCGACCTGGTGCATGCTCGTCCCGGCGTTCGCCGAGCTCATCGTCGCCCACCCCGACTTCGAGCGGCGCGACCTCTCGAGCCTCCAGCAGGTCTCGATCGGGAGTGCCCCGCTGGCCCCCCACACCCAGCTGGCGCTGATCGAGCGGCTGCCCGACGCCACCGTCGGGAACTCCTACGGCATGACCGAGGCCGGACCGGCCTACATCGTGATGCCGAAGGACGAGATCAAGAAGCGCATCGGCTCGGTGGGCAAGCCGGTGGGGCCGATGGAGATCAAGATCGTCGCCGACGACGGGCACGAGACCGAGCCCCGCGTGGTCGGCGAGCTCTGGCTGCGCATGGCCGGCAAGCAGCGCGAGTACTACAAGAACGACGACGCGACCGCGGCGACCTGGACCGACGACGGCTGGCTGCGCAGCGGGGACCTCGCCTACCTCGACGAGGACGGCTTCCTCTATATCTGCGGCCGCAAGAAGGACATGATCATCCGTGGCGGCAACAACATCTACGCCACCGACGTCGAGGCGGTGCTCCTCGAGCACCCCGACGTCCAGGAGGCGGCGGTCACCGGAATCCCCCACCCCGTGCTCGGCGAGGACGTCGCGGCGTGGATCGTCCGCCGGCCGGGCAGCGACCTCGACGCCGAGCAGCTCAGCGCCTTCGTCGCCGAGCGGCTCGCGGACTACAAGCGACCTCGCCAGCTCGTCTTCGCCGACGAGCTGCCCCGCAACGCCACCGGCAAGGTGCTGAAGCACCAGCTGCAGGTCGCAGCGTCGCCCTGAGCTCGACCCGCTCGCCCGTCGCGGTCACCGCTGCGACGATCCAGGACGCGCTCGACGACTTCCCGGCCGCGCCCGTCGAGCACGCCTGCTTCGGCACGGCGGACGCGTCGGCCATGGCCACGCTCGCCGACGACTTCCTGCGCCGCGAGCTCGGCGCTGGCATCGCGGCCCCGCGCTTCTACGTCGCCAGCACCGGGTGCGTGCTCGGCGCCGATCTGGACGATGGCCGGGCCGTCGTCCTCAAGGTGCACCAGCCGGTCACGACGGCGCCGGTGCTCGCCACCGTCCAGCGTGTGCAGCACCATCTCCACGAGGGCGGCTTCCCGGCACCCGTGCCCCTCGCCCGACCGGCACCGTTCGGCCCGGGGGTCGCGATCGTCGAGTCGATGCTCGCCGCCGGGACCGTGCCCGACGCCACCCAGCCCCGGATGCGGCGCGTGCTGGCGACGAACCTCCATCACCTGTTCACCCTCACCCGCGGGTTCACGGGTGAGGCGGCGCTGCGTCGGCAGGCCGTGCCGCGTGGCGAAGACCGCGTCTTCCCACGGGTGCACAGCCCCGTGTTCGACTTCGGGGCGACGCACGTGGGTGCCGAGTGGATCGAGGACCTGGCGGCGCGCGCCGCTGCCATCGTCGCTCGTGATGGCGCCGGACCCACGGTGCTGACCCACGTCGACTTCCGTGTGGAGCACCTGCGGGTCGACGGCGACGAGCTCGTCGCCGTCTACGACTGGGACAGCCTCCGTGTCGACCACGAGGCCGTCGCCGTCGGACAGGTCGCGCACACGTTCACGATCGACTGGTCCGAGCCGGAAGCGCACGTGCCGAGCGTCGACGAGGCGACCGCCTTTATCGAGGACTACGAGCAGGTGCGAGGCGACCGCTTCGACGACCGGGAGTGGCGCGTGGCGCGAGCGGCGTGGGTGTACGCCACGGCCTACGGCGCCCGCTGCGAGCACGCGCTGCTCGGCAGCGACGTCGACCCGGTGCCGGAGGCGTTCCGCGACCGGCTCGCCACGCACGGCGAGGACTGGCTCCGGTAGCGTCCGGCGCCGACCGAAGGAGCGTGGCGTGGCCCTCACCGAGCTCAAAGGCCAGGAAGGCGGGACCCAGACCGTCGTGATCGAGCGCGGCCCCGTGCGGGTCTTCGCCGAGGCCCTCGGCGACCCGGACGACGTCTACCGGGGCGACGCCGCACCCGTCCCACCCACGTTCCCGTTCGTCATGTCCTACTGGGGCTCACTCGGCACCGGTGGCGCCGCCGGGCTGCCGATCGAGAAGCTGCGCGGGCCGGGACGCGCCATCCTCCACGGCGGGCAGTCCTTCGAGTACCACTCCTGGCCCCATGTCGGCGACGTCCTCGAGGGCCAGACCGTCATCACCGACGTATACGAGAAGGAGCGCCCGAACGGCGGCAAGCACGAGTTCTACGTGACCGAGACCCGCTGGAAGAACCAGCAGACGGGCGAGGACGTCCTCACGGCGATCTTCACGCTCCTCATCAACGTCCGCCCGCCCTCCTAGGCGTCGACCGGTCGCGCGGCGGATCCCCACCCGGTCGCGGTGCGCGATCATGCGCCCATGGCGGCCGTCGTCAACCATCTCGGTCAGTGCGTCACGGACCTGTCCCGGACGCGGTCGTTCTACGAGGACGTGTTCGGATTCGAGTTCTGGCGTGAGATCAGCCCGCCCGATTCCCCGTCGGACCAGCTGTTGCGCCTGACGCCGCCGATCGGGATGACGGCGTGCTACCTGCGCCGCGACGGTCTCGTCCTCGAGCTGCTGCAATTCGACGGTGCCGGTGCACGTCCGGGACCGGCGCGCGCGCGGGCGATGAACGAGGTCGGCCTGACGCACCTCTCGCTGTCGGTCGACGACCTGGAGGAGGCGTGCGCCGCGGTCGCCGCCCACGGCGGCGAGGTGCTGACGGACACGAACATCGGCTTCGGGGTGTTCGTCCGCGACCCCGAGGGGCAGCTGATCGAGCTGCTCCCGATGACGTACCGCGACTCGCTCGACGGCTGACCCCGGTTGGACCCCCTCCACGCGCTGACCCTGGGCGACGTGCTGCGTGAGCACGCCCGCAGCCGGCCCCAGACCCTCGCCGCGGTCGACGGCGACACGCGGCTCCCCTACCCGGCTCTCGACGCCCGGGTGAACCGCCTCGCCGCCGCGTTCGCCGCCGAGGGCGTGAAGGCCGGCGAGCGGGTGCTGTGGCTCGGCCAGAACTCGTTCCGGCTGCTCGAGGGCCTCCTCGCCGTCGCCAAGCTCGGGGCGCTGTTCTGCCCGGCCAACTGGCGCCAGCGCCCCGAGGAGCTGGCGTTCGTGGTCGACGACCTCGATCCCCGCGTCGTGATCTGGCAGGAGGAGGAGGTCGGCGACGCGATTCGCGCCGCCCGGGCGCACGCCAGCGCGCGCGCCTGCTGGGTCCAGCACGACGGCGACGGCGAGTACGAGGACTGGGTCGCCGGCCAGCCGGCCGTCGACCCGAACCGGCCCGTCGACCCGGCGTCACCCCTCCTCGTCATCTACACCGCGGCGTTCGAGGGGAAGCCCAACGGTGCGATGCTCAGCCACACGGCGTGCATCAGTCAGGGCCTCGTGTACGGGCACTACACGGGAACGACCGCCGACGACGTGTACCTGAACAGCGGCCCGCTCTTCCACCTCGGGACGCTGATGCACACGTTCGCGACGTTCGTCGCCGGCGGGACGAACGTCTTCGTGCGCCGGGTCGACGCCGAGCTGCTGTGCCGCGTCATCGCGGCGGAGCGCTGCACCGGTGCGTTCCTCGTCGGGCCGAGCGTCGAGCAGGTGCTCGAGGCGCGCGCCGGCGGCGGCTACGACCTGTCGAGCTTGCGCTCGGCGCCGGGACGGCCGGCGTGGGACGCCGTGACGAGCCCGGACACGAGCGCGTGGGCCTGCCGCCCCGGGGGCTACGGGCAGACCGAGGTGATGGGGATGATCACGTACAGCTGCCTCGGCCTCGACGCGACGGGGACGCACGGTCGCTCGTCGCCGCTGGCGCGGGTCGCGGTCTTCGACGAGGACGACCGCGAGCTGCCGCCGGGCGAGGTGGGTGAGCTCGTCGTGCGTGGCCCGACGGTCATGTCGGGCTACTGGAACCGGCCCGAGGAGAACGCCCGCCGCCAGCGGGGCGGCTGGCACCACACCCGGGACCTCGGCCGGCGCGAGGCGGACGGCTCGATCACGTTCATCGGGCCCAAGACGCGCATGATCAAGTCGGCGGCGGAGAACATCTACCCCGCCGAGGTCGAGCGCTGCGTCGCCGCCCACCCGGCGGTCGCCGAGTGCGCGGTGATCGGCGTCCCCGACGACACGTGGGTGCAGAGCGTCAAGGCCGTCGTGGTGCTGCGCGATGGGGCGACGGTCAGCGCCGACGAGCTCATCGAGCACTGCCGCACCTCGATCGCCGCGTACAAGAAGCCGCGGACGGTGGAGTTCGTCGACGCGCTCCCCCGCGCCGGGTTCCTCGTCGACTACGACGCGCTCGACGCCCGCTTCGGCGGTGGGAGCTATCCGGGCGGGAGGACACGCAGCACATGAGCGGGCCGTACCGCACCGGGTCGTTCCGGCGCCGCCTCCGCGTCGTCGTGTCGGCGCCCGGTGTCGTCGAGGGCGGGCTCGAGGACGACTTCCACTACTTCCGGGTCGCGCTGCGCCACGACGGCGCGCGCGTGGAATCGATGGAGGCGCGGTCGCTGCGCTGGCCGTGGTCGACCTGCCCGGGCGCCGCTGAGCCGCTGCGGGCGCTTGCCGGGATGCCGCTCTCGCTGCGTTGCCTCGCCGTCGGGGACTGGGCCGACCCGCGGATGAACTGCACCCACATGTTCGACCTCGCTGGCCTCGCCGTCGCGCACGCGGCGCGCGGCGGAACTCCGGGGACGACCCGCCAGTACGACCTCGAGATCCCCGCGGGCGCGCAGTTCGGCGGCCGCCACACGGTCCGGCTCTGGCGCGACGGCGTGCAGCGCCTCGCCTGGGTCCTCGACGGGCGCACCTGTGTGGACCCGCCCCCCTACTCTGAGACGCGCTGGCGCGGCGGGTTCCTGCGGTGGGCCGACGCGCACCTGCCCGTCGACGAGGCGGAGGCGGCCATCGTGCTGCGCCGCGGGTGCGACATCGGGATGGGGCGCGGCATGGACCTCGACGCCGTCCCCTGTGCAGTCGACATCGTCGACGTGCAGGGCGCGGTCTGTCACACCATGCAGCCCGGCACGGTCGAGCTGTCGCGCCGCAACCGCGGCACAACCCGCGACTTCGACGCCGATCCGGACCGTCTCCTCGCCGAGGGACCGTAGGCCGCCCTCGTGGCCGGCGCGGCGTGGGACCCGGCGCAGTACCTGCGCTTCGCCGATTCGCGCGCCCGCCCCTTCTTCGACCTGCTCGCACCGGTACGAGCGGGCGCGCCGCGCCGGGTGGTGGACGCGGGCTGCGGGCCCGGCAACCTGACGGTCACGCTCGCCGCGCGCTGGCCGACGGCGGAGGTGCTCGGCTTCGACTCGTCGCCGGACATGGTCGAGCGGGCCGCCGAACGCACGACGCCACGCGTGCGGTTCACCCTGGACGACGCCACGACGTGGCAGCCGCCCGAGCCGCTCGACGTGCTCGTCGCCAACGCGCTCCTGCACTGGATCCCCGACCACGACCGGCTCGCCGTCCGCTGGCTCACCTACCTCACGCCGGGCGGCTGGCTGGCCTTCCAGGTCCCGGGCAACTTCGAGAGCCCGTCGCACCGTGCGATCGACGAGGTGCTCGCGAGGCCGCGATGGCGAGCCGCGCTGCCCGACGGCGTGGTCGGTCGCGGCGGGTCGTTCGACCCCGCGCACTACCTCGCGGTGCTCGCCGACGCGGGCGCGTCCGTCGACGCGTGGGAGACCACGTACGTCCACGTGCTGGACGGCCCGGCGCCGGTGCTCGAGTGGATGAAGGGCACCGCCTTGCGCCCGGTCCTCGACGCGCTCGGCGCATCGGCGCCCCGCGACGAGTTCCTCGCCGAGCTGAACGAGCGCCTCGTCGCGCTCTATCCGCCCGGTCCCCACGGCACGGTGTTCCCGTTCCGCCGGGTGTTCGTCGTCGCGCAGGTCGCCTGAGCCGTCGCCGTCAGGCGTGCAGGCCGACGACCTCCGCGAAGCGCTCGAGCCCCGCGGCCGCCTCCCGCGAGCGGGCCCACGGGGAGACGATGAGGCGCGTGACACCGATCGCCTCCCAGCGGGCGACGTCGGCGGCGGACTCGACGGGACCGCCGAGGCAGAACTGGAACGCGTCGGCGTCGCGGCCGGCGTCGGCGAGCAGCTGGCGCAGCCGCTCGACCTGGCGGGTGCCGCTCTCGAAGTCGTGGCCCATCCCGATCCATCCGTCGCCGAGCGTCGCGGCGCGCCGCAGCGCGGCGCCGCTCTCCCCGCCGATCAGGATCGGCGGCCACGGCTGCTGCACCGGCTTGGGCTCGAAGACGACGCCGTCGAAGGAGAAGAACTCCCCGTGGTGCGACACCTCGTCCTCGGTCCAGAGCCGCTTGCACACGGCCAGCGCCTCGTCGACGCGCCGGCCCCGGCGATGGAAGTCGAGCTCGGCCGCGACCCACTCCTCCTCGAGCCAGCTCGCGCCGACCCCGAACTCGACACGCCCGCCGGACACGATGTCGAGCGTCTGCACCGCCCGCGCCGCGACGAAGGGGTGCCGCAGCCCGATGTTGTAGACGTGGGTGCCGAGGCGGACCCGCCCGGTTCGGCCGGCGAGGTACGCGAGGTAGGCGAACGCGTCGAAGATCGGCGTGGTCGGGGGGACCGGCGGATGCTCCTCCCCGGGGTGCGGTGACCGGCTCATCTGCGCCGTGAACACGAGATGCTCCGGCAGCCACACCGACTCGTAGCCGAGCCGATCCGCCGCGAGGCTGCACTCGACGAAGTACGCAGGGTTGAGACGCCCGAGCGCCACGCCGAACTTCACCGGCGGCTCCTCGCCTCAGGCATGCGTCGTGTACGAGTCGGCGGTGCGGTGCCACCCGCCGGCCGCGAGGTTGCCGCCGTCGACGTGGATCGTCGTGCCCGTGACGAAGCGCGCCAGGTCGCCGGCGAGGAACACCACGGCGGCGGCAATGTCGTCGGCCTCGCCGGCGATCGGCAGCGGTGTGTGCACCTCGATGGGCCCGACCCCGGGCGTCGGGATGACGTCGGGGGCCACGCAGTTGACGCGGATCCGGCGCGGCCCGAGCTCGAGGGCGAGGCTCATCGTCAGGTTCGCCACCGCGGCCTTCATCGCCGAGTACACGGCAAACCCGGGCGCGGCGCGGTGGGCCTCGATCGACGTGAGGTTCACGATCGAGCCGCCCCGCGCCGGCATCCGGGCGACGGTGGGGCGCACCAGGTTCGTGACGCTCCCAAAGTTCTCGCGGATCAACGCGTCCTGGCCCTTCGCGTTGACGCCGAGGAAGTCCGCGAAGAAGCCGCCGCCGGCGTTGTTGACCAAGATGTCGATCGGCCCGAGCTCGTCGGCCACGCGCTCGACGAACGTGGCGCTCGCCGCCTCCTCGCGCACGTCGAGCTCCGCGGCGACGACCCGTCGGCCGGCCGCCTCGATCGTGTCGGCCGTGGCGTCGAGGTTGGGCACGTCGCGGTCGCAGACCCCGACATGGGCCCCGAAGCGGGCGAGCGCCCCCGCGACCGCCTCGCCGATGCCGACCGCCGCCCCGGTCACGACCGCGACACGGTCGGTCAGGAGCGCTGACGTCGGGTCGAGCGGCACGGCGCCGGACAGTACCCGCCAGCCCCCGGGTAGCGTCGGGACATGAGCTACTCGCTGGAAAGCAAGCACGTGCTCGTGACCGGCGCGTCGTCGGGGATCGGCGCCGCCCTGGCCGAGGGGTTCGCCGAGCGCGGCGCGACCGTGGGGATCTGCGCCCGCCGCGCCGACCGGCTCGACGAGGTGCTGGCCCGTCTCCAGCAGCACGCACCCGACTCGCGGGCCTGGACGGTCGACCTCGCCGACCTCGACGGCATCGAGGCGTTCGCGGCGCGGGTGAACGACGAGCTCGACGGCGTGGACGTGCTCGTGAACAACGCGGGGATCCCGAAGCGGCGTGATGTCCGCCGCCTCTCCCCCGCCGAGGTCGACGCGGTGATGCGGATCAACTACCTCTCGCCGGTGCGCCTGACTCTCGCACTGCTGCCGACGCTCATCGAGCGGTCCGGTCGCATCGTGAACATCTCGTCGGTCGCGGCGCGCCTCGGCCCGCCGATCGAGGGCGCGTACGGCGCGAGCAAGGCGGCGATGACCGCCTTCTCGGAGTCGATGGCGGTCGACCTGCGCGACACGGACGTCCTCGTCCACGTCGTGAACCCGGGTGTGCTCGACACCGAGCTGTTCCATCTGCCGGACAACGAGGCGGGCTTCTCGGACTCGGTCGAGATGCTGCCCGTCGAGGCGATCGTCGAGCCGGTCATGGCCCAGCTCGAGGCCGGGACGTTCGAGGCCTACGTGCCGGGCTGGTTCGCCGACGTCGTCGCCGGAAAGTTCGGGGACCCCGACGCGTTCCTGGCGGGCACGAAGGAGTTCGCCCGCTCGAAGTCGTCGTAGGTCAGCCGCTCGCGAGCGCGGCCGCGACCGCCGCGGGATCGTACGACCCCGGCCCGTAGTTGCCGAGGATCGTCGGATACGGGGTGGCGCCGTCGAGCAGGAACGTGCCGGCCTGCACGCGACGCGACGCCGCGAGCGTGTACGGCGCCTCCGGCTTCACCACGACGAGGGTGGCCCCCGGCGCGCCGTCCAGCGCCCGGACGACGGCGAGGCGCACCACCTGGCAGCGCGACGGTGGGATCGGCCCGACGAAGTTCGCCGGCCGGTGCGGTGCCGCGGGTCGCGGACCCTGGTAGACGACGGCTGTCACCCGCGCGACGACGGCGGTGTGCGCGCTGGCCAGCACCTCCGGGAGTGGCGTCGGCGGCAGCGCGGCCGGCCGCGCGTCGACGAACGGTCGGTGCGCCGTGGTCACCGTGGGCGCCGCCCGACACGCCGCGGCGTAGGGGGTGCGGGACGCCGCCCCCGCCGGGCCGGCGAGCACCACGACCGTGAGGACGGCTGCGCCGAGCGCGACGAGCCGTCGGGTCATTCCAAGAGGTCGGGCTGCTCGCGCACGATCGCCTCGTACAGCGGCGAGAAGCTGAACCAGCCGGCCACGTGCGAGCCGACCTGCGAGGCGGTGAGGCGCGCCGCGTCCGGGCTGATCAGCACGGGCGTGCCCGCGGCCTCGGCGAGCAGCTGCGCATGGCAGGAGCGCTCCATCGTGATGAACCACCAGACGGCCTCGTCGACGGAGTGCCCGACGGTGAGCAACCCGTGGTTGCGGAGGATGGCGGCCTTCCCCTCGCCGAGCGCGTGCGCGATCCGCTTGCCCTCCTCGAGGTCCAAGACGACGCCGGTGTAGTCGTCGAAGACGGCGTGGTCCTCGTAGAAGGCACACGCGTCCTGGGTGAGCGGGTCGAGGAGCCGACCGAGCGTGGACCAGGCCTTGCCGTGCAGCGAGTGGGAGTGCGCGGCAGCGATCACGTCGGGCCGGGCGGCGTGGACCTGGGAATGGATGGCAAACGCCGCCGCGTTCACGCCGTAGTCCCCCTCGACGACCTGACCGGTGGCGTCGACCCGGACGAGGTCGGAGACCCGGATGTGCTTGAAGTTCATCCCGAAGGGGTTCACCCAGAAGTGGTCGAGGTGCTCGGGGTCGCGGGCGGTGATGTGCCCGGCGACGCCTTCATCGAAACCGAACTTGCCGAAGAGCCGGAACGAGGCGGCGAGCCGCTCCTGGCGGTGGCGCCGCTCCTCCTCGACGGTGGCGAACTGCGGCAGGTACCCGTGGGGCAACCTGAGTTCGGCGAGGTCGGTCTCGGTGGTCGCCATAGCGCGTCGCCTCCAGATCGGTGTCTGCTGCGAATTGTAGCGGCGCGGGCGGGCGCGCCCCCAAGACGAGGCACGCGCCATCGGACGCGTCGGGCGCGCTCTCCGATCACGAGACGGCGCGGGTGACACAGACGCGGTGTGGCCCCCAGCACCGGGATCGGCGTCGGCCACGGCTCGACGCGGGGCGGGATCAGGTCGGTCGGCCGACGAGCCGGTTGACGTCGCCGCGCAGGACGCGACGGGCATCGCGCAGCACGATGCGGCGGTCACCCGCCCGGTCGGCCGGATAGCGCCGCCACCGGTCCCCGACCTTCAGGTCGGCGACGAGGCCCTCCTGGAGGGAGTGGAAATGGAGAAAGGGCGAGCGACCCCGGGTGAACGTCGCCGGGCTGCGCTCGGACAGCGCCTCGACGGCCCGCAGCTCGGCCAGCAGGGCCGAGAGCCGGTCGAGGTCCTCGGCCCGCAGGCGGGCCATGCCCCTAGGCGGCGTCGGCGGGCAGCCCGACCGTCTTCAGCTCCAGGTACTCCTCGAAGCCGGCGACGCCGTGCTCCCGGCCGATCCCGCTCTCCTTGTAGCCGCCGAACGGCGAGTCGGCACCGAACCACGCGCCCCCGTTGACCGCGATCGTCCCGGTGCGGATCCGCGACGCGACGCCGAGCGCCCGCTCCAGGGACGCCCCCGAGACACCACCGGAGAGCCCGTAGCGCGAGTTGTTCGCGATGCGCACCGCGTCGTCGTCGTCCTCGTATCGAAGCACCGAGAGGACAGGCCCGAAGATCTCTTCCTGGGCGATCGTCGAGTCGGGGTCGACGTCGACGAAGAGGGTCGGCTCCACGAAATAGCCCTTCGGGAACTGCGACGGGATGCCACCGCCGACGACCAGCCGCGCGCCCTCGGCCTTGCCCTTCTCGATGTAGCCGAGCACCCGCTCGCGCTGGCGTGCGTTGATCAGGGGCCCCATGAGGTTGCTCGGGTCCGTCGGGTCGCCGTACGAGAAGCTCTCGAACGCGGCCTGCAGGAGCTCGACGCCCTCGTCGTAGCGGGAGGCGGGCAGGAGCATCCGGGTCGTGATCGCGCAGCCCTGACCGGCGTGGATGCATGTCATGGACCCGGCCGGCACGACCGCGGGGAAGTCGGCGTCGTCGAGGACGATGTTCGCCGACTTGCCGCCGAGCTCGAGAAACACCCGCTTCAGGCTGTCGGCACCGCGGGCCATGATGCGCTTCCCCGTGGCCGAGGAGCCCGTGAAGCTGATCATGTCGACCCGCGGGTCGCCGGTGAGCACCTCGCCGACCGCCGCCTTGTCGCCGGCGGCGACGATGTTCAGCACGCCGGGCGGCAGGTCGGTCTGCTCGGCGGCGAGGCGCCCGATGAAGGTGGCGCTCCACGGCGTGTCCGGGGCGGGCTTCAGCACCACCGTGTTGCCCGCGGCGAGCGCCGGGCCGAGCTTCGAGAGGTTGAGCATGAACGGGAAGTTCCATGGCGTGATCGCGCCGCAGACGCCGACCGGCTCCTTGTAGACGCGCCGGGCGCTGCGCATCCCCATGAACTCGTGGACGGGGAGGTCCTGTTCCCACTCGTAGGCGTCGATCATGTCGATGTCCCACTGCAGGTCGTCGATGCAGGAGTCGAGCTGGATGGCGTAGGTCAGCATGATCGGGGTGCCGACCTCGGCGACGATCTGGGGCCGCAGCGTCTCGCGCTCGCGGGCGAGGGCGTCCTTCAGCTGTTGGAGGCAGCGGCGGCGCAGGTCGCGGTTCGTGGACCAGTCCGTCTCGTCGAAGGCGCGCCGGGCGGCGCCGATGGCGCGCTCCATGTCCTCGGGCGCGGCGTCGGCGACCTGGCCGACGACCTCCTCGGTGGCGGGGTTGACGTTGGCGAACGTGGCGCCCGACGCGGCGTCGACGAGCTTCCCGTCGATGAGCATCCGGGGTTCGGCGTCGAAGTCGGCCATCGCTTCCTCGCTTCGTTCTGGACGATCGTGGCGCCCGGGATCGTACCGCTACATTCGCCGCGTGCGGATCGCCGCGCTCGACCTCGGGACGAACTCGTTCCACCTGCTGGTCGCGGACGTGCAGTCGGACGGGCACTTCGAGGCGCTGGCACGCGAGAAGGCGATGATCCGTCTCGGCGATGTCGTCGCGACGAAGGGGCGGATCACGAGCGGCGCGGCGGACGTCGCGGTGCAGACGGTGCGGCGCTTCAAGCTCATGGCCGACGCGGCCGGTGTGACCGAGACCCACGCGTGCGCGACGAGCGCGATCCGCCAGGCCTCGAACGGCGACGCGCTCGTGGACCGCATCGAGGCCCAGACGGGCGTGGCCGTCGAGGTGATCAGCGGGAAGCGGGAGGCGGAGCTGATCTTCGGGGCGATCCGGGCGAGCGTGCTGCTCGAGCCGGCGCCGGCGCTGTGCTTCGACCTCGGCGGCGGCAGCCTCGAGGTGATGGTCGGCGACGCCGCGGCGCTGCGCTGGTCGGCGAGCGAGAACCTCGGCGTGGGCCGCCTGACGGCCGAGTTCGTGCGAAGCGACCCGCTGACGAAGGACAACCGGCGCGCGCTGCAGGCCCACATCACCGAGGTCCTCGAGCCCGTCGCCGAGGCCGCGGCCAAATACCAGCCACGGATGGTGGTCGGCACCAGCGGCACCCTGCTCGACCTCGCGCACATGGTCGCGGTTCGGCGCGCGACCGACGTCCCGGTGTCGCTGAACCAGCTCACGTTCGGCCGCGAAGAGTTCCTCGTCCTGCACAAGGAGATCATCGGGTCGAAGGCGAGCGAGCGCCTACGGATGGACGGCCTCGAGACGCGCCGGGTGGACCTCATCACCGCGGGCTCCATGCTCCTCGCGACGGCGATGGACCTGTTCGGGTTCGACGAGATGACCGTCAGCGAGTGGGCGCTGCGCGAGGGGATCGTCCTCGACGTGATCGGGCGCCACGATCCGAGCGACTGGTCCGACGACCCCCGCGCCATCCGTCGGGCGTCTGTGCAGGGCTTCGCTCGCCGCTGCAACACGAACGAGGAGCACGCCCAGCGGGTGGCGCGCCTCGCGCTCGAGCTCTTCGACCAGACGGTGCCGCTGCACGAGCTCGGCGCCAACGACCGGGAGCTCCTCGAGTACGCCGCCCTCCTGCACGACGTCGGGGAGCACGTCTCGACGACCGGCCATCACAAGCACGGCGCGTACCTGATACGGCACGCGCAACTACGCGGGTTCACGCCCGCCGAGGTCCAGCTGCTGGCCGCGCTCGCCCGCTGGCACCGGCGCGGTGAGCCGAAGCTGGGGGACGACTTCGGGCTCGTCGATCGGCGTCGGCTGCGTCGCCTCTCGGCGCTGCTCCGCCTCGCCGACGGGCTCGACCGGAGCCGCAGCCACGCCGTCGAGCACCTCCAGGTCACGCTCGGGCCGTCGCTGGTCGTCGTGCGGGTCCAGTCGTCCCGCGACGTGGAGCTGGAGCTGTGGGGCGCGCGGCGCAAACGCGAGCTCTTCGAGAAGGTGTTCGAGGTCGACCTGGAGCTGATGCCGGCCGAACGCCCTCAGGAGGGACCGGTCACCGTCTGATCGATGATGCGGGCCGTCGTGGCGACGAGCGCGTCCCGCGTGACGCCCAGCTCCGCGATCTCACGGTGGAACGCCGCGACGCGCTCCGTCATCGCGACCATCGCAGACGCTGCGGCGATCGGCGACACGTCGGGGGCCACCCGCCCGGCCGCCTGCGACTCGGCGATGCGAGCCGCGAGCGCCTCGGTGATCGGGAGCAGCGACGCGTTCCGCACGGCCCGGAAGCGCGGGTCGCCCTCCTGCGCGGCGAGGTTGCGCAGCCGGAACACGGCGCGGTGCTGCTCCCACGAGGCGACGAACGCCTCGACGAGCTGGCGTGCCGACCCCGGCGACCACGACTCGGCGAGGCGCTGGGTGAGCGGCGTGAGGTCCTCGGCCGCGGCCTCGGCGAGCGCGAGCACCGCCGACTCGACGTCGCGGAAGTACTGGTAGAAGGTCGCCGGGGAGGTCCCGACGGCGCGGGCGATGTCGACCACCCGCAGGTCCCGGGCGCGACCGGAGTCGAGCAGCTCGGCGGTCGCCTCGAGCAGCCGGGCGCGGGTGCGCTGGCCGCGCCGACCGAGGGCGCGCCCGTCGAGCGCGAGCGAGTCGGGGCTCACCCGAGCGCCCCGGCCTCACGCAGCGCCCGGGCACGCGCGTCGTCGTAGCCGAGGACGTCTCGCAGCACCTCGTCGGTGTGCTGCCCGACCGTCGGTGCACGCGTCGGGTCGGGCAGCTCCTCGCCCTCGACGTGCACGGGGATCGGGATCTCGTCGGCGCCGAGGCGTGCGGCCGGGAACCACGGGAACCGGTCGTGGAACTGCGGGTCGTCGGCGATCGTCTGCGGCGTGTTCACCGGGGCGATGGGCGTGTTCACCTCGTTGCCGAACTCGATCCACTCCTCGGAGGTGCGGGTGCGGAAGATGTCGCGGAGCTCGCGCTGGAGCTCCTTGTTGTTGCGGGCGTGGTCGGCGTACTCCTCGCCGGGCCAGCGGTCGAAGAGGTCGGGGCGGCCGACGCCTTCGCAGAAGTTCTTCCAGAACGCCCGCTCGGAGGCCATGAAGAGGACGTGGCCGTCGGACGAGTCGTACATCTGGTAGCGGACGCCCTCGCGCATGCCGGCGGTGCCGGGCGCGCGGCGCTCGTAGTTGTCGCTCGCGTTCCCGGTCACCTCGGACTGGGGCCGTTCGTACGCGCGCCAGGTCTCGATGCGGTACCAGTCCATGTACGCCGCCGCGTCGGACTGGGCGAGCTCCATCGCGCAGCCGGCGCCCGACGCGCGGGCCCGGGTAATGCCGGCGAGCAGCGCGAACGCCGCGAGCAGCGGCCCGGCGTGGATGCCCATCGAGGGGTGCTCGGGCAGGTAGCAGAAGCCGTCGTCGTCGTAGGCCGCGGGCACGAGCCCGGCCCACGTGTCGAACGCGATGCCGTGCGCGGGCAGGTCACGGTAGGGGCCGGTCGCGCCGTACCCGGAGAGCGAGCAGAACACGATGCGGGGGTTCACCTCGCGCAGGCGCTCGAACCCGAGCCCGCGCTTGGCGAGCGCGCCGGGCCGCATCGCCTCGACGACGGCGTCGGCGCCGCGGACGAGGTCGAGGTACACCTCGACCCCCTCGGGCGTGCGCAGGTCGAGCGTGATGCTGCGCTTGCCGCGATGAATGTGGAGGTGCAGCAGCGAGTCGCCCTCGACGATGGGCCAGGTCATGCGCCGGATGTAGTCGCCCTGGGGCGGCTCGACCTTGATGACGTCGGCACCGAGGTCGGCGAAGAACGAGGTGAGCTCGCCGGGTCCGAGCAGCGAGCTCTCGATGACCCGCACGCCGTGCAGCAGGCCGCGGTCGGGGGCGCTCACAGCGTGTCCCCCGCCGAGAGGGGCGTCGCCGGGTGCGGGGTCATGAGCTCCTCGCGCCACGTCGTGAGGAACTCGCGGGCGTGTGCCCGCCACCCGGTGATGCGCTCGTCGGTGTGCTCCGTCGCCGCACGCTGCAGGGTGCAGTGCGAGGCCGGGTCGGTCGCCCAGATGGTGAGGACCTCCCGGTCGGTCAGCAGCACCTCGTAGAGGCCGACGAGGCGGTGCCCGTACTCGTCGAGCACGGGACGCCACTCGTCGCGGACGGCGGCGAGGTAGTCGAGCGCGGCGCCCGCCCGGCACCGGGACAGCTCGTGTACGAACACCGGCGCGTGCACCTCGTCGGCCCGGAGGTCGGCCAGCGACGGGCAGCCGGGGGCGCCCGCGAGGAGCCGGTCGAACCCGCCGGTGCGGACCTCGAGGGCGGTGCGCCACCACGACTCGAGGCTGGGGTTCTGGGTGCGCCGCAGGTTCGTGCGCTCCATGAGGCCGCGCCAGCCCTCCCAGGCGTCGACGCACTCCCACAGGTTCACGACCTGGGGCCAGCGACCGGTCGAGCCCATCGTGTACCAGGTGCCGACGAGCTCGAGCGTGCCGCCCGATGCGTCCGACGCGCCGCGCTCGGCGGTCAGCGCCATGTACGGCATCGCGCCCTCGCCCACGATGTCCACGACCTCGTGGAGGTACACGTTGCGGTCGGGCACCGCTGGGATCGTACTTGAGGCGTCCCGCGTCACCGCCGGGCCGACACGCGCGACGCTGACGCGGTGGGCGCGGAGCTCGAGCGGCGAGGTCGGCTCCTGGTGCTCGCCGGTCCCGGCGTGATCGACGCGGGTGCGCTGCCCGCGCTGCGTGCGTTCGCCGACGCCGGTGACCTCGGGGTGGCGAACACGTGGGGCGCGAAGGGCGTGTTCGCCTGGGACAGCCCCCACCACCTCGGTACGTGCGGGCTCCAGGCGCGCGACTTCGAGCTCCTCGGCTTCGGCGTCGCGGACGCGGTGGTCACCGTCGGGCTCGACCCGGACGAATCGCCGCTGGCGCGGCTCGCGCCCGCCCCGCTCCTCGCGCTCGACCCGGGAGCCCTCGCCGACGCCGCCGGGCGCGTCGTCCGCACCGGACCGGCCGTGCCCAACGAGCTCTATCCGCGCCTCGCCGCGGTCGCGCAGCCCGGGTACGTCGACGACAAGGTGCCGCTGCACCCGGCGCGCGCCGTCGCCGACGTCGGCGCGGTCGTCCCCCCCGGCGGCCTCGTCACCGCCGAGCCCGGCCTCGCCGGCTTCTGGGTGGCGCGCGTCTTCCCCACGCCGGCGCTCGCGCCCGACGCGCCCCGGCGCGTCGTCGTGCCGGCCCGGCGCGACCCGGGTGTCGCGGTGCGCCGCGCCGCCGCTGCGGCGATCACCGGTCGACCCGCCGTGGCGATCACGACCGCGCCCCTCGATCCCGAGACGGAGACGGCCATCCGGGCGGTGCCCACCGAGCGGGTCCCGCTCGTCGTGGAGGTGTGGACCGACGGGGGCTCGCTCCCGGACGCCGCGACCCACGCGGCGCGCCTCGGTGCCGCGCTCGCTGCGGGGACGCCACGCGTGCTGGAGGTGCCGGTCTGCTTCGAGGACACGGACGCCCTCGTCGCCGCGGCCGGCCCGCTCGTCGCGTGGGCGGACCAATAGGGTCGTGCCGGGAGCATCGATGCCGGAGCCGCGCAACGCCATCGTGACGGGGTCGTCGTCCGGGATCGGGCGGGCGATCGCCGTCGAGTTCGGACGCCTGGGCTGGCGCGTCGCGCTCGGCGCGCGCCGCCAGGACCGGCTCGAGGAGACGGCGACCGAGGTGCGAGCGGCCGGCGGCACACCGGTCGCGCTCCCGCTCGACGTGCAGGATGACGGGTCGATCGCCGCGTTCTTCACCGCGTCGGAGGCGAGCGTGGGGCCCGTCGACGTGCTCGTGAACAACGCGGGCGTCGCCACGCCCGGGTGGCTGCACGAGCTGCCCGTCGACGCGCTGCGTCGCGACGTCACGACGAACCTCCTCGGGCCGCTGCTCGTGTCCCGCCTGGCGATCGGTTCGCTGCGCGCCCGTGGCGCCGGCGGCGATCTCGTGTTCATCACCTCGGACGCGACCCGCCACCCGCGACCGCGGATGGCGGCCTACACCGCGACGAAGGCTGGGTTGGAGGCCCTCGCGCAGTCGCTGGCCCTCGAGCTCGAGGGCACCGGGATCCGGGCGACGACCGTGCGCGTGGGCCCGACGATCAGCGAGTTCGGGTTCGGGTGGCCGATGGAGGAGGTCGAGGACCTCATGAGCTACTGGCCGCGCTTCGGGCTGCAGCGCCACGGCGGGTATCTCGACCCGTCGGCCGTGGCGCGCGCCGTGGTGACCGCGGTGACCACCCCACCGGGGGTGCTGATCGACACGATCGAGGTGCAGCCCGATGCGCCGGTCGGCGACGCCGGACCGGCCGCGATCATCGAGCGGTCGGCCGAGTAGGGCCGCCCCGGGCCGTCCCGGCCATGTAGCGGCGCACGAGCCGGCGACTGCGATGCCGCGTGTGAGCCATGATCCCGGCGTCGCTGGCGCCGCGCTCGGTCGCGGCGACCACCGTGCCGCGCCGCAGCGACGAGCCGCGGAAGCGGGCCGGGTCGAGCGCGGCGCGATCGGCCGCCCGCCGGACGATCCGCGTGATCGCCTTCACCGAGAGCCGTGCCGTGCCCACGTGCTCGTGCCGGTCGACGGCACGGAACGCCGGACCGCTGCGCAGCGAGGCGCCATGCCGCCACTGGGTCCACGCGTCGACCGCGCAGAGCTCGGCCGCGGAGCCGAACGGCACGACGACGGGCCGGCGCCCGACGTCGACGCGCAGGCCGGCCGGCACACGTCGCACGTGCGCGACGTCGAGGCGGACGAGCTCGCCGGGGCGCAGCCCCGCGCCGTAGCCGAGGAGGAGGACGGCGCGGTCCCGCAGGCCGGCGAGCGTCGCCGGCAGCGCACGCGACATGGCACGCAGCTCCGCGACGCTGACCGGCGTCGCGGTCTTCGCCCGGTCGCGTTGGCGCCACTCGGCGCGCGCGACGGCGAGGCGGACCGCCGCGGCGTCGGTCGGTGACGGCTGGCCATGGTCGACGTGCTCGGCGCGCACGGCCGCGAGCCGACGCCGCACGGTCGCGACCGTGCGGTGGTCCGCGAGGTCGTCGACGTAGCGGGCCACGGCGCTGGCTGCCGCGGGCCGCGGTGTGACCCGCGCCGCGGCGCACCACGTCGTGAACGCGGCCCAGTCGCTGCGGTACGCCCGCAGGGTGGCGGTCGCCCGGGCCATGGCCGACCACGCTAATCCTGGCGTCCGATAACTGGCACGGCGTTGACCGTGTCGGCGGGTGCCGGGATCCTTCCTCTCATGGACACCACGCGGGAATACGTCGTCGACGCCGACGGGCACGTCTGTGAGCCGCCGGACCTGTGGACGAAGGGGTTGCCGGACCACCTGAAGGATCGGGGCATCCGGCTGCGCTGGAACGAGGCCACCGGCTTCGACGAGTGCCTCGTCGACGACCAGATGGCGACGGACCGTGGGCTGGTCGGGCTGGGCAACGCCGGCGAGTCGTTCGACAACTTTGGGCAGGGTCGCCACTACGAGGACCTGAACCCGGCGGGCTTCGACGCCGCCGAGCGCGTGAAGGTCCTCGACTCCGAGGGGATCGACCTCGCCGTCATCTACCCCGGGCTCGGCCTGAAGCTCGGCGGCATCCAGGACCCCGAGCTCGCGGTGGCGTGCTGTCACGTCTACAACGACTGGCTCGCCGAGTGGAGCGCCGCCGCGCCCGACCGGCTGCGAGGCGTCGGCGCGCTCCCGATGCAGGACCCGACGGCGGCGGCCGCGGAGGCGCACCGCATCCGCGACCTGGGTCTCGTCGGCGGGTTCGCGCGGCCGAACGCGTACCTCGACCGGCCCTTCCATCACAAGGCGTACACGCCGGTGTGGGAAGCGCTCGAGGAGACCGGGCTGCCGCTCGCGCTGCACCCGGCGGGCCTCGCGGACATGCCCGGCGCGTCGCGGGGGCTCATGGCGTGCATGGCGCCGGGGACGCACCATGCGCTGATCCTGCTGTTCGACCAGCAGATGACGCTCTCGAACCTCACGTACGGCGGCGTGCTTGAGCGACACCCCGACCTGAAGGTGATCGTGCTCGAGTGCGGTGGCGGGTGGATCGCGCACTGGATGGATCGCCTCGGCGAGTTCGAGGAGAGCTACGGCTGGACGACCCCCGGGATGTCGCTGACGCCCGAGGAGTACTTCCGGCGCCAGTGCTGGATCAGCTTCGACCCGGGCGAGCGGACGGCCGGCGTGCTGGGCCCGCTCGCTGGCGCCGACCGGTTCATCTGGGCGTCGGACTTCCCGCACAGCGACGCGAAGTACCCGGGCGTGGTCGACGAGCTGCGCGAGCACAACGACCACCTCGACCCGGAGGTGCGGGCCGGCCTGTTCGGCCGGAACGCGCTCGACATGTATGGGATCGAGGTCGGCGCGTGAGCGACCTGGACCTTCTCGTCCGTGGCGGCCGGGTCGTCGACGGGACGGGCGCGCCGGCCCGCACCGCCGACGTGGCCGTGCAGGCCGGCCGGGTCGTGGCGGTCGACGACCACGTCGACGCGAGCGCGGACCGCGTCCTCGACGCCGATGGGCTCCTCGTCACGCCGGGGTTCGTCGACGTGCACACCCACTACGACGCGCAGCTCCACTGGGACCCGACCGCCTCGCCCGCGTCGTGGCACGGCGTGACCACGCTGCTCACCGGGAACTGCGGGTTCACGTTTGCGCCGTGCCGCCCCGACGACCTCGAGTGGCTGCTGCTCATGTTGAGCCGCGTCGAGGGCATGTCTGCCGACGCGCTCTCGACGGGCGTCGACTTCCGCGGCGGGTCGCTCGGCGACTTCCTCGACAACCTCGACGGCCGGGTCGGCGTGAACGTCGGCGCCAACGTCGGGCATTGCGCGCTCCGCCGACATGTCCTCGGCGACGACGCGTCGGTGCGGACGGCGACCGACGACGAGGTCGCCGCCATGCAGGAGCTGCTGCGCGGCGCCCTGCGCGACGGCGCCGTCGGCTTCACGTCGTCGCAGCTCGAGATCCACCAGGCGCACGACGGGCGGGGCGTCCCCTCGAACTACGCCGCGCCCGAGGAGCTCATCGCCCTCGCCGGCGTGCTGAAGGAGTTCGGTCGCGGCCAGATCGAGTTCATCCCCCGCTCGTTCCTTGTCGGCTACGACGACGACGACCGGGCGCTCATCCGGGCGATGGCCGAGGTGTCGGGCCGACCGGTGCACCTCAACACGCTGACCCAGATGCCCCACGCGCCCGACGGGTGGTCGCGGAGCCTGGAGTTCGCCGAGGGGGCGATCGCCGACGGCCTCGAGATCCACCCGATGTTCGCCAGCAACCGCCAGGGCGCGCACTTCCAGCTCGGCTCGACGTTCCTCTTTGACGAGATGCCGAGCTTCCGCGCGACCTTGACGCTGCCCCCCGCCGAGCGGGCCGCGCGGCTGCGGGACCCGGCGCTGCGGGAGCAGATGCGCACGGAGCTCGCCGACCCGACTGGGCGGTCCTTCGTGGTGCCGTGGTCGGTGCTGCGCGTCGAGAGCGTCCGCCAGGAGCGGAACCGCCGCTTCGTGGACGCCTCCGTGACCGAGGTCGCGGAGGCGTGGGACGCGGACCCGCTCGACGCGTTCCTCGACCTGTCGCTCGACGAGGACCTCGAGACGCAGTTCGTGCTGGCCGCGCCGCCCGACCCCCGGCGGCGGTCGGCCACCGAGACCCTGATCCACGCGCCGTTCGTGATGCCGGGGAGCAGCGACGGCGGCGCGCATCTCCTCTCGTTCTGCGGCGCGGACTACACGACGCGGCTGCTCACCGAGTGGGTGCCCGACGTCTTGAGCCTCGAGGAGGCGGTGGCCCGGCTGACGTCCATCCCGGCGGACGCCAGCGGCGTGGCCGGCCGGGGACGCCTTGTGGCGGGCGGCGCGGCCGACGTGCTGCTCATCGACCAGTCGACGCTCGCGACCCCGGACGCGCCGCGCTACGTCGAGGACATGCCGGCGGGGAGCGGCCGCTTCGTCACGGACGCCGCCGGCTACGAGGCGGTCGTCGTCAACGGCGAGGTGCTGCTCGACCACGGGAAGTGGACGGGCGCGACGCCGGGTCACATCCTGCGCGGCGCCGCCGCCCGCGCCGCGGGCTGACCTCGCGGCGTCGACGACCCCGGGAGGACCGGGCGGTACCCTGACGCGACGTCACCGAGCGTGGAGGGTCGCATGCACGTCGACGACATGATCCTGGTCAGTGTCGACGACCACGTCGTCGAGCCGCCCGACCTCTTCGAGCGCCACCTGCCGGCGAAGTACAAGGACCTCGCGCCCCACGTCGTGCACCAGCCCGACGGGACGGACCAGTGGGAGTTCCACGGCCTCCACATCCCCAACGTCGGCCTCAACGCGGTGGCGGGTCGCCCGCCCGAGGAGTACGGGATCGACCCCACGTCCTTCGACGAGCTGCGTCCCGGCTGCTTCGACGTCGAGAAGCGCGTGCTCGACATGAGCGCGAACGGCGTGCTCGGCTCGCTGAACTTCCCCTCGCTGCCCGGCTTCGCCGGCCGGCTCTTCGGCTCCCTCGAGGACAAGGACGCCGCCCGGATCCTCACCGAGGCCTACAACGACTGGCACATCGACGAGTGGTGCGGCTTCGCGCCCGACCGGTTCATCCCCCTCGCCGTGCCGGCCATCTGGGACCCGGAGGTGACCGCGGCCGAGGTCCACCGGGTCGCCAAGAAGGGCTGCCACGCGATCACCTTCCCGGAGAACCCGGTGCCGCTCGGGCTGCCGAGCTTCCACACCGATCACTGGGACCCCGTGTGGAGGGCGGTGTCCGACACCGGGATGATCGTGTGCATGCACATCGGGTCGTCGTCCAAGCTGGTGATCACCTCGCCGGACGCGCCGATGGACGTCATGATCGTGCTGCAGCCGATGAACATCGTCCAGTGCGCGGCCGACCTCGTGTACTCGCCGCTGTGGAAGAAGTTCCCGGACGTCACCGTCGCGCTGTCCGAGGGCGGGATCGGCTGGGTGCCGTACTTCCTCGAGCGCCTCGACCACTCTTACCGCACGCACCGTGCGTGGACCGGGGCGGACTTCGGGGACCAGACGGCGAGCGAGTTCTTCCTCGACCACGTGATCCTCTGCTTCATCACCGACCCGGTGGGGCTGCAGCTCGTCCGGGACCACATCGGCGTCCCGAAGGTCACGGTCGAGATCGACTACCCGCACTCCGACACGACCTGGCCAACTGCGCCGGAGCGCCTCGCGGCCGAGTTCGCGCCCACCGACCTCACCGACGCCGAGATCAACGCCATCACGTACGAGAACGCGATGCGCGAGTTCCGCTACGACCCGTTCCCGGTCCGCCCGCGTGAGCGCTGCACCGTCGGCGCGCTGCGGAGCGAGGCGATCGGCGTCGACACGAAGCCGGTCTCGAAGGGCCGCCGGTTCCCCGAGCGGCACGGCGTCACGATGGACAACTTCTCGCCGACGGCGTGAGCGAGCCGGCGGAGGCGCGACGCGCCGGCGAGAAGGCGCCGCGGCCGCTGCGCACCGCGCCGCGCCCGCTGCTCGTGCACTGGCTCATCGACTCGGCCGTCACGTTCCTCGCGCTCATCCTCGTGGGCCTGTTCCTCGGCACGCCGTGGTGGCTCGTGGTCATCGTGTCGCTCGCGGTGGGGGCCGTCGCGGCGCGCTACACCGGGCGGGCCGACGTGCGCGCGATGCAAGCCCGACGCGACCGCGGGATCGGTCAGACGGGCTCGGGCAGCCGGTAGAGGCGCCGGGCGTTCCCGGCGGCGATGGCCCGCTGGTCGTCGGCGCCCAGGCCGCCGATCGTGTCGAGCAGCTCGGCGACCGTCCCGGGGAACTTCGCGTCGGGGTGCGGATAGTCCGACGCCCAGATGATCCGCTCGGCACCGACGTAGGGGGACTCGGCGGCGAGCGGGAGCATCTCCTCGTCGGCGTCGAACGACACGTAGCACTGGCGGCGGAAGTACTCGGACGGGGCCATCGTGAGGTCGGGGACGTCGAACGGGAAGATCTTGTAGTGATGGTCGAGGCGCTCCATCCACGGCGTGATCCAGCCGCCGTTGGTCTCGAGGACGATGAGCGTGAGGTCCGGGTACCGCTCGCACACGCCGCCGGCCAGCAGGAACGCCAGGCTCGTCATCATGTCGACCGGGTTCCCGATGCACTGCGTGAAGAAGATGTTGTCCATGTTCAGCCCGCCGCTCATCGTCATCCCCGTGCGTGACTTCACCGTGTTGAGGTGCAGCCCCACCACCGCGCCCGGGACGTCGCCGGCGAGGAACGGGTGCAGCCCGAGCGGCCAGCCGGTGTCCGACGCGGCACGCCAGATCGGGTCCCAGACCGGGTCGTGGAAGTGCTTCCACTCGACGACGGGGTTCGGCCGGATGAAGGTCCCGACGAGGTTCGGCTTCGCCGCCGCCCGCCGCAGCTCAGCGGCGGCCGCCTCCGGGTCCTGCTGGGGGATGATCGCCACGCCGAAGAGCCGCTGGGGCGAGACGGCGCAGAAGTCGCTCAGCCAGTCGTTGTAGGCGCGGCACTGCGCGACCGCGAAGTCGACGTCACGCAGGCCTGCCACCCCGAGCAGGTTCGTCGGGTACAGGACGGTCTGGTCGATGCGCTCAGCGTCGAGGTCGGCGACGCGGGGGCCGGGCTCGAACGCCCCCGGGTCGGATCTCGGCGTAGCGGATCTCGCCCGCCGCGGCGCGGGCCTGCTCGTCGGGGCCGAGCCCGCCCGAGCCGGCGTAGGCGAACACGTTGGCCGGGTCGCGGGCGCCGTCGAAGACCACCCAGTCGCGACCCGACGCGTCGGTCTCGACGTGCCAGATCCGGTCGCGGTACGCGGCCGGCGCGTAGCCGAGCATGCCGGTCGGGTGTTCGAGGACATGGCCGTCGGCGTCGACGAACGACGCCGGCGCGAGCGTCCTGGTCGCGCCGCTCATCCGGTGAACTCGGCCGTCGGCCCGCTCGTCGAGCCAGGCTCGGCGATGAGCACCCCGTCGAAGACCCCCGCGAAGAACACGTCGGCCGCCGTCGCGTCCGGCTCCGTGCCGATGGACCCGGCGGCGCCGGTCGCGCCCGTCGGGCCGGTCGCGCCCAGGGGTCCCGTGGCTCCTGCGGGGCCGGTGGGTCCGGTCGCGCCCATCAGGCCGATCGGGCCGGTCGGCCCCGCGGGACCGGTCGGCCCCGGTGGTAGGAGCCCCGACGCCGCGGCCTGCGGTCCGCCGGTGCGGTCCTCGACGACGGCGAGGCGCGTGGCGCCCGGCACGCTCGCCCCGATCGCGCCGGTCGCGCCTGTCATCCCGACCGGGCCTGTCGCACCAACGGGGCCGGCCGGTCCGGTCGGCCCGAGCGCGCCAGCCGGGCCCGTGGGGCCGATTGGGCCGGCTGGACCGGTCGGGCCGGGGGCGGCACCCGGGACAAACGCGTCCTGGCTCGTCGGTGGATTGGTGATCGACCCAACGGCGCCGATCGGGCCCGTCGCGCCCGTCACGCCGGCGGGACCCGTCGCCCCGACCGGGCCCGTGGGACCCGTGGCGCCGAGCGAACCCGTCGGGCCCGTCGGGCCGGCCGGTCCTGTGGGGCCGAGGGGTGGGGCCGGCGTGGTGAGCCCGCCCATAAGCACTGTCCCGTCCGGTGCGGGGCCGGCGACGATCGCGATCTCGAACTGGTTCGCGTTGTCGTTCGTCGCGCCGGCGAACGTCGGCGTCGCGCTCGAAGCTCCCGTCGCTCGCCGTCGTCGTCGTGACGGTACGGACCGCCGCAGCACCTCCCGGGGGCATCGCGACGCCGTTCAGGAAGGCCAGGACGGTGATCGTCACGTCGACCGAGCCCGGCAGGATCGTCGTCCCGTTGACGACCGCGTCGCCGGAGGCGAAGTCGAACGACACCGTGAACGAGCCGCCCGGCTGGCCCTGTGACAGGGCGGCCGCGAGGCCGGCGAGCGGGCCCGAGCCCGGCATGAGCTCCGTCGTCACGACCAGCGCGCCGGTGCCGACGATCCCGGCGAGCAGCTGGCGCCGGGTGAGCCGGGGCCCCGCGCCGCGGGGACCTTCTGCTGGCGTTTCGGTCATCGACCCGCCTCCCAGGCGACGCGGACTGTACCCGCAGGCGGGCTCAGCGTCCGTGACGAGCGCGCGACTTCCTGCTCATCCGGTGAACGTCGCGGACAGTCCGCCCGTCGCCCCCGTCGAGCCGACCGAGGCGATGAGCACGCCGTCGAACACCCCGGCGAAGAAGACGTCAGCCGCCGCCGCGTCGGCCGACGGCACCCCGGTGATCGCGACGGGTCCGCCCGCACCCGTCGCGCCGACCGGTCCGGTCGATCCGGTCGGGCCGGTCGGGCCCGCCGCGCCGACCGGTCCCGTCGGCCCGATGGGGCCGGTGGGTCCGGTCGGACCGGGAGGCAACAAGCCGGACGCGGCGACCTGCGGTCCGGCGACACGGTCCGCCATGAGCCCCGCTCCCGTGGCCCCGTCCGGGCCCGTCGCGCCGGTCGGTCCCGTCGCGCCGGCCGCACCGGTAACGCCGCCCGAGGCGGCCGCGCTCCCCGCGGCGCCGAGGGAAATGATCCCCGACGGGCCGGTCGGACCGGTGGCACCCGTCGGACCGACGGGCCCGCTCGCGCCCGTGGGCCCGACGACGCCCACCGCGCCCGTGGGGCCGACCGGGCCGACGGGACCGGTCGGGCCGGGCGCCGCGCCCGGGACGAACGTGTCCTGTGCCGTCGGGGGAACGCTGAACAAGGTGATCGGGGTGGACCCGGTGGCACCGGTCGGGCCGGCGCCGCCGACGGGACCGGTCGGACCGGGCTCGCCGCTCGATCCGATGGGCCCGGTCGCGCCCGCGGGCCCGGCTGGGCCGACGGGCGGGGTGGGCGTCGCAAGGCCACCCGAGAGCACCGTCCCGTCCGGTGCGGGGCCGGCGACGATCGCGATCTCGAACTGGTTCGCGTTGTCGTTCGTCGCGCCGGCGAACGTCGGCGTCGCGCTGAAGCTCCCGTCGCTCGCCGTCGTCGTCGTGACGGTACGGACCGCCGCAGCACCTCCCGGGGGCATCGCGACGCCGTTCAGGAAGGCCAGGACGGTGATCGTCACGTCGACCGAGCCCGGCAGGATCGTCGTCCCGTTGACGACCGCGTCGCCGGAGGCGAAGTCGAACGACACCGTGAACGAGCCGCCCGGCTGGCCCTGTGACAGGGCGGCCGCGAGGCCGGCGAGCGGGCCCGAGCCCGGCATGAGCTCCGATCGTCACGACCAGCGCGCCGGTGCCGACGATGCCGGCGAGCAGCTGGCGCCGGGTGAGCCGGGGCCCCATCTCGCGGGGGATCCCGTCGGGCGTCTCGGTCATACACCGCCTCCCAGGCCGCGGGGACTGTATCCCCGAGGGACCGCGCACTCGCTCACGAGCGAGGTACCGGCGCCGGACGAATTGGCCGGGTGATTCACGCGATCGGCTGGAAGTCGTACTGGATGTCCGAATCGACGCCCGAGCCCGGGACGGCGACGGGACTGTGGACGATCGGCGGCGCACTGCGTGCCGCCACCAGCCCGGCGTACTGCATGACCCGGTCGATGCCGTGCCGGACGCCTTCACGCTCGACGTGGGCCAGGAGCTGGCGGGCGCCCTCGGGCGTCAGCAGGTACCCGAACGCGCCCCCGAGGTAGTCGTTCCAGGCCATCGGTTCGAGCTGCGGCTCGCTGTCGGCGGTCGCGTCCTCTGCGGGATGGAACGGGTGGTACCCGAGGAGGACGAGCGTCGGCGTGGGCCGTCGGTCGCGGCGCGCCTCGACCAGGCTCGTGAGACGCTCGGGGAAACGCGGTGCGAATCGGGCGTCGTCCTCGAAGATCAGCACCGGGCCGCCGTTGCGCACGGCGATCGCCCGCCACGCGGCGAGATGGCTCAGCGCGCAGCCGATCATCCCCCGCCGCGACCCGAAGTCGTTGCCGTGAAACAGCCGGTCGATCTCCGGTGTCGGAACGAGGGACGCGCCGTCGACCGCCGCGACGCGGCGGCAGAGACGTACAAAGTCCGGGCCGGCGCGCTCGGTCGCTGCCCGCACGAACGCCGCCCACCGCCCGGGGCGCCGTTCCAGGCTGATCACCACGATGTCGTCGACCGGGTACGTCGATGGCGTCGTCCGCGCGACGGGTGCTGCGCCGAACTGCGGCTCGCCGTTCAGGTCGTACGCGTTCGGACGGCTGCGTGCGGCGTGCTCGGACGTGAGCGGGCCGAGATGCAGGCAGTTGATCGCATCGAAGAACGCCGAGGCGGAGCCGCGAGCCGTGTACCCCTTCGCGAGCTCCAGCTCGAAGTGGCCCGCGGATCCGGTGCAGGCGCCGAGCTCGGCAAGGGCTGCTGTCCGGACGATCGAGGGTCGGAGCGAGAAGTGCGGCCACCACGCGTTCGACAGCACACCCGGTGCGAGCGCGCGCGTCGTCTCGGCGCGCTCGTCATCACCCGCGGCGTAGTCGTGGAGGCGGTAGCGCACCCCGTCGTCCGTCGACCGCACCATCCCGCCGGCGATGGCGCGGCAGTCGAGCGTCTCGCCGTAGTTGCGGTTGAACAGCACCTGCCCGATTCGCGGGTCGTGCTCGAGAATGGCGATGGCCTTCGACACGTACCGGTCGCGGACGAAGAAGTGCCAGTCGTCCTCGAGGTGTAGCCAGTACTCGCTCGTCACGAGGGACCGGAGCTGGTCGATGCTCTGTGCGTGGCCCCGTTCGTCCGGGCCCTTGAAGACGAACTCAAAGAAGGGGTAGCGCTCGCGCATCCGCGCCCGGTCTGCGGGCGAGGAGTTGTCGTCGATGCAGATCCATCGCCCGATCCGATCGACGTCGTCGCAGCAGTTGAGGAACGAGTTCATCGTCGCTTCGAACAGGTGGAGGCGACGGCAGCTGGTTACGGCGAGCGTGACCTCAGGCGCTGGATTCACCCCCCGGTCCGCCAGCTGGGCCACGGTCGTCGTCGGATAGTCGAGGGTCTCGTCCTTGATCAGCGTCGCGGCGAAGTCCCGGTTGCTGAGGATCCGCTCGCGGTCCGGCTCAGGGACGGCGGGGTTGTCCAGGAGCCGTGTCCAGAGATCAAAGCTCTCGTGGATCTGACCGACGTAATAGGCGCAGACGGCCCGCTCGTCGTCGATGCGCCAGCGGTAGATGTCCGCGTCGACGAAAAGGTTGTCGTCCTCGGGGAATGGGAGCGCGGCGGCGCGGGTGGCGAAGAGGTAGCCGAGCCGGTACTGACCGTCGGTGCGATAGCGGCGAGCGATCTCGTACAGGGGCTCGGCCCGACCAGGACGTGCGCGCCCGGCATCGAGGTACGCGGCCAGCGCCTCGGCCCAGGGCCGTTCGAGCCGCTCGAGGAGCCGGCCGCGCTGGAGTCCCGCATAACAGACTTCTTCGGGCCATCCGCCGAGCGCCAGCCGGCGCGTGTACCAGTCGAGCGCCGCCGTGTCGTTGCCCGCGTCGCGATAGCTCTGCGCCAGGTAAAAGGTGCTGCGGGCGTCATGCGGGTCGTCGCTCACGGCCGCCTCGAGCAGCGCGCAGTCGCGGGCGTACTTGTCGGCCGCACGGCTGCGGTCCCCGAGGCGACGCGACTCGACGTGGTAGCGGCCGTCGAGGCGTCGCTCCGTCGCGGTGTCGAGACAGACGGGGTACTCGTGCACCCGGCCCTCGTAGCGCCAGCGCAGCGAGGTACGGAAGACCTGCTTCCGCCAGTACGTGAAGTCGTCGCCGTAGCGCAGGAGGTACGAGTCGGCGCCCAGCTCGGAGAGATCGAGGTCGCCGACAACCCGATCGTCGGCGTCGATCGCCCACGCGTAGTCGGCCCGTCCGGCACACAACGCGAGCGCCTCGGTGCGATTGGTCCCGAAGTCGCGCCACGGCCGCTCGTACAAGGCACCGGCGATGCCACGCGCTTCGAGGAAGCCGGTGATGACCTCCTGCGTCCCATCCGTCGAGCCCGTATCGACGACCACCCAGGTATCGATCAGGGGCGCGACGTCGGTCAGCACCTCGCGGACGATGTGGGCCTCGTTTCGTACGATCATGTTGAGGCAGATCGTCGGGCGCGGCGCGAGAGATGGGTCGGGCATCACGAGGCGGTCAGCGCCGCCGCCGGCGATCGATACCGCTCGGGCGGGTAGGGCGTCACGTAGTGGTCCACGCCGCTCTCGTGCAGGCATGCGACGTGCGGCTGGTTCGTACCGATCCACCCCTCCGGGTCAAAGGGCTGTGGGCCGATCGTTGCTGGGAGCGTCGAAAGGTAGCGCGGCGTGGCCCACCAGAAGTTGCCGCTGAAATGCGGCCCGGGTGCGGTTTGCCAGTTGACACCGCACGCGTCGTGGTGGCGGAGGGCATCGAGGCAGCGCCGCCACTCGTCGCACACGAAGTGCTGCATCAGGCGGCGCCAGGCCGCGACGTGCGGGTTGGACCAGTGCGGGGCCGAGACGCCCTTCGCGTGCATGTACCAGACGGCGCGTGCGAGTGGCTCCTTGTGCTCGCTGAAGCGGCGGGCGTGCTCCAGGATCGGGCGCTCGAAGCGCGAGGCATCCGCTGTCCGGTGGACAACCTGCAGCTTCGCTCCGAGCAGGTAGTCGAGCAAGACCGTCGCCTCGTCCGTGTTAGGTCCGACGACCGAGACCATTACCTGGGTGGTGGCATCGAGGAGCCCGGAGTCGTCCCAGGCGGCGGCCTGCTCGGCGAGCACGTCACGCCAGGTGTTGATCGTGCAGAGGTGGTAGAAGCCGTAGACCTCGTCGCGAGCTCGACGCACAAGGGTCGCGGGCGACGAAGCGTCCGGCCGCTCGTATCCGTGCGCCGTGAGCTCGACCGCGCACCGTTCGCGCTCGTCGTCACCGGCGAGCGGGAGCGAGATGAGGTTCGCCCGCACTCGCGCGGGGTCGAGCCGGCCACCGGGACGGAGCAGCGCCGACGGCTCGGCGATGGCGATGTTCAGCCAGTCGATCGCGCGCGACGGAACGCCGTTGCGGACGAGGACCGCCTCGATGGGCTCGGCCGGATCCGCGTCGGTCGCGACAATGCAGTCGCGGATCCCGCGGGCCGCATCGGCGCGTCCCGAGTCCGCCTCAAGACACAGGCCGGTCCAGTCGAGCCGCCGCTCGACGTCGAGCGTCTCGCTTCGGCTCGGCTCGTCGCGGCGCTCGGAGAGCTCGACGAACGTGCCCGCCCGCTGATCGTCGACCCAGCGCGCCACGAATCCCGCGTCGTCGGCGCCGACGTGCCAGTGCCGCCCGCGTCGCGCGGGGTCGAGCACGCGGGCGATCGTCGGGAAGAACTGGTAGTCGTGGAGGATCCGCTCCTTCTCGGCCTGGATGAACGGCAACCGCTGGCGCCACTCGTCGGCAGCGATCGCATCGCGGATGCGGCGCAGGTCGGTGTCGTAGTCGTCGAGCTCGAGGCGGATGAAGGCCCTCGGATCGAAGAACGACTCGAGGTTCGGGCAGCCCCAGTAGAAGCACAGCGTCTCAGCGAGGAGACAGTCGACGATCTTCTCGGTGTAGAAGTTCGGCGTCGCGTTGTTCTCCGCGTCGAAGTAGTACCGGTACGGCAGCAAGCAGGCACGCTTGTCGTGCAGCGGCGGCCCCGGTCGCCAGCGGTGGTAGCCGTGGCTCTCGGCGCCGTAGATGTCGAGGTCGAGGTCGGCATCGTCGAGGACGTGGAGGAAGTCGACGCGTCGGCGATGGCCCGGGTCGAAGTACTTCTCGGAGACGCAGGCCGCCATCGTGCGGTCCTTCTTCGGGCTCGGCCCGTCGCGGAGCTCGCCGTAGGTCAGGCCGACCCACCAGTCGCACGAGTTGCGGTATCGGCGATGGTCCCGCACCTGCAGGTACGAGCGCGGGCTCGGTGACGCCCAGGCGCCCCACCGCTCCCGCATCGTCTCGGCCCACATGAGAGGCTCCATGGGGAAGACGATCGTGCGCGCGGGATCGAGCGCGACAGGCTCGCCCGGCGGCGGGGCGTTGAGCACAGCCCAGTAGTCCGGGTCGTCGTCGTCCCAGCTGATGCGGAGGCGCCGAGGGGCGCCCTGCATGTCGTCGAAGCGCCACTCGTAGCGGCCGTCGGTCGTCATACGGTTGAACAGGTCGCACAGCGTGCGGCTGTCGCACCAGTTGGCCAGCAGCCGGACGCTGATCAGGTCGGGATCGCGGCACGGGGCGTCGCCGTTGCGATCAGACCTGGGCATGGTGGGCATCGGCGCGCTCCCGATCGGCCCCGTAGTCTGACGCCGTGGCGGCGACCGTGGTGCTCGTGCACGGCGCGTGGCACGGGGCCTGGTGCTGGGACCGCGTGGTCGAGCAGCTCCGCGCCGAGGACATTCCGGTCGTGGCGATCGACCTGCCCGGGCACGGCTCGAGCGACGCGGTGCTCGGCGACCTGACGGTCGACGCCGCGGCGCTGCGTGAGGTGCTCGACGGGCTCGAGGACGCCGTGGTGTGCGGCCACTCCTACGGGGGCGCGGTCATCAGCGAGGGCGCGGCGGGCCATCCGGCGCTCCGCCACCTCGTGTACGTGTGCGCGATCGTGCTCGACGCCGGCGAGTCGTGCACCGCGTCGGTGACGGCCGTCGAATCGGTCGACGCGACGGCCCTCACGAGCGGGATGCGCATGGCCGACGACGGGACGATGACGCTCGATCCGGACATCGCGGCCGAGGTGCTGTACCACGACTGCCCGGCGGACGACGTGGCGCGGGCGCTCACGCTGCTCGACTCGCAGCGGATGGACTCGCTCCAGGCGCCGGCGACGGGCGCCGCCTGGCGTGACGCCCCGACCACCTACGCGCTCTGCACCGAGGACCGGGCCATCCCGCCCGGGTTGCAGCGGGCCTTCGCCGCCCGCGCCGGGACCGTCGTCGAGTGGCCGACGAGCCACTCCCCCTTCTTCTCCCGCCCCGAGCTCGTGACGGCGCTCCTCGTCGATCGCGCCCGGGCCGCGACGTAGGCTCGCCCACGATGAGCACGATGGACGACTACCTCGCGAAGGCCCGTGCGACGCTCGACGGGATGCAGCCCCGGCTCGACGAGCTGCGGGCCCAGGCCGACCAGGCGCAGGGCACCGCGAAGGAGCGCATCCAGGCGGCGATCGTGAAGGTGCAGGAGGCCCAGGCCAAGGCGAGGGCGCAGCTCGACGCAGGCGTCCAAGTCGGGGCAGGGCAAGTGGAAGACCGCGGCCCGCCAGGCGGACAAGGCGGTGAACGACGTCGGTGCGCAGGTCCAGGCCCTCGTCGACCAGCTGCAGAGCAGCGTGAGCGCCGCCGCCCCGGCGGCCCGACGGGCGTGGACGGCGTTCTTCGACGAGTGGAACCGCGGGCGCGGCGACCGTGAGCACCTCCTCGACGACAAGGGTTGAGCGGCGGGCACGAGCGAGCGCAACCGGGCGTTCTGGGACGCCGACGCTGACGACTACCAGGCGGCGCATGCCGCCGACCTGACGAGCGAGCGGGTCCGTGCGTGGGGCACGTTCCGCATCCCGGAGTCGGAGCTGCACGTCCTCGGTCCGGTGGCCGGTCTCGACGTGCTCGAGTACGGCTGCGGGGCAGCGCAGTGGTCGATCGCGCTCATCGGCGACGGCGCGGCGGTGGTCGGGCTCGACCAGTCGCGGGCCCAGTTGCGCCACGCCCGCCGACTCCAGGCCGAGCACGGTGTCACGTTCCCGCTCGTCGCGGCGAGCGGCGAGGCGACGCCGTTTCCCGACGCGCGCTTCGATCTCGTCTTCTGCGATCACGGCGCGATGTCGTTCTGTGATCCGGCGGCGTCGGTCCCCGAGGTCGCGCGGCTCACACGCGCCCGGTGGGCGCGTCGTGTTCTGTCACACGACGGCGTGGCTGTACCTCACGTACGACTGGCGGCGTGAGCGCCAGGACGTGCGCCTGCACGCCGACTACTTCGGGATGCGGTGCTTCGACAGCGGCGAGGGCACCGTCGACTTCCAGCTCCCCTACGGCGAGTGGCTCCGCCTGTTCCGGGTGCACGGGCTCGCCGTCGAGGACCTCGTCGAGCTGCGACCGTCTTCCGACGCCACGACGACCTACGACCTCGTGCCGCGCCGCTGGGCCCGCCGCTGGCCGGCCGAGCAGATCTGGGTGCTGCGGCGCGCGTGAACTACGGGTAGCGCAGCGGCACGGCCGCTTCGGGGCTGTGCGCGTGGAAGGCGAGGCTCTCCTCGAGGTAGAGCCAGACCTGGGCGGCGTCGGCGTGGTCGAAGCCGATGGAGAGGTCCTCGCCGCACGACAGCTCGAAGTCCTCGCCGCGCAGGCTGAGCACGACGGCGCCGTCGACGGCGGGCGCGTACACGACCGGTCCGCCGAGGATGAGCCGGAGCCGCTCCAGGATCGGGTAGCCGCCGTCCTCGGTCGTCTCGAGGATGCCGGCGTAGCAGCGCGGCCCGAGCCCGACGCCGTAGGGCCCCTCGACGCCCGCGTCGCGCAGGCGCGCCACGGCCATCGCCACCCAGCGCGGGTAGTCGCCGAACCGGTCGCCGAGCTCGACGGCGGGGTGCGGCGACGCCTCGGCGACCCCGGTCATGCCGGCGTCGTCGTAGCCGCGGAACACCACGTGGTCCTCGGCGAGCGCGATGGCGCGCGCCGCGTCGGTGACGGGGCCGAGGTCCGGCGAGGTGTGGCCCCGGTCGATCGCGTCGAGCTCGGTGCGCTGCAGCGCGAACCGGGCGCGCAGCTCGACGTAGGGCTGCACCTGCCGACGGGCGCTCTCGACGCCGTCGACCGGGCCGGCGGGCAGCGCCTCGATCGTGCCGAGCGAGAGGGCGGAGGCCTCCCATCCGTGCGGCCCGGTGAAGTCGACGAGCTTGCGGGCGCCGAGGAAGTTCTCGAGGGAGCGGCGGGCCTCGGTCTCGATCTCCGACCAGGCCGCCTCGGAGATGGGCGCAAGGTCGCGGAAGAGATGGTTCACGGTGTCGCTCCCCGGAGGCTGCCGATGCCGAGCGACGGGTCGGCGCCGAGGTCGCTGCTCGCGGCCTCCTCGGCGACGATCGAGTCGTCGGTGAAGAGATAGGTGCGGAGGTGGCGCTCGAGGACGGGGTCCCGGCGGCGCAGCCACTCGAGGGTCATCGCCGCGTGCTCCTTCTCCTCGTCCCGGTTGTGGGCGAGCACCTGCGCGAGCGTGCTGTCGTCGGTGGCCTCGACCCGCTGGTCGTACCAGTCGACCGCGGCCAGCTCCTCCATGACGGAGGTGATCGCCCGGTGGCGGTCGATGGTCGCCTCGCTCAGCAGTTCGGCGGCCTCGTGGAGTCCCTCGCTCGCCATCGCGTCACCTCCCTCCTCTGGGCCGAACCCTAGCGATCAACGCCGCTCGAACCGCAGCCCTGCGGCCTCGCGGTCCCAGGTGGCGGGCGTGACCCCGTCGTCGCGCAGCTGGTACTTGAGCACCCGGCCGACCGGGTTGCGGGGCAGGTCGTCCCGGAACTCCACGTAGCGGGGCACCGCGAAGTACGGGACGTGGTCGATGGCCCAGCGGCAGAGCTCCTCCTCGGTGACCGCCGCGCCGTCGACGAGCACGACGGTGACCTTCACCTCGTCCTCGCCGACTTCGCTCGGGACGGAGTGCACGGCGACATCCTGCACGGCGTCGTGGCCGTGGAAGATCCGCTCCATCTCGAAGCTGGAGACGTTCTCGCCCCGTCGCCGCAGGTAGTCCTTCTTGCGGTCGACGAAGTAGAGGAAGCCGTCCTCGTCGAGGCGGCCGAGGTCGCCGGTGTGGAACCAGAGGTTGCGCAGCACGGCGAGGGTCTCCTCGGGGCGGCGCCAGTAACCGGCGAACATCACATTCGGCCGGCGCGGCCGGCACACGATCTCGCCCGTCTCCCCCACCGGGACCGCCGCGTCGTCGTCGTCGACGAGCGTGACCTCGAACTCGTGGTCGTTGGGCTTGCCGGCCGCACCCGGCTTGTTCTCCTCACCGGCGGGGAGCATGGAGATGAGCGACGCCTCGGTCAGCCCATACCCGCCGCTGAATGTGGCGCAGCCGAAGCGCTCCCGCCAGATGACGTCGATGGCCGGCGGGATCGGCGCGGCCGCGCAGAGCCGCAGCCGGTGCCCAGCCTGGTCGGGATGGTCGGGTGCGTCGGCGATGAGGATGGCGAGCGAGCCGAGCAGCGACACCATCGTCGCTCCGGTCCGGCGCACCTCGGGCCAGAAGCGCGAGACCGAGAACCGCCGGGCGATGCTCGCGCTGCCGCCGGTGAGCAGGGTGCCCACCACGCACACCGAGATCGCGTTGAAGTGGAAGAGCGGCAGCGGCGTGAGGACGACGTCGTCGGGCCGGCGCTGCCAGGCGCGGCCGATCTGCTCCGCCAGGCACACGATGTAGTGCTGCGACAGCATGCAGCCCTTCGACGGGCCGGTGGTCCCCGCGGTGTAGATGAAGCACGCCAGGTCGGCCGGCCCGACGGGCACCGCGGGCGCAGGCTCGGGAATGCGGGCCAGCACCGCGTCCCAGTCGTGGACGGGCGCGCCGACGATCGCGGCGTCGGGTGTCCCGACGGCCACGACGGCGCGGAGGTCGGGCGGCAGTGGGTCGAGCGCAGCGACCCGGCTGGCGAAGTCGCCCTGCACGACGAGGACGCGTGCGCCCGAGTCGACGAGCTGGTGGCGGAGGAAGTCGCCCTTGTAGGCGGTGTTGATGGGCACCTGGACGGCGCCGAGCTTGAGCGCCGCGAAGAACGACAGGACCTGCTCCGGCCCGTTCTCGAGCAGCGTGGCCACCCGGTCGCCCGCCCGGAGGCCGAGGTCGGCGAGCGCCGCGGCCATCCGGCCGCTCAGCGCGTCCGCCTCGGCGGCGGTGAGGCCGCGGCCCTCGAAGTCGAGGTACGGCCCGTCGGGGTCGCGGGCGAGCCGGCCGGCGAGCGCGTCGAGGACGGTGGTGGTCGCGCGCACCTCGGACATGGAGGGCGAACCCTACCCAGGCGCTGGACGGACGCGAGCCGTCAGCCCGTGCTGGCGTCCTCGGCCGGGTGCTGCGCCACGGTGAACGCCACCTCCTGCCCGTAGGACAGCTCGAGGTTGTGCCCGTCGGGGTCGGCGATGATCGCCCAGTAGCCGACGGGCGGGCCGTCGTCGGCGGGGCCGAACACCTCGTGGCCTGCGCTGCGCGCTGCGGCGCAGCGGGCGTCGACCTCGTCACGGCTCGCACAGCCGACGCCGAGGTGCGCGAAGCCGCCCAAGTGGTGCGTGACCGTCGTCTCGATCAGGACGACGACGAACGGCCGGGTGAGGTCGCTCAGCCACGCCACCGTGGCACCCGTCGACGGGTCGACCCGGGCGTGCACGACCGTCATGTCGGCGAGCTGCTCGTAGAAGGCGATGCTGCGCGCCGCGTCGGCGACCGGCAGCGCGACGTGCGTGAGCCCGTGGTCCTCGCGCGACGCTGCCACGATGGGGAGGGTAGTGAGTCAGTTTCGACCCTGCGCAGCGTGGTGCTGCTGGGCCCTACCGGCCCGGAGGATGTTGCGGGCCGCGTTCGTGTCGGCGTGGGCTTCATGCCCACACGCCTGGCACTTGAACACGGCGCCGCGCCGGTTCCCAGCCGAGACGTGCCCACAATCGGCACACGTTCGGCTGGTGTTGCGGGGGTCCACCGCGACAACGACTCGACCGGCGCTCTCAGCCTTGTACGAGATCATCGCGAGGAGCTGTCCCCACCCAGCATCTTGGATACAACGGTTCAAACCTTGCTTGGCGGCGGCACCGTTTCGCTGGTAGCCGCCGGTCCCGTCGGGTCGGGGCGCGGGACGACGCACCAAGTTTGGGATCGCCAGGTGTTCGTGCACGATGACGTCGTAGTCGTTGACCAGGCGCCTCGAGAGCCGATGGGCGTCGTTCGTGCGACAGTCCCGGATGTAGCGGTGCGCGGCCGCGACCCGCTCCCGGGCCCGGCGGCGATGATTTGAGCCGCGCTGTGTGGTGGCCAGGTCTCGCTGAGCCCGGGCCAGGCGCTGGGCGCCCCGCTGGCCGTGGCGAGGGTTGGTGTGCAGGACCCCGTCACTGGTGGCGACGAGGACCCCGACGCCTAGGTCGATGCCGACCTGGTGGCCCGTCGGCCCGAGAGGCTCGGCGGGCACGTCGACGCAGCGGACGCTCACCCACCAGCGTCGGCCTTCTCGACGCACGGTGATGGCCTTGGGCGTCCCGCGGACCGGACGATGCAGGCGCACCTTGATGTGTCCGATGCCGCACAGGCGCAGCCGCCGAGACGAGGCGTCGAGACCCCAGCCGCACCCGTCCTCATACTGGAGAGAGTCCCAGCGGCTCCGGGGCCGAAAACGCGGGAACCCCGGACGCTCTCCCGCCCGGCAGCGACGAAAGAACCCGGCGAACGCCCAGTCGAGACGCTTGAGCGTGCCCCGACACACCGTCACACCACAGGCCAGCACCTCAGGGCGCGACGCACGCAACTCAGTCAGGCTGCGACACTGCTCGATGTAAGACACCGAGCGGCGCTCCCAACGCCATGCCCCCCGGCGCTCCTCCAGCGCCGCGTTATACAGCTCGCACTGCAACCCCACCAGGGTGTCCAACGCGGCGCGCTGGCGCACCGTCGGACTCAACAAGAACCGAAACGTCCGACACCGCGGCATCACCGCAAAACCTAAACACCACCTATGACACGGCGAATACCCAAATTGACCCAATACCGACGAGAGCGGGAGGAGAAACGGTGGGTGACGAGCACCACTACCGCGCCACGTGCGCCTGGCGGGGCTCGACGGGGGTGGGCTACGACGCGTACGCCCGCGCCCACACGGTGACGATGCCGCCGGCCGACGCGACCGTCACGATGTCGGCCGACCCGGCGTTCCGGGGCGACGCCCGGCTCGTGAACCCCGAGCTGCTGCTCGTCGCCGCGGCGGCGTCGTGCCAGCTGCTGTCGTTCCTGGCGGTCGCCAGCCGCGCTCGCATCGACGTGCTCGAGTACGCCGACGACGCCGCGGGTTGGATCCTCGAGGACGACCGGCCGACACGTGTGACCCGCATCCTGCTGCGGCCCCGGATCACGATCCGCGGCGACGTGGCGCCGGCGCGCCTGTCCCACCTGACCGAGGTCGCGCACCGCGAGTGCTACATCGCGAACAGCCTGCGCACCGACGTCGTGATCGAGCCGACTTTCGTGACCCTGCCCGCTTAGGGCAGCACCCCAGGATGGCGGGATGGCCGGACCGGCAGGGCCCGGCGTGCCGCGCTGAGCCGCAGCGCGGCGAGTAGGGCGTCGCGCAGCTCGACGGGGGCGACGACCTCGTCGTAGCTCATCGTGTCGGCAGCGTGGTACGCGCCGCCGAGCTCGGCATGCTCGAGCACCGCCTTCGTGTCGCCGTCGACCCCGGCGGCCTCGGCGCCGCCGGCGGCCGGCATCGCGCCCAGGCGCGCGCCGGGCAGCGCCAGCGTGATGGTCTGGTCGTCGAAGGGGTTCATGGCCATGAGCGAGCTGCCGAAGCCGTACGCCTTGCGCAGCGTGACGTGCAGCTTCGCCGCGGCCAGCCGGGCCTGGGCGGCGTACATCCGCGCCGAGTGGCGCAGGATCCCGGACCGCTCGGCCGCGCTGCCCGCGAGCACGCCCGGGTTGTCCGCGAGGAACACGACGGGGAGATGGAAGGCACCGGCGACGCCGAGGAAGTGCGCCGCCTTGTCGGCGCCCTCGGCGTCGATCGCGCCGGCCTTCACGGCCGGCTGGTTGGCGACGACCGCCACCGCCGCACCGCCGAGGCCGGCGAGCGCGGTCACGACGGTGCGGCCGTGCGCGGGCTCGACCTCCAGGACCGAGCCGCGGTCGAAGATCAGCTCGACGACGGGGCGCACGTCGTAGCCGCGCCGCGGGTCGGCGGGCAGCAGCGCGGCGAGCCCGTCGAGAGGGCGGGATCCCGTGTCGTCGCCGCCGAGCGCTGGCGGGGTCTGCCACGCGTTCGACGGGAAGTACTGGAGATAGCGGCGGGCGAGCTCGAGCGCGGCGCGGTCGTCGGGTGCCGTGTTGTGCGCGACGCCACTCACGGTGGTGTGGATCGCGGTGCCGCCGAGCTCCTCCTTGGTGACCGTCTCGCCCATCGCCGCCTGGACGAGCGGCGGCCCGGCGGCGAACAGCGCCGCGCCCTCGACCATCACGACGAGGTCCATGAGCGGCGCGGCGAGCGCGCCGTGGCCCGCAGACGCGCCGAGCACCACGGCGACGGTCGGCACGAGCCCGCTGAGGCGCGCGAGCGCCTGCAGGTCGTTCGGGCTGCGCCCGCGCCGCTCGAACGCGTTCTGCGCCCGCGCGCCCGCACCCTCGAGGCACAGCACGAGCGGCACGCGCTCCTGGCGCGCCAGGTCGGCCAGGCGGTGGCGCTTCGCGCCAGTGCCGTGCCCGATCGAGCCGCCCATGACCGTGAAGTCCTCGGCGCCGGCCAGGACCGGCCGGCCGTCGACGAGGCCGTGCCCCGCGACGAGCCCGTCGGCGGGCACCGGCGGGGTGACGCCACGGTGCACCGACCCGACGAGGGTGCCGAGCTCCACGAACGTGCCGGCGTCGAAGAGCGCGTCGAGGCGCGCCCGGGCGTCGAGGCGCCCACCGCGGCGGTGCGCCTCGAGGCGCTCCGGGCCGCCCATCGCCCGCGCCGCGTCGCGGCGGGCGGCGAGGTCGTCGAGCAGCGGCTCCCAGCCGGTCATGACGCGAGCGCCTCCGCGTGCTCGTCCGGGCTCCCGAACGCGGTGTTCAGCAGCCAGGCCCGCTTCAGGAAGAGGTGCACGTCGACCTCCCACGTGAAGCCGATCCCCCCGTGCACCTGCAGCGAGCCCTTCGCGTTGGCGAGCGCCGCCTCCCCGGCGAGGCACTTCGCGGCGCGCACGGCGCGGTCGACGTCACCGATCTCGGGATCGTCGAGATGACACGCGGCGGAATCGACGGCGGCGCGGGCGACTTCGGCGCGCACCGCCAGGTCGGCGAGCAGGTGCTTCACCGCTTGGAACGAGCCGACCGGCCGGTTGAACTGGTGTCGCGCCAGCCCGTACTCCGTGGCGTGCTCGGCGCAGGCCTGCGCCATCCCGGCCTGGTAGGCGGCGACGAGCACCGCGCCGGCCTGGCGCCACGTGCGCGCCGTCGCCGCGTCGGCGACGGGCGTGGTGTCGGGCAGCGCCTCGGCACGGTGAAGGGGGGTCAGCGGGTCGAGTGGCCAGTCGAGCGGGACCGCACCGCGCAGCGCGTCGGCGGGCACCGTGGCGACGCCGTCATCGCCGAGCACGACAAGCGTGTCAAGGTGCTCGAGGTGCTCCACGAGGACAGCCTGACCCGCCGGGGGGCGCTCCACTCCGCCGGCGACGCCGTCGACGACCCCGTGCGCGAGGTGGGACCAGACGAGCGGCCCTGGCACCAGCGCGCGCCCGAGCTCCTGGAACACGAGGGACGCGTCGGCCCACCCGAACCCGTCGGCCCGGAGGGAGAAGACGCCCGCGTCGGCGAGCTCGGCGAACATGGCGGCGTCGAAGCCGGCGCGCACCCGGGTCGAGTCGAAGCGCTCCTGGCAGCGCCGACGGATCGCGTCGCGCAGCGCGACCTGGTCGTCGGAGAGGTCGAAGTTCATCGGGCTGCGCTCCGGGTGGCGGCACCGTCCCAGGGCTGCTCGCGCGGGAGCCCGAGGAGGCGCTCGCCGATGATGTTGCGCTGCACCTGCGACGTCCCCGCCGCGATCGGCAGCGACAAGGTGCGGAGCCGCTCCTCGACGCGGTAGTCGTGCACGTCGAACGCGCCGCGCCCGAGCACCCGCATCGACAGCTCACCGAGCCGGTCGCGGGCGTCCGTGTAGGCCAGCTTGAACATGAGCGCACCCGGCCCGGTGGCGCCCCGGCTCGACTGGGTGACGTTGCGGATCGTCAGCGCCCACAGCGCGTCGAGCTGGGCGAGCACGTGACCCAGCTCGCGTCGCTCGGCGGAGCCGCTGACGTGGGCGCGGAGCTCCTCGGCGAGGCGGCGGGCGTCGACCATCTCGCTCACGAAGGCCGTGCCGCGCTCGAAGGAGAGGGTGACGTTGGTGACGCGCCAGCCGTCGTGCTCGGCGCCGACCCGGTTCGAGACGGGCACGCGCACCTCGTCCAGGAACACCTCGCAGAACTCCGACGAGCCGAGCAGCGTCTCGATGGGCCGCACCTCGATCCCGGGCAGGTCCATCGGGAGGATGAGCCACGAGATGCCGCGGTGCTTCGGGGCGTCGGGGTCGGTGCGGGCGAGCAGCTCGCCGTACTCGCCGACGTGTCCGAACGAGCACCAGATCTTCTGGCCGCTGACGACGTAGTCGTCGCCGTCGCGCACCGCCCGCGTCCGTAACCCGGCGAGGTCCGACCCGGCCTCGGGCTCGGAGAAGCACTGGCACCACACCTCTTCCCCGCGCAAGATGCGCGGCAGGTGCGCGGCCTTCTGCTCGTCGGTGCCCTCGGCGATGAGCGTCGGGCCGGCGTGGAGGGTGCCGACGAAGTTCACGCCGACGTAGGGCGCCTCGGCCCGCGTGGTCTCCTCGAGGAACAGCAGCTGCTCGCTCGGCGCGGCGTCCTGGCCGCCGTACGCCGCCGGCCAGCTCAGCCCGGCGTACCCGGCCTCGAAGAGCCGACGCTGCCAGTCCGTGTCGAAGCGGACCCGCCCAGGCCAGTCGTCCCGCGCCGGGGGCGTCGGCAGCTCCGGGAGCGTGCGCGCCAGCCAGTCGCGCAGCCGGGCGCGGAACGCGTCGTCCGAGTCGGAGAGACGCAGGTCCATGGGCGCGGGAGCGTACGCCTCACGCGGCACGACCGTCCCACGGTGCGCCGCTCGCGCTCAGCAGTGGGTGCCGGCCGCCGGCGGGGTGAGTGACAGGAGGTAGCGGTTCACGGCGGCGTCGACGCAGCTGTTGCCGGACGCGTACGCGGTGTGCTGGTCGCTGTTCACGGTCAGGAGCACCGCCGAGCTCAGCTCGTGGGCGAGGCCCTGCGCCCACGCGTACGGGGTCGCCGGGTCGTTCGTGTTGCCGACGACGACGATCGGCGGCGCCCCGACAGCGTGCGGGACAGCCGCAGCCTGCACCGGGACGGGCCACACCGCGCACGCCAGGCTGTTGTTCACCACCGACGCGCCCAGACGCGGCGCGGCCTGCGCCGCCTGGGCCTCGATGGCGCTCAGCCCGGCGAGGCCCCCGACGTCGGGCCCGTCGAGGCACCCGATGGCGAGGAACGACTCGAGGCTCTGGTCGTACGTGCCGTTGGGGCTGCGCCCCGTGTACTGGTCCGACGACATCAGCAGCGCGGAGCCGTCGCCCTTCGCCGCCGCCTCGAGGGACTGCCCCAGCGAGGGCCAGGCCGTCTTGCCGGCGTACAGGAACTGCGTCACGCCGATGTCGAACTCGGTGCCGTCGAGGCTGCGGCCCTTCCCCGCGTCGACGGCGGGCAGCGTCGTGTGATCGAGCTGGGCGCGGAGCTGGTCGTAGGCCGCGCCGGCGTCCCCGTTGCTGTGGAAGGCGCAGGTCGTGTCGGCGGAGCACGATTGCAGGAACATGTCGAGGTCCTGCTCGAAGCCCACGGCTTGCTGGATCTGCTGGTCGGCGGCGCTCAGCGCGGGATCGACCGCGCCGTCGAGGACCATCGCGCGGATGTGCGTCGGGAACCGGTCCGCGTACAGCGACCCGAGATAGGTCCCGTACGAGAACCCGAGGTAGCTGAGCTTCGGGTCGCCGAGCGCGGCCCGAATCCGGTCCATGTCCCCGGCGGTGCGCTCGCTCGACAGGTAGGGCAGGTCGGCAGCGTTCTTCGCCTGGCACTCGTTGACGAGCGCCTGCACGCCGGCGTCGAGCGCCTGGCGCTCGACGTCGGTCTGGGGCGCGAAGTCGAGGTCGTAGTACGAGTCGAGGTTCGACGTGCAGCTGACCGGCGCGCTCCCGCCGACGCCGCGCGGGTCCCAGCCGACGATGTCGAACCGGGCACGGATGGCGGCGGGCAGCGTCGTCGCGCTCTGCTCGACGAACTGCACGCCGGAGGCCCCGGGGCCACCTGGGTTGACGAGCAGCGAGCCGAGGCGCTTGCCCGGGCCCTTCGCCGGGAGCCGGGCCAGGGCGAGGGTGATGGTCGGCCCGGTGGGCTGGCTGTCGTCGAGCGGGACGCGCAGGTGCGCGCACTGGAAGGTGCGGTCGCAGGAGGTCCAGTGCAGCGTCGACGACGCGCTCGACGTCGTGGCCGCGCCCGCGCCGGCCGGCAGTGCGACAAGAGTCGCGATCGCGGCGAGCAGCGCCAGGGCGCGGGGTCGAGGCATCGGTCGAGGGTAGGCGCCGCGCGCTACGAGAACGCCGCGCCCACGTCGCGGAGAAACGGCGCGACGTCGGTACCGTCCCGGAGGAACCGGCCGAGTGCGACCGACACGAGGGTCACGCCGAGCGCGGCGAGCTCGTCGACGCCCGCGAAGGTGCGGTCGAGGTCGGGGCGGCCGTCGTCGCGCGTCGCGACCGCGACGCCGGCCCGCACGGTGAGGGTCGCGGGGTCGCGGCCGGCGGCCCGGTACGCGGCGCGGATCCGCTCGATCCCCTCGCGGAGCTCGTCGTGCGGGCGGACGCCCACGGGGAGCCACCCGTCGCCGAGCTCGGCGATGCGCTGGGCGGTCGCGTCCGTGGGGCCCCCGCCGAAGCCGACGGGGATGCCACCGCGCTGGATCGGGCGGGGCTCGCACCAGAGTCCCTCGAAGCTCACGGTCGGCGACGAGAACGACACGGGCGGCGACTCGTTCCACAGCGCGCGGCACGCGCGGATCGTGTCGTCGAGGCGCGCCGCCCGCCCGACGAACGGCTGCCCCGGGTCGGTGAACTCCTCGCGCTGCCAGCCCGTCCCGACGCCGAGATCGAGGCGACCGCGGGACAGCACGTCGAGGGTGGCGGCCGTCTTGGCGAGCACCACGGCCGGCCGGAGCGGCGCGACGAGGACGCCGGTCCCGAGCCGCACGCGCTCGGTCGCGCCGGCGATCGCCGCGAGCGTGGTGAGCGGCTCGAGCCAGGGCTCCTCCGGCGGGTACGGGAACGTGCCGAACGGGTAGCGGTCCGTGCGCGGCCCGATCGCGACGTGGTCGGTCAGCACGAGCTGGTCGACGCCGGCCGCGTCCGCGGCCCGGGCGGCGTCGACGACGCCGGCCAGATCGCCGCCGAAGAGGCGTGACAGGCCCGAGACGGTGACGGACACGCCGACGCGTCGGGTCACGGGCCCTGCTGCTCCCCTGCCCTCGCGCCCGCCGGATGACGCTCGTCCCTCACCGCGGGCAGCATACGGGTGTGGGCAACGACGGCCGCCTCGACGGGCGAGTGGCACTGATCACCGGCGCAGGGAACGGGATGGGGCGCGCCGCGGCCCGCCTGTTCGCGCGCGAGGGCGCGCGCGTCGTCGTCGCGGACGCGGTCGAAGCCGCCGGCCAGGCGACGGTGGAGTCCATCACGACGGACGGACACGACGCCACGTTCGTGCCGGTCGACGTCGCCGACGCCGCACAGGCCGAGGCGATGGTCGCGGCAGCGGTGCAGCGGTACGGCGCGCTGCACATCCTCTACAACAACGCGGGGATCTTCCCGCCGGAGGACGCCGGGGCGACCGACACGCCCGAGTCGACGTGGGACCGAGTGATGGAGGTGAACCTCAAGGGTGTCTGGCTGGGCTGCCGGTACGGGATTCCCGCGATGCTCGACTCCGGTGGCGGGGCAATCGTGAACGTCTCCTCGCTCGTCGCGCTGATGGGCTCGGCCACACCCCAGATCGCCTACACCGCGAGCAAAGGAGGCGTGCTGTCCCTGACCCGGGAACTGGCCGTCGAGTACGCGCGCCGTGACATTCGCGTGAACGCGCTCTGCCCCGGGCCGATCGAGACGCCGCTGCTCGCCGAGCTGCTCGATGACCCGGACTGGGCGCGTCGGAGGTTGGTGCACATTCCGATGGGGCGTCCGGGACGGGCGGACGAGGTCGCCCGCGCCGCGCTGTTCCTCGCCTCGGACGACGCATCGTTCATCACCGGGACCGCGCTGGTGATCGACGGCGGGATCAGCGCGGCGTACGTGACCCCGGAGTAGCCGGGCATCACCGCGCGCGGTGACAGGATGGGGGCGGGAGGGCGACCGTGGACCGAGCAGAGTTCGACGTCACGACGCTCGAGCAGGCGATCGCGAGCGGCGACATCGACACCGTCGTGGTCGCCTTCACGGACCTGCAGGGTCGCCTCGTCGGCAAGCGGGTGACGGGCCGCTTCTTCCTCGATCGGGTGCTCGCGGCCGGTGTCGAGGCGTGCAGCTACCTGCTCGCCGTCGATGTCGACATGACGCCACTCCCCGGCTACCGCTTCGCGAGCTGGGATCAGGGCTACGGCGACGTCTCGTGTCGCCCCGACCTGGCGACGCTGCGGCATCTTCCCTGGCTCGAGCGGACGGCGCTCGTCCTCTGCGACCTCGTCGACGGGGACGGCACGCCCGTCGCGGTGTCGCCGCGCCAGGTGCTGCGCGAGCAGCTGGCGCGCGCCGCGGCCGAAGGGCTCACGGTGAAGTGCGGATCCGAGCTGGAGTTCTACCTGTTCCGCGACTCCTACGAGGAGGCTCGGGCGAAGCACTACGACGAGCTCGGGTACCACGCGCCGTACGTGCAGGACTACCACGTCTTGCAGTCCACCCGTGACGAGTACGTGATCCGCGCCATCCGCAACGGGATGGACGCGGCCGGCGTCCCCGTCGAGTTCTCGAAGGGCGAGGCGGGGCCCGGCCAGCACGAGATCAACCTGGAGTACGCCGACGCGCTCGAGATGGCCGATCGACACGTGGTGTACAAGAACGGCGCGAAGGAGATCGCCGGGCTGGCGGGCCGGTCGATCACGTTCATGGCGAAGTACGACATCGATCAGAGCGGCTCGTCGTGTCACATCCACTCGAGTCTCTGGGATTCCACCGGCGAGCAGCCGCGCGGGTGGGACGACGCGGCGCCCGGCCACTGGTCCGCCGCGTTTCGGCACTGGGTCGGCGGCCTGGTCCACCACACCCGCGAGCTCACCTGGCTCTTCGCCCCGACGGTCAACTCGTACAAGCGCTACCAGCACGAGTCCTGGGCGCCGACGGCGCTCGCGTGGGGCCTCGACAACCGCACGTGTGGATTTCGCGTCGTCGGTCACGGCCCGTCGAGCTTGCGCGTCGAGTCGCGGGTGCCGGGGGCGGACTGCAACCCGTACCTCGCGTTTGCCGCGACCATCGCCGCCGGGCTGCACGGCCTCGAGCACGCGGAGGATCCTGGTCCCGTCTGCTCGGGCAACGCATACGAGGCGCGTGAGATCCCGCGGGTCCCCTCGACCATCGTCGAGGCGATCGCTGCGCTGGAAGACAGCAAGGTGGCGGTCGAGGCCTTCGGCCGCGAGGTCCACGAGCACCTGGTGAACACGGCGCGACAGGAGTGGGTCGCGTTCGGCTCGGTCGTCACCGACTGGGAGCGGCGTCGCTGCTTCGAGCAGTTCTAGGGCGCCTCGGGGACCGTCGCCCGGACATAGAGGCGCGTCGTCGGGTGCTCGAACCCGTAGGGCGGCCGCTCGACGACCTGCTCGACGGTGCACCCAGTGGTCTCGGCCGCCGCGCGCAGCTCCTCGGCGCGGTACAGCGTCGCGTCGACCGCCACCGGCTCGCCGAGGAAGGCGTCGGCGTGGATCGTCCCGGTGCCGGCGTGGACGGCAAGGAGGAGGACGCCGCCCGGCCGGAGCGTGCGCCGCAGCTCCTGCACCGCGGACAGCAAGGCCGCCCGCGGCAGATGGATGAGTGAGTAGAAGGCGACGACACCCGCCATCACGCCATCGGCGACGGGCAGCCGCTGGAGGTCCCCGACGACGAAGGGCGCGGCGGGGTCACGCCGACGACCTTCGGCCGCCATCGCGGGCGCCAGGTCGACGCCGACCGCCGTGACGCCTTGACGGCGGAGGTAGGCGGCGACGTGGCCGGGTCCGCAGCCGACATCGAGCACGGGCCCGCGGTCGCGGCACGCGGCCGCGACGTCGTCGAGGAGTCGTCGGTCGTCGGGCTTGCGGTCGAGCTCGTCGAAGAACGTCGCCGCGTAGCGGTCGGCGACGTGCGCGTAGACCTCGGCAACGTCACCGACGTCCACGGGCTCGAGTCTTCCAGTCGACGCGAGGCCGACGTCGGCCTATTCGCGTGTCGCGGCCGGGGAGTACCGGGCGCGGAGCTCGTGCTTGAGCACCTTGCCGGAGGCGTTGCGCGGCAGCACGTCCACCACCTCCAGCTGCTCGGGGACCTTCCGGGTGCTGAGCCCCTCGCCGCCGAGAAACTCGAACACCTCGCGCAGCGCGGGCGGCGCGGCGCCCTCGGCCACGACGATGACGGCGCACGCCCGCTCGCCGAGCGCGGCGTCGGGGAGCCCGACGACGGCAGCGTCCGCGATCGCCGGATGCGTGAAGAGCAGGTCCTCGATCTCCTTGGCGGAGATCGTCTCGCCGTTGCGGATGATCACGTCCTTGAGCCGACCGGTGATGACGACGTGACCGTCGGGTCGGATCACGCCGAGGTCGCCGGTGCGGAACCACCCGTCCTCGTCGAACGCGTCGGCGTCGAGGCTCGCGTCGACGTGGCCGCGGCAGACCTGCGGGCCCTTGGCGCGCAGCTCCCCTTCTTCGCCGGACGGTGTCGCCTGCCCGTCGGCACCGACGGTGCGGAGCACGACGTCGCGCACGGCCGGCCCCTCGGTGTCGGCGAGCTGCTCATCGGTGCCGTGCACGGTGTTCATGGTGAGGATCGGCGCCTCGGTGAGCCCCCATCCGGAGACGATGCCGATCCCGCCGGCTTCCGCCTTCAGGTCGTAGTGGAGCTGCGGCGGCTTCGGCGCGGCGCCGCCAGGGAAGGCGCGCACGTCGGGGAAGATCGGCGTGTCGGGCTGGTCCCGCTGGGCGGCGAGGTACGCGAGGTGGAAGGCGGTGCCCGCACCGGCGAGCGTGACGCCGCGCTCGCGCAACCAGGCGATGGACGTGCGCGGGTCGAACGACTCGACGAAGAGCAGCTGCGACGCGGTGATGAGCACCGTGTACACCTGGACGATCCCGCCGATGTGGGTGAGCGGGAACACGAACGCCGTGCGGTCGCTCGGCCGCACCTCCAGCGCCTCGAGCATGCCGACCGCGGCGGCCTTCACCGTGTGATCGGTGTGCCGCGCGCCCTTCGGGTCGGCGGTGGTGCCCGACGTGTAGAAGACCCAGCGGACCGGCGCCTGGGGGGCCGAGGTCGCTCGGGGCGGCGCCGGCAGGTCGGCGGGGTCGCCCTGCGGGAGGCGCCGGTCGACGGTGAGCACCTCGAGGTCGGGCTGCTCGGCGGCGACACCCCGGGCGTCGGCGGTGTAGTCGCGCCCCCGCCACGTCCCGGGGACGACGAGCAGCCGCGCCCGCGTCTGCTCGGTGATGAAGCGCATCTCTCGCGTCCCGAGGATGGGGAGCATCGGGTTCTGCACGGCGCCCAGGCGCGCGAGCGCGGCGACGAGGACCATCGATTCGAGCCACGTCGGGAGCATCCACGAGACCGGCGTGTCCGCCGTCACGCCGAGGGCATGAAGGCCCGCGGCTGCCCGCTCGGCGGCGTCGCGGAACCCTGCGGCGTCGAGGTGGTGCCCCGCCTCGTCGACGCCGAGCAGGGCGTCGGGTGTCGCGTCGGCTCGGGCTTCGACCAGCTCCCAGAGGCCGCGCTCGTCGGTCACGTTGTCCCGCCTCGGCGGCCTACCCGCAGGTGATCCCGCCGTCCATCGAGACGATCTGGCCGACCATGTACCGGCCCTCGTCGGAGGCGATGAACGCGATGAGCCCGGCCTGCTCCTCGGGCTCGGCGTAGCCGAGCGGCGAGGTGATGGACGCGAAGTCCTGGGCCGTCGCACCCTCCGGGAACCCGAAGGTCTGGATCATCGGCGTGTTCATCCCGCCCGGCGCGATTGCGTTCACCCGCACGCCGCGCGCCCGGTACTCGATTCCGAGCGCCCGGGTGAGGTTCACGACGCCGCCCTTCGACGCGCAGTAGGCCGCGGAGAACGGCTGACCCATGAGCCCGGCGTTCGACGCCGTGTTCACGATGACGCCCCCACCCCCGAGCATGTGCGGGAGCGCGGCCCGGCACATGAGGAACGTCCCCGTGAGGTTGACGCCGATGATGCGCGCCCAGCTCTCCGGCGTCTCCTCCTCGGAGCGGACGAACTTCCCGACGCCGGCGCAGTTGACCAGCAGCTCGGGGCGCCCGAGGTCGTTCGCCACCTTCGCGACGGTCGGCTCGACCGAGCCCCAGTCGCTCACGTCGCAGCCGTAGGCACGCGCCGTGTGCCCTTCCGATTCGATCTGCGCCGCAGTGTCCTTCGCCGTCGCCTCGTCGAGATCGAGCGCCGCGACCAGCGCCTGCTCGGAGGCGAGCCGCACGGCCGTCGCCCGGCCCAGCCCCGACCCCGCCCCAGTCACGATCGTCACCCGGTCCGTGAAGCGAGCCATCGACACTCCCCTCCGTCGCTGCGACGCGAACCTAACGCGCCGTCAGATTGCCCGCCCATCCCGACCTACAGTCCCCGACGATGAGCGAGACCGCGCTGGTCGGCGATCTCCTCCGCGACGCGGCCACCACGCATCCCCAACGCGACGCCTACGTGCACGGGGCCAAGCGCGTCACCTACGGCTGGCTCGACCGCGCCGCCGACGGCTTCGCCACGACTCTCGTCGACGCGGGCGTCCGACCGGGCGACGTGGTCGTCCTCCTGGTGGCGTCCTCGATCAAGTTCGCCGCCTGCTACGCGGGCGCGCTCCGGGCGGGCGCCATCACCTCCGCCGTGAACCTGCGGCTCGGTCCGACCGAGCAGACGAGCATCTTCGCCCAGACCGAGCCGCGGGTGACCGTCGTCGGCGACGGCGCACGGGTGCCCGACGGCGTCGACGCCGGCCGTGTCCTGCCCGTCGCCGACCTGAAGGCCGCGTTCGACGCAGAGGCGCTCCGACGGCCGCCCCGCCTGAGGCCGTCGGACGCGACGTGCATCGTGTGGACCAGTGGGACGACCGGCGCGCCGAAGGGCGCGGTCTACGACCACGAGACCCAGGCCGTGATCTCACGCAACGTCGGCGAGCTCACCGCACCAGGCGACCGCCGCCTCGTCGTGCTCCCGTTCGCGCACGTCGGGTACATGACGCGGATGTGGGACGAGTTCGCGAACGCCACGACGGTCGTCGTGGCGGGCGAGCCGTGGTCGGCCGCCGAGACGCTGCGGATCATCCGGGACGAGCAGATCACGATGGCGACCGGGGTGCCGACGCAGTGGCAGCTCGTGCTGCACCACCCCGACGTCGCCGCCACCGACTTCTCGGGGCTGCGCGTCGCAGGAATCGGCGGAGCGTCGATCCCGCCGGAGCTCGTGCACGAGATGCGCGAGACGCTCCGGTGTCCGGTCATCACCCGCTACACGTGCACCGAGGCGGGCGTGACCACCTCCACGCTCGCCACCGATTCCGACGAGGTCATCGCGACGACGGTGGGCCGCCCGACACCCGAGGTCGAGGTGCGCATCGCCGACCCGAGCGGCGCGGAGGCCCCCACCGGCGAGGTCGGCGAAGTGCTCTCGCGGTCGCCGGCGATGATGCGCGGCTACTGGCGCGACCCCGAGCTCACCGCGACGGTCATCGACGACGACGGCTGGCTCCATACCGGCGACCTCGGGTACGTCGGCGAGGACGGCAACCTGCGCCTCGTCGGCCGGTTGAAGGAGATGTACATCCGCGGCGGCTACAACGTGTACCCGGCCGAGGTCGAGGGGGTCCTCACCGACCATCCCGACGTGGCGCGGGCCGCCGTGGTCGGCGTCTCGGACCCGGTGCTGGGCGAGCTCGGCGTGGCGTTCGTGGTCCCGACCGAGGGGGCATCGGTCACGCCGGAGGAGCTGCGCGCCTGGTGCCGGGGCCGCCTCGCGGACTACAAGGCGCCTGACCGGGTCGTCGTCGTCGACGACCTGCCGACGACGCCGATGCTGAAGATCGACAAGCGTGTGCTGTCCACCCGGGCGGCCGAGCAAGGAGCCCATCCATGAACGTCTCCGAGGCCCGCTACCAGCGGCCCGACGTCCCCCGCGACGACCGCCAGATCCGCGTGGGGTCGCTGCTCTTCACGATGGTGGAGCCGCACAAGGGCCACGAGGTGGCCTACAACCGCTGGTACGAGCGCGACCACTTCTACGCCGGCTGCATGGTCGGCAAATGGCAGTTCGCCGGCGCCCGCTACGTCGCGACCCGGGACTGCAAGGCGAAGCGGTACCCGGCGAGCTCGCCGATCGCCCCGGACCCTGCCGTCGGCTCCTATCTGGCCGTCTACTGGGTGCTCGACGGCCACCACGACGAGTGGAACGAGTGGGGCGTCGAGCAGGTCAACTGGCTGCACGCCAACGACCGCATGTTCCTCGAGCGCGACCACATCCACACGGCGCTCTACGAGTGGGCCGACGAGCTGAACGCGCCGGGGAGCACCATGCCGGTCGAGCTGGCGCTCGACCGCGCCTACCCGGGGATCGTGGCGATGATCGGCGAGGCGCCCGGCGGCGTCGACGCGGTGACCGACTGGCTGCGCGCCCGCGGCTGCCCGTCCGACGTGTGCCTCGTCGGCACGCCGCTGCCCCTGCGCGGCGACCGGCCCGCCGACGTGCCCGACCAGCCGACCGGCAACCGCTTCTTGCACCTCCACTTCTGCCTCGACGACCCGCTCGCGGTGTGGGACGAGCAGTACGCGTCGATCGGCCCGGACCTGGCGGCCGCCGGCGTCGGCGAGATCCTGTTCGCCTCGCCGTTCCTCGCCACGGTCCTCGGCACCGACACGTACACCGACGAGCTCTGGTGAGGAGCGGGGCCGACGTCAGCCGGCGGTGGGTCGGAACATCGGGAGCGTGAGCTCCTCGTCGAGCCGCTCGTAGGCGACCTCGACGGGCAGCCCGAGGCGCAGGACCTCGGGACCGGCCTCGAGCAGGTTCGAGACGATGCGGACCCCCTCGGTCGTCTCGACGACGACGACGGCGTATGGCACGAGCGACGCGAACGCGGGGTGCATGGGCTGGTGGACGACGGTCCACGAGAAGACCTGCCCGCGGCCGCTCGACGGCTCCCAGCTCCAGCGTGTCGACCCGCACACCGCGCACAGGACGCGCGGCGGATGACGCCAGGCGCCGCACGTGCTGCAGCGCTGGAACCGCAGGTCCTGGCGCGCGCAGTGCGCGTAGAAGTCGGCCGTGAACCCCTCGAGGACGGGCCGCGGGCGGCCGGGCGCCGCATCCGGGCTCATCGGTCGCGTCCCAGCACGGCGAGGCTGCCGTCACCGAAGTCGCCCCACCCGGTGACCACCCCGAGCTCGGCGTCGGCCACCTGCGCGGCGCCCGCCTCGTGGCGGAGCTGGCGGGCGGCCTCGACGATGTGGTTCAAGCCCCAGACGTGGCCCTGGGAGAGCAGGCCACCGTGGGTGTTCATGGGGTAGCGGCCGCCGAGCTCGATGGCGCCGTCCCGGACGAAGTCCGGTGCGCCGCCCGGCTCGCACAGGCCGAGCGCCTCGAGCTCGAGCAGCGCGACGTAGGTGAAGCAGTCGTAGATCTCGAGGAAGTCGACGTCGTGCGGGCGGACCTGCGCGGCGGCGAACGCCTCGGGCGCGGCGTACGACAGGCCGATCTGCAGCAGGTCCCCGCGGTTGGCGATGTCGTCGGCCGGGTACGGGTGCCCCTCCGCCGCGCCGAGCACGACCACCGGATCGTGCACGAGGTCGCGGGCCCGCTCGACGGTCGTGACGATGTACGCCGCGGCGGCATCCGTCTCGACGCAGCAGTCGAAGAGCCGGAACGGCTCCGACACCATCCGGGCGGTGAGGTACTGATCCATCGTGAGCTCGCGGCCGCGCATCAGCGCCGCCTCGTTGAGCTGCGCGTGCCGACGGCAGGCGAGCGCGACCGCGCCGGCCGCCTCGTCCGGGATGCCGAATTGCTGCTTGTAGCGCATGGCGATCCACGCGTAGATCTGCACCGGCGCCATCGCGCCGTAGGGCCGGTGGTAGTCCACCGCGGTGTCGGCGACCGACGTCGCGAGGAAGCCGTGCCGGGGACGCCGTGCGCCGGGCTTCGCGCGGAAGACCGAGTAGCCGTTCCATCCGACCGTCACGAGGACGGCCGTGGCGATGCCGCGCGTCACCGCGAGCGTCGCGTGCTGCAGCGCGGCGACCGCGCTCGCGCCGCCCATCATGACCGTCGTCGCCAGGCGGAGGTCCTCGACGCCGAGGTTCGCGGCGAGCTCCTCGGCCGTCGTGTACCCGGCGGGCGGGATGATCCCGTCGATGTCGGCCCGCTCGAGGCCGGCGTCGACGATCGCCGCGAGGGAGGCGTCGAGCATGAGCTCGAACGGGAGCCGATCCGCGCCCCGCACGTAGGCGGTCTCGGCGACGCCGACGATCGCCGCTCGGTCCCGGAGCGCCACGGGCGGGCAGGGTATCGGTCGCCGGCCCACGTGGCGGCTGCCGGGGTCGCTGGGCGAGGATGACGCCGATGACGACGGCCCGCCACCTGGACGGCCGCGTGGCGCTCGTGACGGGCGCCGGTCGCGGGGTCGGCGCGGGCATCGCGGCCGGCCTCGCCGCCGCGGGCGCCGCCCTCGCGGTGAACGACGTCGACCGGGACCGCGCCGAGTCGGTGGCCGACGAGCTGCGCGCCGGCGGTGCGCGCGCCACCGCCTGCGTCGCCGACGTCACCGACTGGGACGCGGTCACGGCGATGGTCGCCGGCGTGGAGGGGGCGCTCGGCCCGGTCGACGTGCTGGTGAACAACGCGGGCATCCCCGCCGACGGGTTCGCCCTCCGGGCCTTCCGGGACATGCCGATCGAGGACTGGGACCGCTTCGTGCGCCTGAACCTCTACGGGGTGCTGCACTGCACGAAGGCGACGGTCGACGCCATGTGCGCCCGCGGCTGGGGGCGCATCGTGACCGTCTCGTCCGAGGCCGGCCGCCGCGGCCTGCCCACGGGCGTGTCGCTCTACGGCGCGGGGAAGGCCGCGGCGATCGGCTTCTCTCGCCATCTCGCCCTCGAGCTGCTCGGCACGGGCGTGACCGTCAACTGCGTCGCGCTCGGGCTCATGGCCACCGGGCCCGACGACGACCGTCGGCCGCCCCGGCCCACCGAGCGCCTCGGTCGGCCCGAGGACGTCGCGGCCGCCGTCGCCTATCTCGCCTCCGACGCCGCCGAGTGGGTGACCGGCCAGGTCCTCGGCGTCAACGGCGGCGCCAACACCTAAAGCCCATCCGATCGGAGACCCTGATGCCCACCGGAGTGTTCCTCGCCCTGTCGAACCGCATGAGCGACGCCGACGAGGCCGACTTCAACCGCTGGTACGACGACGTCCACGCCCAGGAGGTGCTGCAGATCCCGGGGGTGAAGTCCTGCCGGCGGTTCCGTGTCGCCTCGGACCAGGTCCTGCCCCTGGACCCGACGACGAGCCGGCAGTACCTGGCGCTCTACGAGGTGGAGACCGAGGACTGGGCGTCGCTGGCGACGGAGTTCCAGGCCCGCTTCGGGGACGGTCGCATCACGATCCGGCCCGACCTCATGGAGCTCGACCCGATGGTGCTCACCCTGGCCTACGAGGAGCTCCCCCGCCCCTAGCGCAGCGGACACACCGGAGAATTCGCCGAAACCGGGAACCACGGCGTCGCCGGCGCCCGTCCAACTCCCCGTCCCACACGGGGAGGAGAAGCGATGCGACGGATGGTGCTGGTCCTGGTGGTGGCGCTCGGCATGGTGGCCGCGGGCGGGACGTACGCCGCGGCGTGCGGCGATCTCGTGGCGGCGAACGGCGCGGTGCACCTCGTGCGCACCACGACGCTCGCGGCGTACCACGACGGCGTCGAGCACTACGTGACGAGCTTCCAGTTCGAGAGCCCCGAGCAGTCGTTCGGTTCGATCATCCCGCTGCCGGCGGCGCCGACGAACGTGGAGCGCGGCGGCAGCTGGACGCTCCAGCGCCTCGAGCGCGAGGTGTCCCCGGTCGTCCTCGACGTGCCACCGGACGTCCTCCACGCAGCCGCGGCGAACGTGCAGGTGCTCCAGCAAGTGCAGATCGACGCGCTGACCGTCACCGTCTTGCGTGGCGGCGGCGCGGCCGTCGCCCAGTGGGCGGCGCAGCAGGGCTTCGCCCTCACGAAGGACACGCCGAGCGTGCTTGACTTCTACGCCCGGCGCTCCCCGTACTTCCTCGCGGCCCGCTACGACGCCGCCTCGGCCGTCGCCCGCGGCCTGCAGAGCGGCGACGGCATCCCCGTGGAGCTGACGATCCCGGTGAGCCGTCCGTGGGTGCCGCTGCACATCCTCGGCGCGGGCAAGGACACCGATGAGGTCGTCAACGCCGACGTGTTCCTGCTCACCGACGCGAAGCCGTCCCTCCTCGCGGGCGCCGGCCTGCACCTGCGCAAATCGGAGCCGGCCCCGACGACGCTGCTCACCGACCTGCGTGGCGACCAGAACATGGGCTGGGTCCCGGCGTCGGCCTACCTCAGCTACCTGCAGCTCTCCGAGCCGGCCGCGCACCTCGACGACGACCTGGCGATCGGCGTGAACGGGCACCAGCCCCGCCTCGTCGACACCGGCGCCACGCGTCGGGACACCGTCGACGAGCCGACGCTCGCGGCGGTGTCGCCGCCGATCGGCTTCCCGCTGTTCGGGTAGTCGCCGCCGGAGGCTCAGCCGAGCGGCTGGACGTCGCACGGCGCGGTGGCGACGGCGACGAGCCGCTCCCCTGCGACGAGCACGAGCACGTCCTGCCCGTCGAGCGTCCCCGTCGCGACGGTGCTGACCTGGCCGGCGCCGGGGTCGCAGCGCAGCGCGGTCGCGAGCGTGTCGCGCAGACTGGACTCGTTGCGCGGGGCGAGCGGCGGCGCGGCGGCGACGGACTGGGCGGCGGCGCGCAGCCGGGCGACCGCGCCCGGGTCGTTGAGGTTCCCGAAGTCGCCGAGGTCGAGTGGTGCGCGGGCCGGCACCGCGGCGCCGGGGTTCGCCTGGGCGCCGCGGGGGCCGGCACCCGGGGTGGTCGGCGCGGCAACGACCCGATGCGGCCCGCCGCCCGTCCGGGTGAGCAGCCATGCGCCCCCACCGGTGGCGACGAGGGCCGCGACACTGGCCGCGATGAACACGGTGCGCCGCCGGTGGCCGACGCCACGGCGCAGCGCCGTCGTGACGAGTCGTCGGCGGGTGACCTCGTCGAGCGGTTCCACCGCGAGGAGCTGCGCGACGCGGTCGTCGCGGGCCTCGCCGTCGGTGGTGGTCGGATCAGGCATCGTCGGTCCTTAGGCGACGGCCGGCCGCTGCCGGGTTCCCGAGGGCGGCCTCGAGCGCGGCACGGCCCCGCGCGATCCGGGAGCGCACGGTACCGGGCGGCACGTCGAGGACCGTCGCGATGGCGTCGTAGTCGAGGTCGCAGAGATCGCGCAGCACGACCGCGACCCGGAAGTCCTCGGGCACGGTGGCGAGCGCCGCGTCGACGTCGAGGCGGGTCACCACGGCGTCCTCGATCCCTGCGGTGCCGGTGTCCTCGACCGACTCGGACGGCAGCGGACGGCGCTGTCGTCGCCGGAGCTCGTCGAGCGCGGCGTTCGTCGCCACTCGGTAGAGCCAGGTGGTGAACGCCGACCGCCCGTCGAAGCGGCTGATCCCGCGGGCGACGGCGATCATCGCCTCCTGGGTGGCGTCGAGGGCATCCTCGGGGTGCGCCACGACGCGCCGGCAGAGCGCGTGGATGCGGTCGGCGTGGCGGTCGAGCAGCGTCTCGAGCGCGCGGCGGTCGCCGGCGGCGGCGCGGCGGGCCAGCTCGTCGCTGTCGGGGTCAGGTGGCATCCCGATCCATGGAACGGCTGGTCGGGGGCGCCGCTGGAGTTCTCAGGCGGGTCGGGTGCTGAGCATGACCGCCATCATGCGGACCGGTCGGTCGCTGCGGTTCCGCCAGGCGTGGCGGGTCCCGCGCTGCACGACGCAGTCGCCGGTGTGCAGGGCGACGTCGCCGGTGTCGAGCTCGAGGCTGATCTCGCCATCGAGGACCATGACGAGGTCGACGGTGTCGGTGACGTGGAAGCCGTCGGGCTCGATGCCGGGGATCACCGTCGCGACCTCCCGGATTCGCTCGCGCATCACCGCGTCGGGTGGCAGGCTGAACACGCGCCAGGCAAGGCCGCCGGCGGGTGGCTCGAGGACCATCGGGCCGTCGTGCGGATCGGCCAGGGCGTCGAGCCCCGCGGCCGGATCCACGACCCAGACCTCGCCCCAGGTGTCACCGCCGAAGGCGTCGCCGTCGCTCAGGACGGTGGAGCGGCCCGCTCCGTCGACGCCGGTCACGACGCGCCGCACGCTCATGCGGGCACGGTACGCGACGGCGTGTCGGCGCGCCTACGAGGTCGCGGACGGGGTCGAGCACTTCGCGGGCGAACGCCTCGAGCTGCTCGAGGAACGTGGCGCGGGTGTCCCCGGGCAGGCTGACGGTGAGGTAGGTGACCCCGAGCTGGGCGAGCGCGGCGATGCCGTCGACGACGCGCGACGTGTCGACGCCCGCGTTCGTGAACATGTCGAGCCCGCTGGGCATGAAGACGATCTCGAGTGGCGCGGTGCGGCCGACCGCGGCGGCGTGGTCCCGGGCGTACCCGATGCGCGCCGCGAGCTCGTCGTGCGAGGTGATCGGCGGTGTGCGCAGCCGGCGCTCCGAGCCGGCGGGGCTCGGCATCGGCATCCAGCCGTCGCCGAGCTCAACAGCACGTCGGATGGCGCGGCGACTGTTGCCCCCGACCCAGATCGGCGGGCCCGGTCGTTGCGTCGGACGGGGCAGCATCGTGTTGCCGCTGGCTTCCCAGTGCCGCCCCCGGCCCGTGACCGATGTCCCCGTCCACGCGGCGCGCATGGCGTCGATCGCCTCGTCGGTGAGCTCGTTGCGCTCCGCGTAGTCGACGCCGAGTGCGGCGAACTCGGGCTCGAGATAGCCGGCGCCGACACCGACGATGACCCGCCCGAGACTCAGTGCGTCGAGCGAGGCGACGGCCTTGGCCGCGACGAACGGGTTGCGGTACGCGGGGACGAGCAGGTTCAGGTGTAGGCGGAGCCGCTCGGTGGCCGCGGCGGCGAAGCTCAGCGCGACGAAGGGATCGAGCGCGTGGTGGCCGCCCGTGGCGAGCCAGCGGTCCGACGGGAACGGGTGGTCGGTCACGAACACCGCGTCGAACCCTGAAGCCTCGGCCGCCGCGGCGAACGTCGCGATCGCGTCAGCCGAGGCGAGGTCGCCCTCGCCGCGGTGCGTCGGCAACCCGAGCGAGGCTCTCACGCCGGCTCCTCGCCGCCCATCGCGAACGCGACGCGCGAGAGGGTGAGCGCCGCGGCCGGCAGGGCGACGTCGAGGTCGGCACCGAGCGCGAGCGCGGCGCGCAGGTCCTTCGCAGCGAGGTCGACGAGGGGCGTGAGGTCGTCGGCGTAGACCGCGTCACCGCCGCGGGTGCCGAGCAGGTCGCGCATCATCGGGCTGAGGGCGCCCGTGTGCTCGAGGATGCGGGCGAGGGCGTCGGGGTCGGTGCCGGCGGCCGCGGCGAGGGACCTGCCCTCCTGCGCGCCGAGCATCGTCACGTAGCCGACGAGGTTGCGCGCCAGCTTCGCCGCGAGCCCGGCGCCGAGCCCCCCGAGATGCACCACGAGGTCCCCGACGGCATCGAGCACGGGCCGGATCCGGGTGAACGCCACGTCCGTGCCGCCGACCATGACGCACAGCGTCCCGGCCCGCGCACCGCGCACCCCGCCGCTGATCGGCGCGTCGACGACCGTCACCCCGTCGGGCGCGGCGGCGGCGACCTGGCGGACCGTCGCGGGGTGCACGGTGCTGTGCACCGCGACGATCGTCCCGGGGCGCGCCGTGGCGAACACACCGTCCGGCCCGGTCGTCACCGCCTCGACCTGGGGTCCGTCGAGCACGGCGACGCACACGGCGTCGGCGTCCGTCGCGGCGTCGCCGGGCGACGTCGCCGGCCGGGCACCGAGCGCCGCGGCGGCGTCGACCGCGGCGGTCCGCACGTCGTAGGCGGCGACGTCGTGCCCGGCGGCCAGCACGTGGCCTGCCATCGGCTGGCCCATGTTCCCCAGGCCGATCCAGGCGACGCGCATGCTCCTCCACATCCCGGCGCCGGCGACGCGGCGGGGGCGGCCCTCCTACGATCTCGGATCGTAAGCCCGGGGCGCTCGGTGCGGCCCGGCGACCGAGGAGGACGTGTGGGTCGCTACAGCCGCGAGGAGATCGAAGCGGCGTTCCAGCACTTCCAGGAGGCTGCCGACCAGTCGGCGAAGAGCGGCGACTGGCGGGAGTGGTCCGAGTGCTTCACGGAGGACGCCGACTACTACGAGCACCACTACGGGAAGATGCACGGCCGCCAGGCGATCTTCGACTGGATCCAGTCGACGATGTCGGACCCGGCCTTCTCCGACATGCGGAACTTCCCGATCGACTGGTACGTCATCGACGAGGACCGCGGCTGGGTGCTCTGCTCGGTCTGGAACGAGATGGACGACCCGGGCGACGGGTCGCTGCACCGCGAATACAACTGGACGATGCTGCACTACGCCGGCGACGGGCGCTTCTCCTACGAGGAGGATCTGTACAACCCGGTCGAGTTCGGCCGGATGGTGCAGGGCTGGCACGAGGTGAAGGACCGCCTGGCCGGCACCGCCAAAAACTAGAACGTGTTGCACTTTTGCCGGGTGGTCGGTACGATCCCGGCGACGCCGCACACCGAGCAGGGGGACCCGCACCGATGGAGTTCGGCATCTTCAACAGCCTCTACACGCCCCACCAGGTGTACGAGGACGAGGCCGACCAGTGGCCCGTCGAGGCCCAGCGGCTGCGCAACGAGGTCGCCTGGACCAAGGCCGCCGACCGCGCCGGCTTCAAGTACACGTGGGCGACCGAGCACCACTTCCTCACCGAGTACTCGCACCTGTCGTCGAACGAGGGATTCCTCGGCTACCTGGCGGGCGTGACGGAGCGCATCCACCTCGGCAGCGGCATCTTCAACATCACGCCGCCGGTGTGCCACCCGGCACGCGTCGCCGAGAAGGTGGCGATGCTCGACCATCTCTCCGGCGGCCGCTTCGAGTTCGGCGTCGGGCGCGGGTCGTCGTCGACGGAGCAGCGGGGCTTCGGGATCATGGATCCCGAGGAGACGAAGGCGATGGTCGACGAGGTGCTGCCCGAGTTCAAGAAGATGTGGCGCCAGAACGAGTACCGCTTCTCCGGGAAGTACTTCTCGATGCCGCCCCGCAACGTGCTCCCGAAGCCGCTCTCGGACCCCCACCCGCCGATGTGGGTCGCGGCCGGCAACCCCGGCACGTTCGAGAAGGCGGCCCGCCTCGGGCTCGGCGTGCTGTGCTTCACGACCGGCTCGCCCGAGACGCTGAAGCCGCTCATCGAGATCTACAAGAACACGATCGACCAGGCCGAGCCGGTCGGCGAGTACGTGAACAACAACGTCATGGTGACGAGCCAGATGCTCTGCCTCGAGGACGGCCAGCGCGCCCGCGACATCGCCTGCTCGATGAACGGCTCGTACCAGAACAGCCTCGTGTTCCACTACCTCGACACGTTCCCGAAGCCGCCCGGGCTGCCGACCTGGCCCGACCTCATCCCGGAGCCGACGCCCGAGACGCTCCAGCAGGGGATCGACGCCCACCTGGTGATGATCGGGACGCCCGACGAGGTCCGCCCGGCGGTGCAGGACTACCAGGACGCCGGCGCCGACCAGGTCGTCTTCGGGATGCTGTCGACGACGATGCCGATCGAGGTCGCGCTCGAGGGCGTCGACACGTTCGGGAAGCACATCCTCCCCGAGTTCGACCGCGACCCGGTCCACTCGACGACCCGCCAGCGCGAGGCGTACGTCGCCGAGCGCGGCCCGCTCGACAAGCGCTCGCTCGGCCGTACGCCCGACAAGGTCCCGGTCACCTAGCCCGGTGGGCGAGCTCGACGGCCGCGTCGTGCTCGTGACCGGCGCGAGCCGCGGCATCGGTGCCGGGATCGCCCAGCGCTTCGCGGCGGAGGGCGCAGCCGTGGCGCTCGTCGCCCGGACGGTCGACCCCGAGCCGGGCGCCCCGCTCGCCGGGTCTCTGCGGGAGACGGCCGCCACGATCGCGGCGGCGGGGGGTCGGGCGCTCCCCGTGCCAGCCGACCTCGCCGACGCCGACGCGCGGGCGGACGTCGTGCCGACGGTCGTGGCCGCGTTGGGGCCCGTCGACGTGCTCGTGAACAACGCCGCGGCGGCGTTCTACTCCCCCACGTCCGCCATCGCGCTGAAGCGGCGCCGCCTCACGTTCGAGCTGAACGTGGAGGCCCCGATCGATCTGGCGCAGGCCGTGCTGCCCTCGATGCGCGAGCGGCGCCAGGGATGGATCGTGAACATCTCGAGCGCCACGTCGAAGCGCCCCGCCGGCCCCCCGTTCGACTCCGGGTTCAAGCTGGGGCACACCACCACGATCTACGGCGCGTCGAAGGCCGCGCTCGAACGGGTGACGACCGGCCTCGCCGCCGAGGTGTACGACGACGGCGTGGCGGTGAACAGCCTCGCGCCGGTCGCGGCCGTGCGGACCCCCGGCGCCGACACGCTCGTCGGCGACGTGCTCGACGCGAACCCCGAGATCGTCGAGCCCCTCGAGCTGTTCGTCGAGGCGACGCTCGTGCTCGCCACCGCGGATCCCACGACGATGACCGGGCGGATCTGCTCCTCTCGCCCGCTCCTCGAGGAGCTCGCGCGCGACTACCGCGAGCTGGACGGCCGGGTCAGAGTGGGGTCGTGAGCGCGTTCTCGGCGGCCGAGCTGACCTATCTCGACGAGGGCAAGCTGGGCCGACTCGCGACGATCGACGCCCAGGGGCGGCCCCACGTCGTGCCCCTCGGGTGGCACTACAACGCCGAGCGCGACACGATCGACATCGGCGGGCGCAACAACGAAGCCAGCCGGAAGTACCACCACGTGCAGGCCAACCCGAACGTGGGCTTCGTCGTGGACGACGTGCTGCCGCCGTGGCAGCCGCGCTGCGTCACGGTCCGCGGCAAGGCGGAGGTCGTCCCGGCGGGCACCGAGGCGCCGGACCAGGGGGCCCTGATCCGCATCACGCCGACGCACGTCACCAGCTGGGGCGTCGAGGAGAGCTGACGGCGGTCGGCTACGGGTCGTCGAGGGTCCGCTCGAGCTCCCAGGCCCCGGCGCTGATGTGGAGGCGGTGTCGCGGCCCCGGCGCGTCGGCGTCGCCCGACTCGTAGCCGGCATCGCCGGCCCACATCGCCACCATCCCGTCGGTGGTGCGGCCCATGTGCGTGACATAGAAGGTCGGCTCGCGCTGCCCCGCCTCGGCGACCGCGGCCGCCGTGTCGGCGAACGCGGTGAGGTGGCGCAGCGTCATCCACGTCGGCGGGGCGAGCTCGATCTCCCCGGCGTCGCGGCGCGCCAACGCATCCGACGGGCGCATCCACGCCGAGTCGTGGATCTCGCCGCCGTCGATGGTCACCGCGCCGGTCGGCGCGGGCGCGATGAAGAACCAGGTCGCGTAGCGCTTCGGTGCGATGGGGGGCGGGACCCAGTGTGAGAACGCGACGAGCAGCGACGGGTCGCAGCGCAGGCCCGCCTCCTCGAAGGCCTCGCGGACGGCGGCATGACGCGCCGCCTCCTGCTCGTCGTGGACACCCGCGCCGTCCTCCGGGTCGACGCGACCCCCGGGGAACACCCACATCCCGCCGAACGCCAGCTTCGAGTTCCGGTGCAGCATGAGCGTCTCGAGCCCGGCACGCGTGTCGCGCACGAGCACCACCGTCGCCGCCGGGATCGGCGGGACGGCCGCGGCCTCCTCCGGCGCGCTCACGCCGGGGTCGGCTGGCGAGGCTCGAGCCCCGCGGTCCGGTAGGCGGCGTCGATCACCTTCATGTTCGCGACCGCGTCCGCCGGTGTGGTGGGGAACGGCGCACCCTCGCGGACCGCGGCGGCGAAGGCCCGCAGCTGGTACACGTACGTCGGGCCGCCCTCCACGTGCTCCTTGCGGCGGCGCTCGGTGCCCGTGGCGGGGTCGCGGGCGCGTACCACCAGGCGATGGAAGTACTGCGGTGTGGTCAGGTTCGTCACGGCAAGGGTGCCCCGCTCCCCCTCGACCCGGGCCGACAGGCTGATCAGCCGGGAAGACATGAGCGCGCTCTCGACGGAGCCCGTGAGCTCGTCGGAGAAGCGCAGCTCCGCCCGCAGCCAGCGGTCGACGCCGGGCGAGCTGCATTTGGCCTGCGCGTCGGTCACGGTCGGCTCGACGCCGGCCAGCGTCCGGGCTTGGTGGATCGCGTAGCAGCCGGCGTCCATCGTCGCACCGCCGGCGAGATCGAGCTGGTACCGGATGTCGTGTGGGAACGGCAGCGGGAAGCACATGCGGGTGTCGACGCGCCGCAGCGACCCGAGCTCGCCGCCGCGCAGGATCTCGAGCACCCGCGCGATGAGCGGGTGGTAGCGGTAGTGGAAGGCCTCCATCACCACGAGCCCGGACGACGCCGCCGCCGCGGCGACCTTCTCCGCCTCGTCGGCGTTCGCGGTGAACGGCTTCTCGCACAGGACGTGCTTGCCCGCATCGAGCGCGGCGAGCGTCCAGCGACCGTGCAGCCCGTTGGGCAGCGGGTTGTACACGGCGTCGACTCCAGGGTCGGCGAGGAGCGCCTGGTAGCTGTCGTGGACCGTCGGGATCCCGCGCTTCCGCGCGAAGCGTTCGGCGCGCGCCCGATCTCGAGCAGCGACGGCGACGACCTCGACCTCGGGCACCTCCCGCGCGGGCTTGGTCAGCGCACCCGGCGTGATCTTGGCCGAGCCGAGCGTCCCGATCCGCAATGGCTCCATCGAGGGGCACTCTATGGCGAGGTGAGCGAGGCGTGCGCGAGCATGCAGCAGCGCCTGTTCGTTGGAGGAGCCCGCGCGCGTGCTGGAGGAGATTCGCGTTGTCGACTGCTCGGCTGAGATCGCCGGGCCGTACTGCACCAAGCTGCTCGCCGACGCAGGCGCGGACGTCGTCAAGGTCGAGGCCGCGGCAGGCGACCCGATGCGGTCCTGGGGCGCGGGTGCCCTCTTCGAGTTCCTGAACACGTCGAAGCGCTCCGTCGTCCGACCTGCGCGCGACCCGCTCGACGACCTGCTGGCCGGCGCGGACGTGGTCGTCTGCGATCGGTCCCGGCCGCTCGACGTGGCCGCGCTGCGGCGCGGCCGCCCGGACCTCGTGGTCGCGTCGGTCACGCCGTTCGGGCTCGACGGGCCCTGGCGAGACTGGGCGGCGACTGAGTTCACGCTGCAGGCCTGGTGCGGCTCGACCGGCTCTCGGGGCGTGCCTGAGGGTCCGCCGCTGGCTGCCGGCGGGCGAATCGGCGAGTGGATCGGCGGCACGTACGCCGCGGTGGCCGTCGTCGCCGCGCTGCGCGCCGGGCGGGCGAGCGGACGTGGCGAGCTCATCGACCTCGCGCTCCTCGACGCGATGGCCGTCACGATGAACACGTTCACCTCGGTGTTCGCGGAGTTCCTCGACTGGCCGCCGCTTCGCCGCCCGACCCGGACGATCGAGATCCCCTCGATCGAGCCGGCGTCCGACGGATACGTCGCGTTCACGACGAACAGCGCCCAGCAGTTCGCCGACTTCCTCGTCTTGATCGAGCGACCCGACCTGCACGAGGACAAGGAGCTCGCGCTGCATCTCGGGCGGTTCAAGCGCCGCCACGACTTCTTCGAAACCATCCACGAGTACACGACGCAGCACACGACCGCGGAGCTGCTCGAGCGTGCCGCGCTGCTCCGGGTGCCGAGCGGGCCGGTCGGCAACGGCGAGACCGTCACCGGCTTCGACCACTTCCAGGAACGGAAGGTGTTCGTCGAGAACCCGAGCGGTCGGTTCGTGCAGCCGCGTATCCCGTACCGGATCTCCGGCGTCGATCCCCGCCCGTTCGCGCCGGCCCCCGCGCTCGGCGCCCACGACGGGACCGTCGACTGGCCGGCGCGGCAGCCCGCGTCCACTGGCGGCGCCGCGCTGCCGCTCGCCGGGGTGCGGGTCATCGACTGCACGGCGTGGTGGGCGGGGCCCGCCGCGACGCACACGCTGGCGTGTCTCGGCGCCGACGTCATCAAGGTCGAGTCGGTGTCCCGACCCGACCTCATGCGCTACACGAGCACCCGACGGCCGGGTGTCGACCAGTGGTGGGAGTGGGGCCCGCTCTTCCACGGGGCGAACAACTCGAAGCGCGGCATCACGCTCGACTTCACGCGACCCGAGGGACTCGAGCTGTTCCGACGGCTGGTCCCGACGGCCGACGTGCTGCTCGAGAACTTCACGCCGCGCGTCATGGAGCAGTTCGATCTCGACTGGCCGGCGATCCACGACCTCAACCCGTCGCTCACGATGGTGCGGCTCCCGGCGTACGGGCTCGACGGGCCGTGGCGGAACCGCACCGGGTTCGCCCAGACGATGGAGGGGATCACGGGGCTCGCGTGGGTCACCGGTCAGCCCGACGGACCGCCCCTGCTCCCCCGCGGCGCGTGCGACCCGCTCGCGGCGATGCACGCCGTGTTCGCGACGCTCCTCGCGCTCGACGAGCGGGAGCGGCGCGGCGCGGGCTGTCTCGTCGAGGCGGCCATGATCGAGTCGGCGCTGAACATGGCGGCGGAGCAGGTGGTCGAGTTCGGCGCGAGCGGCCAGCTGCTCGAGCGGGACGGCAACCGCGGGCCCGTCGCGGCGCCCCAAGGCGTCTACGCGGGCGGCGGGGAGGAGGAGTGGCTGGCCGTCGCCGTGGCGACCGACGACGAGTGGACGCGCCTGCGCGCCGAGCTCGGCGACCCGCCGTGGGCGCGCGACCCGACCTTCGACACGGCCGCCGGGCGGCGCGCGGGGCACGATGTGCTCGACGAGCGGCTGGCTACCTGGTGCGCGACCCAGGACGCCCGGTCGACCGCCGAGCGACTCGCGGCGGCCGGCGTCCCGGCGGGGTACGTGGTCGACGCGCGCGACATCGCGCACAACCCCCAGATGCTCCACCGCGGGCTCTTCGAGGAGGAGGACCACCCCGTGACCGGCCGGCACCCGATCCCCACCCTGCCCTTCCGGTTCCGCGACCGGCACGGGGGTTGGCTGCGTTCGCCCGCGCCGACGCTCGGCCAGCACAACGACGAGGTGCTCACGGAGGTGGGTGTCGATGCGGCGGCGCGCGACGCGCTGCGGGCGGCCGGCGTGATCGGCGAGCGACCGACCGGCCTCTGATGGCGACACCGGACCGGGACTGGGGCTGGGCCACCGAGTACGAGGACGTGCGCGGCGCGGTCGCGGTGTGCGGCGTCGGCGAGTCGGACCACACGAAGGCCTCGGGTCGCACGGCGACCGAGATCGTCATCCAGGCGGCCGAGCGGGCCATCGCCGACGCCGGGCTCACACCCGCAGACATCGACGGGCTCATGTACAGCCAGTTCGGTGGGCGCCTCGACGGACGGGACTACCACGCGCACTTCGGGACGAGCCACGACCTGTGGGAGTCCCACGCGGGCGGTGGGACACGGCAGGCCGCGACCGCGCCGTACGAGGCGGCGGCGGCGCTGCGGTCGGGCCAGGCGCGCTACATCCTCAACACGTTCGGGGTCGCCTGGGCGACCCAGCGCTCCCAGATGGTCGGCGGGCCCGGCGAGTCGCACGCCCAGGAGAAGTTCAAGCAGAACCTCGAGGTGCCGTTCGGCTGGTTCCCCCAGCCCGTGTACTTCGCGACGGTGGCGCGCCGGCACATGCACGAGTTCGGGACGACCCAGGAGCAGCTCGGGGCGGTCGCGGTCGCGTGCCGGTACAACGCGAACCACACGCCAGCCGCCGTGATGCACGACCGGCCCCTGTCGATGGAGCAGTACCTGTCGGCGCCGACCATCGTGGCGCCGTTCCGCAAGGAGGACTGCTGCCTGATCTCCGACGGCGGCGGCGCCTACATCATGACGACACCCGAGCGGGCCCGGGACCTGCGGACCCCGCTCGTCGAGGTTGCCGGCGTCGGCCTCGGCAACTCGGTGACAGGGGTGCACTGGGCCGAGCAGCCGGCGTTCACGTCGACGCCCCAGGAGTTCGCCGCGCCGGTGGCGTTCCGGATGGCCGGGCTCGCGCCGGCGGACGTCGACGTCTACACGTGCTACGACCCGTTCACGATCCACACGATCATGCAGATCGAGGACAGTGGCTTCTGCGAGAAGGGCGACGGTGGGCGCTTCGTGGCCGACGGCGCGCTGACGTTCGACTCCGGGCGCTTCCCGACGAACACGCACGGCGGGCTGCTCTCGCACGCCTACGTGCTCGGCATCGCCCACGTCGTCGAGGTGGTGCGCCAGCTGCGCGGCGAGGCGGGCGCGCAGGTGCCGGGCGCGACGGTCGGGGTGTACGGGGGCTACACGGGCCCGCAGGCGGCGACGCTCATACTGCGGAGGGTCTGAGGAGTGCACGACGCCTTCCCGCTGCCCGACGTCTCCTGGGAGCCGACCGCCGAGTTCTGGGCGGGCGCAGCGCGCGGCGAGCTGCGGATCCCGCACTGCGAGCGCTGCGGCCGGGCCAGCTGGTACCCGAGAGAGCGGTGCCGCTTCTGCGAGCACACCGTGTTCGCCTGGCGGACGATGAGCGGGCGGGGGACGCTGTTCTCGTGGGTCGTCGTGACCCACGCGTTCCTCCCCCAGTTCGCTGACCTGGTGCCGTTCGTCCCGGCGCTCGTCGAGCTCGAGGAGGACCCCGCGGTGCGCCTGGCGACTCGTATCGTGGACGCCGACCCGGAGGCGCTGCAATTCGACGTGCCGGTCGAGGTGACCTTCCGAGCCCTGTCGTTCGCCGGCGTCGAGGGCAGCGTCCCAGCGCCGCTGTTCACGCCGGCCTGACCGGCACGAGAGGAGACCCGATGCCGCTCGACGGTGAGTACGAGCCGAGCCCGTGGGACTGGGTGTCGCAGCAGGTCGAGGAGTACGAGCGCACCGGTGGCCGTGAGGCCGGCGTGCTCGAGGGCAAGCCCGTCGTGATCCTCACCACTCGCGGGCGCAAGTCCGGCAAGCTCCGCAAGTCGGCGCTCATGCGCGTCGAGCGCGACGGCCGTTACGCGGTGGTCGCGTCGATGGGTGGCGCGCCGAAGCATCCCGTGTGGTACCTCAACCTCGTCGCCGACCCGGCCGTCACGCTCCAGGATGGGGACCAGGTGCTCACGATGCGCGCCCGGACCGCGACCCCGGAGGAGCGTCGCGACTGGTGGCCGGTCGCGACCGCGGCATGGCCGCCCTACGACGAGTACCAGACCAAGACCGACCGGGAGATCCCGGTCGTGCTCTTCGACCCGGTCGGCTGACGATGGCGGTCGAGACCGACACCGCCGACGTCCGCGCCGACACGTTCGTCGCCGTGGCCCCCCGCTGGTGGGTGACAAACACCGGCGGCATCGCGCTCACCGGCCTGCTCGCGGCGCGCACCGGGCGACGCCGGCTGCGCTGGCTGTTCTGGGGCTCGGTCGCGATCCACGTCGTCGAGGCGCTCTACACGTACCGGTCGGCGCAGCGCGCCGGCTTCACCACGACGGCGCGGCGCTGGGCGCTCCAGACGCTCGGTGTCGGCTTCCCGTCGCTGCAGGTGCTCGCCGCCGCGAAGCGCGACGCTCAGTAGCCGGCGTCGACGTCCACCACACCCTCGAGGGGCTCCCCCGCCCGATAGCGGCGCAGGTTCTCGACGAACGTCTCGACGAGGAGGTCGCTCGCGCCCGGCATGCTCCACGAGATGTGCGGGCTGAGGTGCACCTGCGGGTGCGAGTACATCCAGTGCCCCTCGGGCAGCGGCTCGGGGTCGACGGCGTCGAGCGAGGCGATCGACACCCGACCGTCGTCGAGCGCGACGCGGAGGGCGTCCTGGTCGATGAGCGCGCCACGGGCGATGTTCACGATGTGCACACCCGGCTTCACCCGCTCGAACGCGGCCGCGTCGAGCAAGTGATGCGTCTCCGGGGTCGACGGTGCGGTGAGCACGAGATGGTCGGCCATGCCGAGCAGGGTCTCGAGCGAGCTCACCTGCTCGACACCCGGGACAGGCGACGGCACGTCGCGGCGGCGTCGGGCGACGACGCGCATCTCGAACGGCCGGGCCCGCTCGGCGACCGCGGCCCCGATCCCGCCGAGCCCGACGAGCCCGAGGGTCCGCCCGGCCAGCCCGCCGAGCTGCGCGGTGTGCCAGTGCTCGGGCCCGCTCGTGATCCAGGAGTCGGGCAGGCGCTTCTCGACGGCGAGCATCTGCGCGAGGACCCACTCGGCGATCGGCACCGCGCTCGCACCCCGTGAGCAGGTGAGTGTCCGGTCCCCGACGAGCGCCAGCGGGAACCGGTCGACGCCCGTCCCCATCGTGTGGATCCAGCGCACACCCCGGCCGAGGACGAGCTCCAGGTTCGGGAGGTTCCAGGGGATCGTGAAGAGGACCTCGCCCTCCAGCTCGTCCTCGAGCTCGCCCTCGCCGGGGATCTCGACGAGCTCGACGTCGGGCACGGCGGCGCGCACCTGCTCGGCGACCGGACCTCGCACGTGAGTGAGGACCCGCATCACGCGAGCTCGGGCCAGTAGGCGCGCGCCGTGCCGGCGAGGAAGGCCTCGCGGTCCTCGTCGCGCAGCTTCGACGCCGCGTGCCGGGCGTACTCGACGACCTCGCCGTAGGGGCGGTCGTGGGTCTGGGAGTAGTCGGAGCCCCACATGAGCCGGTGCGCGCCGAAGCGATCCACGAGCTCGCCGAGCAGCTCGCGGACGTCGCCGTGCGCGGCCGCGTGGTCCAGGGCGATCGTGGAGACCTTGAGCGCCAGGTTCGGGGCGTCGGCGAGCGCGGCGAGGTCGTGAGGGACACCGTGGGCGAAGTCGGCGAAGCCGCAGTGGTCGAGGGCGAGCGGGACCGGCGGCAGCCGCGGGAGCGCGTCCGCCAGCGCGGGGAGGTGCGTCGCGAGGATCGTCACGACGACGGGCAGGCGCGCCTGCGCCGCCGCGGCCCACACCGCGGCCGGCTCCTCGAGGCCACCGTCGTGGATCGCGACCCACCGCAGGCCGCGCGCCCGGCCTCGACGAGGCGCGTCGCCTCGGCTCCGGGGTCGGGACCGGCGAGGTCGGGGCACGCGACGGCGGTCGTGCGGCCGGGGTGGGCCGCGGCGGCGTCGAGGGCGTAGCGGTTGTCGAAGCGGTAGGCGCTGATCGCCTGGACGAGCACGGCGGACCCGACGTCGTGCGCGTCGAGCAGGCGCACGAGCCGCTCGACGGTGCAGGGGTCGTCGCGGTACCAGGCCCCGGTGGCCCCGCTCGGGTCGAGCGGGTACGCGGCCTCGTCCTCGGCGATGACGTGGACGTGGGTGTCGACGACCGCGGTCACGGGGCCTCCTCCGGCGCGAGGAAGCGACGGCCGGCGGTGAGCCCGCCGTCGACGACGAGCGCCTCGCCGTGCACGAACGACGCGTCGTCGGACGCGAGGAACAGGGCGGCGGCCGCGACCTCGTCGGGCCGGCCGGCCCGGCCGAGGGTGTGCCACTCGACGAAGCGCTCCCGCACCGTCGCGAGCGCCGGGTCGCGGAGCACCGCGGTGAGCGGCGTGTCGATCAACCCCGGGCACAGGCAGTTCACCCGCACCCCGGCAGGCCCGAAGTCCGTCGCCATGTTGCGGGTGAGGAGCACCACGCCGCCCTTCGAGACGTTGTAGGCCGTCTGACCGGAGAAGCCGATCAGGCCCTCGATGCTGGCGAGGTTCACGATGCTGCCCCGACCGCGGGCCGCCATGCCGCGCACGACGTGCTTCGAGACGAGCCAGGTGCCCGTGAGATTCACGCCGAGGACGCGGTCCCACTCGTCGCGCGCCATCACGTCCGCGCTGCCGATCGAGAGGACACCCGCCGCGTTGACGAGCACGTCGAGGTCGCCGAGCGCCTCGTTCGCCTCGGCGACGACGCGCGCCACGGCGTCCTCGTCGCGGACGTCGGCCTCCCACCAGCGGCGCGCCGCGCTGCCCTGGGGCGCCGCGGCGACGTCGAGCCCGCCGACGACCGCGCCCTCCTCGGCGAAGCGGGTGACGCACGCCGCACCGATCCCCGACGCGGCGCCGGTGACGAGCGCGGCCCGGCCGGCGAGCCGGTCACCCACGGCGCGCCGCCGTCACGGCCGGAAGCCCTGGAGCATCCGGTCCAGGTCGCCACGTCCCGCCGGCAGCGGCGTCCACGGACCGTCGGCCATCACCGTCGCCCAGTCGTCGCGGACGCGCTCGGGCGTGAGCGGCCGGCCGTGCCAGCCGTCGTTCACCGCCACGGTGACCCGACCGACGTAGCCGCCCCCCACGCTGAAGCACTCGCCGCTGACCGTGCAGTCCTCGTGCACCAGCCAGGTCACGACTGGCGCGACCTCGTCGACCGACAGCCAGGCGTGCAGCGCCGGGGAGGCGGGGATCGGTCCGAACCCGCCCGGCCGGGTCTTCGCGCACGGCGCGACGACATTGACCGTGATGCCGTGGGCGGCGCCCTCGAGCGCGAGCGCCCGGGTGAAGCCGACCACGCCGAGCTTGGTGGCGGCGTAGCCCGTCATCTGGGGGACGCCCCACAGGCCGGCACCCGAGGACAGGTTGAGGACGCGCCCGTAGCCCGCCGTCGCGAGGACCGGCCACGCGGCCCGGGTGACGTTGAAGTGCCCGCCCAGCTGCGAGACCAGCTCGTCGTCGAGGAGGGCCGGCCCGTAGTCCTCGAACGGCGCCTGACGGACCACGCCCGCGTTGTTCACGACGATGTCGACGCGCCCGAAGGCGTCGAGCGCCGCCTCGACGATCGCGCGGCCGCCCTCGGGCGTCGCGACGCTGTCGTCGTTCTCGACCGCCGTGCCGCCGGCGGACTCGATCTCGGCGACGACCTCGCCGGCCGGGTTCGTCGCCGGCGGCGCCCCAGACCCGTCGGTATCGCTGATCGCCACCCCGAGATCGTTCACGACGACGCGCGCGCCCCGCGCCGCGAGCAGCCGGGCGTACGCGCGGCCGAGGTTGCGGCCGGCGCCGGTGACGATCGCGACCCGCCCATCGAAGCGCAGCTCAGGGGTGTCGGCCATCACGACCGGGGTGGCTCGACGCCCGCCGCGGGGCGCTCAGGACAGCGTGTCCGGGATGTAGTCGAGCCGGTAGAGCGCCTTGCAGTTGTCGTGCAGCATCCGGCGCACCTCGTCGGCGGGCACGCCTCGGAAGTCGCGCTCGATCGTGACCCGGTTGTTCGGCCAGTCGCTCCCGGTGTGGGGATAGTCGGTCGACCAGAGCAGATGGCCGAGGTTCATTCGGTGCCGCAGCTCGATGCCGACGGTGTCGATCATGAACGTGGCCCAGAAGTTCCGGTGGAAGATGCGGCTCGGCATCGTCCGCATCTGCTCCACGCCGTTCGTGAACCACCGGTACCGCAGGAACATGTCGTCGACCTGCTCGAGGAGCGTCGGGATCCAGCCGATGTTCGCCTCGACGAGCAGCAGCTTGAGGCCGGCGAAGCGCTCGAAGATGCCCGAGAAGATGAGGTCGCACACGACGGGGATCGTGTGAGCGCCCGCCTTGCTCGCGCCGGCGACGCCCATGAACGCGAGCGTGTCCATCGGCGGCGGCTTGGCCGGCTGGCCCCGCAGGAAGCTGCCGATGTGCACGGCGACGGGAAGGTCGGCCTCCTGGGCGAAGGACCAGAAGCGGTCGTCGTCGGGCTCGGCGTCGAGGCTGCCGTTCGGGAACGCGGAGATGACGACGCCGCGGTGGCCGAGGTCGATCGCCCGCTCGGCCTCGGCGATGCTGTCGTCGACGCTCGTGGTCGGGAGGATGCCCTGCCCGACGAGGCGGCCGTCGGACCCGTCGCAGAACTCGGCGAGCCAGTCGTTGTAGGCGCGCACGCAGGCGATCTGGAGCTCGGGCTCCTTGCCGTACGTCTTGGCGCCCGAGAGCGTCACGCTCGGGTAGAGGACCTGGGCGTAGATCCCATCGGCGTCGAGGTCGGCGAGGCGGGCCTTCGTGTCGAAGGATCCCGGTCGCATGCCCTCGTAGGTGATCCCGGCCGGCCGGAACTGCGGGAACGACAGCCCGGCGGTCGCCGTGAGCCCGACCGGGCGCATGGCCTTGCCGTCGTCGAAGGACCAGACGTCGCCGTCGTCGGTGTGGATGACCTTCGGCGCACGCTCCCGCAGGCGGGACGGGACACGAGCCTGCCAGGTGTCGGGCGGCTCGTTGACGTGGGCGTCCGCGTCCAGGATCGGGTAGTCGATGCTCGCGACCTCAAGGAAGGGCTGGCTCATGCCGCCACGCTCGCGCTCGACGTCGACCGGCTGCAACCGACCCCCCCCGCGGCGCGCCGTCAGCCCGCGGCGACCGGCTCGGCGCTCGACCGTGCCCCGACGACGACCCGCACGAGCGGGACGGGCTCCTCGAGGCCCTTCAGCGCGACGGCGCCCATTGACTCGTGCGGTGGCACGGTGTCGAGGAGGCCCAGCATCACCTCGGTGAGGACGATCTCGCCCTTCCCGGCCTGGCCGCAGAGTCGGCTGCCGAGGTTCACGGTGTCGCCGACGATGTCGTACTGGCGGCGCCGCCCGCCGCCCACGTGAGCGGCGACGACGTCGCCGCTGTTCATCCCGATCCCGAACTGCACGGGCGGGATCTTGATGTCGGCGAGCACCGTCTCGAGCTCGGGGGCTCGCGCTTGGATCTCCATCGCGCAGTCGAGTGCCACCTGGGGATGGTGCGGGACCGGCAGCGGCGCGCCGAAGACGGCGAAGACCTCGTCTCCGACGAACTTCAGCACGGTGCCGCCCTTGCTCAGGATGATGTCGGTGGCCAGCTCGTAGAAGTGGTTGAGCATGGCGCGGACCTGCGACGGCTCAAGGGTCGCCGAGAGCGACGTGAACCCGCGCATGTCGCAGAAGAACAGGCTCACGTCGAGCCGCTCCCCCTCGACGGCGGCCTCGACGCGTCCGGACTCCTCGAGCTGGCGCGCCACCGTCTCCGGCACGTACTGGGCGAACAGCGCCGAGACGCGGCGCCGCTGGCGCGTCTCGGTGACGTAGCGGATACCCAAGGCGACGACGAACCCGACGACGAGCGCGACGAACGGGTAGAAGAGGTTCTCGAGGTGGCCGCCGTCGAATCGGACGATGGCGTACGCCAGGTAGCCGGCGGCGGCGAGCAGGGCCACGAGCCCCGACGCCCAGACCGGCAGGATCATCACCGCGAACGCGACGATCAGCACGAGGAGCGCGACCCAGAGGTCCGTCTCGACGTGCGACACCGGCGACAGGTACGAGGACGTGAGCATCGTGTTGAGCGCGTTCGCGTGGATGAACACGCCCGCCATGCCGGTCGACTTGTTGACGGGCACGAGCTGGTGGTCGCCGCTCAGCGGGTCCGTATCACCCACGAACACGACCTTCCCGGCCAGTCGGCTGACCGGGACGTGCCCGTCGAGCACGTCGATCGCCGACACGTACGAGACCTGGCCAGGCCGGCCGCGCAGCCCGTCCGCCCAGTTGAGGCGGAGGTCGTGCGTCGATTCGGTCGGGATGAACCGTCCGGCGGCCTGGACGCCGTTCGGCTGGACCGTCACCGGCGACGTGTCCCCCTCCAGTGCCTGGAGCGCGGCGAGCGACAGCGACGGGATGGGCGTGCCGTGGGCGTCCTCGACGACGAGGGGCAGGGTGCGCACCACACCGTCGGCCGGATCCGGCAGGACGTTGGCGTGCGCCACGGTGCCCGCGGCGGCGATCGGGCCGTACGGCTCGGCCGCGTTGACCAGCTCGTCGAGGCCGGCGTCCGGTCCCGGCTTCAGCCCACCCGTCTCGGCGAGCACGGTCGCCGGCAGACGGCGCAGCGCCGCCTCGAGCGCCGCATCGTCCGCCGGCCCGCTCTTCGACTTCCCGGAGAAGACGACGTCCCAGACGACCACCTTGGCCCCGGCCGCCGCGAGCTGATCGGCGAGGAGCGCGTCCTGAGCTCGAGGCCACGGGAACTGCTGCCCGATGGCGTTCTCAGACCGCTGGTCGATGCCGACGACGACGACCTGCGGGCTGGTGTGCGCGGACGGGAACAGCGCGTCCGTGGCGCGTCGGCCGAATCCGGCGAACGCGCCGGCGGAGAGGCCGATCGCGGCGACGGCCGTCACGACGATCGTCACCACGAGCGCGCTGGCGACCCGTCGAAGCACGCGACGGTGCTTCGTGGCGGTCTCGCGCAGTCGGGTCAGGAGTGCCTCGTCCGCCACGCGCTTACCCTGCCCTGACCGAGGGGACCGGTCGAGGCCGCGCCACGGGCAGCAGAACCCCTGATCGGTCCTCGTGCACCCCCGTCCCCTCTCGCGTGTCCACGCGTGAGCGGTCAACCTACCGCGGGGCCTGCTGGGCCCGAGCGCACGCGCCAGTCGCCGTGGCGGTGTCGAGCGGGCCCGCAGGCGTCGTGGGATACTCCGTGCCGCAGGGAGGGGGGACGCTGACCAGCTTGGCTCGGGTCATCGCGGGAACGGTTATGGCGCCATGCTGCTGATCAGCCTGCGCGATCTGCAGTGGCGGCGCCGACGGTTCGTGATCGCTGTCGTCGCGACCGGCCTCGTGTTCGGGATCACGCTCCTGCTCGCGGGCATGAACTCGGGGTTCAACAACGAGATCAACCGCACCGTCGCGTCGTTCGACGCCGACGCGTGGGTCGTGCCGAGCGGGGTGCCGGGTCCGTTCACGACGAGCGTGGCGTTCCCATCGTCGGTCACGACCCGGGTCGCCCGCATGCCCGGGGTCACGAAGGCGAGCCCGATGGTGCTCACCCGGGTCACGCTTGGCGGCTCCACGCCCGTCGATGTGGTCGTGTTCGGGACGGTGGTGCACGGCATCAGCCCGCAGGCCACGAGCGGTCGCAACCCGCTCCGTTCGGGTGAGGTCGTCGCGGACACGAAGCTGGGCGTCGGGATCGGCCAGACGATCACCGTCGCCGGTCGCCAGTTCCGGGTCGTGGGCACGTACACGGGCCTCACGGTGTTCGGCGGCCAGCCCACGGCGGTGATGACGATCCAGGACGCCCGCGCGATCTCGTTCAGCGGCCTGCCCCTCGCCACGTCGATCATGACGCGCGGCGTGCCCGCCTCCGCGCCCGTCGGCTACAAGGTGCAGTCGCCGGCCGAGGCCGCGGGCGACCTGCGACGACCGCTGAAGAGCGCGTCGAGCACGATCGCGTTCCTCAACATCCTGCTCTGGGTCATCGCCGCCGGGATCATCGGCTCGATCGTGTACCTGACCGTGATCGAGCGCCAACGCGACTTCGCGGTCCTCAAGGCGACGGGGTTCGGCAGCTTCGGGCTGTTCGTCAGCCTGGCGATCGAAGCGGTGGTCATCGCCATCGCCGCGGCCATCGTCGCCACGGTCATGGCGGTCGCGCTGCACGGCTCCCTCGCGTTGGACGTCGAGATCTCGACGGGTACCTACGTCGGGCTCGTGGGGGTCTCGATCGCCGTCGGCGTGCTGGCCAGCCTGGTGGGGCTGCGACGTGCCGTCGGTGTCGACCCGGCGCTGGCGTTCGGATGAGCAGCCCCCCGGACGCCACGGCCACGCCGGCACCCGACGGGCCGCCCGACCCGAGCACGGCCCACCTCGAGGTCCGCGACCTGACGATCGAGTACTCGAGCGGCGGCTACATCGTCCGGCCGATCGACAACTTCCACCTCGACACCAAGGGCGGCGAGCTCGTGCTGCTGCTCGGCGCGAGCGGCTGTGGCAAGACGACGCTGCTCTCGGTCCTGGCCGGGATCCTCACCCCGTCCGCGGGATCGGTGACGATGGGCGACACCGAGGTCGTCGGGCTGAGCGGCGCCGCGCTCACCCAGTACCGGCGCCGACAGGTCGGCATCGTCTTCCAGGCGTTCAATCTCCTCCCGAGCCTCAGCGCGTCCGAGAACGTGCAGATGCCGCTGCGAGGCGCCGGGGTCCGGCCGCGGGCGGCCCGGGCACGTGCCCTGCAGCTGCTCGACCAGGTCGGGCTGTCCGACCGCGTCGAGCACAAGCCGGGCGACCTGTCGGGCGGCCAGCAGCAGCGGGTGGCGATCGCCCGGGCGCTGGCCCACGACCCGCCCGTCCTGCTCGCCGACGAGCCGACCGCCCACCTCGACTACCTGCAGGTCGACGGCGTCATCCGCCTGCTCCGCCGCCTGGCCGACAGTGGCCGACTCGTCATCGTCGCCACCCACGACGACCGCCTCGTCCCACTCGCCGACCGCATCGTGAACCTCACACCGCGGCGCGACACGGAGTCCCGCCCGCCCGAGACCCGGCATCTCGAGGCGGGCGAGGTGCTCTTCGGTCAAGGCGACACCGGCGAGCTCATCTACGTGGTGGAGTCCGGCGTGATCGACCTCGTGCGCGTCGCGCGAGGACGGCGAGGAGGAGCGCTTCGACTCGGTGAACGCCGGTGGATACTTCGGTGAGCTCGCGCCGATGTTCGGGATCCAGCGCGCGGCGACGGCACGCGCCGGTGCGCCGACGACGGTGACCGGCTACACCGTGCGCGACTTCCGCACGCGCCACTCCGGCAGCGTCGGGCAGCTCCTGTCGGGCGCGGCCGACGTGGCGGAGGGCGCCTGAGCTTCGCTGACGCCGCCGTCGTGCGGCCCACGTCCCTGGTGCGGTGGTCGGCCGAGTCCCCCGGCGGGCGGTCGACGACGAGTTCTGAGGGCGACGGCGATCAGGCTGGGGTCGAGGCCGGTTCCACCGCGTCGACGCGGTAGAGCTCGGCGGCGTTGCCCCAGAGGATCTGCTGGCGCACGTCGTCGGGCTGGCCCGCCATCCCCGCCTCGATCTTCTCGCGCACGTTGCCGTACAGGCAGATCGGGTGGGGATAGTCGGTCTCGAAGAGCAGCTGGCTCGCGCCGACGGCGTCGATGACGCCCGCGACGGTGCGCTCCTCGAAGAACCAGCAGCCATAGACCTGGCGACGGAAGTAGTCGCTCGGCTTCATCTCGAAGTACGGGCGCTCGAGCCAGACCTTGCCGTCCTCGAACGCGTAGTCAGCGGCGTCAAGGATGAAGGGGATGAACCCGATTCCGCTCTCGACCGAGACGAACTCGAGCGTCGGGAAGCGGGCGAGCACGCCCGACATGAGCAGGTCGACGATCTGGGTGCCGTTGTCGAGGAAGAGCTGCACCGAGGTCGACACACGCGTCGCGCCGACACCGTGCGCCTTGATGCGCGCCGGAGCGAACCCGCTCTGGAAGTCGCCGCTGCCGATGTGGAACGAGATGGGCAGCCCGACCTCCTGCACGGCCGCCCAGAACGGGTCCCAGTGCGCGTCACCGAGGTACGGCAGGTCGTAGCGCTGGGGCTCGCCGGTGAAGAGGACCCCGCGGTGCCCGAGCTCGGCGCAGCGGCGCACCTCCGCGACGGCGGCGTCGACGTCCCAGAACGGCGTCGCCGACACCGCGAGGAGGCGCCGCGCGTCGGCCGCGCACCACTCGATGAGGAAGTCGTTGTAGGCGCGCACGCACGCAAGCATGAGCTCGGGGTCCTCGAGCGCGAGGAACTGCTGGTTCCCGAAGCCCGCGACGTTCGGGTACATGACCTGGGCCCACACGCCGATCGAGTCGAGGTAGTCGAGGCGCGCGTGGGCGTCCCACGCCGCGGGCGGCACCTCGTCCATGTTCTTGGGGCCCGCCGGGAACGGCTCCGGCCAGCCCGCGACGGCCGTGAACCCGACCGGGACGAGCGGGGTGCTGTCGGCGACGTGCCAGACGTCCCGGCCGGTGCGATCGCGCTGCAGCCGGGGGCCCCGGTCCCGCAGCTTGGCCGGGAGCCGGGCGGTCCAGACGTCCCCGGGCTCGGTGACGTCCGCGTCGACGTCGATGACCCAGTCCTGGCGTGCCATCCCGTGCCTCCTGGCGTGGGTCGCCTCGCAGCGCCGGGAGTCCAGGGCGCTGGCGGCGACGCGGCGCCCTGACGGTACCGCGCCGCAGCGGGCGCTCGACTAGAAACGGCTCACTCGTTTCGAGGGGGAGCAATGACCACGACACCCGCGGTCCGGGACGTCGCCGGGGACCTGCAGTTCCCCGAGGGGCCGGTGGCGCGCCCCGACGGCACGGCGCTCGTCGTCGAGATCCGGCGAGGCACGCTGAGCCGGGTCGGCACCGACGGAAAGGTCGAGGTCGTCGCCGAGCTCGGCGGGGGCCCGAACGGCGCCGCGATCGGACCCGACGGCGCGTGCTACGTCGTGAACAACGGCGGGTTCTCCTGGAGCCGGATCGGCGAGCTCACGATCCCGCTCGACCTGGAGACGCGCTCCAACGAGCCGCCCAACTTCACGGGCGGGTGGGTCGAGCGCGTCGACCTCGACACCGGCGACCACACGGTCCTCTACCGCGAGTGCGACGGCTTCGCGTTCCGCAGCCCGAACGACATCGTCTTCGACGACGCGGGCGGCTTCTGGTTCACCGACCTCGGCAAGACCCGCGCGCGCGACATGGACCGGGGCGGGCTGTACTACGGGCGGGCCGACGGCTCGTCGGTGACGTGCGCCGCACACGGTCTGCTCGGCGCGAACGGGGTCGGCCTCTCCCCCGCCGGCGACCGCCTCTACGTCGCGGAGAGCTTCACCGGTCGGCTCTGGGCATGGGACATCGACGCGCCCGGCCACGTGAAGGGCGGCGGCGGCGGGCCGGGCGGCGGGCACTGCCTGGTCGCGACGAAGGGCCACTTCAATTCGCTGGCCGTCGAGGAGGACGGGACGGTCGTCGTCGCGGCGATCACCGACGGGCTCTGCGTCATCCGTCCCGACCTGACGCACGAGTACGTGACCCTCCCCGACGCGTTCACGACGAACATCTGCTTCGCGGGCGACGACCGTCGCACCGCGCTCGTCACGCTGTCGGGAGGCGGCCGGCTCGTCGCGATGGACTGGCCCCGACCGGGGCTGACGCTCGCGTACGCATGACGACGATCGCCGAGTTCGTCCGCGCACGGGCCGGCGACGGCGACCATCCGGCGCTGCGCTTCGAGGACGACACGTGGACCTGGGCGGAGTACACGCGAGCGTGCGCGCAGCGCGCCGCGTACCTCGACGCGACCCTCGATCCGCAGCGCCCGCCGCACACCGGCGTGCTCCTCGACAACGTCCCTGAGTTCCCGATGTGGCTGGGCGCCGCGGCGCTGGCCGGCGACGTCATCGTCGGCATCAACCCGACGCGGCGCGGCGAGGAGCTGGCCCGCGACATCCGGCACGCCGACTGCCAGCTCATCGTGACCGAGGCCCGCCACGTGGGGCTGCTCGACGGGCTCGATCTCGGCGCCGCCACCGGCCGGGTGCTCGTCGCCGAGGACCTCGACGGTCCCCTCGCGCCGCACGCCGACGCACCGCTGTCGGACCGGCCGATCGACAAGCGCGGCATCTACCTGCTGCTGTTCACCTCGGGCACCAGCGGCGCGCCGAAGGCGTGCATCATCTCCCAGGGCCGGCTCGCGCTCATGAGCAGCGGGTTCACCCAGATGATGCGGCTCACGCCCGACGACGTGATGTACCAGGTGATGCCGCTGTTCCACTCGAACGCGATCATCACGTCGTTCGCGCCGTGGCTCATCAGCGGCGCCACCGGCGTGCTGCGCCGCCGCTTCTCGGCGTCGGGCTTCCTGCCCGACGTGCGGCGCTACGGCGTGACCTTCTTCAACTACGTCGGCAAGCCGCTGTCCTACATCCTCGCGACCCAGGCCCAGCCCGACGACGCCGACAACACGCTCACCCGGGTGTTCGGCAACGAGGGCGCCGACCTCGACATCGAACGGTTCGCGGACCGCTTCGGCGTGCCCGTCTCCGACGGGTACGGCTCGACCGAGGGCGGGGCGAACATCAGCCGGACGCCGGACATGCCGAAGGGCGCGCTCGGCGTCGCCGCCGAGGGGACCGTCATCCTCGACCCCGAGACGGTCGAGGAGTGCCCACGGGCGCGCTTCGACCACGACGGCCACCTGCTGAACCCCGACGAGGCGATCGGCGAGATCGTGAACAAGCAGGGCGGCGAGCGCTTCGAGGGCTACTACCGCAACGACGAGGCGAACGCGGAGCGGATGCGCCACGGCTACTACTGGACCGGCGACCTCGGCTACCGCGACGAGGCCGGCTTCTTCTACTTCGCGGGCCGCGACTACGAGTGGCTGCGCGTCGACGGCGAGAACTTCGCCGCCGCGCCGATCGAGCGGATCCTCGCCCGCCACCCCGACGTGGTGCTCGCCGCGGTGTACGCCGTCCCCGACGAGGACGTCGGCGACCAGGTCATGGCCGCGCTGCTGCTGCGCCCCGGCACCCAGCTCGAGCCGGGGGGGTTCGACGCGTTCCTCGCCGCGCAGCCCGACCTGGGCACGAAGTGGGCGCCGCGCTACGTGCGCCTGGCGGCCTCCCTGCCCATCACCGAGACCCAGAAGGTCCTGAAGCGGGTGCTGCGGCGCGAGCGCTGGGAGGTCGAAGACCCGGTCTGGTGGCGGTCCCAGCGCGGGCAGCCGTTGCGCCCCATGACCGACGCGGACCGCCAGGAGCTGCGCGCCCGCTTCGACGCCCGCCACCGGCTGGATCAGCTCGAGCGCGTCTGACGGCGTCGGGGCGGGCGGGGGTTAGGTTCGACGCGCGATGACCAGTGATCCGGCCCGTCCGCTCGCCGACCGCGTCGCCGTCGTCACCGGCGCCGGCCGCGGGATCGGGCGCGCCGAGGCTCACCGCCTCGCGGCCTACGGGGCCCGGGTGGTCGTGAACGACCTCGGCGTAGCCACCGATGGCACGGCGACGTCCGAGGCGCCCGCGGACGCCGTGGTCGCCGAGATCGCCGCCGCGGGTGGCGAGGCCGTCGCCGACCGCAGTGACATCGCGACGAGCGTCGGCGGCGCCGCGGTCGTCCAGGCCGCGCTCGACCGGTTCGGACGTCTCGACATTGTGGTCAACAACGCCGGGTTCGGCCGGCCGCGCATGGTGTTCAACCTCGACGACCACGAGTGGGACGACGTGATCGCCGTGCACCTGCGGGGCACGTTCTCGGTGAGCGCACCGGCGTGCCGGTGGTGGCGGGCGGAGCACAAGGAGGGGCGCGGCGGCTTCGGGCGCCTCGTCGACACCTCGACGGGGCTGCTGCTCTACGGCGGCGCCGGCCAGTCGAACTACGTCGCGGCGAAGGCCGGCGTGCTCGCCTTCACGGAGGCGGTCGCGACCGAGATGGCACCCTACGGCGTCACGGCGAACACGATCATGCCCTCGGCGCGCACCCGGCTGGCGATGATCGGCTGGCGCGTCGACCGCAACGCCGAGCACTCGTCCGACGCGTTCGACCCGACGGACCCGGTCCACGTCGCCGAGATGGTGTCGTACCTCGCGTCACCGGCCGCGGCGTGGATCAGCGGGCAGTGCTTCCAGGTGCGCGGCGGCACCGTCGAGCACGTGCGCACCTATCAGGTCGACACCTCGGTCGAGCGTCACGACCGCGGCTGGACCGCCGCAGACCTCGCGCACGAGATCCCGCGCCTGTTCGGCGCGGCGGCCAAGCGGGCCGATCCGCCGCCGGCGTCGTGGTCCGAGGAGTACCACGCGCGGGCGCGGCCTCGACCACCCCGGACTGAGGAGAGGAGCCGGTCATGAAGCTGCCCGACGTGCTGGAGCGGTTCGACGACGCGATGTCCGTGCGCCGCGTCTACGGCGAGGCGGTGGAGCGCGACGGCGTCGTCGTGATCCCCGCCGCGGCGGTCCGCGGCGGCGGCGGTGGTGGCGGCGGCGGCGGGACCGACGGACCGAGCGGCGCGCACGGCGAGGGCAGCGGGGCCGGCTGGGGTGCCGTGGCCCGGCCGGTCGGGGCGTGGGTCATCCGCGACGGCGACGCCCGCTGGGAGCCCGCGATCGACGTGAGCCGCGTGATCCTCGGTGCCCAGGTCGTCGCCGCCCTCGGCCTGCTTACGCTGCGCACCTGGCTGCGCCGCCGGCGCCGCCGCTGAGGCCTTACGGGGTCGGCGCGGGCACGCGTTCGTCGGTCGCGAGGAGCACGACGACGATGACGGCGAGCCCGACGTCGAGCAACGACCGCAGTGGGTGCCAGTGCAGGAGCCCGGCGATCGCGAGCAAGGCCTCGCTCACATAGGCCGCCGGGCGCGCCCAGCCGTCGCGACGCACCACTGCGACGGCGAGCGCGGCGAGCCACAGGGCGAGGAGCAGCAGCGCGAAGCCCCAGAGAACGGGGTGGTTCGCGAGCACGCCGTGGAGGTACCGGTTGGTGAAGTGGCGTCGACCGGCCCGCGACAGGATCCAGAGCGCGAGCCCGGCAAGGGCGATGAGCCCGCCCTGCACGACGATGATGACCCCGGCCGCGGTGGACTGGCCGCTCGATGGCGTCTCGGGCATGGCTCCCCTCGGGGTCCGCTTCGTCGCCCGAGCGGGCGCCAGCGTGGAGCGCCCCGTGTCGCGCTGTCAATTGCGCTCGCCGCGGGCCCTTTAGGGTGGACGGCCTGGACGGCTACCCGGTCTTCGACGTCGATTCGCACTTCATGGAGCCCCTCGACGTGTGGCGCGAGCGTCTCCCGGCGGCGCTGCGCGACCGCGGGCCGTTCGGGTCAGAGGACCGAGGGGCGGTCGTGGTCGACCGGGACCGGCGCTTCCCGACGGTCCGGTGGCGCAGCCGCGCCGGCGGCCTCGCGACCCTGAACCAGACGTGGGAGCAGACGTATCACCGCTACTCGTCGCGGGGCTGGGACCCCGAGGCGTACGTGCTCGCGATGGACGACCAGGGCATCGACTGCATGGCGCTGTACCCGAGCCGCGGGCTCATGCAGGTCGCCGCATGGGGCCTCGACCCGGCGCTCGCCGCGGCGATCGTGCGCGCCTACAACGACTGGGCGGCGTCGTTCGTCGCTACCGTGCCGGACCGGCTGTTCGGCGTCGGGCAGCTCGACCTGCGCGACGCCGACCGCGCCGCGGCCGAGGCGCGGCGCTGCGTCGCCGAGCACGGCTTCCGGGCGTTCTTCGTGCTCCCGGAGCCGCCGCTGCCGGGCGTGACGCTCGAGCGCGACTACTACGACCCGCTCTGGTCGACGCTCGAGGAGCTCGACGTGGCGCTGGCGCTCCACAACGTCGCCGGCACCGGGCTCGGCCAGCTCGGCGCCGACCGCTTCGGAGAGTGGGCGCTCCCCCGCATCGCCGCGGTGTTCCCGCTCGAGTCCCAGCTCACCCTCTTCTCGTTCCTCGTGGGCGGGATCTGCGACCGTCACCCGGCCCTGCGGGTCGTGGTCCTCGAATCGGGCGCGGGGTGGCTGCCGTTCTGGCTCTGGTGGCTGGACGAGCTGTACGAGCGCTACGTCGGTCTTGACTGCGACGAGCTCTCGGCGCCCCCGAGCGAGCTCTTTCGGCGCCAGTGCTTCATCTCGGCCGAGATCGAGGAGCCGGCCTACCGGCCGGTACTGGACGCGGTGGGCGTCGACTGCGTGGTGACGGCCTCGGACTTCCCGCACCCCGAGGGCTCGTTCCCGGACGGCGTCCGCGAGTTCGTTTCCCGAGGCGACCTCTCGGAGGCGGAGAAGCGCCGCATCCTGTGGGACAACCCGCGGCGCCTCTACGGCATCACCTGAGCGCCCCGGCGCGGCGCCGGGGGTCGATCAGTCGAAGACGACGCGCAGCGAGCCCGGCGCGCGGAAGGTCAGCCCGGTGATCTGCGGCGCCGGGGCGGACGGGTCGAGGCGCACGTTGGGGAGCCGGTCGAGCACCGCGTTGATCGCGACGGTCGTCTCCATACGGGCGAGGTGCATGCCGAGGCACATGTGCGGTCCGAAGGCGAACGCGAGGTGCTGCTTCGGCTCGCGCCCGAGGTCGAACTCGTCGGGCCGGTCCCATCGCGACGGGTCCCGGTTCGCGCCGCCGAGGCACACGTTGATCGGCGCGCCGGCCGGGAATGTGGACGCCGTCGAGCTCGACGTCGCGCGACGCGGTGCGGCCGATCCCGGTGAGCGGCGGCTCCCAGCGGAGCCCCTCCTCGATCGCGGCGGCCATGAGCGACCGGTCGTCGCGGAGCGCGACGAGCTGCTCGGGCCGGCCCAGCAGGCCGAACATGAGGTTGCTCGACGACCGGTAGGTCGTCTCGGCGCCGGCGGGCAGCAGCAGGCGCAGGAAGGCGATGATCTCCTCGTCGGTGAGGCGCTGCCCGTCGAGCTCGGCCTCGGCCAGGACGCTGATGACGTCGCCGCGGGGGTGCTCGCGCCGGTCGGCGATGACGGCGGCGAAGAAGTCGTAGAGCCACTGCGACGCCTCGAGGCCCCGCTCGATGTCGAAGCCGATGCTGATCAGCTCGACCGCCTTGCGGTGGAACTGCGGGAGCTCCTCGGCGGGCAGGCCGAGCATGCCGGCGATCACGTGCACCGGGAAGGGCCAGAACAGCTCACGGACCAGGTCGGCGCGCCCCTCGGCGACGAAGTCGTCGATGAGGCCGTGCACGATCGGGCGCACGAGCTCCGCCTCCCAGCGCTCCATCGCCTTGCGGGTGAAGGCCTGCGCGATGAGCGAGCGGTAGCGGTGGTGCTCGGGCTCGTCCATCTCGAGGATGGAGTGGCCCATCACGAGGCCCATGCTGTCGGCGTACGCCGACGACGAGAACGTCTCGCCGTCCTTCAGGACGGTCTGCACCGCCTCGAAGGACAGCGGCGTGTACTGGGGGCCCTCGCTCAGGAACGCCGGGTCGACGCCCGCGACGGGCCCGAAGCGGTCCTCGAAGCGCCCCGCGTGCACGGGGCACTCGGCCCGCAGCTCGGCGAAGACGGGGTAGGGATCGGTGACCGCACCGGTGCCCATGGCCTCGTCGAAGACGGCGAAGGGGTCGTACTCGTCGCCCGACGTCTGGGTGGTGGTCTCGCTCACCGCGCTGCTCCTCGTGTCGGCGGTCCCCCGGCGCGCGGTCACCCGACCAGGTGGCGCCTCGCGACAGTGTGGCACGCTCATGGCGTGACGCCGTACCCCCGGCTCTTCGAGCCGCTCGCGGTCGGGCCGGTGACGCTGCGCAACCGCGTCGTGTGCGGGGCGCACTTCACGATGTTCACCGAGCCGAACCCGGTGTGGGGCGAGCCCGGCTTCTACGGCCGGCGCTACGGCCGCTACCTCGCCGAGCGGGCCCGCGGGGGCGTCGCCGCGGTCATCGCCGGCGAGACCGCGGTGGCGCCGAACACCGCCTACAAGATGGCGAACAACGCCAACGGCTGGGACCCGGCGTGCGTCCCCCACTACGAGGCACTGACGGCGCAGGTCCACGAGCACGGTGCGCTCGCCTTCCTGCAGCTCACGCACAGCGGGGCGATGACGCTCGGCAACTGGTCCAAGCAGGTGGCGATCGGCCCGTCGCGGGTCCCCGACTACTTCGAGCCGCCGAAGCCGATGGACCGCGACGACCTGCGCGAGATGGTCGAGTACCACGTCCGTTGCGCGCGCAACGCCGTCGCCGGCGGGTTCGACGGCCTCGAGATCCAGAGCGCCCACGGGTACCTGCTCCATCAGTTCCTGTCGCCGAAGTTCAACGAGCGCACCGACGAGTACGGGGGCAGCCTCGAGAACCGGATGCGCTTCGGGGTCGAGGTGCTCTCCGCCGTGCGTGACGCGGTCGGCGAGGACGTCGCCGTCGGGCTGCGCCTCGCCGGGGACGACGAGCAGGCCCACGGGCCGGGGCTCACCGCCGACGACGCCGCGGAGGTCGCCGCCCGCTACGAGGCGCTCGGGCTCGTCGACTTCCTGAACGTCAGCGTCGGGATCGGCGGCGTCGGGATGGTCCGCACGAACTACGCGCCGCACGGCCTCGGCGTCTACGCCGCGCACAAGGTGAAGGAGGCGGTGGGTGACACGCCGGTCCTCACGGTGCACCGGATCCTGGAGCCGCACGAGGCGGAGGGCATCCTCGAGGACGGCGCCGCCGACGGCATCACGCTCGTGCGCGCGCTCATCGCCGACCCCGAGTGGGTCAACAAGGCACGCGACGGCCAGGCCGGCGAGATCCGACGCTGCACGGGCATCAACCAGTCCTGCTACGGGAACCTGCTGCAGTCGATGCCGATCAGCTGCGTCCAGAACCCGGCCGTCGGTCGCGAGGACGAGCTCGGGCTCGGCACGCTGACCCCCGCGACGACGACGCGGCGCGTTGTCGTGGTCGGCGGCGGCCCCGCGGGCCTCGAGGCGGCGTGGGTCGCCGCGGCGCGAGGCCACGAGGTCACGCTGCTGGAGCGGGCCGACACGCTCGGCGGGGCGATCCGCCTGGCGCAGCGGCTGCCCGGCCGCGCCGAGATCGCGGACCTCGCCGACTGGCGCGTCGGCGAGTGCGAGCGCCGCGGCGTCGAGCTGCGCACCGGCGTCGACGCGACGCCGGACGGCGTCCTGGCGCTGGCACCCGACGCGGTGGTGATCGCGACCGGCGGACGGGCGACGAAGACCGGCCGCTCGGCCTACCACCCGATGCCCGTCCCCGGCTCGGAGCAGGACTGGGTGCTCGACCACCTCGAGGCGCTCGCGTGCCTCGACGGTGACGCGTCGCGCCTCGGGCGGCGGGTCGTCCTGCTCGACGCCGTCGGCCACGTGCAGGGCGTCGGCCTCGGCGAGCTGCTCGCGGCGCGGGGCCTCGACGTCACCGTGGTGTGCCCGCTGCCCGTGCTGCTCGCGTGCGACGGTGAGACGCAGGCGGCGATCCTGCCCCGCGCCGTGCAGGCCGGCATGACGTGGCGTCCGAGCACCGCGGTGGCGATGGTCGACGACCACACGGTCACGACCGTCGACGTGCTGGCCCGGCGCCTCGAGCCGATGCCCGACGTCGACACGTTCGTCGTGTGCACGAACGGGACGCCGAACACCGAGCTGTACGACGCGCTGCTGGGGCGCGGGCCCGAGGTCGTGCGGGTGGGCGACGCCGTCTCCGTGCGACCGGTCGACCGCGCCGTCTTCGACGGCCACCGCGTCGGGCGGGCCCTCTAGGGCGCGCGCGCTGCGCCTCAGACGTGGGCGCCGCCCGCGACCGTGATCGACTGGCCGCTGACGAAGCTGGCCGCCCCGCTCGCCAGGAAGACGATCACCGCGGCCGTCTCGTCGGGCGTCTGCATCCGCCCGAGCGGGATCGTGGCGCGCACCCAGTCGTCGAGGGTCCCGCGTCGGGCGGCCGTCCCCCGCTCGAGGCCGGGGTTCCCGCCGCCGGCGGCGGGCGACACGCCGAGCGGGCAGACCGCGTTCGCCCGGATGCCGTGCGGCGCGAGCTCGGTCGCGAGCACCTCGGTGAGCCGGAGCACCCCGCCCCGGGCAGCCGAGAACGCGCCGAAGCCGGGCTCGCCGATCACGCCGGCGGACGAGGAGAGGCTGACGATCGCGCCGCCGTCACCCTGGTCGACCATGCGACGCGCGCAGGCGCGGGCGCCGAGCCAGACGGCCGTGAGGTTCGCGTCGAGCGCGGCGGACCACGAGGCCGGCTCCAGCTTGAGCAGCGAGCCGTTGCCCAGGTCGGGCCCGGTGCCGCCGGACAGGTTGCAGCACACGTCGATGCGCCCGAACGCGTCGACGGTGGCCGACACCGAGTCCTCGACGGCGTCGGGATCGGTGAGCTCGACGGCCTGGGTGAGGACGCGCCGCCCGGTGGCCTCGACGGCCGACGCGGTCGCGTCGAGCGCCTCGCGTGACACGCGGTAGGACAGGTCGTCGATGGGCGTGGGCGTCACGACGTCGACGCAGGCCACGTCGGCGCCCCGCTGCGCGAGCTGCACGGCGGCCGCCCGCCCGATGCCGGGACGTCGGGCCGCCCCGGCGACCCAGGCGACCTTGCCCTCGAAGTCGTTCACGTGAGCCGGTCGAGCAGGGACAGTGCGTCGAGCTCGGCGTCACGGGTTTGGCCCCCGACGTCGAGGAAGGCCCGCATGCGCCGCGACGCTTCGGGGTCGGTGCGGGTCTCGTTGAACGCCTGGCCCTCGACGACGAGCCCGGGTGTGGGGTCGGGCCACGCCGCGTCGACGGCGCGCTTGGCGGCGGCGACGGCATGCCGCGGCAGCCCGGCGACGCGCGTCGCCAGCGTCCGCACGGCGTCCTCGATGTCGTCGTCGCTCACCACCCGGTTGACGTAGCCGATGGCGGCCGCCTCCTCCCCCGACACGTCGGCGCACCCGAGGACGATCTCGAGGGCCCGGGCCCGGCCGACGAGGCGGGTCAGGCGCTGCGTGCCGCCGGCACCGGGGATGATGCCGAGCGCTACCTCGGGCTGCGCGAATCGCGCGTCCGGGGTCGCGAAGCGCAGGTCGCAGGCGAGCGCGATCTCCGATCCACCCCCGCGGGCGATTCCCCGGACGAGCGCGATCGAGAGCTTCGGCGCGACCCGGAGCCGTTCGAGGAGCTGGTTGACGGGCGCGGGCGCGTCGCTGACCGCGGTCTCCGCCGCGGGCAGCGCGGCGATCATCGCCACGTCGGCGTGGGCGATGAAGTACTCGTCGTCGGCGCTCGTGAGCACGAGGACGCGAGCGTCGTCGTCGGCCTCGAAGCCGGCGATGAGGTTGATCAGGTCGCCGGTGAGCGGCGCGTCCCAGAGGTTCATCGGCGGATGGTCGATCGTCGCCCAGGCGACGCCGGCGCGCTGGCTGACCCGGATGTGCTGGAGCTCGTCGAAGGCCATCAGTCCTCCATCGGGGGGTCCCACTGGACGCCGTTGATGTGGCTGCCGCCGTCCGCGAAGATCGTGTTGCCGGTCACGTAGTCGCTGTCCTCGCTGGCCAGGAACAGCGCGACCCCGCCGATGTCGTGCTCGGGATCGCCCATGCGCCCGATCGGGTTCTGCGCCAGCATCTCGGCGGCGTTCTCGGGGGCCGCCGCGGCGAACGCCACGTAGGCGGGCGACGCGGCCGCGGGAGCGATGGCGTTCACGAGGATGTTGTGCCGGGCCCATTCCCTCGCCGCGGTCCGGGTGATCGCCCGGATGGCCTCCTTCGCCGCGTTGTAGTCGACGCTGTACATGTGGGCGTTGATCCCGTTCAGTGACACGAGGTTGATGATCCGGCCCCACCGCTGCGCCCGGAAGTGCGGGAACACGGCCTGCATCGCCCGGTAGGTGTGCAGCGGCCCGCCACGGAAGCCGAGCTCGAGGTCGTCGTCGGGCTTGCGCTCGAGCCGGGCCGGGGCGCCGACGACGTACGCGTTGTTCACGAGGATGTCGACTCGGCCGAACGCCTCGACGGCGCGGGCGACCATCGCCTGCACCTGGGAGGCGTCGAGGACGTCCGTCGGGACGAACACGGCCCGGCCGCCGAGCTCGTCGGTGACCTCGGCGGCGACCCGGGTCCCCGTCTCGGGGTTGCGCTCGGCGACGACGATGGCGGCGCCCTCGGCGGCGAAGCGACGGGCGACCCCGCGCCCGATGCCCTGCCCCGCGCCCGTCACGATCGCCACCCGTGCGTCCAGGCGTCCCATCGCTCCCCCTCCGTGGCGGCGCCCGGAGGGTATCCGGCCCGCTCCCAGACTGGCCGGGGGCGTCAACGCGGCGTGGGGTACCTCAGCAGGGCTTCGCCTTCGGCGCGGGCGCCCCGAAGATCGACTGGTCCGCGATCGGGGCGGTCGGCGCTGCGCCGGGCGTGCCGCTCTGGGACGGGGTCGGCGGGGCCGTGGTCGTCGTCGTGGACGGCGTGGTGGTGGTGGTCGAGGTGCTGCCGGACGCGCCGCTCGTGTCGAGCGGTGCCACGCCATTGACCGACACCTCCGTGGGGTTGGCCGCGCCGCCGAGGCGGGCGAGGAGCGCGTCGGCGTCGGGCTGGCGGACATAGAGGACGTTCTGCCCGTCCTGGTTCGGCCCCTCGGTCCAGGGGAGCGTGGCGAACTCGACGTGGCCCGTGTCGCCCGGGTTGATCGAGCGGAACGCGTCGACGAGGTTCAGCACGTCGCTCTTCGAGAGGCCGCTGTCGACGGTCAGGTTCTCGAGCACCCGGTCGACGATGGCGTTCGCGGTGAGCGGGTTGCTCAGGCTGTCCTTGACCGCGACCTCGGCGAGGGTCTTGATGAACTGCTGCTGGCGGGCGATGCGGTCGATGTCGGGCACCGCGTCGGCGGGCAGCCATTCCTGGCGCTGCTGGCTGTAGTACTCGAGCTCGCGGGAGCGGACGTACGCGAGCGCGTCGGCGCCGTCGAACTGCTCGCAGCCCGCGATGGGCTGGTAGAGGCCGGTGAGGTTGTCGCGGGCCTGGTACGGGACGTACACGGGCACGCTCCCGATCGAGTTCACGACCCCCTGGAAGCTCTTGAAGTCGACCTGCACGAAGTGGTTGATGCTGATGTTGAAGTCCTGCTTCAGCATGTCGATGACGTGCTGAGGCCCGGCGTCGTACGCCGAGTTGATCTTCGAGACGCCCAGGCCGGGCACCTGGACCCACAGGTCGCGTGGGAACGACACGACGAGCGTCTTCGACTGGCCCGGGTCGATCCGGATCACCATCATCGTGTCGGAACGCTGCCCGCCGTTCGACGCGGCGGTCCCGAACTGCTGCTGGAGCGTGCTGCTGCCGTTCGTGAAGGCGCGGGTGTCGGACCCGACCACGAGGAAGTTCTCCGGGCCGCTGGTCGCGGCGGCCGTGCGCAGACCGACCCGCGCGACGTGGGAGAGCTTGGCGTCGATGACGTAGTTGACCGTGAGGACCGCGCCGACCATGCAGACGGTGCTGAGACACAGCGCGATCGCCATTCGACCGGCAAGAATCCGAACCACGCCACGGCGCCGACGCATGCTGCTCCTGGGAGGGGCGAACCCGCCGGCTCGCACGCCCCGGGCGGGAGGCTTCGAGGGTACGCTCCGAGCCGCTCGCGGGCGCAGCCAGGCCCCCTGACCGGCCACGCGGCCGGCGCCCCGGGGCCCACCGCCCGGCGCGGGCGGCGGGCCACCGTGAGCGCGTGCCCCCCCGGACCCAGGAGCCCGCATGGCCGACGAACGTCCGCTCGACGAGCAGGTGCGCCACGACGTCGACGGCGGCGTCGCCACGATCGTGCTGAACCGGCCCGAATCGGGCAACGCGCTCACGCCGGCGCAGCGCGACCGGATCGTGGCGCTCCTCGACGACGACAACGGCGACGTCGCGGTGCGGGCGGTGCTCCTCACCGCCACCGGCGACCGGGCCTTCTGCACCGGTGCGGACCTGCGCGTCGACCGGCCCGCGGTCCATCCGCTGCCGGAGGGGGCTCCCGAGCGCCCCGTCTTGTCGGTCGACCGCACGTGCCTCGGCGCGCAGCGGCTGATCGCGGCGCTGCAGGACTGTGACAAGCCGATCGTCTGCGCGGTGAACGGCACCGCGGCGGGCATCGGCGCGCACCTCGCGCTCGGCGTCCGACCTGGTCCTCGCGGCGGACCACGCCCGCTTCATCGAGGTCTTCGTGCGGCGCGGCATCGTGCCCGACGGGGGCGGCGCCTACCTCCTCACCCGCCTCGTCGGGCCCCAGGTCGCCAAGGAGCTCGTGTTCTTCGGCGACGACCTCGCCGCGGCGGACGCGGCGCGACTCGGGCTCGTGAACCGCGTCGTGCCGGGCGCCGAGCTGCACGCGACGGCGCTCGAGTGGGCCCGTCGTCTGGCGGCCGGGCCCACCCCGGCGATCAGCCTGTCGAAGCGGCTCATCAACCGCGCCCTCGACATCGACCGCGTCGCGGCGTTCGCCGACGAGCGGTGGGCGCAGGAGATCGCGATGGCCAGTGGCGACGCCGCCGAGGGGCTCGCCAGCTTCGCCGAGCGCCGCGCGCCGGCGTTCCGCGGGTGGTGAGCGAGACCGCGGCCGTCGTCGCCGCGGTCGAGGCCGGCCTCGACGACGCCCGCGCCGCGCTCGAGACGCTCGTCCGGATCCCGAGCATCAGCGCCGAGGACGCGCGCGCCGGCGACGTGCAGCACAGCGCCGACACGACCGCCGCGCTGCTCGAACGCGTCGGCCTCGAGCACGTGCGCCAGGCGACCGCGGCCGGGTGTCCCCCGGCGGTCATCGGCGAGTGGCACCACGCCCCGGACGCGCCGACGGTGCTGCTCTACGCCCACCACGACGTGCAGCCGCCTGGGTTCCGCGAGCGCTGGTCGGGCGATCCCTTCGAGCCGGTGGAGCGCCACGGCCGCCTCTTCGGGCGCGGCAGCGCCGACGACAAGGCGGGGGCGGTGGCGCACGCCGCGATGCTGCGGGGCTGGCTCGACGCGGGGACGCCACCGTGCAACGTCACCGTGTTCGTCGAGGGCGAGGAGGAGATCGGCTCGCCGCACCTCGACGCGTTCCTCGCCCAGCACGCCGACGAGCTCGCCGCCGACGTGCTCGTGCTCGCCGACGCCGGCAACTGGCGCGTCGGCGTGCCCGGGCTCACCTGCTCGCTGCGCGGCCTCGCCGGCGGGACGCTGCGCCTGCGGGCGCTCGACGGTCCGGTGCACAGCGGCATGGCGGGCGGCGTGGTGCCCGACCCGACGCTCGGGCTGGCGAAGGTCCTCGATTCGCTCGTCGACGAGCACGGCGACGTGGCGATCGAGGGCTTCTGGGAGGACGTCGCCGTGCCCGACGCCGCGACGCGTGCGGGGCTCCTCGAGCTCGGGAACGACGCGGCGCGCGTCGTGGCGACCTACGGCGGGCGTCCGGGGGTCGAGCCGGTCGGCGACCCGAGCGTCTCGGTCTGGGAGCGGCTCTGGCTCCGGCCCGCGCTGACCGTCCTGGCGGTGGACACCCACCCGATCGCCGGCTCGTCGAACCAGATCGTCGCCGAGGCCGCGGCGCTGCTCAGCGTCCGCCTCGCTCCGGGGCAGGATCCGGCGCGCGCGCTCGAGCGCATCGAGGCGCACCTGGCACGCCACGTCCCGTGGGGTCTCGAGTGGTCCTTCGAGCCCGACTGGGGCGCGACCGGCTGGTCGTGCGACCCGAACGGCTGGGCGTTCGACGCCGCCCGGTCAGCGCTCGCGGCGGGCTTCGGCCGCGCGCCCGTGGTCATGGGCGTCGGCGGGTCGATCCCGTTCGTCGCGCCGTTCGCGTCGGCGTTCGGCGGCATCCCCGCCCTGCTGCTCGGCCCCGCGGACCCCGAGAGCCGCATCCACGGCGAGGACGAGAGCCTGCATCTCGGAGACTGGCGCAACCTGATCGTGAGCGAGGCGCTGCTGCTCGCCGAGCTCGCGGCGCGTCGCCCCTGATCAGGGCCCGGTCGGGCTCGTCGGCCCGGCGCCCGCGCTCGGCACCCCGCGCCCGGCGTCGGTGATCGGCGCGCCGGGCCGGCCGCAGACCGGCCCCGCGGGCGGGAGGGGCGGCGCCGGCTGGCCGGCGAGCTCGGCGGACATGAACGCCTGCCAGATGCGCGCCGGGTAGGTGCCTCCGAAGACCTGGATGCCGCCGACGTCGGTCATCGGGACCTCCCCGGTCGTCGCGCCCATCCACACGGTCGTCGCGAGCTGCGGGGTGAACCCGTCGAACCACGCGTCGCCGAACGAGTCGGTCGTGCCGGTCTTGCCCGCGGCGTCGCGGCCGGGCAGCTGCGCCGCGGTGCCGGTCCCGCCGGTGATGACGCCGTGGAGCATGTCGGTCTCGCAGTCGGCGATCGACGGGTCGAGGACCCGCTGTCCCGGCGGCTGGGTGTTGTCGATGTAGACGTGCCCGTCCGGCCCGACGACCCGCGACACGAACGTCGGGTCGTGGCGCACACCCTGGTCGGCGATGGTGCTGATGACGGTCGCCATCTCGAGGGGGGTCGTCGACGCGACGCCGAGCGTGATCGGCAGGTAGTCGGGGATGTTCCCCGTCACGCCGAGGCGGTGCGCCATGGCGACCACCGCCGGCGGGCCGAGGCTGGCGATCACGTGCGCGAACGCGCAGTTCACCGAGTTCACGGTCGCCTGACGCAGCGACATCGTGCCTTGTCCCGCCTCGGCGTTCACGGTGGACCAGGGCGGGAAGCCGGGCCGGACGGCGAGGCAGGGCGACGTGCCGTTCACCGTGTCGTTCGGCGAGTAGCCGGCCTCGAGCGCGGCGGCGAGGGTGATCACCTTGAACGTGGACCCGGTCTGACGGCCGGGCGGGTGCGTGGCGATGTTGTACTGCAGCTGGTCGAAGCCGGGGCCGCCGACCATGGCGCGCACCGCGCCCGTGGTCGGGTCCATTGCGAGGAGCGCCGCGGTGAACGGCGGCTGGTTCGGGAGGATCTCGTTCACCGCCTGCTGCGCGAGCAGCTGCGCCGTCTGGTCGAGCGAGGTGTAGACGCGCAGGCCGCCGCGGAGCAGCAGCTGGAGCCGGTCGGCGTAGGTGGCGCCGAGGCGCGGGTCGCCGAGCAGCTCGGTCTGGACCTGCGAGACCCACAGGTCACGGGGCCGCAGGTCGGGCGACGACGGCGGGATGTCGGGCAGCGGCGACGCGTCGGCGTAGCGGGCCGCGCCGGGGCTGATGTCGCCGACGGTCACCATCCGGCTGAGCACCTCGTGGCGGCGGGCCTTTGCCAGCGCGGGGTGCAGGAACGGGTCGAAGGTCGTCGGGTTGGCGATAAGCCCGGCGAGGAGCGCCGCCTGGGCCAGGTTCACCTGGTTCGGCTCGGTCGGCACAGGGAACACGGACCCGGGCGGCTCGCTCAGGAAGTAGCGCTCGGCCGCCGCCTGGATCCCGTAGGCGCCCTCGCCGAAGTACACGGTGTTGAGGTAGTCCGTCATGATCTGGCGCTTCGACAGGCGCCGGTTCAGCCGGAGCGCGAGCACGGCCTCGGTGACCTTCTTCTGGAGGCTGCCCTTGGGGTTCATGATCCGGTTCTTCACGAGCTGCTCGGTGATGGTCGAGCCGCCCTGCTGGACCGCGCCGTGGGCGATGTCGGTGGTGGCCGCCCGGATGAGGCCGGACGCGTCGACGCCCGGGTTCGTCCAGAACGTCCGGTCCTCGGTGGCGACCACGGCGTCCACGATGAGTGGCGAGACGTCCTGGTAGGCGATCGGCTCACGGTCCTCGAAGCCGAGGTTGGCGAGGGTCGCGCCGTTCGCCGCGTAGACGGTCGACCGGACGGAGACGGGGTGCAGCCGCGTGCTCGTCGGCTGGTAGCTCGCGACGTGACGGGCGAGCACCGCGGTCGGGATCAGCAGCGCGAGCAGGAGGCCGAGGGCGGTCCCGCCGACCACCAGGGTGACGGCGAAGGACGGCGCGACGGCACGCAGCTGCCGCGCCACGCGACGAGCACGCCGCGGCGCCTCGACGCGCAGCCACTGCCCGGCCTCCCGCGCGGGTCTGTGTGAAGGCCCACAGCCCGACCAGGGCGCTGCGCCCACCCTGCACCGTGCCCCGCGCCGTGGCGCGCACCACTCGGTCGGCGGCGTGTGGTGCGGCGCGCGCCGCGGCCCCGGCGAGACGGGCGTCTTGGCGCGCGACGCGGGCCCCCTCGCGGCGGACGGCGTCCGCGCCGTGCCCCAGTGAGGCCCGCAGCGCGGCGGCGTCGACCCGGCGCGCCCGGACGCCGGCGACGACCACCCGCCGCCGGCCCGCCTCGGCGGCGCGGCGCAACGCGCGCGGCGCGCGGTGCGCGAGGGCGGCGATGACCTCGCGCCCCGGTGCGTGGCGGGGCGTCCCCGGCGCGCCACGGTCGGGGCGCGGCGCGTCGTCGTCGGGATAGGGGCACCACCACCGGCCCGGTGGCGTGCGCTCGCCGACCGCACTGGCGTCGGGCGGGGGTGCGTCGATCGACGCGTCAGCGCGGCCCGCGCCGTTGACGGCGACGGTCGGTGCGCCACCGTTCGTGGGTACCTCGCCGCTCGACGGCGCGACGACACCCGGCGGCGGCGACGTCACGAGATCGTCGGTGAGCGTCACGTCCGCGGCGCGGGGAGCCTCGGAGATCGAGGCGCGCCCGCGTGGTGCGTGCGCGGAGGAGGTCGGTGGCACCGGGTCGGCGTGCGGCGAGCCCGTCGCGGTGTGCGACGCTGTCGTCGCGTCAGTGGCGCGCCACCAAGCCATCGACCTGCCCGTCTCCGTCGTCGGGGTTCGTCGGTGCTGGGCTCCGCCGCCGGCTTCGCAGCCCAACTCGGCTGCCTCTCGGCATGCCTTGTGTACCGCGATTCCGCCGCGGACACATCGCGGGGCCTGAGGGCCCGCTCACGGCGCCCGGGCCGTGGCCGGGTGCGGCGACCGAGGCCGTGGAGGGGTGGTGGGCGCGCCGCGGCGCGTCAGGCGACGGCGGCCTGCTTGGCGCGGAAGTGCGGGATGACGTGCTCGCCCCACTGGCGGATCGTCTCGAGGCACGCCGCCTGGGGGACGGTGCCCATCTGGATGAGGCACATGATCTCGTCCGCGCCGGCCTCCTCGAGGCGCTCGGCGAACGCGATGGCGTCGCGCCAGCTGCCGTAGGCGTGCTCCACGAGATTGAACGTGTCGCCGCTGTTGGGCCGCACGGGGATCTCGGCCTCGTGGAGATGGGCGATCATCCGCTCGCGGGCGTCGGCGATCTCGGCCACCTGGTCGTCGTCGGCGCTGCCGGCTCGGGGCGGCGGGCCGCCGCCGTACCAGTGGGCGATCGCCTCGGCGAAGAACCGCTGGCCCCGGGCGCCGACCTGAAGCGCCGTCTCGGCGTCGTCGAGCACGATCGTCGGGCACAGCGCCGAGAAGTGGTTGTTCACCTCGGAGGAGACGAAGCGCTTCTTGGAGCGGCTGGCGATCGTGTCCTCGTAGCGCTGGTGGAGCGCGGCGACGTCGTCCGGTCCGGAGAAGCCGAGGACGAGCGCGCCGACGCCGTACTCGGCGGCGAGCGTGACGGTGTCGGCCTTCGTGCACGCGAGGTACAGGGGCGGGTGGGGCAGCTGCACCGGCCGGGGCAGGATCGGGTGCTCGGCCACCTGGAGCAGCTCGCCGTGCCACTCGAAGCGGTCCGCGTCCTCGCCGCGCCACATCGAGCCGATCATCCGCAGCGCCTCCTCGACCTCGAGGTAGGTGCGAGCCGGGTCGACGCCCATCGCCGACATCTCCTGGAGGGTGGCGCCGCGCCCGGCGCCGAGGTCGAGGCGCCCGTTCGAGAGCACGTCGAGCATGGCGGCGCGCTCGGCGACGCGCACCGGGTGGTTGTAGTTGAACGGCATGCACACGACGCCGTGGCCGATGCGGATGCGCTCGGTGCGCGCCGCGACCCAGGTGAGGAACACCTCGGGCGCGCTCATGTGCGCGTACCACTTCAAGCAGTGGTGCTCCACGGCCCACACGCGGTCGAAGCCCATCGCCTCGGCGTAGACGGCCTGCTCGACGCAGTCGTGGATCACCTGGTGCTCGTGGCCGAGGGAGGGATCGGCCATCTGGGCCTCGAAGATCATCGAGAACTTCACGGTCCCTCCTCTTCTTCCTTGGCGCGGCCATCGCCGGGCGCCAGGTGGGCCCCGAATGCCCGACCGGCGTGACCGGTCGGGCACCCTGTCGGCCAGTTCATATGACTAATCCTCATATGTCAAGTCGTCATATGGAGCGGTACCGTGCCCCCATGGAGGAGCTGGCGCCCACCGCGTGGGCGGTGCTCGGGCTGCTGTCCTTCGGGCGCGAGCTCTCGGGCTACGAGCTGCGCAAGTGGGCGGACGCGTCGGTGCGGTTCTTCTACGGCAGCCCGGCGATGAGCCAGATCTACCGGGAGCTGCGGCACCTCGAGGCGCTCGGCTACGCGACGTCGCGGCCGGCGCCACCCGAGGAGCCGCGCCGCAAGCGCCTGTACCGGATCACGCCGGCCGGCGAGGACGCGCTGCGCACCTGGCTGCGCGACGCGCCGCTGGAGCCACCCGTGCTGCGCCACGGTGCGGCGCTGCGCGTGTGGCTCGGCCATCTCAGCGACCCCGAGACGCTGCGCCGCACGGTCGAGGCACACCGGGCGTTCGCCGTCGAGACGCTCGCGCAGGTGTCGCGGGCGCGCGACATCGCCGAGCACGAGCCGGCCTGGACCTACCCCGCGGTGATCGAGCGATGGGGCGAGCGCTACTGGGCGGCCGAGCGAGACGCGGCCGACGCGCTGCTCGCCGACCTCGAGCGGCTCGCCACCACTTCGACTACTGCCCGCCGGTCGCCGTGACGCCGCCGTCCACGACGACCGCGGCGCCGTGGACGTAGCGGGCCTCGTCGGAGAGCAGGAACCGCACGACCGCGGCCACGTCGGACGGCTCGCCGAGCCGACCGAGCGGGACCGAACCCTCGAGACGGGCGCGCGCGTCGGGGTCGCCGATCGCCGGGGCGAGCATCGGCGTCTCGATGTAGCCGGGGCATACGGCGTTCACGCGGATTCCCTCCGCGCCGAGGCGGTGCGCGAGGGACCGGGAGAGCCCGATCATGCCGTGCTTCGCCGCGGTGTACGAGGGGATCGCGCCGTGGCCGACGAGGCCTTCGATCGAGGCGATGCCGACGATCGCCGAGCCGGGCCGGGCGGCGCGGAGCTCGTCGACGAGCGCCTGCACGACGAACGCGTAGCCGCGGAGGTGGGTGGCGAGCACGGCGTCCCAGGTCGTGACGTCGATCACGCCGTCGAGCGCCGGGGCGACGATGCCCGCGCCGTGCACGACGCCGCCGATGGATCCGAGCGCGGCCACGGTCGGCGCCACGGCCGCGGTGATCGCCGCGTCGTCGGTGACGTCGAGCGCGAGGGCGTGGGTGGCGACGCCGTGGCGGTCGTGAAGCTCGGTCGCGACCCGGGCCGCGCCGTCCCCGTCGCGGTCCCAGACGGCGACCGGTCGGCCGACCTCGGCGAGCGCGCCGGCGATGGCCGCCCCGATCCCGGACGCCGCGCCGGTGACGACGACGCCGGTCGCCGGCCGGCCGAGCGCGTCGGTCACGCGGCGCCGAGGAGCAGCGCGCTCGTGGGCACCATCGTCCCGGCGGTGACGAGCACGTGCTCGACACCGGGCGGCTGGTTCGTCGAGGTGCCGCGCACCAGCCGGACACCCTCGGCGATGCCGTTCATGCCGTGGATGTACGCCTCGCCGAGCTGCCCGCCGTTCGTGTTGATCGGCAGGCGCCCACCGAGCTGGATCGTGCCGCCGCGGATGAAGTCCTTCGCCTCGCCCCGCGCGCAGAAGCCGAACTCCTCGAGCTGGGGCAGCGCCAGCGGCGTGAAGTGGTCGTAGATGATCGCCGCCTGCACGTCGTCGGGGCCGAGCCCCGTCGTGTTCCAGAGCTGACGGGCGACGAGGCCCATCTCCGGGAGGCCGCTGATCGTCTCCCGGTAGTAGCTCGTCATCATGTCCTGGTTCTCCCCCGCACCCTGCGCGGAGGCGTTCACCAGGACGGTGGGCTGCGGGAGATCTCGGGCGCGCTCGGGTGTGGTGACGACGAGCGCTTGCGCGCCGTCGCTCTCCTGGCAGCAGTCGAGGAGGTGCAGCGGCTCGACGATCCACCGGGACTGCTGGTGGTCCTCGAGGGTGATCGGCTGCTCGTAGAACCAGGCCTTCGGGTTCTTGGCGGCGTGGGTGCGGTCGGCGACGGCAATTCGGCCGAAGTCCTCGCTGCTCGCCCCGAACTCGTGGCAGTAGCGCTGGGCGAACATCGCCACCCACTGCGCCGGGGTGAGGAGCCCGAATGGGGCGTACCACGAGAAGTGCGACGACTCGGCGGTGGCCATCGGCGCACGGTCCTGCACGCCGGAGCCGAACCGGCGCCCCGACCGCTCGTTGAAGCCCCGGTAGCAGACGACGTAGTCGGCGACGCCGGCGTTCACGGCGAGGACGGCTTGCTGGATGGTGCCGCAGGCCGCACCGCCGCCGTGGTGGATCCGCGAGAAGAACGAGAGCTCGCCGATCCCGAGGTTGCGGGCGATCTCGATCTCGGGGTTCGTGTCGGCGGTGAAGGTGACCATCCCGTCGATCTGGGAGGGCGTGAGCCCGGCGTCGGCGATCGCGGCCTCGCAGGCCTCGACGGCGAGGCGCATCTCGGAGCGGCCGGACGCCTTCGAGAACTCGGTGGCGCCGATGCCGGCGATCGCGCCGGCGTCGCGGAGACGGTTCGTCTCGCTCACGGCGCGAGGTCCAGGGTGACCGTGCCGGTGACGTGATCACCGAGGCTGTTCGCGCCGCGCAGCGCGACGTCGACGGTGGTGCCGTCCTTGCGGGTCACCGTGCCGGTGAAGATCATCGTGTCGCCCGGATAGTTCGGGGCGCCGAGGCGGATCTTCACCGACCGGAGCTGGGCGTCGGGTCCGGCCCAGTCGGTGATGAACCGGCCGACGAAGCCGTTCGTGGTGAGGATGTTCATGAAGATGTCCTTCGATCCGCGCTCCTGCGCGAGGCCCGGGTCGTGGTGGACGTCCTGGTAGTCGCGCGACGCGATCGCGGTCGCGACGATGCGGGTCCGCGTGAGCGGGATCTCCAGCGTCGGTAGCTCGTCGCCGACGTTCACGTCGGCGGCGCGCAGCGAGGTGGTCGTGGTCATCGGGCGGCTCCTGCGAGGGTTGCGCCCAAGCGGGCCAGCTGGGCGCTGGACCCGCCGAGCATGTCTTCGATCTGCTTGCCCCAGAGGAAGTAGCGGTGGACCGGGTAGTCGACGTCGGCACCCATCCCGCCGTGGAGGTGCTGCGCGATGTGGACGACCCGCTGGCCGCCCTCGGACGCCCACCACTTGGCGACGAGCACCTCGGCCGCCGCGTCCCATCCGGCGTCGAGGCGCCACGCCGCCTGCCAGGTCGTGACGCGCAGCGCCTCGCCCTGGATCGAGCCGTCGGCCGCCTTCAGCGCGGCACCTTGGAACGTGGCGAGCGGCCGCCCGAACTGGATGCGGTTCGAGGTGTAGTCGGCGGCGAGTGCGATGGCGGCCTCGCCGACCCCGAGCTGGAGCGCGCAGAGCCCGACGAGGGCCCGGTCGAGCGTCCAGCCGAGGACGCGGGCGCCGGCGTCGGGCGTGCCGAGCGGCTCCCCCGCCGCGCCGTCCAGGTGCAGGTGGGGCTGGACCTCCCGGTTGGTGGTGACGGCCCGCTCGAGGCCGACTCCGGGGCCGCGCGGGTCGACGAGGAACACGCCGACGCCGTCGGGCGTCATGGCCGGGACGAGCACGCGGGCCGCGACGTGCGCGGCGGGCACCGCCACCTTCGTCCCGTCGAGTCGCCAGGCGCTGCCGTCGGGCCGCGCGGTGGCGGCCGGGTGCATCGGGTCGTTCACGCCGGCCTCGGCGAGCGCGGCCGTGAGCATCAGGTCACCGCGGGCGACGCCGGGCAGCCACGCGTCACGCTGCGCCTGGGTCCCCCACTCGGCGATGGGGAGCGCGCCGCACGCCACCGTGGCCCACAGCGGGACCGGCGCCACGACCCGACCCTGCTGCTCGAGGACGAGGCACAGCTCGAGCACGCCGAGCCCGCTGCCGCCGACGTCGTCGGGCAGGCACAGCCCGAGAAGGTTCGCGTCGGCGAGCTGCGCCCACAAAGCACGGTCGACGCGCTCGTCGCTCGACTCGACGGCCTTCACGCGCTCCACCGTTGCCGAGCCCTGGAAGATCTGCTCGGCGAGGTCGCGCGCTGCCTGCTGCTCGTCGCTGAACGTGAAGTCCACGTCAGCCCGCCGGCTTGAACGCGGGCAGCGTGAGGTCGGGGTCGAGGTCGAGCCACTCGACGACCACCGGCATGCCGATGCGCACGTCCGAGGGCTCGAGGCCGACGAGGTCGGCGACGAGGCGGGTGCCCTCCTCGAGCTCGATGAGCCCGATCGGCAGCGGGTAGTCGAACGCCGGCACCTGCGGGTAGTGGTTCACGACGTAGCTGTAGACGGTGCCGCGCCCGCTCGCGTCCTTGGCGTGCCACTCGTAGCTGCCGCACACCGCGCAGCGCGGCTCGGGCGGGTGGCGGAGCGTCCCGCAGCGGGCGCACTGCTGGATGAGCAGACGGTGCTCCTTGGCGCCCTCGAAGAAGAAGGCGTTGTCGTCGGTGATCGACGGGCGTGGGCGCCGAGGGCGATCGGCGGGCGCCGCCGGGGCCGTGCGACCCGTGCCGGGCTTGAACTTGAGGATGCGGAACAGCATGCGCCCGACCGACACCCCGTCGGTCGTCTCGTACTCGACGCGGGTGGTGACGAAGTGGCCAATGCCGAGCCCGGTCTGCTTCTCCTCGGAGATGGAGTCGATCACGGTGCGGGTCCGCAGGTGGTCGCCGACATGCAGCATCCGGTCGTACTCCTGCTCGCAGTTCGTCGCCACGACCGACGAGAAGCCCGCGCCGTCGAGGAGGCGCAGCAGCTCGTCGCGGGACGATCCCCCCGTCTCCGGGCGCGCCTGGAGGCCGCGCATGACCCAGGCTTGGAGCATCACCGCGGGGGCGATGACCTGGCCGTGCACCGAGTGCGCGGCGGCGTCGCCGTCGACGTAGACGGGGTTCTCGTCGCCGATCGCCTCGACCCAGTGGCGGATCATCGGCTGGTTCACCGGGTCGGCACCGACCTCGATGCCGGTCTCGAGGCCCTCGAAGGCGCGCAGCTTCGTGAGGAACTCGTCGGTCTCCGTCGTGGTCACCCTTCCTCCACTCCTCAGCGGCGTTGGCGGGCCATGCCGAGGCCGGCGGTGGCGACGATCTCCCGCAGCACCTCGACGACGCCGCCTCCGAACGTGTTGATCTGTGCAGCGCGCGCGGCGCGCTCGACCTCGCCGTGCAGCACCGCGCCGGGCGATCCCTCCGGCAGGTAGCCGACGGCGCCGAAGATCCCGAGGAAGAGCCGGTAGCACTCGATCTGGGTCTCGACGCCGTAGACCTTCGCGGCGGACGCGTCGCTCGGCCCGAGCGTGTTCGCGGCGACGGCCGCGGCCATGCGCCAGTTCAGGAGCTTCATCGCCTCGAGCAGCGCGTGGGCGCGGGCCAGGTCCGCCTGGACCCACGGGATCTCGAGCATCCGTCGCCCCGTGCCGTCGCCGGCGTCAGCGTCGGCGCACCAGGCGACGACGTCGTCGTAGAGGCGGTGCGTGAGCCCGCCGAGCGCGGCGAGGCCGACGCGCTCGTGGTTCAGCTGGTTCGTGATGAGGCGCCAGCCGCTGTTGACCTCGCCGACGACGTTCTCGAGCGGGACGCGGACGTCGTCGTAGTAGCTGGCCTGGGTGACGACGCTGCCGACGGTCACGATCGGTGTGCACTTGAAGCCGGGCGAGTCGGTCGGGACGATGATGATCGAGATGCCCTTGTGCTTCGGGGCGTCGGGATCGGTCCGGCAGGCGAGCCAGATGTAGTCCGCCTGGTTCGCGCCGCTCGTGAAGACCTTGTTCCCGTTGATACGCCATTCCTCGCCGTCGCGCTCGGCGCGGGTGCGAAGCGATGCGAGGTCGGTGCCGGCGTCGGGCTCGGTGTAGCCGATCGCGAAGTTGATCTCCCCGGCCAGGATGCCGGGCAGGTAGCGCTGCTTCTGCTCCGGCGTGCCGAACGCCATGATCGTGGGCCCGACCGTGTTGACCGTCACGAACGGGAACGGCGCGCCGGCCCGCTGCACCTCGTCGAAGAGGATGAACTGGTCGATCGCGCCGCGGCCCTGCCCGCCGTACTGCGTCGGCCAGCCGAGACCGAGCCAGCCGTCGGCGCCGAGGCGCCGGACGACCTGACGGAACTCGGGGCTCCCCTCGCCGGCGTGGCCCAGCTTGCCCCGCACCTCCGGCGTCAGGAGGCCGGCGAAGTACTCGCGGAGCTCCTTGCGCAGCGCCAGCTGCTCGTCGGTGTACGCGAGAAACATAGAACGCGTTTCAATCTATCGGCGGCCGCCGACGGGCCGCCAGAGGCGGCCGGTGACGCGCCCGGCCGCGGCGGACGCCCTCGTACCCGAGGGCCCGTCGGCTACCCGCTGAAGGCCGCGCTCGGCAGCGTCGTCGTCGTGGGCGTCGAGAACGTGATCACGACACTCCCGTTCCCGGACTGCACGCCAGCGACGCTCGCCGTGTTCGTCGCGCTCGTCGCGGTCAGACCCGAGCCGCCGCCACCGCCACCACCGGCTGGACCGTCGACGTTGTTGCCGCCACCGCCCCCACCAGCGAAGGAGCCACCGCCGCCGCCGCCGCCGGCGCCGCCGCCGTTCGCTTCAGTCGAACCCGCGCCGCCCGCCCCGCCTGTGGCGCTGGCCAGCACGCCGGGGTTGCCGTTCCCGCCAGGCGCGTTGCCGGTCCCAGCCGCGCCGACGGCCGACGCGCCAGCGCCGCCGCCGGGCAAAGTGCCCGCGCCTCCGCCGACCCCGCCGGTGGCGCCGCCGCCGGTCCCACCGGCGTTGCCGGTCGTCCCGGTCGAGCCCGCCGCGCCGCCGCCGCCCCCGCCGCCCGCGACGATGATCCGGTTGCTCAGCGCGGTGCCGCCGTCGCGCACGTCCGAGGCGCCGCCACCCCCGCCACCGCCCGTGTTCTGCGGTGGGTTCGTGGCGTTCCCGGCGCCGCCGCTCCCGCCGCCGTTGAAGCCGCCCGTCCCGCCCGTCTGGACGCTCCCGGCGACCCCGGCGCAGCCGACGTTGATCTGGAGGGTGTCGCTGGGCATGACGGCGATGGTCTCGGTGACGTGACCGCCCAGCCCGCCGGCGGTGCTGGCCCCGGCGCCCGCGGCACCCTGCGCACCGAAGGCGTCGATCGTCACGCTCGTCACGCCGGCCGGGACTGTCCACGACTGGGCGGCGCCGGTGCAGCCGAACGAGACGCTCGAGGCACTCGCCGTCCCCGAGCTGACGAGGAAGACGCCGGCGGCGACCACGGTTGCCGCCGCGCCGAGCGCGACACCCCTTGCCCATGCACGCGTGCCCATGTGGGACCCCTGACGCCTTTGGCGCCCCCACCCCGTCCCGGCCTGACAGTTTTGCATACCTGTGAGGTCATTGCGACCAATGTGGCAAAGGTGGCTCGAGTCGTCACCTGTCGTCTATCGGGTGTTCACCGGTTGGTGCCGGGCAGCGCTGCGGATCAGGTGGCGAGGTGGTCGCCGATCACGCCGTCGGCCGCCAGCGTCTCGAGCTCGCCGGCGTCCACGCCGAGCTCGCCGCCGAGGACCTCGCGGTTGTGCTGCCCGAGCGTGGGCGCGCCCCGCCGGTGCTGGGTGGGGTTGGAGGAGAATCGCATCGGCCAGCCGGGATAGCGGCGCGCCCCGGTGCGGGGATGGTCGAGCGTCACGTAGTACCGGCGGGCCGCGAGCTGGGGATCGTCGAACATCGCCGGGACGGTGAGCACCCGCGTAGCGGGGATGCCGCCCCCGATGAGGGCCGCGACCGCGTCGTCGACGGATTGCGCCGCGAGCCAGGCCGCGAGGCCGTCGTCGAGCTCGTCGTGGCGCGCCCGGCGGCCCGCGGCATCGGCGAGCGCCGCGTCGACGGCCCAGTCGTTGCGGCCCAGGACGGTCGTCAAGGCGCGCCATTGCGCATCGTCGGCAACGGTGAGCGCCACCCAAGTCGGCCCCGCGGGCCCTGGGGGGCCGGGGTACACGCCTTGCGGCGCGGCGTGCGGATCGCGGTTCGCACGGCGCGGCAGCGTGCGCTCGTGGGCCGACCACTCGACGACGAGCTCGGCGGCGAGGTTCGCGCCCGTCTCGAGCTGGGCGACCTCGATGAGCTGGCCCGCGCCGGTGCGGTCGCGGTGCTCGAGCGCGGCCTGCACGGCGACGGCCGCGTGCATGCCGATGATCGGGTCGGCGGGCCCGCCCGGGTGCATCGGCCGCTCGGGCGGGCCGGTGACGCTCGCCATGCCGGTCGCCTGCTCGATCACCATCGCCCACCCGACGTAGTCGCGCCACGGGCCGACGAGGCCGAAGCCGGGCATCCGCACCATGATCACGTCGGGCTTGATGGCCCGCACCGCGTCGTAGTCGAGCCCGAAGCTCTCGACGACGCGGGCCGAGAAGTTCTCGAGGACGACGTCGGCGCGCTCGATCAGGCGACCGAGGAGCTCGCGACCCTCGGCGCGGGTGAGGTCGAGCGTGACGTCGCGCTTGTTCAGGTTGGTGCCGGCGAACACCCCGCCCCGCTCGTACCAGTCGTCGCCCATCTCGGGCACCGCGCCCGAGAAGCGGAAGCCGTCGGGTCGGCGCGTCGACTCGACCTTGATCACGTCCGCGCCGAGCGCGCCCAGATACATCGTGCAGTAGGGCCCGGCCCAGAAGGTGCCGAGGTCGACGACGCGCAGCCCGGCGAAGGGCGACACCGCGGTCCCCTGCCGGGGGCGGACCGGCGCCGGGCTGACGGGCGTCAGCCCGAGGGCGCCGAGGTCGGGTGCACCACCGGGCCGCGCGGCCGGCGTCGCGCTCAGCCGGTACGGCGGGCCGGGCATCGTCACGTCGTCGGTGACGAAGAACGGGCGCTCGCGAAACTGCGCGTAGTCGACCAGCATGCGCCCATCGCCGACCGGCGCCGCGGGACGCGGAACGCCTGGCTCAGCTCGACGATCTCGGCGGCGTCGCGGGCCAGCAGCCACGGCGCGAGCCGGGCGTAGAACTCGTCGAGCAGTGCCCCACCGGCGGCGAGCTCGGGCTGGCGTGATGCGTACTCGTCGAGCCCCGTCATCGCGCACGCGTCCATGAAGTGCTGGGCGGTCAGCGCGTTGATCCCCACCCAGCCGTCGCGACAGCGCACGATCCCGGGCAGCGGGAAGTGCCGCGCCATCGGGGGCGGGAGCCCGGCGGCGAGCATGTCCTCCATCACGAGGTTGGGGTAGGCCAACGTGCCGACGAGGCACTCGATGATCGAGAGGTCGACCACGACGGGCTCGTCGCCGAGGCGCGCCGCCCGCCAGGCGGTGAGCGCCGCGGCGGCGGCGTACGAGCCGGCCGTGTACTCGTGCAGCCGCGCCCCCACCTGCACGGGCGACATCTCGGGCACGCCGTGGCTCGAGACCCACGCGCCGAGGGCCTGCAGCACCAGCGCGCTCGTCGGGCGGCCGACGTAGGGGCCGACCTGACCGACGTCGCTGATCCGCACGACGGCGAGCGGCACGCGCCGGTCCGACCCGAAGGAGGTGATGCCGAGCTCCTCGAGTCGGCCGGCGCCGAGGCTCTCCACGACCAGGTCGGCACCGTGGAGCGCGGCCCGCAGCCAGGCGGCGCCGTCGGGCCGGGTGAGGTCGACGCGCGCGCTGCGCTTCCCACCGTTCAACGCCGCGAAGAGCACACCGGCGCGGCCCGGCTCGTCGTCGGGGAACGGGCTCCAGCGCCGCAGCGGGTCGCCGTCGGGCGGCTCGACCTTGACGACGTCGGCGCCCAGGTCGGCAAGCAGCTTCGTCGCGTACGGCGCCGCGATCTCCCCGCCGAGCTCGAGGACCCGGAGGCCGGTGAGCGCGCTCCCCCGCGCGGTCATCAAGCCGGGCGGGTCAGACGTTCTTGGGGATGTCGCGGAACGGCTCGGTCTTGTCGGGGCGCGGCTCAGGGGGGAGGCCGAGGACGCGCTCGCCGAGGATGTTCCGCTGCACCTGCTCCGTGCCGCCGCCGATTCGGATCCCCCACTGACCGAGGAACTGCTGCTGCCAGAACCCGTCCTCGTAGGCGTCGGAGCCGGCGAGCATGCCGGCGGCCCCCTCGATGGCGAGCGCGACGTCGCCGTTCGCCGCGGCGTGCTGGGAGATGAAGAGCTTCGCGACCGAGCTCTCCGGTCCGAGCGCCTTCCCGGCGCGCTGGGCGGCCTGGGCACGCTGGCCGAGCCAGCGGAGGATCTCGAAGCGCGTGTAGGTGGCGGCGAGCGCCTGGCGGACCGTCGGATCCCGGTCGCGTCCGTACTCTCGGGCGAGCGCGACGTAGTCGCGAAACCCGAGCGGCACGGCGCCGCCGATGAGGGCCCGCTCGTTCATGAGCGTCGTCTGCGCGACACCCCAGCCCGCGTTCACCTCGCCGAGCACCTGGTCCACGGGGATGCGCACGTCGGTGAGGAACGTCTCGTTGAAGTGGGCGACGCCGGTGATCTGGCGGAGCGGCCGGGCCTCGAGCCCCGGGGTCCGCATGTCGACGAGGAAGTAGGTGATCCCGCGGTGCTTCGGCACGTCCCAGTTCGTGCGGGCGAGCAGGATGCCCCAGTCGGCGAGGTGCGCGAACGAGTTCCAGACCTTCTGGCCGTTCACGACGAACTCGTCGCCGTCGCGCTCGGCGCGGGTCGTGAGCCCGGCGAGGTCGGATCCCGCGCCGGGCTCGCTGAAGAGCTGGCACCACACCTCCTCGCCGCGCAGCACGGGTGGGAGGAAGCGACGCTTCTGGTCCTCGGTGCCGTGGACGAGGATCGTCGGGACGACCATGCCGAGCGCGACGGAGAACACCCCGAGGTCGATCTCGTAGTGGACCATCTCCTGGCGCCACACCCGCTCGAGCGCGGTCGTGAGCCCGCGCCCGCCGTACTCGCGAGGGACGCTGATCCCCGCGAAGCCCGCCTCCTCGATGCGACGCTGCCAGTCGCGCGCCGCGGCGACGCTCGCGAGCTCGTCTTCGGCACGGGCGGTGACCCGCCGCTTGAACTCGGCGCTGTCGTGGCGGCGGCGGGGTGCGTTCGCCTCGAGCCAGGCCCGGGCCTCGGCGCGGAAGGCCGTCTGCTCGTCGGTCTCCTCGCGGGTCTCGACGACGGTCACGACGCGCCGACGGCGTCCAGCGTCGAGCCGACGACCCACATGGCGAAGTACTGGGCCGCGCCGCCGTAGGCCTGGGCGAGCGCGACTTTGGCGTCGGGCACCTGGTGCTCGCCGGCCCGGCCGCGCACCTGGAGCGCGGCCTCCGCGAAGCGCAGCATCCCCGACGCGCCGATCGGGTTCGAGGAGAGCACGCCGCCCGAGGGGTTCACCGGGAACGCGCCGTCGATCTGGGTCTCCCCGCTCTCGACCATGCGCCAGCCGTCGCCCGGCCCCGCGATGTCGTGGCCCTCGAGCCACATCGGCTCGTACCAGGAGAACGGGACGTAGAGCTCGGCGACGTCCACCTCGCGGCGGGGGTCCTTGATCCCGGCCGCGTCGTAGACCTCGTGCGCGCACTCGACGCCGGCCTGGGGCCGGACCGGGTCCCGGCCCGGGAAGGTGCCGAGCTCGCTGCGCATCGCCGTGCCGAGCACCCAGGCCGGCGGGTGCGGCGCGCGGCGGGCGCCGTCCTCGGTGGTGAGCACGAGCGCGCACGCGCCATCCGACGAGGGGCACGACTCGTGGAAGTGGATCGGCTCCCACAGCATCGGGGACTCCTTGACGTCCTCGATGGTGAGGTCGGGCATCTGCAGGTGCGCGTAGGGGTTCTTCGCCGCGTTGCGGCGGTCCTTCACGGCGACCATCCACCCGATGTGGTCGGGCGCGCCGGTGCGGGTCATGTAGGCCCGCATCCACGGCGCGAAGATCCCGCCGGCGCCCATGCCACCGCTGCGGCCCCCGGCGAGGCCCCACTGCGCGTTCCCCTCGGCCTGCTTCTCGTACGCGACGGTGAGCACTCGGTCGTGCACCCCCGTCTGCACGAGGTGGGTGGCCACCAGCGCCGTGGAGCCGCCGACGCTGCCCGCGGTGTGGACCCGCATGATCGGCTTGCCGGACGCGCCGAGCGCGTCGGCCATGCTCAGCTCCGGCATCATGACGCCCTCGAAGGGGTCGGGCGCCTTGCCGAGGACGACCGCGTCGATGTCGGTCCACGTGAGCTCGGCGTCGTCGAGCGCGCGCTGCGCGGCCTCGCGCACGAGGCCGGGCAGCGACACGTCGTCTCGGCGCTTCTTGTGCTTCGTCTGGCCGATGCCGACGATGGCTGCGGGCCGGCTCATGCGTCACCCTCCAGCACGCAGACGAGGTTCTGCTGCAGGCACTGCCCGGACGTCGCGTGCGCGATGGCCCGGTGGGCGCCCCGCTCGGCGACGGCGCGGGCCGCCTCGGCGATCCGGGCGAGGCCGACGGCCATCACGGGGTTCGCGGCGAGCGGACCACCAGAGGGGTTCACGTCGACGTCGTTGCCGAGCCCGAGCGCCTCACGGAGCAGCCGCTCCTGGTGCGAGAACGTGGCGCTCACCTCGGCGACGTCGACGGGCGCGCCGTTCACACCGGCGTGCGTGCCGGCCTGCCGGGTCGACAGCGACTCGGTGAGGTCGCGCATCCCGGGCTGGTGGGGCTCGATGCGGTGGTCGATGCCGCGGATCCAGACCGGCGTCCCGCCGAGCGCCCGGGCCTTGTCGGCGGTCGCGAGCACGACGGCGCACGCGCCGTCGGAGATCGGCGGCAGGTCGTGCTTGCGCAGCGGTGCCGTGACGTACGGCTCCTTGACCAGCGTGTCGGCGTCCGCACTGCCGTGCACCTGCGCGTAGGGGTTGTTCGCCGCGTTGCGCCGGCTGCGGGCCGCGATCTCGGCCATCTCGCGCTCGGTGATCGTCCCCTTGTCGAGCATGGCGCGGGCCTGCAGCGCGGCGAGCGACACCGGGTCGGCGCCGAGCGGCGTGAGCGTGTACGGGTCCATCTGGAGCGGATAGATCTCCGAGGGGAGCCCGGGCGACGACTTGCCGGACCCGAAGGCCAGCGCCAGGTCGATGTCGCCGTGCTGGAGGCGCACCCAGGCCTCGTAGAGCGCCCAGGCGCCGTCCATCTCGACGTGCGATTCCGAGATCGGCGGCCACACGCCGACGGCCTCGAGGTTCGAGACGAACGCGAACGTCTGGCCCGAGAGATAGTCGCAGCTGCCGGCGCACGTGAACCCGATGTCGCGCCGGCCGGCCCCGGCGCGCTCGATCGCCTCGGTGATGACCGGGAACAGGAACTGCGGCTCGGTCAGCTCGGCCTGGCGGAGGCTCGGCGACTGCGCGTACCCGACGATGGCGATGTCGGCCACGGTCAGAACACCCGGTCCTGGAACTGCTCGGGCGGCATGTCGGGCTCCCCGGTGGGACGCCAGCCGACGATGCAGCCCTCGGCGCTGCCCCAGCTGCGGTTCGAGATGTCGTCGACGTTGCGCTCCACCGCCGGCTTCCAGACGGCCGCGACCCGCATCCCGACGTGGACGTCCTCGACCGGCACGTCGACGATGTCCTGGAGGTTCATCATCCCGCCCGGCCCGTCGAGCAGGATCGACGCGCGGACGAACGGCTCCGTCTCCTGCTGGCCGTAGTACTGGACGGGCGTAACCACCGTGTAGTTGGTGACCGTGCCGTGGTCGCTGAGCTCGACCTCGTCGGCGTCGGTGGTCGGCACGACACAGATCGGGCAGTACCCGCGGGGGGACGAACACGAGCCCGCAGCTCGGGCACTTGTGGCCGACGAGGCGCCCCTCGAGGAGCTGGCTCGAGAAGCGGCGCACCACCGGGCAGAGCAGCTCGTGGTACTCGAGCTGCATGAAGTAGTCCATCATCGCGACGGGCCCGTCGTCGGTCGTCGGGGTGTCGCTCATGCGTCGTCCTCCGGCACGAAGGTGAGGTCGGTGATGTGGCCGACCCGCTCGTCCTTCCAGCGGGCGGCGACGCGCATCCCGGTGCGCATCCGCTCCATCGAGCCGGCGTCGACCGCGTGGAGCAGCCCGGTGTCGGCGCCGTCGAGGCGGATGAGCGCGAACGCGAACGGGTGGTCGAGCGGATGCTTGCGCGTCGGCGCCGTGACCCACGCCCAGGTCTCGACCGTCCCGCCGGGCCCGACCTCGACGAGGTCGGTGACGAGCGGCTCACCCGTCGCGGGGTCCCACTCGAGCGGCGGGACGAGCACCCGGCCGTCGCCGGTGCGGGCCCCGAGGATCCGCTGGTCGCGCAGCCCGGTCAGGAACGGCCCGACGACGGGGCCCAGGGTGCGGGTGTAGGGGAACTCGATGGTGTGGGTGGACCGGGGGATCTCCGACACGGCCGGAGTAGAACACATTCCATTTCTGGGCCACAAGTGACGTCAGTGGCCGGCGAGGAGCAGGTGGGCGGCGGCGGCCAGCTCCTCGTTGACCATCGGTGCGTCCTGCCAGCCGTTGACCCAGCCGACGAGCAGGCCGAACCAGACGGTGCGCAGGGTCCGCACGGCCGTCGCCTTGATGGTCGGGTCGACGTCGCCGATCGCCGCGGCGATCACGACCTCCATCGTGGCGATGATCTCGAGCTGGGTCTCCCGCACGGCCGGGTCGGGTGACGCGGACGCCGTGACGAGCGCGGCGGTGCGTCGAGGCTCGCGCTCGGCGGCCCGCATGGCCCGCTGGAGGAAGTCGACCACCCGCGCCGCGGCGGACGACCCGACGGCCGGCCGCTGCGCGAACCGCTCCAGCATCTCGCGCCACAGCTCGAGCTGGCAGGCGGCCAGCAGATGGTCCTTCGAGCTGAAGTAGCGGTAGATCGTGCCGAGCGCGACCTGGCCTCGCGCCGCAACGTCGCGCATCTGCACCGCGTCGTACCCACCCTCGGCCGCGAGGTTGAGGGCGGCGTCCAGCACGCGGTCGCGTCGGGCCGCTTGGTTCGGTGTGAGCGTCTCGTCGTCGACGGCCACGTCAGCCGGCGGACTCGGGCGGCGTCGGCAGCTCGCCGACGACGCGCTCCACGGCGACCGCGGTGTCGTCGCGGATGAGGTCGAGCACCGCGTCGGCGACGTCGTCGGGTGACAGCAGGCCCATGACCTGCTCGGCGAACTGCGCCCACTCGGCCCACCGCTCCCCGTCGCCCGACTTGGGGAGCAGCGGCGTGTCGACGAGGCCGGGCAGCACCGCGTTCACTCGAATGCCTTCCTCGGCGAGCGGCGCGCACGCTCGGGTGAACATGGCGACGCCCGCCTTCGTCGCCGAGTAGATGGGGTCGGGCGTGAGGGGGAAGAGCGCAGCCATCGACGCGGTGTTCACGATGGCCCCACCGCCGCGCCGGCGCATCGCCGGCACGGCGAGCCGGGTGCCGACGACGACCCCACCGAGGTTCACGGCCATCACGCGCAGGAGCGTCTCGGGGGTGATGTCGGGCCAGAGCGGCTCGCCGCTCACGAGGCCCGCGTTGTTGTGGACGATGTCGAGCCCGCCATGGTCGGTCTCCGCGGCGCCGAACGTCGCCTCGAGGGACCGCGGCTCGGTGACGTCGGTGCGCCGGAACGCCGCCTGGCCGCCCGCGTCGTGGACGAGCCCGACCGTCTCGTTCCCGCCGGCCTCGTCGACGTCGGCCACCACCACCGTCGCGCCGGCGCGCGCCAGCGCCAGCGCGGTGGCTCGACCGATCCCCGACCCGGCCCCGGTGACCACTGCCACCTTGCCCTCGATCAGCACCGCGCTCATGCTCCCACGGCAGCGAGAACACGTTCCAGAAATCGGGCGTACGATCCGCGTCATGGAGGAGCACCGGGAGACGCCCGACGGGCCTCGCCTGGCGTTCGTGCACCTCGACGACGTCCCGTGGCGGGAGGTCATCGCCCAGCAGCACGGCGACCAGCGGGTGTCGGTGCACGAGAAGTTCCTGGAGTGGACGACACAGCGGATGGTGGTGCTCGGGCGCTACGACCCGGGGATGGTCATCGAGCGCCACGGCCACGCCAGCGACAACCTCGTCTACGTCCTCGAGGGCGACCTCGACGTCGGCGGACGCGCCTGCCCCGCCGGCACCTTGATCATCCTCGAGCAGGGTGCGGTGTTCGGCCCGCTCACTGCGGGGCCGAACGGCGCGGTGCTCTTCGAGACGTGGGGACCGGACGTGACGCCCGTGCCCGCCGACAAGGACGGCTACGCGAAGCTGCTCGCCGAGCGGGGCGTCACGCGCCTGCCGAACCCGCCGTTCGAGCGTCCGGAGAGCGCGCCCCGGAGCGATCTCGGCACCGGCGATCGCTGGTCATAGGGGCGCGACGAGCTCGGCGATCCGCGCGGTGACGTCGTCGAGGCGCGCCGCCGTCGCGCGGAACACCACGAAGGGCTCCCCCAGCGGGTCCGCGATCTCGTCCTCGGGTCGGCCCCCGACCCGCCCGTTCGGTCGCGCTGCCGCGAGGCGCGCCGCCCAGCCTCGGACCGACTCACCGGGGACGCGGGCGCCGACACTGCGACCGAGTCGCACCAGCTCAGGCAGGAGGAACGTGCGCGCGTCGGCGTCCGGGTCGTGGGCCAGCACGCCCCACAGGTGCGTACGCGCCATGGGGAGGACGAGGTCGGCCTCGGCCACGAGCGCGGTCGTGAGCGGCTGGCTGGCGTGCCCCGTCAGGTCGACGCCGCGCTCGCGGAGCACCTCGACCGCGGACTGGTGTGCCGCGCCGTCCCACGCGAGCGTGCCCGCCGATCGCACGGTGGCGTCGAGCGGCCGGCCCTCGAGGTGCACGCGCAGCATCGCCTCCGCCATGGCTGAGCGGATGATGTTGCCGGTGCAGACCACGAGGATGTCGCACCGGGTCGTCGTGTCGATGGGCCGAGATCGTAGGGGCCCGTAGACTCCGCGCCGCAGGAGGACCCCATGCCACAAGCGCTCGACGAGGACGCGGTCGTCATCGACGTCGACGGGCACGTCTGGGAGCCCGACGAGGTGTGGGAGGAGCACCTCGACCCGGCCTTCCAGGACCGGCGGCCGCGCATCGTGCGCGACGAGCGCGGCACGACGCGCTACTCGCTCGATGGACGGCTCATGCCGTCCGGCACCGGCCGGGGCGCGTGGGCTCCCGAGGGCTTCCGGGAGGCGTCGCTGCACCGCCCGGGTGGCGTCGATCCCCACGCCCGGCTCGTCGACATGGACACCGACGGCATCGGCGTCGCCGTGCTCTACGGCACCCTCGCGCTCGGGCTCTGGTCGATTCGCGACGTCGACCTGCAGGTGGCGTGCTGCCGTGCGTTCAACGACTGGCTCGCCGCCTACTGCGCCACGGACCCGGCGCGGCTGCGCGCCGCGGCCGCGCTGCCGTTGGCGTCGATCGACGACGCCGTCGCCGAGGCGGAGCGGGCGGTGCTCGAGCTCGGGGCCGTGACCCTGACGCTGCACGGCAGCCTCGCCGGCCGCAACCTCGACGACCCGGCGGTGTTCCCGCTCTACGAGGCCGCCGAGCGCCTCGACGTGCCGATCGGCATCCACGCCGGCGGCACCGGCCTCGCGGTCGACCGGTTCGTCGACCAGTACGCGCTCGCGCACGCCTGCGCGTTCCCGATGGACATCATGCTCGGCGCGACCACCCTGCTCTGCGGCGGGGTGCTCGAGCGGTTCCCGCGCCTTCGCGTCGCGCTGCTCGAGGCCGGGTGCGGCTGGTTTCCCTCGTTCCTCGAGCGCCTCGACGAGCACCACGAGAAGCGCCCGACGGAGATGCCGGGAGTCTCCCAGCCACCGAGTCGGTACGTGACCGAGGGCCGCGTGGTGATCTCCTGCGAGCCCGAGGAGCACGGCATCGCGTACGCCGCCGAGCGCCTCGGGCCGGGCGTCGTCGTGTACGCGTCCGACTATCCGCACTGGGACGCCGAGTTCCCCGGGTCCGTCGCCGCGGTGCGTGACCGCGCCGACCTCGACCCGGCGACGCGTCAGGCGATCCTCGGTGGCAACGCGCGGCGGCTGCTCGGTCGCCGCCTCACCGCTCCGGTCCCGGCGGAAGGGAGTCGACGATGACGGCGCGGACCCCCGTGACGAAGCTGCCCGAGCGCGAGCTCGGCCTCTCGCTCATCCCGAAGGACCGGTACCTCTCGCGGTCGTACGCGGCGCGGGAGGCGGCGGCGCTCTGGCCGCGGGTGTGGAACCTGGTCGGGCCGACGTCGGATGTCGTCGAGCCCGGCGACTACCTCGTCTTCAACCTGGGTGACGAGTCGGTGCTGGTCGTGCGGGGTGACGACGGCGCGCTGCGGGCCTTCCACAACGTGTGCCAGCACCGCGGCCGGCGCCTGCGCGAGGCGGGGTCTGGGCACGCCGGCGACTTCCAGTGCCCGTACCACCTGTGGACGTACCGCCGGGACGGGACCCTGGCGTGGGTGCCGGACGCCGAGGACTTCCGGCAGGGCGACCCGACGGGCTGCGTCGCGCTGCCCGAGGTGCGCTGCGACACGTGGAACGGCTGGGTCTTCGTGAACCTGGACGGCGAGGCGGAGCCCCTCACCGAGTTCCTCGGCCCCCTCGTCGAGCACCTCGAGGCGTACGACTTCGAGGCGAACTACCACCTCGTCGAGGACATCGCGATGGCGTGGGAGTGCAACTGGAAGGTCGGCGTCGACGCCTTCAACGAGGTGTACCACGTGCAGGGCATCCATCCGGAGCTGCTCTCGTTCACGGACGACGTCGATTGCCCGATCGACTTGCTCGGGAAGCACAGCCGGTTCATCTTCCGCGTCGGCTATCCGAGCCCGCGCTGGACCGACGAGCAGGCGCGCCGGGAGGGCTACCCCGATCGTCACCAGGTCACCCAGATGATGCGCGTGATCATGGAGGGCGCGGGCCTCGAGCCCGCCGACTTCGAGGGCCGGCCCGAGGCGGTGCGCACCGCGCTGTTTGACGCGAAGCGCGCGTACGGCGCACGCAACGGCCTCGCGTACGACGCCCTCGCCGACGAGCAGCTGACCGACGACTTCCACTACTTCATCTTCCCGAACATCACATTGAACATCAGCGCCGACCATTTCTGGTTCTTCCGGCACCGGCCGGACCCGCACGACCCCGAGCGGATGTGGTGGGACTTCCAGACCTACGTGCGGCTCCCGACGGGCGTCGAGCCGCCGCCGCGTCCCGAGACGATCGTGTGCCGCTTCGGTGACGGGACCGAGCAGAAGCTGCACCTCGCGCTGCAGCAGGACGCCGCGGCGTCGCCGCCGGTGCAGGCGGGCATGCGCTCGGCCGGCTATCGCGGCCTCTACCTGGCGCACCAGGAGCGGCGCATCCGCCACTTCCACGACGTCCTCGAGGAGTACGTCGGGTCGTGAGCGGATTCGTGCGCGTCGCCGACGTCGACGACGTGCGCCCGGGCCGCACCCGGGCGATCGCGGTGGACGGCCAGCAGGTGCTGCTCTGCCACGTCGGCGATTCGTTCTGCGCCATCGCCGACGTGTGCACGCACGACCAGGGCCCGCTCGGTGAGGGCCGCCTGCGGGGGACGACGATCGAGTGCCCGCGTCACGGCGCCCGCTTCGACGTGCGCGACGGGTCGGTCGTCGCCCTCCCCGCCATCCGCCCGTTGCCGACGTATCCGGTGCGGGTCGTCGACGGCGGCGTCGAGGTCGCGCTCGAGGTCGCCCCGTGAGCGGCCCGCTGACCGGGGTGCGCGTCGTGGAGCTCGGCGTCTGGGTCGCCGGCCCGGCGACCGGCGGCATCCTCGCCGACTGGGGCGCCGACGTCGTGAAGATCGAGCCGCCCGAGGGCGACCCCGCACGCCAGTTCCTCTCGATGCTGGGCGGCGACGTGCCCTTCAACCCGCCGTTCGAGCTCGACAACCGCTCGAAGCGCGGCATCGTCGTCGACCTCACACATCCGGAGGGCTACCAGCTCGCGTGTGACCTGCTCGCCGGTGCCGATGTGTTCCTCACCAACATCCGCCTCGACGCGCTCGAGCGGCTGCGCCTCGACGCGGCGACGCTGCGCGCCGACGCCCCGGGCCTGGTCTACGCCGTGCTGACCGGGTACGGCCTCGAGGGCCCCGACCGCACCCGCGCCGCGTACGACATCGGCGCGTTCTGGGCCCGCAGCGGCGTGGCCGGCCTGCTGACCTCGCCGGGCGGCGAGCCACCGTTCCAGCGCGGCGGGATGGGCGACCACGGCGCGGGCATGACACTCGCGGCCGGGGTGTGCGCCGCGCTCGTCGCCCGGGCGCGCACCGGCGAGGGCCAGGTCGTGGCGACGTCGCTGCTGCGCCACGGGATGTACACGATCGGCTTCGACCTCAACACCGCGCTCCGGTACGGCACCGGGATCGGCACGGCGACACACGCGACGATGGGCAACCCGGCGATCAACTGCTACCAGGACGCCGACCGGCGCTGGTTCTGGCTGATCGGACTCGAAGGCGACCGCCACTGGCCCGACCTCTGCCGTGCCGTGGAGCGACCTGACTGGATCGACGACGAGCGCTTCGCCACGGCGTCGGCGCGCCGGCACAACGTGCGTGAACTGATCCCCGCGCTCGACGCGATCTTCGCGACGCGCACCCGAGACGAGTGGGGTGTCGCGCTCGACCGCGAGGGGATGTGGTGGGCCCCGGTGCAGACGCCCGACGAGGTGCTCGCCGACCCGCAGGTCCACGCCGGTGGCGGGTTCGTAGAGGTCCCGGACGGCGAGTCGACTGCGACGATGATCAACACCCCAGTCGACTTCATCGGCACCCCGGCTGCGCCACGGGCGATGCCGCCGGCGCTCGGCCAGCACACCGACGAGCTGCTCGCCGAGCTCGGCCACGACGCTGCGGCGATCGCCGCCCTCCGCGCGAGCGGCGCAGTCGCCTGAGCTCAGTCGCCGGCGGGGTCGGCGAGCCAGCGCGGCCAGGTCTCGGGCTCGCCCCAGCCGGTGTCGTGCTCGGGCCAGCGCGCCGGTGGCAGCCCGAGCGGCGACGTGCCGACCTCCCGCCCGTACCAGAGGAGGTGCTGGCGTCGGGCGAACAGCCAGGCGCCGTCGCGGCGCTCGTACGTGTCGCGGTACTGGATCATCTGCACGACCCACGTCTCGCCGAGCTGCAGCTCGCCGCGGCAGTAGACGACGCCGCGGGCGTGCGCGTCGTCGTCCACGTCGATGAGATGGGTGCCGACGTTGAGGATGGTGAGGGGCATGTCGCCGAGAGCGTGGGCCAGGTCGTCGAGGAGCGCGGCGCGGCCCTGTCGCCCGTGGCCGAGCCGGACGTCGTCCACGAAGAGCGCCACGACGGCGTCGAGGTCGCGGGCGTCCATCGCGACGGCGTAGCGGGCCACGAGCTGGCGGATCTCGTCGCGCGCGACGAGCCGGTCAAGCGGCGACACGTCGGTCACCGCTGGATCATCGCACCCGGTGCCGGGCCTCCTCGAGGTGGGCGCGCACGAGCTGCTCGGCGCGCGCCGTGTCCTCCTGCAGGAAGAAGTGGCCGCCGTCGACGGCGAGGAACGGCGCGCCGGCCCGCTCGGCCTGGGCTTGGAACCACTCGGTCGGCAGGTCCGAGCGCGTCCCGGCGAGCACGACGGCGGACGCGGAGAGTGCCGCGAGGTGCTCCCACGCGGCGGGCGCGCCGGTCGCGTCCGCGGAGAGCTCGAAGAGCCGCGCCTCGGACTCGGGCGGGCACGCAAGCTCCACCTGCCCGTCCGATCGGTCGGCGAACCCCCAGCGGACGTACGCGGCGAGCGCCTCGGGGGCGAGCGCGTCGAGGGGTGGGCGGCTGCCGTACGAGGCGAGCACCGTGGCCCGGTCGGGCCAGACGGCTCGGCGCTTGCGGGCGATGTCGGCCATGTAGTTCCCGCCGGGTCGGCCGTCGGGCGTCGGACGCGGCGGGCGCGGCGGCGTCGTGAACGCGATCGCCTCGCACAGCAGCACGGCGCGGCGTCGCGCCCGGGCGCGCCTGGTCGACGAGCGTGGCGACGCCGCCGCCGAGCGACTCTCCCAGCGCGCACCAGGACGTGACGCCGAGGTGGTCGAGCACGGCGAGGACGTCACCGGCGAGCAGCGCGAACGCGTAGTCCCGGTCGGGGTCCGCGGGCACGTCGGTGCCACCGTGGGCGCGGAGGTCGACGGCGATGGGCCGGTACCGGTCGGTCAGGCGCCGCGCGAGCGGGTCGAAGAGGCCGGCGCAGAAGCCGTTGGGGTGCAGCAGGAGCAGGGGCTCACCGGTGCCGCCCCAGTCGAGGGCCGCGATGCGCAGCCCGTCGTGCTCGACGACGTGCGGGGTGGGCTCGCCGCTCAGGCGGCCGGGGTGTCGGCCAGGATGCGACCGAGCGTGAGCAGCTGGGGCGTGGAGCCCCCGAGCGTGAGCTCGAGCTGCTTGGCGAGCAGGAAGTAGCGGAACAGCGGGTAGTCGCGGTCGACGCCCATGCCGCCGTGCAGGTGCTGGGCGGCGTGCACGACGCGCTGACCACCCTCGGCGGCCCAGAACTTCGCCACCGCCACCTCGGCCGCCGCCGGCAGGCCCTCGGCGAGGCGCCAGATGGCCTGCCACGCGGTGAGCCGGATGGCCTCGGTGTCGATGTAGGCGTCGGCGGCGCGCTGGCCGACGGCCTGGAAGGTGGCGATCGGCCGGTCGAACTGCTCGCGCGTCTTGGTGTACTCGGCGGTCATGCGCAGCGCCTCTTCGCAGACGCCGATGGCGACGGCGCACAGCGCCGCGGTCGCCCGCTCGATCGTCCAGGTGAGCACGGCGTCACCGTTGTCGGCTCCACCGAGGAGGTCGGAGGCCGCGACGCGTGTGCCGTCGAGGCGCAGGAGCGCCTCGGGGTGGCCGCTCGTCGTGCGCTGGCGCTCGCGGGTCACGCCCGCGTCGGGGTTCACGATCGCGACGACGACCCGGCCGTCGTCGGTGGTGGCGGGGACGAGGAGGTGGTCGGCGAGGGGCCCGTCGGGCACGCAGATCTTCTCGCCGTCGAGCACCCAGCTGTCGCCGTCGCGCCGCGCGGTGGTGACGGGGTGGTGCGGGTCGGCGCCGGCCTCGACGAGGGCGGCGGTGAGCAGGCGCTCGCCGTTCGCGACGCCGGGCAGGAGCCGCTGCTGCTGCTTGTCGCTGCCGAACTGGGCGACGGGCAGGGCGCCGAGCACGACGGTGGAGAGGTAGGGCACGGGCGCCACGGTGCGGCCGAGCTGCTCGAGGACGATCGCCGCCTCGAGGAACCCGTACCCGCCGCCGCCGTGCGCCTCGGGCAGGGCGATGCCGAGCAGGCCGGCCTCGGCGAGCTTCGCCCACAGCTCGCGGTCGAAGTTGTCCTCACCGGCCTCGATCTCCTTGAGGCGCTCGTGGGTGACCTCGGCGTCGAGGATCTGCTTGGCGAGGCCCTGCAGGTCCTGCTGCTCCTCGTTGAACGAAAAGTCCATGTCGCTCCTTACCGGGGGGCGAGGGGCATGCCGAGCCCGAACACCGCGATGAGATCGCGCTGGATCTCGTTGGTGCCGCCACCGAACGTCAAGATGATCAGCCCGCGGTAGGAGTGCTCGAGGCGGGACTGGAGCAGCGCGCCGGGCGCGTCGTCCTTCAGGTAGGCGCGCTGACCGAGGATCTCCATGAGCAGCCGGAACGCCTCCAGGTAGAACTCGGTCCCGAAGACCTTCGTCGCCGACGCGTCGGCCGGTTGGAGCTCGCCCTTCATGGAGGCGGACGAGATCTTCCAGTTGATGAGCCGGAGGAACTCGAGGCGCGCGTAGACGCGCGCGAGGTTCAGCTGCACCCATTCCTGGTCGACGACGCGCTCGCCGCTTGGCAGGCGGGTCTGTTGCGCCCACTCCCGGACGTCGTGCAGCGCCCGCTCGACCATGCCCGACGAGCACAGCGTGACGCGCTCGTGGTTCAGCTGGTTGGTGATGAGCTTCCAGCCCTCGTTCTCCTCGCCGACCCGGGAGGTCGCCGGGACCCGGACGTCCTCGTAGAAGACCTGGGCGATGTCGGACTCGCCCATCACGTGGATCGGCTGCACCTTGATCCCCGGCGTCGTCATCGGGATGACGAACAGCGAGATCCCCTTGTGCTTCTTCACGTTGGGGTTGGTCCGCACGGCGAGCCAGACAAAGTCGGCCCCGCTGGCCAGGCTCGTCCACATCTTCTGGCCGTTGATCACGTACTCGTCGCCGTCGCGCTCGGCCTTCGTGGTGAGCGCGGCCAGGTCGGTGCCCGCACCGGGCTCCGAGTAGCCGATGCAGAAGTGGAGCTCTCCCTTCAGGATCTTGGGGAGGAAGAACTGCTTCTGCTCGTCGGTGCCGAAGCGCATGATCGTCGGCCCGACGGTGTTGATCGTGAGCATGGGGACCGGGGCGCCCGACCGCATGGCCTCGTCGAACCAGATGAACTGCTCGACCGCGGTGAAGCCTCGCCCGCCCCACTCTTTGGGCCAGCCGACGCCGAGCCAGCCGTCCTGGCCCATCTGGCGCACCACCTGACGGTTCGCGTCGCCGACGCCACCCGACCCGGTGAGCTTGGCGCGGAGCTCCGGGGTCAGCAGCTGCTCGAAGTAGGCGCGCACCTCTTGGCGGAGCGCTTCCTGCTCCTTGGTGAGGCCGATGTACACGCGACGCACCTCCTGGGCGGCGGGCGAAACGAGAACACGTTACACGGGGCCCGACCGGCGCCATCTCCCCGCGGTGAGCGTTGGGCACGAGGCCGCGACGCGCGTCAGGGCGTCCACGCGTCCGGGGTGGCGCGGCTCAGGACGGCGGCGGCCCCATGAGCAGGTCCGACAGGCCCGACCGCATCCCGGCCGTGAACCCGCCGTCGACGACCAGGGAGTGTCCTGTGACGAACGAGGAGTCGTCCGACGCAAGGAACAGGGCGGCGGCAGCGATCTCGTCCGGGCGCCCGAACCGACCGAGCTTGTGCTCTTCCCGGTAGCGCTCGCGGTACTGGGCCATCAGGTCGTGGCCCATGACCGACTCGAACATCGGCGTCTCGATGAACCCGGGGCAGACGCAGTTGACGCGGATGCCGTGGCGGCCGTAGTCGATCGCCATGTTCTTCGTGAGCAGGACAACCGCGCCCTTCGAGGCGTTGTACGCGCTCCCGCCCTCGGTGCCTTCGAGCCCCTCGACGCTCGCGAAGGTGATGATGCTCCCCCCGCGCTGCGGGACCATGTGGCGGAGCGCGTGCTTGCAGACGAGGTAGGTCCCAGTCGCGTTGACCCGCAGCACGCGGGCCCACTCGTCGGCGTCGAGCAGGTGGACCGGGCCGCCGCCGGCGACGCCGGCGCAGTTCACGAGGACGTCGAGCCGGCCGTGCGCCTCGACGATCGCGTCGAGGGCGCCGGCGACCGCATCCTCGTCGGCGACGTCGACGAGGTGCTCGCTCGCGACCGGCGCACCGGGTGTGATGTCGAGTCCGGCCACGACGGCGCCCTCGTCGGCGAAGCGCGTCGCGCAGGCCGCCCCGAGTCCGGAGGCGGCGCCGGTCACGACCGCCACCCGTCCGGCCAGTCGTCCGTCGCCCACCGCACCCCCTCGCCGTCGCGCCCGGTGCTGAACAACTGTATAGGCTTTGTTCAGTTGTCTACTGCGCTCTCCCCCACCGACGCCCCGCCGGCGACGTCCGAGCGGATCCTGCGCGCCGCCGAGCTGTGCGTGCGCCGCTGGGGGCTGCGCCGCGTGTCGATGAACGACGTCGCGTTGGAAGCGGGCGTGTCGCGCGGGTCGGTGTACCGCTACTTCCCCGACCGCGAGGCGCTGGTGCAGGCCGTGCTCGAGCAGGTCGCCGCGGCGCACGTCGCCGAAGCCGAGCCGGCGGTGCGGCGCCAGCGCACGCTTGCGGGCAAGGTCGCCGAGGCCGCAGTCTTCGTCCGCCACCTCGCCGACGACGAGCGCCGCCTCGGGCTGCAGGCGCATCCCGGCGAGCCGGTGCTCGCGACGCTGCAGCTCGCCGCGACGCCCGCCATGTTTGCCCGGTGGATCGACTTCTGGATCCCCTTCCTCGAGGTCGCCCGCGCCGACGGTGAGGTGCGCGCCGACCTCGATCTCGCCCAGGCGGCCGAGTGGATCATGCGCATCCTGATCTCGCTCGTCACCGTGCCGTCGGCCACGATCGACCTCGACGACCCCGCGCAGGTGCGGCGCTTCATCGAGCACCACCTGGTCCGCGGCTTTCTGACTGGAGGACCGCAGTGAAGTTCGCGCTGTTCTACGAGATCCCGGTGCCGCGCCCCTGGACGCCGGACCAGGAGCACCAGGCGTACAAGCACACGCTCGAGCAGGCGATCCTCGGCGACCGGGTGGGCTTCCACGCGTTCTGGACGGTGGAGCACCACTTCCTCGAGGAGTACTCGCACTGCTCGAACCCCGAGGTGCTCTACGGCGCCGTCGCGGCCCGCACCGAGCGGATCCGGATTGGGTACGGCGTGCGGCTGCTCCCGAAGCCGTACAACCACCCGATCCGCTCGGCCGAGTCGGCCGCGGTGCTCGACCTCCTCTCGGACGGCCGCGTCGACTTCGGGACGGGGCGCTCGTCGACGCGCGCCGAGCTCGAGGGATTCAACCTGGAGCCCGACGAGACGCGGGCCATGTGGAAGGAGGCGCTCGGCCACATCGTGAGCGCCTGGACCGAGGACGAGTACCAGGCGAACGGCGAGTACTGGCAGATGGGCGCGCCGCGGCGGATCCTGCCCAAGCCCCTCCAGAAGCCGCACCCGCCGATCTTCGGGGCGACGAGCAGCCTCGACGGCCACAAGGAGGTGGGGCGCCAGGGCATCGGGCTGTGCTCGTTCACGGTCGGGCTGCCCCCGGAGGAGCTCGTGAAGAACATCGCCGCCTACCGGGAGGGGCTGAGCGAGTGCACCCAGCCCGTCGGCAAGTTCAAGAACGAGACGGCGGCGACGTTCACGATGGTCCACTGCGGCGCCACGAAGGAGGACGCGTACGAGACGGCGGCCCGGTCCTTCGAGTGGTACCCGAAGCACGGCGGCGGGCTCATCGCCTCGGTCGCCGAGTGGCTCGAGGAGCGAAAGCAGGACCTCGGGACCTACGAGTACGCCGCCGCGCCGCTCCAGCATCGCCGTGACGGCGCCTTCGAGCACCTGAACTTCGACTACATCCACAGCGTCGGCGCCGGCGTCGTCGGCGACCCGGACGAGTGCATCGAGACCTGCCGCCGCTACGAGGCGGCCGGCTGTGACCTGCTGCTGTGCCTGGTGAACCCCTACGACATCCCGCACGAGAAGGTCATGGAGTCGATCGAGCTGTTCGGCAAGCACGTGATTCCCGAGTTCGACAAGGAGAAGGCCACCACGGCCGGGTGACGATGGACCTCGACACGATTGACCTCACCGACCAGGACGTCTTCGTCCGCGGCGTCCCCCACGACTGGTTCAGTGCGCTGCGCCACGAGGCGCCGGTGTTCTGGCACCCCGAGCACGACGGCGGACCCGGCTTCTGGAACCTCACCTGCTACGACGACGTCGTCGCGGTGAACCGCGACAACCAGACGTTCTCGTCGAGCCGGGGCGCGGTGTTCATCTGGGACCTGCCGCCCGCGGACCTCGAGCAGCAGCGGCTCATGATGCTGAACATGGACCCGCCGATGCACACGCGCTACCGCCGGCTCGTGAACAAGGGCTTCACGCCGCGGATGGTCGACAGCCTCGAGGCGACGATCCGGGAGCGGACGCGGTCGATCCTCGACAAGGTCGGGCCGCGCGGCGAGTGCGACTTCGTCGTCGACGTCGCCGCCGAGCTGCCGCTCCAGGTGATCGCCGACATCCTCGGTGTCCCCCAGGCCGACCGCTACAAGATGTTCGACTGGTCGAACCGGATGATCGGGTCCGAGGACCCGGAGTACGCCGTCAGCGAGGAGGAGGCGCAGCAGGCCTCGATGGAGCTCTTCGCCTACGCGGCGCAGCTCTCCGAGGCGAAGCGCGCCCAGGATCCCCATGGCGCCGACCTCATCACGGTGCTGAGCGAGGCGGAGGTCGACGGCGAGCAGCTCACCCAGCTCGAGATCGACCTGTTCTTCATGCTCCTGACCGTCGCCGGCAACGAGACGACCCGCAACCTCATCTCGCACGGGATGGTGCAGCTCCTCGAGCACCCCGACCAGCTCGCGAAGGTCCAGGCCGACCGGTCGCTCCTCGCCGGCGCGGTCGACGAGATGCTGCGCTGCGCCAGCCCGGTGATGCACTTCCGGCGCACGGCGACGAAGGACGTGGTGATCCGCGACACCCCGATCGCCGAGGGCGACAAGGTCGTGATCTGGTACGTGTCCGCCAACCGCGACGAGACCGTCTTCGACGACCCGATGGCGTTCGACATCGAGCGCTCGCCCAACGAGCACGTGGCGTTCGGGGGCGGCGGCCCGCACTTCTGCCTGGGCGCCAACCTGGCCCGCATGGAGATCCGGGTGATCTACGAGGAGCTGCTCGACCGGTGGCACGACCTCGAGCTCACCGGCGAGCCGGCGCGGCTGCGCTCGAACTTCATCAACGGGATCAAGCACATCCCGTTGCGCTTCGCGACCACCTGAGCCGACGGCGCCTGCGGGCGCACCAGATCAGGACGAGGTCGACCGGGCGTCGCGCCAGGGTCTGAGGTCGAGCTTCGGATAGCGCACCGCCGTCGCGTCGAGGAGTGCCTCGTCCCAGACGGGGTGTCCCGGCGGCGGGAACCCGAACAGCTCGAGCTCGCGCGGCGTGCTGCCCTCCACGAACGCCGTCCACGCTGGCGAGGTCGCGTTGGACTGCGCCGTCGTGTAGCCGATCCAGTCCTGCCCGGCGCCGCGGAACGCGATCGCCATGAGGAAGCGCGACCCGCCCGGCTCGGTGAGGTTCACGCCTCGATGGAACACGTCGGTCCGGTACGCGAGCAGCGAGCCGCGGCCACCCTTCGCCGCCTGCTCGGCGGCGTAGAGCGCAGGGTCGTTGTCCGGCATGACGAGCAGCTCCGTCGGGGCGTGGCCGGTCGAATCGCTGAGCGACACGACGTGGGTCGGCGCGACGCCGTCGTGCACGTCCGAGAGGTACAGGAACGTCTCGAGGTGCCACCACGGCGGCTCCGAGCGGGGCGGCAGCCAGGAGTGGTTGCGGTCGGTGTGCATCGGCTGCTCGTAGTTCGTGACGCCCGTGTACTTGGCCGAGGTGTGCGCCTGGTAGAGGCGGAGGTCCATCGTCTGCAGGGCGCGTTCGGCGAAGTCGACGATCGCGGGGTGCACCAGCAGCCGGTTCAAGGCGCCCGACCCGGGCCACGGGAACTCGGAATTCCATCGGTGCTGCTCCGGTCGAAACCCCGGGCCGTCGGGCGGCCAGACGAAGGCCTCCCCGGGCGCGGGCGGCCGGCCCTTCCATTGCTCGGTCACGCCCTCGGGGTCGGCGTGGAACGCCTCGGGGGTCGGGTACATCTCGCGCAGGTCGGCGGTGGCGGCGTCGATCTCGTCGGTGCCGATGAGCCCCTCAAGGAGCACCCAGCCCTCGTCGCGCCACGCGGCGATCTCGTCGTCGCGGGCCCGTCGTGCGCTCACGCGTCGCTCCTCTGCCGTCGGGCCGCGCGTCACGGCCGGTCCGCGCGGGACGGTAGCCCCGGCAGGTGCCCGCGGGACTCGAAAGCATGTCAGGGGAGGTTCGGCGGCGTGGGGAGCCGCTCGATCTGGTGGCGGACGAAGGCGTCGGGGTCGTTGCCGCGCTCGGCCATGCGCGGCCGGACGGCGTCGGGGTGCGTGAGGATGAGAAACCGGTCCTGCTCGATCGCGTCGCAGACGAGGCGCCCGGGCACCTCAGGCGCGACGGGCTCCTCGAGGGGCATCGCTTGGAGCCACTGCCCGATGTCCGGCGTGCCGCCGACGCGGGCGGTGTCGGCCATGTTCGTGTCGACCCGGCCGGGGCAGAGCAGCGACACGCCGACCCCGAGGGGCCGCAGGTAGAGAGCGAGCGCCTCGGTGAGCCCGGCGACGCCGAACTTCGCTGTGACGTAGGGGATGACGTCCCAGGCGTGCGCGTAGAGCCCGGCGACCGACGCCGTGTTCACGAGCCAGCCCCGCTGCTGGCGGCGCAGCTGGGGGACGAAGGCGCGCACGCCGCGGATCACGCCGTAGAGGTTGATCTGGAGGATCCAGTCCCACTCGGCCATCGTGAGCGTGTCCGCCGGGCCGAGCAGCACCACGCCCGCGTTGTTCATGACGACGTCGACCCGGCCGAAGCGCTCGAGCACCGTGTCGCGGAGCCGGTCAACGTCCTCGTCACGCGAGACGTCGCAGCGCACCGGGAGGGCGGCCGTGCCGAGCGCCTCGAGCTCGGTGGCGGTCTCGGTGAGGCGCGTCTCGTTCACGTCGGCGACCGCCACGGCGCGGGCGCCGCGTCGGGCCAGCTCGAGCGCCGTGGCGCGGCCGATGCCGCTCGCCCCACCCGTCACCACGTCGACGGTCCCGTCGAGCTCCATCAGTCGCCCTCCATCACGAGCCCCCAGCCCGGCTGGTCTCGGTACACGGGCTCGGCGAACGCCCCGTAGTCGGCGCCCTTGCGCAGCGACTGCCCGCCGTCGACGCTGATGCACTGCCCGGTGATCCAGGCCGACTCGGGCCCGATCAGGAACCGGGCGAGCGCGGCGACATCCTCGACGGTCCCGACCCGGTGCAGCGGGATGTTCTCCAGGTAGCTGTCGAGGACCGGCCCCCCGTTGGTGATCGCGGTCATGAGCTCGTTGTCGATGATGCCCGGCTGCACGGAGTTGACCCGCACGCGCGCCGGGCCGAGCTCGTCGGCCGCCACCCGCACGATCATGTCGAGTCCCGCCTTCCCTGCGCCGTACGCGCCGAGGAACCGGAAGGTGTCGCGCCCGGCGTGCGACGACACGCCGACGAAGGACCCGCGACCGCTCGACGCGAGCAGGGGCGCGGCGTGCTTCAGCGTCAGGAACGTGCCCACGATGTTCAGGTCGAGGGTGGCCCGGACGGCCGCGACGTCGGCGAGCACGAGGGGTCCCAGGTGCAGCGAGCCGCCGGCCGACGCGACGACGCCGTCGAGCGCGCCGGTCGGCTCGGTCGCCCGGGCGACGGCGGCTCGCACCTGGTCCTCGTCGGTGACGTCAGCGGTGACCGAGTGCACGCTCGCGCCCGGGACGGCGGTGCGCAGGCGCTCGGCCGCCGCCTCGAGCCGGGTCTCGGTGCGCCCGCAGATCGTGACCGTCGCGCCCTCGTGCGCGAGCGCGGCCGCGCACGCCTCGCCGATGCCGCTGCCACCTCCGGTGACGAGCGTCGCGTACCCCTCGAGGCTGCTCATGCGTTCCCTCCCTTCCCCGGCGCTCGCGCAGGGGGCATAGGTTCTCATCCATGCCGGCGGCGAGGGTGCGACGAGAGCGGGAGCGGACATGAAGCTCGGGCTGCAGCTGGGGTACTGGGGGGCACAGCCCCCGGCGGGCGCCGCCGACCTGGTGCTGGAGGCCGAGCGGCTCGGCTACGACTCGGTCTGGACGGCCGAATCGTGGGGTTCGGATGCGCTCACGCCGCTCGCGTGGTGGGGCTCGCAGACCACGACGGTCCGCCTCGGCACCGACCTCATGCAGCTGTCGGCCCGTCAGCCGACCGCGGCGGCGATGGCCGCGCTCACGATGGACCACCTGTCCGGCGGGCGGTTCGTGCTCGGCCTCGGCGTCTCGGGCCCCCAGGTCGTCGAGGGCTGGTACGGGATGCCGTTCCCGAAGCCCCTTGCCCGCACCCGCGAGTACGTGTCGATCATCCGCGACGTCCTCGCCCGCGAGGAGCGCGTCACGAGCGCGGGCCCGCACTATCCGCTCCCGTACCCGGATGGGCTCGGGCTGGGGAAGCCGCTCCGCTCGATCGTGCACCCGCTACGCGCCGACCTGCCGATCGTCCTCGGGGCGGAGGGGCCCAAGAACGTGGCGCTCGCCGCCGAGATCGCCGACGGCTGGTTCCCGATCTTCTACTCGCCGACCCACGAGGCGCTGTACAGCGACGCGCTTCAGGAGGGCTGGGCCCGGCCCGGGGCCCGGCGCGGTCCCGACGACTTCGAGATCCTCCCGACGGTGACGGTGATCGTGGACGACGATGTTGACCGCGCCGCGGACCGCGTCCGACCGTCGCTCGCGCTCTACGTCGGGGGCATGGGCGCGCGCGAGATGAACTTCCACTTCGACGTGTTCTGCCGGCTGGGCTTCGAGGCCGAGGCGACGAAGATCCAGGACCTCTACCTGGCGGGCCGCAAGGACGAGGCGACGGCCGCCGTCCCGCGCGAGATGGTCGAGGCGATCTCGCTCATCGGCCCCCGCGAGAAGATCCGCGACGACCTCGACGTGTGGCGGGCGTCACGGGTGACCACGATGCTCGTCGGGGCGCACGACCCGACGGTGATGCGCCTCCTCGCCGAGCTCGTCCTGTGAGCCGGGCGGGGCGGCGCCGATGACCCCGCAGGTCGCGCTCTTCGTCACCTGCCTCGTGGACCAGGTCTCGCCGTCGACGGGGCGGTCGGCGCTGCGCCTCCTCGAGGCGGCGGGCTGCGAGGTGACGTTCCCCCTCGCGCAGACGTGCTGCGGCCAGCCGGCGTTCAACTCTGGCTACCCGAAGGACGCGCGGCGCCTCGCCCGCCACTTCGTGGACGTCTTCGCCGACGCCGAGGCGATCGTCGCACCGTCGGGCTCGTGCGTCGCGATGGTCCGCCAGTACTACCCCACCCTCGTGTCCGGTGCCGAGCGGACGCGGATCGAGGCCGTCGCGTCGAAGACGTACGAGCTGACCGAGTACCTCGTCGACGTGCTCGGGCGCCCCGACCTCGGCGCGCACGTCGAGGTCCCGGTCGTGTACCACGCGTCGTGCCACCTGCTGCGTGAGCTCGGGGTGCGGGAGGCGCCGCGCCGCGTGCTCGACGCCGCCGGCGTCTCGGTCGTCGACCTCCTCGACGAGGAGCGGTGCTGCGGCTTCGGTGGGACGTTCTCGGTGCTGCACCCCGAGATCTCGGTGCCGATGGCCGATGAGAAGCTCGACCGGGCGGCCGACTCGGGTGCCCGCACGATCGCGGCCTGCGACACCGGGTGCCTCGTGCACCTCGCGACCCGGGCCCGGCAGCGGGGGCTCGACCTCGAGCTGCGTCACGTCGCCGACCTCGTCGCCGACGGCCTGCCGTGACGACCGCCGACGAGCTCGCCCGCCACCGACACCCGGGCGACCCCCTGCCGCCGCTGCGCGACCGCGTCGAGGCGACGCTGCAGAACGTCGAGCTGCGCGGCGCGCTCCGCGTCATGGCGACGCGCTTCAACGATGCCCGCGACGAGGCCGTCAACGCCCCCGGCATCGCGGTGCTGAAGGATCGGGGGACGGCCATTCGCGCCGCCGGGGTGCGGGACCTTCGGGGCAACGTGGCACGCGCCGAGGTGTCGCTCCGGCGCCTCGGCGTGCAGGTGCACCACGCGGCGACCGGCGTGGACGCCGCCGAGCTGATCGCCGACCTCGCGTCGGCGCGGGGGGTCCGTCGCGCCGTGAAGTCGAAGTCGATGGCCACCGAGGAGGTCGACCTCAACCACCACCTCGAGCAGCGTGGCATCCACGTGACCGAGACCGACCTCGGCGAGTGGATCATCCAGCGTGCCTCGGAGCGTCCGAGCCACATCATCGCCCCGGCCGTCCACAAGACCCGTCCCCAGATCACCCGCCTCTTCTCGGACCTCGCCGGCGGCGAGCTGGCGGACGAGCGGGAGGAGCTGTGCGCCTTCGCGCAGCAGCAGCTGCGCGGCGAGTTCCTGGCCGCGGACCTCGGGGTGAGCGGCGCGAACTTCGTGTGCGCCGACACCGGCACGATCGTGCTCGTCACGAACGAGGGCAACGGCCGCCTCACGACCTCGCTGCCCCGGGTCCACGTCGCGCTCGTGCCCGTCGACAAGGTCCTCGCGCGCTTCGAGGATCTCGCGACCATGCTGCCCCTGCTCACCCGGCACGCCACCGGTCAGCCGATGACGTCATACGTCACGATGATCAACGGGCCGCGCCGCGAGGGCGAGCTCGACGGTCCCGAGGAGGTGCACGTCGTGTTCCTCGACGCGGGCCGCACGGCGCTGCTCGGCACCGAGTTCGAGGACATGCTGCGCTGCATCCGCTGCGGCGCCTGCCTGAACGTGTGCCCGGTCTACGGCACCATCGGCGGGCACGCCTACGGCGGGGTCTACCCCGGGCCGATGGGCGCGGTGCTCACGCCGCTGCTGTCCGGCTTGGACGAGGGCCGCGAGCTCCCCGGGGCGACGAGCCTGTGCGGCGCATGCTCGGCGGTCTGCCCGGTCGGCATCCCGCTCGCCGACCTGCTCATCAAGCTGCGCGGGGCCGTCGCCTCCCGCGAGCCGCGCCGCGCGCGCCGCCTCTTCTTTGGGCTGTGGAGTCACGCGTGGTCGAACCCGCGCCTCTATCGGTGGTCGGCGACGGTCGGCAACCAGGCGCGCCGCTCGCCCCGGGTCGCGCGGCACCTGCCCGTCGCGCGCGGCTGGGGCCGCGGCCGCACGCTGCCCGCGCCCGTCCCGGAGACGTTCCACGACTGGTGGCGCCGTGAGCGAGTCACCCCGCGGTGACGACGGGCTCGCCGCCCGCTTCGCCACCGAGCTCCGCACCGCCGACGGGACGCCGCACCTCGGCGAGGACCCGGCCGCGGTCGCCCAGGAGGCCGCCGGCCTGCCCCCGGCCACGGTCGCGATCGACGACGACCCCGCGCTCGAGGGGCTGGCGTCGGCCCTCGACGTCGCCGGCTACACGGTCGTGCGGCCGCACGAGCCCTCCTACCGGGCGGCCCTCCCTGACGCGGCCATCGGCGTCACGCGCTGCCGGGCGGCGATCGCCGACACCGGCACGCTGATGCTCGTCTTCGACGCCGCGCACCCGCGCAGCACGAGCCTGCTGCCCCGCACCCACGTCGCCATCGTCGAGCACGGCGACCTGGTCGACTCCCTGGCGGACGCGCTCGCTCGCGTCCCCGCGCCCGCACCGAGCGCGGTGACGTTCGTGACCGGGCCGAGCAGATCGGCGGACATCGAACAGATCCTGACCCTCGGCGTCCACGGGCCCGCCCAGGTCCACGTGGTGCTGCCCGTCTGACGCGGCGGCCGCTGACCCCCCGCGCGTCGGCTCGCGGTGCCACGGACGTCGGCCCCGAGGGGCGGCCAGACTGGTCGGCGTGCACCCCGGCGGCGTCGGCATCTGGAGCGCCGCGCTGCGCTACGGCGACCCGGGAGAGATCCGTGACGCGGCCGCGGAGCTCGAAGCGCTTGGCTACTCGGTGCTGTGGCCGCCCGGGGGCATCGGTGGGCCGATCTTCGACGCGTGCGCGTCGCTGCTGGACGCGACGACGTGTGTGGTGGTCGCCCCGGGCATCGTGAACGTCTGGATGCACGAGCCGGGCGAGACGGCGGCGGCGCACGCGCGGCTCGTCGCTGCCCACCCGGGCCGGTTCGTGCTGGGGCTCGGCGTGAGCCACCAGCCACTCGTCGACCACGACGCACCCGGCCGGTATCGGGCGCCGCTCGAGGTGATGGACCGCTACCTGGACGCGCTCGACGTGGCCTCGCCGCCCGTCCCGGTGGAGCAGCGGGTCCTCGCCGCGCTCGGCCCGCGGATGCTGGAGCTCGCCCGCCGGCGGAGCGCCGGCGCCCACCCCTACCTGGTGACGCCGGAACACACCGCGGACGCGCGGGCGGCGCTCGGTCCGGAGCCGTGGCTCGCGCCCGAGCAGGCGGTGGTGGTCGAGCGTGACGCGCGGGTGGCCCGCGAGGTGGCACGCCAGCATCTGGCGATCTACCTGGGGCTGCCGAACTACGTGCGGAACTGGCGTCGCCTCGGCTTCGATGCGGCAGACGTCGCCGACGGCGGCAGCGACCGGCTCGTCGACGCGCTCGTGGCGTGGGGCGACGTCGAGACCATCGCACGACGCATCGACGAGCACCGCGCCGCGGGCGCCAACCACGTGTGCGTGCAAGCGCTCTCGACGGACTTGCGCGCGCTCCCTCGTGCCGCGTGGCGGGAGCTCGCGCCCGCGGTGGTGGGCTGAGCCGCGGTCAGCTCCAGGCGAGCGGCAGCGCGTGCGCCTGGCGGATCCCCGGCGAGAAGTGGATCTCGGTGCCCTCGGGGATGCGGTAGTCCGGGATCCGGCGGTGCCACTCCTCGAGCGCGACGCGCAGCTCGAGGCGGGCCAGGTGGGAACCAAGGCAGCGGTGCGGCCCGGCGCCGAAGGACAGGTGGCGGTTCGTCTCCCGCGCGAACTCGACGCGGTCGGCCTCCGGGAACTCCTCGTCGAGGTTGGCGGAGCCGAGCAGGATGACGGCGTGGTCGCCGGCGTGGAGCTGGACCCCGGCGAGCTCGGCGTCGGTCTTGATGATCCGCACCACCATCATCACCGGCGTCTCCCACCGCAGCAGCTCCTCGACCGCGCCGGCCGCGCCGTCGGGGTTGTCGAGCAGCTGGTGGCGCTGCTCGGGGTTGCCGGCCAGGTAGGCCAGCGCGCAGTCGAGCGTCGCCGTGACGGTGTCGAGCCCGCCGAGGAGCAGGAGATGGCAGATCCCGAGCTGCTCGGCGCGGGTGAGCGGCCGGTCGTCGACCCGGCCGGTCGCGATCGTGGCCAGGAGCCCGTCGCCGGGCGCGCGGGCCTGCTCGTCCAGCGCCGCGCTGAAGTAGGCCGTGATGTCGCTGCCCGCCCGCTCGCGGATCGCGGCCGCGGCCTCCAGGTCGCCGGGCGCGACCTTCGGACGGATCGTGTCGTCCCGCCACTGCAAGAACCGGGGCAGGTCGGAGCGCGGCAGGCCCATCAGCCGCAGGAAGATGGCGGAGGGCAGCGGCGTGGCGAAGTCCTCGTTCAGGTCGCACTCGCCGTGCTCGATGAACGTGTCGATGAGCCCGTTCACGATGCCGCGAGCGGCGGCGTCGAGCTCGCCGATGCGCTTGGGCGAGAACTGGGGGTCGAGGAAGCGGCGGTACTTCGCGTGGTCGGGCGGGTCGATCTGCAGCGGGATCAGTGGCTGGTCCTGGCCGATCGAGACGGCCTCCGCCGCGGACGAGAACACCTCCGGGTGGCGGAGCGCCCACACGGCCTCCTCGTAGCGCGTCACGTAGACGGTCGGGACCCCCTCGAGGCCGATCCCTCGCGTGACCGCGCCCGCGGCGCGCAGCGCGGCGTACATGGGCTGGGGCGCGTCCGCGTGGCGCGGGGCGAACAGCGCGGTCTCCAGGTCGATGGTGTCGGTCTCGGGTGTCATCGCTGCTCCTTGGAGACGGTGCGCGGGGTGACGTCGCGGTGGACGCCGTGCCAGCAGAACTCCCAGACGAACTCGGCTTCGGCGAGCGGCTCGGCGCGCCCGAGCACCACGTCGTGGATGGCCTCGAGCACGAGGGCGAACATCGTGCGGGCGACCCGGTGCGGGTCGGACGCCCGGGCGACGCCCGCGTTCACGGCGCCGCGGACCTCGGCCGCGAGGACGTCGATGAGCGGCGCGAGCGCCCGGTTCAGCTCCTCGGGCCGGCTCTCGGCCAGGCGCCGGTGCTCGCGGATGAGCACACCCGCGTAGCCGAGCGCGCCGGGCCAGGTGATGAGCTCGAGCGTGCCCGTGACCGCGGCGCGCAGCCGCGCCGCGGGGTCGGCCTGCTCGTCGACCTGGGCGCGCAGCAGCTCGGCACCGAGGCGACTGTCCTCCTCGAGCAGCGCGACGAGCAGGTCGTCCTTGCTGGCGAAGTACCGGTAGAAGCCCTTCAGGTTCAGCCCGGCGCGCGCCGCGACCTGCGCCACCGTGAACGACGCGCTGCCGGTCTCGTTGGCGAGCGCACGGGCGGCGTCGACGAGGCGCTCGAGGCGGTCGACGGAGCGGGCCCGGGCCGTCCCGAGCGACCGAGCCAACGCCCGGTCGCGCCAGGGATCGAGCCTGTCAATTTCGGGGAACGCCATTCCCCACCAGTATGGCGCAGATGGGCGAGGCGGAGCGCAGTCGGGGCGACGGCCTCTAGCGAGGGGCCCGGGGCATCCCGAGGCCAGCCATCTGGATGATCTCCCGCTGGACCTCGTTGACGCCGCCGCCGAACGTGCCGACCGGGGCCTGCCGGTAGGCCTGCTCGAGCTGACCCCGCAGGACGGCGTCGGGCGTGTCACCGGCGAGGTAGCCCATCGGCCCGAGGACCTCGAGCAAGAGCCGGAGGCACTCGACCTGGCCCTGGGTGCCGAGCACCTTCATCGACGACGCGTCCGCCGGGTTCAGCCCACCCGCCGCGAGGTCGCTCGCCACCCGCCAGTTCGCGAGCTTCAGTGCTTCGCACACCGCGTGGACCCGTCCGAGCGTCATCTGCACCCATGGCTGGTCGACGACCCGGCGACCGTCGGCGAGGCGCGTCGCCTGGGCCCAGCGACGCACGGCGTCGAGGTGGCGCTCGAGCCGGCCGGCCGGACCGAGCGCGACCCGCTCGTGGTTCAGCTGGCGGGTGATGAGCTTCCAGCCCTCGTTCTCGTTGCCGACCCGGTTGGTGACGGGGACGCGCACGTCCTCGTAGTACGTCGCGTTGGTGTGCCCGCCGCCCAGAACCCAGATCGGCGTGTGCTTGAACCCGGCGACGTCGGTCGGCACGAGGATGATCGAGATCCCCTTGTGCTTCGGCGCGTCCGGGTCGGTCCGGCAGGCGAGCCAGATCCAGTCGGCGTCGTGCCCGCCCGTGGTGAACGTCTTCTGGCCGTTGACGACGTACTCCTCGCCGTCTCGCACGGCGCGGGTGCGCAGGCTCGCCAGGTCGGTGCCGGCGCCCGGCTCGCTGTAGCCGATCGCGAAGTGCAGCTCCCCGGCGAGGATCTTCGGGAGGAAAGCCTGCTTCTGCTCCTCGGAGCCGAACTGCATGAGCGTCGGGCCGACGGTGTTGAGCGTGACCAGCGGGAGCGGCACGCCGGCGCGGTTCGCCTCGTCGTAGAAGAGGTACTGCTCCATCGGCGTGCGGCCCTGCCCGCCGTACGCGGCGGGCCACCCGACGCCGAGCCATCCGTCCTGGCCGAGCTGGCGGACGAGCTCCCGGTACGCCTGGCCACCCGCCTCGCCGCCGGTCAGCTCGCTGCGCCGCTCCGGCGTCATCAGCGACGCGAAGTAGCGGCGCAGCTCGGCTTGGAGGGTCCGCTGCTCGGGCGTCAGGTCGATATGCACGCGTCCCTCTTTTCTCGCCGGCCGCGGCACGGTACCGTCGCCCGCCAGCGAACTGCAACACGTTGCAGTTTTGACGGAAGGGGGACGCCGTGGCCGCCGTCATCGTCGAGGCCGCGATCAACGGGACGACGACGAAGGAGCGCAACCCGCACGCGCCGCGCCAGCCCGAGGAGATCGCCGCCGACGCGCTCGCGTGCCTCGCGGCCGGCGCCGCGATCGTCCACAACCACGTCGACACCGTGATGGTCCCGGGGCCCGAGGCCGCGGCGCGCTACCTCGAGGGCTGGGCGCCGGTGTTCGCGGCGCGCCCGGACGCGCTGCTGTACCCGACGACGAACTTCGGGCCGGGCGTCGAGGGCGCGTACGCGCACATGGCGCCGCTCGCCGAATCGGGCCACCTGCGCATCGGGATCATCGACCCCGGCTCCGTGAACCTCGGGGGCGTCGCGGAGGACGGCCTCCCCGCCGCGCCGGGGTTCGTGTACGCGAACTCGTTCGGGGACATCCGCTATCAGGCGGAGCTGTGCGAGCGCCTCCAGCTCGGGCCGAGCATGGCGATCTTCGAGCCGGGGTGGCTGCGCGCCGCGCTGACGTGGCACCGCGCCGGTCGCCTCCCCCGCGGGGCGATGGTGAAGCTCTACTTCGGCGGGGAGAACGGGTATCCGACCACCGGGTCGGAGCGCGGCGGCGCGCCCTTCGGGCTGCCGCCCACGCTGCGCGCGCTCGACGCGTACAGCGAGCTGCTCGAGGACGCCGCCCTGCCCTGGTCGGTCGCGGTCATCGGCGGCGACCTGCTCGGCTCCCCCGTCGCCCGCGCCGCGCTCGAGCGCGGCGCCCACCTTCACGTCGGGCTCGAGGACTTCGCCGGGCGCCGCACGCCGACGAACGAGGAGCTCGTCCGCCAGGCGGTCGCGCTGTGCGGCGACGTCGGCCGCCCCGTCGCGGGGTGCGACGAGGCGGCGACCATCCTCGGCCTGCCCCGACCCCGCCCCGACGACGTCCCGCACGCGGCATAGGAGGAGAGGATGCGCTTTCACCAGGCGGTCGCCTTCCTGGAGACCGATCAGCTGCTCGAGCTGTGCCGGGCCACCGACCAGATGGGCTACGCCGGCATGTACGTGTCGGACCACCTCTTCTATCCGCAGCGCCTGACGAGCCGGTACACGTACAGCCCGCACGAGGACGGCTCCCCCATCTGGTCGCCCGAGGCCGACTGGCCGGACACGTGGTGCCTGGTGTCGGCGATGGCCGCCGTGACCTCCCAGCTGTGCTTCACGAGCGGCGTCTACATCGCGCCGGCCCGCGACCTGGTGACGGTCGCGAAGCTCGTCGGCACGGCCGCCGTCCTGTCCCACGACCGGGTGCGCCTCGGTGTCGGCGTCGGCTGGTGCCAGGAGGAGTTCGACGCCACCGGCCAGGAGTTCCACAACCGCGGCGCGCGCCTCGACGACATGATCCCGGCCCTACGGGCCCTGTGGGGCCCAGGGTGGGTCGAGTACCACGGCCCGCACTACGACGTGGCGCCGATGCAGATGCACCCCACGCCGGCGCAGCCCGTCCCCATCTACGTCGGCGGGGAGAGCAACGCGGCCATCCGGCGGGCCGCGGCGCTCGGCGATGGCTGGGTCGGCGCCGGCCCGTACACGCCGGAGGTCGCCGAGCGTCACCTCGACCGTCTGCAGGCGGCGCGCGTCGCGGCCGGGCGCGCCGACGAGGCGTTCACGATCTACCTCGCGCTCGCCGCGCTGCCCGACGTCGACCTGTACCGCCGCTTCGAGGACCGGGGCGTGACCGACATGGTGTGCGCACCGTGGATGCTCGCCGAGATGAAGGAAGGCCGCGACTACCGGTCGGCGCTGGCCGCCAAGCTCGCCGCGAGCGAGGAGTTTGCGACGAGCGTCATCGCCAAGATGGCCTGATTCAGCGCGGCCAGCCGTCCGGCCAGTTCAGCTCGACCCAGCCCCGCCCCTCGCGCCCGTCGGCCGTCGTGAAGCGGCTGAGCGCCCGCGGGAAGCGGGAGCGCCGGCCGTCCTCTGCCTCGAGGAGGATGGGCGCCTGCCGCTCGGTCGTGACGTGGAGCGCGAGCCGTCCCAGGTCGATGTCGCCGTCGACGAGGAGCGCGTCGCCGTCCAGGTGCGGCGTGAAGGTGATCTGGCTCACCTCGTGCTCGGTCAGGTCGGGATCGAGGACGAAGCCGGTCTGGAAGTTGGCGTCGCCGAGCTCGTCGATGAGCGAGCGGACCCCGTGGAACCAGGTCCCGTCGTCGAGGCGCCCCGAGGTCCAGAGCCACGGCATGAGCCACCAGTCGCGCACGCCCCACGAGTGGTCGCGCTCGCCGGGGCAGCGCACCGGGATCCGCTCCCCGTCGACGACGACCTCGCCCTCGACCCACGCCGCCTGCTCGTACCGCGTCATCACCTGGTAGGGGAACACGGGCGCGACGCCGCGCCATTCGAGGTCGACGCGCACGTCCGCCGCCGGCCCGTGCGCGCCGTGGAAGGCGTCGGCGGGGTTGGCGAGCGCCACGCCGGTGCCGCTGGCCGTCACGTGCCAGCGCATGAGCGGCTCGACGCAGCGCCACGTCATCGAGAGGCGCGGCGTCCGCACGTCGAGTGGCGCGTCGCGGGGCGGGCAGGGCGCCGTGTGGTCGACGACGAGGACGAGGGGCTCGCCGCGCCGCACGACGGCGAGCCAGCACCAGGCGACCTCCATCGTGGGGTACAGCCCGAGGCGCACGTAGCCGCCGACGCTGCCGTCCGCCGCCGCGAAGTCGTGGTACCAGGACTCGCCCCACAGCTCGTCGGTGCCGGGGAGGTGGCGGCCCTCGTCGGCGGGACGGAGATCGAACACGGCCATGGGGCCTCCTCAGATGCCGTCCGGGCGCAGCAGCGCGTCCGTGCCACCGTCGACGAAGAGGATCGCCCCGGTCGTCCAGCTGGCGTCGCGGGAGAGCAGGAACCAGACCGCGTGGGCGATCTCCTCGGGCTCACCCCACCGGTCGAGCGGGACCGGGAACTGGCGGATGAGGTCACCGGTGACCGGATGCTCGAGGGCGGCGCGCGTCAGGTTGGTGAGGACGGGCCCCGGCGCGACCGCGTTCACGCGCACGGCGGGCGCCCACGTCACGGCGCGGCGCCGCACCGTGCGGGCGAGCGCCAGCTTGGCGAGCGCGTAGACCATCTCGCCGTCCATCGTGTCGGCGAGCGCGGCGGCGGCCGCCTCGTCGTCGGCGAGACAGTGCTCGAGGAGCGTGAGATCGGAGTGGGGGACGGCGGTCGCCGAGTTCGAGGCGATGGCGACGGCGGCGCGGAGCTGGCCGTCGACGAGGTCGGCGTGGAGCCCGTCGAGCAGCGCGACCGCACCGAAGTAGTTGATGCGCACGACCATCGAGGGCGGCGCCGGCGTGCTGCCGCCGATGCCGGCGGCGACGACGAGCCCGTCGAGCCCGTTCGGCGCGGCAGCGCGCACCGCCGCGACGGCGTCGGCCCGACCGGACGCCGACGACAGGTCGGCGATGACCTCGGTGTCGCGCACGTCGACGCCGATGACGCGGTGGCCGGCCAATTCGACGCGCCGTCGGATGGCGCCACCGATCCCACCCGCGGAGCCGGTCACCGCGATCGTTCCCAACGTGGGTGTCCCTCCGGCCGATCGGCGCGAGCCATCGGCACGCTACCGTTTCAGCGACACTCCGGTCAGGACGAGGGGGACGCGCCGTGCTCGACGTGAAGATCCGCGGTGGCGAGGTGGTGGACGGGACCGGTGGCCCGCGACGGCGAGCCGACGTCGGCGTGCGCGAGGGCCATGTCGTGGCGATCGGGGCGGTCGACGAGGACGCGACCCAGACGATCGAGGCCGACGGGCTCGTGGTGACGCCCGGGTTCGTCGACATCCACACGCACTACGACGCGCAGGTCCTCTGGGACCCGGCGACGACCCCGTCGCCGTTCCACGGGGTGACGAGCGTGGTCGGCGGGAACTGCGGGTTCACGATCGCGCCGGTGGAGCCGAGCGAGACCGAGTACCTGACGCGCATGCTCGCCCGGGTCGAGGGCATGCCGCTCGAGTCGCTGCTCGCCGGCGTCCCCTACGACTGGCGATCCTTTGGGGAGTACCTGGGTCGGCTCGACGGGTCGCTCGCGGTGAACGCCGGGTTCCTCGTCGGGCACAGCGCGCTCCGACGGGTCGTGATGGGCGACGACGCCGTGGGCAACCCGGCGAGGCCCGACCAGGTCGAGGCGATGACGCGGCTGCTGGGTGAGTCCCTGGAGGCGGGCGGCCTCGGGTTCTCCTCGTCGCAGGCCACGACCCACAACGACGGCAACGGCGACCCGGTGCCGTCCCGGTCGGCGACGCCCGAGGAGCTCGTCGCGCTCGCCGAGGAGGCCGGGCGTCACGAGGGCACGACGCTCGAGTTCATCCCCGCGGTCGGGGGGTTCAACGAGGACCACCTCGAGCTGATGGCCCGCATGTCGGCGGCCGCCGACCGCCCGCTGAACTGGAACGTGCTCGTCCCGAACGCGGCGCGCGCCGACTTCGCCTGGCAGGCGCTCCAGGCGTCCGACTACGCGGCCGAGCGGGGCGGACGGGTCATCGCGCTCACCGTCCCCGACGTGATGCGCACCCACCTGACGTTCAAGGCAGGGTTCGTGTTCGACGCCCTCCCGGGGTGGAACAAGACGATGGCGCTGCCACCCGACGAGAAGATGCGGGCCCTCGCCGACCCCGCCGAGCGGGCCCGTCTCGCGGAGCGCGCGTCGTCGAAGGACGCCGGCATGCTGCGGGGCCTGGCGACGTGGGAGAACATGACGATCATCGAGGCCTTCGCCCCGGAGAACCGGGAGCTCGTGGGTCGCAAGGTCGGCGACATCGCGGCGGAGCGGGGCCAGCAGCCCTTCGACGCGCTGCTCGACGTCGTGCTCAAGGACGAGCTGCGAACCGTGCTGCTGCCGCCACTCGCCGGGAACGACGAGGCGTCGTGGGAGCTGCGGCGCGACATCTGGCGCGACAAGCGCGCCGTGGTCGGCGCATCCGACGCCGGCGCGCACCTCGACATGCTGTCGACGTTCACGTACAGCACGGCGATGCTGCGCTCGTGCCGCGAGCGCGGCCTCATGCCCCTCGAGGAGGCCGTACAGCTGCTCACCGACCGCCAGGCCCGCCTGTACGGCATCCGCGGGCGGGGACGCGTCGCCGAGGGCTGGCACGCCGACCTCGTGGTGCTCGACCCCGAACGGGTCGCGCCCTCGCCGGTCGTGTGGCGCAACGACCTGCCGGCCGGCGCGGGGCGTCTCTACGCGGGCGCCGAGGGCATCGAGCACGTCCTCGTGAACGGTGTCGAGATCGCCCGCGGCGGCGAGCTGACCGGCGCACGCCCGGGCACGCTGCTGCGGTCGGGCCGCGACACCGAGACGGTCACCGCCGCGCCGGTCTGATCCGTCGTCACTCGGCGACGAGGAGGCGGTAGCCGCCGTCGAACTCGTCCCGTCCGAGCAGGTCGGCGTGACGGTCCCGCCACGCACCCGAGTCGAGATCGGCGCGCAGGCGGGCGAGACCGGGCGCGAGGACCGCGTCGTCGAGCCGCGCGAAGTAGGAGATCGCGGCGCGCACCTCGGCGTCGAGGTAGGCGTCGGGGCGTCGCCAGTAGGCGGAGAAGAACCCGTCGGTGCAGTCCCACGGCACCGGCACCACCTCGACGTGTGAGGCGCCGAGCACGTCGGCGACCTCCTCGACGCTCGGGTTCCCGGTCGTCTCGAGGTCGCGCAGCTCGGGGAAGTACTCGTCGGCGAGCCAGAACGGATGGCCGGGCACGAAGTGGAAGATCACTTGCCGGCGCGCGACGCGCTGCAGCTCGCGCACACCGGCGCGGAGGTCACGCCAGTGATGGACGGTCAGCACGGCCAGGGCGGCGTCGACCGCGTCGTCGGCCACGGGGAGCGCCTCGGCGAGGGCGCGGACGGCCGGCGCGGCGCGCGCGGGGCGCTGGGCGAGCATCACAGCGGACGGCTCGACGGCGACGAACCGGCGCCCGGCGGGCTCGTAGGAGCCGGTGCCGGCCCCGACGTTCAGGACGGTGCGGGCCTCACCCAGGGCGCGATCGAGCTGGGCGACGATGCGAGGATCGCCGCGGCGGTGGCGGGCGTACCCGCCGCCGATCCGCTCGTAGAGCTGGCCGGTCGTCACCCGGTGGGCGGCAGCCCGAGCTTGCGGTGGTCCCACGACACGTACTTGTCGACGTGGATCTTCACCACGACGCGCTTGTTGAGCATCTGCTGGACGGCGGGCAGGAACTCGTCCTTGTAGGCCACGCCCTGGGTGCGCTCGAAGATGCTGATCCCGAGCGCGAGCATCCGGTCGGGATCCTCGACGATCTCGCCGTGCCCGACGAGCTCGACGCCGCGGAGCTGGTCGTACGCGTCGCCGGTCTCGACGAGGCAGCTGATCTGGTCGTTGCGGCGCAGGTTCTTGACCTTCTGGCTCTTCGCCTTCGTCTCGAGCGCGGGCGCGCCTTCGAGGAAGCCGTACCACATGGCGACGAGGTGGATCGTGCCGTCGTGGTTCATGGTGGCGCACTGCATCGTCTGCTCGCTCTGGAGGAGCGCGTCGATCTCCTCGGCGTTCATGCGGATCACGTCGCGCTGTTTCACGCCGTGGCCCATCGCGGCCGGTTGCTGCGTCATGACCCCGAGGCTACCGGCTCGCCTGAACGGCGGGCGGGGCCTCGAGCCGGTACAGAGTCCGGGCGTTGACGCCGGCCACCTTGCGCACGACCGCGGTGTCGAGGCCGCTGTCGTCGACGAGCTCCTCGACGCTGTCCGGGAACGAGCAGTCGAAATGCGGGTAGTCGGAGGCGTACACCACCTGGTCCTCGCCGAGGTAGCTGACCGCGGCCGCGAGGTTCGGCTCGTCGGGCTCGCATGAGAACCAGCACCGGCCGGAGAGCAGGTACTCGTGCGGCGGGCGCGCCAGCTCGTAGCGTTCGTCGGTCCAGTCCTCGCGCACCGACACGTACGCCTCGTCGAGGCGGTCGATGAAGTGCGGCATCCACCCGACGCCGGATTCGAGGAACACCACCTTCAGCGTCGGAAAGCGCTCGAGTACGCCCCCGAGCACGAGGTCGCCCATCGCGACCTGCTGCTGGAACGGATGCGACAGCGCGTAGAACCGGGCCTGGTTGCGGAACGTCTCGAATCGCAGGTGCGGGGGGCAGGTGTGGCGGCTGCCGTGGACGGCGACGGGCGCGTCGAGATCCTGCGCCGCCGCCCACAGGGCGTCGAGCGCCGGGTCGCAGAGATGGCGATCGCCGGCGTAGGGCTGGACCATCACACCGACCGCGCCGAGCTCGCCGACGGCACGGCGCACCTCAGCCGCGGCGGCGTCACCGTCGCCGAGGGGGACGATCGCGGCGGCGAACAGCCGCTCGGGTGCCGCCGCGTGGTACTGGCCAGCGAACCAGTCGTTGAACGCCCGGCACGCCTCGACGCTCGAGGCGACGTCGGGGAAGTCCGACACGCCGAGCAGAGCAGTCGGGTAGTTCACCGCGACGTCGATTCCCTCGCGGTCCATGTCACGCAGGCGCGCCGCGGGCTCGAACGCCCCTCCGTTCACCTCCGGCCGCAGCCGATCGCCCCAATCTTCCCGTCGCGTCCAGGCCAGCAGCGCGTCGATGAGCTCCGTCCCGGCGCTCGACCAGCCGTGGCGCGCCAGGACCGGCCGTGTCTCGACCACATGGCCGTCGGCGTCGACGACCTCGAACCCGAACCGGCTCATCACCACCCCCGTCGGAGGCGACCGCGGTCGAGTGAAGGTCCCCCTTCGCAGAGAGTCAGGCCGTGACGCCCATGTCGATGGGCACGACCGCGCCCGAGATGTAGCCGGCCGCGTCGGAGGCGAGGAAGGCGATGAGCGCCGCCACCGCCTCCGGCTCGGCCATCTTCCCGGTCGGCGGGAACATCTTCTGGTAGTCGCGGGCGTCGGTCCCCTCAACGAAGGCGAACTGCTTCGTGAGCGGCGTGTCGATCCCGGCCGGCGCGACCGCGTTGACCCGCACGCCGCGCTTGTTGAACTCGACCGCCATCGACCGGGTGAGCAGCGACACGCCGCCCTTCGAGGCGCAGTAGGCCGCGTTGTAGGGCTGGCCGAACAGGCCGGCGCTCGACGAGACGTTCACGATCGCCCCGCCGTCGCGCAGCAGGTGCGGGAGGCACGCCCGGGACACGGCGAAGGTCCCGACGAGGTTCACGCGGATGATGTGCTCGAACTCCTCGACCGGCTCCTCCTCGGAGCGCGCGAACTTGCCGATCCCGGCGATGTTGCAGCACACCGACGGGGGCCCGAGCTCCTCGACGACCCGCGCGATCGCGCCGTCGACGGCCGCGGCGTCGCTCACGTCGCAGTGGTACGGCCGGGCCCGCCCGGCGTCGGCGTGGATGAGCACGGCGGTCGCTTCGGCGCCGATCGTGTTGACGTCGAGGCACGCCACGACGCCACCCTCGGTGCCGAAGCGGCGCGCCGTGGCCTGGCCGATGCCCGACGCCGCGCCGGTGACGACCACGACCCGGTCGTCGAAGCGGCCCACGGGCTACTTCACCACGATGGGGTTCACCGGGCTCCCAACGGCGTGCGTGAACGGCTGCGGCGACGCGTCGAGGAAGAAGGCGTAGCGGCCGTCGTTCGCGCAGTCGACAGCGAGCTCCTCGAGGTTCCAGTTCTGCCCTTGGGTCATGCCCATGTCCACGAGGTGCAGCAGGTGGACCGGCAGCAGCGCGTCCTCGCGCTCGGACGGGAAGACCTCGAACGTGATGTTGTCCGTGGCGACCGCCGCGACGTCGTGGTCGTGGAACCACGCGACGGTCTGCAGCGACGGGCCGGGCGCAGGGGCGCCGTACTTCTCGCGGTCCCCTTCGAGGAACCACTGCATCTGGCCGGTGCGGAGCAGGACGATGTCACCGGGGCGCACCTCGACCTTGCCGTGCGCGCACGCCGCGTCGAGGTCGGCCGCGGTGAGCGGGTAGCCGCCCTCGAGGCGATCGACGCCTTTCGCCGCGGCGACGTCGAGGAGCACGCCGCGACTGACGAGGGTGCGGATCTTGTCGATCCCCATGCGGGCCGCGCCCGTGTCGGTGATGACGCTCGACGGGACGCCGTTGTAGAGCTGGCCCTCATAGCTGACGTGGGCGAGCGCGTCCCAATGCGTCGCGGCCTGCAGCGCCAGGATCACCTTGTCGTCGCTCGTCGTGAAGTTCGACGGGTCGCCGGTGAGGGGCGTGTCCACCATGATCATCTCGTGGGTCGGGTTGTCCCGGCCCGGGATCACGCCGGTCTGGGGACCCTGGTCGTTCAGCGGCAGCCCGAGCGCCAGTCGCCGCCCGACCCGGATCTCCCCGGCGGCCGCGCGCACGACGTCGTCGGTGATGAGGTTCAGCGTGCCGATCTCGTCGTCGGCGCCCCAGCGTCCCCAGTTGCGGACCTGGGCGGCGAGCTCCTTGACCTCGGGCGGCAGCACGTCAGCCCTCCCGCTGCGACCCGGTCACGGCGCGGTGACGGCGAGCACGCCGCGGGCGAGCTTGCCCTCGTGCAGGTCGTCGACCGCCCGCTCCCAGTCCTCGAGCGGATAGCGCTCGCTCACCAGCTCGTCGAGCTTGATCTGGCCGCGCTTGTAGGCGTCGACGATGAGGGGGATGTCCCAGTGCGGTCGGTGCGAGCCGGCGCGCGAGCCGGTGAGCGTCCGCTCGACGTGGGTGAAGTTCCCGACGCGGGCCGGGACCGTGGCCGTCGGCGCGGGGACGCCGACCGCGACCGCGGTGCCGCCCCAGTCGAGCATCTCGAGCGCGGCGTTCAGCAGGTCCGGGTGACCGACGCAGTCGAAGGCGTAGTCGACGCCGCCTTCGCCGAAGGAGCCGACGACGTTGGCGATCTCGGTGGGCAGCTCCTCGCGGATCGTGGCGACGACGTCGACCCCGGGGCCGGCGAGGATGAAGTCCGTCGCGCCGAAGGCGCGGGCGGCTGCCTCCTTCGACGCGACCGTGTCGATGGCGAAGATTCGTCGTGCGCCTTTCACCTTCGCCGCCTGGATCACGTTGAGGCCGACGCCGCCGACACCGAACACGGCGCACGTGTCGCCCTGCCCGAGGTTGGTGCGGTTCCAGACGGACCCGATGCCGGTGAGCACGCCGCACCCGATGAGGCAGGCGACCGAGAGGTCGATGTCGTCGTCGATCTTCACGCACTGGATGCCCTTGACGACCGTGTGCTCGGCGAAGAACGACGCGGCGGCGAAGTTCCACGCCGCCTCGCCACCGACGGTGAACGGCTGGCTGGCGTTGGCGATGCTCTTGCGGCACCACGCCGGTCGGCCCGTGTTGCACCACTTGCACGCCCCGCAATACGCGAGGGTGTGGAGGACGACGTGGTCGCCCGGCTGCACGTGGGTCACGGCCTCGCCGACCTCGTCGACGATCCCCGCGCCCTCGTGGCCGAGCACGGCCGGCGTCGGCCACGGGATCGTCCCGTCGATGACGCTGAGGTCGCTGTGGCACAGCCCGGCCGACACGACCCGCACCTTCACCTCGGTCGGCCCCGGCGGCCGCACCTCGACGTCGTCGCGGATCGCCGCCTTCGTCCCGTCGTAGACGAGGCCTTTCATGGTGTCCCTTCCTGCCCGGCTATCCGGGCCAGATCACCGCTTGGATCTCGGTGTAGGCGTGCAGCCCGAACACGCCGCCGTCGCGCCCGACGCCACTCAGCTTGAAGCCGCCGAAGGGGGCCTCGTGGTTGCGCTGGGCCGTGTTGATGCCGACGTGGCCGGCCTCGAGCTGCTGGGCGATCTCGAAGGCCCGCCCCGTGTCCTCGGAGAACACGTAGTCGTAGAGGCCATAGTCGGAGTCGTTGGCGATCCGAATGGCCTCGTCCTCCTCGTCGAACGGGACGACGACGATCACCGGGCCGAAGATCTCCTCGCGCACGACCGACATGTCGTTCGTGCAGTCGGTGAGCAGCGTCGGGCCGACGTAGTACCCCTGCGTGACGTGGTCGGGACGTCGGCCGTCGATCGCGAGGGAGCCGCCCTCCTTCTCGCCCGTCTCGATGTACTCCTCGACGCGGTCGCGGTGGCGGGCCGAGATCACCGGGCCAACGACCGTGTCGGGGCTCTCGGGCGGACCCACGACGAGGTTCGGCGCCGCGGCGCTGAGCCCGGCGACGAGGCGGTCGTAGACGCTGCGGTGCACGATCGCGCGCGTCGGCGCGGTGCAGATCTGGCCCGAGTGGAAGCCCCACACGCTCACGAGGGCGGTCACGGCCTTCGCGAGGTCGGCGTCGTGGCACACGACGCAGGCGCCCTTGCCGCCGAGCTCGAGGAGGAGCCGCTTCATCGTCTGGCCGCCGGACTCGAAGATCCGGGCGCCGACCGCGGTCGAGCCGGTGAACGAGATCATGTCGACGTTGCGCGAGCGCACGAGCGCCTCACCCAGCTCGGATGAGGACCCGGTGACGACGTTCACGACGCCGGGCGGGAAGCCGACCTGCTGGCAGAGATCGGCGAACTCGATGATCGCGAGCGGGTCCTGGGGTGCCGGCTTCATCACGATCGTGTTGCCGGTCGCGAGGGCCGGCCCGACCTTCCCGGCCATGTTGACGAGCGGGAAGTTGTACGGGGAGATGCACGCCACGACGCCGACGGGCGGGCGCAGCCCGAGGCCCCCGATGAGACCGCCCGGGGCAAGCGGCGTCGACGGCATCACCGACGGCGGCAGCGGGATCGAGAGGTCCTCGAGCGCGCCGCGCGCGTAGCGCTCGAAGCGGGCCACCGCCTGGGGCACCTGCAGCGCGGACCCCACCTTCAGCGTCGCGCCCGTCTCGGCCATGATCAGCGGCAGCAGGTCGTCGCTGCGCGCACGGATCGCGTCGGCGAGCGCCATGAGCAGCTGGGCGCGGGTCTCCGGCGGGGTGCGCTTCCAGCCCGGGAGCGCGTCCCGTGCGGCCTGCGCGGCGGCTTCGGCGTCGGCGGCGCTCGCCTCGGGTGCGGCGCCCACGACGGCCTCGGTCGCGGGGTTCACGACGTCGTAGGTGCCCGCCGACCCGGTCGCCCACTCGCCGCCGATGAGCAGCCGGTAGGGCTTGGTCACTGCGGCGGCCATGGTCTCCCTCACTCGCCGATCGGGGGCTCGGACGGTAGCACCGCGCGTCGCGCCGATCGCCGGGACGCGCGCGCGGCGGACGCCGTCACGGGCCCGCGGGGACGGTGACGGTCTCGGTGCCCTGACCGGAGCGGACGATGACGCCCGGCGTGTCGCCGGTCGTCGCGCCGTCAGCCACGATGGCGTGGCCGTTCACGAAGACCCGCTCGATCCCGACGGCGTCGGCGAAGAGTCGCGACGTGCCGCCGGGCAGGTCGTGGACGAGCGACGCGTCGCGAGCACCGACCGTGTCGGGGTCGAAGAGGACGACGTCGGCGTGGAAGCCCTCCCGCAGCTGGCCCCGCTGCGTCAGCCCGAAGAGCGCGGCCGGGGCCGCGGTGATCAGCTGGACGGCGCGCTCGAGCGACACGAGCCGGCGGCCGCGGAGGCAGTCAGCGAGGAACTGGGTCGTGTATGGGGCGCCGCACATCCGGTCCAGGTGCGCGCCGGCGTCCGAGCCGCCGATGAGGACGTCGTCGCGGGCCCACGCCTCGCGGCGCAGCGACCACGAGCCACCGTCGTCGTCGGTGGGGAGCGGCCAGAGGACGGTGCGCAGCTCGTCCTGCAGCACGACGTCGAGCAGCGTGTCGAAGGCGTCGGTGCCGCGCTCGCGCGCCAGATCGGCGACGCGTGCGCCCTTGAGGCCCTCGTTCGCGGGCGAGTAGGTGTCGCCGATCTGGTAGCGGCCCCAGTCGGTGAGCCGGGCGAACACGCCCGCATCCTTCGACTTCGCGCGCTCGTTCAGGTGCCGGCGGACCGCAGGGTCGCGCAGCTTCGCCATCCGCTCCGGGACGGGCAGGTTCATGACCTCGGACCAGTCGGGCAGCATGAACAGCGCGCAGTAGTTGCGGAAGCTCATGTTCATCTCGACGAGGACGGGCATGGTGAGCGCGACCGAGCGGCCGCCGGCGTCGGCGGCGTGCTCGTTGGCGGCGAGCTGGCTCCGGTACCGCTCGGGCTCGGCGGCGTCGACGGTCAACACGTTCCAGTTCAGCGTTCGGCGGGCCGCGAGCGTCATGTCGGCCATGAGCTCGACCTCGTCGGGCCGAAAGCCGCGCAGGCACCCATCGGTCACGTACTCGAGGCTCGTGCCCTCGTGGTCCCGGACCGCGGCGCAGAGGGCGAGCACCTCGTCACGGCTCGCCCACCGGGACGCGACCGGCTGGCCGTCACCGTCGGAGTGCGTGAACGACAGCGTGGTGGAGAAGCCGAGGCCGCCGGCGTCGAGTGCCTCGTGGAGGAGCGCCACCATCGACGCGACCTGATCGTCGCTGGCCTCCTGCCCGACCGCGTCGGCGCCCATCACATGGCGACGGATCGCGCAGTGGCCGACGAGGAACCCGACGTTCACGCCCACGTGGCCGTCGAGGCGGTCGAGGTACTCGGCGAAGCTGGACCAGTTCCAGGGAACGCCCTGCTCGAGCGCGGCGAGGGGCATCCCCTCGACCTTCGTCATCATCCGGCGCACGTAGTCGGCGTCGGGCTCGGCGAGCGGGGCGAGCGTGAACCCGCAGTTGCCGGCGACCACCGTCGTGACGCCGTGCAGGCTCGACGACGACGCCGTCGGGTCCCAGAACAGCTGCGCGTCGTAGTGGGTGTGCGGGTCGACGAAGCCGGGCGCGGCGATGAGCCCGTCGGCGTCGATCGTCTCGTGGGCGCCCTCCTCGAGGGACCCCACGCCCGCGATGCGGCCGTCACGGATCCCGACATCCGCCCGGCGGGCGGGCTGCCCCGACCCGTCGACGACGGTGGCGCCCTGGATGACGACGTCGAGCACGGGCCTCCCCCTTCGACGAGAACGGGTTCTAGTTTTGCGTCCCGGGCCGGTCGCGGCAACCGTCGCGGTGTGGCGCCCCTGCGGCGCGGCGGGATGGGACCAAACGTAGACTCCCGGCGCGTCGGGCCCGTCCGGGGACAGGGGGAGGCATGGACCGCAAGACCGAGGACTGGCTGGCGACCGTCCCGCTCTTCAACGGGCTGTCGAAGAAGCAGCTCCGAGAGGTGTCGAGCCTCGCCACCCGCCTCGACGAAGCGGCCGGCACCGAGCTCACGAAGGAGGGCCGGGTCGGCAACGAGTTCATCATCGTGCTCGAAGGCGAGATCGAGATCCGCCGGGGCGACGAGGTCGTCGCGACCCGCGGACCGGGCAGCTACGTCGGCGAGATCGCGCTCCTCGACAACCGGCCGCGCACGGCGACGGTCGTCGCCAAGACGCCGGTCGTCATTGAGGTGATCGGCCGCCGCGAGTTCCGCACCCTGCTCGCCGACGCGCCGGAGCTGCAGCAAGAGATCATGAACACGATGGCGCAGCGCCTGGCCGAGCTTGAGGCGCCGGTCGTCTGAATCAGCCGCCGCGGGCCCGCGCGCGCAGCTCGTACTTCAGGACCTTGCCGCTGGCGTTCAGCGGCAGGGCGTCGACGATCTCGACGCCGCGGGGCACCTTGTAGTTCGCCATGTGCTCGCGCGCCCAGGCGATCACCTCCTCGGGCTCGACGCGCACGCCGGGGCGGGGCACGACGAACGCGAACCCGACCTCCCCGAGCCGATCGTCTGGGACGCCGACGACCGCGGCCTGAGCGAGGCGGTCGTCGCCGAGCAGCAGGTTCTCGATCTCGGCGGGGTAGGCGTTGAACCCGCCGACGATGAACATGTCCTTCTTGCGGTCGGTGATGCGGACGTAGCCGCGGTCGTTCATGACTGCGATGTCGCCCGTGTGGAGCCATCCGTCGGGGTCGATCGTGGCCGCCGTCTCCTCGGGCTCCTCGAAGTAGCCGCGCATCACGTGGTAGCCGCGCACGACGACCTCACCGGGCTGGCCGGTCGGGACCGGCTGGCCGTCGTCGTCGACGACGCGCAGCTCGGTGTCGGGAATCGCCCGACCGGACCAGTTGGCGATCGTGTCGGGGTCGTCGTCGTGGCGGCACATCGCCGCCGTGCCGGTCGTCTCGGTGAGCCCGTACCCGGTGATGATCGTGTCGAACGTCATCTCGTCGCGGAGGCGCTCGACGAGCTTCACGGGCACGGCCGCGGCTCCCGTCACGGTGAGCCGCAGCGACGACAGGTCGAAGCGGCCGCGGTCCGGCTCGTCGAGCAGCCCCTGCAGCAGCGTCGGCGGGCCAGGCAGGACGGTGATGTGCTCACGCGCCACCATGTCGAGGACCTTCGGCACGTCGAAGACCTGGAACGGCACGATCGTCGCCCCGCGCAGGATGCACGACATCCAGCCCGCCTTGTAGCCGAAGGTGTGGAAGAACGGGTTGGCGATCAGGTAGCGGTCTCCGCGACGCAGCCCGACGACGTCGGTCCACGCGTCGTAGACGCGCAGGGACTGCCCGTGGGTGACCATCGCCCCCTTGGGCCGGCCGGTGGTGCCCGACGTGAAGATGATGTCGGAGAGGTCGTCCCCGCCGATCGCGTCGATGCGCGCCCGGGCTTCGGCCGCACCGACCGCGTCGCCGCCCGCGAGGTAGTCGTCGAAGGTCGCGGCGCCGGCGGGCGCGTCGCCCCGCAGGACCACGGTCCGCTCGAGCGACGGCAGGTCGACGCCCGCGCCGCGCAGCATCTCGACGTAGTCGGTGCCGAGAAACCCCGTGACCGTGAACAGGAGCCGCGCCCGCGCCTTGCCGAGCACGAACGCGGCCTCGGCGCCCTTGAAGCGGGTGTTCAACGGCACGAGCACCCCGCCCGCGCCGAGGACGCCGAGCGCCGCGGTGATCCACTCGTGCAGGTTCGGGGCCCACACCGAGGCTCGGTCCCCGGGCTCGAGACCCGCCGCGATCGCGGCGCGGGTCGAGCGGACGAGGAGCTCGCCGAGCTCGGCGAACGACCGGCGGACCGTGCCGTCGTCGTCGACGAGCGCCTCGGCGTCGGCAAGGTCCTGCGCCTGCGCGAGCACGAGCGCGGGGATGCTCGCCCAGCGCTGGTCGGCTCGCGGGGGCACGAACGCGCAGGCTACTGACACCTGACGGGTCGTCAGACCCCCCACTACAGTCCGCGCCGGTGCCCATCGACCCGACCGCCGCCGCCGTCATCGAGGTGCTCGAGCAGCACTTCCCGCGCCTCGAGGGGGGTGTGACAACGGCGGCGGAGGCCCGGGCGATCTCCAAGCAGATGCCCCGCCCGCCGGACGTCGAGGCGGTGGCGAGCGTCGAGGACCGCACCGTGCCCGGCCCGGCGGGCGACGTGCCCGTGCGCGTCTACCGGCCGGCCGATGACGGCGTCCCCCGGCCGGGCGTCGTGTACTTCCACGGCGGCGGGTTCGTGATCTGCGACCTCGACACCCACGACGGGGCTTGTCGACACCTGGCCAACGCGATCGACGCGGTCGTCGTCTCGGTCGACTACCGGCTCGCGCCCGAGCACCGCTGGCCCGCCGCGGCCGACGACGCGTTCGCCGCGACGCAGTGGGTGGCGGCCCACGCCGACGCGCTCGGCATCGACCCGGACCGGCTGGCCGTCGCCGGCGACAGCGCCGGCGGGAACCTCACCGCAGTCGTCGCCCAGATGGCCCGCGACCAGGGCGCTCCGGCGCTCGCCTTCCAGCTGCTCGTCTACCCGGTGATCGACCTCAGCGCGACCCGCGCCGAGCACGCGTCGCAGACCGAGAACGCCCGCGGCTACTTCCTCACCGTGGAACAGATGGAGTGGTACCGGGAGCAGTACCTCGCGACGGACGCAGATGGCGAAGAGCCGTACGCGTCGCCGATCAAGGCCGGCTCGCTCGTCGGCCTGCCGCCCGCATGCGTCGTGACCGCCGAGATGGACCCGCTGCGCGACGAGGGCGAGGCCTACGGCCGGGCGCTGCGCGCCGCCGGCGTGCCGGTCGAGATCCACCGGGCGTCCGGCATGTTCCACGGGTTCTTCAACATGGACGCCGTGCTCGACGGGTCGAAGGAGGCGCAGCGGGTCGCGTACGGCGCCATGCGCGGCGTGCTGACCCCGTCCGCTCCGTGAGCTCGATCATCCCCGACGGGCAGCTGGCCTACGGCATCCAGCTGCCGGTCCAGTCGAAGAGCAAGACGTTCGTCGAGGACTGGGAGCTGCCGGCCGGCGCCGATGCGCTCGCGGCGATCGCCCGCCGCGCCGACGAGGCCGGCTTCCTGTACGTCGCGGTCTGCGACCACCTCGCGGTCACGAAGCCGCTCGACGCGCACATGGGCACCACCTGGTACGAGACGGTCGGGACGCTCGGGTGGCTCGCGGCCCAGACCGAGCGGGTGCGGCTGCTCTCGCACGTGTACGTGCTGAGCTACCGGCACCCGCTCCAGACCGCGAAGGCGTTCATGACCCTCGACGAGCTGTCGGGCGGGCGGGTCGTGCTCGGTGTGGGCGCGGGCCACCTCGAGGGCGAGTTCGACCTGCTCGGGCTCGACTTCGCCCGGCGCGGCGCGGTGACCGACGCGGCCATCGACGTGGTCCGCGAGGCCTTCACGCACGAGTACCCCGACATCGAGCGCGGGCCGTGGGGTCACCTCCACGACGGCGGGCTCGCGCCGCGGCCGCGCCAGGCGCGCGTGCCGATCTGGGTCGGCGGGTCGTCGCGCGCCGCGCTGCGGCGGGCCGCCGAGCGCGGCGACGGCTGGCTCCCCCAGGGCACGCCCCGTGACGAGATGCCGGGCCAGATCGCGTTTCTCCTCGAGCACCGCCGCCGCACGCGTGGCGACGACCCGATCGACCTCGGCGCGACGCTCGCGCCGGCCTGGCTCTACGTCGGGACGCCCAGCTGGGACGTCGGCGAGGCCACGATCGCGGGCTCGCCCGCGCAGCTGGCGGACTCGCTGAACGAGTTCGGCGCGATGGGCGTGAGCCACGTGCAGCTGCGGTTCCGCTCGCGCTCCCTCGACGAGATGCTCGACCAGATGGCCGCGTTCCACCGCGACGTCGCCCCGCACCTCGGCCGGTAGACGGGCGCGCCGGCCGCGCCCCTGGATAGGGTCGTGCCCGGGAAGCGAGGAGCGAGCGCATGCCGGAGCTGGTCGTCGACGCCGACGGGCACACCTACGAGCCCGACGACCTCTGGGTGGAGCGCATGGACGCGACGCGCTGGGGTGACTGGATCCCCCGCAAGGTCGTCGAGGACGAGGTCTACGAGACCTACTACCTCGGTGGCCGGGTGCGGGGCGGCGGACGCGAGCTGCAGGACCAGATGGCGGCGGCCGTCGGGATGACCCCGCGCGAGTTCTTCGACCTCCTGCAGAGCCTGCGCGTCCCCGGCGGCTACGACCCGGTCGCCCGGCTGGTCGACATGGACACGGACGGCATCGACGCCGCCGTGCTCTACCCGTCTCAGGCGCTGTTCTACGGGCCGTGCGACCCGATCGAGGCGCTGCATGACGTGGACTTCGTCACCGCGTGCGTCGGCGCCTACAACGACTGGCTCGCCGAGTACTGCGCGGCGTCCCCGAACCGGCTCTTCGGCATGGCGGGCGTGCCGCTCCAGGACGTGGACGCGGCCATCACCGAGGCGCAGCGGGCGGTCGGCGAGCTCGGGCTGCAGGGCGTGTTCGTCCGCCCGTCGGCCTACGTCGACGAGCTGCCGCTCAACCACTCGGTGTACGACCCCTTCTGGGCGGCGGTGCAGGACCTCGGCGTCCCGGTCGCGTTCCACCCGGGCGTCCACGTCGACACGCCCGGCGCGTGCCGCAAGTTCGGTCTCGTGGCCGACGACGAGAACATGATGATCACGAACATGGCGATGGACGAGCTGCACGGCGGCTCGGGCCTCGGCCAGGCGGTCGGCAACACCGTCGACATGGTGGTGACGCTCGGGCGCCTCCTCATGGGCGGCGTGTGTGAGCGGTTCCCGACGCTGCGCCTGCTGTTCCTCGAATCGGGAGGCGGGTGGGTCCCGACCCAGCTGCAGCGGATGGACGAGCAGGTGGAGGCGTTCCCGCTCGAGCAGCGATGGCTGTCGCTGCTCCCGAGCGAGTACTTCCAGCGCCAGTGCTGGGTGTGCTTCGAGGCCGAGGAGTGGAACCTCGCGGCCTGCGCCGAGTATCTCGGCGCCGACCGGGTGCTGTGGGCGTCGGACTATCCGCATCCCGAGTACCACCCGGGCATCGTCGACGAGCTGCGGGAGGGGATCGGGAACCTCGACGCCGCGGCGCAGGCCCGGATTCTGGGCCGCAACGCCGTCGACGCCTACTCGCTGCCGCTGTGACCGTCACCCCGCTCGGCTTCGAGGGGCCGCTCGACCGAGCGCGCCTCTGCCGGGATCGCCATGACCGGCTCGTGGACGCCATGCGCCAGCAGGGCCTCGACGTGCTGCTCCTGCTCGGCCAGACGAACGTCCTCTACGCGACGGGCGCGCGCATGCCGAGCCGCGACCAGAGTGAGGCGCTGCACCGCCGCGCCGCGGCCGTGGTGACCGCCGACGGCACGCCACCCATCGTGTGGACGTGGGCGCCCGACGGCGTACCCGACACGCTCGGCGTCGACGTGCGCGGCGGCCTCGAGTTCGAATGGGACGAGGGCGCCGCGCAGCTCGCCGCCTCGCTGCCGGCGGGACGCCTCGCGGTCGACGATCTGACGATGCCGTGCTGGCGCGCCCTCGCGCCGCGGGAGCCCGGCGACGCCTCGACGGTCCTCACCGCGGCGAAGATCGTGAAGACCGCTGACGAGCTCGAGTGCATCCGCCGCGCGCAGGCGATCAACGAGGCCGCGATCGCCGAGGTCGCACCGCTCGCGCAGCCTGGCGTGCCCGCGACCGAGATCTCCGGTCACTTCCTGCGCCGGATCGTCGAGCTCGGCGCCACGGGCAACACGGTGGACCCGGTGTGGCAGGTGATCCCCCCCTCGATCGCCGCCGGCCCCTACACGGTGACCGGCGACCTCGTCTTCCCGACGGTGACCACGGACCGGCGCTTCGCCGCCGGCGACGTGGTGTTCGTCGACACCGGCGTGCACTACGAGGGCTACCAGTCGGACTACGGGCACACGTGGGTGGTCGGCACCGACGTCGACGACCGTCACCGCGAGCACGCCCGGCGCTGGGTCGACACGGTGGACGCCGTCCTCGAGGTCATGAAGCCGGGCGTGACCGCCCGCGACCTGACCCGCGCCGCCGGGGACGTCTACGGGCGGCGCCCGTGGCTCGCCCACCTCTACCTGGCGCACGGCACCGGCACCGACAGCGCCGAGATGCCCTACGTCGGCACCGACCTCGGCGACGACTTCGACGGCTCCCTCGTGCTCGCACCGGGCATGGTCCTCGTCCTCGAGCCGGTGATCTGGGAGGACGGGCACGGTGGCTTCCGCGCCGAGGACATCGTCACGGTGACCGACGACGGGTACGAGCGGCTCTCGCATCTGTCGTTCGAGGCGTATGGCATCGACCGCTGAGCACCGGGACCGGCTCCGCGCCGCGATGGCCGCCGCGGGCATCGACGTCGTGGTACTCGGCCGCGAGGCGAACGCGCGCTACGTGACCGGCGCGAACCGCCTGTGGCTGGCAGGCACGCGGCCGTTCGCGCCCGGGTGCGTGCTCGTCGCCGAGACCGGCGCCGTCGGGCTGCTGAGCGTCACCGACGACGGCGTCCCAGACGACGTGCCCCGCTCCGGCCTCTACCCCATCTCCTGGAACCCGATGAACCTCGTGGCGGGCGCGGCGGCCGTCGCCCGTGGCACGACAGTGCGCCGGGTCGGCGTGGACAGCATGTCCCCGCTGTTCGCGCAGCTCCTCGCCGGCGGGTTCCCGGACGCCGAGCTCGTCGACGGCGAGGCGCTGCTGCGCCGCGTGCGGCGGACCAAGACCGACGCCGACGTGGCGGGCATCCGCGCCGCCGTCGCGGTCGCAGAGGAGACGCTCGCGGCCGTGCTGGACGGCGTCGGCGACGCGACGGGGCGCGCGGCGCGTGCCGAGGAGCGGCGAGCCGCACAGGGCGTGACCACCCCCGCCTTCCCGTCCGTGGTCGACGTCGAGGACAGCAGGGTCGCGGCGCGCGTCGGCGTCATCCGGGACGGATGGCTCGGGGCCCTCGCCCGCACCGCTCCCGGGGGTGGTCCGGCGAAGGAGCGCGTGGACGCCGCGGCGGCGCGCTGCCGGCCGGGCACACCGGTGGGGGTGGTGCGCGCCGACGGGGTGTCGGTCGACGGCGTCGGGCTGGGCCACGAGGCGCTCCGCGACGACGACGTGCTCGAGGTCGGCATGGTCGTCTCCGTCGACGCGGCGCTCGAGGGGACGCGGTGGGGCGATCCGCTGCTCGTCACCGACGCCGGCGCCGAGCGGCTCACGCGCGTGTAGCCGGCCGGCGCGTCGGGAGGAGTCGACGGTCGGCGACGAGCGGAGCGAGGAGATCGAGTTCACCGCCCCAGAGTGGCGCGACACGTTCCCCCGCGGCACCTATCAGGTCATGGCCGCACTGACGCGGCGCCGACCTCGTCGGTCAGCGGCCTGACCGGGGCAGCCCGAGCCCGCGCTCGGCGATGATCGTGCGCTGGATCTCGCTCGTGCCGGCGCGGATCGTCGTCACCTGGGCGTGCCGGTGCATCCACTCGACCCAGCCGGCCGCCGGCGCGGACGGGGCGCCGTGGGTGAGGACGCCGTCGGCGCCGAGCGCGTCGAGCAGGCCGGCGGAGGCCCGCACGAGCGCCTCTGACGAGAACAGCTTGGCGATCGACCCGTGGACGATCGGGAGCTCCCCGGCCGCGGTCTCGGCCGCCATCCGCTGGCTGAGCTGTTGCCCGGCCGCGAGATCGGTCCAGGCGTCGGCGAGGCGGGCCCGCACGGCGGGGCGGGCCAGCACCGGCGGGTGCGCCGACGCCCAGGCGACGAACTGGCGGAGCACGCGGTCGAGCTCGCCAACCATCGTCGGTCGCCGCTCGAAGGCGAGCGCGACGCGCATCACGTCCCATCCGCCGTTGACCTCGCCCACGCGCCAGCGGTCGGGGACGCGCACGTCGCTGTAGTAGGTGATGTTCGTGCGCTCGCCGCTGAGCGTGTGCACGGGCGTGATCTCGATACCCGGCGTGTCCATGGGCACGAGGAACATCGTGAGCCCGCGGTGCTTCGGCACGGCGGGGTCGGTGCGCGTCAGCAGGAACACGTACGCGGCCTGGTCGGCGAGCGTCGTGAACATCTTCTGGCCGTTCAGCACCCACCCGCCGCCGTCGGGCTCGGCGCGGGTCGTGGCGGCGGCGACGTCGGACCCGGCGTCGGGCTCGCTGTAGCCGAGGCAGATGAGCGCGTCGCCGCGCAGCACCGCCGGGACGATCTCGCGCCGCTGATGCTCGGTGCCGACGATCGCGAGGGTCTGCGCGACGAGGTCCGAGGTCCCCCACCCGTCGGTCGGTGCGCCGACGCGCTCGAGCTCCTCCCAGAGCGCGCTCACGTCGTGCGCATCGAGGCCGCGTCCGCCCGCCGAGGCGGGCACGCCCGCGCCGAGCAGCTCCGCGTCGGCGAAGCGGCGGTGCAGCGCCCAGTCGTGGACGGTGCCCGAGGCGAAGACGCGCTCGAGGACCTCGGGGGTGCACGCATCGGCCAGCAGCGCCCGGACCTCGCCCCGGAACCCGACCGGCGGCGGCTCGGGCCGGGTCCAGCCGTCGGCCTCGAGGAGGTCGGCGAGGCGCGCCCGCTCCTCGCCCGGGTCGCCGAGCGCGAGCGGCCAGGCCGTCGCGCGCCGGAAGTGCAGCTGGATGTCGTACTCGGCCATGAAGCCGTAACCGCCGTGGACGTGCAGGCTCGCCGCGGTCACGGCCCGGGCGGCCGTCGCGGCGGCGACGAAGGCCATCGACATCGCCGTGGCGTCGCCCTGCTCGGCGGCGTCGCGGACGAGCAGCGTGGCCCCGTCGAGGGTCGCCGCGACATCCGCGAGGCCGTGCTGGATCGCCTGGAACGAGCCGATCGGGACCCCGAACTGGTGACGCGCCGTGGCGTAGTCGACGCCGAGGGCCAGCGCAGCGTCGGCCAGGCCGACGAGGGCCGCCGCGGTGAGGAGCCGCCAGTCGTCGACCGCACGGGCGAACGCGGCGTGCGCCGCCGCGCCGCGGGCGAGCACGGTGCGACCGTCGAGGCGCCGGTCGGCGAGCGGCGCGCACGCCAATGTCGGTGGCGCCACCCCGGGCGCTCCCCGCGCGAGGACGAGCTCGTCGCCGTCGAGGGCGACGACGGCGTCGGCCACGGCGCCCGCGGGCACGAGCCGGGCGGTCCCGTCGGCGGCGGGCCGCACGGCGACCGTCACGAGCCCATCCGACGGGTCCGTCGCCGCCCCGATCGCGTCGAGCAGGCGCGCCGCGACCAGCGATTCGACGAGCGGGATCGGGGCGAGCGCTCGTCCGGCCTCCTCGGCGAGGACCGCGAGGTCGGCGAGCTGCGCGCCGTCGCGGACCAGCTGCGGGACGCCGAGCGTCGCCGCCTTCGACCAGAGCGCCGCGTCGAAGCCCGGCGGCGTCGCCCGCTCCGCGGCCCGGACCCGGTCGGGTGGCGATTCGCGGGTGAAGAAGGCCCGGCAGGTGTCGCGCAGGGCGTCGTCGGCGGCGCTCATGGTGCGCGCCGCGGGTCGACGGGGGCGACGAGCAGCGACAGCGTCCCGGTGAAGTCGATGTACTCGCCGTTGTCGGCCCGCACGACGGGGACGCTGTCCGGTCCGGCGTAGTAGCGCGCGACGAGCGTCGCCTCGTCCGCGAACCACAGCTCGGAGATGCCCTGCGGCTGGAGGCCCGCGTCCCCGGCCGACTCGAGGACGTCGTGCTGCGCGTACCGGCAGATCGCGGGGTGATGGACACGGGCGACGGCGACGTGCTCGCGGTAGTGGCGGGTGAACTCGTCCCGGGTCAGCTCGGGACGGGCCTTCAGGAACGACACCTGCTTGATCGTGGGCGTCGTTCCGCTGGCGATCGTGTCGTCCCACGCCGGGTGCGACGCGACCCGAAACGCCGACCAGCGCGCCACCTGGGGAGCGAGGACGTCGGGGAGGCCCAGCGCGGCATCGGGGTCATCCGACCAGAGGACGGCGTGGAACGGGGGCGGGGTGCGGCCCTTCGACCCGGCGCGGTCGAGCGCCGACTGGTCGGCGAGCACCGGCTCACTGCGCCAGCCGGCGGGCGGCGCCGGCGCGGCCTGGCGCCACGCGACAACGAGCACGACGCCGTCGCTCACGGGTTCCACTCGACGTGAGCCCGAACCGCGTGCGCCGCGGGATCGAACCAGCCCTGCGAGTCGGCGTAGTCGAGCATGGCCGCGAAGTCGTCGTCCCAGCCCGGTCCCACGCGGCCGGCGGCGAGCCGCCGCAGCGCGTCGACGGTGATCCAGGCCTCCTCGCCCTCGAGGCGGCCGGCCGCGGCGTCGACGAGCGCCCCGAACACGAGCGCGGTGCCGCCGCCGGGCTGTCCACCCCGGACGGCGACATGGAAGCGGCGGGTGTCACCGGGCTCCTCGAGCGTGACGACGGGCGGCTGCGGTGCGAGGTCGACGAGCACGAACACGGCCTCTGACTACCTGCTGGGGACGGCGGGCGCCAGGATGACGAGCCTCAACCGGCCATCGGGTACGGGAACTTGGCGCCGACGCCGCCGTCAACGACGAGGGTCTGTCCCGTCACGTACGACGCCAGGTCCGAGCAGAGGAAGAGCAACGCGGCGGCGATGTCCGCCGGCTGCGCGACCCGGCGCAGCGGCGTGTTGGCGATGTTGCGCGCCTCGCCCTCCTCGCCGAGCAGGGTCGACACGCGCGGGGTCCAGACGACGCCGGGCGCGACGGCGTTCACCCGGACGCCGGACGGGCCGAGCTCCACCGCCGCGGAGCGCATCAGCGCCATCAGCCCGGCCTTCGCTGCGCCGTAGGCGGCGTGGTTGGGCGCCGACGTGAGGCCCGACACGGACGCGACGAAGGCCAGCACCCCGCCGGAGCCGGCGGCGAGGCGGCGGCCCGCGAGCTGGACCGCGAGGTACGCGTGGCGCAGCACGATGTCGAACTGCCAGTCCCAGTCGCTGTCGGCCACCTCGAGCACGGACGCGTAGCGGGCCATCCCGATGATGTCGACCACCCCGTCCAGGCCGCCGAGACCGGCCGTGGCCTCGTCGAAGAGCCGCATCGCGTCCGCGCGCCGGGTCGCGTCACCGGCGACCGCGATCCCGCCGACCTCGTCGGCGACCTCGCGCGCCCGCGACGCCTCGACGTCCACGCATGCGACGCGGGCCCCCACCGAGGCGAGCGCGTGCGCGCTCTGCCGGCCGATGCCCTGGCCGGCGCCGAGCACGACGAAGCGACGGCCGTCGAGGCGCAGCCACTCCGGGTACTCAGGAACCGGCGAATCGTCGGTCGTCGTCATCCGTCCTCCTCGAGGGTCGCATCGTCCCGCGCCGCACGCCGCCACGAAAGCGACCGCGGACGGATCGGTAACCTCACGCCGTGCCCGACTGGGAGACGCTCGGCTACGACGTGGCCGACGGCGTCGCGACGGTCACCCTCGACCGCCCGGGCCGGCTCAACAGCTTCGACGTCACGATGACCCGCGAGCTCGCCGCACTGTGGCGCGGCCTGCGCTTCGACGACACCGTGCGCGTCGTGGTCGTGACGGGTGCCGGCGACCGGGCGTTCTGCACCGGCATCGACCGGGCCGACGTCATCCCCCAGCCGAGCGGGCCGTGGATGATGGACGACCCGGGCCTCTCGATCGGCCCGAAGACCGCGGACTGCTGGAAGCCGGTCGTCGCGGCGGTGAACGGGATCGCGTGCGGCGGCGCCTTCTACCTGCTCGGTGAGGTCGAGACGATCCTCGCCGCCGAGCACGCGACGTTCTTCGATCCCCACGTCAGCTACGGGATGACGGCGGCGTTCGAGCCGATCCTCATGCGCGCGCGGATGCCCTTCGGCGAGATCATGCGCCTCACCCTGCTCGGCAACCATGAGCGGATGTCGGCCCGCCGCGCGCATCAGATCGGCCTCGTGCAGGAGGTCGTCCCCGGCGACGAGCTGCTGGGCCGTGCCCAGACGCTCGCCGGTGAGCTCGCGTCGGTGCCGCCGACGGTCGCGCAGGGCACGGTCCGGTCGATCTGGCTCGCCCGTGAGCTGGCGCGGTCCCAGGCGCTCAGCATCGCGAAGGTCTACATCGGGCTGGGGAACGATCCCGAGGTGATCGCCGAGGGGCAGCGCCGCTTCGAGTCGGGGGGCCGTCCGGCACCCCGGGTCCGGTAGCCGGACGTGCCGTTCGGACCGGAGGCGGTGGCGCTCGACGGCACCGTCGCCCTCGTCACCGGCGCGGCGCAGGGCATCGGCGCGTCGACGGCCGTCACCCTCGCTCGCTTCGGGGCGGACGTGGCCGGGTGCGACCGCAACGAGGCGGGGCTCGCCGACACGGCGGCCGCGGTCGAGGCGACCGGGCGACGCTTCCTCTCGGGGCTGCTCGACGTGCGCGACGGGGACGCGGTGCGCGCCTGGCTCGACGACGTCGCGGCCACCTACGGGCACCTCGACGTGCTCGTCAACAACGCGGGCGGCGGCTTCTACGCGCCGTTCGCGGCGGTGAGCGAGAAGGGGCAACGCTCCCTGATCGACGAGAACTTCACGAGCGTCACCCACTTCGTGCGGGGCTGCTCGGCGCTGCTGCGCGACGGCGCCTCGATCGTGAACGTGACGTCCATCGAGGCGTCGCGCGCCGCACCCGGCTTCGGCGTGTACGCGGCGATGAAGGCGGCGGTGGAGAGCCTCACGAAGACCCTCGCGCTCGAGCTCGCGCCCCGCCGCATCCGGGTCAACGCGGTCGCGCCCGACGCGATGCCCACGCCCGGTGACGCCGACCTGGCCGAGGCGGTGGACGCCGGGGGCCGCGAGGCCTACGGCCGGAAGGTGCCGCTCGGCTGGGGCGACGTCGACGACGCCGCGGGCGCCGTCGTCTATCTCGCGTCGGACCTCGCCCGCTGGGTCACAGGCACGGTGCTGCACGTCGACGGCGGCAGTCACGCGGCGTCCGGCTGGGTGCGCCGTGACGACGGCACGTACCAGCCGTAGCGGGCTCGCTACTCGACGGCGCCGCCGAGGTAGGCCCGCTGGAGGGTCTCGCCGACCTCGGCGGGGGTTCCGGTGTACTGGATCTGACCGTGCAGCATGATCGCCGCCGCGTTCGCGACGCCGAGCACCTCGTGCGCGAACTGCTCGACGATGAGGATCGCGACGTCCTCGGCGGCGATGCGGCCGACGGCCGCGTAGAGCTCCTCGACGATGAGCGGCGCGAGCCCCATTGACAGCTCGTCGAGCATCAGCACCCTCGGTTTGGTGGCCATCGCCCGCGCCATGGCCAGCATCTGCTGCTCGCCGCCCGACAGCGTGCCGGCCACCTGCTTGCGGCGCTCGGCGAGGCGCGGGAACCGCTCGAAGGCGCGCTCCTCGACGTCGCGGAGCGACACGCCGGCGTAGGTGATCATGCGGAGGTTCTCGAGCACGGTGAGGTTCGGGAACACGCCGCGGCCCTCGGGGATGGTGCACAGCCCGGCGCGCGCGAGCCGGTCCGGTGACCATCCGTTCACCTTCTCACCGAAGAACGAGACGGTCCCTTGCGTGGGGCGGACCTGGCCGCTCGCCACCTTGAGCGTCGTGCTCTTCCCGGCGCCGTTCGGGCCGAGGAGGGCGAACACCTGCCGCGGGCGGACGCGCAGCGTGACGCCGTCGAGCACGTTGATGGTGGCGTAGCCGCCGCGGACGTCCTGGAGCTCGAGGGCGTACTCGTCGGTGCTCGACTCGCCGTCCGTCGCCGCCGGCGCGGCCGGCTCGTGGACGACGACCTCCTCGAGCAGCGCCCGCTGCTCGTCGGGCACCTCCTCGGCCTCGTCGCCCTCCCCGAGGTACGCGGCCCGCACGAGCGGGTCGGCCTGCACCTGCTCCGGGGTGCCGGTGGCGATGATGCGCCCGAAGTCGAGCACGTGGATGCCGTCGGACGTGCCCATGACGAGCCCCATGTCGTGCTCGACGAGGAGGATCGCGAGGTCGGTCGCGGCGAGCTCGCGCAGCAGCGACGAGAGCGCCTTCGTCTCGACCTCGTTGAGCCCGGCGGACGGCTCGTCGAGGAGCAGGACACGGGGCTTCGTGGCGAGCGCGCGTGCCACCTCGACGAGGCGCTGCGTGCCCGTCGGCAGCTGGTCGACCCGCTGCTCGGCGACGTCGGAGATCCCGACCCGGTCGACGAGCTCGTCGGTCAGCTCGCCCGGCTTGAACTTCTCCCGGGACCAGCCTTTGCGCATCTCGGCGGCGACGAGCACGTTGTCGCGCACGGTCAGCGTCCCGAACGTCTCGAGGCGCTGGAACGTCCGGGCGATCCCGAGGCGGGCCCGCCGATGCACCCGCTCGGTGGTGATGTCGCGGCCGTCGAGCGCGATCCGCCCGCTGTGGAGCGTCTGGAGGCCGCAGACCGCGTTGAAGAGCGTGGTCTTCCCGGCGCCGTTCGGCCCGATGAGGCCGGTGATCTGACCCTCGGGCACCTCGAGCGTCACCTCGTCGAGGGCGCGCAGCCCGCCGAAGGTGACCGCGACCTCCTGGCAGGTGAGCAGACTCATCGGGCTCCTCGGCGCGTCGTCACGGGGCCGGCCCGCCGGGCGCGCTCACCGGCGCGCGCCGCAGGGCGCATGCTCCGCCCCCGGCGCGGCGTCGGCTGAAGGACGTGGTCGCCTAGTCCGGGACGTCGAGCGTGAACTTGACGGCGTTGCGCTTCGAGCAGTCCAACGTCCCCGGCTTGGACGGGTACACCCGCACGAACTTGCCGTTCTTCACCTGGGTCAGCATGTAGCACGGGGACGGGGTCCGGCCGGCGATGTCGGTGGTCCCGAGCATGCCGTCCGCGTTGAACGCGTGGATCGTGTCGAGCTCGGTGAACACGTTCTTGCGGGTGAGCCCGTTGGCGCCGAACTTGGCGACGGCGTCGTTCGCCGCGTCACGGAACAGCAGCCCGGCGGCGAACGCGTCGGCCGCGAAGCCATCCCGCTTGCTCGGGTCCGTGTACTTGTCGAACCCGGCGACCGCCTTGTTGTACTTCGCCTCGATGTCGGGCAGGAACCCGAGGGAGACGTACTCACCCTCGACGGAGGTGCCGCCCTGGGTGAGGAACTGCGGGTTGTAGCACTGCACGGTGCAGGACCACACGATGTTCGGGTTGGTCACGCCCTGCAGCTGGGCTTCCTTGCGCAGGTCGACCGTCTGGCTGTAGGCGAGCTCGACCTCGGCGAAGTTCGAGTTCGAGTTCTTCATCGACTGCGCGGCCGGCGTGTAGTCGCTCTGCGGCGCCGTCGCCGAGATCGTGATCTGGTCGTCGGCCTTGATCCCCAGCTTCTGCACACCGGTCGCGGTCACCTGGTTCGCGCTCTTCGCGCTCTGCAGGTCGGCCGTGTACATATAGACGCCGTGGAGGTTCTTCCCGAACTTCGACTGGAAGTAGTTGGCGCGACCCGCGTTCACCACGTAGGTCTGCGGGTGGGCGCTGGCGGTCGAGCACACGATCTGGGGCGGGTTGATCGGGAAGGAGTCGGGGTCGCACTGCTGCACGACCTCGGTCGTCACGACCGGGAGGTCGGGGATGCCGGTCGCGGCGCCCGTGATGTCCTTGCAGCTGGTGATGTCGTCGACGTTGTTCAGGAACAGCGCCGACGTGCCCACGAGGGCGAAGTCGTGGCTGCACGCCGTGATGATCGCGTTCACCGCCTCGCTGTCGCTCAGGTGCGAGTCGATGAAGTCGACGGCGAGCTTGCGCCCGCCGATCCCGCCGTTGGCGTTGATGTAGCGGGCGGCGGCCTGCACGCCGGCGACCGAACCTCCGAAGAGGCCCGGCTGCAGCGGGTTGTCCACGTCGGCCACCACCGCGATGCGGATGGTGCTGCTGGTCACACCGACGTCGGACGCCTTGTTGGCCCCGCCCCCGGTCGACTGGGCCAACGCCCCGCTCGCGGTGCCGAGGCTGACGAGCCCCACCACCGACGCGATCACCAACCAACGGAAACGACTCACGCTCGATCCCCCCTGTCAGTTCCCACTCGGGGGCAACGGTCGGCGGCCCCCCAGCCGGCCCGCAGTCTTGCCGAGATTGAAACGTGTTTCAAGACGGGGTCGCGCCGGCGAGGTCGGCGAGCCCCGCCGCGACGTCGTCCACCGTCCACGGCCCGTCCTGCTCGATCGAGCGGGTGTAGCGCCAGCCCTCGAGCACGCGGATCTCGCCGCCCCGGACGTAGAGCACCTGCCCGGTCGCGCCGCACGAGCGCGACGCGAGCCAGGCGACGAGGGGCGACACGTTCGCCGGGTGGTAGGTGTCGAACGCCGCCGGGTCGTCGGGGGCACGCACCAGGTCGGCGATCCCGGCGACCTCCTCGGTCATGCGGGTGCGGGCAACGGGCACGATCGCGTTGACCCGGACGCCATAGCGGCCGAGCTCCTGGGCGAGGATCACGGTCATCGCCGCGATCCCGGCCTTGGCCGCGCCGTAGTTGGACTGGCCGACGGTCCCGAAGAGCCCCGAGGTCGACGACACGTTCACGACGCCGGCCTGCACCGCCTCGCCGCCTTTCGTTCGGTCGCGCCAGTGGCCGGCCGCCACCCGGGTGGCGCAGAACGTCGAGCGGAGATGCCCCGCGACGACCGTGTCCCAGTCCTCCTCGGTCATGTTGACGAACATCCGGTCCCGCAGGACCCCGGCGTTGTTCACGAGCGCGTCGAGCCGGCCCCACCGGTCCACCGCCAGCCCGACGGCGTGTGACGCGCCGTCCAGGGTCGTGACGTCGTCGCTGCTCGCCAGGGCCTCGGCGCCGGACGCGGTGAGCTCGTCGGCGACCGCCGCGGCGATCGTCGGGTCGTGGCCGGTCCCGTCACGCCCCGCGCCGCTGTCGTTGACGACGACCGCGGCACCTTCGGCGGCGAACCGGCGGGCGTGCTCGCGGCCCATCCCCCGCCCGGCGCCGGTGATGAGCGCGACGCGGCCGTCGAGCGCGCCCATCGCTCAGCGCCGCCCGTCGTGGTCGCCGAAGGCGGGCCGGGTCCTCGTCCTGGGCATCGGGCCTCCCCGTACACTGCGCGTGGCTGGTCGGCCACGGGGGATCATGACACTTCGGGATCACGCGCTCACCGGGCCAGGAGCGGCGCGCGCGTGAGAGGCGTCCGCGTGACGGCCGACGGCGTCCGGGTGCTCGAGGTCCCGGAGCCTGCGGGCGACGGGCCGCACGTGCAGGTGGTCTCGTCAGGGATCTGCGGCAGCGACCTCCACCTCGTCGAGCTCGGGCCCCTGCCCGCGACGCTCGGCCACGAGTTCGCCGGTCGGCTCGACGACGGGACCACGGTCGCCATCGACCCGAGCCGGCCATGCGGGACCTGCGACCAGTGCCGGACCGGCGCGCCGCATCGCTGCCGCACCGGCTCGTCCCGGGCGCTCGGCATCGGCGCGGACGGGGGCCTCGCCGACCGCGTCGTGGTCCCGGACGCCGCGCTCGTGGCCCTGCCGCCGGGGCTCGACGTCGCGGACGCGTGCCTCGTCGAGCCGCTCGCCGTCGCCGTGCACGGGATGCGCCTCGCGGACGTGACCCCGGCGACCCGCGTCGCGGTCGTCGGTGGCGGCACGATCGGGCTCGCCGGGGTGGCGGCGGCGGTGGGCCTCGGGGCCGACACCGGGCTCGCGGCGCGCCATCCGCACCAGCGCGAGGCGGGCGAGCGGCTCGGTGCCGCGGTCGTCGACGCCGGTGAGTACGACGTCGTCGTCGAGGCGGCCGGCACCGAGGCCGCGCTGGCCCAGGCCGCCGAGCTGTGCCGTCCCGGTGGGCTGGTGCTGTTCCTCAGCACCCACTGGGGCCCGGTCCCGATCCCCGGGTTCTCGGCGCTCATGAAGGAACTGGCGTTCCGCTGGTCGTACACCTACGGCACGCATCCCGGCGGGCGAGACGTCGACGACGCGGCGGCGCTGCTGGCGGGCACGCCGACCATCGCATCGACGCTCGTGACCCACCGCTTTCCCCTGGACGAGGCACCGCGGGCCTTCGACGTCGCCGCCGATCGTGGCGCCGGCGCGATCAAGGTCGTCCTCGAGCCGTGATCGACCTCGGGCTCTCGGGCCGCGTGGCGCTCGTCACCGGCGCGGGGGTCGGGATCGGCCGCGCCGTCACCCGCTGGCTCGCACGCGCCGGCTGCGACGTCGCCCTGGTCGACCGCGACGCCGACGCGCTCGGCGGCGCCGTGGAAGACGTGCGCGCCGAGGGTCGCCGGGCGCACGCGTCGCCGACCGACCTGCGCGCGGAGGGCGCGGCGCGTGCGGTCGTCGACGACACGCTCACCGCCCTCGGTCGCCTCGACGTCGCGGTCAACAACGTCGGCAGCCTCGCGGGGCTCGCGCCCGCGCCGTTCGTCGACCAGGACGAGTCTTACGTCCACGAGGTCGTGAGCCAGAACCTCCTCCTCACCGCCGCGTGCTGCCGCGCCGAGGCTCGCGCCCTCGTGGGCGCCGGCCACGGTGGCGTGATCGTGAACGTCAGCTCGGGCGAGAGCACCCGGCCGGCCCTGGGTCTCGCCGCCTACGGCGCGGCGAAGGCCGCGATCAACCATCTGACCCAGACCCTGGCGGTCGAGCTGGGCCCCGCCGGGGTGCGCGTGCTCGCCGTCGCGCCGGGCACGACCCTGACCCCGACCGTGCGCGCCGCCCTCTCCGACGACTACGTCGACGCGCTGGTCGGCTCCATCCCCCTCGGCCGGATGAACGAGCCAGACGACCTGGCGCGCCTCGTCGTCGCGCTGGCGTCCGAGCTCGGGCGCGGCGTCACCGGCCAGCTCATCCTCTCCGACAACGGCGCCCACCTCGCCCGGAACCGGCCGCGCCTGGAGCACGCGTGACGCTCGCCGTCGTGACCGGCGCGGCCTCGGGCATCGGCGCCGCGACCGCCCGACGGCTCGCGCGTGACGGTGCGACGGTGCTCGTCTGCGACGTCACCGACGAGGCGGGCGCGGCCGTCGCCGACGAGATCGGCGGGCGATACGTCCACCTCGACGTCGGCGACCCCGCCGCGTGGGAGGACCTCGTCGGCCAGCTCGGCGAGGGACGGCTCCAGTCGGCGCTGCTCAACGCCGGGATCCTCACCGCGCCCACGCCGCGGCCGTTCCTGGAGGTGCCCGCGGAGCGCCTGGGCCGCGTGCGCGCCGTGAACCTCGACGGCGTGCTCCTCGGCATCCGGGCGCTCGCCCCGCTCATGGCCGAGGGGGGCGGCGGCGCGATCGTCGCCACGGCGTCGCTCGCTGGCCTCGGCCCCTACGAGGACGACCCGATGTACGCGGCGACGAAGCACGCCATCGTCGGCTTCGTCCGCAGCGTCGCCCCGCAGCTCGCGGCGCGCGGCGTCCGGCTGCACGCCATCTGTCCTGGCGGCGTCGACACGGGGCTCCTGGACGCGGCGCGCAAGGCTCGCATCGTCGCCGCGGGCCGACCGATGCTCGACCCGAGCGAGGTCGCCGACGCGGTGGCGGCGCTGCTCGCCCGGGACGCGGGGGGCGTCGTCGCGACGATCGTCGCCGGGCGTGGCGCGCAGCCGTACGAGTTCCGGGGCGTGCCCGGACCGCGCGCCTGACGACGCGACCGGCGAACGACTCGTAGTCTGCGGCGGTGAGCCTGCCGCCGGACGCCCGTAGCACCTACGTCAGCTTCGACCCGCCCGAGACCGAGCGGCGCGCCCGCAAGCATCGCCTCGTCCGGGAGGTGAAGGGTCTCGTCGAGGTCGTCGCGCACCTCGACGCGGAGGGTGCCGACGCGGGCGCCGTCGACGCCGCGGCGGACGCCGTGCACGCGCTCGTCGAGTCACTCGGTGTGCAGCCCAGCCTGCTCGCGACCGGCGGGCTCGGATCCCAGCCTGGGGCGCAGGGCTCGCTGCTCGAGCGCAGCGGCATCAGCGGTCGGAGCAACCCGCTCGCGCCTCCGGTGCAGTGGACGGTGGGCGAGGACGGCACCCACGGGCACGCCGTGTACTCGCCCGCCTACGAAGGGCCGATCGGCCACGTGCACGGCGGCTTCGTCGCCGCCGCGTTCGACGATCTCATGGGCGCCGCGCAGGTCGCGTCAGGTCAGGCCGGCTACACCGGCACGCTCACCGTCAAGATGCTGCGGCCCACGCCGCTCGAGCGTCGCATCGACTACGAGGCCCACGTCGATCGGGTCGAGGGCCGCAAGATCTGGGTGCAGGCCACGTCGCGCTGCGACGGCGAGCTGCTCGCCGAGGCGTCGATCGTCTTCATCGCCCCGCGGGACGGCAGCCGGCCCCGCTGAGCGCCCGCTCAGCCGGCGGGACGCCAGAGGGGGACGCCGACGTCGTCGGCCGCCCGCACGAAGTGCGCCTCGACCGGCATCCCGATGCGGACGCTCTCGGGATCGCAGTCGGTGACGTTGCCCATCATGAGCGGCCCCTCCTCGAGCTCGACCATCGCGACGACGTACGGCAGCTCGTCGCGGAACGGCCGCATCCCCATCTGGCGGATGACCGTGAAGGTGTGCACCGTGCCGCGTCCACTGCACTCGAGCCACTCGGGTGTGTCACCGCAGGCCGTGCACAGCGCGCGCGGGTAGAACTGGCGATGCCCGCAGTGCGGGCAGGCCTGGACCAGCAGTCGCCCTTCGGCTGCCGCGGCCCAGAAGTCGCGGTTCACGTCGTCGATCGCCGGCAACGGCTTCTGCCACTCCTCGGCTGTGGTGACGTCGCCCATCACGCCCCTCTCATGGATGCTCGGCACCGAGGATCGCCACGCCGATCGCGCTGAGCCAGCCGCCCGACCCGGCGCAGATCGCGGTCTGGCAGTTCGGGACCTGCGCCTCCCCCGCCTGGCCCCGCAGCTGACGGGCCGCCTCGATGAGCAAGAAGATGCCGCGCATCCCGGGGTGCGACGAGGACAGCCCGCCGCCGTCGGTGTTGAGCGGGAAGCGACCACCGCGCTTGAGGTTGCCTTCGGCGACGAACGGACCGCCCTCCCCCCGCGCCACGAAGCCGAGGCTCTCGAGGAGGATCAGGCAGGTGATCGTGAACGAGTCGTAGAACATGAGCATGTCGATGTCGTTCGGGTTGAGCCCGGCGCGCCCGAACGCCACCGGGCCGGCCTTCGCCCCGGCGCACGTCGTGAAGTCGGGCTGCTGGCTGACGTTCCAGTGCGTCTGGGCGCCGGCCGCGCCGAGCACGTAGACGGGCGGCTGGCGCAGGTCCTTCGCCCGCTCGGCGGTCGTCATGAGCACGGCGCCACCCCCGTCGGTGATCGCGCAGCAGTCGAGCTTGTGGAGCGGATCGGCGATCATGCGGCTGTTCAGCACGTCGTCGACGGTGATCGGGTCGCGGTAGATGGCGTGCGGGTTCAGGGTGGCGAACTCGCGGACACCGACGGCGATCTCGGCGAGCTGGGCCGGGGTCGTCCCGAACTCGTGCGTGTGGCGGGCGGCGTGCATCGCGTAGGCGCCGACGAGCGAGTTGCCGTACGGCGCCTCGTACTGGATCGGCCCGCCGACCCGGGACCCCGGCCGCTGGAAGCCGCCCGTGCCGAGCTTGCGGCCCATCCGGCTCAGCTGGTCGGACCCGTACGTGATGAGCGCGACGTCGCAGAGCCCCTCGCGGATCGCTGCGGCGAGGTGCTGGACGTGGAACTCGAACGACGAGCCGCCGGTCATCGTCCCGTCGACGTAGCGGTGGTCGATCCGCAGGTACTCGGCCATCGTCACGGCGTCGTCGATCATGAGCCCGCCCCCGCCTGCGCTCACGTACCCGTCGATCTCGGACTTCTCGACGCCCGAGTCGGCCAGGGCGCGCTGGAAGGCCTGGACGTGGTGCTGTACGCCGTCGAGGTGCGGCGCCTTCGGGTAGTCGGACAGGCCGGTGCCCACGATGACGGGCGTGCGGTCCACGGGTGCTCCCTCGCGGCCTCGGGGCTGACGGGGGCGTCAGTTGACCACACCGCTCGCGCGCCCGTCACCTCGTGGCGGTGCTCGCGTCCGCGCCGCCGTCTGACGGCCCGTCAGAGCGACCCGTAGAGTGCTGCTCGATGGAGTTCAACCTGGCCGACCTGTTCGAGCACGCCGTCGACCACTTCGGGTCCCGCGAGTACCTCGTCGCGGAGGGCCAGCGCCGCACCTACGCGGAGATGGAGGCCCGCGCCAACCGACTCGCGCACCATCTCGCGGCGAACGGCATCGGCCCCGGCGACCACGTCGGGATCTACGCCTACAACTCGGTCGAGTGGGTCGAGACCTTGTGGGCGGTCTTCAAGCTGCGGGCGGTGTGGGTCAACATCAACTACCGCTACGTCGAGGGCGAGCTCGCCTACCTGTTCGCCAACGCCGACCTGAAGGCGCTCGTCTATCAGCGCGAGTTCGCCCCGCGGGTCGCCAACGTGCTCGGTGAGCTGCCGATGCTCACCCACTCGGTGGTGATCGAGGACGGCAGCGGCGCCGACCTCGGGCCGTTGACGTCGGTCCCCTACGAGGAGGCGATGGCGAGCGGGTCCCCCGAGCGGGACTTCGACGCCCGCTCCCCCGACGACCGCTACATCCTCTACACGGGCGGGACCACCGGGATGCCAAAGGGCGTCGTCTGGCGCCACGAGGACGTGTTCTTCGCGCTCGGCGGCGGGATCGACCCCACGACGAACACCCGCGTCGACCGGCCCGAGGCGCTCGTCGAGCGGGCGCAGACCCGAGACCCGGGGACGATGCTCCCGATCGCGCCGCTCATGCACGGCGCGACGCAGTGGTCGGTGATGGGCGGCTCGTTCCAGGGCAACAAGGTCGTGCTGGTCGCCAAGTTCGACCCGGCGCGCGTCTGGGAGCTCGTCGGCGAGGAGCACGTGAACAGCATCATGATCACGGGCGACGCGATGGGGCGCCCGCTCGTCGAGACACTCGACGAGCCCGGCGCCGACTACGACCTGTCGTCGCTCGTGAGCCTGTCGAGCACCGCCGCGGTGTTCTCGCCGGCGGTGAAAGAGCGGCTGCTCGCCCGGCTCCCGTCGATCATCGTGAGCGAGGCGATCGGCGCCTCCGAGACCGGGTCGAACGGCTACACGCTGGTGCAGGCCGGCCAGACCGAGGCGCGCGGCCCACGGGTCACGGCAATCCTCGACACGGTCGTGCTCGACGACGACATGCGGCCGGTCGAGCCGGGCTCGGGCACGGTCGGCCGGCTCGCGCGCGCCGGCAACATCCCCCTCGAGTACTACAAGGATCCCGAGAAGTCGGCGCAGACGTTCGTGACCGCGCCGGACGGGACGCGCTACTCGATGCCCGGCGACTTCGCGACCGTCGAGGCGGACGGCCGCATCGTGCTGCTCGGTCGCGGGTCAGTGTCGATCAACTCGGGCGGCGAGAAGATCTACCCGGAGGAGGTCGAGGCCGCGATCAAGTCGCACCCCGGCGTGTACGACTGCACGGTCGTCGGCGTGCCCGACGAGCGCTGGGGTCAGCGGGTCGTGGCCGTCGTGCAGCCCCGCGACGACGCGACGCTCGACCTCGATTCCATCCGGGAGCACTGCCGCACGCAGCTCGCCGGCTTCAAGCTGCCACGCGACCTGCACCTCGTCCCGGCGATCGTCCGGTCGCCGTCGGGGAAGCCGGACTACCGCTGGGCCAAGGACGTCGCCACCGGCGCCGCGTCGCCGGTCTAAGAGGAGGAGCCTGATGCGCACCCGGGCCACCGACCTGTTCGAACTGGACCTGCCCCTGTTCGCGTTCAGCCACTGCCGCGACGTCGTCGCCGCGGTGACCAAGGCCGGCGGGATGGGCGTGCTCGGCGCGCTCGCGTTCACGCCGGAGCAGCTCGAGATCGAGCTGCAGTGGCTCGACGAGCACGTCGACGGCAAGCCCTACGGCGTCGACGTCGTCATGCCGGCGGCCTACGCCGGGTCGGGCGGCGAGCTTGACCCGTCGCACATGGAGCAGCAGCTCGCCGACATGATCCCCCAGGAGCACAAGGACTTCATCGAGAAGGTCCTCGACGAGCACAACGTCCCGCCGCTGAACGAGGACGAGGAGCGCAGCGGGCTGCTCGGCTGGACCCACGAGGGCGCGCGCCCCCAGGTCGACATCTCGCTCGCGCACCCGATCAAGCTGCTCGTCAACGCGCTCGGCCCACCGCCGAAGGACGTGGTCGACCTGGCGCACGAGCACGGCGTGAAGGTCGCGGCGCTGGTCGGGAGCCTCGCCCACGCCGAGCGGCAGGTGAACCAGGGCGTCGACATGATCGTCGCCCAGGGCTACGAGGCGGGCGGACACACGGGCGACGTGGCCGGCATGGTGCTGGTGCCCGAGGTCGTCGACGCCGTCGGGGACCGCGTCCCCGTCCTCGCCGCCGGGGGGATCGGCTCGGGACGCCAGATGGCGGCGGCGATGGCGCTCGGCGCGGACGGGGTGTGGACCGGCTCGATCTGGCTCACCACGAACGAGAGCGACACCGCGCCGGTGGTCATGGACCGGCTCATCGCTGCCGGCTCGCGCGACACCGTGCGGTCCCGGGTGCTCACCGGGAAGCCGGCGCGCCAGCTCCGCACCCCGTGGACCGAGGCGTGGGAGCGGGAGGACTCGCCCGGCTACCTGCCGATGCCGCTGCAGTACATGGCCACGGCGGAGGCGCAGCGGCGGGTCGCCAAGTACCAGGTCGACGAGCTGCGAGTGATGCCGGTCGGCCAGATCGTCGGGCGGATGCGCTCGATCCGGCCGGTCCGCGACGTCGTGCTCGACCTCATCGACGAGTTCATCGACGCGACGCAGCGGCTCGACACGCTCCGCGACGAGGAGTAGCCCGTGCCCGCGGTGCTGGTGCACGGCGTTCCCGACACCGCGGAGCTGTGGGAGCCGATCCGGTCCCGCCTCACACGTGTCGACGTCGTCTGTCCGCGCCTTCCCGGGTTCGCGTCGCCGCTGCCGGACGGCTTCGCGTGCACGAAGGAGGCCTACGCCGACTGGCTCATCGATGAGCTCGAAGGCGCCGAGGAGCCGGTCGACCTCGTGGGGCACGACTGGGGCGGGCTCCTGACCCAGCGCGTCGCGACGACTCGGCCGGATCTCGTGCGCACGTGGGCCATCGCCGACGGGGCGGTGAGCCCGGCGTTCCGATGGCACGACCTCGCGACGCAGTGGCAGACCCCGGACGTCGGTGAGCAGATCATGGAGCTCATGACGCCCGACACCATGGTCCCCGCCCTGCGCGATGCCCGGCACCCCGACCCCGAGGGTGCGGCGTCGCGGGCCGACGACGCGATGAAGCGCGTCGTGCTCGCCCTCTACCGCTCGGCCGTCGACATCGGACCCGCGTGGTCGCCAGCACCGGGCCGCGCCACACCGCCCGCGCAGTTCTTCTGGGGTGCACACGACCAGTACGGGCCGCCCGCGTACGGGCGCGCCGCCGCCGAGCTGGCCGGCGCGCCCTACCTCGAGCTCGACGCCGGGCACTGGAGCATCTTCGAGCGCCCCGACGAGGCGGTGCCCGTGCTCGAGCAGCTCTGGGCGGACCGCTGATGCCGCTCGACCCGGCGCTGCAGACCTACCTCGACGCAGCCGCGACGCTCGACCTGCCACCGCTGCGCGACCAGCCGCTCGACGAGCTGCGCGAGAACGTGATCGTCTTTGCCGAGGCTGGCGCCGGCCCGGCCCAGCCCGTGGCGCGCGTCGAGGACCGGGAGCTCGACACGAAGGCCGGACCGCTGTGGGCGCGCAGCTACGCGCCGAGCACGGACACCGACCCGCTCCCCGTGATCGCCTACCTCCACGGTGGCGGCTGGGTGTTCATGGGGATCGACACCCACGACCGGGTCTGCCGACGACTCGCGAACGCGACCGGCGCGCTCGTCGTCAGCATCGACTACCACCTGGCGCCCGAGCACCGCTTCCCGGCCGCGCTCGACGACTGCGATGCGGCCGTCGCCTGGCTCGCCACGCACGCCGCCGACCTCGGCGGCGACCCGGGTCGCCTCGCCGTGGCGGGTGACAGCGCCGGCGGGAACCTCGCCGCCGCCGTGACGCTGCGGGCCCGCGCCGCCGGGCCGGCCCTCGCGGCGCAGGTGCTCGTGTACCCCGTCACCGACGCCGGGCAAGACACGGCGTCCTACCGCGACTTCGCGACCGGGTTCCTGCTCACCGCCGAGGACATGGCCTTCTTCTGGGAGAGCTATCTCGGGCCCGACGGCGACCCGCTCGACGCGTTCGCCGCGCCGTTGCAGGCGGCCGACCTGAGTGGCCTCCCGCCCGCGCTGGTGCTGACGGGCGAGTACGACCCGCTGCGCGACGAAGGCGAGGCCTACGCGCACCGCCTCGACGGTTTCGACGTCCCGGTCGAGCTGCACCGGTACGAGGGCGTGACGCACGGCTTCCTCGGTATGGACGCCCTCGTCCCCGCGGCCGACCAGGCGATGGCCCGCATCGGCGCCTTCCTCAGCCCCCGCCTCTGAGCCTGCTCCGCCGCGGCGCGGGCGCGACCTGACAGGATCGGGCCGTGACGGCGCAGCGCGCGCGGGCCCGAATCCGTGTGAACCGCGACGCTGGCGAACATCTCGGCGGCGGGTCGCTGACCACGCTGAAGCGCTTCGTCGTGGGTCGTCCGCTCGCGACGCACGCCCAGGACGCCGAGCTGCTTCCCAAGCGGATCGCCCTGCCCGTCTTCTCCTCCGACGCCGTGTCGTCGACCGCCTACGGCACCCAGGTGATGCTCACCGTGCTCGTCCCCGTCGCGGGCGTCCTCGCCTTCGGCTACCTGGTCCCGCTGTCGCTCATCCTCATCGGCGTCCTCACGTTGCTGGTCCTCAGCTACCGCCAGACGATCTTCGCCTACCCGAACGGCGGCGGCTCCTACATCGTGAGCCGGGAGAACCTCGGCACGAACCCCTCGCTCGTGGCGTGCGCCGCGCTGCTCGTCGACTACACGTTGAACGTCGCCGTCTCCGCGGCGGCGGGCGCGGCGGCCATCAGCTCGGCGATCACGCCGCTGGCGGACCACCCGGTCGCGCTCAGCGTGAGCCTCGTCGTCGTGATCATGCTCGCCAACCTGCGCGGGCTGCGCGAGGCCGGCCGTCTCTTCGCCCTCCCCGTGTACACGTACGTGGCCGTCCTGACGCTCCTCATCGTCGACGGCCTCATCCGGTCCTTCACCGGCTCCCTGCATCAGCTCCCGGTGAACCACGCCCAGCTGAACGCCTTCACCCACAACGGCGCGCTGGTCACCGGGATCACGCTCTTCGCGCTGATGAAGGCCTTCTCGTCGGGCGCGGTGGCCCTCTCGGGCGTCGAGGCGATCTCGAACGGGGTGCCCGCGTTCCAGGAGCCGAAGTCGCGCAACGCCGCGACCACACTCATCTGGACCAGCCTCTTCCTCGGCGGGCCGCTCCTCGGGCTGGCCGTGCTCACCAACCGGCTCCGTCCGACGATCTCCACGACGGAGACGCTGATCTCGCAGCTCGGCGACCACGTCTTCGGTCGGGGCAGCCCGCTCTACATCCTCTTGATGGCGTCGGCCGCGTTGATCCTGTGCCTCTCCGCGAACACGTCCTTCGCCGACTTCCCGCGCCTGTCGTCGGTGGTGGCCCGCGACGGGTTCCTCCCCCACCAGCTCGGGCGGCGCGGCGACCGTCTGGTGTTCTCGAACGGGATCATCGCCGTGGCCGGGAGCGCGGTCGTGCTGCTGTTCGCGTTCAACGGCAACCTCGACTCGCTGGTCCCGCTGTTCGCCGTCGGTCTCTTCACCGCGTTCACGCTCTCCCAGGTCGGGATGGTGCGCCACCACCGGCGACGGCGAGAACCGGGCTGGCGGGTCGGCATGGCGATCAACGCGACCGGTGCCACGGCGACGAGCATCGTGCTGATCGTGATCCTCGTCTCGAAGTTCACCGCCGGCGCGTGGATCCCTGCGGTGGTCATCCCGCTCGTCGTGATGGGCTGCAAGCGGATCAAGCGCCACTACGACACCGTCGAGCGTGAACTGGAGCTCCCGGACGATGCGAAGCTCCCCGCCGTCCACAACACCGTGATCGTGCCGATCAACGCGGTGAACAGGTGCGCATTCGACGCCCTCGCGTACGCCCGGGCGCTGCACCCCGAGCGCCTCGTGGCTGTCGTCGTCGACCTCGAGGACACCGGCGTCAAGGAGCTGCGGCGCCGTTGGGAGGAGCTCGACCTCGGCGTCACGCTCGAGATCGTCGAGTCGCCCTACCGGGACATCACCAAACCTCTCCTCGCCTTCGTCAACGAGGTCGATCACCGCCGCAAGGGCGATGTCATCACCGTCGTGCTCCCCGAGGTCATCGTGCACCACTGGTGGCAGCAGCTGCTGCACAACCAGACCGCGCTCGCCTTGAAGGGCCGGCTGCTGTTCCGCCCGAACACGATCGTGATCTCGGTCCCCACCCAGATCGACTGAGGACCGCGGCTGCTCAGAGGTGGCCGAGCACCGGATGCGCGACGTAGGGGCTCTCGACGCGCTTGATCTCGTCGTCGCTCAGCTCGAGCGCCTCGGCGGCGATTGCGTCCTCCATGTGGCCGAGCTTCGTCGCGCCGACGATCGGCGCCGTGACACCGGGCTTGGTGAGCAGCCACGCCAGCGCCACCTGGGCCGGTGGCACACCACGGTCGGCGGCCACGTCGACGACGGCGTCGACGACGTCGAAGTCGGTCGGCTGGCTGTAGAGATAGTCGGTGAACTGGTCGGTCTCGGAGCGGGTCGTGCGCTTCTCGCCGTCGCGGCTGCGGTTCCCGGCGAGCACGCCGCGCGCGAGAGGGCTCCACGGGATGACGCCGACGCCCTGGTCGACGCACTGCGGGATCATCTCCCGCTCCTCCTCGCGGTAGATCAGGTTGTAGTGGTTCTGCATCGACACGAACCGGGTCCACCCGTGCGTGGTGGCGACGTGCTGGGCCTTCGCGAACTGCCACGCGAACATGCTGCTTGCCCCGATGTAACGAGCCTTCCCGGCGCGCACGACGTCGTGGAGCGCCTCCATCGTCTCCTCGATCGGGGTGCGGCTGTCCCAACGGTGGATCTGGTACAGGTCGACGTAGTCCATCTCGAGGCGCGACAGCGACGCATCGATCGCCGAGAGGACGTGCTTGCGGGACAGCCCGCCGCCGTTCTCGCCCGGGGTCATCGGCATGAACACCTTCGTCGCGACGACCATCTCGTCGCGGCTCAGAAACTTCGGGAGAATGTGGCCCGTCGCGACCTCGCTGGCGCCCTGCGAGTAGGTGTCGGCCGTGTCGAAGAAGGTCACGCCACCCTCGACCGCCGACTGCACGATCGGCAGCGCCGCGGCCTCGTCCAGCACCCACGGCCGTTCGCTGTTGTTGCCGAAGCTCATCATGCCGAGACACACCCTCGACACCCGCACACCGGTCTGGCCCAGGCTCGTGTACCGCATCCGCACGCTCCCTCGTCGACGCCGCGGCGACCCTACCGCCGGTCGCCGCGCGACTCGCCAGGCGAGCCCGGCACGGCGCCGACGAGGGCTAGAGGCGCTGGAGGATGCTCGCTGTGCCGAGCGAACCGCCACAGCACATCGTGACGAGTGCGTACTCGGTGTCGGAGCGCTCAAGCTCGTGCAGTGCGGTGGTGATGAGGCGGGCGCCCGTCGAGCCGACCGGGTGGCCGAGCGCGATCGCGCCGCCGTTGACGTTGACCCGGTCCAGGTCGGGCTTGTGCACCTGCGCCCAGGAGAGCACGACGGACGCGAACGCCTCGTTGATCTCGAAGCGATCGAAGTCGGCCATCGCCATCCCGGACCGGTCGAGCATCTTCGCGGTCGCGTCGACGGGGCCGTCGAGGAGGTAGTAGGGGTCCGTGCCGGTCACGAGCTGGTGCACGAGCCGGGCCCGGGGACGCAGCCCGAGGCTGCGGGCGACGCCCTCGTCCATCCACAGCACGGCCGCGGCACCGTCGGAGAGCTGCGACGAGCTGCCCGCGGTGTGCCGGGCGCCGTCGTAGACGGGCTTGAGCTTCGCGAGCCCTTCGAGCGTGGTGTCGCGCAGGCCCTGGTCGCGCGACACGATCTGGGTCGCACCAGTGGGCTGACCGTCCTCGCCGAGCACCGGGGTCTCGATCGGCGCGACCTCGCGCTCGAAGCGCCCCTCGTCCCAGGCGATCCTCGCCTTGCGCTGCGAGTGGAAGCCCCACTCGTCGAGCTGCTCGCGGGTGATCCCGCGCTTGTCGGCGATCCGCTCCGCCGCGCCGAACTGCCCATTCGGCGGGTCGTCGTAGGGCCACGGCTCGGTCTTGTAGTGACCTGGCCCGTTGATCACGTTCGAGCCGAGGGGCACGTGGCTCATCTGCTCGACGCCGCACGCGATCCCGATCTGGACGCCGCCGGCGGCCACGAGCCCCGCCACGAAATGGTTGGCCTGCTGGGCCGACCCGCACTGCGCGTCCACCGTCGTGCAGGCCGTCGTGTAGGGCAGCCGGTCGTTCCCGGCGCTGAGCCACACGTTCCGGGTCACGTTCGAGCCCTGCTCGCCGGCCTGGGTGACGCAGCCGCCGACGACCTCCTCGACCATCCCCGGCTCGACGCCGGAGCGCTCGATGACCTGCTCCAGCGCGTGGCGCAGCGTCTCGGTCGCCTTCAGCCCGGCGAGCTGGCCGTTGCGCTTCCCAATGGGGGTTCGGACGGCCTCGACGATGACGGGGTTGCCCACGGTTGCCTCCAGACGCCGCGGTGCGGCCCGAGGTGATGTGACGGGACGTCAGTTTATGATCCCGTCGCATCGGCCCGTCCGCCCGCTCCGCGCCTCGCGCCCGCACGAGCGCCCTGCCGGCGGCGCGCGCGTGAGCGCACCCTTGCAGGGCACCCGGGTGCTCGAGCTGGTCGGGCTCGGCCCCGGGCCGTTCTGCGGGATGCTGCTCGCCGACCTGGGCGCCGAGGTGCTGCGGGTCGACCGCGTCGAGGCGGCCCGGGCGCTCGACGCCACCCAGCCGGCCACGAACCCGATGCACCGCTCGAAGCGCGCCGTCGGCCTCGACCTCAAGGCCGCCGAGGGCGTCGACGCGTTCCTGCGCCTCGTCGACGGTGCGGACGTCGTGTTCGAGGTGTTCCGGCCCGGCGTCGCCGAGCGGCTGGGGATCGGCCCCGAGGTCTGCACTGCCCGCAACCCGCGTCTCGTCTACGGGCGCCTGACCGGGTGGGGCCAGACCGGGCCGCTGGCCCACGAGGCCGGCCACGATCTCGACTACCTGGCCGTCGCCGGCGCGCTGGAGCCGCTGGGCCGCGCCGATCAGCCGCCCACGGCGCCCATCAACGTGCTCGGCGACTTCGCGGGTGGCGGCATGCTGCTCGCCTTCGGGATCGTGGCCGCGCTCCTCGAGCGCGACCGGTCCGGGGAGGGCCAGGTGATCGACGCGGCGATGGTGGATGGGGCGGCGCTCATGCTCGTGCCCTTCTACGGCGCGCGCGCGTCGGGGGCGTGGGGACCGCGGGGGACCAACCTCCTCGACACGGGCGCGCCGTTCTACGACGTCTACAAGACCGCGGACGGCGCGTGGGTGGCGGTCGGCGCGATCGAGCCGCAGTTCTACGCCGCGCTCCTCGACGGCCTCGGTCTCGGCGACACCGGGCTGCCGGACCAACACGACCGGAGCGGCTGGCCGCTACTCCGCGAGCACTTCACGGCCGCGTTCGCGACCCGCACCCGCGACGAGTGGGTCACCCACTTCGCGGGGAAGGACGCCTGCGTCGCCGCCGTGCTCACGCCCGTCGAGGCGCCCGACCATCCACACAACCGCGCCCGCGAGACCTTCCTCACGATCGCCGGCGTGCCCCAGCCGGCGCCCGCACCGCGGTTCTCGCGCTCGGCCCTCCCGACCCCGCACCCGCCCGAGCACCCGGGTGCGGCGACCGCCGCGGCGCTGGCCACGTGGGGCTTCCCGTCGACCGAGGTGGCGGCGCTGCAGGACGCCGGCGTGCTCGTCTGAAAGGAACCCGATGCCCATCCCAGAGCAACGCGACCTCGAGGCGGCCCGGGGGATTCTCGGTCGCTGGCTCGCGACGCGGCTGCCCGAGGTCGGCCCGGTGGAGGTCGGCCCGATCTCGGGCCCGGCGTTCACCGGCTTCTCGAACGAGACGCTCCTCTTCGACGCGTCGTGGGAGGGCGACGACGGGCCCGAGACGGCCTCGCTCGTGCTGCGTGTGAAGCCGACGCAGCACACCGTGTTCCTCGAACAGGACTTCGAGGAGCAGTACCTCGTGCTGCGCACCCTCGGGGAGCACACGACCGTGCCGGTGCCCGTCGTGCGCTGGTACGAGACGGACGAATCGATCCTCGGCGCCCCCTTCTTCGTGATGGACCACGTCGACGGCCGCGCGCCGGGTGACAGCCCGCCGTACACGCAGGAGGGATGGCTGCTCGAGGAGTCGACGCCGGCCGAGCGGCGCACGCTCGTCGAGCAGGGCGTGCACGCGCTCGCCGAGGTGCACGCGGTGGACTGGCGGGGTCTCGGCCTCGACGTGCTCTCCAAGCCGCGGTACGGGAAGCTCGGCTTCGAGCAGCAGCTGCGCTACTACGAGGCGTCGTACGCGTGGGCCGAGCGCGAGGCCGGGTTCCCGGCGCCCCCGGTGACCCAGGCGACGCTCGAGTGGGTCCAGGCGCACGCGCCGGCGAGCGATCCCGAGATCACGCTGTGCTGGGGCGACGCGCGGATCAACAACCAGCTGTTCGGCCCCGACTACCACGTGCGCGCCGTCGTCGACTGGGAGATGGTCACGCTCGCTGACCCGATGATGGATCTCGCCTGGTGGCTCTTCCTCGACCGCCACTTCCACGAGGGCATGCCGGCCCCGCGCATGGAGGGCTTCCCGACCCGCGAGGAGGTGGTCGCCTGCTACGAGCAGGCGAGCGGCCGGCGGGCACGCGACCTCGAGTTCTACGAGATCTTCGCCGGGCTGCGCTTCGCGGTCGTGATGCTGCGCATCGCCACGCTCGTCGCCTCGTTCGGCCTCATGCCCGCCGAGGACGCCGAGGACATGGCGGGGAACAATGCGGTGACGCGCGTGCTCGCCGACCTGCTCGAGCTCCCCGCGCCCGGACCGGTGCCCGGCCCGCCCGGGTGAGCGCGCCCTTCGACGTCGGCGTGGTCGACCTCATGGTCGCGCTCCCGACGGGGGGCGGGGACGCCTGGCGCGACCAGCTGGCCCCGCTGCTGAAAGACGCGGGGTCCGCGTCGTTCTCGCACCCGGCCTCGTACATGTACCGGAACCTCCCGACCGCCCGGACGGCGGCCGACCCCGTCTCCGCCGTGCTCGACGAGATGGACCGCTTCGGCGTCGAGCGTGCGCTCGTCGGGATCGACCCGGCGGACGACGCCGGGGTGCAGGCCCTCCGCCGCCATCCCGACCGGTTCGTCCCGTCGGTCGACGTGCACCCGACCGACGGCCTGGCGGGCGTGCGCGCGCTCCGCGCCGCGGTCGAGGATCTCGGGGCCCGCGCCGCGGCGGCCTTCACCGCCGGGTCGTTTCCGCCGGTCGGGCTCGATGAGCCGGCGTGGTTCCCGCTCTACGCGGCGTGCATCGACCTCGGGATCCCGCTCTTCGTCACCGTCGGCGTGCCCGGCCCTCGCGTGCCGGCGACGAGCCAGGACGTGGCGCGCCTCGACACGGTCTGCTTCGAGTTCCCAGAGCTGATCGTGGTGATGCGCCACGGCGCCGAGCCCTGGGCGGACCTCGCCGTGAAGCTCATGCTGAAGTGGCCGGGGCTGCACTACTCAACGAGCGCGTTCGCGCCCCGCTACTACCCGCGGGCCGTCGTCGACTACGCCAACACGCGTGGCGCCGAGAAGATCTGCTTCGCCGGCTACTTCCCGATGGGCCTCTCCTACGAGACGATCTTCGAGCAGCTCCCTGCCGTGCCGTTCCGGCCGCACGTCTGGCCGCAGTTCCTCCGGACGAACGCGCTGCGCCTGCTCGGCGTCTGATCACCAGTCGTCCGGCCAGTCCCGGGTCGGGGATAGCGACCACTGGGGGTCGCGCCGCTCGAGGAAGGCCAGGACGCCCTCCCGTGCGTCCGCGCGGCCCATCACGTGCTGGTGCATCGCCGTCTCGAGCCGGTTGACGTCGTCGGCGCTGAGCGTCGGGCTCGCCCACATGAGCCGCTTGCTGATCGCCACCGACAGCGGCGCGGTGGTGACCGCGAGGTCGCGCGCGAGGGTAAGCGCGGTGGCGAGGACTTCGTCGGCGGGGACGGCGCGCGTCGCGAGCCCGATCGCGACCGCCTCGTCGGCGTCGATGTGTCGACCGGTGAGCAGCAGCTCGGTCGCGCGGGCGAAGCCGACGGCGCGTGGGACCGTCCAGTGGGAGTGGGCGTCCGGGATCACGCCCCGGCGCACGTGCACGAAGCCGTAGGTCGCACCCCGGGCGAGGATCCGGAGGTCGCACTGCATAGCGAGCGTGAGGCCGATCCCCACGGCGTGCCCGTTCACCGCCGCGATGACCGGCTTGCGGATGGCGAACGCCGGCGGCTGGACCGGCGAGGACGTGAAGTGACGCCCCGTCGGCGCCGCGAACGTCTCGTCGCGCGGGGTGAGGTCGGCGCCGACGCAGAAGGCGGAGCCGGCGCCCGTGACCACGACGACGCGGACGGCGTCGTCCTCGTCGCAGCGCCGGTAGGCGGCGCCGAGGCTCTCCCCCATCGCGCCCGTGAACGCGTTGCGCTGCTCGGGTCGGTCCAGCGTGACAACCGCCACCCGGTCGCGGACGCTGAACGACACGTCGGCCAAGTCGTCGTCGCGCACCATCCGGATAGTCTGACGGCATGAGTCCGACCAAGGTCGGGTCACGCCTGCGCTGTGAGCGCTGCGGGACCGAGATCATCGTGGTGAAGGCGACCGACGCGGCGGTGACGTGCTGCGGTCAGCCGATGACCGCCCGGGAAGGCTGACGCGATGGCGAACCTCCTCGGCAAGCGATACCAGTGCGCCGTCTGCGAAGCGACCGTCCTCGTCACGAAGGGCGGTGACGGGCAGCTGGAGTGCCACGACCAGGTGATGGAGGTCGCGCAGGCCAAGCCGCTGCCGTCATCGGACTGACGCGTGCCGGTCGTCGAGCGCGACGCCCGGCTGCTCGCGGCCGGCGCGCCGGCGCTGGCCGCGGCGCTCGCTGACCACCTCGGCGAGCCGACCCTCGTCCTCCTGCGCGGCCCCGGCCTCGCCGCGCCGCCGGACCGCGCCGCGGTCCAGCAGCTCCCGGTGGTCCTCGCCGCCGTCGCGCCGGTCGGGTCCGACGTCGCCGCCGCGCTCGACGTCGTGCTCGAGGGCGACCGCCCGGAGGCGGTCGGCGGCGGCTTCGCACGGGCACCGGTCGCGGCCAGCGCCGCCTCGTTCCTGCTGCGGACGCCACCGGCGACGACGTGGGACGGTCTCGTCCGCGAATCGGCCACGTACTCGATGCTCCAGGGCAGCGAGGAGTTCCGTCGCTGGCGCACGGCGCGGGGCCGGGGCGGCCCGGCGGCCGACCCGGGCCCACGGGTCCGCGTCGCCCGGCACGGCCGCCTGACCGAGCTCACGCTCGTCCGCGCCGACCGCCACAACGCCCTCGACGTCGCGATGCGGGACGAGCTGTACGCCGCGTTCGACGGTGCGCCCGGCCCGGTCGTGCTGCTCGGCGAGGGCCCGTCGTTCTGCTCGGGGGGCGACCTCGACGAGTTCGGCACGTTCCCCGACCCGGCGCTGGCCCACCTCGTGCGCATGAGCCGGTCCCTCGCGGGCCAGGTCGCGGCGCGGCGCGCCGAGCTCGTCGTCGGCCTCCACGGCGCGTGCCTCGGGGCGGGCATCGAGCTGCCGGCGTTCGCCCACCGCGTCGTCGCGGCGGACGACACCCGCATCGGGCTCCCCGAGCTGGATCTCGGCCTCGTGCCCGGCGCCGGGGGGACCGTGTCGCTGCCGCAGCGCGTCGGGCGGCACCGGACGCTCGCGCTGCTGCTGCACGACGGTACGATCTCGGCCCCGGCGGCGCTCGGTTGGGGGCTCGTCGACGAGGTGGTCCCCCGCGATCGGCTCCGCTCGCGGTGCCTCGAGATCGCGGAGTCGCTCGCGTGAACATCGCCATGCTCCTCGAGATGGCCGCCGACGGCCTCGGCGGCCGCGTCGCGTTCGGGCCCCGCGACGGCGGCATCACCTACGCCCGGCTGCGCGACGCCGCGACCGGGGTGGCGGCCCGTCTCGCCGCGACGCCCCGCACGGTCGCGTTGCTCAGCGAGACCGCGCCGCTCGTGCCGGTCGCGCTCTTCGGCGCCGCCTGGGCGGGCGTGTCGTACGCGCCGCTGAACTACCGGCTGCCCGACGAGGCGCGCCGGGCGCTGCTCGACCGGCTCGCGCCCGCGGTCGTCGCCGAGCCCGCCTGGGTCGACCTGCCGGCCGACGCAGGCCGGGCGTTCCTCGACGAGCCGGTCACACCGGCGGTGCTGCTCTTCACGAGCGGGACCAGCGCCGCGCCGAAGGCCGCCCAGCTCGCGCACGACCAGCTGACCGCGTACGTGTTCAACACCGTGGAGTTCGCCGCCGCGGAGGAGAACGAGGCGGTCCTCGTCTCCGTGCCGCCCTTCCACATCGCCGGGGTCGCCGCTGTGCTGTCGTCGACGTACGCCGGGCGGCGCGTCGTGCCGCTCCCCCGGTTCGACCCCCACGACTGGCTGGCGCTCGCACGCCACGAGGCGGTGACGCACGCCTTCGTGGTCCCGACGATGCTCGCCCGGATCGTGGCCGTCATGGCCGAGGACACCACCGCCCGCGTGCCCACCCTGCGCCACCTCGCCTACGGCGGCTCGCGGATGCCCGCGCCCGTGCTCGAGCAGGCGCTGGCGCTCTTCCCCGACACCGAGTTCGTCAACGCATACGGGCTCACCGAGACGAGCAGCACGGTCTGCCTGCTCGGGCCCGACGACCACCGGGCGGCCCACGCCAGCGACGACCCCACCGAGCGGGCACGGCTCGCGTCGGTCGGGCGGCCCGTGCCCGGCGTCGAGGTCCGGGTCGTCGATGGCGAGATCTGGGTGCGCGGCGACCAGGTCGCGGGTGACTACCTCGACACGGAGTCCCAACGTGACGGCGACGGCTGGCTGCACACCGGCGACCGGGGCTCCGTCGACGCCGACGGCTACGTGTTCGTCGAAGGGCGTGGCGACGACGTCATCATCCGCGGCGGCGAGAACGTGTCGCCCGCCGAGATCGAGGACACGCTGCTCCGTCATCCGGCCGTGGCGGGTGCCGCGGTCGTCGGCGTGCCCGACCCCGAATGGGGGGAGCGGATCGGGGCGATGGTCGTGCTCCGCGCCGGCACCGCGCTCGACGACGACGAGCTGCGGGCGTTCGTGCGCGAGCGCGTCGGCTCGCTGAAGACGCCCGAGGTGGTCGTGGTGCGCGACGAACTGCCCCACACGGCGACCGGCAAGGTGCTGCGCCGTGCGGTGCGCGACGACCTGGCCGGCGACACCTGAGGTCAGGCGGTCGGGTCCCAGTCGGGCGTCGGCACGATCATCGTCGGCATGTCGGGCGGCGGGCCGAGGGCGACCGCGATCTTGGAGAACCCGAGGAAGAGCGCGACGCCGGCCGTCAGCTCGACGACCTGCGCCGGGCTGAAGTGCTCGAGCAACTCGTCGCGCTGCGCGTCGGTGAGTGCGTGTGGGTCGGCGAGCATCGTGTCGACGTAGCGCAGCACCGCCTTCTCCCGGGCGGTGAGCGCCGAGTCCTCGTAGCCGTCGGCGACGAGCGCCACCCGGTCCTCGGTCAGGCCTTCGTCCTTCGCGACCGCGAAGCGGATGTTTCGTCAATAGCCGCAGTCGGTGATGCGGGCGTTGCGCAGGCGGGCCAGCTCCTTCGCCGTGTGGTCGACGAGGCCGTGGCTCCAGAGCAGGCCGTAGAGGCGGTCGAAGGCGGCGAGGGCCTCGGGCTGGGTGCCGAGCACGTTGCCCTTGATGGGGTGCCGCGGTGCCGGGGTCACGGGAGCGGTCCGTCGGGGCTCGGCGCGGCGACGAGCGTGGGCGTCGACGGCCCGTCGACCGCGAGGACGAGTGCGGAAGCGGCAGAACCCGTCGAAGAGGGCCAGCGCCTCGCAGAGCGCGACGAGGCCGGCGAGCTCGAAGTGGTCGATGACCGCGTCGCGCAGCCCGTCGTCGACGCCGTGGGGGTCGAGGACGAACTGCTCGGCGAAGGCGAGCGCGGCGCGCTGGGCGTCGGTGAACTGGGGGTCGTCGGGCCAGCGGGGCAGCGCGGCGAGCTGCGCCTCGGGCAGGCCGGCGTCGCGGGCGGGGGCGTAGCGGACGGACTGCTCGGTGGCGCAGCCGAGGAGCTGCGCGACGCGGACCCGGCACAGCTCCAGGACGACGGGGTCGAGCAGCCCACGCGTCCAGAACAGCGCGTAGAAGGCGCGGAACGCGTCGTAGAGGTCGGGACGGAGACCGAAGACCCGGTCGAGGCCGGTCTCGCCCGGCGCGAGTTCGGGGAGCCAGGACATCACAGCCCCATGAAGCTGCCGCCGTCGCAGACGAGGGTCTGCCCGGTGATGTAGCCGCCGTCGTCGCTGGCGAGGAACGCCGCGACCGCGCCGATGTCACGCTCGGCGTCCCCGACGCGTCCGAGCGCCGTGCGGGCCTCGAGGCGCTCGCGCAGGACGGGGTTGGCCGCGAACGCCGTGGTGAGGGCGGGCGTCTCGGCGACGGGCGCGACGCAGTTCACGGTCACGCCGTGTCGCCCCCACTCGCGGGCGAGGCTCTTCGCGAGGGCCCGCTGGGCCGCCTTGACCGGCGAGTAGATGGGGAGGTTCACGCTGCCCTCGACGCCGGCGGGCGACGTGACGAGCAGCAGCCGGCCGCGCGTGCCCGCGGCCCGGAGGTGCGGCGCGGCGAAGCGCGCGCAGTAGTAGGAGCCCCACACGGCGGTGCGTGAGTTCGTCGTCCAGAGCGCGTCGTCCACGTCCTCGAGGCGGTGCGGTCGGCCGCCGTGGAACGCGTTGTGCACCATGATCTCGAGCCCGCCGTAGCGGGCCACGGTCTCGGTGACGCAGCGCTGGAGGTCCTCGCCGCGCGTGACGTCGGTGACGATGCAGCAGGCCTCTCCGCCGCGGTCGCGGATCGCCGCCGCGGCGGGCTCGCCCGTCTCGGCGCGCCGGGCGGCGACCACGACGTTCGCGCCCCGCGTCGCGAGCGCGGCCGCGATCCCCTCCCCCACGCCCTGCCCGGCACCGGTCACGCAGGCGGTGCGGCCGGCCAGCGGCGCGGTCACGGCGCCATCCAGACGCCGCCGTCCACGCCGATCGTGGCGCCAGTCACGAAGTGGGCGTCGTCACCGGCGAGGAAGACGGCCACGGGCCCGAGGTCGTGCTCCGCGTCGCCCGGACCGCCGAGCGCGGCGGGCGCCAGCGACACGTCGACGCTGCGCACGCCGATGGGGACCTGCTCGGGCGCCGGGGCGAGGCAGTTCACCCGGATCCCGTCGGGTCCCCACTGTCGTGCCGCCGACTTGGCGAGCAGCCGCTGACCCTCGAGCGCGGCCGCGTACGGCGCGAGGCCGGGCACACCCGACATCGCCACGGTCGGGGTCACGAACAGGATCTGGCCGCCCCGGCCGCGCATCTGCGCGAACGAGGCCTGCAGCACGGCCAACGCGGCGCGCATCGTGCCCTCCCAGACGGCGTCGAAGCGGTCGTCGTCGACGTCCTCGAAGGGCGTCGAGTCGAAGGCGACGGGCTCCATCGCGGCATGCACGACGACCCGCACCGGGTCGCCGAGCTCGTCGGCCACCGTCGCGAACGCCGCGGCGACGCCGGCCGCATCACGGAGCACGCTGTCGACCGCCGTGGCGCGGGCGCCGCGAGCGTCGAGCTCGGCGGTGACCGCCGCGAGCCCACGCGTCGCGCCGACCAGCCCGACCGCGGCGCCTGCGGTGCCGAGGGCGAGCGCGAGACCGCGCCCGAGTGGCTGGTCGGCGCCGGTGACGACGGCGACCCGACCGGCGAGGGCGGGCATCGCCGGACCGTAGCATCGGCCCATGGACGCCGATCGGGCCGGGCGCGCGCTGGCGGCACGCTGCTGCGACGCGATCGCGCGCGGGGACGTCGACGCGTGGGCGGCGTGCTGGCGAGGCGACGGCGAGTGGCACCTGGCCGGCGAGGCGCCGGTCGTCGGCATCGACGCGATCACCCGGCGGTTCGCGACGCGCCGTGCCGAGTTCGAGCTGTGCGTGCCGGAGCTGCTCTTCGGCTGGATCGACGGGGACGGCGACGCGGCGGTCGGCCGCTGGTACGTCCGCGAGGTCCAGCGGACCAGGGCGGGCACCGGACAGGAGCTCGTCGGCTGGTATGACGACCGGATCGTGCGCGACCGTGGCGAGTGGCGCTTCGCGCGGCGCCGCTTCTGGCTGCTCTACCGCGGGCCGCGGTCGGTGGCCGGCGAGGTACTCAGGCCACCGTCACCGGCATCGCCTTGATGCCGTTCAGGAAGTTCGACCGCAGCCGCTGAACCGGGCCGTCGGCGCGCAGCGTCGGGAAGCGCTCGAGGAGTGCGCCGAGCAGGAGACGCGACTCGAGACGCGCCAGGCCCGCCCCGAGGCAGAAGTGCGGGCCGCCCGCACCGAACGCCAGGTGCTCGTTCGGGCTGCGGGTGACGTCGAAGCGGTCCGGCGCGGCGAACACCGCAGGGTCACGGTTCGCGGACACGTACCAGATGGCCACCTTGTCACCCGCCCGGATCGGCTGGCCGCCGAGCGTCGCGTCCTCGCGGGCGGTGCGCCGGAAGTGCAGCACCGGGGTGACCCAGCGCAGCATCTCCTCGATCGCGCCCGGTAGCAGCGTGGGGTCGGCCGCGAGCCGGTCCCGCTCGTCGGGATGGTCAAAGAGGGCGAGCATCCCGCCGGTGATGAGGTTGCGGGTGGTCTCGCTGCCCGCGTTCATCAACAGCATGAAGAACAGGTCGACGTCGAGGGGGCTCAGGCCCTCACCGTCGACCTCGGCAGCGAGCAGCACGCTCAGCAGGTCGGTGCCGTCGCCGCCGGCGCGTGACGCGGCGAGGCGGTCGGCGTAGGCGAACATCTCGGCCATCGCGGCGCAGCGCGTCGGCGGTGGTCCCCCCGAGCTCGGGGTCGTCGAGGCTCATCATCTGCTCGGTCCAGGCGAACACCTGGTGGCGCTCCTCGTCGGGGACGCCGACGAGCTCGGCGATCACCTGCAGGGGCAGCTCCACCGCGACGTCCCGCACGAGGTCGAAGCGGCCCTGCACCGCAGCCCGGTCGAGGATCCGGTCGATGATCGCCACGACCCGCGGCTCGAGCGTGGCGACCTGACGGGGCGTGAACCCGCGGTTGACGAGCTTGCGGAGCTGGGTGTGGCGCGGCGGGTCCTGGTTGAGCATCGAGCGCGCCGGCACCGCCGTCCCCGTCGTCGGGATCCTCGATCATCGTGTTGGGATGCGACCCGTACTGCAGAGGGTGGCGCGACACCTCGACGACGTGCTCGTAGTCGAAGACGCCCCAGTAGCCGGGGCCGTCCGGCTCGGGGTGGAAGCAGACCGGCGTGTCGGTGCGCAGCCGGCGGAACAGCTCGTGCGGCGGGCCGTCCGCGAAGAGGTCGAGGTCGAAGAGGTCGGCGGTGGCGGTGATCACACGGAGGCGCGGGGTCGCACGGCGCACGCCTCGTCGAGGTCGAGCACCATCGTGAGCCGGCCGAAGGCGAGCCACTCACCGATGCAGATCGTGAGATCGAGGATCTCCGGGTCGCTGAACTGGGTCCGCAGCCGCTCGAAGAACGCGTCGTCGAGCGAGCGGTGGTTCAGCGCGAACCGCTCGGCGTACTCGATGGCGAGGCGCTCCTGCTCGGAGTAGTCGCCCTCGTCGGGCGCCTCGACGTGCGCGTAGAGCTCCTCGTCGACGCCCTGCTCGGCGAGCGCCGGGATGCGCCAGCCGCGACACACCGCGCAGTCGTTGACGTGCGCGATCCGCATCCGCGCCGCCTCGCGGACGCGCGCCGGCAGCGCGCTCTTCGAGTAGACGGCGTAGGAGAGCGCCTGGACGGCTTCGCCCATCTCGGGGCGCAGGCTCCAGACCTTCACGATCTCGGGCTGGTCGCCTTCGGGCAGGTCGAGTCGGGACACGGCGCGTCTCCTGGTCATGCGCAGCGTACCCGGATGGGGGCTGGGACGGCAGGCCCGCCTCAGCGCACGTGGACGTCGAGTGACTGACCCGTAACGACCGACGCCAGGTCGGACGCAAGGAACACGACGGCGTCCGCCGCAGCATCGCCGTCCGCATCGCCGGCCACGTCGCTGGCGGGTCGCGGCACGATCGAGTTGACCCGGATGTTCGACGGGCCGAGCTCGCGCGCGAGGACCTGGGACGCGGTGAGGAGCGCGCCATACGAGGCGGCGGCTGCGCCGGCGCCGACGGTCGGCGCGCGCACCACGCCCGCGTTGACGAACACGATCGATCCGCCGTGCTCGGCTCGCATCGGGACGATCGCGGCGCGCGCGATCTGCAAGGAGGCGAAGAGGGTCGCGTCGAGTGCCTGGCGCCACGCCTCAAGGTCCGACTCGGCGAAGCGGGCGTTGCCGTCGGGGCCGCCCGCGTTGCTCACCAGGACATCGAGCTGGCCGAACGCGTCGAGCGCAATCTGGACGAGGCGGTCGCCGCTGGTCTCGTCGGTGAACTCGCCCGAGACGGTGCGAACGGCGGCACCTCGCGACGCGACGTCGGCTTTGACGGTGTCGAGGACGGTCTCGTCGGGGTCGGCGAGCACGAGGGCCGCGCCCTCGCGTGCCATGGCCCTCGCGACGGGTCGCCCGATCCCGGCAACGCCCGCGACGACGGCCACGCGGCCGATCAGCAGCATCAGCTGAGCGTGCGGCCGCAGTTCACGTCGAGGCTCTGGCCGGTGACCCCGCGGGCGAGGTCGCTGGCGAAGAAGACCACGGTGCGGGCGATCTCCTCGGGGGTGGCGATGTGGGGCAGGGCGTTCTGCGCGGCGATCTCCGCCTCGACCGTGGCCGGCGACACGTGGCGCCGTTCGGCATTCCACGCGAAGTACTCGTCGAGGACGGGCCCGGCGATGTGGCCGGGCGCGACGCAGTTGACGCGGATGTTGTCCGGGGCGAGCTCCTCGGCGAGGACCCGCGACGCGTCCGTCAGCGCGCGCTTCGACGCGGCGTAGCCGGCGAGGAGCGGGATCGGGTTCTTCACCGACAGCGTGCTGATCATCACCACGGCGCCACCCCGGCCACGCAGGTGCGGGAGGGCGGCCTGCGTGAGGGTCAGCGAGCCGAGGCAGTTGACGGCCATCGGGGCCCGCCATCGAGCCGGGTCGAACCCGTCGAAGGGCGCGTGCCAGTCCTCTTCGGTGAAGGCGTTGTTCACGAGCGCGTCGAGGCGTCCCAGCTGCGACGCCACGGTGTCCGCCAGGCGGCGGCACTGGTCGGGGTCGGTGACGTCGGTCGGGACCGCGCAGCTGCGGCGTCCGAGGTCCTCGATCTCCGCGGCGACACGCTCGAGCGGCGCGGCCCGGCGGGCGCCGAGCCCGACGTCGGCGCCGGCGCGGGCGAGCGCGAGCGCGATGGCACGTCCGAGCCCCGGGCCGACGCCGGAGACGATGGCCACCCGTCCGGCGAGCAGCTCGGCGGTGTCCCCGTCGGTTCCCACGCGCCTCCCCTGTCGTGACGCCTTGCCGGCCGGAACGAGAACATGTTCTACTGCGGCACCGATGGAGTTCAACCTCGCCGACCTCTTCGAGATCGTCGTGGACCAGGTCCCCGACCGGCTGGCGCTGGTCGCCGGCCCGGCACGTCGGACCTACCGCGAGCTCGACGAGCGGGCGAACCGGGTCGCCCACCACCTCGAGGCGGTCGGCGTCACGCCGGGGGATCACGTCGCCGTGCTGTCCTGGAACCGCGCCGAGTGGCTCGAGGCCGAGCTGGGCATCTACAAGGCCCGCGCCGCCGTGGTGAACATCAACTACCGGTACGTGGCGAGCGAGCTCGCCTACCTCCTCGAGAACTCCGACTCGGTCGCGGTGCTCGCCGAGCGGTCGTTCGCGCCGATGCTCGTCGAGGCTCGCGAGGCGACGCCGGCGCTGCGTCACGTCGTGGTGATCGAGGACGGCGCCGACGAGCACGAGGCGGTGGCCGCGCTCGGCGCCGTCGACTACGACGCGGCGCTCGCAGCTGTGAGCCCGGCCCGGGACTTCGGGTCCCGCTCGGCCGACGATCCCTACCTTCTCTATACGGGCGGCACGACGGGCTCGCCGAAGGGCGTGATGTGGCGGGCCGAGGACATCTTCTTCGCCGCCCTCGGCGGCGGTGGCTTCGCCCAGGAGCCGATCACCACGCCAGAGCAGCTGGCCACCCGGGTGTCGGCCGAGCCGACGGTCGGCGTCGTGAACGCGCCGATGATGCACGGCGGCGGGCAGTGGGTGACGTTCATCACCTTCTACGGTGGCAACACCTCGGTCCTCAACTGTGACCGGCACTACGACGGGGCCGCCGTGCTGCGGCTCGCCGAGCGGGAGCGCGCCGCGTCGATCATGGTCGTCGGCGACGCGATGGCCCGTCCCCTGGCCGACGCGCTCGCCGCGCCCGGCGCGCACTACGACCTGTCGGCGCTGGCCGCGATCGGGTCGGGCGGTGCCATCCTCTCGAAGGCGGTGAAGGAGGAGCTGCGGGCACGCGTACCCGGCGTGCTCGTCACCGACTCGTTCGGCGCGTCGGAGACCGGCGCGGCCGGCACCGTGCTCGACTTCGACCGCCCCGCCGCGGGCCCGGCGTTCACGATCCGCGACTGGGTCACGGTCCTCGACGAGGACGGCGGCCGCGTCGAGCCCGGGTCGGGGACGGTGGGCCGCCTCGCCCGCCGGGGCCACATCCCGCTCGGCTACTACAAGGACGAGGAGAAGACCGCGGCGACGTTCGTCACCGACGCCGACGGGGTCCGCTGGGTGGTGCCCGGCGACTCGGCGACGATCGAGGCCGACGGCACCCTGCACCTGCTCGGGCGCGGGTCAGTGTGCATCAACACGGGCGGGGAGAAGGTCTACCCCGAGGAGGTGGAGGCGGCGCTGAAGGCGCACCCGGACGTCTTCGACGCCGTGGTCGTCGGCGTGCCCGACGAGCGGCTGGTCGAGCGGATCGCGGCGATCGTCGCGCCCCGCGGCGACGCCCGTCCCACGCTCGAGACGCTGCAGGCCTTCTGTCGGACCACGCTCGCCGGGTACAAGGTCCCCCGCCAGCTCGAGCTCACCGACGACATCCCCCGCACCCCTGTCGGCAAGCCCGACTATCGGTGGGCGAAGCGCCTCGCCGAGCAGGCCGCCGCGCCCGTCCCGTCCCGTTGACTGGAGTCCCTGTGAGCAGCACCGACGTCGCCGCGCCCCCCTCGGCTTCTGGGCCATCGCCGCGGCCCGCCCCGACCATCTCGCCCTCGTGACGCCCGAGGGACGGGAGGTGAGCGCCGCCGAGCTCGACGGCGCCGCCAACCAGGTCGTGCACGGACTGCGTGAGGCTGGGCTCCGCGCCGGTGACGCGGTCGCGATGCTGCTGCCGAACTCGGCGGAGGTCTTCGAGCTCTACCTCGCGGCGCTCCAGGCCGGCTTCTACCTCGTCCCGATCAACTGGCACCTCGTCGGCCCCGAGATCGCGTACATCGTCCAGGACTGCGAGGCGAAGGCGTTCGTCGCCGACGCCCGGTTCGCGGACGCGGCGCGCGCCGCGGCCGACGAGATCGACTTCCCCGCGGCGACGAGCCTCGCGGTCGGCGGCGACATCCCGGGCTTCCGTTCCTACGACGAGCTGAAGGCCGGCCAGCCGACGACCGCACCCGCGGACCGCACGACCGGCGCGGTCATGAACTACACGTCGGGCACGACGGGGAAGCCGAAGGGCGTGCGCCGGCCCCTCCCCGGCACGGCGCCGGAGGCCGCCGCCGGCGGCTTCGGCGGGATGCTCTTCCTCTTCGGGCTGCAGCCCTTCGACGACAACGTGCACATCTGCGGCTCGCCGCTGTACCACACGGCGGTGCTCGTGTTCGCCGGCGGGGCGCTGCACATCGGGCACACGGTGGTGCTCATGGACCGCTGGACGCCCGAGGGGATGCTGGATCTCATCGACCGCTACCGGGTCACGAACACGCACATGGTGCCGACGCAGTTCGTGCGCCTGCTCGGCCTGCCCGACGACGTGAAGGCGCGCTACGACGTGTCGGCGCTGCGCCACATGGTCCACGCCGCCGCGCCGTGCCCTCCCGACGTGAAGCGGGCGATGCTCGAGTGGTGGGGCCCGGTGATCGACGAGTACTACGCCGCGAGCGAGGGCGGCGGCACGATCGTCTACGCCGCCGAGTGGCTCGAGCATCCGGGCACGGTCGGGCGCGCCTGGCCGATCTCGGAGGTCGTGGTCCTCGACGACGACGGCAACGTGCTGCCGCCGGGCGAGGTCGGCACGGTCTACATGCACATGCAGACCGGCAACTTCGAGTACTACAAGGACGAGGACAAGACGGCGCGCAGCCGGCACGGGAAGTTCTTCACCGTGGGCGACGTCGGCTACCTCGACGACGACGGCTGGCTGTTCCTCCGCGACCGCAAGACCGACATGATCATCTCGGGCGGCGCCAACATCTACCCGGCGGAGATCGAGTCGGTGCTGATCATGCACCCCGCGGTCGCCGACGTCGCGGTGTTCGGCATCCCCCACGAGGACTGGGGCGAGGAGGTCAAGGCGGTCGTCGAGCCCGTCGACGACGCGACGCCGGGACCCGCGCTCGAGGCGGAGATCCTCGCGTGGTCGAAGGACAAGCTGGCGAAGTACAAGACGCCCCGCTCGATCGACTTCGTCGCCGAGCTGCCCCGCGACCCGAACGGCAAGCTCTACAAGCGCAAGCTGCGCGACCCGTACTGGGTCGACCACGAGCGCGCCATCTAGGCGCGGGTCATCGTCGTCTCGGCGCCGCACGTCGGGCAGTGGAAGGGCCGACGGTGGGCCTTGAAGCGGCGGTAGCCGTAGACGACGAAGGGGAAGGACACACCGGGGACCTTGCGGGTGGCCTCGACGCGCCCGTGGGTCGGACAGATCCCCGTGCGGGTCTGGGTCCGCTCGGCCATGTCTCCCCTCCGATCAGTGCCCGCGCGGCAGCCAGCTGAAGCGTCGGAGCGCGACGAGGAGCCCGAAGGCGCCCCACGCGGCGACGATGAGCAGGTCCCAGACGGCGAAGCCGGACCCGGTCGTGTGCGGGTTGTACGCCACGAGCAGCGCGGATGCGAGGTGGCGCACGGGGAACACGTCGGCGATGTCGACGAGCCAGGCGGGCAGCTGGCCGGCGGGGACGAACACCCCGGAGATGAAGTACAGGGGCAGGACGATGGCCTGGGTGATGGGCTGCGCCGCGTCCTCGTTGCGGATCACCGACGCGAGCGCGTAGCCGAGGCAGCAGAACGACAGCGCCCCGATGACGACGGTGACCGCGAGCGCGGGCGCGGTCCCGGCCCGGATGTGCGCCCCGTAGAACAGCCAGCCGATCGTGAGCAGCAGGGTGGTGATGCCGAGCGCGACGACCACCGCGGTGAGGGCCCGGCCGGCGATGAGCGCCGCGGCCGACACCGGGGTGGCGCGGCGGCGCTTCAGCACACCGGTCTCGCGCTGGGCGGTCACCGAGATCACGAGGTTCACGAACGCCGCGGCGATGATCCCCAACGCGATGATGCCGGGGACGTAGTAGGTGGACGTGTCGATGCGCCCGCCCGGGACCTTCACGGTGTACGACCCGAAGACGGACGCGAAGATGACGAGGAACAGGACGGGCAGCGCGAGCGTGAAGAAGCGCGACTGGCGGTTGCGCAGGAAGGCGCGGAGCTCGTAGCGGAACTGGTGCAGCGCGAGGCGCGTCGCCGAGGCCGGCTGGGGATGGGTCGTGGGGACGGACGCGGCCATCAGTCGGCGCGGGGGTCGGTGAGCGCGAGATACACGTCTTCGAGGCTCGGGCGGTGCACCTCCAGGTCGGGGAGGTCGAGGTGGCGGCCCTCGGCCCACCGGGTCAAGGGCGCGAGGACGCCGACGGGCGACGCGGCCCGGAGGAGCAGGCGCGCCCCCTCCTGCTCCTCGAGCGCGTCGCGGACGGCGGACGGCAGCTCGTCGAGGGTGGTGCCGTCGGGCAGGGTGAAGCTGATCTCGGCGGGGGCGTGCTCCCGACCGGCGAGCGTGCCGGGGGGACCTTCGGCGACGATCTGTCCCCGGTTCAGGACGGCGACCCGGTCGGCGAGGTGCTCCGCCTCCTCCATGTAGTGGGTCGTGAGGAACACGCTCACGCCGAGCGCACGCAGCCCGGCGATCATCTCCCACGCCCCGCGGCGGGCCTGGGGGTCGAAGCCGGTGGTGGGCTCGTCGAGGAACAGCAGCTCGGGGTCGCCGATGAGGGCGAGCGCCACGTCGAGGCGTCGCTTCTCGCCGCCGGAGAGCCGGGTCGCCATCGCGTCCGCGTGGTCGGCGAGCCCGACGAGCGCGAGCGTCTCGCCGACGTCGCGCGGCTGGGGGTAGTACCCGGCGTAGAGCTCGAGGCACTCGGCGGCGCTGAGGTCGCGCTCGGGCTCGGATTCCTGGAGCACGACGCCGACCCGCGCCCGCCAGGACGCGTCGGCGTGCTCCGGGTCCTCGCCGAGCACCGCGACGTCGCCGCCCGTGCGGTGCCGGTAGCCCTCGAGGATCTCGACCGTCGTGGTCTTGCCCGCGCCGTTCGGGCCGAGGAAGGCGAAGACCTCCCCGCGCGCCACGCGCAGGTCGACGCCGCGCACCGCCTCGAAGGGCCCGTAGTGCATGCGCAGGCCGGTGACGGCGATGACGGGCTCGGGGCCGCCGCCCGTCGCGGTGCCGACACGCTCGGGCGTCGTCTGCATCTCGCCCCCCTCGCCGGCGCGGACCCTAGTCGGCGACGGCGGCGAACCGTTCCGTGAGCAGCGCGCCGACCTCGCGGACGGTCGCGGGCGGCGCGAACGGCAGGTTGAAGATCGGCTCGTCGATCCCCGCGTCGAGGATCGCGGCGACCTGCTCGGTGACCTCGTCGGCCGTGCCGATCGTCGACGCCGCGGCGAACTCCGCGCCGGCGACGTCGGCGACCATCCGGCGCGTCTCGTCGGCGGCACTCGGCGACGGGGCGAGGAACAGCCCGCCCAGCCGCGTCGTCCGGATCGTCGCGGGGTCCCGCCCGACGTCGCGGCAGTGCTCGCGGAGCACCGCCAGCTTGTGCCGGACGGTGTCGAGATCGCCCGAGACGTTGCAGCGATCCGCGTAGCGGGCGACGAGCGCCAGGGTGCGGCGCTCCCCGCCCCCGCCGATCATGATCGGCGGCCCGCCCGGTCGCAGCGGGCGAGGCACGTTCTGGACCTCCTCGACCCGGTAGTGGCGCCCCTGGAACGTCGCCGCCGCCTCGGTGAACATCGCCCGGCAGATCTGCACCGCCTCCTCGAGGCGGTCGAGGCGCTCGCCGGCGGACGGGAAGTCGTAGCCGAACGCGACGTGCTCGATGTCGTGCCACGCCGCGCCGATGCCGAGCACGGCGCGGCCGCCGGAGATCATGTCGAGCGTCGTGACCTGCTTGGCGAGCAGCGCCGGGTTGCGGTACGTCACGCCGGTGACGAGCGTGCCGAGCTCGGCCCGCTCGGTGCGCGCCGCGAGCGCGCCGAGCAGCGTGTAGGCCTCGAGCATCGGCTGGTCGGCGCCGCCGAGGGCGGGCAGCTGGTAGAGGTGGTCCATCACCCAGAGCGACGAGAAGCCGGCCTCCTCGCCGGCGGTCGCGAGCTCGAGGAAGCGGGGGAAGATCGCATCGTCCCCGCCGCCGAGGGTGAAGTTCGGGAGCTGCAGTCCGAAGCGCGCCATCGCCGCGACCGTACCGCAGCCGCTCAGGCGACCAGCTGGTCGTGCAGGGCGTCGAGCGTCTCGTCGGCGACCCCGATGCCGCGCGCGTAGCCGCGCCACGACCCGTAGCGGTCACGGACGAGCACGGCGAGGTCGGCCATCGTCGTGGCGTGCGCGCCGAGCATCTCGGGGGGCAGCCGCTCCCAGACGTCGTCGATGTCGGGTCGCGCGGCGCGGGTGCGGGCGTGCAGCGCGTCGATGACCTCATGGGTGAGGGCGTAGTCGGCGACGATCGTGTCGTCGGGCACGCCGAGCACGCCGAGGAGCACCGCCGAGAACACGCCCGTGCGGTCCTTCCCGGCCATGCAGAAGTAGACGGTGGGGCGCCGGTCGGCCTCGGCGAGGAGGTTCAGCGCCGCGGCGTACGCGCCCGCACCGTGCTCCATCATCGTCAGGTAGACGCCGGCCGCCGAGGTCGGCGGCGTCCAGTCGGGCGGCCGCACGATGTGCATCGCGCGGTCTGTCGTGGGGAGATGGACGTGCTCGATGTCGAGCTGACCGAGCCCGCCGATGCCGATCTCGTCGAGCTCGTCGTGGGCGCGGAAGTCGAGCGCGCTGCGCAGCCCGAGCTCGGCGAGGCGGACACCGTCGTCGCCCGTCAGGTGGTGCAACGAGTCGCTGCGGAACACCTGGCCCCAGCGCACGGTGCGGCGGTCGCCGGTCTCGTAGCCACCGACGTCGCGGAAGTTGACCGGCCCGGCGAGTGCGACCCGTCGCTCGCTCACGGCCCGCCCGCCGCGCCGTGTGTACGTGCGAGCTGCGCGAAGCGCGCGTGCTCGACGAGGATGAAGATTCCGTGGGCCTCGACGCAGAGCCGGTCCCCGGCGTGGAGCGTGCCTTCGGTGTGGACCTTGCGTCCCTCGATGGACGCGACGCGCCCGGCGAGGGTGAGCTCGGTGTAGAGCGGCGTGGGGCTGCGGTAGGCGATCGTCAGGGTGCCGGTCATGGCGCCGACGCCCCCGGCGATGTTGGCCACGCCGAGGAGCTCGTCGAAGAGCCCGGCGATGATCCCGCCGTGCACGCACCCGGGCGGGCCCTCGTACGCCGCGCCGAGCACGGCGCGGCCGACGACGCCGCCCTCGCGGAGCTCGCAGTGCAGCGGCGCCGCGAGCGGGCTGTAGAGCCCGATCATCGGGCTGAACGGGAAGAAGTCGTGCGGCTCGACCTCGACGCGGGGCCGGGCCGGCATCGACGCCCGCCACGGCTGGGTGGATCCCTCGAGGGCGTGCACCGCGCCCTCGACGCGGTCGGCCGCGTCGGCGAGCACCGCGGGGGGCGCACCCGGGCGGACGACGAGATCGGTGGCGGCCCGCAGCGCGGCGACGAGGCGCGCCAGCTCGGGGCCGGGCGGGAACGCGTCGTCGGCGCCGTGGCCGTCGACGATGTTGGGCTGGTCGCTCACGAGCCCGCCTGGGGGGACGGTGGGGCGGCGCTACTCCTCGACGATGGAGATCGCCTGCTTCGGGCACTGCCGCACCGCCTGCTCCACCTTCGGGCGCAGGTCGTCGGACGGCTCCTCCTGGAGGAGATAGAGGAAGTCGTCGTCACGGACCTCGAAGACCTCGGGAGCGATGCCCATGCAGATGGCATTGCTCTCACAGACGTCGAAGTCGACCACAACCTTCCAGGCCATCTCGCCTCCTCCAGTCCCCCGCGCCCGGGACTCTACTCGGACGCCAGGTTGGTGAAGTCCGGGTCGCGCTTCTCGAAGAACGCGGCGATCGCCTCGCGGTTGGCCGGGCCGCCGGTCAGGCGGGCGAACAGCGCCTCCTCCCGCCCGCGGGCGGCCGCCGCCGCGTCCCGCCACCCGGTGCGCAGGAGGCGCTTCGTCTCGACGAGCGAGACGAGCGGCATCCGGGCCATGGCGCGGGCGACGTCGAGCGCCTCGCCGAGCAGCCGGTCGGGCGGGCAGATGCGCCAGGCGAGCCCGCACGCACGCGCGTCGGCCGCGTCGAGCCACGCGCCGGTGAGCAGCGCGTGCGCGGCGGCCTGCGGTCCGAGCAGCGTCGGCAGCGTGAAGCTCGACCCGGCCTCGGGCACCACGCCGAGGCTCACGAACGGTGTCCGGAACCGCGCGTCCTCGGCGACGAGCACCAGGTCGCAGTAGGGCAGCATCGTGACGCCGAGCCCGACGGCGAGCCCGTTCACCGCGGCGACGACCGGCTTCGGGAACGAGCCGAGCGTCGTGATGAAGCGCTGGAAGCCGTGCCCGGTGCGCTCCTCGGTCGTCGTCCCGTTCGTCGCCAGGCGGCCCATCTCGGCGAGGTCCTGCCCGGCGCAGAAGGCCCCGGCCGTGCCGGTGAGGACGACGACCGCCAGCTCGTCGGCGTCCGCCGCGCCGTCGAGCGCGTCGGCGAGGCCCTGGTAGTGCTCGGTGTCGAGCGCGTTGCGGGCCTCGGGTCGGTCGAGCGTGACGAGCCGGACGCGCGCCGCGTCGTCGACGTGCAGCATTCAGCGACGGAACGGGTCGACGGTGAGGTGGCGGCTCAGGTCACCGATGAGGTCGCACAGGATCACCCGCTCGGTGAGGTGCCACGCGCCGTCGCGGCGCGCGAACCGGTCGTGGTACCGGCCGGCGATGACGATCTCGAGCGGATGGTCTTCGACCTGCTGGAGGACCGTGAAGTACGAGCGGGCCGTCGCGGTGCCGGCGGCCTCGTCGGCGTCGATGACGAGGTTGGTCGTCACGTGCTTCGTGCGGGGCGTGCCGTCCGGGTAGCGGCGGATCATCTGCTCCTGGATCGCCAGCACGGCCTCCGCGCCGACGACGCCGGGGTCGTCGGGGCCGCCGCCCTTGTAGGTGGCGTCGCGGAACAGCTCGGCGAGGCCGACGAAGTCGCCGGCGTCGACCCGCTCGGCGTAGCCGTAGACGATGCGCTCGATGGCCGCGCGGACGTCCGGGGCCGTCACCGGTCCGTGCCGTAGGCCTTCAGCGGCTCCGCCATCTCGAGCTTGAAGTCGGCGATGCAGTCGCCGAGCGCCGCGCCGAGCGCCGCGAAGCCCTCGCCGCCGGCGTGGGCGTCGAAGGCGGCCTGGTCGGCGTAGCGCTCGGTCACGAAGAACGTGTTGGGGTCCGTCGTCGAGCGGTGCAGCACGTACTGCTCGGTGCCGGGCTCGTCGCTCACGAAGGTGAAGAGCTGGTCGAACGCCGCGACGAGGGTGTCGGCCTTGCCCTCCTTCACGGTGATCGTGGCGATGACCGAGACCTGGCCCATCAGTGCTGCCCTCCTCGCACGAGCGCCCCGGGGCGGGCGCCGGTGTCCTCGCCGCCGCGTCGGACGACCTCGCCGTTGACGATCGTCGCGTCGTAGCCGTCCGCCACCTGCAGGAGCCGGCGCGCCCCGGCCGGGAGATCGAAGTGCATCTCGGGCCGGTGCAGGACGAGCCCGTCGAGGTCGATCACGTTGAGGTCGGCCTTCTTGCCCGGCTCGATCGTGCCCCGGTCATGGAGGCCGTACAGCGACGCGGTGTCGCTCGTCATCTTGCGGATCACGAGCTCGACGGGCAGCCGCTCGCCGCGGGTCCGGTCGCGGACCCAGTGGGTGAGCATGTACGTCTCGATGCTGGCATCGCAGATCGCGCCGACGTGCGCGCCACCGTCGCCGAGGCCGAGGGCGCTCGCCGGGTGCAGCACCATCTCGCGGATCGGGTCCTGGGTGAACTGCGAGTAGCCGAGCAGCGGGCGCAGCATGAGCTCGCGCCCGTCGTGCTCGAGCAGCAGGTCATAGAAGAGATCCCAGGGGTCGCGCCCGGCATGCTCGGCGAGGCACGCGATGCTCTCCTCGGGTGCGGGCTCGTAGTCGGGCGGCTCGCCGAGCCGGAAGATGCGGTTCAGCCCGAGCCCGATGTACGCCGCGATGCCGTCGGCCTTCGGCGGGCGCTCGCTCAGGATGGCCGCCTTCACCTCGGGGTCGCGCAGGCGCGCCACCCGCTCGTCGAGGGGCAGCGCTTCGAGCCCGGCGAAGGTCGGCCGGTCGCGCAGCGGATGGAAGGTCTGGAGGCCCAGCAGCAGCCCGAGCGGCCGCCCCGCGACCTGGGGCCGCACGGGCACGCCCGCCTCGTAGGCGTCGCCGGACAGCTCGAGGAGCCGCTTCCACTGGTCGGGGTCGTGGTCGTGCTGGATGAGCGCGAACGTGATCGGCCGGTCGATCTCGTCGGCCAGCCGGCGCATCCAGTCCATCTCCCGGTCGGCTGCGGCGAGGTCCTCGCCCATGACGCCGGCGGGCGCGAGCTCGAACACGCCGGCGCCGGCCGCGCCGAGGGCTCGGCCCATCCCGAAGAGCTCGTCCTCGGCCGCGAAGGTGCCGGGGACCGGCTCGCCGTCGATCGCGGTGTGCGCGATGGTGCGCGACGTCGACACGCCGAGCGCCCCGGCCTCGATGCCCTCTCGGACGATCCGGGCCATCGCGGCGATGTCGTCCGGCGTCGCGGGCTCGTTGCGGGCACCCCGCTCCCCCATCACGTAGCCCCGCACCGCGCCGTGTGGCACCTGGGTCGCGACGTCGAGGGCGAGCTCCTGGTCGTCGAGGAAGTCGAGGAACTCGGGGAACGTCTCCCAGCCCCAGCGGATCCCGGCGCTCAGCGCCGGCCCGGGGATGTCCTCGACCCCCTCCATGAGCCCGACGAGCCACTCGCGCCGCTCCGGGGTCGCAGGCGCGAAGCCGACACCGCAGTTGCCCATGACCACGGTCGTGACGCCGTGCCAGGACGACGGAGCCAACGTCGGGTCCCACGTGACCTGCCCGTCGTAGTGGGTGTGGATGTCGACGAAGCCGGGGGTGACGAGGCGCCCCGTGGCGTCGATCGTCTCGGCCGCCTCGTCGTCGACGCGCCCGACGACGCTGACGCGGCCCCCGTCGACGGCGACGTCACCGGCGCGGGGCGGCGCGCCGGTCCCGTCGACGATGGTGCCGCCGCGGATGACGAGGTCGTGCATCCAGCCCCCTGGCGATCGTGGACGGGCCCGTCGGCGAGATCGTAACGTGTTCCAGTCCGGAGCCGGGGCGGTCCGAGAGTGAGGAGACGCTGTGACGACGACGCTCGCCGAGGTCGACCTGGCCAACCTGGACACGTTCGTCGCGGGTGTCCCGCACGACATGTTCGACCTGCTGCGCCGTGACGCGCCGGCGTACTTCCACCCCGAGGCCGACGGCAAGGGCTTCTGGTGCATCGTGCGCCACGACGACCTGCAGCAGGTCAGCCGGGCGTGGGAGGACTACTCGAGCGAGTGGGGCATCACGCTGGACGAGGTGGGCGACGACCAGCTCGCGCAGCAGCGGATGATGATGCTCATGATGGACCCGCCGCAGCACACGAAGCTGCGGCTCCTCGTCAACAAGGGCTTCACGCCGCGCATGATCGGGCGGCTCCACGAGCGGATCCGCGGGATCGCCGGTGACCTCGCCGAGCAGGCGCTCGACCGCGGCGAGTGCGACTTCGTCGTCGACGTCGCCGCCGAGCTCCCGCTCCAGGTGATCGCCGAGATGATGGGCGTCCCGCACGAGGACCGCCACAAGGTCTTCGAGTGGAGCAACCGCCTCATCGGCTCCAGGGACCCCGAGTACGCGGTGAGCGCCGAGGACGCGATGGGCGCCGCGACCGAGATGTTCCTGTACGCCAACAACTTGGCGGCCGACAAGCGGGCGAACCCGAGCGACGACATCGTCAGCACGCTGCTCACTGCCGAGGTCGAGGGCGAGCGGCTCACCGACCTCGAGTTCGACATGTTCTTCGAGCTGCTCGCCGTCGCCGGCAACGAGACGACCCGGAACCTGATCTCCCACGGCATGCTCGCCCTCATCGAGAATCCCGACCAGTGCCAGCTGCTGCTCGACGACCCGTCGCTGCTCGGCTCGGCCGTGGACGAGATGCTGCGGTACGCGTCGCCGGTCATGTACATGCGGCGCACGGCGCGTTCGGACCTCGAGCTGCACGGCGAGACGATCCGCGAGGGCGACAAGGTGGCGCTGTGGTATATCGCGGCGAACCACGACCCTGCGGTGTTCGAGGAGCCGCACCGCTTCGATGTCCGACGCCAGCCCAACGAGTACCTCGCGTTCGGTGGCGGCGGCCCGCACTTCTGCCTCGGCTCGCACCTCGCCAAGCTCGAGATCACGGTGATGTTCGAAGAGCTCCTCGCCCGCGCGCCGAGGGTCGAGCTCGCGGGTCCCGTCGAGCGGCTCCGCTCGAACTTCATCAACGGCATCAAGCACCTGCCGGTCACGGTCGCGGCGCGGTAGCCGGCGGGCGCGTGGGCGTCCCGGGGGTCGACGCCGACCGGGTCACGCCGTGGCTCGCCGAGCGGGTGGAGCTCACGCTGCCGCTCCGCTACACGCTCATCCGCGCCGGCGGGTCGAATCTCACCGTGCGCGTCGACGACGAGGCCGGGCGCACGTGGGCGCTGCGGCGCCCGCCCGTCACCGCGGTGCTCGCCACCGCGCACGACGTCGAGCGGGAGTGGCGGATCCTCGACGCGCTCGGACGCGACGGCACCGTCCCCGTCCCGCCGGTCGTCGCGCACTGCGGCGACGACACGCTCATCGGCGCACCGTTCTACGTGATGGGCTTCGTCGACGGCACGATCCTGCGCACCGACGAGGACGCGGCCCGGCTGCCCGCCGACGTGGCCGACACCGCCGCGGCGTCGCTCGTCGACGTGCAGGTCGCGATCCACGCCGTCGACCCGGACACAGTCGGGCTGGGTGGGCTGTCGCGTCACCGCACCGGCTACGTCGAGCGCCAGCTCCACCGGTGGCGGACCCAGGTCGAGCGCGCCCGGGTGCGGGACCTGCCCCTCCTCGAGGAGCTCCACGACCGTCTCCTGGCGACGGTCCCGCCGCCGTCCGGTCCGCCGGCGCTCGTCCACGGCGACTACCGCTTCGACAACACGGTGCTCGGCGCCGACGGGCGGGTCGTCGCCGTCTTGGACTGGGAGCTGGCCACCATCGGCGACCCGGTCGCGGACTGCGCCTGGAGCCTCCTCTACTGGACGGACCCGGGCGACGAGGACCCGTTCCTCGAGTGGGCGCCGACGCTCGCGCCGACGTTCCCCCGCCGCGCCGAGGCGGCGGCCCGCTACGCGGCGCGCTCGGGACGCGACCTGTCGACGCTCCCCTGGTTCACCGTGTTCGGCTACTGGAAGATGGGCTGCATCGTCGAGGGCGTGTACACGCGCCGCCTCGCCGGGAGCCGCAGCGGCGCCGCCAGCGGGAACCTGGATTCCATCGCGGCGCGCGCCGAGCGACTGTTCGCGCGCGCGGCCGAGCTGGCCCGAGGCATCTGTTAGAACCGGGTCCACCGGACGGACGGGGGAATCGTGGACCGAAGATCGCTGATCGTCGCCGGGGTCGTCGGCGTCGCGCTGCTCGCCGCCATCGGCGTCGGCATCGGGCTCAGCGCCGGAGGGGGCGGGAACAACGCGGTGAAGACGCCCTCGGCGTCGAGCACCACGACCCCGCCCACGGTGGCGTCGAGCACCACGACCTCCTCGACGCCGATCGTGCCGCCCACGACCGTGAACGTCCCGAAGCCGAGCGTCGTGATCACGCCGACGACGGGGGCCACCCCGCCGACGACCGTGCCGAGCGGCCAGACGGGCATCACGCCGATCCAGATCCGCGTCGCGGTGATCACCGACAACCCCGCCGTCGCGCGCGGCGTCGAGACCTGGGCGTCGACCCTCAACCAGGCGGGCGGCCTCGCCAACCGCATGGTCAGGGTCGATCCGCATCTCGTCGAGAGCCCGGCCGGCTACGCCGCGGCGGTGGCGAGCGCCTGCACGACCGACTTCGCCGTCGTCGGGTCGAGCTCGCCGGCCGACGGCCAGACGGGCGGCTTCGCGTGCGGCATCCCTGAGCTCGCGACGCGGGTGTACACCGCCGCCCACCAGGCGCTCACCAACTCCTATGCGGTGATTCCGTCGCGGTCCGGGACTGTGGCCGTCGGCGCGTTCCGCCAGCTGCTCACCACGGCGAGCGGGTGCTGTCGCCAGTTCGTGCTCACCCCGATCGGCGAGCCGACGCACGGGATCGTGCAGGCCCAGACGCGCGGCGCCGCGGCGATCGGGTTCACGACCGCGGCGACCCCGGCGGTGCCGGCCACGGCCGGGCCCGCCGAGTACAAGAAGCTCGTCGCCCAGCTCGTGGCCGACCAGGCGACGTTCGCCCGCAGCGGCCTCGGCGCGGCGTCCACCGTGCTGCTGCGCAAGGCGGCGGCCGAGAACCCGGGCTCGAGCGTGGTGAAGGCCTGGTACTGCGACCAGACCTGCGCCGACCCGCCGTTCCTCTCCGACGGCGGCGCCGCCGTGCAGAGCCAGTACGTCGACGTGCCCGCGAACCCGCTGTCCGACCAGGGATCCGTCCCGGCCATCGCCACCTACGTGCAGGCGTCCCAGCAGTTCGGCGGACCGACGCTCGCCGGCCTCGAGTCCAACGCGGCCGGCCTCCTGTTCCAACAGGTCGTGAAGCAGGTCGTGGCGAGCGACGGCACCAACGGGATCACGCGCAGCCGCGTGCTCGCGGCCGTCGCCACCGTGCACGGCTTCACGGCCGGCGGCATCCTCGGCACGACCGACGTCGGGGCCCGGCAGCCGACCGGCTGCTTCGCGCTCCTCCAGGTGCAGAACGGCCAGCTCGCACGCGTCGTCCCGACGGCGCCCGGGCAGCTGAACTGTGGGAGCCAGAACCTCCAGACCGTCCCGAAGGGAGGCTGATGATGTTCCGTTACGACGGGCAGCGCGTGGTGATCACCGGCGCGTCCTCGGGGATGGGCGCCGCGACGGCGCAGGGGCTGACCGAGCTCGGCGCCGAGGTGCACGCGCTCGACGTGCGCGAGGTGACCGTCCCGGGCGTCAAGTCCTACGAGACCGACGTCGGGGATCCGGCGTCGGTCGACGCCGCGCTCGAGGCCATCGGCGCGCCGGTCCACAAGCTGTTCAACGTCGCCGGCGTGCCCCAGACGCACCCACCGGCGCGGGTCTTCGCGGTGAACTTCCTCGGGCTGCGCCAGCTCACCGAGCGGGTGCTGCCGCTCATGCCCGCAGGTGGCGCGGTGGCGAGCGTCGCGTCGCTCGCCGGGATGGGCTGGCAGGCGCACCTCGAGACCATCAACGCGGTCCTCGACCTCCCGGACTTCGACGCGGGTGTCGCGTGGGCGGCCGAGCAGCTCGACGCGCTGGGCGATCCGTACTTCTTCTCGAAGGAGTGCGTGATCGTCTACACGTTCCGGCTCGCGGCCCGCCTCGCCCGCGACCCGGGCATCCGGGTCAACTGCGTCAGCCCGGGCCCGGTGGACTCACCGATGATGGTCGACTTCCGGGCGGCGCTCTCGTCGGCGACGATCGACTGGACCGCGTCGCAGGCCAACGGCCGTCTCGGCCGGCCCGAGGAGATGGCGCCGCCACTGCTCTTCTTGAACAGCGATGACGCGAGCTACGTCAGCGGCCACAACCTGCTCGCCGACGCCGCGTTCACGGCGGCGATGACGACCGGGCAGATCGATCTCACTTCGCTGCCCGCGGGCTGAGGCGTCCGCGCCGCGGGCGACCCCGCGTCCGGGGTCACGACCGGCGACGGTGCGCCTTCGCCAGGCCGGGTGGCTGCCACGGGTCACCGGCGGCGATGTCGGTGCCGGGTGGGACGATCTCGTCGATGGCGTCGAGCGTCGCGTCGTCGAGGCGCACCTCGGCGCCGGCGAGCACGTCGGCGAGCTGCTCCATCGTGCGCGGGCCGATGATCGCCGAGGTGACCGCCGGGTGCTCGAGGACGAAGGCGTGGGCGAGGTGGGTGAGGGTGAGCCCTGCGTCTTTGGCCACCGAGAGCAGCGACTCGACGGCGTCGAGGCGGCGCTCGTGTGCCGCGCGGGCTCGCTCGCTTTCGCCGCGTGCGCCGAACCCACGGGCGAGCCGCGAGCCCTCGGGGGGCGGCTGGCCCTTGCGGTAGCGGCCGGTGAGGAGACCCCCGGCGAGCGGGCTCCACGGGATCACGCCGATCCCGTAGCGCGCGCACGTCGGGAGCACGCCACGCTCGATCCCGCGCACCAGCAGCGAGTACGGCGGCTGCTCGCACACGAAGCGCTCCCGGCCGCGACGCTCGGCCGTCCACTGCGCCTCGACGATGTACTCGGGCGGGAACGTCGAGTGGCCGAGGTAGCGGATCTTCCCGTCGTGGACGAGGTCGCTCAGCGCCCCGAGCGTCTCGTCGATGTCGGCGGTGTCGTCGGGCCGGTGGATCTGGTACAGGTCGAGGTGGTCGGTGCCGAGGCGTCGCAGGCTGTTCTCGACCTCGTGGAGGATCCAGCGGCGCGACCCGCCGCGCTGGTTGAGGTCGGAGCCCATCGGCGCGAAGAACTTCGTGGCGAGCACGACGTCGTCGCGTCGCCCGGCGAGCGCCTTCCCGACGATCTCCTCGGATTCGCCGGCCGAGTACACGTCGGCGGTGTCGAGGAAGTTGATGCCCTCGTCGAGGGCCCGGTGGATGATGCGGACGCAGTCGTCGTGGTCGGTGTTGCCCCAGGCCCCGAACATCATGGCGCCGAGGCAGTACTCGCTGACCTGGAGGCCGGTACGTCCGAGGGTGCGGTGCTGCATGTCTTCGACCCTACGCGGCCCGGCGGCCGGACCCGTCAGCCGACCTGACGGTCGCGCCCCGACCAGTAGGGGGCGCGCAGCTTGAACTTCTGGAGCTTGCCGGTCGCGGTACGGGCCAGCTCGGTGCGGAACTCGACCGACGTCGGGCACTTGAAGTGGGCGAGCCGCTCGCGACAGTGCGCGATGAGGTCCGCTTCGGACACCTCCGCGCCGGACGCCGGCACGACGAGGGCCTTCACGGTCTCGCCCCACTGCTCGTCGGGCACGCCGATCACGGCCACCTCCGCGACCGCCGGGTGCGAGAACAGCGTGTCCTCGACCTCGATCGACGACACGTTCTCGCCGCCGCTGATGATCACGTCCTTCTTCCGGTCGGCGATGCAGACGTAGTCGTCGTCGTCCAGGGCGCCGCCGTCGCCGGTGTGGAACCACCCGTCGCTGATCGCCCTGCCGGTGTCCTCCGGCTGGTTCCAGTAGCCCTCCATGATCACGTTCCCGCGGGCCAGCACCTCACCGTCGCCGTCGACCCGGACGTCGACGCCGAGCACCGGGGCCCCGGCCCGGGCGAGGCGTGCGGCCCGCTCGGCCGGCGAGAGCTCGTCGTACTCGGCCCGGGCGCGGTTCATCGTGAGCAGCGGTGCGGTCTCGGTGAGCCCGTAGATCTGGACGAACTCCCAGCCGAGCTCGGTCTCGACGCGCTCGATCAGGCGCGTCGGCGGCGGCGCCCCCGCGACGGTGACCCGCACGCGACCCGCGCCGGGGACGGGGCCCGACCAGTCGGCGGCGGCGTCGAGCACGGCGTGGATGACCGTGGGCGCGCCGTTCAGCGCCGTCACCGCGTGGGTGTCGATGCGTCGGAGGATCTCTGCGCCGTCGACCTTGCGGAGCACGATGTGGCGGCCGCCCATGCCCGTCACCGCGTACGGCATGCCCCAGCCGTTGCAGTGGAACATCGGGAGCGTGTGCAGGTAGACGTCGCGGTCGCTCACGCCGAGGTGCCAGCCGAACGTCGCCGCGTTGAGCCACAGGTTGCGGTGGGTGAGCTGCACCCCCTTCGGGCGCGCCGTCGTCCCGCTCGTGTAGTTGATCGTCGCGGTCGCGTCCTCGTCCGGCGCCCACGGCGTCGGATCGCCGTCCGCGCCGAAGAGGGCCTCGCCCTCGGCGCCGAGCACGAGCCGGTGCGGGGCGGCGACGGCGGCCAACGCCTCGTCGAGCTCCGGGTCGACGAGCAGCACCCGGGCACCGGAGTGCTCGACGATGTAACCGACCTCCTCGGCGTTGAGCCGGAAGTTGATCGGGACGAGGATCCGGCCCCAGCCGCTCACGCCGAAGAACGAGATGAAGAGCCGCGCTGCGTTCGGCGACACGATCGCGACCCGCTCCCCCACGCCGACGCCGAGGCGGTCCAGGGCGGCGGCTTGGGCGCGGGCGCGTGCCGCGAGTTCTGCGTAGGTCAGCGCGCCCAGCGACGGCGCAGGTTGGTGGGGCTCGTCGACGATCCCGCACCGGTCGCCGTAGACGAGCGCGGCGCGGTCGAGGAAGTCGCGGACGGACAAGGGCACGCGCATGCTCGACTCCCCCCGGGGTCGGCGACAGCGGATGCGAACCTAGTCCGCCCGCGCGCCGCGGGGGTCAGCGGAGCGTGTCGAAGAAGGCGCGCACGTCGTCGACGAAGAGGTCGGGGACCTGCATCGCGGCGAAGTGGCCGCCGCGTGGCTGCTCCACCCAGTGCGTGACGCGGTAGCGCCGCTCGACCCAGCTGCGCGGGAACTGCGACACCTCTGCGGGATAGCAGGCGATGCCCGTCGGGACGTCGATGTAGCGCTCGGGCAGCGCCGCCCGGCCGGCCTGGCGCATCTCCCAGTACAAGCGGGTGGACGAGGTCGCCGTGCCGGTCACCCAGTAGAGGGTGACGTTGTCGAGGAGGCGGTCGGCGCGGAACGACGCCAGCGCCGCGTCGTCGCCGCCCGACCAGGCCCGGAACTTCTCCACGATCCACGCGCAGAGTCCGGCCGGGGAATCCTCGAGCGCGTAGCCGAGCGTCTGGGGCCGAGTCCCCTGGATCTCCTGGTACGCCGCGCCGTCCCGGCGCCATGCGGCGAGCGCCGCGAGGGCCTCCCCCTCCTCGGCGGTCGGCGCGGGTCCGTCCTTCGGCCGCGGCACCACGACGAAGTTGAGGTGCAGCCCGAGCACCCGCTCGGGGACGAGGTCGGCGACGTTCGACGTGACGACCGAGCCCCAGTCACCACCTTGGAGGCCGAAGCGCTCGTAGCCGAGCGCCGCGAGGAGCTCGACGCACACGCTCGCGATGCGCCGCGGGTGCCAGCCGCGTTCGTGTGTCGGGCCCGAGAACCCGTAGCCGGGCAGCGACGGCGCGACGACGTGGAACGTCTCGGTGAGGCGCGGGAGCGCGTCGAGGAACTCGACGACCGAGCCCGGCCAGCCGTGGACGAGCAGCAGCGGCACGGCGTGCGGCGACGTCGACCGAGCATGGAGCGCGTGCAGGACCTGGCCGTCGACGACCGTCCGGACGTGCTCGTAGCCGCCGAGCTCGGCCTCCACCCGCCGCCAGTCGTAGGCGTCGCGCCACCGGTCGAGCAGGTCGCCGAGGAAGCCGAGCTCGGTGCCCTGCGCCCAGCCGATCCCGTCGACCTGGTTCGGGAGCCGGGTGCGGGCGAGCCGCGCCTGGAGATCGTGCAGGGTGGCGTCCGGGACCTCGATCCGGAACGGCTCGAGGGCCAGCGCCATCAGTCGAACTGCGCCGTGGGGGGCATCGCGCGGCGAGCAGCGCGTCGTAGCGGCCGCGGATGAGGGCGTCGAAGCCGTCGGTGGTGGGGATCCAGAACTGCTGGGCGCGCACCGCGTCGAACACGATCGCGGCGACCTCGTCGGGGTGGCGGCCGCCGGTGCTCGTCTGCTCGCGTAGGACGTCGGCGACGAAGTGGTGGTCGGGCGCCGTGACCTCGCTCGGCGGCTCGTCGGGCCGGTTGCGCGTCGAGTCGGCGATGCGCGTGTCGACCAGCCCCGGGACGAGGCACGACACGCCGATGGACGACTCCTGGGCGCGCAGGTCGTGCGCCAGGCACTCGGTCAGCGCCGCCGCGGCGAACTTGGAGACCACGTAGGGACCGCTGTAGGCGACGCTGATGAGCCCGGCCATCGACGCGGTGTTCACGATGTGCGCGTCGCCGCCCTGCTCGAGCATCCGGGGCACGAAGGCCCGGATGCCGTGGAGCAGGCCGAAGAGGTTCACGCCGAGCACCCACTCCCAGTCGGCGGCGGTGCGCTGCCAGGAGACCCCGGCCTGGAACACGCCGGCGTTGTTGCAGAGCAGGTGCACCGCGCCGAAGCGGTCGTACGCCGCGTCGGCGAGGGCCCGCACCTCGGCCTCGCGGCTTACGTCGGTGCGGACCCCGAGCGTCTCGGCGCCGAGGCTCGCCGCCTCGGTGACCGCCTCGTCGAGGGCGGGCGCCTCGACGTCGGCGAGCACGACGTGCATCCCCTCGCGGGCGGCGTGGCGGGCGAGCCCACGGCCGATCCCGCTCGCGGCGCCGGTGATGACGGCGACGCGCCCGACGAAGTCGTCCATCAGCGCAGCCCCCGGAAGCAGGTGCGCACGTCGTCGACGAAGAACGCGGGCTGCTCCATGGCCGCGAAGTGCCCGCCGCGGGGCGCCTCGGCGTAGTGCACGAGGTGATGGTCGCGCGCCGCCCAGCGGCGCGAGCTGCGCAGGATCTCCTTCGGGTAGACGGTGTAGCCGGTGGGGAGCGCGATCTGTGCGTTGAACGGCAGCCGGCCGGTGCGCAGCCCGTCGGTGAACTCGTAGTAGTACCGCACCGAGGACGTCGCGGTGCCGGTGACCCAGTAGAGCATGACGTTGTCGAGGAGCTGGTCCTTCGTGAACACCGTCTCGACGTCGCCGTCGCAGTCCGACCAGGCGCGGAACTTCTCCACGATCCAGGCGACGAGGCCGGCCGGGGAGTCGTCGAGCGCGAAGCCGAGCGTGTGCGGCTTCGTGGACTGAATGCGGAAGTAGCCGCCCTCGGCGTCGAGGTAGGTGGTGAGCGCGGCGAGCGCCGTCTGCTCCTCGGGCGTGAACGTCGACGGGTCGTCGCCGCCCGGGTTCGGGGCGAGCATGTTGAGGTGGATGCCGGCGACGTGCTCGGGGTCGGCCAGCGCCACCTGGGTGGTGACGAACGCGCCCCAGTCGCCGCCCTGCGCCACGTAGCGGCCGTACCCGAGCCGGGCCATGAGCTCGGCCCAGGCCCGGCCGGTGCGAGCCGGGTCCCAGCCGCGGTCGTGGGTCGGTCCGGAGAAGGCGTAGCCGGGCAGCGACGGCGCGACGACGTGGAACGCGTCCGCCGGGTCGCCGCCGTGCGTCACCGGGTCGGTGAGCGGCCCGATGACGTCCAGGAACTCGACGATGGAGCCCGGCCAGCCGTGGGTGAGGACGAGGGGCAGCGCGTCGGGGACCGGCGAGGTCGCGTGGAGGCAGTGGATGCGCTGCCCGTCGATCTCGGTGGTCGCGTGCTCGAAGCCGTTCAGGCGCGCCTCGGCGCGGCGCCAGTCGTAGCCGTCGCGCCAGTAGGCGACGAGCTCACGCAGATACCCGTCGTCGGTGCCGTAGTCCCAGCCCGCACCCGGCAGCGGCGCGGGGAAGCGCGTGGCGTCGAGGCGACGACGAAGGTCGGTGAGCGCCGCGTCGGGCACCTCGACCCGGAACGGGGCCACCGCCGAGGTCATCGCAACCGGAACGAGAACCCGTCGCGGAGGAAGTCGCGCTGCTCGTAGAACGGCGTCAGTGCAGCGTCGACCTTCTCGGGGGTCCAGGCGTCGTCGACGTCGAACTCACGGTCGACGGTCGGGCCGGCGAGGACGCTGATCTGGCGCCCCCAGACGACGAAGACCTGGCCGGACACCTTCGCCGCCTCCGGCGAGGCGAGGTAGGCGACGAGCGGCGAGACGTTTTCGGGCGCGAACACCTCGAAGTCGCCCTCCTTGGCGTCGAAGCCGCCGAGCGGTGCCGTCATCTGGGTGAGCGCGCGCGGCGCGATGGCGTTCGCGGTCACGCCGTAGCGCGCCATGCCGTGGGCCGTCGTCAGCATCAGCTGGATGATGCCGCCCTTGGCCGTCGCGTAGTTCGGCTGCCCGGCGCTGCCGACGAGGCCGGCCTCCGACGAGGTGTTGATGACCCGCCCGTAGATCGGGCCTTCCTTCGCCTTCGACTGGTTGCGCCAGTGCTCGACGGCGTGACGGGTCGGGCAGAAATGCCCCTTCAGGTGGACGCGGATGACGGCGTCCCACTCGTCCTCGCTCATGTTGAAGATCATCCGGTCGCGCAGGATGCCGGCGTTGTTGACGAGGATGTCGAGCTCGCCCCAGGTCGTGACGGCCAGCTCGACCATCCCGCGGCTGTCCTCCCAGCTCGACACGTCGCCCGCGTGCGCGACGGCCGTGCCGCCCGCGGCCTCGATCTCGCCGACGACCGCCGCCGCGGGGTTCTCGGCGCCCGGGGGCGCGTAGTCGTTGACGACCACGCGGGCGCCGGAGCGGGCGAGCTCGAGGGCGTGCGATCGCCCGAGCCCCCGACCGGCCCCGGTCACGATCGCGACCTTCCCGTCGAGCATCCCTGGCATGTGGGCCATCCTCCTGTGCTGCCGGCCGAGGGACTCTAACGTTCTGAGGGATGGCCGCTCGACGGGTCGCGCTCGTCACCGGCGCCAGTCGCGGGATCGGGAAGGCGACGGCGCTGGCGCTCGCCGAAGCCGGATTCGACGTCGCGATCACTGCTCGAACCGTCCACGAGGGTGAGGGGCGCGACGACTCCGACGCGGGCGGCGGTGTCGTGCCCGGCAGCCTGGACACGACCGCGTCGGGCGTGGAGGCGTGCGGCGTGCACGCCCTGTCCGTCCCGATGGACCTCCTCGACCGCGCGTCGTTGGGCGCCGCGGTGCAGCGGGTGCTGACCGACTGGGGCCGCATCGACGTGCTCGTCAACAACGCGGTGCACACCGGGCCCGGCAGCATGCTCCGCTTCGAGGACACCACGGTCGAGATGCTCGAGACGAAGCTCGCGGCGAACGCGGTGAGCCAGGTCGTCCTCGTGAAGGCCGTGCTCCCCCACTTCGTCGAGCGGGGATCGGGCACGATCGTGAACGTGACGTCCGCGGTCGCGATCACCGACCCCAACGCACCGGCCGGTGAGGGTGGCTGGGGCGCGGCGTACGCGATGTCGAAGGGCGCGTTCCATCGCCTCGCGGGGATCCTCGCCGTCGAGTACCCGCAGCTGACGATCGTGAACGTGGAGCCGGGCTACGTGGTCACCGAGCGCATGGAGGCCAACGCGGCGGCGCTCGGCCTGGAGGGCGTCTATCCGGGTGCGCCGCCGACGGTGCCGGCCAGCGTCATCGCCTGGCTAGCGACCGCGCCCGAGGCGCCCGAGCTCTCCGGTGAGACGATCTCCGCGCAGCGCTTCGCCAAGCAGCACGACCTGCATCCGGCCTGGAAGCGCTGAGCGCCCCGCGGCGACCCGCTACCGGTCGGCGCGCACCTCGTCGACGGAGCGCACGCGGGTGTCCCGCTCGAAGAGCACGTCGTTGTACGCGCGGCCCGGCCCCAGGTAGGCGATGGTCTCGGGCCGCACGAAGCTCGCGTACAGGGCGCGGCGCCCCACGCCACGCCCCGTCGGCGGCGGCGCGGCGTGGAGGATGTGCGGGTCGTGGACGGTCACGTCACCCGGCTCGGTGTCGACCGCGACGACCGGGAGCCGCTGCGCCTCGGTTGGGCGCAGCTGGTGGCACGAGGTGCCCTGTGACCCAGCGAGGAAGTGGAGCTGGCCGGTCTCGGCGGTGGCCGGGTCGAGCTGGATCCCGATCTGGATGCCGGGACAGATCACGGGGTGGCCGCCGAGCCCGCAGTCCTGATGCCACGGCAGGTCGGCGAGGCCCTCCACGGCGCCGGGCGTCTTGATGACGACGGCGAACCCGTCCAGGCAGTCCAGCGTCGGCGCGAGGCCGGGTGGTCCGAGCGCGGCGAGGCGTCCGATCCGGGGATCGTCGGCGAGCGCGGCGATCGTGCTCGACGCCAGCGACGCGTAGGTCACGCGACAGCACACGTCGGCGCCGTCGTCGCGGGTCGCCCACCAGGAGCGGCCGTCGCCCGGGACGGCCGCCGCCGTGAGACGGTCGACCTCGTCGAGCAGGGCGTCGATCTCGGCCTCGTCGAAGACGCCGCGGAGGTGGACGAACCCGGTCTCGGCGAACTGGCGGGCGTAGTCCTCGTCGAGGGTGAAGGACCGGGTGAGGTCGTCGGGCAGCGCGACGGTGTCGGCGTCGTAGATCGGTCGGCCGTGGAACAGGGCGCGCAGCGCGGGCTCCCAGCGGACCAGGTCCTCGAAGGTGCCGCGCGGGAACGACACCTGGTCGGCGTAGAGGAGGCCGAAGCAGGTGCGCAGCTCGAGCGCGTAGTCGGAGAAGCTCGCCTCGTCGAGCGCGGCGACGACCGCGGCGTCCGCGTCGCCGGGGATCATGGCGACGGTGTGTGGCTGCGGGGCATACGTCCACGCGCGGCCGTCGGGCAGCCGGAACGCGAGCGGCGCCACGTCGCGGAGGTCGCCCGCGGCGAGCGCGCCGTTCCCGGCGGCGATGCGCGCGGGCAGGTCGCGGGTGTGGAACCGGTCGAAGTCGACCGGCGCGAAGGTGAGCGTGGCCGTCACGTCGGGCGCAGCCGTGGGAGCACGGCGCGTTCGAAGAGCTCGAGGGACTCCCAGCCGAGCTCGGGCGAGATGCCGCCCATGAGGGGGTGCAGCAGCACGGAGCCGGTGCCGCCTTGCGCCTCGCCGAGCGCGACGGTCTCGTCGGGGGTCAGCACCTGGTAGACGCCGCTGGCGCGCACGTCCTCCCATGTGCGCGCGCCGGGGACGTCGACGGCGGAGCGCTGGGGCCCCTCCTGCCAGGACTCGTAGGTCTGCGCGTCGAAGAGCGCGTGCGGCCCGATCTGGGGCCAGGCCCGCTCGGGATCCTCGGCGACGAAAACGAACCCCGGGCCGGACGGCAGTGCGCAGAACCCGTGCTCGAACCCGACCGCCGCGGCCTCCTCGTTGTAGACCTCGGCGAGGTGCGGGTCGCCGACCGCGGGGAAGAAGCCGCAGTGCAGCCGTGCGGCGCGGCGGGCGGCGATGTCGGTGGAGCCGCCGAGGAGCAGCAGCGGCCCGCCGGGGGTCGCGGGCTTCGGCGTCACGACGATCTCGCGGCCCTGCCACGTGAAGGGCTCGCCGGTCCACGCGTGGCGCATCACCTCGATCGCCTCCTCGAGGAGGCGCCCGCGCCGGGTGCGGTCCACGCCGGCCATCTCGAACTCGACGCTGCGGTAGCCGAGCCCCGCGACGACGCTGACCCGGCCGGGGGCGCAGAGATCGAGCACGGCGAGCTGCTCGGCGAGGCGGACCGGATCGTGGAGGGGCACGAGCACGGCGGCGACGTTGACCCCGATCCGCGAGGTGCGACCGAGCACCGCGGCGACGAACGTGAGCGGCGCCGGCAGGTACCCGTCGGGTGCCCCGTGGTGTTCCGAGGCGATCACCGAGTCGAGGCCGATGCGGTCGGCCCACGCCGCCATGTCGAGCGCCGCGGCGTACTGGCGCGCGTGCGTCGTGTCGGCGAAGTCAGGGACGCGCAGATCGAAGCGCAGCCCGAGCATGGCCATCGTGGTCCCCCCTCTCGTGGCGCGGTGCGCCCGGATGATAGGGGCGCACGGCCTCGAGGACCGCGGCGAGCATCCGGGGGCGGGCCGGGGCCCGGCGTCGACCCGGTCGACGCCGCGACGCGCGGTGGCTCAGCCGCCGCTCTGGGCGAACGCCAGCATCTCGGCGTAGATGTGCAGCACCTTCCCGGAGTAGCTCGGGTCGGTCGCCCAGTTGCCGTGCCCCATCTGCTCCCACGTCGGTGCCCAGCCCTTCGCGAAGAACGTGTCGAAGTTGTTGGCGGCCGTCGCCGGGTCCATCCCGTACCAGTACGGCGACGGCGGGTGGTGCAGCTGGGACGCCCGCGAGTTCGGGTCGGCGTAGTTGAGGAGGTGCTGGATCTGGGCGCGCACGCCGTCCCGGGGCGTCGGGAACGAGGTGCCGCTCGAGCAGCTGTCGCACCAGCCCATCCCTGCGTAGTTGTTGTCCGGCGCGGCCTCGAACCCGCCGGTCTCGACGACGGCCTGCGCGAACGCGACGTCGCCGCGGACGTTCTCGTCGCTTCCCTCTTGGATGTATGTGTTCGCGAGGTCGTCGATGGACGTCTGGATGTTCGGGCTGTAGCCCTGCGAGCGGATCCACCCCGCCATCTGCGCGCCGGTCAGCACCGACGGACCCATGACCGGCTGCTGGCCGGCCGCCTCGAACACGCCGAGCGCCCGGGCCGCGTTCAGCGCCGCGTTGGCCGCCGCGACACGCTCGCTCATGAGCGCCTGCTGCACCTTCTCCTGCTGCGCCAGCTGGTTCAGCTGCGCCTGCTGCTGCTGCAGGGAGGCCTGGTCGGTCTGCACCTCGGCCTCGCTCTGCGCGAGCTGGGCCTCGAGCGCGGCGAGCTGCAGCGCGTGCTCGTGGTCGAGCTTCGCCGCGTCGTTGGCGAGGACCTGGCGCGTCACCGTCTGCAGTGACGGGTCGGGGAGGTAGGTGTCGTAGCCCCCGAGGGGCCCGTTCGACTCGTAGAGGGCGACGGCGCGCTGGACGAGCACCGCCTTGAGCTGGGCCTCCTCGGCCTTGATGACGGGGATCTCGGCCTGGAGCTGGGCGATCTTGGCCTGGTCGGCGCTGAGCTGGCCCTGGACGTTCGCCAGCTGCTGGTTCGTCTGGGCGACCTGCTGCGCCGCCTGCTGGGCGGCCTGCTGCGCCTGGTCCAGCTGGGCCGTCGCCGCGGCGACCGGGTCGCCGGTCTGGGCGTGCGCCGTGCCCGCCGCGAGCGCGGGCACGAGCAGCACCCCGGCGATGGCCGCGCTGACCCAACGGGTGAGACGGGGGATCACAGCACGTCAGACTAGGGAATCAGGAGCCACACCAGCAACAGGGGCCTCATTCGGGGGCGGGGGGACGCCCAGAGCCTCGCGCGTGGCGGGGACGGGGTGGAAGCGGGCCGGGACCGGCCGGGCCCGGCGACGTCGGTGCCCGGGCGCCGGGGGCCTCAGGCGAGGTCGAGCGAGAGCATGCGGATCGCGTTGGCCCGCATGATCTTGTAGATGGTCTCGTCGTCGAGGTTCTTGGTGAGCTTCTCGGCGATCTCGCGGGTGTGGGGCCACGTCGAGTCGGAATGCGGATAGTCGGTCTCGAAGGTGATGTTGTCGACGCCGACGGCCTCCAGGGACTCGAGGCCGTGGACGTCGTCGAAGAAGCATCCGTACACGTGGTCCCGGTAGTACTGACTCGGCGGCTGTCGCACCTTGCCCTCGAGCCCGGCCCAGGCGCGGTTCTGCTCCCAGACGACGTCCGCCCGCTCGAGGATGTAGGGGATCCACCCGATCTGGCCCTCGGAGTAGGCGATCTGCAGCTTCGGGTGCGTCTCGAAGACGCCGGACATCAGGTAGTCGACCATCGACATGGCGGCGTTCATGTAGGTCAGCGTCGAGCCGACGCCGGCGGGCGCGTCCGGTGAGGTGGAGGGCATCTTCGAGGACGAGCCGATGTGCATGCACACGACGGTGTCGGTCTCGGCGCACGCCGCGAAGAACGGGTCCCAGTAGCCGTCGGCGTCGTGCACCGACGGCAGGCCGAGGAACGGCGGGATCTCGGTGAAGCACACCGCGTGGCCGCCGCGGGCGGCGTTGCGCTGGACCTCCTGCGCGGCGAGCGTCGCGTCCCAGAGCGGGATGAGCGGCAGCGGGATCAGCCGACCGCCGGAGCCGCCGCACCACTCGTCGAACATCCAGTCGTTGTAGGCCTTGACGCAGAGCAGCGCGAGCTCTCGGTCGTCGGCCTCCAGGAACGTCTGGCCACAGAAGCGCGGGAAGGTCGGGAACGAGAGGCTCGCCTCGGTCCAGTTCCCGTCCATGTCCTCGAGGCGGGCCTTCGGGTCGAAGCAGCCCGGTCGCATCTCGTCGAACGTGATCGCGGTGACCTTCACCTCGTCGCGCTCGAACCCGACCGCCGCGGAGAGGCGCGTGAGCGGATAGACGAGGTCCTCGTAGAGCCACCAGTCGCACATCGGGCCGTCGGTGCCGGGCGCGTAGCTGAACTTCCCGCCGACGAACGTCATCTCCCCGAGCGGCGCTCGCATCGTCCGCGGGCCGATCTCCCGGTATTTGGCTGGAAGCCGGTCCTGCCACACGCCGGGGGGCTCGACGACGTGGTCGTCGACCGAGACGATCTTCGGGAAGTCGGCCATAGGGCGAGCATAGGGCCCCGCCCCCTGGCAGGGTCGGGGCGCCGGGTCAGGCCCAGCCGGACGGGCGGACGCTCCGGCCCGCGTACCAGTACGCGATCAGCCCGCCGACGGTGAGCGCGACGCCGAGCACGGCGAGCACGACGGTCTGCTGCACGAAGGTGTGCGTCACCGTGTCGTACCCGGCGAGGAACGCCGCACGCTGCGCCGGCGTGCCGGACTGATGCTCGAGCACCGAGCGCCCGGGCTGGATGAGCGCCACGAGGCCGACGGCGAGCACGCTCGTGGCGAGCCCGACGGCGACGCACACGCCCCCACGCCGGCGCGCCGCGGCCAGCGCGCCCCCGAGCGCCAGCAGCGCGGCGATCGGCAGCACGAGCGCGGTCTGCTGCACGAGCTGCACACCGTCCCACACCGCCGGCGCGTCGCTGCGTCGGAGCACGGTCACGGGCTGCAGCGCAAGCTGCGACGGCAGCCGCGACGCCAGGAACGGCGGCAGCTGTGCGTGCAGCGTCGGGAGGAGCGGGCTGAGGTCGAGCTGCAGCGGGTCGTGGCCGTTGCGGAGCTGGTCGTGGGTGTTGGCCAGCACCTGGTCCAGCGCGGGCCGCACCGACGGCTCGGCGAGCACCCCGGCGACGACGGGCTCGAGCGTGGCCGCGCGGCCCGCGACGGCCGGCGCCCTCGACGCCACATCGCTCACGATCTGCTGGGCGAGCGCGTCCCGCACCGTCGACTGCTGCACGACCTTCTCGCCGAGGTTGACGAACGATGTCGTGCTCACGAGCTCGCGCTGCACCCAGACGCCGAGATCGGCGAACGGCACGAGCACGATGACGACGGCGACGAGGAGCGAGACGAGGAAGGTGCGCATAGGGCGCCGTTAGTGTTGCCACCCGCGTCCCGTCCGGAGGCATCGCACCCATGCCGCTCCCCGCGCCGCCCCCCGAGGGCTCCTCGCCGCTGCCCGCTGACACGTACGCGGGGCGGTCCGTGCTCGTGACGGGCGGCGGGACCGGGCTCGGCCGGGCGATCGCCGTGGAGTTCGCGCGCCTCGGCGCCGCCGTCACGATCGCGAGCCGCGACGCCGAGCATCGCGCCGCCGGCGTCGCGGCCGTCGACGCCGCCGGCGGGCGGGGCACCGACGTCGCGTGTGACGTCCGTGATCCCGCGCAGGTCGCGGCGGCGTTCGACGCCGCCGAGGCGGCGTTCGGCCCGCTGGACGTCGTCGTGAACAACGCCGCCGGCAACTTCCCGGTGCCGGCCGAAGACCTCAGCCCGAACGGGTGGCGGGCCGTCACCCAGATCGTGCTCGACGGCACCTTCTTCGGCTGCCGCGAGCTCGGCCGGCGGCGGATCGCCGACGGACGTCCCGCGTGCGCGCTCAACGTCGGCGCGGCGTACGCCTGGACGGGTGGCCCCGGCTTCGCGCCCTCCGCGGCCGCGAAGGCGGGCGTGAAGAACCTCACCGAGACGCTCGCCGTCGAGTGGGGTCCCTACGGCATCCGCGTGAACGGCCTCGTGCCCGGGCTCGTCCCCCACCCGGACGAGGCGGCGCACATCACCGAGGGGGTCCCGGGCCGCGGCGAGGTCGAGGACCGGCGCAGCCCCGGGCACCGCGTGGGGCAGCCGCGCGAGCTCGGCTGGGCGGCCGTGTTCCTCTGCTCGCCGTGGGCGAGCTACGTGACGGGCCACACCTTCGTGGTCGACGGCGCGAACTGGCAACGACGCCACCTGCTGATGCCCGAGTTCGCGCCGATCCGCGAGCAGCTCGGGCGCGGCCCCTTCGAAGGCCCGTGAGCGTGACGGACGGGAGGACCCGGTGAGTGACGAGGAGTACGTGCGTCTCGAGGTGGAGCCGCCGCTGGCGACGCTCACCCTGTGCCGGCCCGAGAAGCTGAACGCGTGGTCGTGGGCGTCGGCGCGCGCGCTGACCGCCCAGGCCGAGGCGCTGCGCTTCGACGACCGCGTCCGGGCCGTGCTGCTGCGCGCCGAGGGGCGCGCCTTCTGCGCCGGCGTAGACCTCGGCATGCCCGAGGACCGGATCACGGGACGGTCGCCGGCCGAGAAGACACGCAACTACTACGAGCGCTTCCGGTGGGTGCACGAGCGCTTCCACGTGCTCGCCGACCTGCCCCAGCCCGTGGTCGTCGCCGTCCACGGCTACTGCCTCGGCGCCGGCCTCGAGCTGGCGATGATGGGCGATATCCGGATCGCGGGCACCGACGCCAAGTTCGCGCTGCCCGAGGCGACGGTCGGCGTCGGCATCGACGCGGGCGGTGACTTGCGCCTCGTCACCGAGATCGGGGCGGGCTGGACCCGCCTGCTCGCGTTCACCGGGCGGCGCATCGACGCCGAGACGGCGCTGCGCCTCGGCATCGTCCAGGAGGTCGTCGCGCCCGACGCGCTCGTCGACCATGCCCGGACGCTCTGCGAGGAGATCGCGGCGAACGCGCCGCTCGCCGTGCAGGCAATCAAGCGCACGATCAACTTCTGGTCGGAGCGCGGGCTCTCTGAGGCCTCCCAGTTCGTCGCCATGAGCTCGGCGCCCAACTTCGTCTCCGACGACATGGCCGAGGGCTACCGGGCGAAGGCGGAGAAGCGCGCCGCGCGCTTCGACGGCAAGTAGCGCGCGGCCCGGCGCACCTAGAGCTTGGCGCCGAGATAGGCGGCGCTGAGGCGCTGCTCGTCCGCTTCGGCCCGCGGGCCTTGCCAGACCACCCGTCCGAGCTCAACGAACGCGACGGTGTCCGCGATCCCGAGGACCTCGTGCGCCTTCTCCTCGACGAGGAGCACCGCCGTGCCGAGCCCGCGCAGCTCCTCGATCGCGTGCAGCACCTCCCGCGCGGCGAGGGGCGCCAGTCCGAGCGTCGGCTCGTCGGCGATGAGCACCTTCGGTGGTTGCGCAAGCGCGGGCGCGAGGCTCAGCATCTGCTGCTCGCCCCCGGAGAGGAGCCCGGCGCGCTGGCGGCGCCGCTCGGCGAGGAGGGGGAACCGCTGATAGGCCCGCTCGCGCTCCTCGGTGCGCCGGAGCAGCACCCGCAGGTTCTCCTCCACCGTCAGGCCAGGAAAGATCCCGCGTGCTTCCGGGACGACGAGCAGCCCCTCGCCGGCGCGCTCGTCGGCGCGGAGGTCCGTGACGTCGCGCCCGGCGAGCTCCACGTGCCCGCTGGTCGGCGCGAGGAGTCCCGACGCGACATTGCACAGCGTCGACTTGCCCGCGCCGTTCGCGCCGAGCAGCGCGACGACCTGCGCGTCGGGGATCGCCAGATCGATCCCGTGGAGCACGTCGCCGGCGCCGTATCCGGCGACCACGCCCGAGAGCTGGAGGACCGGCGCCGGGCCGCTCGCGCCGTCCGGCGCGGGCCCGCTCACCGCCGGCGGTGCCGTCGCCGGCGCGGCCGCGCTGGGGACAGGCGCCGATGCCTCGGCGGCGGCCTGGGCTCGGCGCTCCTTCCTCTGCCGCCGCGCGAGCCGCCGCTGTCCGACGAGCGCGAGCAGCCCGTCCGGGTTCTGCGCCAGGTTGATCGCGCCGAGGCCGAAGAGGATCGGCGCGAAGTACGACGCGGTCGTCAGGTCGCCCAGATGACCGGAGAGCGTGCCGCCGAAGGTGGTCTTCAGGAAGTCGTTCCCGAGCCACTGGAAGATCAGCGGCGTGCACGCGAAGGCGAGCCCGGCGAGGAGCGCACCGCCGGGGCGACGCACCCCGAAGACGACCGCGACGGCGAGCCAGATCAGGCCGATGAGCGGTGGCGCGTTGCCGGCCGACGCAGCGTTCGTCGTCATCGCGAACAGGACGCCACCGAAGCCAGCGATGCCCGCCGAGACGGCGAAGATCATCAGGCGGGTCCTCGCGGGTGTGAGCCCGGACGTGCGCGCCGCGACCTCGCTGCTCCGCGCGGCGAGCATCGCCCGGCCCGACGCCGACCGCTGCAGGAAGTAGATCAGCAGTGTGACGAGGCCAAACAGCGCGAGGACGAGCACCACCTCGTCACCGGGTTGCGAGAAGTCGAGATGGCCGCCGGCACCGGAGACGAGCTGGCGGTTCAGCCAGTTGAGACCCGGGATGCTGAGCGACGGGGACGGGATCGTGTAGCCGACGTTGCCGTGCGCGATGGCCTGGGTGTCGAACGGCACGAGCGACAGGAAGAACGCGAGCGCGAACGTGGCGATCGCGAGCGCGACCGCGCCGAGGCGGCGCCACGCCACGATCAGCGCGACGAGGAGCCCGAGACCCGCTCCCGCCAGTCCGCCGATCAGCGCCGCGATGGCGAAGTTCAGGTGGCCGTGGCTGGCGATGAGCGGCGCGTTGATGCCCCAGTTGCGGTCGAGGGCCCATCCCGCGGCGAAACCGCCGGCGACGACGAAGGCCGCTTGCGCCAGGCTCACCATGCCGCCGAGCCCGGTGACGACCACGAACGACAAGAAGATGATGCCGAACACGATCCCCTGGGCGATGATCCCCTGCTCGTAGCTGTCGGCTTGCAGAGCGGGGACGCCCGTCCACTGCAGCGCGAACGCCAGCAGCACGAGGGTCCCGATGATCCAGGGGAGCCGGCGTCGCCATGTGGGGACGCCGGCGCGATGGTCTGGCTGCGGCGCCTCCTCTGACGGCGCCTCGCGTATGAGGAACACGAGGGCGAGCGTGAGGAGGAACGGGATGGCCGAGCGGAAGCCGCTCAGGTTGTTGAGGAAGTGCGGCAGAAAGCTGTTGCCGTAGCCGGCCACGAGGTCTTGGACGACGCCGAGGGCGAGGCCCCCGGCGAAGGCGATCGGGATGGAGCGCAGCCCGCTCAGGCAGACGGCCGACAACGAGCCGAACACGACGAGCGTGATGAAGTCGGGGTTCAGCTGGAAGATCGGAGCGATCAGGATGCCGCCCAGCCCAGCGAGCAAGAAGCTGAGGGCCCAGGCCATGCCCGAGGTGCGCCGCTGGTTGATCCCACGCAGCGACGCGAGGCTGTCCCGATCCACGACCGCGCGCATCTCGAGTCCGATACGTGTCCGCCGCACGATGAACCACAAGACCACCGCGGCGATCAGGGCCGCCGCGAACACGGACAGCTGGTCGCTGTCGAGATGGACGGTTGGCAGCCCGATCCAGCCGAACCGAAACACCGTGGGCGGGAACGGGCCGAGCCCAGGTGCCGACCCGCCGGCGCCGATGTCCGCGATCTTGGGCAGGTTGGAGCCGAACAAGTCGTCGGCGACGGTCTCCACGACCCAGAGGCCGAGTTGCGGCAACGCGACGAGCAGCCCGATCGTGCCGACGATGCGCGCGTACACCGGCGCGGTGGAGAGCCGGCGCAGCATGATCCGGTCGAGGAGCAGCCCCAGCGCGGGCGCGAAGAGCAGGACGCTGATCGCGGCCGCGGGGACGACCGGGATTCCCTGGCCGGTGTGGAGCTGGTAGTAGAAGTACGCGGTCACGAACGCGACGGCGCCGTGAGCGAAGTTGAAAATGCCGGACGTCTCGTAGGTGAGGACGAGCCCGGAGGCCATGAGCGCGTAGATGCCGCCCGTGACCGTCCCAGAGATCAGGAAGTTCAGGAACTTCTGCACCCGTCAGCCCCCACGGCGGCGGTCGCGTCAAGGTCGTGCCGGCGACGGTGGCCGGACCACACAGGCCCGGCCACCGTCCGCCGACTTGTCGCTAGAAGTTGAGGTTCTTTCCTGTCTTGTAGTTGAAGTCCGTGTAGCAGCTGAACGGCACCGACACGCTGTACTTCGTCCCGTCGCTCGTGACGAGCGCGCCGCACGGTGAACCTTCGGTCTGCGCCGCCGGGTACCTCGTCGGACCGACCACCGTCGGGATCTGGTAGGTGAAGTTCTTCATCGCCGCGGCGAACGCCTCCGGCGTGAGGTTCTTCCCCGTCTTCTTCAGGACCGCGACGAACGCGTCGGCAGAGAAGTAGGCCGAGAGCATGCCCTGGGTGATCTGCACGTTCGGGCCACCGACCGCCTGGATGTTCTTCACGATCTGCTGCATCGAGGCGTTGGCCGTGTCCTCGGGCACGTCGAACTGCGTGAACTCGAAGTTGCCCTTCGTGAGCGACACCGCACGCGGGTCGTACAGCACCGCGTTCGTGGCCACGCCTGTGTAGCCAGCCGCGGGCAGCTTCACCACGAGCTGCGTGGTGTTGGGCACCGACGTCGTCAGGAAGATCGCGTCGGGCGGCTTGCCGTTGTTTGCCGTCAGCATCGCGTTGATGTACGGCGAGTAGTCACCCGGCGGCACCGGCGGCAGCGTGGACTGCACGTAGACCGCCTTGAACCCGGCCTTCTTGACCTGCGCCTCGATGACCGTGGCGCCGGTCTTGCCGGTGGCGTTGTCCTCGGAGATGACCGCCGCGGTCTTGCCCTTGGCACCGTTCGGGCTGCCGTGATCCTTGAAGTACTGGTTGATCAGCGCGCCCCAGGTCGTCCCGGTCGTCGGGATGCTCGGCGGCGGCACGATGCAGCCGGTGAACCCGAACGCGTAGTTGTTCTTGCAGAACGCGGCGTCGATGCCCCAACCGAAGAAGGGCACCTTCTGCTGCGCCAGGTACGGGCCCGCCTGGTCCACGTACGGCGACAGGACCGGAACGATCGCGAAGACCTGGTCCTGCTCCACGAGCCGCTGCGCCTGGCTCAGGGCGGTCGTGACGCTGCCCTGGTCGTCGGCGCTCTCGACGTAGTTGATCTTGCGACCGAAGACGCCGCCCTTGCTGTTCACGACGTTGAACGCGGCCGTTGCGCCGGTCTTCAGCTCGTTCGCCGTGAACTGCGTCTGTTGCGAGAGTCCGGCCACGGTGATCGAGTTGGCGGTGACGCCGCGGACCTGGGCCTGCGCGCCGGCCGTCCCGTTCGACAGCGCACCGACCAGGCCGAAGGCACTGGCCGTGGCGACGACGGTCGCGGTTGCGATCCACCTTCTTCGTTTCACGGTTCCCCCCTTAGTTGTTGATGAGCTCATTTGCCTTACTCGCCCAGATAGGCGTTGCGCACCGCCGGGTTGGCCTGCACCTCCTGGGGCTTGCCGACGGTCAGGATCCGCCCGAGATCGAGGACGGCGACGCGGTCGCACTGCGACATCACGAAGCCCACGTTGTGCTCCACGAGCAGGACGGCACAGGCCTTCTCGCGTCGGATCTGCTGGATCCGCTCGCCGAGGCGCGCCGATTCGGTGTCGTCGAGCCCCGAGGTCGGCTCGTCGAGGAGCAAGACGCGGGGCGGATCGACGATGGCGCGGGCGAGCTCCATCATCCGCGCCAGCCCGATCGGGAGCGCGCTCGCCATCTCCTCGCGGACCCCGGTGAGCCCGCACAGCGCGAGGACCTCTGCCACGCGCTGCCGGCGGTCGCGCTCGCGGTGGCGGCGCGACGGGGCGGCGACGAGATCGGCGAGCAGCCCGCCACCCCCGCCGCGCCACTCGAGGGCGGTGAGCACGTTGTCTTCGACGCTCAACCACCCGAACGCCTGGACTCGTTGGAAGGTCCGGTGCAGCCCGCGGCGGGACCGCTGCACCGACGACTTGCGGGTGACGTCCTGTCCCTCGAGCGTGACGGTGCCGTCGTCTGATGCCCGGACCCCGGAGATGACGTCGAAGAGTGTCGTCTTGCCTGCGCCATTGGGCCCGATGAGCCCGCAGACCTCGCCGGCGCCGACGTCGAGCGCGACCCCGTCGAGGGCGGTGATCCCACCGAAGCGCACCGTGATGTCGCGAAGCTGGAGCGCAGCGACCGCGCTGGGACCCTCGTCCGCCGTCCCATCGAGCACGCGCTGTACGGACGTCACGCCGCGCAGCTCCCCCCTGTCACTAAATCTGACGGTATATCAGTTGTTGGAGTCGGTGCAGGGGCGCGCCGGGCCGGCCAGGTCTCGAAACCGCAGGTCAGAGGGCGTGCGGAGGAGACCGGGCAGTACGCCCGTGGACTCGGAAACCCGATCCGCGCCGAGACTCAGTGACAAGTTCATAGACAGAGGACCCCCCGCTACGGCAAGAAGCCACTCGTCGTACCCGACGAGCGCGTTACCCACTGAACGCGGCGGTCACAACCAGTGTCGTCGGCGTCGCCAGACGCTGCTATCGCAGTCGGCGATCACAACTTCGCCGGTCGCGGTCTCGGTGTCAATGATGCGACCGCCCGACGAGATCCCGCATGTGACGCTCCCCGTATCACTGATCTGCGCCGAACGTGAGACGGACGTGCGCCCGACTCGTGGTGCACCTGTTCTCAGGGCGCCGTGACAATGCGGTCGTGGATCTCGGTCGTGAGCTGGTGGATTGCCCGCGTGAGCTCGGTGTTGGACTTGAGCTCCTGTTCCCCGGTTGCGAAGTCATGGTCTGCCTTGGCCTGCTGGAAAGCACCTTGACGGTTCTGGCCGATCATCACGAAGGTCGATAGAAAGATCGCTTCAAGCGAGACGATTAGCGTCAGCGTCGGCCAAGGGCTTGACTCAATGAACAGCATCCACAGAGCAAAGACGATCGCGTGGATGTAGACGAAGTTCATCGAGCCGGCAAACGCGGTGATCGCATCAGCTATGCGCAGCTGAAAGTCCGAGGCGCGTTGCGCCTCGTTTTGGAGAACGAAGGGACTGTGCAGCGGCTTTACGGCTAGACGGTGCGGATCCTGCGCGGGCTGTGTCATCTCGTTGCCTCCTTCAAATCCAGCTGGTCCTCGAGCGTCGGGTCTTCCGTGCGAGGGACGCCGTCCCACCACGACGGGCCGGACGTATCGGGGTCATAATCCTCGTCGCGGACTCGCGCCACTTTCAGGAGGGCGGCTCATGGCTAGAGGACAGCTAGGACAGCTCGAGAGAGAGGTGACCGAGACCTACGCGCGTGGTTGGTTCCTCTTCATCATCACCGGGGTTGTCTGGCTCCTACTGGGCTTCATGTTGCTCTCCTATCGCGTGACGTCGATCTCGATCACGGTCATCTTCATCGCGATCGTGTTCTGGATGGGTGCCATCGCGCTCTTCGTGATCTCCGACATGACCTCCGGAGCATGGCGAGTCCTGGCGATCGTCGGTGCCCTCGCCGCGCTGGGCGCCGGGATTGGAGCGCTCGTGTGGCCGGCTCCGACAATTCTCGTGGTCTCGATCTTTGTCGCGTGGTATCTGCTGCTGCACGGCATCGTCGAAGTCCTGATCGCGCTGACCAACACGAACGTCAAAGGCTGGTGGCTGACGCTGCTCGCTGGGATCATCTCGATCGCCCTGGGCGCGTGGGCGATCGGCAACCCCGACCGGTCCGTGCTTCTTCTTGTCACAATCCTTGGCCTGTACGCCATCTTCCACGGCGTCGCCGAGTTGATCCTCGGCGTCCAGCTGCACACGGCTCGACGCGACCTCGCGGCATGATCGACAGCGTCGCGTTCAGGTCGTAGCGACTTCGGTGGTTGGCCGAGCGTCCGCACGCCGGGATCGTCCCGTGCGACACCGAATCGTCGCGGGAGCGCTGAGCCGCCAAGCCCGCCCTGAGCGGCGGTCCGTTCGAGGTCAGGCCGCGGGCCGGCGGCCGAAGCCCCACACCATGACCGGGTAGTTCGGTCGGTTGCGCCTCGGGAGCAGCCGAGACTCGACGATGATCGGCTTCAGGAGGTGGCTCACGGCCGCGGTTCGGTTGCCCCACGACTCGACGACGACGTCCTCGAAGCCCGCGTGCTCGATCAGGCGCTGCAGGCCGTCGGGCGTGAAGCGCCAATAGTCGGCGGGCGCCTCGTGCACGAGATAGAGGAAGGGCGTGACGATCACCACGAGCCCACCGGGGCGGCAGAGCGCGTGCAGTGTCCGGACGGCCGTGACCGGGTCGATGACGTGCTCGAGGATGTTGTCGCAGACAACCACGTCGTACTGGTCGTGCGCCACGGGGTCGCACAGGTCGAAGTCGGGGTAGGTCAGGCGCTCGTAGCTGCGCCAGCCGAGGTCGGCGAACGCGCCGCCGCTGATCTCCACGACGTCGGCGGTCGCGGCCATCGGCTCGAGCGTGGCGTCGATCGAGCGGTACGAGGCGGTGCGACACCACGACTGGCGCGGCTCCGGCCATAGCAGGTGACGGACCAGCGGGATCTGACCGACACGGTGTTTCACCCGCCGCAGGAGCGCGCGCATCCGATCAGGCCCGGCGGACCGACGGGTCGGACCCGTCAGCCGCGCCGAGGATCGGCGCCAGGGGCTGGAGCAGAGCCTGGATTTCGGCGGCGCACGCCTCGAACTCCGGCAGGTCCCCGCCGGCGGGATCCTCGACGTCCTCCCAGGGCTCGAGGACCGCGTCGTCGAGGTGCAGCGAGGCGACCCGGTCGGCGAACACTCCCGACGTGCCGGGGAGGTTGCGGGCCAGTCGCTGGAGCGTCCCGGTGCGCGGCGCGGCCTCGGGGTGTCGTCGGCGGATGTAGGCCACGTGCTCGCGCGCGAGCCCGACGATGAGGTCGGCGCGCGCCACGTCCTCGGCCCGGAGCTGTGTGCTGCGGTGGCGTGGCGCCTCGACGTCGAGACCGGCGAGCGCCTCCCGTGTCCGCCAGCTCATCGGCATGCCCTCGACCACGTGCGTGCCGGCGGTCGTGATCTCGACGTCGTCGAGGTGCGTCGCGAGGATCGCGCCGGCCATGACCGATCGGGCGGCGTTGCCGGTGCAGACGAAGATGACGTGGGGCACGGCTCAGCGCATGCCGATCGGCGCGCGTGACGTGGCGAGCAGGCCGTCGATCACACGCGCATGATCTGGCCGCCGTCGACGTTCAGGACGTGACCCGTGATCCACGCGGCGGCGTCGGACAGGAGGAACAGGCAGGCGTCAGCCATGTCTTCAGGCTGACCCATGCGGGCGAGCGGCATCGTGACGAGGAGCTGGTCGATGATCTCCTTCGGGACTGTCGAGCGGGTCGCCTCGGTGTCTGTGGGCCCGGGGGCGATCGCGTTCACTCGGATCCCCATGGGGCCGAGCTCGCGGGCGAAGGACTGGGTGATGCCGTGCATCGCGAGCTTGGCGATGCCGTAGTAGCCGGCGCCCATCCAGGCGGCGGTTGACGACTGGTTCACGATCGCGCCTCCGCCGCGCTCGGCCATCGAGCCGAACACCGCGCGCGTGCAGAGCACCGCACCGGTCATGTTCACCGACATGAACTTCGTCCAGTAGTCCATCGGCATGGTGGTGAGCCCGTACAGCTCCATCCCGCCGTAGATCGCGGCGTTGTTCACGAGGTAGTCGACGCCGCCGAAGGCCTCGGTCGCGGCCCGTCCCATCGCCAGTGTCGAGTCCTCGCTCGCCACGTCGGTGGCGACGGCCGTGGCGGTCCCACCGGCCTGCTCGATCTCCTTCGCGACGCGCTCCCCGGCGTCGGCGTCGAGCTCGGCGACGACGACCTTCGCGCCCTCGCCCGCCAGCGCCTTGGCGTAGGACTCGCCGATCCCGCGGCCGGCGCCCGTGACTACCGCGACCTTGTCGTCGAAGCGCATCGCCGTCCTCCCGGGCTCCGTGGTGCCGCACGACCTTAGGCGCGGCCTCCTGGGCGCGGCGCCGGGCGCGCCGTCAGGCGCTGGCGCAGATCGTGCCGACCTGGCTCGGCCGGCTCCCCGTCACCGAGCAGAACACGCTGGCCGTGCCCTGCGCCGTCCGCCCGTCTCGGTAGCCGATCATGAACGTCGCGTCGAAGCCCTTGCGATCGGACCGCAGCTGGCCGTTCAGCTGGAAGGTGTGCACCTGCGCGTCGGGTACGTCCGCCGCGGTGAGGACGATGGACAGACCCGAGAGCTGGCCCGTCACCCGCCCGAAGTTCTGGGTCTGCATGACGACGGGAGCCGACGGGTTGCTCAGCTGGATCGTCCCCTGGATGGAATGGACCTGCGTGCTCGCCTGCGAGCCGTACAGGTCCCCGGTCAGGTTCAAGTTCACGGCGAGCGTGCCGGCATTCGGATCGATCCGCAGCTCGAGCGTCGCCGTCCCCGAGGTGTGCTCGGTCACGTTCGTGTACGTCCCGACGTAGACGCCGTCGTACTGTTGGGCGAGCGCGACGTTCGGGTTCGACGACTTCGGCACCGCGGTCGTCGGGACCGGGCTGGTCGTCACGGTCGTCGGGACCGCGGCCACCGGCCGTCGCGCCCGGTGGGCGGCGGGCTTCGACGACCCCCCGCCGGAGAGCGCGAGCGCCGCGGCCCCACCACCCAGCACCAGGACGGCGGCCGCACCCACCCCGAGGAGCACGCGGCGTCGCCGGAGCTGGCGGAGGCGGTCGTGGCGGCGGGCGGCGCGCCTCCCCGGCACCACCGCGGGCGTGGGATCGGCGACCGGCCCGTCGAACGGCTCGGGCGCGGTGGGGTCGGGACGATCGGGCTCGTCCACCACGTGCGGAGCGTAACGTCGGCGGTCCCGCCGACCAGGCCAGGCCCCGGCGGCGTTCGCCCGCAGGAGGCGCCGTGATGGACGTGCTGCAGACTCCCGACGACCGCTTCGTGGGGCTGCCCGGCTTCCCGTACGCGCCCCACTACGCCTCGGTCCCGGACGGTGACGGCAAGCAGCTACGGGTGCACTATCTGGACGAGGGGCGCGCCGACGCGCCGGGCGTGCTGCTGCTGCACGGCGAGCCGTCTTGGTCCTTTCTCTACCGGAAGATGATCCCGGTGCTCGTCGACGCGGGGCTCCGCACGGTCGCGCCCGACCTGGTGGGGTGCGGTCGATCCGACAAGCCCGTGGCGCGTGACGACTACACCTACCAGCGCCACGTCGACTGGATGGCCGCGCTCCTCGCCGCGCTCGACCTGCGCGAGGCGACGCTCGTGGGACAGGACTGGGGCGGGCTCATCGGTCTCCGCCTCGTCGCGGAGCACCCAGATCGATTCGCACGCGTGGTGGCGGCCAACACCTTCCTGCCGACGGGCGACCGCGACCCGGGTGACGCGTTCCGGGCGTGGCAGCGCTTCTCCCAGGAGACGCCGACGTTCGACGTCGGCCCGATCGTGAACGGCGGCTGCACGACCGAGCTCGCGCCCGACGTCGTCGCCGCGTACGACGCGCCGTTCCCCGACGACACGTACAAGGCGGGTGTGCGCCAGTTCCCGCTGCTCGTCCCGAGCCGTCCGGACGACCCGGCGTCCGACGCCAACCGAGCGGCGTGGGACACGCTGCGGTCCTGGACCAAGCCCTTCCTCACGGCGTTCAGCGACCACGACCCGATCACGAAGGGTGCCGACCGCGTGCTGCGCAGCGACATCCCGGGATGCCAGGGGCAGCCGCACACGACGATCACGGGCGCCGGTCACTTCCTGCAGGAGGACGCGGGCGAGGAGCTGGCGCGCGTGGTCGCGGCGTTCGTCGCCGCGACCTGAGCTGACGCGCGGACGGTTCTCCCTACACTCGGGGAGCGTGACCGCCGTGCGCCGCTACGGCCCGGCCGCGGCGGCGCTCGCCGTGCTGCTCTTCGCGATCGCCGCCTGGCGTGTCCCGACGGGCGTGCTCGTGCAGGGCGCGATCGTTGGCTCGCTCACGTCGCTCGTCGCGCTCGGGCTCGCGCTCGTGTGGCGAGCCAACCGCGTCATCAACTTCGCGGCGGGAGACCTCGGGTCCGTCCCGGCGACGCTCGCCGTTCTGCTGATGGTCAGCACCCTGGCGCTGAGCTGGTGGGTGGCGCTCGTGGTCGGCCTGGCCGCGGCGCTGCTCGTCGGCGCGGCCGTCGAGCTGCTCCTCGTGCGTCGGTTCGCGAACTCACCGCGGTTGATCCTCAGCGTCGCGACGATCGGGATCGCCCAGGTGCTCGCCGCGGGCGCGCTGCTGCTTCCCCGCTACTTCAACCTCACCGGTGCCGCGGTGCCCGCGCCGTTCGACCTGCACGTCACGATCAGCCCGATCGTGTTCGGCGGCACCGACATCGTCGCGGTGGTGATCGTCCCGATCGTCCTCGTTGCGCTCGCCCTGTTCCTCCGGCGCAGCGACATCGGCATCGCCATCCGGGCCGGCGCCGAGCGGGCCGACCGGGCCGCGTCGCTCGGCATCCCGGTTCGGCGGCTCCACACCGTCGTGTGGGTCATCGCCACCGTGCTGGCCTTCCTGGCGGTGTTCCTCCGGGCCGGGATCGTCGGTCTGCCGATTGGGCAGGTCCTCGGACCGGCGATCCTGCTGCGCGCCCTCGCCGCCGCGGTCATCGGTCGCATGGAGCGACTCCCGACCGTTGTCGGCGCGGCGATCATGCTCGGCATCGTCGAGCAGGCGGTGGTGTGGCACTGGCACCAGACCGCGTACGTCGATCCGGTGCTGTTCGTCGTCGTGGTCGTCGGGCTGCTCGTCACGGGCGGGACGGGAACGGGGCGCGTCCGCGAGGGAGACGTGTCCAGCTGGCAGGCGGCGCGGGAGGTCCGGCCGATCCCGTCGGCGCTGCGTCGCGTCCCCGAGGTGCGCGCCATCCACGCGATCGTGCTCGCGGCGGTCGCCGGGGTGCTCCTCCTGGTCCCCGTCGCGCTGCCGGCGAGCAAGCTGAACCTCGCGGCCGCGATCCTCATCTTCGCGATCATCGGCTGCTCGCTCGTGGTGCTCACCGGCTGGGGCGGGCAGGTGAGCCTGGGCCAGATGGCGTTCGTCGGCGTCGGCGCCGCGGTGTCGGGGGCCGTCACGGCACGCCTCGGCTGGGACCTGTCCTTCGGCTTGATCCTCGCCGGCGTGGTCGGCGCACTGCTGGCGGTGCTCATCGGCCTGCCTGCGCTGCGCCGCCAGGGCCTCACCCTCGCGGTGACGTCTCTCGCGTTCGCGCTCATGACGTCGGACTGGCTGTTGAACTCGAGCTACTTCGGGCCGGGTCATGCACTCAACTGGCTGCCGCCGCTGCGGATCGCGCGCCCGCCGCTCTTCGGCGTGATCGCCGTCGACACCGACACGCGCTTCTACTACCTCTGCCTCGCGGGGCTCGCGCTCGCGATGGTGATGGCGTACGGCGTGCGGCGCAGCCGCACCGGTCGGGCGATCGTGGCCGTGCGTGAGAACGAACGCGCCGCCGAGGCCTACGGGGTCGGCAGCCGTCGGCTCCTGCTCTTCGCGCTCGGGTTCTCGGGCTTCCTCGCGGCGTTCGCCGGCGCGCTCTTCGTGTATCAGCAGTCGGGCCTCGACCTCGGCCCCTACCAGCCCCAGGCGAGCCTGCAGGTGTTCGCGATGGCGGTCATCGGTGGGCTCGGGTCCATCCCCGGCGCGCTCATCGGCGCCACGTACCTGTACGGGACCCAGTACTTCCTCGCACCGGAGTGGCAGATCCTCGCCACCGGCGCGGGGCTGCTCGCCGTGCTGCTCGTGCTCCCCGGCGGGCTGGGGGGCGCGCTCGCCGACATCCGAGACCTCGTGCTGCGGCGCGTCGCGGCGCGCCGTGGCGTGCGTGTCGGGTCGCTGGTCGACGAGCCGGCGATCGCACCCGAGCCCGTCGGCGACACGCCGGCGGAGGGCGCGCGCCTCGTGGTGCGCAACCTCGAGGTGCGCTACGACGGGGTGCCCGTCGTCGTCGGCGCCGCGCTGCACGTGAACCCCGGTGAGATCGTGGCCCTCCTCGGGACCAACGGCGCGGGCAAGTCGACCCTCGTCGGCGCGGTCGCCGGCGTGGTGCGCTCCCGGCACGGGAGCGTGTGCCTGGACGGCGAGGAGCTCATCGGTCGGCGCGCCGACCAGATCGCGGCACGGGGGCTCTCCTCGGTCCCGGGCGGTGCCGCGACGTTCCCATCGTTGACGGTGGCCGAACATCTGCGCCTCGCCGCGTGGACGCAGCGGCACCGACCGGCCGACGCCCGGGCGGCGACGGCGCGCGCCCTCGAGCCGTTCCCGATGCTCGCCGGACGGCTCGACGAGACGGCCGGCACGCTGAGCGGCGGCCAGCAGCAGATGCTGGCCCTGGCGATGGCGCTCGTGGCGGCGCCCCGCCTCCTCCTCATCGACGAGCTGTCCCTCGGGCTGGCGCCCGGGGTCGTGGCCACCCTCCTCGACGTCGTGCGCGCGCTCGCCGCCGCCGGGACGGCGGTGCTGCTCGTCGAGCAGTCGGCGGATCTGGCGCTCGAGGTCGCCGACCGGGCGGCGTTCATGGAGAAGGGGCGGATCCGCTTCGACGGCCCGGCATCCGAGCTGCTCGAGCGGCCTGACCTGCTCCGGTCGGTCTTCCTCGAGGGGGTCGCAGGGTCGTCCGCCGTGCGCACGACCGCCACCGGGGACGCCGCACGCCGCGCCGAGCAGAACGGGGCCCGGCTCGTCGTCGACGGCGTCTCGAAGCGCTTCGGCGGCAACCTCGCGCTCGACGACGTCTCGTTCACCGTGGGCCGCGGCGAGATCGTCGGGCTGCTCGGACCGAACGGCGCGGGCAAGACCACGCTCTTCGACGTCGTGAGCGGCTTTGAGGCCCCGGACCACGGCGCCGTCTCGCTCGTCGACGACGCCGGACGGCGTGTGCCGCTCGCTCGGCGCGGTGCGGCCGCCCGCGCCCACGAAGGGTTGGGCCGCTCGTTCCAAGACGCGCGCCTGTTCCCGGCGCTCACCGTCGCCGAGACCATCGCGGTCGCCCTCGAGGACTGGGTCGACGTCCGTGACCCGATCGCGGCCGCGCTGCGCCTACCCGCCGTCGCCGAGTCGGAGCGGGCCGTGCACGACCGAGTCGGCGAGCTGATCGAGGTGTTCGGCCTCGGCGACTACACCGACAAGTTCGTGCGCGAGCTCTCGACGGGCAGCCGGCGGATCGTGGACCTCGCGGCCGTCGTCGCGCAGCGCCCCGATGTGCTGCTGCTCGACGAGCCATCGAGCGGAATCACCCACGCAGAGGCGGAGGCGCTCGCGCCCCTGTTGCAGCGGATTCGCGACGACCTCGGCGCGAGCCTCGTCGTCATCGAGCACGACCTCGGGTTCCTCCGCCGCGTCGCGCCACGGTGGATCGCCCTCGATCTCGGCGCCGTCATCGCCTCCGGCGCACCCGACGACGTGGCGCACGATCCCGCCGTCGTGGACGCGTACCTGGGCCGGGCCAACCGGGGCGGCGTGAGCGCGACCTGATCGCCGGCAGGTGCAGCCGGTGCGCGGACAGACGCGCCCCGTGTTCGTATGATCACGCGACGGGTACCGCGTGCCGCCGCTCGTCCGGGCGTCTCGATCGTGTGCCCGCCTCGCCGTGACTGCGCCGCGTCGCCGGGCTCGCCCGTCCCCCACCACCGTCCTCGCCCGCTACGGCCCGTTCGTCGCCGTCGTCGCGGCGATCGGGATCATCGCCGCGGTCGCGCCGGGGACCGGCTCGTCGTCGAGCGCGCCCCGCCCGTCGACGAGCGCGTTGCCCCTCACCTTCAGCGAGGCTCAGGCGCGGGGGCTGCACGTCAACTGGGGGCCGAACTGCGACACGACGACCGGTCGGGTCGCCGTGCCGCTCACCTACGCACCGCCGTGCGTGCCGCCCTTCCACGGCAACAACGGCGGCGCGACCGCGCCGGGCGTCACCGCGACGACGATCACCATCGCCGTCTACCAGACCCAGCCCGACATCCTGCAGCAGACCTTCTTCAACAACAGCGACAGCGAGGCCAGTCTCGACGCCGAGCTGCACACCACGCAGGCCTACGTCGACTTCTTCGAGTCGCACTACGAGACGTACGGCCGCAAGATCAAGCTGGTCCCGCTGAAGGCCAGCGGATCACCCGACGACGACGTCGCGGCGAAAGCGGACGCGATCCGCGCAGCGACGCAGCTTCACGCCTTCGCGTCCTTCGGCGGGCCGAGCGAGACGGCGGCGTACGCCCAGGAGCTCGCCGCACGCGGCGTCATGTGCCTGGGCGACTGCGTCCTCGCCGAGACGACCGGGTTCCTGCAGACGAACACGCCGTACGTGTGGCCCACCCTCGCGGCGCCCGATCAGGCGGCGGTGTCGTGGGCGCAGTTCGTGCAGACCCAGCTCGCCGGCCGTGACGCCTCCCGCGCCGGGGATCCGAAGCTGCGCCGCCAGGTCCGCCGCTTCGGGGTCGTCCGCTTCGACGACGGGACAGGGATCTTCGACGCCACGTACAAGGAGTTCGCGTCGGTGCTCGCCCGCTCGGGCACCAAGATCGCCGTGGACCTGAAGTACCAGCTCGACCTCAACCAGGCCCAGGAGATCGCGCGCACGCTCATCGCGGCGCTGAAGAAGGGCCACGTGACGAGCGTCGTGCTCGCCGGGGACCCGATCTTCCCGTCGTTCCTCACCCAGGAGGCCACCGCACAGAACTACTTCCCCGAGTGGGTCGTCCTCGGATACGCGTACACGGACACGGCCGTGTTCGGCCGCACCTACGACCAGCGTCAGTGGGCACACGCCTTCGGCGTGTCGCTGCTGCCCGCTCGGACGACCGACGCCGCCAACGAGTTCGCCAACGTCTTGCGCTGGCAGTTCGGCGTCGGACCGGAGGCCAAGACGTACCAGGTGCTGGTCCAGTCACCCCTCATCTTCTTCACCGGCGTGCACCTCGCCGGGCCGCACCTCACCGCCCAGACGTTCCGTGACGGGCTCTTCAGCTATCCGTCGTCGCCCACGACGTCGCCGACGGTGCTGCACACCTCGTGGGGCCACCACGGGATCTGGCCGGGGACCGACTACACGTGGGGCGATGACCTCACCGTGATCTGGTGGGATCCCAACGCGACCGGTCCGGACGAGGTCGGCGACGTCGGCAAGGGGATGTACCGGTACGCGCTCGACGGTCGCCGCTACCTGCCCGGCCAGTGGCCGGCGAACGTCGGCCTCTTCGACACCGCGCATTCAGTGACGATCTTCGACTCCCTGCCGCCGGGCAGCCGACCCCCGAGCTATCCCTCGCCGGCGTCGGCGCGCGGCTGATCGCGCGGCGCGTCGCGCACCACCCGCGCTGGGTTCCCGACGGCGACGCAGTAGTCGGGCAGCGCGCCGGTCACGACCGACCCCGCGCCAACGACCACGTGCCGGCCGATGTCGGCGCCGGGCAGCACGATCGCGCCGTGCCCGAGCCAGGAACCCTCACCGACGCTCACCGGCTTGGAGGGCGCGAACTGCTGCCCGATCGGCAGGCGCGGGTCCTCGTAGCCGTGGTTCGCGTCGGTGATGTACACGTGGTGGCCGGTGAAGACGTCGTCGCCGATCTCGATGCGCTCGTGGCCGACGATGCCGGTGCCCTTGCCGATGAGGCAGCGGTTCCCGATGCGCACCACGGCCTCGTCCCCGAGGTCGTGCGCCGGCGACACGCCCGCTGACAGCGACACGTAGGGGCCGACGACCGTCCCCGCCCCGAGCTCGATGTAGCGCTCGCCGAAGAGCGCGGCGACCGGGAAGCAGATCGCGCTCCCGGCACCGAAGGCCCGGAAGCGGCTCGCCCGCCGCGTCCCCGGCCGAATCGCCGACCAGTCGACGAGCGTCGACCAGAAGGTGTCGAGGAGGTCGGCGACGACCCGGCGGTCCAGCCCGAGCGCGGGCGGCCCACTCCCCGGCACCTCGCTCACCAGTCGCCCCCGGGGGGACGCGCCCGCTGGTCGCGCACCGCGGCGTGCAGTCGCCGGAACATCGTGGTCACCACCACGATGGCCAGCACGAGCACGCCGACGACCACGGCGATGAGCACCGGCGGCCACCCCGGGTCCATGCGCTGCACCGTCGCGGCGAGCTCCGCCATGCGTCGGACACTAGGCGGCACCGACCGCCGCGCCCTCCAGGACCTTGTGGCGCCCGCCGGCGCGGGGCAGGATGCCCGCACACGGGGAGGGGGGCATGACCGCACCGGCACAGACGGCCGAGCCCAGAGCGGGACTCTCGACCACCACGAAGCTGCTCATCATGCTGGTGCTCGGCGCCGCGGTCGCCGTGGCGCTTGGCGTCTACGCCAACGAGCACACGCCGACACTCAAGTCGTACCCGCTGTTCTTCTCGGGGATGATCGAGCTCAAGGTGTGGTTCGCGACGCTCGCGGTCGCGCTTGCCACCCTCCAGCTGCTCTTCGCCGCGCGCATGTACGGCAAGATCTCGATCCCCAAGCGGGAGCCGGCGTGGCTCGGAGACGCGCACCGCCTCACGGGCACGGTCGCCTTCCTCGTCACGCTGCCGGTTGCGTACCAGTGCCTGTACTCCTTCGGCTTCGAGACCATGAACGCCCGGGTGCTGCTCCACGGCATCTTCGGCTGCGCCTTCTACGGCGCGTTCACGATCAAGGTCCTCGGTGTGCGCGTGAAGGGCCTGCCCGGCTGGGTGCTGCCCGTCGCCGGCGGCCTGGTGTTCGCCGCGCTGGTCGGCGTGTTCGTGACGTCGAGCGTGTGGTTCTTCACCTCATCGCCGCTCCCCACCTTCTGAGCCCGTGTTCCGTCGCTTCGTCAACGCCGTTGAGGTCCTCGCCGTGGTCGGCGTGGCGGCGTTCGTGCTCCTGTTGTTCGTGAACTCAGGCGGCGGCCCAGGCGGCTACGGCGGCTCGGCCAGCGGCTCGACGACGCTGTCCGGCGCGGCTCTGTTCTCCGCGAACTGCGCCAGCTGCCACGGCGTCACCGGCGGCGGCGCCATCGGGCCCCAGCTCTCGGGTGGGGCGGTGCTCCACGACTTTCCGAACGAGGCCGACCAGGTCACCTTCGTCGCCAACGGGCGCGGGATCATGCCCGGCTTCGCGACCGCGCTGACGCCGGCGCAGCTCAAGGCGGTCGTCGACTACACGCGCACCGCGCTCTCGAAGTAGATGTTCAAGGCGGCGCCCGTCCGGATCGGGCTGCTGTTCGACTTTCCGCAGGCCGACGGCGGCGAGGACTTCGAGTCGAACATCCGCCTCGGCGTCGAGGAGGCGAGCGGTGGCGGGCGCGTCGACCGGGACCTCGAGTTCCTGCGGGCCGAGGCGACCGGGCTGCCCGCCGGCACCGAGCACGCGGTCGTCGGCGGCTTCCGGGATCTCGAGGCCGCGGGATGCCTGGCGATCATCGGCCCCTCGATCAGCGACAACGGGCTCATCGTGGCGCCGCTCGCCGACGCGGCCGAGCTGAGCTGCCTGAACTACACGGGCGGGGAGCGCACGCGCGGCCACTTCGGCTTCCACTATCAGGTGGGTTCGCTCGAGGAGGAGCCGGTCCTGCTCGCGCAGCGCCTCGCGGCGCGCGGCCTGCGTCGCGCCGCCGTCGTCTCGGACCGCTCACCGGTCGGTCGGCGCTACGCCGAGTGGTTCGAGGCGAGCACGGTCGGCGCGGGGATCGAGATCGCCGGGGCCACGACGGTCTCACCCGTCGCCGAGGACCTCACGCCGGTCGTCGAGCGCCTCCGCGGGGCCGGACCGGACGCGCTCGTGTACCTCGGCCTCGGCGTGTCGTCGCGGGCCGTCGCCCTCGCGCTCGCCTCCCTCGGCTGGGACGTCCCGGTCGTCGCCAACTCGGCGCTGCTGTTCGGGTACGCACGCCCCGACTGGCGCGGCGGCTGGGCCGGCTGGGAGTACGTCGACGTCGTCGCCGACGACAACGACCGGCGGCGGCGCCTCGCCAAGCGCTTCCCGAAGCTCGCGGTCGGGCCGATGGGCTGCGCCGCGCTCGACATGGGCCGGCTCCTCGGCGAGGCGCTCGCCCGGGCCGACCACCTCACCCGACTCGGCATCCGCGACGCGTTCGAGCGGGTGAAGCTGCTCCCGGCGACGTGTGGCCACGAGGGCACGACGCTCACGTTCGGCTACTTCGACCACGGGGCCCTCCACGGCGACTACCTCGTGCTGCGCACCTGGGCCGACGGGCACAGCGTCCAGGTCACCGACTGACCCCACTCCCCCGTCACACCCCCGTGGTCCCCTCCGAGGGTCACCGGGCCCGGGGACGCCCAAAATTACACTGGTGTGATTCGCTGGGAGGATCGCATGGACAGCACCACCCTCATCCGAGACGACGAGCCGGCGGCGGCGGTGCGCTGGGAGCCCTGCGCCGCGCCCGACGAGGACGGCCCGGTCTGCGAGGCCTGCGGCTGGCCGGTCGAGGACCACGCCGCCGCGGTGGCCGCACGGCGCGCCGCCTGAGCTAAGCGGACTTCCGCGACCGCGCCGCCCGCTTCTTGGCGGGCTTCGCGGCCTCGTCCTCGGCGGCCGGGGCACCTGCCCGGGCGAGGCTCGCCTCCAGCGCCGCCATCAGGTCGACGACCTTCCCCGGTTCCTCGACCGCGGGCTCGGCCACGATCTCCTCGCCGGCGGCCTTGCGGTCGATCAGCCCGAGGAGCTGCTCCCGGTACTCGTCGTGGTAGCGCTCGGGCTCGAAATGGCCGGCCAGCGCCTCGATGAGCTGGCGGGCCATCCCCATCTCCTTCTCGGACGGCTCGGCCGGCGCGGCGTCCTCGGGGAGCAGGCCCTCCCGGGGCAGCACCTCGTCGGCGTAGCGCATCGTCTCGAGGCACAGCACGCCGTCGAGCGGGCGGATCGCCACGAGGCTCTCTTTCGAGCGCATCACGACCCGGCCGATCGCCACCTTGCGCAGCTCGGCCATCGCCTCGACGAGGAGGCGGTAGGGCTTCAGGGCGGCACTCTCCGGGGCGAGGTAGTACGGCTGCTCGAAGAAGAGCGGGTCGATGTCGTCGAGGTCGACGAAGTCTTCGATCTCGATCATCCGGCTCGCCTTCGGCGCGAGGGAGCGCATCTCCTCGTCGTCCACGACCACGTACTGGCCCGGTGAGAGCTCGTAGCCCTTCCGGATCCGGTCGTTCGTCACCTCGTCGCCGGTCGCCTCCGACACCTTGCGGTAGCGGATGCGTGCGTTCGTGCCCTCCTCGAGCTGGTTGAAGCGGACGTCGCGGCTCTTTGTCGCGGACACGACCTTCACGGGCACGGCGACGAGCCCGAAGCTGATGCTCCCCGTCCAGATGGCGCTGGGCATGCCACTAGGTTCGCAGACGTGGCGGCCGGATCCAAAGCCGTGATCGACGTCGAGGGCCACCACCTCACCCTCTCGAATCTCGAGAAGGTCCTCTATCCCGCCACCGGGGCGACGAAGGCCGCCGTCATCGCCTACTACTCGAAGGTCGCGGCGACGATGCTCCCCCATCTCGCCGGGCGTGCGGTCACGATGGTGCGCTTCCCGGACGGCGTCGGGGGCAACTCGTTCTTCGAGAAGCGATGCCCCTCCCACGCGCCACGGTGGGTCCACACCGGCCAGGTCGACCCCGGGCTCATCGCCTGCGTCGTCGACGACGCCGCGACGCTCGTGTGGATGGCCAACCTGGCGGCCCTCGAGCTCCACACCCTCCAGGCCCGCGTCGCCGATCCGGACCACCCGACGTCGATGGTCTTCGACCTCGACCCGGGACCACCCGCCGACGTGCTCGCCTGCGCCCGCGTGGCCCTCGAGCTGCGGTCGACGCTCACGAGCCTCGGCCTGCGAAGCGTCGTGAAGACATCGGGGAGCAAGGGCCTGCACCTCGCCGTGCCCGTGCGGGGCGCGACCGCCGACGAGACGAAGGCCGTCGCGCTCGGGCTCGGGCAGCTCCTCGCCAAGCGGGCTCCCGATCGCGTCACGGTGAACATGGCGAAGGAGCAGCGTCCGAACCGGGTGTTCGTCGACTGGAGCCAGAACGACCGGCACAAGACCACCGTCGCCGCCTACTCGCTGCGAGCCCAGCCACGACCGATGGTGTCGGCGCCCGTCACCTGGGACGAGGTCTCCGACGCCCTCGACGCCGGCGACCCGGGCGCGCTGGCGTTCGACGCCGACGAGGTGCTGGCGCGCGATCGAGCGGCTCGGCGACCCGTACGCCTCGAACCTCGACGCCGACCAGGAGCTGCCAGCCCTCGGCGCCACCGAGCCGGGCGCATAACCTCCGCCGATGGACCTGCGCGGCAAGGTCGCGGTCGTCACCGGCGCCAGCCGCGGGGTCGGCGCCGCGACCGCGGTCGCCCTCGCGGCCGAGGGGATGCGCGTCGCGTGCGCCGCCCGCGCCACCGACGACGCGCCGCTCCGACTGCCCGGGACGATCGACGCCACCGTGCGCCGCATCACCGACGCCGGCGGCGACGCCATCGCCGTGCCGACGAACCTGGCCAACGACGACGACGTCGAGTCGCTGGTCGACCAGACCGTCGACGCGTTCGGTGGCGTCGACGTGCTGGTCAACAACGCGGCGATCACCTTTCCCGGTGATCTCGAGCTCGAGATGAAGCGCTTCGACCTCACGATGAACGTCGACCTGCGCGCCCCGCTGCTCGCGATCCGGGCGGTGCTCCCGTCGATGAAGGCCCGAGGTGGCGGGCGGATCGTGAACGTCTCGTCCGCCGCCGCGCTGAACTACTACCCGGGCCTCATGGCGTACGGCATGGCAAAGATCGCGCTCGAGCACCTCACGGTGGCGGCCGCCGAGCAGCTGCGCCACGCCGCGATCGCCGTGAACACCTTCCGCATCGACGTGCCGGTCGCGTCCGAGGGCTTCGTCGCCAACACGCCCGGACAGGATCACTCGAGCTGGGAGCCGAGCGAGATCGCGGCCGAGGGAATCATCTGGATGGTCCGCCAGCCGGACAGCTACTCCGGCCACAACGACAGCATGGCGGCGCTGCGCGCCGAGCACGGGATCATGGGCGGCGGGCGGGGCACCACGCCGCTGGCGCCCGGCACCGACCTGCATCTCGGCTGACCCGCACTGCCGCGGGCCAGCGCGAGGCGACTCCTACCCTGGCCGGCGATGTCGAGCCCGAGACCGCGCGATTCCCAGCGAGCCCGCGTCTACCGCGCCGAGCTGCCGCTCGCGGCGAGCCCGCTGCCCGGCCTGGCGGCGTGCGCCCGGTTCGCGGAGCGTGTCGTGGGCACGCTGTGGTGGGACGGCCGGTTCCCGGCACTGACCCAGGACAGGATCCCGCGGTTTCGCCCCGGCAACGGCGCCCGCACGGCCTACTTCACCGACGCGGACGTCGGCGACGACTGGACGATCACGCTCCCGCGCCGCTACCGCACGAAGGGCATCGTGCTCCACGAGCTCGCCCACTGGGCTCTCGCGGACCAGCGGGACCTCCCGACGCACGGCGCGACGTTCACCCGCCTCGTGCTCGACGCCACCGCCGAGTTCTGCGGTCCCGAGCGCGCCGACGCGCTCACGGGCGCGTACCGCGCCGAGCGGGTCCGGGTCGGCGCGCCGCCGCGCCAGGGGCCCGACGGGCGGTGGCGCTACGGCTGGGACGAGCGGCTCCGGCTCTCGCTGCAGCGGCCGGTGGCGATCCGGGCGGGCGCCTTGCCGACCCTCACGGGGGTCCTCGAGGCGATCGAGGGTGAGGCACGCCTCGTGGTGCGCGCCGGCCACGCGACGCACCGCATCGAGACGACCGACGTGTGGTCCGTGGAACCCGCCGCGTAGCCGTGCAGGAGGGCAGCCGCCGCGCGGTCATCGCCGCCTTGGCCGCGAACGTCGGAATCGCGGTCGCGAAGTTCGCCGCGTTCGCCGTCACCGGCGCGACCGCGCTGCTCGCCGAGGCGATCCACTCGGTCGCCGACTCGGGGAACGAGTTCATCCTCGGCGTCGGCGGCCGGCGCGCCGAGCGCGCCCCGACCGCGGAGCACCCGTTCGGGTTCGGGCGGGAGCGCTACTTCTTCGCGTTCGTCGTCGCGCTGGTCCTCTTCAGCCTCGGGTCGCTGTTCGCGATCTACGAGGGCGTGACGAAGCTTGCCCACCTCGAGCCGGTCGACCAGCCGGCCGTCGGCTTCGTCGTGCTCGGCGTGGCGCTCGTGCTCGAGAGCCTCTCGCTGCGCACCGCGAGCCGGGCGGCGAACGCGGTCCGCGGCGACCTGAGCTGGTGGGGCTTCATCCGCACCACGAAGGCGCCCGAGCTCCCCGTCGTGCTGATCGAGGACTTCGGCGGGATCGTCGGGCTGCTCCTCGCCGGGGCGGGGCTCGGTCTCACCGTCGCGACCGGGGACCCCAGCTACGACGCCGCGGCGAGCGTCGCGATCGGCGTGCTGCTCGGCGTCCTCGCCACGGTCCTGGCGATCGAGACCAAGAGCCTTCTGATCGGCGAGGCAGCCTCGGCCGATGACGTGGCCGACATCCGCACCGCGATCGTGAACGGCCCCGAGGTCGAGCGGCTCATCCATCTCCGCACCCAGCATCTCGGACCCGAGGAGCTGCTCGTGGCGGCCAAGATCGACCTCACCGCCGCCGCCGAGCCGGACACGGCGCGGGCCATCGACCGCATCGAGGCCCGGATCCGGGCGCGTGTCCCGCACGCCCGGGTCATCTACCTCGAGCCCGACGTCTACCGCGGCGACGCGAAGTAGCTCAGGCGGGGCCGTCGAGGCGCTGCATCGCGTCGCGGTACCGCCGACCGTTGCGCACGTAGTTCGCCGCGTTGCGCTCGATGTCGGCCGCGTCGACGCTGTCCGGGCGCAGCCGCGCCGGCACGCCGAGCGCCATCGCCCGCGACGGCACCTCCATGCCGTTCGGGACGAGCGCGCTCGCGCCGACGAGGGCGTGGGTGCGCACCACCGCGCGGTGCAGCACGACCGCGTTCGTGCCGACGAGCGCTCGGTCCTCGACGACGCAGCACTCGAGGTGCGCGAGATGGCCGACGACGCAGTCGTCGCCGACGATGGTCGGCAGCTCGGCGGTGCAGTGGATGACCGTGCCGTCCTGGATCGAGGTGCGGGCGCCGATGCGGATGTAGCCGTAGTCCCCGCGCAGGACCGCGTGGGGCCACACCGTCGTGTCGGCGCCGAGCGTCACGTTTCCGATCACCGTGGCGTCGGGGTGGACCCAGGCGTCCGGGTGGATGTCGGGGACGGCCTCACCGAGCCGGTAGATGGCCACGCGGGGCGACGGTAGCCTCGGCCTGTGATCGACACGGCTGCGATCGAGGCGCACGTCGCCGCCGTGCAGCGCGACGGGTACACGATCCTCGAGGGGGTCATCGAGCCGGACGTCGTCGACGGGCTGGCCGCGGACCTCGAGCGGCTCGAGGCGTTCTTCGACGTGCAGCCGTCGGCGAACAGCTTCGAGGGCAGCCACACGCTGCGCATCTACAACCTGCTCGCCTTCGGGAAGCGGTTCGAGGCGGTCCCGGTGCACGAGCACGTGCTCCCCGTCGTCGAGGGGGTGCTCGACCCCGGCTGTCTCGTCTCGTCGTTGTCGTCGATCACGATCCTGCCGGGCGAGACGGCCCAGCCGATCCACGCCGACGACCAGCTGATCCCGCTCCCCAAGCCGCACGTCCCGACGGTGTGCAACACGATGTGGGCGCTCACCGACTTCACCGAGGCGAACGGCGCGACGCGCCTCATCCGCGGGACGCACACCGCGGACGCCTCCCCGGACTACGGCGCACCGTACGACTCGATCGCCGCCGAGATGCCGAAGGGCAGCGTGCTCGTCTGGCACGGGAGCCTCTGGCACGGCGGCGGCGCGAACCGGACGGACGCGAAGCGGGTCGGCGTGGCGATGAACTACTGCGCGGGCTGGATCCGCCAGCAGGAGAACCAGCAGCTCGGCATCCCCCGCGAGATCGCCGCGGGCTTCTCGCCGCGGCTGCGTCGCCTCGTCGGGTACGGGATCTACACCGGGCTCATCGGCCACATCGACAAGCACGACCCGGTCGAGATGCTCGGCGACGCGCCTGACGACGACCCGATGGTGTGGGACCAGATCGAGACGCTCCTCGCCGACGGCGTCGAGCAGGACGACCTGGCGACGCGCCTCTCACATGACGACGGCGCCGCCGTCGACGGCCAAGGCGTGGCCGACGACGAACGACGCCGCGTCGGATAGCAGCCAGACCATCGCCTGGGCGATCTCGACGGGCCGCGCCAGCCGTCCGATCGGCGCCGAGTTGGCCATCGCCTTCTCGATGGCCGGGTCGCCGCCCATGAAGCCCTCGAGCATGGGGGTGCGGGTGCTGCCCGGGCACACCGCGTTGATGCGCACCCCCGCCTTCACGTACTCGAGCGCGGCGGCACGGGTGAGCCCGATCACGCCGTGCTTGCTCGCGACGTAGGCGGGGAGCCCAGCGAAACCGACCAGGCCGGCACCCGACGACGTGTTGACGATCGCGCCGCCGCCGCGGGCGACCATCGCCGGGATCTCGTGCTTCAGGCCGAGGAACACGCCGGTGAGGTTGAGGGCGAGGACCCGGTTCCAGTCCTCGAGCGAGTAGTCGGCGGTCGCGTTCGACGGCCCGGTCGTGCCCGCGTTGTTGATCGCCCCGTCGAGGCCGCCGTAGGTGTCGAGCACCCGAGCGACCGCGGCGGCGACGTCGTCCTCCCGGGTCACGTCGGTCCGCTGGAAGACCGCGTCGCCACCGTCGGCCCGGACCCGCTCGACGACGGCCGCGCCCCGCTCGGCGTCGAGGTCCGCGACGACCACCCGCGCGCCCGCCCCCGTGAGCAGCCCGACGGCGGCCTCACCGAGACCCGAGGCGCCGCCGGTCACCAGCATCGCTTTGTCGTCGAACCGGGCACCGTCGTCAGCCATCGAAGCCTCCCGAGCCTGGCCAGGCGGCGGACGATACGCCCTTCAGGGGCGGCCCCGGCCCGCCGATACGTGGCCATGGCCAAGACCGCCGAGGAGGCCGGTCGGGACCAGCCTTCGCCGAAGGACGTCGGCCGGCACCTCCGCTCCGTTCGCAAGCAGCAGGGTCTGTCCCGCACCGTCGTGGCGCGCTCCGCCGGGCTCACACGCCGCGAGCTCGCCGCGTACGAGCGCGGCCGCGCCGAGGTCCCCGAGAGCGATCTCTGGTGCCTCGCGGGCTCGTGCGGCGTCGACGTGTCGGACCTCCTGCCGCGCCGCGACCCGCTCCACATCGCGCCCGACCACTCGGCGATCGGCGTGGGCGACACGGTGCGCCGGCTGCGCAACCCGTCGGAGCCCGACGACATGCTGCGCGAGTACCTCTCGATGATCTACGAGCTGCGCCGTGTCCCACCCGGCGCGCCGATCCCGCTGCGCCAGCCCGACCTCGCGGCGCTCGCCGATGCGCTCGGCGGGACGCCCGAGTCGATCGAGACCCGCCTCATGCAGCTCGGGGGCGTCTCGCACGAGGAGGCGGTCCGGCTGCGCAGCATGATCCTGCCGCCGCTGTCGCTGCCGAGCCCGGTGCGCGACGCGTCGCACGACGACCCGTACGCGCTGTTGAACCAGGCCGATGACTCGCCGGCGATCGAGCAGTTCTTCGCCGGTCCCGGGCCCGTCGACCCGTTCGCGCCCGCCGCGGGTGACCCGTTCGCCGGCGGGCCCGCGACGGTCGACCCCTTCACCGGACAACCGGCGACCGCCGAGCCGTTCGGCGCGCCGCCCGCGTCGCCCGTCGACCCGTTCGCGACCGCCGAGCCGTTCGGCGCGCCGCCCGCGTCCCCGGTCGACCCGTTCGCGACCGCTGCGCCGGTCGCGCCGCCGATGGCACCGCCGCTCGCCGCCGATCCCGCGACGACCGGACCGGCCGAGGGGTTCGCGCCCGCGCCGCCCGTCGCCGGGCCGCCGCCGGGTTGGGCACCCCCGCCCGCGCCGAGCATCGCCGAGCCGCCGCCGGGTTGGGCGCCACCGCCCCCGCCGGAGATGACGCCGGTCGTCGAGCCGCCCGGCGCCGGCCCGTTCGCGCCGCCTGTGATGCCGCCAGTCGAGGCACCGCTGACTCCACCGTCGGATCCGTTCGCCGGACCCGTCAGCCCGAACGCCAGCGCCGCGGGGCTGCGCGACCCGTTCGCGCCCCCGTCGGCGGAGGACCCGCTCGCACCGCGGCCGCTGCCCCCCGACCCGTTCGCGGCACCGCCGCCCGCGCCCGAGCCCGCGTCGTGGGCCGCGCCCGTCGCGCCCGAGCCGACCGCCGCGAACGGCAACGGCAACGGCATCGTCGTCGACGACCCGTTCGCGCCGCCGCCGATCGCGGCGACGCCCACCGAGACGGAGCCGGTCGTGCCCGAGCACGACACCGTGGCGCACGACGCGGCGGCCTACGACACCTTCGTGCCCGGCGCCTTCAGCGGGCCGATCCTCGACGCGATCGTCGTCGACGACCCGATGCGCCCACCGCCGAGCGACGCGGCGCCCGAGGTCGAGGACCGCGACGAGCCCGCCGCGGACCTCGAGCCCGAGGTCGACGACGCGCGACCGATCATCAAGCCGAGCGACCCGATCGCGTGGAAGGCCGCCGCGGACGCGCCGAGCGGCGAGCCGAGCCCGACGCTCGCGGCCGAGCCGCACTTCGAGCGGGCCACCGCCGACTGGCAGGTCGGCGGTGTCTTCCCGGCCACCGCAATGGCCGATGACGGGACGCTCGCGTTGCGGCGCGCCGACGCCCGCTGGGCGCTCACGAACCTGACCGCCGCCGGTGACGCCATCATCGAGACGTCGTTCGACCTGCGGACCGGGTCCGGGTTCGGGATCGTGTTCCGTGCGTCGGTCACCAACGACCGCATCACCGGCTACTCGTTCGACATGGACCCCGTCGCCGGTGGTGGCGGCTACCTCGTGCGGCTCTGGGACGGGAGCCGCCAGCACTGGCGGCCGCTGGCCCACGCCGCGGTCACCGACCCCGCACGCCTCTTCGGCCGCCACGTGACGCGGATCACGCTGCGCGGCGACCAACTCAGCGTGCAGATCGACGGCGACGCCGTCCTCGAGGTCCCGGCACTCAGCCGGGCGACGCTCGAGGCCGGCCGCGAGCCCTGCCGCGGGGACCGGGTCGGCATCCAGGCCTGGGCCACGACCGAAGTCACCGTCGACACCTTCCGCGTCGCGCAGCTCTGACGCGCCGGCCGCGCCGGCCGATCCCGCGCCTCACGCAAACGACACGCGCGCCGAGGTCCGCACCTCGTCGGCGTGGGTGAGCCAGCACGCCAGGCCGTCGTCCTCCACGCTGGTCCACAGCTCGACCGCCTCCTCGAGGTCGACGGGCTGTCGGTACTCCATCTCGGCGCGGGCCAGGTGCCGCGCCGGATGGCGTCGCCCCAACTCGTCCTCGACCGCCGTCCATGACGCCGCGTTGTTGACGTGGTCGAGCACGTCGATGTCGACGACGCGCAGCGGCCACGGCCGGGCCAGCGCACCCGGCGTCGGCGGCGGGTGGCGCAGCCGGCTCCGCACGTGCCGCCCCGCCGCCGCCTCGCCGTAGAGGTCGAAGAACCAGTCCCGCAGCGGCGCCGGCCGGCCGGCCTCGTCGACGTACACCCAGAGTGCGACGGCCTCGACCGCCAGCCGCCCCTCGACGGTGAGCGTCGTGCGCCGCTCCGCGAATCGGCTCCCCGCCCCGCTGCAGAACGTCGTGAGCGTCACGGCGTCGCGGTAGCGGGGCGGCTCGCCGAGCGCGAGGACGAGGCGCCGCAGCACCCACGCGCCGACGAGACCGGCGTCGTCGACGTCGTCGGCCGCGACGTCTTGGAGGTACCCGGCGAGCGCGTCGAGCCGCACGCGACCCTGGCTGGTGACGTCGCCCAGGCGGACCGGGCGCTCACGGGTGAAGCGCCGGCCCGTCGCGGGCAGCGGCCGGAACTCCTCGGGATCGACGTCGGGCATGCGCATCGGGGGTGGCACGCCGGGCGGCACGCCGTCAGCCCTGCGTGCCGACCTTGAGCTCGCGGAAGGGCGTGAGCTTGTCGGGGCCGGGCTCCTTCGGGAGGCCGAGCACCCGCTCCCCGATGATGTTCTTCTGGATCTCGTCGGTGCCGCCGTAGATCGAGGGGGCGGGCGCGAAGAGCGTGAGCTCCTGCACCGCGCCGCCGCCTGTCGTGTCGGGCCCGACGAGCAGCGCCTCGGGGCCGAGCACCTCGGGGCCGAGGTCGCGCGCCAGGCGACAGAATTCGGCTCATGAGCAGCTTCGCCGTGTTCGCCTCGGGCCCGGGCCCCCGCCCGGTCGAGCGGGCCGCCTTCACGCGCAACGCCGTCATCCGGCCCACCTCGTTCAGCGTGTAGAGCTGCGCGAGGCGCTGGCGCACCACCGGGTCGTCGGCCCGCCCGAGCTTGTCGGCGAGACCGGCGAGCAGGTCAAAGGCCTTGCCGAACGCGGCCGGCTGGATGCCGGCGCGGCTCGTCCGCTCGGCGAGGTCACCCACCCGCTGGTCGAGCATCCCGCCCTTCTGACCGGGGAACGCCGACCCACCGGCGCCGCCGCCGCCGGTCCCGAGCCCGGCGCGCTCGTTCGCGAGGGTCGTGTTCGCGACGATCCAGCCCTCGTCGACCCCGCCGATGACCGCGTCGGCGGGCACGCGGGCGTCGTCGAAGAACACCTCGCTGAAGAGCGCCCGGCCGGTCATCTCCCGCAGCGGTCGCACCTCGACGCCCGGCTGGTCCATCGGGAAGGCGAAGTACGTGATGCCCTGGTGCTTCGGTGCGTCCGGGTTGGTGCGGGCGAGCAGCATCCCGAGGTCGGCGACCGTCGCGCCGGAGGTCCAGACCTTCTGACCGTTCACGACCCACTCGTCGCCGTCGCGCTCGGCGCGGGTCTGGAGGCTCGCGAGGTCCGAGCCGGCCCCCGGCTCGCTGAACAGCTGGCACCAGCCCTCGGCGCCGCTGACGATCGGGCGGAGGTAGCGCTCGCGCTGCGCGTCCGTGCCGTGGGTGAGGATCGTCGGGCCCGCGAGGAGGAGCCCGAGCCCGGCCGGCGGCCCGATCGCCCCGGCGTCGCGCAGCTCGGCGCCGACCGCCGGCGCGAACTCGCGCGCGAGGTCGCGGCCGAGCCAGGCGGCGGGCCAGGTCGGCACCGCCCAGCCGGAGTCGGCGAGGACGTCCCACCACTCACGCACGGTCAGGTCGGGGTCCCAGGCGTCGGCCACGAAGGCGCGCACCTCGGCGCGGACGGACTCGGCGGTCGGCTCAGGCATGGTCGGCCGGCGCGTCGAGCAGCTCGAGGACGCGCTCGGAGGGTCGGGCGATGAGCCCGCGCCCGTCGCGGATCACGACGGGGCGCTGCATGAGCTCGGGGTGCTCGAGCAGGAGCGCGACGACCGAGGCGCGGTCCTGGTAGCCGTCGGGGTCGAGGCCGAGCTCCCGGAACCGGTCGTCGTGACGGACGAGCTCGGCCGGCGCCTCGTCGATCGTGTCGACCATCCACTCGAGCGTCGCCCGGTCGGGTGGCGCCTGCAGGTACTCGACGACGTCAGGGTCGACGCCGCGCTCGGCGAGGAGGTCGAGCGCCCCCCGGGACTTGGAGCAGCGAGGGTTGTGGTACACGAGCAGGTCGCCCACGCCCCGCAGGGTACCGTTTGTCTGGACGACGAGCAGCGGGGGCAGCGATGACCATCGACCAGGCCGAGTTCCAGGCGCTCGGACGCGACGACGTCAACGACGTCGCGTCGATCCTGGCGGACGACGGGCGCGACTTCGGCACGGTCGCTCACGAGACGCCCGTCGGTGGCGACGCCGTGTTCACGTGGGACTACGAGCGCAGCCGCGCCGGCCTCTCGAAGCTCTACGAGCGGGCCAAGACCTCGCAGTGGAACGCCACGACCGACCTCGACTGGTCGACCGAGGTCGACGTCGACGCCGTCGCCACGGAGATGCAGGCCGCGGCCGGACCGCTGCTCGCCCGGCTCAAGGAGCTGCCCAACTCGCCGCTGCAGACGTGGGGCCCGAAGGAGTGGGCGACCCTCGGGGTCGAGGCGTTCCGCTGGCGGATGAGCCAGTTCCTCCACGGGGAGCAGGGCGCGCTCATCTGCACGGCGAAGATCGTCGAGACCGTCCCCTGGATCGACGCCAAGTACTACGCCGCGACCCAGGTCGTGGACGAGGCCCGCCACGTCGAGGTGTTCTCCCGCTACCTCGACACGAAGCTCGGCGGCCGCTTCCCGGTGAACCCGAACCTGCAGCTGCTCATCGACGACGTCATCGGCGACACCCGCTGGGACATGACCTACATGGGCATGCAGATCATGATCGAGGGTCTCGCGCTCGCCGCCTTCGGCTTCATGCACGCCGTGACCCAGGAGCCGCTGCTGAAGAAGCTGCTCCGCTACGTGCTGAGCGACGAGGCGCGCCACGTCGCGTTCGGCGTCCTCTCCCTGCAGGAGTACTACGCGGGGCTGAGCGGCCCGGAGATCCGAGAGCGCCAGGAGTTCGCGTTCGAGGCGGCCCTGCGCATGCGCGACCGGCTGATGATGCACGCCGTGTGGGAGCGCTGCGGCGTCGACCGCGAGACGATCACCAAGATGCTCTTCGAGCTGCGCCAGCCGGGCGTGAACCCGTTCCAGGCGTCGCTGTTCGCCAAGATCGTCCCGAACTGCAAGAAACTCGGGCTGCTCGACGCCGGCGACGGCTGGCTGCGCGACCGCTTCACCGAGATCGGTGTCATCGACTTCGAGAACGCCCCGGACACCGAGACGGAGTACGAGCTGCTCGACGCGGTCGCCGCCGACCGCGCCGCGTCCTAGCCGAGGCGCAGCGCCGGCCGGCGCACGGCGTCGGCGAGCCGGGCGAGGTACTCGTCGCGAGGCAGCGCGACCGCCCCGAGGGTCTCGAGGTGCGGCGTGCACCACTGCACGTCGAGGAGGAGGCCGCCCCCGGCGGGGAGGGATTCGACCAGGTGGAGCAGCGCGACCTTCGACGCGTCGCGCGCCCGGTGGAACATCGATTCGCCGGCGAAGAAGCCGCCGATCGCCACGCCGTAGAGGCCGCCGGCGAGCCGCGGGGAGCCCTCACCCGTGGTCCACACCTCGACGCTGTGGGCCCAGCCCAGCTCGTGGAGTCGGGCGTAGGCCGTTTGGAACGAGTCGTCGATCCAGCCGTGGGGCCGTGACGGGTCGGCGCACCCGGCCACGACCGCCGGAAATGCCGTGTCGACGGTGACGTTGTAGCGGCGTGCCGAGCGGCGGAGCGAGCGGGCGGCGTGCCAGCCCTCGAGCGGGATCACCCCCCGGGGATCGGGCGACCACCAGCCGATCGCCCCGCCCAGTTCGACGCGCATCGGGAAGTAGCCGGCGCGGTAGGCGGCGAGCAGCGTCCCCGGCTCGAGGTCCGCGCCCAGCCCCACGAGGTCGCCGTCGGCGGCCCTCGGGTCGGGCAGCGCCCAGCGGGTCGGCGGCGGCTCCCGCGGCGGGCCGGCGCCAGGGCGGGACTCGGGCCGTTCGGGCATGCCCTGCACCTCCCGGGGCGCCGGTGAGCGTACGCGGCCGAGCCCTCGCCCCACGCGACCCGGCCACTAGGGTGATGGCTTCGCTGTCGGCGGGCGCCCTCAGACCGGCTCGTGCGCCCGTTCGCCGAAGGGTGGAGCTGACCTGACCGAGATGCTCGATGCTGGCGTGCGCCCACCTCTCTTGACGGCTCGCCGCCGCCTCGGCCCGGCCCAGGCGCTCGGCGCGGTGTTCGTCGCGGCCACCGTCCTCGCGCTCGGTGCGGCGCCGCTCGGCGCCCAGACGACGGGCAACGGCGCCAGCTCCGACCCGAGCGTCGCGTCGCTGCGCCAGCAGGCCGACCAGGCGTCCACCGCCTACTTCGGCGCGCTCGACCACTATCAGGCGCTCACCGCGCAGATCGGCGCGCTCCAAGCCGAGCTCCCCGCGCTCCAGGCCCAGGAGGCGGCGCGCAGCAAGACCGCCCTCGCGCGGGCCGTCGCCGCCTACGAAGGCGCGGGCTCCCAGCAGCTCGGCGCCCTCATCGGCAGCGGCAGCGTCCTCGCCGCGGCCCAGCAGGCCGAGTGGCTCAGCGTGCTGAACGGGCAGGACAACCGGGCGCTCACTGCGCTGCGCCAGACGGAGACGAAGGTGCGCAGCGACGAGAAGACGCTGCAGGCGGCCCAGCAGGACGCGGCCGGGGCGCTCGCCACCCTGCAGGCGCAAGGCGCGGCGATCGAGGCCAAGCTCACCGCGGCGCAGACCCAGGCCAACCAGGCGGCCGCTGCCGCGGCCGCGGCGACGGCGGCTCCCCAAGGCGGGGGTGGCGGGGCGGCACCCGCGGGTGGGGGCAACCCGAGCTACGCGCCGAGCCCGGGCGAGAACCCGCACCACAACGACCCGTTCCTCGTGTGCACCCGGGACCGGGAGAGCGGCGGCGACTACGGCGCGGTGAACCCGGCCGGCCCCTATCTGGGCGCGTACCAGTTCCTCCAGTCCACGTGGGACAGCACCGCCAACCACGCCGGGCGCGGCAACCTCATCGGCGTCCCGCCCAACACGGCGTCGGCGTACGACCAGGACGACATCGCCTGGGACCTCTACCAGTGGCAGGGCACCGCGCCGTGGGGCGGCCGCTGCGGCTAGGCCGTCAGGACGCGCCGGTCCAGGCCGGCAGCATCGAGCGCTGGAAGGCCTCGTCGGACTGCGCACGCCACGCGTCGATCATGCCGACCGCCATCGGGTCGCAGCCGACCCGGAGCGGCGCGTCGTCGTCGAGGACGGCGTCCGCGATGGCCCGTGCCGCGTCCTCGACGCTCGTGATCATCGGGCCAATTCCCTGGCGGCCCTCGAAGTAGCGCTGTGCCATGTCCCGGTACTCGGGCCGCTCGACGGCCTCGGGCGCCCGGTCCGATCCCTCGAGCATGTCCGTCGCGATCGGCCCCGGCATGATCTCGAGCACCCGGATGCCGAACGGCGCGAGCTCGGCCCGCAGGCTCTCACCGATCGCGCTCACCGCGGCCTTGCTCGAGCGATACGGCGCGTAGAAGGGGACCGGGGCGAGGATCGACGACGAGGTGACGTTGCACAGCACGCCACCGCCGCTCGCCCGCAGACGCGGGATCGCCTGCCGGCTGACCTCGATCAGCCCGAACACGTTCGTGTCGAACATCTCGCGCCACAACGCGGCGGGCGTGTCCTCGAACGCTGGGTGCGGCTTCTCGGTCCCGGCGTTGTTCACGAGCACCCGGAGGCCGTCGGGCAGCTCGATCGTTTCGGGCTGCGTCACGTCGAGGCGCGCCACCCGGAGCCTCCCCCCGATGGCGGCGGCCTCGTCGGGGAGCGTCGCGCCGGCCGCCGGGTCGCGCATCGTCGCGACGGTCTCGAAGCCACGACGGGCGAGCTCCAGTGCCACCCCGCGCCCGATGCCCCGGCTGGCTCCCGTGACGTACGCGATCCCCTCGGCCTGCATGCTGCTCCCCCGTTGTGGCGCCTGTTGGCGCCACAACGTAGGCCCACCCAGCGACAGCGCGGCTGGTGAGGAGCCGAGGCCAGCTCAGGCGCTCGGGGTCGCGAGCGCCGTCCGTCGCATGCTGTCGGATTCGGTCACCCGAAGATCGACCTGGCCGGCCCGGTGCGCGAGGTCGAAGCGCACCGCCCGAGCCGGGTCTGCCCGCGACAGCAGCACGGCGACGACGCGCCGTGCCCGCGCCACGACGGCGGGCGCCTCGCCCCACGTCCGCAGGCAGTCCGTGACCTCGTCGCAGATCTGCGCGACGTGCGCGGGATCCGGGCGCACAAAGGACGAAAACCGCTTCACCCGCCGATTCGGTCGAGCGGTACCGCGCGACCTGACGGCTTTGTCCGGTTCAGTTACCAGCATGTCGCGGGCGTTCCCCCCCGGCGCCTCGCCGAAACCCCGCGCCCCGGCCGGTCAGCGGTGCATCAGCTGGCGCCAGCCGCGCTCGTGGATCGTGACGCCGTACTTGCGTGCGGCTGCGCGAATGCGCCGCCAGGCGCGATCACGGTCGGCGTTGCTCACGCCTTCGACCTGGTCGAAGCGCGCGACAGCGTTGCGCACGTGACGTGCGTCGACGAGGGGCTCCTTGCGCTGCTTCGGGAAGGCGAACTGGCTGTCGCGGAGACCGTTCTGCTCCGCCGTGGTGAGGCGCGTCGGGTTGCGCGGCGCGGACCCGCCGCGGGCACGCGTCCGTGGCGCGGCGCGGCCCTTCGTGCCGTTGCGGTGCGTTGCCTGCGTTCGTCGTGTGGTCGCCATGGTCGATGCCTCGCTCGTCCGGGTTCGTTCCAGACGGGTACCCCGGCCTCGATCGCGAGAAACGCGGTGGTGTCCGGCGACCGTGCGGCGCCCGCGGTCGGCGTAGGCTTCGGACATGCAGGGTCATGGCATCGAGATCCACGATGAGCCGCGTCGCATTGTCGTCAGCGTCGACGGAACCGAGCTGGCCGCGTCGGCGCACACCCGGGTGCTCCAGGAGACCGGGCTGCCGCCGCGCTACTACTTCCCACGCGACGACGTGCACTTCGAGCTGCTCGACGCGACGCCGACGGAGACGGTCTGCCCGTTCAAGGGCCAGGCGTCCTACTGGTCGGTGCGCACGCCGACGGGCGAGCACCGGGACCTGGCGTGGTGCTACGAGGCGCCGATCGAGGCCGCGGCCGCGATCGGCGGCTACGTCTGCTTCTACAGCGAGCGCAGCGATCTGATGATCGACGGCGAGACGCAGACCCGCCCCGAGACGCCCTGGTCGAAGGCGACGACCGGGTGACCCCGCGCCTCGACGTCCCCGAGGGGCCGGGCGGGCCCCCGGTCCAGCTCTGGAACCTGCGCCCCGAGCTGCTGCCGACGGTGGAGGCGATGATCGACGGCCCGTACCACCGCAGCCGCCTGCCGGCACGCGAACGCGAGGCGGCCCGCATGCGGATCGCGGAGCTGAACGACTGCGTGATCTGCCGCGACTACCGAGCGCGGTCGGCCCGCGCCGGCGGCGCGACCGAGGAGCTCTACGCGCACGTCGGTGACCCGGACGTCGCGGCGTACACGGAGCGGGAGCGCCTCGCGATCGAGTTCGCCGAGCGCTTCGTGCTCGACCACCAGGGCATCGACGACGCGTTCATGGCGCGCCTGCGCGGCGCGTTCAGCGACGCCGAGGTCCTCGACCTCTCGATCTGCTGCGCGGCCTTCCTCGGGCTCGGTCGGGTGCTCGCCGTGCTCGGCATCGAGCCCGTCGCCGACGGCCGTCCGGCGGCGGCGCGCGACACCACGCCGGCCTGAGACCGGCTCAGCCGGCGTCCGCCCGAAGCCCGAGCGCCTCGGCGAACGCCGCCGTCCAGTCCTCGTACCCGCGCTCGTTCGGGTGGAAGTGGTCCACCGCGAGCTTGCGACCCCACGGCGGCCCGGTGTGCGCCCACACGTCCGCGACGACGAGCCCGTGCGCGGGTGCGAGGATGCGGAGGTCGTCGTTCAGGACGGCGGTCCGCCTTGCGTTGAGCCCCTTCGGGATCGTCGCGATGACCGTGCCGGGCGGGAGCCGCTCGACGACCCGGCGCAGGTCGGCGCGCAGCCGAGCCATGCGCCGCGGCCACACGACGTCGTTCGAACCCGCGGCGCATGTGACGAGCGCGGGGGGCCCGACGACGTCGTCGAGGCGACGGAGCTGCTCGGCCGCGACGTCGCGCAGGCGCGCGCCAGACACGGACGCGTTCAGCACGCGCCAGGGGCGACCGTCGCGGGCCTCGAGCAGCCGCCGGAGCTGGCCGACGTAGCCGCGTTGCGGCGCCGACGCGCCGATGCCCTGCGCGGTCGAATCGCCGAGCACGAGCCACAGCGGAGCGTGGCCGTCGAGCGCCGCGACGTTCTCACGCTCCCAGTCGTCGCGGTACGGCGCGACCGTGTCGTGGACGGCGGCGACGCCTGGCCGCAGCCGGCGCACGAGCGGGCTGCTCAGCCAGTCGATCGGCCTATCCTGCCGTCAATGCCCCGTCCGCTGCGCCCACACGACGAGGGATTGCGCGCCGAGCTCGTCGCGATGGCCGAGCGTCCGGGTGACCCGCGCCACGCCGACCGCCTCTGGGGGGTCCTCGACGACTACGAGGCCTGGCCCGGGCTGCGCCTCGTCGGCGAGGACGGCGAGCGCGCCGCCTGGCTCATCGCGCAGTGCGGCGACGCCGAGCTGCAACGCCGCGCGCTGCCCCACGTCGAGGCGGCGGTGGACCAGGGAGACGCACACCCGTCGCACTACGCGTGCCTCCTTGACCGGGTGCGGATGAGCGAAGGGCGGCCCCAGGTGTACGGGTCGCAGTTCGTCGTGCACGACGACCAGACGCTGATGCCCTGGCCGATCGACGACCCCGGTGCGGTCGATCAGCGACGCTTCCGGGTCGGGATGGCACCGCTCGCCGCGCAGGCGCGCGACATGGAGCACCAGTACCGGGTCCGCGGCGTCTTGTGGGGCCAGGAGTGGATCGCGTGACTCACCCGGTCGGCAGCACGGTGTCGGCGGCGCGCCAGCAGTACCAGGCGGCGACGCTCCGGTAGGGACGGTACGGGTCGCCGAGCGCCTCGAGCTCGCGCGCCGTGGGGGTCTCGGCGAGGCCGTGCATCGTGGCGTAGCCCTTCCGCACGCCGTAGTCGCCGACGGGCCAGACGTCGAGGCGTCCGAGCTGGAAGATCAGGAACATCTCTGCGGTCCAGCGGCCGATCCCCCACACCGCGGTGAGCTCGTCCACGATCTTCTCGTCGGAGAGGCGCGCCACCCGGTCGAGCTCCACCTCGCCGCTGACGACGTGCGCCGCGAGGTCACAGATCGTGCGGACCTTGCTGCCGGACAGGCCGACCGTCCGGAGCCGGTCCGGTCCGAGCGCCAGGACGGCCTCGGGGCTCGGGTCACCTTCGAGCAGCGCCTCGAGGCGCCCGTGGATGGCGCGCGCCGCTGACCCGGCGAGCTGCTGGTAGCAGACGGCGCGGACGAGCTCGGCGAAGTGCGTGCGCCGGGGTCGGCCGCGCCGCAGGTCGGGTGGCCCGACGGATGCGATCACCTTCTTGAGGGCCCGGTCGCGGCGCGACAGCGTCGCCGCCGCGTCGAGGAGCTCCCGTCGAACGCGCGGCATCAGGCCCGTCGCACCCGGTAGAGCGCGACCGGGCGCTCGAAGCCCCGCAGCGCGTGATCGCCGAGCGGGTCGAACGCGACGGGTCCGCCGTCGGCCCGCCGGCGCACCTCGTCGGTGACCCAGACCTCGCCGGGCGGGGCGAGCTTCACCGCCCGCGCCGCGGTGTTCACGACCGGCCCGTAATAGTCGCCGTACCCGCGGACGAGGCCCCCGGCGGCGACCCCGCCGCGCAGCAGTGGCAGCACGGGGTCGGCGGCGACCCAATCGACGAGGTCGAGCGCGGCGAGGCACGCGGCGCCCGCGTCGACGGTCACGTACATGACCTCGTCGCCGATCGTCTTCACGACCTGGCCGTCCTCCCGGGCGACACGCTCGGTCGCGTCGCGCTCGAACGCGCTGATCGTCGCGCCGAGCTCGGCGGCCGACAGGCGCTCGGCGAGCGCTGCCGAGCCAACGAGGTCGACGAACCCCACGGCTAGGTCGGAGGTCGACGCGGCGCCCACGAGCGCCGAGCGCCGCACGGCGGCCTCGCACGTGTGGAAGAAGATGCCCGTGATGATGCCGGGCACCTCCTCGAACAAGAGCTGTGACGCGGCGTCGTTGGCCTCGACGCGCGCGAGCTCCCCCGCGTGCTCGGCGTCGAGCATCGGCGCGACGTTCTGGCCGAAGTTCGTCATGGCCGCGTCGGCCACTCGCGTCATCGCGTCGCCTACCACCCGGGCGAACTGCAGGGTGGCCTCCACGCCGAAGAACTCGCTGGCGTACGCGGCGAGCTCCAGGGTGTGCACGTCGGCGTCGCGCAGCCGGGGCGTGTCGGGCTCGGGATCGCCGAGCCCCGCGGCACGCAGCACGGCGAGGGCGCGGTCGAGCGGCACGCCGGCCCGGGCGGCGGCCTCGCGTGGGGTGAGGCGGTCCTGCTTCTGATAGAGGGCGCTGACCAGCGTGGGGAGGCCCTCCCCCATCACGGCGTCACGGAGCTCGTCGAGGGTGGCGCCACGTGCCGTGAGGTAGCGGAGCGCACCGAGCCGGTCCTCCGCGTCGGGCGCCTCGGGGTCGTACACACCGGCCGCCCGCCACTGCTGCGCGTCGGTGTCCACGCGTGCACGCTAACCGTGGGCGCGTGGCGGTGGGTCGGGCGTGGCGCGGGCGGGTGTGTCGGCGCGGCCGCGTACGATCACGCGATGCCCTTCCGACGTCGGGACGTGTGACGTGGTGACCGACCTGCTGGCCCTCGCCGATCAGCTGTGGCGCGGCGAGCTGGACACCCGCGAGCACCATCCGTTCGCGCATCACGACGCGCTCGCGGAGCCGGCGGACCGGACCGGGTTCGTCGCGTCGTTCGCCAACGTGACCGCGCTGCGCACCGACGAGGGGCTCGTGCTCGTCGACACCGGGAGCTCGCTGCTCTCGGGCGCCGCGCACGACACGATCCGCCGGTGGAGCGACGACCCGGCGTCGACGGTCGTCTTCACGCACGGTCACATCGACCACTGCTTCGGCGTGGACCGCTACGACGCCGACAACGCGGCACGGGGCGCCGCGCCGTGCACGGTCGTCGCGCACGAGGCGGTCCCCGAGCGCTTCGACCGCTACCGCGCCACGCGTGGCTACAACACGGTCATCAACCGGCGGCAGTTCTCGTTCCTGGGCGACCAGTTCACCTGGCCGTCCGAGTACCGCTACCCCGATCGGACGTACCGGCGGCGCCTCGACCTGGACGTCGGCGGCGAGCGGCTCGAGCTGCACCACGCCCGGGGGGAGACCGACGACCACACGTGGGTGTGGGTGCCGTCGCGGCGCGTGCTGTGCAGCGGCGACCTCTTCATCTGGGCGTCGCCGAACTGCGGGAACCCCCAGAAGGTGCAGCGCTACCCGAGCGACTGGGCCGTGGCGCTCCGGACGATGGCGGCGCTCGACGCCGCGGTGCTCCTGCCGGGGCACGGCCTGCCGATCGTCGGCGCCGACCGGGTCCGAGAGGCGCTCCTCGACACGGCGCGTCTCCTCGAGCATCTCCACGACGCGACGCTCGAGATGATGAACGCCGGCGCGACGCTCGACGACATCCTCCACACGGTGCGGGCGCCCGCGGCGCTCCTCGAGCGGCCCTACCTGCGGCCCGTCTACGACGAGCCCGAGTTCGTGATCCACAACGTGTGGCGCCTCTACGGCGGCTGGTACGACGGCAACCCCGCGCACCTCAAGCCGGCGTCGGATGCCGCGGTGGCGGCCGAGGTCGCGTCGCTCGCCGGCGGGCCGGGACGGCTGGCGGCGCGGGCGCGCGAGCTCGCGGCCGCGGGTGACCTGCGTCTCGCCGGCCACGTCGCGCAGTGGGCGGTCGACGCCGCGCCCGACGATCCCGAGGTGCACCGCGCCCGCGCAGAGGTGTACGAGCGCCGCGTCGAGGACGCGACGTCGACGATGGCGAAGGGCGTGTTCGGCTGGACCGCCCGCACGTCGCGCGGTGTGAGCGATCGCTGACACCGGGCTGCTACCGTCCGGCCCGCATGCGCCTCGACGGGTCGACGATCCTCGTGTCGGGCGCGTCTTCGGGCATCGGCGCCGAGCTCGCGCCGATGCTTGCCGCGCAGGGTGCGACGGTCGGGCTCGTCGCCCGACGCAAGGACCGACTGGAGCAGGTGCTCGCCCGGTGCACGCCGCACACGCCGGCGTCGCGGGTGTGGGCCGCCGACCTCGGCGACCTCGACGCCGCCGTGCGCGTCGCCCTCGAGGCCTGGGACGCGTTCGACGGCTTGGACTGCCTGGTCAACAACGCGGCGATTCCGAAACGGGTCCCCGTTCCCCGCCTCACGCCCGGCCTCGTCGACGAGACGATGCGCGTCAACTTCACGTCACCCGTTCGCATGACGCTGGCGCTGCTCCCCCGCTGGCTCGAGCGCGGGGCGGGCTGCGTCGTGAACGTTTCGAGCCTCGGGGGTCGGATCGGGATCGCGCACGAGGCGGCGTACTGCGCGTCGAAGTTCGCCTTGTGCGGGTGGAGCGAGTCGATGCGCATCGACCTGCGCGGGTCGGGCGTCGAAGTCAAGCTGGTGCTCCCCGGCGCGATCGAGACCGAGATCTGGGACCAGCCAGGCAACGACGCGGCGCTGTACGACGGGCCGTTCGTGTCGCCCGCCGACTGCGCGGCGACGATCGTCGCCGCGATCGCCGGTGACGGGTTCGAGTCCTTCGCGCCGCCGGACATGCCGGGCGGCATGGGTCGCTACGACGACGTGGTGATCAACAAGACGAAGGACGTCGACGCCTTCATCGACCTCATGGGCCAGATGGCCCAGTCCTGATCAGGCCGGCGCCACCTCGACCGGGATCCCGTTCAGCGCCGCCGTCCCCGACAGCGGGTCCACCGCCTCGGTGCCGGCCACGACGTTGCTGTTGACGCCCGGGTGCGCGGCGGCGACGTCGAGGCGCACCCCGTCGAGGTCGTGGCCCCAGCCGTGCGGCAAGCTCACGACGCCGCGCATCATGGCGTCGCTGACCTCGACGGGGACGAGCACCGACCCGCCCGGCCCGGCGAGCTTCGCCCGACCCTGGTCGGCCAGGCCGAGACGCGTCGCGTCGTCGGGATGCACGAGCAGGGTGCACCGCTCCCGGCCCTTCACGAGCACCTCGACGTTGTGCATCCACGAGTTGTTGGAGCGCAGGTCGCGCCGGCCGATGAGCACCATCCCACCGGGGTCGTCATCGAGCGCGGCGCGGAGCCGTGCGGCGTCGGCGAGGAGCGGCGCCGGTGCGAGCTCGACCTTGCCACTCGGGGTGCGCAGCACCTCGGGGAGCCGGGACTCGAGTGGGCCGAGGTCGACGCCGTGGGGCGCGGCCTCGAGGCGCGTGAGCGAGAGGCCGTCGGGGTCGGCGCCGAACCCGTCACCGTACGGGCCGGTCCGCAGCATGAGGTCCAGGAGCCGCTCGGGGCCGCGCCGGCTCGCGAGCGCGTCGAGGAGCTCGTCCGGGTCGCGGCCGGCCACGTTCGACGCGGGCCGACGGACCGCCTTCTCGACGAGGCCGGCAACGATCGCGTCGTCGAGCTGGTCCGGATCGGCGTCCGCGCCGGCGCCGGCCACGATGTTGGCCAGCCGCAGCAGCGTCTCCCACTCCGGGCGCTCCTCGGCCTCCAAGGGCACGAGGGGCGGCGAGTAGTTCGCGACGTTGCGCAGCGCGAGCGAGTACAGCGCGATGTCGTAGTGGCCGCGGGCGAGCATCGGCTCGGGCGGGAGGATGACGTCGGCGTGCCGACTCGTCTCGTTCACGTAGACGTCGACGCTGACCATGAACTCGAGATCGGCGAGCGCGCGGTCGAGTCGGCCGCTGTCCGGTGCGGACAGGACCGGGTTGCCGGCCACCGAGATGAGGGCGCGCACCTGGCCGTCGCCCGGGGTGTCGATCTCCTCGGCGAGACAGACGGCCGGCAGCTCGCCGAGCACCTCGGGGAGACCCCGCACCCGACTCGTCCGTCGCCCCAGCCTGACGCCGCGGCCCACGCCGGGCTCGCCGCCCGTGTTGGCGCTGCCGGCCGCCGGCCGGGCGAACAGCGCGCCACCCTCGCGGTCCAGGTTGCCGGTGAGGACGTTGCACACGTCGACGAGCCAGGACGCGAGCGTGCCGAACTCCTGGGTGCAGGTGCCGATGCGGGCGTAGACGGCGGCGCGGGGCGCGCGCCACGTCGCGGGCCTGGCGCCGGATGGTGTCGGCGCCGATTCCGCAGCGGGCGGCGACGACCTCGGGCGAGAAGTCGGCGACGAGCGCCTCGACCTCGGCGAGGCCGTCGAGGTGGGGGCGGAGCCGTCCGGGGTCGGCGAGCCCCTCGGCGACGAGCGTGTGCGCGATCGCGGCGAGGAACAGTGCGTCGGTGCCCGGCCGGATGAAGAGGTGCTCGTCGGCCGCCTCCGCCGTCTTGGTGCGACGGGGGTCGACGACCACGAGCCGACCGCCGCGGGCACGCAGCGCGCGGAGCCGCCCGGGCAGGTCGGGCGCGGTGAGCAGGCTCCCGTTCGACGCGAGCGGGTTAGCGCCGAGGATCAGCAGGTGGTCGGTGCGGTCCACGTCGGGGATCGGGATCGAGAGCGGCGTACCGAAGCACAGCCCGGCCGCGACCTGCTTGGGCATCTGGTCGAGCGTGCTCGCCGAGTAGACGTTCACGGACCCGAGCGCCTGGAGCAGCGCCCGTCCGTAGAGCAGCCCGGACAGGTTGTGCGCGTTCGGGTTGCCGAGGTACACGGCGACGGCGTCGCGGCCGCCGCGCTCGAGGATGGGCAGGAGCCCGTCCTCCACGGCGTGGAGCGCGTCGGACCAGCTCACCTCGCGCCAGCCGTCGCCGTCGCGGCGCAGGGGCCGGCGCACCCGGTTCGGGTCCGCGTCGACGCGTCCGAGCACGCTGCCCTTCGGGCAGATGAATCCGTGGCTGAACACGTCGTCGCGGTCGCCGCGCACCCGCGTCACCGACCGGCCGTCCAGGACGAGCTCGAGCCCGCACGTCGCCTCGCACAGCGGGCACGTCCGGAACGCGACGGCCATACGGCCAGCGTACGTGGACTGGGTACGCTGCGCCTCCGACCCCCCGGAGGCATCCCGTGCAGGCACTCGTGTTCGGCGTCACTCCAGGGTTCGCGCCCCCCGAGACGGCCGACACCGACAACCTGCTGCTCACGAACCTGGCGGCGACGCCGATGGCGCTGCAGGAGGTGGCGGACCCGACGCTGCTCGGGGATGACTGGGTCGTGCTGCGCACCCGACTGACGGGCATCTGCGGCTCGGATTCCAAGCAGGTGTTCATGGACACGGGGGGCGATGCCACCGACTTCGCGATGACCGCGTTCATCAGCTTCCCGCAGGTGCTCGGCCACGAGGTCGTCGCCGACGTCGTCGAGCGCGGCCCCGCGGTGCGGGGCCTCGACGTCGGCCAGCGCGTCGTGCTGCAGTGCTGGCTCTCGTGCACGCCCCGCGGGATCACGCCGGTGTGTCCGGCGTGCGAGGCCGGCGACTACTCGCTCTGCTGGCACTTCACCGACGGGCGCATCGCGCCGGGCATCCACACCGGCAACTCCAGCGACGCGACGGGCGGCTTCGCCGAGCTGCTGCCCGCGCACGTCTCACAGGCGATCCGGGTGCCCGACGGCGTCTCGGACGAGGTCGCGGTGCTCGCCGACCCGTTCGCCGTGTCGCTGCACGGTGTGACCCGCCACCCGCCGCGGCCGGGCGGCCACGCGCTCGTCTGGGGCGCGGGCGCGCTCGGCCTCTCGGCGGTCGCGGTGCTGCGTGCGCTGTACCCCGACGTGGCTGTCGCCGTCGCGGCCCGCCATCCGGCACAGCAGGCGGTCGCCGCCCAGCTCGGCGCGACCGTGTTCGACTCCGAGCTCGACCGGGAGGAGCTCGTCGTCGCGCTCGCCGACTGGTCCGGTGGGCGGCTGCACCATCCCTGGGTCGGCCTCCCGATCGCGCAGCCGGGCGGGATCGACGTCTGCTACGACACGATCGGCGCGCCCCACACCATCGAGGTCGCGCTGCGGGTCCTCGCGGCACGGTCCTCACTCGTCGTGAGCGGCGTGCACGCGTCCGAGCGGTACGAGTGGTCGCCCCAGTACTTCAAAGAGATCAACCTCGTGGGCTCGAACGCGTTCGGCATCGAGGAGGTCGACGGCGTCCGCCAGCACGCCATCCGCCATTACCTCGACCTCGTCCAGGCGGGTCGGGTCGATCTCACGCCCATGCTCACGCACACGTTCCGACTCGAGCAATGGCGGGACGCGTTCACCACGATCGCCAAGCAGCACGAGACCGGCGCGATCAAGGTCGCGTTCGACTTCCGATGAGCCAGCTGTACTTCCGCCAGCTCCTCGCCGGGCGCGACTTCGCGCGCGACGACCCGATCGCGCCCCAGATGGTGAACTTCGTGTATCTCATCGGTGATCGGGACACCGGTGACGCGGTCGCCGTCGATCCGGCGTACGGCGTGGGTGAGCTGGTCGAGCTCCTCGACGCCGACGGGCTGCGCATGACCGGCGTGCTCGCCACCCATTGGCATCCCGACCACCTCGGCGGCGACCTCATGGGCTACCCGATCGAGGGAATCCGCGAGCTGGTCGGCCGCGACGACGTGCGCGCGCCCGTCCACGTGCAGGCCAGCGAGGCCGAGTGGGTGAAGCGCGCGACGGGCGTCGCCGACAGTGACCTCGTCGTGCACGAGAGCGGCGACGTCGTCGAGGTCGGCCATGTCCCGATCCGGCTGGTGCACACACCCGGGCACACGCCCGGCAGCCAGTGCTTCGTCGTCGACGGGAAACTCGTCGCCGGCGACACGCTGTTCCTCGACGGGTGCGGCCGCACCGACCTTCCCGGCGGTGACGCCGACGAGATGTACGAGAGCCTCACACAGCGCCTCGCGGCGATCCCCGACGACACCGTCTTGTACCCCGGGCACCTGTACTCGCCCGAGCCGTTCGCCACGATGGGCGAGACGCGGCACCGCAACTACGTGTTCCGACTCCCCACGCTCGAGCAGTGGCGCACGCTCCTCGGCTGAACGTCCGAATCGAGGAGCGCCGCTACGACTCGCCGGTCTCGGTCGCCCTCGTCACCGAGCTCCTCGCCGAGCTGCTCGCCCGGTACGGGTTCGAAGACCCCGACCCCGACAATCTCGACGTGGCCCAGCTCGCGGCGCCGCACGGCACGTTCGTGCTGGCATGGGTCGACGCCGAGGCCGTCGGATGTGGCGCGCTACGGCGCGCCGACGAGCGCGTCGCAGAGATCAAACGGATGTACGTGCGGCCGGCGTGGCGCGGCCACGGCGTGAGCCGGGCTGTGTTGCTCGCCGTCGAAGCGCGGGCCCGGGAGCTGGGATACGAACGACTCATCCTCGAGACGGGGACCCGCCAGCCCGAGGCGATCGGCCTCTACACGTCCAGCGGGTACGAGCCGATCCCTCCGTACGGTGCGTACCGCTGGTCGCCCCTCAGCCGCTGCTTCGGCCGCACCCTTCGCTGAGCCCGTCGCCCGAGCTCGCGCGCCCGTCGTGGCGGGCGGTCCTCTCCTGTCCCGACGGGCCTCGTCAGCCCGGGGATGGACTCGACGGTGTCGCACGCCAGCGTCGCGGAGGCGGGTAGACGAACCGGGCGATCGTCGCCGACAGCCACCCGATCGCGAACCCGAGAAAGACCAGCACGACGTCGTGTCGCTTGCCGGCGGGGGCGACGACGTCTGCCAGCAGGAGCCCGACGCCCCACACGACCAATATCCCCACGCTGTACGCCGTGTAGGTCCTCAGCCGCGCTCGCATCTGGTACCGCCTCTCTCGCCCGAAACGGAGCTCCGGGCCCAGCATCGCGGCGCCGCACCCGGTGCGCTCGTCGCCCCGTCGCGGACGCGCCGCGGCGTTACGCGGCGTCGAAGAGGACGGCGAGCTGCTGGGGCCCGCGGAAGGCGAGGCCCGCGACGACCGGTGGTGCCGCGTCGGGGTCGAGGCGCAGGTTGGGCAGCCGGCTGAGGATCAGGTCGAGTCCGACACGCAGCTCCAGACGCGCCAGGTGCATGCCGAGGCACTGGTGCTGGCCGGTGCCGAACGCCAGGTGGTTCTGCACCGGCCGGTCGAGGTCGAACTCGCCGGCGTGGTCGTAGCGGGCCTCGTCGTGGTTCGCCGACCCGGTGATCACGCTGATCGCCGCGCCCTTCGGGATCGGGCAGCCACCCGCCTCGGCGTCGACCGCCGCGACGCGGCTCACCTGGGTCACCGACGTCTCCCAGCGCAGCGTCTCCTCGGTCACCGCGGGCAGGAGCGTGCGGTCGGCGCGGACGCGGTCGAGGTCCTCGGGGTGGGTGAGCAGCGCGGTGAGCGCGTTGCCCATGACCCGGAACGTCGTCTCCGCGCCCGCGGGCAGGAGCAGCCGGAGGAAGCCGTAGATCTTCTCGTCGGTGAGCCGCTCCCCGTCGATCTCGGCGTGGACCAGGTCGCTGATGAGGTCGTCGCGCGGGTTCTTCCGCCGGTCCTGGACGATCGGCGCGAGGTAGTCGCGCATCGCACGCGAGGCCGCCATCCCCTGCTCGGGATGGAGCGGTCCCGTGTTGATCTGCTCCGCCCAGTGGTGGAACTGGCCGCTGTCCTCCAGCGGCACGCCGACGAGACCGCAGATGACCTGCACCGGGTACTTGCTGGTGATGTCGCGCACGAGGTCGGCGTGCCCGTTCGGCGCGATGTCGTCGAGCAGGCGCGTGATGGTCGGCCGGATGAGGGTCTCGTCCCAGCGCTCGAGCGCGGAGGCTCGGAAGGCGTGCGCGACGAGGTTCCGGTAGCTGCGGTGCTCCTGGCCGTCCATGGCCAGGATGAGCTCGCCCATGTACTGGCCGATGTGCTCGGCGTTAATCGACGACGAGAACGACTGCCCGTCGCGCAGCACCGCCTCGACGTCGGCGAAGCGCGTGACCGAGTACATCGGCCGCTCGGTGAAGCCGGTCGGGCCGTTGTGGCTCCGGAACACCGGGCACTCGCGGCGCGCTTCCTCCCAGATCGGGTAGGGCTGGCCGGTGACGAAGTCCATCTGCTCGTAGTCGAACTCGGGTGTCGTCGCCTGGCTCACGAGCTCCCCCACACGTCGCACGCGTTTCCTGACACGGTAGTCAGGTTCGAGAACGCCTACAACCGTTAGGCTGCAAGGGATGGCTAGTCATCCGGGTGGCGCGCGTGGCACCGACCCGTTCGCCGAGACCGAGGACCAGGCGGCGCTCCGGGGCCTCGCGCGCGACGTCGCCGAGCGCGACCTCGCGCCCCACGCGCGCCACTGGGACGAGACCGAGGAGTTCCCCGAGGGATCCTGGGACGCGCTGCGCAAGGCCGACCTCTTCGGCATCACGATCGACCCCCGCTACGGCGGCATGGGGATGGGCGACATCGAGGCCGCGATCGTCCTCGAGGAGCTGGCGCGTGTCGACGTCTCGAGCGCGATCCTCGCCCAGCTCATCTTCAACGGCCCGCCCCGGGCGATCCAGCATCTCGGGAGCGAGGAGCTCAAGGCGCGCTGGCTGCCGCTCGCCGCGTCCGGCGAGGCGCTGTTCTGCATCGGGATCAGCGAATCCGAGGCGGGGTCCGCGGTGACGCACATGCGGGCCCGCCTCAGCCCCGACGGGGACGGCTACCGGCTCCAGGCCTACAAGAACTACGTGACGGGCGGGCACAAGGCGCGCTGCTGCCTCGTGTGGTGCCGGTTCCCGGGCAGCGAGGGTGCGAAGGGCATCGGGGCCGTCGTCGTCGACCTCGAATTGGAGGGCGTCACCGTCGCCGGCACCCACGTCAAGATGGGGCTGCGGGGCACGAGCGAGGCGGAGCTCGCGTTCGACGACGTCTACGTCGCGCCCGAGGACGTGCTGCTCGCCGGAGACCGGGGCTCGAGCGACGCGTTCAAGACGCTCATCTCGCACATCAACCACGAGCGCTGCGGCAACGCGGCGATGTGCCTCGGCGCCGCCCAGGGCTCGCTCGAGTACGCGGTGCGGTACATGAACGAGCGCACCATCGGCGGCCACCCGATCGCCGAGCTGCAGGGCCTCCAGTGGAAGGTCGCGGACATGGCCACGCAGCTCGAGGGGGCACGGCTGCTCCTGGCCCGGGCGCTGCGCCTCGCAGGTCCGGACGGGACGCCGCCGGCCCTCGAGGCGGCGATGGCGAAGTGCGCGGCGAACCTCGCGGCGAAGTTCGTGTGCGACGAGGCCATCCAGCTCCTCGGCGGCTACGGCTACAGCCGCGAGTACCCCGTCGAGCGCGCCTACCGGGACATCCGCGGGCTCTGCATCGGCGCGGGCACGGTCGAGATCCAACGCAACTTCATCGGGTCCCAGATCCTGCGCGGCGCCACCCCCGCGGGGCCGTCGTGGCGCAACCCGCTCATCTGAGACCGACCTACCGGCACCCCGAGGCGCGCGCGTACCGTGCGCCGGGCGGGCCGTGGGACGCGCCGAGCCTCGACACCGCCCTGACCACCGCAGCCACCGCGGCGCGGGGTCCGGTGCTCGTCGACGACGCGACCGAGCTCGACGGGCCCGGTCTCCTCGCCGCGACGGCCGCGCTCGCCGGGGGCCTGCGCGCGGCCGGCGTCCGCCGGGGCGACGTCGTGGCGTGGCAGGCCCCGAACTGGCACGAGGTCGTCCTCCTCTACCGGGCCTGCTGGCGCCTCGGCGCCGTGGCCGGCCCGATCCACCAGCACGCCGGCCCCGCCGAGGTGGAGCACATGCTCGGAGTGCTGCACCCGCGGCTGTTCCTGTCGACCGACGAGGTGCGCGGCCCCGCCGCACGGCTGCCCTCGCTCCTCGACGCCGGCGCGCCCGTGCACCAGTCGGCGGCGCGCCCCGCGGACCTGGCCGTCGCGCTCTTCACGTCCGGCTCGACCGGCGGGCCCAAGGCGGCACTGCACACCCAGCGGGGCCTGGCGTGGAAGGGCCGGGTCATGGCCGCCGCGCATCGCCTCGCGCCGACCGACGCCATCCTCATGCCCGCGCCGCTGGCGCACGTGTCGGGGCTGCTCAACGCGGTCCTCGTCGCCGGGACGGTGCCGATGCGCGCCGAGCTCATGCCCCGCTGGGACCCCGAGACGGCGCTGCAGCGCATCGAGGACGCGCACATCACGTTCATGATCGGACCACCGACCTTCTTCGTGGCGCTCCTCGGCGCGCCGAAGTTCGAGACACGGCGGGTGGAGAGCCTCCGGCTCGTCTCGAGCGGCGGCGCCGGGGTGACCCCCGCGTTCGTCACCGACGCCAGCGCGCGACTGCACGCGCGTGTGAAGCGCACGTACGGCTCGACCGAGGCGCCCACCATGACGACGAGCACCGACGGCGACCCGCCCGACCGGGCGCGGGACACCGACGGCCACCCCGTCGGCGCGGTGCGCCTGCGGGTGAGCGAGCCCGTCACGGGCGCGGCCCGCCCGACGGGCGAGGTCGGTGAGCTGTGGCTGCGGGGCCCCGAGCTCTTCGTCGGGTACGCCGACGCCGAGCAGACGGCGGCGGCGATCCGGCGAGGGTGGTTCCGCACCGGCGACCTGGCGACGGTCGACGCCGACGGATGGCTGACGATCGTCGGGCGGATCAAGGACATCATCATCCGTGCCGGCGAGAACATCGCCGCCGCCGACGTCGAAGGCGTGCTGGAGGCGCACCCCGACGTCGCGCAGGCGGTGGCGGTCGGCTACCCGGACCCGCTCGTCGGCGAGCGCGTGTGCGCGTTCGTCGTGACGCGGGCGCCGTTCGACCTGGCGACCTGCCGAGCGTGGTTCGAACGCCGAGGGGTGGCGCGCTTCAAGACGCCCGAGCGCGTCGTGCGCGTCGACGAGCTGCCGCTGCTCTCCGCGGGAAAGCCCGACCGCGCCGCACTGCGGGACCGTGCCGCGGCCGAGACGGCGGCCTGAATCAGAGGATGCTCTCGCCCGCCTCGACGCGGGGGCGCAGCAGCGCGGCGAGTCGCTCCCGGTGGTACGACGCGTCGCCGAAGGACACCTGGTCGAGCTGGGCCCGCTTGAGGAACAGGTGGAGGTCGTGCTCCCACGTGAACCCGATGCCGCCGTGCACTTGGAGGCCCGACGCCATGACTCGCTTCGAGGCGTCGGAGCACCAGATCTTCGCGGTCGACGCGGCGATCGACGCGTCCCGGTCGCCGGCACCGAGGCACCAGGCCGCCCAGTAGACGCTCGAGCGCATCCCCTCGACGTCGACGAGCATGTCGGCGCAGCGGTGCTTCACGGCCTGGAAGCTCCCGATGGGGCGCGCGAACTGGACGCGCTCCTTCGCGTACTCGACGGCCATCTCGAGGACCCGGTCCGCGCCCCCCAGCATCTCGGCGGCGGCGTACGTCGCGCCCCGGTCGACGAGCGCGCGGACGGCCGCGGCCTCGCCGAGGCGGACGGCGGGCGTCGCGTCGAAGTGGAGCCAGCCCAGCTCGCGGGTGCGGTCCATCGCCGGCTCGGCGTTGCGGCGCTCGCCGCCGAGCATGACGAGGAAGAGGCCGGGGCCATCGTCGGCCGTCGCCACGACGACCGCCCGGCTGGCTGACGGCGCGTACAGGACGGGGTCGGGCCGCCCGTGGAGCGTCCACTGGCTGCCCGTCGGCTCGGCACGCACCGCGTCACCGCGGCGGCTCCACGCGACGCACGCCACCTCGCCCTCGAGGAGCGCGGCCACGTCGTCGTCGCGGCCGGCGTCGAGCAGGGCGCCCGCGGCCAGCACCGTGGACGCGAACGGGGCGGGCGCGGCGTGGCGCCCGATCTGCTCGAGCAGCACGACGAGCTCCACGGTGCCGAGACCGAGGCCGCCGAGCGACGCCGGCACGGCCACGCCGGTCCAGCCCTGCTCGAGCATGGCGTGCCACAGCACGGGGTCCGACCCGCCGCCCGCGTCGACGACCGCGCGCACCGGGGTGCTCGACGCCAGGTCGTCGAGCACCTCACGAGCGCCGTCCCGCAGCGCCTCCTGGTCGTCGCTGAGAGCGAAGTCCAAGCGGCGGACGTTATCCCGAGCGGCGACCCTGCGGCCTCACCGCGGGCGTGTCAGGAGGCTCGCGGATCGCGCAGCACGAGCTGGAACTCCCCGCGGAGACGCTGCGCCAGCGCGTTCGTGAGCATCTGCTCGAGGAACTCCGGGGGCAGCACGCATTCAAGGCAGTCGACGTCGCTGAGATCGAGCGCGACCTCGACGCGGGCCGTCGCCGGGTCGGTCGCGACGACCGCGAGCCGGGCACCGTCGGCGCGGACCAACGTGTCGAGCTCCTGCACCGCCTCGTCGACGGCCTGTGTGTCCATCATGTGAGCGACGGGACGCCACCGTTCCGGCGGCGCTCACCCGATCGTTAGAGTCTTCTCGGTCGATATGTCGATGACAAGCTTCCAGCGAGCCGAGCCGCCAGGCCTGCTCGACCTGTCCGACGCCTCCCCCGAGGCGCTCCTCGAGCTCTACGCGTCCCACGGGTGGGGCGACGGGCTCCCGCTCGTGCCCCCGACCCCCGACCGGGTCGACGCCATGCTCGCCGAGACCGACGGTGACCCGGACGAGGTCCTCGGGGTGCTGCCGCCTCGGTTCGGGAAGGCGACGCGCCACATGGTCGCCATCAACGCCGTGCTGGCCGGCTGCACCCCCGACGTCATGCCCGTGCTCGTCACCGCCGCCCGCGCGCTGGCGCAGCCCGAGCTCAACCTCCGGGGCGTGAACGCCACCACCCATCCGGTCGCTCCCCTGCTGATCGTGCACGGCGAGATGGTCGAGCGGTGCGGCTTCAACGCGGGCATCGGCGCGTTCGGTCCGGGAAACCGTGCGAACGCGACCGTCGGCCGCGCCGTGCGGCTCCTGCTCCTCCACGTCGCCGGCGCCCACCCCGGCGACGGCGACGCGGCCCAGCACGGCCAGCCGTCGAAGTACTCGTATTGCGTCGCCGAGAACCTGCCGGCGAGCCCGTGGGAGGCGTACCCCCGGTCGCGCGGCGTCCACGCGCCGTCGGCCATCACGATCCACTGCGGCGAGAACCCGCACAACGCGCACGACATGGAGAGCGGGCTTCCCGGCCCGATCCTGGACAAGGTCGCGTCGGCGATGACCTCGCTCGGCCAAAACGACGCGTGCATCGCCTACGGCGAGTACTTCATCCTGCTGGGACCGGAGCACGCCGCGACCATCGCCGCCGCGGGATGGACGCGGCGCGACGTCTCCACCTATCTGTACGAGCGGGCACGGATGCCAGCCGGCTGGTTCCGACAGCAGTTCGAGAGCCGGGCCTGGTACCCGTGGATGGACGCCGTCGACGACGCGGCGCTGCTCCCGATGACCGGCCATCCCGACAACATCCGCGTCCTCGTGGTGGGTGGTCCCGGCAAGCACAGCTGCGTGGTGCCCAGCTGGGGGATGACCGCGTCCGTCACGCTCCCGGTGGAGGGCTGATGCAGATCTACGCGCCCGACGGCGAGCCGGGCCCCGCGCCCGCGACGCTCGCACCGTCTCCGGCGGTGCTGAGCGGCGCGCGGATCGGCGTGCTCGACAACGGGAAGCCGAACGCCGGCCTGCTGCTCGCGCGCGTCGGCGAGCAGCTCGCGGCCCGCACCGGCGCGGCGCTGGCGCTCGTCACGGAGAAGGGCCCGGGCGCCAACGCGGCCACCCCCTGCACCCCGGCGGTCATGGACCGCCTCGTCGCCGACTGCGATGTCGTGCTGACCGGGTCGGCGGACTGCGGCAGCTGCACGTCGTGGAGCGTCCACGACACCATCCAGCTGGAGCAGCTCGGTCGCCCGACCGTCGTGGCGACGACGACCGACTTCGTCGATCTGACCCGCCGCGTCGCGACCGGCTTCGGGGTGCCCCAGGCCCGGATCGCCGTGTTCCCGCACCCGCTCGGCGGGACCGACGATCTGACGATTCGAGCGTGGGCCGACGCCGCGCTCGACGAAGTGCTGTCCCTGCTCACGACCTGACACGCGCGCGCGTCATCGCCCGCGGCCTCGCACCGCCGTCAGGGCGCGGCAGGGCCGCCGCTACGCTGAACGCGAGCCCAACCGATCCGAGCCCAACCGATCGAGGAGCGCGCCGTGACCGACGAGAAGCCCGCGTACCTGCACCACGGCGACACCGAGGTCGAGCTTCCCGTCGTGCGGGGCACCGAGGACGAGCTCGGCGTCGACATCTCAAAGCTGCGCGCCGAGACCGGCCTCGTCACCCTGGATTACGGCTTCGTGAACACGGGGTCGTGCGAGTCGGCGATCACGTTCATCGACGGCGAGCAAGGGATCTTGCGCTACCGCGGCATCCCGATCGAGGCCATGGTGTCCGGGCACTCCCCGTCGTTCCTCGAGACCGCGTACCTCCTCATCTACGGCGAGCTGCCGACACGCGCCGAGCGGGACGAGTTCAGCCGCTCCATCCGCAAGCACACGCTGCTGCACGAGGACGCGAAGCGCTTCTTCGACGGCTTCCCGCGCAACGCCCACCCGATGGGGGCGCTGTCGTCGGTGGTGAGCGCACTGTCGACCTTCTACCCGGACAGCTCGAACCCCCACGACCCCGACCAGGTGCAGCTGGCGATCGTTCGGCTCATCGCCAAGCTGCCCACGATCGCGGCGTACTCCTACAAGAAGTCGATCGGCCAGCCGTTCCTGTACCCGAACAACGAGCTGGACCTCATCGAGAACTTCCTCACGATGATGTTCGCCGTCCCGTCGGAGCCCTACCAGGTGAGCCCGACGGTGGTGCACGCCCTGAAGATCCTCCTGATCCTCCACGCCGACCACGAGCAGAACTGCTCGACGTCGACGGTCCGCCTCGTCGGCTCCAGCGAGGCGAACCTCTTCGCCTCGGTGGCCGCCGGCATCAACGCGCTCTGGGGCCCGTTGCACGGCGGCGCCAACCAGGCAGTCATCGAGATGCTCGAGGCCATCCGCGCGAACGGGAACGACGTCGATGCGTTCGTCGCCCGGGCCAAGGACCCGGACGACCCATTCAAGCTCTCGGGTTTCGGCCACCGCGTCTATCGCAACTACGACCCACGGGCCCGGATCATCAAGGAGCAGGCGCACCGGGTCATCGAGGAGCTCGGGCGCATGGACGACCTCCTCGACCTTGCGCTGCGCCTCGAGGACGTGGCGATCTCCGACAGCTACTTCGTGGAGCGCAAGCTCTACCCGAACGTCGACTTCTACTCGGGCCTCATCTACCGCGCGATGGGCTTCCCGACCCAGATGTTCCCGGTCCTGTTCGCGCTCGGGCGTCTGCCCGGCTGGATCGCGCACTGGAAAGAGATGATGGAGAGCCCCCGCACGAAGATCGGGCGTCCCCGCCAGATCTACGTGGGCCCGGTCGAGCGGGAGTACGTGCCGATCGACCAGCGCGGGTGAACCTCGCGCCGACCGGCGACGAGCAGCGCCTCCGCGACGACGTTCGCGCCTGGCTCCGCGAGCACCTGCCGTGGGAGTACGGCAAGGGGCTGCCGCCCCGCTTCGACGACCTCGGTGAGGAGGTCGCGTTCCTGCGGACCTGGCAGGGCCAACTCGCCGCCGGGCGCTGGGTCGGCGTCGCGTGGCCCGAGGACTACGGCGGCCGGGGCGCCGGCCCCGTCGAGCACTTCATCGTCACCGAGGAGCTGGCCCGCGCCCGCGCACCCGAGCTGGTCGGCCGCATCGGGATCAACCTCGTCGGGCCGACGCTGCTCGCGCACGGGACGCCCGAGCAGCGGGAGCGCTGGCTGAGCCGGGTCCTCCCCGCGGACGAGCTGTGGTGCCAGCTCTTCAGCGAGCCGGGCGCGGGCAGCGACCTCGCGTCGCTCACGACCCGCGCCACGCCGGTGGAGGGCGGGTGGGTGCTGAACGGCCAGAAGGTGTGGACGAGCTACGCGCAGTTCGCCGACTGGGGGCTCTGCCTGGCGCGCACGGACCCGGACGTCCCCAAGCAGCGGGGCATCTCCGCGTTCGCGGTCGACATGCGCGCCGAAGGCGTCGAGGTGCGGCCGCTGCGCCAGATCACCGACGAGACCGAGTTCAACGAGGTGTTCTTCAGCGACGCGTTCGTGCCGTCCGAGCGGCTCATCGGCCCGTTGAACGAGGGCTGGCGCGTCGCGAACTCGACGCTGACCCATGAGCGCGGCATCAACCCGCGGCAGCTCGTCATCCACCTCCAGCTCGTCGACGAGCTGCTTCGCATCGCGCTCGAGCAGGGCGCCTGGAGCGACGACCGCCTGCGCCCGCGGCTCGCCCAGGCCGCCGTCGAGGTGCGGCTGTTCCAGCTCGCCAACTGGCGGAGCCTGTCCCGGCTCGCGCACGGACGCGAGCTGGGGCCCGAGGGCAGCGCGATGAAGCTCGCGTGGAGCGAGATGAGCAAGCGGCTCCACGACACGGTGATGGCCGTGCTGGGGGCCGCCGCCCCCCTGTGGCACGGCGCCGCGGACAACCCCGGCGACGGCGCGTGGCAACGCTCGTGGCTCTACTACCAGGCGTCGTCCATCTGGGCCGGCACCAACGAGATCCAGCGCAACATCGTCGGCGAGCGCGTGCTCGGCCTTCCCCGGGAGCCCGCCCGGCACGCCTGACTCGCCGCACGCCGCCCGACCCGCCGGGCGGCCACTGGCATGATGTTCTCGTGGACTTCGAGGTGATGCGCTACGCCGTCGACGGCCCGGTCGCGACGATCACGTTGCACCGGCCCGAAGTGGCGAACGCCCAGAACAGCCAGCTGCTCGACGAGCTCGACGCCGCCCTGGACCGGGCGGACGCCGACGACGACGTCCGGGTGGTCGTCCTCGCGGGCGACGGCAAGCACTTCTCCGCCGGGCACGACCTGAAGGAGATCCTGAGCGGCGCGGACGAGTGGGCCCGGATGCGGGCGACGCCCGAGGGCAAGTGGCGCCACGAGCAGGTCATGTACTTCGACCGCTGCGTCAAGCTGCGCGACTTCCGCAAGCCGACGATCGCGGCCGTGCAGGGCGCCTGCGCCGCCGCCGGGCTCATGCTCGCGTGCATGTGCGACCTCATCGTCGCGGCCGACAACGCCCGCTTCTCGAACCCGGTCGCCCGGATGACGGGCGTGGGCGTGGAGCTGCTCGTCGAGCCGTGGGAGCTTGGGCCCCGCAAGGCGAAGGAGTTCCTGCTCTGCGCCGAGACGATCGACGCCGCCGAGGCGGCGCGGCTCGGTCTCGTGAACCGGGTCGTCCCGACCGCCGAGCTCGCCGACGCGGCCCGGGCGATGGCCGAGCAGGTCGCGCTCGTGCCGCCGGTGACCGCGCAGGCGATCAAGGAGTCGATCAACCGCATGCTCGACCTGGCCGGCCAGCGCGACTCCTGGCGCTACCACTTCATGATCCACCAGCTCGTGAGCAACACCGCGACCGCGCTCGCCGCAAGCGACGCCCGCAGCAAGGGCGGCATGGACGCGGTGAAGCGCGAGCAGGCAGGTCGATGACGGGACCGCTGGAGGGCCTGCGCGTCCTCGATCTCGGCACCCGGATCGCCGCGCCCTTCTGTGCGGGTCTGCTCGGCGAGCAGGGCGCCGAGGTGATCAAGATCGAGCAGCCCCGCCGCGGCGACTTCATGCGAGAGATCGGGCCGTTCATCGACACCGAGGACGACGGCCCCGGCTACTCGCTCTTCTGGGCGGTCGAGGGCCGGGGGCGGCGCAGCGTCACCCTCGACCTGCGGGACGCCCGCGGCCAGGACCTGTTTCGCCGGCTCGCCGCGACGGCTGACGTGGTCGTCGAGAATTTCCGGCCGGGGACGCTGGAGGGCTGGGAGATCGCGCCCGGCGCGCTCGACCCGCGTCTCGTCACCGTGCGGATCAGCAGCTTCGGCCAGGACGGGCCCTACGCACGGCGGCCGGGCCTCGACCGGGTCGGGATCGGCTACGGCGGGCTGCTCCACCTGACGGGCTACCCCGACCGCCCGCCGGTGCGCGTCGGGGTGACGATCTCCGACTACCTCACCGGGGTGTTCGCGGCCCACGCCGCGGTGTGCGCGCTCTACGCGCGCGACACGCGCGGCGGCCAGGGCGCGGTGATCGACGCCGCGCTCTACGGGGCGGCGCTCCGGGTGCTCGAGTGGACGCTGCCGGCCTACGACCGCCTCGGCATCGTCCGGCGCCGCGAGGGCAACCGGCTTGCCAACTCGGCGCCGCTCGACAACTACGCCACGGCCGACGGCAAGTACGTGTGCATCGTCGCCGGGTCGGACACCAACTTCGCCCGCCTCTGCAAGGCGATGGACCGCCTCGAGCTCGTCGACGACCTCCGCTACGCGCGTCTCGCCGACCGCGCGGCGCGCGGCGACGAGATCAACGGCGTCGTCGCGGCGTGGGCCGCCGGCCTCCCCGCCGCCGAGATCGAGGCGCGCTGCGTGGCCTGTGACGTGCCGGTCGCGACCGCGTACACGGCCGCCGAGATCTTCGCTGACCCGCACTTCGCCGCGCGCGGCGACCTGGTGACCGTCGACGACCCCGTCGTCGGCCCGCTGCGCCAGCAGGCGCCGTTCCCCCGCCGGGTCGGCGAGACGACCCCACCCCCGGCGGGGGCGCCGCGCCTCGGCGAGCACACCCGCGCCGTGCTCGGCGGCGAGCTCGGCGTACCCGACGACGAGCTCGACCGGCTGGCGGCGGACGGGGTCCTGTGAGCGGGCAGCGCGTCCCCGTGCACGCCGGGCTCTTCGAGTCGCGCGGCGACGACGTGGTGCTGCTCGCCTCGCGGTGCCGCGCCTGCGGTGGGCTCCAGTTCCCGGCGGCGTCGACGTGCCCGTCGTGTCGCGGGGACGACGTCGAGACCGTGCGGCTGTCGCCGACCGGGACGCTCTGGGGCTGGACTGTGGTGCACACCGCGCCCCCGGGCTACGAGGGCCCGGTCCCGTTCGGGTTCGGGGTCGTCGAGCTCCCCGAGGGCCTCCGGGTCATCACCCGCCTCGAGGCGACCGACGTCGACGCGCTGCGCTTCGGGATGCCGGTCCGGGCCGCGACGGCGGCGCTCCACACCAACGAGGACGGCGACACCGTCGTCACGTACACGTTCGTGCCGGGCCGATGAGCGACACGGTGCGCATCGCCGGCGTGGGGATCCACCCGTTCGGGCGGTTCCCGGATCGCAGCGTCACCGACCTCGGGGTCACCGCCGTGGCCGCGGCGCTCGCCGAGGCCGGCGACCCGGCGTTCGACGCCGCGTTCTGCGGCACGGCGTACGCCGGCGTCGCCGCCGGTCACAAGGTGCTCGGCGCCCTCGGCCGGACGGGCATGCCGATCGTCGACGTCGAGGCGGGCTGCGCGTCCGGCGCGGCGGCCCTGATGCTCGCGGCCGGCGCGATCCGCGCCGGCCAGTACGAGACGGTGCTGGTCTTCGGGCTCGAGAAGATGCCGAAGGGCATCATCCGCTCGTCGTTCTTCGAGCCGTGGCGGGAGGAGGCCGGCCTCGCCGCCACTCCCGCCTACTTCGCGCTCCGCGCGCAGCGGCTGATGCGGGACGCGGGCGTGACGAAGGAGCAGCTCGCGAAGGTCGTCGTGAAGAACCGGCGTCAAGGCGTCGACAACCCCGACGCGATGTTTCGCAAGGAGACGTCGGTCGCGGAGGTGCTCGGCTCGCGGGTGGTGTGCGAGCCGCTCCATCTCTTCATGCTCTGCTCCCCCAACGAGGGCGCGGCGGCGGTCGTCCTCACCGCCGACGGGGCGACAGGGGCCATGTCCGTGCGGCTCGACGCGGCGGTGCTGCGCTCGCACCTCCCCGGCTCGGTGCTCGGCGAGGCCACGCCGATGAGCGGCGTCGACGACACCGACATCCCGCCGCCGACGACTCTCGCCGCCTGCGATGCCTACGCCGCGGCGGGCATCGGTCCGGCGGATCTCGACGTCGTCGAGTGCCAGGACACCGACGCTGCCCGGGAGCTGCTCGGCTACGAGGAGCTCCAGCTCTGCGCAGCCGGCGACCAAGGCCGCCTCATCGACGAGGGCGCGACGTCGCTCGGCGGCCGACTGCCGGTCAACCCGTCGGGGGGCCTGCTCTCGAAGGGTGAGCCGCTCGGCGCGTCGGCGCTCGGCCAGGTCGTCGAGCTGACGCGTCAGCTCCGCGGCGAGGCCGGCCCCCGCCAGGTCGACGGCGCACGCGTCGCGCTCGCCCACACCGTCGGGCGGGGCGCGAACGCGTCGGTGACGATCCTGAGCGCGTGACCTATCCGACTCGCTGGTTGTAGGCGCTGATCGCCGAGTTCGCGTTCGCGAGCGCGCTGGCGAGCGCCGAGTTCGAGCTCGTCCCTCCGGTGAACATGGACTCCTCCGCGTTCCGAACGGCGTTGCGGACGCCCAGGTAGTCGCCGATCACCGGGCCGGCGGTGGCGACGTTGCTGGCCCCGCTGATCAGCTGGTCGTACGCGACCTTGTAGCCGGGGATCTTGGCCCACAGCTGCTGCATGACCGGCATGGTGATCGACGACTCGCGAATCGGCACGTACCCGGTGGCGGCGCCGAAGTTGGCCTGGGTCTGGGCGGAGTCGAGGAACTTCAGGTACTCCCACGCCGCGGCCTGCTTCTCGGGCGCCGACTTCGACGAGATGTACAGCGCCGCGCCGCCGACGAGCACACCGCCCGGGCCGACCGGGCCGGGCATCGGGGCGACGCCGAGGTCGACGTTCGGGTACTGGCCGCTCGAGAGCAGCTGGGTGATGGTGCCGAGCGTCGCCGACGTGTCGACGCTCATCCCGTAGTTGCCGTTGCCGATCCCGAGCAGGTTGTCGAAGGGGTTGGTGAGGTCGTTGTTCGGGACGGCGTTGCCGCTCTTGACCATCTGGGACATCCAGGCGAACACGGCCTTCCCGGCGGCGTTGTTGAAGAGCGCGCTCGTGGCACGGGCGCTGCGCCCGTTGCCGTTGTTCACGTACGGGTCGCCGGCCTTCGCGAGCCACTGCTCGAGGAACCACGGGTCGGTCTTCAGGCCGTAGCCCGCCTTCGCCACCGCGCCGGAGGACTTCAGCTTGATGGCGTCGGCCATCACCTGGTCGAGGGTCTGGGGCGGGCTGTTCGGGTCGAGGCCGGCCTTCTGGAACGCCTTCTTGTTGTACAGGAACACCGGGTTCGACACGTTGAAGGGCATCGGGTACAGCACGCCCTTCACCGACCAGTACTGCACGACCCGGGGGATGAAGTCGGCCAGCTGGCTCTGGTAGTGGTCGGCCTTGATGCACGACGACGCTGGGAGGATGGCGTGGGTGTCGATCATCTGCTGCAGGCCGGTGTCCTCGATCTGCACGATGTCGGGCAGGTCCCCGGTCGAGAGGCCGGCGACGAACTTCGTCAGGTCGTCCATGTAGGACGTCTGGTTGACGAGCGTCACGTGGACCTTTGTCTGCGACGCGTTGAACTGGCTGGTGAGCTGGTCGAGCTCGGTCTCGTTGGCCTGCGTCAGCCCGTGCCACATGGTGATGTTCACGGTCCCTTTGGCCTGGGCGAGCGCCGACAGCGGGCAGGGCGGCAGGCTGCTCGCCCGCGCGGTCTCGGCGCTGGCGAGGCTGGGCAGCGCGGCGACCGCGAGCCCGGCGGCCAGGCCGAGCGCTACCAGGATCCGCGTGCGGGGACGTCGCATCGATGCTCCTCCTCGGAGGGCGGGTCGGGACACGGTCGAGAGCGTGGGGACATCCTGACAGCCGCGCCGGCGCTCAGCCCTTCACCGCACCGGCGGTGAGGCCCCGGACGAGCTGCTTCTGGAAGATGAGGAACAGGATCACGAGGGGCAAGAAGGCGATGACGACGCCGGCGAACGTGATGTTCACGTTCTGGATGCTCGTGGCCCGCAGCTGACGCAGCCCGATCTGGACGGTGCGCAGGTGCTCGTCCTTGGTGACGAGCAGCGGCCAGAGGTACTGGTTCCAGGCAGTGAGGAACGAGAACACGGTGAGGGCGGCGATCGCCGGGCGGGCAAGCGGCACCGCGACCCGCCAGAGGAAGCGCCAGTGCCCGTACCCGTCGAGCTTCGCGGCATCGTCGAGGTCGCGGGGGATCCCGAGGAACGCCTGGCGCAGCAGGAAGATGCCGAGACCCCAGGCGAGGAACGGCGCGGCCAGCCCGAGATAGGTGTTGTAGAGACCCAGGCTCACCGACGTGGTGAGGTTCTGCACGACGGTGACCTCGAACGGCACCATCAGCGACGCGAGCACGATGATGAAGAGCGTGCGCTTGAACGGGAACTCGAGGAACGCGAACGCGTACCCAGCGAGGATGGACGTGAAGAGCTGCCCGCCGACGATGAGCACGGTGACCACCGCGCTGTTGAACAGGTAGTGCCCGAAGTGGCCTTGCGTCCAGGCCTGCGAGTACGAGCTCCAATTCGGGTGGAGTGGGAACAGGACCGGGGGTCGCGCCGCGATCTGGGCGGGTCGCAGCAGGGAGTTCACCACCGTGATGTAGATCGGGAAGAGCACGATCGCGGCGAGCACGGTCAGGACGAGGTAGCGGACCGCGATGCGCCACCGGCGCGACAGGTGCGGGCCGCGTGCCGTGGCGACGCCGGTCGTGACGGCCGGTGGGGTGAGGGTGGTGGCGTCGACGGTCATCGGGCGTAGTAGACGCGCCGCTCGAGGAACCGCAGCTGGAGCAGCGTCAGCACGAGGGTGATGAGGAAGAGCGCGATGGAGAGGACCGCGGCGGTGCCGGGGTTCTGGTGGTCGTGGAGCTGGCTCACGATGAAGTACGTGAGCAGGTTCGTCTTGTTCTCGGGGCCGCCTTGCGTGAGCAGGTCGATCTGCCCGAACGTCTGGAAGGCGAAGATCGAGCCGACGATCCCCGCGAAGAAGATGGTGGGTGACAGCAGCGGGACGGTGACGCGCCAGAAGCGAGTCCAGGCGCTCGCGCCGTCGACCCGGGCGGCTTCGAGGATGTCGTCGGGGACGGCCTGCAGCCCGGCCGACATGAGGATGAAGCTGAACCCGAGGGTCTGCCAGATCGTGACGATGGCCACCGCGGGCAGCGCCCACGTCGGGTCGTCGAGGAACGGGGTGGTCGGGTTGATGCCGAGCGAGGGCAGCAGCCCGACCTGGGGGTTCAGCAACGTCCCGAAGATCACCGCGGCGACCGCCACGGACGTCGCGACGGTGGAGGCGAAGATCGTCCGGTAGATCGCCATGCCCCGCAGGCGCTCGTTGGCGAGGACCGCGAGCACAAGCCCGAGGAGGATCGCGGTCGGGACGACCATGACCGTGAACAGCAAGGTCCGCAGGACGCTGCTGGCGAAGTCTGACGAGGTGAGCACCTCTCGGATCTGCTGGAAGCCGACGTACTTGCTCGGCAGTCCGGGGAACGGCGGATTGCGGTAGAGGGCGAGCTGGAAGTTCTTGGCGAACGGGAAGAAGACGAAGACCGCGAAGATGACGAGCGCGGGCGCGAGCAGGGCGAGGGCGAACGTCGCCTCTCGCCGTCGGCGCCGGCGCTTGGCGTCGACGACGGGCGCGGCTGGCGGCGTGTCCGTCGCGGTCACGTGACCCGCCGCCCCGACACGGGGTCGAAGAGGTGCAGCGTGCCGGGTCGGGCCGCGACGCGGACGACCTCACCGTCGCGCGGCGACGCGTCCTGGGCGCCCTGTCGGACGGTGACGAGCTGCCCGTCGTCCAGGCGGGTGACGAGGTGGCGCTCGTGGCCGAGCAATTCGACGAGCACCACCTTGGCGGTGATCGGTCCGGTGGCGTCGAGGTGGAGGTCCTCGGGTCGGACGCCGAGGACGGCACTCTCGAGGCTGGCCGCCCGCGCCACCCTCGCCAGGGGTGCCGGGAGCACGAGCTGCACGCCGCCGCTCTCGAACGCCAGCAGGCGGCCGTCGCCGCGGATCCGACCCTCGATGGTGTTCATCGGGGGCGTGCCGATGAAGCGGGCGACGAACAGGTTGGCCGGAGAGTCGTAGACGGCCTGGGGGGTGTCGAGCTGCTGGAGGACCCCGGCGTCGAGCACGGCGATGCGGTGACCCATCGTCATCGCCTCAACCTGGTCGTGGGTGACGTAGAGGACGGTGGCGTGGAGGCGACGGTGCAGCTCGACGAGCTCGGCGCGGGTCTGCACCCGCAGCTTGGCGTCGAGGTTCGACAGCGGCTCGTCCATCAGGAACGCCGCGGGTTGGCGCACGACGGCGCGGGCGAGGGCCACGCGCTGGCGCTGCCCGCCGCTCAGCTGGCCGGGCTTGCGACCGAGGAGCCCGGTGAGGCCGACGAGGCGGGCCGCCTCGTCGACGAGGGGTTGACGCTCGGCGCGGGGCACGCCCCGGGCGCGCAGCGGGAACTCGATGTTCCGCCCGACGGTCATGTGTGGGTACAGGGCGTAGGACTGGAAGACCATGGCCAGGTCCCGGTCCTTGGCCGGGATGTCGGTGACGACCCGGTCGCCGATCCGGACGGTGCCCGCCGTCGGCTCCTCGAGACCCGCGACGATGCGCAAGACGGTCGACTTGCCGCACCCGGAGGGGCCGAGGAGCACGAGCAGCTCCTCGTCGCGGGCTTCGAGCGTCAGGTCGTCGACGGCGACGACCTCGTCGAAGCGCTTCGTCACGCCTTCGAGTGCGATTCCGCTCACGGCACCGGCTCCTCGCGTCACCCCCGCCGGGGCGGCGCGCAGCCTACGGGCCCGGTGCGCGGCGCGCCGGTGAACGGGAGCTGAACGGCCGCTCAGCGGCCGCGGAGGAACCAGCCCCGAGCGTCCCAGGAGCGCAGCGCGCCGAGCTCCTCGGCGGTCGGTTCGCCGAGCTCGGCGACGTTCGGGGCGACCGCGAGGTCCCACCCACAGGCGCCACGCGCGCGCGCCACGCGGTCGGCGAGCGGCTCGGGGCCGGCCGGCACGGCGGTGAGCACCAGATCGGCGTCCTCGCGGTCGCGGGCGAGCGTGCCGAGGTCGGTCACGAGCGCCCGGACGGCTCGCCCGGGCGAGGTGACGTACGCGCACGCGGCCGGCGTGCGCTCGGGGCTGAGCAGCGCGACGACCACGGACTCGGCGCACACCGACGCGACGTCGTTGCCCCCACCCGAGCCGACGAGGAACTTGCCATCGCCGAGGCGCGTCGAGTTGATGTTCCCGCGGCGGTCGACCTGCGCGCCGCCGAGGCACGCGAGCGTCGTCGTGCCGGTCCCGCCGACGAGCGCGCCCAGCACGAGTGAGGCGTCGCCGAGCATCGTCGAGCGCCAGAAGTTGCGGTGGTTCAGCACGAACGGATCGCCCGGCACAGGGTCATAGCCCCACAGGCCGATCTCCGCGGTCAGCTGCACGTCGCTGCCGGCGGCGCGCGCCTGCGCGACACCGAGCCACGCCGCGAGGTTGGCCACCCCGGCGCCGGCGAGCACCGCGTTGGCGTCGAGGGCCCGCACCCGCGCCGCGAGGTGGCGGGCGCCCCACGTCGCGGCGAGCTCCCAGCGGTTCGGAGGCGCCTCGAGGTCCGGGGGGTGCGCCGCGACGTCGGCGTGCCAGGAATTGGGCGCGGCCTTCGCCCGCAGCGCGTCGACCCGGTCGCGTCCGAGGCGCTCGAGGTAGGCCGGCTGGTCCTCGACGTCGAGGACCCAGTGGTTGATCCACGCGTCGTAGTCGTCGCCACGCGTCGCGGTGCGCGCCTCGACCCAGAACTCGTAGTCCTCGCCGTAGCCGTCGGCGGGCAGCCCGCCGGTGAAGCACCCGCCGGGATGCGCGCCGAGCTCGGCTTCACACACGGCGAGCACGCGGTGGGCGGGCAGCTGCACGAGGTCGGCCCACGGTCGCAGATCGTCGACGACGCGCTCGACGGTGACGATGGCGCCCCGACGCGCCGCGAGGGCGCCCCACACCCCCTCGAGCCCGGGCGGGTGCAGGGCGACGTTGCCCTCGCGGTCGGCGACCGGGGCGTGGAGCAGGGCGACGTCGGGCTGCAGCGCGGCGACGAGGCCGACCTCGCCGTAGGGCGTCGCGACGCGCGCGTACGCGTCGTTGTCCGCCATCGACGACCCGACGACCGAGCGGGTCGTCACGGCCGGGAGCCCGCGGGCGGCAGCCTCGAGCCGCTGCGCGAACGTCAGGAACGACCAGTGCTCGACCTCGACGTCGCCCGCCTCGTAGGCCCGGGCGAAGTTGGGGTTCGGCGTGAAGTTCGGGAAGGTGTCACCCGAGTAGCCGGTGACGACGCGGCGCACGAGCCCGCCACGGAAGAAGAGCGCGCCGAGGCTCGACAGGCTGAGCATGTGCAGCGTGAAGCCGGGGTCACGGCCCCACCACTGGCGGACGACCTCCCGCGCCGCGGCGCTCCAGCGCGTGTGGCCGACGAGCAGGTGCAGCGCGTCGCCGGCGTGGACGTGGGTGGCGACGGCGTCGGCCAGCGACGTGCGGCGGTCCGCCACCCGCCCTAGGCCGGCTCGAGGACGAGGTCGGCGAGCCGGCGTCGCTGCCAGCCCTGGTAGCCGAGGAGCACGTCGTTCTGCTTCGCGCGCTTGTAGTACCAGTGCGCGTCGCACTCCCAGGTGAAGCCCACCCCGCCGTGGATCTGGATGTCCTCGCTCGTCACGAAGATCGCGGCCTCCGCGGCGTAGCCCTTCGCCATCGCCGCGGCGTGCGCCCGATCCGGCTGCTCGGCGTCGGACGTCCACGCGGCGTAGTGGGTGCCCACCCGCGCGAGCTCGAGGCGGTGCAGCATGTCGACCGCCTTGTGGCGGATCGCCTGGAACGTGGCGATCGGCCGGTCGAACTGCACGCGCGCCTTCGCGTACTCGACGCCCAGGTCGAGCGCGGCCTCGGAGGCGCCGACCAGCTCGGCGGCGAGCATCACGCCGGCGTCGTCGACGACGCGTCGCCAGTGCGGCGTGTGGTCCCCCGGCGACCCGATGCGCTCGGCGGGCGTCTCGGCGAGGACCAGGCGCGCCGCCTTGCGGGTCGGGTCGAGGGTGGGCACGGGCTCCGCGTCGGGTGACTGGAGCAGGAACGAGCCGAGGCCCTCCTCGGTGCGGGCGACGACGATCACCCAGTCGGCGGTGTGGCCATCGAGCACGATCGGCTTCTGGCCGGTCAGCACCCAGGTCGCGCCCTTTCGGCGCGCGCGGGTGCGGACCCGGTCGACGGGGTCGTCGTGGCCCGCCTCGTCGAGCCCGACGCTGCCTCGCAGCGCACCGGAGGCCAGCCCACCGAGGAGATCGTCGGCGCCGATGCGGCGCGCCGCGAGCGTGGCGAGCACCGCCGAGGAGAAGAACGGGCCGGGGAACGGCACGCGGCCCATCTCCTCCATCACGACGGTCAGGTCGACGAGTCCGAGTCCCAGCCCGCCATGCGCCTCGGGGATGAGCAGGCCGGGCCACCCGAGCCCGGCGAGCTCGCTCCAGACCTCGTCGGTGAAGCCCCGCGTGTCTTCGGCCATGGCGCGCACGTACGCCGTCGGTGCGCGGTCGCGAAGGAACGCGCGCACCGCGTCACGCAGCGCCTCTTGGTCGTCGTTGAACGTGAAGTCCACGGGTCCCCCGGTGACCGCGGCCCCGCCCGCCCCAAGGGCGCCGGCCGAATCTGGCGCCGACGTTAGTCTCGGGCCGGCGCGACCGCCTATCGTCTCCGCATTCCCGACCCGCGAGAGCTGCAGTTCGCGTCGCCCGAACGCACGGCGCCGCCTGGTGCCCGGCCGCGGCGCGGGCCCGACTCTAGGGTGAAGGGCGTGGTCGCGCCGCCGCCTGGGGTCCGTCGACCACCGCCCCCGGGCATGCGCCCGCGTCCGATGCCGCCGGGCGCGCGACCGCCCGGCCCGCGCCGCCCGATGCCGACCTACGGGGCACCGCGTCGGCATCGCGGTCGCCTGCCGATCGTGCTGCTTCTCCTGGCGAGCCTGGCCGTCGGCGCCTACTTCCTCGTCGGGCGCCACACCGGCTCGGGCTCCGGCAGCTCGCAGGGCTTCGTCGCGACGTCACAGAACCTCGTCACCGCGGCAGACAACGTGCCGCTGGCCGCCGAGAAGGTGCAGCGCTTCCTCGAGCTCCACACCTTCGACCGCGACGCGCTGAAGTACATCGGCGAGATGCAGGTCTACCTCGACCAGCTCGAGAGCATCGCCAAGCAGTCGACGGGCAATCAGCGCCAGATCGCGGACGCACAGGTCACCGCGGCGAAGCAGGCCATCACCGCGGCGACCCAGTTCCGCCAGGCGGTCGCGTTCACGTACAAGCTGAGCGGCGCGAACACCGCCCAGCAGACCCTCGACCTCGCGCTCGCGGGAATCGAGCACAACATCAAGGCCTGGAACCAAACATGATCCTCCAGCCCGTCCCGGCGAGCGCGTAGCGGCGATGGACTTCTCCGACACACCCGAAGACGAGGCGTTCCGCGACGAGCTGCGCGGCTGGCTCGACGTCAACCTGCCGAAGTTCCTGGCCGACTGGGGCGGCGACGAGGACCCGGGCGGCGGCCGCCTCGCCGGCGGTGTCGCCCGCACCCAGGAGCGCCGCAAGGACTGGCAGCGCCGGCTGAACGAGGGCCGGTGGGCGGCGATCAACTGGCCGACGTCCTGGGGCGGCCGGGAGGCCACACCGGTCCAGAACGTCATCTACTCCGAGGAGATGGGGCGGGTCCGGGCCCCGGGCATCTACAACGCCAACGGCATCTGGCAGATCGGCCCGATGATCATCCAGTGGGGCACCGACGCACAGCAGCAGCGCTGGCTGCCCGGGATCCTCAGCGCCGACGAGCACTGGTGCCAGGGCTTCAGCGAGCCCCAGGCGGGCTCGGACCTGGCGAACCTGCGCACGACCGCGGTGCGCGACGGGGACGAGTACGTCGTGAACGGTCAGAAGATCTGGATCTCGACGGCGCATCTCGCCCAGTGGGGCCTGTTCCTGTTCCGGACCGACCCGCAGGCGATCGAGCGTGGCGCGAAGCACGAGGGCATCACCGCGTTCATCGTCGACATGGCCACGCCGGGCATCGAGTGCCGCCCGATCCGCGACATCGTCGGCGACGAGATGTTCAACGAGGTGTGGTTCACGGACGTGCGGATCCCCGCGGACTGCCGGCTCGGCGAGGAGAGCGCCGGGTGGCAGGTGGCGATGGGGACGCTCGGGCGCGAGCGCGTCGGGACCGCCGGGCTGGCGATCACGATGGCCGCCGACCTGCGGGCGATGATCTCGGCCGCCCGGGCCGTGAACCCTGAGGCGCTCGAGGACCCCGAGATCCGCGAGCGGATCGCCCGCGCGCACACCGACATCGAGTTCACGAAGCTGCTCAACTACCGGGCGCTCACCAAGATCATCAAGGGTCAGAAGAACTGGCCCGAGGTGCCGCTCGCCAAGCTGCAGTGGAGCCACCTGGCCCAGACGCTCGCCGAGCTTGCCGTCGACCTGCTCGGCCCCAACGGCCTGCTGGCGCGCGGCGGTCCCGACGCCGTCGACGGGGGGTCGTGGACCCGCCTCTACAGCTTCCAGCGGTACACCTCGATCGGCGCGGGCGCGACCGAGGTGCAGAAGAACATCATCGCCGACCGGGCGCTGCTGCCCCGCCGGTGACGCCGCGGCAGGGCCACCCCCGCGCCGCGGCGCGGGCATGCGACTCGGTATCGTCACCCCGGTCCTGACGCGCCTGCCGCGGGCGCACGCCCACTGGGAGGCCGAGGCGGGCATCGCCGAGGTCGAGCGGGTGGTCGTCGCCGCCGAGCGGCTCGGGTACGACTTCGCCACGTGCAGCGAGCACGTCGCCATTCCTCAGGACGTCGCGGCGACGCGGGGCGCGACGTACTGGGACCCGCTCGCCACGTTTGGGTACCTGGCGGCGCGTACCACGACGATCCGCCTCGCCACCTTCGTGCTCGTGCTCGGCTACCACCACCCGCTGGCGATCGCCAAGCGCTACGGCACGCTCGACCGCATCTGCGGCGGGCGGCTCATCCTCGGCGTCGGCGTCGGCTCGCTCGAGGAGGAGTTCGCGCTGCTCGGCGCACCCTTCCCCGGGCGCGGCGAGCAGGGCGACGACGCGATGCGCGCGCTGCGGGCCGCGTTCGGCGACCCGACGCCGCGCTACGAGGGCAGCCACTACCGCTTCGAGGACTTCGTCGTGGACCCCTGCGGTGTGCAGCGCGACGTCCCGCTCTGGGTCGGGGGCCGCACGGGCCGATCGCTGCGTCGCGCCGTCGGCCTCGCCGACGGGTGGGCACCGTTCGCACTCCGGCCCGACGAGGTCGCCGGACTGCTCAACGCGGCGCGTGACACCGAGGCGTGGGCCCAGCGCAGCGCCGCGCTCGACGTGGTGCTGCAGCCCGCGCCGCCGCTCGACCCCATCGACGCGCCCGGCCCGACCCAGGAGACCCTGGCCACCCACCGAGACGCCGGCGCGACCGCGCTCGCGCTCCAATTCCGTCACCGCTCGCCCGACCACTACCTCGAGCAGCTCGAGGCGCTGCAGACCCTCGACTAGGTCCAGGCGAGGCGGGCGTGCACCACCAGCGGCGCACCGGGGGTCACAACCGTCGCGACGCCGAGGTTCACCGCGTCGGGCGGACCGGACTGCGGCTCCACACAGATGGCGTGCTCCGGCTCCGTGAACACGACGACGCAGCCGCAGTCCGACTCGAGCCGCACGGCGTGCGTGTCGGGCCACGTCAGCACGGCGACCGGGTCGCCGAGGTCGGTGAAGCAGTCGTCCCAGGGCGGCGCGTGCACCGGCGTGAGCTCGCCCGTCGGGATGTCCTCGTCGTCACGGGCGTACATCAGATCGGCGTGCAACTCGACCTCGAGCGGGGCGGCGCTGACCTTCGGGGTGCGGTACCACCACGGGTGCCACCCGCACGTGACGGGCATCGGCACCTCGGCGGCGTGCACCTCCATCGTCAGAGCGAGCGCGCCCGCGCTCAGCGCGGCGTGCTGGACGACGCGACCACCGAACGGCCACGGCGCGTCGAGCGCCACGCCGAGCGTCGCCTGCGCGCGCGCCGCCGACTCGATACGCCAGCGGCGGTCGCGGACGATGCCGTGGATGGCGTGCGGCGGCTGGTTGCACGGCATCTGGTAGTCGACCCCGTCGAAGCGGAACTGGCCGTGGCGGATGCGGCCGGCCCACGGGGCCATCGGGAACGCCCCGTAGTGGTGATCGTCGACCTCGGGCGGGACGAGCAGGTCGAGCCCGTCGACTTGCAGCCGCTCGAGCCGTCCCCCGTGCTGCTCGTCGAGCACGGCGCGTGCCGCGCCGGCATGCAGCTCGACCAACTCAGCCCAGTCGTTCGATGACGGTGGCGTTGGCCTGCCCGCCACCCTCGCACATCGTCTGGAAGCCGTAGCGGCCGCCGGTCGACTCGAGGTCGTGCAGCAGCGTCGTCATGATCCGCACGCCGCTCGCGCCGAGCGGGTGGCCGAGCGCGATCGCGCCGCCGCGGGGGTTGTACCGCGCCGGGTCGGGCCGGAACTCGGCGGCCCACATCAGCGCGATCGCGGCGAACGCCTCGTTGCACTCCATGGCGTCGAAATCCTCGATCCGCATCCCAGAGCGGTCGAGCAGCCGGCGGGTCGCCGGGTTCGGCGCGGAGAGGACGAGCACCGGATCGTCGGCCAGCACGGTGAAGTGGGCGAAGCGAGCACGGATCGGCAGCCCGAGCCGCTCGGCGACGGAACGCTCCGCGATGAGCATCGCGGCGGCCCCGTCGCTCATCTGCGACGAGTTCCCGGCGGTGATGTCCGGCGCCGGCTGGTCGTCGGAGACCCAGGCCGGCGGGAGCCCCGCGAGGATCTCGGTGGTCGTGGTGCGGCGGATCCCCTCGTCGGCCGTGACCATCTCGCCGGTCTCGACGCCGTCCGCGTCGCGGATCGGGACGGGGAGCTGCTCGTCGGCGAACCATCCCGAGTCGGTGTTGTCGGCGGCGCGGCGGTGGCTCTCGAGCGCGAAGGCGTCCATCTGCTCGCGCGTGACCCCGAACTTGTCGGCGAGGACCTGCGCGACCCAGAACTGGACGCCGAGCACCCCGTGACTGGCCTCGAGGAACGCCGGGCTGAACGGACCGACGCCCCCTCGGGCGTTGCTCGACATCGGCGCCCGCGTCATCGACTCGACCCCGCACGCGATCGCCAGGTCGTACGCACCGGCCAGGACACCCTGCGCGACGAAGTGGACGGCCTGCTGCGACGAGCCGCACTGCCGATCGACGCTGGTCGCCGGCACGTGGGAGGGCAGCCCGGCAGCCACCCACGCGTTGCGGGTGACGTTGCAGCCCTGCTCGCCGGCCTGGGTCACGCAGCCGCCGACGACGTCGTCGATCTGAGCCGGGTCGACGTCGTGACGCTCGAGCAGCCCGCGCAGCGTGAACCCCAGCAGGTCGGTCGGATGCCAGCCGGCGAGCGCGCCCTTGCGCTTGCCGACGGGTGTACGGATCGTGTCGACGATGACGGCTTCTCGGGTGGCCATGGCCTCTCGTTCGGGTCGCGAAGCGCGACAGCCTACGCTTCGGCGGCGTGCGGATCGCCGCCCTGGTGAAGCCAATCCGGGATGTGCGCGCCGCGTCGACCGACCCCGAGCGGGCGTGGCGCGCCGAGCCGGAACACCTCGTGCTCAACCCGTTCTGTCGCCGCGCCGTCGCGCAGGCGTGCGAGCTCGCGGCGGCAGTCGGCGACGGGACGGTGACGGTCGTCGCGCTCGGCCCGGCAGCCGCCGAGCGGGTCGTGCGCGAGGCGATGGCGGCCGCCGCCGAGAGCGACGTCGCGTGCGACGGCCTCCTCCTCGACGACCCGACGACCGATCCCGTCGAGGTGGCACGGCTCCTCGCCGACGCGCTGCTCGAGGCGGGCGGCTACGACCTCGTCCTCACTGGGCGTCGCGGGGTCGACGAGGACGGCGGCCACATCGGCGCCCAGGTCGCGGCGCGCCTCGCGCTGCCCTTCGTCGGCCCGGCCCGCTACCTGAGCCTCCAGCGCTCGACGCTCCACGTGCGCTGCCAGCTCGACGACGGCTGGGCCCAGGCCAGCGTCGAGCTGCCCGCCGTCGTGTCGTGCGCCGAGCGGCTCATCGAGCCGTCGAGCGCTCCGGTCTCGCCTCGCGCACCCGAACCGGTGACGCGCCGCGGCCCGACGCCGTCCGGCGACCCGACCCGGCGCCGCCCGCGTCGGGTCGCGGTCCACCCGCGACCGCCGCGGGACCGACGGGTCCTCGACGGCCCGTCGGCCGTGGCCCAGGCCGTCGAGCAGCTCGCGACGCGCGGCGTCCTGGGCCCCCACGTATGGCCCACCGGTCTTCCCGCGACCGCGGACGCGCGCGGCGACGCGATCGGTGTCCTCGTCGAGCCCGAGCGAGTCGACGACGCGTGCGACCTCTTGGGCGTGGCGGCCCGGCTCCGCGAGGTCGGTGGCCACGTCGTGGCCATCGGCCCGGCCGCGGAGCCGCCCGTGCTCGGGGCGTGGGGCGCGGACCAGGTGCTGCGATTGGGAGGGTCGGCGGCGGCGGAGGACGTCGCGAGCGCCGTCGTCCGGTGGGCCGCCACGGCCGCGCCGGTCGTCGTGCTGGCGACCAGCACCGACTGGGGCCGCGAGGTGGCGGCGCGCACCGCGGTCGCGCTCGACGCGGCGCTCGTCGCCGACGCGACCGGCCTCGGCGCCGACGGTGGAGGCGCGCTGCGCGTCGAGTCGACGGTGCTCGCCGGCCAGCTGCTCGCGACCACGACCGTCCAGGAGCGCCCAGCCGTGGTGACCGTGCAACCGGGCGCCGTGCCCCGGTCGCAGCCACGACGCCCGACGGTCGTCACGTCGAGCACCGCCACCGTCGCCGCGTGCTCGCGGGTCAACGTCCGGTCGCGCACCCGCGACGCGGGGCTCGCCGAGCTGGACCGGGCCACGGTCGTGGTCGGCGTGGGGCTCGGGGTGCACCGCTCGGACTACCCGCGCCTCGTGCCGCTCCTCGGCGAGCTCGGTGCCGCGCTGGCCTGCACCCGGCCGGTGGCCGACCGGGGCTGGCTCCCGCCCGGTCGGCAGGTCGGGCTGACCGGCCGTCGCCTGACCCCGCGGCTCTACGTCGCGCTCGGGGTCTGGGGGGCGTTCGAGCACCTCGTGGGCGTCGCGGGTGCCGCCACGATCCTCGCCGTCCACCCGGACCGGGGTGCGCCGGTGCTCGCGGCCGCGGACATCGGGATCGTCGCCGAGTGGGCTGACGTCGTCGGGCCGCTGGCCGCCGCGCTCGGCGCGCCCGGCGTCTAGATGTAAATCCCAGGCACGTTGGTCATGCGGCGGGGAGCCGTGTGTCGGGGGCCTTGTGACCGAGGGCGCTGTGTGGTCGTCGTTGGTTGTAGTACTCGATCCAGGGTGTGAGGGCCAGGTTGCGTTGGTCGCTGGTCTGGTAACGGACCGCGTAGGCCCAGTCGTGCAGCATCGTCTGGATGAATTGTTCTGCTTTTCCGTTGGTGCGGGGTCGGTAGGGCCGGGTGCGCAGCGGGCGGATCTGATGGCGGGCACAGGCCTGGGTGAAGGTCGCTGAGCAGTAGCCGGGGCCGTTGTCGGTGAGGACCCGCTGGAGTTGGACACCTCGTTGAGCGAACCAGGTGATCGCGCGTTCGAGGAACCCGACGCAGGTCTGGCCGCGTTCGTCGTGGAGGATCTCGACGTAGGCGACGCGGCTGTAGTCGTCGACGGCAACGTGGACGAACTCCCAGCCCTGGCGGAGCTGACCGCGGGACCCGGGCACGCCGTGGCCGGTGAGACGCCACCCGGGCCGCACGAAGCGGCTCAACCTTTTGATGTCGAGATGGACCAGCTCGCCGGGATGGCGCCGCTCATAGCGGTTCGCCGGTTCGGGTGGCTCCAGGCGTGAGAGCCGGTTCAACCCGAGCCGTGCCAACACGGCACCCACGGTGGAGACCGCCATCCCCAATTCGGCTGCGATCCGCGTCGAGGTCATCCGCAGTCGTCGCAGCCGTTCGATCAGGACCTCGACCGCCTGGGGGGTGCGGCGGGGCACCCGCCGCGGTGCTGACGAGCGATCGGTCAGACGCTGATCGCCGGCTCGAAAGCGCGCCAGCCAGCGATACACCGTCCGCTCCGACACCCCCTGCGCGGCCGCAACCTCCGCGACCTTCCAGGACTCCTCGAGCACCCGTCGCACCAACAGCAACCGCGTCGACGGGACGAGCTTGGCGTTACCGTGAACCTGCACCGGTGCCCTCCTTGGGACTGATGGCGTAGAGCACCTTCAGTCTCCAGGGAGGCCCGGGCTGACGAACGTCACTGGGATCTACATCTAGATCGGCGCCTTCGGCGGGCGCCAGAACGCGGCGAGGAACGCGGCGGTGCCGCCGACGCCGAGCACCGCGGTGATGAGCAGCGCGGTGCCGTTCTGGAAGGGGAACAAGAACCCGATCGCGTGGTCGAGCGACCAGGTGCCCGGCCCGAGGGTACCGAGCGCGATCGACAGGACGCCGATGCCGACGACGTACTCCCATCCCTCCTTCTTGGAGCTGAGGAAGAAGCCGTTCTTGCGATGGTTCGTGACCGCGGCGACGAGCACGATCGAGCACAGCCCCCCGTACGCGAGGGGCGTGAGGAAGCCGGCGACGAGCGCGACGCCGGCCGCGAGCTCGGTGAGCGTCACCATCCAGGCGTGCAGCCAGCCGGGGCGCAGGCCGAGGCTCTCGAACCAGTTCGCCATCCCGGGACCGGAGCGGACCGCCGCGAGGTGACGCCACCCGTGGGCGAAGATCATCACGCCGAGCCACACACGGGCCAGCAGCAGCGCGAAGTCGGTCACGTTCGGGCTCGTCACGGGCTCCCCCTATCCGTCGGGCCCGCGAGGGTACCCGGACCGGACCTAGGCTGACACGAGAGTCAGTTCCGATCGGGGAGCACGATCATGCCCAACGCCGAGGACCTCATCCTGGTCAGCGTCGACGACCACGTCGTCGAGCCCCCGACCCTCTTCGACGCGCACCTTCCCGACAAATGGAAGGAGTACGCGCCGCGGAGCGTCCACAAGGACAACGGCACCGACGTGTGGGTGTACCAGGACGCCGAGATCCCCAACATCGGGCTGAACGCCGTCGCCGGCCGGCCGCCCGAGGAATACAACATCGAGCCGACGTCCTACGACATGATCCGCGACGGCTGCTACGACATCCACGAGCGCATCAAGGACATGGACCGCAACGGCGTGCTCGGCTCGATGTGCTTCCCGAGCTTCGTGCAGTTCTGCGGGCAGCTCTTCTCCCGCTCGAAGGACCTCGACGTCGGCTTGAACCTGCTGCGGGCCTACAACGACTGGCACATCGACGAGTGGTGCGGCACCTACCCGGGCCGGATGATCCCCCTGTCGATCCCCCCGATCTGGGACCCCCAGCTCATGGCCGACGAGGTGCACCGCGTCGCCAAGAAGGGCTGCCACGCCGTCACCTTCTCCGAGAACCCCTACAAGCTCGGCTGGCCCCACATCTTCGGCGACCACTGGGACCCGTTCTTCCAGGCGTGCGAGGACGAGGGCACGATCATCTGCCTGCACATCGGGTCGTCGTCGACCGGCCTCGAGATCGCCCCGGGCGCCCCCATCGACATCATGATCACGTTGACGCCGCTCAACACGATGAACGCGGCGACCGACCTGATCTGGTCGTCGGTGCTGCGGCGCTTTCCGAACCTCAAGTTCGCGCTCTCCGAGGGCGGGACCGGGTGGATCCCCTACTGGCTCGAGCGCATCGACTACGTGTACCAGCAGCACCGGTACTGGACCCACCAGGACTTCGGTGACCGGCTGCCGAGCGAGGTGGCGCTCGAGCACTTCACGTTCTGCTTCATCAGCGACCGCTCCGGCGTCGAGGACCGCGACCGCATCGGCGTCGACAACATCACCTGGGAGTGCGACTATCCGCACTCCGACTCGACGTGGCCGCACTCGCCGGAGGCGATGGCCAAGCAGCTCGAGGGCGTGCCGGCGACCGACGCGGCGAAGATCACGCACGAGAACGCGATGCGCATCTTCCGCTACGACCCGTTCACGCACCGCCCGAGGGAGCAGGCGACGGTCGGCGCGCTGCGCGCCGAGGTGAGCGACTAGCGCGACGGCGCTCAGGCGGACGCGGGACGGCCCGCGCCGCCGTCGGCGAGCCGGGCGACGTGGCGCAGCGTCGGGACGAGCCCGGCGCCCGCGAAGCGGCGCAGCGCGCGCTCCTCGTCAAGATCGAGCACGACGGCGTCCGCCGGGCGACGCCCGACCAGGAAGGTCACGACGCAGTCGTCACAGACCTCGGTGCCCTGCATGGCGCACTCGTCACAGTCGATCCGCATGCCCGGCAGCGTCGCACGGGGCTGTGACACTCAGGGGCGCCGGCCGCTCAGGTCCAGGAGCCGGCGCTGGAGCGGGGCGTCGGCCCCGACCGTCCCGCTCGGCCCGTCGCCGAACACGCCGAAGGACGCGATGCCGGCCCCGAAGGGCTCCATCGCCGTCCACACCTCGGCGACCACGTCCTCGGGGAGCGTCTCGTCTCCGCCGGTGGCCCGGGCGAGGTCCCAGGTGTGCAGCAGGTTGTCGCCCGTGCGGAACCCGAGCAGGGTCGCGCCGGGGATGTCCCCCGCCGGGTGGTGCACGATGCGGTCGAGCGCGCCCGACGCGGCGAAGGCGTCACGCTCGGCGGCGACGGCACGCCGACGGGCCTCGAGTGAGTCGTCGCCGACCGCGTCGGTCCCGAAGAGCGGGACGATCTCCTCGACGGTGGCACCGTCGAGGAGCTTCACCGACATCGTGGACCCGAGGACGACGTGGTTGACGAGGTCGCGGACCGTCCAGTCGCCGCACGGCGTGGCGAGCGCCCACTGGTCGGTCTCGACGCGCCGCAGTCGGGCGTCGAATGCGTCCTGGGCGCGGGCGAGGGTGGTGGCATCCGGGGCCATGGCGCTCCTCGGTGGGGACCCGCAGCATGCCAGCCCGGGCCGCGCCCGTGCGGTCGCACCTACACTGCCGCCGGTGCGGGCCCAGGCGGAGGAGCTGACGATCTCGACCCGCGGGGACGGCGAGGTCGTCGACCTGACCGAGCGCGCGCAGCAGATCGTCGACGGCTCGGACGTCCGCGACGGTCTCTGCACGGTCTTCGTCGCGCACTCGACCTGCGGGGTGACGGCCATCGAGTGCGAGCCGGGCTGCAACGCCGACCTCAACGCGATCCTCGAGGAGCTGGCGCCGCGTGACCGGCCCTGGGAGCACAACGACCGCAACGCGGACACGAACGGGCACGCGCACGTGCGCGCCGCCCTGCTGGGCCCGTCCGTGACCGTGCCCGTCCGCGACGGCCGCCTCGCCGTCGGGACCTGGCAGCGCATCGTCTGCGTCGACTTCGACGACCGGCCGCGCACCCGCACGGTGGTCGTGCAGCTCCTCGGCTGAGCGTCAGCCGGGGGCGGCGCCCGTCGCCGCGGGCACGGCCTCGATGGCGTCGCCGCTGGCGCCGCACCACCGGCACCGGACCTCCTCCACCCGCTCGTCGACGACGACCTCGTCCTCGACGGTCAGCTCCCCCGCGACGCTGTAGTGGTGGAATGCCTCGGTCCGGCGCACGGCGACGACATCGAAGCGGGTGAGGTTCCCGCACGCCGTGCAGCGGTACCGCGTCGCCGGTGCCACGCCGCGCAGCCTATCGCCGCCCCCTGGCCCATCGAACGTATGTTCGCTACTGTGACGAGCCGTGGCCGGCCCCACCTCGCTCGCGGGCGCAGGCACCGCCGTGCAGCGCGGCTTCGACGACCTCGGGACGCCGCTGCACGCGGTGACGTTCGTCGTCGTGGACCTCGAGACGACGGGCGGGTCCCCCGCGACCTGTGCGATCACCGAGGTGGGCGCGGTGAAGTACCGGGGCGGCGAGTGCCTGGGTGAGCTGCACACCCTCGTGAACCCTGGGGTGGCCGTCCCGCCGCTCATCACCGTGCTCACCGGCATCACCGAGGCGATGGTGCTCCCGGCACCCCGGATCGACGAGGTGCTCCCCGCCCTGCTCGAGTTCCTCGGTCCGAGCGACACGACGGTCCTCGGCGGCCACAACGTGCGCTTCGACGTGTCGTTCCTCGACGCCGCGCTGACGGCTCGGGGCTACCCGCGCCTGGCCCACCGTCGCGTCGACACGGCCGCCCTGGCGCGCCGCCTCGTGCGCGACGAGGTCCCGAACCTGCGCCTCGGCACCCTCGCGCGGCACCTGCGCGTCCCGACCGAGCCGCTACACCGGGCGCTGCCGGACGCCCGGGCGACCCTCGAGGTGCTGCACGCCCTGCTCGAGCGGGCCGGGCGCCTCGGCGTGCTCGGCCTCGACGACCTGCTGGCGCTCCCCCGGCTGCGGGCCCACCCGTCGGTGGGGAAGCTCGCGCTGACCGCGCGGCTGCCGCGCGGGCCCGGCGTCTACCTCTTCAAGGACCGCGGGGGCCGCGTCCTCTACGTGGGGAAGGCGACAAACCTCCGCACCCGGGTGCGCAGCTACTTCTCGGGTGACACGCGCCGCAAGGTGCCCCAGCTGTTGCGCGAGACCGAGGCGATCGACCATCGGGCGTGCGCCCATCCACTCGAGGCGGCCGTGCGCGAGCTGCGCCTCATCCGCGAGCTGCAGCCCCGTTTCAACCGGCGCCTGAAGACGTGGCGCGCCTACGCCTACCTGCGCCTCACCGTCGCCGAGCGGTTCCCGCGTCTGGCCGTCGTGCGCGCCGCGCCACCCGACGCCGGTCTCCACGTCGGACCGCTGCCGTCGGTCGCCGCGGCGCAGCTCCTGCGTGAGGCGGTCGAAGGCGCGATCCCGCTGCGCCGCTGCCGGCGCCGGATCGGTGCCCGCGCCGCGTTGGGTGGACCGCCGTGCCTCGCCGCGCAGCTCCAGGTCGCGGCGTGCCCGTGCTCGGGCGCGACGCCGGCTGACGAGTACGCCGCGATCGTGGCGCGGGCGACCCGGGCCCTCACCGGCGAGGCGGGTCTGCTGCTCGCGCCGCTCGAGCGGCGGCTGGGCGCGCTCGTGCGCGACGAGCGCTTCGAGGAGGCGGCGACGGCACGCGACCAGCTCGCCGCCGTCGTCGGCGCGTTCGAGCGCCAGCAGCTCGTCGAAGGCCTGCGACGCGCCGGTCGCCTCGTCGTGGACGGGCCGGAGGGCCGGGTCGAGATCGACGACGGCCGCGTCCTGCTGCCCGACGACGCGCCGACGCTGCGCTGCCTGGACCGGCCGGTCGTCGCGGCCCGTGACGAGATCGACGAGCTGCTGGAGGTCGCTCGCTGGCTGCGGCGCCGGGCCGGCGCGCTGCGACTCGTGTCCGTGTCGGGCACGCTGGCGTCCCCGCGCGCGCCGCTTCCGCGCTATGCGCCGCGGCGGCGGGATCTCCCCGGGCGCTGACGCGGCGGCGCTTCGAGCGACTGCAGGTCGGCGGTGGCGTGGCGGCGCTGGCGGCGCAGCATGAGCCAGCGCCCACCCTCGACGAAGACCTCGACGAGGATCGTCGTGGCGAGCGCCCACAGGACGACGATCACGAGCAGGGGCACGAACCGGCTGAGGGAGTGCTTCACGAACACGTCGAGCAGCTTCTGGCTCGTCAGGTAGCCGAGCGAGCGCGCCGGCACGCCAACGATGACGAGGCCGATCGGGACGGCGAGCACCCACACGCCGATGCGCATCCAGAGCGGCAGCGTGTTGCGGGGCGGCTTGCGCGTCGGGGGCGCCGGCTCGCCACCCGACCCGGCGGGCGGGCGACCACGGGGCGGTGCCGCGGCCCGGCTCGCCGTCACGGTCGGCGGCGTGGCGATGACGGGCTCGGGCGGGGTCGGGTTGCGGCGCGGCGGCGCGGGCGCGTCGGAGGTGGGCGCGGCGGGGCTCGGGCGACGGCGAGGTGGCGGGGCGGCGGGCTCGCCGCCCCCGGCGCCGGCGCGCGCCGCGGTGGGCACCTTCAGGACCTGGCCGCACTCCTCGCAGCGGAACGTGTCGGCCGTGACGCCGTCGAGCTGCTTCGTCGTGCCGCACGCCGGGCACTGCAGGGCGCGGGCCATGTCAGGCGGCCTCGGTCTCGCGGGCGGTCTGGCTGGCCCGGACGAACTCCTCGAGGGTGGTGCCGGCCCGGCCGTCGTCGAGCACGGCGAACGCCGCGTCGAGCCCGCCGGCGAGGTCGTCGGCGATGCCTGCGACGACGAGCGCCGCCGCGGCGTTCAACGCGGCGAAGTCGCGACACGCGCCGCGGGCCCCGTCGAGCACTCGGCGCACCACGTCGGCGTTGTCGGCGGCGTCACCGCCGCGCAGCGCGGCCGGCTCGACCGTGGCGAGCCCGAGCGCAGCCGGGTCGACCTCGTCGCGGCGGGTGGTGCCGTCGCGCAGCTCGTAGACGGTCGAGGTGGTGGTCGTGGTGAGCTCGTCGAGGCCGTCGTGCCCGTAGAAGACGAGGGCGTGCTCGACGCCGAGCTCGGCGAGCGCGCCGACGACGCGCTCGGCCATCGCCGGGTCGGACACACCCACGGTGCGGCGGCGGGCGCCGGCCGGGTTCGCGAGGGGCCCGAGCAGGTTGAACGTCGTGGGGACGCCGAGCTGGCTGCGCACCGGCCCGGCGAAGCGCATCGCCGGGTGGAAGCGCGGCGCGAAGCAGAACCCGATGCCGGCGTCGGCCACGCAGCGCGCGACGCCCTTCGGGCCGAGGTCGATGGCGACACCCAGCGCCTCGAGCACGTCCGCCGAGCCGCAGCGTGACGACGCGGCCCGGTTGCCGTGCTTGGCGACCGCGGCGCCGGCCCCGGCGGCGACGAGGGCCGCGAGCGTCGACACGTTCACCGTGCCGGCGCGGTCACCGCCGGTGCCGCACGTGTCGAGAAGGGGGCCGTCGATGTCGACGTGCTCCGCGTGCTCGAGCATGGTGCGCACGAGCGCGGCGAGCTCGGCCGGCGTCTCGCCCTTGGCCCGGAGGCCGATGGCGAAGCCGGCGAGCTGCGCGTCCGTCGCCTCGCCGCGCAGCACGGCACCGAGGGCCGCGGCGGCGAGGTCGGCGGGCAGGTCCTCGCGTCGGATGAGCCGGCCGAGGACGTCCGGCCAGAGCGCGGGCGCGTCGGTCATCGTGACGCCGTGCCTAGTCCCACCAGAGATCCCGGTCGAGGACGCCGCGGGCGATGAGGCCGAGCTGCACCTGCGTGGTGCCCTCGACGATCGTCAGCTGCTTGGCGTCGCGGTAGTAGAGCTCGAGCGGATGGTCTTCCATGTACCCGGCCGCGCCGAGCAGCTGGAGCGCCTCGCCGGACACCTTCACCGCGAGCTCGGTCGCGTAGGACTTCGCCATCGACAGGTACGGGACCCACTCCTTCGTGTACTGCCCGCGGTCCGCCATCCAGGCGGCCCGATAGGTGAGGAGCCGGGCCGCTTCGATCTCGGTGGCGAGCTCGGCGATCTTCCACTGGATGCCTTGGAAGTCGGCGATTGTACGCTCGAAGGCGCGGCGTTGCTGCACGTACTCGACGGCGTACATCAGCGCGCCCTCGGCGAGGCCGATCCCCCGCGCCGCGACGATCGGGCGCATGGCGTTCAGGCCGAGCATGGCGAGACGGAACCCGCCGATCTCGCCGACGATGTTGTCTGCGGGGACGCGCACGTCGTCGAGGAGCAGCTCGCCGGTGTCGACGCCCTTCACGCCCATCTTGCGGTCCGTGCTCCCCACGGACACGCCCGGCCAGTGGCGCTCGACGAGGAACGCCGAGACACTGTCGTGGGCACGCGACTCGACCGGGCCGGTCTTGGCGAAGACGCAGTACCAGTCGGCCTGGCGCACACCGGACATCCAGCACTTTGTGCCGCTGAGGAGCCAGTCGTCCCCGTCCGGGCGCGCCCGGGTGCGGATCCCCATGACGTCGCTGCCGGCCTGCGGCTCGCTCAGCCCGAACGCGGCACGGGCCGCACCGGTCGCGACGGGCGTGACGTAGCGGCGCTGCTGCTCGGGGCTGCCGGCGATGAGCACCGGGCCGGTCGGCAGCCGGGTGAGCAGCAGCATCAGGGCCGCGGCCTGCGAGTACTTGGCGACCTCCTCGATGGCGAGGGTCAGCCCGAGGATCCCGGCGCCCGCGCCGCCGAGCTCCTCGGGGACGCAGAGACCGGTGAGGCCGGCCTCGACGAAGAGGTCATAGAGGTCCTGGGGGTAGTCGCCGCTGCGGTCGATCTCCCGGGCCCGGGGCGCGACGCGCTCCTGGGCCAGCTTGCGGACGGTGGCCTGCAGCTCGGCGAGCTCCGGCGACAGGTCGAAGAGCACCGCGCGCAGGGTACTGGCCGGCCCCGCCGCGGAGCCGTCCGCTCAGGCGGTCTTGCGGCGCTGGCGGAGCACCCGGCGGCGCTCCCGGGCGGTCATGCCACCCCAGACTCCGTCCTTCTCCCGGGTGCTGAGCGCGAACTCGAGGCAGGGCTCACGCACCGGACACACGGCGCAAATCGCCTTGGCGTCGGCGCCGTCGTCCTCGTCGCTCGGATGGAAGATGTCCGGGTCGACGCCCCGGCACCGCGCCTGGTCCCGCCAGGTGCTGATCGCCCGCATGCTCATCGGGCCTCACCGCTTTCTTTCTTCTCGCCTGCTCCCGGGGGGGAAAGGGGAGCATTCGTGCAACGGTGAGAACATCGACGGGTATTCCCGCCGACCTGAGGTGCCCCGGGGCGCCTGGGCGGCCGGGGACGGGGGGGCGCCCGGCGCGATGATCGGGCCGTCGAGGAGGACGTCGTGACGCCAACCTGGCGGGACATCGAGGGACGGGCCGTGGCGCGGGGCGCCGCGGTGGGCCTGGCGGTCATCGTCCCGGTGACGATCGCCCGGGCCCTGGTGGAGCGCCACGTCAGCGACCTCTCGTCGAGCGCCTGGATCTATCCCCTCTCCCTCCTCGTGCTCGCGGCCTACGCCGCCGCCGGGGTGACGGCGGCCCGCGCCGCCCACCAGGCCCCGGTCCTGCAGGGGGGCGTGGCCGCGCTGACCGCCGTGGTCGCCTGGCTGCCGGTGCGGGCGCTCATCTGGGCGATCCGGGAGAACGGCCGCGGCCTGGTGAGCGGCGACCGGGCGGCGCTGCCCCCCGCCGACGTCCTCGGGGCCCTGGCCCTCGGGCTCGTCGTGGGGATGCTGGCGGCGGCGCTCGCCGTGCGCCTGGCGCGCCCCCACCGGCCAGCGTCAGCGGCGACGCCGACCCGCGCCTGATCAGCGCCGCCGGTAGGCGACGACCCCGTCGACGGTCGCCACCGGGCGGTACTCGTGGGCGAGGTACTCCCCGAAGCGGGGGAAGCGGCTGAGGTCCTCGAAGCGCCCGCCGCGGATGTCGGCCGGCGCGAGGTCGAGGACCAGCACCGGCGGGTGGGCGGCGAGGTCGGCCTCGAAGTCGGTCCACACGCCCGGCGCCGCGTCCTGCTCGCCGGTGAGGTCGTTGGGGCGCCCGCCGCTCAGCCCGGTGAGGAACTCGGTGGTCTCGAAGCGCGTCGCGGGCGGCCGGCCGGACTGCCAGTAGACCTCGGGGAGGTGCCCCCACACGAAGATGCGCTCGCCCGGCGGGACGGTGCGGCGCACGTACGCCACGAGGTCGTCGGTGACGTGCTCGGTGTGCGAGCGAGGCATCGCGAAGGCCTGATGCACGAAGAACCCGACGGGGACGGCGACGACCACCGCGACGGCGGCGAGCGTGCGCCGCGACGCATGCACGATGGGCCGGGTCGCGAGCAGCGCGAGCGGCGGCACCAGCTGCAGGTAGTAGTGCCCGAAGAAGCGCAGCCCGGTGGCGACGGCGAGGATCCCGGCGCCGACCCACAGCCACACGTCGACGTCCTGGCGTCGGGCGCGCACCGCGACGAGCGCCAGGACGACGAGGCCGATGTTCGCCAGCACGAACCACAGCGTCTGCACGAGCCCGCGGTGCACGACGTAGCCGAGCGCCCCGCCGACGCCGAGGTATCCGCCGTTGCCGGTGACGACCCACGTCACGAAGTCGTGCGGCCCGAACACCACGGCAGCGAGCGCGAGGGGCGCGAGGGTGGCGGCGCCGAGGATCGCGAGGCGCCGGGTCCGCGCCGCACCGCGGGGACCTGCCCGCCACACGAGCCACGCCACAGGGAGGAGGGTGAAGATCCCGGTCTGCTTGGTGAGGGTCGCCGCGCCGACGGCGACGCCGGACGCCGCCGGCCGGGCCCGGACGGCGAGCACGAACGCCGCCACCATGAGCGGCGCCATGAACACCTCGAAGTTCGCCGTCTGGAAGTCGGTGGCGAAGAACGCGCCCGACGCGCCCAGATAGAGGAGGCCGGCGATGAGCCCAGCCCGGTCGGCGCCGAAGCGCCGCCGGGCCTCGGCGGCGAGGAGCAGCGCGGTGACCACGTCGGCGACCACGGCCAGCAGCCGCAACGGGAGCAGGTCGTCGGTGCCGGTGAGGCGGAAGGTGGCGGCGTACAGGTACGGGACGATCGGCGGCTTGCGGTCGACGGTGTCGACGTAGAGCCGCCCGCCGCGGTTGAGGACCTGCGCCTGGGTGGCGGCGTACGCCTCGTCGGAGTTGAACGAACGGTTCGTGAGCGACGGGGCGTGCACCGCAAACGCCGCCGCGGCGAGCACGAGCAGGAGCAGTGCCCCGCGGGTCCAGGTGTGCCGCCGCCGGGCGGCCGGCGCGGCGTCCTCGACGGTCGTGGCGGGCGTCGGCGCGGCGGGGTCGGCCGCCGGGCGCATGATCGGGTCAGCGTATCGGCGGTCTCCCGGTTCGCCGCGTCGGTGCGGCGAACCTCCTCCCCTATATTCGTTGGCTTGCAGGCCTTCACACGTCAGGTGAACAGCCGGTGACGGCTGACCCCGCGGCCGTCCCGCTCGCCGGGCTGGAGCCCGCGCCCTACGAGGCCCCGGCGCGCCGACCCTGGCGTCCCACCCGCCTGCAGCTCTGCCTCCTGGCCTGGGCCACGGTCGTCGGGCTGCTGCTGTGGCACTGGCAGCTCACCACGGACACCAACCAGCTGATGATCATCATCGGCACGGGCCTCATCGCCGGCGGGGCGGCCCGCAAGGACCACGTGAGCCAGGTCCTGCGCGACTGGTTCCCCCTCTTCGTCGTCCTCGCCGTCTACAACGTGCTCCGCAACGAGGCGGGGCAGTGGCTCAGCGTCCACTACACGCCGCAGATCAACTTCGACAAGGCGCTGTTCGGCACGGTCCCGACCGTGTGGCTGCAGCACGCCATCTTCACGCCGGGCCGGCCCCACCTCTGGGACTACGCGGCGTTCTTCGTCTACCTGTCCCACTTCTTCGTGACGCTGCTCGTGGCTGCGGTCCTCTGGAAGGTGGCCCACGACAAGTTCCACCGCTTCGCGGTGCTGTTCGTGTCGCTCAGCTTCGCGGCGTTCGCGACGTATGCGCTGTTCCCGGCCGCCCCGCCCTGGCTCGCCAGCCAGACGCACGCGCTCCCGCCGACGGCCAAGATCGTCGACGAGATCTGGTCGCACCTGGGCCTGCACAACGGAGTGAGCCTGTTCTCGGCTCGGAGCAGTCTCGCCAACCCGGTCGCGGCGGTGCCGTCGCTGCACGCCGCGCTCCCGGTCCTGCTCCTGCTGTTCTTCTGGTCGTCGGCGGGGAAGTGGCGCTGGCTGCTCGCCGCGTACCCGCTCGCGATGGCCTTCTCGCTCGTCTACGTCGGCGAGCACTACGTGTTCGACATCCTGCTCGGCTGGCTCTACGCCGTCGTCGTGTACTTCGCGGCGAGCTGGGCGATGGACGAGTTCGCACGCCGGCGCGCCGCGCGCCGGGCCGACGGTCTCCCGGCGCTGGCAGCCGAGCCGCTCGCGGGTGCGTCGCTCAGCAGTCGCGACTGAGCAGCAGGCCGGGTGCCAGGACGGTCCGACAGACCGTCCCCTGCTCGAGCTCGTCGGCCGTCACGCCGAGGGCGCCGACGAACGTCGCGCCCTGGAGCCACGCGCCGTCGAGCCGCGCGCCGCGGAGGTCGGCGCCGTCGAGGTTGGCGTCCTCGAGGTGGGCGTGGCGCAGGTCGGCGCCGGCCAGGTTTGCGTGGTCGAGCTGCGCGCCGGTGAGGATCGCCCCGGCGAGCGCCGCGCCGCGCAGATCGGAGCGGTCGAGGTCCGCGCCGTAGAGGTCGGCCTCGACGAGCTTCGAGCCCTTCATGTAGGTGCCGGGGCACACCGATCCGGGGGCGATGCCGCAGCCCCCGGCCGTCGTGACCGTCGCGCAGGCGCCCAGCAGCGGCGCGGCGACGAGGAGCCCGAGGACGACCCCACCGGCCCGGCGGCCGATCACCCGCGGGGCGGCGCGCACGGCTCGCCGCGGCGGGTGGGGTCCCGGCGTCGCGTCATAGGGCAGGCAAGGTAGTGGCGGCGGCGCGCGATTCGGCGTCCCCTGCCGCGCGTCGGTCGCCGAGGGTAGAACGGTGTCCGTGCAGCGAGCCCCATTCCGCCGCGCGGGGCCAGCGGACATGCCGGACAGGCGGTGAGCCGCCGCGGGCCGTTGGACGGCGTCCGGATCCTCGACCTGTCGATCGCGCTGACGGGCCCCTACGCGGTGGCCTTGCTCGGCGACCAGGGCGCCGACGTCGTGAAGGTCGAGCGGCCCGGCATCGGCGACATCGGGCGCTGGGTCGGCGTGTCGGTGAACGGCATGAGCGCGCTCTTCCAGATGTGCAACCGGGGCAAGCGCTCGCTCGCCGTCGACGTGCAGCAGGCGCCGGGCCGCGAGATCGTGCGGCGCCTGGCGCGTGACGTCGACGTCGTCGTGCAGAACTTCCGACCGGGCGTCGTGGAGCGCCTCGGGCTCGGCGCCGAGGACCTCGGCCGCGAGAACCCCGAGCTCGTGTACGTGTCCATCTCGGGGTTCGGTCCGACCGGTCCGTACGCCGCGAAGGGCGCCTACGACACGGTCATCCAGGCATACGGGGGGCTGGCCGCCAGCCAGGGCGACCCGGCGAGCGGCGAGCCCCAGTTCCTGCGCCAGACGGCCGCCGACAAGATCACCGCGCTCTACGGCGCGCAGGCGATCACCGCGGCGCTGTTCGCCCGCGAGCGCGGCGCCGGGGGCCAGCACGTCCACCTGTCGATGCTCGACGCGGTCGTCTCGTTCCTCTGGGCCGACGCGGCCGGCAACGAGGTGCTCCTCGACAGCGACGGCAGTCGCCCGTCGAGCTTCGTCGCGACGTTTCGCCCGTTCCGGTTCCGGGACGGCTGGGGAATCGCCACGCCGACCTCCGACGCCGACTTCAGCGGCCTGTGCCGCGCCTTCGGCGTCGCCGGCGCCGACGACCCGCGCGTCGCGACGATCGGCGAACGCAACCAGCACCCCGAGCTCCTCCGCTCGATCATGGACCGGGTCTACGCGGCGGCGACCGAGCTGACGACCGCCGAGAGCATGGCGCGCCTCGAGGCCGAGCGCGTCCCGTGCGGCGTCGTGCTCTCCCCCGCCGAGCTCGCCGCCGACCCCCACGCGCGGGCGATCGGGCTGCTCGAGGACTCCGTGCACCCGACCGCCGGCCGGCTGCGCCAACCCCGCCACCCGGCCGCGTTCCCCGCGACGCCGGCGCGCCTCGGCGGACCCGCACCGCTGCTCGGCGAGCACTCCGACGAGATCCTCGCCGCGGATCGGGCTCGCGGACCGGGTCGCCGACCTGCGCGACCGCGGCGTCGTCGCGTGAGTCCACCGATTTGCCCTCCCGGGCCGGCAGGGCCAATAGTGGTCGGCGCGCCACGGAGCGTGAACGGGGGTCGGGCAGGCCCGCAGCGCAAGGGGAGTGCAGGTGGGGTGGCCCAAGAGGCCATGGACAGGACTTGGCAGCGGCGCGTGACGCGTCCGAGTTCGAGTGGCCTGACGCGGTCTGGAGCCGTCTCGCCGACCCCGAGGCCCCCGGCGAACCGGTCTTCGTCCTCGCGGTGACCCGCCGCCGCGACGCGCGGCGGTTCCGCTACGTCGCAGTCAACGAGGCCTATGCCGAGCGGCTCGGGCACCACGGGAAGGTCGCCCAGATCGTCGGGCGCAGCCCGGCCGACCTGCTCCCCGACCACTTCGCCGCGTCGGCGCTCGAGCGCTACGACCGCGTCGTCGCCACCGGAGAGCCGCTCTGCTACGAGGTCGGTTTCGACTTCACGCACCGCTCCGCCATCGAGTACGAGGTGGTGCTCGAGCCGGTGCTCGACGGCGCGGGGCGCGCCAGCCACATCGTCGGGCTGGCGCGGGTGCGGCCCGGGCCCGACGACGCCGTCGCGCTCCGCCAGACCGAGCGCCGGTTCGCGGCGCTCGTCGAGCACTCCTCGGACATGGTGACCGTGCTCGACGCCGAGGGCCGCATCCTCTACGGCAGCCCGGCGGTCACGCGGGTGCTCGGCTGGCCGAGCGGGAGCCCGACCGAGCACGACGGCGCGGGGGTCTCCGCGTTCGACCTCGTGCACCCGGACGACCGGGCGGCCACCCTCGAGGCGTTCACGGCCAACGTCGAGCACAACGAGTACGGCAACCGGCGCGAGTTCCGGCTGCGGCGATCCGACGGCGCGTGGTGCTGGGTGGAGGCGGTCGGCACGAACCGCCTCGACGATCCTGCCGTGCGCGGCATCGTCGTGAACGCCCGCGACATCTCCGAGCGCAAAGGGGCCGACGAAGCGCTGCGGGCCAGCCAGGAGCGGTTCCGCTCCCTGGTCCAGCACGCCTCCGAGTTCGTGCTCGTGTACGGGCCGGACCAGCGCATCAGCTACGCGAGCCCGGCGGTCGGCCGCTTCGTGGGCTGCGACGCCAGCACGCTCATCGGCACCGAGCAGTCCGAGCTGGTGCACCCTGAGGACCGCGACCGGTTCATGGCCGGCCTCGCCAGCCTCGCCGGGGACGGGCACCGCACGGGCGGCTTCCTCGCGCGGCTGCGCCGCCACGACGGCCAGTACCGCTACCTCGAGGTGGTGGCGACCAACCTGCTCGACAACGCGAGCGTCACGGGGGTCGTGGTGAACGCCCGGGACGTCACCGACCGGCTCGAGGCCGAGGGTGCGCTGCGGGAGAGCGAGGAGCGGTTCCGGAGCGCGTTCGAGTTCGCCCCGATCGGCATGGCGCTGGCCGACCGGGCGGGCCGGCTCGTGCGGTGCAACGAGGCGCTCGCCCACATGCTCGGCCGCTCGCCGGCGGAGATCACCGGTCGAACGATCCGCGAGATCACCCACCCCGAGGACTGGGACGACAACGACGACAAGATCCACCGCCTGTTCTCGGGCGAACTGCGGGGCTACAAGCTCGAGAAGCGCTACCTGCACGCCGACGGGCACGCCATCTGGGTGTCGGTCAGCGTGTCCGGCGTCCGGGACGCCGACGGTGTCACCCGCTACATGATCGGCCAGGTCGAGGACATCACCGAGCGCAAGGCGATCGGCGAGCGTCTCGTGCACCAGGCGATCCACGACCCGCTGACCGGGCTCCCGAACCGGCTGCTGTTCATGGACCGCCTGCGCGACCTCATGGCGCGCAGCGCCGGCCGCCGCCACCGGGTCGCCGTGCTCTTCGTGGACCTCGACCACTTCAAGGTGATCAACGACAGCCTCGGACACGAGGCCGGCGACCAGCTCCTCCTCGCGGTCGGGCACCGCCTGCGACGCATGCTGCGCCCCACCGACACGGTGGCGCGCTTCGGGGGCGACGAGTTCACGATCCTGTGCCCCGACGTCGACGACCCCGAATCGGTCACGGGCCTCGCGGAGCGGGTGCTCGAGGAGATCGCGCGGCCGGTGTGGCTCGTCGACGGTGAGGTGTTCGCGACGGCGAGCATCGGGATCGCCTGCTCGTTGCAGCGCGCCGACGGGCCCGAGTCGCCCGAGACGCTGGTCCGCGACGCCGACGCCGCGATGTACCGGGCGAAGGAGCTCGGCCGGCGCCGGGTGGAGTTCTTCGACCAGCGGCTGCGTGCCCGGACCGTCGAGACCCTCCACATCGGCAACGACCTCCACCGGGCGCTCGAGCGCGGCGAGTTCGAGCTGCACTTCCAGCCGATCCTCGAGCTCGAGATGGGCCGCGTGAGCGGGTTCGAGGCCCTCGTCCGCTGGAATCACCCCGAGCGCGGCCTCACCGGCCCGGCGGAGTTCATCGGCCTGGCCGAGGAGACCGGCCTCATCGTGCCGCTCGGCGCGTGGGTGCTCGAGACGGCGTGCGCGGAGCTCGCGGCGTGGCAGGCCGCGCAGCCCGACACGGAGCACCCGCTGACCGTGAGCGCGAACGTCTCGCCGCGCCAGCTCGCCGAGCCCTCGTTCCCGGCCCAGATCCGCACCGTGATCCAGCAGAGCGGGATCCGACCGGGCACGTTGTGGCTCGAGATCACCGAGACGGCGCTCATGCACGACACCGAGTCGGCGACGAGCGCGCTGCGGGCGCTGCGCGGCCTCGGCGTGCACCTCGCGGTCGACGACTTCGGGACCGGCTACTCGTCGCTGACCCACCTGAAGCGGTTCCCGATCGAGGCGCTGAAGATCGACCAGAGCTTCATCCGTGGGCTGAACCGCGACGGCGAGGACGCGGCGATCGTGACCGCCGTCGTGAGCCTCGCCCACGCGCTCGGCCTGACCTCGACCGCCGAAGGCGTCGAGACGCCCGAGCAGCTCGCCGACCTCCGCACCCTCGGCTGCGAGTACGCGCAGGGCCACCTCTTCTCCGTGCCGGTCCCGGCGTCGAGGGTGCCCGACCTGACGCTGCAGCCCTGGGCGAACCTCAACCGCGCCTGATCAGGCCGCGGCGTGCGCCGCCTCCGCGGCCGCGACCTCCCGGCCGCGCTGGTCGAGGCGCAGCTCCCCCGAGACGGCGTCGAAGTCGAAGAGCTCGCCGTAGCGGCCCCAGTCGATCGCCGTCTGCAGCTGGATCGTCGCGTCCTCCTCGTTGAACGCGCGGTTCAGCAGGTCGAGGAAGAACCGGTCCTGGAGCGTGTCGTCCTTCGTCGACGCCAGCGACCGCGTGATCGCGTGGACGAGCGGCGCGCGCTCGTACGCCGCGCTGCCGAAGATCTCCTTCGACACGAGGATGTCGGCCTCCACGAACCTGCGCCCCGCGTCGGTGATGCGCAGGTCGGCGCTGACCGCCTCGGCGAACCCGAGCATCTCCGAAGCCTCGACCAGCGGCAGCAGGTCGTCCACACTGAACATGAGCAGGCGCGCGAGCTCGGGCAGGTCGTCCTGGCCGCCCCGGTTGGCCACGATCTCGAGCAGGCCGGCGAGCCCGCCGACGCGGGCCTGCGGCAGCGGTCGGTCCGTCGGCGACGCCAGCGCGGCGTCGACGGCCGCGGGGGCCTCCTCGCCGGCCTGTGGCGCGCCCGTCATGATCCCGTACAGCTGGTCGACGAGCGCCTCGAACTCCGGGGCGCGGCGCTGCCGCGGTCGGGGCAGCTCGTCGAGGACGGCGGCGCGCAGCCGGCCCGGGTTCGAGGTCATCACGAAGATCCGGTCGGCGAGCTGGACCGCCTCCTCGATGTTGTGGGTCACGATCAGCATCGCCTTCGTCGGGAAGTCCCGCGTGGCCCAGAGGCTGAGCAGCTCGGTGCGCAGGTTCTCGCCGGTGAGCACGTCGAGCGCGCTGAACGGCTCGTCCATGAGCAAGGCGTCGGGCTGCACGACGAGCGCCCGCGCGAAGCCGACCCGCTGGCGCATCCCGCCGGAGAGCTCCTTCGGGTACGCGGATTCGAAGCCGTCGAGGCCGATGAGGTCGATGACCTGCTCGGCGCGCTCGCGACGCTCGTCGGGCGCCACGCCCCTCGCCTCGAGACCCATCTCGACGTTCGCCCGGACGGTAAGCCAAGGCAACAGCGCAAACGACTGGAACACCATCGCCACGCCCGGGTTCGCGCCGGTGACCGGGGTCCCCCGGTACTCGATCGTGCCCGACGTCGGCGCGATCAGACCCGCGATGCAGCGCAGCAGCGTCGACTTACCCGACCCGGACTTGCCGAGGAGGGCGATGATCTCGCCCTCACGCAGCTCGAAGTCGATGTCGCGCAGCACCGGGAGCGGCGCGCCGTCCGGCAGCGTGAAGTCCTTGTTGACGTGCGCCACCCGCACGATCGCGTCCCGGTGCCCGTCACGGCGTGGGTCGCTCACAGCGAGTAGCGCCGCTCGGCAAGCGCGTAGAGGCGACGCCAGACCAGCGCGTTGACCATCACGACATAGAAGCTCATCACGATCACGCCGGTGAGGACTTCGGCGAACGAGCCGCTCGTCGCCGCTTCGGTGATGTAGGCCCCGAGGCCGGCGGCGAGCAGATGGTGGCTGCCGAAGCTGACGACCTCGGCGACGATCGCGGCGTTCCAGGCACCCCCCGACGCCGTGATGGCCCCGGTGACGAAGAACGGGAAGATGGCCGGCAGGATCAGCTGGCGCCATCGCTGCCACCGCCCCAGCCCGAACTCGGTCGCGAGCTCGCGCAGGTCGGTCGGGATCGAGCTGGCGCCCGCGATCACGTTGAACAGGATGTACCACTGCGCGCCGAGCGCCATGAGGAAGATCCCGCCGATGTTCAGGCTCAGCCCGACCGCCACGAAGACCACGGTCGCGAACGGGAACAGGAAGTTGGCCGGGAAGCTGGCGAACACCTGGACGACGGGTTGGGCGTAGCGCGACAGCCGCGGGCTCATGCCGATCTTCACGCCGATCGGCACCCAGATGAGGGTCGACACGATGAGGAGGACGACGACCCGCAGGAACGTGTAGAAGCCGAGGCGGAAGCAGGTCGGGAACTGGCCCAGCACGCCCTGCGCGTCCAGGTACGCGAAGGCGCGGTACGCGCCGAAGAGGACGGCGCCGGCGACGGCCACGGCGAACACGACGTTGCCGGCTCGGCGCTTCGCCGGGCTCGTGAAGAGCGGGTACTCGGCGAGCCCGAAGGGCCGGGTCACGCGGTCGAGGCCCCGGCCGATCGGCTTGAGCGGCCGGCCGATCAGCGCCGGGATGTGCGAGCGGCGCAGCGCGTCGAGGGTGACGCTCCGTGGCTGGTCTGTCGCCTCGGACGTCTCGACCCGGAACCTCTCCGACCACGCCACGAGCGGCCGCCAGAAGAGGAAGTTCACCCCGACGACCAGGACGATCATCACCGCGATGGCGATCACGATGTGACCGAGGTTGCCCTCGGTGATCGACGCGGCCACGTAGGAGCCGAGCCCCGGCAGGGCGTAGCTGTGGTGGAAGACGGTGATCGCCTCCGACGCGGCGAGGAAGAACCAGCCAGCACCGAAGCTCATCATCCCGTTCCAGACGAGACCGATCATCGAGCTCGGCACGTCGAGATGCCAGAAGCGCTCCCACTTCGTGAGCCGGAACATGCGCGCCGCCTCGTCCAGCTCGTGGGGCTGGGTGATGAGCGAGTGGTAGAAGCTGAACGTCATGTTCCACGCCTGTGACGTGAAGATGGCGAAGATCGCCGCGCACTCGAGCCCGAAGATCGATCCCGGGAACGCCGAGACGAAGAACGTGACCGTGATAGCCAAGAACCCGAGGATCGGCACGGACTGCAGGATGTCGAGCAGCGGGAGCAGCACGGTGCGGGCCCGCCGGCTGCGGGCCGCGGCCGTGCCGTACACGAAGGTGAACACCACCGAGAGGAACAGCGCGATGAACATCCGCAGCAGGGAGCGGGCCGCGTAGTACGGCAGGTACGCCGCGTCCGTCGACACGGAGCTGTTGACGTGCGCCGACAGCGTCGCCGCGTTCATGTCCTGGCCGAGTCGCACCAGGAGGTAGAGGAGCGCGATGACCGCCGCCCCGACGATGAGATCGATGCGCGAGAACGGGCTCCGGCGCAGGGCGCCGCGCGTTGGGAAGCTCCGTGTCGACGCCATCGAACGACCCGCCCAACCATCGAGGGTTCAGGGGCTCAGGGCGGGCACAACCTATTCGACGGGCCCGTCACCGGGGCCCGCCCGCAACCGCTCGTCGAGGTGCTCGAAGTCCAGGACCAGGACCGTCGCGAGCGGATCGAGCGTGTCCTCGGGGACGCTGATCACGAGCTCGCCGGTCGGGTCGGCGTTCAGCCGGTCGAGGACCGAGGTGCGCACGAGGTAGGACAGCTCGTCGTCGCGTCCCAGCTGGGCGACCCGCGTGACCCGTCGGACCGGCACACCACGCACGGTCACCTGCCCGTAGGGCCGCATGAGCAGGTGGAGGTAGAGGCGGTCGCCGCGCCGGGTGCTCGGCCCGTAGAACTGCCACGGCTCGAGGCCCGGATCGGTGTCGAGGATGCTCTCGGCGTTCGTCGCCATCCACGTGGCGATCTGCTCGAGGCGCTCCTGCTGCTCGGCGGGCAGGGCGCCGGTCCCGGTCGGGCTGACGTTCAAGAGCAGGTTGCCGCCCTTGGCCGCGACCTCACAGAGCGTGTGGACGAGCTCGTGGGCCGACTTGTAGTCGGTGTCGCTCGGGACGTAGCCCCAGCTGTCGTTCATGGTCAGACAGGTCTCCCATGCGCCGCCCGGGGGCGTCGGCGGGACGAACTGCTCGGGCGTCGTGAAGTCGGCGACGCCCGGGAGCCGGTCGTTGATCCGGATCCCTGGCTGGAGCTCGCGGATCATCGACTCGAGCGCCGCGGGCTCCCACCAGTCCGCGGGGCGCTCCCACCCGCCGTCGAACCAGAGGACGTCGATCGGCCCGTAGTTGGTCAGCAGCTCGCGCAGCTGGCCGCGCAGGAACGCCAGGTACCGCGCCCATCGCTCTGGGGATGGCCGCGGCGGGGAGAAACCGGGAAGGTACGGCCGGTCGTCGTCGGTGAACGCCGGGTAGTCGGGGTGGTGCCAGTCCGACAGCGAGAAGTACAAGCCGACGCGCAGGCCCTCGGCGCGGAGCGCCTCCACCCACTCGCGCACGAGGTCGCGATCGCACGGCGACGCGGCCACCGAGTGCTCCGACAGCGCCGTCGGGTACATCGCGTACCCGGCGTGGTGCTTGGCGGTGAACACGCCGTACTGCATCCCGGCGCGCGCCGCGAGCCGCGCGAGGGCACGCGGGTCCCACGCGCTCGGATCGAACGTCGACGCAGAGCGGTGGTAGTCGGCGACCGTGACCGACTGGCATTTCGGGAGCGCGAACAGGCCGCCGACCAGCGGCCACGACAGCTCCAGGCCCTGGGCGCTCGCGTGGTCCCAGTGCACGAAGAGCCCGAAGCGGGCGCGCCCGAACCAGTCGTCGTCGCGCGGACCATGCCGCCCTGTCGGGCCCGGCTCACTCATGCCGTCCGCCTCCACGGCCGCGTCGCGCCCGCGTCGAGAGCCATCGACGCGTCACGGCCCGCGATCAGGCGGCGGCGGACTTGGCGATGATCTCGGACAGCGCCTTGTCCTGCTCGGCCAGATGTGCCTGGATCTGCATCGCCTCGTGGAGCACGGCCTCGGCGTCCTTGTAGGTGGACTCGGAGCGCTTGTCGGCGGCCCGGGCCTGGATGTTCTGCCCGACGATGATGACGGGCAGGAGCACCAACTGGAGGAACGCCTGGCTGATCCACGCGACGAGGAGGATCGTGCCGGCGCCGAGCGTAAAGCCGATGTTGATCCCGGCCTGTGCGAGCGTGTCGGGGAGCGAGACGAGGGCGAGCAGCGCGAACAGGTACGCCGCCCACATCGTGCCGACGATGACGGTGATGGTCAGGCCGATCCGACCGTTGAGACCGGTTCGCTCGTCCGATGTCTTGTGCGGCTTCACCGAATGATCGGCGTGAGCGACGGTGCGAGGATGTGGCTTGTACTCGAATTCCATCGGATGCTTCCTCTGGTCGTTTCTCGCCAACGAGTGCCACGTCCTACCAGACCGGCATCCCATGAGCCACCGTCTCGGCGACGTGGCGGCGCACGGCGCGAGCGGCCGGGCATGCCCGTCCGCCGCGAGCGGGGGCCACCACCTAACGTCCTCACGTGCTCGGCCTGCTGCTCGCGGCGGCTGGCTTGGGCGCGTCGAACGCCGCCGCGGCGATCGGCATCGGCCTCGGTGGGGTCGATCGCCGAACCCGGGTGCGGGTCGCCGTCGTGTTCGGGATCTTCGAGGCGGGCATGCCGATCGTCGGGCTCGTCGTCGGACGACACGTCGCGAGCCTCGTGGGTGGACCCGCGCAGCAGCTGGGCGGCGCGCTGCTCGTGCTCGTCGGTGGGTGGGGGCTGGTCCAGGCGCGCCACCGCACCTCGCCCGACGCCGGCGATGGCCCGACACTTCCTCGTCTGGTGTTGACCGGGCTGGTCCTGAGCCTCGACAACCTCGTCGTCGGGTTCGCCCTCGGCTCGCTGCACGTGAGCTTCGTCGCCGCGGCCCTGACGATCGGCCTCGTCAGCGTGGCCATGAGCCTCGTCGGGCTCGAGATCGGCGACCGCGCCGGGGCCCGCCTCGGACGCCGCGGCGAGCTCCTCGGCTCCGTCGTGCTGATCTTGCTCGGGCTGTTGTTGGCGGCCGGCCTGCTCTAGGAGGGCATTACTCGATCGGGGTGCGCAGCACGCCGATCGAGTCGATCTCGACCTCGACCATGTCCCCGGCGTGCAGCAGCCGGGGCGGCGTGCGCAAGAACCCGACCCCCTCCGGGGTCCCGGTCGCGAGCACATCGCCCGGGTGCAGCGTGAGGCTCCCCGACGCGTACGCGAGCACGTCGTCCGGCTTGAAGATCATCTGGTCCGTCTTCGCGGACTGGACCGTCTCACCGTTCACCCGCGTCTCAAGCAGCAGCGAGTCGACATCCGGCAGCTCGTCGCGCGTGACGATGACCGGCCCGATCGGACCCGAGCGGTCCGCGTTCTTCCCGAGCGTCCACTGGCTCACCGCCATCTGGAACGTGCGTGCGCTGAGATCGTTGAAGCACGCGTACCCGAGGATGGCCTCGCGCGCCTGCTCGACGGTGCCGTTGAGGAGCGACCGGCCGACGACGACGGCGAGCTCCCCCTCCCAGTCCAGCCCCTCCTCGCGGGGCGGGACCGGCACCGGCGTGTCGCCGACGACGAGGGTGTTCGCCCACCGGGCGAACACGTTGGGCGACGCGGGCAGGTCCTCGTTCGCCTCGGCGGCATGGCTTCGGTAGTTCAACCCGACGCAGAGGACCCGGGCCGTGTCCGGGACGGGCGGCACGCCGCGAAGCGTCTCCAGGGGGCGCGCCGGGGTGTCCACGTGCGCGGCGCGGGCGAGCCACCCGTCGACCTCCGCGTAGAACGCGTCGACCGGGCAGAGGGGCGACAGCACCGATCCGTCGACGACGCCCATCGTGGCGACACCACCGTCATCGAACGCCGCCAGCCTCATCGACCCTGCTCCCGTGCGCGCCTCGGCGTCATCGTGACCTCGCGGCACCGTACCAAGAACCCCTGCGGACCGGCCCGGCCACGCCCCGCGACGCGCGCCGGGACGAAGAGGATACGGACGCCGGCCGCGCGACGGGGCGCCCCGCTCCGGCGCGGCGGCGCTGATGCCAGCGCGTCACGTCGAGCGTGCTCGGTGTTCTTGGTGCTCGGGTCCCCTTCCGACGCCGTGAGCGGCGCGCACCTCGGAGCCTCGCGTGAGCCAGTTCCCTCCGCCCCCCGGCACACCGCCGCCGCCCCCGCCTGGGGCCTCACCGCCGCCGCTCGGCGGCCCGTTCCGGGTCGGCGAGACGATCTCGCAGGGCTGGCGTCGCTACTGGCGACACGTCGGCTCGATGGTGCTGCTCGTCCTGACCCTCGTCGGCGTCGAGCTCGTGCTCAGCGTGCTCGGGTCGGTCGTCGGCGGTGGGCTGCCGGGCGCGGCCGCCCAGCTGGGCACCGTGGTGGTCCTCGTCCTCCTCGGCCTCGGGCTGATCCGGGCGTCCTTGGCCGTGGCGGACGGCGGCACGCCACGCCTCGGGATGCTCCTCGTGACGGACGGGTGGGTGCCGTACCTGCTCGCGGCGAGCCTGGTGACGGTCGGGGTCGCGGTCGGGCTCGTCCTATGCCTCATCCCGGGCGTCGTCCTCGGGCTGACGTGGGAGTTCTACGGCTTCGTGGTCGCCGAGGACCCCGCCGGGAGCGCGCTCGACGCGCTGCGGCGCTCAGCGGAGCTGACCCGGGGGCACCGGTGGCAGCTGCTCGGGCTCGCCGTCCTGCTGGTGCTGATCAACGTCGTGGGGCTCCTCGCCTGCTGCGTCGGCGTGGTGTTCACGATCGGCATCGCATGGGTGACCACGGCCTGCGCCTACCGGACCCTCACCGCGGGGTAGGAACGCGGCATGCTGCTCGCCTTCTCCATCACACCGCTCGGGACCGGCGACTCGGTCTCCGGTGCGGTCGCCGAGGCCGTCCGGATCGTGCCGCGAGCGGGCTGCCCAACGAGACGAACGCCATGTTCACGAACGTCGAGGGGTCCTGGGACGAGCTGATGGACCTGCTGCGCCGGTGCGTCGAGGCCGTGGCGGAGCAGGCGCCGCGGGTGAGCGTGGTGGCGAAGATCGACTACCGACCCGGCTTCGAGCACCAGCTCCGCCACAAGGTCGAGGCGATCGACGAGCAGCTCGACGAGGGGTGACTCGTGAGCCTCAGACCTTCTCGAAGACCAGGCGGTAGTGATCCAGCAGCTGGCGCTCGAAGCAGACGGTGTTGGCGCTCACGCCGGACGTGAACGCCAACCGGAAGTCGGCGCTCGTCAGCCACCGCGGCAGCAGCCGCAGCTTGAGCAGCGATTTCTCGACGCTCGGCGCCGCGAACCGGGCGCGCCACTGACGGATGGTCTCGATGTAGTCGAGGCGCCCCGAGGAGCTCGACACGAGCCGGAGATGGGGCGCGGCGCAGCGCACGACCTGCTCGGACCCGAACGGGAGCAGCGACCCGGGGAACTGGCGGCCGAGCAGCGCGAGGTACCAGGCGTCGGACTCCCGGGGCGCGTCGAGGTCGACGTCGTCGAGCGGGATCATGTTCGCGCCGAACACCATCGTCTGGAGATAGAACCGGCCGTGGTCCGGGAGCACGTCGGCGGTCCGGGCGAACAGGTCGGCGTAGACGGCGTCCTGGCGCCCTCCGGCCTGATCGTCGGGTGAGCAGAAGTGCTCGAACGCGCCGAGGCTCACGACCGCGTCGAATTGGCCGAACGTGTCGGGCGTCAGCTGGCGGGCGTCGAAGAGGCGGGCGTCGAGGCCGTGTCGGTGACATGCGGCAACCTGCGCGGACGACAATGTGACGCCGACGCCGTCCCCGCCGCGGTCACGCACGACGTTGAGCATCGGGCCCCAGCCGCACCCGAGGTCCAGGATTCGCCGCCCGGGTCCGATCCCGACCTGCTCGGCGACGAAGTCGTGCTTGCGCTGCTGGGCCTCTTCCAGGCTCAGTGAGAAGTCGCCGTCGTACTTGGCGCCGCTGAAGTCCGCCAGCTCACCCAGGCTGAGCCGGAACATCCGGTCGATCAGCGAGTAGGTGAACTCGAGGTCCTTGCGATCCGCCATGAGCGTCCACGGCCCTTCCGCCACGACCGCGCGCGCGTCGCGGTGCGCGCCGCCACCGGGGGCGCATCATAGGGAGCGCCTGTCTCAGAAGTCGGCGGGCCCCCACGTCGAGAGGCCCGCGCCGGCGGCGATCGGGTTGAAGCCGTTCACGAACTCGGTCTTGTACGCCGACGCCGTGGCGTCCGCTTGTTGCGCCGCCACGTAATCGGGCGTCGCGTCGGTGGCCTGACACCCCGCCGACGCGAGCGAGGCCGCCCAGGCCTCGTAGTGCGCGTCCGCCTCGGCGGACGCCTGGAGCGCTTGCACGAGCGCGTCGCGCAGCGCCGCGCTCTCGCCGTCGGCCGCGACGGGGAGCGCGCCGAGCTCCCGCAACACGGTCGCGCGGTTGCTCACCACGCCCGCGAGCTCCTGGGATCCGACGAACGCGCCGGCCGGACATCCTGCGTGCACGCTGGTCAGCGCGGCGACCAGCTCGGCATGTCCGGTCGCGGCCTGCTGGAGGATCGTCTCGAGCGTGGCGGCGAACGACCCGGGTGAGGCCGGGCCGAGCGTCGGCGGGGCGGCCGTGGCCACCCGGGGCGCGCGCGCCGGCGCCCGCACCGGGCGCGTCGTCGCGGTGGCGCGGGCGCCCGATCCGAAGGAGCCGCCGGTCGCGAAGGCGAGCCCGACCGCGACGCCGAGGAGGATCCCGCAGGTCGTCACGGCGACCAGCGAGCGGTTCCGCACGCGGCCCCACCACGTCGACGCGGACCGGAGCCAATCGGGTGGCACGCCGGACCGGCGGTCGGCACCCGACGATGCTGCCGCGTCCGGGCGCGCGGCGACGACATCCACGTGGCCTGCGGTCGGGTCGACGAGGCGCTGCCCATCCAACGTCGGCGGTCCCGCCACGCCGACGACGAGGGCGCCGCACGAGGAGCAGAAGCGCGCCGACCGACCGATCACCGCACCGCAGCTCGTGCACAAATGCCGCAATGCGGTCCGCTCCCCTCGCCTCGGCGCCGCCCGTTCCAACAGCTCGCGACGAGCGCGTATGACCGGGCTACCCGCTCGTCGGTCGGGGTAACCGTCGGGCGCCGCAGGGATGACTAGTGGAGTCCGCGCTCGTGCGCTTCGTGGCCGATGGGCTCGAGCTGGAACGTCGAATGCTCGACGTCGAAGTGCCCGGCGAGGCAGGCCTGCAGCCGGTCCAGAACGCGGGCGGCCTCGCCGGTGGAACGGCACCCATCGCTCAACACCACGTGCGCGCTCAGGACGGGCAGGCCCGAGGTGAGCGTCCAGGCGTGGAGGTCGTGGACCGAGACGACCTCGGCCACCTCCAGAATGTGGCGCCGCACCTCGGCGATCTCGACGTCCTCGGGGGTCGCCTCAACCAGGATGCGCAGCGCCGGGCCGAGAAGGGTGACGGCCGCGCGCACCATGAGCGCCACGACGATCAGCGACGCGATCGGGTCGGCCCGGAGGAACCCGGTGGTGACGATGAGGATCCCGGCGACGGCGGTCCCGATGAACGCGTAGAGGTCGGTGACGATGTGCTGGAACGCGCCCTCGATGTTCAGCGACTGGCGGTTGGCACGCGACAGCGTCATGGTCGCCGCGAGGTTCACCGCCACGCCGACGAGCGCTACGACGATGAGCACGGTGCCGTGCACGGCGGGCGGATGGATCAAGCGTCGGACGGCCTCGAACACGATGAGGGCGGAGACGACGAGGAGCGTGATCCCGTTGCCGGCGGCGGCGAGGATCTCCGCCCGCTTCAGCCCGTAGGTGTGGGTCTCCGATGGCGGGCGGGTCGCGAGGCGCGCCGCGATGAGCGAGGCGGCGATCGCCCCGATGTCGGTGAGCATGTGCCCCGCGTCGGCGAGCAGCGACAGCGAGTCCCCGATGAACGCCGCGGCGACCTCGAACACGAGGAACGCGACGAGCAGCCCGAGCGCCACGCCGAGGTACCGGCGGTCGCCGTCCGCTCGGACAGCATGGTCGTGGCCGTCGCCGGCCGGGAGGCCCGTCACGGCGCGGGACCGAGCAGCGCCGACATGGATCTCACGGTACCGGGCCGATCCTCCCGTCCGAGCCGGCGACACGCCGACGCGTGCGCGCCGCGACGAGCCGCTCCCTATCCGTCGCGCGGTCGGCCTACGGCGCCAGCTGGAACGGGGGGTAGCGGTCGGTGGTGAGGAGGAAGGCGTACGCCGTGACGCGCAGGCTCCAGCGGGACACGTTCACGACGAACCGGAACATCGACTCGGGATAGCGACCGGTGAAGAGGATCGCGAACCAGGCGATGACGGCGACGACCGCCGCGGCGAGGTCGAGGAAGAACAGGACGATGTAGTGCGGGAGGGCGAGCAGCCACTTCACGAGGGGCAGCCACCGGTTGAGGTCGGTCTCGGCGTTCGGATAGGGCACGTCGAGGTGGACGTGCTGGTCCTCGTCGACCGACGGGTACTCGTCTCGCAGCAACAAGAGGTAGGCGGTGGTCCGCGCCTCGAAGCGCAGGAGCGCGAGCGCGAAGTCGAACCACCACCGAGGGTACTTGTGGCGCAGGAGGAGCAGCAGCACGGTCGGCAGGAAGAGCACGCTCGTCCCGCCGACGAGCAGGATGCGGGCGCCGGCCGTCGTCGACCCCAAGAGCGCCAGCAGGATCAGGAGGGGCAAGGCGAGGATGAGCCGGAACGCGGTGGTCCAGCGGTTCAACGATTCGGGGTAGTCGACGTCGTAGTGCAGCGGGTAGGCGCTCGGTGTCGTGTCCATGACTGCCTCCTCGACGACGGACGATCCACCCTACGGCAGCCCGATCGAGGACCGCGGAATGGACGCCCGGCGCGTGCGCGCGCCCCTTGGCTAGCGTCCGGTGCGTGGGGGGTCGCGGGTGGCGCGGTGTCGCGGGACTGACCGCGGTCGCCGCGCTGGCGGTCGGGGCCGGCGCGCGCGCCGGGGCGGCGAGCACCGCGCCGACGGGGTCGTACGGCGTGGCCCGGTTCACGCTCACGTTCGTGGATTCGTCGCGTCCGACGCCGGCGAACGGGTCCTACGCGGGCGCGCCGACCCGCACGCTCCCGACGCTGATCTCCTATCCCGTCCTGCACGGGCAGCCGGCGCCCGGCGCCCGTCCGCTCGTCGTCTTCGCGACGGGGAGCGGTGACTCGCCGACGACGTACCAGGCGCTCTTCGACTTCTGGGTGCGCGCCGGCTACATCGTCGCGGAGCCGACCTTCCCGCTCTCGAACAGCCAGGCGCCGGGCGGGTCGACGGCATCGGACCTGTCGAGCCAGCCGGGTGACGTCAGCTTCGTGATCACGCAGCTCTTGGCCGCGACCCGCAGTGCCCGGTCCCGTCTGCACGGCCGGATCAACCCGCAGCAGGTGGCGGTCATCGGCAAGTCGCTCGGCGCGCTCACCGTCTTCGAGGTCGGGTACAGCGTCGCCACGCGCGACCCGCGGGTGAAAGCCGTCGTCGCGCTCACCGGCCTCGTCGCCGGGCCGGGCGCGCACTTCACCGGAATCACGACCCCGCTGCTCCTCGAGCACGGGACGGCCGACACGACGGTGCCGTTCTCGGGGAGCGTCAACGCGTACGCGGCGGCGAACCCACCGAAGTTCTTCGTCACCCTGATCGGCCAGACGCACGGCAGCGCCTTTGGCGGCGGGACGCACCCGGCCGAGGTGGTGGTGGAGCGCACCACGATCGACTTCCTCGACCGCTACCTCAGAGGCCAGCCGGCCGGTCTCGCTCGCCTGGCCCAGGACGGCACCGTCCCCGGCGTGGCAACGCTGCAGGCCACGCCCTGACCGCGGCTCACCAGCCGGCGCCCCCGGGTTCGGCGACGCAGCGAGGGGCTGGCCGCGTGCACGCGGTGCTCCGTGGCGCTCCGACGCCGTCAGGCGGGCCGGTAGGTGCAGATCTGCACGCCGGTCGCGGCGCCGGTCGTGGACACCAGCTCCAGTGGCCGAGCGGTCCCGTCGTCGGGGAAGAGCCGCTTGCCGCCGCCGAGCGTGATCGGCTCGATCATCAGGCAGTACTCGTCGACGAGATCGTGGGCGATGAGCGCGCGCGCCAGGGACGCGCTGCCCATCATCTGCAGGGTGCGCCCCTCTTGCGCCCGCAGCTTGCGCACCGCGCCGATCACATCGTCGGGCGGGAGCAGGGTGGAGTTGGTCCAGGTGAGGTCCTGCTGGCTCAGGGTGCGGGAGGCGACGTACTTGGGGAGCTCGTTCATCCGGTCGGCGAACGGGTCGCCGGCGCGCTCGGGCCACGCCGCGGCCATCGTCTGCCAGGTGCGCCGTCCGAAGAGCAGCGCGTCGGTCGCCTCGAGGCCCTCGCCCACGATCGGGCCCATGGTGCCCGGGTCGAAGTACGGCATCGACCAGCCGCCGTGGGTGAAGCCGCCCTCCGTGTCCTCCTCAGCACCGCCCGGCGATTGGACGACGCCATCGAGGCTGATGAACTCGCTGATGACGATGCGCATCCTCGTTCCTCTCTCCGATGGCTTCCTGATCTTGTAGTTCGACGGCGCGGGTCCAGCGAAATCATCGCGGTCGCGGCCCGCCGATGAGCGACTAGAGCGCGCCCCGGACGACGAGGCCGTCGACGCTCGGGGCGAGCGGAAGCACGGCGTACCGGTGATCGAGGGCAATGACCCGGCGCTCGAACGCCTCCCGACCGCCGCTCGTGTCGTGCAAGACGGTGAGCGAGCCACCGTCACCGCCCGCGCCGTTGACCTTCCATCCGATCGCGCCGTCGCGGGCGGCGAGGTCGATGACGCGGCGCGCGTCCGCGCCCACGAGATCGGCGTGCAGCGCTCGCTGGCCATCGGTGTTGGCGATCATCGCGTGTCCCAGCCCGTGGAGGTCCTGGTGGAGGACAGCGTCGCGGGCCGCGAGGGCGGCCTCACGCAGCCGATCGAGGGCTCCGGATCCCCCGCCCGCGAGGTGCGCGATCACCTCGTCGTGCACGCGGGACGAGTCGTGGGCGCGGCCGACGAAGACGGTCGTCAACCGGGAGCCGAGATCCTCCCAGCTCGGGAGCGCCTGCACCGTCGCCTGCGGGTAGTGGTCGATCTCGAGGTAGTTGATCCCGCCGAGGGCAGCGCTCAGCTGATCCTGGATCCCGCTCTGCCCGCCGAGCCCGTCGACCTCCAGGCGGTGGGCGGCGTACGCGAGGTCCTGCGGCACCCAGTGCTCCGAGCGCACGGCGGCCAACCCGGCGAGCATCGCGACCGCGACTGCGGCCGACGTGCCGGCGCCGCAGCCCGCAGGCACCGCCGAACGGACGGTCACCCGCAGGCGCAGATCGTCGGGCGGCGTCAGCGCATCGAGCGCCGCCGCCAGCAGGGGGTGGCGGACGCGCTCGGCCGCGCCCGGGACACCCGCAGCTCGGGCGTCGGGTCCCTCGACGACGAGCACGACCGGGTCGGGGCCGTCCGACTGCGCCAACCGCACCGCGACGCCTGGTTGCACGGCGATGTTCACGACCCGTCCCGGCCCGCCGAACCAGGTATCGGTCCAGCCGCCGAGATCGCAGATCCGCACCGGCACCGAGACCTCGATCACGAGGAGCGGCGCGGCCAATTCGCGGACGGCAACGCCAGAGGGACCCGGGACGACGCGCGCCGACACGCGGAGCCCGCGGCACACGTCATCCGTCGCGACCAGACGGTGTGGCGCCACCCGTGAGCTGGCGCTGGAGGTAGTCACGCATCCGCGGCTGGTCCGTGCCACGGAGGCTGGACAGGAGACGCTGCAACGCGTCGAACCCCTCGCCGCCCAGCTCGCGACGGAGCTCGCGCTCGATCCGGCGCGCCGCCCGGCGCTGCGCCTCGAGGTACTGCACGGCCCGCGCCGTGAGGTGCACGTGCTTCTCGCGGCCGTCGGTGGGCGAGGCGTCGAGGGTCACATAGCCTCGGTCGCGAAGCCGGGTGACGACCTTGCCGGCGCCCTGCCGGCTGATCCCGAGCTCGCGACCGATGTCCGACGCCGTCGTGTCGGCCGATTGGGCACAGCGCCGGAGGATCCGTCCGTCCGGAAGGCCGCGGTCGTCGAAGCCTTCCTTCGCCAGCTCGGCATCGAGTCGGCGTCGATATCCGACCCACGCCTGTCGCAGCGCGCCGGCGAGGCCGACCGGCTCCGAGTCGGTCGTCCGCCGCGCCTGGGTGGCGGCCCCCGCCGACCGTGCGCGGCGCGCCGTCACGCCGCCCTCCGCCCGATCTTGACAACCACGGTTGACATCGTACCGCCGGCTCCCCGATACTCGGTCGGGACCGGACGCGAGACGCGCCGGGGTCGCACGCGAGACGCGAGAGGCGGTGAGCAGATGCGCGCTCGACCGCGCCGGGATCGGCGGGCCAGGTCGTCGTGGACCGCCGGCCTCATCGGGATCATCGCCGCGCTGCTGGTCGCCAGCTCCGTCACGGCGTCGGCCTCTCCCGCGCACACCCAGCGGACGGAGGCGACCGGGGGGCCGAGCGGGACCTACGTCGTCCCCGCCGGTGTCCACAAGATTCAGCACGTCATCGTGATCCAGCAGGAGAACCGCTCCTTCGACTCGTACTTCGGCACCTACCCCGGCGCGGACGGCATCCCGATGCAGAACGGGAAGCCGAGCGTCTGCGTCAACGACCCGACGACCAAGAAGTGCGTGAAGCCCTACGTCGACCACGCGGACATCAACGGCGGCGGTCCCCACAACGCGAGGAACGCGACTGCCGACGTGAACGACGGGAAGATGAACGGCTTCATCGGGCAGGCGGAGGCGGGGAAGAAGGGCTGCCTCGATCCGACGGATCCGGCCTGCACGAACTCGGCGACCTCCGACGTCATGGGCTACCACACCCAGAGCGACATCCCGAACTACTGGGCCTACGCCAAGGACTTCGTCCTCGAAGATCACATGTTCGAGCCGGCCGCGTCGTGGAGCCTCCCGGCGCACCTGTTCCTCGTCTCGGAGTGGTCGGCGTTCTGCACACTGGTCGACAATCCGGCGAGCTGCACGAACTCGATCGTCCCGTCGGGTTCGGGCACCCCCGGCGTGGCGCGCCCGCCGAACGCCCCGGCGATCTACGGCGGGAAAGCCGGCCCGAAGAACGGTGGCGGCAACCCCCGCCGTCCCAACCGGGGGGCGCGGGCCGGCCAGCCCATCTACGCCTGGACGGACCTCACCTACCTGCTGGCCAAGTCGAACGTGAGCTGGGGCTACTACGTCGTGAGCGGGACGGAGCCGGACTGCGAGAACGACGCCGCCGAGACGTGCGCACCCGTCGCCCAGAACTCGCTCACCCCGGGGATCTGGAACCCGCTCCCCTGGTTCGACACTGTCCAGGCGGACGGCCAGCTCGGCAACATCCAGGACGTGACGAACTTCTATGCGGCCGCGAAGGCCGGGACGCTCCCCGCGGTGTCCTGGGTCGTGCCGTCCGGGGAGGTCAGCGAGCACCCGCCCTCACCAGTCAGCTACGGGCAGAGCTACGTGACCAGTCTCATCAACGCCGTCATGAGCAGCCCGGAATGGGACTCCACGGCGATCTTCCTGAGCTGGGACGACTGGGGCGGCTTCTACGACCACGTCAAGCCGCCGAAGGTCGACGAGAACGGGTACGGGCTCCGCGTGCCCGCGATCGTCATCAGCCCCTACGCCAAGCGCGGCTACGTCGACCACCAGACGCTCAGCTTCGACGCCTACGACAAGTTCATCGAGGACGACTTCCTCAACAGCCAACGGATCGACCCACGCACGGACGGCCGGCCCGACCCGAGACCGAGCGTCCGCGAAGACGAGCGCATCCTGGGCAACCTCATCAACTCCTTCGACTTCAACCAGAGCCCTCGGGCGCCCGTGATCCTGCCCGTGCACCCCACCACGACCCTCACGGGCACACCCGCCGCGCCGCCGTCCGCCGCGACCCAAGCCACGACGGTCTTCGGCGACGACGACGGGTAGGCGGGCGGCACCGGGCGCGCCGACTCCGCGAGCGGCGAGACGAAGACATCGGCTCGGTTAGGTTCGTGGCGAGCCGCGAGGTGATCGCGGTCGAGGTCGACGCGGAGGGGGATGACGATGGCTGTCATCGATCAGCACGTGACGTGGCGCAAGGTCGAGGATCGCTTGGACCACGAGACCGACCCCGTCCTGCGGCGGAACCTCGAGATGCTCCTCCGCCACATGCAGGCCGAGGCGACCCTCGACCTCGACACGCTCATGACCACGGTGTCGGAGCGCGCGATCTACCAGAACTTCGTCCCCGGCGGCGCGTTCGGACCGGTCGGCAAGACCGCCGTGCGCGGCTTCTACGAAGACTTCGCGGCGAGTGGCGCGCAGAAGCTCCAGCTCGACATCGACCGTCTCGTCGTCGACCGCGACTGCATCCTCACCGAGGGCGTGATGCGGATCGCGTATCCGGGTCGCACGCTGCAGGCTCGCGGCATCGAGGTCGACGATCTCGACGCGGACTATCTCTTCGAGACCCGCATGGCGGTCATCTGGCCGATCGACGAGCACGGCCTGTTCATCGGCGAGGACACCTACTCGGTCGGCGACGGCTTCGCCGGCATCGAAGGCCGCAAGCTCGACCCGTCGGAGATCATCACCTGCCGGCCCGCCAGCGTCTGAGCGTCACCTCAGGCGCATGACGGCGTACGACGCCACCCGGTGGTCGGACTTCTCGCTCGCGCAGCTCGGCGCGTCGGCGACGCTCCTCGGTCTCGTGTTCGTCGGGCTGTCCATCAACCTGCGGCACCTCATCCGCTCGCCGCGGCTCGTGAACCGCGGCGGGGAGACCGTCATCGTGCTGGGCAGCGTGCTGGCCGCCGCCTCGGTGGTGCTCATCCCCGATCAGGACCGAACCGCGCTCGGCATCGAGCTGCTGGCCGTGGCCGGGTCGACGTTCGTGCTCGTCGCGTTGCTCCAACGCGGCGCGAGCACGCCCGCTGACCTGCCTGACCCCGCGCCGCGAGGATCGCTTGCGTTCCGACGCGCCGTCGGGCTGGGCGGACCGCTCATCACCGCCGTCGCGGCGGGCACGCTCCTCGCAGGTACAGGCGGTGGCCTGTACTGGTGGCCCGCCGCGGTCCTCGTGGCGTACACCGGCGCGCTCACGAATGCCTGGGTCCTGCTGATCGAGATCCTCCGGTAGCCGCCTCCGCCTGGTCAGCTGAGCGTTGACGCCCCACCAACCAGTCGACGCCGATGCCGCGCGCCTACTTCCGGTAGCTCCCACGGCGGAACTCTTCAACAAGTCCCGGGTGGTTCGGACGCCAGCCGAGTTCTGCTCGAGCCTTGGCGGCGTCGGCGCTCTGATCGAGGAGGAGGACCTCGGCGAAGTAGTCGCCCAGGCGTGCTCGGGCCTCATCCTCGGACCCGGGGACCGCCCCCGGCGCGCCAACGGCCACCGCGGCCGCCTCGGTCAGCTCGGCAACGGTCGGGTTCAGCCCATCGCCAACGATGTAGCGGCCACGGGCCGAGTCATCCTCCAAGACGCGCCGGAAGAAATCCGCAACGTCGGCGACGTGCACCGTCGACCAGTGCTGTCGTCCCGAACCGATCATGGTCAAGTTGCCGGCACCATCTCGGGGTGAGCCCAGCAGCACCCCGGGCACCCCTCCGCCGGCATCGCCGTAGGCGGTGCCCGAGACGATCACGACGCCGCGCATGCCTCGTGCGCCGAGCACACGGCGCTCGATCGGCACCTTCCACGACACCATCGTCGGCGCGTTGAAGGGAGAGTCCTCGGTGATCGCGGTGTTGGACCCGTAGACCCATGCGCCGCTGATCTGCAGGTAGGGCTTGCCGGTGTCCCCGAGGGCATCGATCACCGCGTCCACCACGGCGGAGTCCAGGTCGGCGCTCGTCTCGTCACCAGGACTGGCGGTGTGGACGGCCGCGTCAGCGTCGCGGAGCAGGCTCGCGACTGCCGGTCGGTCGGAGAGATCGACGACGGCCGCCTTGGCGCCGCGGGCGCCGACGGCGTCGGCGTGGGCGTCGTCGCGGACCAGGGCCGTCACCTCGTGCCCGTGGCCCAGCAACTCCGCCATGACATGAGACCCGATGAACCCGGACGCACCGGTGAGCGCCACGTTCATGCCGCAATCCTCCTCGCGAGGGTGCCACCGAGCACCGTAGACCTAGTGACTTGAACCGTCAAGTATCATTTGAGGACTTCGGAGCAGCTTGATTAGGACTCGGTGAGCCCACGACACGCAGGGTTACTTGAAGCGGAGAGTGAACTGGCTACCCTGGCGGCGATGACCGGACCGGGCCCCCGGGACGCGCAGGAGCCGCCCGCGAAGTGGCTCACCCCAGCGCAGCTCGCCTCGTGGCTCTGCGTTGTCCGGTTGATGACCTGGCTCCCCTGGTCCATCGATCAGCAGCTGCAGCGCGACTCGAGGCTGAGGATGGTCGAGTACCAAGTCCTCGCCATGCTGTCCGAGAGCCCAGCGCGGACGATGCGGATGAGCTCGCTTGCCGAAGTCACCAACGCGTCGTTGTCCCGGCTGTCGCACCTGGTCGAACGGCTCGAGAGGCGCGGCTTCGTCCGCCGTGAGCCGGACCGCACCGACGGACGGTTCACGAACGCCATCCTGACCGAGACGGGTTTTCAGGCACTGGCCGAAGCCGCGCCCGGACACCTGGCGCACGTCAGGTCTCTGGTGATCGACGTGCTGTCACCAGAGCAGCTGCGGCGCCTCGGCCGCGACGCTGACCGCATCATGTCGCACATCGACACATCTGGCGTCAACTAGGTAGATCCCAGACGCTAGGCGACGGTGTCGCCGTGAAGCGGCTGCACGGTGGCCGAGACGCCATCCGGTCAGGTAGCGACAAGCTCTCCCGGCATGCCGCGCATCGCTGGCTCGATACGTGGAGGTAGGGGCAGTCGCCCGGCGACTGAGGCCCATGTCTGGGCTGTTCAGGTAGCGCGCTCGCAGGCTCAAGCAGGTTCGACCGTCAGCCAGGTAACACCCTCCGCGTCGAGCGTCTCGGGCAGGACGCCCCGAGCCGCCGAGGGCGAGAGCACAACCCGGGCTGACAGAAGCCGCGCCGCGGCGGTCGCCTCGACGTTCAGCAGGTTCAGTCGCGGACGTCGATGCGAGACCTCGGCCATCTCGGGAACGAGGCGTCGACTGTCCGGCAAACCGATGCGTTCAGGAAGCTCGAGGAGGCCCTGGATCGCTCTCGCCTGGTCGTCGGGATACAGCGCGCGGAAGGGGCCCGCGAGCTCGCCAGCGCCACTCGCGACGGCGGCCCGGCGGGCCCGGTAATACCAGTACCCGGTCGTGTGCAGCGCAGCTCCCCTCGGAAGCGCCACGGAGGCGCCGAGGAGGTACGCGACCAGCAGTCGGTCGTCGATCAGCGCGTTACTGGTCGGCAAGGTCTGGATCGTCGAGCCCCGCTACGGCTGCGTCATAGGCGCCGCCCAGCAGCACACGACGCAGCTCGTCGCGCGCGGCGTCGATCCCCCCGGGGAGTAGCAGCGCCGCATCACCGAGGTCGATGAAGGCGACCTCACCGCCGTCCTCGATCCCCCAGCGATGACGCAATCCGCAACGAGAAGGTGGCGAGTCGGCCTGTGCGCCGGATACTCGCCGGCAGGTCGACCAGCCGACCCGGGTTGGTGCGAACGCGTCGATCGTGGGAGAAATGTGGACTAGCGGGCAAGGATGAGGTCGACGTCATACCGCTCGAAGACGGGGTCGGCTGTCACCAGGGCGACTCGTTCTACTTGGGACTGCGCCACAAGTAAGCGGTCGAACGGGTCACGATGGTGCTGTTCCAGCGCGCTGACCCGCAACGCGTGGGGGTGCTCGATCGGAAGCGCGAGGACGCCACTTGTGCGCATCCGATCAGGGACGTATTGCTCGGGCGGCTCCGGGATTGGGAGTCGACCGAGCGAATACTTGATCGCGATTTCCCATGAGCTTGCGGCGGAGAACAGCAGGGTGGTCGTCATGTCTTCGATCAGTTCACGGACAGCGGGGACCAATCGTCGGGGTGCCGCCTGCATCCAGAGCCAGACCTGTGTGTCGAGCAGGTACGTCAAGCCTCGAAGGCCTCGAGCTCAGCGTCCGGCAGGGGCGCGTCGAAATCCTCGGGCACTTCGAAGCGCCCCTCATCTCGTCCGAGGACTCGGGCGGCGCGTCGGTCAACGCGAACCAGCTTCGCGACGGGCTGGCCGGATCGGGTGATCACGATCTCGTCTCCGGCTGCAACTCGCTGCAACAGCCGAGAAAGGTGCGTCTTCGCCTCGTGCACTCCAACCTCAGCCATGACCGTAAACTAGACTTAGTCTAGGACTTAGTCAACCCGCAGCGCCGAGATTCAAGACGGTTCGGAGACGTGCTGCCTCAAGGGGTGGTGGCCAGTCGGCCTGTACGCCGGATATAGGCCGAGGCGATCCTTTGACCTGCCCCGACCCACGGAAAGGGCCGTTGAGCAGGACAGACACTTTTCGGCGTCTCGCGTGACTTGGCGCTGTTTTCCGACTTCTCGCGGACTTCTCGCGGACTGAATCAGGGCTTAGCCGGGGCTCGAGCACGTTTCGGTGCCGTTGTCCGTGGGACCCAGCGGGTTCGGGCGTTGCGACGACCAGAGGATTATGAGTCCTCTCGGACCGCGGCGCTGACCTGACGACGATTCGCGTCGCCCCAGTTCAGCCCGCGCTTTCCGTGTCACCCACTATCCCGGCGCGTCCCGCTCGGTACCGCTGTCATGTTGCCCCGATGTTGCCCGGCCTAACTGGCGCTTGGTCCGAGGGTCAAACCATTGACTCTGGCAGCCTTCGGTCCGGCACCCGGCCGCTCTGATCGGTGCTTCCCGGGTCACGTTGCCCCTCCCATCGATTACCTGCTCGTATGTGACAACCACGACCCCCTTGCGACACGTCGGGCAAGGCTCCCGACGGATGAAGTGCTTTTTCGCCACGTCCTCAACCGCCCGGACTGTGGGCGGCCCCGTCGTCGAGGGTAGGTGGCGATACTTGAGCCGTCCACCGCCGTTGGGCGCGCGTATCAGGGGTGTTGCGCGTCCATGTCGGCGCGCAGCGTCGCGATGTTCAGCACGCCGTACGGCACGGGCAGGAAGCGGTATATGAATGGGCCCGTGTACTGCAAGAGAAATACTCGTTGGCCGCTCGACGTGAGCTCGCTTGCATTGTTCGTAGCACCCCACCCGATGACCCAGTCGCCGCCGGCCAGCTTGCGGGCGCTACCACAACAACCGGATGACGGTGCGATTGAGGGATCGCTCTGCTGCTCGACGAGCGCCGCAGTACGGGCGGTCGTGTCAATCTGGTAGCGCACGGCTCGGGGCGCGCGTCCCAGGTTGGTGCCGTCGTCGTAGAGCGAGACGTGCCGTCAGGGTTCAGCCGCGCGTCGTGTTGGCCACCGAAATGGCTGCCGCCAGCGAACACGGGATCGTTCAGGACCGTAAGGCTCTCCGGGCGGGCTGATCCGCCCAGCTTCCACAGGATGTTCCCAGAAGCCTGATCGATGTCGTAGACGGCGTCGAGGTGGCGGAACGACAGGAGGAATCCGGTGCCGGTGTAGTCCACGGAGTTCCAGTGATAGACGTCATAGGGTGCGCTTCCGCCGGTGATGTATTGCGAGTACCACTGCGGATCCATCTCGCCCGGAGGGATATCCGCGGCGGCGTCCCAGGACCACACGACGGATCCGGCGGGCGTCAACTCTTCGATTACCGGGTCGATCACGGACGTGTTCGAAGGCCCACACGTCGAGTTCACACAGAGCCCGGAAAGGTCGACGCCATACTTGATGGTGTCGGCCGTCATGACGTAGTCGCCGTTCGGGAGCAACAGCAGGTCGTGGTCGTCGGGCGGCCCCCCGGTGGTCGTGATGGAGTCGATGAGCGAGCCGTCGAGACCGTGGACCTCTGCGGGCGTTTGGTCGGACTTGGTCCACGCGACGTCGCCGTTTCCGAGGAGCTCGAAGAAGACCGTATTGGTCTTTGGCCCCCACCACACCGGCACCCCGTTGTTGTCGAAGATGGTCGGATAGGTCGGCGCGAACGCGATGGGGGCACTCAGGTAGAACTCGGCCTGGGTTGTCCCGGTGCGTGACGCGGTCCACGACGGAAAGTCCGTGGGCAGGCAACGCACGTATGACGTCGACGGTGTCGCCGAACCCACCTGGGTGACGATGGTGAAGCTCTCGCCCGTCGTCTTATCAACGACGGCCGCAAAGCGCCCCGAGCCTGCAGGTTGGCTGTCAACCGACACCGTGGTGCCCGAGGGTACCGCGACCGACACCGAGATCGCCCCATCACATCGGATCACATAATCGCTGATGCTCGAGTCAAACGCCGGATACAGGCTCGGCGACGACGTGATCGACAGCACAGTAGGAGGAGGAGGAGGAGGAGGAGGAGGAGGCGTGACGGGTACGCAGGCCGCGGCGAGCGCGCCCAGCACGACGATGACGGCGGCGGACGCCAGCGAGCCCCGACGCCGCGCGCTACGACGATCTTGCACGAGAGGCTCGGCCTCACGACTCAACGCGCCCCGGTGAGCCGACGAGCTGGCGAAACGCTCTCGCGAACCAGCGATGAGCCGATTCAGACGCGTCGTATCCTCCCCAACACTCAGGTTCTGACGCTCGGACCCAAGTATGAGCGCCGCGTTAGGACTCTGTGAGCGGCCCGTTAGCCACCCGCCCCCAAAATAGAAGGTTACTTCTCAACCATTTAGTGGCCGAACGGTTCGCACGGCGGGTTATGCCTCACGGCTACCCGGGGGTGCCGCCTCCCGAGATCGCGCCGAAATTGGCATCGGCGCTGATCAGGGCGTTGTGTTGGCTCGCGGGAGGGACGGTCAGGGCCAGGAGGTCGAGGATGTTGATATCGATGGAGCGGTAATGCTGGGCTTGTGTCAATCCTGGTACCTGACCCAGCAGTGCGAAGATCGCGGTTGGGTTGACAGTGGTCGCGGTTCCGGCCGGAACAGCGTGCAGATGGAACCGCAAGGTCACAAAGCTCAGTGCTCCCCCGTTTGCCGTGCGGTAGGAGTACACGGGAAAGGTGGTGGCTGCGGCAGTCACGGTGTCTCGGTTGGCGCTGTCGCCCTTGATCAGGTTCAGGACAGACATGGAAAGTCAGCTGTCGAAGATCTTCGAAGGTGCTGAGCGATTCGCCTTGAGGCTCCGTTGAAAATACGCAGCCAGGGTGTGGGGCAAGGTCACCGGCTCGACGCGGAGACCCGCGGTTCCTGTGACGGTCCTCGCGTAGCCGTTCGCGTCGACGAAGATGGCCTGTCCGGACGCGGGAGTCAGGTAGACGGCCTTCCAGCGCGCACCCACGGATCGCTTCGTGAACACAAAAAAGACAGGGTTCGTGCTCGCTGACACCGTCGCCAGGGCGAGGAGCTGCGCTGGATAGGTCGTCAGCATCGGCACGAAGACCCGCACGTTTGTGATCGTGAACATCGGCGCAGTGGGAGGTACCACTCCGATGAAGGCATCGTCGATGACTGACAACGGAGGGCCCTCGACCGTGTTGTTCGCCGTAGCCGTCTTGGCCGCGTTGATCGCCAACGCGTAGGACGCCACGACCTGTTCCGCCTGCGCTGGCGTCACCACCAGATGGTCGGCCGCCGCGATTGCGGCGGCACGATGCCGAATCAATGGGTCTCCGCACGCACCGGTCGCTCGCCCCGAAGTGCAGACGCCCAACGACACACGAGGCGACACCGAAGCTTGCGCGGCACTGCCCGTCATCGCGGACCCCACCACTGGGGTGCCGAGCACCGACACGACCACCGCGAACATAACCAAGGGCCCTCGAGCGCGTTTCGCTCTGACGAAACGGCTCCCCTATCCCCACCCCCGCTACCCAATGCCCGCAGGCCGCCAATGCGGCCTCCCAACTCCTGGCACCAGCATCAACCCGACGCCCGCGCTCCACCCCCTGCGTGTTGAGTGTGAGCCGCTAGTACCCGAATTGCAATGCAAGAACACTCATTCAGGCCACTACTCTCGACGCCGAACTACCGAGCTTCGGTTACCGAGCGCAGACCGTGGCATGACGAGCACCACCCACGGTCGCGAGAACCAGGGGTGTTTCGCTCAGTGACTTGGTTGCTGGTGCTCCAGTCGACACGATCGTGTGCAGTAGCCCGAGTTTGGATCTGCGTACGCCGCCACCACCCGTGCCGAGAGTGTCGGTAGTGAAGTTTCCGGATCGCGAAGTTAGAAGCCCCGGGCACTGACGGCGCGACCAGTGCGGCAGGAGCCATCGAGGGTGATGGCGGACTCGTCAGGCCTTCGGTGTCTTTCGCTGACTGCTGGTGGCGACGTCGATGATCGCCGTGGCGATGACGGCCGCCACGCGTCGTTCGCCGCCAGCGAACTCAGGCGCGCACTGCTGGTTGTGCGCAATCCAGTCTGGATCTGCGCAGAAGTGCATTTGATCACCGGGCCATCGGACGGCCACGGTTCCATCAAGGCCGCAGCCGCTTTCCCGCGGGATGCAGGGCATTCTCCACTGCGAACGGCCGCTGCCATCACGGATGAACACGCCCGTATCGACCACCGAGACACCTTGCGGATCGCTGAGTGCCGCGGCTTGATAGACCGAGGTTGTGTCATCGAGGGGACCGCTTGCGCCGACTCGCGCGACATCAGGAACGAGCACCACGTGGACGCCGTAGGCTCTCCACTCGGCGATCGTGTCGGTCAAGTGCCGGCTCCACGACTCCGAGTCTGAGCACGGCGCGAGCCGACGGTCTGGGAACGGGTACTGGAACACGACCGCGACCGTGGGCCTGGTCTTCGGATCCTGGACTTGTGCCTGGATGAACTGCCTGCGATAGCAGAGATCGTCGCCGGCTGCCACGAGGCTCTCCAGCTGTCCGCCCCGTTCCTGCAAGATCGTGCCGAGACAGGTTTGGATCTCATCCGCGAAGGAGTTCCCCGACGAGCTGCACCCGGAAGGGTTGCCGCGCCGACCCCAACTTGATCGGCGGGTTCGGTTTCGCATCGCACCGCGGTGCCGTCTCATAGCTCAGCGACGCCGCGCACGTGGCGCGAGTCTTCACACCTGTGGCCGGGGCCGTGGCAACCGACGGCAGGATCACCGACGGGAAGATCAGGAGCATGGCAACGACCGTTACTGCGCTGAGCGGCACCAGCCCGGGGAACCGCAGCCCGCCCTTCGACAGGTGACCCCGCAAGAACCGACCCTGTCGGATCGGTTGCTCGACGAAGTAGTAGCTCGGTATCGAGACCGCCAACGTCGCGGCTACTCGGACTATGAAGAGAAGAGCGCCGCTGGCGCCGACGCTCGACGGCGTGAGCCAGATGAACATCGGCCAGTGCCATAGATACACGCCATACGAGATCAGGCCCAAGCCGACTAGGCCGCGGGTTTCGAACACTTTTCGGAGAGGGTTGCGCCCGGGCTGGGCGGCCGCCAACAGCACGAGGACGATCGCCAACACGATCACCCCGTACCCACCCTCGTAAAGCCAGCTCGACGTCACCGAGGCAGTCACAAAGGCAGCGCCAAGCGCGAGCAGTGACAGCATCCCGGTCACGACGACGATCGTCCGGAACCCTCGTCGCACGATGGGCGTCCCGGCTGAAAGCGCGCCTAGCACCGCACCGAAAAGGATCACTCCAGCATGGGTATCGGTCCCGTAGTAGACCCGGCTCGGATCCGCCCCCACCTGATAGAGCGACGCCATGCGCACCAGCGCCGCCACGCCCAAGGCCAGCGACAGCACGACGAGAATCGCGCGGAAAACCAGTCGCCGGCGCTGTGATCGTCTCGCCGTCCGGAGCGTGAGTGCGCCAACGGCGGCCACCAAGAGGGGCCAGACGAGGTAGAACTGCTCCTCGATCGCTAGCGACCATGTGTGCTGAAGCGGCGTCGGCACGCGGTTTGCGAATTGCCGCGAGGTAGGACTGACTTGACGCGATGAAGCGCCAATTCGCGACATAGGTCAATGTCGCGAGCACGTCCGTCGCGACGTGCTGGCCCTGGACTGGCGCAGCGACCACCACCACCGCAGATACCGCAAGCCGCCAACAAGAGGAGGAGCGCGGGCAGGAGCCGTCGGGCACGTCGGGCCCAGAAGGCCGGCAGAGAGATACGGGACTTCTTCTCCCACTCAATGACAAGCAGGCTCGTGATGAGGAAGCCGCTCAGGACGAAGAAGACGTCGACGCCCAGGAAGCCACCGGGCGCGATGCCGGGAGAGAAGTGGTACAGGACGACCAGGAGTACAGCGAGCCCGCGCAAGCCATCGAGCGACCGGAGATGAGGCATCGACGGGCGGCCGCGCCGTCTCTTGGAGGTGGTGCCCGCATCCTCCTGTCGTGCGTCCTCGCGGGGAGAAGCCCGACCGGCGACCGCAACCTCGCTCGAGGGACGGCGGACGACCGGGAGATCGGGCTCGGTGTCTGCGTTGCCGCCGCTGCGCCCCGGCCGTTCAGGGCGAGCTTGCGCGCCGGCGACGCCGGGCACACCAGCGAGTTGGTTGCGCCGCACCGAGGCCCGGCACGTGTCGCGCCGATTGATAGTCACAGTCCCAACAGGCGATGGCTCAGTTGACCGTCCCGAGTTCGAACACTCTTCCGCGCCTGCCGCCCGCTCGCTTCGACCGGGGAATCTAGTATGGGGTACGGCGCCGAGAAGCTGAGCGTCCCGGCGGTGCACCGCCTGAGCGCGAGTGGGCGCCGGCCTCGTTAGCATCGTCCTTCGGGAACAGCGCGCTGAGCGGCGGGTTCTCTACGGGTGGCCGACCACAATTCGGGTGTCCTGCACGAGCGCGCTGAAGGATGTGTCGGGCTGCTGGACATCCTGTCCGAGCCGGGCTCTGCGTATGTTGACGTGGGCAGTCCCGACGACTGGCCGCGACAGCACTTGGCAGTCTGCGGTGGCGTCCCGGGCAGGAACTAGCCAGTGAATTGCGCAGCAGCCGACGCGGTCGTCGGTCCAACCGGATCCACGATCGCGCCATTCGCCGTGCCGTCAACGTCAAAGGCTCCACCGTCGGTGACCTGGAAGGACGTTGCCGACACCAATACAAAATTAGTACCGACAAGCTTCACTGCGCCCGTGGCCGCAATGGGCCAGTTGAACGTCAGAGTAATCGTACTGCCAACCGGGATTCCCTGGACCCTGAAGCTCACAAGGCCACACGGAAGCGAGAACGGCGCACCAAACGGCACCGGTAAATCGACGAGGTCGGTCAGTAGACCCGCGCTGGTCGTCACGGTGGCGACGCCACACGATGACATCGAGACGCTTGCACTGGAACCCCCGGCCCCGTTGGTCACGGTGAACGGGAAAGTCCCAATATCAGTGTTGCCGCCGTAGGTATCACAACTGATGTCGACGTTGTACTGGCCTGGAGGGGTAAACGGAACAGTCACGACGGTCTGTGTTCCAGCAGTGCTGCTCGTCGCGACGGGGCTGTTGGAGGGATCAAGCAAGACCGCGGCGGTGTTGCCGGCACAACTGCCCGAGTCGGCGGTGATGGATGTACCCGGGGGGCCGGACGACGGTGAGATACCGGCAGTGATGGTCCCACCAGCCTGTCCCGCCAGACCAACAGTGCCGGCCCCGATCAAACCGACCATGAGCACGACCGCCGCGGCGACGCGACCGACCGTGACATTGACAACCGAGCGCATAAACGCTCTCCCCAGCCTGGGCGCCCGATCGGCCCTCCAAACTCGGGGGACCGATCAGCCGACGCTTCCGTCACTATAGGGGATAATCGGGTGCGAGCAAGGGCTCTTCGCTGCGGGATCCAGGAATGGCGCCAGACTCCGTGTCGCCCCCGGCATGAGCTCGGCCATCGGCACCGCACCATCCTGGAACACGACGGGAAGCGTGACCGTCCACGCAGCGCGGAATCGACTGCAGCGAAGAGCGCAGTGACCAGAGATCGCCGACCCCTAGGCTGCGATCGACGGACACCGCACCGGTCGCGGTCCACAAATACCGGAGCAGGCCGTCTGGATTGGTCAGCGACGGTGCTGACCCCGCAATTCGTACCAACACCTGACGGGCACGACTTCCGCGCTCCAGTGCTGCGCTCGACTCCGATTGCCATTGTCCGTCTCGAAAGACTTGAACATGACGGGCACGAACATACGACAGCGCGGCAACGCCGTTCAGGTGGTGTCGCCCGGGCATGTAGAGCGTCTGGAGGACGGTGTCGCGGGTGGGCGCGCTGATGGTCACATCCACCCCGCCAACGGCGTCGACCATCTGCTGGAGGCCCACAAACTGAATGAGGGCGAGATGATCAATGCCGACGCCGAGTGAGTGGCAGAGGGCATCGACCAGCGGCTGCGCGCCTCCGTCCAGCGACGGACCGAGGCGTTCCAGCGCGTGGCTGCTGCTGAAGACCAAGAGATCCCGAGGCACGCTCATCAGCGACGGGCGTCCGTGGTCCGGGACCCTCAGGATCAAGATGATGTCTGCGTGTTGTCCGGGAGACTGCCGGGAGTCCCCGAAATGCTTGCGTTCCTCGGCAGTCTCGACGCTCGGGCGCGTGTCCGAGCCGATGAACAGGTAGGTCGTGCCGCCAGGAGCTGAACCCGGGGTCGACACCGTGATACGCCCGATTCGGGACCACAAGATGAAACCCAGGAGCAGCGGCACAACCACCAGGACCGCCACACACGAGGCGAGGACGCCGATCAGAAGCCGGCGACGAGAGCGAAAGAACTTCGCGATCATCTGAAAGGACCTCTCATGAGCACCGATCTCGAATCCCGCATTCGCCGGCTCGAGGACCGTGCCCTGATCAGTGAGCGGGTGATCAGGTACGCGATGGGCGTCGATCGTCGCGACTGGGCCATGTTCGCCGAGTGTTTCACTGATCCCGTGCACGCCGACTTCTCCGCATCGGGGGTGCCCGCGGCGGACTTCGCCCGCGACGACCTCGTCGAGATGGTTCGCGTCCCGCTCAGCGGCTTCACAGCAACCCAGCATCTCAGCCCGAACCACGTCATCGAGTTCGACGAACACGATCCCGATCGGGCGATCTGTTACTCCTACGATCGGCGGGGCCACACTTCGGCAGGTTCTCGGTCCGGCGTTCCGGGGTATCCCGACCTCGTCGATCGGCGTCGCCTGCTCTCGTGACAGAAGGAGCGCCGAGCGGGCAATCTGCGCGCGGCTGATGATCGGGTCAGGCAAGACTGTGGCGTGACATCTTTGCCGGACCATCGTGCGTCACTGTGGACCTACTACGACCGACGCGCTCCTGAATATGACGGTGGCATTGATTGGGCGTACCGATACTTCCGGAGCCTCGGTCTCGACGTCGACCGCGAAGCAATCCGCGCCGAGCGTCGGGCGGTCACTCGGGAACTGGCGCGGCTTCCACCGTGTGTCTTCGTTGATGTGGGCTCCGGTCCGGGAGTGTTACGGCCGAGCTTCCCGGCAGCGGGTTCGCCGTCGATCAGAGCGAGAAGGCGCTCCATCGGCTGCGCGTCGCGGTTAGCGATGCGCCGGTGATACGAGCGGACGCGACTGCCCTTCCGTTCGGTGCGGATGCGGTCGCGCGGGTCTTCGCGGGCCACCTCTACGGACATCTCGAGCCACCTGAACGCGCGATGTTTCTTGCGGAAGCCCGCCAAATCGCCGATGAGCTTGTGATCCTCGACTCGGTCTTCCGCCCGGCGCACGCCCGGAGGAGTGGCCGACCCGTAGCCTCTCAGACGGCTCGACTCACACGGTCTACAAGCGACACTTCGACTTCGACGTCCTGTTGGCAGAAGTCGGCGGAGAGGCCCTGTTTGGCGGCCGCTACTTCCTCCTCGTCCGGTCGGTCGGGTGAGCTACATCGAGCGGTCGCAAACAAGCGGAATGCGCAACATATCTGCCGATCTGGTCGGCTCTCCACCCGAGAAGCCGTCGACACCGTGCTGGGTGAGGCCCTTCGGCGCTCCCAGAACATCCGGCCGAAGGGGCTGGGGCGATCCATCCAACCGCCCGGGCTCGGCCTCTAATCACAAATCCACCCCCCTCCTCTCGGTACCGTCACGCAGGTCGGCTGATCGATCCGTATCGCTGCTGTGCCGCCTGGGCCGAGATACCGAGCTCATCACCGATCCGCTTCCACGACATACCTGCATGTCGGGCCGCGTCGATCGCTTCTGCGATCTGACGCTCGCTCCGGGCACGGGCCAGTGCAGCCCGCAGTAGCAGGTACTCCGCGACATCACCTTCATCGCCTGAGGACGGCTCGTAGTCCTCGAAGCGCTTGGCCAACTCGTCAGCATGATCGAGGATCTGTTGCATTGACCGGGGCATAGGGATCACCTCAGGAACTTGGACCGCGCGGCCATCGCGGACGATGAAGTCCACGCCCTCGGCGCTGGCCACGCCAATTTCGAGCATCCGTCCAGCGCGATCAGGACCGATCAGCATCGTGAGGTCGTCGAGGTGAGCCGACCATCCGTGCGATCGGTTCTGCGCAAAGGGGGCGGTGGCGAGTCAGCCTGTACGCCGGATTCTGTCCGGGCGTCTCTCGACGCCTGGGGCGGCCATCCCTCTCGGCCGGCGGTTACCCGCCGGCTCTAGCGGCCTACCCGGGGGTGTCTGCGGACGGGCCGTCCTCCCCCTGTCTGGCCTTGCTCCCGGTGGGGTTTGCCGAGCCGCCCGGGTCGCCCCGGACGCTGGTGCGCTCTTACCGCACCGTTTCACCCTTGCCTGTGCGGCGGGTCGCCGCCATCGGCGGTCTGTTCTCTGTGGCACTGTCCTGCGGGTCACCCCGACTGGGTGTTACCCAGCACCGCGCCCTGTGGAGTCCGGACGTTCCTCGGACCGGTCGAGCCGGCACGCGGCCACCCGGCCGACTCGCCACCACGACCAGTGTCCCACGGCGGGCGTCGGCGCGTTGCCGCCTTCGCGGGGTGCCCCTCTACGCTCTGGCGCCGTGGCCCGACCCGACGTCCTCACGCACGCCGAGACCCAGCTCGTCGACCGGCGCGAGCCGCTGCGCCGAGAGCAGGTGGCGGCGGTCGCCGGGCTGCCGCTCGACGCGCTCCCTGACCTCGTGGCGCTCGCGCATCGCGTGCGGCTCGCCTATTGCGGCCCGGCGGTCGAGCTGGAGAGTCTCCTCAACGCGAAGTCGGGCGCCTGTCCCGAGGACTGCGCCTTCTGCTCGCAGTCGGCCCGGTTCCACACCGACGTCGACGTCTATGCCTTCCTCGACCTCGACGAGGTGCTGGCGGCGGCGCACGCGACCCGCGCCACGGGCGCGACGCAGTTCTGCCTCGTCGTCGCGGTCCGCAACCCCGAGGAGCGCCTGCTCGCCAGGGTGCTGGAGGCCGTGGACGCCGTCCACGAGGAGACGGGGCTCGAGGTCGCGTGCTCGCTCGGGCTGCTGAGCGACGAGCAGGCACGCCGGCTCGCCGACGCGGGCGTGCACCGGTACAACCACAACCTCGAGACGTGCCGGGCGGTGTTCCCGCGAATCTGCACGACCCACACCTACGACGACCGGGTCCAGACCGCGCGCCGCGCGACGGCGGCCGGGATGGAGCTGTGCTGCGGTGGGATCCTCGGCCTCGGCGAGACGCTCGACCAGCGCGTCGACTTCGCGTTCGAGCTCGCGAACCTCGAGCCGTGCGAGGTCCCGATCAACTTCTTGGACCCGCGTCCGGGCACGCCGCTCGCCGACGAGACCCTGCTGTCACCGCGCGAGGCGCTGCAGGCGATCGCCCTGTTCCGGCTCGTGCTGCCCTCGGCCTGGCTGCGGCTCGCTGGCGGCCGGGAGCGGGTGCTCGGCGAGCTCCAGGCGATGGGCGTGCTCGCCGGGGCCAACGCCCTGATCGTCGGGAACTACCTCACGACGGCGGGCCGCGCCCCCGACGAGGACCTGGCCCTCCTCGACGCGCTGGGCATGCCGGTCGCCGATGGCCCCGGCGAGGGCCGGTTCGTCGTCGACGGGGCCGGCGCGCACGCACGACCGGCGCGTGCCTCGATCCCGATCCGCGTCGACTGACTCGTCAGGCGCGGTGCGCCGTCTCGTTGAAGGTCACGAGCACCGGGCCCGTCGGGCCCGGCCCGAGGCGCGAGATCGACGCGAGATCAAGGCGGAGCCGCCAGGCGAGCTCGTCGGGGAGACCGAGCGCACAGAGGATGATCGCCTTGATGGGTGAAACGTGGCTGACCGCGATCACCGTCTGGTCCTGATCGAGCAGCTCTGTCCCGCACGGCGCGATGCGTTCGCGTAACGCGGCGAGGCTCTCCCCGCCGGGCGGCGCGAAGGTCGGGTCGGCGCGCCAGCGCGCCGCGACGTCGGCGGGGAGCTCGGCGAGCGGGCGCTCGTCCCACTCGCCGTAGTCGAGCTCGATGAGCCGCGGGTCGACGATCGGCGTCGTCCGCGTCGCCTCACCGATCGCCGCGGCGGTCTGCCGGGCGCGCGTGAGCGGGCTCGTCACCAGACGCGGCGCGTCGATGGCCGCGAGCGCGTCGGCGAGCGCCGCGGCCTGTCGGATGCCGCGGGCGGTGAGCGGCGGGTCGGCCCGCCCGAGCAGCAGCCCGCTCCGGTTGGCCTCGGTCTCGCCGTGGCGGACGAGCACGATCACGCCGGGCTCTCCCGCAGGCGTCCCGACCGCCAGAACTCGCGGCGGGCGTCCGGCAGGTAGAGGTCGTACTGCCCGACGATCCACCACCAGCCGACCAGGCCCACGAGCTCCTCGATCAGCACGACCCACCACGGAGGCAGGAGGCCGACAGAGCCGAAGCCACCGAGGAACGGCCAGAGGAACACGTGGTCCTGGGTGAACGCGCCGGATAGGACGAGGCCGACGAAGACGCCGATCGGGATGCAGAGCAGGCGGCGGCGGAGCAGCCGTGACCGGCCGGCGGTCGCGACCATCACCGCCGTGAAGAGTGCCACGGCGAGCAGGAGGGTGTGCCCGACGGCGCGGTGCCCGACGGGGAGGTCGAGGAGCAGCGGCACCATCGCACCGAGCGCGACGAGGCGGTAGTCCAGGCCGCTGCTGCGAAACACGTTCGCGACGAAGAGGATCGACAGCGCCGTGTACCAGAGCAGCACGGGTCACGCCTGGTCGAGCGCGGCATTCACGAGCAGGTCGGCGTCGGTGTTGTCCTCGCGGGGCACGTGGGCGAGGTCGACGACCTCGTAGCCGGCGAGGAGGGCCCGGGCCTGCTCGAAGAGCAGCCGCAGGTGCGGCTGCTTGACCCGCCAGGCGCCCTGCAGCTGGCGGATCACGAGCATCGAATCGCAGCGGACCCTGATCGTGCGGGCCGCATAGGCGCGGGCCGCCTCGAGGGCGGCGATCACCGCGCGGTACTCGGCGACGTTGTTGGTGGTCACGCCGATGCGCTCGCTCACCGTCGCGAGCCGCGTCGGCGGGTCCGTCGTCGGGTCGAGCACGACCGCACCGATCGCCGCCGGCCCCGGATTGCCGCGGGCGCCCCCGTCGCTGTAGATGAGCACCTCGGCGAGGCTCACGGCACCAGGATGCAGCCGCAGTTGTCGCAGTAGGCGAGCTCGCCGTCGCGCTCCCGCCGCAGCCGGTCCACGGCCGTCGCCGGGATCGACAGGTGACAGCCCTGGCAGGTCGAGCCGACGAGGCGGGCCACGCCGACGCCCCCCGCGTGGTCGCGTCGCCGCTCGTACTCGGCGACGAGCGACCGCTCGACGGTCCCGGCCGCCTCGTCCCGCGCGGCCTGCTCGGTGGCGATCGCCGCGTCGAGCTCGCGCTCGTTCACGTCGAGCTCGCCCTGCGCCCCGGCGAGCTCGGCCTCGAGGGCCGCCCGCTCCTCATCGAGCACGCGAAGCTCCTGGTCGATGGGCTCGCGCTGCTCCATGACGCCGAGCTGCTGGTCCTCCACGGTGCGCTGACGGCGGCGCAGCTGCTCCACGTCGGTCTGCAGCGCCTGCAGCTCGCGCGGCGAGGCGACCTCGCCCGAGTAGAGACGCTTCTCCGCGGCGTGGCTCTGCTCACCGAGCCGCTGCGCCTCGTCGGCCAGACGCTGCTCCTGCCCGGCCAGCTCGTCGCGCGCTGCGCCGCGGGCCGCGCGGGTGACGCCGAGCGCCTCGAGGCGTGCGCCGGCACCGGCGACGCGCTCGCGTGCGGGCAGCGTGACGCGCTGGTGTCGGAGACGGTCGAGCGTGAGGTCGCGCTCTTGGACGGCGAGGAGCGACTCCGGCCCGGTCACACGCCGCACCCTACGAGGCGAGCGACGCGTCCCACCATCGCTACGTGGACGGGGTGGTCGTCGGCGTCGTCGTGGGAAGCGTGATGATCGGCGGCGTGGTCGGTGGCGTGATCACGATGCTCGGCGGTGGCGCGACCGGCTGGGGTGTCCCGCCGGCACCCGGCGCACCCGGGAGGGCACCGGCACCGTTCGCGATGCGACCCTGCGGGGTGATGACCCCGCCGGGTCGCTGGCAGGCCGGCCCGGGATCCGGGAGCGGCAGCGCGGGTTGGCCCTGCAGCGCCTGATTGAGAAAGTCACGTGACGCCGACGCCGGGTAGTTGCCCCCGAACCCGGCGCCCGGGACGCGGGCCTGCGGGTTGCCGTGCCAGATGAAGTCGGCGATCTGGGCGCCGCCGGTGAACTCGAGGAAGTTGGCGTCGGTCTGGCTGTCGGTGGTGCCCGTCTTGCCCGCGGCGTCGCGGCCGTTGAGCGCCGCGCCGGTGCCGGTGCCGCCGGTGATCACGCCGTGGAGCAGGTCGGTCTCGCAGTCGGCGGTGTCCTTGCTGATCACCTGCTGGCCTGGGAGGGTGTTGGCGTCGAAGATCGTCTGGCCGGCTGGTCCGACGATCTTGCTGACGAACACCGGGCTGTGGTGCATCCCCTCGTCGGCGATCGTGCTGGCCACGGTGGCCATCTCGAGCGCGGTCGACTCGATGGCGCCGAGCGTGAGCGTGAGCACGGGCTTCAGCGTCTGCTGGGTGATGCCCATCGCGTGCGCGGTGTCGATGAGCTTCGGGAAGCCGACGGCGAGCTCGGTCCGGGCGAACGCGCAGTTCACCGAGTTCGTGGTCGCGGCGCGCAGCGTCATGACGCCGCCGCCCGCCTCCGCGTTCTGGGTCATGCCCCAGGGGGGCAGCGAGCACGGTGACGTGCCGTCGACCTGGTCGTTCGGTGAGAAGCCGGACTCGAGCGCCGCGGCGAGCGTGATGACCTTCCACGTGGAGCCCGCTTGTCGACCGGGATACAGCGTGGCGATGTTGTACTGGCTCGACTGGAAGCCTGGTCCGCCGACCATCGCCTCGACCTCGCCGTTCTTCGGGTTCATGGCGACGAGCGAGCCGGTGAAGCCCGATGGGGAGCTGAGGTCGTTGTCCACGACGTTCTGGGCCTGGTTCTGCATCGTCGGGTTCTCGGTGGCGTAGATCTGCAGCCCGCCGGTGAGCACCGCGTTCTGGCGCTCCTGCGGGGTGCGGCCCAGCGACGAGTAGATCGGGTCGTTGATGATGCGGCTCTCGACCTCGGAGACCCAGGCGTTCGTCGGCCGCAGGTCGGGGGGCGGCACGATGGTCGGCAGCGGCGAGTTGTTCCAGTAGTCCGCCTGCGCCTGGGTGATGTAGTGCTCGGCGACCATCCGGTCGAGCGCGATGGCCCGCCGGTTCTTCGCGCCCTGCGGGTTGTTGAACGGGCTGTCACCCGTCGGGTTGTTGATGAGCCCGGCGAGGAGCGCGGCCTGCCCGATGTTCAGCTGGCTGAGCTGGGTTTGCGCAACCCCGAACGGCGACGCCGAGTCGGGGAAGAGAAAGTACCGCTCGGCGGCCGACTTCACGCCGTAGGAGCCCTGCCCGAAGTACACGGTGTTCAGGTACTGCTCGAGGATCTGGGACTTCGTGTACTCCTTGTTCAGGCGCAGCGCGAGGACGATCTCCTTCACCTTGCGGTTCACCGTCCGGGCCGAGTTCAGGATCCGCTGCTTCACGAGCTGCTGGGTGATCGTCGAGCCGCCCTGGAGGACCTGACCGGACGAGGCGTTGGTCACCGCGGCCCGGAAGACACCGTTCAGGTCGATGCCGTCGTTCGTCCAGAACGTGTGGTCCTCCACGGCGATGACCGCGTCCTGGAGGATCTTGGGGACCTGGGCGAGTGGCACGTCCTGGCGGTTCTGCGTTCCGAGCACGCCGATGACGTTGCCGTCCGCGTCGTAGACCGTCGAGCGCTGGTCGAGCTGGCGCAGCTTGCCGATCGCGTTGCTCTGATACGAGTAGGCCTTCGCGAAGACGGCCGTCCCGGGCAGCAGGGCCGCGAGGCACGCCCCGATGGCGACGCCGCCGACGAGAATCGTGGTGAGTAGCCGGCTCGCGACCGGCCCGAGCCGAGACATGCGGCTCCTAGGTTGGCACAGCGGAGGCCCGATTTTCGGTTCGCCCCCGCCATTCGGCCCCGGGGGCCGTCGTCACAGCCCCTCGGTAGCCTCCAGCGGTGAGCCGTGATGGGCCCGAGGGGGCGGCCGGGTCGGCGCGCCCCGCGCCTTCGTCACCGAGCTCGGGCTCCCGGCGCGGGAGCTGCTGTGGACGCTCGTCCGCGAGGCAAAGCGCGGCGATCCGCTGGCGCCCGTGACCGTCGCGGTCCCGACGCCCTATGCGGGCCTGGCGCTGCGCCGCGACCTCGCCCGCCGCCACGGGCTCGTCAACGTCCAGTTCATCGCGCTCCCCCGGATCGCCGAGCTCGTCGGGGCACCCACCCTGGCCGCCGCCGGCCGCGTCCCGCTCACCGCGATCCGCCGCGTCGAGGCGGTGCACGCCGTGCTGCACGCCGACCCCGGTCCGTTCGCGGCGGTCGCCGACCACCGCGGCACCGAGATCGGGCTGGCCGCCACCTTCGCCGACCTGCGCCGGGCGCCGGACTCGGCGCTCGCCACCGTGGCCGCTCGGGGCGGCCACGCGGCCGCCGTCGCGACCCTGTACACGCGCTTCGTCGACGTGACGCGCGGCGGCTACGACGAGGAGGATCTCGCCAACGCCGCCGCCGACGGGATCGCGCACGGTGCCGCGCTCGACGAGCTCGGCACCGTCATCGCGTTCCTGCCACGCAGGCGCTCCCCCGCCGAGGCGCGCCTGCTCGCGGCGCTCGCCACGCGCGCGCGCGGCGTCGTCGTCGAGGCGGCGCCGCTGCGTGACGAGCCCGCGGCGCCCACGCCGCACATCGTGGGGACGGCCGACCCGGAGGACGAGACGCGGGCCGCCGTGCGCCGACTCGTCGAGCACGCGGCGGGCGGCGTGCCCTTCGGCCACATGGCGCTGCTCTATCCCGTCGACGAGCCCTACGCGCGGCTCGTCCCCGAGCTGCTCGACGCCGCCGCGATCCCCTGGAACGGCCCATCGGCTGAGCGGCTGGCGGACGCCGTGGTCGGACGGGTGCTCTCGGGCCTCCTCGACCTCGCGGAGACCGGGTTCCCCCGCGACGGCGTCGCCGCCTGGCTTGCCGCGGGGCCGATCCTCGACGGGGACGGCCGCCGCGTCCCGGGTGCGCGCTGGGACCTGCTCTCGCGCGCCGCCGGTGTCGTCGGCGGGTCCGGCCAGTGGCTCGAGCGGCTCGGACACCACGCCGACGAGCTCGAGGCCAACCTCGCGGCCGCCCGCGCCGACGATGACGAACCCGACTGGCGGGTGGCTCAGCTCGAACGCGACCTCGAGCAGACGCGCCGGCTCCGCGCGTTCGTGGAGGAGCTCGTTCGTGTCGCCGCACCGCCGGCGTCGTCGACCTGGGCGGAGTTCAGCGGATGGGCGTCGCAGCTGCTCGCCCGGTATGTCGGCGGCGAGGGACAGCGCCACGACTGGCCCGAGCGGGATCTCGACGCGGCCCGCCGCGTCGACGCCGTGCTCGCCGAGCTGGCGGCGCTCGACGCCGTCGGCAGCGCGGTCGACCTGAGCCGGTTCCGCGCCGCGTTGGCGAGCGCGCTCGACGCACCCGGACCTCACGCCGGGCGCTTCGGCACCGGCGTCTTCGTCGGGCCGCTCCACGCGGCATTCGGCGCGGCGTTCGAGGTCGTGACGATCCTGGGCGGAACCGAAGGCACACTCCCACCTCACGGTCGCGAGGACCCATTCCTCACCGACGCCGACCGGACGGCCGCGGGCATGCCCACGAGCGCGGACCGGCGCGCCGAGGATCGCCGCGACTACTGCGCGGCGCTGGTCAGCGCCGACGCGGTGACGGTGTCGTTCCACCGAGCGGACCCGCGCGCCCAGCAGCCTCGCCTGCCTGCGCGGTGGGTCCTCGACGCGGCGGCGTCCCACGTCGGACATCCCGTCACTGCGGAGTGGCTGCGGGCCGCGGACGAGCCCGCGCCGTGGCTCGACGTGATCGCGTCGTTCGAAGCCGGTGTCGTGCGTGACCGTGAGGCGGGATCGCTCCTGGAGCGTGACCTCCGCGCGCTCGTCGAGTGGCGCGACACCGGTCGGGCGGTCGAGGACCATCCGCTGGCGGTCGACGCGCTGGCTCGGGGGTACCGGCTGGACGCGGCACGGTCCTCGCGAGCGTTCACCGCCTATGACGGCCGCTGTGCGGCGACGCCGTCGGGCGCCGGCCCGGCGGTGTCCGCCACCGCCCTGCAGGACTGGGCGACCTGCCCGTTCCGCTTCCTCCTGCGCCGCGTCCTGCGGGTGCGCGAGGTGACTCGACCCGAAGCCGCCGAGACCATCCAGCCCCTCGACGAGGGCCTGCTCGTGCACGCGATCCTCGAGACGTTCGTGCGCGAGCACCCCCCGGCGTCGCCGGACGCGCCCTGGTCGAACGCCGACCGGACGCGGATGCTCGAGCTCGTCGAGGCGTCCTGCCGCGACGCCGAGCGGCGTGGGGTGACCGGTCGACCGCTGCTCTGGCGCTTCGCCCAGCGCCGCATCCGACGCAGCGCGCTGCACTTCCTGCACGTCGACGAGGCCGTGCGCCGTCAGCACGGCGCGGCACCCGGCGCCGACGACATCGAGGTCTCCTTCGGCGACGCGGGACAGCCCGACGTGGTCGTCCCGCTGCCCGAAGGGCGCGCCGTGCGCTTCCGCGGACGGATCGACCGTGTCGACCGGTCGCCGGACGGACGCACGGTCGTGGTCTACGACTACAAGACGGGCAACCCGGCCCGCGCCGCGTCGCTGCGCGACGACCCCGTCCTCGCCGGCCAGCGCCTCCAGCTGCCCGTCTACGCCCACGCCGCGAAGGCGCTGACGGGCGCCACCGACGCCGAGGCCTACTACTGGTACACGCGCGCCGAGGACCCGCCCGGCGAGGAGCACGGGTTCGCGCTCGACGCGGCCCGGCAGCGGCGTTTCGTCGAGGTGCTCGACGCCATCGTCGAGGGGGTGGACCAGGGCTGCTTCCCCGCGGTCCCAGGCGACCGCGACTACAACCCCTACGAATACCGCGAGACGTTCGCGCACTGCTTCGCCTGCCCGTACGACCGGCTCTGCCCCGCCGACCGCGCCACGGCGTGGGAGCGCAAGCAGGAGGATGACGCGCTCTCCGCCTACGAGAGCCTGGCGGACACCGAGTGAGCCCGGTGGGCGACGAGCAGGCGCGGCGGCGCATCCGCGACGACCACGACGCGAACCTGTTCATCGAGGCTGGCGCCGGAACCGGGAAGACCACCGCGCTCGTGGACCGGATCGTGGCACTCGTGGTCGCCGGCGACGTCGAGCTGCGCCACCTCGCCGCGATCACGTTCACCGAGGCCGCTGCGTCGGAGCTGCGCGACCGAGTCCGCGCCGGACTCGAGGACGTCGTGGCGACCGGCGACGGCGGCGAGCACCCGGAGGAGGCTCGGACCCGGTGCCGCCGTGCGCTCGACCAGCTCGACGACGCGGCGCTCACGACGCTGCACGGCTTCGCGTCGCGCCTGCTGAGCGAGCATCCCTTCGACCTCGGGCTGCCGCCCGGCTTCCGGGTGCTCGAACCCATCGAGGCGAGCGTCGACTTCGAGCAGCACTGGTCGGCGCTCATCGACGAGCTGTTCAGCGACCCGGCGCTGGAGCCGGCACTCACCGTGTGGCTGGCCGCAGGTCTCACGGTGGCGCGCCTGCGCCCCGTGGCCGTCACCTTCTGTGAGCACCACGACCGGATCCCCGACACGGCGACGCCGCCGCACATCCCACCGCTGCGGTCGGGCGCCGTCCTCGAGAGCCTCGATGCGCTGCTCGCGATCCGTCGACGATGCCGCGACGACGCCGACAAGCTCGCGGCCTGGATCGACGGCTACGCCCCCGCCCGCGACGCGCTGGCCGCGGCGGCCGACGACCTCGACGTCTTCGACGCTCTCCGGGCGGTGCCGCAGCCGCGCGGCAACGTGGGTCGGAAGGAGTGCTGGGACGACGTGGACGCCGCCCGGGCGGCGCTCGCCGAGGTCGAGCGGGTCCGCTCCGCCGTGCTCGACGAGCAACGCCGCGGCGCCCTCGCCGTGCTCACGGCCCGGCTCACGGCCTTCGCCCGCGGGTACGCCGACGAGCGCCGACGCGAGGGCCGGCTGTCGTTCCACGACCTCCTCGTCCTGGCCCGCGACCTGTTGCGGGACCACCCCGACGCGCGGAACGCCGCGGCGTCCCGCTATCGGTGCCTGCTCATCGACGAGTTCCAGGACACCGATCCCCTCCAGATCGAGCTCGCCGTGCTGCTCGCGACGTCCGACGTCACGCGGGCCGCGCCGCGATGGTCCGACGCGCCCATCCGCGACGGCGCGCTGACGTTGGTCGGCGACCCGAAGCAGGCGATCTACCGGTTCCGGGACGCCGACCTGCGGGTCTACGACGAGGCCCACGGATCCCTCGACCTCGAGGTCGTCGGCCTCGTCGAGAACTTCCGATCAGCGCCGCCGATCCTCGACGCCGTGAACGCCGTCTTCGAGGAGCTGCTGGTGGAGCGCCCGGGCGTTCAGCCGCCCCACGTCGCGCTGCACGCCCACCGCACGCCCACGGCGGGCCCGGGCCGGGTCGTCGTGATAGGTGGAGCGGCCGATGCGCCGATCGTCGAGGTCCGCGAGGACGAGGCCGCGGACGTCGCGGCTGTCATCCGCCAGATCGTCGACGAGGGCTGGCCGATCGAGAGCGCCGACGGCACCCTCCGTGCCGCGAAGGCGCGCGACGTCGCGCTGCTCATCCCGACGCGCACGGTGCTGCCCGCGCTCGAAGCGGCGCTCGAGGCCGCCGACCTCCCCGTGCGCGTCGAGAGCCAGAGCCTCGTGTACTCGACCGCCGAGATCCGGGACCTGCTGCACATCCTCACCGCCGTCGATGACCCCACGGACGAGATCGCGGTGGTGGCATCACTGCGCTCGGCGGCCTACGGCTGCAGCGACGACGAGCTCGCCGCGCACGCGACGCGAGGCGGCAGATGGGACTACCGCCGCGACCCACCGGCCGACTCGCCCGAGCCCGTCGCCGATGGGCTCGCGTCGCTCCGTGCCCTCTGGCAGGAGCGCTGGTGGCGCACCGTCAGCGGCACGATCGACGCGGTCGTGCGCGAGCGCCGGCTCTTCGAGCTCGCGGCGCGGCACCGCCGACCGCGCGACCACTGGCGCCGCATCCGGTTCCTCCTGGACCAGGGCCGGGCCTGGGAGGACGCCGGCGAGACGAGCCTCCGCGGGTTCGTCGAGTGGGCCGGCCGCCAGGCCGACGAAGGCGTCCGCGTCAACGAAGCCGTCGCCCCGGAGCCCGACGACCCGGCGGTGCGCATCCTCACCGTCCACGGCGCGAAGGGCCTCGAGTTCCCGATCGTCGTCCTCGCCGGCCTGAACACGATCCCGTCACGGCAGCCGCCGACCGTCGTGTGGAGCACCCGGGGCCCCGAGCTGCGCGTCGGCGTCAAGGCCGCCAACCAACTCGTGGTCACCGACGGCTACGGCGAGGCGAGCGCGGCGGAGCGCGAGCGCGAGGACGCCGAGCGTCTCCGGCTCCTGTACGTCGCGATGACGCGCGCCCGCGACCACCTCGTGATCAGCCTCCACCACCGGGAGCGCCGGGAGTGCCACGCGGCCAGCCTCGCCCCTCACCTCGACGGCCTCGAGGTCCTGGCACCGGCGTCCCCGGCCCGCGCGTCACGCGGCACCGCGACGCCCCCACCGGCCAGCGCCGACCCGGCGGACCGCACCGTCTGGATCGCCCGGCGCGAGGCGGTCCTCGCGTGGGCGAGCGTCCCCACGTCGGTCGCCGCCACCTCGCTGAACGACACCACCGACACCCTCGACGAGGAAGAGGGGCGGCCACCCTGGCGTCGCGGCCGGGCCGGCACCGCCATCGGGCGCGCGGTGCACGCCGTCCTCCAGACCGTGGACCTCGCCACCGGCGAGGGCCTCGACGTCATCGCCCGGGCTCAGGCGTTCGCCGAAGAAGTCCCCGACCGTGAGGCGGAGATCCGCGCGCTCGCGGCGAGCGTGCTCGCAGCCCCGACGGTTCACGCCGCGGCGCACGCGGGCTGGCCGTGCTGGCGCGAGCTCCCGGTCGGCGCGATGGTCGACGGCGTCCTCCTCGAGGGTTTCGTCGACCTCCTCGTCCGCACGCCCGACGGCCTGGTCGTCGTCGACTACAAGACGGACCGCGCCCCGGGCGACGAGGAGCTGGATGCGCGGGCGGCGCACTACACGCCGCAGGGCGCCGCCTACGCGCTCGCGCTCGAGGAGGTGCTCCACGAGCCGGTGGTGCGCTGCCTGTTCGTGTTCGCCCGACCGCCTGTCGCGGCCGAGCGCGCCGTCATCGACCTGCCGGGAGCGCTGCGGTCGGTTCGGGCCCAGCTCCGCGAGCCGCGCCCCGCCGCCTAAGGACCGGGCTCAGCCGCCGAGCGGCGCGTCAACGGCATCGTTGTCGATGCTGATGTCGACACCGCCCCAGACCTCGTCGTGGCCGCCCTGGTACTGGTGGATGCGCTGGTGGTTCGCCCAGTTGACGTCCGGGATGTACGAGTCGCCGAACACGGTCGGCGATCCGTTCCAGTGGGCGAACCAGACGACATCAGGGACCAGCCACCCCGGCGTGCCGAGGTAGCTGAGGAGATCCTGCATCCCGGTGCCGGCGCTCGAGTACACGCCGGCGACGTAGCCGCGGGCGTGCAGCGCCTGGTCCCACCCGTTCACGTAGCTCATCGCCGAGGTGGTGCAATACCCACCCGTCGGGTACGACTCAAGGTCGAGGTAGATCGGGGACCCGGGGCCGAGCTGCAGCGCCGACGCCTCGTTCGCGGCCGAGCCGGCGTCGTTCTCGCCTTCGACAAAGGCGGTGTTCGTGTCGAAGTTGATGATGTTCGATCCGAACCCGCTGTTGCACGCGTCCTGAAGTCCGACGTAGAGGGGCGCGACGTGCCAGCCCTCGTTCCCCACCTGCGAGACCCAGGTGGCGTTCAGGTTGGGCTGTGAGCACGCGCGGGTCTCGCCGCCGATGTAGATGCCGATCGCCCGGTAGGGCGAGTTCAGCCAGGCGGCCATCGTGCTGGTCGAGGGCGCCCCGCACGTGTCGAAACCGAGTCCGGTGACGGTGCCGGGCGGTGGGGGCGGCGGCGGCGGGACGCAGGCGGCGAGCAGCACGCAGGCGATGACACCCGCGCCGAGGGTGAGGAAGCGGCCATGCTGCCGCAGCCGCTCACGCATGCTGGAAGCTCGCGACGATCTGCAGGTCCGTCGCCGGCGTGCTGATCGTCACGACGGCGAGAAGCTGGAGGGACGGGAACACGATCGTGTAAGCGCCGTTGGTGGTCGCGTTCGGGTCGACCTTCACCGCGAGCCCGTTCAGCGTGGTGGCCTGCGACGCGGGCGTCGTCAGCGACTGCGTCTGGGAGTTGATCGGCGCGACCTGGACCGTGTCGGTGTGGCCGATCGGGTTCGCCGGGCACTTCGGCGTCGGCCCCTCCTGCCCGAGGTACACCGCGTTCTGGTCGTAGCGGACGCAGCGGGTCGGGTCGCTGGCCAGCTGATACACCGGCCACGCCTTCGGCGCCTCGAACACGAGGCCCTGGTAGCTGACCTGCTGGAGGTTCGCCGGTACGGCGGTCGTCGGCGTTGTCGTCGCGCTCGGCGCGGTCGTCGACGTCGTCGTCGTCGAGGAAACCGACGTGCTCGTCGTCGACGCGGCCTGCCCGGCGGACACGCTCGGGCCGGAACTGCCGCACGCGGCGAGCGCGACCGCGGCAACGACGGTCGCGCCAGACACAACGAAGCGGATGCGGGTGCGGGGAAGATTCATCGCGCGTGCTCCACCTTTGGGGGAAGGCGGTGACGTCGAATGGTAGAGGGTCAGTTGCCGATTGTCCCGTAAAACCTTCGTTTTCCAGCATCGGCGTGCAGCCGAAGCACCTTGAGAAACGTCCGACACCGGCGTGGATTAACGGGTTCTCCCCCTCATCGTCCTGTTCCAGCGTTTCTGTGCGGTTTGTGAACGACGCCCAGAGTGGGCGCCGTCGCCGACGCATCGCGAGGTCGCAACGCGGCTGTGCCAAGGGACCAGCATGCGGTGAGTGCGAGAATGCCGCGTGCGCTGGGTCGTGTACGGGGCGGGCGCCGTGGGCGGGCTCGTCGGCGCGGGATTGCACGGCGCCGGTGAGGACGTGACGCTCATCGCCCGCGGGGAGCATCTGCGTGCCATGCAGGGGCGCGGTCTGCGCGTCGAGGGACCCGACGGCGAGACGACGCACCGCATCCCGGCGGTCGGTGACGTCGCGCCGCTCGGCCTGACCGAGCGCGACGTGGTGCTCGTCGCGACGAAGAGCCAGCACACCGAGGCCGTGCTCGCGTGCCTCGCGTCGGCGGCGCCACCTGAGCTGCCCGTGCTCTGCCTGCAGAACGGTGTCGAGAACGAGCGTCGCGCGCTGCGGTCGTTCGCCAACGTCTACGGCGTGTGCGTTATGTGCCCGGCGACGCACCTCGTCCCCGGCGTCGTCCAGGCGCACCGCGCCCCGGTCACGGGGATCCTCGACCTCGGTCGGTACCCGAGCGGCACGGACGCCCTGGCCGAGCAGGTGGCCGCGGCGCTCGGCGCCGCGGGGTTCGTGTCCGAGGCCCGCCCGGACATCATGCGTTGGAAGTACGCCAAGCTGCTGTTGAACCTGGCGAACGCCCTCGAGGTCGCTTGTGGCCCCGGCCAGCGCGGCGGCGACCTCGCTCGGCAGGCCCGTGCCGAGGGGGTGGCCTGCCTCGAGGCCGCGGGCATCCCGTTCGTGTCCGAGGAGCAGGACGCGGCGCGACGGGCCGACCTCGTCCCGCGCGGCGGCGGGCGTGGCGGCGGCGGGTCGTCCTGGCAGAGCCTCGCCCGGGGCACCGGCGATGTCGAGGCCGACTTCCTGAACGGTGAGATCGTGCTGCTCGGCCGGGCGCACGGCGTCCCGACCCCGGTGAACGCCGCCTTGCAGCGCCTGGCGAACCGGCTCGCCTGCGAGCGGGCGGCGCCCGGGTCGCTCACCGAGGCGGACGTGCGGCGGCTCGTGCGCTAGGCGCGCCGGCGAACGTTCACCCGCGAAGCGCAATCCAGCCCGGACTCTGGTCCGTAGTACCGGCGCAAGGGGCCCGGCGCGGCGCGACCAACTCGCCCGGTGGCGCCCGCGCCAGCCCCGACCCTGCTCGGCATGTGGATGGGCTCCGCGTGCCGGCCGTGTGCGGCTCGGGTCGCCGCAACGCTCCCCCGGCGCGGCGACCCGAGCCCACCACACGTCCGGGTTGGCGAGCGCCGGGGCCGTGAGGTCGCCGACGTATCCTCGCGGCCGGCTGGCCGCAGGGTGCCGGCCCGGCACCCGGAGGAGAGATGGCCCCGCCCCACCCCGAGGGCAGCGACACCAGCCGCGGCGACGGTCTCGAGCCGGAGTATCCCGACGAGGCGGGCGTCGAGGTGCCGAAGGTGCCGATCGAGCGCGTCGAGCCGGAACGGATGCTCGAGAACGAGGTGCGGGCCCGTCTCGAGGCCGACGGCTTCAGCGACGATCAGATCTTGCGCTGGGTCGAGGCGTTCTTCGCCTCCCACGACGAGGGTGAGGCGGAGGACGTCGTGGCGTGGATCCGCGAGCAGGAGCATCCGCAGACGGGCGGTCCCGACCGCGGTCCCGCGGTCGGGTGATGCTCCGCACGCTCGTCGGCTACGACGACTCCCCCGCCTCCAGAAGCGCGCTCTCGTGGGCGACCCGTCACGTGCAGCGCGTGCCCGGCGAGCTCCTCGTGGCGTACGTCAGCTCGTCCGCCCTCGAGTGGGAGCTCGCCGCGGTCCAGGTCAACGCCGATCCGCTGCGCCACGAGTTCGAGCGACGTCTTCGGGAGGAGTGGACGGCGCCGCTTCGTGACGCGGGCCTCACCTACGAGACGCGGGTGCTGCACGGCCGGCCGGCCGAGGCGCTCCTGCGATGCGCGGACGAGGAGGGAGCCGAGCTGCTCGTCGTGGGCATGACGGGGCGGGGCACGTTGAACGAGCTGCTGATGGGGAGCACCACCCATCGGCTGCTCCAGCACGCCGCCCGTCCCATCGTCGCCGTGCCGGCTGGCTGGGCGCCGGACGGATCGGCCTGACGGTGCCCGACACCGCGATCTCGGCCGAGGGGCTCGTCAAGTGCTTCGGCACCGTCGAGGCGCTCCGCGGCATCTCGTTCCACGTCGACACCGGCACCGTGCTGGGGCTGCTCGGCCCGAACGGGGCCGGCAAGACGACGGCGGTGCGCATCCTCACCACGCTCCTGCGCGCCGACGCCGGCGACGTGCGGGTGCTCGGCATCGACGTCGCGGCGGAGCCGGCGCGCATCCGCAGCATCATCGGCCTGGCCGGGCAGTACGCGGCCGTCGACGAGAACCTCACGGCGCGCGAGAACCTGATCCTCGTCGGTCGCCTCACCCACCTCCCAGCTCGCGTGACACGGGCACGCGGCGACGAGCTCCTCGAGCGGTTCGAGCTCTCCGACGCCGCCGACCGTCTCGTGCGCACCTTCTCGGGCGGCATGCGTCGGCGACTCGACCTCGCGGCGGCGCTCGTGCACAACCCGCCGGTCCTGTTCCTCGACGAGCCGACGACGGGTCTCGACCCGTACGGGCGCACGGAGCTGTGGCGGGTGATCGAGGAGCTGGTGGGCTCCGGCACGACGCTGCTGCTCACGACGCAGTACCTGGAGGAGGCCGACCGGCTCGCCAACAACATCGTCGTCATCGACCACGGCGAGATCATCGCCGAGGGAACTTCCGCCGAACTGAAGGCCAAATTGGGGGCGACGGTCATCGAGGTGGCGTTCGCCGACAACGACGCGGCTCGCACCGCGGCCACGCGGCTCGAGGCGCTCGGGTCCGTCGACATCGACGGTCGCGAGCTGCGCATGAACGTGGCGGACGGGGCGAGCGCCATGCTCGAGACCGTCCGGGTCCTCGACGCCGACCACCTCGAGCCCGTGACGATGGCGCTGCGCGAGCCCACCCTCAACGACGTGTTCTTGTCGCTGACCGGCCACGCGGCCGAAGAGCCGACCGAAGACGACGGGGAGGCCGCCGCGGCACCCCGGCGGCGGGCCCGATGACGACGACGACCGCGACCCTCGTGCCCACCCGACCGGCGGGCCACGTCGTCGCAGCGCCGTGCTGAAGGCGCTGGCCTGGGTCGTCGCGATCGTCGCCGTCTGCGCCCCGCTCGCGGTGGCCAAAGACCACAAGGCCGTCTGAGCCCGACGCCCGCGGCCGGCCGCTGACGATTGCGTCGCGACGCCTCGGGGTAGGCCCGCCTCCGGCAGCCGGGAGCTCGGCTGCCAGCGGGCCCTGCCCGTGCGGGTCGCCCCCCCGACCTCGCTGGCCCGACCAGCACGCATGGGCGGGACCGACGGCGAAGAAGCGACCGGTGGCGGGTCGCCCCTCTCGTCGACCCGCCACGGTCAGCTCCCGGCACCCCGTTGCTGCGTCCGACCGGAGATCTTGTTGACTTCTCAACCACCCCGGTGTACTCTCACACTCAATGGTTTAGTTCTCAACTATTGACTAGGAGCGAGCCATGACGACCGTGCAGCAGACCCAGATCCCGCACTACCTGACGGGCACGTGGGACATCGACACCACCCACTCGGAGGTTGCCTTCACCGCCCGGCACCTGATGGTGAGCAAGGTCCGCGGCCGCTTCGGCGGCTTCTCGGGCCGGATCGTGACGGCCGAGGACCCGACGAAGTCGTCGGTTGAGGCGACGGTGGACCTCGCGACCGTGAACACCGGCAACGACGACCGCGACGCTCACCTGCGTTCGGCGGACTTCCTCGACGTCGAGCGCTACCCCACGATGAGCTACCGCTCCACGGCGGTCCGCTGGGACGGCGACGACCTCGTGGTCGACGGCGAGCTGACGCTCCACGGCGTCACCCGCCCCGTCCCGCTGGCACTGGAGGTCCACGGCTTCCAGGAGCACACGCCCTTCGGCGACAGCCGCGTCGGGTTCTCGGCGTCGGCCGAGATCAGCCGCGGCGAGTTCGGCGTCGACTTCAACATGCCCCTGGACGGGGGCGGCGTCGTGGTCAGCGACAAGATCCGCATCGACCTCGACATCGAAGCCATCCGTACCGACGCCTGACGCGCTCGGCGCGCTCCCGACACCGCGGGCCGTCTCCGGCCCGCGGTGTCGCGCGTCCTGGCGCCCTCCCGACGGCGTCGCTACAGTCCCGATCCAACCGACCGGTGCAGCGAAGTCCGGTGTGATCCCGGCGCTGTCCCGCAACTGTGGTCCGTTCAGCTGAGCGGCAAGCCAGGTCGCCTGCCCGGCCGGTGACGAACAGGAGCTCTCGTGGACAGAGCGGTTCGTCCGGCAGGCCTCCTGTCGGCGGACAGTTCTCTCGCCAGGACAGGAGGATGTCGGATGGGACGCCGACGCGTCGTGACGTTGGCCCTCGTACTCGCCCTCGCCGCCGGGGCGCTCGCCGCGACCGGGTTCGGCCCGGCGGGCGCCGCGCCCACCCGGGCCGACGCCGCGCACCAGCCGACCCGCATCGTGTCGCTGTCACCGACCGCGACCGAGATGCTCTTCGCGATCGGCGCCGGCCGCCAGGTCGTCGCCGTCGACAGCTTCAGCGACTACCCGAGCCGCGCGCCGCGCACGAGCCTGTCCGGCGACTCGCCGAACCCCGAGGCCATCGCCGGCTACCGGCCCGACCTCGTGCTGCTCCCCGACAACACCGTGTCCGACCAGCTGCACCAGCTCGGTATCGCGAACCTCGTGCTCCCGCCGGCGAACACGCTCGCCGACACGTACCACCAGATCCTGCAGATCGGCGCCGCCACCGGCCACACCGCCGCGGCCCGGACCCTGAACGCCAGCATCCAGTCGCAGCTCGCCAGCATCGCGGCGCAGGTTCCGAGGCGCCGGGTGCGCCCCACCGTGTACTGGGAGCTCGACGACACCTTCTTCTCGGCGGACTCGTCGAGCTTCATCGGGCAGCTGCTGAAGCAGGCCGGGCTGAACAACATCGCCGACAAGGCGAGCGGGGCGAGCTCGGGCTACCCGCAGCTGTCCGCCGAGTACGTCGTGCAGGCCAACCCGGCGGTCATCTTCCTCGCTGACACGCTCTGCTGCGGGCAGTCGGTGTCGACCGTCGCGGCCCGCCCGGGCTTCAGCCACGTCGCCGCCGTCGTGCATCATCACGTGATCCCGTTGAACGATGACCTGGCGTCGCGGTGGGGCCCGCGCGTCGTGCAGCTGTTCCAAGCGATCGTGAACGCGACGAAGCAGCTGTGACCGCTGCGCCGGGCACGATGGCCGCGGTGCAGCCGGTGCGGCTGCGGCCGGCGTGGCTCCTCGCGGGGGTCGGCGCGGTGCTCCTGGCCATCGTGCTCGGGCTCACGGTCGGCCCGGCCGCGATCCGGCCCGTCCCGGCGCTCGAGACGCTGCTCAGCCACGTCCCACTGCTCGGGATCCACTCGAGCCTCTCGGCAGCCCAGCAGGCGATCGTCACCCAGCTGCGGCTCCCGCGCGTCATCGTGGGGCTCCTCGTCGGGGCGATGCTCGCGATGGCCGGCGCCTCCTACCAGGGCGTGTTCCGCAACCCGCTCGCCGACCCGTACCTGCTCGGCGCCGCGGCCGGCGCCGGGCTGGCGGTGACGATCGTGATCGTCGCCACCGCGACCGGGCTCGGCGGCAACGACCCGCTCGTGCCGCTCGCCGCGTTCGTCGGCGCGCTCGGCGCGGTGGCGCTCACCTACATCCTCGGGCGCAGCGCCGGCGGCCGGTCCCCCGCCACCTTGCTGCTGGCCGGCGTGGCGATCGCCGCGTTCCTCACCGCGATCCAGACGTACCTGCAACAGCAGCACCTGGCGACGATCCGCGAGGTGTACTCGTGGATCCTCGGGCGCCTCACCACCGCGGGGTGGGACCAGGTCCTCCTCGTCCTGCCCTACTTCGCGGTCACGACCGTGGTGCTCGTCGCGCACCGTCGGGTGCTGGACGTGCTCGCCGTCGGGGAGGACGAGGCCGGCACGCTCGGCGTCTCCGTGGCGCGCACCCGCACCATCATCGTCGCGACCGCGTCGCTCGCCACCGCGGCGGCCGTCGCGGTGAGCGGCCTCATCGGCTTCGTCGGCATCATCGTGCCGCACGCCATCCGCCTCGTCGCGGGCGCGAGCTACCGCGTCATCCTGCCGCTGTCGATCCTCTTCGGCGGCGCGTTCCTCGCGCTGGCCGACCTCGCCGCCCGGACCGTGACCGCACCCGCCGAGATCCCGATCGGGGTGGTCACCGCCTTCGTCGGTGCCCCGTTCTTCGTCGTCGTGCTGCGCACCACGATGGGGCGCCGATGACGGCCGGGCTCGCCGTCCACGGCGTGAGCGTCGAGCTGGGCGGCGCCCGGCTGCTGGACGGGATCGACCTCGCCGTCGCGCCCGGCTCGTGGGTGTCCGTCGTCGGGCCGAACGGCGCCGGCAAGACGACGCTCCTGCACGCCATCGCCGGGCTCGTCGCCTGCCGGGACGGGCACATCGAGCTTGCCGGCACCGACGTGCAGCGTCTGCGCGCCCGGGCCCGGGCCCGGGCCGTCGCGCTCGTGCCCCAGGTGCCGGTGATCCCAACCGGGATGACAGTCCTCGACTACGCGCTGCTCGGCCGCACGCCGTACTGCTCGTTCCTCGGGGGCGAGAGCGCCCGCGACGTCGCGCTCGCGCGCGAGGTCCTCGCCCAGCTCGGGATCGCGACCCTGGCCGGCCGCCTCGTCGAGACGCTGTCGGGCGGCGAGCGCCAGCGCGTCGTGCTCAGCCGGGCGCTGCTCCAGCACGCCCCGGTCCTGCTGCTCGACGAGCCGACGAGCGCCCTCGACATCGGCCACCAGCAGGAGGTCCTCGAGCTCGTCGAGACCCTCCGCGTCGAGCGCAACCTGGCCGTCGTGTCGACCATGCACGACCTCACCCTCGCGGGCTTCTACGCCGACGAGCTCGTGCTGCTCAACGGCGGCCGGATCGTGGAGCGCGGGCCGGCCCGCAGCGTGCTCACCGAGGACCACCTGCGCGTCCACTTCGGCGCCGAGGTGAGCGTCTTCGCTGGCAGCGACGGGCCGGTCGTCGTCCCGATGCGCCCGCCGCGCCGCGCGATCGGCTGAGCCGTCGCCGCGTGCCGAGGAGTGCGGGAGCGTCGCGACGCGCTCGAGGCCACAGGCGAGGAAGAAGAGGGTGCCGAGCCCCTGGACGACGATGCGCATCGCCTCCCAGCTGCAGCGCAGCGAGATCCCCGCATGTGCACGTGCTCGGCCATGACGCCCGGATCGTAAGGGGGAGGCCCCGGCCGGGCCGCGGGCCGGTGCGTCGTCTTGTCCCCCGCTGCGTCCTGGTCCAAGAATTGCGCCATGGACGCCGGCCCGGGAGGGGACGGCACACGGGCCGGCGACGGCCGGGAGCGGCCGGGGTTCGACGCGTCCCGCCGTGGCCCGCCGCCCGACTGGCAGGCCCCGCGGGGCGCGCCGTACGGCGTCCGTGCGATGGGCGGGCGCCCGCCCGCGTACGGGCGATCCCCGTACGCGCGCCCGACCGGCGACCGCAGCGGGCCCCTGCGCCCGCCGGTCACCACGCTGGGCACCCCGCGCTGGAGGTCCGGCCAGCTGCCGCCCAAGCTGCCGACCGGACCCACGCTGCTCGTCGCCGGCTTCGTGGTCCTCCTCGCCTTCATCGTCGGGCACGCCACGGGGGGCGGCGGGAGCTCGACTCCCTCGGCGGCGACCAAGTCGGCGGTGGTCGTCACGACGACCACGACGACACTGCCGCCGCGCCCGCCCACCCACACGGTCGCGACCGGCGAGACGCTCTCGTCGATCGCCGGCCTCTACGGGCTCCAGGCGAGCGACCTCGCGACCTACAACGGGATCTCGAACATCAACCACGTCTTCGTCGGAGAGGTCCTCAAGATCCCGCCGGCGACGACGGCCACGACCGCCCCGTCGACGGTCACCACGCTCAAGCGATAGCCGCCGCGTGACGACATCCATGCCATGGCGGCGTGGTACGCCAGGACTACGCTCACCACGCCTTGCGCGAGCGGGACCACCGCTGGCGTCCCCGTCCGGGACTGAAGAGGAGCGGGCATGCGACGGTTCTGGATCGTGTCGGCGACACTGGTCATGACGGTGGGTCTCGCGGGGACGGCGGCCACGGCCACCGCGGCGGGGGCCGCACCCACGGGGCGCGCCAGCGCCGTGTCCTGCCCCAACCTCATCAACCGCTACCAGAAGGTGAGCTCGAGCGCCGCGGGCTTCAACCCGTCCAACCCGACCTCGTTCCAGCAGATCATCAACAGCGCGATCAATGAGTTGAACTACCTCGCCAAGAACGCGCCGAAGCAGCTCAAGAATGCCTTCAAGGACCTCGCGAAGCTCTACGCGCCGCTGAAGAACGTCAACCTGTCGAACCCGGCCTCGCTCAGCCAGCTGGAGACGTTCGCGACCTCGTCACGCTTCCGGTCGGACCTCCACCAGATCGAGACGTACTTCGCCTCGGTCTGCCATTTCTCGATCCCGACGACGTAGCGCGCCGGGGCCGGTGGCCTCACGCCCGCGGCACGCCAGCCACCAGCGGTGACACGTCGATGCGCCCGTCGCCACAGACCGGGTCGAGGGTCCAGGCCGTGGTCAGCGCCTGGGTCTGGTCGGGTGGCGTGATCTCGACCTGGGCGGGCTGCGGCTCGCACGGTCCCGTCTGCGCCTCGTCGCTGAGCGGGATGCCGGCCCAGTGCAGCGGCGTCGAGGCCGTCCCACCGGGCGCGAGCGTCACCGGCACCAGCCGTCCCGTCTGCGGGGCCACCAGGGTCGGGATCATCGCGCCACCCGCCGCGAGCAGCTGCAGGCCGACGTACCCCGCCGTCCGACAGGTCGCACCCGTGTTGGTGAGCACGAGCGTCACGTAGCGCTGCCCGGCGCCGGCGTCGGGCATCTCGAGCGCGGCCTGCAGCTGGGATGTCTGACACGTCGGGGCCGTGCCGCCGGCGGGGGTGCTCGTCGACGGCGTGGCCGGGCGCGACGCCGAGCCGGCGCCGCCGCCGCACCCCGCCAGGAGGGCCACGCCGAGCAGGGCGAGCGCGCCGACACCGGCTCCCCGCGTCCGCACGCCTAGACCCACCGGTCACCTCGCCCGGGCCGACGACCTCGACCAGCGAGGATCGCGCGATCACCCCCGCTGCTGCCGCCGGTGGCAGGAATCGTCAGGTATTTGCTCTTGCTGCCAGGGCAGCGGGCGCGGATGATGCGCGCATGCGTCCGCCGCACCAGGTGCTGCTCGTGGCCTTCGACGACTTCCAGCTCCTCGACCTCGCCGGTCCCGTCGAGGTGCTCCGCAGCGCCACCCGGCTCGGCGCCGACCCGCCGTACGCCACCCGGGTGGCGGCGCCGCGGGGTCGGGTCCGCTCGGAGAGCGGCATCCTCGTCGCGGGCGACGTCCTGCTGCACGCGGCCGCCACCAGCACCGAGCCGGTCGACACCCTCGTCGTCGTGGGCGGCCACGGGACGCGGGCGGCCCGCCGCGACGGCGCGTTCGTCGACGACCTCGCGGCCCTGGCGGCGCGCGCCGGGCGCGTCACGTCGGTGTGCACCGGTGCGTGGCTCCTCGCCGCCGCCGGACTGCTCGACGGCTACGAGGCGACCACGCACTGGTCCTCGGCGGCGGCGCTCGCCGACCGCTACCCCGACCTCGACCTGCAGGCCGACCGGATCTACGTGCGGGACCGCGACCGGTGGACGTCCGCGGGCGTGACGGCCGGCGTGGACCTGTTCCTGGCCCTCGTCGACGAGGACCACGGCCCCGACCTCGCGCACGCCGTCGCGGCCTGGCTCGTCGTCTTCGCTCGGCGGCCGGGTGGCCAGGCGCAGTTCAGCGCGCAGCTGCGCGCCCAGGCGGCGCGCACGCCCGCCCTCGCCGGCCTGCAGCGCTGGCTCCCGGACCATCTCGACGAGGCGCTCACCGTCGAGACCCTCGCCGCCCGGGCGGCGATGAGCCCCCGCACCTTCGCTCGCCGGTTCGCCCGCGAGACGGGATCAACGCCGGCCGCGTTCGTCGAGGAGCTTCGCGTCGAGCGGGCGCGCGAGCTCCTGGAGACCACCGACCTGACCGTCGCCGCCGTCGCGGCGCGCGTCGGCCTGCGCACCCCCGAGACGCTGCACCGCGCGTTCCAGCGGCGGGTCGCCACCACGCCCGACCGCTACCGCCAGCACTTCGCCCGGCGCGCGTCCTGACCGACCCAGAGGAGCCAGCCATGCAGTTCGCCATCGGCCTCTACGAGGGGTTCACGGCGCTCGACGCCATCGGCCCGTATGCCGTCTTCACGAACGTCCCGCACGTCGACGTGGTGCTCTGCGCCGAGCGGCGCGGTCGGCTGGCGGACGAGAGCGGTCTGCTGCGCCTCGACCTCGAGCACACCTTCGACGACGTGGCCGACCCCGACCTCGTGCTCGTGCCGGGCGGCGTGATCACCCGTCGCCTGGCGCGCGACGGGGCGCCGATCGTGGACTGGATCCGCGCGGTGCACCCGACGACGACCGTCACGGCCTCGGTGTGCACCGGCGCGCTGCTGCTCGGCGCCGCGGGTGTGCTCCGGGGCCGGCGGGCCACGACGCACTGGATGGCCCTCGAGCAGCTCCGTGCGTACGGCGCGACCCCGTGCGCCGAGCGCGTCGTCGCCGACGGAAAGGTCCGGACGGGCGCCGGCGTCGCGGCCGGGATCGACCTCGCGCTGCAGCTCGTCGGCGAGCTGCAGGGCGCCGAGACCGCGCAGGCGGTCCAGCTCGGCATCGAGTACGACCCGCAGCCGCCCTACGACGCGGGTGCGCCCGGCAAGGCCCCGCCGGTCATCCGCGACCTGGTCGCGGGCGTCCTGGCCACCGCCGAGGCCCAGGCCCTCGCCAGCTGAGCGACGCGTCGCCGGGGCGGGCGGCTCGCGACCACGAGGTCGACGGCCCGCCCGGTGCGAGGGCCGCGGCGGCGCGGCCACACGGACTGACGGACGGTCAGCCGGCTCGGATCTCGTAGGTCCCGGCGCCGAGGGCGAAGGTGGGGCCATCGGCGTCGGGCGTGAGCGGGCCCACGCCGGCGGCGTGCCCCACCGGTTGGCCGTCGACCGTGACGTGCCCGCCGGCGCGGAGGTGCACCGTGGCGGTCGCGTTCGCGGGCACGGTGAGCGCGAGCGTCGTGCCTCGCCCGCTGCTGGTGTCGCCGTGCCAGGCGACGGAGATGAACCCGCGCGGTGTCGGGACGCGTCCGGACGCGGACGCGAGCCCGGTCAGCGGCCGCGTGACGTCGAACGTCGCGTACCCCGGCGCGGTGGGGTTCACACCGAGCAGGACGTGCTGGATCTCGACGAGCACGTTGGAGCCCCAGCCGTGCGACATGCTGTCGCCGTTGGCGTCGACGGGCTTCCACACCTCCCAGGTGAACGTGCCGCCCTGGGCGAGGATGTTCGCCCAGCCCGGCGTCTTCGGATCGGTGATGCGGGTGAGGACGTCGCGGTCCCGATCCGCCAGGTGGAGCGCCTCGAGGAGCTCCCCCGCAGTCCGCGGCGGGTTCTGCATCCCGAGGCTGGCCATGTAGGCGCCGACCGTGGTCAGGTCCCCGGCCGGCACGACGCCGTACACGACGGCCGCGGACTCGGTCTCCTGGGACGCCTGGTTCACCGGGGTCCCGTCCGTCTGCAGGCCGTCGACGTAGACGCCGTCCGGTCGCCTGAGGTGCGCGTTGATCGCGTTCGTGAGGTCCTGCTGGCGCGTCTGCTGTGCCGTCACGTCACTCGCCGGCTGGTTCAGCGCCGCCGCGATCTGGGCGGCGCGCCGGAACACGTTCACGCCCAGGACGTTCAGCCGGGTCACGACCGGGTACGTGTAGTAGACGTTCGTCGCCGGGAGGTTCGTGACGAGACCGGTCCCCGGATCGATGGCGGCCGCGACGTAGTCGGCGAGGTGCAGGACCGTCGGGTACACCGCGGCGAGCAGGGCGCGGTCCCCGGTGTTCATCCAGTACTGCCAGACCCACTCGGGGTAGATCTCGCTGAACTCGTTGATGTCGAGCGCGCCGAGCCCGGTCGGGTAGATCTTGTTGATCCGCCCTTGCGGCCAGTAGCGGGCCTGCGACTGGGTGAACTCGAGCAGCGACTTGCGGGTGAGGTTCTGCTCCCCGAAGGCGGCCATAGCGGTCTGGGATTCGTTGAATCCGTCCCACAGCCACGGCCCCTTCTCCCGCGTGGGCGTGTCGACGAACTGCTCCTGGGCGGTGTCGAGCGCGGAGTGCGCGCCGAGGGCGAACACGGCGTCGGCGGTGACGCTGGACGAGGAGAACGTCGCGGCGCGCTCGTCCGGCACCGCGGTGTGTCGCACCATCGCCACGACGTCGCCCGGTGTGAGCGTCTCGCCCGGGTCGTCGATCTGGAGATACCGGAAGCCGAGGTAGTCGAAGGGCTCGAAGGTCTGGCGGCCGCGCCGCTCGATGTAGGAGTACGACAGGTTCGTGTGCTGGGTGCCGCGCGTCGTCGAGACCTGGCCCGGGACGCCCGGGCTCGGGTGCGCGTCGAGGAGGTAGCCCGCGTGCATCGTGATCCGTCGCCCGGCGACGCCGTGCGAGAACATCACCGTGGGCACGGCCGCGGAGACCTTGCCGAAGTCGGCGACCACCGCCCCGCTGCTGAGCGTGGTCAGTGAGACCGCCGGCACCGGCTGCTCGACGATGCGGGTGCGCACCGACACGAGGTCGGTCCACGGCGCCGTGCCCGCAGGGCCGAGCACGGTCGCGCCCGCCCAGGCCGCGTCGTCGAAGCTGGGGCGGTCCCAACCGAGCGGGGCGTGGAGCCCGTCGATGTTCTCGACGTAGTCGACGACGTCGCCCTCGAGGTCGCGCTGCGCGCCGGGCAGCCAGTTGGCCTTCAGGACCTTCCAGGTCCCGTCGGTGACGATCTGCTCCGTGGTGCCGTCGGCGTGCAGCACCGACAGCTGGACGATCATCCCCGGCGTGCCGGCGGGGTGGCCCTTGGTCGCGCCATCCCAGTTGGAGAGGACGCCGATGGCGTTCGCCGCGCCGGGGTGGAGGAGCCGGGTGACGTCGAGCGTCTCGTAGTACTGCGAGTCCGGGTAGCTGTAGGCCTCGCCCCGCCCGGCACGCACGCCGTTCACCGAGAGCTCGTACTGCTGGTCGACGGACACGTACACGCGGGCCCGCACGACCGGCGACGGCGCCAGCGTGAACTCCTTGCGGGCATAGGTGAACTGGTCGTACTCGGTGGTGTCGTTGGTCGCCCGGCGGATCCAGTCGGCGTGCCAGTCCTGGTCGGCGAGCCCGGTCTCGAACGTGGCGGTCGGCGCGAGCGGGCTCGGCCCGTCGCTGGCCGACCACGTCTGGACGGTCCACTGGTACACGGTGTCCGCCGCGAGCGGCGGGCCGCCGTAGGGGACGAACGCCTGCTCCGACGACGAGATCTCGCCGCTGTCCCACACGGTGACGGTCGGCGTCGCGCCGGTGAGCGTGGGCCGGGTCACGACGAGGCGGTACGCGGTCTGGCGCGCGCCCGGACGCGGGTCGTTCACCTGCCAGGCGAACTGGACGTCGGTGAGCCCGAGGCCGATGGGCGAGCGCAGCCCGTCGACGGTGAGGGCCTCGGCGGGTCCAAGCCCAGCCGGCGAGCGGGCCGCAGCGGACGCCGCGCCGAACGCGACGAGCGCCACGGCGAGCACCACGACGCCGAGACCCATGACCGACGTGCCCGCCGCCCGTCGAGCCACGCCGGCGAGGCGACGCGGGGTGCCGCGCGCCCAGCCGGTGCGTCGTGCGTCGGTTGCCATGCCGATCAGGCGGTCGGTGCGCCGAGCCAGCGCTCGAGGAACGCCGCCGGCGCGTCCTCGCGCCATTGATGGTCGCCGTCGAACACGTCATGGGCCACGCGCTCGCCGGCGCCCAGCTGCTCGTAGACACGGCGGAGATCGGTGACCGCGCTCGTCGCGGCGGCAAGCGGGAAGATCAGGTCCTCGGTCCCGGTCTGGACCAGCAGCGGTCGCGGGGCGACGAGCGCCCCGAGGTCGACGTGCTCGAGCTGGCCGAGGAGCTGCGGCAGCACCTGCGAGCCGCACATGTTCCACGGCACCTTGTGCGCCTCGGCCCACGAGGAGAGGTAGCCGCTGACGACCGCGGCCGCGACCCGCTCGTCCCACGCCGCGAGGAACAGCGTCATCGTGCCGCCGAGGGAGAGCCCGACCATCCCGATGCGCGCCGGGTCCACGAGCTCATGGCCGGCGAGGACGTCGAGGCAGCGGGTCAGGTCGAAGAGGTTCTGGGTGAGCGGGCTCCATCCGGCGAGGGTGGCGTGGACGAGGTTGATGTCGCACGCGTAGATGCCGGGCGGGTTCCAGTCGGCACGCTCGCCGAAGCACCGCAGGTCCGGGGCGAGGACCACGTAGCCGCGCCGGGCGAGCTGCTGCGCGTAGTCGCCGTGTGGGGCCTCGGTCTCCTCGAGCCCGACCACGAGCGCCTTCCCGGGGCCGTGGCCGTGGCAGGCGAGGACCGCGGGCCCCGGCGCGATGCGGCCGTCCGGGACGAGCAGGTACGCGGGCACCGACATGGTGTCCTCGCTGTCGAAGATGACCTTGTCGCGCCGGTACCCGTCGCAGGGCACCTGCTCGAGCGTCTCGAGCCGCAGCGGCGCGGGCTCCGGCCAGCGTCCGAGGAGCGCCGTGAGACGCACCCGGCACCGGTCCCGCCACGCCGGGAACGTGTCCAGGTCGTCGAGCGGGAGCGGGTCGACGGGCGTGACGGCCTGCAGGCGGGTCATCCACTGGAACCACGGCGACAGGTTCCGTGGCGCGCTCCGACGCTCCGTCTCGGTCACCGCTCCCCCTCCGTCGACGCGCCGCCAACCTAGAGCGCGCACGGGCGCCGCGGAGGCGTTCGACCGGTCCGGTTGAGCGGGTGCCGAGGCCGCGCCAGGATGGATGACATGGCGCTCGCGACGACCGTCGACGTCCGACCGATCTCCCCGCTCATCGGCGCCGAGCTCTTCGGTCTCGACCTGGCCCGGCCGCTCGGGGACGAGGCGGTCGCCACGGTGCGCGCCGCCCTGAACGAGCACCACGTCATCTTCTTCCGCGACCAGGAGCTCGCCCCGGCGCAGCAGGCCGCGTTCGCGTCGCAGTTCGGGACGGTCACCGAGGGGCACCCGGTGATCCCGGCCATCGAGGGCAACGACAAGGTCCTGGCCATCGACAGCCGGGAGGACCGGGCGAACTGGTGGCACACCGACGTGACGTTCCTGCAGGAGCCGGCGATGGCCTCGATCCTCTACATGGTCGAGGCACCCGAGGTCGGCGGCGACACGATGTGGGCCAGCCTCCAGGACGCCTACGACGGGCTCGCTGAGCCGGTGCGGGCCATGTGCGACCGGCTGCTGGCGATCCACTTCGACCCGTGGTTCGCGGCGGACGTCGACGGGCGCGGCGGCTACACCTGGAACGGCGAGTGGCACGAGAAGCTCCTGCCGGCGCTGCACCCGGTGGTGCGCACCCACCCGGAGAACGGGCGCAACGGCCTCTTCGTGAACCAGCAGTTCACCCAGACGATCCTCGGGCTCTCGAAGAACGAGAGCAACGCCATTCTCGAGATGCTCTACCGCCACTGCCAGCAGCCCGAGTACACGTGCCGGTTCCGCTGGCACGCGGGGTCGGTGGCGTTCTGGGACAACCGGGCGACGCTGCACTACGCGCTCGACGACTACGGCCAGACGCCGCGCTTCGCGCACCGGGTCACGCTGCGCGGCGACCGGCCCTACGGGCCGGCGCAGCCCGCGGCGTAACGCGGCCCGGTCGGCGACGCCCTAGCCGCCCGGCAGCGGCGGCAGCGGCTTGTAGCCCTGTTGGACGACCCAGCAGGTCCCTTGCGGCTTGTGGTTCGTCTTCAGCTTGCACTGCGACGACGGTGGGACGTTGTTGTGCAGGCTCACGATCTGGTACTGCGTCGGGCCGTACATCTTGGTCGGGCTGTAGCTGAGGTTCGTGTAGATGGTGCCGGGGAAGTTGGTGATCCGCGACATCGCCTCGACGAACGTGCGGCGGTTCAGGTTTCGCCCCGCCATCGTCGCGGCCTGCGCGAACAGGCGGATCTCCTGGCACCAGCCGCCGATCGGGCCCTGCTCCTCGATGTAGAAGGACGTGGAGCCCTTCGCCGGCTTCGGGTATGCGGCGTGCCACGCGTTGTAGCAGCTGCGCAGACCCGGGTCGTAGCCGCCTTGGGCCTCGGGCCGGTCGTCGTCGAACCCGCCGAGGGTCTCGGTGGTCACGCCCTGCTGGCCGTTCAGTCCCTGCTCGAAGGGAATCGGGATGAGGCCGAGCGCCGACTCGATCGACCCCTCGTAGTCGGAGAGCAGCAGCTTCGGGTAGTACGACTGCTGGTTCTCGGCCTCCAGCAGCGGGAAGAAGGCGTTGAAGGGCAGCAGCGGGATGATCGAGTTCACGCCGGCGCTCTTCAGCTTCTGAATCACGAGCGGCGCCTCGGCCTGCGTCGTGGCCTGGTCGGCGACGTTGGAGGCGATCGTCTGGACGTTCGCGTCGATGCCGGCGGCGCGCAGGTCGGGCAGCAGGTACTGGTTCAGCGCGAGCTGGTCGCTCGCCCGGTCGCCGACGATGACGCCGACCTTGCGCGCCCCGCCGAGCAGCCCGGCCGATTGGCCCCACTGCACGACCGCCGCCAGGACCGCCGCCTGGTCGGGGCCCGTCCACCAGAGATACGGGGACCCCATCTGGGTCCAGTTCGTGACCGTGGTCCACGCCCCGACGAAGGGCGTCTGGCCCTCCTGGGTGATGCAGAGCTGGTTGTCCCCGGTCCAGTCCCCCGCGCCGTCGAGCACTGCGAAGGCCGCGGGGCTGCCCTCGGTCCAGTCCTTGCAGAGGGCGCGCATGCTCGTCTCGCTCGTCGGGTCGAAGTTCGAGATGATCGGGACGATCTTGCGGCCGTTGATGCCGCCGTGGGAGTTGATGTCGCTGACGAAGAACTTGATCGCCTTCACCTGCTCGCTGAACTCGACGTCGCTGGCGAAGCCCAGCTGGGACGAGAGGTTGGAGAGGTTCGCGACCGGGAAGGCGACGGTGATCGTCTTGGCGGTCACGCCCCGTGTGCTCGTGCTGGCCTGGTCGACGGGGGTGCCGCCGGCCGCCGGCGCGCCCGAGACGTCGGCCACGAAGTGCGCCGTCGGCGCGGCGGGGAGGCTGCCGAGGCCGCTCGAGCCTGACCCGCTCGCGCTGCTCGGCGCGTCGACGAGGTAAACGAGCAGCCCGGCGATGGAGGCGAGCGCGATGACGACCGTGCGGATCTGCATGGCACGCGGCCGGCGGAAGAAGCGGCGGACGCCGCGTCCCGTCACGGTCACAGGGTTGTAGACCTCGACCCATCGCCGGACCGTCCGAAGCAACGTCACTGGCCTCGTTCCCCCCCTTGATCCGTGCGCCGCGTGCCGGTCGGTCCCGACACGAGCAGCGCTTCCTCGCTGGCCCCGAGGTACGCCGCGAGGGCCCGCGGGTCTCGGCTCACCTGGTCGGGGCTGCCCGCAGAGACCACCTGCCCGGTCTCCATCACCACCACATCTGAGCACAACTCGAACACCAGTGGGACGTCATGCTCGACGAGCACGATGGTGGTGGCCGTCACCTCGTGCAGCCGGCGCAGCAACGGGATGAACGCCTCGGCCTCGCGTTGCGCGATCCCTGCGGTCGGCTCGTCCAGCAGGAGCAGGCGCGGGCCGGCGAGCACGATCGAGGCGAGGTCGACGACCCGCCGCGTGCCGGTCGAGAGCTCGGCGGTGCGATGGCCGCGGAAGCGGCCGAGCCCGAACGCGTCGATGACGTCGCCGACGGCCCGCTGCTTCTCTCGCTCGGCCCGTCGCGCCCACGGCATCTGCAGCGTGGAGGACAAGACCCGGACGTCGCGGCGAGCGTCCTCGCATAGCAGCAGCGTGTCCTCGACGGAGAGCTCGGGGAACAGCTGGCAGTCCTGGAACGACCGGACCATCCCGACCGTGATCCGCTCCTCGGGCAGGTACTCCGCCAGGTCCTGGCCGTCGACGCGCACGTGCCCGGCCGACGGGCTCACGAGGCCCGACACCGCGTCGAGCATGGTCGTCTTGCCCGACCCGTTCGGGCCGATGAGCCCGACGATGCGGCCCGGCTCGGCGACGAGGCTGACGTGGTCAACCGCCCGGACGCCGCCGAAGGAGACGACGAGGTCCTCGATCTCGAGGCGCGCCGGCCCGCGCCCGTCGGCCGGGCTCATCCGACGACCTCCTCGACGAGCTCGTCGGGCTTCGGCGGCGGCGGCTCGTCGCTCGGCGCCGGCGCCGTTGGGCCCGGTGGACCGTCGCGCAATCGCACGATGGCCGACGTGGCGAGGTCCCCGATGCGGTGGAGGATCTCGGCGAGCCCACCCGGGAGATAGAGGATGAACGCGAGCAGCCCGAACCCGCTCGTGATGAACTGGATGGTCGACGTCGTACCGAAGATGGCGGGCAGCCCGACGAGGTAGACGGCGCCGAGCACCGCGCCCGGGATCGAGCCGAGGCCGCCGATCACCACCATCGAGATGACGAGGATCGATACCGCCGGATCGAACGTCGAGGCGCTGATGCGCTCCGTCGCGAACGCGAAGCACACGCCGGCGTAGCCGGCCATGAACCCGGACAGGGCGAACGCGAGCAGCTTCGTGCGTACGACCGGGATCCCCATTGCGCCCGCTGCGACCTCGTTGTCGCGCACCGCGACGAGCCGTCGGGCGACACCCCGGTCGCGCCACACGCGCACCATGAGCACCGACAGGATCAGGATGCCGAGTGAGAACCACGCGAAGGCGCGCTCGGACCCAAGGCTCAGCCCGAAGAGTGTCGGGCGCGCGAGCAGCGTGGACTGCGGGTCGGGCAGTCCGGTGCAGATGGTCTTGCCGATCACGGGCACGTGGGCACAAGGCGTGGAGAGCACCGACTCCTGCATGAACAGCGCAAACCCGAGGGTGCTCACCGCGAGGTAGAGGCCGCGCACGCGCAGCGCCGGGAGCCCGACGACGACGGCGACCGCGGCCGTGACCGCCCCCGCGAAGGGCAGCAGCAGCACCAGCGGGACGCTGCTCCCGAGATGCGCCGCCATGATCGCGCCGACGGCGACGAGCCCGAACTGGCCGAGGGACACCTGTCCGGCCCAGCCGGTGAGCACGGTGAGGGAGAGCGCGACCACCCCGTAGATGCAGATCTGGGAGAGGAGGAACGACCGGCCCGTGCTGATGACGAACGGCAGCAGCGCGACGATCACGACCGTCGCCAGCACGCCGGCGTTCCCGACGCGCTCGCGCAGCTGCCCGGCGCGCCGTCGGAAGTCGGCGGCGCCCGACAGCCAGGTCGAGCGCTCCCCGCTCCGGGCGCCCTTCTGGAGGGCGGCGACGCGCACGAGCAGGACGAGCAGGAGGATCCCGAAGAGGATCAGCTCGACCGTCGCCGGGTTGGCGATGTTCCAGTTGAGGACCTCGACGACGACGCCGAGGCCGATTCCGGCGACGAACGCGACCGTGAGGTTGAACATGGCGCCGACGAGCCCGGCGATGAGCGCGAGCACGAGCAGGTCCGGGCTGAGCACCTGGGTGAGCACCGTGGTCTGCCCCGGCGCGTTCAGGATGGCCGCAAACGCGGAGAGCACGCCGGCGAGGGTCCACGCGACCGTCGACGTCCGCCGCACCCAGACGCCCGAGAGCCGCGCCGAGTCCGCGTTCTCCGACATGGCGCGCATCGCGAGACCCCACGGCGAGAACTTGACGAACGCCGCGATGGACAGGGCGACGATCGGCGCCACGATGAGCGTCAGCACCTGGCCGGACGTGAACGCGAAGCCGTTGATGCTGAACGTCAGGTTGATCGGCACCGGGAACGGCTGGGCCAGCTTCTTCGGGCGCACGAACGGCAGCGCGGTGAAGAGGAAGAGCACCTGCGACAGGCCGATCGTCGCCACCATCACGAGGACCCGCTGGCGGTTGAAGATGCGCCGCAGTGTGAGCTCGCAGAGCGCGCCGGCGCCCGCGGCCAGGCCGAGTGAGACGGTGAGCGCGATCCAGTAGTTGAAGTGGAAGTCGGACGCGAGCTTGGCCATGAACACGGCGGCCACGACGCCGAGCTGGCCCTGCGCGAAGTTGAGGACGCGGTTCGTCCGGTAGATGAGGACGAGGCCGAGCGCGAGCAGGCCGTAGCCGAGGCCGGTGATGACCCCCTCGACGATCACGAAGCTCGGGAACGACACCGCGGCTACCCCAGACCGGCGGTGGCTTCGGCGAGGAACACCGGGCGCAGCAGGTCGTCCCGCTGAATCAGCTCGCTCGTCGGGCCGTCGAAGCGGAGCTCGCCGCGCTCGATGAAGAACGCTCGCGGCGCGAGGCTCATCGCCCGGTTGACGCTCTGCTCGACGAGGATGACCGTCGTGCCGTCGGCGTTGAGCCGGCGGACGATGTCCATGAGGTGCTCCACGGTCTTCGGCGCCAGCCCGAGCGCCAGCTCGTCGATCATGAGAAGCCGAGGCTTCGTCATCATCACGCGGGCGAGCGCCAGCATCTGCTGCTCGCCGCCCGAGAGCGTCCCGGCCGCCTGGTCGAGGCGGGGGGCGAGCTCGGGGAAGGTCCCGAGGGCCTCGTCCATCGCGGCCCGGGCACGGGGCCCGTCGCGGCGGATGGTGTGCTCGCCGACCCGCAGGTTGTCGCGCACCGTGAGGCCCGGGAACGTCATCTTCCCGCCGACGAGCAGCGCCACGCTCTGCCCGATGATCTGCTCCGGCTCGAGGTAGGTGCAGTTCGCACCCGCGATACGGACGACGCCCCGGTGCGGATGCTCGAGGCCCGCCACCGCCCGCAGCAGCGTCGACTTGCCGGCCCCGTTGGTGCCGAGGAGGGCCACCATCTCGCCGTCGAAGACCTCGAGGTTGATGTCGAAGAGCACCTGGTTGGTGCCGTAGTAGAAGTCGAGGTTGTGGATCTGCAGGGCGGGGATCGCGCCGCCCGACTGCCGGCGCTTGCCCTCGGCGTAGCGCTCGAGGACGTCCTCGATGACGAGGGTGATGTCCCGGCGCACGTACCGTGACCCGATGTAGAGCAGGACGCCGCCGGCCGCGCAGACCGGCCCGATGAGGGTCAGCGCGGCCGTGACGCCGACCGCGTCGGCGAAGGCGCCGAGCACGACGGCGCCGGCGAAGCCGCCGAACACCAGGCCGTACACGCCGAAGAGCGCGAACGTGATCGAGCGCATCTCGGGCGGCGCGGTGGCGGCCAGCGTCTGGAAGATCGAGATCGACAGCGGCGCGACCGCGACGTTGGCCAGGAACTGCAGCGCCACCACCATCCACAGCTGGGGCATGTAGAGCGAGATGGCGAAGAGGCCGCCGTACAAGACGATGCAGAGCGCCGCGAGCTGCAGCGGCTTCTGGGGCGCACGTCGGAACAGCCGGTCCCCGGCGGCCCAGGCGACGGGGAGGCCGAGGAACGCGGCGAGGCCGATGATCACGTAGATGTGCCCGACGGCACCGGTGCCCTGGTGCCAGACCCGGTTGTAGTAGATCGAGCCGAACAGCGGCACGCCGGTGCCCGCGAAGCCGAGGATCGCGACCGCGACGAGCTCGTAGTAGAGGGAGCGGATGCGCATGATGCGCGTCACCGCGGGACCGAGCAGCACCTTCGGGGCTGCTTCCTGCTGCCCGGAGATGTCCATCCCCGAGCTCTTGAGGATGTGGTGCGACTCGTTCTCGCCCTTGACGGGCTCGCGGACCCTGAGAACCCAGAAGGCGACGGGCACGGCGACGAGACCGACGAGGAGCGACCAGCGCCAGTCACCGGTGGCCGACGCGACCGTCGTCATGATGAGGACGCCGATCGTCTGGGCGAGCGGGTCGGACACGTTGCGCCACGCGAAGACGCGGGCGCGCGCCTCGGTGGGATACGCGTCGGCCAGGTAGGAGTTCATCACCGTGTCGGACGTGCCGAACGCGATCGCGGCGATGAGGTAGAAGAAGGTGAACGCCCAGACGTTCGGCGACAAGGCCATGAGCGGGATCGCGCCGGCGAAGATGAAGAGGGTGACGGCCGTCACCACCTTGCGGCTGCCCCGGTCACCGGCGATCGCCACCGGCAGGCCCCAGGCGATCTGGGCGACGGCGGCGACGAACCCGACCGCCCCCAGGCCCGCGAGGCTCAGGTGGAACGTGCGCTGGACGTTCGGGCCGAGGACGGCGATGCCGTTCACGACCATGCCCGGCACGAACGCCGCCGCGGTCATGGCGACGAGCGGCGAGAAGCCGTTCGACCGGAGGATGCCGGTCAGGGGCGGCGGCTTCCCTTCACCCGTGCCCGGCATCACCGCGAGGTCGGCGACGAGGTCCTGGTCTCGATGCTTGGCGACCGCTTCTTGAAGCAGCTCGTCGGGGACGGTGAACTCGAACAGCGCCCCCTCGGCCATTCCGGGACACTATCCCTGACGTCGATGTCAGGCTTGGGCGCCGCTCGCCCGCGTGCAGGACCCGTGCGGCGCGCGGATGCCTCGCACGACGCGAAATCGGCGTCGCGCACGTGCGAGCGCGTGCGCGACGCCGGTTCGCGTGCCAGCGCGCCTCCGCACGGCCGCGTCTCGAGTGCGACCGCGGTCGGCGAGCTGCGGGTCAGGTCAGCGCGAGCTGGTTCCACATGACGACGAAGAAAACCGCGGCGAGACCGAGGGCCAACAAGTGGACGCGGTCACCGGCCGGCTTGAAGCCGACGCCGGCCGCGAGGAATAGCAGGACCCCGACCACATAGAAGATCGAGCTGGCGGTCGGACTCATCGTGCTGATTGCGAGCATGAACCCCCCTCAGGTTCGAAGGCCATCCCTTCAGCGGCCGACAGTACGTCGGCGCGCGCAACCTGTCGAGCGTCTGACACACGTCGCGACGCATCCGCGGCGCGGCTGCCGCTTCTAGGATCACACGGTGGCGGTCACCGGCATGGCGAACCTGGCGCTGAAGGTCGCCGACCTCGACGCGAGCCTCGAGTACTTCGAGCGCCTCGGTGCAACGGTGCGCGATCGCATGATGTGGGCGGGGGGCGAGCGCGCCGACGTGTACCTCGGGCCGGTCATGGTGTCCCTGTTCACCCGAGCGATCTATGAGGACGCCGTGGAGCTGCCGGCCGAGTGCTTCTTGCATCCGGCGTTGTTCACGGACGACCTCGAGCGTGAGCTCGAAGGCCAGGACGTGCTGTGGGGCCCGACGGTCGTCTCGGGCGCCTTCGGCACGCGGCGCATCGCGTTCGTCGCGGCGCCGGGGGGCATCCGCCTCGAGTTCATGGAGCAGCTCGAGGACCCGAGCCCGGACTGAGGCCGGCACGGCCGCGCGCCTACCGGGGCGGGCCCGCCTCCACGACGCCGCGCACCGCGTCGAGTGCGTCCCCTGGGCTGAGCGAGTGCAGCCACCAGGTCGCGCCGGCCTCGTCGTAGGCCGTGAGGTCGGTCGTCGTCGCGGCCGCGCTCGGCACCACGAGGTCGAAGGGACCGTCGAGCGTTCGCTGGCGGTGAACCTCGGTGAGCAGGGCGCGGGCGTCGTCGGGCGTGAGACGTCCGACCGGCACGATGCCGTCCCAGCGGGCGGCACGACGCACCGGCGCACGGTGCGGCCAGATCGCGGCGCACCAGATCGGGATTCGGGGGGACTGGATCGGTGGCGGGATCTGCAGCACGTCGTCGACCGTCCAGTGCGGTCCGGCGTGGCGGACGCGCTCGCCGCGCCACAGCTCCGTGATGACGGTCAGTGCCTCGTCGAGTCGCGTCGCTCGGCTCCGGTCGTCGGTGGCGTCCTCGCCGAACGCGCTGAACTCTCGGTATCGGTCGGTGCCGATCCCGACGCCGAGCACGGCGCGCCCCGAGGACAGTCGGTCCAGGGTCGCGGCCTCCCGCGCCACCTTCCACGGGCGTCGACGGGGCAACGGCGTCACGAGCGGTCCGAGGCGGACCCGCGACGTGACCGCGGCGATCGCCCCCAACACGACCCACGGGTCGCATGCCGGGAGATCCCCGGCGTGCATCAGGTGGTCCCAGAGGAAGACGCCGTCCCAGCCGGCCGTCTCGGCGGCGCGCGCCAGGCCGACCAGTGCGTCGGGCTCCCCGAGCACGCCGAGCTGGGGCACGTGCAGACCGAAGCGCATCGCGCCGCAGGCTAAAGCCGTCGTCGAGGCCGGAGGGGTTGGCGTGGCATGCGATCGTGCGGGCCGCGATCCGGCGACTCGTGCGCTGCGCGCGCCCGCCTCAAGGGCCCCCAGGGAGCCACCGATACCGGATCATGGAACCCCGCACGGTCCGGCGCTCGAACGCGGCCCGCGTGCTGGTCGGCGCCCGTGTGGGGGCCGTCGTGGCGGCGGTCGTCGCCACCGCGGCGCTGGCCGCGCCGGCGAGCGCCGCGCGCGCCGCTCCCGCCACGGCACGCCACGGCGCCCCGTCGCCCCGTGCCGACACCTCGACGGCCGGTCCGCTGCTGGGCGAGGCCGTGCGGGAGTACACGACGATGACGGCGACCCGCTACCAGCACCACGACGTCGAGAACGCCGAGGCGGGCACCTACTACTACGACTGTGTCGGGTTCGTGGCCTACGCGATGAGCCAGGCGACGCCGCTCGCCGACGCGACGATCCGCGACGAGTACCACATCGCCCCCAACCGCGTGCCCGCCCCCGGGGTGTTCGTGCACCTGTTCGCGACGCTCGACGGCACCCAGACCGGCTGGGAGCCCGTCAGCCACGTCGCCGACCTGCGCCCGGGCGACGTCGTGGCGTGGTCCTACGACAGCGCGTCGAGCTCGAACGAGCCAGGCCGCGACCACACCTCCCGCGGCCACGCCTTCGTCGTGGCGAGCATGCCGCAGCCCTCGGGAACCGACAGCTACCTCGTCCAGGTCTGGGACTCCACCGGGACGCCGCACGGCCCGAACGACACACGGCGCACGAACCCGAAGAACCTGCCCGACGCCGTGGGGAAGCCGTCCGGGCTCGGCATGGGCACGGTGCGCGTCGACGCCGGCGCCGACGGCGCGATCGCGACGGTGCACTGGTCGCCGTCGAGCGGCCCGGTGCCCGCCGCGCACTTCGGGATGGGCCGCCCGGTCAGCTGAGCGGGATCCCGCCGATCAGACGGGCACGGGTTCGCGCGGCGGGCTGACCTCGTCGGGCGGCGGCACCGGGGTCGGCGCGGCTTCCACGTGCAGACGTGGGAGCAGCCGGTCGAGCCAGTGCGGGAGCCACCAGTTGCGGTCGCCGAGCAGCTCCATCGTCGCGGGGACCAGCACCATCCGGACCAGCGTCGCGTCGATCAAGATCGCGGCCGCGAGCCCGAGCCCGAACAGCTTGAGGGTGGGCTCGCTGCCGGTCACGAAGCTCAGGAACACGGTGACCATGATCAGGGCCGCGGCCGTGATGACCCGCGCCGTCGCGGCGAGGCCGTCGGCTACGGCGAGCGCGTTGTCGTGGGTCCGGTCGTACTCCTCGCGGATCCGCGAGAGCAGGAACAGCTCGTAGTCCATCGAGAGCCCGAAGGTGATCGCGAACATCATCATCGGGATGAACGGCGCGATCGGTCCTGTCTTGCTGATGCCGACGACGCTGTCGAGCCAGCCCCACTGGAACACCGCGACGATGACGCCGTACGCCGCCCCGATCGACAGCAGGTTCATGATCACCGCCTTGAGCGGCACGAGCACGCTGCGGAACACCACGAGCAGGAGCAGGAAGCTGAGCGCCAGGACTGCGCCGATGAAGAGCGGCAGCCGGGCCGAGAGGGTGTTCGACACGTCGATGGTCGCCGCGGTGAGACCGCCGACGTGCACCACGACGGGGGTTCCGCGCACCGCGTCGGGGACGACGCGGTCGCGCAGCGTCGTGACGAGGTCGGTGGTCTGCGCCGCCTGGGGCGACGTCGTCGGGATGACCTGGATCACCGCGGCGGTCCGGTCGGGGCTCAGCACGGGCTGGCCGACCTCGGCGACGCCCGGCGTCTGGCGCAGGGCGCCGACGAGGCCCGAGAGGTCCCCGACGCTCGTGCCCGGCGGGAACTCGGCGGCGAGGGTCAGCGGTCCGTTGAACCCGGGACCGAAGCCTCGGGCCAGCGTGTCGTAGGCCCGGCGGGTGGTGTCGCTCGTCGGGTTGCCGCCGGCGTCGCTGAAGCCCATCCGGAGGCTGAAGAGCGGGACGGCGAGGACGCCGAGGACGACGAGCGTGCCGAGCAGCGCCGGCCACGGGCGGCGCTGCACGACGCGGCTCCAGCGGAACCAGACGCTCTCGCGGGCGTGGCCCTCGCGGGTCCGCCGGCCGGGGACGGACAGCCTGTCGATGCCCCGCCCGGCGAAGCCGAGCACCGCGGGCAGGAGGGTGATCGCCGCGAGCATGACGAGCGCGACGGTGAGCGACGTGCCGATCGCGAGGCCTTGGACGAACGACACGCCCATGAGGTAGAGGCCGAGGACCGAGATCATCACCGTCGTGCCGGCGAACACCACCGCCCGACCGGACGTGTCGATCGCCCGCACCACCGCCGGTTCGGGGTCGAGCCCCTCCTGCAGGCCCTGGCGGTAGCGGGTGACGATGAAGAGCGCGTAGTCGATGCCGACGCCGATCCCGATCATCGCGGCGAGCTCGGTCGCGAAGTTCGGCGTCGAGAGCACTTGCGAGATCATCTCGACGAGCGCCAGGCCGATCCCGATCCCGGCGAGCGCAGTCATGATCGGCAGTCCCATGGCGAGCACCGAGCCGAACACGACCAGCAGGATGATGATCGCAGCGACGATGCCGATGAGCTCGGTGGCGCCGAACGCCGGCTTCGACTGGAACATCTGGCCGCCGAGCTCGACGTGGAGCGCGGGCGCCCCGGCGGCCGATGCGATGCTCTCGATCGAGTCGGTGCTCTGGGTCGGGATCTGGTTGCCGCGCGCGGCGAAGTCGACGGTCGCGTACGCGACGGTCCCATCCGTCGAGATCTGCCGGGCGCCGTTCCCGGCGTAGGGGCTGTCGACGCCGGTCACACCCGCGACGTGGGCGACACGCGCGAAGACGTCGCTCATGCGAGCCTCGACGGCCGGGTCGCGCACGCCGGCGGCGTCAGCGAAGACGATCTGACCGGAGTCGCCGGCCTTCGCGGGGAACCGCGCCTGGAGCAGGTCGATCGCCCGCTGCGACTCGGTGCCGGGCAACGAGAAGCTCTGCGAGTAGTTCGACCCGATCTGCGAGCCGATGATGTTGACCGCGACGAGTGCTGCGAGCCACAGCAGGACGACCCGCCAACGGTGGCGGTAACAGGCGTGGGCGAGTCGTTGCAGCACGGGTCCTCCGGGGGATGGTGGATCCAAGGACGGGCGTGAGCTCGCTTAGGTGACGCGCTGGTAGCGGCGGACGGCGAGGGGCGCGCAGACCGCGATGATCCCGGCGATCCACAGCACCGCGCTGAGCAGGTGCGTGCCACCGGTGCCCGTGATCGTGAGGGCGCGGACGGCGTCGACGACCGCGGTGACCGGCTGGTGCTTCGCGAACACCTGGAGCCAGGACGGCATCGAGGACACCGGGACGAACGCGGAGGACGCGAACACAAGGGGCGCCAGAATCGGGAAGGACGCCGCTTGGGCCGTCTCGCTGTCCGGCGCCGAGAGCCCGACGATCGCGAACACCCACGACAGCGAGTAGGCGAAGGCGAGCACGAGCGCGACACCGGTGAGGACGGCGACCGGGCCGCCGGTTGGGTCCCAGCCCACCGCCACGCCGACGAGGCACATGAGCGCGACGACGAACAGGTTGCGGACGAGGTCGGCGAGGGTGCGGCCGAGGAGCACGGCCGAGCGGGCCATCGGGAGCGAACGGAACCGGTCGATCAGGCCCTTGTGGAGGTCGTCGGCGAGACCGACGCCGGTGGTCAGGGAGCCGAACACCACGGTCTGCACGAAGATGCCGGGCATGAGGAAGTTGACGTAGGAGATACCGGGGACCCGGATCGCGCCGCCGAACACGTACCGGAACATGAGCACGAAGATGACCGGCTGGATCGTGGCGAAGATCAGCAGCTGCGGGTTGCGGCGGATGTTCAACAGGTTGCGCCACGCGATGGTGACGGCGTCGGCGACGACGGCGGGCCTCCGGACCCGGGGCAGGGACGGGGAGGCGAGCATGGTGTCGGCAGTGGTGGTGGTGGTGGCGGTCATTGGTTGACGGCCTCCTTCTCGTCGTCGACCGGGCGGCCGGTGAGGGTCAGGAACACGTCGTCGAGCGTCGGCTCGCGCAGCGCCAGGGCGCGGGGCTCGAGGTGCTCGGCGTCGAGGACGCGGACGGTCTCCAGCATGGCGTGCGCGCCATCGGTGACGTTGACGCGCACCTCGTTGCCGTCGAGCGCGAGCTCCCCGATGCGGTGCAGGCGCGATGCCGCGCCGCGCGCCGCGTCGGGATCGTCGAAGGCCACCTCGATGACCGTCGTCCCGAGCCGGGACTTCAGGGCGCCGGCGGTCCCCTCGGCGATCACGGTGCCGTGGTCGATCACGATGATGTGATCGGCGATCCGGTCGGCTTCCTCGAGGTACTGGGTCGTGAGCAGCAGGGTCGTCCCGCCCCGGACGAGCTCCTCGATGAAGGCCCAGAGCTCGGTGCGTCCCTGCGGGTCCAGCCCGGTGGTGGGCTCGTCCAGGAAGAGCACGGGCGGCTCGTGGACGAGCGCCGCCGCGAGGTCGAGGCGGCGCCGCATGCCGCCGGAGAACGTGCGCACCAGCCGGTCCCGGGCGTGCCCGAGGTCGAAGCGCTCGAGCAGCTCGTCGGCGCGGCGGTTCATCACGCGGCCCGGCAGGTGGGTGAGGCGTCCGACGAGGCGGAGGTTCTCGCGGGCGGTGAGGTTCTCGTCCACGGCCGCGTACTGCCCGGTGAGGCCGATGGAGGCCCGGGTGGCGGTCGGGTCGACGGTGACGTCCTGGCCGAGGACCTCGGCGCGGCCCCGGTCGGGCCGGAGCAACGTCGCGAGGATCCGCACGAGCGTGGTCTTCCCTGCGCCGTTCGGGCCGAGCAGCCCGAGCACGCTGCCGGCCGGCACCTCGAGCGACACGCCGCCCAGGGCCATCACGTCCCCGTACGACTTGCCGAGCTCCTCGGTGCGGATGGCGGGCCCGGTCGGTGCGATGCGTTCCATGCCGTGCACACTACGCGATATCCTTGAATGATGTCAAATATCGGAGCCTCGTTAGATTTCCGGTGCTTCAACACTCCGAGCGTGCGTAGGAAGGCGTAGGATCGTGGGCGTGACAAGGGTCACGAAGGGGGAACTGGCGGGCGAGGTCTGGGGGCAGATCACCAACTACTTCTTTGCCCATCGCGAGACCCACATGGAGGTCGCCCGCGAGCTCGGCCTGACGCCGGGGCACACCAAGACGCTGTTCGAGCTCGACGAGCACCTCGGCAAGCCGATGGGCGAGCTCGCGCACGCCCTGGCCTGCGACGCGTCGAACGCCACGTGGCTCGTCGACCGACTCGAGGAGCGCGGCCTCGTGGAGCGCCGTCCCTATCCCGGCGATCGTCGCGTCAAGGCGGTCGTGCTGACCGCGGAGGGCGCCAAGGTGCGAGCGCTGCTCACCGAGCGGCTGGCCACACCGCCGGAGGACCTCATCGCGCTCGATCGCGAGGACCTCGAGGCGCTCCACGCGGCCCTCGACCGGCTCCCCCACCATCCACCCTTCTGGGCGCCGCCCGAGCCCGCCCCGACCCCGGACTGAACACCGGGCGGTTCAGTCGTCCAGCCGTCGCAGCGTGAGCGGCTGCAGGTCGTCGAGGGAGCGCAGGCGAAGGATCCGGCTGTCGTTCGGCGCGACGGCACCGAGCACCCGCTGATTCGCCTGCCAGTCGCGCAGGATGTCGAACGCGGGCTCGTCGGCGGCCACCGCCACGAGGTACTCGGCCTCGGCGTCGGCCGCCTTCACCCCGGCGTCGCTCGCCGGGACGAGCACGAGCCGCGCCCGCTCGGGCCCGACGACGGTCAGCTCGCCGAAGCGCACCCGTGGCACGTCGTGGAGGCGACCGATGTCCGCGGACGTCCCGAACCCCCGGACTCCCACCAGCGAACGGCGCCGCCGCCAAATCGCGTTGATGATCAGGTAGCTCAACAGCGCGATGACGAGGAGCAGCCCGATGGCGACGATGGGGTGAGTATGGCAGGCGCCCCAGCGGCACGGCCCGCCGGCGCCTCGCTCAGTCGGGGAGGAGCGGCACCGTGAGTCCCTGGTCGCGTCCGAGGAGGACGGCGCGGGTCACGGCCGCCGACCCGAAGCGCTCGCGGACGTCGTCGAGCGCCCCGTCGAGGGCGTCGCCGCTCCGCCGGTCGAGGGGGAGCGCCAGCTGCACGGCGTGCTCGTCGTCGAGGTTGCCGACGGAGAGCCCGACGAGCGTGAGCCCCTCCTGCTCGATGACGGTCTGCACGCCCTGGAGCAGGGTTCGTGCCGCCGCGAGGATGGTCGGTGTGTGTGCCGTCGCGGCACCCAACGTGTGCGAGCGCGTGGCGCGCGAGAAGTCGGCGAGGCGGAGTCGCACGGTCACGGTCCGCCCGACGCGCCCGGCGTCGCGCATGCGGCGGGTGACCCGGTCGACGAGCCCGACCACGGCCGTGTCGACCTCGGCGGGCGACGTCCAGGGTCGGCCGAGCGCGCGCTGCGAGCCGATGGAGCCCCGGCGACGCCCGACGTGCACCGGGCGCGGGTCGCGATTGTGGGCGAGCGCATGCAGGTGCGAACCCGACGCACGACCGAGCATCGCGACGAGCGTGGGCGCCGGGAGGCGTGCGATCTCGCCGATCGTCCGGATCCCGCGGTCATGGAGCTTGCGCGCCGTCACCGGGCCGACACCCCAGAGCCGCTCGACCCGCAGCGGATGGAGGAACGCCTGCTCCTCGTCGGGGGGGACGACGAGCAGGCCGTCGGGCTTCGCGACGGCGCTCGCCACCTTCGCCAGGAACTTCGTGCGCGCCACCCCGACCGAGATCGGGAGGTTGACCTGCTCACGGACGTCGCGCCGCAGCTGCGCGGCGATCTCGACGGGTGAACCCGAGACGCGGCGGAGTCCGCCGACCTCGAGGAACGCCTCGTCGATCGAGATCCCCTCGACGAGGGGCGTCGTCTGCTCGAAGACCTCGAACACGGCCTTGCTGGCTTCCGCGTACGCGGACATGCGGGGCGCGACCACGACGGCCCGCGGGCACAGCTCGCGGGCCTGGCGGCCACCCATCGCCGTGCGCACGCCGAAGGCCTTGGCCTCGTAGCTCGCCGCCAGGACGACCCCGCCGCCCACGATCACGGGCCGCCCACGCAGCCGCGGGTCGTCTCGCTGCTCGACCGAGGCGTAGAAGGCGTCGAGGTCGGCATGCAGGACCGTCGCCTCCCCGAACACGAACGTATGTTCGCACTCCGGGCGTCCGCGTGGAAGCCCTTCAGGGGCACCGCTGACGCGGGCCGTCAGGCGGGCCGCGTGGCGCGGAGGGCATACACGAGCGGGACGGCGGGGAGCGCCGGCGGGGCGGACCACTCGCCGTCGCCCGTCGGGACGAGCCAGGGTCGCAGCTGCTCGTGGCACGTCGGGTACTCGTGGAACGACTCGATCCGGAGCCCGGCGTCCAGCAGCGCGGTGAGGACGTCGCTGATCGCCGCGGGCCAGGCGTACGTGACCTGCTCGGTCGTGTCCGCGTCGGGGACGGCGTAGCTGCCCGACCGCTCCCTGCGGAGGGGCTCGTCGCCGCGGAAGTACGGATAGCGAAGCCGCACGTCGTGGCGCTCGTCGTCGAACATGCACGCCGCGGGGTGCAGCTCGATCAGGTGGAGGCGACCTTCGGGGCGGAGCGCGCCGGCGACGACGCCAGCCCAGCCGGCGAGGTCCGGCAGCCAGCTCAGCACCCCGTAGGAGGTGAAGACGACGTCGAACGTCTCCGGCACCTGTTCCGGGGTGTCGTAGAGGTCGCAGCACACGAACCGGGCGTCCAGGTCGAACTCGGCCGCCAGCCGTCGCGCCAGGTCGATGGCCGACCGTGAGAAGTCGACGCCGGTCACCCGCGCGCCCTCCCGAGCCAGCGAGAGCGTCGTCAGCCCGAAGTGGCATTGCAGGTGCAACAGGGACTCGCCTCGCACCTCGCCGACCTCGACCCGCTCGATCCGATCGAGCGCCGACGCGCCGGCGCGCACAGCCTCCACGTCATAGAACGACGAGCCGGCATGGAGCGCGACCTTCTCGTCCCACCAGGCGCGGTTCGTGTCGAGCCGGGGATCCACGGCCGCACCCTTACCACCATCGCCGGGACCTGTCCGAGGCTTTGGTCGCACCGCGCCGTCTCAGGCGCCCGCTTCGGCCTCCGCCAGGCCGGGCTGCTGGTAGATGCCGAGGAGGTTGCCGGTCGGGTCGAGGAAGGTGGCGAGCACCTCGGTGCCGGAGTGGCCGACCGGCGAGACGATCGAGCCGCCCGCGGCGACGACGGCGTCGGCCGCCACGGCCGCGCTCGCCACCATGATGTAGATCATGATTCCGGGCTCCGGGTCGGGCGTGCGGTCCCGGACAAACGCGCCGCTGACCTGGCCCGTCGTGTCGTCGAACGACGGACGCTCGCTGTCGCGGAAGCGGATGTGCCACCCGAACGCGGCTTCGTAGAACGCCGCCGACTCCTGGACGTCGCGCGACGGCATCTCCAAGTAGCAGATCTTCCCGGTGCGCATCGTCGGCGGCGGCGGCTGGGGCACGGCGCGGGAGTGTACGGCCCGCGTGGTTGGTCATCTGGGGCGTCGCACACCCCGGCAATCCGCACGTCACCCCGCGCTGCGTACGCCAAGATGGAGGCCGTGGCGCTGTCGATGCCGCGCGCGCTCGTCGAGGGGGCGCGCCGGAGTGACGAGCGGCGCGCGTGGATCGCGGGACTCCCGAGGATCGTCGCCGACGTCCAGCAGCGGTGGTCGCTCGAGCTCGGCGAGCCGTATCAGCCCGGCGGCCTCACGTCGTGGGTCGCCCCCGCCCGGACCAGCGACGGCACCGGCCTCGTGCTGAAGGTCGGCTGGCGCCACGACGAGGCCGAGCACGAGCCGGACGGATTGATGGCGTGGGACGGCGACGGCGCGGTACGGCTGCACGCCCACGACGCCACCGGCGACACCTCGGTCCTGCTCCTCGAGCGCTGCACGCCGGGCACCCCGCTGCGCGGCCGGCCCGAGCCCGAACAAGACGCGGTCCTCGCGTCGCTCCTGCCTCGTCTCTGGCGCGCCTCGCCAATCGGTCGACCGTTCCGTCCCCTCCAGAGCCTCTGTGACGCCTGGGCCGACGCGTGCGAACGCACCCCACCCGACCCCGCCACCCTCGATCCCGGTCTCGTGCGGGCCGGCCTGTTGCTGTTTCGGTCGCTCCCGAGGACTGCGACGCGCCAGGTGCTCCTCGCGACGGACCTCCACGCCGGCAACGTGCTGGCATCGCGACGCGAGCCGTGGCTCATGATCGACCCCAAGCCTTTCGTCGGCGATCCGACGTACGACGCACTCCAGCACCTCCTGAACTGCGAGGAGCGCCTGCACGCCGACCCGCGTCGGTTCGCCCGACGCGTCGCCGAGCTCCTCGCGCTGGACGCGGATCGCCTGGTGCTGTGGCTCTTCGCCCGCTGCGTCCAGGAGTCCGCCGAGTTCCCGGTGCTCGCCGACGTGGCCCGACGACTCGCGCCTTCGTGAGTCTGTGACCTCGATGACCTCATCCGCATGAAGCGCGCCGCGGGACGACCGAAGGATCGGATCGAGCTCGAAGTGCTCGGCGCGGTACGCGAGGAGCGCGACCGTTCGGATTGACGCGGCGTTATTTCGACGGCGCCGCCTGGGCCGCGCAGACGGCAAGGGTGTAGACGGCGCGGAGCTCTTTGAAGAGCTCGGGGTTGCTCTTCGGCGTGATCTGGGCGTTGACGGTCACCACGACCGACCGCGCGCCGTTCCTCGTCGACGCGAGGAACTGGGTGTAGCCCGGGGTGTTGCCGGTGTGCCCGTAGACGGTGCCGCACCGGGTCTGGTACTCGAAGATGGCCAGCCCGGCGTGGCTCGTCCCCGGACCCGGCGGCTCGGACTTGGAGTTCGCGACGAAGTGGTCCTGGGCCTCGAGGGTCCGAGGGTCGGCCTCCGCGCCACGCACATACGCGCGGACAAAGCGGTCCGCGTCGCCCAAGGTGGAGTTGATGCCGCCGGATGCCCACGCCCAGCCGGGGGCGAACGTCACGGTCACGTCCTCCGGCGGCTGGCCCGTGGTGAGCTGGTAGCCGTGGATCAGCGGCGACGCGAGGCTCGCGTCGCTCGGCAGGCTCGTGGCCGTGAGACCGAACGGTGCATACACGAGGTCGGACAGCAGCGACTCGTACGCACGGCCGGTCGCGGCCTGGGCCATGAGGCCGACAATGATGTTGTCGGAGTTCGAGTAGCTGTAGCGCGATCCCGCCTTGAACTGGAGCGGCTCGTCGCTGACGTAGCTGAGCAGCTGCGCCGGTGGCGGCGGAGCGAACGGCGCGGCTTGGAGCGCAGCGCCGAAGCTCTCTGCGCCGCTGAAGTCGGGGATACCGCTCGTGTGGTTGAGCAGCTGCAAGAGGGTGACCTTCGCCCACGCCTTGGGCAGGGAGGGGAGCCAGCGCCCGACGGTGTCGCGCAACGACAACGTTCGGGCGCGGACGAGGGCGAGCGCCACGGCACCGCTGAAGGCCTTCGACACGCTGGCGAGACGCATCTGGTCGCTCACGGTCGGGCGGGTCTCGGTGCCGGCGACGGTCGTGCCCGCCGAGACGAGCATCGGGCCGGCGCCGCGGTCGACGACCACCGCGACGAGGGGCGGGCCACCGGGCGTGGCGACGAGGTGGTCGACCGCGGCCGCGAGCGCCGCGTCGGCCTGCTGCGGCGTCTCGTTCGCGGCGCCGAGGGACGCGCCGCTCCCCAGGAGGATCCCGAGGACCGCGCCGACCACGACCACGTGGCGGGTGCGCACGGCCTGGGAGCGTACGCGCGGTGGCAACCGTCGCTGGTCGGCCAGGGCGGCGAGTCCCCGCCGCGCCCGCGCCGGCGACTCGAGCGCGGCGCCAGGGTCGGCTCCAGCTCGTCATCGGCGACGATCGGGGGGACACCGGCGATTCCGAACTCGGCCGCTTCCTCGATGGCCTCGGTCGGGCCGCGCAGCCCGCCGTGGGGCACCAGCTGGTGCGGCAGGCAGCGGTAGGTGACGACAGCCGCGACGGCGGCCAGCACCGCGCCGGCGATCGACGCGAGGTGGACGCCGTCGATGAACGCGAGCTTCGAGGCCAGCGCCAGGGCCTGGGCCGCGGCGCCGTGCAGCTCGCCCGCGACGTGCAGCGCGCCTGCGATGGAAGCCCGCGCCGCCTGCTGCGCCGACCCGGAGAGACCGGTGACGCTGTGGGCGAGCGCGCCCGAGTACTTCGAGGCGGCGACGCTCCCGAGGACGGCGACGCCGAGGGCCGCGCCCAGCTCTCGAGTCGCGTCGTTGGTCGCCGAGCCCGCGCCGGCACGTCGGGGTGGGACGGCCGACATGATCGCCGCGGTCATCGGGGACATCGCCAAGGCGATGCCGCTGACGAGCGGGAGCAGGCAGACGACGACGTAGAGGTAGGGCGTGTGCAGCCCGAGGTGGACGAACAGAAGCATCCCAGCCGCGATGAGCGCCATGCCGAACGCCACGGTCCGGTGGGCACCGAACCGCGCGCTCAGCCGCGGCGTGAAGGGGGCGACGACGATCATGATTGGCGCGATCGGCAGGAGCCGCAGCGCCGCGGACAGCGGCGTGTAGCCGAGCACGAGCTGGAAGTACTGCGTGATCAGGAACATCACGCCGTACATGGCGAGGAAGACGAGCACCATGCCGCCCGTCCCGGTGCTGAACGCCGGGTTGCGAAAGTACCGGATGTCGAGCATCGGGTCGCGTCGGCGCAGCTCCCAGAGGCAGAACGCGGCCAGCACGACGAGCGCGATCGCGAACGCGCCGATCGTGTCGATGTTCGCCCATCCCTTGCTGGGCGCCTCGATCAGGGCGTAGACGAGCGTGGCGATCCCGACCGTCGACAGGACCGCGCCGACCGGGTCCAGCTTGGCCTGCTCGGGGTCCTTCGATCGGGGTACCAGCCACCACCCGGCGACGAGCGCGACGACGATGAACGGCACGTTGATGAGGAAGATCGACCCGTACCAGAAGTGCCCGAGCAGCCACCCGCTCGCGACGGGGCCGACCGCGCCCGCCGCGCCGGTCGTCGCGGCCCAGATCGCGATGGCCTTCGCCCGCTCCTCCGGTGGGAAGACGTTGACGAGGATCGACAGGGTCGACGGCATGATGAACGCCGCGCCCGCGCCCATGACGGCCCGGCCGGCGATCAGCTGCCACATGACGGTGCCCTGCGACGCGATCACCGCCCCCAGGACGAACACCACGAGCCCGAGCTGGAGCGCGCCCTTGCGACCGAAGCGATCGCCGATGGCGCCGGTCGAGAAGAGCAGGCCCGCGAAGACGAGCGAATAGGAGGCGACGACCCACTGCAGCTGGGACTCCGTGGCGTGCAGGTCGCGTGCCAGCGTCGGGATGGCGACGTTCAGGCTCGAGTTCCCGACGAAGACGATGAGCAGGCTCATGCACAGGACGACGAGCACCCACCAGCGCCGCTCGTAGGCGTGCGCGTTCGCGCGCTCGTTGATCTGCGTCACGGGCATCGCAAGATTGTGGCACTCTCTGCCAGATAACGCAAGGCGCCATCTGCTGCCACCCGCCATCTGACAGAATGTGGCACAATGTGGCGGTGACCCTCGAGGCACCCGAGAGCCTGCGGGAGCGCAAGAAGGCCCGCACCCAGGAGGCCCTGCAGTGCGCCGCCCTGGAGCTCTTCCGGCGCCAGGGGTTCGAGCACACCACGGTCGAGGACATCGCCGCGGCGTGCGAGGTCTCGCCCCGCACTTTCTTCCGCTACTTCCCGACGAAGTCCGACGTGCTGCTCGGCAGTGACGTCGAGGAGCGCCGCGACCGCATGGTGGCCCTGCTCGCCGCCCAGCCCGCGAGCTGCTCGGCCTGGGCCGCGCTGCGGGCCGCGGTGCTGTCGCTGACCCAGGAGTACGAGCACGAGCGCGACCGGATCGCCGCCCGGATGGCGATCATCGAGGCGACGCCGAGCCTGCGCGCGACCAAGTCCGAGTACCAGCGCGGCTGGGACGACGCGGTCGTCGAGGTGCTCGCCGACCGCGCACGGCGGGCTGGGGCGCCGGCCGACCCGCTCACGCTGCGGCTGATCGCGGGTGCCGGGACGGTCGCGCTCCGCGCCGCCGTCGACACGTGGCTCGCCGGCCCGAAATCGGGGTCGCTCACCCAGCTGCTGTGCGAGGCCTTCGACGACCTCGCCGCGGGCCTCGAGCGCCCGACGGGCGCGCGACCGCTCAACGCCTCGCGCTCGACGCGGCGCGCCTACCGCTCGAGGCGGAACCGCCCGCTCGGCCCGGTGCCCTCGACGCGATCGAGGTCGACGACGACGGCGACGCCACGCTGGTTCGGGTCGAGGTTGCGCTCGCCCTCCGGCTGCCCCGCGTAGATCGCGGCGCGGAACGCGGCGTCGTCGTCCACCCGGGCCCGGCCGGTGAACTGGTAGGTCGCGGCCTGGCTGGTGTCTCGATAGAAGAGCGTGAGCGCCGGGTTCGTCGGGATGGCGCGCAGCAGCCCGCCGGCCGGGTCCCGGATCCAGAGCCCGAGCTGGTCGTCGCCGTGGGCCTGCACCGAGCCCCGCAGCGACAGATGCGGGATGCCGTCGGGATCCACGTACGCGACGACGATCGGCGTCCCGTTCGCGGTCGCGCCGTCCACCGCGGCCTTCACCTCGGGCGGCAACACGAGTGGCTGAGGATCGGGAGGTGGCGCGAGCGCGAGCTCCTGCACGACGCCGCGGAGCCGCTGGTCGTCGGCGACGGTCATCGTGGAGGTGATCGCGGCGAGCATCCCCCCGGGCGGGAGCACCGCCTCGACGGTCACGGTGTGCCCGTCGCGCTGCGGCGTGCTCCAGGTCGCGGCCCCGAGGGTGCGGCGCAGCCGCGGGGTGCGCAGCAGCTCGCCGATCGCCTCGGGTCCCGTCGCCCGGCCGAACGGCGTGATCACCGTGGCGTCCTCACCGAGGACCTCGCCGAGCGCGGCGACGGCCTCGTCGGTCGGGTCCTTCGCCGCGGCGATGAACCGCGCGACGGCGTCGCTCACGGACTGGCTCGCAGGGATCTGGGCATGCCTCATGATCGGCGATGCGGCCCCCGGAATGGAATTCGGGCCCGACGGCGGCCGGGGCGACGCCGCTCGTCAGTCCCGCGTGAGGACCCACACGATGGCGAGCGGGATCCCGGCGATCGCCTCCTCGAACAGCGTGGCGGACATCCCGGGGAACGTGCCGAGCGCGGCGGCCTGGGTCCAGGTGGGCTCGACGCAGGCCGTGACGCGGAGCCCGGCCTCGTGGAACACGCCCAGCATGTGGCCGGGAAGATGGGCGTGGCTCGCGACGAAGTGCGGCACGCCGCCCTCCGTCCGGAACACGGCCTGCCCGCCGAGCAGGACCATGTAGGGGTGAAAGTCCGAGATGAGGATGCGCCCGCCGGGACGCACCACCCGGGCCAGCTCCGCCACGGGACCCTCGGGGTCGACGAAGTGCGAGAGCGCGAGGGCGCTCAGCGCGGCGTCGAACTCGCCGTCGTCGAAGGGGAGCGGCGCCATCGAGCCCTCGAGGAAGCGGGCGCCGGGCACCTTGTCACGGGCCACGGCCAGCATCTCGAGCGAGATGTCGATCCCGCACACCGTGTGCCCGAGCTCGACGAGCAGCGCCGTGTGCCGACCCGTCCCGCAGGCGGCGTCGAGCACCCGGGATGGGCTCGGCCAGCGGGCGACCTCCTCGCGCACGACGGGCTCCTCGACCTCGAGGAGCGGGTTGAACGACCGGTCGTAGCTGGCCGCCCACATCGCGTACCCGCGGCTCAGCGCGACCTCCCCGCCGGTGGCCTCCCCGGCGTACTCCGGCTCGTCGAGCGCGTTGGCAACGTCACGGAGCTCGGCGACCCGGGCGGCGAGCGCTTCGTCGGTGTCGAACGGACCCGCTCGGAGGAGCGCGAGCCCCTCGAGCCCGAGCGCGAACTGCCCCGTCGTGTACGGCACGCGCCCACCCTATGGGAACCGGTTCGGGGCGCCGGCCGGCCTTTCGGCCGCACCGTTCACGACGCCTGCTCGGTCTCCCGCAGCCTCGCCGCGAGGTATCGGCGCTCGGCGTCCGTTGCGGCCGACGCCATGGCCTTGCGGTATGCGTCGGCCGCCTCGCGGGCGCGACCAAGCCGCCGCAGGAGGTCGGCTCGGGTGGCGGACACGAGGTAGTAGCGCGAGAGCTCGCCCGTCGCCTCCAGCGCGTCGACGAGCGCGAGCCCCGCCTCCGGCCCGTCGGCCATCGCCACCGCGACGGCGCGGTTCAACGCCACGACCGGCGTCGGCGCCAGGTCGTAGAGGCGGCGATACAGCTGCGCGATCTCGGCCCAGTCGGTGTCGGCGGCCTGGGCCGCGGTGGCGTGGCACGCGGCGATCGCCGCCTGCACCTGGTACGGCCCGGCCTGACGGCGGCGCAGCGCCGACTCAAGGAGGTCGGTCCCCTCGGCGATCGCGGCGCGATCCCAGCGGCCACGGTCCTGTGCTTCGAGCGGCACGAGGCCGCCGGCGTCGTCCACGCGGGTCACGCGTCGCGCGTCGTGGAGCAGCATCAAGGCGAGCAGGCCGGCCGCCTCCGGCTCGTCCGGCATGAGGGCAACGAGCGTGCGCGCCAGGCGGATCGCCTCGTCACAGAGCCCGTGGCGCACGAGGTCGGCGCCCGCCGTCGCGCCGTAGCCCTCGTTGAAGAGCAGGTAGAGGACGGCGAGCACCGCGACGGTGCGCTCGGGCAGCAGGTGCGCGGGCGGGACGCGGTACGGGATCCCGGCGTGTCGGATCTTGCGCTTCGCGCGCACGAGGCGCTTCGCCATGGTCGGCTCCGGCACGAGGAAGGCACGGGCGATCTCCGCGGTGGTGAGTCCGACCAGGGTGCGCAGGGTGAGCGCGACCTGCGCGTCCAGCGCAAGCGCCGGGTGACAGCACGTGAAGATCAGCCGGAGACGGTCGTCGGCGATGCCGCTGTCGTCGAAGTCGGGATCCTCTGACCGTGTGGCCATCGCCACGTCCTTTTGCTTCGCGGTCGCGACGTGGCGGTGGCGGAGCCGGTCCAGCGCACGGTTGCGGGCGGTCGTGGTCAGCCACGCGCCGGGATTGCGCGGGACGCCGTCGCACCCCCATCGTTCGATGGCTCGTGCGAAGGCGTCCTGCGCGCACTCCTCGGCGAGGTCCCAGTCTCCGGTCATCCGGATCAGGGACGCGACGACCCGTCCCCATTCGGCGCGGAAGGCCTCGCTGACCGCCGCGTCAGGGTCGGGGGCTACCGGTCCCAGATCGGCCTCACCTCGATGCTCCCGTCGCGTGCGCCGGGGATCTTGGCGGCCACGCCGATCGCCTCGTCGAGATCGTTGCAGTCGACCAGGTAGAAGCCGCCGATCTGCTCCTTCGTCTCGGCGAACGGGCCGTCCGCTGTGAGCACCTTCCCGTCACGGACCTGCACGGTCGTGGCGTCGGTCGTCGGACGCAGCCGCTCGCCGCCTTGGAGCACGCCGCGGCGGCCCATCTCCTCGCCGAAGGCCATGTACTCGGCCAGGCGGGCCTGACCCTCGTCGGGGCTCATCGCCGTGTCGGCGCTCTCGTCGGTGCAGATCATCAGCAGGTATCGCATGGGTTCCTCCTTGGTGGTGGTACCCCTACGACGGTCGACGGCCCGCCAGATGGACCGGCGACCCCGGATTTCTATGTCGCCTCGAGCCGGCAGGACCGGCTTGGGTGATCGGCCCGGATGACTGGCCGGCCGTCCCACGTCGCGGCGACGCTGAGGTGACCGTCGCTCGAGGCGAGCAGCCGCGCCCCCACCCGCACCGACCGCGGCGTGACCTGCTCGACCGGGCCGCTGGTCGTGAGCAGGATCGGACACGTCGCGCCCGCGCCAGGCTCGGCGACGAGGGCGGCTGGCCCGTCGACGTGGCAGTCGACCGGGCAGTCCCGCTGCCCGCGCACCGCGAGCCACCGCAGGGCACCGTCGTCCGCGCAGTGCAGCGTCCCGGGCACGTACTGGTCCCAGACCTGGTCGCCCCGGCCGCCACCCTCCTCGGCGCCGACCATGACGTCGCGTGCCAACCGAGCGGTTGCCCGGCGGCCACCCCCGGGCGCGAACGTGCGCTCGCGCGGCAGCGACCGGTCGTCGGCGGGGAACGGGAGCGGCGACGCGTGCTGCGCCCACTCGATGAGCGGCGTGAAGAACAGGTCGTGGCTGTGCGGGATGGCCCCGGTCAGCGGCGGCAGGCCGTCGGGGTCACCGAGGGCGACGAGACGCCAGAGGCCGTAGAGGGTGACCGTCGCGCCGAGGTCGAGCGTGTACGCCCGCGTGAACGGACCGCACAGGTTGTGAAGCGACGGGTGGTACAGGAACCGGAGCTCGTCCTCGAGCGTGGCGAGCAGCGCCCGTCCGGCCGTCTGCCACTCGGGCTCGTCGACGGTGCACCACAGCGCCGCGGCGACGAGATCGACCCCGTAGTAGGTCGGCGCGTTGAACTCGTCGACGGTGCCCTGGGAGCGGAACCGCTCCATGACCGCGGCGGCCAGCTCGTCACCGCGGGTGGCGCAGCGCGCCAGCCCGAAGCGTTCGCCCACCCACCGGGACAGCCAGGCGTGCATGAGCGCGGGGTTCGTGTAGGACGGGGCGATCCGGTGCTCCGGCTCGCCCGCAACGCAGCGCACGACCGCGTGTTCGCAGGCGCCGCGCACGTCGCCGGGCAGCCCGTCGGCGTGGTGCTCGAGGATGAGCGCCAGCGCGAGACCGACGAACTGACGCCAGTTCGGGTCGTAGCTGTACCACTCGATCGCGTCCTCCCCCGGCTCGTCGTCGTGCGCGAACACGGGGAAGGTGCCGTGCCACGCGGCGCGGGGACGGTCGTACTGGCGGGCGAGGACCGCGCCGAGCGCCCGGGACGCGATGTCGGCCTCGCCGTGGTCGAGGGCGCCGAGCGCGAACCATGCCGTCTCCCGGACGAGGTGCCGACCGGCCAGCGACCCCAGCTCGACGTACCCGCCCGGCGGATTGAGCACGAAGCCCGTCTCGGCGTCCCACTGCGATCGGGCCCATCGCCAGAGCCAGTCGCTGCGTGCCGTCAGGTCCATCGTCACCGTGGCGTCGGGTCCGTCCACCTTGGGGCGGACCGGGTCAGGCGCGGGCCGGAGCCCGTGGCGGTCAGGCCGGGGTGGTCAAGGTGTCGAGGAACGTCTGGGTGAGCCCCTGGTCGCCGACGTTCGTGGCCTCGAGCTCGTAGTGATCGTCGGTGGAGATCACGTCGACCACGACTTTCGTGGCGAGTCGCCCAGGCTCGGTGGTGATCCTGAGGTCGGCGCGGTCCCAGGTCGCGAGGAGCTCCTCGACCTGGAGCCCCCGCTTGGTGCCGAGGCTGAAGACGTAGACGCGGTCCTGGGTGACGGCGATCGCCGCGAGCTTGGGCGTGCGGAACCCGCCCGTCTTGGCCAGCCCCCCGGCCTTCTTGTTGTTGCGGGAGCGGCCGAGCATGCCCGCGAGGGGGCTAACCTTCGTCAGACCGAAGTTCCCCCACGTCCCGGCGGGCTGCAGCGCGCCGACGGCGAGCACCGGCTCCGGGACGTGCGGCTGCACGAGATCCTGGTAGTAGCGCAGCGTCTCTTCAGGGGTCCAGCGGGGCATTTCGTGCTCCTCGTCGTCGACACTCACTCTGATCGACGGGCCCGCGCGGCGCCTGAAGAGTAGATCGCCCTGACCCTACGGCGCCGACCGAACGGCCACCGATCCGTGGCGCGAGATGCTGCGCGCATCGGGTCGTCCGGCGAGCTGACGCACCAAGCCGGCGCCGCCAGCTAGCCCGGGGGCGGCAGGTACGGCGCGGGGTCGATCGGGTTGCCCGACACACGCACCTCGAAGTGGAGGTGGGGGCCGGTCGAGTAGCCGGTGCTGCCGATGTAGCCGATGACCTGGCCGGCGGTGACCACCTGGCCGACGCTGACCGCCATGCGCGACTGGTGCGCGTAGAGGTTGGCCATCCCACCGCCGTCGTCGATCACGACGGCGTTGCCGTAGCCGCCTTCCCAGGCGGCGATGATGACGGTGCCACCGAGGCATGCGTGGATCGGATCGCCGTAGCTGGCGTGCAGGTCGATGCCGGGGTGCTGTCCCGGGATGAACGGCTGGTTCACGCCGCCGGGCACGGGGCGGACCGCGCACGGGCGTGCCGAGCCGCCCACGCCGTCGCGGCTGCGCAGCAGCGACGCGATCCCGTCGGAGGGGCCCTGGATCGACGCGAGCTCGGCCTGGTCGTCGGTGAGGTTGCCCTGGATCTGGGCGATGGCGGCCTCGACGGTGGCGGCCTGCGCGTCCGCGGCGGCCTGCGCCGGCGCGAGCTGCTGCTGCAGCGCGACGACTTGGTCACGGGCGGCACGCGCCGCGCTGGCGGCGGCGTCGGCCTGGGCCTGCGCGCCGAGCATCGCCTCGCGCTGACGCTCGGCCTCGTCGCGGAGGGCGCTCACCCGGTCGACGAGGTCGTGGCGCTGCTGGGTGACGATGGCGAGGTACTTGCCCTCGGCGAGGAGGTCCTGGGGCTGCGCGGTGAGGAGGTCTTCGTACGCGGCGCCGGTGCGCGCCGATCGGTACATCTGCGCGGCGGACTGGTCGAACGCCACCTGCGCGTCGTTCAGCTGGGCCTGGGTCGCGTTCACGACCGCCTGGAGCTGCGCGACCTCGGCGTCGAGCGCCCCGGCCTTCGCGGCGAGGGGGTCGAGGCGAGCCTGCGCGGCGGCGAGCTGGCTGGCGAGCTGCGAGGCGCGCTCGGCGAGCGTGACCTGCTGCTCCTGGATGCCCTGCAGGTTCCCGAGCGCGGCTTGGCCGGCCTGGCTGAGCTGGGCGATCTGACCCTGCAGCTGCTGCTCGTTGCCGCCCGTGGTCTGGGCGGACGCGGCCACCGGAGCCAGGGTCGCCACGGCAGCGAGCAGCGCCACGAAGCCGAGCCGGGAGCGCATGCGGCGGCCCACGGTAATCAACACAGCCACCAGACGCCAACAGAGGCCTCGCAGGCGCCAGAGACCCCATCACCGTCTGAGGCCACCCAGCCCACACCCGGCGGTGGCCCGGCGCATATAAGAGGAAGGGTCGCGTCCTGCCGGTCCCCAGCCGGACGGGACGCCCGTCAGGATGCAGATCGGATCGGGGGGACCGCGGGATGGCGGGGTTGTTCGGCACCGAGATGGTGAAGCAGTGGCGGCGGCGGCGCACCTATCTCGTCCTCGCGACGACGGTGGTCGTCCCCGTCGTCATCGCGATCGCCGTGAAGGTGAACCCGCCGACGCTCACCTTCCAACAGGGTCCGGTGCAGCAGTTCCCGGCGTTCGTGGAGCGGACCGGTCTCTTCCTGCCGGTGGTGTCGCTGCAGTTCATGAGCCAGTTCCTGCTCGTCCTGATCGTGGCGCTCTTCGCCGGCGACGTGGTCGCCTCCGAGGCGAGCTGGGGCAACCTGCGCGCCATGCTCACCCGGCCCGTCGGTCGAGGCCGCCTGCTCGTCGCGAAGGCCGGGGCGGCCGCGCTGATGGCGGTCGTCGCGACCGCGCTCATCGTCCTGACCGCCCTCGTCGTGGGCGTGATCCTCTTCGGCTGGCACCCCCTGAACATCTCGATCTTCGGCACCGCGGGCCATCAGACCCAGCTGCACGTGGTGGCCAACCTGGCCCTGGCGGGCGCGTACGTGCTGTGGAGCGTCGCCGGCGTCGCCGCGCTCGCCTTCCTGGCGTCGACGATGACGGATTCGCCGTCCGCGGCCCTCTTCGCCGGCTTCGGCCTCTACGTCGTCTCGCAGATCCTCAACAACCTCGCGAGCCTCGACCCGGTGAGCTTCGTGTTCCCGACCCACTACCAGAACTCGTGGACCGGCCTGTTCATCGACAACGGGCCGACCCGCAACATGCTGCACGGGGTCCTGCTCCAGGTCCCCTACGTGGTCGTCTTCGGCGGGATCGCCTGGTGGCACTTCCGCCGCAAGGACGTGCTGTCGTAGCAACGAGGGCGACGCGCGTCGTCGTACGGCCGGTGCGGCATCCGGAAGTACCGCTCGTCGTCTCGGGGTCGAGGCCCGCGGGTCGGGGAATGCGACGCTGGGGGCGGCGCTTCACTGCGGGCGTCCCCGTGCCGATCTATTGGGTCGATGGGCGACCCCCCGGTGATGGTCGAGCTCGACGGCGTGCGACGGACGTTCGGCGACGTCGTCGCCATCGATTCGTTGAGCCTGGCGGTGCCCGCCGGGTCGGTCACCGTGCTCCTCGGCCCGAACGGGGCCGGGAAGACGACGGTGGTCCGTCTCGTCACGGGCGCCCTGGCGTCCCACGGCGGCCGGGTCCGGGTCCACGGGCTGGATCCGAGCGGACGGGACGGGACGGCCGTGCGGCGCCGCTGCGGCGTGGTCCCGGCGCGGCCGGCCCTCTATGACCGGCTGTCGGGCTACGACAACCTGCGCTACGGCGCCGAGCTGTTCGAGGTGCCCGCGGAGCGCATCGACGAGCGGATCGCCGACTCGGCGCAGCGCTTCGGGATCGAGGACGCGCTCGGGAAGCGCGTCGGCGCCTACTCGACCGGGATGCGGGCGCGCCTGGCGCTGGCGCGCGCCGTGCTGCACGAGCCCGACCTGCTGCTCCTCGACGAGCCGACCGCGGGCTTGGATCCGGAGTCGGCCCGCGCCGTCCTCGGGTTGATCGACGAGCTCGCCGCGCATGGCAAGGCGGTCCTGATGTGTACCCATCTCCTGCTCGAGGCGGAGGGGCTCGCCGACGAGGTCGTCGTGCTGGACCACGGGCACACGCTCGTGTCCGGGTCCCCGGCGCAGCTGACCCAGCGCTACTGGCCAGCCGCGCGGGTGCTCGTCGACGCGGAGAACCCGGCGGTGTTGGACCGAGCGCGCGAGCTCTCGTTCGTCCGCTCGTACGGTCGCAACGGCACCGCGACCGTCGAGCTCACCGATCCGAGCCGCGTCCCGGACCTCGTCGACGCGCTGGTGGGCGCCGGCGCCCGGCTGCGACGCGTGGAGCCGCAGACCCCGAGCCTCGAGCAGCTCTACTTCGCCATCCGCCAGGGGGCGCAGCAGTGAGCGGTCGTCACCACCCGGCGCTCGTCATCGCGCGCACCGACCTGCGCCAGCTGCGCCAGTCCCGCGACTTCTGGGTGCCCCTCGCGATCATCGCCGGGCTGTTCTTCGTCGTGCTGCCCGCGATCCTGCTGCTCCTCATCACGCACGTGTCCGACGTCCGGCTCGTGAAGCAGCTGAGCGACATCGTCGGCAGCCTGCCGAAGCAGCTCCGGGCGAAGGTGAAGGGCGCGACCGGACCGGTCCAGGCGTCGTACGCGCTCGCCGTCTATCTCTTCGCGCCGCTGGCGATCATCGTGCCGCTGACCGTGTCCTCGGCGGTGGGCGCCAACACGGTGATCGGCGAGCGGGAGCGGGGCAGCGGCGAGTTCCTCGCGCACTCCCCAGCCAGCGAGCGCGACATCTACCTCGGGAAGCTCATCGCCAGCCTGATCCCCGGCTACCTGGCCGCGGGCGTCGGGTTCGGCTGCTACTCGCTCGTCGTCAACCTCACGGTCGGGCCGAAGGTGGGCGGCTGGTTCTTCCCCACCGCCAACTGGTGGATCCTCGTGCTCTGGGTGCTGCCGCCGTTCATCGCGCTGGCCTTGGCGGTGATCCTGGCGATCTCGGCGAAGGTGTCGAGCGCCGCCGCGGCCCAGCAGGCCTCCGCCCTGGTGACGCTGCCACTGATCCTCATCGCCTACGCCGTCGCGAGCGGCACGCTCTTCCGGGCCGAGGCGGCGGCGTTCGTGATCGGGGGGCTCGCGTGGGTCGCCGCCGGGTTCGCTCTCCTCCGCGGGTCGAAGGCGGTCCAGCGGGAGCGGCTCCTCGGCATGGGCGGCTGAGCGGGGCCGCAGGCGCGCACGGCGAGCACACCGCCCAACCCGAGCGACTCGGACGACGCGCCCGCTCGTGGACGGCGCGGGACGCGACGACGCGATCACCGCGGCGCCACGCCGCGTGTGAGAGGCTTCGTGCGGCGGGCTCGTGACGCTCGGACCGGGAGCGGGCCAATGAGTGCGGTGCAGGAAGCCGGATGGCACCGGGATCCGACCGGGCGCCACGCGCAGCGGTACTGGGACGGCCGCTGGACCGACTTCGTCTCGGGGACCACCGGTGGCCCCGCCGCGACGGACGCGCTCGGACCCGGCGAGGAGTTCCCACCTCCCGGACAGGAGCTGCCGCCGCCCGCGCCGGTCGAGCCGGCACCCGTGTCCTACGTGGCGGCTGCGCCGAGCCCGGCGCCGCCGCCCCCTCCTCCTCCTCCACCACCACCACCGCCGCCTCCCCCGACACCGCCGCGTCCGACAGCCCCCGCGGACTGGTACGTGGACCCCGCCGGCCGCCATCAATGCCGCTACTGGGACGGCTCGACGTGGACGCCCTACGTCTCGGACCGCGGGCAGCCGGCCCAGGAACAGCTGGAACCTGCGTACCACGACGCCCCGCCCGTCCCGCTGCAGCGCGTGACCCCCGCTTCCGTGCAGCCCGCGGCCGCAGACCCCACGGGCGCGGCACTCATGACGGACTCGGCAGCTGCGAGCGCCGCGGCGGCGACCGGCGCGTTCGCCGCACCTCAGCCGGCGAGCGCGACGAGTCCGACCGTCGACACCGGCACGCAGGCCGCGGTGCCCGGCCCGGCGGGCGCGACGAGTCCGCCCTTCGACACCGGTCCGCAGGCCGCGGTGGCGGCCCCCGCGAGCGCGACGCCCTCCGCCAGCCCCGCACGGGCGGGGTGGGACCTCACCCGCTGGGTCCAGCTCGCAGCGCTCGTGGCGATGGCGATCGGCGTCGTCACCGCCTGGGCCACGGCCTCCAACACCTTCGGATCGGGCTCGGTGAACGGCACGGACACGACGGACGGCAAGCGCTTCGCCGGCCTCCTGGTCGTCGTCGTCATCGTCGTCGTGATCTCCGAGCTGCGAGGGGGCTCCTGGTGGATCGCGGCCACGTGCGGCGGGGCCGCGCTCCTCGGCTACGGGATCTACGAGATCGTCCACATCCACAACCAAGGCCACGGGCTCGTCAAGCCCGGCTTCGGGCTGTACCTCGACGTGGCCGGGGCGGTCGTGCTCACGATCGCCGCGGCGACGATCCCGCGCTTCCGCAAAGCGACCGCGCCCTGAGGACCCTCTGCCTCCCGCCTGGAGGTTGAGGACGCGGCACGGTGTCGGCGCCCACGCCGCGCCCACCTTTGATGCGGGCCGTCGATGGTGCGCGTCGACGCCCGGATCAGTCGTCGGGAAGATCAGCAAACCCGCGCTTGGCGTCCCTGTACCACTTCATTCCTGAAATGGGATGCTTCCACCGACCCTTCATCTCCCTCAGCGCAACCTTGTGCGTTTCGTCACCACTTGCGACCACCTCATTCAGGTGGCGATCTTGCGCTTTGATGACCTCGTCAGCCGTGCTTCCGTGGTGCGCGACATCACACGGCCCACCTAATTGCTTGCATGTCATGGTCTTCATCTCGCCTCCTTCTAGAGCGTCGAGCCGCGGCCGAACGAAGAGAAACGGTGCGGCGATTTTGACTGCCATGCGACGAAATGTAGAAGCACCCACCAGTCGCGTGCTTCTCCGATCCTGCTCGGCACCGGGGCACCGCGCATCCGGTGCGCCGATCGAGCCCCGTTCGCGGAGCGGGCCCCCGGGACGCGAACCCCCTCCGGCGCGGCTGTCGTGCGATCGCCGTGCGCCCGCCATCCGCGGGAACGGTGCTAGTCGAGCGGGATGCCTCGTGCCGACGCCTCGCTTCGCACTGCGGCGGCGACGCCGCGAACGAGCAATTCACGCGGTACGCGGTCACTGCGCATGTCGGCGATGCTGCGCGCGATCACGCCGCCGACCAGATAGCCGCGGAGTGTGGTGAACGCGTAGCGAACGAGGTCTTCCTCTCCGGCTGCGTCGCCAAGCACTCGGCGGAACAGCGGCTGCCAGGCACGGGTGAGTCGGCGACCGTGCTCTGCGACGGCCGCGCGAGTCTCGACCGAGGTGTTGGGATTGTGGGCGAGGTCGAGAAGGATCTGGATGCGCGCCAGGTGTTCGGGGGTCCCGTAGTGCTCCTCGATGAGATCCAGCACCGCGTGGAGGCGCTCTTCGAGGGTGTCGCCGCCGATCTCGGCGGTCGCCATGGCTTCCTGTAGCCGGTGCCATCGGTCGTTGACGATGTCGAGCATCAAGGCTTCGCGGGTCCCGAAGAGGTTTTGCAGCGCGCCCCAGGTGACGCCGGCGAGGCGCGCGATCTCGTTCGAGCTCGTGTGGTAGTAGCCGCTCTCGAGGATGCTCTTGATGGCTGCGTCGATGACCCGCTGACGCGTGTTCTCGCCGTCGCTGCGTCGGCGACGACGAGTCTGAGCCTCCGGCGCTGCCGCGCGCGTGGCGCCGGTGCGGGAGGGTTGCGCCACGTGGCGATCGTACCTGGACGTTCGTCGTGTCCCGGCGAGCGGGGTCATCGTTCGAATGACCCGCGCTCGAGTCGCGCGCCCGTGTCGCCACGGCACATCTAGGGCGTGACCCCCACCAGCGCGCGGGCCAACAGCGCATCGGACGCGCCGGCGTCGTGGACCGTCACGTCCGCGATGGCGTGTTCGCCCACGCGTCGGACGACGCAGGCCGTCGCTCTCGCCGGACCAACCTTCGCTTGGGCAAGAAAACGGAGCGTGATGTCGGCCGCCGTCCACCCGGTGACCGACTCGGCCGCCGCGGCGACCAGGAACCCGAGCGCGCCGCCGTTGATCGTGCCGAAGCTGTTGCCCACATAGTCGGTCCGGTCGAGCTCCGCCCTGTCACCTCGCACTCGCAGCCCCATCCGCTCGGTGATGGGCTCCGTCAGCCGGGGCCCGACACGTGGGAGCTGCGACCGCTGGCCGATCGCCGGCACGTCCCTGGCGAGCGACGCCTCTCGGGGGATGCGCACGAAGGAGGCGGTCACGGTGCCGATGTCGCGCACGCGGCCGTCGATGGACACGATCTTGGACCCCGTGTGGGAGACGTGCGCGTCGATTCGCACGAGGCCGTCCGTGGGCCGCGTGCCGGTGGTCACCGACAAGTCGCGTGTGGCCACGAAGCTCGGTGCGACGGCCGACAGGGCGGCCCGCGTGCAGGCGATGTCGGCGACGGTCATCAGGGCTCCGGCAGCGACGCGTCCCGACGAATCGCGGACCGTGTCGCTGATGTCGAGCTCTGCCACGCCATGGTCGGCGCTCTCCAGCCAGTTGACGATCGCAAGGTCTCGGAGCAGATGCCGGTCCGGCGGGTAACCCACGTCAGGCCGGGCTCCGACGTCGCCCGCCGGCGCCGGCAGCACCGGCCGACGCCTCGGGCCGGCACGGCGGAAGGCTCACTCGACCCATAGCTCCTCGAAGATGGCGTCAGCTTCGATCAGCTTGTCGATCTCGGTGTCGTCATAGCCGTGCTCGTGCATGATCTGGCGCGTGTGTTGGCCGCAGACGGGCGGCGGACCCCAGATGCGTTCCGGGGTGTCGGAGAAGTGGATGGTCGTCCCGAAGTGCTCGAAGCGGCCCAGCTTGGGATGGTGCTGCACGACGACGAGGTCGTGCGCGTGCATCTCCGGGTCGTCGTGGACCCGGGCTCCGAAGTTCTCGTCGCAGATCTCGCACGGCACGCCGGCCTGGTCGAGCTCGGTGAACACCTCCGCGGCGGTCCGAGTCCGGAACCACGGTTCGAGGTGGACGGCGTCGAGCGTGTCGATTCCGGTCGCGGTCCGGAGCGCCTGCCGGTGCTCGGCAGTGATCGCGGCGAGGCACGTCCACCCGTCGCTGGCCTCGTACAGGCGGTAGAGGGGGCTGAGCCCGAGCTGCATCCGGTCGAGCTGCGGCCGGGGCAACGCGGTCCCGTCGGGTTTCAGCGCCGCCATCGACGCCAGCAGCATCCCGGCGTTGAGGATCGAGGTGTCGACGCTCTGGGCCTCCCCCGTCCGCTGCCGGTGATACAGGGCCTGGATGACCCCGATGGCCGAGAAGAAGCCGTTGCCGGTGTCGCCGAGGGAGCTCAGGCTCCAGAACGGCCGCCCGCCGTCATGGCAGCCGCCATCCTCGTAGGTCACCCCGGCGAGTGAGCAGCCGGTCTGATCGTTGCCCGGCGAGTCCGAGCGCGGGCCCCGGTCGAACCCTCGGGTGTGGCAGTAGATGATGTCGGGGTTGATCTCACGCAGGGACGCTTCGTCACACTCGAGGCGACGGAGGGCGTCGCGGCGCATGTTCGAATGGACGACATCGGCCCGTTCGACGAGCCGGTGCAACACGGCCAACCCGTCGGGGGTCTTCAGGTCGATCCCGATGCTGCGCTTGCCGCGGTTCGCGCCGTACGCGATGTGCTGGGCATGCCACCACGGATCACGCCGCGCGTTGATCTTGATCACGTCGGCGCCGAGATCAGCGAGCACCTGGGTGCCGAACGGCCCGGCGACGGCGAAGCCGAGATCGAGCACCGTCACGCCGTCTAGGGGCGGGCGACTCGAGGGTTCGGCCTCCGACGGCGACCGGACGACGGCGCGGTGCGCTTCGAGCACGTCGTCGGTGTGCTCGCCGACGAGGGGCACCGGTCCGTGCACCCGACCGGGTGTGCGGCTGAGCCCGTAGAGGATCCCGGCCTGGCGGAGCGTGCCGTGCTCGGGGTGCTCGAGGTCCACGACGGCTCCCTCGGCGAGGAGCGCCGGGTCGTGGAGCGCCTCCTCGGGGGTGCGCACGGGCTGGAGCGGCACGCCGGCCTGGCGGGCCACCTCGACCCACTCGTCGCTCGGGAACCGGGCGAACGCCTCGACCATCTCCGGGAAGTAGTGGGCCAGCACCACGATGCTCTCGGGGTCCGACGCGATGCGGTCGGGGTCGTTGAGCACCCGGTCGACGTCCCGGCGCACGGCGAGATGGTCACCCGCGGCGCTGGACAGCACGAAGCGCGGGTGGGGAACCCACTGCTGGACCCACCGGCCGTCCGCGCACCGAAAGAAACCCTTCGGCGCGCGTCGGTCATAGACCCAGGAGCGGTAGCCCACGGCGTCCGGCCGTTCGACGCGCTGCCACTTCGAGGCGGTGCCGCTGAGTGCGGCCTGCAGGAGCGACGTCGCAACCTGTTGGCCCCGCCCGGTGCGAAGCCGCGCGAGCAGCGCGGCGTTGATGCCGGTCGTCGCCAGGAATGCGGCGCCCATGCTGAGCCACGGCGTGTACGTGAAGATCGGCCCCTCGCGCGGCGCGCCGGGCTCCATCCCCTCGGGGATCTCGAGCTCCGCGAGGAACGGCTCCTCGCCGTGCATGTGGGCGACCGAGCCGCCGTAATGGCTCCGCTGCGCGTCCCAGATCCCGAGCCGGGCCGCGACCAGCCCGTCGTAGCCGGGCCGGTCCCGGTGCGCGGCGTGCGGCCCGTACGCGGTGATCGAGCAGTGGATCAGGCGGGGATTGCGGACCCGCAGCTCTTCGCTGGCCAGCCCCAGCCGCTCCATCGTGCCGGGAGCAAAGGACTCCAGCAGGACATCGGCGTCGTCGATCAGCGTCAGGAGGCGCGCCCGGTCGGCGTCGTCGCGCAGGTTGAGCGCAACGCTGCGCCGGCCACGCAGCCAGACGTCGTAGCCGGCGGTGTCCCGGAAGGGATCACCATGCGGGGGCTCGATCTTGATGACGTCAGCGCCGTGGTCGGCGAGCAGCATGCCGGTGATCGGCCCAGCGATGCCCCACGACAAGTCGAGGACTCGGATGCCGTCGAGGACGCTTGCCACAGGTTCTCCTCAGGAGGTGGTCAGGATCGCGCCGGTCCGGCTGGCCGTCACGAGGACCGTGCGGGGGTCGGGCACCTGGTTGACGGCGGTGCCCCGCAGCTGGTGGACGGCCTCGAGCACGAGGTTCAGGCCGTGGATGTATCCCTCGCCGATGAGGCCGCCGTTGGTGTTGGTCGGGAGCGCACCGCCGATGGCGAGGTTGCCGTCGGCGACGAAGTCCTTCGCTTCCCCGAGGTCGCAGAACCCCAGCGCTTCGAGCTGCATGAGGAGCAACGGTGAGAAGGCGTCGTAGATCATGGCCGCGTCGATCTCCCCCCGACGCAGCCCGAAGCCCTCGAACAGGTGCTGGGCCAACGCCACCGATCCGTCCATGACCGAGAGGTCCGGCCGGTAGTGGTCCGACGCGATCTCCTGCTCGAAGAGCCCGGCGGTGGCGGCGGCGGCGATGGCCACCGGTGGCTGCGGGAGGTCGGCGGCCCGGTCCCGGGCGGTGATGACCAGCGCGACGGCGCCGTCGGTCTCTTGGCAGCAGTCGAACAGGCGGATGCACGGCTCGGCGATCCAACGCGAGGCTTGGTGGTCCTCGAGTGTCATTGGCCGCTGGTATCCCCATGCCGCGGGGTTCGTCGCGGCGTAGGCGCGCAGCTGGACCACGGCACGCCCGAAGTCGACGCTCGTGGCGCCGTAGCGGTGCATGTAGCGCGTCACGTTGAGCGCCATCCAGGACGCGGGGGTCAGCACGCCGTACGGCATGCACCACTGCATGGCGGTCGAGCCCGAGTGCGCCGATGTCGGTGACGCCGCCGTCTTGGCCCCACCGAAGCGCGTCGCGCCCGACCGGGCGCGCACCGCTCGGTACACCACGACGACGCTCGCGGCACCGCTGGCCACCGCGGCCGCCGCGTGCAGCAGGGTCCCCATCGACCCGCCCCCACCGTACGGGATGCGCGACGAGAACGCGATCTCCTGAAATCCGACCGAGCGGACCAGCTCCGTCTCCTCGACCGGATCGATCGTGTAGCTGACCAGCCCGTCGACGTCCGCGACGCTGAGCCCGGCGTCGACCACCGCGTTCGTGATCAATTCGCAGGCCAGCTGGAGCTCGGTCCGCCCCGCGTGGCGAGAGAACTCGGTCGCGCCGACGCCGACGATCGCCGTCCGGCCGCCGAACGCCGTCACGACGCGGGCCGGAAGACCGGGACGGCGCGCTCATCGGCGGTCGCCGCGTACGTCACCTCCAACGGCATGCCGATCTCGACAGCCTGGGGATCGACCTCGACCAGGTTCGACACCAACCGCACGCCTTCGTCGAGGTCGACGAGGGCGGCCACGATCGGGTACTCGAAGGCTGGGTGCCGCGGGTAATGCAGGATCGCGTAGCTGTACAGCGTTCCTCGCCCGGAGAGCTCCACGACGTCGATCTCTAGCGAGTGGCACCGCGGGCACATCGGGCGCGGCGGGTGACGCAACACGGCGCACTGTCCACATCGTTGCGCGACGAGCCGGTGCTCAGCGGCCGCGTCCCAGAACACCGCCGAGTCTTCCGTGAGAAGCGGGGCTTGCCTCACGCACAACCATAGTAGATACTATCCTTTGCGCTCGCAACCGTGGAGAAGCCATGACCAAGCTGATCTCCGCCGATTCCCATGTCGCCGTTCGCCTCGGCGACATCCGTCAGCGGGTTCCGTCGTCGCTCCACGAGGCGTTCGATGATGCCGTCGCCGCGCAGGCCCAGATCGACGAGGAGCTGCGGGGTGGCCGGAAGATGTCCCTCGGGGACTTCGACCTCGAAGCGGTGCGCGATCCCGGCTACTACGAGCCCGTCGCTCGCCTCGCGGCGATGGACCGTGACGGCGTCCAAGCCGAGGTCCTCTACTCGGAAGTGAGCGCCTTTCGTGCGTTCGGCCTGGTGCGCGGCGACTGGCGGCCCATCAGCCGGGCGTTCACCGACTACCTCCTCGACTTCGCGGCCCATGATCCGGCGCGGCTGGCCGTCTCGTATCAGGTGCCGATCATCGACATCGGCTACGCGGTCGAGGAGGTGCAACGCCTGGCCGGACTGGGCGCCCGTTCGGTGCACCTGCCCAACTTCCCGAGCGAGATCGGGCTCCCCGACTACCACGACGAGGTCTACGACCCGCTCTGGGGGGTGCTGCAGGAGACCGGCATCGCGATCAGCCACCATCTCGGCGTCCGCCACTGGCTCTACGACATCTTCCGGCGTGACCCCACCCCGCAAGCGGCGATCTTCACCTCCATGCCGTCGCTTGCGCTGTCCGAGGTGATGGCGTGGTGGATCCTCACCGGCACACTCGAGCGGTTCCCGGCGCTGAAGATCGTGTTCGTGGAACCGAGCCTCTTCTGGCTCCCGGGCTTCATCGCCAGCCTCGACCGCAAGGCCGAGCACGGCTACGACCTCCCCGGGCTGCGGCTCAAGCCGAGCGAGTACTTCCACCGCAACATGGCCTTCACGTTCATGGACGACGACGTCGGCCTCCAGCTGCGACACCTCGTCGGCATCGAGAACATCTTGTGGTCCACCGACTTCCCCCACCCGGCGACCACCTGGCCGAACTCCCAGCAGATCGTCGCCCGCCAGTTCGCCGACATTCCCCCCGCAGAACGGGACCTCATCTGCTCCGCCAACGCCGCACGCATCTACGGGTTCGATTGAGCGGGTGTACGCCAGCCAGTCAGCCAGCGTCCCGACGCACGATTTCGCTGAGGGAGATCTGACGTTCGACGACGGCGTGCGCGAGGTCGACAAGTCCGAGGTTGTGGTTGCGCGCGTACCGGCGAAGCGCAGAGAACGCTTCGTCCATGTCGAGCCCGGTGTGCTCGGCGAGCGCGCCCTTCGCCTGTTCCACCGCGACGCGGCTGTGCAGCGCGTATTGGAGCTGCTCGGCCAGAAGACGGTGTTCCTCAGCCGCACGATGTTGGAGTAGACCGATCGTGGCCACGTCAGCAAGCGCCTGCGCAGCGACGAGGTCAGTGGTGGGCAGTGGCCCAGGATCGGCGCGCAAGAGGTTGAGCGCGCCGATGCGCTCATTCCGAAGGTGCATCGGAAGGGCGTGCGCCGACCTCCATCCCGAGGCGAGAGCCTTGCGAGCGAAACGCGGCCATCGAGCGACGGCGGCGCGGACGTCGTCGCACTGGATGGGCTCGCCACTTCGGTAGCAGTCGACGCTGGGGCCGTCGTCATGCTGGATCTCGAAGAGCTCCAGGACGTGCATCTCGTGGCTCGAGGACGCCGCGACCTGGAGCCCGCGTGGCGGGTCGGCGAGCAGCAGCGCCGCCTCGGACAACTCGAACAACTCGACGCATCGCGTGGTCAAGACGGTGAGAAAGTCGACAACGTCGAAGTCCGCCACCAGGGTGTCGGCGACGTCCACGAACGCTCGGGCCAGCAGGGCCTCACGCTGGGTCACCGCGCACCCCCGCGACCGGCCACTCGGTTGGGCAGGCCATCCGCCGCCTTCGTATCAGTCGGCTCTCGGGTCATTGGAATCGGAGTTGCCGCGTCACGACCTCTCGGGCCACGTCATTGATCGACCGTCCCTCAGAGTAGGCGTAGGCGCGGAGGCGCACGAGCGCAGCGTCGATGCTGACGTTGAGCTGCCTCGACACCATGCCCGATGCCTGATGGACCTCCGTCCGGAGGTCACCAGGATTGTCCATCTCGTCGGCGAGGTCGCCCGCACCTGCGCCCTCTTGGACGGTCATGACGGCCCCGGTCACGAGGTCCGCCATCGCAATCCCATCCGCGAGTTGCGTTGCCCCGAGGTCGCCGGGCCGGCCGTGATACAGGTCGAGTGCACCGAGGCGGATCGCACCAACTCTGAGCGGGAAGCTAAACGCCGCGAGGACCCCCGCGCGGACGGCCTCGGGAGCGAAGGTTGGCCATTGGGCCCGATCGAGATCGTCGAGACTGGGCCCGAGGACGGGACGCCCGAGGGTGTGGGCGTCGATCCCTGGTCCCTCCCCGAGCATGAACTGCAGATCCTCGATCGCGCCGGACGCGTCGTCCGACACGCCGAGCGACGTCCCGTGTCCTTCGTCGTCCATGATCATGATCCCGGCGCCGCTGACCCCGATCAGCTCGACGCAGGCCCGGCACAGCCGCGCTCCGGGGCTCTCGCCCCGTTCATGGTCCGACTGCAGCCCCGACATGAGGTCGCGCACCTGGAAGCGTTCCATGGTTCACCGGCCGATCAGCGTCGCGCCGGGCCTGGCGCGTCGGCACCGGAGCGCGTCATCGGGTTGCCTGCGGCGTCGGCAACGGGGCGACACGACGGGTCGCGAGGCGGGTGGGGTCCGGCCATCGAACCTGGGTTGCCCAGCCCATTCGTTCGAAGATCCGGATGAGCATCGCGGACGTATCGAGCTGATGGGCATCGACGCCGTGGCGCGCCAGTGAGGGGAAGGCGTGGTGCGCGTTGTGCCATGCCTCGCCCATCGAGAGAAACGCGAGGGGTGCGAGGTTCCTGCTGGCGTCCCGTGTCTCAAACGGCCGGCGGCCGAACGAGTGACACAGGGAGTTCGTGGCCCAGGTCACATGGTGCAGGAGTCCGACGCGCAGGACCCCCGCCCAGAGGAACAGGGCGACCGCTCCGCTGAATCGTCCCGTGATCGCGTACCCGAGGCCGAACGGCAGCAGCAGTGTGAAGACGGCGAAGGGAATGAACAGGCGGTCGATAATGACGATGTCACGATCCGCGAGCAGATCTGGCGCGAACCGTTGCGGCGAGGCGTTCCCCGTCTCGAACAGCCAGCCCACGTGCGCGTGCGCCAGGCCCCGCAACCGCCCGAAGCGCTGCGTCGACGGTCGGACGGGCGAGTGTGGGTCGCCGGGACGCTCCGTGAACATGTGGTGGCGTCGGTGCTCGGCGACCCACCCGATCAGTGATCCCTGCAGTGACAGCGATCCGAGCAGCGCCAAGGCGATCTTCAGCGGCCGGCTTGCCTCGAAGCTCCGATGGGTGAAGAGGCGATGGAAGCCGACGCTGACGCCATGACCAATGACAAGGTAGAAGACCGCGGCGATGACGATGTCTTGCCACGCCAATCCGTCGCTCAACACCCGACTGAAAATCACGCCCAGCGCGACCGCCGGGGCGATGAGCAACACCGCGGTGAAGGTGCGCTGGGGCCAGACTCTCGGTGGCGGTGGTGGTGCGGAGTCCGAGTCAACCGTTGTCGCCGGCAATGCCGAGCGCTCAAGAACGTGCATCAGGACCTCAGTGTGCGTTCGATGCACTACCGGGGTCTGGAGCAGCGCGGCTGATACCTCGGAGTCGAGGCAGGCCCCACGCTAGCGCCCCTCGGACGGCTCCCGAGCCCAGGTAGTGGCTCAATTTGACGTTTGAGCCCGCCAGGGCGTCCCGGCTCAGACGCGTTCTCCAAGAAGATCGAGAACCACGCACACGCCGTGAGCTTGCACTTCATGCACTACAACTTCGCCCGCCCGCACCAGTCCCTCGGCAAGCGCGTCACCCCGCCATGGCCGCGGGGATCGAGGGCTACGCCAGGTCACGCACCCAGATCGCTGAACTGCTGGACTAAGCCAGATGAGCGAGGCCCGGCTGCTTCTCACCTGCGGGTTGCCCGGGGCGGGTAAGACAAAACTCGCAAGGCAGCTCGCCGCGGACCGGAGCGCCGTGCGCCTCACGAAGGATGAATGGCTCTGGGCCCTCGGCTCCACCCCCTGGGACACGCCGACCCGGGAGAAGGTGGAACAGGAACTCTGGCAGCTCGCCCAAGAGATTTTGCGCCTTGGCCTGAGCGTCGTCCTCGATTTTGGGCTCTGGGCGCGGATCGAACGTGACGAGATGCGATCCGCGGCTCGTGGCCTTGGTGTCGGCGTCGAACTGCACTACCTCGACGTGCCCGCCGACGAACTCTGGCGTCGCATCGAGGCCCGGAACTCGCAGCCACCCTGGGACAGCTACCCGATCCGCCGCGCCGACCTCGACGGGTGGCTACGACTTTTCCAGGCACCCGATGCTGCCGAGCTCGCCTTGTTCGACCCCCCACCGACTTCAAACTGAGCCATGACCCGAGCCCAGCACCGGCCGGCGGTGCCGTCGTGCACGTGCCCGCTGCGCGCGGGAGACGTCCCCGTCGTGGGCCAACCGCGCCCGGGAGCGTCCGTGATGGCGGCACCGGTGCGCAGAACTGCGCCGACGGCCGACCTTGAGCTGCTCAGGACTTGCCGGACTCGTAGACGTCGGTGAAGAGACCGCCTTGCGCCGCGCCGGAGCCGGACGCTCCACCTCCCCGGCCTCGCAGGACGAAGGCGATGCCGACGGCGACCGCGGCACCGGCGAGGGGTCCGGCGATATAGACCCAGTAGCTGGTGAACGTCGTGCTGACGAGGTCGGGACCGAAGGTGCGGGCGGGGTTCATGGAGGCGCCCGAGATGGGGCTCCCCCACAGCCCAGCCAGCGCGATATAGCCGCCGACGCCGAAGGCACCGAACAGCCCGATGTTCTGCGCGCCCGACGCGGTGCCGAGGATCACGCTGACCAGGCCCACGGTCAAGATGAGTTCCATCCAGAACGCGGCCCCGGCGGAGTAGCCGTGAGCAGGGAAGTTCGAGCCGTACACGGCGGAGACGTTGATCACGGCGTGCAGGAACAGTGCCGCCAAGGTGGCGCCGCCCAACTGGGCGATGACGTAGCCGGGCACCCTCCACCACGGGAAGTCACGGCGCAATGCGAACGCGACGGAGACCGCCGGGTTCAGGTGGGCGCCGGACACCCTGCCCATGAACATGATGATGGCCATGACCATCAGGGCGGGGGCGACCACGGCGGCGGAATGGCTGATGACCCCCGGGAAGGCGTGGCTCATCATGCCTGCGCCGGCGGCGACCAACACCAGGAAGAAGGTCCCGAGCACCTCAGCGAAGAGGCGCCGCCACTCCTGCCTGGGATCATTGAAGTTGGTGATGCGCTCGACGACTTGTTGTTCGTAGCGGACGACGGGTCCTTGATCCGGGATCTCTTGTTTCGGGGGCATCTGGGATCACCTGCCAGGCGCTTGGGCGAGCGCTGCTGCTGTTGGATTTCGCAGTGGTTTGTGCGCCTGCATTCGGAGTGGTTCGAGCCAACAGGGGGAAGAGGGCCTCATCTCGGTCGTCGGCCTCGCCTCGGGCCGCCGCGGCCGACTCCGAGTTGGACATCGCAGAGCCTATTCGGGCCGCCCGTACGAGAAGGATGCTCGCTGACAGGGCGTCGAGGGGCATCCATCGTCCATCACGAGTTGCGGCATACGAGGAGCACCCCGGGGCCCAAGGTCGTCGTACCGGAGCAGCGCTGGCTCACCGAGAACTCGCTGCTGACCAGCCCTTTCGCGCGTGGGCGGTGCCTCGAACCTGCGACCTCATCTCATGAAGGAGCTGCGCCGGCTTCCGCGACCCCGGGCCAAGGGACGATGTCGCGCCTGACCTGCGAAGGCACCCTTCGTTCGTTGCCGTCGTCTGCCAACGTCTTCGTCGTCCCAAGGACTTAGGCCGGACCTGGCGCCCCGACTGCGGGCTCGTCGAAGACTTACCGTTCGGTGCAGATAAGAAGGAGGAGGCGCGTGCGCTTCGTGATGGTCCACGGCGGCTTCCACGGCGCCTGGTGCTGGGAACGTGTGATCCCCGAACTCGAGCGTCTTGGCCACCATGCCGTCGCCGTCGACCTACCCGGCCACGGCAAGCGGCGCCACGAGACGGCACCAACCACGTTCAAGGGTCGCACGGACGCCATTCTCGAGGTCGTGCAGCCCGGCGACATCCTCGTGGGCCACTCCGGCGGCGGGTTCGACATCACGCACGCAGCGGACGCCGTTCCGAACATGATCACCCACGTTTGCTACCTCGCCGCCGGTCTGCCACGAGAGGGACGAACCTGGCCCGAGGCCATGGCCATGCGAGCCGACGGCACGATGGGCGACTTCGACGCCGCAGACCTGCTCGGGCTTCTCAGGTTCCAGGAGGACGGCGCGATGTCCGTCGCGACCGTCGAGGGCGCTCGAGAGAAGTTCTTCCACGACTGCGACGACGAAACGGTGCAGCACGCCTTCGAGCGGCTGTGCCCCGAACGAGGTGGTGAAACATCTTCGACGCCGGTATCAGTGACCAACTTCTGGGCCGCTGACCTGCCACGCAGCTTCATCGTCTGCCTCCAAGACCGGGCGCAGGAGAGGTGGAGCGCAGATCTCGTGGCCCGGCGCCTCGGCGTGGAGCAACTCGCGATCGGCACCTCGCACTCGCCGTTCCTCAGCCGCCCACGCGAGCTCGCCGAGCTCGTGGTCCACGCCACAACGACGACTCCGATCGGACCGCTCGACCCGGGATGAACTTGCCGGCCTCGAGTGCGACCGGTGTTGAGTCGACCGGGCACGGCGAGCCGTCCTGTCCCTTATCGATGGCTTCGACTCGTGGCCGGGACGACGACCAGCGAGAAGCGATCCGAGGGGCGGCTGGGTGCTTTGGCGCCGTCGCCGATGCCGTGCGCAGACGATGTGCGCGTCGATCCGGTGCGCCTTGAGCCGGCGATCGGGCACCCAGCTGTTATCTGCCGGTGCGCTCGCGGTGCTTGCACCCTGGCCAGCAGCAGGGCCGACGCTGGCCGTCCTCGAGCTCCTCCTGGGTCCGGCGAATGCGGCGTTCTCGGGTCATCTCCTGCTTGGCATCTTCGACCCAGCAGATGAACTCGTTGCGGGCCAGAGGCGTGATGTCCTTCCAGGCATCGAGTGCCATGGGGTTGGCGATCAGCGCCTTGCGTAGGTCGACTGGAAGCTGGTGTACCGCCCCACCGGGCACTCGCGGGCTGCTCACGGGGCGACGGTACAGCGCCACTCCGGGCTGCGACGTCGGGGTGTGAGGTCGCGGGGTACCGGATCGAGCGAGCACGCCCTCGACGTCTTCCCGTCGCCCCGAGCGCCGGTGGACTCGCATCGGACGACGCGGCGATGGTCACCGGCACCGCGCTCGTGATCGACGGCGGAACCCTCGCCTAAGCGGATTGCTCGCTGGGTGTTTCTTGTGCGGTCTCGTGGACCCGCCAGGCCCACGAGCCCTGACGCTCTGACCTGCGTGATTGGCAATTGCGCGCAGTTCATCCGCGGCCCAATCCGACAATGATCGCCGCCGCGTCACGCGGTAACGCTTGCACCTCAGCGTCTACCGTTTCTTCGCCGGCGGGTCATTCAGGGCCACCGCGGCCTTCACCAGCGCCTTGAACGCGCCGGCGTTGACCTTCTCCCCTTCGTGGATGTCGATCGCCCTTCGCGTGTTGCCTTCCAAGCTGGAATTGAAGAGGCGCGACGGGTCTGGGATCGAGGCCCCCCGGGCAAACGTGAGCTTCACGACCTTCGCGTACGCCTCGCCCGTGCAGACGATCCCAGCATGGGACCACACGGGCACGCCCAATGGGTTCGTTGGCTTGATCCATTTGCACTCTTCCACGATGTCGGGTTCGGCTTGCAGGATCAGCGCTCGAATGCGGGCCAATGTCTCCCCGCGCCATCCCCCCAGCTCGCGGATCCGTTGGTCGATGAGTCGGGAAGCGGATCTCGCGTTGACCACGCGCGACGGGCGCTTGCCCGCTGCCGCAGTAGCCCGTTTGGCGGGGCCCTTCTTTGCGATGTTCGCCGACTTCTTGGACGGTTTGCTGGCCATTGCCGTCACTCCGTTGTTTCTTGTACCGGATCCCTTGACTGCTGGTGCTGAATTTATTCGACGCTCATGACTTGTGCGGGCCGCAGTATGTAGGCCACGTCTTCGTCTACCCAAACGCGATTCTGGGACGAGTTCTGGGATGTCGGCACTCCGCTTCGCGAGGCGGAGTCCAGGCGGTGCCTGTCAGGGAGTCACTTCGGTCGCCCGCCGAGCGTGACGGCCGGCCAAGCGGCCGGCCATTTCGTGGAATCGGCCGCCCTGCGAGCCTCGTTCCCGACGCACCGGCTCGACGGCCGGACGCTCCTAGGAGGATGCGATGTATGCAGCTCTCGTCCGCGCGACGCACGCAGGTGACGAAGCCGATGCCTGTGCGAGGAACCTCCGCGAGCGAGCCGTGCCGACGCTCCGCGCAAGACCGGGATTCGTCGCCGGCTACTGGACCGAACCCCGGGACGACAAGAGCTTCGCGTTCCTTGTGTTTGAAGACGAGGCAGCGGCGAGAGCGGCCGCGCCTGCCCCAGGGGCCGCCGCCGGTGACCATGTCACGATCGAAGGCGTCGACTTTCGGGAGATCCAGGCGAACGCCTGACACGACGACGATCATGCCGCGCGACTCGCGATCTATCGGATCGCGAGTCGCGGCCCACACGGCTGGCGCAGGAGGACCCCGATCCGAGACGGCTCCAGGCCGACGCCGGACGGCCGGCTACCTCCCCGGTTGAGGCCCTAACCCGGTAAGTGGGGTCCGGCTCGTCCCGCCCACGGACTTCACACGGACTTGAGCCGCGTCACGGCACACTGGCTCCCGGGTTACAGCCCGCAGGGCCGGCATCTGGACTTGGGGGCGTTCGGCGCTCAGCCCCCCAAGCCGCCGTCGAGCTCGAGGTGTGGGACGGCACCGATCTGGAACAGCACCTCGAGCTGCTCGAGGGTGTTCCACTCCTCGAGGATCTTGCCGTCGCGGATCAGATAGATGTCGGTGGCGCTGAACGTCACCGGCCGACCGCTCGCCGGGATCGGTTTCGTCTTGGCCGGCATGCCCTGCCAGTCTCCCCGATGGGTCCCGTGCGCCGACCATTTCGTGACCACCTTGTCACCCTCGGCGATTTGGTCGTCGATCGAGAACACGATGTCGGGGAACGCGGCCAGGAACCGGGTCAGGAACTCCTTGGCGTGGTCGATGCCGTGCACCGGGTCACTGCCTGGATAGTGGACGGTGTACTCGGGGTCGAAGACCTCCTCGATGACCGACAGGTCGCGGTTGTTCAGCCCGTCCAGGTATGCGCGGCGAACGATGGCCTTGTTCGATTCGAGCGACATGGTCCCCTCCTCGACGGCGGGCAGCGTACGGTCCCGAGGGTCCTCGGCGCGGCCGCTAGCCGGAGTGCGAGGGCATGAGCAGCGGATCGCGCGCCTATCCAGTGAACTCGGCGGCGAGGGGCGGTGCGGGACACGAGCCGGAGTTGAACGTGATCGACACGGACCCAGAGGGAGTGGTCGAATTCGGGAAGGTCAGCCCGTCGAGCCGGCGACAACGAAGCTCGAACCCCCACCGCCACCACCCGCGACCCGAACCCGCATCCCGAGACCCTCGATCCTGGGCCAGCCCTCAGCGGACCGCCACGAGCGGGACCCGAACCCCGGCCCCGACACCCCGCCCGGGCCGACGTGATCCGGATGCGCCATATGGATGAACTTGTGGCTCGGGCTGCGTCTGACACTCGTATTGGTTCCAACACGTCAGACCGGAGGTCGTAGCTGTGGCGAGCGAAACGGTCATTGCGAGCATCACGATCAAGGCCCCGGCCGAGGCCATCTTCGCGGTGCTCGTCGATCCCGCGAAACACGCTTCGATTGACGGCACGGGCTGGGTCTGCGATCCCGTCGACCGCCAACCCCTGACGGCGTCGGGGCAGATCTTCCGTATGGCCATGTACCACCCCAACCACCCGAACGGGAACTACGAGATGGCCAGTCGGGTCGAGGTGTTCGATGCGCCGCACGCCATCTCCTGGAAGCCGGGGTACGACCCAGGCGACGGCAACCTCCGCTTCGGCGGCTGGGTCTGGCGCTACGACCTGGCTCCGCTCGGCCCGTCCGAGACCGACGTCAGGCTCACTTACGATTGGTCGGCCGTCCCCGAGGTCGTGCGCCGAACAGGGCCAGAGTTCCCGCCCTTCTCCCCCGATCACCTGGACAACTCGTTGACCCACCTCGCCGAACTGGTCGTTGCCTGAGCGCGAGTCCGCCGATCTGGGTCATGTTCTCTGAACTGGTCGTCGCGGATGAACGCTTCGGACCGGGATGCCGTTCGGCTCACATCACGGACTGGACCCGCTGCGCTGACGGGTCACGCTCCCCCGCAAGGGAGACCGGATCCGTTTGGCGCAGGGATGCGCGTCAGAGGAGGGCGGCGGCGAACTGGTCGTGGTGGTCCATCCACCAGCGGCGGCGGCGGTCGTAACGCTCGCCGCGACCCGTGCGGTCCCACATCTCGACGATGTTCGGGTCACCGGCGTCGACGCGGCGCCGGACGGCCGCTTCGATGCGGGCGATGGCATCGTTCATGACGCTGAGCAGCTCCGCCCGACCGTCCCGGTCCAGTCCGTAGGCGTCGGCGACGAGCCGTAGCCGTGCCGGCCCGTCGGCGGGTCGCCAGCCGAGCCGGGCCTGGTCAACGTCGTCGTCGATCGGTACCCAGAGACGGGCGAGGTGAGCCACGTCGTAGACGGGGCGGCCAGGGGCCGCGAACTCGAAGTCGAGCAGCGCCACGGCGATGCCGCCACGAAAGACGACGTTCTCCGGGCACACGTCGTTGTGGCACACGAGCGTCCCACCCGCAGGGTCAGCCAGACCGTCGTCCCAGGTGAGACCCCGAGGGTCGAAGCCGCGGGCGGCGTCGTGCAGCCCGCGCAGCAGCCGGGCGACGGACGCCAGCGCGGCGTCGGACTGGCTCCAGTCCGGATAGGGCGCCACCGGGACCTCGCCGTCGATGAACACGAGGCGCTCGCGTCCGTCGTCATCGATACCGACTGGTGACGAGGCACCCTCGAATCCGGCGTGCCGCACCGCCCGCAGAAAGGCGTGAACCGAACCCGAGTGCGGACTCGCGGGGCGAAGGACATGCCGACCGACGCGTACGACCCGGCCTGCGTTCGCGATCCCGCCATCAAGCTGTTGCTCAGTCACGCCGCCACCTTGTAGGGAAAGGGCGCTCCATGATCGGGCTGCGTCGGGCGAAGAGTCGCCGAGGACGGACTCCACCACGTCTGGTCTTGACTGTCGCGTCTGTCGCTCGGTTCTTCGCCGTCAGACGACTAGGCCTTCCGATCAGCGGAGCGGTGGGCGACCCACACGTCTTCGGCTGGCCACTTCTTGGCCCAATCGATCGTGGTGATGTCGTAGTACTCGTGGTTGACGGCACCGGCGCCCGCGTACATCTCTTGGAGGTCGTCCACGACGAGGCCGGCAGACCGCAAGACCCGGATCCAGTCGCCGTGACTTGGGTGGTGCTCAATTCCCCCGCCAGGCCAGGCGATTGGCGTGAGGTCCTTCTGGGACCGCAGGAGGCGATCACCCGCGAACCCCGAATCGTCGGGGACGCACAAGCCAGCCAGCACGCTGTTTGTGAGGAACACCAGCCGCCCACCCGGGCGGAGCAGCCGAGCCGCTTCCGGTACCCACCGAGCGGGGTCGCACCAAGGGCTGGCGCCGTACTCGCTGACCACGAGGTCGACCGTGCCGCTGCGAACCGGTACCGCCTCGGCGTTGGCCTCGACGAGCGGAAAGAACGGGCCGACCGCTTGCTGGCAGCGCCGCGCCGTCTGGAGCTGGGCGCGGCTGAGGTCGACGGCGACGACTCGAGCCCCGGCTCGGACTAGCCACGCCGACAGGTACGCCGTCCCACATCCGAGCTCTACCACCCGCGCGTCGGCGACGTCGCCGAGCAAACCGAACTCGGACTCCGGCGCGCGGAACAGACCCCATCGGATTTCTGGCGCCGACCACTTCGCTTCCGCGTCGGCGTCGGTGAACTGCTCGTTCACCACGGACCAGAGCTCTCGGTTGCGGTCGAGCCGGTGCCGCTCCGTCACCACAGAACCATCATTGCCGCGAGGCACGCCATCCTGCAGCGCGATCGTCTCCCACCACGTCTGCGAGGGTGTGCCTCCCCGCCCTCCCGCGGCGCTCCGGGACCACCGGCGACGACGCCGGCCCGCGCGACGGCGCGCCTACACCACGATGGCCGCTCACGAAACGCCTGACGGTGTGCTCTTCGAGTTGGCGGCCCGTACGAATCAGGCGACTCGCCCGTGACGATCTCTTAGCGAGCCGTCACCTCGACCAACCCAACCTGCGACCTTCGCCTCGTATATGCCTGAACCCACGTTCGTGCAGAGCCGGGTGCCGGACCGTCACCGGGCCAGGTCCCTCAGGTCACTCTGGATGAGTCGACAGCACCCATACCGGCCGGTGGAAAGGCGCGTTCCCAACTTCGCGACTCGAGGACGATCACGACCGGCCGGCGCACCGCAGCGCGTTAGGGAACGAACGGCGGCCACAGCCAATCCGAAGGTTTGGGCCGCGCAGTAAAGGCAGACTTGAGCAGCCACTCTGCGACTTGAGCCAAGCGCCAACACGCCGCTCACGGTTGATCAGAGCCTTCGATCGCGCGAGCCCGCGTCCAGCTTCCGGCGGCATCCAACTGCGGCGCAGGTACTGTCGCAAACGATGAACACGCCGAATGCCGCTGCGCTCGGACCGCTCGCACCACTCATCGGCACGTGGGAGGGCAACCGCGGCTACGACGACGCCTACGTGTACTCGGCAGGTCGGGAGCAGTGCGCCCAGTTCCGGGAACACAGCACCTTCACGGCTGCGGGGCCTGCGCACAATGGAGCCCAGGCCCTCTACCGACTGGGCTACACAACCACGGCGTGGCGCATCGGCGAAGACGATCCGTTTCACACGGAGATTGGTTACTGGTTCTGGGACGCCGAACATGCCCTCGTCATGCGAGGGCTCGTTACGCCGCGAGGCATCGTTGTCCTTGCGGGAGGCTCGGCCAGTCCCGAGGACAAGGTCCTGACCGTGGTTGCAGAGGCCGGGGTTGAGGGATTCGGAATTCTTTCGAATCCATTCCTGACCCCCACGGCCCAAACGACCGAGTTTCGGATGACAGTCGATCTCTCGACGCCGGATGAGTTCTCCTATGACCAAGAGACGTACATGCTCCAACCGCGAATTGACGGTCTGTACTGTCACCGCGATCGAAACACACTGAGTCGAGTGCGGGACTGATCGCTAGGAGGGCGCTGTCGACGCGGAGCCGGGCCGCAGACGATGCGGCTCCGCTGCCGCGGCCCGTTGAACCCATCGCTCTGCAAGGCGGTGGGTTTCTGTCCGCACGTGTCGCGGGACGGTTCGCTGGTCGGGGGAACAAGGGCCAGCGCAGCGCCGTCATTGGCGGTCCGAAGGCGGGAGCACGGCGAGGAAGCTCAACTCGTCGTGTGCGCAGACGGTCGACCATGGCGACATGACAACGCCCACGCGCAAGTACGATCCAGTTGCGCCATAGAGTCGAGGGTGATGCGCGCCGTCGATCAGCTAGAAGCCAACGGGTTCGTGGTCCTACGCGAGCTGGTGGGTCGCGAGGAGTTGGCGGCTATCCGTGCGGAACTCGCGCCGCACTTAACCGGTCAGTTCTTCGGCCGCAATGACTTCGAGGGCTTGCGCTCGGAGCGGGTATACGCCCTGCTCGCCAAGGCCCCGTCGGTCGCCGTACTCGTTGAGCACCCCGCCGTACTCGAGCTCGTCGACGCCATCCTCCATCCCAACTTCCTGCTGTCGGCCAACCTTGCTATCAACGTGCACCCGGGCGAGACCGCCCAGATGCTGCACGCCGACGACGGCTACTGCCGAATCTCGCGGCCCCGCGTGCCGATGGGCATCTCAGCCATTTGGGCGATCGACGAATTCACCGAGGACAATGGGGCCACCGAACTGATCCCGGGCAGCCACACGTGGGGCGAAGCCGGACCTGACGCCGCCGACGGTGGCGTGCAGCAGATCACCATGCCGGCCGGGTCGGCCGTCGTGTTCATGGGAACACTGCTGCACCGCGGCGGGGCGAATCGCAGCAACCAGACGCGACTTGGCATCACCCCCCAGTACTGCGAACCCTGGATCCGCCAAATCGAGAACATGGCCCTCGCCGTGCCGCCACCGCTGGCGTCTGCCTTCTCGCCCCGTGTGCAGGCGCTGCTCGGCTACAGCATCGATCCCCCGTTCATCGGCTACGTGGACGGACGCGACCCGCGACGGCTCCTGACGCCTCGCTGATCGGCACCTACGTACCGAATAGCCCGACAGCGAGGGCGGCGGGATGCATGCAGGTGTGCGCTCGCGCGTAGCTGAGTAGTTCAGTTCATCGCAGCGTGCTGAGCGTCGGCGGCTGCTTGGGCTCAGCGCCGTCAGGCACGCGCATCTGTCCCTTTCGATTGGCCGGGCGCCACGGGCGATCAGACAGTGTTCAGGCTAGAAATCGACTGCTCGGTTGCGTCGAGTGTGTAATCGATGATCTCGTCGTATGTCATCGCGGCGCCTCTTGCTGTGAGCGCCGAGTAGCGTTCGGCTTCGAGCGAGTCACGGATCTGGTCGATCTCGTGTTCGGAGAGCACCAGCTCTCCGCCCGTGAGGAGTCCGTACCCGGCTTCGTCGATCCAGCCCCAGAGAACGGCCGCGGCGTCGTTGCGGTTCACTCGGAGAAAAACGCTAGCGCTGTAACGAATGCCGTAACTCGTGTACAGCCGGTTGCCGGTCTCGTGGCCGAGCCGGAGCGCGGCGAGCACGCTCTGGAGTGCCACGCTGCTGTCACCGTGTTCGACCTCGAGGCGGCTCAAGAGCTGAAAACAAAGCATCGTCATGGTGTTCGCCCGAGTTCTGCGGAACAGATCGATTCCTTCTCGCAGGTGCGAGATCGCACGGTCAGGATCGTCGTCTTGGAGCGTGAAGGCGCGCGCGTACAAGGCGAGGGCTGTCGGAGTTGGGCTTCGGGTCTGACGGGCCGCTTGGAGAGCGTCCTCGGCGAGCCGACCGGCAACGTCGCGGTCGCCCGCAATCCAGCGAAAGATCGACAAGGTCGCTTGGGCCAGGATACGGACGGGCTCGTCGTCCGTTTCGGCTGCTGCCTCCATCGCCTGCTGGTTGAGTCGGATTGTCTCCTCAAGTCGCGCGTCCATTGCTGCGACGCTCAGCATCGCGGTTCGACTGGCCGCGTCGGGCGACAGGCCCTGCTGACGCTCAAGCGCGAGAACACGGTCGAAGTATCGCTGCGCTTCGGCGAGATCGCCGAGCATGGCGTGTGAAGAGATCGCGACCGCCAACACGGTACGGGCATCGGGGTGCTCGTCGAGGCCTGCCAGCGCGGCCGCCTCTTCGCCCCAGCGTCCAATGCCCCACTGTGGGGTGTTGAACGCTCGATACCACAGAGGGGCGGGGATGCCAACAGCAAGGTCCACGTTCCCGGTGTCGATGGCCCAAGTGAACGCGGCCCGCAGGTTCTCAAGGTCGGCCTCAACCCGGACCGCCCAGGTCTCGTCGTCTGGTCCGAGCAACCCGCGCCCCGCGCGGCGCGAGAACGCGACGAAGTGTGCCGCGTGACGGGCGCGCAGAACATCGGAGTCCCCGCTGGCTTCGATGTGCTCGCGCGCATATTGGCGCATCGTCTCGAGCAGCTCATAACGCGTCTCCGAGCTGGTCTCGTCCAACGCCACCATCGAGCGGGCAACCAGCGCGTCGAGCACATCAACGACCGACGGGGCGGCGACGAGTTGGTCGGCGACGACCTGCTCCGCGGCCTCGAGCGTGGGTGATCCTGCTTGCGAGCGAAGTAGCTCCGGGAGGTCGACCGCCACGAAGCGCGCATTCACCAAGGGGTACCGGAGGCTTCTGGAAGGTTTCGACCACTCGATTGGCATGACCAACACGACGTCATCGACTCTGGGCCCTATTCGCAGCCGTCTCATAGGGTTAGCAGAGGGGGCAACGGCATGGCGAACCTGGCCGCAGGCTGGTATCCGGATCCGACCGGCCGGTTTGAGCACCGCTATTGGGATGGCTCGGCGTGGACCGACTATGCAGCGCGTGGTGGTGTCCAATCGCAGGATCCGGTAGCCGGTGGAGCGTCGGTCGGGCCGCTTCCCGCGATGTCGAGCCCCGCGGGGCTCGGCGCGCCAGCGGCGACTTCTTCTCGGCCCTCGCGGAGCACAAAGGTCAAGGTGCTCTTCTTGGGTGGCGTGCCCGCGCTCATCATCGGCTTCTTTCTCCTGACCTTGACGGCGTGGTATGAACCGACCCAGGCAGCGATGCCGGGGGTCCTCCTCGGGACGCTCGGGTTGATCGGGTTGATCGCGTTGATCGCGTGCATCATCGTGCTGGTCAAAACCCGACAACCGGGCCATGCCCTCTCGCGCGGGCTCGCGTGGATCGCCCTCAGCGGCGTGACGATCGTCATGCTTCCCGGCACTGCGCTCATTGCCTTGATTGCGCTGGCGAGCTACATCCCCTTGAGCTTTTCAGATCCATTCCTCTGGCACACCCCGACCTAAAAGGGATCGTGAAGCAATATCTCGAGGTGTGGTCATGGATCGGACGCCTCCTGGGCTTCCACACCAGCTGTGGGCTCGCCACGCAGGGCACGTGACCGCCGCGACTTCGACGAGCCACGCGACGGCCGACCTCGTCGTTACGACCGGCGTCGATCAGGTGGAGCCGGGGTTCGCCGGGAGGTGCTGAGCATGCATCCAACTCTTATGAGTTGGGGCACACGGAGGAAACGCAGGGCGATGCGTGGGCTCGCACAGGGTTGGGCTGGCCGAGAAGGCGCGAGTGACGTGGCGTTTCGTTCGTGGGCGTTGAGGGACTCGAACCCGCGGCTTCCGCCTTGTAGGGGCGGTTCCGGCGCCGGCGGAGGTCCTGGTCACAGCCTCGATCTCTGCTCTGACCTGCGCTGACGTTTGTCGTCGTTTGTCGTTGGTGCGCAACGCTCTTCGACCTTGCGAGCGAAGTAACTCCACGAGGTCGACCGCCACGAAGCATTCACCAAGGGGACCGGAGGCTTCTGGAAGGTTTCGACCACTCGATTGGCATGACCAACACGACGTCATCGACTCTGGGCCTATTCGCAGCCGTCTCATAGGGTTAGCAGAGGGGGCAACGGCATGGCGAACGTGGCCGCAGGCTGGTATCCGGATCCGACCGGCCGGTTTGAGCACCGCTATTGGGATGGCTCGGCGTGGACCGACTATGCAGCGCGTGGTGGTGTCCAATCCCAGGATCCGGTCGCCCGTGGGGCGTCGGTCGGGGGGCTTCCTGGGATGTCGAGCCCTGCGGGGCTCGGCGCGCCAGCGGCGACTTCTTCTCGGCCCTCGCGGAGCACAAAGGTCAAGGTGCTCTTCTTGGGTGGCGTGCCCGCGCTCATCATCGGCTTCTTTCTCCTGACCTGACGATCTGGTATGAACCGACCCGAGCAGCGATGCGGGGGGTCCTCCTCGGGACGATCGGGTTGATCGGGTTGATCGGGTTGATCGCGTGCATCATCGTGCTGGTCAAAACCCGACAACCGGGCCATGCCCTCTCGCGTGGGCTCGCGTGGATCGCCCTCAGCGGCGTGACGATCGTCATGCTTCCCGGCACTGCGCTCATTGCCTTGATTGCGCTGGCGAGCTACATCCCCTTGAGCTTTTCAGATCCATTTCTCTGGCACACGCCCGAACTAAAAGGGATCGTGAAGCAATATCTCGAGGTGTGGTCATGGATCGGACGCCTCCTGGGCTTCCACACCAGTTATGGGCTCGCCCTACAGGGCACGTGACCGCCGCGACTTCGACGAGCCACGCGACGCCCGACGTCGTCGTTACGACCGGCGTCGATCAGGTGGAGCCGGGTTTCGCCGGGAGGTGCTGAGCATGCATCCACTCTTATGAGTTGGGGCACACGGAGGGCACGCAGGGCGATGCGTGGGCTCGCACAGGGTTGGGCTGGCCGAGAAGGTGCGAGTGACGTGGCGTTTCGTTCGTGGGCGTTGAGGGACTCGAACCCCGCCTTGTAAGGGCGGTTCCGGCGCCCGCGAACCCCCTGGTCACAGCGTCGATCTCGGCTCTGACCTGCGCTGACGTTTGTCGTTGGTTGTCGTTGGTTGTCAACGTTTTTCGACGTTCCACGGACTTGGGACGGACTTGAGACAGCCCCAAAGGAAGTGGAAGAGCCAGGTGACCGTGGCCGAACAGAGTTGCCGGCTCCGGGCGGCCCGGCGTGGCGGCGGTCGGCTCGGAGCTCCCCGCCGAGGCCGTCGGCATCGAGCGTGGCGTCTCGGCCACGACGAACAACGACGAGGTCGGGGGCGCCGCCCGTCCAGCTCGCTCCCCGTGATGGGCGGCGGCCCGGTCTCGCACAACTCGAGCGCGCAGGTCATGAGGTCCTGAGCCCGGGGGATCTCGTCGGGTGCGGGCGGCTTGGCCGCCGCCGAGTCCGCTGACACTGACGCTGGGGCGGCCCTTGGACACCCTGAAACCTCGCGAGGGGTTCGTGCGTGTGCATTGCAGGCCGGTGCGGTGGAGGCTGGTTTTGCATGGAGGCGCCTGAGGAGTCCGCCCGACTGTGTCGGGCGGAGTGGCCCCGGCTCGTAGGAGCACTCACTTTGTGGACTGGGGATCGTGGGCTGGCGGAGGAACTCGCCAAGAGACGCTCATTCGCGTGTGCCAGCGTTGGGAGCGCGTACGACTTGAACCAGAGGGGCCACGACTGCCACCCGCGCTCGGGCCACCATGTCGATCTACGTCGCCATGCCCTTCAAAACTTGAAACGAGGGCAGATCGGTCAGCAGGGGCTTGCAGCAGTCGCGCTGACTTCGCTCTGAGCTACCCGTCAAAGAGACTTGGACGCGGCGTTGGATCGGCTTGAAGGGAGCGCGGAGCGGCCATCTGGCAGATCATCCGGTGAAACTGGCCGTGATCAGAGCCGGTGCCGGGCCCGTGGTGAGGGCGGGGGGGGTGAGACAACTAGGCGTGATCGCCACCGCGATGGGGTCGTTCCCGAAGCCGCTGAGAGTGATTGGGGTGCCGGCGGTCATGGTGGCCACGTCGATCGGCGTCACAGTGTTCCCGCCGAAATTGGTGACGAAGGCGGTCTTCCCGTCGGGGGTGATCGCCACCCCGAAGGGGGAGTTGAGGCCACCGCCGGTGATCGCGGTGCCGGCGGTCATGGTGGCCACATCGATCGGCGTCACACTGTTCCCGTTTTCATTGGTGACGAAGGCGGTCTTGCCGTCGGGGGTGATCGCCACCCCGTGGGGGCCGTTCAGGCCACCGCCGGTGATCGGGGTGCCGGCGGTCATGGTGGCCACATCGATCGGCGTCACACTGTCGGCCACCGGGACTGAATTGGTGACGAAGGCGGTCTTGCCGTCGGGGGTGATCGCCACCCCGACGGGGGTGTTGAGGCCGCCGCCGGTGATCGCGGTGCCGGCGGTCATGGTGGCCACATCGATCGGCGTCACGCTGTTCCCGAGTTGATTGATGACGAAGGCGGTCTTGCCGTCGGGGGTGATCGCCACCGAGACGGGGTTGTCGAGGCCGCCGCCCGTGATTGGGGTGCCGGAGGTCATGGTGGCCACGTCGATCGGCGTCACATTGCTCGGGCTGTTAGCGGTAACGAAGGCGGTCTTGCCGTCGGGGGTGATCGCCACCCAGTCGGGTTCGTGGCTGAGGCCACCGCCGGTGATGGCGGTGCCGGCGGCCATGGTGGCCACATCGATCGGCGTCACACTGGGCGCCACCCCGCTGGCATTGGCAACGAAGGCGGTCTTGTCGTCGGGGGTGATCGCCACCCCGATGGGTTGGTTGAGGCCGCCGCCGGTGATTGGCGTGCCGGCCGTCATGGTCGCCACGTCGATCGGGTTCACACTGTCCGCGTTGTAATCGGTGACGAAGGCGGTGGAGGTGGCGCAACTGGCGGCTCTTCCGGAGGATGGCGCGCTGATTGCGACGGTCAGCGACCCGAGGATCAGAATGGTGGCGCCCGCCAAGCGTCGGGCAACCCGCGGCGTGGCTATGAAGACCGGCCTCTGGCTACTGGGACGTCTCATCTCAGCAGGTCAGGAAGATGCCGACGTGGAAGAGCCGGCTCCGCCACTACCGCCCTTCGTGCATGGCCCAGATCCGGGTGCGCCCTCGAGCCCGTAAGCGCGGGCCAGCGTGTCAGCCGCCAAGACGGGGCTGGTCGATTTGCCCAAGAGCTGTGGGTTGGCCTTGATCGCGTTGAGTGCGGTCTGAGTCTCCTGCAGCATCTTCGTGATCTTCGACTGGTCGCGTGTCGGAGGCTTCAGGGCTTGGGTCTGCTTGATCTGATTTTGGACGATCGGCGCGTATGCGGCGATGAACGCGGCGATTTCCTGGGAACTGGGTGAGCCGTTCTTGATACTGGCGAATTGCTGAAGCGCGGCCGAAGCCGTCACCGCGGCAGCAGCACAGAGCGCGTTGGCTTGGGTGATGAACTGCGCCTTGGTCAGCGGCTTGGTGTTCTTGGCTGACCGTCCAAGCTCAGCGGACGCGGGCGTGCCGGGCCCGGTACTCGCGCCGACGCTGCTGCCGGCTGCGGCGATCCCGGTGGCGACGATCACACCGACGACCACGACCCGACGAACGCCCATCATGCCCCCCGCTCTCGAGCCCCAGACAACTCACGCACGCTACTCGAACCCCGGCCTGCCAACCGTCACGTCTCCGCCGCATCGCCGGCAAAGCTTGACGGGATCACAATCGGCACCGATCCAGCGTGGGTTCACACATCGTCGACGACGACTCGAAGTCGTCGACTGTCTCGAGACGAGAGGATGACTGCCCTACGTGGGGTCTTGGTCACGCTCCGTCATCGTTCGTCGCTGAGCCGCGAAGCGCGTCGACTTCGTTCGTGGGCGTTGAGGGACTCGAACCCCCGGCTTCCGCCTTGTAAGGGCCCTTCGAGCAAGCCCGTGACCTGCGCCTTCACGCGTCATCCCAGGTCAGGCCGACAACATGTTGCACGTGAGCGACGTTGAGTGACCGTGAGTAACCGCCAGTTAGGGCACGCGGAGGGCACGCCGGCGACGATCCGGAAGTGTTGCGTCGTGTGCGAGCGAGGTGCCGACGAATGGGCCGTAGGGCAGGAGTCGGTGGTGGGGTCGTAGGTGATCATCCCTTGGCCGTCGCCCATGCGGGTGCTGGGAGCCGCCGACATGGTGGGCTCGGTCGTGGTGACGAACGACGAGGAGCCGCCCCTGCCATCGGCCCGGGCGCCGCGACCACCGCGACCGCCGTAGCCGCCGCCACCGCTGTAGGTGCCCCCGCCGGCGCGGTTCGACCTCCAGCCCAACTCGCGTTCGGATCCGCGTTCGGCGCTTCTCGGTGGCGCGGGTCGAGCGCGAGCATGCAGTTGAAACGGCCTCATCCCCGACGAGAGACGAGCTCGTTCACTATTGGCCTTCAGGTCACGACACCAGTGCTCATTATGTCGGTGATTTCCTCGTCCCGGCGGCGGGCACGATCACCACCGGCGCAACACTGTGATGGACGCACCAGTCCGCTACAGATCCCACCAACAAGCTCGCCATCCCGCCCCGGCCTCGCGCACCCAAGACGAGCAGGTCGGCATCATCGGCCATCCGACAGAGCGTCGAGGACGGCAAGCCTTCAATCACCTCGCGCGCAATCGCCTCAGCGCCAGGCTCATCGGCAACGGCCCGGATCGCCTCGTTGAGGGTGGATCGAGCGGCGTGCTCTTCTTCCTCCAAGTCTCTGGGATAGGGGTGCCCGAGGTCATAACTTGAAGGATCGTGCCATGCCGTCACCGCGACGAGTGTCACGTCACGTAGCGTCGCCTCACGAAGCGCCCAACGCAGCGCCCTGAGGGACTCCGCGGAGCCGTCGACGCCGACGACGATCCGGCCCTCGTTGGTGCCAAGTCGATCCATAGTGCGACGTGCCGCTCTTTCGGCGAGGTTCGAACCAATATCGAATAAACGCTAACCCCGTCGCTGTGCCTCTCGGCTCGCTGCCCGCAGAGGACTCGGACGACCGACAGACTGGGCGCAGCGGCACCCGTCGTTGCGGACGCGGCACTGAAGCTCTTTGGCCTTCGGGGTGTCCGGGCCGGAACCACGATGGCGTTCCACGGCTTCTGCAGTGCAGCGGGCGAGCGATCGAGCGTGCTCGACGATCATGACGACTGGACCTTCTAGGCTGCGCGGACGTGGCTGTGCGCGGTCCGCGGTGGCGAAGGAGCTGGCAATTCCTCAGCGGCCTGCCGGACCGACTGCGCACACGACGCTGGCACCGGGTGCTGTTGCTCTCGGCGTTGACCGGGGTCATCACGGGTCTGGCGATCGCCGGCTTTGACTGGCTGACCGCCCGCACGATCCTCGAACGGGTCTTCCAGCTGCCCCGACTCGCCCAAGCCTTCGCCCCAGGCGTCGGTCTGGTGCTGGCCTGGGCCGCGCTGCGCTGGCTGGGCAAGAACGCGAGCCCGTCTACCTCCGAGGAGTACCTGCACGCCTATCACGATCCCGAGCATCCCCTCGATCCCCGTCCCTTTCCGGCTCGGGTGCTGGCCTCGATCGCCACGCTCGGCTTCGGAGGCGCCATGGGCTTCGAAGGGCCCTCCATATATATGGGTGCCGGGATCGGGTCCTTTCTCGAGCGGCGCTTCGGGCGCTACCTGACCCGCGACGATCTGCGACTGCTGCTGGTGGCCGGCGCGGCGGCGGGTGTCTCGGCGATCTTCAAGGCGCCCGCCACCGGGGCCATCTTCGCCATCGAGGTGCCCTTCCAAGAAGACACCGCAGCCCACGCGCTGCTGCCGGCCCTCATTGGCTCGGCCACGTCGTACTTGACCTACGTCGCGTTCTACGGGACCACACCGCTCTTCGAGATCTCCGGCCAGCCACACTTCGACGCCGTCCGGCTACTCGGCGCCCTCGGCATTGGCGTCCTCGCCGGGCTGGGTGCCCGCGGGTTCGCGCTCGCGCTGCGCACCGCCAAGGCACACAGCCGCCAGGTCAGCGCCCGGTCGCGACTCCTGGTCGGAGGCCTCGGCCTGGCGACCGTCACCGGGCTGTGCTTCGTGCTCTTCAACGACGGGCTCACCCTCGGACCCGGCTACCGGGCCATCGCCTGGACCCTCAACCCGAACCGAACCGTCGCGCTCATCGCCGCCCTCTTCGTCCTCCACGCCCTCGCCACTGTGCTCACCGTCGAAGGGGGCGGCGCCGGAGGCCTCTTCATCCCGCTCTTCGTCCAAGGTTGGCTCCTCGGACGCTTCGTCCAAGGCGTCGCCGACACCCACACCAGCTTGTTCCCCGTCATCGGCGCGGCCGCGTTCCTCGGCGCCGGCTACCGCACCCCCATCGCCGGGATCGTCTTCGTCGCCGAAGTCACCGGCCGGCCCGGCTTCATCGTCCCCGCCCTCATCGCCACCGCCATCGCCCAAGTCTTGATGGGCAACTCCTCCGTCACCGCCTACCAGCCCATCCGCCGATCCGCGCCCCCAACCGAGCCCGACACGTCATGATTCGCCGCCCCCCGGTCATGCGCGGCCTTCACGTCAACGCCCAAACCGATCACTCGATGACGAACCCGCGGCACTCGGCCGGGTCAAGGCCCCACGCCGAGATAACCAAACGAATAGCGCACGCAGATCAGCGGAATCTCAGCTGCTCCACGCGCAGGGGTCTCCGCCGACGTTCGTCGAACGCCACGTGTCCGCCTCAGGTGGGTCGATCAGCGAAATGCCCGATCAACCCAGCGGCGTAGTACTCGGGCCACGGCTCGCTCGGGCTCGCAGCCGTGTACTCCTTGTCGAGACCAACGAGCCGGTAGACAAGCTCGCTGCGAACCGGCCGGGTGCCGAGGAGATCGGGGAGTTCCGAGAGATTCAGCAGCCAGTCGGCGTACCACGACGCCCAATCGTCGTCGGCCCCGTCGACGATGCGGAACACCTGATGGTGTGTCTCGCCGGCCTCGTGCAACAACGCCGCAATCGTTGCCCTGTCGCTCATGTCGGCTCCGGTTTTCGAGATCGGCGAACCCGCCAGGACCGTCATTCTCCCTCGCGGCGGAGGCGGAAGCGTTGCGTCCGAACGCGGGTGCGAGACTCCAAAGATGCCTCCCGTAACGAACAATAGACAACCCAGATCCCTCATCGACCTGCGGCCTGACCATGTCCCTGCAAGCGCGTACAGATCCATCGCTGTACCCAGCGCCCGTGGCGACGTTGTTGCGGGCGCGGCTGAGAACGGCGGTGGAAGTTGTGCTTGCGGCCGAGTGCTCTTCCTGCCCCGACCGGGTTGCTCCTATGGGTTGAGGATCTCCGCGACCAGCGCCGTGTCCTCGGTCCCGCGAACCAGGACGACCTTTCCGTCGCGGAACCGCCACCAGTGATGCAGGTCCATGGCCCCAGACTTTCAGGTCCTTTTCGCCGTGAAGGCGTAGTGGATCACGACCATCACGTCCGTGTCGTTGGACGTGAACGCCAACGGCGTGAACTCCGTCACGTCCTGGTTTTGACGTAGTCCACCAGCCTCGGTTCCTTCGCCCGGTTGTCCCCGAGCCGCACGTCGTTCGTCGCCCGAGAAGGTGCGAGTGACCTGGCGCTTCGTTCGTGGGCGTTGAGGGACTCGAACCCCCGGCTTCCGCCTTGTAAGGGCGCTTCGAGCAACCCGTGACCTGCGGCTTCGCGCGTCATCCCAGGTCAAGCCGACAACATGTTGCACATGAGCGACCCTGACTGACCGCAATTGTCCGCCAGTTAGGGCACGCGGAGGGCACGCCAGGGAGGTTTGTCGTGGCGGTGCCTCTCCCTTTGCTCGGCTCCGCGTTTACCAGGTGAGTTCTAGAGCTGTGGACCAGAGGGGACAGTTCTCAAACCCCGACCTCTTCTGCGACGTGGCGGAATTGGGCCCGTCGGCGATGCGCCCAGCCGAGCTGGCCGGCGGCCGCGGCCGCCCTGCGTGCCTCGCCCGCGGGCTATGCATTGGCTCGCCCACGCCTGGCATGCCGATCCGGGCTGTGTGGAGCACCACGGTTGCGTTGCGCAGGAAGGACCTTGGGCCAGTCGCAGTTCGCTGGTGGGAGAGTCCTACGCACGGTCCTTGCCTGACCACGCAGCGTGACATACAATTAAAGACGGAGCGGGTGTGCGCCCACATTGGAGGGGGCGCGACCCATGGGCAGTGTCGGTATTCGTGCATGCCGCAGTTTGGGAGTACTTCTTCCTGTACTGGCCGCGTCGGTGCTGGTGGCTGGCGGTACCGCGAGCGCGACACCAACCCCGGTTGGACTCGGAACCGCCACCAACTTCGCGATCCTCGCAGGAGCCGCGGCAAGCGACGTTCCGACGTCGTCCATCACAGGGAACCTTGGGTTGAGCACAACCACCGGGGCTGCCATCACCGGGTTCACCTGCTCACAAATGGTTCCCCCGTCGGAGATCCTCGAAGTCGACAACGGCTTTGGAGGCTCGGGCACGTGCGTGGTGCCGAACGCTGGAACCCAAGTGACGACCCCCAGAGGCGACCAGCTCTCTTCGTTTACCAACACCTCGAACCTGCCGGGGGCGACCCCTGTCGGTTCCTCGGGGGATTTGGCGGGACTATCCCTCGGCGCCGGCCTCTACAGCTTCGCGTCGGGTACGACCGACAACAGCGGAACCCTGACGCTCGATGCCCACGGCGACCCGAGTTCCGTCTGGATCTTCCAGGCCTCGTCGAGCCTCATCGTGTCGGCCGGTAGCACGATGCAGTTCACCAACCTTCCCGCCGGCGTATCAACCGACCAGATGGCGTGCAACGTCTTCTGGACAGTGCAGAGCTCGACAACGCTGACTTCGACGGCGCTAAACCCCACAACCTTCGTCGGCACGATCATGGCGTTGGCCGACATCTCCGTGGGCAGTAACGCGACGGTTCACGGGCGATTGCTGGCCGGCAGCCAAGCCGATCAAAGCAAGGGGGCCGTGACCCTCATCGCGGACACGATCACCCGACCCACGGGATGCACGACGCTGCCCGCCGGTACGGGTGGAGGCCCTGCTGGCCCCGGTGGAGGCCCTGGCACGGGTGGAGGCCCTGGTACGGGTGGGGGCTCTGGTAGTGGCGCCACTCCTACGGCCTCGGCCGCCTTCACCGGCTGACGCGGCAGCGCCCGTTGCACATGAGCGACGGCGAGTGACCGCCAGTTAGGGCACGCGGAGGGCACGCTTCGCGACGGTCCTCGGCGCTATGCGCGATCCTGCTTGCGAGCGAGGTCGCCGACAGTGCGCCAAGCAGCGAGCGAACGCGTAGCTGCTCGACGCGGCCGCGCTCGACACCGACGAGAGCGGTTAGCGCGTCTACCCGGTGAACGCGGCCGTCGGGGCGACCGCGACCGTTGGGCAGGCGTCGGTGGTCGGGTCGTAGGTGATGGTCACCTGACCGTTGCCGGACTGCGACCCGGTTTGAAAGACCGTTCCGGCTGGCCCTGAACTCGAGCCGCCCCCACCACCGGCGCCCTCGTCGTGGGAACCACCGCCGCTGGAGCCGCCGCCCCCGCCACCGGTCGCGCCACCGCCACCGCCACCGCCGGCGTCGTCCACGCTGTCGCCGCCGTTGCCGCCCTGCAGCGCGGACCCTGCGGTCGCCGCGGTGACGCCACCGCCGTTCGACTGTCCGGCGCCGCCGCCGTTGCCGCCTGCCAGTCCGCCCAAGGGCCCTTGGGGTGGCCCGGGTGGCGTGCCTGTCGAGCCGCCGTTCGTGCCGACCTGCCCGCCTGCACCGCCCGTGCCGGTCGCCAAGGTGACGTCGTCGTCGCCGCCACTTCCGCCCCCACCACCGGCGACGATGAGCACCGTCGAGCCGGCCAGGACCGCCGACGCGCCCCCACCACCACCGCCGTCCACCACGCCCCCGGAGCCAGCGAGACCGCCGCCGAGGAACCCGCCGCTGTTCGGCACCGTCGCGCTCCGAACCTGACCGCCGCCCGACGCGTTGTTCTGCCCACCGGTGTTCGCTGCGCCGGAGGACACGCCCGAGACGCCCGGCGCCGCGACGTCGACCGTCAGCGACTCGCCCGGCGTCACGCTCAACGACCCGCTCGCCGTCCCGCCCAGACCCGGTGTGGCCGGCGCAGTGGCGCCTTCGCTCGCGGCCCCGGTCCCACCGTCGGCACCCGCAGCGCTCACCTGCACCGAGCAGATACCCGCCGGCACCACCACCGAATAGGCGCCCGGAGGGTTCGTGGACGCGAACAAGGTGGTCGCCACCGCCCCCGCGGGGCCAGCACCCACTAGCGCCACGACGCCAACCAGCGCAGCCGCGACCGCACCAACACCCGCGCCGAGAACGCGCAACCGCACCCGGGCCTCCTCCGCCTCGCCTGGCCCACAGGCTCGAGAACCCCAGGAACGTATCACCGGCCCGCCGAAACGCCCCGGACGTGCTGCGCCGCGCCGCGGACGAGGTTGCTGACGAGTCGGCCAATCAGCGGGCAAACGCGTTGCTGCTCGACGCGGCCGCGTTCGCCGCGATCGACGCCGACGACGACGGCGCGGTTAGCGCGTCTACCCCGTGAACGCGGCCGTCGGGGCGACCGCGACGGTTGGGCAGGCGTCGGTGCTCGGGTCGTAGGTGATCGTCACCTGGCCGTTGCCGGTGCGGGTGGTGGAGGTGAAGTTGGCGTGGCCGTCGCGGTCACGAACGACGAGCCGCCACCACCACCGCTGTTGTCGGAACTGCCACCGCCGGCGCCGAACCCGCCGCCGCCGCCACCGCGCCCGGCCCGCCGACGCCACCACCACCACCGCCGCCGAACCCGAGACCGCCACCACCACCGCCACCGGCCGGCCGGTTCCTCGGCGCCGCCGTTACCGCCGGTGGCGAACCCTGCCCCGCCACGAGCCGCCGTTCGGACGCCGGGGCTCCCGAGCCGCGCCGGTCTGGCCGGTCCCGCCATCTGCCCGCGACTCCCGCCTCCGCCGCCGTCGGCACCACCGCCGCCGCCGCCGACCGAAGCCGGCAGCCCCGCCGTGCCCAGCCCGGCGTCGCCGGTCCCGCCTGCGTGACCCCACCGCCACCACCACCGCCGGAGGGCTCAACGGCGGTTCGGCGCCGCCGTTGCCGCCCGCGCCGGTCGCCTGACCCCCCCGGGCCGCGGTGGTAAACGCACCTCGGTACCCAGGCTGCCGTCGGTGCCCGACGCGTTCGAAGCTGCCCGGCGACACCACACCACCCGAGCCGCCTGCGTTGGTCAACCCCGCGCCGCCACCGCCCCCCGCGACGACGAGCAGCGTGGCGCCGGTCGAGACGACCGACGCCCCGCCACCACCGCCGCCACCCGACCGCGCCCTCGGCGCCGCCGCCGCCGCCGCCGAACCCACCCGTGCGCCCCGTTGCCGCTCGGACCAAGGCCGTACCCCCAACAACCACCGTGAGACCGCTCCCGGGCGCACCGCCGCCGCCGACGGACACGTTGAGCGCCGCGCCCGCCCGACGCGACCGCGCTGCATGCACCCCCGACCCGGTCCCGCCTGCGCCGAGCCGACATTGACCGGCGAAAGGTCCCGCAGCTCCCACCCTGGCCACCGTCCGCGGTGACGGTCGCGAAACAGATCCCCGCCGGTACCGTCGCCGAGCCGGGGTCCGACGTGCTCGACGAGAACAGCGTCGTCGTCGCCGCCCCCGCCGGCCCCGACCCCACGACCGCCACCACCCCGACCAGCGCGGCCGCGACCGCACCAACACCCGCCCCGAGAACGCGCACCCGCACCCGGGCTCCCTCCGCCTCGCCTGGCCCGCAGGCCAAGAACGCCAGGACGCTAACACCGGCCCGGCGAAACGACCCGGAGCGCCCCAGTCAAGAACGCGGCCCCCGACCTGCTCACCCGACCCCGTGGTGACGACCGACGTTCACCAAGCGGAGTCGGGTTCGGCCGAAGGTGCTGGGCATACATCCACCTTCTCTATTGAGTTAGGGCACATGGAGGGCACGCAGGGACGATCGGGCGCTCCCACATCGTGGAGCTTGCCCGAGAAGGTGCTCCTGACCTGGCGTCTCGTGCGTGGGCGTTGAGGGACTCGAACCCCCGGCCTCCGCCTTGTAAGGGCGCTTCGAGCAACGCTCGTGACCTGCTGCTTCGCACGTCGTCCCAGGTCAGGCCGACAACGTGTTGCACATGAGTGACGCCGAGTGACCGTGAGTGACCGCCCGTTAGGGCACGCGGAGGGCACGCCGGCGACGACCCGGATTTGCGTCATGCCACGAGCAGGGTGCCGATGAGTGGGTCGACCAGCGGGCGAACACGTTGCTGCTCGACGCTGCCGCGCTCGCCGCGATCGACACCGACGTATCACCGACCCGGCGAAACGACCCGGACCGCCTCCGTCCGTCGGCGCCGCCGAGCTGCTCGCCGACGCAATCGAATGCGCCGAGGACGAGACAGGCGGTTAGCGCGTCTATCCGGTGAACGCGGCGATTGGTGCGACCGCGGGGGCTGGTGTCGTCGTTGGTGGCGTGGGTGGGGTCACGCTTTGGAGGGTCGCGGTCACGTTGACGATGACTGACACGGCGAGTATGGAGAATGTCACGGTGGCGCCCGGCGTCGGCGCCGTGGGTCGATTTGGCCGTCGGCGTTGCCGGACGCCGGCGTGGTTGCGCACCCATAGTGGTCGGTGATGTTGCGCAGGCCCAACAAGTCGCCGCCCTGCACGGCGATCGGTGACGCCAACGTGAAGGTATTCAGACCCGACGCGGTGGTCGTGACCATCGGGCTGATCCCCACCAACATGAACGCGTTCGGCGTCGCCGTGGGCCGCCACATCTCCAGCTGCAGCTGCCCCGCGAACGGACCGTTTTGCCCCTGACCGGCTTGGGTGCTCCACGAGGTCACGGTCCAGTTCCCCGAGGGAACGGCGAGACTCGTCGGAGTGGGCTGGACAAGGTCCAGGTCAGCCGCGCAGCTAGTGCCGAACCCGCCGAGTTGGCCGATGGTCACGGTCGCGGCCGCCACCGAGCCCGCCAAGCCGAACGTCAGCGCCGCCACGACACTCACGAGAGCCGTCGCCACCACACCAACACCCGCACCGACCACCCGCCACCGCACCCGGGCCTCCTCCGCCTCGCCGGGACGGCGGGACGCTACTACCGACCCGCCGAAACGACCCGGACCGCCCCAGTCAAGAACGCGCCCCCTGACCTGCTCGCCCGACCTCGTGGTTACGACCCGCGTCGATCAGGCGGAGCCGTGTTTCGCCGGGAGGTGCGCATACATCGACGGTCATGAGTTGGGGCACACGGAGGGCACACAGGACGCTAGGCGGGGGTTCGCACAGGCTCGGGCTGGCCGAGAATGTAGTGGTGGCCTTGGCGTTTCGGTCGTGGGCGTTGAGGGACTCGAACCCCCGCTCCCGCCTTGTAAGGGCGCTGCAGGCAAGGCTGTGACCTGCAGTTTCCGCGTCGTCCCAGGTCAGTCGGTCAACGTGTTGCACATGAGCGACGCTGAGTGACCGTGAGTGACCGCCAGTTAGGGCACGCGGAGGGCACGCGGGAGAAGCCAGAGTGGGACCGGCGGTGTTGGCTCTGGAGCCTCAGGATGATGCGGTAGCGAAGCGCCGTTCCCCCCGCCACCCCGTGCACGCGCAGGGCGAGCATCGAAAGCGACCGAGCGGCGGACGACTCCAGGTGGACAGCGACGCTTGCTGACGCGACCCCCGCCGTGAAAGATCACTCGGGTACGAAGGACGGAGAATCACATGGATATTTCACTTGAGGGATGGAACATCGTGAGCGGCGACGAGAGCGACTGGGGCCCGTGGACAGGCTCGGCAGGCGAAGCACGCGCCAAGATCCTCGGCACGGCCGACGGCTACACACTCGTACTCGTCGAGGCCCAACCCGGCTACCGCGGCAACCCACACACGCACACACACCCCGAGTTCAACTACGTGGTCGACGGTACCCTGCGCAACCAGGGTCAAGAGATGAAGAGAGGCGACGCCTACGCAGCAGCAGCCGGGTCGTCCCACACCGACTTCGCCACCGACTCCGGCGCGACATACTTCCTGGCCTTCAAGCTCTGATTCCACGATCCGCTGGTCTGTTCCTCTCATGCCAGGGATCGACCGATAGGGGCCCGACCTCGGCTGGCCAACCCGTCGACTCGGGCGATGCGATCCGAGGAGTCCCGAACGCAATCGACGCGTCGGTCGCGGCTACCCACCCGCGCCGCAGGACCGGATTCGTGTTCCTTACGGAACCGCCCGTCCCTGGCGTGCCACTGCCCGGGACATTTGCTCGATAGGAACCTTCGAGTTGCCAGGGAACATCGCGGTGCCTTCTTCCACTCGAAACCAAAGGCACTTATGGTGGCGTGGTTCCGAAACCACACCTGCCGGTGGTCGGTCGCGCCGGCGCCAACACATGGAGCCGAAGCCGATGACCTCCCCAGAGTCAGCGGCGACCCTGCCGCTCGGACCCGGTCGCTGGACCGTCGACAAGAACCACTCCGGCGTCTCGTTCGCGGTGCGTCACCTCGGTCTGTCCAACGTCCGCGGGCGTTTCGACACGTTCGACGCGTCGCTCGAGATCGGGACGCGGGTCGAGGACACCAAGGTGATGGTGGAGATCGATCTGTCATCGGTCAACACCAACAACGACGACCGCGATGCGCATCTGCGCTCGAGCGACTTCTTCAACACCGAAGCCAACCGCGTTATGACTTTCCGGTCCACGGCGGTCACCGGTCACGGCGAGGACTACGAACTCACCGGCGATCTGACGATCGGCGGCGTGACCAAACCGGTGACGCTCGACGTCGAGTTCAACGGCACCGAGGTCTTCCCCGCGGACCAGAGCACCCACGCCGGCTTCTCCGCGACCGGCGAGATCCGCCGCAGTGACTTCGGTATCGACTTCGGGATCATTCCAGGCGCCGAGAAGCTCATGCTCGGAGATCGCATCAAGATCGAGCTCGAGTTCCAGTTCGTCGCACCATGAGCCGCGCCTGCAACGCCAGTCGACGACGCGACATGGGTCGGCTTGCCGGTCGCGTCGTTCTTGGCTCGTACCTCGCGGTGCACGGCGCCCAGAAGCTGTTCGGCGCGTTCGGCGGCCACGGCCTAGATGTAGATCCCAATGACGTTCGTCAGCCCGGGCCTCCCTGGAGACTGGCCACGGCCGCCTGACTGACGTGTCTGGTATCTACCACCGACGCGCCGCCCCCAGCGAGGAGCACCGATGAGCGAACCCGTCCCGGAGCTGGATCCCCGCTTCAGCGCCCCAGAGACGAACCCGACGAGCTGGGCCGACGCGCGCCGGGCGCTCGAGACCGCCGAGCTGTCCTGGATCTCCACCGTCCGTCCCGACGGCCGACCCCACGTCATCCCGCTCCCCGCCGTCTGGCTCGAGGACCACCTGTACTTCGCGACAGGCGCCGGCGAGCAGAAGGCCCACAACCTCGCCGCCAACCCCCACGTCGTCCTCACCACCGGCTGCAACACGTGGGACCGAGGCCTCGACGTCCATGGTCGAGGGTGACGCCGAGCGCGTGACCGACCCTGCCCTCCTCGAGCGCCTGGCCGCGGCGTGGACGCACAAGTGGGACGGCCGCTGGCGCTATCGGGTCGCCGACGGCGCCTTCCACAACGACGTGGGCACCGCCCTCGTCTTCTCGGTCGCGCCCACCAAGGTCCTCGCCTTCGGCAAGGGGACCTTCGCCCAAACGCGCTTCCGGCTCTGACCGGCAGTCCAGCCGAGAACGGCATCAACAGCCGACGGCCTCAAAAGGGCCTGTCCCACCCTTCGTGACCACTCAACCGCTCGGGGTGCTCCCGCTGCGTCTTCCCCGGTGACAGCGTGACTGGTCGCAGCGCGCGCGAGACGAGCGCGTCTCCTCTTTTCTGGCACGATCTCTCACTCCGTGCCTCGTGTCGTCGCGCTGGGCGGATCGCGGCGCGACGCGACTCGTCAATGCATCTGTCGATCGTTAGGGCATACGGAGGGCACGGCGAGGCGCGACGACGACCCGCGACAGAAGAGCTCGCCGACGAAACGTCGGCTGACCAGCCATTCCGCTTGGTGGGCGTTGAGGGACTCGAACCCCCGCTCCCGCCTTGTAAGGGCGGTTCCGGCGCCCGCGATGACCCTGGTCACAGCCTCGATATCCGCTCTGACCTGCGCTGACGTTTGTCGTTGTTTGTCGTTGTTGCGCAACGTCTTTCAACATTCCACGGACCTGGCACGGACTTGGGACAGCACCAAGGAAGTGGGCGAGCCGTCGCCGCCAGGGCCCAACAGGGCAGCCCGAGATCCCGGTCGTTCCAGGCGGTGACCCGTCAGGGTGTCGGTTCGGCGTCGGAGTCGCCCTCGAACCCGTCGGCGACGGAGCGCAGGGTGGGGTGGGATCAAGTGGGAGCGGATGGGTGGGCAGCCCTCGGCAGCAGTTGCAGAGGAACCAATTCAGTTTTCGCATGTGTCGCGGAGATACTGGGAATCGGCGCCGCCGTGGCCGGGGCGGTCCTCAGGTGCGACGAGCACGCAGTGCGTGCCTTTGTAGATGGTGGGAATGCATTTGTTGCAATGCACGCACAGCGACTCCTCGACCTCGCCGCGCTGCCACCGCAGGAGCAGATCAGGCTGCCGCAGGAGCGCGCGACCCATGGCAACGAACTCGAACCCGTCAGCGAGCGCGGCGTGGACGGTGTCGAGGCGGTTGATCCCACCGAGCAGCACGAGTGGCATGCGCAGGGCGGCGCGGAATTGACACGCGTACGAGAGGAAGTATGCCTCCTCAAACGGATACGAGCGCAGGAACCGTTTGCCCATGAGTTTGAAGCCGGCTCGCAGCGGCTGCGAGAACACCTTCGCCATCTCCTCGATCGGCGCCTCGCCGCGGAAGAGGTACATCGGGTTCTTCAGCGAGCTGCCGCCGGTCAGTTCGAGCGCATCGAGCACGCCGTCGGATTCGAGGAGTTGTGCCGCCTGGAGACTCTCGTCGAGCCAGATGCCGCCGGTGTAACCATCGGCCATGTTGAACTTGGCCAGAACCGTCATATCCGCCCCGACTGCCTCCCGCACGGCCTGCGCGACCTGACGAGGAAACACGACCCGGTTGCGAATGCTGCCGCCCCATCGGTCGGTGCGCTTGTTGAGCGCCGGGCTCAGGAACACGCTGAGCAGGTAATTGTGTCCCAGGTGGAGTTCGATCGCGTCGAAGCCCGCGTCGCGCAACACGACGGCGGCGTCACGGAAGTCGCGGGTGATGCGCTCAAGGTCGTCGTCAGTCACGGCCTTGGTGAACTTCATCGCCAGCGGGCTGAAGATCCGCGATGGCGCCAGCCCGGTCTCAGCGGTGCCGGCAGCGACGGGACCCGCGTGCCCAAGCTGGGCCGAGACCGCCGCCCCCTGTGCGTGCACCGCCTCGCGCAGCCGCGCGAGCCCTGGCAGAGCCTCGGGCCGCACAACGATCTCCGCCGGCGCGCCACGACCGTCCTCTGACACGGCCGTGTAGGCGAGCGTGGTCAAGCCCACTCCTCCGGCGGCCATGACCCGGTGGAACTCGATCAACCGACCGCTGACGAGGTTGTCGACCGCCATCCCCTCAAACGTTGCCGCCTTGAGGAATCGGTTCCGGAGGCGGGTGGGCCCCAGCCACGCTGGGGCGAAAGGGTCGATCGTCTCGCCGGAGATCCTCACAGCGTGACGCACTGCGGACGGAGCGAATCGTCGCCCAGATCGGTGAAACGCTGGCTGTTGAAGCCCTCAACGTTCTGGTACGCGACGTGTACGGTCAACTCGAGCTGAGGTCGAGTTTCACGTGCACGACTCCGTTCTTCGGGCAGTCGAACGTACCCGGTTTGGTCGGTTCTACCCGGACGAACTTGCCGTTCTGGACCTGATTCAGGACGTGGCAGGGGCCGATCGTGCGTGCGGCGAGGTCGATGGGGCTGTACATCCCGTCGGCATTGAAGCTGTGGAACTTGTTGAGTTGGTCCAGCAGCGCCTTGCGGGTCAGCGCATTGTTGCCGCCCTGCTTCACGACAGCGTTGACAGCGTCTCGGAAGGCGACGGCGGCGACCCACGAGTACACCGCGCCGAGCTCTCCGGCCTTGGTCGGGCCGGTGTACTGGTAGAAGTTGGCGAGCATTTGGTTGGCGTTGCGGTCGGCGGCGTTGAGGAACGGAAGATAGAGGGTGTCGGCGTACTGGCCTTCAACGTCCGTGCCGCCCTGTTGGAGCAGCTGGGGGTCATAGCACTGGGTTCCGCAGTCCCAGACCTTGACCGAGGTGATTCCTTGGAGTTTCGCCTCTCGGCGCAGCGCGACGGTCATGTTGAAGGCGCCGGCGGCTTGCGCGTACGTGGAGTTGTCGTTCCGGATGGCCTGCGCGATCGGCGTATAGCTGCTTTGTGGTGCCGAGGTAGGGAGGTTGAAGTCCTCGTCGGACTTGATGCCGACGGCTCGCATCTGGCCGAGGCCGCTTGCGAATGAGGCGTCTCGGGCTGCTTTCAGGTCTGCGCCGAAGACATAGACACCGTGGAGGTCCTTGCCGTACTTCTTCTGGTAGTAGTCGGCACGTCCCACGCTGGCCTGATAGGTCTGAGGATGCTGATCTTTCGTCGGACAGAGCACTTCCGGGGGTGAGACGGGGAAGGTGATCGGCGAGCACTGCTGGGCGATCGTGGTGGTCAAGAATGGGATGTCAGGCAGGCCGGTGGCCTGGCCGGCTTGATCCTTGCAGGCCAGCTGGTCGTCGACGTTGCTGAGAAACAGCGCGGCAGTGCCGACCATCGCGAAGTCCTGGCTGCAGGCTTGGATGACGGCGTTCCGTGCGTCGCTGTCGCTGAGGTGCAAATCGATGAAGTCGACGACGAGCTTGCGGCCCGCGAGCCCACCGTGAGCATTGATGTATCTGGCGAAGCCCTCCACCGCGTCGCGTGACCCTTGGAAGAGCCCCGGTGCGGCCGGGGTGTCGACGTCGGCGATCACTGCGATTCGGATCGTGGTGGCGGTCACGCCGACCTCGGTGGCCGTTGTCGCGCCACCCGTCGACTGGGCCGTCGCGGCGGGCATGACAACGCTTATCGCGAGCACGATCGCGGCGGTCAACACTGCCCAGCGGCTCGCGCGCACGCCAACGTCAGCCATCTCCAACCCCCCGGACGACCGGCAAGGCCACGATCATAACGATGTTATATTCTGAGCGTCAAGTCCCGCCGGGTTCGTCGCCGGGTGGGTGGTCGGCGCTGGCCCTGACTCGGTCCCCGGCTTGTGCCGCGTCGGTCAGGTGCGGCCTTTGGTTGGTCTGAGCGAACCAACGAGGCGATCGGTCAGCTTGGCGAGGACGCCGGGCTTGGGTAGTTCAATGTCGAGTGCTTCGAGCACGCCGAGCCCGAGTTCGGCGGCCCACATGAACATCATCAGCCCGACTGGATCGACGTCGGGATCAAGGCTTTGTTCTTTCCAGGTCTGGCGGTACAGCGCTGCCCACTCGCGCTGCTTCGAGACGACCACCTCGTGGAGCAGCTCGCGGACGTCGTCGTCGACTCGTGCGGCTGCCGCTCCCTCGACGAGGAGGGCACGAAGCGCGGCACGTTTGCGGTAATCCGCGAAGTTGTGGGCGAGATATTCGGCTAGATCTCTCTCTTCGTAGGACTCGCCCCCGTGTCTCTCGAGGTCGAGGCCGATGCGCCACTTCACCGCCTCCCCGAGTAGGTGCGCCTTGTTCTGAAAGTGTCCGTAGATCGCTCCGCTGGTCATGTCGGAGCGCTCTGCGAGGTCTCGAACCGATGTCGCTCCATAGCCGTCGTCGACAAACGACTCGGCCACGGACTCAATCAAGTTCGCGCGGGTTATGCGAGCCTTCGCGGTTGTACGCGGGTCAACCCCCGCGCGACTGGCGCGCTTCACGCTGCTCCCGAGGTCTGCCTAGCTTCGGCGGTTCCAGCCTATGAGGGTCCGATGCCAAATCGCCACGCATCACCGCCGCCACATTGGACTCTGTTGCGGCCCCGATGTGGCCCTGCGCATGCCGAGCCATCTGTTCGATCCGTGGCGCGAGGTCACCCGGTTGCCAATCCGCCAGAGCTCCCGTCCGTCGAGCGAACGCACCGGTCGGTCAAGGTCCCTGAGGAGCTGCAAACTCAGCGCGATACGGCCCGTCATGAGCTCGGGATCGCCCGTGCAGAGCGCGAGCGCGGCCTCCGCCATCGTCTCCAACGGCTCATAGAGATATGCCTCCAGGTTCGAGTACTCGACCAGTACCTCGGTGGCCGCGGCGGCTTGCGGGGCCAGGGTGTTCACGGCGATGCCGTCGGCGTACAGTTCGGCGGCAAGGCTGAGCGACCACCGGTTCAGGAACGCCTTCGAACCGCCATAGATCGTGCCCTGCATCGTCGGGTTGTTCGCCAGAAACGGCGGTCCGCTCGGCTCCACTGCTGTCTGGGATGAGATGTTGAGGATCCAGCCCTGCTGCCGTGCACGCATCGAGGGCAGGATGCGGCGGGTCAGCTGCCACGGCGCCCAGAAGTTCAATTCGAGCACCGTCGCGATCGCCGCGTCGCTCCACTCGAGAAAAGGTCGGAAGGCTCCTGCTGCCGCGTTGTTGACCAGGATGTCGATTGGTCCGAGCTCGGCCTCGACGCGATCGATGAGTTCGGCTCGGTCTCGGTCGGGACGGGCGAGGTCGAAGGGCACCGCGACGGCCCTGCCGCCATGCCGCGTGATGTCGTCGTGGGTTGCCGCCAGCGTGCCGAGATGCTCCAGGCTGGATCGGGGTCGGGCGCAGATAGCGACCGCGGCGCCCTCGGCGGCCAGCCGCGTGGCGATGGCTTTCCCGATACCCCGGCTCGCGCCGGTCACGAGCGCGACCCGCCCGGCGCAGGTGCCGGGCCGGGGTCCTGTCGGCGACATCGAGCTCCCTCTCGGGTCCGCACACCGAATATAACGCTGTTATCATACGCGTGACGGACCGGGAGGGTGTGTGGTTTCGACCAGCCGACTGTTCGACCTCGCCGGGAAGGTCGCGATCGTCACCGGCTCGACCAAGGGCATCGGTCGGGCAATGGCGGAGGGCCTCGCCGACGCGGGCGCCTCGGTCGTGATCAGCAGCAGGCAAGCGGATCGCTGCGCCGACGTCGCCGAGCAGATCACAGCCGCAACAAGCTCGACGACCCTCGGACTGGCCTGTCACGTCGGGGAGTGGGACTCGATCCCGGCCTTCGTCGACACCGTCATGGATCGTCTCGGACGCATCGACGTCCTCGTCAACAACGCCGGGATCAACCCGGCCCGCATGAACGTGTCGGCCATGACGCTCGAGTATTGGCGCAAGCTGTTCGCGGTGAACGTCGAGGGCCCGCTCCGGATGTGCCAGTGCGTCGCACCGATCATGCGCGACGAAGGCGGTGGCAGCATCATCAACGTCGCGAGCATGGCCGCGTACCACCCGGACCTGAGATCTGCGCCTACGGCGTGTCCAAGGCCGCGCTCGCCAACCTGACCCTGAGCATGGCGCAGCAGTTCGCACCCTGGGGCGTCCGTGTCAACCTCCTCGCTCCCGGCCCTTTCATGAGCGCGATGGTCGAAGGCGGGAAACGAACCGCACCCGGCTTCAAAGACCTGATCGCTCGCGGCACCCTCATGCAGCGCATCGCCGATCCCAACGAGATTGTTGGTCCCGTCGTCTATCTCGCAAGCGACGCGTCGTCGTTCGTGACCGCCGATGACCTCTCAGTTGCTGGCGGCATGCAGAAGTGAACTGGAGGTATCGGTGACGATCGTCCTGCTCACCTCGGAGCCCCTCAACGGCATCTCGCCCAATCATGCCGACTTCGACCATGTGTGGTCGGCCGCGAAGGTCCTGGTCTCGGAGCCGGCATGAGCCGGCGTTACACGCTTATCTCGGCGGACTGTCATGCCGGCGCCAATCATGACGGCTATCGCCAGTATCTCGAATTCGAGGTACCTCGACGCATTCGACGCCTGGCGAGGCGAATACCGCAACCCGTTCAAGGACCTCACCGCTGGCACCCGGGACCGGAATCGGAACGATGACCGTCGGATCGCCGAGCTCGAAGCCGACGGCATCGTCGCCGAGGTGATCTTCCCGAACACGATCCCGCCGTTTTTCCCGACCGGTGCGATCGTGGCTCGTCCACCCAAACCCGACGAGTACGAACTACGCCTGGCCGGGATCCGAGCGCACAACCGGTGGCTCGCAGACTGGTGCGTGTCGCATCCCGAACGGCGAGCGGGGATCGGACAGATCTTTCTCAACAATCTCGACGACACGATCGCCGACGTGCGCTGGTGTCACCAGCATGGGCTTCGCGGCGGGATCCTGCTGCCTCCGGTGCCCGACGACATGAAGAATCTTGAGCCGCTGTTCTCACCCGCCTATGACCGGCTTTGGGCCGAATGCCAGGACCTCGGTGTTGTCGTCAACACCCACTCGGGTGGTGCTGGCGCACCGGACTATGGCTCCTATCGAGCGTCGAGCCTCGCGTGGATCGCCGAGACGACTTTCTTTTCCCGCCGGCCGCTGACCCACATGCTGATCAGTGGAGCCTTCGAGCGATACCCCGACCTCCAATTCGCGCTGACCGAACAAGGATGCGCGGGATCCCCGACGTGCTGGCAATGCTCGATCGGTTCCATGAGCAGATGCGCGCCACGGGACGAATTTGGCGAACTCAAGTACCAGCCCGATGAGATCCCGCCGTTGCGACCCAGCGAGTACTTCGCCCGCAACTGCTGGGTCGGCGTGAGTTTCCCCTCACCAACCGAAGCCGCGGCGCGTCACGCCATCGGCATCGACCGGTTCATGTGGGGCAGCGACTATCCCCACGACGAATCCACTTATCCGAACACCCGCGAGGCGTTGCGGCGGTCGTTTCGCGGTGCTACACCCCACGAACTCGATCGTGTGCTCGGACGCAACGCAGCGGCGCTCTACCGGTTCGACCTCGACGCCCTGGCGCCCATCGCCCAGCGCCACGGCCCAACAGCCGAGGAACTCGCCGAACCCTATGACGGAATCCCAGAGGGCAACCGCAGCCCGGCCTTCGCTGCCGCCTGAGGACGTCGGCCTCGTAGTGCTCTGGCGAATGGCACCCGAGCAACGAATGCCGACGCCGCGCACCGAGCATCCCGTCAGCCGCGAGGCGCCACCCGCTGGCGCCTCCCTTCGACCCGAGCACGCCCTCCTAGTCGGCTAGCAGCGGGTCTTGCATACGACGGAACGGTTCGGCGATGTTCTCGCACAGGAACGCGGCACGTCGTTCCTGATCGAGAGCCGCCAAGTGCTCGCGGTAATAGGTGGTCGGTTCGGGGTTGCCCTCAAAGTGCGGAAAGTCTGATGAGAACACGGCGCACTCGGGCAGGTAGTCGATGACTGGAAGCGGTGACTGGTGCTCATGCGGCAGTGGCGTGATGCGAACATTGCGGCGGATGTAGTCGCTGGGCTTGAGCGGGAATGGATAGGACCCAAGGAAGAGTTCTGACTCTCGGCGCAGCCGGCTGTCCATGTGCGCCACGGTCGACGGCAGCCAACCAATGTTGAGCTCGGCCAGCAGCACCACCAGGTGCGGATGACGCTCGAACACTCCTCCGAACACTAGGGCGTTCAGGAGCACCTGAGCGGATCGATGGGTCTGCGAGCTTCCGATCTGGCGGAGCGCGTAGAGGTCGCCGCCGGTGTTCGCCCATCCGGGGTCGAATTGAGCGGGATTGAAGCCCACGTGCACCAGCGCCCCCATGCCGAGATCGGCAGCGGCCGACCACAGGCGATCGAAGTCGGGGTGCATCGCCGGCTTGCCATCGATTGGACCCGACCCGATCAAGAAGACCCTGCTCCCCCGATGGCGCATGCGGGTCAGCTCACCGATCGCAGAGTCGAGATCCGTCAGGTCCAGCGCCGTGACTGGAAACAGCCGCTCCTCGTACCCGTCGAGCTGATCGGCAAGCCACGTGTTACAGGCCGTGATGACGTCACGCGCCAAGTCCGCGGTCCTCGAGGAAGCGAGCCCACGTGATGCCCTCGACGCAGATGATGTTCTGCACGTCGATTTCCGACCCGGTCGAGCCATTCGATGCGGCCCGCAGCGTCCGCGGCCGGGTGCTGGACCGCTGTCCTTGAAGCCCTCGGCCTTCTCTTTGCCCATGATCGCCCGAATGCCCGGCGGGACAAGCCGTCCATCGGCGGCCACTGTTGGCGCGGCACCCCACGAAGCAGGTCTCCGCTGACGAAGGCGACGAGCCGCTCCTCATATGCGAACTCCGGCATCCGTGCCCGGCTTGCGGAAGATCATCGAGCGAGCCGTTGCCTGGCTCGAAGTGTGCATCGACGTCCACGATCGGCATCCGGCACCTCCGACCGTTGCCAGTTGTTGCGTCAGATCATCGTCGTCGCTCTCGACACAGCGGAGGCTCCATGGAGTTCGGCATCTTCCTCAACGGCTACATCCCGGGCCCGGCCGCCCACGACACCGACTGGGAGCACCGCCAGCTGATGCGCGAGGCGGAGTACGCGATCTTCGCCGACAAGCACAACTGGAAGTACGCCTGGTTCGGCGAGCACCACTGCCTGACGGAGTACAGCCACATGTCGGCGCCCGAGGTCGTCATGGGGCTCGTCGCCGGCCAGACCGACTACATCCACCTGGCCACCGGCATCAACAGCCTCTCGCCGCGCAAGGAGCACCCCGTGCGCCTGGCCGAGCGGGCGGCCATGCTCGACCACGTCACCGGCCGCCGCTTCGAGTGGGGCACCGGCCGCGGCGCGGGCAGCCACGAGATGGCCACCTTCAACATCCTCGACACCAACTCGACCAAGCCCGAGTGGGAAGAGGTCGTCCGGGAGATCCCGCGGATGTGGGAGCAGGTCGACTACACCTACGAGGGCGAGCACTTCACGGTGCCGACGCCCCACAACGTGTTGCCCAAGCCCTACGGCCAGGGCCACCCGCCGATCTGGGTCGCCTGCGGCAACCCGCCGACCTTCGGCGGGCCGGTGAGCTCGGCATCGGGGCGATCGCCTTCAACTTCGAGCCGATCTACAACCTCAGGGGCCGCATCGAGGCCTACAAGGAGGGCATCGCCAACTGCACCGAGCCGATCGGGCAGTTCATGAACGACAACGTCATGATCACCAACGCGGTGATCTGCCTCGAGGACCGCGACCAAGGCGCGGAAGCTGGCACTCGAGCGGGTCAGCGGCTACCTGTGACGATGGTGAACCTGTACCACGACACCATGCCGAAGTCGCCGGACGCCATCACCTGGCCGGAGCCCCGATCATCCTGAAGGACATGGTCGGCGACGGCGACCCGACGACGCTCCTCGACAGCTGATCGCCGGCTGGCTTCATGATGGTCGGCAACCCCGACGAGGTCTCCGAGCAGCTCGAGGCCTACAAGACGTCGGATGGACCAGCTGGTGTTCGGCATCCCCCAGGACCTCCACCGACGACGAGGTCCTCGAGGTGCTCGAGCTGTTCGGCGACAAGGTCATCCCCGAGCACGACCACGACCGGAACCACTCCACCGACCGCTACCGCGCCACAGCCAAGCCGAAGTACGAGACGTTCAACCACCCGCTGCCCGACGTCGAGTGGCCGACGCTCATCCCCGTCACCGCGAGCGACACCAGCGGAGCCGAGGCGAGGACACGAACCGAGTGAACGACGTCCAACGACTCAACCAGGTCCTGCGGCCGGCCGCGCCGCCACGCGTCCTGGAGGGCGTGTACACCGACGACCAGTACGAGCGATCCTGGGCGTGATCAAGCGCAACGGACCGTGGCCGACGATCACCGCCCACCACTTCGACACCGTCGAGGAGCTGATGGCCACCTCGAACGGCGTCGTGCCCGACAGGCTCAACCTCACCCTCGACGACCTCGCCACCGCTCATTTCCGCGGCATCTTCGGCAAGGGCTCGATCGCGTTCTACCCCGAACTCGAGGACTGCTACTACAACAGCCGCTTCCTGCAGCTGGTCCGCGACTACTGGGGAGCCCGCTACGCCCGCCCGACGCTGATGCTGTTCAACCTGTGCGGCCCCCACCACAGCGGGCTCAACGCCCACCTGGACGCCGTCACCTTCCGGGTATCCGCATCGAGAACTCGCCGGTGTGGCTGCAGAACGTGATGGGAAGATCCGGGCTGTTCACCGACCACCTGGTGAAGATGGCGCAGGTCATCACCTGGTGGTACCGGGGCGAGAACGGCACGTTCACGTACTGGCCCGACGGCCCGCTCGGCCAGCCGACGCGGCTCGAGCACCCGCTGTGGAACAAGGGGGTCGTCGTGCAGAACGAGATGATGTTCCACCGAGGTGACCCGGTCGGCCGCCCCGACGAGCGCGACATCCCCGGCCTGAAGCACCGGTCGCTGATCGGCTACGACGCCGAGCCGACGACTGGGCGATCACGACTGACGGTGAGGTCATCCGGCGCTACCGACCCGAGCAGATGCGCCTGCTCGTCCACTGGAACGCCGAGGTCTACTCGGACATGGACGAAGTCAAGAAGAACCTCGACCACTCCGACGACCTGACCCACGAGTCGTCTTCGAGCGCCTGCTCGCCGACATGCGGGCACGCGGCGTCAACGTCGCCGAGCCGTCCGATCCCCTCCACGACCAGGCGTTCATCCGCGCCCTGATCGCGACCTACTCCGTCGCGCCGACCACCGACTGGGCAAGACCGGCGGCATGAGCGGCCACGACCGCTTCGCAGCCCACGAGCTGATCTCGCGATGGTGGTTCAACTACGACGAGGGTCACCTCGACGTGCTCGAGGGGCTCCTCGCCGACGATTGCCACACGAGCTCGCGCACCGAACTCGGCACCCATCCGCACGAGGAGTTCATCCGCTCCGACTGCCGCGGGCGGGCCGCCGTGATGGCGTGGAAGAAGGAGCACCGCCGACACAGCCCGTATCCGTTGCGGCACCATGCGGCCAATGTGCATGTGGTCGCCGAACGCGGCAACGAGATCGACCTCGACTCGTACCTCTTCGTCACGCAGATCACGGACCGGCGGCCGAGCAGCGTGTCGAGCGGCGTGGTCCACTGGACGCTGGTGCGCACCGGTGACGGATACCGGGTCCGCGCACAGCACACGGTGCTCGACTCGATCGAGTCGGCGCCGTTCCACGAGGTCGGCTTCGTGGCCTGCCGCCAGACGGCCTGGTGAGGTCCGACCGGAGCATGGACCCAGACACCCGCAGCGGCCTGCACGACCTGACGGGTCGAGCGACCACCCTCATGGGCGGGATTCGGGGCATCGGATTAGCGATCGCCGAAGGGTTGCCGGCCGCCGGCGCGAGGGTGACGATGGCCAGCCGCAAGGCGGCCGCTTGCCCGGCGCTGCTCATGCGCTTTGATGCCGGGAGCTGCATGACGGGCCAGGTTCATCGTCGACCCCGGCCCCGCGCCACACTGATCCAACCGACTCCGTGAGCAGCACCGAGCCCAAGCGGCGGATCGACTACGCCGGCTCGGTGCACGACGAGCGGGAGATCGAGGCGGTCGTCGACGTGCTGCGCGGCGGGCCCACTGCGCTGCGCATCGGCAAGAACGTCAAGGCCATGGAAGCCCGGGTCGCCGAGCTGTTCGGCAAGCGCCGCGGCGTGATGTGCAACTCTGGGAGCTCGGCGCTCTACCTGGCGGTCGAGGTGCTCGGGCTCGAGCCCGGCGACGAGATCGTCACCTCGGCGGTGACGTTCTCCACCGACATCGCGCCCGATGGTGCGGGCCGGGCTCGTGCCCGCCTTCGTCGACGTCACCCCGACACCTTCCAGATCGACGTGGACGCCATCGAGGAGATGATCGGGCCGCGGACCAAAGCGATCCTGGCCCCGAACCTGATCGGCAACGCCCCCGACTGGGACCCATCCGCGCCATCGCCGACCGCCACGGGCTCAAGGTCGTCGAGGACTCCTGCGACGCCCTCGGCCTGACCCTGCGCGGCACCCCGACCGGCACTCGCGCCGACATCAGCCTGACCAGCTTCGCCTTGTCGCACATCATCACGGCCGCCGGGACCGGGGGCATGGTGTGCTTCGACGACGACGCCCTCGCCGACCGCGCGCTGCTGCTGCGCCGCTGGGGCCGCCGCTCGGAGGTGCAGCTCTTCGGCTCGAAGAAGGGCGTCGAGCGCCGCTTCTTCTCGACGATCGACGGCGACCTCGAGTACGACAACCTCTTCATCTTCGACGAGGTCGGGTGGAACTTCGAGCCCTCCGAGCTGTCGGCCGCGTTCGGCCTGGTCCAGCTGGACAAGCTGGCCGAGAACCTGGCTCGCCGGCAGCGCAACTTCGAGCTGACCAGCGTCGCACTTCGCCCGCTGGCCGCAGCATCTTCACGCTGCCCGCGGCTGACCGGGGCGTCGAGACCGGCTGGCACATGTTCCCGATCCTCATCAACCCTGACTCCGGGCATCCGTCGCGCCGAATTCCAGCAGTGGATGGAAGCCCACGGCGTCGACACCCGGATGGTGTGGACCGGCAACGCCACCCGCCAACCTGCCTTCCAGGGACAAACCGCACCGCCAGACCACCAGGAGGGCTCCCCAACGCCGACCGGGTCATGGAGTCGGGCCTCATCCTGCCCAACAGCCACTCGATGACCGACGACGACTGCGGCTAGATCGGCGAGTGCCTCGACGAGTTTGTGACCAAGAAGCATCTGGCCTGACGACGCCCGCGGGGCAGGGGACACACACTCACATGACGCCCCACCCACCGACCCGATCGAGCCGTAACAACACCCTCCTTCTCTACGACGGCGAACTCCGGACCGATGGCCATCGTTCTGCAAGGTCGCCCGGAGTCATCGGCAGGAGTGCGCAGGTTGTGGCTTGTGCCACGACAAGGGTGGCGCCACAGCGTTCAATGCCTGCACAGCCGTGTTCGACGGAAGGGTGAACGGCTTGTCGGAGCAGAGGCGAGGCTCGGCGGTGGTCTTCAGACCCAACTCGCTGACCTGCCGCACGTACTCGGGCAAACCGATCTGCTCTTCAAGCTCGACGTACCCACCAGTCGCACGATCCGAAGGACCCTACCCCGACACCGTCGTTGGCCTTCGGCAGGGTGCGACCAAGCGCTCCCCCGCGGTTCCCGAAACAACGCTCGGCTCGGGCACGGACTTGGCGCCGCTCGCCGAACGCGCCTGCAAGACAGAAACCGCCGTCGACCAGCGAATACTCCGTGGGCGTTGAGGGACTCGAACCCCCGGCTTCCGCCTTGTAAGGGCGCTTCAGGCAACGCCGTGACCTGCGGCTTCGCGCGAAGGCCCAGGTCAGCCCGACCTCATGTTCCTCATGAGGGACGCCGAGTGACCGTGAGTGACCGCCAGTTAGGGCACGCGGAGGGCACGAAATTGAGCGCGAGCGCATCAACGAGCTCGCCCGGGATGCGCTGCCGCGCGGTGAACGCGCCCATCCAGTGAACGCCGCGACGACCGTGGTCGGGCAGGCGTCGGTGGTCGGGTCGAAGGTGATGGTCACTTGGCCGTTCCCGCTGCGGGCGCTCAGCGCCGACGACATGTTGGTCGCGCTCGAAGCGATGAAGGACGACCCGCCACCGCCTCCTGTAGCTTTCGCGCCGCCACCGCCGTAGCCGGCGCCGTCGCGCATGACCGCGACCCGCATTACCGGGGCCGCCGAGGCCCTAGCCGACGCCTCGGTCATTTACTGCGTGGGGCAGACGCCGGCCAACGCTGGTGACGTGCTTCGTTAGGCAACTCTGGGGTTAGCGTCGGCGCCCATCCGCGGCGACGGGCGTAGTCCCTTTGGGTGCCGCTCGCCACCCACGGCTTAGCAGTGAGCGAATGCCATTGCCGAAAGGTTCGTGATGGCGACAACGGCAGACGTCTTGAGATCGTCGCTAGTCGGCGTTCGCTCATTCACTCGGCTAGGTCGTTTTCCACGGTTGTATCGGCGATGAGGACGCTGCAGGGCGCGTGGTGCGACACACTGTTCGGGACGCTCCCGATAAACCGACGACCGCCTTGCATGCCCCGGTTCCCAACGACGAGCAGATCGGCCCCTAGCTGGTCGGCGAGCTCGCAGAGCATCTCGGCAGGATTCCCTCGGCGCGCGTGGGTCTCGATACCGGGCGCGGTGTCCGCGACCTGCTGGGCGGCGCGATGCACCACGGTGGCCAGCGTGGCGGTCGTGTCGGTCTCCAGCTCAGAGCGGGGGACGCCACGCGGGCCGGGTTGGGAGTCCGCACCCGCGGCACTCGGTTTCCCGACGCTGACGATGTGCAACACGGCGCCGTCGGTCGCGCCGGCGAGCTCGGCGGCCAATCGCACAGCGCGCGGAGAAGCGTCGGAGCCGTCGGTGCCCACGACGATGGTCTTGAACATGATGGTGTCTCCCAACGAGAGGCGAGTCAGACCGCGTCCAAGCCCCGCTAGACGTGGCTTACCATTTCGAGATGGGTCGCTGTCGGGATACCTGCATGGCGTTCGCGCTTCGCGAGCAGCCGGGCAGACTACCCGGTGAACGCGGCCGTGAGTGTCGGCACAGTGGGTTGGACTTCGACGGCGCCGCTGTCGCAGTTCGGGCTGGCCGTGTCCGGTCGGGGCAGGCCGCGCTGGTCGGTACCAATGCCCTCGGTGGCGCCACAGTCCGCAGCTGGGACGGCGTCGATGAGTGGGCTGGGCCCGTCTTGGGGCAGCATCGTCTGGGTCGGCCCACCGTTGTTCTGGAGCGGGCCGAGCAGCGGATTGGCGGGCGCCAGGTCCTTCGTCGCAGTGGCGAACCCGCAGGATGCGGCTACGTCATCCTCGAGGTTGAACCCGTGCGAGGTCGTCGACCCCACAGCACAGTTCGCGCCCCCTCCCGTGGCCTCAGCGACGACTGAGCCGAAGCTCGACAACGGCCCCGTCGCGTTCAGGTTGGCGCCGGGTCCGCTCCCACCGTTCTGAACCACCGTCGCGTACACCAACGTCACGGCGCCTTCGGAGCCGATGCCGCCGCCACCGCCGCCGCTTCCGGCCGTGTTACCGCTCACCGTAGAGTTGGTGAGGGTCGCGCTGCCCGCCGCGCCGATGCCGCCGCCGCCATTCGTGGTGGACGTGTTGCCACTGACCGTCGAGTTCGTCAGTGTCACCGCCCCGCCCGAGCCGATGCCGCCACCACCGGCGCCGGCAGTGTTGCCACTGACCGTCGAGTTCGTCAGCGTCACCGCCCCGTTGGAGCCAACCCCGCCGCTGAAGAGACCGGCGGTGTTGTTGCTCACGATGGAGTTCGTCAGGGTCGCTGGCCCGACAGCGGAGACGCCGCCGTCGCCGCCGTTGCTGGCCGTGTTGCCACTCACCGTCGAGTTCGTCAGCATCACCGCCCCTTGGGAGCCGATGCCGCCAGCGCCGTTGGTGCTGGCCGTGTGGTTGTTGCTGACGATCGAGTTCGTTATCGTCACCGCACCTTGGGAGCCGATGCCGCCACCGCCATTGGTGGTCGCGGTGTTGTTGGTGACCGTCGAGTTCGTCAGCATCACCACCCCGCCCGACCCGATGCCGCCGCCGCCACCGTTCGCGGCGGTGTTGCCGCTGACCGTCGAGTTCGTCAGCGTCACCGCACCGTTAGAGCCAACCCCGCCGCTGTTAAGGCTGGCGGTGTTGTTGCTGATAGTGGAGTTCGTCAGCGTCGCCGGCCCAACAGCCGAGACCCCGCCACCGTCGCCTGTAACTGACGCGCCAGTCACGGTGAGGCTGTCGATCGTGACCAAGCCGGTGCTGGTGCTAACGATGGCGTCATGGCCGTTCCCGTTGAGGGTGGCGCCATTGCCATCGATGGTCAGCGGATCCGAGGCGTGGGTGTAGGCCGGAAGATTGCTGCTCAAGACGATCGGCGCGGTGACCAGCGTCGTGTCGATACAGATCACTTGCGCGCCACTGTTGGTGTTGGCGTTCGTGATCGCCGTCCGCAGCGACCCCGTGCCGGTATCGGCGTTAGACATCACGGTCGTGTTCGACGCCGCGCAGCTCGTCGCCGCTCCCGCCGAACCGGCCAGCGGCGACCCGACGCCCACCAGCACCGCGCCGACCAACGCGACAACCCCGAACAGCCCACCCGCTGCCCCACCAACCCCAGCACCAATCGGCGGCACCCTCATCTCAGCGACCCCCACCCTCGTCCCAAGGAGACGTTGGAACCCTAACCCTGACCGGCGTCAGCGCTAGGGGACAGACGCCTCTCCGCGCCCCGGCGCGAGCAGTGGCCGACACGAGCCCGGGTAGGGCACACGGAGGGCACGGCAACCCTCATCACGGCGCCCGGAACCCTGTTCTGCCTTGTGGGCGTTGAGGGACTCGAACCCCCGCTCCCGCCTTGTAAGGGCGCTTCAGACAAGGCCGTGACCTGCCACTTCACGCGTCACCCAGGTCAGGCGGACAACGTGTTGCACATGAGCGACGGCGAGTGACCGTGACTGACCGCCAGTTAGGGCAGCGGAGGGCACGCCTCTACGCAAGTCGCCCGCAGTCGGCCACAGACGCGACGTGTTGGGCATGCTGTTGCCGGTGACCAGCCCCAACCCGAAGCGTCGGCCTCACAGCGGCGCGGATGCTGCGGCCGTAGTGCCGCGTCGGCGCGCCCTGTCTGGCGGCTTGGTCCTGGCGGTGACCGGCGTCGGCGCAGCGCTCATCGCGGCAGTCAGCAATCCAGGGGACGCCCGGTCCGCCGCGTCTCAGGTCTGGTCGCCCTTTGTTCTCGTCGCTGGGCTGCTCCTGATCGGGCTGGTGGCCGACGCTGACGGGCTGTTCGCCGCCGCTGGTCACGCTTTGGCCCGCATCGCCCGCAACGGCGTGGTGCTGTACGCGGGATCGATGCTGCTCGTCGCGGTGGTTACCGCGGTGTTGAACCTCGACACCTCGGTCGCGTTCCTCACCCCAGTGCTCGTCTACACCGCCCGGAGCCGTGGCGAAGGCCACGCACCTCTCCTCTACGGCTGTCTTCTCCTCTCGAATGCCGCGTCCTTGGTGCTGCCCGGCTCCAACCTGACCAACCCTGATCGTCCTCGGGCACCTGCATCTCAGCGGCGGTCGCTTCCTCGCCCAGCTCTGGCCCGCCGCCCTCGCCGCGAGTCTCGTCACCGCCGCAGTCGTCGCGATCTGTGAGCGTCGTTCGCTGCGCACCACCGTCACCGACCTCACCAAACCCGACCGCCCCCAACTCGGTCTCGGACTCTTTGCCGTCGGCGCGGCCGCGGCGCTGGTCGTCGTGTTGCGCTCCCCGGCGATCCCCATCGCCGCCCTCGGCGTGCTCGCCGCTGGCGTCCGCGTCGCGCGCCGTGCCGAGCCGCCCCGCCGCTTCCTCGAGGTGCTTGGCCTCCCGGTCCTGATCGGCCTCTTCGGCATCGCCGTCGCCCTCGGGACCCTCGGACGGGCCTGGTCGGGACCATCCACCTTGCTGTCACACCTCAACTCGGCCGCGACCGCCGCCCTCGCCGCGGGCGCCGCAGTGCTCGTGAACAACCTGCCCGCCGCGGCCCTGCTCGCCGCCCGGGTACCGCCACGCCCCTACGCACTACTCATCGGACTGAACCTGGGTCCCAACCTCTTCATGACCGGCTCCCTGGCATGGATCCTGTGGCGACGCGCCGCCCGAACCGCCGGCGCCCAACCCTCGATCGCCCACGCCAGCCGCCTCGGCACCATCGCCGTCCCGCTATCCATCGCCGCGGCCCTCGCAGCGCTCGCCCTCACCGGCGCACACTGACCGCCGTCAAGCGACGGCGTCGCCAGATGCAAAGAACCTGGTGAAGGCCAAGTCGTCTCCGATCGCCTGGCCGAGAGCGGGCCCAGGGCATCCATCGATGATCATGAGTTAGGGCATACGGAGGGCACGCGGCACTTCGAGAACCTGTCGGCCGGGAGTCGGACCGGCAAGAAGGTGCCGCTGAACAGCCACTTCGTTCGTGGGCGTTGAGGGACTCGAACCCCCGCTCCCGCCTTGTAAGGGCGCTTCAGACAACGCCGTGACCTGCCTATTCACGCGTCATCCCAGGTCAGGCCGACAACATGTTGCACATGAGCGACGTTGAGTGACCGCAAGTGACCGCCAGTTAGGCACGCGGAGGGCACGCCGGCGACGACCCTGACGTGTTGCGCCGCGCCGCGAGCGAGGTTGCCGACGAGTGGGCCGATCAGCGGGCGAACGCGGTTGCTGCTCGACGCGGCCGCGCGCGCCGCGATCGACACCGACGAGACAGGCGGTTAGCGCGTCTACCCGGTGAACGCGGCCACGATCGGGCAGCTGTCGGTGGTCGGGTCGTAGGTGATCATCACCGACCCGCCGCCCATGTTGGTCGCCGTCGAGTTCATGCTTGTGGCGGTCGCTATCGCGAAGGACGAGCCTCCGCCCCCGCCGCCCTCGGAGGCGCCGCCGCCTGCTCCGTAACCGGCGCCACCACCGCCGGCACCGAAGCCGCCCGCGCCGCCGCCGCCGCCCGCGAAGCCAACGCCCCCAGCGCCCCCGCCAGCCGCCGGGCCGCTGATGAAGGTGATCCCGTCGCCTCCGTCGCCGCCGGCGTCGTTGCCGATCCCGCCGTTGCCACCAGCCCCGGCACCGGTGCCGAAGTGTCCGGTCTGCCCGGCGTTGTTGCCGGTCCCGCCCGGGTTGCCCGGGGTCTGCAATCCGGCACCACCGCCCCCGCCGCCAACCGTGCCGTTGCCCCCGCCGCCAGCGCCGCCGAGACCGCCCCCGTTACCGCCGCCGCCGCCCACGGCGACGCCGCCGCCGCCGCCGCCGCCGCCGCTGCCGCCAACGACCCCGGCGACGCCGCCGAACCCGGCCGCGGTGCCACCCAACCCTGGGTGCATGCCGGTCCCGGGGAGACCCGCGTTGGAGAGCGTTCCGCCGGCCCCGCCGGCACTGTTACCGCCCCCGCCACCGCCCGCGCCGACGACCAACACACCGGCCGGGCCACTGACCGCCGACGCACCGCCGCCACCACCGCCAAGCGCAAACCCGGCGGAGCCCCCGGCCCCGCCGCCACCGCCGCCGACACCCCCCGGACCATTTGCGGTACTGGTGGCCGCGGTGCCGGCGCCACCGACCTCCACACCCAAGGACTCACCCGGTGTCACCGCCACCCGCGCCACGACCGCCACCCCGGCCCCACCACCGAAGACCGCCTGCGGTGTCACGCCCAGTGAAACGGGAGACGGCGCGGACGTGCCCGTGCCCCCCACGCCACCATCAGCCGTGATGCTGACGAAACAGATCCCCGCCGGCACCGTCGCCGACGCCGGCCCCGACATGCCCGACGAGAACAACGGCATGGTCGCCGCCCCCACCGGTCCCGACCCGGCGGCCAACGCCACCACGCTGACCAGCGCCGTCGCGACCGCACCAATACCCGCACCGATCACCCGCAACCGCACCCGGGCCTCCTCCGCCTCGCCTGGCCCACAGGCTCAAGAACCCCAGGAACGTATCACCGCCCCGCCGAAACGACCCGGATCGCCCGCCCTGCCCGGAGGTTGCTGTCGGGTGGGCGGATCAGCGGGCGAACGCGTTGCTGCTCGACGCGGCCGCGCTCGCCGCGATCGACGCCGACGACGAGAGACGCGGTGAGCGCGTCTACCCGGTGAACGCGGCGACGACCGCGGCCGGTGTGACCGGGCAGGAGTCGGTGGTCGGGTCGAAGGTGATGGTGCTACTCGAAATCCAGGACGCCGCCCGTGGTCAGCAGCATCTGCTCTCAGGAGAGCCTCGGAGCACGGCAACAACGCCCAAGCGTCGGGACGGCGACGCCGCGCCGATCGCGCGGCTCGTCAAAGTCACAGCGGTCACGTGGCCTGCGTGGCGAGCCCACAACTGGTGTGGAAGCCCAAGCGGCGTCCGATCCATGACCACACCTCGAAGTATTGCTTCACGATCCCTTTCAGGTCGGGCGTGTGCCAGAGAAATGGATCTGAAAAGCTCAAAGGGATGTAGCTCGCCACCCCAATCAAGGCAATGAGCGCAGTGCCGGGAAGCATCACGATCGTCACGACGCTGAGGGCGATCCACGCGAACCCGCGCGAGAGGGCATGGCCAGGTTGTCGGGTCTTGACCAGCTCGATGATGGCCGCGACCAACGCGATCAACCCGATCAACCCGATCAACCCGAGCCAAAGCCACCGCATTGCTGCCCGCGTCGGTTCATACCCCGTCGTCAAGGTCAGCAAAAAGAAGCCGAAGATGAGCGCGGGCACGCCACCCAAGAAGAGCACCTTGACCTGTGTGGTCCGCGAGGGCCGAGAAGAAGTCGCCGCTGGCGCGCCGAGCCCCGCAGGGCTCGACATCGCAGGAAGCGGCCCGACCGACGCCCGACCGGCTACCGGATCCTGGGATTGGACACCACCACGCGCAGCAGAGTCGGTCCACGCCGAGCCATCCCAATAGCGGTGCTCAAACCGCCCGGTCGGATCCGGATACCAGCCTGCGGCCACGTTCGCCATGCCCCCGCCCCCTCAGCCAACCCTATGGGAAGACGGTGGCGAAGTCCCAGTGCTTCTCTGGTGACACCAAGGCGTTCGCGATGAGCCGATCAGCGGGCGAACGCGTTGCTGCTCGACGCGGCCGCGCTCGCCGCGATCGACACCGGCGACGGTTAGCGCGTCTACCCGGTGAACGCGGCGGTCACAACCAGCGTCGTCGGTGCGGTGGGTTGGACTTCGACGGCGCCGATGTCGCAGTTCGGGCTGCCGGTGTCGGGGCGGGGCAGGCCGCGCTGGTCGGTCGTGATGGTGAAGCCCGCGAGGCTGTTGCCGTCCCCGCAGTGCGCGTTGGGGATCGCGTCGATCAACGGGCTGGGCCCGTCTTGGGGCAGCCGCGTCTGGGTCGGGCCACCGTTGTCGGCCAGCGCACCGAGCAGCGGATCGTTCGCGTCGAGGCTGCTATCGCCCGTCGCGGTCAGGTGGCAGGAGTTCGCGGTCTCGTTCGCGTAGTTGTACCCCGACGACGACGGGATAGCTCCACCAGCGCACAGGTTCCCCGTCCCCGCCGGCTTCACGAACACCGAGCCAAACAACGTGACGAAACCAAATGCCGACACTGCGCTACCCCCGGCCGGGGCGACGTTCCCGGTCAATGTCGAATACGCCACCGTCACCGGAACAGAAACACTACCAGCGTTAAACGCACCCCCGCCGCCGAGAACGGCGGTGTTGGTGCTGAACGTCGAGTTCGTCACCGTCACCGCACCATTAGCGCTGAACGCACCCCCGACGCCGGCGGTGTTGTTGGTGAACGTCGAGTTCGTCACCGTCACCGCACCCTGAGAGAAGATCGCACCCCCGTCGCCGCCGCCGGGGATGTTGTTGTTGGTGAACGTCGAGTTCGTCACCGTCACCGCACCATCACTGTAGAGCGCACCCCCGACGCCGACGCCGGACGCGGTGCCGCCTTGGACGGTGATGTTCTGGAACGTGAGCGCACCCGTGCTTGGGTGCTGCTCGAGCACACCGACGCCGGTGTTGGTGCAGAGGGTGAGGGTGTGCCCGTTGCCATTCACGGTCAAGGCGGTCGTGCTGTTCCGGAGGGCGGTGCCGGGGCTGGCACAGGGCGTGGTGAAGGTGATGTCGTTGGCCAGATCGATCTCGGTCTCGGAGTTATTGGTCCACGCGTTCCGGAACTCCATCTCGTTGTGCACCAACGAGGTCGCGCCCGCCGGGGCCACCCCGATCGCGACCAGCGACCCCGCCACCACGACCAGCCCAGCCGCGACCCGACCCCATACCGAGCGCACCCGGGCTCCCTCCGCCTCGCCTGGCCCACAGGCTCAAGAATCCCAGGAACGTATCACCGCCCCTCGAAAACGTCCCGGACCGACTCTCCGCTGTCGGCGCCGCCGCGCTACTCGCCCGACCTCATGGTCACGACACACGTTCGTCAGGCGGAGCCGGGTTTGGCCGGAGGTGCTCAGCATCCATCGACGGCCATGAGTTGGGGCACACGGAGGGCACACAGGACGCTGCGCGGGGATCGCACGGCGTTGGGCTGGCCGAGAACGTGGTGGTGGCCTTGGCGTTTCGGTCGTGGGCGTTGAGGGACTCGAACCCCCGCTCCCGCCTTGTAAGGGCGGCGCTCTTCCGGCTGAGCTAAACGCCCGTCGGCGAGCCGTCGAGGGTAGCGCCGAGCCGGCTGGGTGGGCGAGGTGTATCCGTTTCGCGTGATCCACGCGTCGACGAAACGCTTTGTCGCCGTGGTCGCGTGATCGGGCGGCCCTCGGGCGTCGGCTGCACGCAGCGTGACGCGTCGCGCCTGCGGGTGAAGAGGACGCGACCATCGAGTCGGGATCGTGACAGGCCTCCGCTGGCGAGGAGCCATCGCCGGGGAGACGTGAGGAATTGACCGCGGGCGGGCCGGGGCTCGACCGGGACGTCGGGGGGAGCACGCCCCGACCGTCGTCACCCCGGCCCGCCGTGGTGCGGTGATCTCTATGCGATGTCGGCGACGGGAAGCTCCCAGGTCGTCGGGAGGGCATCCTCGGGACGGGGGTGCTTCGGCGGCCGACCGCGCCTGCGCTTGTTGGCGATGACCTTGCCGTGGACGAACAGCTCGCCGCCCCAGACGCCCCACGGCTCGCGCCACGCGAGGGCGCCGGCGAGGCAGGGCTCACGGACGGTGCATCCGGCGCAGAACGCCTTCGCGGGCGATGTCGTCGAGCTGCTCGGAGAAGAACAGCTCGGTGAGCGACCCGCTGTCGTCGCGGCAGCGGGCCTCGAGTCGCCAGGGCTCTTCGGCTTGCCAGTCCTCGAAGGCGAACATCGTGGCTCCTCTCAGGTTCCTTCCTGGGCTGGTGGGTGGTCGGTGGTCGGGTGGATCTGGTGGCGGGCCCCGAACGCAAGAAGGCCGCCGGGTTGTCCCGGCGGCCTGGTGGCTCGGTGCGGTGCTGTCGCTACGAGGTCACGGGTGGCCGCCGGGGACGGGCTTGTGGTCGGTGATCGCCGGGAGGAAGGTGACGTTGGACCACGAGCCCGAGGTCATGGCGCACGCGTAGGCCGTCCGGGCGCGCGTCGCCCCGGTGACGGCCTGGCGGCTGGTCATCGGGAGGCGTCGCATCGTGTCCGTGTCCTTCGGCGCGCGCCGGTGTGGCGGGCTCATCGACTCTGGCAGAGCCCGGCCCGCGGGTCAAGCCAATTACGTTTGGGGCGATGGGAGTGGGCCTTTCCGCGGTGGTCGAGCTGCTCGAGCGGCGTCGGGACGAGGGCTGGCACACCTGCGCCCAGGTATATGTGTCGCTCGGCGGGGAGGTGCTCCTCGACGAGGCGGTCGGGGAGACCCGCCCGGGCCGGGCGGAGCAGACCGACGACGTGATGCTTTGGTACTCGGCGGGCAAGCCGCTCACGACGGTGGCGGTGCTGCAGCTGTGGGAGCGGGGCCGCCTCGCCCTCGACGACCGAGTCGCCACGTTCCTGCCGGGCTGGGGCGAGGGGAAGGAGCGTTGCACGCTCCGCCATGTGCTCACCCACACCGGCGGGTTCCCGATGTGGGGCGACGCGGGCTACGACCGCGACGTGAGCTTCGCCGAGTCGCTGGCTGCGACCGTCGCCGCGCCGGCGCAGTGGGCGCCCGGGACGGTGGCGGCGTACCACGCGGCGAGCGGCTGGCGGGTGCTCGGCGCCGTCGTCGAGGCGGTGGACGGGCGCCCGATCGCTCGGTACCTGGCGGAGGAGGTGCTCGGCCCGGTCGGGATGACCTCCTCGTCGCTCGGGATCCCGCTCGCCGTCCAGGCCGAGCTCGGGGACCGGATCGTGCCCGTGGTCTGGACCGGCCATCAGCTCCCGAGCCGCGACGCCGACGGCGGGGTCCGCATGGTCCCGTACAAGATCGACCGGTGGCACAACGAGCCGTGGCACGTCGCGAAGATCGAGCCGGGCGGCGGCATGCGCGGCCCGGCGCGCGAGCTGGGGCGGTTCTACGAGGCGCTGCTGGGCGACGGGCCGACCCTGCTCGAGCCGCGCACGGTCGAGGTGATGACGGCGATCCATCGGTACGGGATGAAGGACCGGACCTTCGGCTTCGACATCCCCTGGGGGCTCGGCGTGCAGCGCCAGTTCACCGGCGGGCCGGGCCGGCGCGCGTTCGGGCACGGCGGCATGGCGTCGTCGCGGGGCCTCGCCGACCCCGAGCTCGGGCTCGTGCTGGTCGTGATCGCCAACGGGCTCGCGGGCTTCTTCGACGCCGAGCAGCGCAACCTCGAGATCACCGACGCGGTGTACTCGGCCCTCGGGGAGGACGCGGCGCGGGTGCGCACGCCGCTGCTGCCCCTGGCGGGCCGCTCGCTCAGCACGTAGCGGTCAGGTCGCGTCGGCGATGACGGCGAGGAGCACCTCGTGGACCGCGGGGGGTGCAGCGACGATGTCGCCCGAGCGCAGCCAGGCGTCGGGGTCGCCGTGCCAGTCGGTGACGCGTCCGCCCGCTTCGCGCACGAGCAGCGCGCCGGCGGCCATGTCCCAGGGTCCGAGCGCCGCCTCGAAGTAGCCGTCGAAGCTGCCGGCCGCGGTCCACGCGAGGTCGAGGCTGGCCGCGCCGGCCCGGCGCAGGTCCTCGAAGGTGAGCAGCGCGGCGCGGAACGCGCCGAGGTAGGCGTCGAGCCGCGTGCGCTTGGCCCGGAACGGCGTGCCCGTGGCGAGGACCGCTTCCGCCGGGGGGCGCCCGCTGACCCGGAGGGGCTGATCGTTGCGGAAGGTGCCGCCGCCGCGCCGGGCCGTGTAGGTGTCGCCGAGCAGCGGCGCGTGGACGACGCCGACGAGCGGGGTGTCACCTTCGACGAGCGCGACGGACACGCCGACGATCGGGAAGCGGTGCAGGAAGTTCGTCGTGCCGTCCAACGGGTCGACGAGCCAGCCGAGCGCGGCGCGCTCGCCGCCTTCCTCCTCCCCGAAGACGGGGATCGTGGGGAACGCGGCGGTGAGGAGCTCGCGCACGGTCCGCTCGCTCGTCGTGTCGGCGTCGCTCACCCAGTCCCCCGGGCCCTTCGTCCGGACGTCGACGACCGCGCCGAACGCGTCGGCGACGACCGCGCCGCCCGCGAGCGCGGCGCGCCGGGCCGCGTCGAGGAGCGCGTCGAGGTCGAGGCCGGGGCTAGCCATGCGCGTCCCGGAGCGCGTCGAGCAGCGCGGGCGTCGACGCGGCGAAAATGCGGCGCCGCGCCTCGTGGTCGGTGACCTCGAGGGCCCGGCCGGCGGTGTCGACGACGCAGCCGCCCGCCTCGCGGCAGATGAGCGTGCCGGCGAGGTAGTCCCACGGCGCGTGCTGGTCGGCGAGGATGTCGACGAACGCGTCGAGGCGCCCGGCGGCGACGTCGCAGAGCGCGAGCGCGATGGAGCCGAGCGACCGGTACTGCTGCCACGTCGACTTCCGGGGCAGGCCGGAGACGGCGACGAACGCGTCACTAGGCCGTGTCGTGTCCGCGACGTGGAGCGCCTCGCCGTTGGCGTGGGCGCCGCCGTCTCGGACGGCGCGGAATTGCTCGCCGGTCACGGTGTTCTCGACGAGGCCGCACACGAGGCCTTCGCCGTCGAGCGCGGCGAGCGAGATGCCCCAGTACGGGATCTGCCGCGAGCAGTTCGTCGAGCCGTCGACCGGGTCGACGACGACGGTGACCGGCGCGTCGGCGGCACCGCTGCGCCCCAATTCCTCGCTCACGACGACGACGGGTGCGGCATGGAGCACCCCGAGCACGGCGCGGTCGGCGACGAGGTCGAGCTCGTACTGGCCCGGCCGTGCCGTGCGGGCCCGGCGGGCCGGGACGGTCAGTGCGCCGACGGCGTCGCGCTGGGCGGCGGCGGCGGCGGCGAACAGGTCGAGGAGCTCGTCGGGGCGCACGGCCCGGGCAGTCTCGCAGGGCTCAGGGGGCGGCGAGGACCTCGACGTCGGTCGTGTAGTCGGGGACGCCGGATGCGCCGCGGCGGCCGAGGGCGAGGAGCGCGTTGCCCTCGGGGAAGAACACCTGCACGTTGCCGGCGCGCAGTGGCGCGACGTGGACCCGGCCGCGCAGCTCCCCGTGCGGGGAGCGGACGACCACGGGGTCGCCGTCGCGGAGGTCCCGGGCCGTCGCGTCGGCGTCGGCGAGGAACACCGCGTCGCGGCCGGCGCCGGTGAGCGGGTCGCGCTCGGCGAGCACCATCGTGTTGAACTGCTTGCCGCGGCGTGTCGAGAGTCGCAGCGGACCCCCGGGCGGGGCGGCGGGACGGGGCGCGACGGCGGTGAAGCGGGCCCGGCCGTCGTCGGTCGGGAAGTCGCCGCCGACGCAGAGGCGTGGCCCGCCCCACTGGACCGCGTCGCCGGTGCGGCGCAGCGTCTCGATCCCGGCATAGCTGGGCACGACCGCGGCGATCTCGGCGCGGATCGCGGCGCCGCTCGTGCAGCGCATCTGCGCGGCGCGCTCGGGGTGGGTGCGCCGGGCGACGTCGGCGAAGATCTCCCACTCGCTGCGGGCCTCGCCGATGCGCGGGCCGCGCACCTCGGGGCTGAACACGATGCGGCGCTCCGTGGTGGTCTCGGTGCCGCCTTCGCGCTGCTCGTAGCGGGTGGCGGCGGGCAGCAGCAGGACGGTCGAGCCGCCGACGAGCATCTGGCTCGACACCACGATGTCCTGGTGGACGCGCAGCGGCACACGGCTGAGCGCGCCGGCGACGCGGGGTGGGTCGGGCAGCACGTCGAGGAAGTTGCCGCCGCTGGTCCACAGCACGTCGACGTCGCCGCGCTCGGCGGCCTCGAGCATCGCCTCGGCGGTGAGGCCCGGCGTCGCGGGCACCGGGAAGCCGTAGCGGTCGCTCAGCGCGGCGGCGCTCGCCGCGGTGATCGGCTCGCCGCCGGGCAGCGCGGTGGCGTAGGCGCCCATCTCGGCGCCGCCCTGCACGCCCGAGTGGCCGCGGATCGGCATGAGCCCGGCGCCGGTCCGGCCGACGTTGCCGCGGGCGAGCGCCAGGTTGACGATCGCCGCGACGTTGTCGACGCCCTGCTCGTGCTGGGTGACACCCATCGACCAGACGAGCACGGCCGAGCGCGCCGCGCCGTAGCGGCGGGCGAAGTCGGCCATCGTGGCGCGGGGCACGCCGGCGGCGGCCTCGAGGTCCTCGAAGCGCTCGCGCTCGAGCTCGGTGAGCAGCTCGTCGAACCCGTTCGTGTGCTGCCGGACGAACGCCCGGTCGATCGTGCCGTCGGCGAGGAGGTGCTTCAGGACGCCGTTGATGAAGGCGACGTCGCCGCCGGTGTGGACGGGCACGAACTCGTCGGCCATCCGGGTGCCGAAGAGGGCGCTCTCGACGTTGCTCGGCACCCAGTACCGGTCGAGGCCGGGCTCCCGGAGCGGGTTGACGACCACGACCTGCGCGCCGCGCTTGCGGGCGAGGTAGAGGTACTTCATGAAGACGGGCTGGGCGTTGGCGACGTTGGCGCCGAAGAGCACGATGAGGTCGCTGTCGATGACGTCGGTGTACGAGCAGGTCGTGGCGCCGACGCCGATCGCCTGCTTCAGCGCGAGCGTCGACGGGGCGTGGCAGACGCGTGCCGCGTTGTCGATGTTGTTCGTGCCGAGGAACCGGGCCGTCTTCTGGGCGACGTAGTACGCCTCGTTCGTGAGGCCGCGGGCGGTGAGGTAGATCGCGAGCCGGTCGGGCGTCGTGGCGCGGATCGACGAGGCGAGGAGCTCGAGGGCCTGGTCCCAGTCGACGCGGCGGAACCCGGCGTCGCCCGGGTCGCGCCGCATCGGGTACGGGAGCCGGCCGAGGGCTCGCAGCTCCGCCCCGCTGCGCTCGGTGAGCGCGTCGACGTCGGCGAGGGCCGCCGGGTCGAGCGCGCCCATCGTGTTGATCCGGAGGAGGTGGAGGCGGGTGGCGCAGAGATGGGGGCCGGCGAGCGTCCAGTCGTGGAAGCCGGCGACGCCGAGCGCGCAGCCGTCGCAGACCCCGCGGCGCAGGATCCGCCAGGCGTAGGCGAGGTTGTCCCGGTTGTCCCACGCGGCGCGGAGGATGTCGGCGTAGTGGTTCGGCTTGGTCTCGCCGACGCCGTAGGGCCGGAACCCGACCCACAGGGACTTCCGGGTGTGGCGCGGCGCGTGCCGCCGGGCCGAGCCCTTCCAGGCCACGTCAGCGTTCCACGGCGACGCGCTCCACGCCGGTGTAGACGTTGAAGCGATCGCCGCGGAGGAAGCCGACGAGGGTCTGGCCGGTGCGGCGGGCCGCGTCGACGGCGAGGCTCGAGGGCGCCGAGACCGCGCAGAGGATCGGGATGCCGGCGACCGCGGCCTTCTGGACGATCTCGTAGCTGACCCGTCCCGACACGGCGAGGACGGCGTCGCTCGCGGGGAGGCCGCCCTGCTGCACGAGGTGGCCGACGACCTTGTCCACGGCGTTGTGACGCCCGACGTCCTCGCGGACCACGCGCCGCGCGCCGTCGGGCCCGAAGAGCCCCGCGGCGTGCAGGCCGCCGGTGGCGTCGAAGAGCGCCTGGTCGTCGCGGAGGCGATCGGGCAGGCGGACGAGCACGGCGCGGGGCACGACCGGGCCCGCGCCGACGGGTGGGACCTCGCGCAGCGCGGCGTCGAGGGTCGCTGCACCGCAGACCCCGCAGCTGGCGGTGACCGCGAAGCGCCGCGCCGGGAGTGTGACCGGATGGCGCAGCGTGACGGTGACGACGTTGTAGCGCTGCGCACCGACCCCGGTGAGGCAGTACGAGACGCTCGCCACGGCGGCGGGCGAGGCGAGTCCCTCGGTGACCAGGTAGCCGGCGGCGAGGTCGAAGTCGTGGCCGGGGGTCCGCATCGTGACCGCGAGCGGCTCGGCGGGCTGGCCGGGCGCGGCCACGCGGATCTCGAGCGGCTCCTCGGTGACGAGCTGGTCGGGGCGCTCGGTGGCCGCGTCGCCGTCGACCGCCCGGACGCGGACGGGGGTCAGGGGGCGACGGACGGAGCCGGACACTGCGGTCGAGGCTACCCAGGTGGTCCCCCGGGCCAGTCGAGGCCGGCGCGGGCGACGGCGTCGGGTGTGTCGACGTCGGTGAACGCGTCGGGCGGGACGGCGCTCCCCCACTGGTCCTCGTCGGCGTAGGTGACGTCGACCGCGGCGAGCAGGGCGCGCATCGACGACTCGCCGCCCGCGAGGAGCGCCGCCGCGGTGTCGAGGTCGTCGGCGTCGTAGCGGGCACAGAGCGACTGGGGGGCGCCGCCGACGCGAGGCACCAGCGTCCCGGGCGCCGGGGTCTCGGCGAGCCAGCGGAGCAGGGCCTCGTCGACGAACGGGAGGTCGACGGCGAGGACGAGCACGGGCGCGTCGACGCCGCCGGCGCGGAGCGCCGCCGCGCCCGCGGCGACCGCGGCGAGTGGGCCCCCGCCCGGTGGGTCCTCGCGCACCGCGGGGAGCGGGCTCGCGCCCGGTCCGACTTCGAGCGCCGGCGCGCACACGGCCACCAGGAGCCGGGCGGCGCGGTCCGCGAGCCGTTCGCCGTCGCGGCGCAGCTCGGCTTTGGGCGCGCCGAGCCGGGCGCTCGCTCCCCCGGTGAGCAGCAGCCCGGCGGGCATCGCGGCACGGTACCGTCCGGGGATGGACCCGGCCGCCTGGCGGACGCGGCTGGCCGCGGCGCGCGTCGCGACCCTGGCGACGCTCGACGGGCAGGGCCGGCCGCATCTCGTGCCGGTCTGCTTCGTGTGCCTCGACGACGACCGGATCGTGAGCGTCGTCGACGACAAGCCGAAGCGCACCGCGGCGTTGCGGCGCCTCGAGCACGTCGAGGCCCGCCCCGAGGTGTGCCTCCTCGCCCACCATTACGAGGAGGACTGGGCGGCGCTGTGGTGGGTGCGCGTCGACGGGACCGCGACGGTGCGCGACGCGCCCGACCCGGCGATGCGCCGCGCGCTCGCGGCGAAGTACGAGCCCTACGCGGCCCGGCCGCCGGGCGGCGCGGCGATCGTGATCACGCCGACGCGCTGGCAGGGCTGGTCGGCCGCGGGCTGAGCGCCTGGGCGAGCTCGACGAGGTGGCCGTCGGGGTCCCGGACGTAGGCGGTGCGCTGCCCCCAGGGCCGGTCGGTCGGCTCGACCGCGGGGGTCGCGCCCCGGGCGACGAGGTCGGCGTACGCCGCGTCGCAGTCGGGGACGAGGAAGCCGAGCTCGAAGCCGGCCCGGTCGGGGTCGGGCGCGGCGAGCGGACGGCCGAGCAGCGCACCCATCGCGTCGCGCTCGTACAGCCCGATGCGGGTCGCGCCGGTGGCGAGCTGCGCGTACGCGCCGGCGCGGTGCCCGAGCGCCAGCCCGAGGACCTCGGTGTAGAAGGCGAGGGCCCGCTCGAGGTCCTCGACGACGAGGATGACGTAGTCGGGGGCGTCGCCCAGCACTCAGGCGCCGGCCGCGTCGGGCTCGAGCTCGTAGGCGATGACGACCCAGCGGCCGCCGCGCTTGGCGAGCTGGAGCGCGTCGCTGGCGTCCCCGCCGTCGCGCAGCTCGACGCGCGTGTGGACGACGGCGAAGCCCTGCCCCTCGCTCACCGCGTCGACGGCGACGTGCGCGGCGATGCCCCGGAGGGCCAGGTGCTGCTCGTAGGCGTGGCGCTTGGCCTCGATGAACGGGGCCCGGTCGAGGCCGTCGCGCAGCTCGTCGCCCGAGAGGGCCCAGATGGCCTCGAAGTCGAGGTGGTCCCAGGCCTCCTCGTAGGCGAGGGCGGCCTCGGCGGCGGAGGGGCCGGGGACGAGGACGACGAGGATGACGAGCGCGACGCAGAGCAGGGCGATGATCCCCGCGACGACGCCGATGACCATCAGCCGGCGAGGTCGTCGACCTGGGTCGCGAGCGCGAAGTCCTTGTCGGTGATGCCGCCCTCGCTGTGGGTGCTCAGCGCGACGCGCACCTTCCGGTAGCGGATGTCGAGGTCGGGATGGTGGTTCGCCGCCTCGGCGGCGTCGGCGACCCGGCCGACGAAGGCGACCGCGGCCGGGAACGAGGCCAGCTCGTAGGTCCGCTCGATCTCGTCGCCCGTCCGGGCCCAGCCCGGCAGGCGGGCCAGGCGGGCGGTCACCTCGTCGTCGGGCAGGGGGGGCACGCCCCCATTGTCGACCCCACGGTCGGCGCCGGCCAAGCCCAGCGGGTCGCGGCCCGATCGGCCCGTAACCTGACGACGTGATCTGTCCGGCGTGCGGGGGAGAGACGCCCGCCGAGGCCCGCTTCTGCCCGTCCTGTGGCCACCCGCTGGTGGCGTGGCCGGACGAGCGCCGGATCGTGACCGTGCTCTTCGCCGACCTCGTCGGCTTCACGAGCTTCTCGGAGGGCAGCGATCCGGAGGCGGTGAAGGCGGTCGTCGACGAGTGCTTCGCCGCGCTGAGCGAGGACGTGGCCACCTACGGGGGGCAGGTGGACAAGATCGTCGGCGACGCGCTGCTCGCGCTCTTCGGCGCGCCGATCGCGCACGAGGACGACGCGGAGCGTGCCGTGCGCTGCGCGCTGCGCATGCAGCAGCACCTGCAGGACATGCGGCGACCCGACGAGGGGCGGCCCGCGCTGCGCATCGCGGTGAACACCGGCGAGGTCCTCGTGGGGGCGCTGCGCGCCGGCGGCGACTACACGGCCATGGGCGACGTCGTGAACACGGCGAGCCGGCTCCAGACCGTCGCCGAGCCCGGCTGGGTGATCGTCGGCCCCGAGACCCACGCCACCACGGCGCACGGCATCCAGTATGAGGCGCTCGGCGACCAGACGGTGCGGGGCCGCTCGGAGCCCGTCGCGGCGTGGCGGGCGCTGGCAGCGTCGGCGCCGCCCGGGACCCGCCGGCGCGCCCGCACGCCGCTCGTCGGCCGCGACGCCGAGGTCGGGCTCCTGAACTCGGTCGTCGACGTGGCCATCGCCCGCAAGCGGGCGCACATCGTGCTCGTGTCCGGGGGCGCGGGCGTGGGCAAGAGCCGGCTCGTGAGCGAGGTGGCCCGTCACGCCAGCGAGCAGCACGACGCGAAGGTCCTCACCGGTCGCTGCGTCCCCTACGGCGAGGACGTGTGGTGGCCGATCGCCGAGACGATCCGCGCGGTGTGCGACATCCCGGCGAACGCGTCCCACGAGCTGGCCCGCACCCGCATCTTCGACCAGGTCGCCGAGGCGACAGGCCACGACCGCGAGGCGCCCGAGGTCGCCCGCGTGGGCCGCGGCCTCCTCTATCTCCTCGGCTACGCGGACGAGCTCGGCGACGTCGACCCGTCGCGGGCGCGCGACGACGCGCTCCGCTCGGGCCAGGCCCTCTTCGGGCACATCGCGAGCCGCGTGCCGACCGTGCTCGTGCTCTCGGACCTCCACTGGGCTGACCGGGTGGTGCTCGACCTGATCGACCGCCTCCTCGGCGCGCTGCGCTCGACGCCGTTCGTGCTGCTCGCCACGGCGCGGCCCGATCTCGAGGAGCGCTGGCGCCCCGAGGTCGGGCGCCACAACCTGAGTGTGCTGAACCTCGAGCCGCTCGACCGGGCGGCCGGGGCGACCCTCGTCGCCGAGCTGCTCGGGGCGGACGCGACGCCCGAGCTCACCGCGCTGCTGCACGAGCGCAGCGGGGGCAACCCGTTCTTCATCGAGGAGCTGGCCGCGCTCATCCGCGAGTCCGAGCCGGCCGCCCTGACGTCGGGCCGCCTGCCGGCCACGCTGCAAGGGCTCGTGACGGCGCGCCTGGACGGGCTCGGGCATGACGAGCGCGACGTGATCGCCGACTGCGCGGTGATCGGCGCGACCGGCACGCTCGACGCGCTCGGCGCGTTGAGCGCGGCGCACGGCAGCACCGAGCCGCTGTCGTCGCTGACCCGCCTCGCCGAGCGGGAGATGCTCGAGCTCGAGGACGGCCAGTTCCGCTTCCCCTCCGAGATCGTGCGGGAGGTCGCGTACGGGCGGCTGACGAAGGCCGAGCGGGCCCGCCGGCACGCCGTGCTCGCGGACTGGCTGGCCGACCAGCTGACCGAGGACGACGGCAGCACGGCCGCGACCGAGCGGGCGGCGCACCACTACGGGACCGCGGCGATGCTGCTCGGTGAGCTGGGCACGGTGGAGGGAGTGCCGGCCGACCTGGCGACCCGGGCGCTCGCCATGCTCGACCTCGCGGCCGAGCGGGCCCGCCAGGCCGAGATGTGGCCGGCGGCGGGCCGCCTCGCCGGGCAGGCCCTCGCCGTCCTGCCCGCCGACGCGCCCGACCAGACCCGCTGGCGGCTCCAGCTCGCGCACGCGACCGCGGCCGCCGAGCAGCGCGAGCTCACGACGGCGCGCGCCGACGTCGACGCCGTCCTCGACGACAACCCCGACGCGGCGACGACGGCGCGTGCCCAGACGATCCTCGCCGAGATCTACCAGCGCATCGGCGACGCGCCGCGCGCGCTGGAGATGTCCGAGCAGGCGCTCGCCGGCTGGGAGGCGCTCGGCAACGCCCGCGGCGCGGCGGACGTGCTGCGGGTGCGGGGTCTCACCTACATGTTCCAGGGCAACCAGGACGCGGCGGAGGGTGACCTCTCCGCGGCGCTCGAGGCGTTCGAGGCAGCGGGCGACCGGCGGGGCGAGGCCTGGGCGCTGCAGAACCTGGCGACGATCGCGTTCTTCCGCGGCGAGGCCGCGGCCGCCGACGACCGCCTGGAGCGGTCGCTCGCGGTGTTCACCGACCTCGGCGACTACGGGGGCGTGAACTGGTGCCTCGGCATCCAGGCCTGGGTGCGCTTCATGCAGGGTCGCGTCGCCGAGGCCGAGCAGCGCGCCCGCGAGCAACTGCCCGAGGTGGAGGCCATCGGCAACCGGTGGGGGGCGGCGATCCTCGTGATGCTCCTCGCCAACGTCGCGCTGTGGTCCGGCGAGAGCGACCAGGCCGTGGCGCACGCCCGCGACGCCGTCGCGCGCTTCGAGGTCGTCGCCGACCCGTGGGGCATCGGCGTCGCCGGGGCGACGCTGGCCCGGGCCTTGGCCTGTCGCGGCCGGGTGGACGACGCGTTCGACCTCGTCGGGCGCGGCGACTCCCCCGACCTGTCGGGCGCGCTGCTGCGCGCCCAGCTGCTCGTCCACCTCGGCGAGCCCGGCGCCCTGCCCGCGGCGCTCCACGTCGGGATCGAGGGCGGCGCGAGCCCGGAGCTCGTCGCCACACGGCGTCTCGCCCTCGGGCTCGCGCTGCTCCAGGACGGCCGCTTCGAGGAGGCCATCGCCGAGCTCCGCGGCGCCCGCGAGGTCGCCCTCCCGAAGCACACCGGCTCGACGGTGGCGGTGAGCGCGGCGCTCGCCCTGGCGCTCGTCGCGGCGGGCCAGACCGCCGAGGCGCGCGCCCTCGCCGACGAGAGCGGGGAGACGGGCACCTACCTCGACCGGATCGAGCACGGGATGGCCGGGGCATTCGCACGGCTGCAGGCCCGGGACCCGGACACGGTCGCGGCGTTCGACGCGGTCGTGGCCGGGGCCGACCGGACGGAGGCCCGCCTCGACCAGGCGATCACCCGGCTCGCCCGGGCTCACGCGTGGCGGGCGCTCGGCCGCGACGACGCCGACCGCGAGTGGGCCGACGCCAGCGATCGCCTCGAGGCGATCGGGATCACCGCGGCCGGCTGGTCCCGGGCGTTCTCAGCGGCGGCCGGCGCGTAGCTGGTCCAGCACGCGGGCGCAGGCCACCCCGTCCGCGAAGGTCGGCGCGCCCGCGGGCGCGGTCCCGTCCCGCACCGCGTCCCGCACCACGACCGCCCACCGCCGCATCGGCTCGAGGTGCGGGTCGGCGGCGCTCGGCACCTCGTGCTCCTCGCGGCCGTCCCGGGTCCGCACGACGACGCGTCGGTCGGCGACGCACTCGAGCAGCCCGTCGGTGCCGATCACGACGAGGCGCGGGGCGACGCTGACGGGCGCGGCGAACGTCGAGTCGAGCGTCGCGGTCATCCCGCCGTCGAGGCGCAGCCACGCGCTGAAACCATCCTCGGCGTCGCAGCGCCGGGGCACGCCGGCCGCGTCGGGACGGTCCGTGATCGTCGTCCGGCAGTGCGCGTCGACGCCGACGATCTCCCCGAACGCCCATCGGAGGAAATCGACGGCGTGGGAGCCCCACGCGCCGACCCATCCGCCGCCGGCGCGCCGGTCGAAGAGCCAGCCGTGCGGCCGGTCGCGGGAGCCGGCACTGACGTGGCTCCACTGCACGTGCACCGGCGCGCCGACCGCGCCCCCCGCGACGAGCTCGCGCACGAGCGCGCGGGCCGGGTCGTAGCGGAACTCGAAGTTCAGCAGGTGCAGGCAGTCCGCGACCTCGGCCGCCGACAGCAGGGCGTCAGCCTCGCCGGCGTCGACCCCGAAGGGCTTGTCGCAGAGCACGGCATGACCGGTCTCGACGGCGCGACGCACGTGCGCGGCGTGGAGGAACGGCGGCGAGTGGACGCACACGACGTCAAGGTCGACGTCGTCGCACAGGGCGGCGATGCCTGCGTCGTCGCGGGCGGACACCACCCCGACGACGCTGCAGCCCTCGGTTTCGGCGAAGACGGGCGCGACGACGCGGGCGCCGAAGCCGGTGCCGATGACGCCGACGGTGACGGTCATTCGCCGACCCTCGCCGCCGGGTCCGGGTCGACGCCCCCGACGCCGAGGTGCAGTTGGGCGAGGAACCAGTGCGACAGCGGCCCGATGCTGACGGCGAAGAGGAGCGTCCCGATGCCGACGTCGCCGCCGAGGGCCCACCCGGCGACCAGCGCGCTCGCCTCCAGGCCGGTGCGGACGAGCCACAGCGGGTGGCCCTTCGCGGCGAGGCCGGTCATGAGGCCGTCGCGGGGGCCGGGTCCGAGGCCCGCCCCGATGTAGAGGCCGGTGCCGATCGCGGTGACGACGATGCCGCCGAGCAGCATCGGCCAGCGCTCGTCGAGCGCGGCGGGGGCGGGGAGCCAGCCGAGGAACACGTCGACGATGAACCCGACGGTGATCGTGTTGAGGATCGTGCCGAGCCCGAAGCGCTGACCGATCGGGATCCACACGACGAGGATCGCGAGGCCGAGCAGCACGACGACGGTGCCGAAGCTCAGCCCGGTCAGCTGCGCGAGCCCCTGGTGGAGCACGTCGTAGGCGCTGACCCCGAGCTTGGCCTGCAGCACGAGCGTGATGCCGGCCGACAGGACGAGGATGCCGACGACGAGGTTCGGGAGGCGGCGGCGCAGCTCCGCCGCGGTGGGGAGGGTGATGACGTGGAGGGCGGGGTTGGTCGTCACGCGGCGAGCCCCGCGGCCGAGTCGGCGTCGAGATAGAGGGTGGCCTGCGGTGTCCGCCGCAGCGCCGAGGCGGGGCACGCGGTGGTGATCGGGCCGGTGAGCGCGGCGGTGACCGGCGCCTGCTTGCGGGCCTCGGGCACGACGGCGAGCACGCGCGCCGCGGCGAGCAGCGCGGGGATCGTGACCGTGATCGCCTGGCGGGGCACCGCGTCGAGGTCCGGGAAGTGCCCCTCCCCGACCTGCTGGTGGCGGCAGGCCTCGTCGAGCTCCACGACCTTCACCGTCTGCGGGTCGTCGAAGCGGGCGACGGGCGGGTCGTTGAACGCGAGGTGGCCGTTCTCGCCGATCCCCAGGCAGCACAGGTCGAGCGGGTGGGCGGCCAGCAGCGCGGCGTAGCGGCGGCACTCGGCCTCGGGGTCGGGGGCGTCGCCCTCGACGTACTCGAACACGCGGGGGTGCACGACGTCGACGATCCGCTCGCGGAGGTACCGGCGGAACGACGCCGGATGGTCGGCGGGGATCCCGACGTACTCGTCCATGTGGTAGCCGACCACCGCCGACCAGTCGACGTCGTCCCGGTGGGTGAGGGCCTCGAGGAACGCGAGCTGGGAGTTCCCGGTGGCGAGCATCACGTGGGCGACGCCGCGGGCGTGGACCGCGGCGGCGATCGCCGCCGCGGCGGCCGCGGCGGCGTCCGCGGCGAGGTCGCGGTCCCGGTCGTGGACGTGGACGGTCAGGTCGTCGACGACGAACGAGCGCACCGCGCTACGCGAACTGTGGGAGCCACCGCTTCGTCGCGGCCAGCAGCTCGTCGGTGAGCGCCGTGACCGCGTCGTAGTCGAGGCGGCTGGCGAGCGGGTCGACGAGCATCGCGTCGAGGACGTCGTCGCGGCTGCCGCTGAGCCCGGCGTCGACGGTGAGCTCCTGGGCCGTGCTCACCCGCCGGAGGGTCTCGGCGAGCACCGTCGGGACCTCGACGACGTCGCGGCCCCGCACGCCGTCGCCGTCCACGACGCACATGCTCTCGACAACCGGCCCGGCCGGGACGTCGGCCACCTGCGCGGCGTTCGGGATGTTGAGCGGGAACCAGCCGGGCAGGTTCTCGAGCAGGCACATGATCACCGGCGCGACCATCTCGCCCGAGGGCATGTCGGTGACGCTCGGCGCGGCGAGGAGCTCGTCGAGCTCGTCCAGGTAGTGGGCCTGGCTGGCCTCGCGGTCCTCGATCGTCGTGAGGTGCACGCCCCACCGCTCGCCCCAGCCCGACGCCTCGGTGAGGAAGCCGGCGAAGAACTCGACGAGGTGCCGGTCCCCCGCGGCGGGCAGCGCGCCGAAGCGGCGGAACAGCTCGAGCTTCACCCGGTGGTGGGCCAGCAGGTCGCCGCGCGTGCGCACCCCGTCGCCCGCGACCTCCTCCCGCCCGGGGAAGTCGTCGGGCAGCGGCGTCGCGGCGAGGGCGTCGTCGTCGAGGAGCTCGGCGAGCAGCCCGAGGCCGTCCTCGCCGCCGACGTCGAGGGCCGTGATGATCGGGAGGTGGTTGACGCCCGCCACGGTCGGGGTGATCTCCAAGAAGCTGCGGTCGAGCAGCAGGCTCAGCATGAACTGGGTGACGGTGACCTCGTGGCACAGCCCGATCGTGCGGATGCTCGACGCCTTCGTCACCGCCCGACAGATCGTGGTCATCGGGTTCGTGAGGTTCAGCATCCACGCGTCGGGGCAGAGCTCCTCCATGTCGGCGGCGATGCCGGCGAACACGGGGATGTTGCGGAGGGCCCGGGAGATGCCGGCGGGGCCGACCGTGTCCCCCACCGAGTGGCGGATCCCGTAGCGGGCGGGGACCTCGAGGTCCAGGCGCATCGACTCGAACCCGCCGGTCGACAGGTTCACGATCACGAAGTCGGCACCGGCGAGCGCGTCACGCTGCTCGGTGGTGGCACGCGCGGTCACGCCGACGCCCCGCACCGCCGCCAGGTGCTCGGCGAGCGCCACCATCTTCGGGAGCGGGCGCGGGTCGACGTCCTCGAGGACCAGCTCGGCGTCGTGGAGCGCCGGCGTGTTCACCACATCGATGAGCAGCTTCGGGACCCACTGGTAGCTCCCGCCGCCGATGATCGTGATCCGGGGGCCCATCACCGCTCCTCTCGCAGCGCGGCGGTGACCTCGACCTCGACGGGCGCCTCGCGGGGCAGCGCCGCCACCCCGATGGCCGAGCGGGTGTGGCGCCCCGCGTCGCCGAAGAGGCGGACGAGCGCGTGGCTGGCGCCGTCGGCGATCCGGGGCTGCTCGGCGAACCCTGCGACGCACGCGACGAAGACGGTGAGGGTGACGAGACGCTCGATGGCGTCGAGCGTGCCGAGCGCGTCGCGCAGCAGCGAGACCGCGTTCAGGGCGCAGAGCTCGGCGCAGGCCGTCGCCGTCTCGACGCTGACCGGCCCGCCGACGAGCCCCGTGGCGTGCAGGACACCGTCGGGGGTGCGGGGCAGGCAGCCCGAGGTGCGGGCCGTGCGGCCGTGCACCACCACCGCGTCGAGGGGGTCGTGCGGCGGGAACGGGCCGGGGAGGTGCACGCCGAGCTCGTCGAGGCGGGCTTCGAACACGCTCCGCACCCTAATGGCCCCGAATCCGCGCGCCGCCCGCCGCGCTCGTGCTCAGTCGGCGCCGAGCGCCCAGCGCAGCCCGCCCGCGAGGTGCTGCAAGTACATGGGCGTCTCCCACGCGCCCGGGAAGTGCCCGAGGCTCGTCGAGAACACCCGGCCGGCGCCTTCCTGGAAGCACCAGGCGAGCGGGAAGCCATAGGGCGGCTCGACGGCGCCCGGCGCGCCGAGGTCGAGCTGGTCCGTCGGGACCCGCAGCAGCACCTGCGCGTCGGGGCGCAGGTCGCGGAACTGGTACACCTCGTCGTGCCAGCGCCAGGTCGGCCCGAGGTGGCGCGTCGCCGGGTGGTCGCGCTCGACGACGTCGAGGTCGACGGTCAGCGTCCACGGATGCCCGTTGAACCGTGCGCCGACGAGCGAGCCGTAGAACGGCCAGAAGTTGCACGCGTCGGTCGCGGAGTGGATCGCGACCACGACCATCGAGCCGTCGCGGACGCGGCGCGTGATGAGCTCCCGCTGCGCGTCCGACCAGGGCGTCTCGCCGATCGTGAACAGGCCGAGGACCCGCGCCTGCTCCAACACGGCCGGCTCGAGCGTGCGCACGTCGTCGACGCGGCGCGAGGCGAGCCCGGCCAGCTCCGCGCACTCGCCGACCGCGACCGTCGCCTGCGTCAGCACGCCGTGCACGCCCGCCGGCCCGTCGGCGTAGGGGGCGACCTGCGTGACGAAGAGCAGCTCGCCGTCGCTCATCGGGCGCGTGCGTCGCCGGTCGTCACGGCGGCTCACCGTAGGGAGGCCGACTGATACGGTCAAACGCCCGAGGAGGACGCGATGCAGGTCGGCTTCATAGGGCTCGGCGCGATGGGCCTCCCGATGGCCCGCCACCTCGTCGAGGCCGGCCACGACGTGACGGTCGCGTCCCGGGGCCGCCCGCCGATCGACGAGGCCGTCGCGTTCGGCGCGCACGAGGGTGCCGGCCCCGCGGCGGTCGTCGCCGCGAGCGAGGTCACGATCCTCTGCGTGCCCAACTCCCCCGACGTCGAGCGTGTCCTCGACGACGCGCTCCCGAGCCTCGGGCGCGGGAAGCTCGTCGTGGACTGCTCGACCATCGACCCCGAGGTCGAGCGCGCCCAGCACGCGCGTGTCCACGACACCGGTGCCCGCTACCTCGAGGCGCCGCTCTCGGGTGGCACGGCCGGCGCGCAGAAGGGCCAGCTCACGCTGATGGTCGGCGGCGAACCGGACGTGCTCGCCGCGGCGCGCCCGGCGCTCGAGCCCTTCTCCGGGCTCATCGTGCACGTCGGCGGGCCCGGCATGGGCCAGGTCGTCAAGCTCTGCAACAACCTCATCTACGCGGCGCAGATGCTCGCCACCGCCGAGGCCACGGTAATGGCCACGAAGGCGGGCGTGAACCTGTCCGAGCTCTACGAGGTCCTGACCCACGCCACCGGCGACTGCGTCGCGGTGCGGACCCGCCTGCCCGCCGAGGGGGTCGTCCCGGACAGCCCGGCGTCGAACGGCTGGGCGCCCGGGTTCATGACCGACCTCATGGCCAAGGACCTCGACCTCGCGATCGGGTACGCCGCCCAGCAGCGGCTCCCGCTCTTCACGTCCGGCGTCGTGCGCCAGCTGCTCAGCGCGGCGAGCGAAGCCGGCTACGGCCGCGAGGACTTCTCGTCGCTGGCCAAGGTCGTGCGCGCCCTCGCCGGCGCGTGACCGTCCTCACCTTCGACTTCGGCACCAGCGCCACGAAGGTCGGGCTCTGGTCGGGTGCCACGCTCGTCGCGCTGACGCGCGCCCCGATCGAGACCCACCACCCTGCCCCCGGCTACGCGGAACAGGACCCGGACGCCTGGTGGCGCGCCGCCGTCGACGCCGCCGCCGCGGCGCGCGCCGCGGCACCAGACGAGTACGCGCGGGTGCAGACCATCGCGGCGTCGACGGCGCGGGAGACGTTCACGTGCGTCGACGAGCAGCTCCGGCCGCTCACCCCGGGGCTGCTCTGGTCCGACAGCCGGGCGAGCGCCGAGGTGGCGACCTTGGGCGATCCGGTCGCGTTCCGCGCCCGCACCGGCGTCCAGGCATCCCCCGGGTGCTGCGCGGCGAAGATCGCCTGGCTGCGCGCCCGGGAGCCCGAGCGCTTCGGGGAGGCGGCCTGGCTGCTCGGGCCCCGTGACCTGGTCTTCGCTCGGCTGACTCGCCGCGTCGAGACCGAGCTCACGGTGGCCTCGCGGACCGGCCTCTACGCGCTCGACGGCGAGTACCTCGGCGACGAGGCACTCGCCGCCCGGCTTCCCGCGGTCGCGTCGTCGGTCGAGCCGGGCCCGGTGGCGCACCCCGAACTCCTCGGGCTGCCCGCGGGCGTCGTCGCCGTGCTCGGCGCGGGTGACCGGGCGTGCGAGGCGCTCGGCGTCGCCGCGACGCCGACCGATCCGATGCTGTCCTTCGGGACGACGGCCAACGTCTCGACACCCCATCCGGGCCCCGCGGCGCGCCTGCCGTCGGTCGCCCAGGTGTCGCGGACGCTCGACGGCAGCTATCTCGTGGAGGCCGGCCTGTCGGCGGCCGGGTCGGCCCTCGATTGGCTCGCGTCGCTCACCGGGCGCTCGCGTGACGAGCTGCTGTCGGGCGCCGCCGAGGTCCCGCCCGGTGCCGGTGGGCTGCTCGCGCTCCCGTGGCTCCAGGGCGCCCGCGCGCCCTGGTGGCAGCCGGAGGCCCGGGCCGTCTTCGCGGGCGTGACGTCGGCGCACGGGCCCGCCGAGTTCGCGCGGGCCCTGATCGAGGGCATCGCGTTCGACGCGGCGCGCTCGCTCGAGCTCGTCGCCCCGGACGCGCGCCAGGTGATGCTCGCCGGCGCGGGGCAGGCAACGCGACGTGGGCGGCGATCGTGGCCGCCGTGACCGGCTGTGACGTCGTCCGCCGACACCTCGACGACGCCGCGTCGGCGGGCGCCCGCCTGCTGGCCGGGCGCTCGGGCAACGAGCCCGTCACGCCAGACGACGTCAATCCGGTCGCGGCCGTCACGGCTCCGGACAACCACCTCGTCGAGGCGTACCGTCCCGTCCGCGACGCCTCGGATGCCCTCGCCGCGCGACTGCTCGGCACGACGCCGTGACCTGGCGCGCACGTGATGGGGGACCCGCCGCTCCGGGGGCGGGACTCGAACCCGCGACACTTCGGTTAACAGCCGACTGCTCTGCCAACTGAGCTACCCCGGAAGACGCCGCCGACGATAGCAAAGGCGCGCGTGCGCCTCTCTGGGTGACACCGCGCACACGTGCACGGCCGGCGGGCCACGAACCGCAGGCCCGCTCGGCGTGGGTCGCGAAGCGTCGACCCGCGTGATAGGGAGTAGGCATGCGCTTTCGCTTCGGGCTCGTCCTCGGCTTCGGGTTGGGCTATTACCTCGGCGCTCGCGCAGGTCGCGAGCGGTACGAGCAGCTGCGCGGCCTCGTGGCTCGGACGCCGTTGGCGAAGGTCCAGGCGGCCGTCGAGCTCGGGCGGGAGCGGTTCCGCGCGCCGGAGCCCGGGGGTGCGGTCGTCCCGCCGTCACCGAACTGATCTCGGTGCGCATTTCAGGCGCCGACGGCTGACCAGGCCGCCACGCCGGCCAGCACGAGCAGCACGGCGGCGGTGACGCGGCGCACGATGACCGTCGGGAAGATGCGCAGGAGGGTCTGACCGCTCGCGACGGCCAGCGCCGCCACCAGCCAGAGGGCCAGCAGCGCGCCGACCCCGACGCTCAGCGCAGAGTGGTAATGGGCCGCCAGGTTGGCGGTCAGGATCTGCGTCAGGTCGCCCCACTCCGCGAGGAAGATCACCACGAACGCGGTGACGACGGTCCGCCGCCGCGTCGCGACCTCCCGATCGATGAGCGCCGACTCGTCGCGGCGGGTCTCGAGGTACGCGTACAGCGCACCCGCCAGAAAGAGCGCGGCGACGACGGCGTCGACGGCGCGGGGTGGCAGGACGGCGAACAGTGCCGCGCCGACGGTCGTCGCGATCGCCACATGGACGAGGAACGCCGCGGCGGCACCGACCCACACGGCGCGCGGCCGGCCGCGCGAGGCGAGCACGAGCGACGCGAACATCGTCTTGTCCGGCAGCTCGGCAAGGAAGATCAGCGGGAAGACAGCGGCCGCGATGCCGAGGTCCATCGTTCTCCCGCGCGGCGCCGGCGCCGGGTGCCCCGCGCCGGTCAGTGGGGCGGCGTGCTGAGCTTGTCGAGCGTGTCGGGCAGGTGCTTGATCTCGAACGCGACGAGGATCTCGAGCATGCCAATGAGGATCGCCCAGACCCCGGCGACCGCGATCGCGAGCGCAAGCGACAGGTCAGGTCGGTTGAGCAGCACGATGCCGAGGGCCACCTCGATCACGCCCGTGATGACGTAGAGCCACCAGAACTTCACGTCGTGACGGCTCGCGATTCCCCCGGCGAGGTCGAACACGCCGTGGACCAGCACCCAGGCGCCGATGAAGATCGCCAGGGTGAGCAGGCTCACGGAGGGCCAGGCGACGAACGCGACGCCGACGAGCACCTCGGCGCCGCCGGCGGCGAGCGTCCAGCCCCGGCCGGTGTTGTCCATCGCCGGCATGAGCATGCGCAGGCCGCCGTTGACGATGAGGAAGATCGCGGCGACCGTGGCGAGGTCGCCGACGGTCCAGTTGATCGAGAGGATGACGACGCCGACGACGACGGCGAGCGCGCCGGAGAAGAGCAGCACCCACCACTGCGTGCTGAGGCTCTCGGCGGCGTCCCGGTCGATGGGGACGCGGTTCATCGGGCTGAGCATTCGACCTCCTTCAGCGCCCGGACACTATCGGCGCCGGCCGGAGGCCGTGCGGAACTACCCGATCTCGACGAGCGTGCCAGGCTTGATGACCGAGGCCAGGTAGAGCGTGTTGGCGATGTGGACGCTCGGGCGTCCGCCCACCCTCGGTGGGGCGAACCTCGGCGCCTCGTTCGACAAGGCGGCCGCCACGTCGTCCAGCGCACCGTTCACGACGAGCTTCACCGTCCTCGGCAAGTGGGAAGGTGAGACGGTCTGCGATCGAGGGAAGGCATCGGGCGCACCCGGCGAGTGGGGCGGCACCGTAGAGAGCAAACCAGTTCTGCTTCTTCGTCGAACCACCGGCCGTGGTCGCGGAGACACCCTGGCCTGTGCTGTTTGTGATCTTGCCGATGTTCGCCGCCGCCGCGATCGTCATCGCCCGCCGCCGGCGCGCCGCCCCGGCCTGACACTCAGCCGTGGTGCGGGCTCGTGACCTGTTCGTTGCATTCGGTGTGCGGGGCGAGCACGCCGCGAGGTTCGGCCATACTGCGGCGATCCGATTCGCGCCAGAGCTCGCGTTCGACTCAGCCGGTGAATGTGGGCGTGATCACGATCGTCGCAGCTGGGCCGGAGCAGGAGTCGGTGCTCGGGTCGTACGTGACGCTCACACTGCCGCCGCCAGCGTTGGGTCCGAGGTTCTGAACGCCGGTCGCCCCGGGCGCAGCGAAGGAGGACCCTCCGCCACCACCCGAGTCGGCGCCTCCGGCGCCGCCGCCGCCGGCGTAGCCCGCTCCCCCGCCGCCACTCTGACCGCCACCGCCGCCGCCGACGCCGATCGCGCCACCGCCACCGCCGCCACCATTGGTCTGGGCCGGGCCGCCGTTCCCGCCGGGCGATCCGCCCGCCCCGCCGGTGCCGCCGACGCTGGCTCCGGAACCGCCGGCGCCCGAGCCGCTGCCCCCTGCAGCGCCGTTGGCGGCGGTACCGGAGGCGAAGGTTGAACTGCCACCGCCACCACCGCCGGCGTTGCCGTTCCCGTTGCCGCCGGTTCCGCCGTTGGTGCCAGCAGCTGCGCCGGTGATGGTCACCGTGCCGCCGGTCCCGCCCCGAAAACCACCGGCGCCGCTGACGCCGGTGCTGGTCCCGCCGCCCCCAGGGTCAAACCCGGCTCCCGGACTTCCGTTGCCACCGATCGGACCCGCGGCGCCACCCGCGTTGGCGTCGCCACCCCCGCCACCACCGCCAGCGACAACCAAGGGCGTGCCACTCGTGCTCACCGCCGACGCGCCGCCGCCGCCGTCCTCGTTGGACGTCGCGCTGATGCCGCCGCCGCCGCCGCCCTTCCCCCCGTCCGGTGCACCCCCGGCACCGCCCACCAGCACCTGCAGGACACTGCCCGCGCTCACGGAGACACGAGCCGCCACCGTCGCACCGGCACCCCCGGTTGGGGAGGGACCGCCTCCAACGCCCTGACCGCCGGCGGCGGTGATCGTGATGAAACAGGCCCCCGCGGGGACCGTCGCCGCGCTCGCGACGAGCCCCGGTGTCGATGACGAGAACAAGGTTGTCGGCGTCGCCCCGGCCGAACCCTGCAGGCCCCACAATCCAGCCGTCGCCAACCCGGCCGCCGCACCTATGCGCAACACCGTCCAGGGACGCACCTACGGTCTCCGCTCACCCGAGGAACCGGCGCACGCTAGCAAGCCACACCGCTCGCAGCGTGGCCACGCGCCCCACCCCGGCCAAACGGGTCTACCCCGTGAAGGCGGCGACGAGCCGACGAGTGGGCCGATCAGCGGGCGAACGCGTTGCTGCTCGACGCGGCGGCGCTCGCCGCGATCGACGCTGACGACGAGACGGGCGGTTAACGCGTCTACCCGGTGAACGCGGCTGCGATGACCGGGGGCGGCGGCGGTGTGAAGGTGTTCGTCACCGTGACAGTCGCGGTCTGGCCGGGATCGATGATGTTGACCGTCATCGGCGTGGTCTGCGGGCCGGCGGCGCCACAGATCGCAGCGGGAGCGAGGGTTTGGGGTGTCACCTGCGACGTCGCCGTGGTGCTCGCGAACTGCGTGCTCGTCCCGGTTGGGATCACCGAGGTGCAGGAGTACTGCACGGTGGTGGCTCCGCCCGTCACCGTCTCGGTGACCGTGCAGGTCGTCGGGTCGGTGAAACCGATCGTGTTCGTACCCTGGGGCTGACCGGTCGCGTTGAACGTCATCGTCGCCTGGCCCGTGTCCGAGGGGGCAATCGTTGGCGGGGCGCAGTTGATCGTCACCGTGAAGACGGTGCCGGCGGGCGCCGAACCGGAGACGACCATCACCACCGTGAGCGGCGCATCGGGCGGGGCGCCCGAGCTGAGCTCGGCCGCGCCGCCGGCTGTTGCGGCGGTAGGTGGGGCCGGCAGGGATCGAACCTGCGGCCAAAGGATTATGAGTCCTCTCGGGCCGCGGCGCTGACCTGCGGCGATTTCGCGTCGTGCCTGTTCAGCCGCGCTTTCCCTGTCACTCACTATCCCGGCGCGTCCCGCCCGGTACCGCTGTCATGTAGCCCCGATGTAGCCCAGCCTCCGGGGTCATCATCGCCGCTGCTTGGACTGTCTAGCTGGGCGCGGGCCTATCCAATGGGTTCGTGTCCAGCTTGTACTTCTGGCACCAGCGCAGGCCAGTACGAAGCGCAATAGCGAGCTGCACGTTTGTCTGGGCGTTCTCAAATTGCTTCGCAAGCTGCTTCGCCCCGGACAATTTGGAGTGCTGAAGCTCCTCGACAGTGTGATCGCGAGTTGAGTCGCGTCGGCGTTGATATCTGCACCCCCGTCCATTTCGTATGCCCCGAAGTCAGTACAGGCGTTCCGCGCCGCACTGTCCGGCTTGGTCTTCGCCTGCACGCTCGCCGACACCGCTGAGCCCGAACTGAGCGTCACGGCCGCCGCGAGCGCCAAGACGCCGACAAGCTCTATCGAAACCCTCTGGATGTTACTCACAGGGTCCTCCCCGCTTCCGGCGAACGCAGCATAGGCGAGCGGACTCGTAATTGAGCCCGTGGATCGCCGATTAAGCCAAGGGCATCGAGAGGCCGACAAGCTGGGCCCCGAGCCGGCCGACGTCGCCGAGCTCGACTTGTGGCGTGAGGAACGGTGGGGTGCGGTCGTGCTGCTCTGCGGGCTCGCCGACGACAACCCGGACGTGTTGCGCCGCGCCGCGAGTCAGGTTGCCGACGAGTGGGCCGATCAGCGGGCGAACGCGTTGCTTCTCGACGCGGCCGCGCTCGCCGCGATCGACACCGACGACGAGACGGGCGGTTAGCGCGTCTACCCGGTGAACGCCGCAGTAAGTGTCGGCGCGACGGCGGCGCAGCTATCGGTGGTCGGGTCGTAGGTGATCATCACCAAACCGGTGGAGAGGGTGCTGAGAACCGACGACATGGTGGTCGCGGTCACGTAGAGATGCGATGAGCCGCCACCGCCTGCAGCGTCCGAGCCGAACCCGCCGGCGCCGGCGCCGTAGCCGGCTCCCCCACCGCCTTCGTCCGGCCCTCCGCCGCCGCCGCCCGCGAACCCGATGCCGCCACCCCCGCCAGCACCAGCGGTGGCAAACGGGGGAAAACCCACCGCGCTTCCATTGCCGCCGTTGCCGCCGGTCGTGTTGCCCGGGCCACCGTTAGCGTTGCCCATTCCCGCTGCGCCGGTCTGGCCCGCGCCCCCTGGACCACCGTTCCCGTCCGAAAAGGGGGCCGGATCGTCGGTCCCGCCCCCACCGCCACCGATAACGCCGGTCCCGCTGCCGCCGTTGCCACCGAAGCCGCTCGTGCCGCCAGTGTTGACGCCACCGCCAGCACCCGCGAAATCATCTTCGACGCCACCGCCCGCAGCCCCACCACCCCCGCCGGCCGTGCCGCCCCCGCCCCCGATAAATCCGTTCCCGGGAGCGCCTGGGTTGCCCAACGTGCCCGCGTTCCCGCCGGTCACGCTGAGACCGGCACCGCCGCCGCCGCCAGCCACGACCAGCGGGCCCGCCGGCCCCGCGACCGCGGACGCACCCCCACCACCCCCGCCACCCCCGCTGCCGCCGCCGCCGCCACCCACGCCCCCAACACTGCCGGCGGTGCTCGCATTGCCCGCGCCCCCCACCTCGACGCTAAGCACCTCACCGGGCGTCACCGGCACCCTCGCGGTCACATTCGCGCCCAGACCGCCGCTGGCACCTCCCGGGCCACCGTCCGCCGTGATCGTCACGAAACAGATGCCCGCCGGCACCGTCGCCGCCGCCGGGGAGAAGCCCGCCACAGTCGTCGACGGGAACAACGTCGTCGACGCCGCCCCCGCCGGACCAGCCCCCACCAGCGCCACCACGCCCAACCAGCGCGGTCGCGATCGCACCAACACCCGCCCCCACGACCCGCAACCGCACCCGGGCCTCCTCCGCCTCGCCTGGCCCACAGGCTCAAGAACCCCGGCAACGTATCACCGGCCGGCCGAAACGACCCGGACGTACTCCACCGCGCTGCGAGCGGAGTCGCCGACGAGTGGGCCGACCAGCGGGCGAACGGGTTGCTGCTCGACGCGGCCGCGCTCGCCGCGATCGACACCGACGACGAGACGGGCGGTTAGCGCGTCTACCGAGTGATCTTGGCGCTCCCGGACGTCTATACGAAGTAGCCGAGGACGTCGACGAGGAAGTCAGTGCTGCCGACCCCGCCGCAGAGCACCGCAACGTTGGCGGCGCTGCCGGAGACCTGGAACGCCGACGTGGCGTTGTTCGCCAGGATCTGACTGGAGCCGAACCAGTTGATGCTCGAGTTGCCCGGCCAGGTCACCCCGGCCGAGAACATCGCCAGGAAGCCTTCGCCGATGGTGTCGACGATCGTCAAATTCGTCAGCACCGCCGTGGCGGTCGTCGGCACCCCGGTGCTGTTGTGCGTCACATCGATCGTGCGTGTCTGCCCGTTTCCGAGGGCACCTTGGTCACGTCGGTGGGTGCGTCACCCGGGACGCGAGTCATAACAACAAACCGGGGCGGCAAGCGGCACGAACTTGCTGCCGGCAGTGAGGTTCACCCACGTACCGGGCGAACCGGCCACCACGCACTGCCACAACGTCCCGTGGAAGTCCACCCAGAACGAGCCGAGGCTGTAGGGGCCGCCAGTGGGGGGCCCTACGTGGCCCGGGGTGAGAAGGAATAGCAGCGGGACGCCGGTACCGGCTGAGTTGGTCGGGTCAGATTTGGAGACAGGTGCTGTGCCCCGTGGAGCCGGCGCGCACACCGATACCGCCTGACTGCGTGGCGACACCAGCAACAGCCTCGCCGGACGTCGTGGAGCCGAAGACGCCGGTGCCTCCTGCCGACCCCTCGATGGCGACGCCGGACGTGCCGGTCGCCTCAACCGTCAGCGCCGTCGACGTGGTGGTCGACGAAAGGTCTGTCGTCGCTACGCCGGTGTTGGAACCGTCGATAACCATGTTGCCCGTCGCAGCTGCGGGGTCCGCGGTCAGCGTCGAGCCCGCGACCGCGAGGCCAGT
>CAVSWH010000005.1:0-7197 GCA_963731625.1 uncultured Actinomycetes bacterium
AGCCGCTGCTCGAGCGCGCCGTGCGCTCGCTGGCGCACTCCCGGGGCGTGGACGTCGAGGTCGTGGTGGTCGACAACCTCTGCACCGATGGCGGCGTCGAGCGCCTCGTCGGCGTGCCGAACGTCCGCATCGACCGGCCGGGGCGCAACCTCGGCTTCGCCGAGGGCTGCAACCGGGGCGCGGCGCTCGGCGACGGCGAGTTCGTGGCATTCATCAACTCGGACGCGGTCGTCGATCCCGACGCCTTGGCCCGACTCGCCCGCGTCGCGCAACGCCCCGAGGTCGGGATCGCTTCGGCGAGCCTGCGCCTGGCCGATGAGCCCGACCTGTTGAACTCGGCCGGCAACGAGGTCCACTACCTCGGCTTCTGCTGGTGCGGCGGTCTCCGCCACCCCGCGGCGGACTTCACCGAGGAGCGCCCGGTCGCGGCGGCGACGGGCGCCGCCATGATGCTGCGGCGCGAGACGTGGCGCGACCTCGAAGGCTTCGCGCCCGAGTACTTCGCGTACCACGAGGACACCGACCTCAGCCTCCGGTGCTGGCAGCTCGGCCTTGCCGTCGTCTACGTCCCCGACGCGATCGTCATCCATCGGTACGGGTCGCCGAGGACCGCCACGAAGATGTATCTGCTAGAGCGGAATCGGCTGATCACGCTGCTCACCACCTTTGAGGTCCGCACGCTCCTGCTGTTGGCGCCGGTGCTGGTCGGGGTCGAGGCCGCCGTCTTGGCGCTCGCCCTCCGCCAGGGCTGGGCCCGCAGCAAGGTCGCGGGATGGTGGTGGCTGGTACGGCACCGACACTGGCTCGGCGAGCGCCGGCGCCGGACCCAAGCGGCCCGCCGGCGGCCGGATCGCGACGTGGCGCCACGGCTGGCGTCACGCCTGCCGACGGAGTTTGTCGCCATCCCTGCCTCGGCGCAGAGGATCGACGGTGTACTGGCCGCCTACTGGAGGTGGGTCGTCCGCTCGGCGATGACGACGAACTCGTTGTAGGGGAACACGCGCCCGACGGCGCGGGGAAACGGAAACGAGTCGTGTCGGACCACACGGAGCCCGAGCCGGCTCGCGAGGTCGTCGAGGCCCTCGAAGTCCAAGAAGGTCTGGTGCGTCGGATCGCTGCGGAACCCACGTTCTTGGGGCGTGATCATGACCACCCGACCGCCGACGCGGAGATACGGCAGGTAGGAGCCGATGAGCGCCCGCGCCTCGCCGGGTGTCAGGTGCTCGAGCACGTGGGACGCCAACATCGAGTCGAAGTGGCCCTCCACCGCGTCCTCGCTCGATCGGAACTCGGCGGGCGTGTACGCACGCCAGTGGGCCGCGCGAGCCAGCGCGACCGCCGTCGCGTTGTGGTCGACGCCGACGCCAGCGGGCGAGAGCGCTCGGAGGTTCCGACCGATACCGCAGCCGAGCTCCAAGGTTCGGCCCAGGTCCAGCCGGCGGAGGTATCGACGGTACGGAGCCTGCACGTCCAGGACCCGCTTCCATCGACGACGGCTCAGCCGCTCCAAACGCCTGGCGTACTCAGGCGTCTCGGTGCGGCGCGTCTCGTCGTCCATGTCTCGTCCATCCGACGGCGCGCTTGGCCCGCGCTACCGTGATTCGACCATCCGGCCGGAGGTCCACGCCGGCCGATGTGCCTCGGCGCGAACACAGTATGGAACCGACACGCGATCGCGCGGAACCGCGGCACGGACGAACGCTCGTCATCGTGCCGGCGTACAACGAGGAGCAGGCGGTCGGCGAGACCATCACCGGCATCCGCACCGCGGTGCCGCAGCTCGACGTGGTCCTCATCGACGACGGATCCGCTGACACGACGGCCCACGCCGCGGCGCTCGCGGGCGCGCACACGATCAGCTTGCCGTTCAACACGGGCGTGGGCGGGGCGGTCCGGACCGGGCTTCTGTACGCCCATTACGGCGGCTACCGGCGTGCGGTCGTGATCGACGCTGACGGGCAGCATCAGGCGTCGGACATCCCGATCCTGCTCGGCGCGCTGGACGACGGCGCCGACCTCGCGGTGGGGAGCCGCTTCGCGCCGGGGTGCGATCCCGGTCCGATTGGTCGCACCCGGCGGTCAGCGATGCGATTGCTCGCCTGGATCGTGAGGCGAAGCATCGGGCAGCGCCTGACCGATGTCACCTCCGGGTTTCGCGCGTTTGACCGTGCCGCGATCGAGCTGTTTGCTGTGTCGTTCCCATCCGAGTACCTCGCCGACACGGTCGAGGTGCTGCTGATCGCGTTCGCGAACGGGCTGACGGTCGCCGAGGTGCCAGCCCACACCGGTCCTCGGCTCGCCGGTCGCCCGTCGACGCGGCGTGGGCAACTGGTGCTCAACTATCTGCGACTGCTCGTGGCGATCGTCAGCTCCGGCTACGGCCGTCGGGGTCGGAAACGTCGGAAGGGTTCGTCATGACCACCCGGTTCCACGTGATTGCGATCATCCTGGCCATGGTGACGTTCGTCGTCATCGCCCGGCTCGTGCGCCGGGGGGGCCTCCGCAGCAAGTACGCGCTGCTCTGGCTGACGACCGCGACGCTGCTCGTGCCACTGGCCGTGTTTCCGGGCCTCCTCGATGCGTACGCCCGAGCCATCGGGATCCACTATCCCCCGACGGCGCTGCTCCTCACGGCGGTCGCCGTCCTCTTCGGCGTCGCGTTCCACGTCTCGTGGGAGCTGTCCCGCACCGAGGTCAGGCTGCGGCGGCTCGCGGAGGAGGTCGCCCTGCTCGTGGACGCGACACAGACCTTGCGGCGTCCGACGGTTGGGTCGATCGAGCCGCCATCCCGCCCCTGACGGACAGGTCCGAGCCGCGCCGCGGCGCGCGACGCGGGGCACCGGGTACCTGCACGTTCCCGTCATTCCAAGTCGTGACACGGCAGCTGCACCATGAAGACGCCGTCGGGTGAGGTGGGGACGTTCACCTCGCTCAGATGCCGCGCCTCGCACTCGCTCGTCGCCGCCGTGAGACCAGCCTTCCACTCCGGTCCGGAGGATCGGGGGTTGTCATGCCGGTACGCGAAGCCGATCACCACCGCCAGCTGGAGCGCGACGACCCCCGCGAGGACCGTGCGGACTCTCCACGCGGGGCCGGCGCCACCGAGCAGCACGAACACGGCCGCCAGCACGAACAAGACGCCGAGGACGTCGTAGCGCGTCGCGTTGTCGTTCCAGCGGCTCGTGAGCTGCTCACCGGCGGCGCCCCGGTCGACGAGCACCACCACGAAGGTGACGACGGAGTACACGAGGCACACGATGCCCACGATGAGGGCTCGCCCCCGCGTGATCGCGAGCAAACCGCCGAGCAGCACGATCACCAGCGCGACGAACGGGAAGAGATGGGCACGCTGCCCGCTGTCCCAGAGCTGGGCCGCCCAGTGGTCGCCGACCGCGACGCTCCCGAGGACCCGCGCGACGTACAGCGTCGGCAGGTGCGGCGCCGAGCTCGATGCCCCCGGCTCACTCGTCGTGAGATAGGTGATGCCCTGCAGCACCAGGCCCAGGCCGTAGGCACCGATGACGATCTGGGTCGCCCGGTCACGCCGAGACCACAGCGCGTACACCGCGATCGGGAGGTAGAGCACCGTCAGGCTCGTCGATGCCGAGCCGGCGAACGCGACGGCCGCGCCGAGCAAGACCGCGCCGGTGGTGACTGGCCGGCGGAGCAGCGCCCAGAACACGGCAAACGCCAGGACCCAGATCATGTTCGTGATGTTGGCGATGTTCTCGACGATCAGCACCGGATGGAGCGCCACTGCGATGACGAGCGTGACGCGCAACGCCCGCGACGGGATGGCCTGATCGGCGAGCCAGTAGATCGACACGGCCGCCAGCGAGGCGCACACGGCGCCGGCGACGGCGAGGTAGACGGCGAGGCTGGTGACCGGCACCCACGTCGCGGGGAGGGCGACGAGGCGGGTCAGCACCTGGAGGTAGCCGGAGTAGGGCGTGGCGAGCGACGCGAGGCCCTTGTGGGCGGCGTCGTAGAAGTAGAGCTGTCCGTCCTCCGCCCAGATCGTGCGGTAGCTCGGGGTGCCGCCTTGGTAGAAGACCTGGGCTGCCGTGAGGCCGGCGACCGCGCCGGCCGTCAGGCCCGCGGTCCGGAGCGCGGCGCCGCGACGAGATCGACCAGGTGCGCGGGCGGGCACCGCGTCGGCTTCGCGCGCGCCCGGGTCCGATGGATCCGTGGGTACGTCAGTGCGCATCTGTCCGGCGCTGCCCCCGGCTCGTGGTGCACGAGCGTGTTCGTCGGCGCCGCAACCGTCCGTCAGGTTGAGCGGCGAGCACTGTAGTGCCGTACTCCCTCAGCAGAGCCTGGTCGCGCCGCCGACGCGGGCCGTGTCCGATCGCGACGGGCAGCCGCGCCGCCGACGCTATCGGGGTGCACCAAGCAACGCGACGAATTGCGGGGCGCCGAGCAGCTCCGCCGCGATCGCCGACGCCCCGCGGCGGCCACCCCCGAGAAGTCGGCCGGGCACACGGATCCCGCGACGGGATGCGCACAGAAGTGCTGGCCACCATCCTCGGTCATGCGGACCGCGATCGTGCGGTTCGCGCAGCCGGCCTCGTTCGCGTCGAGGCAGGGCGCTCGCCACTCGAAGCGGTTCGCGACGTCGCGGACGAAGACGCTCGCATCGAGGACGCTCACCGAACCCGGGTCGGCCTGCGCCAAGCGCTCGTACTCGGCGACGGTGGGACTGGGCGCCGTCCCACCAGCGGTCCCAAGTGCAGGTATCAGGTACACGTGCACGCCAGCGTGCTTCCAGACCGACACGAACGCGCGGACCTGCGTGAGCCAGGGCGACGCCTTCCCGCACGTCGAGATGGAGACCGGCAGGCCGAAGAAGAGCACCACGTGCGGCCGGGTCGCGGCGCTGCTGGCCAGTTGGCGCGAGTACGCAAGGAAGTCGCAGGGCGAGGCCGCATCTTGCGTCGCCGAGCTCAGCGTCACGCCTCGGGCGGCGAGGATCGCGGTGAGGCAAGGCGCGACCTCCCCGGCCACTGAGTTCCCGATCAGCTCGACCGACGCGTGGGGGAGGGGATGGACCGACGTCCCCGACGCTCGGTCGCTGCAATGGTCCACGGCGGCGTAGCGCGCCGCAACGGTCCCCGCCCCGACGGTCGCCGTCGACGCCGACGCCACGTTGTACGCCGAGTAGGTGAGCGCGGGGACGAGGAGCACGAGCGCCACGACCGTGACCAGCGCGGCGGGGACGATCCCGCGATTGGCCAGCTCGATCCGTGGCAGGCGCGGCAGTCGCCCTCGGCGGATCGGCTGCTCGATCAAGACGTAGCTCGCGATGGACACGCCGAGCGTCAGCGCGGAGCGCACGAGGAAGAGCAATAGACCGCCGACCCCGATGGACTGCTGGGTGACCCACACGGCGATCGGCCAGTGCCACAGGTAGACGCCGTAGGAGATCAGCCCAAGCTGGACGAGCGGCTTGGTCCGCAAGAGTCGCCCGAGCGGGTTCGGGCCGGGTTGGACCGCGGCGACGAGCACCGCGGCGATCGCGAGGCACACGACCCCGTAGCCCCAGTTGTAGATCCACGACGCGTCGGCCTGTAGCTGCGCCATCGTCACGACAAGGGCAGCGGCGAGGACGGTGCCGGCGGCGACGCACCACCAACGGGCACGCCGGCCGCGGATGATTGGTGCCCCGGCCGTCAGCGCGCCGATCGCCGCGCCAGCGAGCAGCATGTAGGCGCGACTGTCCGTGCCGTAGTACACGCGGTTCACGTTGTGCGTCGACGAGAAGAGGCTGATCATGCGCCAGAACGACAGGACGCCGAGCACGACGCAGAGACCGACGAGCGTGCGGCGAAAGGCGTGGCGCGGTCGACCGTGCCCACCTCTGGTCCGGAGCGCGAGGAGACCGACCAGGCTGACGAGCAGCGGCCAGATCACGTAGAACTGCTCTTCGATTCCGAGCGACCACATGTGCCGGAGGGGACTCGGCGCCTGGTTCACGAACTGCTGGATGTAGTTCTGACCTGACGCGATGAAGTGCCAGTTCGCGACGTAGTTGAACGCTGCAAGCCCGTCTTGCGCGACGTCCCTGGCTTGCACGTGGTTACTGAGGAACAGCGCCCAGACGCCCACCGCCGCCAGCACGACGAAAAGGGCCGGGAGCAGACGGCGCGCCCGACGGGCCCAGAACGACGGCAGCGCGATCCGGCGCGTCCCCTCCCACTCACGCACGAGCAGGCTTGTGATGAGGAACCCGCTCAGGGCGAAGAAGATGTCGACGCCGAGGAACCCGCCCGGCGCGACGCCGGGCGAGAAGTGGTACAGGACCACGGCGAGCACGGCGACGCCCCGCAGCCCGTCCAGCGCCCGAAGATGCGGCATCCCCGATCCGGGCGCGGCCGGGCGAGCGCTCGGGCTCGGTGCCGACGCGTCGACCGCCTCGGGCCGGGGCGGCTCGGCCTCCTCGACCGCCGACGGGCGACCGAGAGGAGGATGGCGATCCACCGGCGAAGGCCGGGTCCGGGAGGCTGGCGCCATCGCTACGGCGAACTCGCTGCGACGATCAACGTCCCGCCAACTCCTCGATGGGACCTACCCCGGTGACCCAGGAGAGACCGTGTCTCACGACGAACACTGCGTCACTCACTCCGCCTAGCCGTGCCCGTCATCCGCGAGGGCGTCGCCGCAACGGATGGCTGGTCATCGTAGGCCAACGGCTCCGCGTAGCCCATGTTGCACGACCGCGGCCGTCGGTGCCGACCACCGCACCACCGACGTCTGCGCAGGGCTCCGACGCTGACCGCCACCTTGGAGGCGCCGACTATCGTCCTCCGGATGACTGGCGAGGCGACGAACCCGCTCGGCGAGTTCGTCAGCAGATACTTGGGCGATCGACGGGGCAAGCCGACGGCGGTTCTGCATCTCGGGCGGGAGACGCAGGCTGTCAGCGTGCGCTCCAGTCTGGACGACGCCGCCTGGGACATCGAGACGGTCGATGTGACCGACGACCCTGGTGACGCGCTCGGCCAAAGGAAGCCGCGGTCCGCTGACGTCATCGTCGCGACGACGCCGATCCTCGAGACCGACTTCCCGTGGGTGACGGCGCTGCGCATCGCGAACATCCTGCGCCCTCGGGGGTACGCGTGCTTCAGCCTGGACGCGGGGCAGACGGCCGGCCTCTCGGACTCATGGTTCGCGACCCTCGACGGCGTCGTCGAGCTCACC
>CAVSWH010000006.1:0-11369 GCA_963731625.1 uncultured Actinomycetes bacterium
GTACTCGATCGACTCAACCAAGGTCCGGGCGCTCGGGTGGGCACCACGGTCCGAGTTCCCCGCCACGCTCGAGGCGACCATCCGCTGGTACCGCGACAACCGCTGGTGGTGGGCCGCGCTGCAGCGGCGCGACAGCTGACCACCCATCCACGGATGCGCATCCTGATCACCGGCGCCGGAGGGCAAGTCGGCCACGAGCTGGCCGCGGCTTGCGCACGCGACGAGACGACCGCTGCGGACCATCGCATGCTCGATGTCACCGACCGCAACGCGGTGCTCGCCGCGGTCACCGTGACGCAGCCCGACGTGATCCTGCACGCCGGGGCGTGGACCGCGGTCGACGCCTGCGAGTCCGACCCGGAGCGGGCCTTCGCGGTCAACGCGCTCGGCACCCGCCACGTCGCCGAGGCCGCGCGCCGGGTCGGCGCGCACCTCGTGTACTTCTCGACGGACTACGTCTTCGACGGCGCAAAGGATGGCCCGTACCACGAGTGGGACCCTCCGAACCCCCAGTCCGTGTACGGCCGCTCCAAGCTCGCCGGTGAGCTCGAGGCGCGCGCCGCGCCGGCGCTCACCATCGTCCGCCTGTCATGGGTGTGCGGCGATCACGGGTCCAACATGGTGAAGACCGTGCTCCGCGTCGCGGCCGAGCACGACGAGCTGTCGTTCGTCGATGACCAGCGTGGTCACCCGACGTTCGCCGAGAGCGCCGCGCCGCTCGTGCGCCGCCTGGCCGGCGAGCGCCGCCCCGGCGTGTTCCACGTCACGAACCAGGGCGCCGTCAGCTGGTACGAGTTCGCGGAGCGTCCTCGACGCCGCAGGACAGGATCCCGAACGGGTGCACGCGATCACGACATCCGAGCTGGACCCGCCCCGCCCCGCGCCCCGCCCCGCCAACTCCGTGCTCGACAACGCCGCCCTCCGCCTCGGTGGCCTACCGCTGCTGCCGGACTATCGGGTGTGCCTCGAGGCGCTCGTCGGGCGCCTCACGCGCCGTGACCGCCGACGCGGCAGCGGTGCGCGTCGTCGTCGTCAACTACAACGGCGGGGACATGACACTGGGGTGCGTGCATGCGCTCGCGGCGACCGCGTGGCCGCGCGACGCCCTCGAGATCGTGTTGGTCGACAACGGGTCCTCAGACGGGGTGGCCGACGCGGCGCGGGCCATCGATGGCGTCGTGACAATTCGCAGCGACACCAACCTCGGCTTCGCGGGCGGCGCGAACCTGGCGCTGCGTGACCTGCCGCCGAGGACGGCGTACGTCGCGCTCGTCAACAACGACGTGACCGTGCCGCCCGACTGGCTGACTCCCCTGGTGGAGACGCTCGAGGCGGACCCCGGTGCGGGGCAGCGTGCCCGAAGATCCTGCTCCACGACCGCTTCGAGGCGCTCGAGCTGAGCGGCGACCCAGTCCGCTTGGGCGCCCTCGACCGTCGCGCCGTGACCGTGCGGGTGAGCGGCGCGCGCCTTGGAGATGACGACGCGTTCCGGCGGGTCCGATTCGCCGACGGGTTCTTCGGCCCGGAGTTCATGCCGGGTGACTCGCTGCCGTCGCAGTGGGCGTCAGCTCACGCAACGCTCCTCCTCCCGACGACGGCGACCTCGAGCATCCGGGAGCTGCGGGTGTCGGCGCCGCGACCCGGCCGGCTGCGGCTGCGCGTCGGCACCGCCGAGGGGACGGCGGACGTCGGGCCCACGCCCCGTTGGGTGCCCGTCCCCGCCCAGCAGGAGGCCTTCGACGTGATCAACAACGTCGGGTCGGAGGTCTTGCCCGACGGCTACGTTCGCGACCGCGGCTACCTGGAGCGGGACAGTGGGCAATACGACACGCGCGATGAGGTCGACGTCTGGTGCGGGGCCGCCGTGCTCCTGCCGGCGGCGTACCTGCGGACCGTCGGCGTGTTCGACGATCGGCTGTTCGCGTACTACGAGGACGTCGAACTCGCCCTGCGCGGACGTGGTCCGTGGCGCTACGTGACGGTGCCGGCGTCGGTCGTCCGACACGTCCACATGGCGACGAGCGCCACGAATGTCCAGCGCGCGCTCTACTTCAATGAGCGCAACCGCCTCCTCGTCCTGCGCCGGCACGGGACGCGGTGGGCCAGCACCCGCGCCGTCGCCCGCTACGTCGCGATCACCCTCTCGTATCTGCGCCGCGACGTGGTCGCCGCCATCGTGGCGCGCCGACGCCCGTCCTGGACGGTGACCGGCGCACGGCTCCGCGCGCTGCGCGACTGCCTGCGCATCTGGTGCGGGCTCGGCGGTCGCCGCGCGTGGAACCCCCGGTGGTCATGAGGTCCCTCGCGCGGATCCGAGGCGCGGTCGGCCGGCACCCGGGGCGGAGCGCGTTCGTCGCCTTCTTCGCCCTCGCGGCGCTGTGGTCGGTCATCACGCCGCTCTTTGGCGCGCCCGACGAGCCGGCCCATGCCATCCGCGCCGAAGCGCTGGTCCGCGGGGAGCTGCTCGGCACCACGGTGCGCGGCACGGGTGATCTCCAGGTGACCGCGCCGGCGTTCCTCACCACCTCGGTCCGGGACGCCTGCTTCGCGTTCAACGACGCGGTGCCCGCGAACTGCATGCACCTCGGCAGCAACCTCCACGGGAACCGCCACATGCTGACGAGCGCCGGCCGGGCGCCGCCCGTCTACTACGCGATCGTGGGCCTCCCCTCCCTCCTCGCCGCCAACCTCACCGGGGTGTGGCTGATGCGGCTGCTCAGCGCGCTGCTGTGCGCCGCCCTCGTCGCGCTCGCGGTCGACACCGCCCGCCGGTACCTCACCGGCACGCTGGCGATGTTCGGACTCGCCGTCGCGGTGACGCCGATGCTGTTCTTCCTCGCGGGAGTATTGAACCCGAGCAGCATCGAGATCGCCGCGGCGATCGCCGCGTGGGTCGCCGGCGTCGCGCTCGTCACGCGGGCACCGGCGATCGAACCCCGGCTCGTCGACCGGCTCGGGATCGCCGCCGCCGTCCTCCTCATCGCCCGGCAGCTCGGCCCGGTCTGGGTCGCCGTGATCGGTGTCGTGCTCCTCGCGCTGGGAGGCGCATCGACCGCACGGCGCCTCTGGCAGGTCGGCCGCGCCCGCGCCTGGCTCGGCGCGCTGACCGTGCTCGCGCTGGCTCAGCTCGCCTGGAACTTCGGCACGGGGGCGCTCAACACCGAGAACACCAACACCGTCGGGACCACGCTGGGGCTCCTCGACCGCGTCCGCGATTCCTTCGGCGTCACCTACACGCGGTTCCTCGAGATGATCGGCCTCTTTGGGTGGCGCGATACCGCCGCACCGACCGCGACCTACTTCCTGTGGATCCTCGCGCTGGGCGGCCTCGTCCTCGGCCTGTGCCTGCTCGGGTCACGCCGCGGCCTGATCGCTGCCGGGCTGCTCACCGTCGCGGTCGTCGTCGTGCCGATCCTCTTCGAAGTCCCGGCGGCGCCCCACGACGGCTTCTTCTGGCAGGGTCGGTACACGCTGCCGATGGCCGTCGGGATCCCGATACTCGCCGCCGCGCTCATCCGGCCCGGCGTCGGATGGCGGTTGCGACGCGCCAGCGCGCTTACCGCGGGGGCACTCGGCCTCGCCCTGCTGCTCGCGTTCTTCCAGTTCTGGCGGCGCAACGCCGTCGGGACCCACGGATTCATCTTCTTCGTGAACCACGCCGCGTGGCACCCGCCGGTGCCCGCCTGGTTCCTTGTGCCGGCCGTCGTGGTCCTCACTGGCGTGTGGGTGTGGCTCCTCCTCCTGGTGCCCGCGCCCGTCGACGAGCCCGAGCACCCGACATCCGAGCCCGACACGACGCGCTCGCCGCCGGTCCGCGCGTGAGGCCGGAGGGCGGCGCACATCCCGCGGCGTGGCGGGCTGAGCACGACTGCCCGGCGCGCCAACGCGGCGCCCGGCTCGCCGCCGCGGGTTACCGCCATCGTGCTCGCCTACGGCGCCGAGCCGCTCCTCGAGGAGGCGATCCGCGCGCTCGTCGGCTCGTGCGGGGTGGCCGTCGACGTGGTGGTCGTCGACAACGGCTGCACCGACGAGGGCGTGGAGCGGGTCGCCGGGCTGCCCGGCGTCCGCGTCGAGCGGCCCGACCGGAACCTCGGCTTCGCCGAGGGCTGCAACCGGGGCGCGCTGCTGGCCGAGGGCGACCTGCTCGCGTTCGTGAACTCCGACGCGGTCGCCGACGGTCACGCGCTCGCCCGGCTGGCCCGTGTGGCGGAGCGACCAGAGGTGGGGATCGCGTCGGCGAGCCTGCGCCTCACCGAGGACGCGGCGCTGATGAACTCGGCGGGCAACGAGGTGCACTACCTGGGGTTCTGCTGGTGTGGCGGTTTGCGCCATCCCGCGACGGAATTCGCCGAGGAGCGACCGGTCGCGGCAGCGACGGGCGCGGCGATGATGCTGCGCCGTGACGTCTGGCACGACCTCGGCGGCTTCGTGCCGGAGTACTTCGCGTACCACGAGGACACCGAACTCAGCCTGCGTTGCTGGCAGCGGGGGCTGGAGGTCGTCTACGTCCCGGACGCGGTCGTCGGGCATCGCTACGCGTCGGGTCGTCCCGCCGCCAAGCTCTACCTGCTCGAGCGCAATCGGCTCATCACGGTGTTCACGACGTATGAGGCGTCGACGCTGGCGCTGCTCACGCCCGTCCTCGTCGCGGTGGAGCTCGGGGTGCTGGGGCTCGCGCTGCGAGAGGGCTGGGCCGCCAAGAAGTTGGCCGGCTGGTGGTGGCTGCTCCGCCACGCCCGCTGGCTTGCCCGGCGCCGGCGCCGCGTCCAGGCGGCACGGCACCGGCCCGACGGGTACGTCGCGGCGCGGCTCGCGTCCCGCCTTCCGAGCGAAGTCGTGTCTATGCCCCGGGCCGCGCGGGCCGTCGACGGTGTCTTTGCTGCCTACTGGCGATCCGTCGTCCGGCGCGCGATGAGGACGAACTCGTTGTAGGGAAAGAGCCGGCCGAGAGCCCGGGGGAACGGGAACGAGTCGGTACGCTGCACGGCGAGGCCCAGCTCGCCGGCCAGCGCCGTCAGGGCCCCGAAGTCGAGGAACGTGCGGTGCGTCCGGTCGGTGCGGAACCCGGCCTCCTGGGGCGTGATGAGCACGACCCGACCGCCCGGTCGCAAATAGTCCAGATAGCTGCGCACGAGGTCGCGCGCCTCGTCGGGGGTCAGGTGCTCCAGCACGTGCGCGACTAGGAGGGCGTCGAAACGCCCGGGCGACGCGTACGCCGTGTCGGGGAACTCCGACGCGGTGTAGGCCGTGAACCCGGCGTCGCGCGCGAGCGCCACGGCGTCGGCGTTGTGGTCGACCCCGATCGCGGCGAGGTGCCAGGTTGCGCAGGTTGCGCCCGATGCCACAGCCGAGGTCCAGCGTGGTGCCGAGGTCGAGGCGGCGCAAGTAGCGGCGATACGGCGCCTGCACGTCGACGACCCGTCGCCACCACCGTGAGCTGAGGCGCTGCAGGCGGCGCGCGTATGCCGGGTCTTGCGTGCTGGGCTCTGGCTCGTCCATCGCTCTCTCGATCGTGCGACTCGATTGCTGCGTTGCGCTAGCGTCTACCGGACCAGTGGCGAGCGCACGGGATAGCATGCGCGAACGGCTCTTCGCATCCTTGCGCGTGCTCGCCGTCCCGACACAACCGGAGCGCCGCCACCGCGACTGCGACCGCTCGGTGTCGCCCCTTCGGCCTGCCGCGAGGGAACCCGCCGGAGGGACGGGCCCTCCCCTTGACCGGCGCGAAGGGACGGGGGCGTGACGCCCGCTCGACCGCGGAAAGCCAGCACGCTGAAGACCGTCGTAGTCATCCCGGCGTACAACGAGGAGCACGCGGTCGTCGGGACGATCGCCGACGTGCGCGCGGCCGCGCCGGATCTCGATCTGCTCGTCGTGGATGACGGCTCCGCGGACACAACGGCCGAGGAGGCCGAGCGCGCCGGGGCGCACACGTTGCGCCTGCTGTTCAACACGGGCGTCGGCGGTGCCGTCCGGACCGGCCTGCGCTTCGCGTACTACGGGGGCTACGACCGCGCGGTGGTGATCGATGCCGACGGCCAGCACGCCGCCGGCGACATCCCGACGCTGCTCGCCGCGCTCGACGGCGGCGCCGATCTGGTGGCGGGCAGCCGCTTCGCGGCGGCCGCCGCGCCTTACCGGATCGGCCGCACGCGGCGGGCGGCGATGCGGGTCCTGGCGTGGATCACCCGCCGCGTCACCGGGCAGCGGTTCACCGACGTGACCTCGGGGTTCCGGGCGTTCAACCGGCGGGCCATCGAGCTGTTCGCTGATGCGTTCCCGTCCGAGTACCTCGCCGACACGGTCGAGGTGCTCCTCATCGCCTTCGCGCACGGGCTCTGCGTGACCGAGGTGCCGGTGCACATCGGCCCGCGCCGAGGCGGCGAGCCGTCGACGCGCAGCGCTCGACTGGTGCTCAACTATCTACGGCTGCTGGTGGCGATCGCCGGCTCCGGCTATGGCCGTCAGGGCCGCAAGCTGCGGAAGGGCTCATCATGACCACCCGGATCCATGTCCTCGCGATTCTCCTCGCGATCGCGACGGTGTTGCTCATCGCCCGGCTCGTCCGCCGCCGGGGTCTGCGCAGCAAGTACGCGCTGTTGTGGATCAGCAGCGCGGCGCTGCTCCTCCCGCTGTCGGTCTTTCCGGGCCTGCTCGACTGGTACGCGGACCTGATCGGCATCCACTACCCGCCGACCGCGCTCGCACTCACCGCGATGGCCGTGCTCTTCGTCGTCGCGTTCCACTTCTCGTGGGAGCTGTCCCGCACCGAGGACCGCTGTCCGGCGTCTCGCTGAGGAGGTCGCGCTGCTGCTTGACGCGTCGCGGCTGCGCGACCCAGTGTCGGTGACCCGCGGCGCACCGCGACGGTCCGACTCAGCCTGACGCCGCCCCCAGCGGGTCGCTGAGAACGCCGTAGACCCCGGCGAGGGCGTCGTCCCAGCTCGAGTGGTGGCTCGCGATCGTGTGCAGGCCGCCGTGCCGAAGGCACGCGCGCAGCTCGGCGTCCACGACGAGGCGCTCGACGCCGTCGCAGAGGGCGTCCACGGTCCGGCGGGTGAGCAGCGAGTTCACCTCGTGCTCGAGCAGCCAGCTACCCGCCGGGTTGTCGAACGCGACGACCGGGACGCCGCAGGCCATGAGCTCGAGCGGCAGATATGACGGGTGCTCGGACACGGTCAGCGCGACACCAACGTCGCAGCGCCGGTAGAGGTGACCGGTGGCGCGAAGGTCGAGCATGCCGAGGTGCTCGATGCCGTGGTCGTTGTCGCCGTACGCCCACGAGCCGGCGGTGATGATGGTCACCCGGTCCCCGAGGCGCTGCTTCAGCTGCTCGAGCGCGATCGACGCCAGCTCCCAGCAGTTCCGGAAGTGACCCGGACGGGCGTAGACGAACACGGTGACCGGGTCGTCGGCGGACGGTTCGCGTGCGGCCCTCAGCGTGGAAGATGTTCGTGTCCACGGCCGGCACGAACGCGCCGCCCTCGCCGTGGTAGCGGTCCCGGTAGAGGTCGAGGAGATGGGTGGTGTTGCAGAGCCCGTAGAGGCCGAGGCGATAGGTCTCCTCGGCGAGCGCGTACTTCGAGCCGGCCGGGTAGAACGCGGCTCGAAGTCCTGGATCAGGTAGAAGCCGGCGTGAGTTCGATGGAGTTGGCGGCGGCGTACGCGGTGTGCCATAGCGTGGCGATGGAGAGGTCCGCCGGCGGGAGCGCCTGGAGGCTCGCAGGGCCCATCGGCTGTCGTAGAAGCGATCGGCGACGTGCGCGAGCGACGGGAACGCGGCGGCAATCGCCGAACGGAAGAAGCCTCGTTCGGTCCGGCGCCCAGAACGCGAAGCTGGTTCTCGACACCATGCTCGCGCGCGAGCCGGTCGGCGATCCGCAACGCCGTGTTGACGCCCCCATAGAACGGGCTGTCGATGTCGGGAGGAACCAGGTGACCGACGGGGTGAGCGGTCGCCAGGGATGGCCGATCGTGGTTCGCCGCGGTAACGCGGACGCGGGCAGCCGGTCGGCCTGGCAGGCTCGGCCAGGCCGGCTGCCTCAAGGTCATCGGTGCTCTGCCGGAAGACGCCGAACTCACGGTGCGAGGACGGGCCGAGAGGAGGTCCGATCGGGATCGTCCCGGGCGTCTCGGCCGCGGCCGTGGTTGTCGCTGACGAGGGAGAGGTTCGGGGAGAAGTACGGGTCGCCGCCGCGAAGACCAGCGCTGGTAGCGCCAGTAGCTCGTGAAGAAGTCATGCGGGGGAATTTCGGGGCCGCGCGACTGGGCTTCAAGATGGCGGACGCGGCCCGGGAGAGCAAACGTGCGTGGCCGTGGAAGCGGATGTCGAGTCCGAGGACGACGTCGCTGCCGCACAGCTGGAAGCGCTCGTCGAACCCACCGATCTGCTCGAACAGAGCTCGGCTGGATCGCCACGCAGGCGCCGGTGACCGACAGGCAGTTGCGATACCAGCTGGTCGAGCCCAGCAGGGTGTCCTCCCCAGGCGTCATACCGGCGAACAGGTGGCCGGCGAAGCCGTTCATCCCGAGCACAGCCCCGCCGTGCTGGATCGCACCGCGCCGTCGGTGAGCTGGAGCCCCACCAGCCCGATCCCCGGCTGCCCGACCAGCCGACCAGCTCGTCAAGCCACCCGGGATCGGGGAAGTCGGTGTCGTCGTTGAGGAACACGAGCACCTCGCCGCCCGCAGCCCGTGCGCCGAGGTTGTTGGCGGCGGAGTAGTTGAACGGCTGGTCCCACCAGCCACCGGTCGAGGTCCACGAGCCGGTCTGACCGCTGCGCGTACCAGCGCTCGGCGTCGTCGGTGCGCCCACCGCTGTCGACGACGACGACGTTGAAGTTCGGGTAGTCGGTCCGGGCAAGGCCGTGGAGGCACCGGTCGAGGTTCGGGCGGTGCTGCGCGTCGGGATGACGACGGTGACGGATGGCCAGCGATCGAGCGACCAGCGGACACGAACCGTGTCGCCGTGCATGGAGACGTTCGCATGGCGACCGCGCCGGCCCAGGTTCGCGGCGACAAGTCTGGCTGTCGAAATCGGCGCTCGGCGTCCGGCCGGCGCGCCATATGGTGCAGGACCTGCGGGACGCGAGCGACCTCGTGGTCGGCCAGATCGAGCGCGAGAAGGAGCCGCCAGTGCGCGCATCGCCCGAGCACGGCCCGGGAACTCACGCACGGTGGCCAGGCGCTCGCGTCGGACGGCAAACGAGCGCCCGAGGTAGTTGGCCGACTGAGGAGCATGTCGGGCGAGAAGGCGGGACGGAAGCGTGGATCGGCACGGATGCCGAGTCGGTCGATCAGGTCGTCGTCCCAGTGAACGACGTCGACGCGGGCAGCCGCCACGCGCGCTTGGCGATCTGGAACAGTGCACCGGGGGTGAGGCGGTCACCAGCTTCGAGCACCACCACGAGGTCTCGCGGCGCAAGGTCCAAGGCGCTGAGCCGATCGATCATCGGCGCGGCGGTGTCGACGACAACGATCCGCGCGTTGTTGGCGCCCTCCCCGGCGATCGGCCCGGGCGCGGCGAGGCGCCAGTGGTGCCAGGTCTGCTTGCGCAGCGTGCGCAGCGTCACGGCACTGCGCTCACCGCCGTCCGACCCGAGGAGGACGATCCCGATCGTGAGCGGCGCGGTCGCCCGCCGCGCGGCGCGCCGCCGCTTCTCCCGGTCACGCCGGGTGGGACCCTGCCCGCGGTCCCACCACTGGTAGGAGCGGACCGAGACCTTGCCCCAGGCCGCCCAGTGCTGGCGGACAAGCTCGGCGTACAGCTCGCCGTCGTGCACGCTCAAGCGTGCGAACCGAAGAAGGTCACGACCCCGGCTGCCCTCCGGGAAGAGCCGGGCGCCGAGGGCGACGACCTCGCCGCGGGACGTCGGGACGTGCCGCCGAGCGGCGGCGGCGGCGCGCGACAGCGCCGCGCGGTCGTCAGCGTTCGCGTCGGCCATCGCAGCTCCCACGGCGAGCGCGCCGTCGCCAGGATGGCCCGGAGCGTGGGGTCGTGACCGGACACGGCATCGGCCCGCGCGGGGAGTGCCAGCCGGTCGGTGAGCGCGGCAGCGAACCAGCGACCGTTCGTAGGCCATGCCGCGGCGCGCGTCGGGCGACGGGCGTGTGCACGCTGACGTGGGACTTCACCGGGAGAAGAGTGCCCGCGCAGCACGTCGGTGCCAAACGCGGTGAGGATCGCAAGGTACAGCAGGCCGGTCGTGGCCATGACGGCCGAGTAGTACGGCTCGGCGAGGGCCTTCCATGCGACGCCGAGCAAGGCCAGCGTGAGTGAGCGCGCTCACGACCCACGTGACGCCGAGCAGCCCTCCGTAGCCGTCGCTGATCCCACCGTTCAGCACCTGGACCATGCCGGTCGGGACGAGCAGGAGGGCGACGTCGAGCGGCCATGCGAGTGCGGCGAGGCGGACCAGCTCGCGGATCGGCTGTCGGCTGAGCCCGGGTTGGACCAGATACCAGTGGCCGAGGAGCATCGCTTCGTCACGAGCCCCAGCAGGAGCGCACCCGCCAGTAGCCGGGCCGCGCTCAGCGTGTACGGCCCTCCGATCACCTGCGCCGTGGCCAGCAACGCGACGAGCCCGATGGCGGGCGCGACCAGATCCGTGGCGGGGGCGTAGCTCCCAACGCCCTCGAGGCCACGACCGCGGTCCGGCGCGACCGACACGGCGAGCGCGGCCGCGGCGGTCGCCGCGGTCGCGCTGGCCGCGACGTCGTGGATCACGGCCGCCGCCCCCGAGCCTCCCCCCGTACCGCGGCAGCCGCCGCGCCCGCAGCGAGGACGGCGAAGACGCTGCGGAGCAGCCAGCCGTAACCGATCCCGACGACTCGATGCCGGGTGGTGACCCACAAGCCAAAGAGCCCGCCCGTCGACCACTGCAGGAGCACCGAGGAGAGATCGAGGTGCACGGCGCGTCACTCGACGGTGGCGAGATCCCGCGGCGCCGCGTCGAGCCGCACCGGCCCCGTGTCCGTGGCCACGACGATGTCCTCGAGGCGTAGGCCGAACCGCCCCGCGACGTAGACGCCCGGCTCCACGCTGAAGCAGTGGCCCGGCGCGAGCGGCTCGGCGTTGCCGGCGACGAGATACGGGTCCTCGTGCGCCTCGATGCTGATCCCGTGGCCCGTCCGGTGGATGAAGTAGTCGCCCAGCGCCGCGTCCGTGAAGGGCGCGACGGGCCACGCCGTCAACGTCGCCGCACGTCGTCCCGACTCGGGCGGCAGCCACCGCGGCCTCCTGGGCCGCCCGGAGCGCCTCGTAGGCGTCGCGCACCTCGTCGGTGGGGTCGCCGACGACGTACATGCGGGTGATGTCCGAGCAGTACCCGCCCATGACGCCACCGAAGTCGCAGAGCACGACGTCGCCG
>CAVSWH010000007.1:0-24451 GCA_963731625.1 uncultured Actinomycetes bacterium
TGCGTCGGCTGGCGCCAGCGCCTCGGCGACGGGCCGCGGCCAGGCCGCCGACACGTCGACCGCGCTCTCGTCGCAACCGCCCCGGTACGGGCACAGTCCGCAGACCGCCTCGTCCGAGACGCCGCGGAAGGCTCGTTCGGCGCGCATCTCCGTCGTGACCGTCACGAGCCTCGCCTCGACGGCGGCCAGTTCCTCGGGGGTGGGCTCCCACGGGTCCGGGTCCTCGTCCACCTCCGCCGCGAGGTGCTCGTAGCGGACGCGGAGTCGCAACCCGCGCGCGTCGGCTTCACCGCGGCCACCCAGGCCTGCAGCCAGGCGCGCGGATCCTCGCTCACCGGATGGTCGAGCACCCGGCCGCTCTTGTAGTCGCGGACGTCGAGGATCCCATCGTGCGACCACACCGCGTCGAGCCGGCACGTCACCATAAAGACTGGCGGCCCGCCGTACGCGCGGGCCCACTCGAGCTCATGCCCCACCGCGTCCGCGCCGATCGGGCAGCGCCACGCGTGGCGGCTGATCTCGGCCGCTGTGCGCTCGTCGGCGCCGTGGCCTGTCAGCACCTCACGGACGTGGTCCGCGTCGTGGCACGTGCCGTGCCGGTGGATCTGGTGCAGCAGCCGGTGCAGGTAGAGGCCGTGCACCGAGCCCTCCGGTGGGTTGGTGGGTGTGACGGCCAGCAGCGACCGGTCGCGCCACTGGCGAGGGCAGCGCCGCCACGCGTCATAGGAGGTGGGGGACACGGCCAGGACGCCGGGCAGCAGCGTGCTCGCGGAGCTCGTCATGGAGCCCCGGACGTCGTGTGCCGGGCAGCGCGGCACGTGGCGGCACCGGGCGCAGCTGGCGCCCGGCTCAACCGACGTCGCGTCCGCCCGCTCGCGGACGTGCGCCACCTGCTCGTCGAGCCACGCCGCGACCGGACCGAGAGCCTCGGGCCCCGCCAGGTCGGCACGCTCGTGCGTGCCGGTCACGAGGTTCGTGTCGGTGATCGTGAGCGGCCCGTGGTCCCACCAGCCGACGGCGGCCAGGCGCAGCACCGCCAGGCGGATCTCGGGTCGGTCCATCGGGTCTCCGCCGCCATGAGGCGCGCTCGACCACCGCAGCTGGCGCAGCTCACGTGACCCGTCCGGGTGGACCACGCCGAGGTCGACCCAGCCCCCGAGCAGCACCTGCCGGCGGGGGAGCAGCGTCGGGTCCTCCAACGGCAGCTCCACCTGCGCGTGCCGGTCTGGGAACCGGTGCTCGTACCACGTCATCGCGTGTGCGACGACGGCGCGCTCCTCGGTGCACAGGTCGGGCGTCGACGGCCAGCGACCCGACGCGTGCCAGGTGCGCACCGAATCCAGGATCGTGTTGCGGACGCGCGAGCGATTGACGGGATCGGCGGTCCCGGGCACCCGCCGGTACTCCAAGTCGAGCCGACGCGGACACATCGTCTCGCCAGTCCGTAACAGCGACGGCGTCACCTTGGGGACGTCATCCGGCGCACGCGGCACGTCAGCAGCGTATCGACCACACGTCGTTGAACATCAAATTCCGATCGGCGACGGTACACTCCGCGCGTGCCGGCCGCCGAGAAGTTGCCACGGCGCGCGCTCATCGCCCGCATCGCCATCGCGGTGCTCGTCGTGTGGGTGCTGGCCACCGGTGCGCTGATCGTCCTGGCGCGCGGACGCGCCAGCAATGGGTTGAACTCGCTGGAGCAGGCAAAGAGCCACCTCACAGCAGAGACGCTGCTCCAGGGCAAGGGGCTCGCCGCGCTGGAGCAGGCCGCGTCCGACTTCTCGTCGGCCCACAGCCTCGCGGCGAACCCGGTGCTCGCGCCGTGGGCCGTGGTGCCGATCGCGGGCAACAACGTCAGCGCAGTCCGCGCGCTCAGCGCTGCGGCGCAGCAGGTCGCCGACGTCGGCGCGCAAGCGGCCCGCGACGGTGCCGCCGTCCTTCGACAGCATCCGAGCACCGGGCCGCAGCGGCTCGCGCTGCTCAACGAGGTGGCCGCCATCGCCGGCCGAGCGCACGACGGGCTGGTGAACATCGATCTCGGACCCTCGTCGAAGCTCGTCGGGCCGGTGGCCGACGCCCGGGACCGGTTCGTCAGCCGGCTGAACCAGCTCCGCACCGCCACCGCCGACGCGCAGGCGCTCGCGCAGGGCGCCGTTCGCCTCCTGACCGGACCGTCGCGCTATCTGGTGGTCGCCGCGAACAACGGTGAGATGCGCGCCGGGTCCGGCATGTTCCTCGCCGCGGGGGTCGCCACGTTCGCCAACGGGACGTTCACGACGGGACCGATGGTGCCGACCCCGACAATCCAGCCGCCGCCCGGCGCGGTGCCCCTTCCCTCCGACCTGCAGCTGTGGAGCTTCACCCAGCCGAACCAGTCGTGGCGCAACCTCGCGACGACCCCGCGCTTCGACGTCACCGCACCGCTCGCGGCGCAGATGTGGCAGGCCGTCACCGGGCAGACGGTGGACGGCGTGCTCGCCGTCGACCCCGACGCGATGCGGGCACTGCTCGGCGCGCAAGGCCCGATCCAGGCCGGTTCCCGGACGCTGTCGGCCGACACCATCGTCTCGTACCTGCTGCTCGGCCAGTACGACGGCATCTCGGCCACGGTCGGCAACCAACAGGACCGCCTCGACCAGCTCAGCTCGGTCGCCCGCGCCACCGTGGACGCGCTCTCGGGGCGCCCCTGGGATCCGGCTCGACTGATCTCCGAACTGTCCTCAGTGGGCAAGGGTCGCCACGTCCTCGCGTGGTCCGCCGACCCCGTCGAAGAGCGCGCGTGGACCGCGGCCGGCATCGCCGGGCGGCTGAAGGCGAACTCGCTGGCCGTCAACGTCCTCAACTTCGGCGGCAACAAGCTCGACCAGTTCCTCCACGTCAGGGCCAGCCTCACGGTCCGGCGCCTCCCGAGCGGCGGCGCGCACGTCCACGTCGCGCTCGCACTCCACAACGAGGCCTACAACGAGCTGCCTGGCTACGTCGCCGGGCCGGACCCGGCGACGACGCTCTCCGCCGGCGAGTACCAGGGGATCGTGGCGGTGAACGTGCCCGGCTCGGCCTCAGCTCCTCGCCTCACCGGTGTCGGCCCGCTGCTGCTGAGCGGATACGACGGGCCTACGAAGGCGGCCGCGAGCGGGTACCTCCAGATCCCCCAGGGCGGCACCCTCAACGCCGGCCTCGATTTCGACACCCCCCCGGGGCTCACGAGCATCGAGATCGAGCCCTCCGCCCGGATTCCCGCGATCAACTGGTATTTCGGGCGCCGCGAGCAGGACGACACCAGCGTCCAGCACGTCTCCTGGTAGCCGCCGGCGGCGGTCCGGGGCCGAGGGCGCGCGCTGGGTGGTCCCCCGTGGCGCTCTGACTACCCTCGGTGGTAGTGTTCTTGGTGAAGCCCGTGGGGGATCGCTGGGGACGAGCGGGGCTGTCTAGGGAACTGCACGTTCTGGATGAGCGTTCTCACCAGGGCTGGGCTACGGGAGAGAGAAAGAATGCGCACTCTACTTGGCCGTTGGGCCATTCCAATGGTTGCGGCGTTGGGATTGATGACGTTCGCGTTGCTGCCGGTGACGGCGTCGGCGCAGACGTATCCCGCGCCGACAACCACGTCGACGACAGACCCCTGCATCGGCTCGGGTGGCGTCGTGACTCACGCGAACGGGCTGACGTACTGCAGTCCCGCGAACGTGAAGGCGACGTCCGCGAGCAGCTCGGGGCTGGCGTTCACGGGCGCGAACATCGCGCTGATGGTCGTCATCGGCGTCACGATCCTGATCGCTGGGTTCGTGCTGTTCCGACTCAGTCGGCGCCCTCAAGTCACGCGCTCGACGCCGCCGACACCTTCAGCGGAGAACTGATCGGTCATGGCCATCGCAACGCAGCAGGTCACTGCCCTCCGTCGACCACGGAACGTGGGCGTCGCGCTACACGCCGACGCGAAGACCTCGCCGCCATGGCTCGCGCCAATCTTCCTGGTCGACATCGACGCGCTCGCGTTGGCGCTTGCCGTCTTCGTCCTGGGCGTTCGCTCGGCGATGCCGTTGCTGTACGTGCCGATCGCTCTGTTCTGCCTGGCGGTCAGCGGCGCCTATCGGACGCGCATCACCTTGAGCGCGCTCGATGAGGCACCGTGGCTCGTCGGCCGGTTGGCGATCCCGCTGTTGCTGCTGGCTCCCGGGGCGTGGATCGGCGGGGACGTGGTGGCACTGCTCGAGGCCGCCGCGCTCGGTGTCGTGCTCGTGGTCGGAGGACGCCTGTTCTGGTACGCGATCCTGCGGCGGGCGCGTCGCCGCGGCGACTTCCAGGACCCGACCGTCGTGCTCGGTGCCGGTGAGATCGGCACCGAGCTCGCGACGGCGTTCCGCGACGACCTCGAGCTCGGCATCGAGCCCGTTGGTTTCCTCGACTCGGTGCCCGACGAGGACCTGCCCTATCCGCTGATCGGCGATGTCGACGAGCTCGACGAGGTGCTCAAGCGCCGAACGGTGCGGCGGCTGATCGTCGCGTTCGGCCCGGCACGGGGAGCCGAGCTGGTCGGCGTGCTGCGGACGGCCGTGGCGCACGACGTGGACGTGCACGTCGTCCCGCGCTTCTTCGACTGCGGCGTCGCACCCGAGGGACCCGACACCGACGATGTACACGGCATCCCCCTGTACCGGGTGCGGCGGGCCGCCCTGCGCGCACCGGCCTGGACGCTCAAGCGCATCCTCGACGTGACCATCGCCGGCGGGGTGCTGCTCGTCACCGCCCCGCTGTGCGCCTTGATCGCCCTGGCGGTCAAGCTGAGCAGCCCCGGCCCGGTGCTGTTCCACCAGAAGCGCGTCGGGCAGGGCAGCCAGGAGATCGACGTCCCCAAGTTCCGGACGCTGCGCGTGAACCACGACAGCGACACGCGGTGGTCAGTGGACGCGGACCCGCGCGTGACGGCCGTGGGCAAGGTGCTCCGGGCGACGTCGCTGGACGAGCTGCCGCAGCTCTGGCGGGTCGTCCAGGGACGGATGTCGCTCGTCGGGCCGCGACCCGAGCGCCCGTTCTTCGTCGAGCGGTTCAGCCTCAGCATCGACGGGTACGACGACCGGCACCGTCTGCCGGCGGGCCTCACGGGGTGGGCGCAGGTGCATGGCCTGCGCGGCGACACTTCGATCGAGGAACGGGCCCGCTACGACAACCAGTACATCGAGCACTGGTCGATCTGGCGCGACCTCGTCATCCTCATCCGCACTGTCGCCGAGGTGTTCCGGAGCCTGCGCTCCGACGGCTGAGGCTTGACCGATTACCGGTTCGCCTCACCTCCGCCACCCTCGACGCTGACGAGGAACCGCGCGAACTGGACCAGGTCGTCGAACACCGGGACATCCGGGTACGCGGACGCCGTCGCCGCGCCCTTGCCCGTGCGCACCAGCGCCGGACGGCAGCCAAAACGTCGAGCCGCCTCGATGTCGCGCCCGTCGTCGGCGACGAACCACGTCACGCTCGGGTCGAACGACCACGCGGCGCGCGCTTGCTCGAGCAGCGCCGTGCCCGGCTTGCGACACGCGCAGTGATCCGTCGCCGTGTGGGGACACACGAAGAAACCCTCCAGCCGCCCCTCGAGGAGACGGTTGAGCTCGTCGTCGATCTCCTCCAGCTCGGCGAGCGACAGCTGCCCCCGCCCGACGCACGCCTGATTCGTCACAACCACCGGCGCGAACCCTGCGCCCACCAACAGCCGCACGCCCTCACACGCGCCGGGGAGCACCTCGAGCTCGTCAACGGACGTCACCGACTCGGCCCGGTCGACGTTGAGGACACCGTCGCGGTCGAGGAGCACCACGCCGCGCATCGCGCGGTCCGTCGAGGTCACGGCGCTACCCTCAAGAGCGATCGAGGGCGCGCCGAGGGAACATCGTGAACTTCCTGGAAGAACTCGACGAGCACGCGGCGATGATGGAGCGCGTCCGTGGGATGGCGCCGATCATCGAGGGTATCGCGGATCGTCTCGGACGGTGCGTGCAAGCCGGCGGCACCGTCTTCTGGTTCGGGAACGGCGGGAGCGCGTCGCAAGCCGAGCACCTCGCAGCCGAGCTCGTCGGGCGCTACGAGCAGGAGCGCGCCGGGCAGCGCTCGCTCGCGCTGAGCACTGACGGCGCCGTCGTGACCGCCATCGCCAACGACTACGGGTTCGACGAGGTCTTCGCGCGCCAGCTCACGGCGTTCGGTCGACCCGGTGACGCTGTCGTCGCGTTGTCGACGTCCGGGAACAGCACGAACATCCTGCGCGGCGTCGCGGCCACGACGATGCTCGGCGCGTTCACCGTCGCGCTCACCGGCTGCGGCGGGGGGCGCCTCGCCGAAACGGTCGACTGCGCGGTCGTCGTCCCGGACGACCGCACGAGCCGCATCCAAGAGGCGCACCTCTTCATTGGTCATCTGCTGTGCGGCGCCGTCGAGGCCGCCACCGTCGGGTCCGACGATGGCCCCTGACTTCGGCCGCCTCCGCGGGGTGCTCGCCTCGACGTTCCCGACCCTGCGGGCCGTCGTCATCGGGGACCTCATGCTCGACCGCTACGTCGTCGGCGACGTGGCCCGTGTGTCGCCGGAAGCGCCGGTCCCCGTCGTGCGCCTCGAGTCGGAACGCGCCGCGGCCGGTGGCGCGGCGAACGTCGCCGCAAACCTTGCCGCGCTCGGGCTGACGGTCGCAGTCGCCGGCTGGACGGGCGCCGACCCCGAGGGTGTCACGCTCCGGCAGGTGCTGACGGACGCCGGCGTGGACGCCGACGCCGTCGAGGTCCGCGCGGGCGGTACGACGACCACGAAGACGCGCGTCGTCGCGACCCACCAGCAGCTCGTCCGGATCGACCACGAGGAGCGTGCGCCGATGGGCGACCGGGTCGACTTCGACGCGCGTGTCCTGGCCCTGCTCGACGACGACTGGGACGTCGCCGTGCTCTCCGACTACGGGAAGGGCGTCCTCGACGCCACGCTCTGCACCCGGTTCATCGCGCGCGCCCACGAGCGCGAGGTCCCGGTGCTCGTCGACCCGAAGGGGCTCGACTTCTCGAAGTACGCCACCGCGGCGGCCGTCACGCCGAACGCATCCGAGCTGGCGGCCCTCAGCCACGTCGACGCCGCTGATGTGTCCAGCCTGACCGGCGCCGCGGCCGAGCTCCGCGAGACCCTGTCGCTCGACGCCCTCGTCGTGACGCTCGGCGGGCGCGGCATGGCCGTGGTCGGCCCGACCGAGGTGACGCATGTCCCGGCCGTGGCGCGGGAGGTCTTCGACGTCTCCGGCGCTGGCGACACCGCGGTCGCCGCGCTGGCCGCCGGTCGGGCCGCCGACTTGGCGTGGGCCGACGCCGCGGTCCTCGCCAACGTCGCGGCTGGCGTCGCCGTCGCTCATGTTGGCGCCGTCGCGGTCAGCGCCGACGAGCTGGCGACGGCGCTCGTGCGCGAGGACCCGAGCCTGGGCACCCTCGCGCTGAAGGTGCTGGACCTCGACGCCGCCCGGCTGGCCGTCGAGCGGTGGCGCGCCGCCGGCGACGTGATTGGGTTCACGAACGGCTGCTTCGACCTGCTCCACGCCGGGCACGTCAGTTATCTCGACTGGGCGAGCCATTCCTGCGACCGCCTCGTCGTTGGCCTGAACACTGACGCGTCGGTCCACGCGCTGAAGGGATCGGGTCGGCCGGTCGTGGGCGAGCAGGAGCGAGCCACCGTTCTGGCCGGCCTCGCCGCGGTCGACGCCGTCGTCGGCTTCGACGACCCCACCCCGATCCGGCTCATCGAGGCGCTCCGCCCCGACGTGCTCGTGAAGGGCGGCGACTACCAGGAGGACGACATCGTGGGCGCCGCCGAGGTCAAGGCCCGCGGCGGCCGCGTCCTGGTCGCGCCGCTGGTCGAGAGTACGAGCACGAGCGCGCTCGTGAGCCAAATTCGCGAGGCCGGCTGAGTCGTGGCGACCGACGTCCCGGCGACGGCTCGGCCCACCGACCGTGGCAACCGTCGGCTGAAGCAGCTCGACCGGGCGCTCGGGATCCCGGCGCTCTGGGTCGTCGGCGCGGCGCGCGACCTCCGCCGGCACCGTGACCCGCCCGCCGACTGGCAGCGGGTCGGGCTGATCAAGACGGCGGCGATCGGTGACGTCGTGCTGCTGAGCGGCATCGTGCACGACATCCGGGCCACGCGGCCGTCCGCTCACATCGTGCTGTTCGCGACCGACACCAACGCCGGGTTCGCTCGCCTCCTCGACGATGTCGACGAGGTGGTCGTGCTCCCGGTCCGCCACGTGGCCCGTGCCCTCCGGCTCGTTCGGGCGCAGCGCCTCGACGTGTGCGTCGACTGCGGGTCCTGGCCCCGACTCGACGCGCTCCTCGTCGCGCTGTCCGGTGCCCGTTGGACGATCGGACGGCAGACCCCTCGGCAGCACCGGCATTACGCGTTCGATCATGCCGTGCCGCATTCCTCGACTGCGCACGAGCTTGAGAACTTCCGCCACCTGGTCCGGTCGTTCGGAGTCGATTCCACAAGCCCACCGCACCTCCGCGTTCCCCCGGGTCCGCCTCCCCTCGCCACGCCGTACGCCGTGCTCCATCCCTGGCCGGGCGGCGCCAACCTGCGAGAACGGTCCTGGCCCGAGCCGGACTGGGCGGCGCTCGCGCGCGCCCTCAACGATCGGGGGCTCACCGTGGTGCTCACGGGCGGGCCGGGCGACGACGACGCGACGTCGTCGCTCGTGGCCGAGTGGGCACGCGCTGGGATCCGGGCGAGGTCGGCCGCAGGGACGTCGCCCGAGGAGTGCGCCCGTTGGCTCGGGCACGCCCGGGGCGTCGTGTCGGTGAACACGGGCGTGATGCACGTCGCCGCGGCGCTCGGGGTGCCGACGATCGCGCTGAACGGGCCGACGTCGGGGCGGCGGTGGGGTCCGATCGGTCCCCGCACACGGTGCGTCGCCTCACCCGCGGTGCCCGACGGCTACCTCGACCTGGGCTTCGAGCGTGACGACCGCTACGCCGACTGCATGCGGGCGATCACCGTTCCGATGGTGCTGAGCGCCTGGGACGAGCTGCACGCGGGGGCCGCGACCGACGGGGGAGGCGGCCACCTCGGCCGTGACGAGCGGGCCAGCTGAGCGTCGTGACCCAGCGCGGCCGCCTCAGACCGGCTGCCCGTTGTGTCGCCCCTGCAGCAGCCGCGCCGCACGGCTCGACAGATCCTCGATCTCGGTGACCGACCGCCGGTAGGCGCGGCGCGAGTGACCGTACGGGTCCGCGACGTCATCCTTGACCGACGCGCCGATCAGATCGGTGGGCACGCGATCCGCGGCGAGCTGCTTCAGCCACTCGTCGAGCGGCCGGTCCGGGTCGGCCGGCCCCCGCTCCTCGCCGCGTCGCACGAACTCCTTGAGTGAGAACGTCCGGTTCGTCGCGTCCGGCTCCATCAAGACGATGCTGCGAACGTGGCGGCGTTCCAGGCCGAGGATGACGTCCGCGTCGGCGATCGCCTCGACCGTGAGCGGGATACGCAGCGACTCGTCGATCGATAGGTCCCAGCGTGCCAGCTGCTTCACCAGCTGCTGAGGGATCGGCTCGCCGGTGTCGAGCAGTCCCGAGGAGTGCACGATGGCGTCGGTCCCAAAAAGCGCCAGGCGACGCTGCAGGAACGCCGCGGTCGCTGGTGAGCGGCAGAGGTTTCCGGTGCACACCGCGAGCACGTCCACGGTGCAAGTTTACGGATCGGTTCGCGCCGCGCCCCTGCTCCCGGCGAGAAGGCGACGCAGCACGTTGAGCGCGGGCTTGGGTCGACCAGCGCTGTCGGATAGCGCGAAGTGCCCTTCGAGGTCGCTCACCTCACCGCGATCGGAGCCCCACTCGTAGACGAAGGTTCTCGCCACGAAGCTGCCCCACGTCTGGAGCGCCTCGGTGAGCGCCGCCTGGAGGTATTCGGCTTGGGCGTCCTCGCTCACCCCCTCCATGGCCTCGTTCGCCGAGCTCCAGCCGATCTCGGTGATCCACAAGGGCCGCTGGATCGCCGAGTGCTGCACCATGCGCTCGACGAGCGTCACCTGTTGGAAGGACTCGTCGCCCGTCCCGTCCTCCGGGCTCAGGTTCTTGGGTTCGGGGTAGGGATGGATCGACCAGCCATCGACGAACGGGGCGATAGAGGGGCGGACGGCAAGGAGCAGCGCCAGCCATGAGTCGGTCGGGCCCGAAGTCGGCGGACTGAGATCACCGGATACGAGGATCGTGACCGACGGCGCGACCTGACGGATGGCGGCGCCCGCCACCCGCACGAGCTCGGCGTACCGCGACGCGTCGGGCTGGGGCATCCAGAAGTGCGAGAACCACGGCTCGTTCCAGATCTCGACGGTAAGCAGCGGCCGTACGGGCAGGCGGGGGTTCAGGCGCCAGAACGAGCCTTGGGGACCGTAGCGCTGCACCACAGCAGTGGCATAGCGCGCGTAGTCGGCGTCATTGCGAGGCGGGTAGTACGGATTGTGCGCGCGCGTCGGGTCGGACGACGCCCACGGTGCCGAGTACGCCAACACCGCCAAGAGGTTGACGCCTTCCTTGGCGGTGGCGGTCATGATCGCGTCGGTGCGGCGCCAGTCGAAGCGAGCGCGCCTCGGCTCGAGCATCGACCAGTAGAACGTCTCGCTCAGCCACCGGACGCCGTCGGACCGCATGAGGCGGACCTGGCGCATGATCTCGGACGGCTTCGCGAAGATGAGGCTCCCGACGACGCCGAGGCGGTCGGCGGGTGAGCTTGCGGTGGAAGCAGACGCGGTCGATCCCGTGGCGACGAGGCTGAGTGCCACTGCGAACACCACGGCGGCCGAGACGAGGCGCGTTCGACCTGGACGACCTCGCACGTGCGCGCGCCCGCGAGGGGTCTGGACGCCCACGCGCTCGGCGGATACGAGCACGGCCTACACGAACACGCCGACGCCACCTCGTGCGCGCACACACCCGCGGACGAGCGCTGCGAGGTAGACGGCGGGCAGACCGAGCATGGCGATCTGAGGTCCGAGCTCCCACAAACGCAGCGCGCGTCGACCCTGGTACTTGGCGCGTACCGCGACGCCGCTCGCGAGCACGCCGACGGCGCCGAAGCCGAGCAGGATCGGCTGGCCGCTCACGGCGCCGACGACGAGGAGCACCCAACTGAGCACGGTGGCGAGCGCGACGAGGTGCAGCGGCCGGTGGACGCGGAGCGGGCCGATCGACTTCACCTCGATATACCGGCGGTAAAGCGAATGGTGCCGCCGGTAGAGGAGCGGGTCGAAGACGTATCGGCGGGCGTGACGGAAGCACGCCGTCAGCGACAGGAACTGCTCCGGATGCTCGACGAGCACGGCCGGATCGATCAGGTGGGTCATACCGCATTCGAGGGCGCGGAAGCCGAAGTCGGCGTCCTCGCGGAAGTACAGCCCGGAGCGCGAATCGAAGAAGCTGGACGAGTATCCACCGAGTTGCTCGAACGCGCCTCGGCGGACGAAGAGATTGCACGGGATGAAGGACGGGACCGGCACTGCCTCGGCGCGTCGAGTGTTCCGATCGGTGCCTTCGAGGACGGTGCGGCCCTCAAGCACATCGACCGCGTTCGCCCGGAGGTGCCGATCGGCCCGCTCGAGCCAGTCCGGACCGATCCGGATGTCGTCCTCGGTGAACGCGAGGTACTCACCGTGTGCCGCGGCTGCGCCGGCGTTTCGCGCCGGGCCCGGTCCCTCGTGTGGTGTGCTGCACATACGCGCGTGGGTGTTCTCGGCGAGCCACGCGACCGTGTCGTCGCTGGAACCGTCGTCGACGACGATCACCTCGAAGTCGGCTCGCGGGAAGGTCTGCGCCTCCAAGTCATCGAGGGTTGACTGCAACCGCGCGCGCCGGTTGCGGGTCGGGACGATGACCGAGAAGCGGATCGCCACGGGGTCGTCAGTCCACCCGCGGGCTCACCGCCCGGCGCGGACGCGGTGGCGTCGCCGAAGCCCTGCAGCGAGCGAGTCGCCGCCGGTACCCACTGCGGACCGGGATGCCAGCGACGTGACCGCGCAACGGGCTTCGCACCGGTCGAGCGTACCGACCATCTGTCAGCGAACGGCGACACCTCGCCGAGTCGTGGTCGTTGCACGGCGTGTGTGCGTGTGTTCGCCATTAAGGCGGGGGTTATGCCTGCCGATCACGTCACATCGAATGGCACGCCCAAGACCCCACCTTCGCGGAGATGACCACACGCCCGACTGGGCGCAACGTTGAGCGCGCGGCGTGGGCCGCGCCGACCGGCGCGACGCGCCGCGCAATTCGGTCGGGCGGCGAATACACTCCGGCTGCCGTGAGCAAAGAGTCTCTTCGCTCGATCTGGGGCTACAAGTGGTGGCTCTCGATCTTCGTCATCGCGGCCGCCGTCGTCGCGTATCTCGTCAGCGCGAGCCAAGCCAACACCTACCAGTCCACCGCGTCCGTCCAACTCCAGTCGGGACTCCAGGCGAGCGGGCAGTTCATCGATCAGAACACGCTCACCCAGCTCGCCAACACGTATCAGAGCCTGGCGGGTACCGACCCCGTCGCTGCCCGCGCTGCGCAGCTCGTGACGAGCTCGGCGCCGACACGGCCGGGCGTCACGACGACGACCACGACGACGACCACCCTGCCGTTGGGGGGGACGCCGGCGACCGTGGTCCCAACGTCGACACCCATGCTGCAGAAGACCGTGCAGAGCGACGTCTCGATCGCGCAGGAGAACGAAGTCACCGTCCTCGACTTCACCGCGACGACCGCTAACCCCCGCACTGCACAGCTCTACGCACAGTCCTACGCCAACGCGTTCGTGGAGTACGTGACCGACTATCAGAATCAGCAGCGCAACGACTCGCTCAACCGGATCGCGACCCAGGTCACCCAGATCGAGAACCAGCTCAATCAGATCCCCATCTCGACCAACCCGCTCGCTCCCGAGGACCCGCGCCGGACGGCGCTGACGACTGAGTTGACCTCGTTGCAAGCGCAAGCCGCGACCGAGCAGACGCAGCCGAGGGACACCGCGTTGCTGATCGAGCCCGCGCTGCTGCCGACGAGCCCGGCGTCACCGAACCCGAAGCGGGATGCTGCGCTCGCCGCGATCGCCGCGCTCATCATCGGACTCGTCGCCGTCTACATCCGTGTGGCGCTCACCGAGCACTATCCGTCGGCGGGCGATGCCGAATCGGACCTCGAGCTCCCGTTGCTCGCCGAGATCCCGAAGCTCGCGAACCGACCGGAGGTACGGATCGAGGCGTTCCGATCGCTGCGGACGAACATGACCTTCGGTTTCCGGGACCAACCGAACTTCGTCGTGCTCATCACGAGCGCCGAGCCGAACGCGGGCAAGACGTTCGTGACGATCAACCTCGCGACGTCCCTCGCGCTGGAGAGTCGCACGGTGCTGGCGGTGGACGCCGATCTGCACCGACCAAAGCTCCACACGCTCGTGGACGTCCCCGTCTCGCCCGGCTTCGCCAACTTCCTCCGAGGGTGGACGGGCGAGCTCTCCGCAACCGGGGTGTCCGTCGACGCCGGGGCCCGGATCGACGTCGCACCCGCCGGTCAGGCCGGCCGCGAGCTCTCCGAGCTGCTGTCCCGAGACCGACTGCGCGACGTCCTCGAGCAGATGCGACACCGTTACGACGCCGTCGTCCTCGACAGCCCCCCGATGGCCGCAGTAGTTGACGCCGCCATCATTGCGGGGTGCGGCACCGACGGCGTCGTGTTCATCGTCAACGCTCGAACGACACGTCGGCGCGACGCGCGGCGGGCGGTGCAGACCCTGCGAGCCCTCGAGGTGCCGCTGTTGGGCATGGTCTTCAACGAGTCGGCGACCCACCGACCGCGATACGTCGAGCGGTACGCCACCCGGAGGCGCGGGCGAGGCGGGTGAGGATGTCGCGCCGGCTGGCCGAAGGTCCCGCGATCGCGGGGGTCGCGCTGCTCGGCGGGATTCTGGGGCTGCTCCTGGCCGGCGCGGTGGCGCTCCTGGGCGTGACCGCTTTGGTCCTTCCGGTCGCGGTCGCGCTTGCCGTCGTGCTCGTCCTGCGGCCGTGGTGGGCCTTGGCGGTGTTCGCGAGCATCGTGATCCTGTTCAGCGAGGACCCGACCCAGGGGCTCGTCTCGCAGGAAGCGTTCTTCCACCAGCAGCTCGCCGGGATCGTCCTGTCGCCGGTGAACCTGCTCCTGATCGTTCTCGTCGTCGCGATCGTGCTCGACATGCGACGGGACGGCCGCGCCTTCCACGCGCCGGGGCTGCTCACCGGCCCGCTGCTGTTGCTCGCCGTCCTCCTCGCCTGGGGGGCCGTCGTGGGCGCGACGAACGGCATGCACGACTCGACGCAGCTGCTCGACCAGGTGCGCAGCATCACGATCCTGGTCGTGCTCCCGTTCGGGATCGTGAACCTGCCCCGTCCGCGAGGCGCCGTCCAGCACGTCGTCATCGTGGGCGCGGTGCTCGGTGGTCTGACGGGACTACAAGGTCTCGCGCAGTACGCGGAGGGCGTTGGTAAGTCGATCGACAACGTGACGATCACTTATCTCTCCGAGACCCCGAACTGGTTCACGATCCTGTTGATCCTCGGCGCCCTCGCGTACGTCGTCGGTCGGGGTCGGGGGCGCATCCCCGGATGGGCGGTGCTGTGCACTGGTCTGGCGTTCGTGTCGCTCGTGCTGAGCTTCCGGCGCAGCTTCTGGCTGGGCACCGTCGTAGGCATCGTCGTCGTCATCGTCGCGGTCCGGGGCGGCAACCGGAGCCGGTTGGTTCCGATCGCGGCGGTGATCGCCGCGATCATCTTGAGCCTCTCTTCCGGGTTCGTCGGGGGGGCCCAAGGAGCCCTCGCGCTGCGGTTCAGCCAGCTGAGCCCGACGCAGGTGTCCTCATCGCAGGACGACCGGTACCGGATCGACGAGACGCGCAACGTCCTGCGCGAGATCGGCGACCATCCGGTCACCGGGATCGGGCTCGGCGTCCCGTGGCGGATCCGCGACCCACTGTCGGAGTCACTCCCGCAAGGGACGTTCTACAACCACTTCGCGCTGCTTTGGTTCTGGCTGCACCTAGGACTCCTCGGGCCCGTCGCGTACCTCTGGCTGCTCGGAGCAGGCTTCGTCGAAGCGGTGCGGCTCGGCAGGGGCGCGCGCGAGGACGTGGTTCGAGCCGCGGGGATCGCGGTCGCAGGGGGCCTGGTGGCACTCGCCGTCGCGGAGCTCACCGCGACGTTCACCGGCGCCGACCCCCGCTTCGATGCCCTGCTCGGGCTCGCCCTTGGCTGGGTGGTCTGGGCGCGCGCTGCCCAGCGGGAGGAAGAGCAGCAGGAGCTCACCGACCGGGTGATCGTCAGCTCGGATTCGTAGCGACGGGTCCGCTCGATCAGCGCGCGGGGGCCAGCGCCTCGTAGAGCGCGGCGAGGGGCGCGGTGGTGATCCGCCAGTCGAAGCGACGCTCGACCTCCCGTCGACCCTCCTCCGAGAGTGAGCGGGCGAGCCCATCGTCCTCGATCACGCGGGCCGCCTGGTGGGCGAGGTCCTGGCTCGACTCGCCGAGCAGCACGTGGCAGTCCGGGACGAGGTCGAGACCGGCGACGCCGAAGGGCGTCGAGACGACCGGGACGCCTGCTGCGAGCGCGTGGAGCACCTTGAGCCGCGTGCCCCCGCCGCCGCGGATGGGGAGAACCGTGACGCGCGCGCTGTGGAGCCAGGGCCCGACGTCGTCGACCTCGCCGGGCACGTGGAGCCAGGCCGGCGGGGAGTTGGTGAGCCGGTCCGGTGGGCGGCGACCCACGAGGGTCAGCTCGGCGGTCGGGACGAGCGCATGCAACGCCGGGAGGACCTGGTCGACGAGCTCCTCCGCTGCTCCCCGGTTCGGGAGATAGTCGTACGAGCCGACGAAAATCACGGAGCTGCCGGGCGCCGGCGGCCGCGCGGCGACGGCCGCGCAGTCGACGCCGTTGGGGATGACCGTCACCCGCTGCCCACCCCAGCCCGCGAGCGTCTGCGCGTCGCCGGTGCTGGTCGCGAGCACCGCCGCGGCCTTCGGCACCAGTCGTCGCTCGAGCCGGCCCGTCTTGTTGGCCTCCCACTCGAGCCGGGCGCGGCGGAGTGTCCCTGGCGCGGACGAGACTGAGGTCTTGGCGACCTCGGTCTCGACGTTGTGGGCATCGATGACGACCGGCGCGCCCGTCGACAACGCGGTTCGAGCGGTGAACAGGTGTGACGCGTGGACGATGTCCCACTGACCGGACTGCACGAACCGGCGGAGCGTCGGGGACTCGTGACGGGTCTCGAGGTACGGTCGGCGGAGCGACGTGACGAGGGCTCGCACACGCGACGGTGGGTCGCCCGCGCTGTGGAGTTCGAATGGCTCGTCGCGGGCCGTCGGGACGGGCCCGAGGGTTACGACGTCGACGGCGAAGCGCTCGCCGAGGGCCCGCGCGAGTTGGTAGTCGCGCTCACGCGCCCCGGTCGTGGGTGGCGACGGCGACAAATCGGCGAGAAACAGGATCCTCATCGGTCTCGGCGGCGATCGAGGAACAGTGCCCAGGTCCAGCGCCGGAACCCATACCGTCGTCGCTCCGTGCGGCCCCACGACTCGACGCTCACGCTCGGGCACCCGGCGAGTCGCGCTGCGAGCGCCAGCCGTGGACTGAGCTGTGCCGGCTCGCCGACGAGTCGGCAGGCCCGGGTTCCCTTCAGCTCGCCACGGATGGCTCCGAGGTGCGACGACGATTGGACGCGCACGTCGATGGCGGGCCGGACCGTGGCGGGGCGTGGCGTCTCGGGGGGGAGCACCAGGCGAACGGGCCGATCGGCGCTGAGCCGGTCCGCGAGGCCGGCGGCGGCCGCCGCGGCCTCGGGAACCAGCGGCACCACGGCGACGGGACCGTCGGGGTCGCCGAATCCCTCCAGGTCGTGCCACGTGATCGCTCCGAGCAGCGGCAGGGAGACGAAGTAGACGATGCCGCCGACGGCTACCTGGACGAGGGGCGGAAGGAGGTAGCCGACGAAGAGCGCGAGCACCAGCACGATCGCCGGGCCGAGCATCCGCGTCGCGGCGCGATCGAAGAGCGTGACTCGAACGTGTCGATGCAACATCCACCAGGACACGGCGAGGCTGAGACCCTCGGTGATGGTGGTCGCGACCGCTGCTCCGTAGAGCGAGTACGGAAGGATGAGGGTGAAGCAGAGGATGAGCTCGACCGTCAGCGCCAAGACGGAGACCCCGATGAGGACCCGCTCGTGGTGGTCGGCGATGAGGACGACCTGCGCGAGCGTCGCGAGGAAGATGAACGAGGCGGCGGGCGCGAGGATCGCGAACGCGATTCCGGCCTGGTGGTAGCTGCCGAATCCCGGGATCTTCGTGAAGGCGCGCCACGACGTCATGACGCCGCCGATGAGGATCGGAAGGGCAAACACCAGCAGGAAGCGTCCGATCCTCGCCACGCGACGTTGCAGGACCTGGCGGTCCTCGGCGCTGCTCCACGCGAGCAGGGGCGTGACGATGCTGATGACGACGCCGGCGAACACGCCGATCGCGGTCACGAGCCGGTACGCGGCGCCGTACTGGCCGACGTCGGCGGAGGAGTGGAAGTGGGCCAGGATCAGCGTGTCCACGCCGTAGTAGACGATCGCGACCAGGTTCACGAGGCCGATTGGCCAAGCCACGCGACCGATGGAGCCCACGATCCGCAGCTGCGGTCGCCACCGGAGCGCCACGTGTCGCATGGCTGCCGGCACCAGCAGGATGACCGTGAGGGAATTCGCGGCGACGTAGAGCCAGAGGAACGCGATCGGCCCGTGATGGGTCACCGCGAGCACGACCGACCCGGCCGCGAGGGCGATGGCTTCGAGCGCCTCGACTCCGGCGATCCACCCCATCCGCAGTCGCAGCTCGAGCGGGATGCGAGCCGGCTCCATCGCCAGCACGATGAGCAGGACACCCGTGATGACCACGGCCCTGCGCTCATCGGACGAGTACCCCGCGGCGGTTACGAGGCCGACCATGACGCCGTACGTGGCCACGCCCATCACCAGGCGGAGGTACACGAGGTTCGAGAGGAAGTCGCGCTCCCGCGCGGGCGTCTGGGCGACATCGCGGCGGACGATGTCCTGGAACCCGAAGTCGGCCACGTACCGGAACAGCGAGACGGTCGCGACGCCGAACGCGTAGATGCCGAGGCCCGTAGGACCGAGAGCGCCGGCCGTGATCGCGAACGCGACGAGCAGCAGCGCGGCCGACGACGCCTTGGACGAGCCCATGTGGAAGAAGGCCCGGACGGCCGGGCGTGTCGCCCGACCGGGGACTAGCTCCGGCGACGGATCATTCACGACACCGCGGCTTTCATCAGCTCGATGAGCTTGGCCGTCTGCACGGTGGCGTTGAGCGATTGCTCGGCTCTCGACCGCGCCTGGCGGCCGAGTCGCTCCCGGAGGCTCCGGTCGTCGGCGAGCCGGTGCAGCACCGCGCGGAGCTCATTGCGGTCGCCCGGCCGGATGACGATGCCTGCGTCGCCGATCACGTCAGGCATGCCGCCGACGGTGGAGCCGATGACGGGCAGTTGACAGGCCATCGCTTCGACGACCGCCCATCCCGCGGAGTCGGCGTAGCTCGGCATGCAGAAGACATCGGCTTGTTGGTAGAGCTCGATGAGGCGTGGATCGCCCGGGTCGAGCTGATGGCAACGGATCGTCGGGGACGGCGGGGGTTGCTCTTGGCTCACGACGTCGAGTTCGAACTTGGTGCCCAGCTCGGGTCCCAGTGCCGCGACGAGGTCGAGCCCGCCCTTCCCTTTGAAGCGGGCGCCGACGAAAAGAACTCGGGTCCGGTCGTGCGGCACCTTGGCGGACGGGCGGAAGGTCTGGAGGTCGATGCCGGGGAACAGGACGACCACCTTGGCGCCCGGTGCCGCTCGACGGACACCGCGGGCCGCCCAGTCGGTCCACGCGAGGACACAGTCGCGCGCGCTCCAGCGCGCGTCGCTCGAGATGCAAGCTGGGCGTGAGCGTCGCATGTGTCCAGGGGCGAACCCGCTGCCATGGCGCGACGTCGGACCAGTCATCGATGGTGGCATCGACGGAGAGGAACGTCGGCAGGCGAGCAGTGACGGACCCGAGCAGCAGCGCGCTGGAATGGGTGTTCACATAGAGCACGTCGGTTGCCCGCGTGGCAAGCGCCCGTTGGATCGTGCGTCGGGCCTTCAAGCTCTGGACGAGGTGCCAGCGCGTCGGCTGGAAGTCGAGGCCCAGTTGATACAGCCCGGGCACGGATCTCGCGGCAAGGCGGGCCACCGAACGTTCAGGGGTCGGTCCGATCATCACCGGATCGATGGCACGATCCCGCCGCAGGCCTGTTTCCAGCGCCTGCGTCAGCATGGTGTGCCCCAGGATCCCCGTCCCCACGGCCCCTTCGTTATAGAACAGCGCGTGAAGAGGCTCTCGCACTCATCCGACATTACGCGGTGAGGTCATCGATCTCGGGAAACGTTGTGATGATCGAAGCCAGCGTCAGTCGTAGCTGCCACCGTCTGCATGTCGAGTCGTCGTCAGCAGGCGGCGCCTCGCCGCCGCGCGCGTCTGAGCAACGTGTCTGACTCCCACGCTCGCTTCGATCCCCGAGCGCCGGTCTGTTTCTTATCGCCTCACCTCGACGACGTCGCTCTTTCCTGCGGCCATTACCTCGTAAGCCATCCGGGCTCGACCGTCGTCACTGCCTTCGCTGGCGCGCCACCGATCGCGAGCCCTCGCGACTGGAACGGCCGCACGACCGGCGAGGCGTTTGCACCAGCTGCGCTCGAGGTTCGTCGACGCGAGGATGCCGACGCCCTCGCCATGCTTCGCGCGCAGGCGCGGTGGCTCGATCTGTGGGAGTCCGAGTATCTGGCGATCCCGTTCGGATCGGTCGCGGCGGCGCGCGGACTGGCGAAGCTGCCCCGGGTGGCTCGTGTCGCGCTGGCACGGACGCTCGGGCCGCTCCGGGCCAGCACCCGCATCGGACGGAACCCGATCATGCGGGAGGTCGAGCAGGTGCTCGAAGCGATCCGACCGGCGTCCGTCGTCGCACCCCTCGGGCTGCATCACGCCGACCACTTGGCGCTCAGCACGGTCGCCGTGACCCTGAGCGCGAGGATGCCGCTGGACTGGTACCTCTACGAGGAGCTTCCGTACGCGCTCGAGTATCCGGGCGAGACCGCCCGCCGCCTCTCTCGTGTGCGGTCGTCGGTCACGCTGACAGCGTGCGATCCGGTCCCTCCCTCCGACGACGCGAAGGCGGCGGCTATCCGCGCGGTACGCGAGCCAACGGTCCGTCCTCGAAGCTGGTTTGAGCGCCTTCCAGCGTTCGCTCGCGACGCCGGAGCAGTATTGGCGAATCATGCCGACGCGGGCTCAGCACGGCCGAATCGACCCGGCGTGAGCGCCCGGACGTGTCGTCGGTCGCCGACCAGGACGTCTCAAGGCGGGTACGCCCGAGGTCGATACGCACTGCAGTCGAGCGATTCTTGGCGCGCCCTTTGATACGATCGGGACTTGCCGGCCAGAGACCACCGTTGAGTGAGGCGTGATGCTGGCCAAGTGGCGCCCGAAGATTCGAAGAGCACTGGCTCACTGGCCGTTCGAGTCGATGCTGGTGGCCAGCCGGCGAGCGGCCTTCGAGCGTCACCGCATCGCCCGCAACCTCCGTCACCGCGGTCTGCCAGCCGTCGCGCCCGATCGCGACCAGCTGGCGACCCTCCAGCGCGACGGCATCGTGGTGCTCCGCGGCAAGGCCCCGCGGGAGAAGGTCGAGCGGTTGCGCGTCGAGTTGGACGCCTGCCTCGACTCCGCGGACCTTGTCGATCTGCCCGAAAACGACGCCCGCCGGGCGGCCGCGAACGATGACCGCCCCGGCACGATCGTCGACGCCGACGAGATCGAGCACGGCCCGGACAGCTACCGGCACCTCACGAACTCGATTGCCATCCTGGAGCCGTTCGTCTCGTGTCCCACCGTCGCTGACCTTGCGTTCGATGAGAGCACGTTGGCTCTCGTCTGGAGCTATCTGCGCTCTCCCGCCGCTGTCGGCGGCATCGACCTCCGCCGCAGTTTCGCGAATGAGATCCCGGGCGTCGGCGACCGCTACAAGTTCCACTGCGACCCGAACGCCTTCAAGATGGTGAAGGTCTTCCACTACCTCACGGACGTCGACGAGGACTCGGGCCCGTTGCTGTACGTGCGCGGGAGCCAGCGCGAGCGCTTTCCCGGTTGGACTGGGAAGTACCTCTGGAGCCGCGACGAGATGCTCGAGCACTACGGCGAGGACCGTGTAATGGCGATGACCGGCAAGGCGGGTGACGTGATGGTGGCCGACACGTCTGCCTTCCACACGGGCATGAAGCCGCGCCAGCACGACCGATCGATCCTGATCGTCAACTACGTCCTGCACGAAGAGCTGAACGGCCGGCATCCGTGGCTCCACCTGCCCGCCGCTGAGTTCGATCAGCTGGACGCTGAGCAACGGGTCGCTGCCGAGCTCCTCCGCGTCGATCCATTGGCGGACTCGGCGCCGTCCCCGCGGCACATCTGACGGCGACGCGAGTCGCCAGGTCCGCGGGTGACGGGCGACACGGACTCGGAGCTCGCATCCACGCCGAAGCGCAGCGCCGACGCGTGGTCTCCGAACATCTAGCGCAGAGACCTGTGCGAGCGATCCCAGTGTCAGCCACCGCGCGATCCATCGTCGATCCCGGACGGCCGAGGTGACCAGCGACGCCGCACCGTGCTCGCTCGGGCGCCCGATCCGTGTTGCCGTCGATGCGACCAGCCTGGCCTGGGGGTGGAGTGGGATCCCGAAGTACACGCAGCGGATCGTCCGGGAGTGGGTGGGCAGACGCGACGTTGAGGTCACCCTGCTCGTCAATACGCAGCCGGGCACGCCGTCACTGATCGAGGGGATCCGACAAGTCGCCGCGCGGCGACGGGGTGGCGGCCTCTGGCGCAATCAGTTCGCCAGCTGCTGGGTGGCGCGGCGAACGACCGGATGTGTACTGGGCCCCGGAGATGGTCCTGCCGCGCCGACTTGCCGCACCGTCGGTCGTCACGGTTCACGACCTGGGCCCGATCACGCATCCGAACACGAAGTCCGCCCGCGCCCGTGCTGCCTTTCGAGGGTTAGCCAGCTCGGCCCGTCGAGCCACCCGGGTCATCACGGTCTCCGAGTGGACGAAACAGGAGATGATCGAGGTCTTGGGCCTCGCCCGTCGACAGATCGCGGTCATCCCGAACGGCGTTGACCTCGAGTTCGAGCCGGGCGATCGAGCGGCGGCGACGGCGAGCGTCGAGCGGCGCTGGAACGTCAGGCCACCGTTCGTGCTGGCGGTGGGCACGCTCGAGCGCCGAAAGGGCTTGGAGGTCGTCCTCGAGGTGGCACGAGCGGTCAGCAACCAGCCGACGCCATGGCATCTGGTGCTGGCGGGCAGCCTCGGGAACCACGGCGCCGAGATCGCGACGGCGGCTGACGCGGTCCCGGGGTGCCGCCGCCTCGGTCGCGTGACAGACGAAGAGCTGGTGCGCCTCTACCGGGCGGCTGATGCGGTCGTTACCCCCTCGTTGGCGGAGGGCTTCGGCATCGTGCCGCTTGAGGCCATGGCGTGCGGCACACCAGCCGTGATCGCCGGTGGCTCAGGCGGGCTCGAGGAAGTCAGCGGAGCGGCCGCGATCGTCGTGGGCGAACGCACGCCGGCGGCATGGCTCGACGCCATCGAGCGGGCCCGGCAACGGGACCCCGCCCTGGTGCATGCTGGCATCGAGCTCAGTGGTCGCTATCGCTGGTCCCGCGCCGCGGACGCCACGCTCGAAGTGCTTTGCCAGGCCGCGTTCACCGGTCGCTAGTGGGGTTGCGCGTTGTCGTGGCCGCTTCAGACGCCAGGTCAGTTGGTGTAGGCGGTGACGGCCGACCACGAGGGCTTGTAGCTCCCGTCGGCGTTCCGCAGGCTGAAGCCGTCCTGCAGGTTGCTCTGGTTCGTCCCGTCGACGTCCCAGCTGTACACGAAGGTCTCGGCGACGACGTTGCGCCATGTGCCGAGGGCCGTCCCGAGCGCCTGGGACAGGTCCTGGGCCTGCGTGCTCTGGCTGACCGACCCGGACGCGCCCGACGCCGTCGACCATCCGATCTCGGTGATCCAGATCGGCCGCGACACGCCGGCTGCGGCGGTGGCGTTCTGCGTGACCGTGACCCGGTCGTAGGCGTAGTCGATCGGGCCCGGCGTGTTGGGACCGTTCGACGTCGGGTCGGGATAGGGATGCACGCTCCAGCCGTCGACGTACGCGCCGATCCCCGGGTCATCGGCGAGCAGGTTGTCGATCCAGCTCACCGCCGTGCCGTCGGTGCGGACCTCGAGGTCGTCGCCGGAGACGAGGATCTTCACGCTCGGGTCCGCCGCGCGGATCGTGGCGCCGGCCGCGTTGACGAGCTGACCGTACGCCGCCGGATCGGGGTTCAGGTTCCAGTTCCAGTCGCCCCACGGCTCGTTCCAGATCTCCACCGCGGCGAGCGGATGCACCGGGACATCAGGTCGGGTTGCCCAGAAGCTGCCGCCGGGCCCGTAGCGGCTGACGACCGCCGACGCGAACTGCGCGTAGTCGGCCAGGTTGGTCGGCGGGTAGTAGGCGTTGCCACCGCCGCTCGGGTCCGACGAGGCCCACGACGCCGAGTAGTCCAGGATGGCGTCGACGTTGACGTCGGCCTTCGCCGCGGCGGCCATCAACCCGTCGCTGTTGGACCAGCTGAACTGGCCGCGGCTCGGCTCGATGGTTCCCCAGTAGAAATCGCTGCGCACCCAGGTCAACCCAGCCGCGGCCAGGGTCTGCAGCTGGGTGGTGTCTGTCCCCTCACCGGTCCAGAAGAGGTCGCCGTCGACCCCGACCCGGCCCACGTTGGCCGATCCGGACGGCGTCGTGGTGGTGGTCGTCGTGGTGGTGGTGGTGGTGGTGGGCGCGGGGGACGTCGTGCTCGTCGTCGACGTGCTGGTCGTCGGGCTCGGCGGCGGGGTGCCGACCGAGATCGGGGTGGTCGGCGGCGGGGGCGGCGGGGCGGCCGAGGGCCCGCAGGCGCCGGCGGCAACGGCGAGGACGGCGACCAGACCCCCCAGCGCCACCCGGGCCCGTCGGCTGCACACTTTGATGGGCCCCATGCCCGGCTCCCGCGTTGTGGCCAGTCATGGGGTTCTCGGCGGTCCTCTGAGGGGCCTTGACGGGAAATCCCACAGAGGGTGAGGAATTGGCCACTGAGCGTGGGAGTCCTCGGAATACGGCGGGGCGGGCGGGGCGGGCTCTTAGACTGCCGAGAGCCCGGCTCGCCCCGGACTGTCACGAGGGAGGCGCGGCCAGGGCAGGGCCCGGCCGCCGACGAGGAATGGGGTGCCTGTGCCCGAGCCGTCCGAGGCGCTGCGGCGCACCGACCCAGCCGTCGCCGACATCGTCCACCGTGA
>CAVSWH010000008.1:0-19443 GCA_963731625.1 uncultured Actinomycetes bacterium
ACCTGCACATGCCACAGCCGGCGCCCGGCTCGGCGCGCCGGCGCGTCCGCGCGCCTGGAGCACCGCCAGCGGTCGTCCAGCCATCCCGCCAGCGGCTTGAGACCGGCCGGCGGGTCACCGTCGCTGGTTGTCGTGCCGGTGAGGAGGTCGGCGACCCTCACGTCGAGCGGCCCCGCCCGACCAGCCGAGCGAGGCGAGGCGCAGCACGGCGAGCCTCACTCGCGGGCAGCTCCAGCGGGTCGGGTGGGAGTGCCCCCGGCGGTCCCACGCCAGCTGGCGCAGCTCGGCCGCCCGTCGGGTGCACGATACCGAGATCCACCCAGCCCCCGAGGACACCCCGCGCCAGGCAGCCAGGTCGGCTCGGCACGGGAACGAGACCTCCGCGACACTGCCCGGGAACAGATGCCGGTACCAACGTGCACGTGTGGTCGACGACCGCGCGGTTCCTCCGTGCGAGGAGACCGGACGCGGTCCGAGACCTCCGTCCGTCTCGTGCCACAGCCGGACAGTGTCAAGCAGCGCCTCGTGGACCTGCGCCGGGTTCACCGGGTCGTTCGTCGCGGGCGCGGCGCCCGGACTCGTGCGCGAGCCGCCGCGGGCACATCGAGGCGGCCTCCCGCAGCAGGAAGGGAGTGACCCGCGGCCGCACCTCGTCGTCGGCCTGCACGCGGTGGAGGTTACCGGCCCCCGCGGCAATGACCGCGGGATGCGAAACTCGGACCGTACACTTGCCGTCGTGCCACGTCCCGCAAAGCTGCCGACACACGCCCACGTTAGCCGCGTGCCGTGATCGCGCTGCTCGCTCGGTGGGTCCTGGTGTCGGGCGCGCTGCTCTTCCTGGCGCATCGACGAGCCGCCGAGGGGCTCGACGCGCTGCAGCAGGCCCGCGACGAGCTCACCGCCAACGCGCTCCTGCAAGGCAAAGGGGTCAACGTGCTGTCCGAGGCCGAGCGCGACTTCTCGTCCGCCCACAGTGTGGCGAGCAACCCGTTGCTCGCGCCGTGGCGGCTCGTGCCGATCATCAACAACAACGTGTCGTCAGTGCGCAGCCTGACCAGTTCGGCGGAGCAGATCGCCCGCGCCGGCGCCACCGCCGCCCGACAGAGCGCGGTCGCCCTCCGCCAGCATCCCGCGACCGGCGCGCAGCGGCTCGCGCTACTCGGGAACATCTCGGCGATCGCCGGCCAGGCGAACGACGCCGTCAGGAACGTCGGGGCCGGGCCCGACTCGCAGCTCATCGGGCCGGTCGCTACGGCGCACACCACGTTCGTCGACCGCCAACACAAGCTGCAGACCGCGACGGCGGACGCCCGAGCCCTCGCCGTCGGCGCGGCGCAGCTCCTCACGGGCCCGCGTCGCTACCTCGTCCTCGCGGCCAACAACGCCGAGATGCGCAATGGGTCGGGCATGTTCCTCGAGGCGGGCGTCGCGACCTTCGCGAACGGCGCGTTCAGCGTCGGGCCGATGCAATCCACCGAGGTCTTCAACCTGCCGGCGGGCGCAGTGCCGATGAGCCCCACGCTCGCGTCCCTCTGGGGCTGGACCCTCCCGAACCAGTTCTGGTTTGACCTCGCCACCACGCCGCGGTTCGATGAGACCGCCCCGCTCGCGGCCCAGATGTGGCAAGCCGCGACGGGACAGTCGGTGGACGGCGTGCTCGCCGTCGACCCGGTCGGGCTCGAGGCGCTCCTCAAGGCGCAGGGGCCGATCCAGGTCGGTGGGCGGCAGCTATCCGGCGACAACCTGGTCTCGTACCTGCTCGAGGACCAGTACGACAGCTTCCCGAGCGGCCCCACCGGGTCCGAGAACCGCCGAGACCAGCTTGGGTCCGTCGCGCAGGCGGCGGTCGACGCGCTCGCCACGCGACCCTGGGACGCGACGGCGCTCGTCTCGCATCTCACCGCTGTGGGCACCGGCCGCCACGTGCTGGCCTGGGCGAAGGACCCCGTCGAAGAGCGGGCGTGGCGGGCGGCCGGGATCGACGGGTCCCTTACCTCGGACTCGCTCGCGGTATCGGTCATGAACTTCGGGGGCAACAAGCTCGATCCCTACCTGAGCGTCGACGCCCGGCTCACCGTCACCCCCGGGCCCAACGGCACCAGCCTGGTCCAGGTGCACCTCCAACTGCACAACGGCGCGCCGGCCGACCTCAACCCGTACGCCGCCGGACCGAACTCGAACACGTCGCTTGTCGCGGGCGAGTACCAGGGCATCCTGGCCGTCAACTCGCCCCGGGCCGGCTCCCTGCCGACCGTGCGGGGCGCCGGTCCGAGCATCGTCGCCGGCCTCGACGGCCCCACGAAGAGCGTCGCGTCCGGGTACTTCCAGCTTCCCCGCGGCCAATCGCTGGCCGCCGAGGTTGACTTCCGGCTCCCGGCCGGCGTCCGGGGCCTCAAGATCGAGTCCTCGGGCCGGGTCCCGCCCATCACCTGGCACTACGGCGGCTCGGTGTTCTTGGACACCGCTCCCGACCACGTGGCGTGGTGAGGAATAGCGCGCTGGCTACCTTCCGTGGTAGCGTGCGTTCCTGCGAGATAGGGCGTATCAATCGGGGCGTATGGGCATCGGAGGAAACTCCATGAAATCTCTTCGTTGGGCCGCACGTGGCATGGCATTGGTCGGGCTGACGTTCCTGCTTTTGGTGCCGATGGCATCGGCGTGGGCACAGACGAGCCCGTACCCGAACCCGAACACACCGGGGACGGTCGACCCATGCCCCGGTAAGGGGCTCCCGGTCATCGGCGTCGTGAACGGTGTCGCGATCTGCGGGACCAGCACCCAGCAGGCGCAGACGACCTCGAGCGCGCTGGCGTTCACGGGGGCGAACATCCTCTTGATCGTCGGGCTCGGCTTCGTCATCGCCGCCGGTGGTGTGGGGCTCGTGCTCCTCGGCCGCCGTCCCCGGACTGCCGACTGAGCGACCTGGCACGACGCGGCCCCGCGGGCTCCCGCGGGCGGTCCTGAGCACGAGGGCGCCGGACGAACACCGCGTCGGCGCGACCCCGTCCCACGGTCGCATCGCGCCCTGACGGGCGCTCGGCACGGTCGGAGGTTCCGCGATTCAGGATCCGTATGCCGTCCTCGTGGTGTGCACGGCGAACGAATACCGGTCGCCGATCGCCGCGGCGCTGCTCGCCCGACAGCTCGATCGGATGGGCGTACCCGCGGTCGTGCACTCGGCCGGTGTCAGCGTCACCGGACGCGCCTGGGCCGCGAGGCGCGGACCGTCATGCACAAGTACGGCATCGACCTCGACGACCACCGCAGCCCAGCGCGCTCACCCCGACGGTGGTCGCCGAAGCCGACCTGGTCCTCGGCATGGCTCGCGAGCACGTGCGGGAGGTGATCGTCGTCGAGCCGGCCGCGTGGGACCTGACCTTCACGCTGAAGGAGCTCGTCCGGCGAGCCACGCCGAACCCGCGCCAAGCTGAGCCGCTCGGCGCGTGGCTGCAGCACCTGAGCGCCGGGCGCCAGCTCGACGACGTCCTCGGGGCCTCGACCGACGACGACGTGCCTGACCTGGTCGGGCGCTCGCTCGAGACGGTCCGGGAGGGGGCCGCATCGGTCGACGGGCTCGTCACCGCCTGGCCCGGCTCGCGTGGTCCGTGGAGGTCCGCGACGGAGGTCAACGACCCTCAGTGGTGGGGAGCTCGCTCCCCTCACCCCGTGTGGCCAAAATCCCCCACACGCCCGGTAAAGTAGGTCCACCGGGCTGCTTTCCCTGCCGACAAGGCTGTGTGCAAGGGAGCAATTAGATGGATGACGAGCGGGGGGAGCCCGACCTTCGCCATTCACCTCGAGGAGTGCTGCGTCAACGGATCATGATCGTGGTGGTCGTCGCGGCACTCGCCGTGGCCGCCGCGTTGGTGGTGGACCTGCACGCCACCCGGATCTACTCGGCGTCGGCCGACGTGCTGCTCAACATCGAGCAGACGCCCCAGTCGGTCTTCAACAACTCCCCGTCGAACGCTGTTACCGACCCGGCGCGCGAGCTGGACAGCCAGATCCAGGTCATGCAGTCCGGGTCGATCGACCACACGGTCCGCAACGCTGCGAAGCATCCGGCGAAGATCTCGTCGGTCAGCGTGAGCGGCGTCGGCCAGACCGACGTGATGCGAGTCACGGTGGAGAGCCCATCACCGCAGGTCGCGCACCGAGCCGCCGATCTCTACGCGTCCACGTACGTGACGACGCAGCGTCAGCAAGCCGTGAACTCGCTCCTCGCCACGGCGAGCCAGTTGCAGTCGAAGGCCAACACCGTCTCGGCGCAGCTCAACACGACGCCCGCGGGTCCCCAGCACGACGCGCTCGCCGCCGAGTTCGAAGGTGCTGCAGCAGTCACTGAACGAAGTCCAGGTCGGCACGCGTCCGTGCAGCAGGCCGGCGCGCAAGTCGTGGACCAAGGCTCGGTGCCGACGACGCCGGTGAAGCCGCAGACGGTGCGTGACGTGGCGCTCGCCCTCGTGCTCGGTCTGCTCGTCGGCGTCGGGCTCACCTTCCTCGCCGAGTTCCTCGACGACAAGACCCACACCGCGGCGGACGTCTCGCGCTACGGCCGCGGCCTTTCGGTTTGGCCGAGGTTCCGTCCACGGCGACCGGCCGCCGCCGCCACCGCGGCGGGCCACGCGTCATCGCCCTGGAGGATCCGAGCTCGCAGACGGCCGAGGTGTACCGCTCGCTGCGGACCAGCCTGCAGATCGCCACGCTGCGCAAGCCTCCAGGTGCTCCTGGTCACGAGCCCGGCGTCCGCCGAGGGGAAGACGACGACCGTTGCGAACCTCGGGGTGACGCTGGCGCATGCCGGGCGTCGGGTGGTCCTCGTCGACCTGGACCTGCGGCGGCCGCGCCTCGCCCACTTCCTCGGGCTTCACCGCGACCGTCGGCGTGACCTCGGTCCTCGTTGGCGACGCCCGTCTCCCGCTGACACGTTGCAGGACGTGTACGTGGCGTCGGGGGTGCCAGGCTGCAGCTACTGGCGTCCGGGCCGCTGTCGCCACCGAACCCCTCCGAACTGTCGGCGCGGGCCGCGTGAGACGGAGCTCCTCGCGTCGCTCCAGCGCACGGGGGACCTCGTGATCATCGAGCTCCGCCCCCGCTGCTCCCGGTCTGACCGACGCGCTCGTGCTCGCCGGGCGCGTCGACGGCGTGCTCCTCGTGGTCGGCGCCGGGACGAGCGCCGACGGCAGCTCGCCCGAGCGGTCGACCAGCTGCGAGAGGCGGACGCACCCCTTCTTGGTGCGGTGCTGAACCGCGCCGTTCACGGGGCGACCCGCGACGATTACGCGGGTACGAGTACACGACTGGTGACCACGTGCTGTGGGTCGCCGACGAGAAGCCGAACGGATCACGCCCGCGCCCAGCCGTGTCGTCCGCTGAGGCCAACACGCCGTCCGACGCGTCGGGCAGCTAGCCGCGGGCGTCCAGGCTCGCCAGCACCGCACTGTCGTGAGGAGTCGACCTGTCTGAGGCAGCGGACGTGCTGCTGTCGTCGGCCGGGCGACGCGTGGCGCTCCTCCGGCTCTTCCGGGAGGGCCTCGCCCAGCTCGGTCGGCCGCCCCGCGTGGCCGCGGTCGACCAGACGTGGATGTCCGCTGCCGTGTCCGACGCGGACATCTGCGGACTCGTGCCGCCCTGCTCGTCGCCCGAGTTCGTGGATGCCGTGCTCGCATTCTGTCGGCGACACGAGGTGCGGCTCGTGATCCCGACGATCGACACGGAGCTGGCGGTCTACGCCACGCACCGGGAGCGGTTCGCCGCCGAGGGCGTCACGGTCGCCATCAGCTGGCACGAGGTCATCGATCTCGCGGCGTCGAAGCTGGCGACCCACGCCTGGCTGACCGAGCGGGGGCTGCCCGCCGCGTATCGCGCCCCTCGAACAGCTCCCCGCGGGCGACGACTGGTCCTATCCCGTCATCGTGAAGCCGGACCGGGGGAGTGCCTCGAAGGGCTTGACCGTCGCCCACTCGGCGGCGGAGCTCGCGACGCACCTGGGCAGCGGGATGGTGGTCCAGGAGCTCGTCGTCGGCGACGAGTTCACCGTCGACACCCTGGTCGCCGCGGACGGCCAGCCGCTCGCGGCGGTGCCGCGGCGGCGCCTCGAGATCCGTGCCGGCGAGGTGAGCAAGGGCCTGACCGAGCGGGTGCCCGACATCGCCGACCTCGCGGCCCGTGTCGCCGCAGCGCTACCCGGCACGTACGGCCCGCTGAACATCCAGATTCTCCGCGCGCGATACCGGTGTGCTGTCGGTCCTCGAACTGAACGCTCGCTTCGGTGGCGGGTATCCGCTCGCGGCGCCGCCGGCGCCGCGTTCCACACGTGGCTGCTCGAAGAGGCGCTGCTCGGCGCGGGCCGGTGTCCCCACGAGTGGCAGGCCGGCGTATTGATGCTCCGGTACGATGACGCGATCTTCCTCGAGGATGCTTCGGCGACGGACGCGCCTCCATGCCCCTGACGGTGGCGGTGTTCGACCTCGATGACACGCTCGTCCTCGAGCGCGACTACGTGCGGAGCGGGTTCCGTGCGGTCGGTGAGCACGTCCGGCGCGACTCGGTGTCGTCGGCTTCTTCGACCAGTGCTGGCAGCTCTTCGAGCGCGCACGGGGGAACATCTTCGACCAGGCGCTGACGCATCTCGGTTTTCCGGACGATCCCGACCTCGTCGCCGAGTTCGTGGACGTGTACCGGTCGCATCCCCCGGCGATCCGCTTGCTCTCCGACGCCGACCACGTGCTGGCGACCCTCGCCGGCCAGGGGGTCAGGCTCGCCCTCATCAGCGACGGCCCGGCGGAGGCCCAGCGCCGCAAGGTCGAGGCGCTCGGGCTCGGCGACCGGATGCGCCCCGTCGTGCTCGCCGAGTACCTCGGGGCGGCCGCCCGGAAGCCGAGCCCCGCCGGCTTCGAGCAGGTGGAGGGCGCCGAGCTCGGGGCGCCCGGGGGTGACTGCCTCTACGTCGCGGACAACCCGACGAAGGACTTCGCCGCACCGAGAGACCGAGGCTGGTCGACGTTTCAGGTCGCGCGGCATGACCGGCTCTACCGCGAGGCGGACGGGGTGCGCCGCCGACCGCACGGCGGAGGACCTGCTGCCCGTGCTCGAGCTGTTCCCCGCGGCACGGGCCTGACGAGGGAAGGCTGATGGCCCAGCCAACAAGTACCGTATCCCGGCAAGCGGCTCTTCGACCTCGTCGTCCTCACCGGTCTCGCGGTCCCCGCCGCGCTCGTCGGGTCCGTGTGCGCCGTCGCCGTCGCCGTGTCGTCGCGGGGGACCGGTCTTCTTCCGCCAGGAGCGTGTCGGGCGCGGGGGGCAACGGTTCGAGGTGCTGAAGTTCCGGACGATGGTCCACGATCCACCGCGGCAACCCGCTGCACCCCGACCCGACGCGGATCACGGGGGTCGGTCGGGTCCTGCGACGGTTCTCGTTCGACGAGCTCCCGCAGCTGGTCAACGTGCTCAAAGGCGAGATGAGCATCGTCGGGCCGAGGCCGACCCTGCCTTACCAGGTCGAGCGGTATGACGAGCGGCAGCGCCAGCGCCTCGCCGTTCGGCCCGGCCTCACCGGGCCCGCGCAGGTCCAGGGGCGCAACGAGCTCGCGTCGGCGGCGCGCATCGAGCTCGACCTCGGGTCCCTTCGACCGGCAATCGGCGTGGCTCGACCTGCAGCTCCTCGTGCTCACGATCAAGACGGCGGTGGCGGGGTCCGGCGTCGAGGGCCATCCCATCGACGACCCGATCGCCATGCCGCCGACCGACGACGCCGGGGGGTCGGGCTCGGCGACGGGCGGGAGCGGGGCGTTCGCCGGCGGGCCGATCGGGGACCTGAGATGCCCGGCATCTTCATCCTCTCGCTGGAGCTGCGAAGCCCGGTGGGGCATGGCCGACCAGCTGACCGCGCGCCGCTGGGCAGCCTTCACCGGCGTTCGGATCCGGCAGGCCTACGTGTCGCTCAGTGGAGACCCTCGCGTCGCACGAGGTCCCCGCGACCTTCGCCTTCGTCGGCGCCATGCTCCTCGACGGGGACGATGTCGACGCGGTCACGCCGATCCTCGAGGGCTCCGCCCGCCATGTGGCGTGGACGGCGGCCTTCCGGCAGGCCGCCGCCGCGCCGCGCACGGACGGTTGGCTGTTGCCCGAGCTGCTCGGGCTGGTGGCCCTCGGGAGCGGCGACCACGAGATCGCCTCGCACGGCTTCACCCACCTCCCGCTCGGTGACGGCGTCGCGACGCCTGATGAGGCCACGCTGGAGATGACGGGGCTCGACTACGTCAAGCAGAAGTACGGCCGGACGTTCCGCACCTTCATCTACCCGCGCAACGACATCGGGTGCCGCTCGGTGGTCGCCACGCACGGGTTCCTCGGCTGCCCGCGACCGCCGCCCGGGGCGCACCGGCGTGCTCGGCCACGTGACGACCCTCGCGAACGGAGTTCGTCCCCACCGAGCGGGCGCAGCCGCACCCCGGCCCCGAGCACGTTCCTGAGCCGATCCCGTCGGGGCTGTTCCTCAACTGGCGCCCGGCGCCCGGCGTCTCGTCCCCCCGTCGGCCACGCTGCGTCGCTGCCGGCATCTCTTCGACGGCGCTACGGCGCAGGACAACGTCGCGCACCTGTGGTTGCACCCGCACAACCTCATCGACGGCGCCGGGCAAACGCGCGCTGCTCGACACGGTGCTCGACGACGTGCAGTCGCGGGTGCGACGCGGCGAGCTCGTCGGGCTGAAGGCCAGGTCCAGTACTGGGCAACGGGGCTCGCGGCCGCGACCTGAGCGGCCCATGCGGCCGGTCCAAGTGTCGCGGACGCTACGGTGGAGCAGTGACTCGGTAGCAACGCACCGCGCACGGCCGGGCACGCACGGGCCGCGTTCGACACGTCGGTGCCGGTGCTCATCGTCAAAGTGGGCCGGTACGTCCGGGACTATCGCCGCGTTGGGCGTCATCCGAAGCATGGGCCACGTGTCGGTTCCCGTGTACACGGCCACCGAGGACAGCGTGGACGCCGACCGCCGCTCTACCACAATTCCTCACGGCCCGGATCGTCGCACCGACGACGGGCCTCGAGAGCGAAGACGAGCTGCTCGAGCACCTCCGCCACGTCACCGCGACATCGAGCACCCGGCCATCTGCCTGCCGACCGACGACAAGGCAGCCGTCTTCGTCGCGGAGCACGTCGCCGACCTGCGCCCCTGGCTGGTGACGCCCGATATGGCCCCCGACCTGCCGCGCCAGCTGGCGAGCAAGCGCTGCCTGCAGGCGCTCTGCCACGAGCATGGCGTCGCGACGCCACGCGCGTGTACCCGCAGTCGCCTGGCGACCTCGAGTCGTTCGCCGCGGCGGCGACGGTACCGGTGAGTCGCGAAGCCGGGCGAGCCGTGGCGCCACACGAAGGGGGTGGGGCCGCGGACGTCCACGCTCTACCGAACCCCCGAGGACCTCGCGGCGGCGGTCGGCTGGGGCGACCAGATGGTGGTGCAGGAGTACATCCCTGAGGAACAGTCGGAGGACTGGATCTTCAACGGCTACTTCGACGCCGACTCCACGTGCGTGGTCGGGTTCACCGAGGATCCGCAGGTCCCGGTCGTGGCCCCGCACTTCGGCGTCGCGACCTACGCCCACGCGCCGTGTCGAACGCGCCGCTGGTCGCCGAGGCCGCCGCCTTCTGCCGGCACGTGGGGTACCGGGGCGTCGTCGACATCGACTGGCGCCTCGACCCGGCGCGACGGTCGGTATCACCTCCTCGACTGCAACCCGCGTGTCGGCTCCTCCTTCCGGCTCTTCCAGAGCGTCGACGGGATCGATGTCGTCCACACACTGCACCTCGACCTCACCGGACGAAACGTGCCACGGGGCGCCCAGACCAAGGGCACGGCTTTCTGGTTGAGCACAGCGACCCGGCGGCGCTGCTCAGCTATCGCCGACTGCGCCCGCCGGCGCACGCCGTGGCCCACGAGCGGGGCCCGATCGAGCGGGCCTGGTGGGCGTGGGACGACCCCGTGCCGGCCTTCGTGATGGCGGCCCGGGGCGTCGAGTCGCTCGCCCGCCTGCCCGACCATCTGCGTGCCGTGCAGACCCGGGTCGGCGCCGGAGGCTGACCTCGCCGGTCAGCGACCGAGGATGTCGCGGACGACGCCGATGACGCGGTCCTGGTCCGCCGGCTCGAGGTTGGACCCCGACGGGAGGCAGACACCCGTTTGGAAGACGCGGTCGGCGACGCCGGTGATCACCGACGGCGCCCGCTCGTACACCGGCTGGAGGTGCATCGGCTTCCAGGTCGGACGGACCTCGACGTTCTCGGCCTCCATCTGGCTAGGCGATTATGTCTTCGCGGGCCGGCCCCTCAAATGCGTCGGGGTCCAAGGTGATGCAGGTGAGCCAGAGGTTCGAGCGGGCCGCAGGGCGACGGGCATGAACCGACCCCAGCAGTCGCCCAAGGCCCGGCGGTAGCGAACTCAATTCCGCCGGGCTCCGCCAATGATATCTTCCAGCACGCGGAGCTGCCCCCGGCCCAAGGCCGCCAGGAGGTTGCTCATGCGGTAGTTGTGGCCGACTTCGAGTGTTGGTAGTGGGGCGGGATCGCGGGCCTGGGTGGCGAGGAAGCGGGCCCCCGTCGCGAAGGCGGCGACGTCGGAGACCAACATGCCGCCGCCGCTCGTGGTGATGATCTTGTTCCCGTTGAAGGAGAAGGCCGCACAGCGGCCGAATGAGCCGGCCGGCTGCCCGCGGTAGGTCGCTCCGAGAGCTTCGGCTGCGTCCTCCACGAGCGGGACTTCGAACTCAGCGCACGCGGCCTCGATGCGTTCGTAGTCCGGGCATCCGCCGAGGAGGTCAACGCTCACGACCGCAGCGGGCAAGCGTCCGCGCCGCGCTCGACGACGGAGCTCCTCTGCCAGCAAGGTGGCGTCCATTTGCCAGTCGCGGGGGTCGGAGTCGATAAAAATGGGCTCGGCGCCGAGATAGCGCACGGCGTTGGCGGTCGCAACGAACGTGAGGGACGGCACGATCACCGCGGTCCCCGTTCCCCACACCGGCGAGCTCGGGAGGCCGAGGTGCAACGCCGCCGTCCCGCTCGAGAGCGCCACGGCGAACTCCCGACCGGTGGCGGCGCTCAGCTCGGCCTCGAACTCGGCGAGTTCGGGTCCGGCGGGGGCGACCCAGCCCGAATCCATCGCTCGCAGGACGGCCGCACGGTCGGCTTCGCCGACGTCGGGGGGCGAGAGGTAGATGCGCGTCACATCAACGGGGGCCGCGCCCGCCCCGCGGCGCGTCGTGCGCCTCCCCCGTTGTCGCGTCCGACGCGGACGCGTGGCCGCGTTCGATCCAACCGGGTGGCAGAGCTGCGCTCCTATCCTGTCCCAGTGACCGATGCCTCTCGAGAGTGCGGCGCCGCGAGGATAGGCGTCTGCGCGGGCGCTCGGGAGCACCATCGATGCGTTCCTCGCCGAGGAGTGCGAGCTGCTCGAGCAGCGGGGCGCGAGCGTGATGCTGCTGTCGGGCACGCGACCCCACCGGGCGGCGGGCGAGTGGGTGTCCCTCCCCATCACACGCCGACCGGCGCTCGTGCCGTGCGCTGCGGACGCTCCGAGCGTTACGACTCATGTTCGCCCGCGGAGGCGTCGATCGCATCCAGGTGAGCACTCCGGTCGCGGCGGCGCTGGTGAGGGTCAGCGCCGCGGTCTCGGGCCGTCGCCGCCCGCAGGTCGTCTATCTCGTCCACGGCTTTCACTTCCAGACCGAGTTCTGGCGGCTGCGGGACGTGCCGTGGTACGTCTTCGAGCGAGCGCTCGCGCCGTTCACCGATCACTACCAGGTCATCACGCACGCCGACGAGGCGGTGGTGCGACGCTGGGGTCGGTCCGCCACGTATGTGCCCGGTGTGGGGGTCGACGTCGACCGCGTCCGCTTCGACGGCGACCGCGCCGCCGCCGAGCGCGAGCTGGCCCTCGAGCCGGCGGCCACCCGCGCGCTCTTCATCGGCCAGCTGTCCAAACAGAAGGGGATGCCCGTCCTCGCCGAGTGTGCACGGGCGGCCCCCGACGTCCGCTGGCTCGTGGTGGGTGAGGGACCGTTGCACGACGAGCTGGACGCGCTGCCGAACGTCGACGTGCTGGGCCAGCGGGACTCGATCGCCGCGCCCCTCGCTGCGGCCGATGTCTACGTGTCGTTCTCCACGCGTGAAGGGCTGCCGGTGGCCGTCATGGAAGCCGCGGCCGCCGGACTGCCGGTCGTCGCAGTCCCGAACCGCGGCACGCTCGAGCTCGCCCGGGCCGGCGTCGTCAGCGCACTCGCCGCACCAAGTCCGGCGCTGCTCGTCGACGAGGTGCGCCGCCTCACCCGCCAGGGGCGTGGGCGGCCCCGCGTGTACGCGACACGGCAGGAGGTCGCGCGGGAGCTGGTCGACGATCTCCTCGCGGCGCGGTAGCGACGCCGTGATGTCCCGAGACTTGCACCGGGGCATCGCTAGGGTTGGTGCGCACACCGGGCGCCACCACTTGGCCTAGGGCACCATGCAGAAGCGTCACGCGACAGTCGCCATCTTCGACCAGGGGCTCTCGAGCGGCAGCAACCTGGTCCTCGCCCTCATCGTGTCCCGCGTCGGCACGGCCCAGGAGCTCGGGTCGTTCACGATCGCGTTCACCTGGTACCTCGTGTCGATCGGCCTCGTCCGTGGGACGACCGACGAGCTGCTCGCGCCGATCTTCGTCCGGCGCTCCGACGACCACCCCGTCGACCGGGGCGATCCGCGGACGGCCTTGTGCCTCGGCGGTCTGCTGGCGGCGTAGCTCTTCTTCATCGGGCTGATCGTCGCCGTTGCGGCGCCTCACGTGCTCGACGGGCTCCTCGCCGCGCCTTTGCGATCGCCACGCCGGCGGCGTGCCTGCAGGACACCGTCCGGATCTCCGCGTTCGGGCGCCTTGCGGCCGACGGCCGCGGTGCTTTCGGACGTCGCCTGGCTCGCGCTGGAGATCCCACTGCTCATCGGGCTGGCGACGGGGGCCATCGTGCTGGCGCCGCACGTGCTCGTCCTCGTGTGGGGCCTCTTCGGCCTGCTGCCTGCCCTCCCGTTCCTGCCGCTGACCTTCCGAGGGGAGAAGGGCACCAGCTTGGCGTTCGGGGCCCACACCAACCGGGAGCTGAGCCCCGCGTTCGTTCCTCGACTTCGTGTCGACGCAGCTGTCGACGCAGGCCGCCCTGCTCATCGTGGTGGCGATCGTGGGTACCGCCGCGGGCGGCGTGATCCCGCCTGCGGTGCTGATCGTGTTCGGCCCGCTCGGGGTCGCGTTTTCGGCCTCCGCACGCTGCTGCTCCCCAACATCGTCGGCTTGAAGGACCATCCGCAACGGCTGCGCCGGTCGATCATCGAAATCTCGCGCGGCGCCGGGGCGCGGCGGCGATCACGTGATCGTGGCGGTCGTGCCGACCGACACGATGCGATCGGTCCTCGCTCGAGCTGGCCCGCGGGGCTCGCCTTGCTGGTCGTGACGGGCGTGGCCGAGGTCCTGAACGGGGCGGGCGTCGGGCCACGGGCAGGGCTGCGGGTGTTGACCCACGGTGGAGCCATCGTCATCACGCTGGTCGGGTATCGTGGCCTGCCTCGTCGTTGCGCCGCTCGGTGCGGCGCTCATCGGGATGACCGGCTTCTCGTCGGGCTCGCCGCCGCCGAGCTGGCGCTGAGACGTTCAGCGGCACGCGGTGCGCACCAGCTTCCGGTGGGAACCGTCGGGAAGGCCTCACCTCGAGCCCGCGCCGCGAGCGTCGCCTCGGGCAGCGCGCCCCGGCACACCCGGGCTGCCCTCAGCCGCGCGGGCGCGGACGTCGTCGAGGTGGACGCACTGGCGTCGCCGCTTCGACGGCGACCAGTCGGGCGATGTGTCGGCGGGCAGGAACGGTGGACGCGGCCCTCGCCGGTACCAGGTGCCGCAGCGCCGCGGCGGTGCCCATGCTGAGCAGTACCCAGAGCGACAGCCGGCAGGCCGGCCTCGATGCCAGCGAGAGCCGAGATGGAGCTCGTCGCGGCGAGGAGCCCGAGGCCGAAGGCGGCGTCGGTCTGTCGCAGCGCCTCGAGCCATTTCACACCTTCCGCCCGTGAAAGACCACGAGCCCGAAGAACACGGCGAGGCCAGCGGCGCCGAACTCGGCGGCGAACGAGAGAGCGTCGTATGCATGATGTCCCGTACTGCACGCAGAAGTTGTTCAGCCCCATGCCGAAGAGCGGTGTGCGGGTAACTGGTGCCACGCGGCGGACGCGAGGCTGACCCCAACCTGGACCTGCTCCCGCGGTCGGCCAGCGAGGCGATGTTCGCGATGAGCCCCGAGGTCGAGGAGAAGACGAGGAGAGCGATACCCCGAGGCTCGCCATCGTGAGGCGCGGCAGCGCCCGGAAGGGCGAGAGCAGGACGAGGATCAACATCCCACGACGAATCCTGCCCACGCCGACCTCGAGAACGTGAGGACGAGCCCGACCCGAGGAGCATCGTCGTGGGGGATCGCCAGTCGTCCGGGATCAGGGTCGGCCCTTCAGCGTGCCGCCGATCTGGAGGAGTAGCGCCGCGGCGAGGAAGCCGCCGAACGCGTTCGGGTCGGCAAGGGACCGCTAAGTCGGGCCGGACGGGTCGATGAAGGCGAAGATCCCCGAGGCCGGCAGATGGGCGGCGGACATGACGATGGCCGGCAACGTGATCATCATGAGACCCGCGACGAGCAGGGCGAGGATCCGGCGCATCTGCTTGACCGCGTGGCTGGCGTCGACGATGACGAGGTAGAGCGCGAAAAGCACGAACGCCCGAGGAACTTGTTGACGAGCGTGGAGCTGTCGGACTGACCGACGGTCGCGGCACTCCCCAGCAGTACGACCAGGAACAGCGAGTGCCAGACCGACAGCGCGCCCGCGTGGAATCCGGATGCGGTCGATTGACAGCGCGAGGTAGAGGGCGAAGAGCAGGTCGGCGATGCCGATGGCGATCGAGCCGTGGATCGAGTCGCTGCTCGCGCCGACGGCCAGCTGGATCGGCAGCGTCAGCAGCAGCGCGGTCAATATGCCGTAGCGGATGCCGGGCGGGAAGGATCCGTCATCCGAAGCAGGGCGCGCAGCGGCCGACGGTCGAGCGCCGACGGAGTTCGAATTGCGTCGAGAGCGATCGTGCTCCGGATTCCTACCGTTGATCCGGCGGTGGCGACTGATACGTGGCGCCCGGTCGAGCACGGTTACGTCGTGCGACGTCGACGTGACTCCGACGACCGTCGCGTCTCGACCCGATGGCTCCCCGCACGCCGCGGCTCGCTCTGCGCCGCGCCGGTTGACCGGTCGTGCGCCGGCGCCGCCGCCCCGCGGTGACTGCCGGCCGCCGCGCATCCGTCGCGATCCTGCGCGAACGGGTGTCGGCGCCCCGCGAGCCGGCGCCGCCGGTCCGCCCCGCCCCGGCGCCTCGACGAGTCCTATCTCATCTCCGCGAGATTTCGGGGTCAAGGGAGCCACGGAGAGTGTCGATCCGGAGTCGATGGCAAGTCACCGCCTATGCCGCACGGGCATTCCCGCTCCGGCAGCTCCGGGGGGGCCGCTGGGTCCTCGTGGCCTGTCCGTTCCTCCGGCTGGTCGCAGCGTGCAGTCCGTGGCGAGCTCCGCCCCCGCCCCCCCCGGCCGTCGAACTTCGCCCTCGCGGCCTCACCGGCGTCCGTGGCGGAGATGCTCGGTGGGTCGATCACCTCGGCCGCGTCGAGCACCCTCGTGGCCGGCGCCGCTAGCCGTCAGCCTGACCGTGAGCGGGCCGCCCACGGGCGCGTCGGCGAGTCCCCCCGTCGATGACCACGGCAGTTTCGTCCACGCTGACGCTGATGGCCGCCGCCTCCTGCGCCGGCTGAGTCGGCGACCGTGACTGTGACCGGACGACCGGGTCGATGACCCAGACCGCCTCCGTTCCACTGACGGTCGGGTACATGGCGCCGAAGGCGGGCCCGTACCTAATCAAGACCGGGTGGGACATCCCGTCGCCCCAGTTCGTCCACGACAACGTGGCGTTGATGGAGCAGACCGCCCATGGGGGGCGTCCTGATCGACATGCCGGACGCAGAGCAAGAAGATGCGCGCAGTCCGACACGCCGATCTCGGCGGCGGGTTCCAGGCCGAACTCGCGCCCGTGGACCAGACGGCACTTCTCGAAGCTCACCCACAACTTCGTGATGGTGTACGCTAACACCCGCCGGCAGCTTCTTCTACGACTACTCGGTGCCAACACAGAACTTCGTGGACCTGGCCACCGTGGCGCAGCAGGCGGGGTTCACCGGGATCGTCTTCGACAACGAGTCGTACTTCGGGCCGGTCTGGAACGTCCCGACGGGCGAGACCCTGGCCGCGAGCCAGCCGCAGTTGCAGTCGCGCGGCCAGCAGATCATGGACGCGATGCGGGCGCAGTGGCCAAACATCCAGCTCCTCGCGTCGTACGGCCCGTGGGTGAGCGAGCCGCAAACCGCGACCGCGCGCAGCCCGCCGATCTACAACGATGTGTCCTCGGCGAGCGAGCTGATGGGTCTGGTTCGTCGTCGGCATGGTCCAGTCCAGTGTCGGGACGCCCGCGGGCAGGTGATCGACGGCGGCGAGATCTACAGCGGCCGGAGCGCCCCGCCGACTTCGCGAAAATCCACGCTGGCAGAAGCAGGGCATGCCGACCCAGAAGAGCCCGACGCCGCCGTCCCTGAAGTCCTCCTACGTGTCGACGCTGTCGGCCGGCTTCGGCGTCTACGACTCGCCATACGAGGGCCTCACCATGGACCCTGCGACGTGGCAGAGCACGCTCACCAACGCACTCGAGGGCGACGGACGAGGTCTTGGCCTACACCGAGCAGTACGACTGGTGGGGGACCGGTTACCCCGCGACGCCGGTGCCCTCGAGCTGGGCTGGCCGCCACGGCGGCGGCCAAGGCGACCTGCTGGTCTCACCCGCCAGCCGCCACTCTGTGCGGCCCGATGAGCGTCCGTGGCGGCCGGTGCCGGGGCGCCGGCGGAGCCCCAAAGCGGGGCTATCTGCTTGAGTCGGGTGTCCGCCGGGATCGCCGGACGGCGGCAACCATCCCTTTTGGTGCATGGACCGTAGATATGACGTGTTTATCGACCCAGGGGGGGCAGTGCGGCCGCGCCCGGGGCCGTGTCCTGTGGCCCGCGAGGAACGTGAGGCTCGTTCGCGCCGGGTGAAAGCCGACTTGCACCACCTCACGCTCCGCGCGCGGAAAACTGGGGCGAACAGACCACCATTCAGGTTGGGGCAGGTGGCTGCCGAAACGGTGGGGTGGGTCGCCATGAGCGCGGCCAAGAGGGCTGGATCTGCCGGTAGGGCATAGGGCTTAGGGGCTAGGCACGATGCAAGGCACCAGGTGGGCGGCGACCCGGGGCTTCTTCCCGGCGGTCCGTCCGTGTTCGTTTGGCGGCCGCCGATGCGGCCGGGTGGGGCGTGGCGCTCTTCGCCGCGCTCGTCCTGCGCTTCAACTTCGCCCCGAGCGGCGCGGCGCTCGTCGACGCCGCGACGATCCTTCCGGTTGCGGTGTGCGCGCAGTGGGTCATCGGTTACGTCTTCGGCATCTACCGCAGCCGCTGGCGTGTCGGCAGCATCGACGAGGTGCCGGCCCTTCGCGGCGACGGTCGCACTCGTCGCGGCAATGCTGATCCTCGTCGACGTCAACGCCGGCGGACAGGACCGCCTGATCCCGCTCTCGGTCGGCGTGGCCGCCGGCTTCATGGCGCTCGTCTTCATGGGCGCGGTGCGGACGACGGTGCCGACTGGGCGCCGACCGCCGCCGCCGACCAGCGGACGACGGACGGGCCGCGTCATCGTGTTCGGTGCGGGGAGCGGTGGGGAGCGTGCGCTCGAGTCCATGCTCCAGGACCCGGACAGCCCCTACGTGCCGGTCCGCGTTGCTCGACGACGACCCGGCGAAGGTGGGCCTCTCGATTCGAGGAGTCCGCGTGGTCGGCGACCGGACGACGTGCTCCAGGACGCGGCCGAGCTGCGGAACGCGACCGTGCTGCTCGTGGCCGTGCCCACCGCGGACGGGTCGCTGATCCGCGACCTCGCGCGCCGCGCCGAGCGCCGCGGGCCTCCAGGTGCGGGCCCTGCCGTCGGTGCGCGAACTGCTCGGGGGCGAGGTCCGCGTCGTCGACATCCGCGAGCCCACCGACGCCGACGTGCTCGGGCGGCGCCGGATCGAGACCGAGCTCGAGGCGGTCTGCGAGTACCTGACCGGCAAGGTGGTCGTCATCACCGGGGCCGGAGGTTCGATTGGATCCGAGTTGTGCCGCCAGATCCAGCGCTTCAAACCAGCCGCGCTGATCATGCTGGACCGAGACGAGTCGGGCCTGCACGACGTGCAGCTCTCGCTCGAGGGCCGAGCGTTGCTCGACAGCCGCCGGCTGGTGGTCTGCGACATCCGCGACCCCGACGCCGTCGCCGCCATATTCGCCGAACACCGCCCCGAGGTGGTCTTCCACGCCGGCGCCCTCAAGCACTTGCCGCTGCTGGAGATGTGGCCGGCGGAAGCGGTGAAGACGAACGTCATTGGCACCCAGCGTGTGATCGACGCCGCCGTGGCCCACGGCGTGGAGCGCTTCGTCAACATCTCCACCGACAAGGCAGCCGACCCGACCAGCGTCCTGGGCTATACCAAGCGCCTGGCCGAGCGGCTTACGGCGGCTGGCGATGCGCGGGCGCTGGCACCTACCTGAGCGTGCGCTTCGGCAACGTACTCGGCAGCCGGGGCTCGGTGCTGACCACGTTCGCGACCCAGATCGACGCCGGCGGGCCGGTGACGGTCACCGACCCCGACGTGACCCGTTACTTCATGACCGTCGAGGAGGCGGTCGAGCTGGTCGTCCAGGCCGGCGCTATCGGGCGGGGTGGGGAGGTGCTCGTCCTTGAAATGGGAAGTCCGGTACGCATCGCCGATGTCGCCGAGCAGCTGGTAGCGGCATCCAAGCGTCCGATACGGATCGTCTACACCGGACTCCGACCAGGAGAGAAGCTCCAGGAGGAGCTGTACTCCGACGAGGAGATCCTCGTCCCCACCGACCATCCGCTCATCACCGCCGTGCACGTGCCGGCCCTGTCTCCCGAGCTCGTCGCCGACGTGGACTCCGAGCCAGGACGGCGCCGCGATCGCCGCCCTGCTGCGCGAACTGAGTGACGACATGGCGGCGCGGGCCACGCAGGCGCCGGTGCCCGCCGCGTTGCTGGGGACCGACCTCCTGCTCTCCAAGGTGGGATGACGCCCGAGGGGACGCACACCGCTCAGCTCAGGTCAGCGAGCTCGGGCGGACGAGCTCCGGCCCGGACTGCACAGCACCGCGCGCAAGCCTCGTGTTCGGGCGAGAAGAGGCCCGATACGCTGGTGGCCGTGTGCGCTGCGCCCGACGTGCTCGCCGAGACAGACCCTGAGATCGCCGACGTCGTCCGTCGCGAGATCGAGCGACAG
>CAVSWH010000009.1:0-22874 GCA_963731625.1 uncultured Actinomycetes bacterium
ACGACCGCGACGGTGTCGACGCGCGCCAGGACGCCCCCGCCCGCGTCGTCGTCGGCGTGCCGGACGGCCCGCGCCAGCAGGTCGATCGGCTCGAGGGCCGTCGTGGGGTCGTCGAGGTGCTGCTCGGCCTGCCCCACACCCACGATCACCGCGGTGCGGGGGCTCGGCATGCCGGCGCACGCTACCGGGGCCGGGACGCCCGACCGGTCGGGCCCTACGCGTCGAGCGGCACGGCGGCGGCAAGCGCGGACGCCTCCCCGGCCACCGGCCAGGTGGGGTGCCCGGGCGCCGCGCTGTCGGGACAGATCGAGCGGTACACGCACGTCGCGCAGACCGCTTCGTCCCGCACACCCGCCCACGCCTCCTCGGCGTGCATCGCCACGACCGCGGCGTGCAGCTGCTCGCCGACCTCGGCGAGCTCGTCCGCGTCGGGCTCCCACGGCTCGGGGTCCTCGTCGACCTCGCCGGCGAGGTGCTCGTAGCGCAGCCGGAGGCGCAGGCCCCGCGCCGCCGCCATCGGGCCGAGCACCCACGCCTGCACCTGCGCCGCGGGTCCTCCGAGATCCGCTCGTACCAGACGCGTCCCGTCTTGTAGTCACGTGCGTCGAGCAGCCCGTCGTGCTCCCAGAGAGCGTCGAGGCGCGCCGTCGCCATGAACACGGGCAGGGGCTTGCCGTGGAAGCGCGCCAGCTCGAGCTCGTGGCCGACCGACCGCGCCGGCGTGGGGCATCGGCGGGTGTGGCGGGCCACCTCCTCGCGGCAGACGCGCCGGCGCGGCGTGCGCATCCAACACGTCGCGCACCCGGGGGGTGTCCTGGCACGTCCCCTCCTCGTGGAGGAGCCGCAGCATCTGGTGCAGGAACTGGCCATGGTCCGACGGCCCGGACGCGTCGCTGTCCACGACCGACAGGAGGTAGTGGTTGCGCCACCATCGGCGGCACCGCGTCCACGTGGACAGCGCGGTCGGGGTCAAGGTGAGCACCGCCGGCCGGATGTCGCCCGGGCGGGCCATGACGTTCACGCCCTCGCCGTGAGCGGGGCAGCGCCACACGTGGTGGCACGACCCGCAGTCCCGGCCGGGCGACGCGGCGTCGTCGCCGATCCGGGCCCGCACGACGTCGAGGCGCTCGGTGAGACGGTCGCGGAGCTCGGGGAGGCGCTCGGCGACGGGGACGGTCGCCTCGCGGCGCCGGCCCGTCACCAGGTCCGCCCACCAGACGCGCAGCGGCTGGTCGCCGGCCCAGCGCGCGAGCCGCAGGACCGCCATCCAGACCGAGGCCAGCTCGAGCGGGTCCTCGGGCGGCGGACGCCCGCCCCACAGGTCGAGCTGGCGCAGCTCGGGGACGCCGTCGTCGCCGAGGACGGTCAGGTCGACCCACCCGCCGACGCGGACGCCGTAGCGGCGCGAGACCGTCGGGTGGTCGCAGTCATGCAGGTAGGTGGTGACCGGCCGCGACCCGAACCACTCGCCGTACCACGCGGCGGCCTGCTCGAACACGCGGCGCTCCTCGGGCTCGAGCGCGGCCGGCGGGTGAAACGCGTCGAGGTGGGGCGGGCCGCCGTCCGCGTGCGCGACGCGCGCCGCGTCCAGGAACGCCTCACGGAGTCGGGCGCGGGGGACCGGACTGCCCGAGCCGGACGCGCCGACATACTCGGCGCGCAGCCGCCGCGCACAGCGCCCGTCGGCGGACGTGAGCATCGACGGTGTCACCCGCGGCAGTGCCTCGTCACCCGCGTCCACGTGGCGAGCGTATCGGTCGGGTCCTCGCGAATTCGGGTGTCCGCGAGACGCAAAATTTGCGTCACGCACTCCTAGGATCGAACGTCATGTTCGACGATCGGTCGCCGGCGTTTCGTCGGCGGGTGCGTTGGACTGCGTGGGGTGTCGCGGCCGTGCTCGTCGTCTGGATCGTCGCGTCCGGCGTCGTCGTATGGCGGGCCAAGTCGAGCACCGAGAGCGGCCTGAACCAGCTCACGACGATCCGCGACGAGCTCAGCCCGGCAGAGCTGCTCGCCGGCAAGGGCAACCAGGCGCTCGCGCGGGCGGTGCAGGACTTCAACGCGGGGCACGGCCAGGCCAGCAGCGTCGTGCTCGCGCCGTGGCACGTCGTGCCGCTCGTCAGCGACAACGTCCGCTCGGCGGAGGCCTTGACCGCGGCTGCGGCCCACGTGGCCCACGTCGGGCAGCAGGCCGCGCTCGCGTTCCAACACGTGCTGCAGGGCCATCCGACGGACGGGCCGGCGCGCCTCGCCCTGCTGGACCAGCTCCAGGCGATCGCCGTGACGGCGCAGAACGGCCTCGAGCCGCTGGCCCTCGGACCGGACTTCTTCCTCGTCTCGCCGTTGGGTGACGCCCGCGCGAAGTTCCTGTCCCGCGTCGAGACCTTGCGGACGGCCTTCGCGAACGTGCAGGCCGTGGCGGCCGGGCTCCGCCAGCTGCTGGCCGGGCCGCGTCAGTACCTGCTGCTCGCGGCGAACAACGCCGAGATGCGCGACGGCTCGGGCATGTTCCTCTCGGCGGCGGTCGCGACGTTCGGCGGCGGGACCGTCACCGTGACCCAGACGCGCCCGATCGTCGACGTCAACCTGCCGCCCGGCGCGGTGCCGGTCCCACCCTCGCTCCAGCCCATCTGGGGGTGGGTGAACCCGACCCAGGAGTGGCGCAACCTGGCGACGTCGCCCCGCTTCGACGAAACCGGTCCGCTCGCGGCGCAGATGTGGGCCGCGGCGACCGGCCAGACCGTCGACGGCGTGCTCGTCGTCGACCCGATGGCCATGCAGGCCCTCCTTGCGGCGCAGGGCCCGATCAGCGCCTCCGGCCAGACCTTCGACGCAGGCGACGTGCTGCAATACCTGCTGCTCGGCCAGTACCAGGGTGTCTCGATCGGCGACCAGCAGGCGGTGCGCCGCGACGCGATCGGGAGCGTCGCGCAGGCCGCCGTCGGGGCGCTCACGACGCGGCCGTGGACGTCGTCGACGCTCGTCACCCAGCTCGCCGACGTGGGGCGCGGCCGCCACGTCCTCGCGTGGGCGCGCGACCCGGTCGAGGAGCACGCCTGGCATGCGGCGGCCATCGACGGGTCCTTGCACGGCAACTCGCTCTCGGTCGGGCTCCTGAACGTCGGCGGCAACAAGCTCGACCAGTTCGTCGACGTCGACGCGACGCTCGCGGTGACGCCGCTCCCTGGTGGCGCGCACGAGGCCACGATCACGATGCGGGTCACCAACGCCGCGCCGTCCGGGCTCCCGTCCTACGTCGGCGGGCCATACCCGGGGTCGGGCCTGAGCGCCGGCGAGTACCGGGGGATCCTCGCCGTGAACGCCCCGGGCGGCGGCACCCTCCCGAGCTTCCAGGGCCTCAGCCCCCGGCTGGTCGCCGGGGTCGACGGGCCGACGAAGGTCAGCGCCGCCGGCTACCTCGACATCCCGGCCAAGACCGAGCGAAACATCACCGTCCGCTTCCAGCTCCCCCCGGGATACTCGAGCCTGGAGATCGAGCCGTCGGCCCGGATCCCCCCGATCACCTGGCACTTTGGCAACACGACGTGGCAGGACCTACGCCCTGACCGCGTTGCGTGGTGACGCGCTGGCGGTCTGGCTACGCTCCGTGTACAGTCGCCCACAGACCCAAGGCTGGGTTTCGGCTGGGACCGCCCCGGGGGCTGGGGCGATCGAGAAGGGGTGTGAGGTAGATGTTTCGAAGCGCCTTGCGCTGGCTTGCTGTCGGCGCGCTGTTGGGGGGCGCCGCGCTCGTGTGGCTCCTCCCCGCCGGGGCGGGGGCCCAGACGGCCCCCAACTATCCGGTCACCACGGACGGCACGACTGCCGTCTGCCAGACGTGCGGCACGACGGTGCCCGACGGTGGGACGCAGACCAGCGGCACGCTGGCCTTCACCGGTGGCGACATCGCGCTCGTGACGGTTCTGGGCTTGGTCATCCTCGGGGCGGGGGTGGGGCTCGTGCTCCTCGGACGACGGCGCTCAGGATCGGCCGCCTAACCGACGATACGGGCACATGGCTGTTGTCGAACAGGACGACAAGGCCGCCCAGCAAGGGACGGCCGTCAGCTCCCGAGGCGGGTCACCGCTTCACGTGGTGCCGCCGGGCACGCCCGGCGGGAGCCGCGGGCTGCGGTGGGCGCTCGTGGCGGTGGACGCGATCGGCGTGTTCGCCGGCTGGGCGATCGCGCTCTTGCTGCTGCCGGCACCCGGCGCGGCTCGGCGCGAGGCTCGCCTGCGTCGCCGCCGCGGTGGTCGCGGCGCTGCTCGCCACCGCGATCCAGCACCTCTACCTGGCCCGCGTCTCCGTCGTGCGCAGCGTCGAGCTCGTGCGCGTCGCCCGCGCGGCCGCGGTCTCCCTCGGCGCCGCGTACCTGACGGCCCAGCTCACCGACGTCCCGCTGCGGAACGTCCTCCTGGGTGTCGGCACCGCGATGACGTTCATCCTGCTGGCGAGCGGCCGGTCCTTCTTCGACGCGTGGCTGAAGCTGGCGCGTGCCCAGGGCAAGTACCTCCGTCCGGTCGTCGTCGTCGGCGGGAACGGCGAGGGCGCCGACCTGAGCCGGCTCCTCCGCACCCACCCCGAGCTCGGGTACCGGGTCGCCGGCGTCGTCGGTCGGCTCGACGACCCGTCACTGTGGCCTGACATCCCGCTGCTCGGTGGAATTCCCGACGCGGTGGACGCGGTGCAGCGCGCCGGCGCGAACGGCGTCATCATCGCGTCGACGGCCGTGTCGTCGCGTCAGCTCAACGAGATCACACGCGAGCTGTTGCACCAGCGCGTCCACGTGCACGTCTCGAGCGGGCTCCAGGGCATCGCACCGCAGCGCGTCCGCAACCTGCCGCTGGCCCGCGTGCCCTTCTTCTACCTGGAGCACATCGAGCTGTCGCCGTGGCAGTTCGCGGTCAAGCGCGTCATCGACGTCGTCATCGCGATCGTGGCGCTGATCCTGTCGCTGCCGCTGCTCCTCGCGGCGACCGCGGCGATCCTGGTCTTCGACGGCCGGCCGATCTTCTTCAAGCAGCAGCGCGTCGGCCGGAACGCCCGGCCCTTCCGGATGCTGAAGCTGCGGACGATGTACCCCGACGCCGACCGGCGCCTCGCCGAGGTGCAGCACCAGAACGAGCGGGCGGGGGGTCCGCTCTTCAAGATGGAGCACGACCCTCGACGCACACCCGTCGGCCGGTTCCTCGAGGCGCTCAGCATCGACGAGCTGCCCCAGCTGTGGAACGTGCTGCGCGGCGACATGAGCATCGTCGGGCCGCGGCCGGCGCTGCAGTCCGAGGTCCAGCAGTTCGACGATGAGCTCATGATCCGGCTGAGCGTCGCGCCCGGCGTGACCGGCCTCTGGCAGGTCGAGGCGCGCGACAACCCGTCCTTCGACGCCTACCGACGCCTCGACCTCTTCTACGTCGAGAACTGGGGCGTCGCGCTCGACCTCAGCATCATCCTCGCCACCGTCCGCGTGCTGCTGGTTCGGCTGTTCCACCGCGGCGCACGGCTCCTCACCCGGAAGCACGGCGGCGCCCGTGTGACCGGCACGCCTCTCTCGCCGCCGACGCCCACCGCGCTGTAGCCATGTCGGAGTTGCTCCAGCGAGTGGGGCGGCTCCTGCTCAAGCAGCCCCCCGTCGGCCAGGGCCTCCACCCCGACCCGCTCGCGCCCGACGCGCCTGCCCGACCGCCGGCGACCGGCAAGGCGACACGCGACGCGCTGGTCCGGTGAGGAGCTGGACCGCTACCGCGACGCGCTGCGGCTCGCGCCTGGCGGCGACGTCCGGGCTGGCGTGCTCGACGACCTGTCCACGTACTACGGCCTCGACCCGGAAGAATGCGTCGAGCGATGCATCCACTGGGAGCAGTCGAGCGTCGACGAGTGGTTCGAGCATGACCGCGGGACGACGGAAGGCCTCCTCGACTTCTACCGGACGACGCAGTCCTGGGCCTTCGACCTGCTCTGGTACGCCTACCTGCAGGCCGAGGGTTACGGCTTCCCCGCCAGCGTCCTCGCCGCCCGCTTCCTCCGCGCCCGCGGCGTCGGCCGCGGGTCGCATCTCGACTTCGGCTCGGGCGTCGGCGTGACGAGCCAGCTCTTCGCGTCGCTCGGCTGGGACACCGAGCTCGCCGACGTCTCGACCGCGCTGCTCGCCTTCGCCCGGTTCCGGCTCGAGCGCCGCGGGCAGACCGCCACGTACCTCGACCTGAACACCGCCGCGCTCCCGGCAGACCGCTACGACGTGATCACCGCGATCGACACGCTCGCGGACGTGCCGGACGCCGCCGAGGTCGCCCGCCGGCTCCACCGCGCCCTGCACCCGGGCGGGTGGCTCTTCGCGAACGTCGACGTGCGTGCGGCGGGACAGGCCAGCGCCTGGCACATCCAGCACGACGCGACGCGTGTCGTGTTGGAGCTGCGGCGCGTCGGGTTCCGGCGCCGACGCGTCCTCGACGGGCTCCCGGTGTACGAGCGCGGCCCGGCGCCCGGACCGGCCGGGCGCGCCACCGTCCGAGCGTTGCACGTCGTGCTCACCAACCCGCTGAGCGACCTCGCTCGACGCGTGCGCTGGCCCACGTACTCGAAGGTCCGCCGCAAGCTGCAGCGCCACGCCGCGTCGTCGAGCGTGACGCCGTGAGCCTTACCCTCCGCGACGCGGCACGCCGCGTCGGCGTGCGACGCGAGCCGCTGCAACGGGCGTGGTGGCGGGCACGGCGGGCGGCGCGCGTGGCACGGCCCCGACACCACGTTCAGCGGGACCGGATCCTCTGCTACCACTCGGTCGGGACCCCGGACTGGGGCCTGAACGACGTCGCGCCGTCGGTGTTCCGCAGCCAGCTCCACCGCTTTCTCGACGAGGGGTACACGTTCGCACCGGCCGCCGAGCTGGCGGCGGCGTCGAACGGCGGGCGTCGCCTCGCGGTGACCTTCGACGACGGGATGCGCAGCGTGGTCGACCACGCGGCGCCGGTCCTGGAGGAGCTCGGTGTGCCGTGGACGATGTTCGTGGTCGCCGACTGGGCCGGCGGCAAGCATCCGACGGGCCACGAGCTGATGCTCGACTGGGATGAGGTCGGCGCACTCGCGGTGCGTGGCGTGGACATCGGCAGCCACTCGCTCAGCCACCCCAACTTCGCGCGACTCGACCCGGCGGCTATGGCGCACGAGCTGCGAGGGTCGCGCGCCGAGTTCCGGGACCGCCTCGGTCTCGACGTCACCGAGTTCGCGGTCCCGTTCGGGTGCTCCCGCCATTGGCCCGACGGTGCGACGGCCGCCGCGGACGGCGCCGGGTACGCGCTGGTGTACGCCCAGTCCGAGGACCGTCGACCCGCGGGCACGATCGGGCGCAGCCTCATCAGCGGATGGGACCCACCCTGGGTGGTCCGCGCCGCGCTCGGCGGCGCCTACGACGGTTGGGAGGAGCCGGGCTGAGCTGCGCCGGCGGAGTGCCGGCGCAGCAGCGCGTAGGCCCGGGGGCCCTGGACGAGATAGCGACGCGCCAGACGCCTCGGCTCGTGGAGCAGCCGCCACGCCCACTCGAAGCCGTGCCGCTGCCATGCGTCCGGCGCTCGCTTGTCCTCGTCGAGGAGCACTTCGGCGGCCGCGCCGAACGCGACGCCGACCCGGATGCCTGCGTCGCGCCCGTGCTCGTCGAGCCACCACTCCCCGCGTGGCGTGAGCGCCACCGCGAGGAACTCGACGCGCGCGTCGTGCACGGCGGCGGCGAGCTCGCCGGGACGCGTGTCGACATCGTGCGGCGTCGCCGTCCATGCGCCGGCGATCGTGAGGCCGGGCCACCGCGCCGGCGCAGCCGCCTGGAGCTGCGCGTGCGTGCTCGCCGGCCCGCCGAGGAAGCCGACGCGGAGCCCTTCGCTCGACGCGGTGTCGAGCAGCCACGGCAGGAGGTCGGCACCGGCGAGGCGGGGCCACGCGACGCCGGTCAGGCGTCTCGTCTGCGCAGCGAGCGGCGCGCCGTCGAGGAGCACGAGCCAGTGATCGCGGAGAGGGGAGCGCGTGAAGAAGCCCTCCTGGGGTCGGCCGCGACCGAAGCGGTAGATCTTGTCGAGGTTCGCCGACGCGACGAGCAGCGGCTGCGGCGCGCCGCCGCGCAGGGACTCGAGGAGGACGCGCTCGACGTCGGCTCGGTCCAGCAGGTCGCACGGCAACCCCCCGAGCACCACCCGCGGCACCGCGACCCCGGCAACGACGCGGTCGGCGCCCATCAGCTGGCGCGGGTCCGGGCTCCCGGCTCGGCGCGCCAGCGGATGGCGGGACGCCGTCGCCAGCTCCACGCGAGCAGGACGAGCGTCGTGAGCGCCGCGGCGATGACCGCGGTGCTGGCGGCCGACTGGATCTCGCTGGTCAGGCGCGACTGCTTCGTCGGGCCCTCGAGCGACAGGGACTGCGGGGACTGCGCGGCGAGGACCTGCAGCTGGTCGTCGCTCACCTGGTTCGCGGCGCTGGCCGCCCGGCTCTGCGTGCGTTCGGCGTTGGCGCTCAGCGTGTTGAACGCGACGCTCCCGTCCGCGCCGTGGGCCGCCTGGTAGGCCGCGAGCGCCGCCGTGGCCGCGACGAGGTCCGCGTTCGCCTGGGTGGAGGCGCGCTGGTCGGCCGTCAACCGGTCGTTGGCCAGGAGCTCGAGGGCCAGCCGTGAGCTGTCTCGCACGACACCGACCGCGGCCTTGGCGTTCATCGACGAGTAGTCGACCTCGACGTTGAGCGTGGTGCCGACGGCGTTGGAGGCCAGCCCGCTCATGATCTTCTTCGCCGACTCGCCGGTCATCTTGGCGGTCTGGTTCACGACTTTCGGCGTGGTCAGCACGGTCTGGAAGTCGTCGACGAAGGGAGAGATCGAGTAGTTCGGCGTGTTCGGCGGGAACAGCTGCCCCATCAGCACGATGGCCTTGCCGTTGTACGTCGCCGATGACCGGTGCGCGAGGTAACCGGCTGCACCCGCGGCGACGACGGTGACGACCGCAACCAAAACGACCTGTCGAAGTGACGGGCGAAAGCGAAGAAAAGAAGCGATTTCCATTCGCGTGCGTGTCCGAACGACAGGAGGTTGGCAACGCTCAGGATATCATCGCGTTCGTGTCGCGAGCGGTCATCGCGGAGCGTGGTGCCGATCCGACCGGCGCCGCGAAGCCACACCCAACGCTCCCGCGCTTCGTGCTCGTGCTCGCGATGGTCCTCGTCGCGGTGCTCGCCACGGTGGTCGCGTTCGGTCCCGGCTTCGGCAGCTCGGCGACGGTTGTCACGCTCGGCGTCGCCGGAGGCGTGGCGCTCGCGCTCCTCGCCGTCCGGCGCTTCTGGTGGATGCTGCTCGCGCTGTTCGTCGTCCGGGCGTCGCTCGACAACTTCAAGGCGGGCTCGTCGTTGGCGCCGACGACGCTCGTCGGTGCGGTCTTCTTGGTGTCGGCGGTCGTGTGGCTCTTCGTCCAGTGGCGGGCGGGCCTGCTCGTGCCGATCTCGTGGAGCGCCAAGGTGTTGCTCGCCTTCTCGGGGGCGTTCGTCATCAGCGCGATCGGGGCCTCCGACCGGACGGCCAGCCTCCAGTCGTCCTCGAAGGTCTTGTCCGTGGCGCTCATGCTCGTGGTCCTCGAGCAGATTTTCGCCACGCACCCCGAGCGCCTGAAGGCCTTTCTGGCCGCCATCTTCGCCTCGCTGATCATCCCCTTCTTCGTCTCGTACGTCGTGCAGCTGCCACACAGCAAGCCCCAGAGCGGGTTCAACCAGGTCGACGTCGGCCGGCTGAAGGGCACGTTCGCGGAGGCGAACACCTTTGCGGCCTACCTCGTGATCTTGGCGCTCATCGCCTTCGCGCTGCTCCCGTACTTCCAGGGTTGGTGGCGCCGCGCCCTGATCGCCGTCATCGTCGGGACGACGCCGCTCATCCTCTTCACCTACGCGTGGGGCCTGGATCGCGTTCCTGATCGGCCTGCTCTTCATCGGCGTGGCCCAGAGCCGCGTGCTGATCGCCGCCCTGCTCGTCGCGATCGTCGTGGTGATGCTCGCCGTCCCGTCGGTGTCCACGCGCCTCGCCGACCTCGCCGGCTCGAGGTCCTCGACGACGACGACGGTGACGAAGGTCGAGCCGAACTCCTTCTCCTGGCGGATCCTCTACTGGCAGAAGGTGTTCCCGTTGCTCGGGCAGAACCCGATAACCGGGATCGGACCCGACATGGTCCAGCGCAGCACCCCGGAGGGCGCGCCCCCCCACAACTCGTTCCTGCAGTCGCTCGTTGAGGGCGGCATCCTCGGGTTCCTGCTCTTCCTGCTGTTCATCTTCGCGTTGTGGCGCGACCTCATCGAGGGCGGCCGGCGACTGACACGCGGGCTCCCGCGCGGCGTCGCGGTCGCGGCGGCGGCGTCCGCGCTGAGCGTCCTCTTGCAGCTGTTCAGCGAGAACATCCTCACCAACACCGCGATCCCCTGGTACCTGATCGTGTGCGTGGCGTGGGTCGTGGCGGAGACTCGCCGTCGCCGCCTCCGCGCCGAGGCGCTCGCCGCCGCGCCCCAGCCCGCGCTCCCCTCGCCGCAGTGACCCAAGAGGGGGCCGAGCTCGCCCCCGTCTCCCCGCCGGAGTCGCGGGCGCGTCTGAGCAAGCGAAGCTTCACCTTCGACTCGCTCATGACCGCCGGCGCGGGCGTCTTCGCGTACTCGCTCGCGCTCATCACCGGTCCGCTGCTGGCGCGGAACCTCGGCACGTTCGGGCGAGGCGAGCTGGCCGCGGTGTCGGTCCCGGCCGACCTCTTCAGCTGGCTCCTGTGCTTCGGGCTCCCCGTCGCCGCCGTCTACTACTCGCGGGGGAACACCCGCCGCAGCCTCGTGATGTCGGCGTGGGTCTTCTCGCTCCTCGGCGGCGGGCTGTTCGTGGCGGCGGTCTGGTTCCTCATCCCCTCGTACCTGAGCGGTCACCTCCCGCTGACGATCGGGTGGCTGCGCGCCTTCCTCATCGTCGACCTGGGCTTCGCGCCGGTCGTGACCGCGATCGAGCTCCTCACCGCCGAAGGCCAGATGGTCGCGTTCAACCTCTGGTTGCGACTGCCGCTCGTCCTCAACACGGTCGCGGTGGTTGGGCTCGCGATCATCGGTCGGCTGACGCTCACGAACGCGCTCGCGGCGTCGCTCGGGTCCAACGTCGTCTGGTTCGTGGCGGTGATGATCGCCCTGCACGCGTGGCCCGGCCGCGGCTTCCGCCTCACCGTGATGCGGCGCCAGCTGTCCTACGGCGCCCGGCAGGTGCCCGGGCTGCTCTCGAACCTCATCGTCCAGCGCCTCGACCAGTTCCTGCTCGTCGGGCTCGTCACGCCGAGCGAGCTCGGCGTCTACGCCGTCGCCGCCACCGCCTCGTCGGTCACCGGCCCGCTCGCCGAGGGCATCAGCACCGTCCTGCTCCCACGGCTGCTGCACGTCAACACCCAGCACCGCACGATGGTGTGGCGAGCGGTCCTGCTCGGAGCCGCGTCGTCGGTGCTGGCGAGCCTCGCCGTCGCGGTGGCGGTGCCATGGGTGATCCCGTTCCTCTTCGGTCCCGGCTTCCGTGCGTCGGTGGTGCCCGTGTGGATCATGCTCGGTGGCCAGGTCGCGGCGAACGTCGGGACCATCGCCGCGGCCAAGCTCCTCGCCGACGGACGTCCTGGTGCCAACTCGATCGCGCTGATGTGGGCGGCCGCCGCCACGGTGGTCGGTCTGTTCCTGTTCGTCGGGACCTACGGGATCATCGCCGCGGCCGCCGTGACGACGGCCAGTCAGGTCGTGTACCTCGCGTACGTCGTGTTCGCGCTCTGCCGCAAGCCGCCGCCCCGGCCCATCCGGTGGGTCGCCGACGCCGACAGCCTGCCCGGCTTCTACGCGCTGGGCCCGACGCTCGAGGGCGGGCCGCCGTCGCTGCCACCGATCGGCTGGTACGCGCCGCCGCGACAGGAATGACCCGGGCTCACGGCGGGTTGGGGTGGCCGGGCCAGTCGCGGCGGTCGGTTGCGACGAGCCCCTCGATGGCCCGCACCGTCCGGTCGGCGGCGTGCCCGTCGCCGTAGGGGGTCGCCAGGCGCGACAGGCGCTCGCGAACGGCGACCGGGTCCTCGAGCCACGGTGCGGCGACCGTCGTCAGGTCCTCGACCCGCGGGGTGAGCACGGCGAAGGTGCCGAGGATCTCGGGACGCTCCGTCGAGTGGCGCACGACGATGACCGGGCGCTTGAGGACGCTCGCCTCCTCCTGGATGCCCCCCGAGTCCGAGATGACGAGCGCCGCGTCGCTGATGAGGGCCAGAAACTCGCGGTAGCCGAGCGGCGGCACCGTGCGGAGCGGCTCGAGCAGCGACACCAAGCCGTAGCGCTCCAGGCTCGCCTGCGTCCGCGGGTGGATCGGGAAGAGGACGGGCATCGGCAGCGCGCCGAGCGCGCCCAGGATCGTGGCCATCCGCTCCGGGCTGTCCGCGTTCTCGGGCCGATGGAACGTGGCGAGCACGAACCCGTCGCGGTGGTACGTCGTAGCGCCCGGTGAGCGCCGCGCGCTCCTCGCCTGTCGGCTCGAGCCACTGCACGGCGTCGACGACCGTGTTGCCCGTGACCACGATCCGGGCCGGATCGATCCCCTCGCGAACCAGGTTGTCGCGCGCGACGTCCGTGGGCGCGCAGAGCAGGTCGGCGAGATGGTCGACGAGCACGCGGTTGTGCTCCTCGGGCATCGAGCGGTCGTGGCTGCGGAGGCCTGCCTCGACGTGGACGAGCGCGAGCTGGCGCGCGTTCGCGGCCAGGGCGGCGGCGAGCGCGGTGTTCGTGTCGCCTTGCACGACGACGACGGGCTGATCGAGCTGCCGAAAGTGAGCATCGAGCAGCTCGGTGCCGCGGCCGATCTGCTGGCCGCGGCTCCCGCCGCCGGTCGCGAACTGGGCATGGGGGTCCGGGAGCTCGAGCTCGCGGTGGATGAACTCGGCGAGCTCCGGCGAGTAGTGCTGGCCCGAGTGCACCGGGTGGGCGCCCGTCCCGAGTTGGCGCAGCACGGGCGCCAGCTTGATGGCCTCGGGCCGAGTGCCGAACGCCACCACGACGGGCTCCCGACGGCACGCCGCGTCGATGTCGGTCTCACTCATGCGATGCCGCGGGGTCTCGGAGACGGAAGCGTCACCTTAGGGATCGGGCGCGCCTCCCCGGGCGCCCGCATCGGCGGGCTGGCCGAGGGACCCCCACCCACCGGGCGGCCCGACGCCGGGAGTGCGCCCGCCCACGAGCCCCTGCGAGACGAAGTGTCCGATTCGCGGCGTTTACACAGTCCGGGTGGTCGTTTGACCACCCTCCGTGAGATTTCTGTTCAGTCCTCGCGCGGAGCGTCGATATCGCGAGCGTGCGGAGCACTGGGAAGCGCCCGACGGACGCCCGACCGAGGGTGGCCTCGACCGTCTCCCGGGCCGTGCAGTCGCACCGACGGCTCCTGGGCCTGCTCGCCGTCCCCGCGATGACGGTCCTCGTCACCTCCTGCGGCTTCGGGCCGTCGCCGGCCGCCGCCCCCGCCGCGCCGGCTTCGGGCTCGTCGCAGGCCAGCCCGACGACCACGGCCCCGGCCCAGACCACCACGACGACGACCGCCCCGACGCCGACCACGACCGCGCCGACCCCGACGAGCACGACCACGACGACCGCGCCCGCCAGCGGCCGGAACGCCTTCCTCTGGCCGTTCTCCTCGACGTCGCCGTGGAACACGCCGGTCGGCTCCGGCGCCCAGTTCGCCTCGGCGGCCGACCCCCGGACCCAGGACCTCGTGACGGGCGCGGCGAACATCAACGCCGGCTCGTGGTCGCAGCCGATCTACCAGGCGAGCACCTCCTCGCCGCTCGCCACCATGAGCACGCCCTCGGGCAGCTCCGACTACCAGATCCCCGGCGGCGCGGCACCGTCCGCGCCGACGCCGGGCGACCAGAGCCTCAACGTTGTGGACCCGAGCGACCACTGGGTCGACGAGACGTGGGTCACGGCCGGCTCGGGCACGAGCTGGACGGCGAACTACCACGTGCGCAACGACATCACCGGCACCGGCGTCGGGCAGGGCGGGACCCGCGCCGCCGGCGTGAGCGCCGTGGGCGGGATGATCCGCACCTGGGAGATCCAGGGCGGCGTGATCCGCCACGCCCTCGCCTTCGCCGTGGCGCGTGCGGAGATGACGCCCGGACCGGTGTGGCCGGCAATCTCCGAGGACAGCGGCTCGCAGGGCACGTACACCGGGGCGCTGCACATGGGCTCGCTCGTCGCGATCCCCTCCTCGGTGAACCTCACCACGCTCGGGCTCTCGCCCGCCGGCCTCGCGGTCGCGCGGGCGCTCCAGCAGTACGGGGCGTACCTCGTCGACGCGAGCTCGCAGTTCACGCTCTACGCCGAACCGAGCGCCGACCCGCTCCTCGGTGCGGCGCGCAACGACCTCGCCACGATCCACGCGCAGCTGCGGGTGATCACGAACAACTCGTCGGCGAGCGTCGGCGGCGGTGGCCAGCCGCTCGCGCCCCTCGCGCCACCGCTGGGGTAAACCGCAGGACCCGCTGGGCCCCGTCGTATCCTGAATTTCATGCGCGGGTGCGGGAGGTCAACCCGATGACGACGTCGCCTGTCGGCGTCGCGGTCATCGGTGCCGGCTACTGGGGTCCCAACCTCATGCGCAACTTCACGACGAGTCCCGCGACCGAGCTCGTCCACGTCTGCGACCTGGACACGGACCGCGCCCGGCGGGTGCTCGGCCGTCGCAGCGACGTGCGCGTGTCCGCCGCCCTCGAGGCCGTGTTGGACGACGCCGACGTCGAGGCCGTCGCCGTCGCGACCCCCCCGGCGAGCCACCTGCCGATCGCGATGGCGTGCTTCGACGCCGGCCGTCACGTGCTGATGGAAAAGCCACTCGCCACGAGCGTCGTGGACGGGATCACGCTCGTCGAGGCCGCCGAGCGTGCCGATCGCGTGCTCATGAGCGACCACACCTTCTGCTACACGCCGGCCGTCCAGACGATGCGGCAGTACGTCGACGAGGGCCGGATCGGCGAGATCCAGTACGCCGAGTCGATCCGCGTGAACCTCGGGATCGTCCAGTCGGACGTCGACGTCTTCTGGGACCTGGCACCGCACGACCTCTCCATCTTCGACTTCCTCCTCCCCCCGGCCTGCCGGCCCCAGGCGGTCGGCGCCTACGGGGCGGACCCGATCGGCGCCGGACGCAGCTGCATCGGCTACCTGACGCTCCCGCTCCTGAACGGTGCCATCGCGCACATCACAGTGAGCTGGATCAGCCCGGCCAAGATCCGCCAGCTCATCCTCTCCGGCACCACCCGCATGGTGCTGTGGGACGACATGCGCCCCTACCAGCGGCTCTCCGTGTTCGACCGGGGGATCGAGATTCAGCCCGACAACGAATCGGGTCGACACGACCTCATGGTGAACTACCGCCGCGGCGACATGATGAGTCCCGCGCTCCCGGAGACGGTGGAAGCATTGGAGTTCGTGGTCGCGGAGTTCGCCGGCGCGATCCGGGAGCGACGCACGCCGCTGACCGACGGCTGGTCGGGCGTGCGCGTCCTCGAGATCCTCGAGGCCGCGGCGAAGAGCCGCGGGTCCGAGGGGGCGCTGGTGACGCTCGAAGGGCCGGCCGGACCGTGACCGACTCGCTCGACGGCGCCCGCGTCCTCGTCACCGGGGGAGCCGGTCTCGTCGGATCCACGATCGTGGACCAGCTCTGCGACACCGCCGTGTCCGAGATCCGGGTGTTCGACACCTTCGACCGGGGCCGCTGGGAGAACCTCGCCGCGGCGCGGGATCGCCGCACCATCGCCGTCATCGAGGGCGACATCCGGGAGCCCGACGCGGTTCGCGCCGCGATGGACGGCGTCGACGTCGTCTTCCACGAGGCCGCGATCCGCATCACCCAGTGCGCCGAGGAGCCGCGGCTCGCGCTCGAGACCATGATCGACGGCACCTTCAACCTCGCCGAGGCCGCGGCGCGGGCAGACGTCGGCCGCGTCGTCCTGGCGTCGTCGGCGTCGGTGTACGGCCAGGCCGAGGCCTTCCCGACGAGCGAGGACCACCACCCCTACGCGAACCGGACGTTGTACGGCGCGGCGAAGGCGTTCGACGAGGCGCTGTTCCGCAGCTTCCACGACATGTACGGCCTTCGCTACGTCGCGCTCCGGTACTTCAATGTCTACGGGCCGCGCATGGACATCCACGGCGTCTACACCGAGGTGCTGGTGCGCTGGATGGAGCGGATCACCGAAGGACAGGCCCCGCTCATCCTCGGGACCGGTGACCAGACGATGGACTTCGTCTACGTCGCCGACGTCGCGCGCGCCAACCTCTGCGCCGCGGTCGCCCCGGTGAGCGACGTCGTCTGCAACGTCGGCACGGGCGTCGAGACGAGCCTCCGCGAGCTGGCCGCAACGCTGCTGCGCGTCATGGGTGCCGACGCCGACCCCGAGTACGGGCCGGAGCGCGCCGTCAACCGCGTGCAGCGCCGACTGGCCGACACCAACCGTGCGCGCGAGCTCCTCGGCTTCGAGGCCGAGGTCGACCTGGAGGAGGGGTTGCGGCGACTCGTCGCCTGGTGGCGCTCGGAACGGGCGGCGACGGCCAATCCACCCGGGGCGTGATGGCGCCACGCGTCCCGGTCATGCGCCCCTGGCTGGGCGAGGAGGAGGCGCTCGCCGCCGCCGAGGCGCTGCGGTCCGGCTGGATCGCGCAGGGGCCGCGTGTGGCTGCCTTCGAGACCGCGTTCGCCGAGACGGTCGGGGCCGACCACGCGGTCGCCGTGTCGTCGTGCACCGCCGCGCTCCACCTCGCGATGCGCATCGCCGCTGTGGGACCCGGCGACGAGGTCGTGGTGCCGTCGCTGTCGTTCATCGCGACCGCCAACGCGCCGACCTACGTCGGCGCGCGCCCCGTCTTCGCCGAGGTCGACGCGTGCACCCAGAACGTGACGGCCGAGACGGTCGAGGCGGTGATGACCCCGGCGACGCGCGCGGTGATCGTCGTGCACCAGGTTGGCGTGCCGGCCGACCTCGACCCCCTGCACGCCCTGTGCGACCCACCGCGGGATCCTCGTCGTGGAGGACGCGGCGTGTGCGATCGGCTCGACCTATCACGGCCACCTGATCGGCCCCGACTCCGAGCTCGTGACGTTCTCGTTCCATCCCCGCAAGCTCGTCACGACCGGCGAGGGCGGCATGCTCGTGTCGCGCCGGCCCGACTGGGCGGCTCGCGCCCGGGCCCTTCGCGAGCACGGCATGTCGGTCAGCGCTGCGGAGCGGCACACCAGCGACGTGCCGGTGATCGAGTCGTACGGCGAGGTGGGCTTCAACTACCGGATGACGGACCTGCAGGCCGCGGTCGGGCTCGTGCAGCTGGGGAAGCTCGAGCCGATGGTGGAGCACCGGCGCGAGCAGGCGGCGCGCTACCAGGAGCTGCTCGGCGCGCACCCCGACATCGGCGTGCCGCACGACCCACCGTGGGGCACGACGAACTATCAGTCGTTCTCGGTCTCGCTGCCCGAGGACGTCGACCGGGACGCCGTCATGACCCGGATGCTCGCCGACGGGATCGCCACGCGGCGCGGTGTCATGGCCGCGCACCTCGAGCCGGCGTACGCCGACGCGCACGCGTCGCTGCCCGTGACCGAGCGCCTCGTTCGGTCCTCGCTCATCCTTCCGCTGTTTGAGTCGCTGGCGCCGGCCGAGCAGGCCTGGATCGTGGAGCGTCTCGCCGCGGCCCTCGTCGATCGGCCGGCATGAAGGTCCTCGTGGTCATGTACGACCTGGCGATCGGTGGGAGCACCGTGACCGCCATCGACTTCGCCGCCGCCGTCCGTGACGAGCGGGGCTGGGACCTGTCCCTGCTCGCGTCGCCCGGCCCGCTCGAGCGCCACATCCACGACACCGGGCTCCGGCTGCGGCTCGGACCGCCCGGCGGCTGCGGCATCCGCCCCGCGAGCGCCCGCGCCATCCGCGACGCCTGCCGCGAGGAGCGCCCCGACCTGGTGCACGCCTGGGACTGGAAGTCCATCTACACCGCCTACTTCGTCGCCCTGCGGTGGCGGATCCCCCTCTTCGCCAGCATCACGGCCGTGACGCCGCCGCCGGTCCTGCCGGCGGGGATGCCGACGAGCTTCATGACCGCGCAGCTCGCCGCCGCGGACCAGGCGCGACGCCCCGGCGGCAGTTACACGCAGGCCGCGCCGATCGACACCGACGGCGACGCGCCGGGCGCCGCGGGGGTGGATCCCGGCTGCTTCGCCCGGACGTACGGCCTCGCGCCGGGCACCTGCCATGTCGTGATCGTGTCCCGCCTCGCGCGGGAGCTGAAGGGCGAGGGCATCCAGCGCAGCATCGACGTCGTCGGGCGCCTCGCCCGCAGCGCCGACGTCGACCTCACGATCGTCGGCGACGGTGAGCTCCGTGGCGCGATCACGACGCAGGCTGACCGCGTGAACGAGGGAGCCGGTCGGACCGTCGTGCGGCTGACCGGCGCCCTGCCCGACCCGCGTGCCGCGTACGCCGCGGCCGACGTGGTCGTCGGCATGGGCACGTCGGCGGGGCGGGGGATGGCGTTCGCCAAGCCGACGGTCGTGGTCGGCGCGCACGGCTTCGCGCGCACGGTCACGCCCGAGACCGCGGACACGCTGCGCCTGGCCGACTTCTACGGCCTCGGTGATGGCGAACCCGACAACCATGACCTCGAGGTGGCGCTCGGCGCGCTGGTTGGCGACGCGGCGACACGCGACACGCTCGGCGCGTTCGGCCGGCAGTACGCGGTCGAGCACATCAGCGTCCGCACCCTGGGTCACGAGCTCGCGGACTGGTACGTCGACGCGGCCGCGCACCCGATCCCGCGGCGGGCCTCCTGGGTGGCGCCCGCCGTCCTGCGCGGCACGCGGCTCGCGGCGCTCCACGGCGCACGCCGGTCACTGCCGGCGTCGCTCCGACGTCGGGTGCGCCAGCTCACGCGTCCGCCTGACTACCGGCAGCCCGCGGCCACGAGCGCGCCGTGACGACGCCCGCCTCCATCCCGCTCGTCGACCTGGCGTGGCAGCACGCCCGGGTCGCCGACGACGTCTCGGAGGGCCTCGCCCGGACGATCGCGACGAACGCCTTCGTCCTCGGACCCGACGTCGAGGCGTTCGAACAGGAGTTCGCCGAGTTCGTCGGGGTCCGGCACTGCGTCGGCGTCGCGAACGGCACCGACGCGATCGAGCTCAGCCTGCGCGCCGCGGGGATCGGGCCCGGGAGTGAGGTCATCGTCCCGGCGAACACCTTCGTCGGCACGGCGGAGGCAGTGCTGCGCTGCGGCGCGGCCCTCGTCCTCGCCGACTGCGACCCCGAATGTCTGCTCCTCGACCCCGCCGAGGTCGAGCGTCGCCTCACGCCGCGCACGCGAGCGATCATCCCCGTGCACCTCTACGGCCAGATGGCGCCCATGGCAGCCGTGCGGGCGCTCGCGCCGGCGGACGTCGTCGTGCTCGAGGACGCCGCGCAGGCGCAGGGCGCGCGCCAGGACGGCCACGGCCTCGCCACGGTCGGGCGCGCCGCCGCGACGAGCTTCTACCCGGGCAAGAACCTCGGCGCCTACGGCGACGCCGGCGCCGTGGTGACCGACGACGCCGACGTCGCGGGCGCGGTCCGCGCCGTGAGCAACCACGGCATCGAGCGCCGGGAGCACCGACTCGTCGGCGTGAACTCCCGTCTCGACACGCTGCAAGCCGTCGTGCTGCGAGCGAAGCTGCGGCACCTCCCGACGTGGAACGAGGATCGTCGGGTCGCCGCCGGCCGCTACGACGCGCTCCTCGATGGCGTCGACGCCGTGCAGCGCCCGCACACCGCGCCGGGCAACGAGCACGTCTGGCACCTCTACGTGGTGCGGGTCGCGGCGCGCGACGAGGTGCTCGCCGATCTCCACGCGGACGGGATCCAGGCGGGCGTGCACTACGCCCGACCGGTCCACCTCCAACCGGCATTGTGCGGCCTGGGCGGGCGCGAGGGCAGCTTTCCGGTCGCCGAGGCCGCGTCCAAGACCGTGCTCTCCCTCCCGATCTACCCCGGCATCACCGAGGCGCAGCAGGCGCGGGTGTGCGACGCCCTCCGACGAGCGGTGGCCCGGCATGGCGCGTGACGAGACAGCCCAGATCCATCCGACCGCGCTCTGCGAGAGCGAGTCCGTCGGACCACGGACCCGGGTCTGGGCGTTCGCACACGTGATGCCGGGCGCGGTGGTCGGCGCCGACTGCAACGTCTGCGACGGCGTGTTCGTCGAGGGTGGCGCGTCGGTGGGCGACCGGGTCGTCCTCAAGAACGGGGTCATGGTCTGGGACGGCGTGACCATCCACGACGACGTCTTCGTCGGGCCCGGCGTCACGTTCACGAACGACCGGACACCACGTGCCGGGCGATGGCGGCGCGAGGAGCCTTTCTCGACCACCACCGTGCAGTCGGGGGCGAGCATCGGCGCCAACGCCACGATCCTGTGCGGCATCAGCATCGGGCGCAGCGCCCTCGTCGCCGCCGGCGCGACCGTCTCCGGCAACGTCGACGCGCATGCACTGGTTGCCGGTGCCCCCGCACGCCGGGTCGGCTGGGTGTGCGCCTGCGGCAATCGTCTCGGCGACGCGCTCGACCTGCGAGTGCGGGCGCCGCTACCGGCTCGGTGAGGGCGGGCTCGTCGAGCTCGACGCCTGAATCAGCCGGCGACGCGGGCCGCGGCCCGCCGATCGCGCACGGTCGACGCCCAACGGGGGAGTGCCAGCAGCGCGAGCGCCGGCACGACCCGGCTGCGCTCGGACAGCGCCCGGGCAGCCGCCTGCCGTGCGCCGCGGCGGTCCCCGGCGCGCCCACAGGCGATCGCCTGCGCGATCGCCAGCGCGGCCCGCCGGCGCCGGAGGCCCCGGAGCGCCCAGCGCCGCTCCTGGTCCGTCGTGGCCTCGGCCACGACGGTCTGCATGATCTCGACGTTCGCCTCCGCGCTGCGGTGGCCGTAGGAGAGGCTGTCGGGGCGGATCCGATACAGATAGGTGGGGTGGTCGGTGCGGTGCACGACCACCCCGTCGCGGATCATCCGGATCCACAGGTCCCAGTCCTCGCCGTTGCGCAGGTCGCGGTACCCGCCGGCGCGCGCGTAGTCCGCGCGCTGGAACAGCGTCCCGGCGAAGACGAAGTTGTTCTCGATGATGGCGCGCAGCTGTCGCGCCGCGGGTGGGACCATCCGCTCGCGAGCCGGTGTGGTGCGCATCGTGACACCGGGAACCCACGCGAGCTCCTGGGTGGTCACCATCCCGCCGTGCTCGGCGAACGTCGCGAGCATCACTTCGAGGTGATCGGGCAGCCACGCGTCGTCGGCGTCGAGGTGGGCGACCAGCGGGGTCCCGACGTGCGCGACACCCGCGGCGCTCGCGAGGCCGATGCCGCCGTTCGGCCTGAGGCGCACCACCTCGAGCGGCAAGCGCGTCGTCCACGCTTCGGCGCGGTCGCCTGTGCCGTCGGTGGACCCGTCGTCGACGACGAGGACGGCGTGCGGGGCGACCGTCTGGCCGGCGATCGACGCCAGGGCGGTGTCGACCATCGCCACGGTGTTGTACGCCGGCATGATCACGGTCACGTCCGAGCCGGTCGGGCGGGGAACGGTCATCGCGCGCCCGCGTGCTCGGTCGCGAAGTCGTACAGGCTCTCGAGCTGTGCGGCGACGGTCGTCGGGGCGAACGCGCGCTCCGCACGGACGCGCAGCCGCTCGCCGGTCACCGTGGCAGCCTCACGATCCTCGAGCATCCGAGTGATCGCGCCGGCGAGCGCGTCGGCGTCGCCGACGGGGACGACGGCGCCATCGTCGCCGACGAGCCACGCGACGTCACCGACGGGCGTGGCGACGACGGGACGGGCCGACGCCATCGCCTCGAGCAGGAACATCGGCAGCACCTCGACCCGGGACGGCAGCACCGCGACACGACCGCCGACGAGGATCGCACGGATCTCCTCGCGCGTCATCGTCCCCGGGACCTCGATCCCGCCGCTCGCTGTCACCGCCGCCACGTCGAGGTCGCCCGGCGGGCCGGCGAGGATGAGCCGTGCGCCGGGCCGGCGCGCGCGGATCGCCGGCCACGCGGCAAGGAGCACGTCGACCCCTTTCAGATAGGAGCGCACCCCGGCGAACACGACGCGCTCCTCCGTGTCGCCCGCGGGGGTCGTCGCGGTCAGCTCCACCGGGTTCGGGATGACCTCGATCCGCGTCCCGGGGGGCGCCCAGCCACCGGCCTGCTCGGCGCTGTGGGGCCCGAGCGCCACGACCGCGTCGGCGCGTCCCAGCACGAAGCGGACCAGCCGGGGATGCCGCGCGGCGAACGCTGGCAGCTCGCCGCCGTGCAGCGAGACCACGACGGGGAGGCGCCGGGCGCGGGCGACGACGACGACGGCGCCCTCGCGGACGAAGGACCCGCCGACGGACAGGTGGACGTGCGTCACCGGCCGGTCCCGACCGCGCAGCAGACCCCAGAGCGCGCGGGTGACGAGCGCGGCGCCCCACCAGCGCGCCTCGGGTGTCCAGGTCGCGACCAGCTCCGCCCGGTAGCGGCGCAGCGGCAGCTCGAGCACCGCCTCGAGCACGGCGGCCATGCCGCCGGAGAAGCCGGTCGCCGGGCCGTAGTGACGGGCGACGCGCACCGCCGTCTCCACCGCGGGCGGTGGTGTGGCGGCGGGTCGGAGCACCACCGATCGAGTCTCGCGCTCGTGGTGGCGCACCGACGGCATCTCACGCGCCGCCTCCCCGGGCCGCGCCAGGCCTTGCCGGATACGCTGGGCGCCGTGTTCGACCCCCCCGTGCTCGAAGCCACGGATCCTGCGATCGCCGACGTCATCCGGCGGGAGCTCGAGCGCCAG
>CAVSWH010000010.1:0-7345 GCA_963731625.1 uncultured Actinomycetes bacterium
GACCGTCATACGACGGGTCCAGGCCGATGTAGGGCATCAAGTGGAACGAGAAGAACCGCACGGCGCACCTCCGCGAGTCGCGTCGACACCCTAATGACGCGCCAGCGCGCCAGCCAGCGACGAGTCGGGCTCCGATCCCGTAACATCCTCGAACCCGTTTGCGACAGCTCCTGCCCCGCCGCGTCGTCGTGAGCCTGGTCATCGCAACCGCGTTCGTTGGCGGGATCGTGCGTGCCGGCGCGGTCGTTCGCCACCATGATCCACCGCACAACCCTTTGACTGCGACCCGCCTCGGCCCCAAACGTGTCCCCATGAGCGATCTCGTCACGCTGACCAGGGGCCGGGCGTTCCTCGAAGGGCCACGCTGGCACAACGGCGCGCTCAGGGTGTCCGACATGCACGCCCCGAGGTGCTGCGGGTCACGCTTGACGGCGGCATCAAGACCATCGCCGAAGTCAGCGGCGACCCCTCGGACCTCGGCTGGCTCCGGGATGGGACGATGCTGATCCGGTATTGCATGGCGTGGAACAGGCCGAGCTCAGCGCGGCGCCACGTCGGCAGGCCGAGCAACTCCGTCCGTCGAGCTGCACGGACCCGGCCGTGATCTGGTAGTCGGCGCGGCCCAGGAGGACGTACGCGAGGTCGTCCTCCCCGAGCCGTTGGGCCTCGGCGCGTGCACCTCGCCGCCCGGACTCAGGTCCCCCGCCGTAGGACTCACGTCACCCACCCCCGCCCTGGGGAGGCCAGGCAATCACGAGTCCGCTGCTCACAGCGGCACGCGGAGCCTCACACCAGGCCCGCGCAGCCCCGTCGGTCCGATGGCCGGAGCACCCAACCGAGGGGTCAACCCGACTCTCCATCCGCACGCCGCTCGCCGGCGTCGGGCCGCGTCGCTGCCGCGTGCCGCTGCAACGTTCGCTCGCCGGTCGGCGGGGCGGGACCATCGAGCCCGTCGCCGTCGCCACACCCGATGGGCGGAGCCCGCCGGGCTCGACGGGCTCGGGCAAGCCCTGCGTAGGAAACCAGAACAGCACCGCGGCCAGCATGAGAATCAGCACGCCAAAGGCGCCGAGCAAGACGATGGGTGGCCGATGACCGCCGGTGCCCAGCTGTAGCTGAAGACGCGGAGAAGAACAGAACCTCCCCGTCTCGCCCGACGGTGTAGCGGCGAAGCTCCTGGCCGTACGAGCAGCTCGGCCGTGACGAAGAGCCCCGCGAGGATCGCGACGAGGCGACTGCGGATCACCATCCGAGCACTATCCGAGCGAGCGATCGCAATACCCGCAATGATCGGAACCCCGACCGAGTACGGCAACCCGTACCGGCCGGACCAGTACAGGCCATCCTTGCTGGCCTTCAGCGCGAGGAAGAACATCGGGACGCCGACCGACGCCAGGATGGCGCCGGCGAGGACGGCAGCATGCCGGCGAACGCCGAACAGCCAGGCCAATCCGACGAGGAAGGCCAGCCCAGCTGTCCAGAGGAAGATCACAGCATACGGTGAGTTGTCCACGAAGTAGCCGAGGTTGCCGATCTGCTGGACGTACAGGACCCAGCTTTGTCCGATCGACGCGCGGATCGCAGTCGTTGTCCCCTGGTAGAACGCGCCGTATTGCGGATAGGTGATCGCCAGGGTCTTGAAGTGCACAACCCACGCCGTTTGCAAGAGCGCGAGCGTCCCGACGCGAGGCAACACCAGCGGAAGCGCCGATTCGCGCGAGCTCGCGCAATCGGGACCAGGGTGCGAGACAGGCGAGCGTCACGAGGATGAGCGCGAGCCAAAGCGGCGAAGTCTGTCGGTTGATGGCGAGGATGACACCTGCCGCGGCAAAGCTCGCGAGCTCTCGGCGACCGGGCGGACCTGACCCGAGGGCGATCACCGCGCCCGCACACCACAGCGCCGCCCCGGCGGTCATCTCGAGGCCGTTGGCGTCCACGATCCCCGTCATGTATAGGAGTGTCGGCGTCAACGCGAAGGCGAAGCCGACCAACGGTAACCAACCCAGTCGGAGCCTCCGGAGGCTGACCACCGCCGACGCCAGCAGCGCAGCAGACAGGAGTGCGGTGGCCAGCCGCATGAGATACACGCCCAGAAGCGGCGGTGCCGGCTTCGCGATCGCTCCCATTACCGCGTAGTACGCGGGCGGGTTTAGCCCGGCACCCGTTTGATATCGCGCCGGGCGAGTCGATCCTTGCCACCGAGCGCAACTCGGCGGCACCTCTGGCTTCTCGATGTAACACAGAGTCGTTCTCGCCGAGTCGGCGTAGACTTCCGGCGCAGTGACCCAGTAGCCGTATCCGCGCCCGTTCTTCCCGTGGCTGACGAGTTGCCCATCAACGAGGCTCACGGCACGTGCAACCTCCGACAACTCGTCTCCCGCGCCGAGTGGGGGCGTCGTCACCGCCCACACCGCGCCGATGCCCGCAAAGATGAGGAAGCAGGTGAGCCAAAGTCGGAACGGCGTCGCGCGCGCTGCGTTCAAGAGGCGAGAAATACGGGCGACGAGCGAGTGAATGCCGGATCCTAACACGCCGATCCGATTCACACCGACGCGATCACAACACCGCGCAGCTTTGTGTTGACGACGTACGGTCGCACCGTCCCGCACCGTCACGGCGCACCTCACCAACCGGGCTCGGCAGGTCGATCGACTAACGTCTCGCGCCGTGCGGGGCAGTTCTGCCGTAGGCACGCGGTGAACCGGACGCCGTGGCTCGCGCGGTGACCTAGTTCCGACGCTGTCTCCGGTGGCGGCCGGGGGTACTTCGTGGCACAACTCGAGGCTCATCTCCTCCAGCAGCACGACCTGCCGACCGCCTACTTCTGGCACGAGGTGCGCTGGCGCGCTGTGCGGCAATACCTTCCCGCCGGACGCCAGATGACCCTGGTCGACGTCGGTGCCGGCGCCGGGAGGCTCGGCCGCCAGCTCGCCCTGTCCCGTCCCGAGGTGCATTACCGCTTCATCGAGCCGATTGAGTCACTGGCAGCGAACCTGACGCAGGAATATGGCGCAACAGCGGTCGCGGACATCGACAAGCTCGGTGATGCGGACATCGTCACGCTGCTCGACGTGCTCGAACACCAGGACGACGACGTCAGCTTTCTCCGCGCCCTGACCGCGACGATGCGACCCAATGCGCAGCTGGTGATCACGGTCCCAGCGCTGCCCCACCTGTGGTCCGCCTGGGACGTCGAGCTCGGTCACTACCGGCGGTACACGAAGCGGTCGCTCGTGTGCTGCCTGCACAACGCGGGGCTCGTCGTCGACGAGGCCGCCTACCTCTTTCCGGAGCTGTGGCCCGCCGGGCTCGCGCGCCGCGTGCGCCACCCGGCGCGCCGGGCGGCCGCGGCCCCCGCGGCAGAGTTCCGGCCGGTGCCCGCGCCCGTGAACGCGCTCCTGATCGGTGTCGGGACGACGGGTGTCCGGCTGCGCCGCTGGCTCCCGTTCGGCACCTCAGTCTTCACCGTGGCGCATCGGCGCGACGACCAGCGATGACGACGCGTGGCGACGCAGCCACCGATCGACTGTGGATCGTCGCGCCGGTGTACTTCGACGTCGAGTCCTTCCACCTCCTGCGCAAGCACGTCCTGGACGTCGTCGGGCCGTCGCCGACCCGCGAGATCCGCTTCGTGGTGATCGACGATTCTGCAGGGTCCGACGAGGCAATCAACGAGCTCGACCGCTACGACGACGTGCAGGTCATCGGGCCGCCTTACAGCCTCGGGCACCAGCGGGCGCTCGTGCTGGGACTGAGGACCATCGCCGCCGCGGCCGCGACACCGACGTCGTCGTCACGCTCGACGCGGACGGCGAAGACCGGCCCGTAGACATCCCGCGCCTGCTAGCGCCGCTCGAAACCCACCCCGACAACGTCCACGCGATCGTGATCGCGCAGCGCACATCGCGCCACGTCTCGATCAGCTTCCATGTCTTCTACGCGTTCTTCCGCGCCGCCTACCGCCTCCTCGTCGGCTCGGTGATCGACAGCGGCAACTTCGCCGCGTTCCGGGGCTGGGCGGCGCGCCGGGTCGTCTTCCACCCGAACTTCGACCTGTGTTACTCGTCGAGCCTGGTCAGCCTCGGGCTGCCCGTCACGAAGGTGCCCTGCGCGCGTGGCGAGCGTTACGCCGGGCGCTCCCGGATGACGTTCACGCGCCTCGCCATCCACGGGCTGCGGATGCTCATGCCGTTCCTCGACCGCATCGTCCTGCGGGCGCTCGTGCTCTTCGGCACTGTCCTCACACTGTGCGTGTCGCGCTGCTCGCTCTCGCCGCCGTGGCGATCGCGGGCGCGTCGGTCAGCGTCGCGGTGCGCCTCGTGCTCGGCGCCCTCGCGCTCGTGAGCCTCGGCGTCGCGCTCGATCCTCCAGCGAGTTCTCCAACGCCCGCGGGGTCCGCGTCGGGCTCCCGGAGGCGGAGGCCATGCCGAGCGCGCCCGACGAGGCGTGAGCACCGTGGGGCACCCCCCGGCCGGGGCGACGCTCCCACGCCCGCAGCGTGTCGTCGCATGGTGGGCCGCACGGGACCGGCCGCGCTGGAGCGCGTCGGCGCCGTCGCCTACATCGGTGGACTGACCCTGCTGTTCTTCGCCGCCCTGCTCGGCGGCAAGACGTCTCGAACATCCCCGGCGCGGAGCTCTACCTCGCGCCGTGGCAGCACCAGCCGTTCTCGTTCCCGTATCCGCAGGCCGACCAGGCGTACTTCTTCTACCCGTACACGTTGGTGCAGACCCACGCGTGGCGTGCCGGCACGATCCCGTTTGGAATCCGTACAACCTCGGCGGCATCGCGCTGCTCGCCAACGGGCAGTCGGGATTCTCTATCCCGGTCCGGATCCTGCTCGCGCTTCGTCTCGCCGTCGTGGAACCCGACCTCTTCGTCGGCCACGTGCTCGCCGGTGGGCTCTTCATGTTTGGTTCCTGAAGAGCTGCGGCTGCGGTCCTCGCCGGCCTCCTCGGCGCGACAGGCTGGATCGCCAGCTTCAACACCTCGTGGATGCAGGTAGAGGCGTACCTGCCGTTGGTCGCCTGGTTGCCAGCGGCGCTGTGGCTCACGCACCGCGCCGCTCGGCGGCGCTCGTGGCGCACGGCGCTGGCCGCCGGGATGCCGCTCGCGGCCATGGCACTCGGCGGACGTGCAGGAGCGCCATCGCGTTCGGCGTCGTCGGCACGTACGGAGGCGCACGCGATCGTCCCGCCACCGGACCGGCTCACCGTCGATCGGCTGCGTCGACTCGACTGGCCGCGGATCTGTTCCCGGTGCTCTTCTCGGCGCCGCCGCCGTGGTCGGCGCCGCGACCCTCCTGCCCACCCTGAAGCTGGCGAACGAGGGCGGGCGCGCCACCGTCTCGTACTCGGCGTTCGTGTCGCAGCACACGATCTCGGCGGGGCAGTTCGCGACGTCTTCTCCGCGGGCAGGCCCGACGTCCTGACGCTCGCGTCAAAGGCGAGTACGTGGGGCTCGTCCCGCTCGCTCGCGTTCGTCGGCTTCGCCCTGCGCCGTCCCGGCGCCGCGCTGGGCCGCTGGCTCGCGGCCGGCACGTTCCTCGTCGCAATGGGTGCGCCCGTGCTGAGCTGGGTCGTCTTCCGTCTCGTGCCCGGGATGTCGCGCCTGTCGACGACGGGGTACCTCCTCTGGCTCTTCGACTTCGGGCTCGTCCTGCTCGCGGCCGTCGCCCTCGATGGCCTGCTCGCGCTCGCGCGCGCTTGGCGCGAGGTGGCGCGTCCCGGGGCACGGTGAGGGGGCCTGCCGATCTCGGTGACACAGGCCGCGGCGATGGTCGGGATCCTCGCATGCTCGGGACAACGATCCAGCTGTACCACTTTGCGCGGGGATCAACCGAGCGTTCACGCCGCGGACACACCGGTCCTGTATCCGACGACGGTCGACTTGCGCGCCGTGGAGTCGGAGCGGGCCACGCGACACCCGGACAGCCCGCAGCGCATCCTCGGGCTCATGGCCTTCCTGGCCAACACCAACCTCGTGGAGTCGCTAGACGACGGCGGTGGCTACGACAGCGTCGTGCCGCTGCGGCAACGCCAGCCTGGAACGTCGTCGGGGGGTTCTCGGCGAATGGGGCGCTCAGCAAGCCCGCCCTGGGCGGCTTCCTCAGCACTTACACGCCGACCACGGTGCGCGGCGACCTGCTCGCCCGCGCCGGCTGACCATCGCCGTCGCCGATCCCACGATCACGCGGACAGGTGGCCACGGCACCGAACCTCGCCGGACTGCAGCCCATCTACCGCGGCCCCGACCTCGCGATGTATCACGTGCCGGACAACCCACCCCGCACGTGGGTCGTCCACCAGGCGGACGTCGGCCGAAACCGGCCGGCGGCGCTCTCGCCTTCACCACGCCCGGCTTCGCCTACCGCCAGGCGATGGTCGTGGAGCCCGACGAGGGACTCGGCGGCGCGGAACGCGGCGTGCACCGGGGTGCCGGCCGAGCAGCACTGCGGTGCCCGAGCCCATCGCATCGACGGCGCCGGGTACACGGTGCGGACCCCACAGGCGGGCTGTCGTCATGGCCGACGCGTACGCGCCCGGTTCGACCGCCACCGTGAACGGCCACGTCGAGACCCTGCTCCGCGTCGCTACGCCGCCCGCGCCGTCGCCATCCCGGCCGGTCGCTCGCACGTCGCCCTCACCTACCGACGCCCGGTTTCGCCGCCGGGCTCGCCCTCAGCGTTCAACGTCCACGCTCCTGGGCGTCGGTGGTAGAGCTGGTGTGGTCCGGTCGACGACACTAGGGGGGCGAGACCGTGCACGGATCCGCCGCGCGGCACGAGACGCCCGACGCCGTGCCCGGCCCGGTCGACGGGCCGGTGCACAGCGGCACCGGGGGACCGTAGGGCGCTGCCCCGAGACGGACCCGGCGGCCGAGCACCGACACCGTCCCGCTACGATCCCGACGCCGTGTTGCGCGCGATCCTGCCTCGCCGGGTGCTCGTCAGCCTCGGCATCGCGACCGTCTTCATCGGAGCCACGGTGCTGGCCGGTGCGGTCTTCCGCCATCACGACGTGTCGCCGAGGCACCCAGCCGCGTCGACCACGACGACGCTGCGATGAGCGCCGAGCCGACGACCCTCCTCGACGGGCGCGCCTTCCTCGAGGGGCCCCGATGGCATGAGGGCGCCCTCTGGGTGTCCGACATGCACGCCCAGCAGGTGTTACGGGTCCAGCCCGACGGGACCGTCGATGTCGTGGCCGAGGTCGCCGGCGACCCGTCCGGGCTCGGGTTCTGGTGGGACGGATCGGTGCTCATCGTCTCGATGCGCGACCGCCGTCTGCTGCGGATGGTGGACAGCGAGGCGCCGGCGCTGCTCGCGGACTGCTCGGACCTCGCG
>CAVSWH010000011.1:0-5985 GCA_963731625.1 uncultured Actinomycetes bacterium
GTACAAGTGCTCGGACACCGCGATGTGGGTGAGCGCGATCGTGTGATCGGCGCAGTCAAAGTACTCACGCGCGCAGTACCGGAAGTTGGGCCCGAGCACCGCGATCCGCCCGCCGGGCTTGAGCGTGCGCGCCATGCCCTGCAAGAAGGCGCCGATCTCCTCCTGCGACGTGAAGTGCTCGAGGAAGTTCGAGAGGAGGATGCCGTCGAAGTAGCGATCGGGCAGCTCGCAGTGCCGGGCGTCCCCCACGATGCGCCGGATGTCCGGGCTCCATCCCTCCGACTCGTGGTCGACGATGTCGATCGCCCACCGCTCGGCGGCCGGCACCGCGCGGATGAACTCGCCCCGACCCGCGGCGGGGTCGAGGACCCGCTCGGGTTTCCCGAGCGCCCGATGGAGCCACGGGGCGATCTCGTCCCAGACGGCCTGGCGCGCGCGTTGCTCGACGTGTTGGAAGCGGAACTCGTACAGGCGCTGGTAGTTGATTCCGGCGCCGGCCGCGCCCGCGTCTGGGTCCGTCACCGGGGCTCCCGAGCGAACATCGGCGCCAACCGCAGCACGCGCTGCTGCTGACGCATCGAGCATGGCACCACCGAAGGGCGCAGAATACAATGCTTCCTTCCCGGCGGAGACGAGTCGCTCGACGTTGGCGAGCGCCGTGTGAAGAGGGTCAGCGAGTGAGCCGTCCGCTTGATGTCGTGATCGTTGGGGGCTGCGGTCACGTCGGGCTGCCCCTCGGTCTGGCGTTCGCCGAGCGCGGCCTCTCCGTGGCGCTCTATGACCTCAACCACGAGGCGATCGCCGCCGTGAACGCCGGGAGGATGCCCTTCGAGGAGCCCGGCGCCTCCGAGGTGCTCGCCACGGTGCTCGAGGCGGGCCGCATTCACGCGACGTCCGACCCCGAGGCGATCCGGTCGGCGGAACACGTGGTGATCGTCATCGGCACGCCCATCGACGAGCATCTCAACCCCGACCTCAACGCGGTGAGCGCGGCGATCGAGGAGATCGGCGACTCGCTCGTCGACGGGCAAGTCCTCATCCTCCGCAGCACCGTCTACCCAGGGGTGACGGCCATGGTCGAGCGCCTGATCGAGCGCCGCGGCCTGCGCGTCGACGTGGCGTTCTGCCCCGAGCGAATCGCCGAGGGCCGGGCGATGACCGAGCTCTACGAGCTGCCCCAGATCGTTGCGTCACGCTCGCCGCGGGCGCTGGACCGGGCCGGGAAGCTGTTCCGCAACCTCACCCACGAGGTCGTGCACTTGGAGCCCGAGGAAGCCGAGCTGGCCAAGCTCTTCACGAACGTGTGGCGCTACATCAAGTTCGCCAGTGCGAACCAGCTCTTCATGATGGCGAACGACTTCGGGCTGGACTACGAGCGGATCCGCTCGGCCGTTGGCTACAAGTACCCGCGCGCCGCCGATCTCCCGAGCGCAGGCTTCGCCGCCGGCCCCTGCCTGTTCAAAGACACGATGCAGCTGGCCGCGTTCAACAACAACAACTTCCACCTCGGCCAAGCGAGCATGATGATCAACGAGGGCCTGCCGCTCTACGTGGTCGCGTGCCTCGAGCGCCAGTACTCGAACCTCGACGCGATGACGGTCGGCATCCTCGGCATGGCCTTCAAGGCCGAGTCCGACGACATCCGGTCGAGCCTCAGCTACAAGCTGAAGCGCATCCTCCGGTTCAAGACCGCTGGCGTGCTCACGCACGACCCGCACGTGACCGTCGACCCGGACCTTCGCCCCCTCGACGAGGTCGTCGCGGCGGCCGACCTGCTGATCATCGGTGCGCCGCATGCCTGCTATCGCGAGCTCAAGGTCAGCACGCCGATCGTGGACATCTCGAACTTCCGCGAGGCCGGAGTGCGCGTTTGACCGACGTCGAGACGTCCGGCGTGTCGGTCGTCATCCCGACCTATGACGAGGGCGAGGCGATCGTCCCGGTGCTGCGCCGCATCCTGCAGGCGGTCCAGACGCCCTGTGAGGTGCTGGTCGTCTACGACGACGAGGCCGACTCCACCGTCCCCTACCTGCAGAAGTACCGGGACGAAGACGATCGCGTCGTGCCGACGCTGAACACCTACGGCCGCGGTCCCGCCCGGGCGATCCGATACGGGATCGACCGGGCGCGGGCGCCCGTCGTCGTCATCACCATGGCCGACGGCAGCGACGACCCCGAGCAGATCGACGTGCTCTGCAAGCTCGTCGAGCGCGGCGTCGTGATCGCCGCGGCGTCGCGCTACATGGGCGGCGGTCGCCAGGTCGGCGGACCGCCAGCGAAGAGCAGCTTGTCCCGAATCGCCGGCCTGTCGCTGTACTGGATCGGTCGCGTCGGCACCCGCGACGCCACGAACTCGTTCAAGGCGTACTCGACGGAGTTCGTGCGCTCCGTCGGGATCCAGTCCGACACCGGCTTCGAGATCGGAATCGAGCTCGTCGCCAAGGCCCGGCGGCTCCGCCTGCCGGTGGTGGAGGTCCCGACGATCTGGCTCGAGCGCACCAGCGGCACATCGAATTTCCGGGTCTACAAGTGGATTCCGCGGTACCTGCGCTGGTACACGTTCGCGTTCGGCCCGCGCCTGACACCCGAGCAGGTGCGCGCGAAGCACACCTCGAAGGGCTAGGCGCATGCCGAAGGTGTTGGTGACCGGCTCGTCCGGGTTCATCGGTGGGTACGTCGTGGAGGAGCTCCTCCGCCGGGATTACACGGTGACCGGGGTCGACAACCACTCCAAGTACGGCCGCGTGGCGAAGTCCTACGACACGCACCCGAGCTACCGGCTCGTCGAGGGCGACGTGCGGGACACGGCCCTCATGACCGACTTGCTCATGGACTGCGACCACTTCATCGCCGGCGCGGCGCTCATCGGCGGGATCTCGTACTTCCACACCTACGCGTACGACCTGCTCGCGCAGAACGAGCGGATCATCGCGTCGTCCTGCGACGCGGCGATCACCGCGCACCGCGAGGGCCAGCTCCAGAAGGTCACCTACATGAGCTCCTCGATGGTCTTCGAGTCCGCGGCCGCGTGGCCCTCCGTCGAAGGCCAGGAGCACGAGATCCCGCCGCCGCTGTCGTCCTACGGGTTCCAGAAGCTCGCCGTCGAGTACTTCGCGCACGCCGCGCACGACCAGTACGGCCTGCCGTACACCATCCTGCGGCCGTTCAACTGCGTCGGGATCGGCGAGGTCCGGGCGACGGGCGAGGCCGAGGTGCTGAGCGGGAACGTCAAGCTCGCCATGAGCCACGTCGTGCCCGACCTCGTGCAGAAGGTCGTGAAGGGCCAGGATCCGCTGCGGATCCTCGGCAGCGGCGAACAGGTCCGTCACTACACCTACGGCGCGGACCTCGCCCGGGGCATCGTGACCGCGCTCGAGGATCCGGCGGCCCGGAACGAAGACTTCAACCTGTCGACCTCCGAGTCGACGACCGTCCTGGAGCTCGCGGAGAACATCTGGCGGCGGATCAACACGGACCAGGCGTTCCGGTGGGTCAGCGACGAGCCCTTCGAGTTCGACGTGCAGCGACGCGTCCCGTCGGTGACGAAGGCGAAGAATGTGCTCGGATTCGAGGCAACCACGTCGCTCGACGAGATGCTCGACGTCGTCGTGCCCTGGGTTGTCGACGCGATCGATCGCGGCCTCATCTAGGCGGAGCGCCTCGCGTCGCGCCCAGACGGTCACGTCGCGCTGCGCCGCGTGACCAGATCCGTCGCTCGACCGCGTTCCTCGGCACCGGCTAGCAGGCGTAGGGGATCGTCGCGAACTGCACCTCGTAGGCGCGGGCAGTCGTCGCCCGCCCCTGGTGGTTGGACATCGTCAGCGTGCGAAACGGGGATCCCAGGTTGAACAGGTCGGGCGCGGCGCACGTCGGCCAGCTCATGATGTGCCAGGACTGCTGGGTGCCCGGGACGAACCGGTACCAGGTCCCGCCCCGATCACCCGACACGTAGAACGCGGGGCCCCGGAGCAGCGCGGCCCGCACCGTGTCACCCACGGAGGAGCCGGCGCCGCTGAGCCGCGCCACCACGACGTCGGTGCTCGACACCGGCACCTGGACGGGCGTGCCGAAGCGTGCGGCGATCGTCGCGGTGCGCCTCACGGCGCCGCAGCGGTCCTTCCGAGCCGTCAAGAGCTGCCACCGGCCCTCGGCCAGCACCACGTGGTAGCGACAGAGGATGTCGAGGTTCTCGTGCGGTGACTCGAAGCGCTGCGATCGGCCGTCGATCGCGGCGGGCGCCTCACGGATGATGTCGTCGGGACGCTGCGACCCGGCAAGCGCCGCTGCGTTTCGGTCGTCGAGCTCCTGGGTGTAGGCGGCGTAGTCCTGGAACACCGGGAGGGGATGCCAACGCAGACTGGGACTCACGAAGGCCAACGCGGCGTCCCAAGGCAGGATATCGACCGTTCGGCTCCCGACGCGCGGTGGGATCTGGGGTGGGACGTCGAGGTCGCTCCGCAATCGCGCCGCCTGCGCGGTCATCCAGCTCGCGCGGTACCCGCGTGACACGACGAGGTGCGCGGCATCGACTGCCGTGCCGACATGACCAGGCACATCGATGATCGCGTTGATGGACAGATCGCCCGTCACCGCCAGGGCGACGGCACCCGCGAGGGCGAGCGTGAACCACCTCGAGAGCGGCCACCGCGTCGCGAAGGCGACTGGCACGATGGTCGCGGCGACGAAGAACTCGACGCCCGTCTGGCGGGTGAACGACGCCCGGAAGGCCACATACAACCCGAGGAGCACGACAACGGCGAGGACCACGCGCGCTGGCCGCGGCACGTTCGGTGTCTGGGCGATGCAGAAGACCAAGCAGACGACCAGGAACAGCGCGGCGGGGTATTGCCACGCCAGGCTCGATGACGACGTTCCCATCGCCGAGGTGTAGCCCGTCGTGATCTGGAGATATCCGCTGAGCCAACCACGAAGGTTGCCGAGCGGCTGACCCACGATGACCCACAGCGCCGGCACAACGACGACGAGACCGCCCAGGAGCCAGGCGGCGTTGCGAGCCGCGGCGCGGACGCCGCCCGCCATCGCCCCGCCCAGGACGATCGCGGATCCCGCGACGGCGAGCACCTCGATGCCGGCAGTCGCCTTCGTGAGCAAGAGCGCGGCCGCAAGGACGGCGACGCCGACGACGGCCGGTGACGACCACCCGGGATCCCGCAGCAGACGCGGCACGACCCACAGCACCAGGAGCGGCACCACGAGAACGAGCCAGCTCAGGTCGACGGACGGCGCGAGGAACAACAGCAGCACCGTGACGGGCGCGACGGCGACGATCCCGAGGCGGCGCATCGCCAAGGTCGTCATCGTGACGGCGAGCAGCAGCCAGGCCACGCCGAGGGCGATGACGGCGAGCAGGCCGTACCGGGGCACGAAGATCGCCGCATTGCCCAGGTACCCGAGCGGGCCGTACGTCCAGACGATGCCTGGGCCGAACCGGAGGCCGAGATGCGCCGCTTCTTGCAGGCCGTACATCCAGGAGAGGTCGAGGTCCGATCCGGACGGAAGTCGCGTCGGCCCGGGCCACGTCAAGAAGGCGGCGAGCGTCCCGAGGCCGAGCGCGAGTCGATTCGACCGGAGCCAGCGCCAGGCGTCGCGTCGCGTGCCGGCGACCCGCTCGGCGAGCGCCCGCCCGTCGCTGCTCGAGGGTGTGCCCACACCAGCCGCGAGCGGGCCGCTGGCCATCCGGCGGAATGTAGCGGTGCGGCGGGCGTGCAGCTCGCACCCTCGCGCAGGGCCGTCGGCGTCGCCGCGCGCCCGGCGCCGTGGGACCACGGCGCCGATACCATGCCCGGCACCGTGTCGGGCCAGGTCCTGTCTCGTCGGGTGCTCGTGAGCATCGGAATCGCGTCGGTGTTCGTCGGCGCCGTCGTCCTCGCCGGCGCGCTGTTCCGCCATCACGACCCGCCGCGCCCCACCCCGCGCGCGCCCGCGACCACCGCCGCGTCGCCATGAGGACGCTCATGGAGGGAC
>CAVSWH010000012.1:0-12293 GCA_963731625.1 uncultured Actinomycetes bacterium
GAGCCCACCGCAGAGCGCGAGGACGACCGCGAGGGTCACGACTCAGACCGCGCGCCGGCGGATGCCGTGGGACCAGACCGTGGTCCCGCAACGGCCCGACGGCGAGGCCGCGCGCGTGGAGCTGCTCGGCGAGCGGCGCGAGGGCGCCCAGCGTCGAGTGCCAGGAGCCGGGCGCCGACTCGCAGTCGGAATCGTGGAGGAGCACCGTCCCCCGCGACCGGGCGGCGCAGCACGTCGGCCACGACGGTGTCGGGGGTCGCCTCGGCACGCCAGTCACGCCCCCACGTCGTCCACAGCACCGTCGTGAGGCCGGCCCGGCACGCGCCCGCGACCGCGCCGTACGACAGGGCGCCGAACGGTGGCCGGAACCAGATCGGGGCGACGCCCACGGCGCCGGCGATCGCGTCGGTCGCCTCCTGGATGTCGCGGCGGACGGCACGCGGCCCGCGGCTCATCATGCTCCGGTGGGTGTCGCCGTGGACGGCCACCTCGTGACCCGCCGCGACGAGATCGGCGACCAGCGACGGCGCACGTCGGGCCATGCCACCGAGCATGAAGAAGGTGGCGTGCCACCCAGAGTTTGGTCGAGCTCGACCAGGATCGCCGGCGTTGGATTCGGAATTCGCCGCCGTCGGAGAACGTCGACCTCGGCATGGTCGTCGCGACCCCACCCGACCAGCCGGGGCGTCACCGGGTTCCCGATCGGCGCCGGGGGAGCGAGGGCCGGCCCCGCCTGCACGACGCCGACCACACCGGCGACGCCGAGCAGGGCGTGATCGCGGCGGTGAGGGCGACGCTCACCGCGACGTCGCACGCCACCGCGCGGGACGGGCGTCGTGGCCGCGGCTTCGCCGAGCAGTGAAGCAGCACCCTCGGGCCGCCGGCGTGGACTGCGCCCATCGACGCCGAGACGACCCGGGTCTCCCGGCGCACAGTCCTGCCAGGTTACTCATGCCCTTTCGGCGTGCTCGCCTGGTCGGCGCGCTCGACGCCGAGCAGCACACCCAGCAGCAGGCCCACGATGAGCAGGGCGCCGAGCACAGCCGCGTGTGCACGAAGGCAAGTGCCACGAACCAGGATGGCCAGATCGGGAAGCCCTCCGGCGGCGCAGCCGGGCTTGGGCTCGGAGAACGGCCGCCAATCAGGACGAGGCGGGTGATGCCGAGCAGGCACAGCACGGACAGGATCAGCAGGACGACGGCGACGGCGAACAGACGATCAGGTAGAAGGCGACCATCATCGCCTGGGTCAGCTGGCGAGCACGCGGCTCGCCGATGAGGACCGGGAGCGTCTTGGTGCCGTCGGGAGCGTCCCACGGGATCTTGTCGATGTGCTTGCCCATCAGCACGGCGGTGCAGAGCAGCGCGTACGGGATCGACACGATGACGACGCCGACGGGCAGGTGGCCGACGGCGGCGTAGTACGTGCCGCCGACCATGAGCGGCCCCCAGACGACGAACACGGTCGGCTCGCCGAGGCCGTGCTTCTTCAGCCGCAACGGCGGTGCCGTGTACGCAAAGGAGAGGAGGAACCCGCCGAGCGCGAAGGCGAGGATCCACGCGTCCCGGGCAGCGACGAGGGCCACCAAGATGCCGAGGTCGACCACGTTGACGACGAGGCGGGCCAGCAGCCCCGTCGGCTGGTCATGCCAGACAGCGCCGGATCGGGGTGGTAAAGCGTCCGGGGGTACTGGGTAGAGTCGGTGCCGACGTCGAGGTCCCACAGGACGTTCATCAGGTTGTTCGTGACGTGGGCCAGCACGATTCCCGCGACGGCGAGGACGCCGAGCCCGACGTTCACCTGCCCGCTGTCGTTCCACACGCGAGCAGCAGCGTGAGCAGACCGGCGGTCACGGTCATCGGCAGCACCGACGCGCGCGACAGCGCCAGCCAGCGGGTCACGGGGTCGGTCGGACCGGGGGGCGCGTTCCCCGTGGTGAGCGCGACGCGCAGCGAGTGACGGGACGCACACGTGCGGGCTCCCCGGGTCGATCGCTCGTCCTCGATTCGGGCCACGCCCAAAGCGTAGTAATCCCCCTTCGAACCACCCGGCGTGGCAGGATCTACCGAATCGGCCTCGTGGCCTGCGAGGGAGTGACGATGCGGCAAAACGCACGACTCGAAGGGCGCGAAGCGCCGGGCGCCGGCCCGCAAGCCTGCGAAGAAGGCACCCAAGGCGCCGCGAAGAAGACCACAAGCGCAAGGCGTCCAAAAGGCGGACCGGCCCGCAAGCCCGCGAGCGAGCCCCCGAGCGCGCGGCGAAGAAGCGCACCGCCAAGAAGACCACCAAGCGCAAGGCCGCGAAGACGACGAAGCGCAAGGCGTCCAAAAGGCGGGCGCCCGGCCCGCAAGCCCACGAAGCAAGCCCCGAGGCCCCGGCGAAGAAGCGCACGCAAGAAGACGACGAAGCGCAAGGCCACGAAGAAGCGGGCGCCCGCCCGAAGCCCACGAAGAAGGCCGCGAAGCGGAAGGCGACCAAGCGCAAGGTCGCCGCGAAGCGGTCGCCGGTCGTCGCTGCGCCGCCGCCGCCGGTGATCAGCGCTCCGGCGCCGCCGCCGAGCAACCCGGCGCCCCGCCGACGATGGCGCCCAGCCCGGCGTCCTCGCCGAGCCAGGACAAGCGCAGCTTCTGGGACCGCCTGACCGGCAGGTAGGCCGGCTAACGTGGTCTCGACGCCGCCCGCCGGGGAGAGCCGTCAGCCGCCGTAGTTCATGCGCGTGTCCTCCATGCGCAGCACCGGCGTCGACTCGTCGTCGCGGAGGAACCCGGCATCGACGACCTCGCCGACGAAGAACGTGTGGCCGCCCGTCTCGAGCGTCTCGCGTACCTCGCAGTCGCTGAAGGCGACCGCTTGACTCAGGACAGGCGCCCCAGTCACGCACTCGAGGTACGGGACGTCATTGATCGTCCGCGCCTCGACGTTGGCCTCGGTGGGCTTGGTGAACTTCCGCACGATCGCCCGGTCCTCGCGATCGATGAACGAGACGCTGAAGCAGCGGGTCGCCGCGATGAGCCCGTGCGTGACGGCGCTGCGCTCGACCGACACGCCGATGAGCTTTGGCTCGAAGGCGAGCTGCGTGACCCAGTTGGCGGTCATGAGGTGCCGGGTCGCGGCGTCCTCGCCGCGTGACCCGATGACGTAGAGACCCGACGGCATCGTCCAGAGCACTCGCCGTCGCAGCTTGTCGTACTCGACGCGCTGCTCGTCGGTCTCGACGCCGGTCGGGTACGGCCCGATCGGCCCGCTACCACCAGGTTCGGCCACGGCGACGCAGGCTAGCGACTCGATGTTCGGCCACCCGGATCGACGCGTCAGGGCCGGACGCCATCGATCCCCACCTCACCGGGCGGCGCCAGCAACGCGGGGTCGGCCACGACGAAGTGCGGTCCGTAGGTCTAAATCGACCCGGGCGGCGGGTTGGACAGGAACGGCGAGACGTTTGTGTTGTAGACGACGACCGGGCCGCTGGTCCCCGGCAGGCTGAGCTGCGTGTACGCCCCGACGCGATCGTGCCCGTCTCGGTCGTGTCGGCGACCTGCCCGCGTAGGTCCACGGCCCGGTCGGCAGTGTGGCGGTGAACACCGAGACGTCGCTCGAGAATGCGTCGTTGAGCTTCTCGGTCAGCAGGTAGCCGTTGCCGTACGCGACCACGTTGGGCTGGGAACGGGGGCCGTCACCCGGGCCGTACAGGTGGGTCGGGTCGAAGTCCGGCATCCCGATCCACTGCACCGGCGCGGCCTGGGTGGGATCCGCGACCCATCCACTTCCGTTCCAGAACGCCCAGGGGCCCGTCAGGATCTGGTCGACGGTGGCGCGCGCCACGTAGGTGTCGCGGAAGCTCGACACGTACAGGTACACGTCGCGCTGGGTCGGATCGGGGTTCGTCGCGTCGAAGAACGAGGTCGAGCCGTAGGACCCCCCGACCGCCACGCCGTTCACGGTGAGGGTGGTGGTCGGGAAGGGCAACGGCTGCACGCCCGTGAAGGCGAGGCTCGGCAGCGAGAACGTTGCGACGCTCGTGCCGAGGATCTCGAAGTCGAGGGGAGCCGGACCGATCCGCTGACCCTCCAGCGCGAACACGAGCAGCTGATTGGTGCCTGGGTCGACGACGCCGGACGTCGGCCAGTACCACTCGCCGGGCGCGGGATTGGGGATCAGGCTGCTCCTCGCGTGCGGCTGCCCGCCGAGCATCGGCGCGAAGCAGGCGCCACTCTGCACCACGAAGCTGTTGTCGACAATGGTGTTGGTGGGATCGAGCGTCCCGTCGGCAAGCACGGGGCCGATCGACGTGTCGTCGAAGACCCACACGACGCGCCCGTCGGGCAGGTCGATCGGCACCAATTCGTCGGCGGATGCCCACTCGGTGTACGTGTGACGCAGCCCGTCGAACGCCGCCTGGTAGCTGGCCGGCGTGTTGGGGACGGCTGCGGCGCAGTACTGCGCGAGTGGCGTCGGTGGCGGCGGCGCGAGCGGGACGCAGCCGGCCGCCAGCAGCGCGCCACCCGCGGCCAGCACGGCCAGGCAGCGCGCCCGCCCGCTCACGCGACGCAACGGCAGGCGTGTCATCGCAGCGCGCCGTCCCGTGCCGATCGGAGCCCCTCATCCACCTTGGCCACCAGCCCCTCGCGCCATCACCGCTTACGTCGGTCCGTCCCAGCCCACACTGGAGGCGACCCCGTCACCCTAACGGTGGGGTCGCCCGGCGATCGAGGATTCGTCGGGCGACGACGTTGGCGCCGACGCCGCACGAATCGCACAGGGCCGCTCAGACGCCCGAAGCCACGACAGGGCACGCCGGCCGCGCTCCCCTGACCGGGCAGGGTGGCCAACGCCCCGCGCCTTGGCCACACTGGCGGCGTGACGACCGACGGACAGGCCTACCAGTCGATGCGCGACACGGTCGTGGCGCTCGCCCGCGGCCGCGCCGCCGACCTCGACGCCATCCCACCGACGACGCCCGGGTGGCAGGCCCGCGACCTGCTGGCGCACCTCGGCGGAGTCTGTGACGACGTCGTCAACGGCAACCTCGAGGGCGTCGCGACCGATCCCTGGACGGCCGTGCAGGTCGACAAGCGGCGGACCTGGAGCGTCGACGAGATCCTCGTGGACTGGGAGCGCAACGGTGCGGCGCTCGACACCCTCATCGACCAGACGCCCCCCGGCACCTTCGGGCAACTCCTCTTCGACACCTGGACCCATGAGCAGGACCTGCGCGGCGTCTTGGCGGCACTGGGCGGGCACGACTCGGTCGCCGCGGGGCTCTCGTACGTGTGGAGCACCGGCGCGTTCGACCAGCGCGACCGGGAGGCGCAGCGCCCCGCGCTGCTGCTGATCACCGACGACGGCACGCGGTCCGTCGGGGTCGGCGAGCCGACGAACGAGGTCCGCACCTCGCGCTTCGAGCTGCTCCGAGCCATGACCGGCCGGCGCAGCGTCGCCCAGATCCGCGGCTACGACTGGGCGGGTGACGCCGACCCCGAGCGGCTCGTGCTCTCCCCCCTGCTGTTCACGCCGCCGATCGAGGACGTCCGCGAGTAGTCGCCGTCCGCGCTGACATTCCTGCCCGCGCCCCGTCGGAACCGGCAAGCCATTCGACAACTCGCGAGCTCGACGATCGAGGAGCCCGCGAGCGCACGACGACGGGAAGGACGACGCCATGGCGAGCGAACCGACAGCCGAGCGGAACCTGGACGGCTACGAGGCCCCGGTGATCCCCTGGACGAAGGTGCGCGACCTGCTCGCGCACGGGCTCGCCCAGATCACCCAGGGACCGGGGTCGGGCGGGCCGGGTCGGCACACCAGCTGGCTCGCGACCGTGCACGCCGACGGACGGCCGCACGTCATGCCGCTCGGCGTGCTCTGGATGGACGGCGCCGGCTACTTCACCGCCGGCCCGACCACCCAGAAGGCGCGGAACCTGGCCCGTGACCCCCGCTGCACCCTGACCGTGGCAACCGAGCCGTTCGACCTCGTCGTCGAAGGCGAGGCCGTCCAGCTGACCGACGAGGCTGCGCTGCAGCGCGTCGCGGCCGTACGCGAAGGGGGGATGGCCGGCGTCCGTGCGGGACGGGGCGCTCCAGGCCGAGTACAGCGCACCGAGCGCGGGGCCGCCGCCGTGGCATGTGTACCGGGTCACGCCGACGACGATCTACGCCCTCGGCACGGCCGAGCCGTACGGGGCGACTCGCTGGCGCTTCTGATCGTCGGGCGCCCGGACCTCGCCGGCGCCGCTACCTTGAGCGCCGCATGCGGCGAGTCGATCAGCGGGCCGCGACGGCCAACCGTCGGACGACGCCGGGGAGGACCTGATGGCGGACATACTCGAGCGGGAGCGGCGCGGGCACGTCGAGATCCTGCGCCTGAACCGGCCCGAGGCGCGCAACACGATGAGCCCGGAGCTGTCGGCGCGGATCGAAGGCGCCCTCGACGACCTCGAGCAGGACCCGGGGGTCACGGTCGTCGTCATCGCGGGCAACGGGCCGGTGTTCTGTGCGGGCGCCGACCTGCGGGTCATCGCCTCCGGCGGTGGCGCGGGGATCATGACCAAGCGCGGCGGCTTCGCCGGCCTCGCGCAGCGCGACTACCCAAAGCCCGTGATCGCCGCCGTGCACGGCGCCGCCGTCGCGGGCGGGTTCGAGCTCGTCTTGTCGTGCGATCTCGTCGTCGCCGCGACGACGGCGACGTTCGGCCTCCCCGAGGCGTCCCGCGGGCTGCTCGCCGCCGCGGGCGGCCCGATCCGCCTGGCGAAGCGCGTCCCCCTCGCCATCGCGCTCGAGATCGGGATGACCGGCGATCCGATCAGCGCCGCGCGCGCCTTCGAGCTGGGACTGGTGAACCGGCTCGTCCCCGCCGAGGACGTGCTGGAGGAGGCGGTGGCCCTCGGCGAGCGCATCGCCCGCAACTCGCCGACGGCCGTCCGGGTCACGCGCCGCCTGACCCGCCAGGCCGTCGAAGCCACCAAATCCGAGGGCTGGAAGCTCACGATGGCCGCCGCCGCCGAGGTCGGGGCCAGCGGCGACGGCGTCGAGGGCGCCACGGCCTTCATCGAGAAGCGAGAGCCCCTCTGGCGGACCCCCGGCTGAGCCGTCGGAGCCGCCGTTCCCATTTTGGGAGCGATCGCTCCTAGCATTGGAGGCGTGGAGGAGCTGCGCGTCGAGGAGCTCGCCCGACGGACGGACACGTCCGTCGACACGATCCGCTTCTATCAGAAGCGTCGCCTGCTGGCCCCGCCCCGCCGGGAGGGCCGCGTCGCCTGGTACGGGCCGGAGCACGTGGCGGCTGGTCTCGTGCGGATCCGCGAGCTGCAGGGCCGGGGGTTCTCCCTCGCGGTGATCCGGCGGCTCCTCGACGGGGAGCTCGACGCCGTCGACGAGCCGCTCGCCGCGGCGGTGGCCGACGCCGGGGTGAGGAGCTGCTCACGCTCGACGAGCTGGCGGCGCGCGCCGCGGTGCCGGCCGCGCTGCTCGAGACCGCGGTCTGCGAGGGCCTGCTCGTGCCCCGCAGCCGCGACGGCGATCCGCGGTTCTTGGCGTCGGACGGCGCGATCGTCACGGCCGGCCTGACGCTCCTCGAGGTCGGGCTGCCGCTGCCCGCGCTCCTCGCGCTCGCGCGCCGGCATCACGACGCCACGCGTGACATCGCCGAGGAGGCCGTGCAGCTCTTCGACACGCACGTCCGCGAGCCGCTGCGCGAGAGCCCCCAGAACGAGGCTGACCAGGCCGAGCACCTCGTGGACGCGTTCCGGACGCTGCTCCCGGCGGTGACGACGCTCGTCGCGCACCACTTCCGCAGCGTGCTGCTGGAGGTCGCGCGGGAGCACCTCGAGGCGGTCGGCGAGCCGGCTGAGCTCGACGCGGCGCGCGCCGAGCCGGGGTGGACCGCCGCCGACGGTCAGGGCGCGCCGTGACCGCGCCGACGCCGACGTCGACGACGCTCCCCGAAGGGGACGAGAAGCGTGTCGCCGTCGAGGCGATGTTCGACCGCATCGCGCCGACCTACGACCGCACGAACCGCGTCATCTCGCTCGGGCTGGACCAGCGATGGCGCCGGCGGGCCATCGCCGCCCTCGACGCGAGCCCGGGGGCGCGGATCCTGGACGTCGGCTGCGGCACGGGCGACCTGTGCCGCGAGCTGGTGCGCCACGACCTGCGCGCCGTCGGCGTCGACCGCTCGGCCGGGATGCTCGCGGCCCGCGGGTCGACGCGCCGCTTGTGCGAGCCGATGCCGAGCGCCTCCCGTTCCTCGACGCGACCTTCGATGGGGTCATCACGGCGTTCACGCTCCGCAACGTCGTCGACCTCGACGCGATGCTGCGCGAGTGCGTCCGCGCTCCGTCCGGGGCGGCCGGTTCGTCGCCCTCGAGACGGCGGTGCCCGCGGCTCGTGTGGCGGGCCGGGAACGCCGTGTGGTTCCGCGGCGTCGTCCCGCTGCTCGGCCGGCTGCTGGCCCACGACGACGACGCCTACCGGTACCTGCCCCGCTCCACCGCCTATCTCCCGCCGAGCGCGGCGCTCACGGCGAGCCTCGAGGACCTCGGGCTCGTCGACGTGCGCCACGAGACGATGACGGGCGGCTCCGTGCAGCTGCTCGCCGGGGTCCGGCCATGACGTCGCTCGCCACAGCGCGCCCACGGCTGGCGGCGGCGACGCGCCCGATCGCCGAGCACCCCGACCTGCTCGGGAAGCGCGACGACGACGGGTTCGCGTGGCTGCGCGACGGCGCCGGGATCGTCACATCGGGCGTCGCGGCCCGCGTCCCGGTCGAGGACGCCGACGCCGCGCTCGCCGAGATCGAGTCGACAACCCGCTCGGCTGGTCCGGCACCGGTCCAATCGCTGTCGGCGCGCTGCCCTTCGATCGCACGCAGGCCGCCGAGCTCGTCATCCCGAGCACGGTGATCGGCCGTCGCGCCGACGGTCGCTGCTGGGTCACTGAGGTCGGCGACCGTCCGGCCGGCCTCCACGTCTCGTCGACGACCGACGCGCCGTCGAGATGGAGCGTCACCCCCGACACGGGCCGCGACGGGTGGTGCCAGATGGTCGACATCGCGCTCGACGCGATCGGCCGGGACGAGCTGACGAAGGTCGTGCTCGCCCGGTCCGTCGTCGTCGAGACCGACACGCCCCCGTCGGTGACCGACGTGCTCACGCATCTCCGGGCCCACCAGCCCGGCTGCTTCCTGTATCACGCCGACGGGCTCGTCGGCGCGACCCCGAGCTGCTGGTCCGCCGCGTGGGGCGGCGCGTCGAGTCGTGCCCGCTCGCTGGGACCGCGCCGCTCGACGCCGACGCCGCGGCGCAGGCTGCGCGCGTCCGCGAAGGACACGTGGGAGCACCGACTCGTCGTGGACGACGTCGTCGCCACGCTCGACCCCGTGTGCGAGGTGCTCGCCGTCCCCGCCGAGACGTCGCTCACGACGCTCGCGTCCGTGCTGCACCTCGCCACGCCGGTGCACGGCACGCTCGCGCGGGCCGCGTCCGCGCTGACGCTGGCCCGTGCCCTCCATCCGACGGCCGCCGTCGCCGGGACCCCCCGTGACGCCGGCACGGGCTATTCACCGAGCTCGAGGCGACCGCGGGGCCGCTACCCGGGCCGGTCGGATGGGTCGACGCCCGGGGCGACGGCGAGTGGGCCGTGGCGCTGCGCGGCGAGCATCGACGGCTGCCGCGCCATGCTGCACGCCGGGGCTGGCATCGTCGCCGGCTCGCGGTCCTGACGCCGGAGTCGGACAAGACCCAGGCCAACTTCGAGCCCATGCTCGGCGCCCTCATCCGCCCCTGACGCCGTCTTCTCCCTCCCGGTGCGGCAAGGCGACGAGCACCTCATCGGCGGTGGGCGTCGCGGCCATGTCCTCCGCGACGCGGCAAGCGGCGCATCGGTAGGACGGGTCGGCGGGGACCGACCCGGATGTGCTCGGCGATCCTGCGCGTCGGCTGGCCCGACGGCGAGGGGCGCGTCCACCGCGCGCCGGGGCGGCGGTCCGCGACGACGCCGGCACCCGCTGCGCGGCGATGCGACGGCCGTTCTCGAACTGGTCGGCGAAGAACGGGACGACGACGACGGGGACGCCGACGACGGCCGCGGCGAACACCGTGGGACCGCCGTGAGGCAAGGCAGCGGCGGGCCTGGTCCAGGACGAGCGCCTGATCGACCCACGCATCGACATGGACGTTCGCGGGGATGGGTCCGAGCGCGGCCGGATCCAGGCGGCGCCCTACGGTGAGCAGCGCGCGGACGTCCAGGCCGGCCACGGCCTGCAGCACGGTGCGGTAGAGGGTGGCGGCGGTCGAGAGGTACCCGACGACCGTGCCGAGCGTCAGGTAGACAAGCGGAGCGTCGGACCCGCCCCACCAGCCCGGGAGGGGCGGCACGGCGGGCCCTCGGGGCTCGTGGAACCGGATCGTGGTCGGGAACGGCGACGGGTCCAGCGCCGCAGGGAAGCGCGTCGGGATGTGGGCGCGGCGTGCAGCGCCGCGGCCACGCCGTGCTAAATCGGCGGGCCGTCGCGGCCACGGCGATCGAGCCGGCCTCGGCCTCGGCGAGCGAGATCGCCACCTACACAGTGGGAAGGCCCGTTCGGCAGGCGACGATCACTGGCACGCGTACTCGGACGGCTCCCGCACGACCAGATCGGGCCGCCACGTGGCGCAGATCTCTGTCATCGCGGGCAGCATCGCCCGCGGTCGCGAGGGCGACCGAACAGCTCACGGTTGGCGAGCCGCGTCGCCTCGCCGGGGAGCCACGACGGGGAGGCGCTCTGGGATGGGCGCGACATCAGCTCGGGCGGCTCTGCACCGGCACGGAACACGTGGCCGGTGTCCTCCACGAGGCGTTGCCGAGACGCGGGCGGTCCGACGACGAGGACATCGTCGCCGCGTCGTCGAGCGGCGTCGAGCAGCGGCACGAGGCGGACGGAGATGGCCGGCACCGCCGAGGGAGCACACACCGACACTCGCATGGCACGGCGAGACTATGGCATCGGGTCGCGGTCCCGGTCGGCACGGACGGTGCGGCACGCGGCGGGTCGCGCCACGGGCGGCGGCCGGGGTGCGCCCCGACGCCGCGGCCCGGGCATCGATCGTGGGGCCGACGGCGAGCGGACCCACGACCGCAGCTACCGACGCGACGGACCTGTTCGTAGACTGTCGGGGCCTGCGCGCACGAGCGTCCGGTTGCGCTGCCCCGAGGAGTCAGGATGGACAACGCCAACCCCTTGACGTCCTTCAAGATCCAATTCTTGGACAACATGCTGCCAGCTGATTCCGTGATCGTGTTCGGCGACATCTACATCGTCGAGGGCGTCTACGCGGAGTACTGCTTGGGGTCAGCGAAGCACGTCACCCTCATTGACGCGATCGAGACCCCCGGCTGGCAAGAGCGCCGACTCTCGAACCTTGCGCTGGACTACTACAAGGGCGACTTCTCGGACCCGTTCTTCATGCAGAAGATCCCGAAGGGCTTCGACGTCGGGGTGGCGTACGACGCGCTGCTGCATCAGCCCGCGCTGCTGCAGAGCTTGCACCTCATGCTGGAGCGGGTCGGCGACAAGTTCGCCGTGGTCCAACCCATGCTCGACGAGCTCGAGGTCCCGAACACCCTGGTCTATCTGCCCGGGAACCCCGATCCGAAGATGCACCCCGTGCCGCAGGGGGACTCGCAGTTCCCGGGCTTCGACCCGCAGGAGGTCAACCCCGCGGCACTGGATCTGGGGGATGACCCCGTCGTTCTTCTCCTCTGCGGTCGAGGGGGAGGGCTTCCGCGTCACCAGCCAGCGGACGTTGAGCCGGTTCCCGGACAACCCGCGATGGCTGTGGTGGGGATGCGTCGCGACGCGCGTCAGCGACACCCCGCCGGGACACTGGAGCGAGTTCCGTTTCCCCACCGCGTTCGCGGACCCGACCGGCAACCCGCTGGACGCCGACAGCGTCGCGGCCGGACGGGGATCTGCGCCCCGACGGCGCGCTGAGCCCATCCCGCGGCGCCGAACGCGCCCGAATTCAGGCTCCGCTGCGCGGCGGGTCGTCGACCGCGGCCGCGACGGCGGCCCAGACCTCGCGGTGTCGCACCACGTTGGCGTCCCGTTCGGTGCGCACTCGGACGACCCGGACACCGCCGGCGGCCAGCGCCGCGCCGACCGCGGGCGCGAGGCTTGACGCCTTCTCTACCTCGGTGACGGGCACGTCACAGGCCGCGGCAACGTCAGCGAGGTCGGCACCGGGTGGGGTGGCGAGGACGCGCTCGAAGCGCTCGGCGTCGACGCGTTCGGCGTAGGGAAGGAACGAGAAGATCCCACCG
>CAVSWH010000013.1:0-15991 GCA_963731625.1 uncultured Actinomycetes bacterium
GAGGCCGCCGCACAGCGCGAGCACGACCGCGAGGGTCATGGCTCAGACGCGCGCTGCCGACGGCCAAGTCCGTGCTCCCCCAGCGACCCGGCCGTGAGGTCACGTTCGTGGAGATGGTCGGCCAGCGGCGCCAGTGCGCCGAGCGCCGAATGCCAGGAACCGGGGGCTGAATTCGCAGTCCGAGTCGTGGAGCAGCACCGTGCCGCCAGCGACGTCCCGGCGCAGCACGTCGGCGATCACGGTGGCGGGCGTCGCCTCGACGCGCCAGTCCCGACCCCAGCTCGTCCACAGCACAGTGTCCAGCCCGGCACGTCGGGCCCCCGCGAGCGCCCCGAACGAGAGCGCACCGAAGGGTGGGCGGAACCACATCGGCGCAACGCCGGCAGCATCGGCCACCACCTCGGTCGCACGCGCGATGTCGCGGCGCACGGCGATCGGCCCGCGCGACAGCATGCTGCGGTGGTCCTCGCCATGCACACCGACCTCATGGCCCGCGGCCACGATCTCGGCGGCGAGGGACGGGGCTTTCCGCGTCATCCGACCGAGGAGGAAGAACGTTGCGTGCCACCCGAGTCGGTCCAGCTCCGTGAGGAACGCGGGCGTCGACGCAGGGTCCGGCCCGTCATCGAACGTCAGCGCGACGTGATCCCTGCGGCCCCAGCCGACAAGGCGGGGCGTGAGACGGTCGCCGATGGCCGTCACGCGGCGAGCGCCGGCCCGGCGTAGACAGCACCGGCCGCACCCGTGAGGCTGGCGGCGGCGATCGCGGCGGTCAGGGCGGTGCTCACTGCGAAGTCACCGCGGGATCTCGCTCGTCGCGACGCAGTGGCAACGGATCAGCCGTCGTGCGTCGGCGAGTCCGATGTCGTGCTCCCACCGACGCCGAGACGACACGAATCCCCCGGCGCACAGACTGTGCAGGTTACCCGTGCGCTGCGGGAAGGCCGTGATGGAGCAGCGCCGCGATCACGACGGGCACGACCGGACACGTGGTCTATGGCTCGCGGCGCGGACCCAGGCCGCGCCCGAGGCGCCCGATGACCGACGCCAAGCGAAACGTGCGGCTTGCACGGATCGCTGCGCTGTCGCGCCGTGCGTCATCCAATCCGGCGCGGAGGGCAGCGATCTCCACTTCCAGGTCGACCATCCGCTGCTCCGCGGACGCGATCTGTCGGGCCGCGACCAGCGCCTCACGGTGGCGTTCGTGCAAGGCGTCCTCGAGCTCCCGGCACCGGTGGGCAAGCTGGCGGGTTGCGTGCTCACCGTCGTCGCGGACCGCCTTGATGACGAACTGATACGTCAAGGCCTCGGGGTCGCGGAGCGCGAGGTCGATGACCTCACGGGGCATGTCGGTGGGCGCACCGATCTCGGTGCAGAACAGCTCGACCACGATTCGATGCTCCTCGACGGGCAGCAGCCCAGCATCGTGGACGAGCTGCTCGAGCGAGTCCCGGGTGAAGAAATGCAGATGCGTGCGATCAAGTAGTCCGACATCCCGGTAGTCGAAGCGGCCCTCGAGCAGCGCCAGACGCACGTCGACGTGTGCGACGTTCGGCGCGGAGATGACCATGAACCCGCCCGGTGCCAGCGCGTCGCGAGCTCGCCGTAGCGTGACGAGCGGGTCACGGAGGTGCTCGAGCACGTCGCCCAGCAGCGCAACGTCGAACTTCGCGCCACGGAGCATCGGCAGGAAGTCCTCCTGATCGAGATCGACGACGACGACCTCCTCGGCGTCGGTGTTGCACGCCGCAGCCTCGCGGTCCCCTTCGAGTCCGATCACGCGGCATCCCTGGTCGCGCAGCGCTCTGGTCATGTGTCCACGCGAGCAGCCGATCTCCAGCACGTGCTGGCTCGAGCCAACCAGCCGCAGCTGCAACGCGTGCGAGCTGCTCTCCCGCTCAGGGTCGACCGTCACGTCGTAGCGCGAGGCGTCTAAGCCGATCTGGTGCACCGCACTCGGGGAGGGTTCTGTCATCCGAGGACCTTCGACCGGCTCGTCCCCACGACCATGGGAATCGGCGCCAGCGACCGAGGATCGTACCGAGCGTGGGACGACCGCCTCCCCGCCCGCCGACGCGAGCCGCTGGACCGCGAGGTTGTTCTCAAGGCAGGGACAAAGCGTACGCTACCTACCGCTCCGCCCGAGCAGCACATCCGCGCCGCTTCGAAACCGAACCTGAGCACTGGCCCCCGATCGCTGCGTCACGACGACCGCGCCGCGGTCTGTCAGGCCCTTCGATCTGCGATCCGCGTACCCGCGTAGCGACGTCCATGCCGTCGACGCGCGTACTGGTGACCACGGACGACCGAATCGGCTCGCACATGGCCGGTCCCGGCATCCGGAGCGTGGAGCTGGCGCGAATCCTCGCGACCGAGCACGACGTGAGCCTCCTGACCTCGGACGAAATCGACGACATCGGGCTTCCCTTCAGCACCGGCCGATACGGCTCGGCCGCCCAGCTCCGGCAGGCGGTGGCGGACAGCGACGTGGTGATCGCCTTCGGGACGCTGCTCGACCGCTACCCCTCCGTGGCGCGCACGAACGGCTGCGTGGTGGCGGACCTCTACGACCCTGCCATCCTTGAGGCGCTCGTGCGACACGCGGCCGATCCGATGCCCCGACAGCTGCAGTTCCATCGCGGCACGCTGCGCGCGCTCCGCGCCCAGCTGCGGCGTGCCGACATGGTGCTGTGCGCGTCGGACCGTCAGCGCCACCTGGTCCTCGGGATGCTCACCGCAGTCGGCCGCGTGAACCCGGCGACCTACGATGCTGATCCCTCCTTGCGAGGGCTGGTGCGCGTCGTGCCGTTCGGGCTGCCGCCCGCGCCCACGCCGGTGCCGCGTCCCGGGCCGATCCGGACGCGCTACGGCCTCGACAAGGACGACGTCGTCGTGTTGTGGGGCGGCGGGATCCACGAGTGGCTGGATCCCGTCGTCCTCGTCGAGGCGCTCGCGCAAATCCCTGATCCGCACGTCAAGGTCGTGTTCATGGGCACGACACATCCGGCGGCCGCGGTGGCCACGATGCCCGTCGTCTCACGGCTCGTCGACCGCGCCCGAGACCTGCAGCTGATCGACCGGCGGGTGTTCTTCCTCGACGGCTGGATCCCCTACGACGAGCGCATCAGGTATCTCCTCGACGCGGACCTTGGCGTGTCGCTGCACCGCGACCACATCGAGAGCGAGTTCTCGTTCCGTACGCGGCTGCTCGACTACATCTGGGCGGGGCTGCCGATCGTGTGCACCGCGGGCGACACGCTCTCGGACGTGGTACGTGATCGCCAGCTCGGCGACGTCGTCCCCGTCGGCGACGTCACGGCGATACGGCAGTCGATCGTTCGACTCAGCGATCCTGTGGCCCGAGCGCAGCACCGCCGCCCACTGGCGGAGGCGGCGCAAGACTTTCGATGGGATAGGGTTGCTGGCCCGGTCGTAGAGTTCTGTCGATCACCTCGGCGGGCTCCGGACTCGTTGACCGCCTATCGAAAACTCCGGAGACGGGTTGAGAACCGCGAACGGCTGCATGCCGCAATCCAGCGTGTGACTCGCGGGCAAGGTTCAGGGTCGGGAGACGACGAGCAGTGCTAGACGCGATGACCCAGCTGTGGAGTTACCGCGGCCTCGTCGGAAACCTCGCACAGAGAGAACTCAAGGCCAAGTACAAGAAGAGCGTGCTCGGGTGGCTGTGGTCGCTGCTCAACCCGGCCGCGACGCTCCTCATCTACACCCTCGTCTTCGGCACGTTCCTGCGGATCCAGCCGCCGATCGCGGGCAACGGGCACACCAAGAGCTTCGCGTTGTATCTCTTCGCCGCGCTGATCGTGTGGAACTACTTCAATGCGACGATCAGCGGTGGGATGGCGTCGCTGCTCGGCAACGGCCCGCTCATCAAGAAGGTGTACTTCCCTGCGGAATGCATCGTCATCGCGAACACGCTGGCCACGCTGCTCCAAGCCTGCGTCGAGACGTTGATCCTGTGCGTGGTCATGGTCGTCGTCGGGAACGTGGCGTTGACGTTCCTGTTCTTCCCGGTGATCTTGGCGATGCTCGTCCTCTTCTGCCTCGGCGTCGCCCTCGTCGCGGGGTTGCTCAACGCCTATTTCCGCGACATCGGCTACATCGTCGGCATCGCGATGAACCTGTTCTTCTACGCGACGCCGATCATCTATCCGCTGCGGATCATCCCGAAGGAGGTCGCCGGCCTGCCAGCTCGAGCGATCATCGCGGCGAACCCCCTCGCCCAGTTCGTCCAGGCGGCACGTGACTGCTTCTACGGCCTCCAGCTCCCGTCCATCGCGGCGATCGGGTACCTGTTCGCGTGGTCGGTCGGCACCCTCGGGATCGGGTGGTGGATCTTCAATCGGTGGGCACGAGACGTGAGCGAGGAGCTCTGACGATGACCGACATCGCCGTCTCCGCGGAGGACGTCTCGAAACGGTTCCGCCTCTACACGGACAAGCCCACCTCCCTCAAGGAGATGGCGACGAGCTTCAAGGGCGTCCGCTACGAGGAGTTCTGGGCGCTGCGCGACGTCTCGATCGAGATCCCGTCCGGCATGACGTACGGGCTGGTGGGCCACAACGGCTCAGGCAAGTCCACGCTGCTGCGGCTCTTCTCCCGCATCCACCGGCCGACGCTCGGTCGGATCGAGACGAAGGGCCGAATCTCGGCCCTGCTCGACCTCGGTGCCGGGTTCCATCCCGAGCTGTCCGGACGAGAGAACGTCTACCTCAACGGCGCGATCCTCGGCTTGTCACGCCGCGAGGTTCGTCGTGTGTTCGACGAGATCGTCGAGTTCGCCGGCCTCGAGAAGTTCATCGACAGCCCCGTCAAGATCTACTCCACCGGTATGTATGTGCGTCTCGGCTTCTCCGTCGCCGTCCACGTCAATCCCGACGTGCTCATCATCGACGAGGTCATCGCGGTCGGCGACGCCGAGTTCCAGCGCCGATGCTTCGACTACCTCTACACGCTCAAGCGCCAGGGCGTCACGATCGTGCTCGTCTCGCATGCGATGGCCTTGATGCAGGACATGTGTGATCGGCTGGCGTGGCTTGACCACGGCCGGCTCGCGAGCGAGGGACCGTCGATCGAGGTTGTCCGCGACTACATCCGGCGGGTCGACGACCAGGAGGCCCAACGGCTTGACAGCGACGCGGCCGTCCCGCTCGAGGACGTCGAGTCTCGGCAGGGCAGCCACGAGATCATCGTCGAATCCTTCGAGACGCTGAACGCCGACGGGAAGCTCGTGCCGATGCTCATCACCGGGGAGCCAGCGATCCTCCGCGTGCACTATGACGCCCGCAGCCCAGTCCAGGACCCGGCGTTCGGCATCAGGATCGATCACGACAGCGGCGTGACCCTGGCGAACGCGGATACCGGCGCGACAGTGACGACCGGCGTGCTGTTCGGCAAGGGCCACATCGACTATCGCATCCCCAGGCTCCAGCTCGCGCCGGGGAAGATGATCGTCACGATCGGGATCTCCGACGCGACCAACATGCACGCCTTCGACTATCTCCATCAGCGGTTCGAGTTTCACGTGCGGGCGGGTGAGGACGCGATGACCGGCGGGCTCGTCGAACTGGGTGGGCAGTGGACGCCGCCCGTGCGTGACTCGGAGCAACGACTGACGGGGTGAACGGCGTCACGGGTCCGTGACGGCCGACGACCCCTCAGAACCGAACCAGCGCCCCGACGAGCAGCCCGAGCAGCAGCAGGCCCCCGGCGCGACGGGTGTGCACGAAGGCAAGCGCCGCGAACCAGAGCGGCCAGATCGGGAAGCCCTCCGGCGGCGCATCGGGCTTGGGCTCGGAGAACGGCCGCCAGATTCGGACGAGGCGGGTGATGCCGAGCAGGCACAGCACGGACAGGATCGGCAGCGTGCCGGCGACGGCGAGCCCGACCACGATCGGGTAGAAGGCGACCATCATCGCCTGGGTCAGCTGGCGAGCGCGCCGCTCGCCGATGAGGACCGGGAGCGTCTTGGTGCCGTCGGGAGCGTCCCACGGGATCTTGTCGATGTGCTTGCCCATCAGCACGGCGGTGCAGAGCAGCGCGTACGGGATCGACGCGATGACGACGCCGACGGGCAGGTGGCCGACGGCGGCGTAGTACGTGCCGCCGACCATGAGCGGCCCCCAGACGACGAACACGGTCGGCTCGCCGAGGCCGTGCTTCTTCAGCCGCAACGGCGGTGCCGTGTAGGCGAAGGAGAGGAGGAACCCGCCGAGTGCGAAGGCGAGGATCCACGCGTCGCGGGCAGCGACGAGGGCCACCAGGATGCCGAGGTCGACCACGTTGACGACGAGCACACGGGCCAGCAGCCCCCGTCGGCTGGTCATGCCGGACAGCACCGGGTGCGGGGCGTAGAGCGCCCGCGGGTACTGGGTCGAGTCGGTGCCGACGTCGAGGTCCCACAGGTCGTTCATCAGGTTGTTCGCGACGTGGGCCAGCACGATTCCCGCGACAGCGAGGACGCCGAGCCCGACGTTCACCTGCCCGCTGTCGTTCCACCACGCGAGCAGCAGCGCGAGCAGACCGGCAGTCACGGTCATCGGCAGCACCGACGCGCGCGACAGCACGAGCCAGCGGGTCACGGGGTCGGTCGGCCCGGGGGGCGCGTTCCCCGTGGTCAGCGCGACGCGCCAGCGAGCGACGGGACGCACACGTGAGGGCCCCGGGGTCGGTCGCTCGTCCTCGATTCGCGCCACGCCCAAAGCGTAGTAATCCCCCTTTCGAAGCACCCGACGTGGCAGGATCTACCGAATTCGGCCACGTGGCCTGCGAGGGAGTTGACGATGCCGGCCAAACGCACGACTCGGAAGGGCGCGAAGCGCCGGGCGCCGGCCCGCAAGCCTGCGAGGAAGGCACCTAAGCGCGCCGCCAAGAAGACCACCAAGCGCAAGGCGACCAAGAGGCGGGCACCGGCCCGCAAGCCCGCGAAGCGAGCCCCCAAGCGCGCGGCGAAGAAGCGCACCGCCAAGAAGACAACGAAGCGCAAGGCCACGAAGAAGCGGAAGGCGTCCAAGAGGCGGGCACCGGCCCGCAAGCCCGCGAAGCGAGCCCCCAAGCGCGTGGCGAAGAAGCGCACCGTCAAGAAGACGACGAAGCGCAAGGCCACGAAGAAGCGCGCGCCCGTCCGCAAGCCCGCGAAGAAGGCCGCGAAGCGGAAGGCGACCAAGCGCAAGGTCGCCGCGAAGCGGTCGCCGGTCGTCGCTGCGCCGCCGCCGCCGGTGATCAGCGCTCCGGCGCCGCGTCCGGCGGCGACGCCGAGCAACCCGGCCCCGCCGCCGACGATGACGCCCAGCCCGGCGTCCTCGCCGACCCAGGACAAGCGCAGCTTCTGGGACCGCCTGACCGGCAAGTAGGCCGGCTCAACGCGGTCTCGACGCCGCGCCGGGGAGAGCCGTCAGCCGCCGTAGTTCATGCGCGTGTCCTCCATGCGCAGCACCGGCGTCGACTCGTCGTCGCGGAGGAACCCGGCGTCGACGACCTCGCCGACGAAGAGCGTGTGGCCGCCCGTCTCGAGCGTCTCGCGCACCTCGCAGTCGCTGAAGGCGACCGCTTGACTCAGGACAGGCGCGCCAGTCACGCGCTCGAGGTACGGGACGTCGTTGATCGTCCGCGCCTCGACGTTGGCCTCGGTGGGCTTGGTGAACTTCCGCACGATCGCCCGGTCCTCGCGATCGATGAACGAGACGCTGAAGCAGCGGGTCGCCGCGATGAGCCCGTGCGTGACGGCGCTGCGCTCGACCGACACGCCGATGAGCTTCGGCTCGAAGGCGAGCTGCGTGACCCAGTTGGCGGTCATGAGGTGCCGGGTGGCGGCGTCCTCGCCGCGTGACCCGATGACGTAGAGACCGGACGGCATCGTCCAGAGCACTCGCCGTCGCAGCTTGTCGTACTCGACGCGCTGCTCGTCGGTCTCGACGCCGGGCGGGTACGGCCCGACCGGTCCGCTGCCACCGGGTTCAGCCACGGTGACGCAGGCTAGCGACTGGTTGTTCGGCGACCCAGGGTCGGCACGTTAGGGAGGCGGCGGGAACACCGTAGGGTCGGGCACGACGAAATGCGGTCCGTAGCTCTGAATCGTCGGCGGCGGCGGGTTGGACAGGAACGGTGAGACGTTCGTGTTGTACACGGTCGTCGGCCCGCTCGTGCCGGGCAGCGTGAGCTGGGTGTACGCGCCGTACGCGATCGTGCCGGGCTGCGTCGTGTCGGCCACCTGCCCGACGTAGGTCCACGGCCCGGCCGGCGTCGTGCCCGTGAACACCGAGACGTCGTTGGAGAATGCGTCGTTGAGCTTTTCGGTCAGCAGGTAGCCGCTGCCGTACGCGACCACGTTGGGCTGGGAGCGGGGGCCGTCACCCGGGCCGAACACGTGGCTCGGGTCGAAGTCCGGCATTCCGATCCACTGCAACGGCGCGGCCTGGGTGGGGTCCGTGACCCATCCACTTCCGTTCCAGAACGCCCAGGGGCCGGTCAGGGCCTGGTCGACGGTGGCGCGCGCCACATACGTGTTACGGAAGCTCGACACGTAGGCGTACACGTCGCGCTGGGTCGGATCGGGGTTCGTAGCGTCGTAGAACGAGGTCGAGCCGTAGGACCCGCCGACCGCCACGCTGTTCACGGTGAGGGTGGTGGTCGGGAAGGGCAACGGCTGCACGCCGGTGAAGGTGAGGCTCGGCAGCGAGAACGTTGCGACGCTCGTACCGAGGATGTCGATGTCGAGGGAGGCCGGACCGGTCCGTAGACCCTGCAGCGCGAACACGAGCAGCTGATTGGTGGCTGGGTCGACGACGCCCGACGTCGGCCAGTACCACTCGCCAGGCGCCGGCGCGGGGATGAGGCTCGTGCGCGCCAGCGGGACGCCGCCCAGCAGCGGCGTGAAGCACGCCCCGCTCTGCACGACGAAGCTGTTCGAGACCAACGTGTTCGAGGGGGCGAGCGTCCCGTCGGCCAGCACGTGGCCGACGGACGTGTCGTCGAAGACCCACACGACACGCCCGTCGGGCAGGTCGATCGGTACGGACTCGTCGGCGGATGCCCACTCGGTGTACGTGTGGCGCAGGGCGTCGAACGCGGCCTGATAAGTCGCCGGCGAGCTCGGGGGCGTCGCCGCGCAGTACGTCGCGACGGGCGGCGGCGGGGGCGGGGGCGCCAACGGGACACACCCGGCCGCCAGGAGCGCGCCACCCGCGGCCAGCACGGCCACCCAGCGCCCGCGCCCGCCCACCAGACGCCACGGCATGCGCGTCATCGCGGCGTCCCTCCCGATCGGAGCCCTTCACCCACCTCGGCCGCCAGTCCCTCGAGCCGTCACCGCTACGTCGGTCCGTCCGAGCCCGCACTGGAGGCGACCTCCGCGACCCTAACGGTGGGGTCGTCCCGCCGCGGGGGATGCGCGGTGCGGCCGCGCGGGCGCGACGTCGCACGAATCGGACACCGCCACCCAGACACCACAAGCCGCCGGCCCCGCTCTCGGGCCGGCCGGGTGGCCGACGCCCGGCGCTTTGGCCACACTGGCGGCGTGACGACCGACGGACAGGCCTACCAGTCGATGCGCGACGCGATCGTGGTGCTCGCCCGCAGCCGCGCCGCCGAGCTCGAATCCATCCCGCCGACCACGCCGGAGTGGCAGGCCCGCGACCTGTTGGCCCACCTCGGCGGGGTCTGTGACGACGTCGTCAACGGGAACCTCGAGGGGGTCGCGACCGATCCCTGGACGGCCGTGCAGGTCGACAAGCGGCGGGCGTGGAGCGTCGAGGAGATCCTCGTGGACTGGGAGCGCAACGGCGAGGCGCTCGACGCGCTCATCGACCAGACGCCCCCGGGGACCTTCGGGCAGCTCCTGTTCGACACCTGGACCCATGAGCAGGACCTGCGCGGCGTCCTGGCGGCACCGGGCGGGCGCGACTCGGTCGCCGCCGGACGCTCCTATGCGTGGAGCACCGACGCGTTCGACCAGCGCGACCGGGAGGCGCAGCGTCCCGCGCTCCTGCTGATCACCGACGACGGCACGCGGTCCGTCGGGGTCGGCGAGCCGACGAACGAGGTCCGTACCTCGCGCTTCGAGCTGCTCCGAGCCATGACGGGCCGGCGCAGCGTCGCCCAGATGCGCGGCTACGAGTGGGCGGGTGGCGCGGACCCCGAGCGGCTCGTGCTCGCCCCCCTGTTCACGCCGTCGATCGAGGATGTCCGCGAGTAGTCGGCGTCCGCGCTGACATTCCTGGCCACGTCCCGTCAGAACCGGCGAGTCATCCGATGGCTCGCCGGCTCGATGATCGTGGAGCCCGCGAGCGCACGACGACGGGAAGGACGACGCCATGGCGAGCGAACCGACAGCCGAGCGGAACCTGGACGGCTACGACGCCCCGGTGATCCCCTGGACGAGGGTGCGCGATCTGCTCGCGGACGGGCTCGCGCAGATCACCCAGGGACCGGGGTCGGGCGGGCCGGGTCGGCACACCACCTGGCTCGCGACCGTGCGCGCCGACGGGCGGCCGCACGTCATGCCGCTCGGCGTGCTCTGGATGGACGGCGGCGGGTACTTCACCGCCGGCCCGACCACCCAAAAGGCGCGGAACCTGGCCCGTGACCCGCGCTGCACCCTGACCGTGGCGACGGAGCCGTTCGACCTCGTCGTCGAAGGCGAGGCCGTCCGACTGACCGACGAGGCCGCGCTGCAGCGCGTCGCGGCCGAGTACGCGAAGGGGGGATGGCCGGTGTCCGTGCGGGACGGGGCGCTCTACGCCGAGTACAGCGCACCGAGCGCGGGGCCGCCGCCGTGGCACGTGTATCGAGCCACGCCCACGACGATCTACGCCCTCGGCACGGCCGAGCCCTCCGGGGCGACTCGCTGGCGCTTCTGATCGCCCGGCGCCCGGACCTCGCCGGCGCCGCTACCTTGAGCGCCGCATGCGGCGAGCCGATCAGCCGGCGGCGGCGGCCGACCGTCGGACGACGCCCGGGAGGACCTGATGGCGGACATCCTCGAGCGGGAGCGGCGCGGCCGCGTCGAGATCCTGCGCCTGAACCGGCCCGAGGCGCGCAACGCGATGAGCCCCGAGCTGTCGGCGCGAATTGAGAGCGCCCTCGACGACCTCGAGCAGGATGCGGAGGTGGCGGTCGTCGTCATGGCAGGCAACGGGCCGGTGTTCTGTGCGGGCGCCGACCTGCGGGTCATCGCCTCGGGTGGTGGCGCGGGGATCATGACCAAGCGCGGTGGCTTCGCCGGCCTCGCGCAGCGCGACTACCCGAAGCCGGTGATCGCCGCCGTGCACGGCGCGGCGGTCGCGGGCGGGTTCGAGCTCGTCTTGTCGTGCGACCTCGTCGTCGCCGCGACGACCGCGACCTTCGGGCTCCCCGAGGCCTCCCGCGGCCTGCTCGCCGCCGCCGGCGGCCCGATCCGGCTGGCGAAGCGCGTCCCGCTCGCCGTCGCCCTCGAGATCGGCATGACCGGCGATCCGATCACCGCGGCGCGCGCGTTCGAGCTGGGACTGGTGAACCGGCTCGTCCCCGCCGAGGACGTGCTGGAGGAGGCGGTGGCCCTCGGCGAGCGCATCGCCCGCAACTCGCCGACGGCCGTCCGGGTCACGCGCCGCCTCACCCGCGAGGCCGTCGAGGCCACCGAAGCCGAGGGCTGGAAGCTCACGATGGCCGCCGCCGCCGAGGTCGGGGCCAGCGGCGACGGGGTCGAGGGCGCCACGGCCTTCATCGAGAAGCGAGAGCCCGTCTGGCGGACCCCCGGCTGAGCCGTCGGAGCCGCCGTTCCCATTTTGGGAGTGATCGCTCCTAGCATTGGGGTCGTGGACGACGAGCTGCGGGTCGAGGAGCTCGCACGACGGACCGAGACGTCCGTCGACACGATCCGCTTCTACCAGAAGCGTCGCCTGCTGGCCCCGCCCCGCCGGGAGGGCCGTGTCGCCTGGTACGGGTCGGAGCACGTGGCGCGCCTCGTGCGGATCCGCGAGCTGCAGGGCCGGGGGTTCTCCCTCGCGGTGATCCGGCGGCTCCTCGACGGGGAGCTCGACGCCGTCGACGAGCCGCTCGCCGCGGCCGTGGCCGAGGCCGGGGGTGAGGAGCTGCTCACGCTCGACGAGCTCGCGGCGCGCGCCGCGGTACCCGCCGCGCTGCTCGAGACCGCGGTGCGCGAGGGCCTGCTCGTGCCCCGCACCCGCGACGGCGATCCCCGGTTCACGGCGTCGGACGGCGCGATCGTCACGGCCGGCCTGACGCTCCTCGAGGTCGGGCTGCCGCTCCCGGCGCTCCTCGCGCTGGCGCGCCGGCATCACGACGCCACCCGTGACATCGCCGAGGAGGCCGTGCAGCTCTTCGACACGCACGTCCGCGAACCGCTGCGCGGGAGCCCCGAGACCGAAGCCGACCAGGCCGACCACCTCGTCGACGCGTTCCGGACGCTGCTCCCGGCGGTGACGACGCTCGTCGCGCACCACTTCCGCAGCGTGCTCCTCGAGGTCGCCCAGGAGCACCTCGAGTCGGTCGGCGAGCCCGCCGAGCTCGACGCGGCGCGCGCCGAGCCGGGGTGGAGCGCCGCCGACGGACAGGGCGCGCCGTGACCGCGCCGACGTCGACGCTGCCCGAAGGGGACGAGAAGCGTGTCGCCGTCGAGGCGATGTTCGACCGGATCGCGCCGACCTACGACCGCACGAACCGCGTCATCTCGCTCGGGCTGGACCAGCGGTGGCGCCGGCGGGCCATCGCCGCCCTCGACGCACCGCCGGGGGCGCGAATCCTGGACGTCGGCTGCGGCACGGGCGACCTGTGCCGCGAGCTGGTGCGCCACGACTGGCGCGCCGTCGGCGTCGACCGCTCGGCCGGGATGCTCGCGGCGGCGCGGGTCGACGCGCCGCTCGTGCGAGCCGACGCCGAGCGCCTCCCGTTTCCCGACGCGACGTTCGACGGGGTCATCACGGCGTTCACGCTCCGCAACGTCGTCGAGCTCGACGCGATGCTGCGCGAGTGCGTCCGCGTGCTCGTCCCGGACGGCCGGTTCGTCGCCCTCGAGACGGCAGTGCCGGAGCGGCTCGTGTGGCGCGTCGGGAACGCCGTGTGGTTCCGAGGTGTCGTCCCGCTGCTCGGTCGGGTGCTGGCCCGGGACGCCGACGCCTACCGGTACCTGCCCCGCTCCACCGCCTACCTCCCGCCGAGCGCGGCGCTCACGGCGAGCCTCGAGGACCTCGGGCTCGTCGACGTGCGCCACGAGACGATGACGGGCGGGTCCGTGCAGCTGCTCGCCGGGATCCGGCGATGACGTCGCTCGCCACGGCACGCCCGCAGCTCGCGGCGGTGACCCGCCCCATCGCCGAGCACCCCGACCTGCTCGAGGCGCGCGACGACGACGGGTTCGCGTGGCTGCGCGACGGCGCCGGGATCGTCACGGCGGGCGTCGCGGCCCGCGTCCCGGTCGAGGACGCCGACACCGTGCTCGCCGAGATCGAATCGGACAACCCGCTCGGCTGGTCGGGCACCGGCCCGCTCGCCGTCGGCGCGCTCCCCTTCGATCGCACGCACGCCGCCGAGCTCGTCATCCCGAGCACGGTGATCGGCCGCCGCGCCGACGGTCGCTGCTGGGTCACCGAGGTGGGCGACCCTCCGGCCCGCCTCCACGTCTCGGCGACGACCGCCACGCCGTCGAGATGGACCGTCACCCCCGACACCGACCGCGACGGATGGCGCCACATGGTCGACGTCGCGCTCGACGCGATCGGTCGTGACGAGCTGACGAAGGTCGTGCTCGCCCGGTCCGTCGTCGTCGAGACCGACACGGCCCCGTCGGTCACCGACGTGCTCACGCACCTTCGGGCCCGCCAGCCCGGCTGCTTCCTGTATCACGCCGACGGGCTCGTCGGCGCGACCCCCGAGCTGCTGGTCCGCCGCGTGGGACGGCACGTCGACTCGTGCCCGCTCGCTGGCACGGCGCCCCTCGGGCCCGACGCGGCCGCGCGGCTGCGTGCGTCGGCGAAGGACGCGTGGGAGCACCGACTCGTCGTCGATGACGTCGTCGCCGCGCTGGACCCGGTGTGCGAGATGCTCGCCGTCCCCGCCGAGACCTCGCTCACGACGCTCGCGTCCGTGCTGCACCTCGCCACGCCGGTGCACGGCACGCTCCGCGCACCCGCCGCGTCCGCGCTGACGCTGGCCCGCGCCCTCCATCCGACGGCCGCCGTCGCCGGGACCCCCCGTGACGCCGCCACGCGGCTGCTCACCGAGCTCGAGGCGACCCCGCGGGGCCGCTACGCCGGGCCGGTCGGGTGGGTCGACGCCCGCGGCGACGGCGAGTGGGCCGTGGCGCTCCGCGGCGCGCAGCTCGACGGGTGCCGCGCCGTGCTGCACGCCGGGGCCGGAATCGTCGCCGGCTCGCGTCCCGACGCGGAGTGGGACGAGACCCGGGCGAAGCTCGAGCCCATGCTCGGCGCCCTCATCCGGCCCTAAGCCGCCCGGGGCGGGCGCTACGCCAGCAGCCCGGCCATCACGTCGTCGGCGGTCGGGAACGAGGCCATCGCCGCCGCGAGTCGTCGCGCCGCGTCCCGATACGAGTCGTCGGCGAGGACCAGCCGGATCAGCTCGCGGACGCCGGCGGCGCCATCCCTGAGCTCGCTCGACCCGGCGGTGAGCCCGGCATGCGCGGCCGCGACCCGGCGGCCGTTCTCGACCTGGTCTCCGAACGCCGGGACCACGACGAGCGGCACCCCGGCGGCGAGCGCCCCGAACAGCGTGCCGGAGCCGCCGTGGCACACGACGAGGCGCGCGTGCGGGAGCACGTCGGCCTGGTCGACCCAGGCCTCGACGCGCACGTTCGCCGGGATATCGCCGAGCGTCGTCGCGTCGACGACGCGGCCCACGGTGAGCAGGACGCGAACATCGAGGCCCGCCACGGCGTCGAGGAGGGTGCGGTACCGCGCCGCCGCGGTGGACAGGCGGCCGATCACGGTGCCGAGCGTCACGTAGACGAGCGGCGCCTCGGAGCCGCCCCACCAGTCACCGAGGGGCGCGCCGGCGGCGACAGGCGGCTCACGGAACCGGACCGTCGTCGGAAACGGTGAAGGGTCGAGCGCGACGGGACAGCGCGTGAGGTACGGGGCGGCGTGCAGTGCCTCCACGACGCCCGCCTCGACCGGCTCGAGCGCCGGTGCCGCGAACGCGAGCGATCCCGCCTCGACCTGTGCGAGCGAGATGGCCACCTGCGCCATCGGCACGCCACGCCGACAGGCCACGATCGCGGACGCGTACTCGGCCGGGTCGCGCAGGATGACGTCGGGCCGCCAGGTAGCGCAGAGCGCACTCATCGCGGGCAGCATCGCGGTCGTCGCGAGGCGACCGAACAGCTCGCCGTTGCCGAGGCGCGCCGCCTCGGGTGCCTCGACAACGGGCAGGCGCTCGCGGATCGGCGCGATCTCCGCTTCGGGCGGCTCGCCGCCCGGCTCGAACGGGAACCCTGCGTCGGTGACGAGGTCGCGAAGCCCCGGCGGCCCGACGACGACGACCTCGGCCCCCTGCCGCCGTGCGGCGTCGAGGACCGGCACGAGAGGGTGCAGGTGGCCGGCGCCACCGAGCGAGCACGCGCCGAGCACCCGCATCGCTCGCGAGGCTACCGAGGTCGGGTCCCGCGACCAGGACGTGGCGTGACCGCGCCTGATCGGGAGGTCGTGCGGATGGGCGCGGCGTCGGGCGCGTCGGTTGGCAACCTCAGGCCCCGAGTGCGTCCGCGACGGCGGACCAGACCTCCTCGTGGCGCGCCACGTTGGCCGCGCGGTCGGTGCGGACTCGCACGACGGAGACACCACCGGCGGCGAGCGCCGCCGTGAGCGCCGGCCCGAGCGCGGACGCCTTCTCGACCTCGGTCACCGCGACGTCGTGCGCCGCCGCGACGCCGGCGAGGTCCGTCCCAGGCGGCGTCGCGAGCACCTGCTCGAACGGCTCCGGGGCGACCCGCTGCGCGTACGGCAGGAAGGAGAAGATCCCGCCG
>CAVSWH010000014.1:0-3234 GCA_963731625.1 uncultured Actinomycetes bacterium
CGCCGCGTGGATCGACGGGTGCGGTCGGTATCCACGGTTGCGGGCCTCCGCCAGGGTGTCGGGGGCGAACGACGCGAACTGCTCGGAGGTCATGAGCTCGTCGATCGCGGACTCCACCGACGGGTCCTCGATGTCGAGGTCGTAGACGGTCTGTGTGCGCTTGTCGCCGAGGTAGCGAAAGCCGCTGAACCGGCCCGGTCGAGCCATCGGCTCGGATCGTATCAGGCTCGGCCTCAACACGATGGTGCGGGGCGCGAACGCCCCGCACCATCGAAATCGGCTGCTTGCTGCATCGTCCGTTGCTACGGGAGGGACCAGTCCCCGCCGGGTTCGATGCCGGTGCGGCGTGTGAATTCCCGCCTGGTGGTCCAGCCGGGGTACGACGGGTCGCGCACCTCCAGGGTCCCATTTCGATCATGCATGCGTGGACCACCTCCTTTCCCTGGTAGCCACACTTGTAGCACGCCGACCGTCACCCCGACGGCGATTCCGTGGCGCCGGCGTTGAGGTCCGGTGGCCCGACTGCGCCGATCGCCCGGAGGTACGCCAGCTGCGTCTCGACCACGCCATGCACCTGCTCGGGGAGGTACGCCTCGCCCGTCTCGGCGGACCGCTTCAGGATGTACACGATCGTGTCCGGCCCGCCGAAGACGACCGGGGCCAGCGGCCCTCGTGGGTCCCATTGCCCGTGATGCCGCGCTCGGCGGAGATACTCGAGCTCGAAGTCCAGGATCCGCCGCACGTCGCCCGGCGTGAGCGTGGCGGCCACCAGGTCGTCGAGCTGCTCGACGACGTAGTCGTACGCGTCGTCCGGATCGAAGAGCGCCGGCGGCGCCTCACGCGCGATCCGTCCGGCCTCGCGTACCACGAGGATGGCGGCGACCGCGACCACGAGGCCGAAGGCGAGCATGCCGGCGACGAGCACACGCGAGGCTACCGGCCGGCCCCGGTGCCCCCGCGCCCGCCGGGAAGGCGGGTCAGCCGACGGGCCGACGTGGAGCTGCGCCGCGATGCCGAAGATCAGCGAGTCGCCGCCGCCAGCCAGGCCGTGCGCACGATCAGCTCCTCGACGAGCGGGTCATCGGTCTGCCTCCTCGGCGCCCGCCGGCGCCGTGGCCTCTCCATCGGAACGCGCCGGGGCAGGCTGGAGGCCCTCGCGCCCCTGTCCGACCCCAGACGAACCAGCGCTCAACCGGCGCGGAGGGTCCGCCGCCGGCGTCGGGACGCCACCTGAAGCGGGCGTGGCGACGGGTTAGCGCTTCGTGACGAGCACCAGGTTGAGGTAGACCTCGACGGACGCGACGTCGTGCCGCAGCCGAGCCGCGAGCCTCGGTCACGGCCGTCGGGCTGAAGGGGTTTTCGCGAGCAGTCGCAGGCTCATGGACGCTGTCGAGGAGATCCTTCGCCATCGCGACCGACGTGTCCGGTCCGCCGATGTCCTTCCCGCCGTACGCCACGTACGCCGTCCCGACGTCCTCGATGGCGTAGGTCCCGCCGGTCGCACCTGGGGAAAGAGGCTCTCGAAGCTCGTGATGACCTGGTGCTGGTGATGCCCTCCGTCGTCCACGACGAGATCGAACCCGCCACCCACGGACACGAATGGGTCGACCAAGGCGGTGAGCTGCGGCGTCGCCTTGGTCGCCGATCCAGATCGTCACCCCGAGCTCCGTCTCGAAGCGACGCACTGCTGGATCGATGTCCATGCCGATGATTTCCGCGCGGGAGATAGCTCGTCCACAGCGCCAACGACGCGCCGTCGAGCACACCGATCTCGAGGAGGCGGAGCCGCTCCCGGCGTCGTCCCGCGAGCCCGCTCGTACTGCTCCAGGTACACGGTCGTCGTGTCGGTCCCGAACCGCCGTGCCAAGTCGCTCAGCGACGGCGCCCGGCGCCTCACGAAGGACAAATCGTAGGGGAGTCCAGGACGACGGTGTCGCGACTTCCACCGGTCGCACGTGGCCCAATGCGTAGGAGCCGCCCATGTAGAGTCACGGCGGAAGCTGGAGTGGAGTTGAAGCACGCTGATGACGCCGCGCCCCAGGTTGGGCGCGTCGGCGAGGGCCTCGACCGCCGCAGCGCTGCCTGATCTTCAACCCGTACTTCGCGGTCCTCGGGGGTGGCCAGCGGTACACGTCGCCCTCGGTGAGGCGCTCCGAGACGCGTACGACGTAACCTACGCGTCGTCTCTGCCACCGCACCCCTACCTCGCCGGGCTGCTCGGCTTCCCGCCGCTCGACGTGACGTACCTCGAGCTGAGCGACCTACCCCGAGCCTCGCTGGCATATGACCTGGTCGTCGCCGTCACGCTCTACGTCCCGCCACCGTCCTTCGCCGCCGGGGTCGGTCCTCGTCGTGCAGTTTCCCGTTGATGACCTGCCAGGCGGCTGGTGGCGCCGTTGGGTGGCCGTCCACAAGCTTCGCCGATACCAATGTGTCGTGTATTCAGACTTCGTTCGGCGTGAACTCCGCCGACGATGGGACGTCGGTGGCCACGTACTGATGCCGGGCGTCGAGCTCGCAGAGCGGCGAACCTCAGAAAGGAGCACCTCATCCTCTCCGTGTCGCGGTTCGTGGGCCGTGCGGTCGACGCGTGGAACAACAAGCGACAGGACATCCTGATCGAGGCGTTCGCGCAGCTGCCGCCCGCGAATTCGAGCGTCGTGGCATCTGGTGCTCGCCGGGGGGTGGCGCCGTCGCCAGAGCTCGACGCTTCGTTGACACGCTCAGGGAACGTGCGACGGGGCTGAACGTCTCGTTCGAGGTCAATGTGCCACACGAGCGGCTCGCCGAATTGTTCGACCGGGCATGCCTGTTCTGGCACGCGGCGGGATTTGAGCGACCCGCGGGCGTGCCGGAAAAAGCCGAGCACTTCGGCATGTCCACCGTCGAGGCGATGAGCCGCGGCGCAGTGCCGCTCGTCTACGCCGACGGCGGGCAGGTCGAGATCGTCGGGGCGGATATCGGCCGCCTATGGCACTGGGTCGGAGCTGGTGGAACAGACGACCGAGCTGATCGAAGGACCCCGGGCGGAGCTCGACGCGGGGAGCCGCGCCGCCTGGGCTGCCAGCGAGCGCTTTGGGAGTGAGCGCTTCGCGGACCAGGCCCGCCGGCTGCTTCGAGCATCACAACCCCGGACGATCGGCCTGGCGGCCGGCGGCGCGCCGCGCTGACCGGGCTCGTCGTCGGACGCCGTACCGCCTCGATGTCCAGCGCGGACGACTGAGCGCCCGTCGC
>CAVSWH010000015.1:0-366228 GCA_963731625.1 uncultured Actinomycetes bacterium
TCTTGTAAAGCAGAGGTCGTCGGTTCGATCCCGACACCCGGCTCCACGTCGCTGCAGGCCCAGCGGCTGCACCGGCGCGGCGTTCGCCTGACCCTCTTCGCGCGTCTCAACGACGTTTCAAAGGCGTCTCAACGGGATCCTCAGGGCGATGCGAGGCAGCATCACTTCGTCGTTCTGTCGTGTCACGAACGTTTGAGCGCTGCGCTGAACTTGGGAAGCTCCTCCTCGTCGATCCGACCGAGCACGAACGGTACGACCCCGACACTGGGAAGATCGAGCAGGAGGCGGCGCTGGCCAAACCGAGCCGGAATGACGTCCACAAAGTCGACGTCGCCGATTGGAAAAGTTTCCAGCACTCCCCGCGGATACGGAGTGCGTCCGGCGTGCATGACGAAGACGCGACGGTTCGTGACGGCGAGTGGACGATATTGACGATAGGACGTGTAGATACCGACCCGAACCTTGCCGGTCGGTCCTTTTGGCCGCTTGGGTGTCGCTGCGAACGGCAGGACGGCGACGACATGCTCCCCATCGCGTAGCGAATCACTCATGACCTGGAGTACCTGGCTGCGTTGCTTTGCGCCTCGCGGCGACGCCATGACGCGATCCCTGAGTGCAGGCGAGTAGGTATCCCACGTTACAGCGGACGTGTTGCAGCGCTCGTGAGGGAGTCTGCGTTCTCAATGCACTCTCGAGCGGGCACCTGGCCCATCCAGCCGACTCTGCTGGCGGCGCGAATGAAGCGAACGTGGAGGGGCATCGGCTTCGCGTGCAGCTGCTCACGGCACGTCACCCGGTCTCGGGGCAGAGCACCTCGCCGGGATGGTGAGGCAGCACGTGCTCGTCGAGGAGGGCCCGACTCGCTGCTTGGTCGAGTGCAACGGAGCCGTCCTCGGCGATCACAGCACCCACGCGTGGGGGTGCAGCCACCGCGTTGCGTGGAGTGTCTGCTGAACAGCCGCAACGCTGGCTGCAAGGATCGGGGCCGGCATCGCGGACTGCGAGAGCGTCGAGCACGGACTCGGGGTTGGCGCTCGCCCCGCGCGGCGCTGTCAGAGTCCTGACAGTTTTCCGTAACCGTCTCTTTCCTGTCACGAGACGTTCAGGACCTTCCGGCTTCTTACCTTCACACCTGGCGTGGAGGTGCCGCGCCGAGGCGAAGGTCTCCGTCGGGGGCCGGGGAGGAGGAAAACGCGTGACCACGTTCCAGAAGATGGTCGCGATGACAATCATCACGCTCATTGCTCTGTTCGCGGTGGGCCAGCTCAACCACGGCAGCGGCGACGCGACCGGGAACAAGACCGGGGTCGCTGCTGACCAGACGGTGATACCGAACGGGCAAGCCAAGGTCCCGCTCTCTCAGGTCGGGATCAACCAGCTTGCGAACGAGACCGGCCATCTGGCGGTCTCGATCAACTTCGTCTGGCTGCTCATCACCGGCTTCTTGGTGCTGTTCATGCAGGTCGGGTTCGCGTTCTTAGTCACCGGCCTGACCCGAGCTAAAAACGCCGGCCACATGATGATGATGAACCTGTCGTCCTTCGTCATCGCGTTGCTGGCGTACTACGCGATCGGTTTTGCCTTCCAGTTCGGAGGCGTCGCGCCCGTTTCCAACCTGGGTGGCACGTCACCGCTGACGGGCATCTTCGGTCACGGAACCTCGGGTGTGATCGGCTTCCACGGGTTCTTCTTGCAGTCCGGAGGGGCCTACGACGTCGGCGTGATGGCGTTCTTCTTGTTCCAGGTCGTGTTCATGGAGACCGCCGGATACATCATCATCGGCGCGATCGCCGAGCGCGTGAGCTTCGCGGGGTTCATCCTGGCGGAGATCGCGATGGGCGCGATCATCTACCCGATCTACGGCAACTGGATGTGGGGCGGCGGCTGGCTCTCACAGCTCGGCCACTCGCTCAACCTCGGCAACGGCGCCGTCGACTTCGCCGGTTCGGGCGTCGTGCACGCGACGGGAGGGTGGGCGGCCCTCGCGCTGGCCATGCTGCTCGGTCCTCGGATCGGGAAATACAAGGAGGACGGGACACCAAGGGCCTTTCCCGGCCACAACCTGGGATACGCGGTCATCGGAACGCTGGTGCTCACCTTCGGGTGGATGGGGTTCAACCCCGGCTCGACCTTCGGCGCCACCGACCTGCGCATCTCGATTGTGGCCGTCAACACGCTGCTCGCGGCGTCGGCCGGCGCCGTGATGGCCATGGCCTGGACGAACGCCAAGTGGGGCAAGCCCGACATCTCGATGACCTGTAACGGGATGCTTGCCGGCCTCGTGGCGATCACCGCGCCGTGCGCGTTCGTGTCACCAGCCGGCGCAGTGATCATCGGCGTCATCGCCGGCCTCGTGGTCGTCTACGCGGTGGAGTTCCTCGACAAGCGAGCCAAGATCGACGACCCATGTGGCGCGATCTCTGTGCACGGCTTCGCTGGGGCCTGGGGTCTCCTGTCGGTCGGCTTGCTGGCCGACGGCACCTACCCGGCGAAGTCGGTCGGATGGAACGGCATTCTGCAGCCCGTCCAGGGTGTCATCCCTGCGCTGCTCAACGGCCATTCCATCATGGGGAACAACGGCCCGATGAGTCAGCTCGGGGCGCAGCTGATCGACATCGGGGTCGGCTTCGCGTGGGCCTTCGGCGTCACCTTCTTGATCTTCATGGTGGCGAGGCACTTCATGAAGATCCGGGTCTCGCCAGAAGTCGAGATCGCCGGAACCGACGAAGGCGAGTTTGGCGCCGTGTGCTACCCAGACTTCGTGCTGAAGACTGAGGAGCACCCGGGAATCCCAAAGGAGATGCCTATCGGAACCGCCACGTCACCCACGTCCCAATCGACCACGACCACCTGAGGGAGGGCGAGTGAAACTGATCGTTGCCATCATCAAGCCCTTCAAGCTCGAGGAGGTCACGGACGCGCTACAGGCGCTCGAGGTCTCGGGGATGACGATCTCCGAGGTGCGAGGCCACGGTCGCCAACGTGGTCACACCGAGGTGTACCGCGGCGCCGAATACCAAGTGGATTACGTGCCCAAGGTCCGCCTGGAGGTCGTGGTCGAGGACCCCGACACCGAGAAGGTGGTCAACGCCATCATGAGCACGGCTCGAACCGGCAAGATCGGAGACGGCAAAATCTGGATCATGCCGATCGACGCAGTGGTGCGGATCCGTACCGGAGAGGCCGGTTCGGACGCCCTCTGAACCCAGGCTGGAGGCACTGCTCCGCGACCATGCGTTGCGGGGCAGTGCCTTCGGCCGCGCCTACGCCTCGTTCGTGGATCAATGGGTTCAGGACCTGGTGGCCGACGAGGCTGGCCTCGCGGTCGTCGCCGTTGGCGGCTACGGCCGCCGCGAGCTCTGCCCGGGAAGCGACCTCGACATCCTGCTCCTGCACGCCGACCGTCGCGACGTCGCCCAGATAGCCGACCGACTCTGGTACCCGCTCTGGGACGCCGGGTTGCAGGTCGACCACAGCGTCCGAACGGTCCGACAGGCGCGGGCAGAAGCAAGCGACGACTTGCGCGTGACGATCGGCCTGCTCGACGCCCGCCTCGTTGCTGGAGACGCGGCGCTCAGCGAATCCCTGACCCGACGAATCCACACCGCCTGGCGGGAGCACGCGGCGCGGCGGCTGCCCGCACTCGATCACGCCACGGCCACTCGCCACGCCACCGCCGGAGAGGTGGCGTTCCTCCTCGAGCCCGACCTCAAGGAGGGCCACGGGGGCCTCCGCGACGCCACGACCCTCGCCGCCGTCGCGGCAGCGACCGAATTCATCGAGCCCGACCAGGCCGTCCGGGAGGCACGAGAAACACTCCTCGAGGTGCGGGTCGCGCTCCAGCGGGTCACCGGGCGACGATCCAACACGCTCGGACTCGAACAACAAGACGAGGTCGCCGTCGAGTACGGCACGCGGGACGCGGACGAGCTCATGCGCCAGGTGGCGACCGCCGCCCGTGCCATCGCCTGGCACTCAGATGACGCGTGGCAACGAGTCCGATCCTGGATCGAGGGACCCGGCCGCCGCTCGTCGCCCGGAGGCGATAGGGACCTCGGATACGGCATCGTGCTGCGCGACCGTGAGGTCACACTCGTAAATCACTCGCTCGCTCGCGACCGCGCGGCGCTTCCCCGCGTGGCGGCCGCCGCCGCGCACGTTGGCGCTTCGATTGAACGCTCGACGCTCCTCGCGCTGGCCGCCGACGCGCCCGCCCTCACCGGTCCGTGGCCCGATGAAGCGCGTGAGGCGTTCGTCTCGCTCCTCGGGGCGAGCAGCCAGCTCGTCCGAGTGCTCGAAACCCTCGACCAGCACGACCTCATCACACGCCTCATCCCCGAATGGGAGCCGGTGCGGAGCCGCCCGCAGCGCAACGCCTTCCATCAATACACGGTCGACCGGCACCTCATGGAGGCCGCGGCGCAGGCGGCCGCCCTCACCCGGCGGGTCGAGCGGCCCGATCTCCTCCTCGTCGCCGCGTTCCTCCATGATCTCGGCAAGGGCTACCCCGGCGACCACACCGATGCCGGCGTCACGCACATGGGCACCATTGCCACCCGCATGGGGTTCGACCCTGCCGACGTCCACATCCTTGTCCAGCTCGTGCGTCAGCATCTCCTCCTCGCCCAAGTGGCGACCAGTCGAGACCTTGCGGACCCGGCCACGCTCCAGCGCGTCGCCGACCAAGTGGGGACGGTCGCGACGCTCGAGCTGCTCCACGCGCTCACCGAAGCCGATTCGCGAGCCACCGGCCCGACCGCATGGACCCCGTGGCGCGCCGAACTCATCGGGGACCTCGTCGACGGTGTCCGCGCCGCGCTCGGTGCTCCATCCCAGCCGACGCCCCCACGCCTCACGATCGAACCGCCGCCGGGTCCGCCGCCGCCCCAACCAACAGTTGAGGTGCGCGACGCCACCGTCCGGGTAGTCGGTCGCGACCGCCCAGGACTGTTCGCAGCGAGCGTCGGCCTCTTGGCGCTGAATGGCCAAGACGTCCGGGCCGCCCGCGCCGCCTCCAGCCCCGACGTCGCGGTGGCCGAATTCGACGTCGAGCCTGCCTTCGGGAAGCCGGTCCAAGCCCCGGAACTCGAGCGCCAACTCGTCGCCGCGGTCGAGGACCGTCTGGACCTCGACGCCCGCCTCACCCAACGCGCCCGCGCCTACGCTCCGCTCCGGGCGCCGATGGCTGCCCGACCTGCTGCCCCGCGAGTGCTCATCCACCGCGACGAGTCGCCAACCGCGATCATCATCGAAGTGCGCGCCCCCGACGGCGTCGGCGTCCTTTACCGAATCGCTCGAGCCCTCCGCGACGCTGGACTCGACATCCGCCTCGCAAAGATCGCCACGCTCGGACACGAGGTGGTCGACACCTTCTACGTTGTCGACGCGCAAGGCGGCCAGCGACCCTCGAAACAGACGCTGGCTGCGATCGAACCTCGGATCCTTGACGCACTCACTGCCGACTGACCCTCCCCGGGAGAGACCGAGTGCCCCGGTGTCCCCGACCTCTCAACGGGACGTCGCGTGCGACAGACGACCCGGTCTGGTCAGCTCCACCCGCCCGATCGAACGTCGACCACCCCGCCAAGCGGGTGTGGAACAGACGGAGCTCGCCTCTCGCAGGGCATCGCACGCTGTCGCGACGGCCCCGTGGTCGCGAACATACGATGACCGTACCGACAGCGAACGCTGGAGAGTTTTCGTGAGTCGTCGGGAGATCCGCCTGCACCACGAACGGGTCGTCGGTGCGGCGCTCTTCCTGGCCGTCCTTTTGCCTCTGTACTTCCTCTTGACTGGCTTCGCGGTGACGGGCTCTGAACAGTCGCCAATCGCATGCAGCAGCACCATCGCCGAGCTTGGGCACAGTCAGGCGACGCCGACGGATCCGATCGGCGCCTGCCACGCCGGTGCGACGCAGCGGCTCCACCTCGCTCTGGGCTACTTCGCAGCGTGCCTGGGAGTCGGAGTCGCGGCCTGGCTCGTCGGTGGCGCGCGCGAACGATCTCTCAACCGAGCCTGGGCGCAAGCGCGTGCGCCCTCACGCTGGCTGAGCACACCCGCACAGATCTGGGTCTTCGCCGCGCTGCTCTTCGTTGTGTTAGCGGGCGCGGCGCAAGGCATCTGAGCATTCGCCGGGGTTGCATCCAAGGACGGCGCTCCCGCGGCCCGTCTGCAGCCCTCGACGACGTATCACTTCCAGTTGGTGAGCACGAACGCCGACGGTGTGACGGAGGGTGCCGACCAGACCTTCACCACGCCCGCCACGCCGGCGGCCAGCGTCACCCTGACTCCGAGCACGTTCACGGCGACGGCCAGATTCACGGGCTGATTCCAGCCGTCCTGCGCCGGCGGGAAGGTCAGCAAGACCCGGCAGCGGATCCCCGGGTTGTGTCCGTGCGCCTCGTTACGCGGGCGGGTGTGACGACGGCTCGAGGGTGGACGCGGGACCCAGGTCGGCCACCAAGTCGCGTGCCGCGGCGTCGAGCACGACACGGTCCCGGCCCTCGGACTTGGCGCGGAGGAGCGCCGCGTCGGCGAGCTCGACGATCTCGCCGAACGCGAGGTCGGCCTGCCCGAGGGCCAAGCCGAAGCTGACCGTGAACGAGGGGACGACCCCGCCGCGCTGCGCGTCGACGAGCCGAGACCTCACTCGGTCAATCACCGCGTAGGCGTCGGTGATCGTGCAGTCGGGCAGGACGACGACGAACTCCTCGCCGCCGTAGCGTGAGGCGACGTCGTTGGGTCGCACGCTGTCGCGCAGGACGCGGGCGAAGAGGCGCAGGGCACGGTCGCCCGTGTCGTGACCGTGGATGTCGTTGAGCAGCTTGAAGTGGTCGAGGTCGCCATAGGCGACGACGTAGGGGTGCGCCTCGGCGGTGAGGTCGCGGACGGCGGCCTCGAGGCTGCGACGGTTCAACAGACCGGTGAGCGGATCGGTGCGGGCCTGCGCCTCGGTGCGGCTGAAGGCTCGGATGATCCCGATCCGCTCGCCCGCTTTCCGGGCGATGAGCTCCAGGTCGGCGGTCCTGGTCGAGTCCGGCGGCGTCTGGTCGGGACCGGTGGCGTGCAGGACGCCGACGGTCTTGCCCGCGATGCTGACCGGGACGCACACGGCCGAGCAGTCGCCCGTGTCGCGGTCGCGGAGATGGGGACAGGTGTCGATCGCCGTGCTCGAGGGCCAGGTCTGGGTCTGGCCGCGGCTCGTGGCCGGGCAGTCGTCGGGCGACATGACCGGGCAGCCCGGTCCGCCCTCGGGATCCGTCGTGATGACCTGCTGGAAGTGGGCGCGACTCGAATCGGCGACGAGGAACTCACAGGGGAGCTCGGGTGAGCTCCGTTCGATCGCGTGCTGCATGAGCGTGCAGCACGCAGGCTCGGTGCGCACCAGCTCGAGGGCCCGCTGCAGGCCGGACTCGAGTTCGTTGCGGCGGGCCTCAGCGAGCTGGACGCGGTAGCGGCGCCGGATCGAGGCGATCACGATCCCGAACGCGATGATGGTGAGGACGAGCACGGTGGCCAGGACGGGCAGCAGGCCATTGGTGCGGGTCTGGAAGCTGCGGTTCGTGCTCGCGACCACCGCGTTGATGCGGGTCTGGTAAAGGTTCTGGATCGCGGTCAGGTCTTGCTGCTTCTGGTCGGAGAGCGACGCGAAGGTGGCCACGGCACTCGACGCGGCCGACGGGTTCGACAGCAGCGCCACGCCCTGCTGGGAGATCTGCTCGGTTTCCTGGTTGACCGTGTCGCGGAGCTTCGCCTCGCCGGGCAGGTTGACCGAGGCGCGCTCGTAGTTCTTCCACGCCGTCACCGCGGCGTTGTTGAGGGCGGTCAGCTGGTCGGCGCCGGCGGCGAGGGCGCCCGGGTGCGGCGACTGCACCAGGTTCTCCAGCGCGGTGCTGCCGGCGCCGTAGTTGTGGATCGCCGTCCCGAGCGCCGTGGATGCCGGCACCAGCTGGGTGGTGGCGGTGTTGATGTTGCGCTGCGCGCTGGAGAGGGTGAGCGATCCGGTGATGACGAGGGCGACGACGACCAGGACGGTGAGCACCCACAACAGCTGCACCTGGTGGTGCGGCGCGACCTCGCGACGGACTGAGTGGCGTGCCCGCCACGACCGCCAGGCGGAGGTCAGCTTCGTCGGCCGGCCTCGGTGCTGCGCACCCGGTGGATACGTGGGGGTGGTCATGTCACGCCGGTCGCTCGCGGTTCGCCAGGGTCACGTGGGGCGCGTCGTTGACGGTGCGGGTCCAGGCCGGGGCCTCGTGCGGGGGACGCGTGCCAACGTCGGGGGCCGAAGAGGGTCATCAGGCGTGTGGGCGCCGAAGCGGGCTCGGCGTCGGTCGCGAGGTGGGACACGCCGACGAGCTGGTACGCGTGGAACCGATCATCGTCATCTCCTCCCAACTCGAGTGCCCTCTGTAGTGTCGGTACGGCCCGGCCAATCTTGAGCCGTGGGGGGCTCTCGGGGCCGAGATGGGGCGACGGGCGGGCCCGACCGCCCGATCGCTGGGCGACGTGTGTCCTCGTGGGGTCCGGGGCCGTGGCGGTCGAGGCGAGACGCGGGCTCTCCGGTTCCCAGCGAGCCGCTACAAGCCGCCGACGGCCGGCGTGAAGCGCGCCAGATACGAGGTGAGCGACGCGTACGCGCCGGTCGCGAGGAGTACCCCGAGGGTCACCAGGAGCACGCCGGCGATGCGCTCGATCGTCGGGCCCATCCGTTGGAGCCGCGCCGCGAGCCCAGGGAACGACGCGAGTCCGAGCGCGGCGAGCAGGAACGGCACCCCGATGCCGAACGCGTACGCGAGCAGCAGGAGCGCGCCGCGTCCAGCCTGTCCGCTGCGCGCCGCGATCGTGAGCGCCGCGGCGAGCAGCGGCCCGACGCACGGGCTCCACGCCGCGCCGAAGGCCACTCCGATCACGAAGGGGCGCACCGGACCGCCACCCCGCGGGAGGTGCTGGACGAGGCGTCGCTCGCGCAGGAACGGGCCGCGAAGCACGCCGAGGAGCGCCAACCCCATCACGGTGATGATCACCCCACCCACGCGCTCGACGATCGTCTGGACGTGGTGCAGCGACGAGCCGAGCAGCCCCGCAGCCGCACCGAACGCGGCGAACACCACCGCGAACCCGAGCACGAAGATCGCCGTGGCGGGCACGGCCCGAGCCGGGTCGTGCGCCTCCGCCGTCTCGCCGGCGATGATCCCGAGGTACGCGGGCACGAGCGGGACGATGCACGGCGCCAGGAACGACGCGACCCCGGCGCCGAACAGCGCGACGAGATCGGTGACGGACGGCACCTACGCGCCGAACGTGAACGCGTACGCCTGGAGGCCGGCTGACTCGGCCGTGAGGCGCAGCGTGTGCCCCTCGATCCCGGGACTCAGGACCAGCTTGTAGAGGTCCGGCGCCTGCACCGTGATGTAGGTGTTGCCCTGCGCGTCGACTTGGGTCTCGACGGTGCGGTCGGCGACGGGCAGCGGGTGCCCGTCGAGCTGGACTTGGACCTGGATGGGCGCGCCGGTCCCGGTGGCGAGCACGAGGTTCGCCGAGCGTGCGCTGTAGCCGAGCACGATCGACGCGCTCGGCGCGGCGGCCTGCACTTGTTCTTGGTCGGCCGTCCAGGATCCGACGAGCGCTGCCGCGCCGTTGGGCAGCGTCGGGCCGACGTCGGGGTAGGTGTTCGTGCCGGGCTGGACGCTCTCGACGCCCTTCTCGAGGCCGAGGTAGGTCTCGTTGGTGATGTTCTGGCTGGTGGCCGGCGGCGCGCCGAGCGCGCCGGCGCCGACCGCCGGCGCCCGCGGCGAGCTGGCCGGCACGCCGAGCAGGGCGCGCACCACGTCCTCGGTCTGGGCGTAGTTGCCCTCGCCGATGTCCATGTACCGGAGGTGGCCGGTCCGGTCGGCGACCCACTCCTCGGGCCAGTACTGCGCGCCGAACGCGTTCCAGATGGCCATGTTCGGGTCGAGCGCCACCGGGTACGGGACCTTCAGGCGCTGCACGGCCGCCGTGACGTTGCCGCGGTCCTGCTCGAACTGGAACTCCGGGGAGTGGATCCCGATCACGACGAGCCCGTCGGGCGCGTAGCGCTGGTAGAAGGCGGCGAGATGCGGGATGGTCCGCACGCAGTTCACGCACGAGTACGTCCAGAAGTCGTAGACGACGACCTTCCCGTGCAGATCGGTCGGCGTGAGGGGCGCGCTGTTCAGCCAGCCCTGCGCCGCCGTGAGGGACGGTGGGGACGGCCCGACCGGCAGGTTGTGCACGTTCACGCCACTGCCCGCGACGCTGCTCGGGTTCGAGCCGCTGGCGACGACGACGGCGGCGACCGCGAACACCGCGAGGGCGAGCGCGAGCACGCCGTACTTCTTGCGCGACGACCACCAGCCGTCCGGACGGCGCGACGGGCCGGGCGACGTCGGCCGGGGGCGGCCGTCGCCCTCGTGCTCACTCACGTGCTCGACCCTCCTGGTCGGTCCCCGGCATCCTCCAGTGAAGCGCCCCGCGCCGCTGGTTCCAACGCGCCCCGCTCAAATCCCCGGCGTTGCAGGGTTCGGCGGCCATACTCGGCGCGATGTCGCTGTCCGCGCATGAGCGCGCCATTCTCGATTTCGAGCGCTCCTGGTGGTGTTTCCCGGGGCCGAAGGAGTCGGCGATCCGCTCTCGGCTCGGTCTGTCCACGAGTCACTATTATCGGGTGCTCGGCGAGCTCATCGAGAAGCCCGACGCCGCCGACTACGACCCGCTGACCGTGAAACGCCTCCGACGCTCCCGTGAGGTCCGCCGCCGCAGCCGCCTCGACAATCGGCGCGCGGACCCCGGCACGCGATGACCGCGGTCGCCCAGCCGCCCGATTTCGGCGCGCGGATCTGGCGCACCGCGGCGCGTGGCGCCGCGCTCGTCGGCGCCGCCGTCGTCCTCGGGATCGTGCTGGTGCAGATCGTGAACGGCACGGGTGTGCCGTCGAGCGGTGCGAAGGGCACCGGCACGACGGGCACCACGAGTGCGGTCGGTGGGACGACGACGACCACGAAGCTCGCCGGCCGGAGCCCGGCGGACGTCAAGACCGCGGTCTACAACGCGTCCGGCGTGAGCCAGGCGGCGACGACCGAGGCGAACAAGCTGCGCGGCGCCGGCTACGCGATCGTCCAGACGACGAACGCGGCCACGCTCCAGACCGGCACGACCGTCGCCTGCCGGTCGGGGTTCAGCGTCGAGGCCGACACGCTCGCCAAGGTCGTGGTGGTGGGCGCGACGGTCGGCGTGTTCCCGAATCCCGTGCCCGCGAACTCGAACAACGCCGACTGCATCGTGACGCTCGGCAAGTAGCGCGCGTCGCGTCGCGCCCGTGACCGACCCTGGGCCGCTCGCTCCGCTGGCCGTCGACCCCGCGGCGGCAGCCCTGCTGTGCGATTTCGACGGCACGCTCGCGCCGATCGTGGCTGACCCGGCGCAGGCGCGTCCCCTTCCCGCCGCACGGCGCGCCTTGGAGGCCCTCGTGCCCCGTCTCGGCCTCGTCGCGGTCGTGAGTGGTCGGCCCGTCGCGTACCTCCGCGAGCACGTGGCGGTGCGCGGGGTCGTGCTCGCCGGCGTGTACGGGTTGGAGCAGCTGGTCGGCGACGAGGTCGTCACCGATCCCCGCGCCGTCGCGCATCTCGACGCGGTGGCCGCGGCGGCGACGGAGGCCGAGCGCCGGTGGCCGACGCTGACCCTCGAGCGCAAGGGGTCGACGGCGTTCACCGTCCACTGGCGCCGCGCGCCGCAGGACGCGCCGGGCCGGGAGGCCCTCGAGTCGCTGGCCGGCTCGCACGGCCTGCGGCTGGTCTGGGGCCGCCAGGCCGCCGAGCTGCTCGTGCCCGTCCCCGTCGACAAGGGCACGGTGGTGCGGGCCCTGCTCGACGGCGCCGCGGTGACCGCGGGCGCGGCGGCGGGCGACGACGTCGGCGACGTCGCGGCGTTCGACGCCCTCGCGGCGCGGGCCCGGACGGACCCGGGCTTCGTGGCGGTGCGGGTCGCGGTGCGCTCGGACGAATCGCCCGCCGCGCTCCTCGACGCCGCGGATGCGGTCGTGGACGGCCCGGCGGCGCTCGCCGCGCTCCTCGCGAGCTTCGCGGCGGCGCTCAGCCCGCGTGGGTGAGCTGGTCGTCGAACCAGTCGGCGGGGGTGCGGGCCGCGGCGAGCGCCCGGAGGCGCGCGGCGTGCGCGGCGCGCTCGTCGGCGGGCGTCGCGAGCGCCGCGTCGAGCGCGGCGGCGGTCTGCTCGATGTCGAAGGGGTGCACCTCGAGCGCGGCGTCACCGAGCTCGTCCCAGGCGCCGGCGTCGGCTGAGAGGCAGAGCACGCCGTCGCAGGTGTTGACGATCGGGCCTTCCTTCGCGACGAGGTTCAGGCCGTCCTTGATGGGGTTGACGAGCAGCGCGTCGTAGCGGGTCATCGCGGCGACGGTGAGCGCGTAGTCGTCCCTCGTGTCGAGGACGACGGGCTGCCAGTCGCCGCGTGCCCAGCGCTCGTTCACCCGCTCGGCGGCGAGCTCTACCTCTCGGCGGTACGCCTGGTACTCGGCGAGCGACTCTCGGGACGGGTTCATGCGAGCGAGGAACACGACCCGCTCCCGCCAGCTCGGCGACGCCTCGAGCAGCCGGTCGTAGGCGGCGAAGCCCCGCACCACGTTCTTCGACGGGTCGATGCGGTCGACGCGCAGGAGCAGCGCCCGGTCACCGACCCAGCCCTCGAGGTCAGCGACGGCGGCGCGCGTCGCGTCGGTGTCGGCGAGGGCGGCGAGCGCGGCCGGGTCGGGGCCGATGGGCGCCACGAACGTCGGCGCGATCGACGTGTCGGCGCCGAGGACCTCGCGGGCCGAGGCCTCGAACGCGCGGGCCCACCGCGCCGAGTGGAACCCGCAGGGGACGCTCGCCATCGACCCGCAGAGCGCCCGCGCCGCGTCGCGTGGCAGCACCCGGATGGAGTTCGGGCCGCAGAACGCCGTGTGGGTGAAGTGCGTGAGGCGCAGGTCGGGCCGCTTGTCGCGCAGCATCCCGGGCACGAGCGCCAGGTGCATGTCCTGCACGAGCACGATGTCCCCGTCGGCGGCGAGGTCCGCGGTGGCGTCGGCGAACGCCCGGTTCACCGCCTCGAAGCCGGCCCACGCGTCGCGCCAGCGCGCGTCGAAGGCGGGGCGGCGCGCCAGGTCGAAGAGACCGTGGTAGAGGAACCACAGTGTCCCGTTCGACACGAGGTCGTACGCGAGCCGGTAGTCGCCCGGGTCGAGGTCGAGGAGGCGGAGCCGGACGCCCGGGACCTGCACGGCGCCGGCGCGCGCCGCGGCGCGGTCACCGTCGCTCATCGCCGCAGCGAGCCAGGCGCCGTCGGGGCCGGCGGCGCCCGACTCGAAGAGCGGGCGCAGGGAGCTGGCCAGGCCGCCCGCGCCGGGACGCGCGGTGAACCCACCGTCACCGTCGTCGCGGAACTGGTAGGGGCCTCGGTTCGAGACGACGACGGTCAACGCAGCTCGCCGAGCAGTCGGAGCCAGTCGAGCAGCTCACGCGTCGCCAGGAAGTGCGAGCGCACGTGCTCGCGACCCTGCATACCGAGCGCGTCGGCGCCGACCGGGTCGGCGAGCAGGTCGATGACCCGCTGCGCGCACGCCTCGACGCCGTCGACGAGGTAGCCGTCGAAGCCGTCGATGACCTGCAGCGTGATCCCGCCGGCGCGGCCGCCGACGACCGGCCGCGCCTTCCACAGCGCCTCGCTGACCGTGAGCCCGAAGCCCTCCCGCACCGACTTCTGCACCATCACCGTCGCGATCCGCTGGAACGCGTTGATCTGCACCGACCCGACCTGGTGCAGGTTCGAGAGGAGGTGGATGTCCTTGTCGCCGTCGCGAGCGAGCTCGGTCTCCTCCCAGACGCGGAACGCCTCCGGGTCGTCGGTCGCCATCGAACCCGCGAGCAGCAGCTGGGCCTCGGGGACGCGCTCGCGCACGAGCCGGAACGCCTCGATCACCCCGACCGGGTCCTTCCACGGGTCGTAGCGGCTGATCTGGCACACGATGGGGCGCTTGGTGTCCACGCCGTACTGACGGGTGAGCTCCTCGCAGAACGGCCGCGCCAGGTCGAGGTTCTTCACCGACAGCGGGTCGATGCAGGGGGGCAGCACCTCGACGCGGTCCATCTTCAGCGTGGCCGGCACGAACGACTCGAGCGTCCAGACGGAGGCGTCGTGCAGCTCGACGAAGGGCCGGAAGAACTCCCAGACGGTCGGGTTGGCGTCCGTCAGGTCGATGTGGCAGCGCCACACCCACCGCGTCCGGTCGCCGGCGCCGAAGCTCGGGTGGTCGCGGAGGAAGTGGAGCAGGGCGGCCGGCTGCGGGTCGTGGACGACGACGAAGTCCCAGGAGTCCTCGAGCAGCAGGGCGTTGTCGAGGATCCGCTCGAGGTACCCGCGTTGCATCGCCGAGGTCCACTCGATGTCGGCACCCTGGAGCGCGTTGTGCACCTGCTTGGTGATCATGAAGAACTCGTCGCTGCCGTGGAGGACCTGCCACTCGGCTTCGATCCCCACGCTGCGCAGCAGCGGGACGTGGGTCGCCAGGAGCTCGGCGACGCCGCCTCCGTAGGCGGTGGCGCTGAGGTGCAGGACGCGGGCACCCCGGAGCGGCTCGGCGGCCTCGCGGATCTCGGCGACGGCCTCGCTGCCGACGACCCCGACGTACTGGTCGAGCTCCTTCTCGAGAAGCGGGACGCGCTCGAGCATTGCAGGCCAATCTAGAGCCGATGAGTGTCGCAGTCGCGTGTCCCGACAAGTTCCGGGGCACGCTTACCGCACCCGACGCCGCCGAGGCGATGGCGCGGGGGATGCGGACCGCCGGCTTCGAGGAGGTCCGCGTCGTCCCGCTCGCCGATGGCGGCGAGGGCACCCTCGACGCGCTGCTCGCGCGCGGTGGCAGCCGTCGTCGGGCGCGGGTCACCGGCCCGCTCGGCGACCCGGTCGACGCCGAGTACGGCGTCACGCCGAGCGGGCTGACCGTGATCGAGATGGCGCAGGCGAGCGGCCTCGCGCTGGTCGGGCGCAACGATCCGCTCCGCGCGTCCACGCGCGGCACGGGCGAGCTGATCGCGGCCGCGGTGCGGGGCGGCGCCGAGCGGATGCTCCTCGGGGTCGGTGGGAGCGCGTCGACCGACGGCGGGCTCGCGGCGCTCGAGGCCCTCGGCTGGTCGCTCGGCTCGCTCCGTCTCACCGTGGCGTGCGACGTGACCATCGGCTTCCTCGACGCCGCAGCGCGCTTCGGGCCCCAGAAGGGCGCGAGCGACGCGCAGGTCGCGCTGCTCCGCCGGCGCCTCGAGCGCCTCGCCGACGTCTACCAGCGGCGCACCGGCGTCGACGTGACGACCCTCGAAGGGGGCGGCGCGGCCGGGGGACTGGCGGGCGGGCTCGCCGCGCTCGGCGCGCACCTCGAACCCGGCTTCGAGGTCGTCGCGCTGGAAGCCGGGCTGGAGGAGGCGCTCGACGACGCGACGCTCGTCGTCACCGGTGAGGGGCGGCTCGACGCGAGCAGCTTCGCCGGGAAGGTCGTCGGCGGCGTGCTCGACTGGGCGGGCGAGCTCGGCGTGGCGCACCGCGCCGTCATCGTCGGGCAGGCGAGCGCCGACGGACGCGAGGAGCTGACCGTGCACGGCCCCGCCCAGCTGCTCGTGCTCACCGACCGCGTCTTCCAGTCGGGTGAGGCGTACGGGCGGGCCGCGCTCCTCGTCGAGGAGGCGGCGGTCGAGGCGGGTCGGGTGGCGCGCGGCGCTACGCGCTCGAGCTCGCGCCCGAACTTGGTCTGGTAGGCGGCGACGGTGACCATCGGCGGGCGCTCGCGCACCGGCACGGGGACGAGCGTCGACGTGCCGGCGTCGTCGACGCGCACGAGCGTGCTCGCCACGTCGACGGGAGCGACGCCGGCGCGGCGCAGCCCGGTGAGGAGCACGGCCATCGCCTGCGGCGCGAGCGCGTCGAGGTCCCGGTTGCGGTGCTCGCGGACCCCGAGGTCGGCCTCGGCGATCGCCTCCACCCCGAACCGGTCGGCGACGTCGATGAGCAGGCCGAGCTCGACGCCCCAGCCCTCCACGAACGGGAGCACCTCGAGCAGGTCCCGACGGGCGGCGTACTCGCCGCCGAGCGGCTGGCGGATCTCGGCGAGCGACGGGAAGAGGGCGTTCAGCAGCGGGCGGGCCATGAGCTCGGTGACGCGGCCGCCGCCGCGGGGCCGGCCGTCGAGGGGCCGCGCGTAGTGCCCTTTGACGAACCCGACCGCCGGGTCCTCGAGCAGCGGCGCGAGCAGCCGGGTCACGAAGTGGGGCTCGAAGTTGCGGACGTCGGCGTCGAGGAAGCACACGAGGTCGCCGCTGGTGACGTAGAGGGACTTCCACAGCGCGTTGCCCTTCCCCTCACCCGCCGGCAGGTCGGGGAGGACGTCGGCGACGGAGTAGACGAGCCCGCCCGCCGCCCGGGCGGCCTCGGCGGTCCCGTCCCGGGAGCCGTCGTCGAGGACGACGACCTCGTCGACGAGGCCACCCGCGACCAGCTCGCCCCGGACCGCGGCGACGATCGCGCCGACGGTGCCGGCCTCGTCGCGGGCCGGGAGACAGACCGACACCGCTTGGCCCAGCTGGGCCTTCCGGTCGACGAGCGCCGCAAGCTGGGATGCGGGGGCCATAGAGACTGGAAGCGTACGGGACACCGCCGCTACCATTGACGCCTAGTACGCGCTCATCCAGAGCGGCTGAGGGACAGGCCCGTTGACGCCGCGGCAACCAGTTCCCGACCCAACGGTCGGAGACCAGGTGCCAATGCCTGACCGATGAGACAGCCAGAGAGCGGTCCCTCCGCTCGAGGCGCTCGAGAGCGCGTCGAGACCGGTGGCGAGGAGCCACCAGAGAGAGGAACCGACATGGCGCACGTGCATCAGCTGCGCTGCCGCGAATGCGGCCGCACCTACGACGTCTCCCCCCGGTATGCCTGCGAGTGGTGCTTCGGCCCCCTCGAGGTCGCCTACGACCCCGACGCCGCCCGGCACGTCACCCGGGAGAGCATCGCGGCCGGCCCGCAAACGATCTGGCGCTACGCCGACCTGCTCCCCGTGGACGAGGTCCCCGGGTCCGCGCCGGTCGGCTGCACGCCGCTCGTGCGCGCCGACCGCCTCGCCGCCGAGCTCGGCCTCGGCGAGCTCTGGGTGAAGGACGACACCCGCAACCCGACGAACTCGTTCAAGGACCGGGTCGTGGCCGTCGCGCTCGCCCAGGCCATCGAGTTCGGGCTCAAGACCGTCGCCTGCGCCTCGACCGGCAACCTCGCGAACGCGGTCGCCGCCGCCGCGGCCCGCGCCGGGCTGCCCAGCTACGTGTTCATCCCCGCCGACCTCGAGCCGGCGAAGATCGCGACGACCGCCGTGTACGGGGCGAACGTCGTCGCAGTCGACGGCACCTACGACGACGTGAACCGCCTCTGCGCCGAGCTCGCCGCCGAGCAGCCGTGGGCGTTCGTGAACATCAACGTGCGGCCCTTCTACGCCGAGGGGTCACGGACCCTGGCGTTCGAGACGGCCGAGCAGCTCGGCTGGCAGGCGCCCGACCATGTGGTCGTCCCCGTCGCGAGCGGCTCGCTGCTCACCAAGATCCACAAGGGCTTCGGTGACCTCGTCGACGCCGGCCTCCTCGACGCCGCGCCGGTGCGCGTCTCCGGCGCGCAGGCGGCGGGCTGCTCGCCGGTCGCCACGGCGTTCGCCGAGTCGAGCGACACGATCCGGCCCCAGAAGCCGGACACGATCGCCAAGTCGCTCGCCATCGGCAACCCCGCCGACGGCTACTACGCGCTCGATATCGTGCGTCGCACGGGCGGCGGGCTCGCCGGCGTGACCGACGACGAGGTCCGCGCCGGGATCCGGCTCCTCGCCCGCACCGAGGGGATCTTCGGTGAGACCGCCGCCGGGGTCACGATCGCGACGCTGCGCCGCCTCGCCGAGGAAGGCGTCGTCCGGCCCGACGAGCGGGTCGTCGTCTACGTCACCGGCCACGGCCTGAAGACACTCGACGCCGTCGGCCCGGCGGCCCCGACGGCCACGATCGAGCCGACGATCGACGCGTTCCGGTCCGCGTTCCCCGGCGCCGTCGAGGCGTGACGGTGCCCGTCACCGTGCGGATCCCGACGCAGCTGCGGTCCCTCGCGGGTGGCGCCGCCGAAGTCGCCGTCGACGGCGCCACGGTCGGCGACGCGCTGCGTGCGCTCGACGCGGCGCACCCGGGCTTCGAGGAGCGGCTCTTCGACGACGGGTCGCTGCGCCGCTTCGTGAACGTCTTCGTCGCCGACGAGGACATCCGGTTCCTGGACGGCGTCGCGACCCCGGTGCGGGACGGCACCGTGGTCAGCATCGTGCCGGCCGTGGCCGGCGGCTGACCCCCGACGGCCGCGCGGGGCGAGCCGAGGCGCGGCGGTCGGTCAGAGCGGGACGACGAACGTGAGCCGGGCGACGTCGTCGGGCACAGTCCGCTCCCCGTCGTCCCCCGCGACCCGGGTGCCGTCGCTCCCGCGTCCCAGGACCGACGTCTCGGATCCCGGGATCAGGTCGGCCGCGGCGAGGAGCGACAGGGCCCGGTCGTCGAGCTCGAGCTTCTCGCTGATGCGGGCGACCCGCACCGGGCCCGGCGCCGCCTGGGCCAGCGGCACCCCCGCGGGCGTGTCGACCCGGTGGGAGGACCCCGGGATGGGGTTGCCGTGCGGGCAGGTGGCCGGGTCACCGAGGAGCTCGACGAGCTTCGCCTCGACGTCCGCGGAGATCGCGTGCTCCCAGCGGTCCGCCTCCCGGTGGACCTTCTCCCACTCGAGGCCGATCACGTCGACGAGGAGCCGCTCGGCGAGGCGGTGCCGACGGACGATCGAGGTGGCGAGCGCCCGGCCACGGGTCGTGAGGCGCAGGCTGCGGTCGTTGAGCAGCTCGGCGTAGCCCTGCTCGACGAGGCGGTTCACCTGCTCGGAGACGGCGGCGGCCGAGAGCCCGAGCCGCTCGACGATGCGAGCCCGGATGGGGGTGACGCCTTCCTCCTCGATCTCGAGGATGGTCTCGAGGTAGGCCTCGGTGGCGTCGTGCATCTCGGCCATTGGCCGCAGCGTAGGGCCCCGCGACGGCGGTGGCGCCCGGCCCGACATTTGCACTCCACCAGAGCGAGTGCCAGACTGGTCTGGCACTCGCAGCCATTGAGTGCCAGACCCGTCGACCATCCCTGACACGCCAGGGAGGAGCCAGATGCCGAAGCAGATCGCCTATGCCGAGAGTGCCCGCCGCTCGCTCGAGTCGGGCATGAACAAGCTCGCCGACGCCGTGCGCGTCACGTTGGGCCCGAAGGGCCGCAACGTCGTCTTGGAGAAGAAGTGGGGTGCCCCCACCATCACCAACGACGGCGTGTCCATCGCCAAGGAAGTCGACCTGGAAGACCCCTACGAGAAGATCGGCGCGGAGCTGGTCAAGGAGGTCGCCAAGAAGACCGACGACGTCGCCGGTGACGGCACCACCACCGCGACCGTGCTGGCGTGGGCGATGGTCCGCGAGGGCCTCCGCAACGTGGCCGCCGGCGCCAACCCGATGGTCCTGAAGAAGGGCATCGAGTCGGCGGTCGACACCGCGGTCAACTCGATCAAGACGTCGTCCCAGAAGGTGGAGACCGACAAGGCCCAGATCTCGAACGTCGCGGCGATCTCCGCGGCGGACGCCGAGATCGGCTCGATGATCGCCGAGGCGCTCGAGAAGGTCGGCACCGACGGCGTCATCACCGTCGAGGAGTCCCAGACGTTCGGGATGGAGCTCGATCTCGTCGAGGGCATGCGCTTCGACAAGGGCTACATCTCCCCCTACTTCGTGACCGACCCGGAGCGCATGGAGGCCGTCCTCGACGACGCCTACCTGCTCCTCGTCTCCTCGAAGATCGCGGCGGTGAAGGACCTCCTGCCGGTCCTCGAGAAGGTCATGCAGGGCGGCAAGCCGCTCGCCATCGTCGCCGAGGACGTCGAGGGCGAGGCGCTCGCCACCCTCGTCGTCAACAAGATCCGCGGCACCTTCAAGTCCGTGGCGGTCAAGGCCCCCGGCTTCGGGGAGCGCCGCAAGGCGATGCTCCAGGACATGGCCATCCTCACCGGTGGTCAGGTCGTCTCCGAGGAGGTCGGGCTCAAGCTCGAGAACATCGGGCTCGACCTGCTCGGCACCGCCCGCAAGATCGTCGTCACCAAGGACGAGACGACGATCGTCGAGGGCGGCGGCACGAAGGCCGACGTCGCCGGGCGCATCAAGCAGATCAAGCAGGAGATCGAGGACACCGACTCGGACTACGACCGCGAGAAGCTCCAGGAGCGCCTCGCCAAGCTGTCCGGCGGCGTCGCGATCATCAAGGTGGGTGCCGCGACCGAGGTCGAGCTCAAGGAGAAGAAGCACCGCATCGAGGACGCGGTCCAGACCACGAAGGCTGCCGTCGAGGAAGGCGTCGTCGCCGGCGGCGGGGTTGCCCTGCTGCGGGCTCAGGCGAAGGTCTTCGAGGCGGCGAAGAAGGCCAACGGCGACGAGGCCACCGGCATGCGGCTCGTCGGTCGGGCCCTCGAGGAGCCGATCAAGCAGATCGCGCTCAACGCGGGCCTGGAAGGCGGCGTCGTGGTCGAGAAGGTCCGCAACCTCACCGGCAACGACGGCCTGAACGCCGCCACCGAGGAGTACGAGGACCTCGTGAAGGCCGGTGTCATCGACGCCGCGAAGGTGACGCGCTCAGCGCTGCAGAACGCCGCGTCGATCGCCGCCTTGTTCCTCACCACCGAGGCCGTCGTGGCCGACAAGCCCGAAGAGAAGCCCGCGATGCCGGCTGGGATGCCCGGCGGCGGCGGCATGGGCGACATGGACTTCTAGACTTCGCCCCAACAGGCGAGCACGAATCGGGGCGCCCGCGAGGGCGCCCCGAGTCGCGTCCAGACACCGCAGCCGATCACGACGCGTGGGCCGCGCCCGAGCGCCCGTGGCCGGATGGTGCGCGGCGCCGCGTCGGCCGGGGGCCAGACTGGCGGGGTGCGCGAGGACCGGATCCGGTCGGTGGTGCTCTCGAAGTGGGCTCCCTACGCGCCGGCGCTGCCGTCGACGCACGTACGGTTCCTGCCCCTGGCGCCCTACCTGGACGAGGCCCGCCGCGACGAGCGCGTCCGCGACGAGCTCGCCGCCGGGTGGTTCGCCGACTTCGAATCCGAGTTCCGCGACCCGGTGCTCTCGGACCCGGTCGCCGAGCTGGTCACCGTCTGCCCGCCGATGATGCACGACATCGTCGAGCCGGAGCCGCCGCGCATCCAGCGTGCGTACGTCGAGGGTGCCTTCCTCCGTCGCCTATTCCGGCTGCTCGTCGACGGCACCGGGTGGGAGGCCGACGCGCAGGTGCGCGGGGTGATGGCCCGGCACTTCCCGTTCCAGCTGGTCGCCGTCGAAGCGGTTGAGAGCGCGTCGCAGGCGTCGACCTAGCCTGGCGTCGTGACCGCGCGCGACACCGACCCGGTCGAGGCGTCGAACGGCTGGGGTGTCCTCCACCTCTTCTACGCCGTCGACGCGCGCCGGGCCGAGGAGGAGCCGGGCGGGGCGAAGCACGTGCTCGACGCCGTCGCCCGCCTCACCGGCGACGGGACCCACCAGGCGCTCACCTTCGTCGTCCTGGGCCACAAGGCCGACCTGGGGGTCATGGCCCTCGGCCCGGACCTGGCGCGCCTGGCGACCTTCGAGCAGGACCTGCGCAAGGCGCCGCTGGCCCCGACCTGGTCGTACGTGTCGCTCACCGAGCAGTCGGACTATGCCGCCACCGAGGAGGACGAGCGGGCCCGGCTCGCCACCGAGGAGGGCATCAGCGACGCGGCGGTCGTGGAGGAGCGACTCGGCGCTTGGCGGGAGCGGATCGCCCATTACCGGGAGCAGCGCATCCACCCACGGCTGCCGGCCCGGCGGACGATTTGCTTCTATCCGATGTCGAAGCGCCGGGTCGCCGACGACAACTGGTTCGCGCTCGACTTCGACACCCGCAAGCGGCTCATGGCCGGCCACGCCCGAGTCGGGCGCACCTACGCCGGCCGCGTGCTCCAGCTCATCACCGGCTCGACCGGTCTCGACGACTGGGAGTGGGGCGTCACCCTCCTGGCCGACGACCCGGGCGCGCTGAAGGACATCGTCTACGAGATGCGCTTCGACGAGGTGTCGGCGCGCTACGCCGACTTCGGCCCCTTCTACACCGGGCTCGTGCTCGAGCCGGCCGAGGCGCTGCACCGCGTCGGCCTCGACGCCTGAGCGACGACCCCGCCACGGCGCGCGCACGCCTCGACGAGGCCGGCGCCGCGCTCCTCGCGGGCGTCGAGGTCCATCTCGCGCCCTACCTGGTGACGCGGGCCGCGCGCGTCCTCGACGCGTGGGGCCAGCGCGCGCATCGGCCGGCCATCGACGAGCGGGTGCAGCTCGCCACCGACGCCGCGGCGCGCCGAGCGGCCCGTGAGCTCGGTGCGCTCCTCGGGACCGACACGCCCGCGCAGCGCGTCACGCCGCTCCAGATCGTGCGCCGCGCGACGACCGAGGTGACGGCCGTGCTCGCCGACGCCGGGGTACCGGCGGTCGTGCGCGACGAGCACGAGGAGCGCGTCGCCCCCGACGACCGGTACGACCTCGCACCGCGTGCCTTCGCCGACCTCGACCCTGAGCTCGGGCCGGCGCAGCTGGTCTGGGGCGCGGCGAAGGCGGCCGTCCTGCAGGCCACGCACCCGGCCGACGAGGGGTAGCGCCGCCGGGTTGCGCCGTCGGGCGGCGCGTGGTTGCCTGAACCCGTCCGGCGAACAGGGCGCCGGCTGGGCGGAGGGGGACTTCAGATGGCGCACCGTGGTCGTGCAGTGCTGGGCACCCTGGCGGCGGCGGTCGCCGCCGTGATCCTCGCCGCGCCGGCCGTGGCGTCGGCGACGGTCGTCGAGGCGAGCGGCGGCACGCCCGGCCTCGACCTCTGCGTGGTCCTGCCCGGCTTCGACACGCCCGGCGCGATGTTCACGCTGAGCACCACGGGCCCGAAGAACTTCAGCGAGTCGGGGCAGCTGTCCGCGTCGGCGTGCGGCTCCTACACCCAGGTGCCGAAGGGTCAGTTCACGGTGACGCAGTCCGCCACGCCGTCGGGCTTTCACCTCGCGCAGATCTACTGCTTCCAGGCGGGCTCGGCCGACCACGCCACCGGCAACGTCGACCTGAGCAGCGACTCGGTGAGCGTGAAGGTGAGCCAGCCGACCGAGTGCCTCTTCGCCGAGCAGACCGGTGGGGGCGGCGGTGGCTCCTCGGGCGGTGGCTCGGGCTTCTCGCCGTCGGGTGGCTCGAGCAGCACCACGACGACCACGACGAAGGGCACGACCACGACCGGCGGTGGAACCGTGAAGTCGTTCTGCCAGCGGTTCCCGTCGGCCTGCGTCCACTTCCCGGTCCAGGAGTCCCCGGCGACCTGAGCGGCGGGCCGTCCAGCGCCCGCCTCTCAGTCCACATCCGGAGGGTCGTCGGTAGGGTGCACGCCGTGGCCGACCGCGACGTCATCTCCAGCGTCGACCTGCTGCGCTGGGCGGAGTCGCTCGCGGGGATCGCGCGCACCGGCCTCGGGTTCACGCAGAGCCTCTACGAGCGGGAGCGCTTCGAGGAGGTCCTGAAGATCGCGGCCGACATCCGCGCCGCGGCCCTGGAGGGGGCCGAGGCCGACGTCCTCTTCGAGGAGTGGCTCGCCACCGTCGGCGAGGGCGTCGCGGGCTACGTCACCCCGAAGACCGCGGTGGCCGCGGTCGTGGGCAACGAGGCGGGCGAGCTGCTGCTCACCCAGCGCGCCGACTCTGGCGTGTGGCTCTACCCGGTGGGCTGGGCCGACGTCGGCTACTCGCCCGCCGAGGTGGCGGTGAAGGAGGTCTACGAGGAGACCGGCATCGAGGTCGAGCCGGTGTCACTCATCGCGGTTTTCGACGGGTTGCGGCTCGGCTTCGCCCGCCTCCCCCTGTACTCGCTCGTCTTCCACTGCCGCATGCTCGGGGGCGAGCTGCACGGGCACCCGCTCGAGACACGCGACGTCGGCTTCTTCGCGCGTGACGCGCTCCCCTGGCCGCTGGCCGGCGGCGCCCGCTGGGTCGACACGGCGTTCGCCGCGATCAATGGCGAGCAGCGGCCCGTCGACTTCGACCAGCCGCGCACGCCGCCCTGGCGCGGCGCCTAGGCGCGCGAGGCCTCGAGCCCCGCCATCGTGTAGAGCGGGCGGAGCTCGACGCCGATGTCGGCGAGCGCCGCCGCACCGCCCGCCTCCCGGTCGATCACGCACGAGCGCGTGCTCGACGGTCGCCGCCCCGGTCGCGGAGGTCGCCCACCGACATGACGACCTGGCCGCCTGAGGTGATCACGTCCTCGACGACGGTGAGGCGGCCGCCGTCGACCCCGGCACCCTCGGCGAGCTGGCAGGTCCCGTACGTCTTCGCCTCCTTGCGGACGAACGCCGCCGGCAGTCCCGTCACCTCGGAGAGCCGGACGGCCAGCGGCACGCCCCCGAGCTCGAGGCCGGCGAGCACCTCCGTGCCGTCGGGCACGAGTCGGGCCATCGCGTCGGCGATGGCGCCGAGCAGCGCCGGGTCGCTCTCGAATCGGTACTTGTCGAAGTAGGTGTCGCTCACCGCGCCCGAGCGGAGCGTGAAGCGCCCCGTGAGGTGCGCGACGGCGTCGATGCGGCGGGCGAGATCGTCGGGCGTCATGGTGTCCGTTCCAGCTCCTCGAGCAGCATCCCCATCAGCGACCGCGCCCGGTTCGAGCGCTCCCACTCGTCCCCGACGCGGTCATGGTCGACGAGCCCGGCCGCCTGTGGCCCGAGCCCGAGCACGCCGCGTGCCGCGCCGGCGAGCACTGCGGGCTCGATCTCCTCGCCGTACGCCGGGAAGCACTCGAGGCCCTCCCACAGGGACGACAGCGACCGGTGCTCTGCGCCGAGCGGCAGGGCGTCGGGTGACGCGCCGTCGCGCAGCGCGTCGATGACGACGTCCCAGAGGTCGTGATGTGACACCCCGGGCGGCGGCGTGTACCCGCCGACGGGATGGAGCCGCCACTCGAGCGTCGCGGTGTCGATCGCGTCCTCGGTCAGCCAGGTCTGCGTGCCGTTCACGTAGCCGTCGAGCGGGGGTCCGAGCTGGTCGTCGAGCGCGAGCACGAGCTCGGCCGAGATCGGCCACACCGCCGACGGGGAGGCCGCGCTCACGCCGCGGCGGCCGCGGCGCGCTCGATCGTCCCGTACCGGACCAGCGGGTCGAAGAGGTCGACGACCGTCCGGTCGTCGTCGAGGATCCCGCGCACCGGCGGGGGCGCCAGCCGGGTGCGGGCGAAGCGCCGCGCGACGACGGCCTTCCGGGCGTCGTCGCGGGCCAGACCCCAGGTCGCCTCGTCGAGCAGCAGCGCACCCTCCGCGACGTCGGCCAGGAGGTAGGTGAGCCGACGGGCGTGCAGCAGCTGCAGGTCGTTCGACGCGCCCAGCACGTGCGCGAGCGCCTGACGGGCCTCGTCGGCGGCGCCGGCGACGGCGTCGACCGCCGGCGCGAGCACCGGGGCGGGATCGGCGCCGAGCAGCGACCGGTCGATGCGGGCGAGCAGCGCCTCGTGCGCGCCCTCGTTGGCCGCGGCGCGGCGCACGTCGAGGCAGCAGATGTTCTCGGTGCCCTCCCAGATCGTGTGGCATTGCGCGTCGCGCAGCTGGCGGGCCATCGGCCAGTCCTCCATGTACCCGTTGCCGCCGAAGATCTCGAGCGCCTGGCTCGCCGCGCCGACCGCCTCGCGTGTCGCTCGGACCTTGGCCAGGGGCACCAGGATGCGGCGGAGCCGGCGGCCTTCGTCCTCGTCGACCGGGCCGCGGGTCGCGGCCGCGCACTCGAACGTCAGCGCGGCCGCCGCCTCGAGCGACACGAGCAGGTCGACGAGCGTCTCGCGTACGAGGGGGTAGCGGTCGATGCGCTGGCCCCACTGCTCGCGACGCGCCGCGTAGATCGCCGCCTCGAGGAAGGAGCGCCGGTGGATGCCGAGGCCCATCACGGCGACGCCGAACCGGCTGCCGTTGACCATCTCCATCATCGTGTTGATGCCGCGAGCCGGCCCGGCGCCCTTCGACTCGGCGCGCGGCGGCCGCGCGATCCACGCGCGCGCCCCGTCGAGGGTCACCTCCCCGGTCGGCACGCCCGTCGTCCCGAGCTTGGGCTTCAGACGCTTGATCCGGAACCCGTTCGGCGACCCGTCGGGTCGGTGGCGGGGGACGATGAACGTGGCGAGCCCGCGCGCCCCTCGGGGGCGCCGTCGGGGCGCGCCAAGACGATGAACACCTGGGCGTCCACGTTCGAGCAGAAGTACTTCTCGCCGTGGAGGCGCCACTCGGCGCCGTCGGGCACGGCGCGGGTCGTGTTCGCCCCGACGTCGCTGCCGCCCTGCCGCTCGGTGAGGAACATCCCGCCCTCCCACGCCTCGGACGGGTCGACGCTCGTCAGGCGGCGCAGCAGCTCGTCGCGGACCTCCTCGGGCGCGAAGCGCTCCACCATGTCCGCCGCGCCGGCCGTCATCCCGAGCCCGCAGTAGATCGCCGTCTCGGCCTGGCAGACGAGATAGGCGAGCGACGCCGTGACCACCGCGGGCACGGACCGGCCTGCGTGATACGGGAGCCCGGTGAAGCCGGCACGCACGAGGTCGGCCTTGCTCTCGAGCCAGGTCGGGTGGTGCTCGACGACGTCGACCTCCTGGCCCCACCGGTTGTAGCGGCGCAGCACCGGGCCGTGCTTGTCCGTCTCCTCGGCGCGGCGCGCGAGCGCGCCGCCGCACAGCGGCCCGTAGCGGGCGACGTGCTCCTCCGCGAACGCCCGGTCGTCGGCGTCGGGGAGCAGCCGGTCGAGCAGCCCGGCGAGGTTCGGGTCGAGCGCGTACCAGTCGAGGCCGATCGCGCCCTCGTAGCTCGCGTAGTCCGCCAGCACGACCTTGAGGGTACCGTGCCCCGATCGACCGACGGGAGGGCTGATGCGCGCACGCGCGGTCGCAGCGGTGATGGTGGTGGCGGTCCTCACGGCGTGCGGGGGCGGCGGTGGCCCGACCGGCACGCCGCTCACCGACGCGCAGCTCGTCACCCGCGTCGACGCCGAGTGCGTCAAGCTCGCGACCGCGGGCAACGACCTCGTCGCCGCGCAGGACCCGAACGCGCAGGGCGCCCAGGTGTCGGGCTACATGCACGCCGCCGCCAAGCAGCTGCGCGCCCGCGTCGCCGACATCGCCAAGCTCGTCCCGCCCGCCAACCTCCAGGGCGACGTCTCGCAGTTCGTGTCGGCGCTCGACTCGTACGCCGACCAGCTCGACGGCCTCGCGGACCGCACCCGCTCGGGCGAGACCTACGAGCAGCTGCTCACCCGCAGCGCCTCGCAGGTGAACTCGCTCAACTCCCTCGGCGACCAGGCGAACAAGATCGCCGCGAAGCTGAACTTCAAGGACTGCGCCACCTGAACTGACGCGCGGGCGTCACCCCGCCGCCGGACGCGTGTCCCGGGAGGCGAGCCGGGGCGTCAGGCGCGCCGGCGCCGACCAGGAGGTCCAGCGTGCGTCCCAGCCCCTTCGCGCGTCGCGTCGCGGCCGCGTTCACGACCCTGCTCCTCGGCAGCGGTCTCCTCGTCGCGGCCACGTCCGGCCCGGCGGGCGCGGACCAGACGACCTGTGAGACGGGCACCCTCGCCCGCCAGCGCACCGAGGTGAATACCGATGTCACCGTCCCGCAGTTCAACCCGAGCACCGGGACGCTCGTCTCGGTGAGCGTCCCCACCCAGACGGTGCACCTCGACACCGACGCCGAGTTCCAGAACACCGCGCAGTCGTCGGTCGTGTTCTCCGAGGACATGCAGTACCAGTTCACGCTCGCGAGCCCGGGCGGCCTGCCCTCGCCCGCGCCCCTCACGGGGATGATCCAGCGCATCCCGACGACGACGCTGGCGCCGTTCTCCGGGACGCTGAACTACACGGGCCCGAGCGCCGTCGTCGAGCCGTCCACCAGCCGCGACGCCGCGGCCGCCGCCGTGAGCTCGAGCGACCCGTCGGTGCTCGCCGCGTTCACGGGCGCCGGGACCGTGCCGTTCCACGTGCAGAGCATGATCAGCGAGGTCTTCAACGGCGGCGGCGGCAACGTGCAGGCGATCATTGACACGTTCGTGGCTGCCACGGTGCAGGTCTGTTACACGTACGCCGTCCCCCAGGTGCCCGCCGCGCCACCCGTGACGACCCCAGCGCCACCACCCGCCGCACCAGGTCCGGCACCGCAGTTCACGGGGTGACACCGCTTTGCATGAGCCGTCGCCGCTCCACGATGATGCGACGGCGAGGCGACCGAGAACCCGGCACGGTCGCCGATGAACGCCCGGACGGATCCCGCGCCGAGCGGTTACTGCCCAGCCCCACCGCTGCGGGACTCGCCGGGCCGAGGGGCGCCCCGTCGAGCCGGTCGTTGCCCAGCCGACTCCGGGGCGCCCCACATTTCGGCTCCGACGCTGGCCGGGCCGGTCCTCGACCCGTAGCCTGCCGGGGTGCCCCATGAGCGGCTCAGCGCGCTCGACGCGAGCTTTCTGCACCTCGAGCGCCTGGAGACGCCGATGCATGTCGGCGCGCTCACCGTGTTCGAGGGGGCGCCGTTCTTCACGTCGAGCGGTCGGTTTCGGCTGCACGACGCCCGCGACCTCGTCGCGGGGCGCCTCGAGGCGCTGCCGCGCTTCCGTCAACGCGTGCAGACCGTCCCGCTCGACGCGGGCCAGCCGATCTGGGTCGACGATGACCGCTTCGACATCGCGTACCACGTACGCCTCACCGCGCTGCCCCGCCCGGGCGAGTGGCCGCAGCTGCTCGCCCTCTTCGAGCGGCTCCAGGCGCAGGTGCTCGATCGCAGCCGGCCGCTCTGGGAGCTGTGGTTCGTGGAGGGGCTCGAGGCCGGCCACGTCGCGCTGATCCAAAAGACGCACCACGCGCTCGTCGACGGCGTGTCCGGCGTCGACGTCGCGACCGTGCTCCTCGACTTCGAGCCCGATGCCGCGCCGCCCGCCGGCGCGGCCGAGTGGGCGCCGCAGCCGGCGCCGACGCCCGGGAGGCTGTTGATCGACACCGTCCGCGAGCGACTCACCGGCGCCGCCGACCTGGCCCGCCGGGCCCAGCGGACGGCCGAGGACCCCCAGCCCCGGGCGTCGCGCGCCGCGTCGCTCGCCCGCTCGGTCGCGACGATCGCCGACCACGGCCTCGTGGCACCGCGCACGTCTTTGAACCGTCCGACCGGCCGCTCCCGGCGCTTCGGCCGGGTCCGGGTCCCGCTCGACGAGGTGAAGACCGTGCGCGCCGAGTTCGGCGGCACGATCAACGACGTCATCCTCGCCGGCGTCGCCGGCGGGCTCGGTCGGCTGCTCGACAGTCGGGGCGAGCTGACACCCGACCTCACGCTCAAGGTGTTCTGCCCGGTGTCCGTGCGGGCCGACGACGAGCACTACCGGCTCGGGAACCGGGTCTCGGCCCTCTTCGTGCCGCTGCCCGTCGCCGAGCCCGACCCGCGGGTGCGCCTCGACCGGATCCGCGAGGCGACCGCGATGCTGAAGGCGAGCGAGCAGGCCGTCGGCGCGGCCGCGCTGCTCGGCCTCGGGGAGTACGCCGCCCCGACGTTCCTGGGTCTCGGCGCGCGCCTCGCGCACCACCAGCCGTTCTTCAACCTCGTGTGCACGAACGTCCCGGGTCCCCAGGTGCCCCTGTACTGCATGGGCGCCCGCATGCTCGAGGCGTATCCGATGGTGCCGCTCTCCCGGAACATGAACCTCGGCGTCGCGATCCTCTCCTACTGCGGCTCCCTCCACGTCGGGCTGCTCGCCGACGGCGACGCGTGGCCCGACCTCGAGGTGCTCGAGGCGGGCATCGACGACGGCTTCGGGGAGCTGCACAAGCTGGCGGCCGGCACATGACCCAGGTCGGGCGCGACGCCTGGGCGATCGCCGACGACGTGCGCGCCGGTCGCGTCGAGCGCGCGCACCGTCCTCGACGAGCACCTCGCGGTGATCGAGGCCGCGAACCCCGCGCTGAACGCCATCTGCCACTTCCATCTCGACGCGGCGCGGGTCGCGGCGGACGCCGTCGACGATGCCGTGCGGGCCGGCGCCGACCCGGGACCGCTGGCGGGCGTGCCGATGGGCGTGAAGGAGCTCGCCAGCGTCGCCGGGTGGCCGGACACGCACGCGTCGCTCGTCTACCGCGACGCCATCGCCGCGGCGGACGACACCGAGGTGTCACGGATTCGCGCGGCGGGCGCCGTGCTCGTCGGGCTCACGACGGCGTCGGAGTTCGGCGCGGTCAGCTTCACGAACACGCCGTTGCACGGGGTGACGCGCAATCCGTGGGATCTGAGCCGCACGCCGGGCGGCTCGTCGGGCGGCTCGTCGGCGGCGGTCGCGGCCGGGCTGTTCCCCGCGTGCACGGGCAGCGACGGCGGCGGGTCGATCCGCATCCCGGCCTCGTACTGCGGCCTGCCCGGGATGAAGAGCACCTACGGGCGCACGGGCGCGGGCCCGGGCCCCTTCTCGTTCTCGATGACGTCCGTGCCGGGGCCCGTCGTGCGCTCGGTCCGCGACGCGGCGCGCTACCTCGACGTCATCGCGGGTCCGACGCTCCTCGACCCCACCTCACTCGCCGCGCCGGCCGGTTCGCTCGAAGCCGAGCTCGTGAGCGGCGAGGCCCTGGCCGCGCTCCGCGGCCTGCGCGTCGGCTGGTCGTCGACGCTCGGCTACGCCAGCGCAGAGCCCGACGTCGAGGCGGCGGCCCACGATGCGGCGTCCGTCCTCATCGAGCGGGCCGGGCTGTCGCTCGTCGACGTGGACGTCGAGTTCACGAAGCCGGGCACCTCGTGGAGCATCCTCTCGACGCTCGACACGCTCGCGACGCACTACGAGGCGCAGCACGAGCATCGGGAGGAGCTCACCGACGTGCTCCAGGCCGGGCTCACCTCCTACGAGCACCTCCGGCCGGATCTCATGCTGCGCGCCATCCGCGGGCGGCGGGCCGCGGTGGCGGCGGCCGCGCCGGTGTTCGAGGCCGTCGATCTGCTCCTCACGCCGACCACGCCGACCCCCGCCTTCGAGGCCGAGGGCCGGCTCTACGGCACGGTGAACGGCAAAGAGGTGTCGCTCGCCGGCCTGTCGGCGCCGTTCACGATGCCCTTCAACCTCACCGGCCAGCCGGCGTGCAGCATCCCCGCCGGCTTCGTCGACGGCCTGCCCGTCGCGCTGCAGGTCGTCGCGCACCGCCACCACGACCGGCACTGCCTCGCCGCCGCGGCGGTCCTCGAGGAGGCGCGGCCCTGGCCAAAGCAGGCGCCGACGCCGACGGGCGCGCCCGGCTGAGCGGGGAAGACGACGCGCCACCGATGATCGTGGTGCGCGCCGTGGTGCCCGACGACGTCGACGCCACCGCGGACCTGCTGGCCGGGGCGATGCAGGACAACCCGATCAACGTCGCCGTGTACGGCGACGACCCAGCGCGACGCGAGCGCGCCACCCGGCGGCTCTTCACGACGCTGCTGCGCACGATGACGAACCAGACCCCGGTCGTCGCTCACGACGGCGACGCGCTCGTCGCGGCCGCGGGCATCGCGCCGCCGGGCGCGTGCCAGCCGTCGGGCGGGCAACGGCTCCGCTTCGTCCCGGGCGTCGTGGCGGCCGGGCCGCGCACCGCGGCGCGCATGAACACGTGGCTGCGTGCGTGGGCGGCTCGCGACCCGCACGAGCCGCACTCCCACTTCGGTCCGTTCGCGGTCGACCGGAGCCTCCAAGGCCGTGGGATCGGCACGCAGGTCCTGGCGTGGTACTGCCGCGAGGTCGACGAGCTCGGGCTCGTCGCCTACCTCGAGACCGACAAGGCGGTGAACGTCACGCTGTACCAGCGGCACGGCTTCGTCGTCACCGCCGAGGAGGACGTCCTCGGCGTGCACTGCTGGTACCTGCGACGACCCCCGAGCGGCTGACGCGTCGCGACGTCCGCCTACACTGCCGCCGTGACCGACGTGGCACGTCGGCCGGGCGACTCCGCGAGCGGAGCGTCCAGGCCAGCCAAGCAGGAGCAGGAGCCGGCGTCCGAGGAGGTCACCGAGGTCGCGCCGGGCATCCTGCGCATGCAGCTCCCGATCTGGATGCCCGGCCTCGGGCACGTGAACACCTACGGGCTCCTCGACGACCGCGGCCTCGCGGTCGTGGACCCCGGGCTGCCCGGCCCGCAGTCCTGGCGTGCGCTGAAGGACCGGTTGAAGCGCGCCGGCTTCCGGCTGCGTGACGTGCACACGGTGATCGTGACGCACTCGCATCCCGATCACTTCGGCGGTGCGGGACGCATCAAGCGGGAGGCTGGCGCCGAGCTCATCACCCACCGCGCGTTCACGACCTGGTCGCTCGAGGCGAAGCGGAACCGGCGGGTGTACCCGAGCGAGGAGGCGGCCGCGGAGGCCGAGCAGATCGCGGGCGCCGCGGCGCAGGCCCTCGACCTCGGCGAGGAGATCCCGACGGTCGCCGATCACGCCGACGACTACGCCGGGGATCCGCTGCGCGACAACCCGACCGAGGAGCTCCAGGCCGACTCCGTCCCGTGGGGGGCCGAGACGCCCTGGGGCGGCAGCAAGCACGTCGGGCCGCCGTTGCGGCGCCGCCTCGTCATCAAGGCGCTGCGCTCGCTGTTCTCGCCGCCGGACCCGACCCTGCGCGTCGTGCACGGCCAGCGGCTGCGCCTCGCGGACCGCGACTGGGTCTCGATCCACACGCCGGGGCACACGATCGACCATCTCTGCCTGTACGACCCCGAGCGCGGCATCCTGCTGTCGGGCGACCACGTCCTGCCGAGCATCACGCCGCACATCTCGGGCGTCGGGAACGGCGCGGACGCCCTGAAGTCCTACATCCAGACGCTGGACCTCGTCGCCGCGCTCGACGGGATCACGCTCGGCCTCCCCGCGCACGGCCACCCCTTCGACGACGTCCCCGGCCGGGTCGAGGCGATCAAGCGCCACCACGAGGAGCGCATGCAACTGCTCGTGGAGGCGTCCCACCAGCTCGGGCCGGCCACCGTCGTCGACCTGTGCCACGAGATCTTCCCGCGCCGCCACTGGGGCGTGATGGCCGAGAGCGAGACGTTCGCGCACCTCGAGCACATGGTGCTCACCGGCGTGGCCGAGCGCTGGCGCGAGGACGGCCGCCTCCTCTACCGCGCCGCCTGACGCGCGCCCGAGGCGCGTCCAGGACGGGCTCGCTACCCTGGCTCGGGTGACGGACGCGTCGGATCGCACCACGGCCGAGACGACGGACCTGCTGCAGCTCCTCATCCGCAACGCGTGCGTGAACGACGGGCGCGTCGAGTCGGGCGGCGAGACCCGCAGCGTCGAGGCGCTCGAGGCCTACCTCGGGACGGCCGGGCTCGACGTGCAGCGCTACGCACCCCAGCCGGGCCGCACGAGCCTCGTGACCCGCATCGAGGGCAGCGACCCGAGCGCGCCGAGCCTGCTGCTGATGGGGCACACCGACGTCGTGCCGGTGAACGCCGACGGCTGGCAGCGCGACCCGTTCGGGGGCGAGCTCGTCGACGGGTTCGTGTGGGGCCGCGGGGCGGTCGACATGCTGAACATCACCGCGTCGCAGGCGGTGGCGATGCGCCACCTCGCCGAATCGGGCTTCACGCCGCGGGGCACGCTCATCTACCTCGCGGTCGCCGACGAGGAGGCGCTCGGCACGTGGGGCGCGAAGTGGCTCGTCGAGCACGAGCGCGACGCCGTCTACGCCGACTACGTGCTCACCGAGTCCGGCGGCTACCAGATGCCGTCCCCCGACGGCGTGCGTCTGCCCGTCCTCACCGGCGAGAAGGGCACCCTGTGGTCGAAGCTGCGGGTCCGGGGCACGCCCGGGCACGGCTCCCAGCCGTTCCGCACCGACAACGCGCTCGTGACCGCCGCCGAGGTCGTGCATCGCCTCAGCAGCTACCAGCCGGCTGCGCACCTCGGGGACGTCTGGCGCCGCTTCGTCGAGGGGATGGGCTACCCCGAGGAGCTCCGCCGCGGGCTGCTCGACCCCGCCGAGCTGCCCGGCGTGCTCGCCGAGCTGCCGCTCGGCATGTCGCGCTTCGTGCACGCCTGCACCCACACGACGTTCGCGCCGACGATCGCGCACGGCGGGACGAAGACGAACGTGATCCCCGACCTCGTCGAGCTCGAGGTGGACATCCGCACGCTGCCCGGCCAGACCGGCGAGGAGGTCCTCGCCGAGATGCGCGAGGTGCTGGGCGAGCTCGCGGACCGCGTCGAGATCGAGTCGAACGACGACCCGTCGACCTCGTCGCCGATCGACAGCCCGCTGTGGGACTGTCTGGCGCGTGTCACCGGGCGGCTCCTGCCGGGCTCGGGCCTCGTGCCGCTGCTCATGGTCGGCGGCACCGACAACCGGTTCTTCCGGCGCGCCGGGTCGGTCGGCTACGGCTTCGCGCTGTTCTCGCAGCGGCTCACGTTCGAGGACTACGCCACGATGTTCCACGGCAACAACGAGCGCGTCGACGTCGAGTCGCTCGGCCTGTCCGAGCAGCTGTGGGAAGCCGTGGCCCACGACCTCCTCGACTGACTCAGCCCTCCAGCGCGACGCGGGCGGCCTCCAGCCCCACGCGGAGCGCCTGCCGGTAGGGGCGGCGCAGCGGCGCCGAGACGAGCCCGGCGACGTAGCGGACCGGCACCACCCAGGTCACGCTCGCCTCGACGCGGGTGCCCGTGGCGGTGGGCGTGAACGCACGGGTCGCCGTCGTCTCGACGCCGGACTGCACGCTCGTGGTCACCGTGCGGTGCGGCGGGTCGTAGACGCGGTGCTCGCTGCTCGCGTCGAGGCGGACGCCGCCCCGCCCGCAGATCGTGTACTCGACACGACGCCCGCCGTCGGGCAGCGCCGTCACCTTCGTGATCTCGTCGAGGCTCGGGACCAGGACGGCGGCATTGGCCAGGTCATCGAAGAAGGCGAAGACCTCCTCGACCGGGGCCGCGATGTCGACGCGGGCCCGGACGGTGCTCACGTGTCGTCGCGCTGCTCACGCAGGTAGCGCTCGACCTCGCGGGCGAGCTCGTCGCCGCTCGGCAGCCGCCCCCAGGACCGGTCGGACACCGACCCGTCGGCGGTCGCCTCCGCGTCGAAGCGCTCCTCGAGCGTCGACACGTAGTTGCGGACGTCGTCGTCGCCGGCCGCGACCTCGTCGACCTTCTCGCGCCAGGACTGGGCGGTGCGCGCCAGCCCGTCGAGGTCGACGGTGAGGCCGGCGAGGCCGGCGAAGCGCTCGAGGAGGGCCAGGGTGGCGGGCGGGTTCGGGGGCGCCGCGAGGTAGTGGGGGACGGGCGCCCACAGCGACACCGACGGGACGCCCTGGGCGCGGCAGAAGTCGTTCAGCACGCCGACGATCCCGGTCGGGCCCTCGTAGCGGGACTGGGCGAGGCCGAGGCGGTCGACCAGCTTGGTGTCGGTGGCGGTGCCGGTGATGCGCGCCGCCCGGGTGTGGGGCACGTCGGCGAGCAGCGCCCCGAGGGTGATGACCATCTCGCAGTGGGTCTCGTGGGCGACGTCGGTGACCGCACGGCAGAAGGAGCGCCACCGGTAGCTCGGCTCGATGCCCCGCAGCACCACGAGGTCCCGGTCGCCGAACCCGACGGTGAAGAACACGTTCTCGGGCCAGGTGATCTGACGGGTCACCCCGTCGACGAGCGCGACTTGGGGGCGACGGGACTGGAAGTCGAAGTGCTCCTCCGGGTCGATCGACGCGACCCGTGTCGCCTCGCCGTGCTGGGTCAGCCACCCCGCGGCGGTCGACGCCGCGTCGGCGGCGTCGTTCCAGCCCTCGAACCCGGCCACGAGCAACGGCCGGCGCAGCGCCGCTGCCGGTTGCTCCCAGGTGAGGCCGTCCGCCATCCAGTCACGTTACGTCGCCCTCGCGGTGCCCGGACGAGCGGACCCGGACACGCTCGGCGCGCCTCACGCGACCGCGCCGAGGCGCCGCAGCGCCGTGATCTCGTCGACGGGGTAGCCGAGCTCGGCCAGCACCTCGTCGGTGTGCTCGCCCGTGTCGGGCGCGGGTCGACGGATCACGGTCTGCTCGTCGTCGAACTGCATGGGTGCCGTCGCGAGCCGCACCGACGGCCGCGTCGGGTGCGCGGCGAAGTAGCCGTTGGCGAGGACCTGCGGGTCGTCGACGACCTCCAGCGGCGACGCCAGCGCCGACACGATCGTGTCCTCCGCGTCGAGTCGCCCGCGCAGGTCCGCGAGGGTGCGGCTGGCGATGGCCTCGACGAGGCGGTCGTGGAGCGCGACGCGGTGCTCGGCGCGGCTCGCGGTGTCGGCGAAGCGGCCGTCGTCCAGCAGGTCCGTGAGCCCCAGGGCGCGGCACGTCGGCGCGAAGTGGCGGGTGTCGTCGAGCATGTTGAGGAGCAGCCACCGCTCGTCGGCCGTCCGGTAGGGGCCGACGAGGGGGTTCGAGGACACGCCGCCGCCTCCGGTCCGCGGGTTCGCACCCGTGATCGCGGTGGCCGTGAGATCCATGCTCAGCTGCCACACCGCGGTGTTGAGCAGCGCCACGTCGACGAGGACGCCCTTCCCGGTGCGCTCGCGCTTGAACAGCGCGGCGGCGACGCCGCCGGCGAGCATGGCCCCGCTCGGCGCGTCCCCGAACGCGCCGCGGGGGTTCACGAGCGGCCCGGTCGGAGGCGTGAGCACGTGGCCGATGCCGCCCCGCGCCCAGAAGGAGACGGCGTCGAACCCGCCGTGGTCCGCCTCCGGGCCCCGCTGGCCCTGACCGTGGCCGCGGGCGTACACCAGCCGCTCGTTCACCGCCCAGCAGTCCTCCGGCTCGACGTGCAGCTTGCGACGCGCCGAGGGCAGGAAGCTCGTCAGCAGGACGTCGGCGTCGAGCAGGAGCCGGTCGAACACGGCCCGGCCCTCCGCCACGCGCAGGTCGACGGCGACCCCGCGCTTGTTCCGGTTGTAGAGCTCCCACAGGAAGTTCACGTCGCCGGTGTCGACGGCGAACCCCGCGGCCATGATGCCGCGCAGCGGATCGCCCGTCGGGCGCTCGACCTTGATCACCTCGGCGCCCCAGTCGCCGAGGATCGCCCCGCAGGACGGGACGAACCCGTGCTCGGCCAGCTCCACCACCCGCACCCCGTCGAGCACGTCCATGCCGCCTCCCCTCCGCCGTCGGATCCGCGCGCGATCTTGGCCCGGCCGCGTCGCCGCGTGCCGACGTCGCCCCCCGGGAAACCCCGGGCGGTCCGCGAGCGCAAGTCTGCGACACTGAAGCCATGCCTGAACCTGCGGCAGCCCTACGCGCGCGCGGCCTCGTCAAGCAGTTCCGCCGCGTCCGCGCCGTGGACGGCATCGACCTCAGCGTCGGCGCCGGGGAGCGCGTCGCGCTCCTCGGGCCCAACGGCGCGGGCAAGACGACGACGCTCATGATGCTCCTCGGCGTGATCACCCCCGACGGGGGCACGATCGAGCTCGTCGGGCGCCGGCTCCCCGGCCAGCGCAGCGAGGCCATGGAGTCGGTCGGGTTCGCCGCGGGCTACCTGCCGCTCCCGGAACGGCTCAAGGTGCGCGAGTTCCTCCGCCTCTTCGCCGACCTCTACGGGGTCACCGACGGCCCCGAGGCGGTCACGCGCGGCCTGGCGCGCTTTCGCATCGACTCGCTCGCCGACGTGATGGGCAACGAGCTGTCGTCGGGCCAGCGGACCCTCGTCGGCATCGTGAAGGCGACGCTGCACCGACCGCAGCTGCTCGTGCTCGACGAGCCCACGGCGTCGCTCGACCCCGACGTGGCGCACCGGGTGCGCAGCGGCCTCGAGCGCAGCTGTGAGGAGGACGGCACCGCGCTGCTCGTCACGAGCCACAACATGCAGGAGGTCGAGCGGCTCTGCACCCGGGTCGTGTTCCTGGCGCGCGGACACGTGGTCGCCGACGGCCCGCCCGACCAGGTGGCGGCGCACTTCGGCCGCCAGGACCTCGAGGGCGTCTTTCTGCACCTCGCCGAGGGCGGCGTGGACCCGATCAGCGACGCGCGGGCGGTGTCGTGATGCGCGCCCAGCGGGTGCGGGCGATCGCCCGCCGCCAGAGCTACGTGCTGCGACGGGCGCCACAGCGCTGGTTCGACGTGATCGTGTGGCCGGTCGTCGACGCCATCCTCTTCGGCGCGATCGGCGTCTACTTCGGCCAGCAGCACGGCGTGGCGGCCGCCAGCGCGGCGTTCCTGCTCGCCGGCATCGTGCTCTTCCACGTGCTGTTCCAGGCCGAGATCAGCCTCGCGACCGGGTTCCTCGAGGAGACCTGGTCGCGCAACCTCTTGAACCTGATGGTGACGCCCCTGACCGAGCTCGAGTACGGGGCGGGCGTCGTGCTGTTCGGTCTCGGCCGGCTCGCGATCGGCGTGTCCGTGGTGTCGGTCGTCGCGTTCGCGCTCTTCGCCTTCAACATCACGTCGCTCGGGCTCGGGCTCGTGCCCCTCGTCGCCATCCTGCTCGTCGTCGGGTGGGCGGTCGCGCTCGTGGTGATCGGGCTGATCCTGCGCGTCGGGCAGGGCGCCGAGATCCTCACCTGGGGCTTCATCGCGTTCCTGTTGCCGATGTCGGGGATCTTCTACCCGGTGAGCGCGCTCCCGGCCGGGCTGCAGCCGCTCGCGCAGGCCTTGCCGACGACGCACGTCTTCGCCGCGGCGCGGGCCCTGGTCGAGGGCCATCCGCTGCCGTGGGACCAGGTCGGGATCGCCGCCGCGGGCGCGGTCGTCGCCGCGCTGCTCTCGGTGTGGTACCTCACGCGGATGCTGGCGACGTTCCGCCGGCGCGGCTTCATCAGCCGCCACGTCTAGTCAGTGGAGCGCCGCGTCCTCGGAGGCGTCGGCGAGGCGGAGGGCCTGCGCGGCCAGCCCGTCGACGATCGGCGACATGTCGGTGAACCCCTCGCCGAGGGTCTTGCCCATGAGGAAGCGGGCGTGGATGCCCTCGACGATGATCGCCAGCTTGTACATGGCGAACACCTCGTAGAAGTCGAGGTGGGCGACGTCGCGCCCTGACGTCGCGGCGTAGCGCGCGATGACCTCGTCGCGGGTGAAGAAGCCGGGCACGTCGGCGGCGCCCTGGGCGGTGAGGGTCGCCAGCTGGGCGCCGCCGCCCCAGTAGACGAGGAGGAGCCCGACGTCGGTGAGCGGGTCGCCGAGCGTCGACATCTCCCAGTCGAGGACGGCGGCGATGCGCCCGGGGTCGTCGGGGGCGAGCATCGTGTTGTCCAGGCGGTAGTCGCCGTGCACGATCGCCGGCGGGCCCGACGTGGGGAGCGCGACGTCGAGGCGCCGGCCGACCTCCTCGAGCGCGGGGAGGTCGCGCGTCTTGTTGGCCTGCCACTGCTTGCCCCACCGGGCGACGTTGCGGGCCAGGAACCCGTCCGGGCGGCCGAAGTCGCCGAGCCCGACGGCCTGGTAGTCGACGGCGTGCAGCGCCGCGAGCACGTCGACGAGGCTCGTCGAGCAGGCGCGCGCCTCCTCGGGCGTCAGCGTCGCCATCTCCTCGCGGGTGCGCAGGATCCGGCCGTCGACGCGTTCCATCACGTAGAACGGCGCGCCGAGCACGGTGTCGTCCGCGAAGGCGAGGACCTGGGGGACGGGCACGCCCGTCGGGCCGAGCGCGGCGAGCACCGTGTACTCGCGGCGCATGTCGTGGGCGGTCGCGACGACGTGGCCGAGCGGCGGGCGGCGCAGGACCCACGAGCGCGTGCCGTCGGAGACGACGTAGGTGAGGTTGGAGCGCCCGCCGGCGATCAGCTCGGCGTCGAGCGGCGCGCCGGTCGCGCCGTCGACGTGCGCGGCGAACCAGGGCCGCAGTGCTTCGAGGTCGACGCCCTCCGGCGACACGCCGGGGCAGGTTAGTGACGTCGGGGGATCAGGCGACCCGGAACTCGCGCGGCTCGACGGGCTGGCCGTCGCCCTTCGGGTAGCGGGCGACCCGGCCGACCGGCATGTCGACGCGGTACCCGGCGGCGGCGCGCTCCTCCTCGGACTCGCCGCCCCAGAACCCGTACTCCCGGTGGTCCCGGGCCCAGTCGCGGCACGGTTCGAGCGCCGGGCAGGTGCGACACACCGCCCGGGCCCGGGCCTCGCGCAGCACGCGGGTCTCGGGCCGCTCGCCCGCGGGCGCGAAGAAGAGGTTGGTCTGCCCGACGCACGCCCCGTCCGCCGTCCAGGCCAACGGGCCAGTGAAAATCAGGTTCGACACCGTGTCGAGCGCCACCAACCGTCCTTCGCTTCTCCGCCGTGAGTGCAGTGCCGGGGAGCCGACCGGGGGGAAGCCGGCTCCCATCGGCGGCTGCCCCTCCATGGTGCAACAGCCCAGACAATCTGTCCAACTGTCTGTACCGATCATTCCCATCGCTGACAGCGATGCTACGGTGGGCTCGATGGAGCTCCGGCACCTCGACACGCTCCTCGCCATCGCCGAGGAGGGGTCGTTCACGGCCGCGGCCGACGCCCTCTCGACCGTCCAGTCGAACGTCTCCCAGCAGGTGCGCCAGCTCGAGGCCGAGCTCGGCGCCCAGCTGCTGACCCGCACCCGCCACGGGGCGATCCCCACGGAGTGCGGTGACCGCGTCCTGGACCGGGCCCGGCGGGTGCGGCGGGAGCTCGAGGCGCTCCGCGCCGACCTGTCGATGCTGCAGGGCCTCGAGGCGGGCGACGCGAGCTTCGGGATCGTCGGGACGGCGAGCCGATGGGTCGTGCCCCGCCTCGTCGCCATGCTGCGCGGCCGGGCGCCCGGCATCCGCCTGCGGGTGAACGAGGGCGCGTCGGAGCGGCTCGTGAGCGAGGTGCTGAGCGGCGAGCTCGCGCAGGCCGTCGTCACCGAGCCGGTCCAGGAGCGCCGCCTGGCGATCGAGACGCTGCTCGACGAAGCGCTCGTCGGCGTCGTCCCCGAGGACGTGCCGCTGCCCGACGGCCCCGTGCCGCTCGAGGCGCTGCTCGCGCTCGGGCTCGGGTTCGTGCTGCCCCCGGCGGGCAACCCGCTGCGCACCGAGGTCGACCACGCGGCCGCGGCGCGCGACCTGCACCTGCCGGTCGTCGTGGAGGTGGAGGGCATCCGGCTCGTCAGCGACCTCGTCGCGGCGGGCGCCGGGTGCTCGGTGCTGCCCGAGACCGCGGTGCCGACCGAGCTGCAGGGCGTGCGCACGGTCGAGCTCACCGGTGTGCCGCCGCGGCGGCTGGCGCTGATCAGCGCCCGGGACTCGGCGCTGTCGCTCGCGGACCGTGCGGTGCGCGAGTGCGTGCGCGGGCTCGTCGCCGAGCGGCCCGTGGCGATCAACCCGGTGGTGCCGTCACCGGACGCGCTCGCGCGGACGCTTCGGTAGCATCCGCGCGACGAGGGGGACGACGTGACGTCAGAACATCCCGCGGGCCAGGCGGCGCCGCAGCCGCAGCGGCAGGTGAGCGGACGGCTCATCTTCGCGATGGTGCTCGTCGGGATCGTGCTCATCTTCGCGCTCGTCAACCTCGAGGACGCGCGGATCGACTTCGTGTTCGGTCAGGTGACGCTGCCGGTGTTCTTCGTGATCGCGATCCCGGCGTTCCTCGGCTTCGGTGCGGGCGAGCTCGTCTCCCACCACCGGACGGCACGCCGCCGCAAGCGCGCCCGCTGACCCTCAGGCGCCGACCACCCGCGTCCCGGCGACGCGGCGCTCGGGTGCCGGGCCGGCCAGCTCGAGGCGGTCGATCCCCGGCGCCCCGTCGTGGTCCTCGAGGCAGAGCCGCCCGCCCCCGGGCCACACCAGCTCGGTCGTGTGGGCGCCGCTCGTCGCCTCGGCGCCGCCGAGCAGGTCGCCGAAGAAGCGCCGGGCGGCGGCGCGGTCCGGCGTCCGGAGCACGACGCGGCACAGCTCGGCGGCCACGGCCGCCCACGTCGGGGGTGTGGGCCACCAGGCCGGGCCCGCCAGGGGCCCGTCGGTCTCGGCGTTCGCGAAGCGGGTGGCGAAGGGCGTCGTGTCCGCCTGCGCGGCGAGCTGCACGACGGTCCCGCACGCCTCGGCGGGCACGAGGAACGCCTCCCTCCAGTTCGGGTCGGCGGCGTTCACCCCGACCGGCGTCCGGCCCGTGGCGCGGGCCGCGGCGAGCGCCGCGTCGAAGTCGTCGACCTTGACGGTGAGGTGGTGGGGCCCGTCGCCGTGGCGTGCGAGAAAGCGCGCCAGGAAGTCGTGCTGGTCGACGTCCCACGGCTCGAGCAGCTCGACGGTCATCCCACGCGTCGCGTCGCCGACGCGCACCTGCATGGGCCGGAAGCCCTGGGACTGCCCGCCGGAGAGCACGAGCCCGCCGAGCTCGCCGACGAGGGTGTCGAGCGCGGGCGCCACGTCGGTCGTGGCGAGCGCCACGTGGTCGAGGTCCACGGATCAGGTGGCGGTCGTGGTCGGCGCGGGCCGGCGGCCGGCCCGCGTGCAGATCCGCGAGATGAGGTAGCCGAGCCCGAGCGCGGTGAAGCCGCCGAGGGCGTCGACGATGTAGTGGTTGGCGGTGCACACGATCGCCGTGACCGTGAAGAGCGGGTAGATCCCGGCGAGCACCTTCGCCCAGCGGCGCTGAAGCCGGGGCACGAGCGCGCAGGCGCAGAAGAGGGCCCAGGCGCAGTGGACGCTCGGCATCGCGGCGAACTGGTTCGAGATCTTGTTGATCGCGCCCGAGTTGAACGACCAGAACGTCGGGTACTTCGCCAGCGTGTCCACGAACCCGTAGTGGGCCGGCAGGAGCCGGGGCGGCATCAGCGGGAAGAAGATGAAGCCGAGCAGCGCGAGCCCGGTCGCCACGGCCATCGCGTTGCGCCACAGCGGGTAGTCGTCGCGCCAGCGTGTGAACAGGTAGAAGAGGACGAACGCGGTGACGACGAAGTGCAGCGACCCGTAGAAGTAGTTGCAGGCGATGATGAACGGCGTGAAGTGCAGCGCCCACTGCTGGAGCTGCAGCTCGACGTTCAGGCTCAGGTGGGCCTGGAACCCGATGATCTGCATCGCGTGGTGGCGGGCGACCTCGGTGCCGCCCTCGTTGAGGTTCCGGATCGCCGAGTACACGGCGTAGTACCCCGCGATGAAGAGGATCTCGACCCACCAGTAGATGACGAAGCCGTTGCGCAGGGCTCGCGCGCCGGGCAGCCGGCGCCGCCACGGTGTGGCGGGCGTCGGAGCGACCGCGTCGGGCGGGGGCGGCGCGGCGGGCGGCGCGACCGTCACGCCGTCCCTCCGGCGGGGACGCGGCGGCGGTCCCCGATGGCGACGAGTGGCGCGCCGGGGAGGCTGGCGATCAGCACCATCGCGTACCAGAGCAGACCGACGGCGACGGCCTGTGCCGTCGTCGCGCCGAGTGGCTTGAGCAAGAGGACGAGCATCCCCTCGCGGAGGCCGAACCCGGCGACCGAGATCGGCACGACCTGCGCGATGGCGATCGCCGGGACGTAGGCGACGATCGCCGCCGTCGGGATCGTCGTGAGCCCGATGGTGTGGACCGCGCAGTACACGCCGGCGGTGTAGATGACCTGGTAGCCGACGGCGACGGCGAGCGTGGCCAGGGCGAGGCGCGGCCGGCGGCGCATCTGGTCGATGCCCAGGTGCAGCACGCCGATGTAGCGCATCCAGTTCTCGTGCTCCTTGAACCGGCCGCCGAGGCTCGGGTGCCCGGCGATGACGAGGATCGCCCCGAACACCGCGACCGTGCCACCGGCGCAGAGCAGCGCGATCCACGAGTGCGGCACGCTCAGCAGCGACGGTCGCGCGAGGAACCCCACGACGATGAGGACCGGGAGCGACACGAAGCCGGTGAAGCGGTCGAGTACGACCGACGCGAATGCGGTGTCGCCCCCGACGTCCTTCGCCGAGCGGGCGACGCGGAGCACGTCACCGCCGATCGTCGATGGGAGCACGTTGCCGACGAACTGGCCGGCGAAGTTGTGACCGACGAGGCGCCGCAGCGGGACGCGCGCGTCGAATGCCTCGAGGATCAGCTGCCATCGGCGCGCGCCGACGACGATCGTGAGGGCCATCAGCGCGATCCCGGTGAAGAGGAACGCCAGCGTCCCGGCCAGGCTGCGGTGTGCCGGGACGAGGTTGTTGAAGTTGACCTCGTGGACGAGCAGCGCGAGCAGCCCGACGCTCACGGTGAGCCGCAGCAGGGTCCCCCAGAGCGCACGACGACGCGACGGGACCGCGTCGGGGATCGCCATCCCCGTACATTACGAGGCGGAACGGTCAGCGATCCGAGCGCGGGGAGGCCGCATGCGCATCGAGATGGACGACGGCGTCGGCCTCGTCGCCGAGGTCACGGGTGCGGGCGCGCCGCTGCTGCTCGTCCACGGCTTCGGCGGCGCGAAGGAGGACTTCGCCGACCACGTCGGGCGCCTGGCCGAGCACGCCACCGTCGTCGTTTTCGATCACCGTGGGCACGGGGCGAGCGATCACCCGACCGGCACGGCGGCGTACTCGCTCGAGCGTCTCACCGCGGACACGCTCGGGGTCGCGGACCATCTCGGCTTCGAGCAGTTCCGGCTCCTCGGCCACTCGATGGGCGGGATGGTCGCCCGCCGCGTCGTGCTCGGCCACCCCGAGCGGGTCGACGCGCTCGTGCTCATGGACACCGGCGCCGGTCCACCCTCCACCCTGGACCCGGCGACGGTCGATATCGGCGCCGAGATCGCGCGCACCGACGGGATGGCCGTGTTGAAGACGGTGCAGGACGAGGTCAGCCCGCTCGGCACACCGGCGCATGAGCGCCTCCTCGCCACCCGTCCCGGCTACCGCGAGTTCGGCGAGCGCAAGTGGGCGGCACTGAGCCGGGACATGTGGATCGCGCTCGCGACGGAGCTCGTCCGCCAACCCGACCAGCTCGAGGCGCTGCGCGCCGTGCGCTGCCCGACGCTCGTGATCGTCGGCGAGCAGGACGAGGTCTTCCTCGACGCGTCCCGCGCCATGGCCGCGACAATCCCCGATGCGACGCTTGTCGTCGTGCCCGACGCCGGCCACTCGCCGCAGTTCGAGAACCCCGAGGCGTGGTTCGCCGCCGCCGAGGGGTTCCTGGCGGCGCACGCCGCCGCGGCGTGAGTCCCGACGCGGGGCACCAGGCGGCGCGCACGCTCGCCGCGCACGGCGTCGACACGCTGTTCACCCTGAACGGCGGCCATCTCTGGCCCCTCTACTACGGCGCGCGCGGCGCAGACGTCCGACTCGTCGACACGCGCCACGAGCAGACCGCCGGCTTCGCCGCGGAGGGATGGGCGAAGGTGACGCGGAGCGTCGGCGCGGCCGCGTTGACGGCCGGGCCCGGCGTCACGAACGGGATCAGCGCCCTCACGACGGCGCACCTCAACGGGTCGCCGGTCGTCGTGGTCGGGGGCGCGCGCCGCAGGGTCGTTGGGGCGTCGGGTCGCTCCAGGAGCTCGACCACATCCCGATCGTCGCGTCGATCACGAAGCACGCCGCGACGGCCACCCGCGCGTCGGCCGTCGCCGGCGAGCTCGACGCCGCGCTGACCGCGGCGCGCACGCCGCACCGCGGTCCCGCCTTCGTCGACGTGCCCCTCGACGCTTGGGGTCCGACCGACGCGTCGCTGCCGGCGGCGACGCCCGCCGGGACGCTGCCGGGTGCGGACCCGGATCCCGACGCCGTGGCCGGCGTCGCGCGGCTCATCGACCGTGCCCGCCGACCGGTCCTGTTCCTCGGCGGCGACGTGTACTGGGCGGGCGCCGACGCGGAGGTCCGCACCGTCGCGACCGAGCTGCGCCTGCCGGTCTTCGTGAACGACCTCGCCCGCGGCCTGGTCCCCGCCGACCACGAGCTCGCGTTCTCGCGCGCGCGGCATGGCGTTCGAGCGCGCCGACCTCGTCGTTGTGGCCGGTACGCCGCTCGACTTCCGCCTGGGGTTCGGCGCGTTCGCCGACGCCGCGGTCGTGCACCTCGCGGACTCGCCCGACGTCCTGGCCCGCCATGTCGACCTGGCCGGCGCGGTCGCGGGTGACCTGCGGCGCGTTTTCGCGACGCTCGCGACGACGACGGGGAGGGACGGCGCAGCCCGACGGGGGCGCAACGAGTGGGTGACGGCGCTGCGCGACGAGGAAAGGGCCCGCCGTGCCGCCGACGAGCCGCGCCTGCACGCGGCGACGACGCCGATCGACCCGGTGCGGGTCTACGGCGAGCTCGCGCCCCGACTCGACCGCGACGCGATCGTCGTCGGCGACGGCGGCGACTTCGTGTCGTACGCCGGCCGCTACGTCGACACCTACATGCCGGGGTGCTTCCTCGGGCCCGGCCCCTACGGGTGCCTCGGCGTCGGGATGGGCTACGCGCTCGCCGCGGCGCTGGCCCACCCCGATCGGCAGGTCGTCGCGCTCTTCGGGGACGGCGCGCTCGGCTTCACGCTCGGCGACCTCGACACCCTCGCCCGCCATCACGTCGGCGTGACCGCGATCGTGGGCAACAACGGGATCTGGGGCCTCGAGAAGCACCCGATGCGGCTCCTCTTCGGCGAGGACCTCGTCGCCGATCTCGCGCCGGAGACGCGCTACGACCAGGTGGCCGGTGCGCTCGGCGTCCACGGCGAGCTCGTCCGGACACCGGACGAGCTCGGCCCGGCGCTCGACCGCGCCCTCGACGAGCGCGGACCCTCGCTCGTGAACGTGCTCACCGATCCCGCCGACGCCTATCCGCGCCGCAGCAACCTCGGCTGAGCTACGGACAGGCCTTCCAGGAGCCGCTCTCGTCCACGACGGTGAGATGGAACGAGTGCGTCGACCCGTCGTTCGAGGTGACCGTGTAGCCCACCGTCGCGCTGTTCCCGCTGCGGTCGACGTTCAGCGGGTTGACGCTGAACGACTTGCCGTTCTGGAAGTTCGCCGCGACGTTCTGGAGCGCCGTGTCGGCGTCGCTGCTGTCCGCGTCGCAGAGGCGGTTGGTCGCGGCGTCGGTGTTGCCGTGGTTCAGGTCGCTCAGGAAGTCGTGGGCCCCGTTGTAGGGGGGCAGCGTACGGGTGACGAAGAGCACCGTGCCGACGATGAGGCACGCGAGCGTGAACCCGAGGACGCTGAGGAGCACGACGAGCCAGCCGCGGCGCCGCCGCGGCTGCTGGCCGACCACCACCGGCGGTGCGCCGTAGCCCCCCGACGTGCCGGACGGGACCGTCAGGTCGGGGATCCAGCCCCCACCGGCGGGGGGCGGGGGCGGCGGCGGACCGGGTGCGGCCCAGCCGGGCTCGTCGGGGGGCCGCTGGGTCATCCGCCGGCCGCCGACTCGAGGAACCGGGCGCGGTCGACGACGACCCGCGTGAGGCGACCGGCGGCGACGAGGCCGTGGGCGTCCGACACCGCGACGCGGAACGTGAGGCGTCGGCTCTCGATCGCCTCGAGGGTCGCCTCGGCGCGCACCTCGCCGCCGACGGCGGTCGGCGCGAGATGGTCGAGCTGGACGCGGTACCCGACGCTCGTCATGCCGTCGGCGAGCTCGTCTTGCACGGCGCGCACCGATGCCTCCTCGGCGAGGGAGACGACGCGGGGGGTGCCGAGCACGTCCACGTCGCCGCTGCGCAACGCCACCGCGGTGTCGGCGGCGGTGACCGCCATCGTCGCGCAGGCGCTCAGGCCGGGGCGCAGCGGCATTCGCCTACCCTAACCCTTGCGTGCTTGACCCCGACGTGTTGACCCGGACGCTCGGCGTCGCGTTGCGCTCCGGCGGTGACTTCGCCGAGGTGTTCGCCGAGGACCGCGCCTCGTCGAACGTCACGTTCGACGACGGCCGGGTCGAGGACCTGGTCTCCGGACACCGGAAGGGCGCGGGCATCCGCGTGGTGCGGGGCGAGTCGACCGGCTACGCCCACACCGCCGACCTCAGCGAGGCCGGCCTGCGCGACGCCGCGAGCGCCGCGGCGGCCGCGGCGCGAGGCGCGGCCGAGGACACCCGCGTGGTGCGCCTCGAGCGCACGCCGGTGGACACGCCCGCCATCGCGGTGCCACCCGACACGGTCGCCAAGCGGCGCAAGATCGAGGTGCTGGAGCGCGCCGACGCCGCGGCGCGTGCCCGCGGGAGCGCGGTGCAGCAGGTCAGCGCGGCGTACGCCGACGGGCGGCGACGAATCCTCGTCGCGAACTCCGACGGGCTGCTCGTCGAGGACGAGCAGGTTCGCACGCGGCTCTCGGTGAGCTGCGTCGCCGTCGGCGACACGGGACGGCGGACGGGGACCGAGGCGCCGGGGCGCACCGTCGGGTTCGAGCTCTTCGACGAGGTGGCACCTGAGGACGTCGCCACGACGGCGGCGGACCGGGCGCTCACCATGCTCGCCGCCCAGCCGGCGCCGTCGGGTCCGATGCCGGTGGTGCTGCGCCGGGGCGCGGGCGGGGTCTTGTTCCACGAGGCCTGCGGGCACGGCCTCGAAGCCGACCTCGTCGACCGCGACGCGTCGGTGTTCCGGGGCCGGATCGGCGAGCAGGTCGCGGCGCCCGGCGTGACACTCGTCGACGACGGCGCCTACCCGCGGGAGTGGGGCACCTACGCCATCGACGACGAGGGCGCCCCGGCGCGCCGCACCACGCTCATCGACGACGGCCAGCTCACCGACTACATGTTCGACTGGCTCCGGGCGCGCAAGGAGCAGCGCGCGAGCACGGGCAACGGCCGGCGCGAGAGCTACCAGCACCTCCCGCTCGTCCGCATGACGAACACGCTGCTGCTCGCCGGCGACGAGGACCCCGACGCGATCATCGCCGGCACCTCGCACGGTCTGTATTGCGTCGCGCTCGGCGGCGGCCAGGTCGACCCGGCCACGGGTGACTTCGTGTTCGGTGTCACCGAGGGGTACCTGATCGAGGACGGGCGCATCACGGCGCCCGTGCGAGCCGCCCAGCTCATCGGGAACGGCCCCGACGTGCTGCGCCGCATCGACGCCATCGGCTCGGACTTCGACACGTGGGCCGGGACCTGCGGCAAGGGTCAGCGGGTGCCGGTGTCGTCGGGTCAGCCCACCCTGCGCGTCGCCGAGCTGACCGTCGGCGGCACGGCGCGTGCTTGAGGACCCGCTCGGCGTCGCGCGCGCGCTCGTGGCCCGGGCCGCGCCCGGCGAGGCGATCGAGGCGTACGTGATGCGTGCCCGCGAGACCGAGGTCGAGGTGCTGCGCGGCGACGTCGAGTCGCTCACCGTCGCCGAGGAGTCGGGCGTCGGGATCCGGGTGGTCCGCGAGGGCCGACAGGGCTACGCGTGGGCGGGCGCGCTCGACGCGGCGCTGCTCGACGACACCCTCGCCGAGGCCCGGGACAACGCCACCTTCGCGGCGCCCGATCAGTGGCTCGGGCTCCCCACCCCCGACGAGGCGGCACACCCGACGGTCACGCTCGAGCTCTGGCGCGACGACCTCGCGTCGGTGCCGACCGAGGCGAAGGTCGAGCTGACGCTGGCGCTCGAGCAGGCGACCGCGTCGGCGGACCCCCGCGTCCGCGGCGTGGAGAGCGCTGGGTACCACGACACGGCGATGGAGGTGGCGGTCGCCAGCTCCCTCGGCGTGGAGGCCACCACGCGGCGCACGGTCTGCTCGTGCGCCGCGACCGCGCTCGCCAGCCAGGGTGACGAGACCCGCACCGGATTCGGCTTCTCGGTCGGGCGTTCCGTCGATGACCTCGACGTCGACGCGGCTGCGGGAGACGCGGCCACGCGTGCGGTGCGGCTCCTCGGTGCCGTGCAGCCCCGCACCCAGCAGCTCCCGGTCGTCCTCGACCCGCTCGTGACCGCTTCGGTGCTGGCGATCATCGGCGCGGCGTTGAACGGCGAGGCCGTGCTCAAGGGCCGCTCGATGTTCGCGGGCCGCGACGGCGAGCAGGTCGCCGCGCCGGTCGTCACCCTCGTCGACGACCCGACCGACGCGCGGGCCCGTGGCGCGACGACGCACGACGGCGAGGGCGTCCCCACGCGCCGCACGCCGCTGCTCGAAGGCGGGGCGCTCAGCGGGTTCCTCCAGAACGTGTACACGGGCCGTCGCTCGGGCGCGGGCACCACGGGCGCAGCCGTGCGGGGTCTCGGCTCGCCCCCCGGCGTGGGCGCCCGGGCGCTCAGCCTCACGCCGGGCGACCGCGAGCCGGAGGCGATCGTCGCGTCGCTTCCCGCGGGGCTCTACGTCCAGACGGTGAGCGGGCTCCATTCCGGCACCAGCCCGGTGAGCGGCGACTTCTCGGTCGGCGCGGTCGGCCTGATGATCCGGGACGGCGCGCTCGCCGAGCCGGTCCGCGAGATCACGGTCGCGTCGACGCTGCAGCGGATGCTCCTCGACGTGGCCGAGGTCGGTGCCGACCTCACGTGGCTGCCGGGCTCGGCGGCGGGCGCGACGCTCCTCATCGGCGAGATGCAGCTCAGCGGGTCCTGACGCCCCGCTGGTCGAGGATGGCGTTGAGGTCGGCGAGCGACGCGAGCGGATCGGTCCCGAAGTGGACGGTGTCGAGCCCAACGTCCGCGGCGGCGAGGACGTTCTCCTCGACGTCGTCGAGGAACACGGCGGCGTCGGGTGCCACGCCGAGGCGCGCGCAGGTGTGCACGTAGATCGCCGGGTCGGGCTTGCGCATGCCGACCTCGCTCGAGTCGACGACGATCGGGAACAGCTCGTCGACCGGAAAGGTGGCGCGCCAGGTGTCGCCGAACTCGCGCACGTTGTTCGTGAGGAGCGCGAGCGCCACGCCGTCGTCGCGCAGCGCCCGGATCCGGTGCACGACCGGCCAGTGCACCGCGACCGCCGACGCGGACATGAACCGCTGGTAGGCGTCGTAGTCGAGTGGCCGCCCGAGCACGTCAGGGGCCCGGCGAGTGAGGCCCGTGAGGTAGTCGGTGAGGGGCAGACGCCCCATCTCGAGGAGGTGGAAGTCGTGGACCGACGTGCCGTCGGTCGGCCCGCCGAACATGAGCGCCGTGACGCTCCCCGGGGGATAGCCCTGCGCGGCCTCGAAGCGCCCGAGGTCGCCGAGGAAGCGCACGGAGATGACGCCGCCGTAGTCGAAGATCACCGCCTCGACGGGTCGGGCGCGCCCGGGTGCGCCCGCGGCGCTCACGACGTCGTGCTGCTGGCCGTCGACGAACCGCTCGAGGAGGTGTCGCCCCCCGACGGCGACGACTTCGAGCTGTCCCCGCCCTCTTTCTTGGGAGCCGGGGACTTCTCGCCATCCTTCCGGTCGCCGGAGGACTGCCCGTCGCCGGAGGACTTCCCGTCGCCACCCCGCGTGCCGGCGCCGCTCCGGCTGTCGTTCTTGTAGAAGCCCGACCCCTTCAGGACGATTCCGGCGGGGCTCAGGACCTTCACCAGCTCGCCGCCGCAGCCGTGGTCGTGGGTGCGGAACGGGTCGTCGGTGATCGACTGCCAGACCTCGAACTCCTCGCCGCATCCCCCGCAGCGGTACCGGTAGGTGGGCATGACCCCTCCGCTCCAACGTGGCGGCCCCCGCCCACCGGGGGCTGGCACTCGAAGCCGTTGACTGCTAAGCGTAACGCCGGGGCCGCCCCCCGTCATCCCGCCGGCCGCCCAGGGGACAGACTCTCGCTCGTGCTCCTGGTCGGGTGTCTGATCCCGGTGGCCTACCTCCTCGGGACCTTCCCCAGCGCCGGGATCGTCGCCCGGGCGCGAGGCCACGACATCCTCCACGAGGGTTCGGGCAACCCCGGCGCGTCGAACACCTTCCGTGTCCTCGGGTGGAAGGCGGGCCTGCTCGTCCTGATCCTCGACATCGGCAAGGGCGCCGCCGCGGCCGGCGCCGGCCTCGCCCTCGACGGCCACGCCGGCGCCTTCATCCTCGGGGTGGCCGCCGTCGTCGGTCACGTGTTCCCGATCACGCGCCACTTCCGCGGCGGTCGCGGCGTCGCCACCGCGGCGGGCGCGATGGTCGTCGTCTTCCCCCTCGAGACCGCGCTGCTCGGCGCGGTCTGGTTCGCGATCGCCCGCGGGCTGCACAAGGCCTCGGTGGCGTCGATCGTGTGCGCGATCGCCTTCCCCGCGATCGTCGCGCTGCGTGGCGGGTCCGCGCTCGACCTCGCCGTGTCGGGTGGCCTCGCGGCGCTCGTCCTCGCGCGCCACCTGTCGAACCTGCGCCGGCTCGTGCGCGGGCAGGAGCATGGACTGGGTGAAGAAGACGACGGCGGTAGCGTCGCAGCGTGACGAGCGCGGTCCGCAAGGCGGTGATCCCGGCCGCGGGGATGGGCACGCGGTTCCTGCCGGCGACGAAGAGCCAGCCGAAGGAGATGCTGCCCATCGTCGACAAGCCCTCCATCCAGTACGTGGTGGAGGAGGCGGCCCGGGCCGGGCTCCACGACGTGCTGGTGATCACCGGGCGCGGCAAGCGCGCCATCGAGGACCACTTCGACCGCAACTTCGAGCTCGAGTTCTACCTGGAGGAGGACGGCAAGGACGCGCTGCTGCGAGAGGTGCAGGCGACGAACGAGCTGGCCGACCTCCACTACATCCGCCAGCGCGATCCGCTCGGTCTCGGTCACGCCGTCTCCGTCGCGCGTGACCACACCGGCTCGGAGTCGTTCGCCGTGATGCTCGGCGACGACATCATGATCGACGACGCCCAGCTGCTGCGCACGATGCTCGACGTCCACACCGCCGAGGGCGGCTCGGTGCTGGCGCTCATGGAGGTCGCGCCGGCCGACATCTCGGCCTACGGCAGCGCGGCGGTCGAGGTCGTCGAGCCGGGCCTCGTGCGGGTGCGGGCGCTGGTCGAGAAGCCGGCCCCGGCGGAGGCGCCGTCGAACCTCGCGGTGATCGGCCGGTACGTGTTCTCGCCCGAGATCTACGACGCGCTCGACCGCATCGAGCCGGGCGTCGGTGGCGAGCTGCAGCTCACCGACGCGATCGCCGTCCTCCTCGACGAGTACCCGGTGCACGGGGTGGTGTTCTCGGAGGGCCGCTACGACATCGGCCAGAAGCTCGACTTCCTGCGCGCCAACATCGAGCTCGCGCTCGCGCGACCCGATCTCGGCCCCGACCTCGCCGACATCCTCACCGCGATCGTCGAGCGTCGCGCCCGGCGATGACCCTGGCGCCGCTGCCCGCGGTCCAGGAGGAGGTGCTGGCCGCGATCACGCGCCTCGAGGCCGTCCGCGTCCCGCTCGCCGAGGCGCACGGCCTGGCGCTCGCCGAGGAGGTCCGCAGCGGCGAGGCGGTGCCGCCCTTCGCCAACACGGCGATGGACGGCTACGCGGTGCGCGCCGCCGACACCGTCGGCGCGGCGGCCGGGTCGCCGGTCCGGCTGCGCGTCGTCGGCCACCTGCCGGCCGGGCACGCCCCCGACCGCGCCGTCGCGGCGGGCGAGGCGATCCGGATCATGACGGGCGCGCCCATCCCGCCGGGCGCCGACGCCGTCGTGATGGTGGAGCGCACGACGCCCGAGGGCGACGATGCGGTGCGCATCGAGGCGGCCGCGGCACCGGGTGATCACGTGCGTGCCGCCGGCGGCGACCTCGTCGCCGGCGCGGTCGTGTTCCCCGCCGGCACCGTGCTCGGGGCCGCGGCGCTCGGAGTGCTCGCCAGCATCGCTGCGGCGGAGGTGCGGGTCACCCGGCGGGCTCGCGTCGGTGTGCTCTCGACGGGTGACGAGCTCGTGCCCGCCGACGACCCGCGTCCGCTCCAGCCGGGCCAGATCCGTGACTCGAACCGGCCGATGCTGCTCGCGCTCACGCGGGAGGCGGGCTGTGAGGCGGTGGATCTCGGCATCGTGCGCGACGACGAGGCCGCCATCACCGCGGCGATCGAGTCCGCGACGGCGACCTACGACGTCGTGCTCACGAGCGGCGGCGTCTCGGTCGGTGACTACGACTACGTCCACACGGCGCTCGGTGCGCTCGGCACGCTCCTCACGCGGCAGGTGGCGATCAAGCCGGCGAAGCCGCTGGCGTTCGGCGTCGTCGGGGGCACCCCGGTCTTCGGGCTGCCGGGCAACCCGGTGTCGTCGCTCGTGAGCTTCGAGTGCTTCGCCCGCCCGGCGCTGCTCACGCGCCTCGGGCATCCCCAGCGCTTCCGGCCCGAGGTCCAGGCACGCGCCGAGCACCCGTTCACCCGTCGTCGCGACGGTCGGCTGCATCTCGACCGGGTGCGGCTGCACCCGACGCCCGAGGGCTACGCGGTGGCGCGCACCGGCGAGCAGGCGAGCAACGTGCTGTCGGCCACCGCGGCCGCGAACGGGCTCGCGAAGATCCCCGACGGGGACGGGATGCCGGCGGGCGCGTCCGTCACCGTGATGCGCCTCGACGGCGTGCCCGACCACTGACGTTGGAGGGGGTCGGGCTCCGGCCTGCCCCAAGAAGGCCGGAGCCTGCGCCGACGGCTCGTCAGCCCAGCCCGACCACCGACGGCGTCGCGGTCCCCTGCGGGATGCGCGCCATCGCCGTCGACGACATGTCGACCCCACCGCCGCTGGCCCGTGTCGAGCGCCGCACCGCGCCCGCGTGTCCCCAACACGACGGGATGGTGCGGCGGGTCGGGATCCCCGCGGTCGACGGTGACCGCGAGCACCCAGGCAGATCGGCGCGCAGGATGCGACCGGTGACGGCCAGCCCCAGCCGACGGTTCCGGTGCGACCTCCGAGCCACGCTCTGTCCTCTCGTCCAGCAAACGGCGACAGCCGGCCCACAACATGGTGGGGCCGGTTTCGCCTGGCTCCCCGCTGACCTAAGCGACCAGTTTCCCGGCCAGCGGATCGTCGCCTCCCCGAGAGGTGGCTCGGTTGTCCTCCACCTACCACGCACGGTGGTAGGGCTGATCCATAACACCACTCACGGTGGCTCCTGTCAACCCGGTATCCGGGCGGACCTAGCCTGACAACGTGACCACCCCGCTCGTCGACGGCTTCGGCCGGCGGGCCCAGGATCTGCGCCTGTCGGTCACCGACCGCTGCAACTTCCGCTGCACCTACTGCATGCCCGCCGAGGGCATGGTCTGGCTGGACCGCGACGAGCTGCTCACCTACGAGGAGCTGGCCCGGGTCGCCCAGATCTGCGTCGAGCGGTTCGGCTTCGACGCCGTGCGGGTCACCGGCGGCGAGCCGACGATGCGGGCGCATCTCCCGCGCCTGTTCGAGCTGCTCGCCCCCCTCGGCGTCGATCTGGCGATGACGACGAACGGCGTCCGGCTCCCCGAGCTCGCCCACGACCTCGCGGCCGCCGGGCTGCGCCGCGTGAACGTCTCGCTCGACTCCCTCGACCGCGCCACCTTCCAGGCCCTCACGCGCCGCGACGACCTCGACCGGGTCCTCGCGGGACTGGACGCGGCCCTCGACGCCGGCCTCGACCCGGTGAAGCTCAACTGCGTCGTGATCCGGGGCGTCAACGAGCACGAGGTCGTCGACCTCGCGGCGTACGGGCGTGACCGGGGGATCGGCGTCCGCTTCATCGAGTTCATGCCCCTCGACGCGACCGGCCGCTGGTCGATGGATCAGGTCGTCCCCGCACAGGAGATCCTCGAGCGCCTCGACGCCGTGTTCCCCCTCGCCCCGACGTCGACGGGTCACCACGTCGAGCCGGCCGCCCGCCACCGCTACGCCGACGGGCGGGGCGACGTCGGCGTCATCGCCAGCGTCACCGAGCCGTTCTGCGGCGACTGCGACCGGGTCCGGATCACCGCCGAGGGGCGCTTCCGCACCTGCCTCTTCGCCCTCGGGGAGACGGACCTGCGCGCGCTACTCCGGGCCGAGGGCCCGGCGGCGGCCGCCGACGACGCCGTCGCGTCGGCGATCGCCGAGGCGGTCGCCGCGAAGTGGGCGGGCCATCGCATCGGCCAGGTCGACTTCGTCCGCCCGGCGCGCACCATGAGCCAGATCGGCGGCTGAGGATCCGGCGCGGCCCCGGTCGCCCGCGGCACGCCCCGTACACTGCCCACACGTGAGCGCGTCCGAGTTCACCCACCTCGACCCGCTCGGGCGGGCCCGGATGGTCGACGTGACCGCCAAGGAGGCGAGCCACCGCCGGGCCGTCGCCCGGTGCCGCGTCCACATGAAGCCCGAGACGGCGTCGAAGATCGCGGCGGGCGCCATCTCGAAGGGGGACGTGCTCGCCGTCGCCCGCGTCGCCGGCATCCAGGCGGCCAAGCAGACCGCGAACCTGCTGCCGCTCTGCCACCCGCTGCTCGTCGGGGGCGTGTACGTGAACTTCCGCATCGAGGAGTCCCACGTCGAGGTGGAGTCCCAGGTCGACACGGTCGATCGGACCGGGGTCGAGATGGAGGCGCTGACCTCCGCCGCCGTGGCCGCCCTGACCATCTACGACATGTGCAAATCGGTCGATCGGGGCATGGTGATCAGCGAGCTGGCCTTATGGGAGAAGGCCGGTGGGCGCTCTGGCCACTGGCGGCGCGAGGTCGACCACGATCCGGGAACATGACGCGCGGCCGAGGAAATAGCGAATTTTTGACCCCCCAGAGGTTGACCCTCGCCACCCCCGGCTGACTAACCTTCCCATCAACTTCCACGGCGGCAACCCTGAGGGTCCGCCGTGGCGCTGTTTTACAGCGCAGCTGGCGGAGTCGAGGAAGAGGAGCAGCGCAGGATCGTGGCCGTCGTCGTCATCCTCGTCCTGTGCATCCTCTGGGCCGTCGTCCTCATCCCGCCGATCCTCCGCTCCAAGGCGGACAGCGGGAACCGTCAGGTCAGCGGCGGCATGGGCCAGGTCCTCTCGATCTTCAGCTCGGCCGCGGCGCGGGTCCGGGGCCACGACCGCGACGCCGGTGGCGTCGAGGCGCTGATGGGGCCCGTGGGGCCCGTGGCCCCGACGAACGGGGTGGGCTACGGCGCCCCCGCCCGGACGGGCGGAATGAGCACCTCGCAGCGCCGGCGCCGCGACGTGCTCATCGGCCTCCTCCTGGCCGTCGGCATCACCTTGATCATGGCGGCCTTCAGCGGCGGCAGCATCGTGTTCTTCGGGCTGAACATCGTCTGCGACGTCGCGCTCGGGGCGTACATCTACCTGCTGCTCCAGATGAAGTCCCGGCAGCCGAGCCGGCGGACCGCGGTCCCGCCCTACGAGCTCGCCGGCGCGCGCCGGCTGCGGGCCGTGCCGCCGCTCGCTGAGACGAGCAGCGGCGCCGAGCCGATGCTCGCGCTGCGCCGCACCGCCAGCTACTGAGCTCCCCGGTGGAGCCCGAGGGGTCCCAGGACCTCCGCCGGGCCGGCGCCGTCGCCAACGACACCCTGAAGGCGCGCCACGCGGCGCGCGAGCGCACCCTCCCGCTCTGCCGCCGGGCCACCCGCGAATCGGCGCTGGCCGTGCGCGCCGTGCACCGCCACGACCTCGCCGACACCCAGGTGCACCTCACGGCGGCCGGCGCCGCGCTCGACGAGGCCGCGACCGCGACGGCGCAGCACCCCGCGGTGCGGGAGGCCGGCTTCCTCCACGACGCGCAGAAGGAGTACGCCGAGGCCAACCTCACGCTCGCCTTCGTGACCCACGCCCCCCCGCCCGACGCCGCGACGCTCCGGGTGGACGCCCCGGCGTTCCTGCACGGCATGGTCGAGGCGGCGAGCGAGCTCCGCCGCGCCGTGCTCGACCGCCTCCGCGCCGGCGACGCCGCCGAGGCGCAGGCGCTGTTCACGATCATGGAGGACGCCTACGACGTCGCGGCGGGCGTCGACTACGCCGACGCGCTCACCGGCGGGCTTCGCCGCGCCACCGACGCGCTGCGCGCCGTGCTCGAGCGCACCCGTGGCGACATCACCAACGCCGTCGTGCTCGCCCGCTTCGACGCGGCCCTCGACGAGCGCGACCACGCCGCGCGGTAGCGCAACGCCCGGCGTGCGCGGAGACCCGACTGGTACCGTGCAAGGCAACGGGGGTGTAGCTCAGCCCGGTAGAGCGCTTCGTTCGCAACGAAGAAGTCACGGGTTCAAGTCCCGTCACCTCCACTGGCCCATGTCGAATTGACAACGACACCGAGACCACGTCGTACACCTTGTGACGTCGCCTCCAGGCGACGATCATGACGAACGCGTGACCGAGGCTCCGATTGTGCCCATGCCGCCGGTCGCTACGACAGCGTTGCCGTGGGACGCGGAGGTACCCGATCCGGTCGCCGCGCTCCGCCACGCCCGCGACTCGTGCGGGGACACCTTCGCCGTCGTCAGTGGCGCCACGACCTACCTCTTCCTCTTTTCCCCTGAGGGCGTGCGCAGCTTCTACGCCCTCCCCGAGGAGCACGCGAGCAAGGGTGTCGCCGACTGGCTCCTGCTGTCACGGAAGCTGCCCGAAGAGCTCTTCGACGGCCGGCGCACGATGCCGCACGTGCTCTTCGACCGCGACCACGTGCAGTCGTATCTCCACCAGCTCGACTGGGCGGTCGACGCGCAGTACGCCGAGCTCGGCGCCGATGGCATCGTTGACGTCTTCACGCTCACGCGCCGCCTCGGCCACCGCCTCGGACTCGCCTGCTGGGCTGGGGCGGCGTTCACGGATCGTGCCGAGCTCGATCGTCTCGTCGTCGCTCTCGACGAGCTCGACGGCGCCGCGGCGTTCGTGCACCCAGGCGCAATGACAGCTGTGTCGGCAAGGGGCAAGGACGCCGAGCGCGCCGCCCTTGTCGAGGTCGAGGCCTTGCTCGCTCGGGTCCTGCGCCGCCGTGACGCCGATCCGCCGGCCGCACCCGAGCTCTTTGACGAGATCATCGGCCGCTGGTCGGATGAGTCGGGCAGAACGCGCGAGATCGGCATCGCCCACGACGTGGCCCTCGTCCACATTGCCTCGATGTCGAATCTCTTTGCCGCGCTCGGCTGGATGCTCGTCGACCTCTTGGAGCGACCGCACCTGCTGGACCGCATCCGCGCCGGCGACCGAGACCTTGCCGAGCGGTGCGCGCTGGAGTCGACCCGGCTCGCGCAGCGCTCGATCATGATGCGGTCGGTGCTGGCGCCGGTCGAGGTCGCCGACGAGCACACCGTGTACCACGTCGCACCTGCCGCGGTGGTTGCCACGTTCCTGCCGCTCACCAACACCGAGCGCGGCACCCGGCCTCGGCGGCTACGACCCCGATCGCTGGCACCGTCGGCGCCTGCGCGACGAGGCCGCGCTCTCGGCCCGCGAGCTGGTGACCGCGTTCGGCCACGGCAAACACAGCTGCCCGGCCCAATCGTTCTCGCTCGCTGCCATGACGCGCTCGGTCGCTCGTCTCGCGGAGCGGTACGACCTCGCGCCCGAGTTCTCCGACCCACGACCGGTTGCGGGCCAGATCGGCGGCGTGGCGCGGAGCGAGACGCCGTGCCCGATGCGCTACCGCCTCCGCGCCTGACGTCACCGCGCCGCGTGAGCGTCGTCGGCGTGAGGGGATAGCTCGAGGCTGAAGCGAGGCGTGATCGAGCGGTTCGCCGCTCTTTCGAAGGGTCGTCAATGCGGTCGACGGATTGATCAACGTCCACCCGTCAGCGCCTCTGTCCGCGCTGATGGCGGCCGGTGCGGCCAGCGTGTCGCCCGATGCAGGCCGTTCTTCTGGGCTGTCTGAGCGGTCGGCTCCTCGAGTCCCCGAAATGCCGCGGCGTCGATGCTTACGAGGCAGTGAGTTCGCGGAGTTGAGCTCCGAATGAGGGGTTCGAGAGCAGTCCCGTCACCTCCACCGTCACCTCGTGCGCGTGGTCCCATGCTCGTGGACTCTGGTCCATCTCATGACGCTCGTCCCTCCGGTTAGCCGTTCGGCAGCGCCGGGGCGTCCTGCGGGGCGAGGTAGCCGGCGATGAGGCGCCACACCGTGTCGCTGGCGTTCGGGTAGTTGCCCGTGGTGGGGTCGAACGCCCCCGGCAGGAAGGTCGCGACCACGGCGACGGTCAGCTTCTGCGACGGGAGGTACGCCTCGGAGGCGCTGTAGCCGCCGACCAGGGGGTTCTGAATGAGCCAGTTGCCGGTGCGCACGACCCCGATCCCGTAGTTGTACGCGGGGATCTGGGTGAAGCAGCTCGGGACGCAGCTGGGGTCCTTGTACCCGAAGCCGAGCAGGTTCGGCGCCGTCATGTCGTGGTAGCTGGCCTTCGACAGGAGCTTGCCGGTCCCGACGGCGACGGCCGTGGTGGCCATGTCGTCGATCGTCGTGGCCTCGCTCGCGCCGGGCGGGGTGCCCCAGTTCGCGTTCCAGTACGTCGCCTCCTCGTAGAACGGCGAGGACGCCGGGATGTTCAGCGGCCCGCGCCGTTCGGAGCTGTACGCGTGCAGCGTCGGCTCGGGCATGCCCCCCGTGTCGATCGCGATCGTGTGGTTGAGGCCCATGGGCTTCAGGACCTTCTCGTCCAGGAGGGTCGCGAGGGGCTTCTTGCCGATCATCGAGAGGATCTGGCCGAGGATCATGAAGTTGGTGTGCGCGTAGCTCCAGTTCTGGCCGGGAGCGAACGGCACGGGGCGGTCGAACGCGTAGTTGATGCGGCTCTGGTAGGTCCACGACTGGAATGGGTCCGCGTTGAACGCGGCGTTCCAGCCCGGGTCGGTCTCGAAGTCCGGGTAGCCCGGCGTCTGGTTGGCGAGCATCAGCAGCGTGACTTTGTTCGCGTTCGGCAGGTTCGGCATCCACCGGTCGATCGTGTCGTTGAGGCTGACCACGTGCTCGTCGACATACTCGAGCAGCAGGGTGCTGATGTACTCGAACGCGACGGCACCGTTCCGGAAGTACATGCTCGTCGTCGCCGGCTCGCCGGTGAGCGACTGCCCGAACGCCTGCTCGGTGATGACTTGGTTGCCGCGCATCACCTTGACGATCACGGCCCGCAGGCTCTCGTTCGCCATCGCCTGGCGGACGATCTGCGCGATCTGCGTCGCCTGCGGTGACGCCTTGGCCGTCGTGGCCCGCGCCGTCGCATCGACCGCGAACGTCGCGAGCCCGACCGTCAGGGCGACCATGCCCGCGGCCGCCGCGAGCGTCCACCGTCCCCATCCGCAGTGCTGCTTCCGCTGCTTCACGTTTGACGTTTCCTCCGCCGTGGTGGTTCGAAAACTGACTGTGGTCCGCCTCGGACGCGTGTCCTGGCGTCATGACGGCGCCGAGGGCGGAGAAGATCACCGGCGCCGGGCGGGTCGGGCGCGGTCGGGGGGTTCGCGATATCGGAGTTGATCAACACGACGATCGTGATGTCGCCGGCGGGGTAGTCGGCGAGCTGGGCGTTGAATCCGGGGATCTCGCGGTCGTGGACGAGCCAGCCGTTGTCGTGGCCGATCGCGGACGCGTACTCCTTGTTGCCCGTCGTCGACGCGGGGTTCCCCTGGAGCCGCGCGCGCTGGGCGGCGGTGGTCAGCGTGGCCCCGGTGCCGACGGCCCGCGCCCAGGTGAGCATGTCGTTCGTCTCCCAACCCCGCCCACTTGCGGGCGCGGCACGCTAGCGCAGGATTTCACGAACAGCACCCATGCGTACGCGGGCGTCCCGACGAAGAAACCCCCGGCGGCGGCCGACCATCAGCACACGCGGGCTCGCGCGCGACGAGTCTGGTTCCCGCATACGCGACGATGAGCGGTCAGGCGCTCGCCGCGTCGCGGGGCGTCCTCGTCGTCTTCTCCCAGACGGAGACGTGCGTGCGGCTCTCGCTCGTGAAGGGCTGGCGACGCCAGCCGCCCCATCGTTCCCGCAGCGTCAGGCCGGCGAGGCGGGCCATGAGGTCGAGCTCGGCCGGCCAGGCGTAGCGGTGCAGCGAGGAGAGCGTCTCGACCTGGCCGTCGATCAACCAGGCGTGGTGTGAGTACGCAAGCTGGGTCGCGACGTGGTACTCCTCGTAGCCGAGGTGCGTCGGCGTGCGCGTGAAGACGTGGAAGGTCTCACCCGGCGGGAGTCGCTGCAGCGCCGGGATGTAGAGCTCGATCACGAAGCAGCCGCCTGGCTCGAGGTGGTCCGCGACGGTGCGGAAGCACGCCACCTGCTCGTCTTGGGTCGTGAGGTTGCTGATCGTGTTCGCGACGAGGTAAGCGAGGCGGAACGTCCGGTCGAGGCGTGCCGTGGCGAAGTCGCCGACGGTCACGCCGATGTCGTCGGCGTCGGGCTTGGCTCGCAGCTCGGCGACCATCGCCGGCGACAGCTCGATGCCGTGGACGGCGACGCCACGGGCGCGCAGCGGCCGGGCGATGCGGCCGGTCCCGATGCCGAGCTCGAGCGCGTCGCCGACACCGGCGAGGTCAGCGAGGAAGTCGACGACGGGGTCGACGACCGCAGGCTCGAGCAGCTCGGGCCAGAGCCGGTCGTAGCGCGTCGCGATCCGCTCGTCGAAGTGGGTCTCGGCCACGCGCGCACTGTGCCAGTCGTAGGGCGCGACGCACCATCGAAAATTGGGCCGAATTTGGGCTCCTCCGGCCACGCGTCGGTTGAGTCCCGGCCGCCGGTCCTGCATCCTGGCGCCGCGACACGCGAGGAGGTCACGTGGCCAACGCAATCGAGGCCGCCGGGCTCGGCAAGCGGTACGGGCGGCGGTGGGCGCTGCAGGACTGCACGCTCAGCGTCCCGTCGGGCCGCGTCGTCGGGCTCGTCGGGGCCAACGCCGCCGGCTCGCAGAGTTCGACTTCTCTCAGAGCTCGCTGCAGGGCTGCGCCCAGCGGCTCCACCTCCACACCGTCCTCACGGTCCAACCGGGCCGCCGCTACTGGACCTTCCAGGGCTGGGAGACCGCGATCTTCGGGGCGCTTGCTCTCGTGCTCGTCGCGTTCAGCCTCTTCTGGACGCGGCGGCGCATCACCTGAGGACCTCTACGCGTTCCCGGCGACGCGGTGGGCGATCTGGAACACGTTGCCGAAGGGGTCCTGCACCATCGCCCGCCGATCGCCGTAGGGGGTGTCGCGGGGGTCCTCGAGGCTCACCGCGCCGGCTCGGAGGGCTCGCTCGTACACGCGGTCGGCGTCGTCCACGTAGACGTAGAGGAACGCGGGGAACCGCGCCCGCGGCCCCGCCGGGCTGACCATGACGAGCCAGTCACCGATGCGGATCTCCGCCGGTCGGCCGGGGTGCACCTCGCCCGTGCCGTCGAAGACCGCCCGGAGGAAGGCGACGGCGTCCTCGACGTCGCGCACGACCATGCGGGGCGTCACGGAGCGATAGCCGCCGGGCGGCTCGCTGGCCGGCACGCCCGAGTCCGGCATCACGACCCCGGTGTCGCCTCGGACGGCTCGGTCGAGCTCGTCGCCGCGTCCGCCACGGTGCGGGCCGCGCCGCGGCCCGCCGCCTCAGGCGGTCTTCGGTACGTAGGCGCCGCGTCCCATCGCGACGCTCGTCGCCTCGTCGATGGTGTCGTCGACGTCGCCGACGACCTCGGTGATCCACGGGACGCGGTCCGTGAGGATCCGCTTGACGCCGACCTCGAGCGTCGCGGTGCTGATCGCGCACGAGCTGCACGCGCCCTGCAGCGTGACGTGCACGACGCCGGTCTCCGGGTCCGCGCTCACGACCTGCAGGTCCCCGCCGTCCTGCTGGACGGCCGGGCGCATGAGCGCCATGACGTCCTCGAGCTCGGCGAGTCGGGCCGATCGCTCCTGCTCCGACAGCGTGGGACCTGGCATGGGTCCAGTGTGCCACCAGATTCGCGGATCGCCGCGAGGGCGGCGGCCCACGGGGAGCGGCACCGTCGTGTTCTCGCTCATGAACGCCGCGGCGGGCCCCGCCTTCACGGGCTGAATCCGCCCCACGGCGGTCGCCTCGGGCGCGGGATGGCGCATGCCGGGGCCTACAATGGCTGTTCACCCGCGTCGAGGGCGCAGAATCGACGACCGGCTGGGCGCCATGCCTGGCTGATCGTCGAGCGGCGGGCGCCGAATCGGCGACCGGACCCCGGTGGTGCAGCGAGCCCACACGAGCGCGCGGGTCGGAGGAGCAACCATGGCAACGCGGCGGGTCACGTTCGAGAAGCAGCAGCGAGAGCGGGCCAAGAAGGAGAAGGCCGCGCTCAAGCGTGAGCGGCGACAGGAGCGCAAGCTCGAGAAGGAGCTCGGGATCGGCCCGGACGAGCAGGTCGACTCGGACCTGGACCTCGAGCCCGGGATCCCCGACCCCTTCCCTCCGACCGACTGAACCCTCGGCGGACCGCGACCGGCCGCGACCCCGCCTACGGCTGGGCGGGCGCGGGCTCGGGCGCCGTCTCGCCGGTGTCCGCCGTGCCGCGGTGCCGGTACAGCCAGTACAGGTAGGCGAACAGCGCCAAGAAGACGATGTTGAGGAACGTCGTGTAGTTCCAGTGGAACGTGGTGTCGACGATCCGGTGCCCGTGCACCTCGGGGATGAGCCCGAGCACCGAGAACAGGCCCTCGACGGCGAGCCCGGCGACCGCCATCACCGCCCAGAACCAGACGAGCAGCCGAAGGGTCAGGCGGACCCCGTAGTACTTCGCGTAGATGAAGAGCAGGGGCAGCGTGATGAGGTCGGCGAAGATGAACGCGATCACGCCGCCGAAGCGGATCCCGCCGTACCAGAGGGCCGCCGCGAGCGGCACGTTGCCGATCGAGCACACGAAGCTGATGATCGCGATGAACGGCCCGACGACCACGTTCTCGATCGACGTCCAGATTCCGTGGCCGTGGAGGAACACCGCGTTCCACGCCGAGTTCGGCACCAGGGTGGCGAGAAACCCGGCGATCAGGTAGCCGAGCACGAGCTCGCGTTTCACCATCGATAGATCGGCCATCGTGTAGGCGGCCGCGTCGCCCCACGCCCGGCGCGAACGCAGCTTCACGTGCCACGACGCCCGCTCCAGCTCGGCCTGGCGCGCCGCGCTCACCATCGCCCCGTGGTCGTGCTCCGCGGCGGTCTCGGCCGCGACGCGGCGGCGCGCCGCGGCGACGCGCGCGCCACCGATCACGAGCGTCCCCGTCGCGGCGAGCAGCACGATCATGATCGGGCCGCCGATGAACTCGGCCGCGGCGAACTGCCAGCCGAGCAGCACGACGAGGACGATGCCGAGCTCCACGACGAGGTTCGTCGAGGCGAACATGAAGATCATCGAGGTCGTGAAGTCGGCACCCTTCTGGAAGAGCGACTTCGCCATCGCCGTCGCGGCGTAGGAGCACGACGAGGACACGACGCCGAGGCCGCTCGCCCGGGTGACAGCGGCCGGTCGGTGGTCCCCGAGGACGCGGTGCATCTGTGACGGCGCGACGAACGCCTGCACGGCGCCGGCGAGCGCGAAGCCGAAGACGAGCGGCCAGAGGGTCTCCCAGAACATGAAGAACCCCTCGCGCAGGCTCCGCCCGATGTCGCCGAGCACGGTCGCGAGGACGGGCACCGGCCCAGCATGGCCGATCGTGCGGTCGGATCAGCCCGTCGCGGCGACGCGCCGCCGTCGCGTTTGCTTGAATGGCGTGTGCCGGAGTGGCGGGGCTCCGGCGGTCGAACGGGCTTCGGGCGGAGCAGCATCATGGTCAGGCGGGACAGCCGACGGGCGGGCCGGCGACGGCGTCGCCGCGTCGCGCTCGCGGCGCTGGCCGTCGCCGTGACCGTCGCCGCCGGTGCGGTGGTCCTCGCCAGGTCGGGCTCGGGTTCGCCGACGCGCGCCGTGCGCCGTGCGGCGCCGGTGGTCACGACGGCACCGCTCACGGTGCCCACGACCGTGCCGCCGCCTCCGCCGGTGCCGCCCGTCTTCTACAACGGTCCCCGCGACCGGCCCCTCGTCGCGCTGACGTTCGACTCGAACCTCACCGACGCGATGATCCAGGAGCTCAACGCCGGCAAGGTCGCCTCGTTCGCGAACGTCGGGGTGATCGACGAGCTCGACCAGCTGCAGGTCCCGGCCACGATCTTCCTCGCCGGGAAGTGGATGGAGCGCTACCCCGACCTGACCCGGCGCCTCGCCGCCGACCCGCTCTTCGAGCTCGGGAGCCACTCGTACGCCCACGAGGCGTTCCACCAGCCCTGCTACGGGCTCGGCACGCTCCCGACGGCGGACATGGAAGCCGACGTGGTGCACTCGGAGGCGCTCCTGCACCAGTTCACGGCGCGCCCCACCTCGTTCTTCCGCTTCCCCGGCGGCTGCTTCGACAGCGCGGCGCTGCGCGCCATCGCGCCGACGGGCGTCACCGTGATCCAGTACGACCTGGCGAGCGGCGACGCGTTCGGGACCTCCGTCCCGGCGATCGTGCACAACGTGCTGAACAAGACCCAGGCGGGGTCGATCATCGTCATGCACATCACCGGCGGCAACACGGCGCCCTTGACGGCCTACGCCCTCCCCGCGGTCGTGGCTGGGCTGCGCCAGAAGGGCTTCACGCTCGTGCGCCTCTCCGACCTGCTCGCCCCGCTCCAGTCGACGCCCTAGCGGAACGCGCCGAGCTGGTCGAGGACGTAGAGGCCGCTCAGGAGGCCCATCGTCGCCGTCACCGCCCACCCCGCGGCGCCGAGCATCCGGCCGATCGGGCGGCCCCGCATCACGGTGCGGTCCCGGGCGAGCACCAGCAGACAGCCGAGCGCGACCGGCGTGCCGATGCCGCCCGCGATGCTGGCGTAGAAGAGGAGCCGGATCGCGCTCACGTGGACGAGCGTGACGACGACCGCCGCGGTGCTCGTCACGGCCAACGCGGCGTAGAAGCGCGGGGCCCGGGCGAGCGGCTCGGACAAGCCCCGCCGCCAGCCGAACTCGGCGCCGACGACGTACGCCGCGGTGCTCATGAGCACGGGCACGGCGATCAGCGCGGACGCCAGCAGCCCGATGCCGAACACCGTGCTCGCCGCGCTCCCCGCGAGCGGCGCCAGCGCGCGGGCCGCGTCCTGGGACGTCTGGACGGTCTCGTGGTGGATGCCGAGGGTCGCCCCGGTGGCCACGAGGATGAACCAGATGATCACGACCGCGAACACGATGCCGAACGCGGCGTCCCGCTCCGCCGCGCCGAGCCGTTCCGGGGTGCGGCGCTGGTGGGCGAGCTCGATGGTCTGCCAGACGAACACGTAGCTGGTGATCGTCGTGCCGAGGAGCGCGAGCGCGCCGGCGATGTCGTCGTGGGTGAGCGCGAAGCTCGGCACGAGGCTGTGGTGCAGCACCTGCCCCCAGCTCACATGGGTGAGCACGGCGGAGACGGCGTAGGCGAGGAGCGCCAGCGTCAGGTACTTGAGGACGCGCACGACGCCTTCGTTCGTGCCGAGCACGAGGAGCCCCACGATGACCGCGGCGAGCGGCGCGACGAGCCACTTCGCGGAGATCCCGGCGAGCAGGCCGATCGCCGCGGCGCCGGCGCTGAGGTCGGCGGCGAGGGTGAGCACGGTCACGGCGACGATCGAGCCCGCGACGGCGTGCTGCACGGCCGGCCGGAACCGGGCGCGTGCCGCCGTCGCCAGGTCGGTGCCACCGACCACCCCGAGACGGGTCGCGATCACCTGCACGACGATGAGCGCAGGGGCGACGAGCAGCGCGAGCCACGCCAGCCCGAACATGGTGGTCGCGCCGATGACGACGATGGCCGCGACGGTGGTCGGGTCGGTGTCGGACGCGCCCGAGACCAGGCCGGGGCCGAGGGCGCGCAGCGCGGCGCGTGGGCTCGGTCGTGACGTCGAGGCCTCGGGGGAGCGCGGGTCCTGCGACCGATTGGGTTCTTCCGCCGCCACCCTCTACTGGCCTCGACTCGCTCGGGGACGCGTGGGTCGCGCCCGGGGATCGACGCTGGCCGACCCGTCCCGGATGATCGCGCGCCAGGCCGGCGTCAGCCGCGGGTCACCCGACGGGCAGGGTCCCGGCCAGCGTCACCTCGGTGAACTCGTCGAGCTGGGCGTGCGCGGTGATGCGCCACCCTCCGGAGAAGGGGATGGTGAACCCCGGTGACAGCCAGTGGCCCGGCCCGAGGTGGCGCAACGGGATCTCGAGTGGCGGGATGTGCCGGCCCGGGTAGTCGAGGGTGGCGGTGAGCTGCTGCAGGTTCAGCGGCGCACCGCTCGGCAGCAGCGCCGACACGTGGACGTCGTTGGCGCCCGGCGCGACGCCCGGCGTCAGGTAGATCGACACCCACACCTGCGGGGACTTGAGCGTGACCTCGGACGCGCCGGTGCCGCGCTGCGCGGCGGCGACCTTCGCGGGTGCCGCGTCGACGAGCAGCGCCGTGACCGAGATGACGAGGATGGCGATGAGCACCTCGAAGAACACGGAGCGCTTGAGGCGGCGCAGCTCGTACTCCTCGTCGAGCTCCCAGTCGCCCTCGTCCCACTCGTCGCCGGGCGTGTCGTCGTCGGCGCCGCCCGCGACGACCGGCACCTTCTCCTGGGCGGGCGCGGGCTCGCGGGGGGCGAAGAGGTAGCCCACGATCTGGCGGCTCAGCGCCCCGAGGATGACGAGCACGAGGACGAGCACCAGCTTGACGAGCAGCGTGCGGCCGTAGTCGGTGGTGCGGAGTGCGTGGAGGCTGCCGACCTGGCGCCAGGCCTGGAAGGAGCCGGTCACGACGAGCGCCCCGACGCACGCCATTGCGGTGCGCGAGAAGCGCGGCGCGACGACGCGGAGCTCCTCGACGCCGCGGCCCGGGAACACCGCGTACGCGAGGACGGCGAGGCCGCCAATCCAGACGCTCATGGCGAGGATATGGATGACGTCGGCGGGCACGCCGAGGCTCGGGAGCGTGCCGGTGTGGGCGTGCCCGGACAGCGCGAACGTCACGGCGACGCCGGCTGCGCCGACGACCGCGACCGGTCGCCACCAGCTCGGCAGCGGCGCGTTCTCCGGGTCGCGCAGCAGCCGGCGCAGCATCGGGATCGCCGCGAGCAGCAGCCCGAGCCGCAGCAGGCACATGTGGCCGAAGCTGGTCTGGAGCACGCCGCTGATCAGCGACCATCGGAACAGCGCGCTGAACGACAGCGCGGCGCCGTAGATCCCCTGCAGCAGCACGGCGACGATCGTCATGACGAACGTCAAGATCCAGCCCGCCCAGAGCAGCCGCGCGGTGCGGCGCAGCCGCCGGGCCGCGCCCCAGAGGAAGCCCGCGAAGGCCACCGCGCCGAGCAGCAGCGCGATCCCGGTGTAGAGCGTCCCGCGGACGACGCCGTAGGTGACCCCGACGATCCGCGAGCCCTTCTGGTTGTGCAGCAGGTTCTGGGCGAGCCCGGTGACGTTCGGCGCCGTGGCATTGGCGAGGAGGCCGACCTGGAATGTGAACGCCCCTTCGACGGGGTGCGTGTCCGCGGAGATCACCCGCCAGGTCACGACGTACGCGCCGTCGGGGAGGTGGGGCGGCAGGCTGACCTGGACGACGTCAGGCGAGGGCTTGCTGATCGAGCCGCTGTCGACCCGGCTGCCCCGCTCGTTGTACACGCGCACCGCGCCGGGGTTGTACGTCACCTGCTCGTCGTAGCGCAGGCTCACCGCCCGTGGGGGCGTGGTGAGCACCGCGCCCTGCGCGGGGGTGGTCGCCAGCAGGACGGCGTGCGCCGACGCCGGGACCGCGAGCAGCACGACGATCGCGGTCGCGAGACCGCCGACGAAGCCGACGCGCCAGAGCCGCCCGCGCACCCTCATGTCAGGGCCAGTTCGGGATCGACCTCGGGCCAGCGCTGCGAGCGGTGCAGGAGCCAGAGGCTGAGGAGCCCGAGGACCTCGACGATGTGGGGCAGCTCGCTCGTCGCGGTGGAATACCCCGTCACGACGTCGGCGATCGCGCTGCCGACCAGGCAGATCACGAGCGCGGTCGCCAGGGGCAGCAGCCCGGCGATGCGGTGGGGCCGCCACGCCGCGACCAGGAGGCCGATGGCGAGCGCGACGCCGAAGGAGCCGAGGTGGCGGGCCTGGTGGACGGGGATCCCGGCATCGGATCCGAGGAGCAGCGCGGGGAGCGACAGCCCGAGCTGCACGAGCGCGATCACCGCCAGCCCGAGCCGCAGACCCTGGCGGCTCGCCGCGGGCTCCGACTCCTCGCGGGCCAAGGCGAACATCACTCGACTGGTGAGGTCGGGGACCGGCGGGGCCGGGCGGACACCGACCCGGCGACGCAGTGTCCGCGCCTGGGCGCGGAACGCCCGGCAGCCGGCACAGCCGGCGAGATGCTGATCCAGCGTCGAGGGCGCCACGCCGGTCTCCTCACCGTCGAGCTCCGCGGAGATGGCCATACGAATCCGAGCACAGGTCATGCCCAGGTAGTCGTCAGGCGCCGCCGTCTGGTTCCCGGGAACTCGGGCCCGCCGCGGGGCGACTACCTCGTGTGTCACGTCCCCCATCAGGAGAGGGAGTCAATGAGCAAGCGTGCGTGGCGGTGGTTGGTTGTCTGCGTGACCGTGGTCGGGGCGGTGGTCGTCGTGGCCAGCCCGGCGTGGGCCCACGTCGAGATCGACCCGTCCTCCGAGCCGAAGGGCGCGACCGAGGTGTTCGCGTTCCGGGTCCCGACCGAGTCACCGATGGCGTCGACGGTTCGTCTCGACGTCCAGTTCCCCACCAACTTCCCCTTCGCGAACGTGCTGGTCCAGCAGAAGCCGGGCTGGACGTTCACGACGCAGAGCGCATCGCTGCCCAAGCCGATCACGACGGACGACGGGACGTTCACGAGCGCCGTCACCGAGATCTCGTGGGTCGCGACGGCGGGGGGGATCCCGCCGGGGGCCTTCGACCTGTTCAACGTGTTCGCCACCCTCCCGAGCAACACGAGCAAGATCACGTTCAAGGCGGTGCAGACCTACAGCGACGGCACGGTCGTGAGCTGGATCGAGCTGCCGACGAAGGGCGCGCCGCCGCCCGATCACCCGGCGCCGGTGTTGATCCTCACGAAGCCCCAGCCCGGGAGCTGAGGCGTCAGGCGCGGCGGTCGGGGTCCAGGAGGTAGCGAAAGAAGGCCCGGCGCCCGGCGCGCCCGCGTGGCGCGTCGAGCTCGATCGGGCTGCCGTTGGCGCCGAACTGCAATGTGACGCGTGTCGCCGCGAGGCGCGGGGTGTGGTGCACGGTCGTCGCGTCGCGGTCCCACACCTCGACGAGGTCGCCGACGCGGTCGCCGCGGGCGGCGAACGCGTACAGGTGGGTCGTGCTCACCGCGAGCCACACACCCTCGGCGGGAAGGAGGCTCGCGTCCTCGTCCGGCGAGGTCGGGCGGGGACGCAGCTGCGCCGCCGCGAGCACGCGCTCCGGGACGTGGTCTTGGAGACGCTCGCGCGCCTCAGCGTGCCGGGCCGACCACTGCACGGTCCGTCACGTGGCCACCGGGGCGAGCTGGCCTGTCGCCTCGGCGTGCTCGACGACCTTCGTGAGCAGCGCCGCGAGCTGGTGCTGCTCGTCGGCGGTGAGCGCCTCGAAGAGGGTGACGGTCGTGAAGAGGCGCTCGTTGAGGTCGGCGCGGATGGCGCGCCCGGCGCGGGTCAGCGCGAGGAGCTTCACCCGTCGGTCCTCGGGGTGGGGCTGGCGCTCGATGAGCCCGCGTGCCTCGAGCCGGTCGACGACGCCGGTGATGTTCGACGGGTCGAGACCGAGCTGCTCGGCGAGGGCGCCGGTGGCGAGGGGCTGCTCGAGGCGCCACAGCGCGCGGGACTGCAGGAACGAGAGGTCGAACTCGGCGGCCAGCTCGGAGGCGTGGTGGCGCAGGGGCCGGATCACCGCGAAGCACAGGTCGGCCAGCTGGCGCTGGGCCCGCGGGTCGGCCGCAGGCGAGGGGAGGTCCGACGGGTGGTTATGCATCACCGTAAGGGTAGAGTACCTATGTTCGAGGGAGTCGGAGCCAGCGAAGGCGAGGCCGATGGCCGTGGTGACGGACGAGGCGACGGTAGACGTCGAGAACCTCCAGAAGAGCTATGGGGAGCTGGAGGCCGTCCGGGGCGTCACCTTCGACGTGGCCCCGGGTGAGACGTTCGGGTTCCTCGGCCCGAACGGGGCCGGGAAGTCGACGACCATCTCGATGCTCTGCACGCTCATCACCCCGACCGGCGGCCGGGCCCGGGTAGCGGGCTGCGACGTGACCACAGACCCCCTCGGCGTCCGGCGCCGCATCGGGCTCGTGTTCCAGGACCCGACCCTCGACGAGTACCTGACCGCCTACGAGAACCTGCGCTTCCACGCCGAGCTGTACCGCATGCCGAAGGACCGCACTGCGGACCGCGTGAAGACGGTCATCGAAATGGTCGGGCTGTGGCACCGCCGCGACGACCTCGTGCGGACCTTCTCGGGCGGCATGAAGCGCCGCCTCGAGATCGCCCGCGGCCTGCTGCACTCGCCGAGAGTCCTGTTCCTCGACGAGCCGACGGTCGGCCTCGACCCCCAGACGCGCGTGAACATCTGGGACTACATCCAGGCGCTGCGCGACCGCGAGGCCATCACGATCTTCCTCACGACCCATTACATGGACGAGGCCGAGTACTGCGACCGCATCGCCATCATCGACAACGGCGAGATCGTGACGATGGAGACCCCCAACGCGCTGAAGGCGGCGGTCGGCAAGGACCGGATCTCGATGCGCACCGACGACGACGCGAAGGCGACCCTCGAGCTGCACGAGCGCTTCAGCCTCGAGGCCACGTCCACCGGCGAGGGCCTGACGTTCCAGGTCCCCGGCGGCGAGGAGTTCGTGCCGCGGCTCTTCGCCGAGCTGGACGTCCCCATCCAGGCGGTGAGCATCGCCCGACCGACCCTCGACGATGTCTTCATGAACCACACCGGGCGGACCATCCGAGACGCCGAGTCATCGACCACCGAGCGTCTCGCGACCAACCCCATGGTTCGAGCGAGAAGAGGACGATGAGCACCGCCACCACCACCCTGACGTCCGGCGCCGTCCCCGACGTCGCGCCGGTCACCGAGCACCCCCAGGGCGCCACCTGGCTCGACGACCTCAAAGCGGCCAAGGTGGTCTGGAAGCGCGAGATCCTGCGCTTCCGCCGGAACCGCATCCGGATCCTCACCTCGCTCGCCCAGCCGATCCTGTTCCTCTTCGTGCTCGGCACCGGGTTGGGCACGGTCATCCACACCCCCGGCAACTTCCAGTTCACGACGTTCATGTTCCCCGGCGTCATCGCGATGACGATCCTGTTCACCGCCATCTTCTCGGCCGTGTCGATCGTGTGGGACCGCGAGTTCGGCTTCCTCCGCGAGATGCTCGTCGCGCCGGTCCGGCGCGGAGCGATCATGATCGGCAAGTGCGCCGGTGGCGCGACCGTCGCGACGATGCAGGGCCTCATCATGCTGGTCCTCGCGCCGCTGGTGCACGTGCCGTACTCGTTCGTCCTCATCGTCGAGCTGGTGGTGCTCATGGTGCTCACCGCCACGATGCTGACCGCCTTCGGGCTGTTCCTCGCCGCCCGCATCCAGGAGATCGAGTCGTTCCAGGTGGTGATGCAGCTCTTCGTGCTGCCGCTGTTCTTCCTGGCCGGCGCGGTCTTCCCGATCTACCGGCTGCCCACCTGGCTCGGGACGCTGACCCGCTTCGACCCGCTCGCCTACGCGGTGGACCTGATGCGCCGCGCCGTGTTCCAGGCGGTCCACGCCCCGCCGGCCGTCCGGGCCGAACTCAGCCCGGGCATCCACTGGGGCAGCTGGCGGCTGCCCGCCGGCTTCGAGATCGGCATCGTGGTGGTCGTCGCGGCCGCGCTGCTCGGCGGGGCCATCTACCAGTTCACGCGTCCGGAGTAGCCGCCTCGGGAACATGGGCGGCGCCGAGGCGTTGAGCACCGGCACAGCCGTCGAATCCTGGGAGTCACCGGGCGTGCCTGTCCCCTTCCCGAGCACCGACGCACCCGAGCTCGGTCCGCCCAGCGCGGCCGAGGTCGGCCACCTCACCCGCGGGATCGTGAGCGCCGTCACGCCGCCGGAGGGCCTCACGCCCCTGCAGCAGGCGCTCATCGGCGCCACGGTCCGGGAGATGACCGGCTTCGAGATGGATCCGGCGCCCCTGCCCATCGACCCCGTGGCGTTCGCCGAGGGCGTCGCCGGGCGGACCGAGGCGTTCCGGACCCGGATCGTCCAGCTCATGGTGCTCCACGCCCTCGTGCTGCGGCCCCTCCCGCCGACGGTGGCGGCCCAGGTCCGTGCCTTCGCCGCCGAGCTCGGCATCGACGAGGAGATGCTGCACATCACCGAGGAGTTCGCGGCGGGGACCCTCGGGCTCGCCGCGGTGGACTTCGACCGGAACGGGTACACGGCGGACTGGTCGGCGGAGCACCAAGCGGCGCTGCACACGACGACCCCGCTCGCCGCGGCGTGGGACGAGTCGGTCAACGACCCGGCGCTGGCGGCCCGGTGGTGCGCGCTCGAGACGCTGCCGCCCGGCACGCTCGGCCGTCGGATCACCGAGTTCTACCGGGCCCGCGGGTTCATCTATCCCGGCCATCCCGGCTCGGCGCCGCCGCTGCTCGCCCAGCACGACTGGGTCCACATCGTCGCGGACTACGGGACCTGCGTGGAGTCGGAGCTCGAGGTGTTCTCGTTCATCGCCCGCGCCAACGACGACCCGCGCGCCTTCAGCCTGCTCGCGATGGTCGTCTCCCTCTTCGAGACCGGCTACCTGCGCGCCGGCGCGGGACTGTTCGAGGCGTCACCCGGCCAGCTCTCCCACGAGGGGGTCGCCGAACGCATGGCCGACGCCATGCGACGGGGCGCGCTCGTACGCGGCAGCGTCGACTTCCTCGAGGTCGACTGGTTCCAGCTCGCCGACCGGTCCGTCGAGGACGTGCAGCGCCACTTCGGGATCGTCGAGAAGAGCGACCGCGCGCTCGCGGCGGGCTCGGTCGGCCCGTGGGAGCCGGGCGGGATCAGCGAGTTCCAGTGGCGCTGCGGCGAGACCCGCGCCCGCGACGAGGGCCGCCCCTACGACGCGTTCGGCGCGTCGCGCTCCTGACTCAGGCGGCCACGGTCACCCGGGTGAGGACCCGGGCGTCGTCCCCGTGGTCGTGGTGGGCCCGGTGCAGCAGCGACCGGTTGTCCCAGACCACGAGGTCGCCCGGCTGCCACGCGTAGTCGAGGCGCACGCTCGGGTCGAGGCCCACCCGGAACAGGTAGCCGAGGGTCGGGCGGCTCTCGACGGTGCTCTGGTGCTCGAAGCGGCGGGTGAACCCGGGGTTGACGAACAGTGAGCGGCGCGTCGTCGTCCCGTCGACGCGCACGACGGGGTGCAGGACCTCACCGAGACCCGGTGCCCGACGCAGCATCATCGGCCCGGGGGCGTGCACGGCACGCAGCCCCTCGAGGTGCCGGCGCCAGTCGGGGTCGAGGTGGTCCCAGGCCAGCTGCTGGTTCGCGAAGGACGTCGCCCCGCCGTGCTCGGGCAGCACCTGGGCGGACAGCATCGTGTACGCCGGCGGGTTCACGGTGAAGGTGGCGTCGGCGTGCCACACCTCGGCGGCCCGGCCGGCACGCGGGGCGCGGCGGCTGTCGACGACCGAGGCGGCCGCGTCGGAGTGGCGGGCGGCCGGGTGCAGCCACAGCGGCCCGAACGAGGCCGCGAAGCGCTCCTCCTCGGGGAGGCTGAGGTGCTGGTCCGGGAAGGACACGAGGAGCCGGTCGGCGAGCGCCCGGCGCACGGTGGCGCGGTCGTCGTCGCTCAGCGGCGCGTGCAGGTCGATGCCGGTGAGGACGGCACCCAGGGGGCCGTCCATCGGGGTGATCTCGGTGGTGCTCATGCTGGGATCGTGGCGCCGTTGCGTGAAGGGTCGGTCAAGGCGGGGTCACGCCCGGGTCACGCCGTCCGGGCTCGCACCGCGGCCCGGAACTGGTCGCCGCGGTCGAACTCGTCGACGAAGAGCCCGAAGCTGGCACAGCCGGGCGAGAGGAGGACGACCCCGCCGGGGGTGGCGAGCTCGGCCGCGGCGCCGACCGCGGCGTCCATCGAGTCCAGCGGCCCGCGGACCGGCACCGCCCCGAGCGCGGCGGCGAGCGTCGGGGTGGCGGTGCCGGCGAGAAGCACCACCGCCGCGGCGTGGGCCGTGAGCGCGGCGGCGAGCGGCGCGAGGTCGAGGCCCTTGTCGAAGCCGCCGACGATCGCGACGGTCGGCCGGTCCGCGAACGCCTCGAGCGCGGCGACCGCCGCGTCGGGCGTCGTCGCCGCGCTGTCGTTCACGTAGTCGACACCCCCGAGCGTGGCGACCCGCTCGAGGCGGTGCGGCACGCCGCGGAACGCGGCGACGCCGCGTCGCACCTCCTCGGCGCTCACCCCGACGGCGAGGGCCGCGCCCGCGGCTGCGAGCGCGTCCCGCCGGTTGTGCGCGCCCGGCACGGCGAGCGCGTCGATCGGTCCGAGGTCGAGCCGGTCGCCCTCCCACTCGGCCACGAATCGGCCGTCGGCGACGAAGAGCGTGCGCGCACCCGGGTGTGGCCCGGCCGCGAAGGTCACCGGGCGTCCCGGGCTGTCGGCGACGAGCGGCGTCACGGCCGGGTCGTCGGCCGGGGACACCGTCCAGTCGTCGGGGCCCTGGTGGCGGGCGATCTGGACCTTCGCGGCGGCGTACTCGTCGAACGAGGCGTAGCGGTCGAGGTGGTCGGGGCGCAGGTTCGTCACCACCGCCACGTGGGGGGACCGTGCGTGCTCGCCGAGCCCTTCGAGCTGGAAGGAGGACAGCTCGAGCGCGACCGGGACGCCCGGCTCGACGTCGCCGAGGCGGGCGAGTGCCGAGCGGCCCATGTTCCCGGCGACGACGCTCGTGGGCCAGCGCTCTCGGAGCATCGCGTGGAGCAGCAGCGTCGTCGTCGTCTTGCCCTTCGTGCCGGTCACGCCGATCGTCGGCGCTGGGCTCGCGGCGAGGAACAGCGTCATCTCCATCTCGACGCGCGCCCCGTGGGCCTCGGCGGCCGCGAGGTACGGGGAGTCGCGCCGCACGTCGGGGTTGCGGACCACGACGTCCGCCCACTCGAAGTCGGCCTCGTCGTGGCGGCCGAGCACGAACGTGACCGGCTCGCCTCGGAACTCCTCGACGACCGCGGCGAAGACGTCTGGGTCGGCGCGGTCGGTGACGCGCACCTCGGCACCGGCCTCGAGCGCGTAGCGGATCACGCCGACGCCGCCGGCCCGACGGCCGATCCCCATGACGAGGACCCGGGCCCCGGCGAGCCCCGGGCCCGTCACCCCCCGCTCACCACGCGCTTGGCGGGGTAGTCCCGGAAGGTGGTGAGGTGCTGGCGGATGCCGGTCTGGAACGACTCGAGGTACGCGAGCTTGCGGATGAGGTAGCTGCGCGTCTCCTTCGGGTCCAGGTAGAGGTTGTAGAGGCGCCCGTACGGGTACTGCTGCACGACGCCGGTGAACCCGCCGGGGTTCAGCACGTCGCGGTCGTCGTCGGAGATCGACGACAGCAGGAACTTGTACTCGCCGACGCGCAGCGCGGAGAACCGGTCGAGCAGCCAGTAGTACTGGTACTTGCGGTTCGAGCGGCCGTCGGGCGCGAGCAGGAACGAGGTCTGGTCGACGCCGTCGATGAAGCGGTCGCTCGGCACCGCGTCGGGGACGCCGGCGAGCGCGGCCACGGTCGGCACCAGGTCGGTGAAGGAGACGAGCCCGTCGGAGCTGCGGCCCGCGTCGATGACGCCCGGCCAGGCGACGACCGCCGGCACCCGCACGCCGCCCTCCCACGTCGAGCCCTTCGCGCACCGGAACGGCGAGTAGGCGGCGTCGGGCCAGGTCTCCATCTCGGGCCCGTTGTCCGAGCTGACGAGCACGATCGTGTCCTCGAGCTGGCCGGTCTCGGCCAGCACGTCGAGGAGGCGCCCGACGATCGCGTCGAGCTCGACGATCGTGTCCTTGTAGGGGTGCCGGGCGGGGGAGGCGCCGAGGTAGCGCTCGTGCGGATAGTTGTCGAAGTGGGCGCCGCGGGTGCAGTGATAGAGGAACCACGGCCGGTCGCCGCCTGCCATCCGGCGCACGAAGTCGGCCGAGTAGCTGCACCACATGTCGTCGAGGCGCGCCAGGACCGGGATCGTCACCTCCTCGACGTCCTCGGTGTCGCCGCCCCGGGTGGCGTGCACGAAGCAGCGGTTGAACGGCTGGTTGCGCACCCACTCGGTGCGCTCGGCGCTGTAGACGATCTCGGGGAAGAAGTAGGGGTCGCGCCACTCGGTGTACATGTCCGACACCGACAGGAACCCGTAGAAGTCGTCGAAGCCGACGTGCTGGGGCTGCGAGACGCGGTTCTCGCCCATGTGCCACTTCCCGACGGCCTGGGTGGCGTACCCGGCGCCGCTCAGCAGCTCGGCGAGCGTCACCTCCCCGTCGAGACCGCCCGGCTCCCCGTACATCGGGGGACGGAGCAGCCCGTGGCGCATGGGGAGGCGCCCGGTGAGCAGCGACGCGCGCGACGGGCTGCACGACGGCTCCGAGTAGCAGGAGGTGAGGAGCAGCCCGCGGCGGGCCAGCTCGTCGATGTGGGGCGTCGGCGCGCCGACCGCCACCCCGCCGCCGTAGCAGCCGAAGTCGCCCCACCCGACGTCGTCGAAGAGGATGACGAGCACGTTCGGCGGCCGCCCGTGCCGCGCCCGGTGCTCGGCGAGGCGCGCCGTCGCGGCGCGCTGGTCCTCCTCGTGGACGAAGGCGGGCTCGCGGTGGTCCGCGACGCGGGTCGTCGACGCGACGATCGGGTCGAAGGCCACCGCTCAGCAGCTCCGCGTGGCGGCGTCGCTCAGGTGACCCGCTCCCGCATCCAGCCCGATGTGTTGAAGAAGTCGGCGACCGCGCTGCCCGGCGGGACGAGCGCGTCGCACGCCGCCCGGGCCTCGTCGTCGAGGGGGCGCTCGAGGACGGCGAGGGCCTCGTCGAGCTGGGCGCGGGTGCGGGGGCCCACGATCGGGGAGGTGACGCCGGGCTGATCCTTCACCCACACGAGGGCGAGCTGGGAGGTGGTGAGGTCCCGCTCGGCGGCGAGCGCGGCGAGCTCATGCGCGACCTCGAGGGCGCGCGGGGTGACGCGCGCCTTGAGCTGGGGACGCCGGGCGGCGCGCGAGTCGTCGGGGACACGGTCGGGGTCGTCGTAGCGGCCGGCGAGGATGCCGCCGGCGAGCGGCGACCAGGGCAGCACGCCGAGGCCGTGGGTCTGGCACAGGGGCAGCAGCTCGTTCTCGATGCGGCGGTCGAGCAGGTTGTAGGGGGGTTGCTCGGTCGCGTACGCCGGGCGGTGGTTGCGGTCGGCGACGCAGAGCGCCTCCATCACCATCCAGGCCGGGTGCGTCGAGCAGCCGACGTGTCGCACCTTGCCCGCGTCGACGAGCTCGGCGAACGCGGCGAGCGTCTCGTCCTGGGGCACGACCATCGACGGGCGGTGCAGCTGGTACAGATCGATGTGGTCGGTCTGGAGGCTGCGCAGCGACTGCTCGCACGACTCCACGATGTGCTCGCGCTTGTGCCACGTCCCCGGCTCGGCGCGTCCCCGCGGCATGCCCACCTTCGTGGCGAGCACGATGTCGTCGCGCTTGCCGTTCGCCGTGAGTGCCGCGCCGACCATCTCCTCGCTGCGCCCACCCGCGTACACGTCGGCGGTGTCGATCATCGTGATGCCACCGTCGAGCGCGGCATCGATCATCTCGTGCGACTCGGGCTCATCGGTCGGGTCACCGAAGTTCATCGCGCCGAGGCACAGCGGGCTGACGTCAAGCCCGGTCGGGCCGAGCGCCCGCGCCGCCGCGGTCATGGGGTGATCGTGTCGGGTGCCACGCCGCAGTCTCGCGTGGCGGGGCGGCCCCGGAGGTGGGCGAGCCCACCTCGACGGGGCGCCCCACCGTCTCGCCCGGGTCCGCCAGCGGGTGGGGCGGGGCTGGGCATCGCTGGGGACGCCGGGCGAACTTGCGTGCGGGCTGGGCACGCCGTGCGTCGAGTTTTACCGCGCGTGGTCAGGTTCTCACACACGGCGGCCGTTTGCGAGAGTCTTTGACCCCGGTCAAGAACGGGCCTAAAGCGCCCAGAACCCGACAATTCCGGCGTGGAGGCGGGGCGGCGGCATCTGAGATGCTGCCCCGATGGCGCAGGCGCCCCCCGAGATGAAGACCTGGGGCACGGTGTCGCCGGCCGAGCTGGCCCGGATGACCGTCGTGTCCCCCCACCTCGACGACGCCGTGCTCGGCTGCTCCTACCTGCTCGCCGCGCACCCCGGCGTCCCGGTCGTCACCGTGTTCGCCGGCCGACCGGTCAGCTACCCGGACCCGCCCGGCCACTGGGACGCGCTCGGCGGGTTCAGGCCCGGCGACGAGGTGCACGTGACGCGGCGCGCCGAGGACGCCGCCGCGCTCGGCGGCTACGACGCGCGGCCGATCTGGCTCGACTTCGTCGAGCACTCCTACCTCGAACGATCCGTGTGGGTCCGTCCCGACGACGTGGTCGACACGCTCGAGGTGACGCTGCGCGAGCTGCGCCCGACGGCGGTGTTTGCGCCCTTCGGGCTCGGCAACCCGGACCATGCGTGCACGCACGAGGCCGCGATGCTCGTGCGCGACCGGATGCTCGCCGACCCCGACGGCGGTCCGGCGTGGTTCTGCTACGAGGACGCGGGCTACAACCACATCCCCGGGCTGCTCGCGTGGCGTGTGTCGCAGCTCTTCCGCAAGCAGATCTGGCCGACGCCGTGCGCGCCGCCCGTCGACGTCGATCATCCGCGCAAGCGCGCGGCGATCGCGTGCTATCCGACGCAGGTCGCGGCGCTCGAGGCGGAGTGGGGCATGTCGGCGAAGATCGAGCACCAGCCCCCGGAGCAGTACTGGCGGCTCGCGCCGCCGCCACCGGGCTGGGAGGCGCTCACCGAGCTCTAGCTCACGCGCCGCGTGGTCGCGGCCGGGTCAGCGCCACGGACCAGCGCCGGCCGCGGCGAGGCCTCGTACACTCCCGCGCCCGGGACGCGGCCAGCGTCCCCGGAGCCGGGAGGGCACCGTGCGAATCGGGCTTGACGTCGCGCAGCAGCGGATGCCGTGGGCCGAGGTGGCGTCGAGGGCGCGCCTCGCCGACGACCTCGGCTTCGACGGGATCTGGGGCTTCGACCACTTCCAGCCGATGTACGGCTCGGGGCCCGGGGAGTGCTTCGAGGGCAACACGACCCTCGCCGCGCTGAGCGGCCTCACGACGAGGGCCCGCCTCGGCCTCCTGGTCACCGGGCTGACCTACCGGCACCCTTCGGTGTTCGCGGCCGAGGCGATCACGATCGACCACGCGTCGGGCGGTCGCTACGAGCTCGCGTACGGGGCCGCCTGGTTCGACCAGGAGCACCGCGCGCTCGCGATCCCGTTCCCGCCGACCGGCGAGCGGGTCTCCCGCTTCGAGGAGGCGGTACAGATCGTCAAGGGCCTGCTCACGACCGACGACTTCAGCTTCGACGGCCGCTACTACCAGGTGCGGGACGCGACGATGCGGCCCCGACCGGTGCAGACGCCCTATCCCCCGATCTGGATCGGCGCGAACGGCGAGCGCATGCTCGGCATCGCGGCGCGCCACGCCGACGTATGGCACCAGTTCGGGACGCCGGAGACGCTGGCCGGCCGTTCGGCGCACCTCAGCGAGCTCGCATCCGCGGCTGGCCGCGACCCGGACTCGATCGTGCGCGCCGGGTCCCTCTCCCTCGAGGGCGATCTCGACGAGGTGCGGCGCACGATCGACGCGTGGCGCGACGCCGGCTTCGGCTACCTCGTGGCCGGCTGGCCGAGCAACGGGCGCGCCCAGGTCGAGGCGTTCGCCGCCGCGGCGCTCCCCGCCTGACCGTCAGGTCAGGGGCGACCAGCGCGTCGTCCGCAGCAGCTGGCTCTGCCAGTCGTCGCGCACCTGGAGCGCGTCGTGCATCCACGACCCGGGGCCGCGGAACTCGGGTGGCACCTCGGTCTCGAGCAGCCGCTGGAGCCGGGCGTTCTCGACGATGCGCTGCCAGAGCACGACCTCGGAGCGCCGGCCGCTGCCCCACGCGGTCTGGAACGCGGTGAGCAGCTCGAGGATGGCTCGACCGCCCTTGGCGCTCTCGACGAGGCTCGGCGCGTAGTGCGTGTGCGCGGCCTCGAGGTAGTCGTCGAGCATCCCGTCGTGGGGCCAGGCCGTGTCCTCCATGAAGATCGTGAGCGGATGGTCGGCCGCCTCGGTCGGGACCGCGTCGAGGTCCTCGACGAGCGGCGGCGCCCACGGCACGGTCAGCAGCAGCTTGGCGTGGACGGTGTGGCGGGTCTGGTCGACGTCGTGCGCCCATGACCGCAGCGGCCCGTCCCGGATCGAGCGCGCCAGGCGCTCCCAGGCCGCGCCGTCGCGCACGCCCGTGATCGTCACCGCCGTGTACGCCCGCCCCGAGCCGTGGGCGAGGTGCATGAAGTAGAGGAGGCGGGCGTCGCCGCCGCGCGCCAGCTCGGGCAGCCACCGGTCCCGAAACGCCGCCTCGAAGTCGTCCTCGCACGCACCCCGGACGCGATGCACCTCGTGCAGGTACAGCACCGCGCTACCCGCTCACCGCGTCGACGACCGCGTGGACGGCGTCGTCGGCGAGGTGACGCAGCTCCTCGTCGGTGCGGTCCTGGATCGGATGGGCCACGAACACCCGGGCCGGGTCGGCGCCGAGCGCGCGAGCCTGCACGTCAGCGGCGTCCACGAACTCGCTCGAGGCGACGAACACGGTCGGGACCCCCAGGGCTTCCAGGTTGACGGTGTCGTGCACACTGCACGACGTGCACGATCCTCAGTCGGCGAGTGCCTCGATCACCACGTCGCACTGCTCGGCGATCTCGCGTCGCAGGTCGATCGGCGCGACCTTCGTGAACGTCGGCTTCGCGAACCGCAGGACGCGGGCGCCCCGACGAGTGAGGTGCTCCTCGAGCCGGTTCAGGAACACGTCGCCGCGTGCCTTGCTGATGTCGAGCAGGCCCACCGCCCGGTCCTCCAGCGACGCCGGGCGGGCGGTGCGCTCCCGCAGCGCGGCCTTCTGCTCACCGGTCGGGTCGAGCAGTACTCGCGGTTCGCTCACGGGTCGATCTCCTTCGTCACCGGCGCGCTGCCGGTCGCGCCGCTGGCCCAGCCCCCGATGATGGCCGAGAACAGCCCCGCGCCACCACCGGCGTGGACGATGAGCAGCCCGCCGTCGCGGAACTTCGGGAGGGTGAGGTCCCGCACGCCCTCGGGGAGGCCCTCGGCGATCCCGCCGGCGCCTCGGACCAGCTCGGCACCGGGGAGCTGGAGGCGGGCGGTCAGCTCGTCGAGGAGGCGAGCCTTCGTCCAGCCCGCCTCGTGGAACACGCGGGCGTGCTCCGGGGAGACGACGAGGATCGCGTCGAAGGCCAGCGCGAGCTTCGGGTGCGTCGTCGTGCGGAGGCACGCGGCGAAGCTGTTCGCCAACGAGTCGGCGTCACGCGACAGCTGGTCGATGATCCCGCGGGGCCCCTCGGCGGCGAAGAGCGTGACGGCCGACGCCGACGCCGGGAGGCCCCGCGTGACGTGCAGCGGCTCCCACGGCGAGTCCTGCTCGCGCTCGGCGAAGCAGAACGTGTACTTGCCGGGCTGACCGATCGTCGCCCGGTCGATCTCGCCGGGCCGGCCGCCGCCGACGTTGCGGATCACGAGCTGCAGCGCCCGACCGATCGTGGCGTTCGCCCGGTTCCCTTGCCCCATCGCGTTGATGCCGCTGTTCATGCCTATCGCGCGGGCGCGCGGCCCGTTCACGATCACGAGCGGGCCCGAGAACCAGGTCGTGGCGAGCAGCCCGTGGATGTTGAACTCGTCGGTGCAGGCCGCCTCGACGGCGGCGAGCACGACCGGGAGGTAGTCGGGGCGCGCGCCGGCGAGCACGGCGTTGATCGCGACCTTCTCGACCGTGCACTCGACGAGGTCGGGCGGCACGACCGCGACGACCTCGCTCGGGTCGCGCGTCGTGCCGGTGAGCATGTGCGCGACGCGCGCCGGCGTCGGTGCCACGACGGGGAGCCCGTCGGTCCACCCGCGGTCGAACATCGCCTCGACCTCGTCCTCGCTCGGGCCGAGCTCGACGCGGCGCGAGGCCAGACGGGCCGCGCCCGCCGCGGCCGTGCGGGCGGCCATGAGGTCCGGGTCGTGGGTGCGCGACCCGCAACCCGGCCGGTAGGGCGGGAGGCCGGCGCCGAGGTCGCGCATCCCCGTGAAGGGGACCCAGGCGTCGCGGCTCCAGCCGACGAGGCGATCCCGCTCCTCGCCGCCCTCGACGCGCACGAGCGTGGGGACGGTGTCCACGTCGAGCGCCAAGGAGAGCTCGAGGTCGGTGTCGTCCCGGGCCGCCAGCCCCGGCGGGAAGGCCGGGTCGTCCTGGCTGTAGATGGTGAGCGGCGGCTCGTCGCGCGCGGCGAGCTCCTCGAGCACCGGCACGACCAGCTGGCACGTCGGGCAGTCGCGCTTGACGATGGCGACGAGACCGTCGGGCAGCGCCGTGCTCACGTCAGGGATTCGATCACGTGGTCGATGGCGCGGGTGAGGGTGGCGACGTCGTCGAGCTCGATCGCGGGGAACAGCGCGATCCGCAGTTGGTTGCGGCCGAGCTTGCGGTACGACTCGGTGTCGAGGATCCCGTTGGCGCGCAACGCCGCGGCGAGCTGCCGCGCGTCGACCCCGTCGAAGTCGATGGTCGCCGTGACGTGGCTGCGCTCCGACGGCTTGGCGACGAACGGCGTCGCGTAGGGGCTGGCCTCGGCCCAGCCGTAGACGAGCTCCGCCGCCCGGTCGCAGCGGGTCGCCGCCCACTCGAGCCCGCCGTGGGCGAGCAGCCACTCGAGCGTGTCGGCCACGAGGAAGAGGGTGGCGAGCGCCGGGGTGTTGTACGTCTGGTTCTGGCGGGCGTTCTGGAGCGCGAGCGGGAGGCTGAGGAACGCAGGCTGCCAGCGACCCGACGCGCCGATGCCCTCGATGCGCGCGATCGCTGCCGGCGAGCAGAGCGCGAACCACAGCCCGCCGTCCGAGCCGAACGTCTTCTGCGGCGCGAAGTAGTAGCAGTCGAACGCGCCCGGGTCGACCCGCAGCCCGCCGGCCGCCGAGGTCGCGTCGACGAGCACCAGGCCGTCCTCGTCGGGGCGCGCGATGTCCATCATCACGCCGGTCGAGGTCTCGTTGTGGGTCAGCGCGTACGTGTCGACGTCGGGATTCGCCCGCGGCTCCGGATGCGTCCCCACCGGCGACTCGAGCACCTCGGGGTCCTCGAGGAACGGCGCCGCGGCGGCGACGCTGGCGAATCGTGCCGAGAACTCCCCGAAGGCGCAGTGCTGGCTGCGCCGCTCGATCAGACCGAACGTCGCCGCGTCCCAGAACGCGGTCGTGCCGCCGTTGCCGAGCAGCACCTCGTAGCCGTCGGGGAGCGAGAACAGCGCCGCCATCCCGGCACGGACGCGGCCGACCAGGTCCTTGACGCCCGCCTGGCGATGGCTCGTCCCGAGGAAGCCGTGTGCCGCGTCCGCGAGCCGACGCACCGCCTCGTCGCGCACCTTCGACGGCCCGGACCCGAAGCGCCCGTCACGCGGCCGCAGCCCGTCGGGAAGGCGGATCGAGGTCGGGTCCACGGGCATCACTGCCGAGGGTAGTGGTGCGTTCCCGGGCGGCCACCGGCGAATCGGCCGCCTTTCAGGTCGGCGGTGTGGGCGTGACGGCCGCGGGGTCGCGCCGCGTGCCGGCGGGCTCGCCGGTCTCGGCCTCGTACCAACGGGGGCGCTCACGGCGCGCCCACCGTGCGGGCACGTGCCCCCGCAGCATGCCGTTGAGGGCGACCGGGTCGCGCAGGGCGAGATAGATGTGGCCGAGGACCGCGAGCCAGATGCCGAGCGCCACCCAGTCGTGCACGAACGTCGCACCGACGCGGGTGTTGAGGGCGAAGAGCGAGAACCACTTCAAGACGATGCCGGACGCGAGCATCACGACGATCGCCGACCCGAGAAACGCGGCGTTGAGCTTCTGGCCCGGGTTGAACTTGCCGAGCCGGGCGTCCGGCCGGCTCGCGCGGTGCAGCCAGCGGCGGTCCTCGTCGTCGAGGCGGCCGAGACGGTGCAGGTCGCCGCGCAGCCGGCGGCCCCAGCGTCCAGCGACGCCGACGAGGAGCGGGACGGGCAGCGCGAGCCCCGCGCTGACGTGGAGCATGCGGACCAGCTCGCGCTGGCCGACAAGCGTCGAGATCGGGCCCGCGTAGAGAGCCGCGCCGGTGAGCATGCAGATGCCGAAGAGCGACGCCGTGGTCCAGTGGGCGTAGCGCTCGACGCGGTCGAAGCGCTCGAGATCAGCTGGTGCGCTCATCGTCCCGGTGGTTCGAGTGACCGACCCAGCCGTCCACGTCGTAGCCGCGCTGCTCCCAGTAGCCGGGCTCGACGGTCGGCGTGAGTTCGATCGTGTCGAGCCACTTGCAGGACTTGTAGCCGTACATCGGGGCGATGTACATGCGCACCGGGCCGCCGTGCTCGTCCGTCAGCGGCGCGTCCTCGAGCTCGTACGCGACCAGCACGTCCTTCCGGCGTGCCTGGGTGAGCGTGAGGCTCTCCGTGTAGGCGCCGTCGAAGGAGACGAAGCGCACGGCGCGCGCGTCGGATTGGACACCCGCCCGGTCGAGGACGTCAGCGAGGCGCACGCCCGCCCAGGGCACCTGCGGCACCCGCCAGCCGGTGACGCACTGGAAGTCGCTCACGAGGTGCGTCTTCGGCATCGCGGTGATCTCGTCGTAGGTGAGTACGAGGTCGCGGTCGACGAGACCGCGTACGTGCAGGCGGTAGTCAGCGCGGCTGCGGCTGGGGATGCTCGCCGTGACGCTGTAGATCCGGAAGCGGCCGATCGGGAGCAGCGAGAGCAGCCCCGTCGGGTCCTTCACGAGCAGCGGGCCGACGTTGCGCTCGAGCCAACCCTGGATCTGGGTGCCGAACACGAAGCCGGTGGCGGCGAACGCGGCGAGCCCGAGGAACACCCGACGGCCCACGGCCGTCTCGTGCGAGCCTTGCTCCATCGGGAACGCCTGACGTCGACGACGCTGCCCCTCCATGATGGCAGCGCTGCGGGTAGCCGTCCGTCGCGTCAGGGGCGCCGGGTGGTCGTCGTGGTGCCGTGGCGGGTCGTCGTCGTGGTGCCGCGCCTCGGGGTGGTCGTCGCCGGGTGCTGACCCTTCGTCGTGGTCGTCGTCGTGCCGCCGGTCCGCCACGAGGTGAGGTCGAAGGCCTGCTCCATCTGCTGGAGGATCGCGTTCGCGACGAGGTCACCGCCGGCACGCGTGTAGTGGATCCCGTCGGCGGCCCGCACCTGGGTGACGGTGCCGTCGGGGTTCGGGAGCCCGTCGGCGTACGAGTACCCGCCGCCCGCCGCCGGGGTGCCGATCACGGGGGCGGTGTCGACGTAGAACACGCGACCGGGCCGCATCGCGGCCTGGGTCTTGAAGATGTTGTTGATGAGCACGTAGTCGTTCAGGTACCGGCCCATGTCGCGGATGGGCGGGATGCCGACCATGAACAGGCGCGGGTGGCTGGCGAGCCCGAGGATGGTGTCCATGAGCCCGCCCACGCGTCGCGAGTACTCGGCCTGCCAGGCCGGACTCCCGAACGACGCGCCGCCGTTGTCGCCGGTGAGCGTCTGGTCGTCGTTCGCCCCGAGTGTCAGGACGACCGCGTTCGGCTGGTCGGCGGTGAGCACCTCGTCGAGGTAGTTCGGCCAGTTGAAGACCTCGGGTCGTGCGAGCCCGGTCGCGATGTGGGTGTCGACGGGGCCGATGATCCCGACGGCGCCGGTGGCGGTGGCGGCGTTGATGAGCGACTGGCCCGGGGTGTCACCGAGCGAGTCGCCGCCGATCCAGAGGCGCAGCATGTGCTGGGGGGTGAAGGCCTGGCGGGGCGGGAGCGTCGTCGGTGTCGCGCCGGGCGTCGGCGTGTGCAAGGTCGGGCTGGGGAGGTGGTTCTGCACCTCGTCGTCGCTGCTGCGTCCCAGCAGCGACTTGAACTCGACGCGGAGCCGGTCGATGTAGAGCCCGTGGCTGAGGTCGTAGACGGGCGTGGCGAAGAGCTTGGCGAGGTCGCGCTTCAGGCCGACGGGCTGGCCGAGGGCGTTCTTGCGCAGACCGGGCGCGTTCAGCAGCGCCCCGACGAGCAGCGCGATGAGGGCGACGACGATCACCTTGCCGGCGGGCAGTGGGACGCGCGGCGGGGCGCCCTGGTCGCCGACCAGCTCGTCGAGCGCGGAGACCCGCGTCGTGGGCTTCTTGGGGGATTCGGTCGTCGCCATGTCAGAACCGGAAGTAGATGAAGGGGGCGACCCCGCGGGGCCCCATGCTGTTGATGAGGAGGAGGAGCACGCCGAGCGCGACGCCCTGCCCGACGACGGGCACGCGCGAGAACCGGCTCATGAGCTTCCCGATCGCGTCGCGTGGGATGTACTGCTCGCCGATCCCGGCGGCGATGGCGAGGATGACGCCGCCGGTCACGAGGGGCGCGCCCGCGAGCCAGTGGCTCGGGTCGAAGATCTGCGTGATGACCGCCGCGGCGTTCGAGAACGACTCGGCGCGGAAGAAGATCCACGCGAAGCACACCACCTGGAAGGTCACGAACCGTTGGAGCGCGCGGGTGCGCCACGTGCTCGGGGCCTGGTGATGGTGAGCGGCGGCGCGCCTGGTCGATCGCCAGTGCTCGTAGCTGAGGCCCGTGCCGTGGATCCCGCCCCACACGACGAACGTCCACGACGCGCCGTGCCAGAGGCCCCCTAACAGGAAGGTGATCATGATGTTGCGGTAGGTCTTCCAGGCGCCGCGCCGGCTGCCGCCGAGCGGGATGTAGAGGTAGTCGCGCAGCCACCGCGACAGGGTCATGTGCCATCGGCGCCAGAAGTCCTGCAGGGAGATCGCGGCGTATGGGCTGTCGAAGTTCTGCGGGAACCGGAACCCGAGCAGCAGCGCCAGCCCGATCGCCATGTCGGTGTAGCCGCTGAAGTCGGCGTAGATCTGGACGGCGTACGCGTAGACGGCGACCAGCACCTCGAGGGAGCTGTGCTGCTTCGGGTTTGCGAACACGATGTCGACGAGGTTCGTGCCGAGGAAGTTGGCGATCACCACCTTCTTGAAGAGCCCGAGGAAGATCAGGTAGAAGGCGCGGCTCGAGTCGACCTTCCGCGGATCGTGGCGCTCGCGCAGCTGCGGAAGGAACTCGGAGGCTCGCACGATCGGGCCGGACACGACGTGCGGAAAGAACGACAGGTAGACGGCGAACTCGAGCAGCGACCGGGGCTCGAACGTGCGCCGGTAGACGTCGATGATGTAGCTCATCGCCTGGAACGTGAAGAACGAGATCCCGATCGGGAGCAGCACCGCGGGCACCGTCGGGGACACGCCGAGCCCGATGCGGTGCAGGAAGTTCGTCGCGTTGCTGACGAAGAACGCGTCGTACTTGAAGTACCCGAGGGCGCCGAGGTTGGCGACGATGCCGGCGGTCAGCCACGCCCGGCGGACGCCCTCCCGCTCGGTGCTGTAGATCTGCAGCGCGACGATCTGGTTGACGAGCGTGGACCCGACCAGCAGGAAGATGAACCGCCAGTCGTAGTAGCCGTAGAAGAAGTACGACGCCGCGAGGATGAAGAGCTGCCACTGGAATCGCTTGTGCATCAGGATCCAGCTGGTGGGCAGCACCACCATGAAAAAGATCGCGAACGTGATGGTCGGGAAGAGCATGGGAGCGCCCAGTCTCGCATCCGACGCATCGGTTGCCCGGGCTGCGCCGCGTCGATCGCTCCGGTGCTCGGCCGGACGCGACGAGGCTCGTACGCTCCCGGAATGGACGCGGTCTACGAGATCGACGGGGACCGCATGGTCCCGACCGAGCTGGCGCGCGGACCCTGGTCACCGGACGCGCAGCATGGGGGCGGCCCGGCGGGGCTGCTCGCCCGGGCGCTCGAGCGGGCCGACCCGGGCGAGGCGCACTTCGTCAGCCGCCTGACCATCGAGCTGCTGCGACCCGTGCCCCTCACGCCGCTCGAGGTCCGCACGCGCACGCTGCGTCCGGGGCGACGCGTGCAGTGGCTGGAGGGGTCACTCGTGGCCGACGGCGTCGAGGTGGTGCGCGCCACCGCACTGCGCCTCCGCACCGACGCGGCGCTCGCGCTGCCGGTGCCGGATCCAGGGCCGCTCGCACTGCCCGTGCCCGCCGACAGCGTCGCGTACGCCATCACCTTCCCCCAGGCCCAGGCGAGCGCCGGGTTCTGGAACGCGATGGAGCTGCGCGTCGCCGCCGGCGCGTTCGCCGAGGTCGGCGACGCGACCATCTGGTTCCGCCTCACGGTCCCGCTCGTCGCGGGTGAGACGCCGAGCCCACTCCAGCGGGTCGCCGCCGCCGCGGACTTCGGCAACGGGGTGAGCGCCGCCCTGGAGCGCGGCAAGTACCTCTTCATCAACCCCGACCTGAGCGTGTTCCTCCACCGCCTGCCCGTCGGCGAGTGGGTGGCGCTCGAGGCTCGCACCTTCGCCGAGGCGCACGGGATCGGGGTGGCCGAGAGCGCCCTGCACGACGAGCAGGGCCGCATCGGACGCGCCGTGCAGTGCCTGCTCGTGGACCGGCTCTAGGTCCCAGCTCGCCTCCTGGATCCCGGATATCTACTATCCGGGATCGTGCGGCTGTCGGAGGGCGTGGAGTGGGGGCTGCACTGCGTCGTCCTCGCGGCGATGCTGCCGGCCGACGCGGCGCTGCCCGCCGGGCGCCTCGCCGAGTACCACGACGTGCCGGGCGCGTACCTGGCGAAGCATCTCCAGGCGCTCTCCCGCGGCGGGATTCTCGAGGCGCTCAGCGGGCCGCGTGGCGGCTATCGGCTCGCTCGACCGGCGGACGAGATCAGCGTGCTCGACGCCGTCGAGGCCCTCGAGGGCTGCGAGCCGGCGTTTCGCTGCACGGAGATCCGGCGACGCGGACCGGCGCGGGTGGCGGCGCGCGAGTACCGGGTGCCGTGCTCGATCCACGTCGTGATGGACCGCGCCGACGCGGCGTGGCGGGCCGAGCTCGCCGCGACATCGGTCGCCGACCTGGTCGGGATGGTTCTGGCGTCGGCGCCGCCGCCGACGCTCGAGAAGGGGTGGGGCTGGCTGCAGGAGGCGCTGCGATGAAGGTGTTCCTGACGGGCGCGACAGGCGCGATCGGCCCCACCACGGTGCGGGCGCTGCTCGACGCGGGGCACGACGTGCGGGCGGTGGCCCGCACCGGCGAGAAGGCCGACGTGCTGCGCCGGGCGGGCGCGGAGCCGGTGACCGTGGATCTCTTCGACGCCGCCGGCGTCCGGGCCGCCACGGCGGGCTGTGACGCGATCGCGCACCTGGCCACGAACGTGCCCGCGGCGACTCGCGCCGGTCGCCGCGGTGCCTGGTCGATGCACAACCGGCTGCGGACCGACGGGACCCGCACGCTCCTCGGCGCGGCCCGCGAGCACGGCATCGGCGTGTTCGTGAAGGAGTCGATCACGTTCGCGTACCCGGACCGGGGCACCGAGTGGATCGACGAGTCGGTGCCGGTCGTCGCCGCCGGCCTGCTCGCGCCGACGCTCGAGGGCGAGGACCTGGTCGGGCAGTACACCGCGGCCGGGAGGCGGGGTGTCGTGCTGCGCTTCGGGCTCTTCTACGGGCCGACCAGCCGGGGCGTCGACGAGGGGCTCCGACTGGCCCGCTGGCGGGCCTCGACCGTCGCCGGGCCGGCCGACGCGTACATGTCGTCGATCCACACCGACGACGTGGCGACGGCGGTGCGCGCCGCCCTCGACGCGCCGGCCGGTCGCTACAACGTCGTGGACGACGAGCCGCTGACCCGCCGTGCCTACCTCGACGCGTTCGCCCAGGCGTTCGGGTTGCCGCACCTCCGACGCACGCCGGCGCTGGCGATCCGGCTCGCGGCGGGGGCGGCGGCGAGCGCCTTCCTCGCGTCGCAGCGCGTCGCGAACGCGCGGTTCAAGGCGACGACCGGCTGGGCCCCGACGCAGCGCGACGCCCGCGTCGGATGGCGGGCCGTCGCCGCCGCTCGACACGCGGGGGCGGCGCGATGAGCGCCCGGCTGACCCTGCGCGTCGCGCTCGGGATCCTCGTCGTGAGCGGCCTCACCGTGGGCGTGTGGGCATCAGCCGCACCCCACGCCTTCTTCTCGAGCTTCCCCGGCCTGGGCCACGCGTGGGTGGCGGGCGACGGCCCCTACAACGAGCACCTCACCCGCGACGTCGGCGACCTCAACCTGGCCCTCGCCCTGGTCACCGCGTGTGCCGCGGTGTGGCTCACGCGCCCGCTGGTGCTGGCCGCCGCCGGCGCATGGCTCGTCTACTCGGTGCCGCACTTCGCCTACCACGCCGCGAACCTGCAGGCGGTGGCGGCCGACGAACGGGTCGCCGTGCTGGTGTCCCTCGCCGTCCCGATCCTGCTCGGTGCCGTGGTCCTCGCCGTGCTGCCGTCGGCCTCGCCGGCCACGGCGCCCGGGGATCGCCCGGGAGGCGCTTAGCTCCGACGCCCGGCGTTGGGCCGCTTGCCGTGGTTGGCCTTGTTCCGCCGGGCCCGCAGCCGGCGCTTCTTGGACTTCTTCGGCATGGGGCGCAGGCTACCGGGAGCCCGGGGAGGCGCCCGATACCCTCAAGCGCGGCCTGCCGGGCGACGACGCAGAACCGTTGGGCCGAGCTCCGGGCGGCCGAGCGTGAAGGGGCTTCTCCACATGCGGTCACGAGCCCGCACAGGCATGGTGCTGGCCAGCGTCGTCGCGCTCGGTGGCCTCGCCGCCGCCTGCCAGCCCCCGCCGCCGCCCCCACCGCCACCCTCGACGTGTGACCCGGCCGCGGCCGCGACGCCGAGCGCCCAGTCACCGGTGACCTACGTTGCCGTGGTCGCGCCCCATGACGGCGCGCCGCACCAGGTGACCGCGTTCACCGCCACCTCGAACGCCGGGAAGGACGCCAAAGTCACCGAGATCGAGCAGTCCTCGACCGTGCTCGCTCTGGAGCCGAACCACCCCGTTCACGTCGCCGACGCGCCGATCAACACGGCGAACTACGCCGACTTCCTCCAGCAGTGGGGCCTCCAGAGCGCGCCCGGCGCGGACTTCGCGCCGGCATGGAGCGCAGGCTTGACGGGCCAGGGCGTGAAGGTCGCCGTCGTGGACACCGGCGTCGACCTGTCGCACTCGGGGCTGGCGGGCCACATCATCGCCGGGCCGGACTTCAGCGCCGATCCGAGCGGCCACACGGTCGTCACCGGTGATCCCTACGGGCACGGGACCCACGTCGCGGGGATCATCGCCGCCAACGACAGCCCGAGCGGCGGGCTCGGCGGCGCGCCCGGCGCCACGATCGTCGCAGTCCGCGTTCTCGACGCCAGCGGCTCGGGCTCGAGCTACACCGTCGCCCAGGGGATCGAGTGGGCCGCGCAGAACGGCGCGAGGGTCATCAACCTGAGCCTCGGCGAGGTCGGCTGCGACGGCATCATCGGGCAGGCGGTGCTCGACGCGCACACCACCTACGGCGTGGTCGTCGCCGCCGCGGCGGGTAACGACAACAGCAACGGGCTTTTCGCGCCCGCCGGGTACACCGGCGAGGACATCGCCGTCGCGGCGCTGAACCAGTTCGGGCAAAAGGCCTCGTTCTCGAACTGGGGCGGCTACGTGGCGATCGCCGCGCCCGGCCAGTCCGTCCTCTCGACCTGCGCCTACACGCCCAGCTGCATCGGGTCACCGACCTCGTCGGACACCGCCTACGGCGACCTGTCCGGCACGTCAATGGCGACACCATTCGTGAGCGCGGCGGCGGCGCTCTTGAAGGAGGAGTGCCCGTCCTTCGGGCCCGATCAGATCAAGGCCGAGCTGGTGAACCACGCGGGTGCGGTCGTGCCCGGGTACGCGTTCCGCAGCCTCGACGCGGGGCAGGCCGTCGCCGCGCACTGCGGCTGATCAGCCGGGCGGCACCGCCGGGAGGTCGCCGTCGGTCCACACCGAGCGCTCGATCCGCTCGGCGATGCGCCAGCCCGCCGCGGTGCGCACCAGCTTGTCGTGGTACTCGCCGCCGACGAAGAAGATGCCGCGCGACCCGTCGGGCTTGGTCGTGACCATCGGGTTGTAGAACTCGGCCCGGCTCGTCGCCGTGTCGCCCTCGACGGTGACGTCGACGTTTGTGACGAGGTGCTGGTACACGGGGAAGTGCGGCAGCACCGACGCGAGCCACGCCTTCACCTCGGGGAACGCGCCCGCCGTCCCACCCGAGCTCGTGTAGTCGATGTGCGCGTCGGGGGTGAAGACGTCGTCGAGTCCGTCGAACGCCTTCGTGTCGAGCGACCAGGCGTAGCGCGTCAGCACGTCCGCGATTGCCAGCCGGTCTGCGAGCAGCTCCAAGTCGGCCATGGGTCCTCCTTCGCGTGCTGCCCCGTCAGTCTGCCCGCGATCGCCGTTAGCCTCGATTTCGTGGAGCACCTCGGGCTTGTGGGCCTCCCCGACTCCGGCCACGACGGCGTCTTCGCCGCGCTGACCGGTCACGACACGGGTCATGCGGCCGACAGGCTCCTCGGCATGGTGGCCATCCCCGACGAGCGCCTGGACCGGCTCTCGGCGATGTCGGCGTCCAAGCAGACGGTGCGCGCCACGTTTCAGATCGCGTGGCTGCCGGCGCTGTCGACCGAGGCCGGCAAGGGCCTCGGCAGCCGGCTGCTCGGCTCGCTCCGCGACTGCGACGCGCTGCTGCTCGTGGTGCGCGCCGGCTCGGGCCACGACCCGACGGCGGAGCTCGCCGCCCTCGAGGAGGAGCTCATCCTCGCCGACCTCGGCTCCGTCGAGGCGCGACTCACCAAGCAGCGCCGCGCCGCGAAGGGCGACGCGACGCTCGCGCCCGAGATCGCGGCGCTCGAGCAGGCGGAGTCGGTGCTGAGCGACGGCGTGCCGCTGTACCGCTCGACCGTGTCGGTCGAGCAGCGGGCGCTGCTCGAGCCCGTGTTCCTGCTCACGAACAAGCCGGCGCTGGTCGTCGTGAACATCGACGTCGACCAGCTGGACGAGGCGGCTGGCCTCGCCGCGCCGTTCGGCGACGGGGCGCTCGCTGTGTGCGTCGAGCTGGAGGGGGACCCGGACGTGATCGCCGTGGACGGCGAGGAGCGCGCCCGGTTGCTCGCCGACCTCGGCGTGACCGAGAGCGTGGTGCCCCGCCTCGCGCGCCAGGCCCTGGCCCTCCTGGGGCGGTGGACGTTCCTCACCACCGGGGAGAAGGAGTCCCGCGCCTGGACCTTCCGAGCCGGCTCGACGGCGCCGGAGTGCGCCGGCGTCATCCACTCCGATCTGCAGCGCGGCTTCATCCGGGCCGAGGTCATCGACTGGGAGGCGCTCCTCGCCCTCGGGTCGTGGGCGCGAGCGAAGGAGCTCGGCAAGCTCCGGGTCGAGGGCAAGGACTACGTCGTCGCCGACGGCGACGTCCTCGAGATCCGGTTCAACGTGTGAGCGTGGCCGGGCTCACTGTGCCGTGAGCACCGGTCGGCTCGTGCTCGTCGGCACCCCGATCGGCAACCTCGCCGACTTGACCCCGCGCGCCGTCGAGGCGCTGCGGACCGCCGACCTCATCGCCGCCGAGGACACGCGGCGCACCCGCGCCCTGCTCACCCACGCCGGCGTGGCGGCGGGCGGACGCCTCGTCGCGGTGCACGAGCACAACGAGCGCGCCCGAGCGGTCGAGCTCGTCGACGCGATCCAGCGGGGCCGCACCGTCGCGCTCGTCACGGATGCGGGGATGCCGGGGATCGCCGACCCCGGCCATCGCCTGGTGCGGGCGTGCGCCGACGCCGACCTGCCCGTGGAGGTCGTGCCGGGGCCGAGCGCGGTGGTCGCCGCGCTCGCGGTCTCGGGCCTGCCCGGCGACCAGTTCGTCTTCGAGGGCTTCCTGCCCCGCAAGGGCCCGGCGCGCCGCGAGCGCCTCGCGGCGATCGCGGGCGAGCCGCGCACCACCGTGTGCTTCGAGTCACCCCACCGGGTGGCCGCGACGCTCGGCGACCTCGTGACGGCGTGCGGCCCGGACCGTGACGTGGTGCTCGCCCGCGAGCTGACGAAGCTGCACGAGGAGGTGTTCCGGGGCACGCTCGCCGCGGCGCTCGAGCACGTCGAGGCGACGCCGCCACGCGGGGAGTTCGTGTTCGTCCTCGCCGGCGCCGGCCCGCGCGACGCGCCCACCGACGACGACGTCGCCGCCGAGGCTCGGGCCGCGCTCGACGCCGGTATGACGACCCGCGATGCGGCGGCGCATGTCGCGGGTCGGCTCGGCGTGTCACGACGGCGCGCGTACGACGTCGTCGTCGCGACGGGCAAAGGCGGCGGGGGCCGCGGGACCGCTCGGTAGCCTGGCGTCGTGGCGACCCCGTTCTATGTGACGACGCCGATCTACTACGTCAACGACGCCCCGCACATCGGGCACGCGTACCCGACGGTCGCGGCCGACACGCTGGCCCGGTGGCGTCGTCTGTGCGGCGACGACGTCGTGTTCCTCACGGGCACGGACGAGCACGGCCTCAAGGTGGCGCGAGCCGCCGCCGAGCAAGGCGTCACCCCGCGGGAGTGGGCCGACCAGACGAGCGAGCGCTACCGCGAGGCCTGGCGGCTGCTCGACATCACGAACACGGATTTCATCCGCACGACCGAGCCCCGCCACTACGAGGCGGTCCAGCAGTTCCTCCAGCGCGTCTACGACAACGGCTTCATCGAGCTCGGCACCTACGAGGGCATCTACTGCGTGGCCTGCGAGGCGTACTACACCGAGGACGAGCTCATCGACGGGCTCTGCCCGGTCCACGCCCGACCCGTCGAGCGCGTGACCGAGGAGAACTACTTCTTCGCGCTGTCCCGCTTCGCCGACCAGCTCCTCGAGCACTACGCCGAGCACCCCGACGCGGTGCAGCCCGAGACCCGCCGCAACGAGGTGCTCGGCTTCATCAAGGGCGGGCTGCGGGACTTCTCGATGAGCCGCACCTCGATCGACTGGGGCATCCCCCTGCCGTGGGACCCGGCCCACGTCACCTACGTGTGGTTCGACGCGCTGTTCAACTACTGCAGCGCGATCGGCTACGGCGCCGACCGTCCCCGCTTCGACCGCTACTGGCCCGTCGACTACCACATCGTCGGAAAGGACATTCTGCGCTTCCACGCCGTGTACTGGCCCGCGATGCTCCTCGCCGCGGGGGAGGCCCCCCCGAAGCGGGTCTTCGCGCACGGCTTCCTGCTCATCGGCGGGGAGAAGATGAGCAAGACCGCGCTGAACCAGATCGCGCCCGCGGACCTCGTCGAGGAGTTCGGATCTGACGGGTTCCGGTACCACTTCCTGGCGGACCAGCGCTTCGGCCCGGACGGCGACTTCAGCTACGAGTCGATGGTCGCCCGCTACAACGCGGACCTGGCGAACAACTTCGGGAACCTCGCGAACCGGGTGCTCAACATGACGGCGAGCTACTGCGACGGCGTCGCACCCCAGGCGCGCGCCGGGGGACCGCTCGCGGCCGCCGCGGCGCGCGCCCTCGACGGCATGACCGCCGGGATGGCGCGCCTGGACTTCGCTGCGGGGCTGGCCGCGGTGTGGGAGCTCATCCGCGCCGCCAACACCTACATCGAGGCCGAGGAGCCGTGGCGGCTCCACAAGGCGGGCGACGCCGCGGCGACCGCGGCGGTGCTCGGCGACTGCCTCGAGGCGCTGCGCATCGTGGCGCTGCTCGCGTCACCGGCGATCCCGCGGGCGAGCGCCGCGCTCTGGCGCCGCCTCGGGCTGGCGGGCAGCCCCGAGGATCAGCGGATCCCGGGCGGGGCCGCGTGGGGCCTCGGGCCCGCGGGCACGACGCTCGACAAGGGCCAGCCGCTGTTCCCCCGCCTCGAGGGCTGAGCCGCGCCCGTGTCCTGGGTGGACTCGCACGCCCACCTGTCCATGCTCGACCTCGACCCGGCGGTCGCCCTCACCCGCGCCCACGCCGCCGACGTCCGCGCCGTGGTCTGCGTCGGCACCGACGCCGCCTCGTCGGCGGCCTCCATCGCCCTCGCCGCCGACCACGACGAGGTTCGGGCCACCGTCGGGCTCCACCCCCACGACGCGTCCCGCCTCGACGACGAGTGGGCCGACCTCGTCGCGCTCGCCGGAGCGGACCGGGTCGTCGCCGTCGGCGAGACGGGCCTCGACTACCACTATCTCCACAGCCCGGCCGCCGACCAGGAGCGGGCCTTCCGCCGCCAGATCGGGCTGGCGAAAGCGCGTGGCCTCGCGCTGGTCGTGCACAGCCGCGCCGCCTGGGACGACACGTTCCGGATCCTCGAGGACGAAGGGCCGCCCGACCGGACGGTGCTCCACTGCTTCACCGGCGGCCCCGACGAGGCACGGCGGGCGCTCGACCTCGGCGCGTGGCTGTCGTTCAGCGGGATCGTCTCGTTCCGCAACGCCGACGACGTGCGCGCCGCCGCCGCCCTGGCGCCGCTCGGCCGGCTGCTCGTCGAGACCGACGCCCCGTACCTGGCGCCGGTGCCGCACCGGGGCGAGCCGAACGAGCCCGCCCTCGTCGCGGTCGTGGGCGCGGCCGTCGCCGCGGCGCGGGCCGACGACCCCCGGGCCGTGGCGGAGGCCACCGCGGCGGGCGCGGCCACGGTGTTCGGTCCGCTCGCAGGCCGCTGACCTGCGCAAATCCGCTCCATCACGGGTTCGGGAGGGGTGGTTGCGACAAGATGCCCCCTTGGGTACCGTCCCGGTCACTCCTCGACGGTGTCGTCGGGGTGGCGCGCGGGCGCGCACCGGAGTCTCGAGAGGCGGAGTCCCATCCCGAACCGCGATCGACCGAGTCTGTTCAGCCGCCGGCACGTGACACGCGCCGGTCGGCCGTCCAGCGCGCACGTCGCCGACGTCGCGCGTCCGTCGCCCGCGCGCGCCGACGCGCCGGACGAGACCTCCTGGCTGCCGCTGCCCGAGATCGAGAACCTGCCATCGATCGAGGCGCTGCGCACCGAGACCGACGACGCCTCCGAGACCCGCGACATCCCCGTCGGGCTGCCCTCGCCGGCCCGCGCCGAGCCGCACGACGAGACGTCCTGGCTGCCGCTGCCCGAGATCGAGGACCTGCCACCCATCGAGGACCTCCTCACCCCGGACGCCCCCACCGAGCTCCCGCCGGCCCGTGACCTGACCCCGGCGCCGCCGTCGCCGGCGCGCGCCGAGCCGCACGACGAGACGTCGTGGCTGCCGCTGCCCGAGGTCGAGGACCTGCCCGAGATCACCGAGCTCGTCGACCCGGACTTCGCGACGGCGGCCGCGCCGCCGGCCAGCGGGCCGACGCGACGGACGCGCTTCGCCATCCCGCCGCGGCGGGCCCTCGTCGCCGCTGCGGTCGTCGCGTCGCTCGTCCTCGGCGTGTACGCCGTCCCGAAGCTCCTCGGCGGCGGCGGCGACCACGTCCAGCTCCAAGTCGACGGTCGCCAGATCAACGCGCAGAGCAGCGCGTCGACGGTCGGCGCGTTCCTGCACGACGAGAACATCAAGGTCGGTCCCTCCGACCAGGTCGAGCCGAAGGCGGCCACCGCGCTCTCCGACGGCCTCACCGTCCGGATCGTCCGCGCCTTCCCGGTGAGCGTGACGATCGACGGCAACGCCCAGGTCGTCTACACGGCGTACTCGCAGCCGAAGGACCTCCTGGCGAGCCTGAAGCTCGCGCCGGCCGTCGCGATGCTCAGCGGGCCGCCGAAGCTGAAGGCGGGCGCGCACGTCGAGCTCAACACCCGCCGCGTCGGCACGCTCGCCGTCGACGGGCAAGCGGTGAACTTCAACCTGCCGGTCCTCACCGTCCAAGAGCTGCTCGCCAACTACCGCATCGTGCTCGGGCCCCAGGACTTCACCACCCCGTCGGTGACCTCGGTGATCCCGGTCGACAACGCGTTCGTGAGCGTGACGCGTGTCGCGCTCGCGACGACGAGCCAGGACGTGCCGTACTCGCTTCCCCTGGTGACGGCGAACGACCCGAACACGCCCGTCGGCCAGACGCACGACACGCCCGGCACGCCCGGCGTGATGCGGATCACCTACGAGATCACGAAGAACAACGGCTCCGCGGTGGCCAACGTGCCGATCTCGCAGGTGCCGGTCGTCGTGGCCGTCGCGCCGGTGCACTACGTCGGCTCGAAGGCCGACCCGCGGTGGGACGAGATCGCCCGCTGTGAGACCGGTGGCAACTGGTCGATGGTCGGCCCGACCTACTCCGGCGGGCTCGGGATCTACAACGGCACATGGAACGCGTTCGGCGGCCAGCAGTTCGCGTCGAACCCCGGGTACGCCACGCGCGAGCAGCAGATCGTCGTCGCCGAGCGCATCCGGGCCAGGTACGGCTTCGGTGCGTGGGGATGCGGGAAGAAACTCGGTTTCGGCTGACGGCCGCGCCTCGCCGAGCGGTACCGTCGTCGTGATGACCGTCCTCACTCCCACGACCGTGCGCGCGCTGCTCGCGGATCACGATCTCTCGCCGAGCCGCGCGCTCGGGCAGCACTTCCTCGCTGACCCGAACACGGCGCGCCGCATCGCGCGGCTCGCGGACCTCGAGCCCGGCGCGCACGTGCTCGAGATCGGGCCGGGCCTCGGGTCGCTGACGGTCGCGCTCGCCGAGACGGGCGCGCACGTCGTCGCGCTCGAGCTCGACGCACGGCTCGTGCCGCTGCTCGAGTCGACGGTGGCCGGGAGCGGCGACGTGACGGTCGTGCGGGGCGACGCCCTGCACGTCGACGTCGCGTCGCTCGGCCCGGGCCCGTGGGCGTGCGTGTCGAACCTGCCGTACAACATCGCGACGCCCGTCGTGGTCCGGCTGCTCGAGGAGGCGCCGAGCGTCGAGACGATGCTCGTGATGACCCAGCGCGAGGTCGGGGAGCGCCTCGCGGCGCGCCCGGGTGACGCCGCGGCCGGGGCCGTCTCGGCGAAGGTCTCCTACTACGCGGAGGCGCGCGTCGTCGGCTCGGTGCCGCCGACCGTCTTCGTGCCGGCGCCACACGTCGAGTCGGTGCTCGTGCGCTTCGTCCGCCGGGCGGCGCCACCCGTGCGCGTCGCGGACCCGGACCGGCTCTTCGCGCTGGTGCGCGCCGGGTTCGGGCAGCGGCGCAAGATGCTCCGCGGTGCGCTGCGGCCGGTCCTCGGGGCGAGGACCGACGCGGTGCTCACCACCGCCGGCGTGGCGCCGAGCGCGCGGGCGGAGACCCTCACGATGGATGACTGGGCTGGGCTCTCCGAGGCGGTGGACTCCCGTCCTTGAGTGAACTCAGGCAGCCCGGGCGGCTTCGGCGCGTGCGCGCCACGGCACACGCCAAGCTCACCTTGAGTCTCGCCGTCTACGAACGGCGCGACGACGACTACCACGAGCTCGAGGCGCTCACCGTGTCCATCGCGGACCCGAGCGACGTCGTCGAGGTCGAGGCCGTCCCGCATCCGCCGGGTGTCACCTTCGAGGTGATCGGCGTCACCGACGGCGTCCCGCTCGGGCCGGACAACCTCGCGGTGCGCGCCGCCGAGGACCTCCTCATCAACGCGGGCCGCTCGGGCCACGGCGTGCGCATGTGGCTGCGCAAGAGCATCCCCGTGCAGGCCGGCCTCGGCGGCGGGTCGGCCGATGCCGCCGCCGCGCTCGCGGCGGTGCGCCGGCTGCTCGACGTCGACATCGACGCGGAGCGCCTCGCCGCGCTCGCCGCCGGCGTCGGCTCCGACGTCCCGTTCTGCCTCACGGGCGGCGCGGCGTGGCTGCGCGGCCGCGGCGAGCTGGTCGAGCCCGTCCAGCTCGCCGGCCCGCTCGTCCTCGCGCTGGCGCTCCCCCCGCTCCAGCTCGCGACGCCCGACGTCTACGCCGCCTGGGACGAGCTCGGCGGCCCGATCGCCCAACGGCGGGTGCAGGCGCCCCCGGCCGTCGCGCCGCTCGCCCAGGAGCTGAGCAACGACCTCGAGCTCGCCGCCGAGCGCGTCGAGCCACGCCTCGCGGACTTCCGCGCCGACCTCGAGGCCGCGGCGGACGCGCCGGCGATCCTCGCGGGGAGCGGCGCCGCCTACGCCGTGCTGCTCGACACCGACTCACCGACCGAGGCGACCGCCTTGGCCCGCCGCATCAGCCGTCGCCTGAAGGTCCCGGTCGTCGGCACCCGGGCGGTGACCCACGGGGTCCGCCTCTCCGCCTGACGCGACAACGGCCGCCCCGGAGGGCGGCCGTGCCGGCTAGCGACCCTGCTGGCGACGCTGCCAGCGGGTCTTCTTCAAGAGCTTCTTGTGCTTCTTCTTGCGCATGCGCTTGCGGCGCTTCTTGATCAGTGAACCCATGTCACCAGGCACCGTACCTGGGCGGCGGGGCCCGATTCACGTCGGCACCGCGGCCGCGCCGGGACCCGGCGCTAACGTCGCTTCGATGTCGGGGGTGGTGTAACGGCAGCACGGGGGCCTTTGGAGTCCCAGGTCGAGGTTCGAAACCTCGCCCCCGAGCAGCCCCATCCACGCTTGAATCCTGAGGGGGTGAACGAGCTGGCCTACCGACCCATCGCCGCCGTGGTCCTCGCCGCCGGCGAGGGCACCCGGATGCGCTCCGAGACGCCGAAGGTGCTGCACCCGCTGTGCGGCCGCCCGATGATCCTCCACGTCCTCGACCGGCTCGTCGAGCTCCCGCTCGCCCGGATCGTCGTCGTCGTCGGCCACGGCGCCGAACGGGTCAGCAAGACCGTCCAGGAGCAGCTCGCCACCGAGATCCCCCTCGAGTTCGTCGAGCAGAACAAGCGCCTCGGGACCGGGGACGCCGCCGGCGTCGGCCTCACCGGCTCCGGCTTCGATCTCGACACCGAAGACGACGTGCTCGTCCTCACCGGCGACACGCCGCTGCTGCGATCCGACACCCTCGCCGCGCTCGCCACCGAGCACCGCCTCACCGACGCCGCGGCGACGATCCTCACCGCCGAGCTCGACGACCCCACGGGGTACGGGCGCATCGTCCGCAACGCCGACGGCGTCGTCGATCGCATCGTCGAGCAGACCGACGCCAACGACGCCGAGCTCGCCATCACCGAGGTGAACTCGTCGATCTACTGCTTCCGTCGCGGGCTCCTCGCGCCGGCGCTGCGGCGGCTCGAGCCCGAGAACGGGAAGGGCGAGTACTACCTGACCGACGTGGTCGGCGTGCTGCGCGCCGCCGGGCACCTCGTCGTCGCCACGCCGGCGCCCGACCCGACCGAGACGCTCGGTGTGAACGACCGCGCCCAGCTCGCGGTCGCCGAGGCCGTCCTGCGCGCCCGCATCAACCGCGGCTGGATGCGCCAGGGCGTGACGATGACCGACCCGGCGCACACCTACGTCGACGCGGCCGTCGAGCTCGAGCCCGAGGTGCGCCTCCTGCCCGGCACCCTCCTCGAGGGCCGCACCGTCGTCGGGGCCGGCTCCGTCATCGGGCCGCACACCCGCCTCGTCGACACCATCGTCGGCGACGGCGTCACCATCGAGGAGACGGTGGCGAAGGAGGTCGAGATCGGCGACGGCGCGACGATCGGCCCCTACGCGTCGCTGCGCCCCGGCACCCGGATCGCGGCCGGCGCGCACGTCGGCACCTTCGTCGAGACCAAGAACGCCGAGATCGGCGAGGGCGCGAAGGTCCCCCACCTCGCGTACATCGGCGACGCCGAGATCGGGCCGGGCGCCAACATCGGCGCCGGGACGATCACCGCGAACTACGACGGCCGCCAGAAGCACCGCACGAGGGTCGGGCGGGACGCGCGGATCGGCTCGAACAACGTGCTCGTCGCCCCCGTCGAGGTCGGCGACGACGCCTACACCGGCGCGGGCGCGATCGTGACGAAGGACGTGCCGCCCGGCGCGCTCGCCAAGGGCGTGCCGGCGCGGGTGGAGCACGGCTGGACCGCCAAGCGCCGCGCCGACGGCACCGAGGACGACACCGAGGACGACGCCGAGTGAGCCCCAAGCAGCTCGACCAGAAGAAGAGCCTCATGGTGTTCGCCGGGCAGGGCAACGACGAGCTCTCGTCGGAGATCTCGGCGTGCCTCGACGTGCCGCTCGGCGCAGTCGTGCTCTCGAGCTTCGCCAACGGCGAGCTCTACTGCCGCTTCGGGGACAGCGTCCGCGGCGCCGACGTGTTCCTCATCCAGAGCCACTGCCCGCCCATCAACGACCACATCTTCCAGCAGCTCATCATGGCCGACGCCGCGAAGCGCGCCTCCGCGAAGCGCATCACCGCGGTCTGCCCCTTCTACGCGTACGCCCGACAGGACCGGAAGGCCGAGGGCCGCGAGCCGATCACCGCGCGCCTCCTCGCCGACCTCCTGACCGCCGCGGGCTGCGACCGGGTCGTCAGCGTCGACCTGCACACCGGCCAGATCCAGGGCTTCTTCAACATGCCGGTCGACCACCTCACGGCGGTCCCGATCCTCGCTGCTCACCTCGCGCAGGGCCTCGAGGGCGACGTGAGCGTCGTCTCCCCGGACGCGGGCGGCGGCAAGCTCGCCTACCGGTTCGTGAACCAGCTGGCCCAGCAGGGCATCGACGCCGACATCGCGTTCATCGACAAGCGACGCCCGAAGGGCACCCACAACGTCGCGCAGGCCGTCGAGGTCGTCGGTGACGTCGCCGGCCGGACGTGCGTGCTCGTCGACGACATGATCGACACGGCGGGCACGATCACCTCCGCCGCGGACCTGCTCCACGAGCGGGGCGCACGCGACGTGATCGTGAGCGCGACCCACGGCGTGTTCTCCGGTCCGGCGATCGACCGGCTGAAGAACGCGCCGATCCAGGGCGTCGTCGTGACGAACACGCTCCCGATCCCCGACGACAAGCGCTGGGACGCGCTCACGGTCCTTTCCGTCGCGCCGATCATCGCCGAGGCGCTCGAGGCGGTCTTCGCCGACACGAGCGTGAGCGAGATCTTCCGCGGCGACAACGTCTGACCCGGGTTTGGTCCGCCGCGTCGGCGGCGAGCACAATGGACCCTCCCCGAGCACCCGAAAGGCCCCGATGGCCGAGGAAGTGATCCTCACTGCCGAGCCCCGCGCCGAGCGTGGCTCTCGCCCCGCCGGGCGGCTCCGCCGCGCCGGCGTGGTCCCCGGCGTGGTCTACGGGCTCGGCGGCGAGACCGTCTCGGTGAGCGTCGGCTCGCGCGACGTCACCCACATCCTCGCCCGCGGCGCCAACACGCTCATCACGCTGCGCCTGGGGGCCGACGACCAGCTCACCCTCGCCCGCCAGGTCCAGCGGCACCCGACCCGCGGCGACATCCTCCACGTCGACTTCATCCGGGTCCGCACCGACGTCGCCGTGACCGCCGAGGTCCCCCTGCGCCTCCTGGGCGAGCCCGAGGGTGTGCGCAGCGGCGGCCTCCTCGAGCAGCTCGTGTTCGGCCTGCCGATCGAGGCCCGCCCCCAGGACATCCCCAACGACATCGAGGCCGACGTCTCCGCGCTCCAGATCGGTGACCAGCTCCGCCTGACCGACCTCTCCCTCCCGCCGGGGATCACCCCGACGATCGAGCCCGACTCCCTCATCGCCCAGGTCGTCGCGCCCCGCGTCACCGCCGAGGAGGAGGCCGCCGAGGCCGCCGAGGGCGAGGCCGCCGAAGGTGCCGAGGGCGCCGAGGAGGGCGGCGAGGCGCCTGCGGCCGGCGACACGGCCGACGAGGGCGGCGGGGAGTAACCCGTGCTGCGGCGGCGGGGGACGCCGCCGGCGCGCACCGGGACGCCGGCCGACCTGCTCGTCGTCGGGCTCGGCAACCCCGGCGCCGAGTACGCCCGCACTCGTCACAACGTCGGCGCCGAGGTCGTCGAGCGGCTCGTGGGTCGCCACGGTGGCCGCCTCCGCTCGGGGAAGGAGCGGGCCCGCGCCGACGAGGTCCGCATCGGCGACCGCCGCGTCGCGCTCGCCGTCCCGGACCAGTGGATGAACGACTCGGGGGACGCGGTGCGCCGCCTCGTCCGCCGCTACGGCGTCACCCCCGAGGCGCTCGTGATCGTCCACGACGAGCTCGACCTGCCCACCGCGACGCTGCGCGTGAAGGCCGGCGGCGGGCTCGCGGGCCACAACGGGCTGCGCTCGATCAAGGCGCACCTGCACAGCGACGCGTTCTCCCGGGTGCGCATCGGCGTCGGCAAACCCGTCTCCAAGGAGCGCGGGGCCGACCACGTGCTCTCGGGGTTCTCGACGCGCGAGCGCGCCGAGATCGACGTGACGCTCGAGCAGGCGGCCGACGCCGTCGAGGTCATCGCCGCCGAGGGCGTCGACGCCGCCATGAACCGCTTCAACGGCACAGCCACGGCCTGAGATCCCCACCCGATGTGGCGCGCCTCGCCACACTGGATGCGATGAGCGAAGGGGAGCTGGTCGGCCGGGTCGCGCTCGGGTTCGGCCTCACGTTCGCGATCGGCTTCGAGCGCGAGCTGCGCGGCGGCCCGGTCGGCGACCGCACCTACGCGCTCATCGGCACCGCCGGGGCCGCGCTCGCCGCCGTCGCGCTCGCCCACAACGCGGGCAACGCCATCGCCGGCATGATCACCGGCGTCGGCTTCGTGGGCGGCGCCCTCCTCTTCCGTGGCCAGACGGGCGTCGTCCGCGGCATCACGGGCGCCTCGGCCGTGCTCGCCGCGACCGTCATCGGCGTCGTGGCGGGTGCCGGCTACCCCGGGCTCGCCGCGGTGGCCACCGGGCTCGTGCTGCTCGCGCTCGAGCTGCGCTACATCCCGTTCCTGCGCTACCTCGACTCGCGCCGCTACGCCGGGCGCTTCCGCGGCGACGACGACCCCCCGACCGAGCGCCGCACGCGCGCCGACGGGCCCCGGCCCCCGGGCTGACTCACGACGCGGCGCGGATCCGGCCGCGGCGCTCGGCCTCGACGAGCGCGGCGTGGTCGCGGGCGGTCTGGTCGGCGTACGCCACGGCGAAGCGCGTGGCCGCCCGGTCGAAGGCCACGCCCTTGCCGAGGTAGCCGGCGATCTCGGCGGCGGCGCCGGTGCGGGCGTGGGCGCGGGCGAGCGTCCAGCCGCAGAGCTGCAGGTAGTCGGCGAGGACGCCGGCGCGCATCGTCGCGAAGTTCGCCGAGCCCTTCATGTCGCGCAGCTGGCGCACGTAGTAGTCGAGGTGCTCGGCCTCGGCCCACCCGAGGAAGATGTCGCTGTCGGCCTGCATGATCCGCTGGCCGGCGACGACCCGGCGGCCCTCCGACGCCGTCCAGAGCCCGCCCCACCACGGCGCGAGCACCGACCGGTCGGCCTCCTTCACCTGGAGGAACAGCGGCTCGTCCATGTCGCTCACGAGCAGCGCGACGTAGCAGCGGGTGCCGACGCTGCCGACCCCGACGGCCTTGCGGGCGAAGTCGCGCAGCTCGAAGCGGTCGAGCAGGACGCGGCGGTCGTCGGTGAGCGTGTCGCGGTAGGTGCGGACGAGTCGCTCGAGGTCGTGGCGATGCTCGGCGATGCCGTCGTGGGTGACGAGCGGCGGGTGGTCGACGATGCGCCACGAGCCGGACTTGGTCAGCTCGGTGAGTGCCGGCAGCGCGGTCGCCGAGGTCTGGCGGCGGGCGAGCGTGAAGAGCTGCTCGAGCTGGGCGGGGGAGCGGCCGTGGCGCAGCACCCGCGTCGTGTGCTCGTCGACGTGGGAGTACCAGACGGCGAGCGCGGTGGACTCGCCGAGGTCGAGCATCGCCTTGCGGTACGCGCGGACGCCGGCCTCGGCGGCGGCCAGGCAGGCCGACTCGCCGATCCCCGCGTCGCGGCCCGCGACGACGGCGCTCGTCGCGAGGCGCTTCACGTCCCACTCCCACGGGCCGGGCAGCGTCTCGTCGAAGTCGGTCACGTCGAAGATGAGGTGGCGCTCGGGGGTGGCGAAGACGCCGAAGTTCGCCACGTGGGCGTCCCCGCAGGCCTGCACCATGATCCCGGTCGCCGGCGTGGCCGCCAGGTCGTGGGCCATCACGACCGCCGCGCCCCGGAGGAACGCGAACGGGGACGCGAGCATCCGCTGCCACCGCAGCGGGACGAGCTCGGGCACCCGTCGGCGGTTCTGCTCCTCGAGGAGCGTGACCGGGTCCGCCCGGTCGGCGGGCGGCGTCCACGCGGCGTGGCTCGAGCGCGGCACGTCGGCCCGGCGGTCCCGCCCGGCTGCTCGCCGCGGCGCCGACGCGCGCCGCGCGTCCCCCGCCCGCGTCTCCGATGTCGACGTGATCTCCCGACCGTACCGGCGGACGGCGCAGGGGCGCCCCCCGGGGCCGGGGCGGGGTCTCACGTCCCGTCGGTAGGCTCGACGAGCACCCCGGGCGCGCCCCGCGCCCGGGCGTCGCCGCGCGCCCATGCCCGACACACCCCCGCTCGCCGACCTGGCGCCGCTGCTCCGCGACGACGCGGCGGTGCGCGCCGTCGTGGCGCGCGCCCCCACGGTCGCCGTGCCGGCGAGCGCCCGGGCCCTCTTCGTCGCCGCCCTCGCCGGGGTGAGCACCCGCCGGCCGATCCTCGTCGCCGTCCCCACGGGCGCCGAGGGGGAGCGGCTGGCCCACGACCTGCGCTGCTTCCTCGACCCGGCGACCGTCGAGTGGTTCCCCGCCTGGGAGACGCTGCCGTTCGAACGCGTGTCCCCGGCGCTCGAGACGATGGGCCGGCGCCTGCGGGTGCTCTGGCGCCTGCGGCGCGGCGGTGACCTCCGACCCCGCGTCGTCGTGGCGCCCGTGCGCGCCCTCGTGCAGCGCCTCGGGCCCCACGTCGAGGACGCCGAGCCCGTCGCCGTGCGGACCGGCGAGACGCTCGACCGCGACGAGCTGGTGGAGCGGCTCGTCGCGCTCGGCTACCGGCGCGAGTACCAGGTCGAGGCGCGCGGCGAGGTGGCGGTCCGCGGGTCGATCGTCGACGTGTACCCGGTCACCGACGACCACCCGGTGCGCGTCGACCTGTGGGGCGACGACGTCGAGCGGCTCTCCGCGTTCTCGGTCGCCGACCAGCGCTCCACCCGAGACCTCGAGTCGGTGCTCGTGTTCCCCGCCCGGGAGCTGCTCGCCACCCCGGAGGTGCGCGAGCGCGCCGCCGCGCTGGTCACGCGGGCCCGGTGGGGCGCCGAGCAGTGGGAACGCCTCGCCGAGGGGCAGCACTTCGACGGGATGGAGTCGTGGCTGCCCTGGCTCACGCCCGACGAGCGCCTCCTGCCCGACCTGCTCGACGCGGAGGCCCTCGTGCTCGTGTGCGAGCCGACGCGGCTACGCGACCGCGCCCAGGAGCTCGTCGACGAGGAGGAGGCGCTGGCGTCGGCGCTCGCCCAGACGTGGGGCGCGTCCGGGACGTTCCCGCGGCTGTCGCTGCCGTTCGAGCGCGTCCTCGCCCAGACGCGGGCGGGGGCCACGGCGGTGCTCGCCACCCCCGAGGGCCCGGACACCGCGCACCTCGCCGGGACGACGTTCGCCCCCCTCGCCGGTGACACCGACGGGCTGACCCGCCGGCTGCGGACGCTCGCCGCCGACGGGTACCGCGTCGTGCTCGCCGCCGAGGGCTCCGGCTCCGCCGACCGGCTCACCGAGGTGCTCGCCGAGGACGGCATCGCCGCGACCGCCGATGGGCACGCGCCCGGCGTCATCGGCGTCAGCGTCGCGCCGCTCGACCGCGGCGTCGTGCTCCCCGACGCGCGCCTCGCGCTCGTCGCCGAGGCCGACCTGACGGGGCGCCGACGCGTGCACCGTGCGCCGCGCGGCGCGCGACGCTCCGTCGACCTCTACGACGCGCTCGAAGCCGGCGACTACGTCGTGCACGCCACGCACGGGGTGGCGCGCTACGGCGGCATGGTGCAGCGGGCCATCGGCGGCGTGGCCCGCGACTACCTGCTCCTCGAGTACAAGGGCGGCGACAAGCTCTACGTCCCCACCGACCAGGTCGGAGTCGTGCGCCGCTACACGGGTGGCGAGACGCCGACGCTGCACAAGATGGGCGGCGCCGACTTCGAGCGCACGAAGTCGCGGGTGCGGGCCGCGACGCGCGAGATCGCCCAGGAGCTCATCGTCCTGTACCGGCGGCGCCTCGTAAGCCCCGGCTTCGCGTTCTCACCGGACTCCGTCTGGCAGCGCGAGATCGAGGAGGCGTTCCCGTTCGAGGAGACCCCGGACCAGGCGCAGGCCATCGAGGACGTGAAGCGCGACATGGAGGCGCCGCGCCCGATGGACCGCCTCGTCTGCGGCGACGTCGGGTTCGGGAAGACCGAGGTGGCGCTGCGCGCCGCGTTCAAGGCCGTGCAGGACGGCAAGCAGGTCGCGGTGCTCGTCCCCACGACCCTGCTCGCCACCCAGCACGGCCAGACGTTCCGGGAGCGCTTCGCGAACTACCCGGTGCGGGTCGAGGTCCTCTCCCGGTTCCTCACCACCCGCCAGCAGCGCGAGGTCGTCGCGGCCGTCGCCGCCGGCTCGATCGACGTCGTCATCGGCACCCACCGGCTCCTCTCCGACGACGTCACGTTCCACGACCTCGGCCTGCTCGTCGTCGACGAGGAGCAGCGCTTCGGCGTCCAGCACAAAGAGCAGATCAAGGCACTGCGCACCGGCGTCGACGTCCTCGCGCTGTCGGCGACGCCGATCCCCCGGACCCTCGAGCTGTCTCTCACCGGCATCCGTGATCTCACGATGGTGAACACACCGCCCGAGGACCGCCAGCCGATCCTCACCTACGTCGGCGAGGACGACGACCGCGCCGTCGCCGAGGCGATCCGGCGCGAGCTGCTGCGCGAGGGCCAGGCCTTCTTCGTGCACAACCAGGTGAAGGACATCGACTTCGTCGCCGAGCACCTCCGCGACCTCGTGCCCGAAGCGCGGCTCGCCGTCGCGCACGGCCAGATGGACGAGTCCCGCCTCGAGCGGGTCGTGCTCGACTTCTGGGAGCGCGAGTACGACGTGCTTGTCTGCACGACGATCATCGAGAGCGGCCTCGACATCCCGACGGTGAACACGCTCATCGTGGACCGCGCCGACCGGCTCGGGCTCGCGCAGCTGTACCAGCTGCGGGGACGCGTCGGGCGCCGCGGCCAGCGTGCCTACGCGTACCTGCTCCACCCGCGCGAACCGGGCGCTGTCCGAGGAGGCGTACGAGCGGTTGAAGACGATCGGTGAGTTCACCGAGCTCGGGTCGGGCTTCGCGATCGCGATGCGCGACCTCGAGCAGCGCGGCGCCGGGAACCTGCTCGGCTCCGACCAGTCCGGTCACATCGCCGCCGTCGGCTTCGACCTGTACTGCCAGCTCGTGACCGAGGCGGTCAGCGAGCTGAAGGGCGAGCCCGTCGAGGAGCCCGTCGAGGTGACGATCGACCTGCCGCTCGACGCGCACCTCCCGCGTGACTACGTGACCCGCGACGACGTGCGCATGGAGGCCTACCGGCGCCTCGCCGCGGTGCGCGACCCGGGCGACGTCGACGACGTGCGCGCCGAGTGGGAGGACCGCTACGGGCCGCCCCCAGCCCCCGCCGTCGCGCTGCTCGACGCGGCGCGACTGCGCGCCGAGTGCGTCCGCCTCGGGATCCGCAGCGTCGCGTTCGCGGGCGGCGCCGCCCGGCTGCGCGGCCTCGAGCTGCGCACGTCGCAGGAGCTGCGGCTGCGCCGCCTCGCCCCCGGCGCGAAGGCGAGCCGCGAGGAGCTGCTCGTGCCCACCCGGGTGCCGCCGGCCGAGGTCGCGCCGACGCTCACCGCCTTGCTCGAGGAGCTGGTGCCCCGCGACCAAGGGGCCCCAGTAGGCTCCGCCGCGCCGTGAAGCGACTCCCCGTCCTCGCCGCCGCGCTCGGCGTCCTCGCACTCGCCGGCGGCTTCGCCGCGTACGTCGCGGTCGGCAGCGGCGCGCCGGCGTTCACGGTGAACGGCCACACCGTGTCGCAGGCCGACGTGGACAGCGAGCTGACTGCCCTCACCGACAATGCCGCGTTCGCCAAAGCGATCAAGCAGTCCGGCAGCCAGGCCCTCTCGACCCAGCCCGGCTCGATCGTCTCCAGCTACACCGCCGGCTGGCTGTCGCTGCGCATCGTCCAGACCTTGGTCGACGACACGATCACCCAGCACCACCTCGCGGTGACGACGGCCGACCGGTCCCAGGCGGACGGGCTCGCGGTGAGCCTCCTCGGCAGCGAGGCCGTGCTGCGCACGCTCCCGTCGTCGTTCCGCGCCGACCTCCAGGCCCGATTCGCACGGATCGTCGCGGTGCGCGACGACGACCTCGCCCGCCACACGGCGCGGCTGCACGCCGCGGCGCTCGCGACCTGCCCGTCGCACCGCTTCGTGGCCCATATCTTGGTGAGCAGCCAGGCCGAGGCGGTGGCGATCGCCGGCCAGCTCGCGGCCGGCGCCGACTTCGCGACCCTCGCCCGCCAGCACTCGATCGACGGCGGCTCGGCCGTGCAGGGTGGCGAGCTCGGCTGCCTCGACAACCAGCAGTTCGTCACCGGATTCGAGCAGGCCGCGCAGACCCAGCCGATCGGGCAGGTGTCGGCACCGGTGCAGACCCAGTTCGGCTTCCACCTCATCCTCGTGCGCGACCAGCCCCAGACCGCTGACCTCGAGAGCCTCGCCCTGGGCGACGTGCTCGGTCTCGCCCGCGGCGCGCAGGTGACGCTCGACCCGCGCTACGGCACGTGGGACCGGCGCAACGGCCGCGTCGTCCCGCCGGGCGCGTCGAGCCGCGGCGCGGCCGCCCCCGCCCCGTCGGGCTGATGCCGCCCCGGGGTCGGGTGGTCGTCGTCGGGCTCGGCCCGGCCGGCGCCGACCTCGTCCTCCCCGCCGCACGCGCCGCGCTCGAGGCCGCCCCGGCGCGCCTGGCGCGCACGGCCCGCCATCCGGCCGTCACCCAGCTCCGCGCCGAGGGACTCGCCCTCCCCGCGCTCGACGACCGCTACGACGACGCCGAGGACCTCGAGGGCGCCTACCGGGCCATCGTCGAGACGGTCGTGGGAGCGGCGGCCGAGCACGACGAGGTCGCGTACGCGGTGCCGGGCAGCCCCGCCGTGGCGGAGCGCACGGTCGCCCTGCTCCACGAGGCGGCGGACGCCGGCGAGATCGAGCTGCGCGTCGTCGCCGGGCTCTCCTTCGCCGACCTGGCGTGGACCCGGCTGGGCGTCGACCCGCTCGAGGACCTCGCCCGTGTCGTCGACGGCCGCGCCCTCGAGTCCGCCGGGCTCGATCTCGGCGGCACCCTCCTCGTCGCGCAGTGCGACGACCCCTTCGTGCTCGGTGACGCCAAACTCGCGCTGCTCGACCACGCCGACCCGACCACGCCCGTCACCGTCCTGCGCCACCTCGGGCTGGCCGACGAGACCGCGACGACCGTCCCGCTCGGCGAGCTCGACCGTGTCGCACCCGACCACCTCACGACGCTCGCCCTCACCCTGCCGAGCCCGGCGCCGGGCCTCGAGCTGGCCCGGCTCCTCGAGCTCGCCCGGACGCTGCGCCGCCCGGGCGGCTGCCCGTGGGACGCGGAGCAGACCCACCACTCGCTCACCCGCTACCTGCTCGAGGAGGCCTACGAGGTCGTCGAGGCCGTCGAAGCCCTCCCCGCCGCGGCGCCCGGCGGCGCCGACGCCGACGACCCGGCCTACGCCGCGCTCGTCGACGAGCTCGGGGACCTGCTCTACCAGGTGATCTTCCACGTCGTGCTCGCCGAGGAGATCGGCGCGTTCGGGCTCGGCGACGTGGAGCGGGGCATCCACGACAAGCTCGTGCGCCGCCACCCGCACGTCTTCGGCCCGGTCGACGCCGCGACGGTCGACGACGTGATGCGCAACTGGGAGCAGATCAAGAAGGAGGAGAAGGCCACCGACTCCGTCGTCGCGGGCATCACGCCGGGACTCCCCTCGCTGCTCTACGCGCACAAGCTGTTCCGCAAGGCCACGGCGATCGGTCTCGCGCCGGCCGACGCCGCGACGTCGCTCGACGGCATCGAGGCGGCCGCGGAACGGCTCCGGGAGCAGGGGGACGAGGCCACGCTCGGCGAGCTGCTCGCCGCCGCGGTCCAGCTTGCCCGCGCGCTCGGCGTCGACGCCGAATCTGCTCTCCGCGGCTGGTCGGCGCAGTTCCGGGCCCGCGTCGAGGCGGTGGAGCGCGACGCGGCTCGCGACGGCGTCGACCTGCACCGCCTCGACGCGGCCGCGCTCGCCGCACGCTGGGCTGTGCCCGAGGCGCGGCCCGCGCCGCGCCTCAGAAGGTGACCGGCAGCTCGTCCACGCCGCGCAGCACCATCCGCCCGTTCCAGCGCGGCGTCTCGTCGCGGAGCGCGAGCCGCGGGAAGCGGCGGACCAGTGTCGGGACGGCGACCCGCGCCTCGGCGCGGGCGAGCACCGCGCCCAGGCAGTGGTGGATGCCGCCACCGAAGGAGATGTGGTGGGGCGCCTCGCGGCGGCGCAGGTCGAGCTGCTCGGCGCTCGACCCGAAGTGCTCGGGATCGCGGTTCGCCGCCCCGAGGCACGTGAAGAGGAAGGTGCCAGCGGTGACGTCCGCGCCGCCGAGCTCGAAGTCGGCGAGCGCGACGCGTCGGGAGAACTGGACCGGGCTGTCGTAGCGGAGGAGCTCCTCGACGGCGTTGCCGTCGAGTGCCGGGTCCGCCCGCAGCCGCGCGAGCTGGTCGGGGTGGCGCAGCAGCGCGAGCGTGCCGTTGCCGATGAGGTTCACGGTGGTCTCGTGCCCGGCGAGGTAGAGGAGCACGACCTGGTCACGCAGCTCGGCGGGTGAGAGCCGGTCGCCCTCCTCCTCGGCGGCGATGAGCGCGCTCAGCAGGTCGTCGGCCGGGTGGCGCCGCTTCCACGCGATGGCGGCGTCGACGTGCTCGGTGATGTGGTCGCCCGCGTCCATGATCCCGGGCAGCTCCTCGGGCACCACGATCGGCTCGAGCGACTTCACGAGGGTGTGTGACCAGCCGCGCAGCTCGGTCCGGTCGTGCTCGGGCATGCCGAGCATCTCGGAGATCACCGCGAAGGGCAGCGGGAAGGCGAGGTCGGCGATGACGTCCATCTCGCCGCGCGGCGCGACCGTGTCGAGCATCCCGTCGACGAGCGCCTGGACCCGGGGGACGAGCGCCTCGACGCGCCGCGGCGTGAACGCCTGCTGGGCGAGGCGGCGGATGCGGGTGTGGTCCGGCGGGTCGATGTTGAGCATGGCGCGGCTGCCGCGCTCGCCCCGCTCGATGCCGGCGGCCTCGAGCACGGCGCTGCGCGGCATGGCGGTGGCGTTGCGCTCCTCGACCGAGAGGGTCGGGTCGCGGAGCAGCCGGGAGCAGTCCTCGTAGCGGGTGACCGTCCACGGGCCGATCGGGCTCTGGTGGACCGGGGCGATGGCCCGCAGGGCCCGGTACTGGGCGTAGGGATCGTCGAAGAAGCCCGGGGCGAACGGGTTCAGGCCGATCTCGGCGATCGATGCCGTCCCCGCTTCGTCGTGCACCACGTCGGCCACGCCTCGAGTGTACGGACGCCTCGACGCGCCCGGAGGTGTCCGGTTTGTTCCGTCCCTTGCGCCTCGCCGTCCCGCGGCTACATTCGGGCCTCCAACCACACGAGCCACACAGGCCACAGGCCCGGGGGATGGCGGTCGGGTCATGAGTGAGATCGTCGAGGTGATCGGCCGCGAGGTGCTCGACTCGCGCGGCAACCCCACGGTCGAGGCCGAGGTCGTGCTCGCGTCGGGCGCCGAAGGGCGCGCGATCGCGCCGAGCGGCGCGAGCACCGGCGCGCACGAGGCCGCCGAGCTGCGCGACGGCGGCGAGCGCTACGGCGGCCAGGGCGTCCTTGCCGCCGTCGGACACGTCAACGGTGAGATCGCCGACACGGTCACGGGCCTCGAGGGGGCGGACCAGCGCCTCCTCGACGACGAGCTCGTCGTACTGGACGGCACCCCGAACAAGGGCCGGCTCGGTGCGAACGCGCTCCTCGCGGTGTCGCTCGCCGTGGCGAAGGCGTCGGCGGACGAGGCCGGGCTGCCGCTCTACCGCTACCTCGGCGGTGTCGACGCGCACGTGCTCCCGATGCCGCTGCTCAACGTCCTGAACGGCGGCCGCCACGCCGACTCGAACGTCGACGTGCAGGAGTTCATGCTCGCCCCCGTCGGCGCGGCGAGCTTCGGGGAGGCGCTGCGCTGGGGCGCCGAGACGTACCACCGCCTCGGCCGCCTGCTGCACGACCGCGGGCTCAGCACCGGCCTCGGGGACGAGGGCGGGTTCGCGCCGAGCCTCGACACGAACGAGCAGGCCTTCGAGCTGCTCGTCGAGGCGATCACCGCCGTGGGCCTGGAGCCGGGCCACGACGTCGCGCTCGCCGTCGACGTCGCCGCCACCGAGCTGTATCGCGACGGCGCCTACCAGCTCGCCGGTGAGGGCCGGACCTTCCCGGCGGGCGACTGGGTCGAGTACCTGCGCGGCCTCTGCGAGCGGTTCCCGCTCGTGTCGATCGAGGACGGGATGGCCGAGGACGACTGGGACGGCTGGGCTGCGCTCACGGGCCGGCTCGGCGCGCGCCAGCTCGTCGGCGACGACGTGTTCGTCACCAACCCCGAGCGCCTCCGCGCCGGCATCGACCGCGGCGTCGCCAACTCGATCCTCATCAAGGTGAACCAGATCGGCACGCTCTCGGAGACGCTCGACACGATGCTGCTCGCCTCGCGCCACGGCTACACGAGCGTCGTGTCGCACCGCAGCGGCGAGACCGAGGACACCACGATCGCCGACCTGGCCGTCGCGACGAACTGCGGGATGATCAAGGCCGGCGCGCCGGGACGCACCGACCGCGTCGCCAAGTACAACCAGCTGCTGCGCATCGAGGACGAGCTCGGCGGCGTCGCCGCCTACCTCGGTGGCGCGGCGCTCGCCGGCGCGGGCCGGGGGCCTGAGCAACGTGGCTGAGCGGCGCCGACGCCCGGCCGCGCCCCCGTCCCGCCGCCGCACGCGGCGCCGGTCGACCGCCGAGCCGAAGGCGGGTCGCCCCAGCGCGCGGGTTCGCCGCCGCCGGGCCGTGCTGGGCGCGACGCTCGCGGTCGTCGCCGTGGTGGGGCTGCTGTTCGCCTTCGGCTACCCCGTGCGCACCCTGCTGTCCCAGCGGGGCCAGATCAGCGCGGCGCAGCGTCACCTCGAGGACCTGCAGCACGCGACCGCGTCGCTGCAGCGCGAGGCGAAGCAGCTCCAGGGCAGCGCCGCGGTCGAGCGGATCGCCCGACAGCAGTACGGGCTGGTCCGCCCGGGCGAGACGCCCTACGTCCTCGTCCCGGCGGCGCCGCCGACGACCACGCCGCCGACCGTCCCGTAGCGGGACCCGTCACCCGGTCGGGCCGCGACAGGCCCTCCGTAGACTGACGCCGATGGTCGCCGCCGACGCCGACGCGGTGCGCGCCAGGCTCGGGCGCGAGCCCGACGCCGCCTTCGACGTCGTGGTGCGCGATGTCGACGGCGCGCCGGTCGTGTTGCGCAACGCCCCCCTCACGGCGGACGGCGTGCCCATGCCGACCCGGTACTGGCTCTGCGATCCGGCCCTCAACCGGCGGGTGGCGCGGCTGGAGGCCGCGGGGGGCGTCCGCACCGCCGGGACGGTCGTCGACCCGACGGCCCTCGCCCGCGCCCACGCGGTGTACGCCGCGGAGCGGGACGCGGCCCTGCCCGACGACTGGGACGGCCCGCGGCCGCACGGCGGGGTGGGCGGCACCCGCACCGGCGTGAAGTGCCTGCATGCGCACTACGCGTGGCACCTCGCCGGCGGCGACGACCCCGTCGGCGCATGGGTCGCCGACCAGCTCGCGTGACCCGCGTCGCCGCCGTCGACATCGGGACCAACTCGGTCCGCCTCCTCGTGGCCGACATCACCGGCGGCCCCGATGGCCGGCTGGTGAGCCTCGACCGGCGGATGCACATCACGCGTCTCGGCGAGGGGGTCGACGCCACGCATCGCCTCGCCCCCGCGGCGATCGAGCGCACCGTGGCCGTCCTCGGCGAGTACCACGACGCGATCTCGGCCCAGGACGTCGCCGCGGTGCGAGCGACGGCGACGAGCGCGGCACGCGACGCCACGAACCGCGACGACTTCTTCGCCGCCGCGACGGAGGCGCTCCACACCCGGCCGGAGCTGCTCACCGGGGACGAGGAGGGGCACCTCTCGTTCCACGGCGCGACCGCGGGCCTGACCGACGAGCCGCCGCCGTTCCTCGTCCTCGACATCGGCGGCGGGTCGACCGAGTTCACGGTCGGGACGAGGACCCCCGAGGCGTCGACCTCGGTCGACGTCGGCTGCGTCCGGGTCACCGAGGCGTACCTGCACTCCGACCCGCCGACCGCCGAGGAGCTCTCCCAGGCCGTCTCGGTCGTGCGCGACGAGGTGAGCGAGGTCGCGCGCACCCTCCCCGGGCTCGACGACGTCAAGACGGCCATCGGGCTCGCGGGCACGATCACCACCGTGGCGGCCGTCGAGCAGGGCGTGCCCTACTCGCGGGAGGCCATCCACCACTTCCGGCTCACGCGCGACGCCGCCGAGGACGTGTTCCGCACGCTCGCGCTCGAGCCCACGGCGCAGCGACGGCACAACCCCGGCCTCGAGCCGGCGCGGGTCGACACGGTCGTCGGCGGCGCAGTCGTGCTCGTGTCCGTGCTGCGCGGCCTCGAGCTCGACGAGCTGCTCGTCTCGGAGGACGACATCCTCGACGGGCTGGCGCGCAGCATCGCCTGACTCGAAATCCACCACTTTCGGGCGGCGCGAGCGGACAATGCGTCGATGGACGGCACGCGCCCGCCGACGCGACCCGACCCCTTCAACGCGGCCCTGCGCGCGATGAGCGCGGACGATCTGCACCGCGTGGCGGCCTCGCTGGACGCCGAGCAGATTTGCGACGAGGTCGACTGGTGGCGCGCCACGATCGCGATCGACAAGCTGCTGCGCCGCACGCGGGGCAGCCGCCGCGCCGCGCAAGCGGCGACCGACGCCGCGAAGGCGGTGCAGGAGGCCGCCGGCCGCGCCGGCATCCCGCTCCCCGACGCGGAGGTGACCCGCGTCGCGCGCGCCGCCGCGGACGTCGCCCGCGGCCTCGCTGCGGGGTCGCCCGCCCGTCCCGTCGTGGGCCTGCTCCTCGAGCACTGGGACGAGCTCGTCACGCCCGTCTAGGTCCGGGCGCGGGCACGGGCCCGCCTCGGCGCGTCGGCCCGGACGCCCGAGGACGTCGCCACGCCGGCGGCGCCGAGCGTGCGCCGGTCCGGCTCGTAGGATCGCCGCCCATGCCCTGGACGGATCGGCTGCTGCTCGGGCCGGGCCCCTCGAACCCCTACCCGGAGGCGACGACGGCGCTCACGCGCCCGATGCTCGGCCACCTCGACCCCGAGTTCCTCGCGATCCTCGACGAGACGATGGAGCGGCTGCGCCTCGTCTTCCGGACGGACAACGCGCTGACGTTCCCGGTGAGCGGCACCGGGTCGGCCGGCATGGAGGCGTGCTTCGTCAACCTGCTCGAGCCGGGCGACACCGCGATCGTCGGCGTGAACGGCGTCTTCGGCGAGCGGATGTGCGAGGTGGCGCGCCGCTGCGGCGCCGAGGTCGTCCGCGTCGAGGCGCCCTGGGGCCGGACCCTCGACCCGGACGCGCTCCTCGAGGCGCAGAGCGAGCACCCCGAGGCGCGGCTGCTCGCCGTCGTGCACGCCGAGACGTCCACCGGCGCGGAGAACGACGTCGGGCCGCTCGCCGCGCTGCGCGACACCGGCACGCTGCTCGTCGTCGACGCCGTCACGAGCCTCGGTGGGATCCCCGTCGAGGTCGACGGCTGGGGGGTCGACGCCTGCTACTCGGGCACCCAGAAGTGCCTCGGGGTCGCGCCCGGCCTTGCCCCGCTCACCTTCTCCGAGCGCGCCCGGGCCCGGGTGCGGGCCCGCTCGGCGCCTCCGCAGTCCTGGTACCTCGACGTGACGCTCCTCGAGCGCTACGTCGCCGGCGCGCAGCGCGCCTACCACCACACGGCGCCCATCGCGATGATCCAGTCGCTGCACGCCGCGCTCGGCGCCATCCTCGACGAGGGCCTCGACGCCGTCTGGGCCCGCCACCGCCGCGTCGGCGCCCGGCTCCAGCACGAGCTGCCCCGCCTCGGATTCGGCCTGCTCGCCGAGGAGGGCCACCGCCTGCCCCAGCTGACCTCGGCGTGGCTGCCCGAAGGAGTCGACGACGCGACACTGCGGAAAGAGCTCCTCGAGACGTACGGCATCGAGGTCGGCGCCGGCCTCGGCGAGTTCGCCGGGAAGGCCTGGCGGATCGGGCTGCTCGGCCACGCGGCGCGGGACCGCAACGTGACCACGCTGCTCGGGGCGCTGCGCGACCAGCTCTAGGAGGCGGGCGCCTCGACCGGCCGCAACATCGTGTCGCGGTAGTAGGCGAGCTCGGCGATCGATTCGCGGACGTCGTCGAGCGCCCGATGTGTCTCGCGCTTGCCGGGCCGTCCCTTGTACACGTCGGGGTACCACCGGCGGCACAGCTCCTTCAGGGACGACACGTCGATGCTGCGGTAGTGCAGGAACGCGTCCAGCGCGGGGAGCTGACGGTCGAGGAACCGTCGGTCGACGCCGATCGAGTTCCCGCACAGCGGCACCTGCCCGGGCTCCGGGACGTGGCCCCGGAGGTAGGCGAGGGCCTGCTCGCCGGCCTCCTCGAGGGAGACCCGCGACCCTTCGATCTCGGTGAGGAGCCCCGACCGGGTGTGCATGGCCAGCACCGTGTCGTTCATCTCGGCCAGCGCCTCGGGCGGCTGGTGCACGACGACGTCGATCCCGTCGTCGAGCGGCGCGAGCTGCGCGTCGGTGACGAGCACCGCGACCTCGACGATCACGTGCCGCGTCACGTCGAGCCCGGTCATCTCGAGGTCGAGCCAGGCCAGTCGGCCGTCCGCGGGCAGCGCCACGCCGGAAGCCTGACACGCCCCGGCGCGTAACCTCGGCGTCGATGGGGCGAGGCGACACGCTGCGCGGCTCCCGGGTGACCTTGCGCCCGCTGAAAGCCGCCGACTGGGAGGCCTGGCGGGATGTCCGGATCCGCAGCCGCGAGTGGCTCGAGCCCTGGGAGCCGCTCGCCGAGCCGGGCGCGCCCGACCCGATCACCGACCCGGAGGCGTTCAAGGCCCGCTGCGGCGCCTGGGAGCGCCAGCGCCACTTCGACGCCGCCTACGGCTTCGGCATCTTCCTGCGCAAGGGCGCCTTCATCGGCGAGGTGAGCCTCGGCAGCGTCCAGCGTGGCCCGTTCCAGTCCGCGAACGTCGGCTACTGGATCGACATCGAGCACGCGGGCCACGGCTACATGCCCGAGGCGGTCGCCGTCGTGCTGCGCTTCGCCTTCGACGAGCTGGCCCTCCACCGCGTGGAGGCGGCGATCGTGCCGCGCAACGCCAAGAGCCGGCGGGTCGCCGAGAAGCTCGGGCTGCGCGACGAGGGGACCGCGGAGCGGTTCCTCCAGATCCGCGGGGTCTGGGAGGACCACGTCCGCTACGGCATCACCGCCGAGGACTGGGCGATGCGCCGCGGCGAGATCGAAGCGGCGTTCCTCGTCCGACGCTGATCGGCGCCGGCGCACCGTCGACCGGACGGCGAGCCGGCGCGCGTCGCGCCGGCCCGCTCCGCACGCTCGGGTCAGGACGCGCTAGGCGCCCATCTCGTTGTGCACCTCGAAGGTGGTCTCGGTCGGCGGGCCGGGCAGCCCGTTCGGGAGGCTCGCCAGCGTCGGCAGCAGCTTCTCGTCACGGAAGCTCTCCCAGGACGCCGGCGAGTCCCAGATCGCCACGACGAGGAAGCCGTCCTCGGTCGGGCCGGCCGCGTGGTACGACTGCCCGGCGGGCAGTCCCTTGCCGTCGTTGGGGTGCACCGCCTTCACCGTCGTGTCGTACTGCTCCTTCGTGGCGCCCTTGAAGTGGTGCGTGAGACCGAGCTTCGCCATGTTCCTGCTCCTCTGATCTTCGGGGGGGCGCCCACCACGCCCATCGGCTTGTGCGTGTGTTCATAGCCCGGATCGACTGCCGTGGCGAAGCGTGGCCGAGGCGCGAGCCGACGGCCGATCGGTCGCTCAGCGGCGACGGGCGGCGAGCCGCTCGGCGACCCAGCCGGCCTGCAGCGACGCGGCCTGCCGCTCGAGTTCGACGGCCACGGCGGCGTCGAAGGCGAGTGCCGGCGTCTCGCGGAGCGACGCCTTCACCGACCGCGCGAGCGCGTGGGGCAGCGCGGCGACGGGCCCGGCGAAGGCAACGGCCGCGTCGAGCACCTCCGCGTCGGGCACGCAGGCCCACGCGAGCCCGAGCTCGACGGCACGCCGTCCGTCGACGCGGGCGCCGAACAGCGCCATCGCCGCGGCGGCGTGCGGCCCGACGGCCCGGTCCAGCATCCACGTGTGCCCGCCGCCCGGGTGCAGCCCGATCGTGGCGAAGCGCGAATCGAAGCGCGCCGACTCGGCGGCGACGCGGACGTCGCAGCACAGCGCCAGGTTGAAGCCGGCTCCGACGGCCGGGCCGTTCACCGCCGCGACGGTCGGGAGGGTGCAGTCCCGCACGCGGAGGAACCCGTCGTAGATCGACCGGACGGAGCCGGCGTCGGACTCGCCGTCCCCGAGGGCCCGGAGGTTCGACGTGTCGGCGCCCGAGCAGAAGGCGGGCGGCACGCCGGTCACGACGAGCGCCCCCACGGCGTCGTCGGCCTCCGCCGCGTCGACCGCGGCGACGATCGCGTCGACCATCGGGGCGCTCAGGGCGTTGCGGCGGGCCTCGTCGTCGAGCGTCAGCACCGCGACGCCGTCGCGGCGCTCGACGTGCAGGGTGGGTTCAGGAGCCGTCGCGCACCACCGCCGGGGAGTGGCGGAAGAAGTTCTCCACGTCGCGCTCGTAGCGGTACTCGGTCTGGCCGACCGTGGTCTGGAGGCGCAGGGCCTTCGCGAACGCGTCGACGGTGCCCGCCGTCGTGTACTCGTAGCGGTACCCCGCCTCCTGGAGCGCGGTGGTGTCGACCCCCCGGCCGTAGCGGAGGAGGGCGAGCACCTCGGGGGGCAGGTCGACCAGGCCGAAGAGCCGCAGCGGCTCGGCCGCCAGGCCGGTGAGCACGGGCGGGAGCGGCACGCGCCGCTTCCCGACGACCGTGCACACCTCGCTCCAGGGCATGGTCCCGTCCCCGGCCACGTTGAAGACGCCCGGCACGTCGCGCAGCGTGGCGTACGCGATCGCCCGGGTGACGTCGTCCTCGTGCACGAACTGGAGCCGCGGGTCGAAGCCGAAGATCTCCGGCACCGCGGGGAGGCGCAGCATCCGGGCGAGCGGCGTGTCGAGGTGCTCCCCGAGGACGTTCGCGAACCGCAGCTTGGTGACGGTCACGTGCGGGTTGTCCTCCGCGAAGTCGCCCACGACGCCCGCGACCTCGAGCAGCGACCGCTCGACGCGCGTGTGCGGCGCCTTCGTGCGTCGCATCGTCTCCCGGAAGAAGTAGGGATCCTCGAAGTTCGACCCGTAGCCGAGCGTCGAGGACTTCAGGACGACCTTGCGGACCGTGCTCCCCGCGGCGCCGGCGGCGGCGAGCAGGTTCATCGTCCCGATCACGTTGATCTCGTGCAGGGCCTTCCCGCTGTCCTTCGTCGAGTCGACGATGAGGTGCGTGTGCACGATCGTGTCGACCCGCGTCGCCTTCACGATGCGCTCGAGGATCGAGAACGACGAGTCGGCGCGCACGTACTCGGTCTGCTCCAGGGGCAGCACCGGCTCTCGGGTGTCGAGGGCGACGATGAGGTCGACGGCCGGATCGGTCTCGAGGATCTGCGCGAGCCGGCTCCCGAAGTACGTGCCGATGCCGGTAAGGAGGATCCGCATCAGCCGAACCAGACGCTGCGGCGGTCGCGCAGCCCGTCGTAGAGGGCGTCTTGGATCGACGCCCGGATGCGGTCCGACACTTCCATGACGACACTGCGGTTGTAGCGCTCCTGGTTCGGCGCGACGTCGAGGTGCACCGGCGGCAGCACCCGGATGCGAATCTTGGCCGGCAGCGGGACGACGAGCCCGAGGACCGGCCCGAACACGAACTGGTTCGCCGTCACGGGGAAGTACGGGATGTTCAGGAGCTTGGCGAGGAAGGCGTTCTTGTAGATGACCGGCATCGCCTCCTCGTTGCCCACGATCGCGAGCGGGACGATGGGCACGCCGGCGCGCATGGCGATCTCCACGAAGCCGCCCCGCCCGAAGCGGCGCAGCTGGTAGCGCTCCCGCGCCAGCTTCCCGGTGGCCTTCGTGCCCTCCGGGAACGCGAGCGCGAGCTGCTGCTCATCGTGGAGGAGGCGGTACGCGTTGTCGGGATGCGCCGGGAGCCCCCCGGTGCGAGACCACAGCGTCCCGACGACCGGCAGCGCGCGGAACAGGTTGTCGGCCATCCCGTACACCGGGCGCCCAAGCTCCGTCTCGATCCCGTGCATGATCACCGGCGCGTCGGACGGGATCGCGCCCGCGTGGTTGCCGACCAGCAGCGCGCCGCCCTCCCGGGGGACGTGCTCGAGACCCTCCCACTCGACCCGGAACCAGCGCCGGTACACGGGGTCGTAGAGCCGACGGGCGAGCACGCGCATCCGCTCGCTGCGGCCCCACCCGTCGACGTCGCCGGGGCGCAGCCCGTCGTCGTCCGGCGTGTGGGGCACCGGCACCAGCTCGCCACCGCCGACGGCGGGCCCGCCCAGCACCTCGCCGGCGGCGAGCGGGCGGTCAGCGGGGACGGGTGCCACCAGGCCATGGAAGTCCTGGCCCCGGGAGCCGGGCAACCCGGACGGGGGAGGGGATGCCGAGCGACCCTCGTGGGCGCACCCCGCTCCTCGCCTCGTCCCGACGGCCTCCCCGGCGGAAGGCCATCATCGCGGCGCAGCAGGAGGTGCGGCGATGGCGATGTCCCGGGTCATCAGCATCGACGGCGGAGGGGTCCGCGGCGTCGTCCCGGTCATCGTGCTCCAGCGGCTCACCCAGGAGCCGGGCCTGGGCGACCTCCTCGCGACGACCGACCTCTTCGCGGGGACCTCGACGGGTGGCCTCATCGCGCTGGCGCTCGCCGCCGATCTCGGGCTGCCCGCGATCCTCGACCTCTACGAGCAGCGGGCAGCGACGATCTTCCACAAGACGCTCCTCCACCAGGTCCTCGACCTCGACAACCTCATCGGCGCCACCTACCGGCTCGAAAACCTGCGGGGTCAGCTCCACGAGGTGTTCGGCGAGCGCCGCCTCGCCGACCTGCACCGCCGTGTGCTCGTGGCCGCGTTCCACCTCGACAACGGGGCGCCGGACCCCGCCCAGCGCACGTGGAAGCCCAAGCTCTTCCACAACTTCCCGGGTGAGGACTCCGATGGCGCGCGGCTCGTGTACGAGGTCAGCACCTACACCGCCGCGGCACCCACCTACTTCCCGACCGCCGACGGGTTCGTCGACGGGGGCGTGTTCGCCACCAACCCGTCGATGTGCGCGGTCGCCCAGACCCAGGACCCGCGGAACGACGCCCGCGACCGGGGCGACCTGGCGCAGCTCGTGCTGCTCTCGCTCGGGACGGGGCATGCGTTGCAGTACATCGAGGGATCGCACGACTGGGGCCAGCTGCAGTGGGTGCGGCGCCTCATCGACCTGATGCTCGACGGGGTCAACGGGATCGCCGACTACCAGTGCCGTCACTTGCTCCACGACCGCTACTACCGGTTCGCGCCCACGTTCGAGCCCGGCGTCACGATCGGGCAGGACGCCGTCGACCAGATTCCGTTCCTCGTCGACTACGCGCGTGGCCTCGACCTGACCGCGCTCATCGAGTGGCTCACCGAGCGGTGGTGAGCCGGCCGGGGGCGTGGACGGACGGCGGCGGCGCCGGGCCACTCCCCGAGCGTCACACCTCGGCGCGACCCTGCAACGGATGGGCGGAGACCCTCGATCCCACAGCGCCGCCACGGCGCTCCAGTTCGCGCAGACCGCGCGGCGCCTCGGCGCGGCCGCCCGCGCCGAGGGGCTGACCGTCCCCGCCTTCCGATCGCCCCCCCGGCTCCGCGGTGCCGTGCGCACCGTGCGCCACTACCCGGGCGGGGCGCTCATCTCGGTCGTGCGCCGTGACCGCTCCCTGGCGGACGTCACCACCGACATGGTCGAAGGCGTCGTGCGGGCCAACCGCCTCGCCGGCGACGCCGCCGGTCGGGCCCGCGCCGCGCTGCTTGCCGCGGCGCGCGAGACCCCCTCGGAGGACCGCCTACCCTCGAATGGGGCCCGGATGGCGGAACGGCAGACGCAGGCGGCTTAAACCCGCTAGCCCCTCGGGGCGTGGAGGTTCGACTCCTCCTCCGGGCACTGCTGCTGACCCTCGAAATGGGTGTGCGTGACTTCCGCTCGGCTCGCAGTTCGAACTCTTGCTAACTGGTTGCTAACGGGATGGGGATGTACGGCTCCATGAGAGGAGTCCTCACGTAGGTTTTCGTCCGTCTGATTATCCCCGTGCGGGCCCGTGTCGCCAGTTTGATGGGCGAATGATGGGCAAGCCGGGTGGTCGCTGAAGGCATCCACCGCGGCGTCAAGCCCGTCGAGACCCGCCCACGCCCGCGGTAGCTGGCTCCAGACAGTCCAGCGATCGCGCGTTACGGTCGTTCGGGTGTGGGGCCGCGGGGTGCGGACCGTCGTGGTTGCCGTCGTTGCGTACATCGTGGGCGCTCTTGGCGGAATCGTGTTCGGCGCGGGAGCCGGCGGCTTCACGCCTGTCACCGTCGCCTCGACCACCGCCGCCTCAAGACAGAACCGCGTCGCCGCGCTCGGCCAGACTGCGTCGGACCCCCGATGCCGAGGGCGGCGTCGCCGAGCGACGAGGTGCCCATGCCTCCCACGCCCTACTACCGGGCCGATCTGGCCCGGATCCACCACGAGGGCTTCGGATTCCACGCCGACCGCGTGGCGCCCGGTGTCTTGACCATCCTCGAGCCGGTGCTCGCCCGCCGTGGGCTCGTGCTCGAGATTGGGTGCGGGTCAGGGCTGTTGACGAAGTATCTCGTGGACGCGGGTCACCGCGTGCTCGCCACCGATGCGTCGCCCGCGATGGTCGAGCTCGCTCGCGAGTACGCGCCGGGCGTGGTGGCGCTCGAACAGCTCCGCTTGCCGGCGGACCCGGTGCCGCCAGCCGACGCGATCGTGAGCGTCGGTCATCCGCTGAGTTACCTCGACACCGAGGAGGAGATTCGGGCGGCGCTGACCGCGCTGGCGACGGCGCTGCGACCGGGGGGCGTGCTTGCCTTCGACATCTGTGACCTGGAGTGGGGCAGGGCACGCCTGGACCAGCCACCGTCGGTGTGGTTCGGTGAGGACTGGGTGCTCATCACGCGCACGTCGGTGCCCGACGATCGAACGTTTCGCCGTGACATGACGATGTTCGTGCGCGAGGCCGACGACCGGTGGCGTCGCGAGGCCGAGCTGCATGACAACGTCCTGGTCGACGTCGCGGATCTGCCCGACCTGCTCGCCGCGTCCGGTGTCGAGGCCGCGCTGCGGGCGAGCTTTGGCGACGAGCCGCTGCCGCCCGGCCTCGTGGCGGTCGTCGGGCAGCGTCCGACCTGAGGCAGAAACGTGGCGCGGCTGTCGCGGCGGCTCAGCCCGGCTCCTCCGAGCGCGCCGACGGTCGACCTCGGCGCGGTTGACGTCCTCGATGTGGGTGCTGAGCAATCCACTGGTGCCCAAACGGCTCTCCGCAGTTGAGGGTGTAAGGGCTTGTGGGCGCGTCGGTGGCGGGGTAGGGGTCGAGGTCCTCCGAGGATCGAAGTTCTCACGCTGCCGATCGGAAGGACCTCGACGTTGCCACAAACACGAGGCGGTGCGACCGTGCGGCCACGTGCCGGCCGACGGCGGACATCTCGCTGGGGCTTCACGCTCGCGAAGTCATCCCTGCCGCCGTGCCGAAGGACGGTTCTGTTCGGTCGCGAGTCATGTTGGCTTGAAGCTCGCCAGGCGGGCTGCCTGGGCGCGTGGATCACGGGCAGTACTCGGGGCTACCCGTCGGGCTCGAAGCGTTGGCTGAGTGGGCTCAAGTCTGGGTGGCAAGGGCGAGGAGGGTATCGACCGCAGTTTCGATCGGGCGGGAACTCCGAAGTACCTGACCGAGCAGAAGCCCTCCTTGGAGCGCGGCGAGCAGAGTAGTGGCGAGGTCGTCCGGATCGATGTCGGACCGGAGTTTGCCGTCGGCAAGAAGGGATCTGAGTCCTTCGCCGATGGCGGCTGCCCACTCATCGAACCCTGCCGCGATGAGCGCTCGGGCCTCGGGGTCACTCTCGGCGAGTTGGCCAACGAGCGAGCCAAGTTGGCAGCCCCCCTTTGCTTTGGTGCGCTTCGCTGCGGTGATCACCATGTTCCGCCAGGCTTCGACGCCGTTCGCTCTACTGAGCGCCTGCCGATTGCGATTGACGATGGCGTCGGCGTGGTAGTCGATGACCGCCTGCACGAGATCGTTCTTGTCGGGGAAGTAGTGGTACATCTGAGAGCCGCTGACTTCCGCCGCCACCTTGACGTCGTCCAAGGTGGCGGCCGCCACCCCGCGCTCATGGATCAGGGCGGCAGCCTCCTCCACTATTCGTGCCCGGGTGCGTGCGCCCTTGGGGGTGAGTCTCGGCCGGTCACTCGTCTCGTTGACCATGCTCCCATGTTAGCGGAAGGACTGGGTTTGATAACCCAGTCCCGACCTGTCAGAGTGGGTCATCCAACCCATTTCAGAGCGAGAGGACGACCCACATGACTGACCCAAAAAAGACGGTCCTCATCACGGGCGCCAACGTCGGGATCGGCAAGGATGTGGCGCGGCAACTTGCGTTACGTCCAGAGATCGGCCGCGTCTATCTGGCGTGCCGGAACAAGGATCGAGCGACAACGGCAAGGGCCGATCTCGAAGCCGTGACCGGCCGACACATCTTCGACATCATTCTCATGGATGTTGCCGATCTTGGCTCGGTCCGCGCTGGTCTAGCGGCCATCAACGGGTCCCTCGACGCGCTGGTCATGAACGCTGGTGTAATCGGCAGCAAGACCTTGATGGAATTGACCGCTGACGGGGTCACCAAACTGTTCGCAACGAACGTTCTCGGTCACGCCGTTCTCCTCGAAGGGCTCCTGACCCAGAACCGACTTGGCGAGGTAGCGGTGTTCGCCGCAAGTGAAGCAGCCAGGGGAATTCCGAAGTTGGGGTTCGAACGGCCAACCTTTGTTTCAACCTCTACCGATGAACTCGCTACCGTCATCGACGGCAGCTACTTCGCTGACAGAAAATTTGATCGGAACCTCGCCTTCGGTCAGGTCAAGTACATCGGGGCCTTATGGATGGCCCACCTGGCGCGCAAATACCCCGACGTCCGCTTTATCACTGTGAGCCCCGGGAACACCACAGGCACCCAAGCCGCCGACGGCGCGGCGCTACCGCTACGCATTGCGGCCAAATACGTCATGCCCCACCTCGGTATTTCCCACGAGCTTGAAGTGGGCTCGAAACGACTCGTCGACGGTGTCATCGATCCGACCCTGTCGAGTGGTGTGTTCTACGCCAGCGCGGCCAACAAGTTGACGGGTCCCTTGGTCGACCAAGCGGATATCTTCCCCGATCTGGCCAACCCGTCCTTTCAGGACCACGCCAACGAGGCCATCCACCGCTTCATTTCATGACGACTCCTCGGCCGGGGGACACGTTCCACCTTGATCTTGGCGGGACTGCGATCACCGGCCGCTACATCGAAGTCGATCGCCCGCACCGCCTGGTTATGGAATGGGACCGTCACGGAACCGACAACGAGACGCCGACACCTGCACTCATTGAGATCACCCTCACCCCGACGGGTGACAGCACAACTGTGAGGGTTCAGTTCTCCGGCCTGAGTGCGGAGGATGCCGCCTTCCATCACCAACTTTGGGCGCGTCACCTTGACCGGATTGCAGCTGCCTTCGCTGGCGCCGAACCTGGCGCAGTTCCTGGCAACTGAGTCACGCTTCGGTGCGAGCCGACCAACCGGCACGATCCGAACGGCGGTCAGGGTCGAGGTCATGGGTCAGAGTCGATGTGATCGCTTGCTAACGCGTTGCTAACGCACCGTGAAGGACGGACCTTGTGCCGGCGACACGGGCCGGCACGCTGGATCGCAAAGCCCCAGATCAGACCCCATGAGCCGGTACTGGGCGGACGCGCCATCACCAGAAGTTGAGGCTTAAACCCGCCGGCCCCTCGGGGCGTGGAGGTTCGACTCCTCCTCCGGGCACCGCTCTTGTAGACCACGTCTTCGTGCGAACGTGACGAGTAGTTGCCGATACCTCAGTGCCTTGGTTCTCGTGAACGAAACCGTCGATCGGGAATGGGGCGTCCCTGTTTCAGAGCGGGAGCGCGTGGCTGAGGATGCCGGCACCGGGGACGCGACCGGAGAGGATGCGGACGAATTCGATGGCGTCGATGTCGACACGCTCGCCGTCAGGGCCGTTGCTGAATTTGCCGCCGGCCGGGCCTTCCAGCACGAGCTCGAACGGCTGGCCGTGAATCGACGCCCACTCGGCGACGATGTCGGCGACGAGGCGGCCGTCATGGTCGGAGCTCAGGTGCATGTCGCGGCCGGTCGCCACGCAGACGTCGATGCGATGGGCCCACACGTCGCGGGTGAATCCGACGTCGAGGAGGTACTTCAGGGGCACCCAGCCGATGGGCGGCCCGAACGGGAGCGGCAGGTAACGCATGGGCGCAGGCGTCCCCCAGCGACCCTTGACCGCTCGGGGTCCGACGGCGGCCAGCTGCGCAACGACCACCTCGTTTGACAGGTGCGAACGCTCGCGGATCTGCAGCTCGTTCATGCCATCGACCCAGTGGTGGGAGTCGATCTCCTTGTTGAGTGGCACACCTCGCCGCAGCTGATGGACGAACTGCGGGAACGAAGCCTGCGCGTCGCCAGAGCCGAGCACGTGGAGCGCGAGCTTGCGCACGTCCCACGCGGTGCATTCGGTCGGCCGTGTCCACTCGTCGGCCGAGAGCGAGGCCATCAGGTCGGCGAAGCGTCGGAACTCCTCCTCGGCGAGCACCCGTGCTTCGGGCCGTCGGATCCGGTCTGACGTCATCAGCTGTTTCTCCTTCGTTTGACCTCATCGAGGTACATGTCGGTGAGCCGGTCGAGGTGGCGGGTCCAGCGATCGCCGTCGGGATCGTTGCTGATCTGCGCGTCGATGAGCCCACCGACCATGGCAATGAAGCAATCCACGTCGCCCTGGCTCTTGAGGCCCGCGGCGTGCAGCAGATCGATCGCTCGGGTAAGCACCTCCTGGGCGTACGCGTACGATTCGGCCGAAGGCTGAAAGCCCGGGATCGGGCGCTGGAAGAGCAGCGCACAGCGCGCCGGGTCCTCCAGCGCGAAGTTCACAAACGCCCGCATGAACGTCCGCACCGCGGCGCGAGGATCACTCGGCCGCCTCAGCGCATCGAGCCGCTCGAGAAGTTGGCGGTTGCCGTCGGCGAACATCGCGTCATAGAGCGCGTTCTTCGAGTCAAAGTACGAATACAGCGACGGTTGGCGGATGCCCACTTGACGAGCCAGCGCATGGAGCGAAACGCCGGCAATGCCGTGGGCGCGTGCCAGGTCCCAGGCGGTGGCGATAATCGATGCCACTCTCGTTTCCCGGCGCTGCGCTACGCTTCCTATCACTGATAGCCAGTTTACCTATCAGTGATAGGAAGTCAAGGCGAACGATGACCCGCATCCTCCGCAGGGTTCCTGCGGACGGCGAATGTGTCCTTGAACGGCAAAACGTTGGTCGGAGCGGCATTCGAGCGCGTGTCACCCTGACCGCTGGGCCGCCACTGGTCTGCTAACACGTTGCTAACGCACGGTCCGGGACCGGCTCGCATGGAGCGGCACGGCGCGGACGACGCGAGCGCGAAACCCCAGATGGGGTCCCCTCCGCTGATACCAGGCGGACGTGCCGTCACCACAGGTCGAGGCTTAAACCCGCTTGCCCTTCGGGGCGTGGAGGTTCGACTCCTCCTCCGGGCACGCCGCCGCGCGACGCCCCGGCAGGCGCTCCACCCGCTGGCTACAGTCCGCGCTTCAGGTCGGTCGGCCGAGGGGGGAGGGCCGATGCTGAGGTCAGGTCGCGGGCCGCGTGCGGGCCCGCTCGTGGTGATGGCCGTCGTCGTCGCGCTGGTCGGGGCGACCCCCGCGGGGGCGCAGTCGAGCGGCCGCCCGGGGGTGACCCCGACGACCATCGAGGTCGGCGGGCTTGCCGGCGTCACGAACCCGGTCGGACAGCCCTACGCGTCAGGCTTCGACGGCACCCAGGCGTACTTCAACTACGTCAACGCCAAGGGCGGGATCTACGGGCACAAGTTCAAGCTCGTGGCCCAGCTCGACGACCAGTCGCGCGCGTCCCAGGACGTCGAGGAGGCCCGGTCGCTTGTCGAGGAGAAGCACGTCTTCGCCGTGCTCCCGGTGGTCACCCAGATCTTCGCGGCCGGGCCGTACCTCGCGTCGAAGGGTGTCCCGACGTTCGGGTGGAACATCAACGCCGAATGGGCGGACGGCCCGAACCTTTTCGGCGAGAAGGGCTCCTATCTCTGCTTCACCTGCCCGAGCCTCGCTCCCGCGTCCGTCGCCCACCAGGTCGGCGCGCACACCGTCGCGATCCTCGCGTACACCGCGCCGTCGTCGGCGCAGTGCGCGGCCGGGACGGAAGCCGGCTTCAAGGAGTACGGCTTCGATGTCGCGTTCGTGGACTCAAGCCTCGCGTTCGGGTTCACGGACCTCGGTTCCGACATCGACGCCATGAAGAGCAAAGGGGTCCAGTTCGTCGCGACGTGCATGGACATCTCGGGTGTGATCAGCGCGGCCCAGGCTCTGCGCCGCGCCGGGCTCAACGACGTGAAGTTCTACGCCCCCCAGGGCTACGACCCGCAGACGCTCGCGAAGTACGGCAACGAGCTCAACAACGTGTACTTCCTCATCGACTTCTGGCCGTTCGAGCTCGCCAAGGAGTCCAAGACCCTCCAGCTGTTCATCAAGGAGATGAACGCGATCCACAAGCCGATCAACGAGCAGGCGCTGGCCGGGTGGATCGACGCCGACATGCTCTACAAGGGGATCAAGAAGGCCGGCCCGAACTTCACCCAGAAGTCGGTGGTCGACGCGATCAACACCTTCAACGGCTACACCGCCGACGGGCTCCGCCCACCGATCAACTGGGGCGTCGACGGGCACGGTCCGCCGAACAACATGGGCAACACCGTGCCGTCGGGCACCGAGGGATGCGCGGCGTACGTGCTCGCCGAGAATGGCAAGTTCGTGCCGCAGTTCGGTCGCCCCGGCCAGCCGTTCCTCTGCGCGCCGATCAACCCGAACCCGCCGACGCTCGACCCGCAGTACGCCTACCTCCGGCCACCCGTTCCGGGCGAGGTCCTCCCGCCGACCGCCACGGTCCCGACGACGTCGCCCCCGACGCCCTGACGGCGCGGCCGGTGCGGCCGCGCTACTCGGCGGGCGGGACGGGCTGGGGCGGGGGCGGCCCGGCGTAGTGGGCGCTCGGGCGGATGAGCCGGTTGTCGGCCGCCTGCTCGAGGATGTGGGCGGACCAGCCGATCACGCGGCTCGACGCGAAGGTGGGCGTGAACATGTCGCGGGGGACGCCGCAGGCGTCCATCACGATCCCGGCGTAGAACTCGACGTTCGTGTAGAGCTTCCGCCCGGGCTTCAGCTCGGCGAGGATCTCGACGGCGAGCTGCTCGACCCGCTCGGCGAGCTCGAGCTTCGGACCGCCGAGGCGCTCGGCGACGCTGCGGAGCATGACCGAGCGCGGGTCGTCGGTCTTGTAGACGCGGTGTCCGAAGCCCATGAGGCGGTCGCCGCGCTCGACGGCCGCGCGGATCCAGGTGTCCGCGTTCTCGATCGTGCCGATCTCGTCGAGCATCTGTAGCGCCCGACTGGGCGCGCCACCGTGCAGCGGACCGGACAGGGCACCGATCGCGCCGACGACGGCCGCGGCGAGGTCCGCGCCCGTTGACGTGATCACCCGTGCGGTGAACGTCGACGCGTTGAACCCGTGGTCGATCGTCGAGATGAGGTACTGCTCGACGGCGCGGGCGTGCTCGGTGCTCGGGACCGTCCCGAGCATCATGTAGAGGTAGTTGGCGGCGTAGGGCAGCTCGGGGTCGGGCTCGATGAGCGCCTCGCCGTGCTCGAGGCGGTGCAGCGCGCAGAGCAGCGTCGGGGCGACCGCGCAGACCCGGAGCGCCTGGGCGCGCAGCTCGGTCGCGCTGCAGTCGTAGGACGGCGGGAAGCCGAGTGACGCGCCGAGCGCCGACACCGCGGTGCGGAAGCGATCGAGTGGCGGTGCGGCACCGGCCACGGCCGAGATCTCGGGCAGCGCGGCGCGCAGCGCCGCCGGGATGACGCGCAGCGGGCGCACCTCGTCGAGGAAGGCCTGGCGCTGCGCCGCGGTCGGCAGGTCGCCCTGGAACAGCAGGTACCAGACGTCCTCGAGCGATCGGGTCTCGGCCAGCTCGACGGCGTTGTACTGCCGGTAGTGATAGAAGCCCTCGAGGCCACGCACGTCGCCGATCTCGGTCTCGGCGACGACGACGCCCTCGAGTCCCTTCGGCACCTCGTGGGCGAGCGACGCGGCCGGCTGGATCTGGGCGATGCGCATGAGGTCGCGCATCGACACGATCCCGACGAGGCGGCCGTCCTCGACGACGGGGATGTGGCGGTAGCCGTGCTCGGAGAGGCTGGCGAACGCCGCGCTGACCTCGGCGTCGGGCGCGACGTGATCGGGGTCGCGGGTCATCCACTCGGCGACGGGGACCTCCGCGTCGGCGCCTGCCGCGGCGTGGCGCACGAGGTCTCGTTCGGTGAGGATCCCGACGGCGCGCTCACCATCGACGACGACGACCGACCCAACCGCCTGCTCGCGCATGCGCCGTGCCGCCGCGGAGACGGGCTCGTCACCGGTCGCGGTGACGACCGGTCGGCTCATGATGTCCGCCACGCTGCGCTTGGTGTCTGCTGGCACCGCACCCTCCCGAGGTGTCTCCGACGGCGACTCTACGACCGGCCCGGCGCGCCGTGGCGTCCCTCGCCGCCCGCGAACCGGGCGATGCCGTCGGCGAACTCGGGTGACGACAGCGTGTCGACACCCAGCTCGTACTCGCGCTGCATCGCGGCGTCGAGGTCGAGCCCGGCCTGCTCGTACGCCGACCGGCGGTCGTTGCGCAGGCACACCTGCGGGAGCCGGGCCAGGTCATGGGCGAGCGCGCGGGCGTCGGTCAGCGCCGCGCCCGGCTCGCTGAGCCGGTTGGCGAGGCCCATCCGGGCGGCCTCGTCACCCGAGACGCCCCGACCGGTGAGGATGAGGTCGAGGGCGTGGCTCAGGCCGATGAGCCGCGGCAGCCGCACGGTGCCGCCGTCGATGAGGGGCACGCCCCAGCGGCGACAGAACACCCCGAAGACCGCGTCGCGCGCCGCGACCCGCAGGTCGCACCAGCACGCCAGCTCGAGGCCCCCGGCGACGGCGAAGCCCTCGACGGCGGCGAGCACGGGCTTCGCGGTCAGCATGCGGGTGGGTCCCATCGGCCCGTCACCGGTCGCGGCCACCCGGTTTGGGTCGCCCCCACGCATCGCCTGCAGGTCGGCGCCGGCGCAGAAGGTCCCGTGGGCGCCGGCGAGGACGGCGACGCTGAGGCCGTCGTCCGCGTCGAACGCGCGGAACGCGTCGGCGAGGGCGGCGGCGGTCGGCGCGTCCACCGCGTTGCGGACTTCGGGCCGGTCGATGGTGACGACGAGCACGGCGCCGTCGGTGTCGGTGTGCACGGTCACGAGGAGACCTCCCGAGGGTCGCGGCGCGCGTAGAGGTGCGCCGTCTCATTGAGGGTGGCGACGCTGCGCTGCCCGCTGCGGGCAGCCTGCACGCGGCTCACCGACGTGTACTCCGGGTGGAACCACAGCACGGCGTCGAGGCCCAGGACGTGGGCGAGGTAGACGTTCAGCACCCCGCCGTGCGTGAACACCGCGACGCGGCGGCCGGGGAAGCGGGCGATCACCGATTCGACGGCGGGCACGACCTGGGCCTGGAACTCGCGGGGGTCGACACCACCGACGTCGGCCCAGCGCCCCTCGATCGTGGCGTACCAGCGCTCGTCCTTCGCGGCCCGCAGCTCCTCGATCGGGATGTACTCGCCCGCGGCGGCGTCGTACTCGGCGAGCCCGTCGACGACCTCGACGGGGAGCCCGAGCGCGTCGGCGACCGGCGCCGCCGTCTCACGGGCACGCCGCAGCGGGCTGGAGAGCACCGCCGCGGGCGCGTCGGCCGCCAACCACGCGGCGAGCCGTTCCGCCTGGCGTCGGCCGGCGGCGCTCAGCTCGGGGTCGGCCGCGCCCGTGACGGTCCCCTCCTCGACGCGCACCGGCTGCGCATGCCGCACGAGGAGGAGCTCCATCAGCGGGCCCCGTCGCCGAGCGCGAAGCCGAGGACCTCGGCGAGCTCGGCGAGCGCGACGTCGGGATCGGCGACCTTGATCGTGGCCATGCCGAGGGCACGGGCCGGCTTGAGGTTCACGCCGAGGTCGTCGAGGAACACCGCGTCGCCGGGCGCGACGCCGAGGCGCTCGCAGGTCAGCTCGTAGATGCGCGGGTCGGGCTTGCGCAGTCCCTCGACCGCCGACTCGACGACGACGTCGAACGCGTCGAAGAGGTCGCTGTGCCGCTCGCCGATCGCGGCCCCGTCGTCGGCCCGCCAGTTGTTCGTCAGCGCCGCCGTGCGCAGACTGTGGGCGCGGATGGCGCGCAGGGCGGCGAGCATGGCGGGGCGAGGGCCGGCGCCGGTGGCGACCTCGCCGAGCAGCGCGGTGACGTTGACCTGCCCGCCGGCCGCGGCGCACTCGCGCTCGAACGCCTCGGCGAACGCGTCGGGTCCGAGCTCCCCGCGCTCGAAGCGGGACCAGGCGCCTCGGTCCCCGCCGGCGATGACGACCTCGCTCAGGAACCGGTGCGGCAGGCCGTGGCGGGCCTCGTAGCTGCGGAACGTGTCGAGCGGTGACGGGAGCACGACCCCGCCGAGGTCGAAGATGACGGCGCGCCAGGGCACGCTCGGAAACTACCGGCCGGCGTCGGGACGCGTCGTCGGCGCACGGCGCGTCATGATGACCCCGATGTCCGACGACGAGGCGGTGCGCGCGCTCGTGGTCGCGTACGCCGAGCGGCTCGACCGGGGCGACCTCGACGGCGTCGCCGCCCTCTTCGAGCACGCCGTCGTGCGCACCACCCGGCGCAGCGAAGTCCTGACCGGGGCCGCCGCGGTGCGCCGCATGTACGACCCGGTCATCCTCTACGACGACGGCACACCGCGGTCCCAGCACGTCCTCTCGAACCTCGAGGTCCAGGTCGACGCGTCGGCGGCCACGGCGACGAGCCGATGCACCTTCACCGTGGTCCAGGCCCGCCCGGGGCGGGGTGTGCTGCCCGTCCTCACCGGCCGCTACGACGACCGGTTCGCCCGGGTCGACGGCGAGTGGCGCTTCGTGGAGCGGGTCATCCGCCCCGATCTCGCCGGTGACCTCGCGGACCACATGCGCAGGTGAGCGACGCCGTCGGGGCGGTGCGGGCCCTCGTCGACACGTGCCCCGGCGTGCCCGTTGTCGTCGGCATCGCCGGCGGCGTCGCCGCGGGCAAGACGACGCTGGCCCTCGCGCTGCGCGACGACCTGCGCGACCGGCGCGTCGACGTGGTCGGCACCGACGGCTTCTTGCTCTCGAACGCGGCGCTCGGCGCCCGGGGCCTCGTCGCACGGAAGGGCTTCCCCGAGTCCTATGACGTCGACGCGCTGCGCGCCTTCCTCGCCGGCGCCCGCGGCGGGCGCCTGCCGCTCCGGGTGCCCTGCTACTCCCACGTCACCTACGACGTGGACGGCGCGCGCGAGGTCCCGACCGTCGACGTGCTGATCGTCGAGGGCGTGAACGTGCTGAGCGCGGCCGCGGACCTGCTCGACGTCGGCGTGTACCTCGACGCCGACGAGGCGGACCTCGAGACCTGGTTCCGCCGCCGGTTCCTGGAGCTCACGGCCGCGGCCGCCGACGACCCCACGTCCTTCTACCGCATGTTCCGCGGCCTGGACGACGCCGGCGTGGCCACGGTCGCGGACGACGTGTGGCAGACGGTGAACCGGCCGAACCTGCGCGACCACATCGCGCCGAGCGCGGCCGGGGCGCGCCTCGTCATCCACAAGGGCGCCGACCACGCGGTGCGTGCGCTCGACGTGCGCGACGATGGCTCCGTCGACGGGCCGGAGGGACGATGACGAGCGACGAGACCCTGGTAGCGGACCTCGACCACGTCTGGGCGTCGATCGCCGAGGTCGGCCGGGCGCTCGGCGAGCCCGAGTGGAAGACGCCGACGGAGGTGCCGGGCTGGACCGTGCAAGACAACCTCGTGCACATCACCGCGCTCGAGTGGCGCCTGCTCGGGCGGCCCGACCCGGCGCACACCCTCGCCGACGACCTCGACCTCGCGCACGTGCAGAACGACGTCGGGCGCTCCAACGAGGTCTTCGTCGACTCGCGGCGGGACCGCCGCGGCGCCGAGGCGCTCGCTGAGTTCGAGGAGGTGACGGCGGCCCGCTCGGACGCCCTCCACGCGGCCAGCCCCGACGACTTCGGCGCGCCCTCGTGGACGCCGATGGGGGACGCCACGGTGCGAGACCTCCTGCCGTTCCGGATCTTCGACGCGTGGGTGCACGAGCAGGACATACGACGCGCCGTGAACCGGCCGGGGGACCTCGACAGCGCCGTCGCCCGCACGGCGATGGAGCGGATCGGCGCGACCCTCCCGTTCGTGGTCGGCAAGAAGGTGGCGCCGCCCGACGGGACGACGGTCGTCGTCGAGCTGCGCGAGCCGCTCGCCGGCCGCCACGCCGTCGTGGTCGAGGGCCGCGCCCGGCTGCTCACCGATGCGCCGGCCGACCCGACCGTGCGCATCCGCACCGACGGCGAGACGTTCGCGCGCCTGGCCTGCGGTCGCCTCGACCCGCTCGTGGTGCTGGCGGCGGGCGACGTGCGCTTCGACGGCGACGCCGCGCTCGGCCGGCGCGTCGTCGAGTCGCTGAACTTCCTCTTCTGAGCTCAGCGGGCGAGGGCGTCGACCCGCTCGAGCGTGAAGTGGTGCGCGGGACGCGGGCCGGCCGCGTGCGCGAGGGCGGTGGGCTCGCCGGGGTCGCGGCGGAACCCGACGCGCTCGAGGACGCGGGGCGACACCGGGTTGTCGGCGTACACCCAGGCCGTGACCCGCTCGAGGCCGAGCGGGCCGAACGCCCAGCCGACGACGAGGCGCAGCGCGCGGGTGGCGACGCCCTGGCCGCGTGCCGCGGCGGCGACCCAGTAGCCGATGAAGGGGCTGGAGTCCACGCTCCGGAGGCGGTGGACGCCGATGCCGCCGAGCAGCGTGTCGGTGTCGCGCCCGACGATGACGAAGCCGGCCTCCTCGCCGCGGCGCCACGCGCTCGTGGCCGCGCCGACCCAGGCCACGGCGTCGTCGCGCGTGTACGGGGACGGGATCCGCGTGAACCGGGGGATCGCCGGGTCCTGCACCGCGGCGGTGACCGCGTCGACGTCGGCCGGCACGGGCGGGCGCAGGCGGATGCGGTCGTCGGCCAGGTCGGGCACGTCCAAGGCCATGCGACGAGCGTGCCATCATCGACGGGTCGCACCCGGTCGCTTTCGGAGGAGCGCGATGAGCCTCGTCCACAATGTCGTCGGACCACCGACCGCCGAGCGCGTGCTGCTGCTCGTCCACGGGTACGGCGCCGACGAGCGCGACCTCGGCGGCCTGCTCTCCTACCTCGATCCTGAGGGCCGGTTCCTCACCGTCCTGCCCCGCGGTCCGGTGGCGGCGCCGCCCGGCTTTGCGTGGTTCGACCCGACCGGCGGCGCCGACGACGCGACGTTCGCCAGCTCGCTCGACGCGCTCGACGACCTGCTCGACGAGGTGTGCACAGCGAACGGCAAGGACCGGGCCGACGCCATCGTCGGCGGCTTCTCCCAGGGCGGCGGCCTCGCCGTGGCGCTCGGCCTGCGGCGCAGCGACCGGCCGCACCCGCTCGCGGTCCTCGCCATGAGCCCGATGACACCCGACGGGGTCGACTTCGACTGGGACGCGGCGAAGACCGTGCCGGTGCTCGTCCAGCACGGCACCGACGACCCGCTCATCCCGGTCACCCGGGGCGCGCGCTCGCCGCGACGCTCATGGACCACGGCGTGCCCGTCGTCTACCAGGAGTACCCGATGGGTCACGCGGTGGCGCTCGAGAGCATCCAGGCGGCGAAGTCGTGGCTCAACGAGGTCGTGGCGGGGGAGCGGCCGAGCGAGCCGATGCCCGAGGCGCCGCCGGAGCCGCTCGTGAAGCCGGTGACGACCGCGGCGTTCGAGACCGAGGTGCTGCGCGCCGAGCAGCCGGTGATCGTCGACTTCTGGGCGCCGTGGTGCCAGCCGTGCCGGGCCGTGTCGCCCGTCGTCGAGCAGATCGCCGCGATGCGCCAGGGCTCCTACAAGGTGGTGAAGGTCAACATCGACGAGGAGCCGGCGATCGCGCAGCGCTTCGAGGTGCAGAGCATCCCGATGATCGGGCTGTTCCGCAACGGGCGCCTCGAGCGCGCCGCGCTCGGCGCGAAGCCCCGTCAGGCGCTGGAGGCCGAGCTGGGGATGCTCGTCATCCCCTGACGGTGATCGCCCCCGCCGGCCCGTCGACCGCCCGGGCGACGACGGCCGCCGCGGGCGTGTGCCGGGCGACGCACGCGGCGACGAGCGCGTCGGCCTGGCCGGCGTCCACCGCGATGAGCAGCCCGCCCGAGGTCTGCGCGTCGGCGAGGAGCAGCTGCTCCGGCTCGGGGAGGTCCCCCCAGTCGACAGGCGCCTCGGTGCTGACGAAGGCGTGGTTCCGGGTCGTGCCGCCGGCGACCATCCCGGCGGCGAGCAGCTCGCGTGCCCCGTCGAGCACGGGGACGGCGGGCCCGTCGACCTCGGCGGCGACGCCCGACGCGACGAGCAGCTCGCGGAGGTGTCCGAGCAGCCCGAAGCCGGTCACGTCGGTGACGGCGTGCACCGCCGAGCCGAGCGCGCGCGCGGCGTCGCGGGCGCCGTCGTTCAAGGTGGTCATGACGGTCACGGCCCGGCCGATGAGCGGCGCGGGCGCCGCGCCCCGCTTCAGCGCGGTCGCGACGACGCCGAGCCCGAGCGGCTTCGTCAGCACGACGGCGTCCCCCGGGCGCGCGCCGGCGTTGCGGAACACGGCCCGCGGGTCGACCGTGCCGACGACGGCGAGCCCGAACTTCGGCTCCGGGTCGTCGATGGAGTGGCCGCCGGCGACGACCGCCCCCGCGCCGGCGACGGCGTCGGCGCCGCCGTCGAGGACCCGGGCGAGCAGCTCGAAGGGGAGCCCCTCGCGGGGCCACGCGACCAGGTTGAGGGCGAGCAGCGGGACGCCCCCCATCGCGTAGACGTCGGACAGCGCGTTCGTGGCGGCGATGCGGCCCCAGTCGTAGGCGTCGTCGACGATCGGGGTGAAGAAGTCGGTCGTGACGACGACCGCGAGGTCGTCGCGCAGGCGGTAGACGGCGGCGTCGTCGGCGGTGTCGAAGCCGACGAGCAGGTCCGGGTCGGTGCCCGCCGGCGCGCGGACCATGCCGAGCACCGTCCGCAGGTCCGCGGGCGACAGTTTGCACGCACAGCCCGCGCCGTGCGAGAACGCGGTGAGTCGGGTCTCGTCGAGCGCGGTCACGGCCCGATCGTAGGGCCGCGCCGAATCTGCCCTAGCTGACGCGCAGCCCGTACTCGAAGTAGCCCGCGTCGATGTAGCGGACGACGTCCCCGGTATGGGGCGCATGGATCACGGCGCCGCCGCCCACGTACAGGCCCACGTGCCCGTACGTGTAGGCGATGTCACCGGCGGACATGCTGCCGAGCGGCACGTGCGGCAAGTCGGCGGACTGGGCCTCCGAGTTGTGCGGCAGCCCGACGCCGGCCGCGCCCCACGCCGCCATCGTGAGGCCCGAGCAGTCGAAGCAGCTCGGCCCCGAGCCCGCGTAGCAGTACGGCTTCCCGAGCTGCTGCTGGGCGAAGCTCACCGCGATTCCCGCGGAGCCGCTCGCCGGCGGGACGAGCCCCGGGTTGAAGTCGGAGCCGCCGCCGCCGCCGCCGTTGCCCTTCGGCGCCTGCGCGGCGTCGGCGGCCGCGTTGTCCTGGGCGACGAGGCCGGCGATCTGGCCGTTCACCTGGCCGAGCAGGCCGGAGTACTGCGCGTTCGCGGCACTGAAGCTCGCCTCGGCGGCCTTCAGGGCCGCCTCCTGCGCCGTCGCCGTCGCCTTCGCGCTCTGCGCGTCCTTCTCACGGGCGTTCAGCGAGGCCTTCGACTCGTTCAGCTGGTCGACGAGCGTGTTGTCCTGGTCGCTCGCGGCCGCCGTGTACTGCTGGCTGCTCGCCAGCTCGCTCGGGTCGACGTTGAAGAGGGTGGTGTCCCCACCGATCGTGGCGCTCTGGTAGATCGACACGGCCCGCTGCTCGACGAGCTTCTGGAGCGCGTCGGTCTGCACCTTCGCCGCCGCGATGCGTGTCTGCGCGTCCGCGATCGTCGCGTTCGCCTGGTCCAGCTGGTACTGCGCCGCGCTGATCTGCTCGTTCAGCGCGTCGAGCTTCACGGCGTTCGCGTTGATCGCCGCCGACAGCTGGGACGCCTGCGTCTGCAGGCTGGTGCCGGGTGCGGCCCCGGCGGTGCCGGTCGCGACGGTGAACACCGTCGCGGCAGCGGCGCCGAGCGTCGCGGCGAGGAGGAGGGCCAGGGTGCGGATCGGCAAGCGCGTCATCAGCAATTCGTTCGCTCTCGTTGGGGGCGGACAGCGGGCGGTGTCTGGTGGTGCACTGCGGGTCTTGCAAAACGACCCGCACGTCATCTGAACGATGACGTCCGGGCTGAGTTGCACCCTAGGCACCTGAAAGGCCTCGCGCCAGGATCGGCCGGAGGTACCTCGCGTCGTCGCAGGTCAGGCGCCCGAAACGGGCCAGCCCGGGGAGGGCCGGGGGTCGCCGGGGGCCGCGACCTCGGGCACGGTCCACGCCATCGCCTTGCCGACCTCACGGGCGACCCGCTGCCAGTCGTGCGGGTCCCATCCCTCGCTCGCCGCGACGACCGTCGTGTCCTGACGCAGGTGCACGAACGCCGGCAGGCGCTCCAGGCCGAGGCTGGACACCACGGCGGTGTCGGGGTCGACGAACGTCATCACCCGCTGCTCGGCGCCGCCCAGCATCCGGGCGGCGACGGCCTCGCCCGCGGGCACGACGAACGCGCAGTGACAGTCGGCGTCACCGAACGTCTTGAAGATCCGCTCGCCGACCGGCACCCACGCCGCCCCTTCGGGGCGCGGCGGGAGCACGACGAGGCAGAGGTGGAACATGGTCGTCCAGTCGTCGAGCGTCCGGGTGACGCCCGCGCTGGTCGCCAGCTTCAGGGTGGGATCGGGGTTCGTCGCCAGCGCACGGCCCTCCTGCCGGCGGCGAAGGTAGCGTCTTTCCGGCCGGCCGCCGGGACCGCGCCGCCCGGGCGAGCGCCGGCCGCCGCGCACCCGAGGGGGCCCCGATGTCCGGATCGAACGTCACCTTCCCCAGCAACGGCTCGGAGGGCGCCGGCTACCTGGCCCGCCCGGCGAGCGCCCAGGGTCCGGGCGTGGTCGTCATCCAGGAGTGGTGGGGGCTGAACGACCAGATCCGCGAGGTCTGCGACCGCTTCGCCGAGGAGGGCTTCGTCGCCCTCGCGCCCGACCTCTACCGCGGTGAGGTGACGCGCGAGCCCGACGAGGCGGCCAAGCTCATGATGGCGCTGAACCTCGAGCGGGCCGCGAAGGACATGGTGGGCGCCGTCGACTTCCTCGCGGGCCACGACGCGGTCACCTCGAAGGGGGTCGGCGTCATCGGGTTCTGCATGGGCGGTGGGCTCGCGCTCTGGCTCGCGACGCTGCGCCCCGAGAAGGTGGAGGCCGTCGCCCCCTACTACGGGGTGATCCCGTGGCCGGCGGCCCAGCCCGACTACGCGTGGCTGACCGCCCCGGTGCAGGGCCACTACGCCGAGCTCGACGCCTCCGCCGACCCGGCCGCCGTGCACGCCCTCGAGGAGCAGCTCCACGGGCTCGGCAAGACCGCCGAGTTCTTCATCTATCCCGGCGCCGACCACGCCTTCACGAACCACCACCGGCCCGAGGTCTTCCACGCCGAGCACACCGACACGGCGTGGCAGCGCACCCTGGCGTTCTTCCGCGCCAACGTCCGCTGACGCCCCGGTCTCAGAGGCCGCTGGCGCGCAGCATCGACGGCGGCACCTCGTCGCGGCCCGCGGCGAGCAGCGCGGCCCGCTCGACGTTGATCGGGTCCCGCTCGGCCCGCTCGAGCCAGCCGTCCCACGGCCCGGGCGGGATGGACCCCTCGACGCAGTGCCGCAGGTAGGCCTGCAGGTCGCGCGCCTCGGCCTCGCCGCCGACCGGCCCGTGCCCCGGGACGATCGTGTCGGCGAGCTCGATGACCGCGTCGAGCATGTCGGCCCACGTCGCCGGGTCGCCCTGGAAGGCGAGCGGCGTCACGCCGAAGAAGCAGAGATCGCCGGCGAAGCACACGTCGGCGTCGGCGACGAGCACGAGCAGGTCGCCCGCGGTGTGGCCCGACGCGGGGAGCAGCTCGACGCGGGGCGTGAGGTTCGCCGCACCGTCGACCTCGTGGGTGACCGGCCGCGTCCCCGTCTCGGCCAGGTCGTCGAACGCCTCGTCGAACGCGGGCATGAACGCCTTGTACGCCTCGATCGGCATCGGCTGGTCGAGCGCCGCGCTCGTCGGCGGCGTCCCGAGCACCGCGGCGTGCGGGAACGCCTTCGTCCCGCCGACGTGGTCGATGTGGGCGTGCGTGAGCACGACGCGCTTCACCGGTCGCTCGAGGGCCCGCACCGCGGCGGCGAACGGCTCCCACTGGGAGCGGACCATCAGCGTGTCGACGACCGTGACCCCGTCGTCGTCGACGATCACGCCCGCGTTGGCCACGCCGGTCTCGCCGCCCGGCTGGAGCCACACGAACACGCCGCCGGCGAGCTCGTGCAGCGTCTGCGTCGGGCAGGTCCGCGCCACGGGGCCGAGGGTACCGTTGGCCCATGACCGAGCGCTCCCGCCAGCTGCCCCGCCGCTCGTGCCTCTCGGTGCCCGGCTCGAGCCCGAAGATGCTCACCAAGGCCCCCGGGCTCGGTGCCGACATGGTGTTCCTCGACCTCGAGGACTCCGTCGCGCCGCTCGAGAAGGAGGCCGCCCGCGACAACGTCGTGAAGGCGATCAACGAGCAGGACTGGGGCGACGTCGTCCTGTGCGTGCGCGTGAACGCCTGGGACACGAAGTGGACCTACCGCGACGTGGTCCACGTCGTCGAGAACGCGTCGGAGCGCCTCGACGAGCTCATGCTCCCGAAGGTGCAGTGCGCCGCCGACGTCGAGGCGCTCGACCGGCTCCTCACCCAGATCGAGGCGACGACCGGGCGAGACGGGCGGGTCGGCATCGAGCCCCAGATCGAGACGGCACGGGGCCTCATCAACGTGGAGGAGATCTGCGCCGCGTCCGACCGCCTCGAGACGATCGTCTTCGGCCCGGCCGACTTCGCCGCGTCGACCGAGATGCCCGTGCTCACCGGCGGCGTGCAGATCCCCGAGTATCCCGGTGACCACTTCCACTACGTGTTCGCCAAGATCCTCATGGCCGGGCGGGCCAACGGCCTCCAGGTCATCGACGGCCCCTACCTGAAGATCCGGGACCTCGACGGCCTCCGCGACTACGCGATGCGCACCCGCATCCTCGGCTACGACGGCAAGTGGGCGCTGCACCCCGACCAGGTCACGGTCATCAACGACGTCTACACGCCGACCCAGGAGCAGTTCGACCGGGCGTGGGACATCCTCGCCGCCTACCAGGAGGCGACCACGACCACCGAGGGCGACCGCAAGGGCGCCGTCATGTTCGGCGACGAGATGATCGACGAGGCGAGCCGCAAGATGGCGACGAAGTTCGTCACCCGCGGCGAGCGCGCCGGAATGCGCCGCGGCGAGGGCTGACCGCCCGGTCGGCGCATGGAGGCGCCACCGAGGGCCCGCGGTACCGTGGGCTGACGCTCGGTTCGGGAGCCGCGTATGGGGATCAGCCGACTGGGGCACCGCTCCCGTGACCCAGGCGGGGTGCCGCGCCACTGGGAGACCTCCCAGAGCGTGGCCGGCGACCTGCACCGCCGCATGCACTCAGCCCTTAACCGGACGCGCGCGACGCTGGCCGATGCCCGCCGGTGCGGCGTCCCGACCGACCACTTCGAGTCGCTCTGCGACGAGCTCGAGAGCGCGGCCCGCATCATGGACGAGCAGCTGCTGGCCGCGTCGCGCCTGCCGCTGCGGATCCGCCACCGGACGCTCCTCGACCTGCGCTACCGCATCGTCGATCTGGAGCGAACCGGCGATCGCATCGGGCGCACCGCCCTCGACGCGGCAGCGCCCGTCGCCGGCGGCTTCGAGGACACGCTGCGCCACATCAACGAGCGCCTCGACCGCCACGTCGAGGCCCGCCGAGAGCTGCGCGAGCTCGGTTCCTGACGGTCCGTGTCGGCGCCGGCACCGGCGTCGTCGGTCGGCGACCCATCGACCACGAGGGCCCAGCGTCCCGCCCCATCCCCCTCGAGGTCGCGCCCGCGGTGTCCGTCGGCGGCGACCCGTGTTGATGGTCGAGCGACTGGTGTGACACGTGTGACGAGTGGGAGCCGCCCGATGGGTGGGTCCTTGGTGCCGCCGGGCCCGGCGGGCAACCCGCCACGCGCGCGCCGTCGCGGCGCCGTGCCTGGTCAGAGCGTGGGTGCCCGCGACCCGGTAGCGTTTGCGACCTCGTGCGGAGCGGGGATCGGAGAGGGTGGGGCGATGCTGCGGAGTTGGCGGGCTCGGATGGGCGTAGCCGTGGTGGGCGTCGTGGCGTTGAGCGCGGGTGCGCTCGTGGTCGCGGCGCCGCCCGCGTCCGCAGTGGTGAACTGCGGCACCGCGGGCAGCCCGCTTCCCCCCGACCCCACGGGCGCCAACGACGGCGGTACGGGCTCGCTGCGCGCCGCCGTCAATGGTGACTGCGCGGTCATCGTCCTCACGGCCGGCGGGACCTTCGGCCTGAACACGAACGACGAACTGGCCATCGGTCCCTCCGGTTCGTTCCCGAGCGGGATCACCATCGAGTCCTCGTCGACGAGCGAGAACGCCACGATCCAACAGCTCAGCGCCGGCGACCGGGTCATCGACGTCGAGAATGGCGTCACCGCCACGTTCACCAACCTGAACATCACCGGCGGGACTCGGAGCAGCGCGGGCGGCGCGGGGATCAGGAGCGAGGACAACTCCCATGTCACGCTGACCGGTGACTCGATCACCGGCAACAGCGCGGGGGGCGGGTCCAGCGGGATCGGTGGAGGGATCAACAGCCACAGCAGTCAGCTGACGATCCTGAACACGACCTTCAGCGGGAACTGTGCCTCGGACGGAGGCGGAGCCGTCTACCTCAACGAGTCGAGCACTGGGAGCAGCACGAACCTCATCCAGAACTCGACCGTGAGCGGCAACACGACGGGGGGCGGACGCGGCGCCATCCACGACGTCGGAAGCAGCGCCGCCCTCACGATGAACTACGTCACGCTCGTCAGCAACACAGGCGAAGTCGGGGAACCGACCTGCGGGCTGAGCGACGGGGCCACCGCTGCCAACCCGAACGATCCGCCGGAGCCAGAGTCGACGCCGACGAATGTCGGGCCACAGTCGGCGGTCGCCGTCGCCAACCTGTCGGTGTTTGACGGGGGGTCGCTGACCTCCTTCGGGACGGTCATCGCCGACCCCCTGTCGTCGTCGGCGGTGAACAACTGCGACGTCACCGCGATCACGCCCACCACGAAGGGTTACAACTACGAGTCGGGCGGCAACGACACGGGGAAGTCGTGCGGCCTGACCGGGGGAGCGGGGGACGTGCAGAACGGGGTCACCCCGATCAGCGCGCTCGTCGGTGCCCTCGGCGCGAACGGGGGACCGACGAACACGCAGGTGCCGTCGACCGGCAGCCCGCTCATCGACGCCATCCCCGACCCGGGCGGCGGGTGCCCGGCCTCCCCGACAGTGATCACGACCGACCAGCGGGGCATCAGCCGCCCGCAGGGCCTGGGTTGTGAGATCGGCGCCGTCGAGGTGGTAGTCACGGTTGCCCCACTGACGGCGGCGTTCACCGGGTGAGGTGTCCCAGCCTGATCTGAACCACTTCGCCCCGGGTCAGCCTGCACTCTGGCGCACCGGGTTCTTCGCGACGCGGGACGTGGCCCCTGACGTGGTCCCGGACTCACGGTCGCCGCGTGGCCCAACGACCCCGTCCGCAAGGCGTCGAGCCCTCGCCTTTAGGTCGCGCCGCCGGCGAGGGCGGCCTCCGCGAGGCGAGGGGCGATGACCCGGAGGCAGAGGATCTCGTCAGCGCCTTCGAAGATCGACAGGACCCGCGCGTCGACGAAGTAGCGCGACACGGGGAACTCCTCGGCGTAGCCCATCCCACCATGGAGCTGCATGGCTTCGCGCGTCACCCATTCGGCGGCGCGACAGACGTAGGCCTTGACCATCGACGCGGCGAGACTTCCCTCACCGGCGCCCATGCGCCGCGCCACCGCGTAGGAGAACTGGCGGCCGGCCTGGATGAGGGCCGCCATGCGCGCGAGCTTGGCCTGGCTCAGCTGGTAGTCGAACACCGGCTTCCCGAACACTCGGCGTTCCTGCGCGTACGCGAGGCCAGCATCGAACGCGGCTTGCATGACCCCGACGGCCCGGGCCGCGGTCTGCAGCCGCCCGTTCTCGAAGCCCTCCATCTGCAGGTAGAAGCCCTGGTTGAGGCCGGCGTCGCCGCCGACCAGGTTGTCGGCGGGGACGAACCAGTCCTCGAACGCGATCTCGTAGGAGTGCATGCCCCGGTACCCGATGGTGTCGATGGCGCGGCCTTGCATGCGGCCCGTCCCGTCGGGTCCCGTCACGTCGAAGGTGTGGCCGGGGACGGCGGGCTTGTCGACGACGAAGAGGGAGAGGCCGCGATGCCCGGCGGCGCGGTCGGGGTCGGTGCGGGCGAGCAGCATGAGCACGTCGGCCCGTCCCGCGAACGTCGCCCAGGTCTTGACGCCGTTCACGCGGTAGCCGCCGTCGGCGGGCGTGGCAGTGACGGCGAGGTGCGCGACGTCGGAGCCGAAGTCGGGCTCGGTGACGGTGACGCCGACCATGAGCTCGCCGCTGGCGATGCGGGGCAGCCAACGCTGCTTCTGCTCCTCGGTGCCACCTTTGACCAGGGCCCGGGTGAGGATCTCGGGCCGGGTGATGAGCGACCCGCCGACGCCGAGGGAGCCCCAGGCGAGCTCCTCGGTCGCGACGACCATCCCGAGGTAGTCGTGCTCCCCGCCGGCCGCGAACCCGCCGTACTCCTCCGGCACCGAGAGGCCGAACCCGCCGAGCTCGGCGAGGCCTTCGATCACCGACTCGGGGACGTCGGTGTTCTCGCGGTGCACGGTCTCGGCCACCGGCCGGATGCGGTCGGCCGCGAAGCGGTGGAACGTGTCGCGCACGAGGTCGAACTCGTCACCGAGATGTGCCGGGCCCGTGCCGCGGGAGGGGAGCTGGGCCGCGACGGTCTCGAGGAACACCGGCGAGCGGTGGGTCTCCACGAAGGGGAGCGCACCGTCGAGCTCGCCCGCCTCGACGCCCCACAGCGCGTCGCGCCCGACGAGACGCGCCGCGACGTCGGCGATCGCGTCGGCGACGAACAGCGCGGCGAGCTGCGCCTCGTACTCGCCGTGCTCGGCGTACTCGAGCATGACCCGGGCGGCCTCGACGCCGCTCGCCGCGTGCGCGAGGTCGTAGGCGAGGACCTGGAAGCCGTCGAGCGCCGCGCCGCCGATCCGCCCGCCGTCGCCGCGGGCGTCGTGCGCGAGTCGCCGCCATCCCGCGTCGACCACCGCGGCGGCGTCGTCCAGCGCGGCCGCCGCAGCTAACCCCGACGCTGACACGAGGCGGGAGCCTACGGGACGGGCAGCCGTGTCGGCGGGGTGGTCGTGGGCGTCGTCGGGGGTGTCGTCGCCTGCGTGGGCGGCGCCGTCTGGGGGTTCGGCCGCGTCGTGGCCGGGCCGTTCGAGCTGCCCCCCGACCCGGTCCCGCCCTCGGGGACCTGCGTCGCGCCGGGCACGGCGACGACCTGCTGCGGCGAGTTCGGCATTGCCTGGCCCGTGATCCGGCAGCGCTTGTCGAGCGGCGCGAAGACGGTGCCGGCGAGCAGGCCGGCGCCCGCCGGCGTGAAGTGGACACCGTCGTCGGTGCGCATCGTCTCGAGCTTGCCGCCCGGACCGGGCAGCTGCTGGGCGTAGTGGCCCGAGCTGTCGCTGAAGAGCTGGTACGCGTCCACGTACGTCGCGTTCTTCTGGGTCGCGAGGACCGCGCGTGCGACGGCGTCGAGCTGACGCACGCCCGCATCCATCGTCGGGTTCTCGAGCGTCGGCGACCCGATCCAGTACACGTAGCGGTTCCCGGCCGACAGCACCTGGAGCATCTGGGTCACCAGCGCGGCGTACGACGCCTTCCACGCGGGTTGACCGCTGGCGTCGACCGGTTGGGGCTGGGGCACCGTCGAGTCGTTCGCCCCGATGATGAAGACCACGACCTCGGGGTTGTACTTCGCGAGGTCCACGGCCGCCTGCTTCGGCCAGTCGAAGAACCCCGGCGTGGAGAGGCCGCTCGAGACCCGCGAGTCGAACACCGGCGCGACGACCCCGGTCGCGGCGGTGAGCGTGCCGAGCACCGGGCCGAGCGAACCGGCGAGCGAGTCACCGCCGATCCAGAGTCGGAGCGGGTCGGTGGTGGTGAGCGGCGACCGGCACGCCGGCCCGCTGGTGTCGACCACGGGCGCGGGCGTGACGCGCGCCGCGAGCGACGGTTCGGCCGGGTGCCCGAGGCGCCAGGTGTCGGTCGCGACGAAGCCGAGCGCGGTGGCCGCCCCGAGCGCCAGGACGGCCGTCCCGACGAGGGCGACGCGCTCGCGGCGGCGCCGGCGGCGCGGGCCGCGCTCGAGCGGCGGCACGAACCTGCGGCGTGACGCCCGGCCCCGTGCCATGGCTCAGTCTGGCCTCGCGGCGCGGAGGGGCCCGGCCACTCGGGCCGCGGCCGCCGTGACGACAGTGCGAAACTCCTCGGACCATGCCCCGTGTCTGGCCCCTCGTGGGCCGCATCGACGAGTTCGCCGTCGTCACCGAGGCGATGGAGAGCGGCGCCGGTGGTGTCCTGCTCGCCGGGCCGCCCGGCGTCGGCAAGACCCGCCTCGCCACCGAGTGCCTCGAGCTCGCCGACGCCCGCGGATGGCGGACCGCCCTCGTGCGCGCCAACCGGGCGGTGTCGTCGATCCCCTACGGCGCGTTCGCGCCCCTTCTCCCCGCGGCGTTCCGCAACGACGGGGACGCCGACGCGCTGCGCCAGGCGGCGGCGGCGATCAACGGCGCCGCCGGTGACACCCGGCTGCTGCTCGTCGTCGACGACGCGCACGCGCTCGACGACGGCTCGGCGGCGCTGCTGTACCTGCTCGCGGGCTCGCCGAAGGTCTTCCTCGTCGTCACGGCGCGCAGCGGCGCCGAGGCACCGGAGCCCGTCATCGAGCTCTGGAAGGACGAGCACATCGTCCGCATCGACGTCCCGGCGCTCGACGCGGCCTCGACCAACGCGCTGCTGACGGCCGTGCTCGGCGGACCGGTGGACGGCAACACCACCCAGGCGCTCTGGTCCGCCAGTGGCGGCAACGCCCTGTTCCTCCGCGAGCTCGTCCTCGGCGCCGAGGACGCGGGCGCGCTCCGTGACGTCGGCGGCCTCTGGCGTCTCTCGCGAGGCCTGGCGCCGTCGACCCGTCTCGGTGAGGTGGTCGGCCTCCGCCTCGGTCGGCTGTCCGACGCCGAGCGGGAGGTCGTCGAGCTCGTGGCGGTCGGCGAGCCGCTCGCGCTGGACGACCTCGTGGACCTCGTCGACGCGCCGGCCATCGACGAGCTCCAACGGCGTCAGCTCCTCGACGTGCCGTCCGAGGGCGAGCGTCGGCAGGTGCGCATGGCGCATCCGCTCTACGCCGAGGTGGTGCGCGCCGGGCTGCCCGAGCGGCGGCGCCAGGAGCTGCTGGCGAAGCTCGCCGACACGGTGCAGGCGCGCGGCGCGGCGTGCCACGAGGACGTGCTGCGCGTCGCGGTGTGGCGCGTCGACAGCGGCGGGACCGGCGAGCCCGACCTCATGGTCACCGCGGCCCGCCAGGCGCTCGCGGCCGAGGACCACGAGCTGACCGTCCGGCTCGCCGAGGCGGCACGCGCGGCCGGTGCCGGTGCCGAAGCCGCCCGCCTGCTCGGTGTCGGCCTCGACGCGCTCGGGGAGCACGAGCGCGCCGAGGAGGTGCTGGCCACCGGCGAGGCCGAGGCCAGCGACCCGCAACACCGCGCCGACCTGTCGCACGCGCGAGCCGACAACCTGTTCCGCGGCCTGGGTCGCGCCGAGGAGGCCGAGCGGGTCGTGCAGACCGCGGAGCACGTGCTCGACGACCCGGGCGCCCGCGACGGGCTCATCGGGCTGCGCGCCACGTTCTTGCTCTTCGAGGGGCGCCTGCACGACGCGATGGCGCTCGTCGAGCCGCTGCTGAACGAGGGCACCGACCTCGCGTACGCCCACGCCGCCCTGCCGGCCGCCGTCTCGCTGTCGCTGCTCGGCCGGACCGGCGACGCGCTCGACGTCGCGGCCCGCGGGCGCAAGGCCCGCGACGCGCTCGGCGACCAGGTCCCGCTGCCCGCCGCGGGCATCTACGTCGTGGCCGAGTCCCAGGCGATGCTCGAGGCCGGGCAGATGGCGGCCGGCTACGAGCTCGCGCGGCTGGGCTACACCGTGACGCTCGAGCTCGGCGTCCCGCTCGGCACGGCCTGGTTCGCGTCGATCCTCGGACGCATCGAGCTGCACCGGGGCCACGCCACCAGCGCCGCCCGATGGGGTCAGGAGTGCGGGATCGTCTTCCGCGAGCTGCGGCACCCGGCCGCCCGGTGGGGCTTCGGCGCGCAAGCGTGCGCGCTCGCCATGCGCGGCGACCTCGTGGCCGCGGCCGCGGCGTACGACTCGTTCGACGAGGAGCCGCCGACGCCGGTCCACGTCTTCGACCCCGAGATCTCTCGCGGCCGCGCGTGGATCGCGGCGCGCCGCGGGGAGCGCACCAAGGCGCGCGACATCCTCGTCACGGCCGCGGCCGACGCCGAGCGCGGGGGCTGCCTGACGCTCGCCGCCGGTGCCCACCACGACCTCGCGCGCCTCGGCGACCCGGCCGCGGCGCTGCCCGGCCTGGAGCGGATCGCCGCGGCGAGCGACAGCGAGTACGTCGCGGCCCGCCTGGCCCACGTGCAGGCCCTCCTCGCCGAGGACGCCGCGGCGCTGGACGAGGTGGCGACGTCGTTCGAGCAGATCGGCGCGGCGCTGCTCGGCTCGGAGGCCGCGGCCGCCGCCTCGGCGTTGCACCAGCGGGCCACGCTCCGCCGGGCCGCGGCCGCCTCGGCCCGCCACGCCACCACCCTGCTGGCCGACTGCGAGGGCGCCCAGCCCTTCCGCGCCGTCCCCGACCAGCCGGGCGTCGACCTGACCCGGCGCGAGCGCGAGATCGCCGAGCTCGCGGCACGGGACCTCTCGAGCCGCGAGATCGCCGAGCAGCTGGTGCTGAGCGCCCGCACCGTCGAGAACCACCTGCAGCGCGCGTACGAGAAGCTCGGCGTGCGGGGTCGCCGCGAGCTGCGGGACGCGCTGGCGCGTGAGGCCGAGCCGACATGACCGCGACCGACCCGGCCCTGCGCGACGAGCTGCTCGCGGCCGTCCGCCGCTTCGTCACCCGCGACGTCGTGCCCGTCGCGTCCGACTACGAGCACGCCGACGAGTACCCGGCGGACCTCGTGGCCACGATGCGCGACCTCGGCCTCTTCGGCGTCACCATCGCGCCAGAGCACGGCGGGCTCGGCCTCGACCTGCTCACCTACATCGGTGTCATCGAGGAGCTCGCCGCGGGCTGGATGTCGCTGTCGGGCATCCTCAACACCCACGTCATGGTGGCCACACTCATCGGCACGCACGGCACCGACGAGCAGCAACGCCGCTGGCTGCCCATCCTCGCCACCGGCGAGGTGCGCGCCGCCCTGTCTCTCTCCGAGCCCGACGCCGGCAGCGACACCGGCGCGCTGCGCTGTCGCGCCACCCGCGACGGCGACGAGTACGTGATCAACGGCACGAAGGGGTGGGTGACGAACGGCGCCCGCGCCGGCCTCGTCGCGCTCGCCGCGCGCACCGACGACGGGATCACGTGCTTCCTCGTCGACAAGGAGCCCGGCGACCAGTCCGGGCGCATCACGGTGAGCCGCAACATCGGCAAGCTGGGCTACCGGGGCCTCGAGACCGTCGAGATGGTCTACGACGACCACCGGGTCCCCGCGGCGGCGGTGCTCGGCGGCGACGCGGGGCTTGGGCGGGGCCGCCACTTCATGCTCGCCACGCTCGAGGTGGGCCGCATCAACATCGCGGCCCGGGCGGTCGGGGTCGCACGCGCCGCGTTCGAGGCGGCGTTGCGGTACGCGCAGCAGCGCGAGACGTTCGGGGTCCCGATCGCCCAGCACCAGGCCATCCAGCTGAAGCTCGCCGACATGGGCACCCAGCTCGAGGCGGCCCGCCTGCTCACCCGCAACGCCGCGGAGCGCCGCCAGCGCGGCGAGCGCTGCGACGTCGAGGCGGGGATGGCGAAGCTGTTCGCGAGCGAAGCCGCGTTCGAGATCGCGACCGAGTCGATGCGCATCCACGGTGGGGTCGGCTACACGACCGACCTCCCCATCGAGCGCTACTACCGCGACGCGCCGCTCATGATCATCGGCGAGGGCACGAACGAGATCCAGCGTCTCGTGATCGCCCGCGGGCTGCTCGCCCGGCATCCGCTCGACGACTAAGCGCGGCCCGGGTCCGGGCCTCGCGCCGCCGGTACGCTCGGTCGCCATGACCGTGCACGAGCGACCGTTCGGCCGCTGCCTCGAGGACTTCGAGCCCGGCGACGTCTACCGCCACTGGCCGGGCAAGACGATCACCGAGTACGACGACCATCTCTTCTGCCTCATCACGATGAACCACCATCCGCTGCACCTGGACGCCTGGTACGCCGAGACCGAGACCCAGTTCGCCCGGAACGTCGTGGTCGGCAACCTCGTGTACTCGGTCGTCCTCGGCATGAGCGTCCCCGACGTGAGCGGCGCGGCGATCGCCAACCTCGAGGTCGAGGAGCTGAAACACCCCCGTCCCACCTTCCACGGCGACACGATCTACGCCGAGTCGAAGGTCCTGGCCGTGAAGGCCTCGGAGAGCAAGCACGACCGGGGGATCGTCACCGTCGAGTCCCGCGGCTTCAACCAGCGGGGCGAGGAGGTCTGCTACTTCCGCCGCAAGGTGATGGTGCCCACCCGGGCGGGCGCGCCGCCCCGGCGCCGGCCCTACGAGTCGCCCGACGGCGGGTGAGCGGCTTCGACCCGAGCTGCGCCTTCTGTCGCATCGTCGCCGGGTCCGAGCCGTCCCACGTCGTCCTCGACGAGCCGCACGGGGTCGCCTTCCTCGACCAGCGGCCCCTCTTCCCCGGGCACACCCTCGTGGTGCCCCGGGACCACATCCCGACGCTGCCCGACCTGCCCGCCGAGGAGCTCGGCCCCTACCTCGCCGTCGTCCAGCGGGTCGCGGCCGCCCTCCCCCTCGCGCTCGACGCCGTCGGCACGTTCGTGGCCGCCAACAACGTGGTGAGCCAGAGCGTCCCCCACCTCCACTTCCACGTCGTGCCGCGCCGGCCGAAGGACGGGCTCCGCGGCTTCTTCTGGCCGCGGGGCCGCTACGAGAGCGAGGCGGCGATGGCCGAGGTGGCCGCCACGCTGCGCCGCCGGTTGCAACCGACGTAGGCGTGTAATAAAGTAATTGTCATGACAGAGAGCACGATCGCTGGTTGGTTCGCCGGACGCGTCCCCGGGGACTGGTTCACCGGCCCGCCCGAGGTGGACGTCGACCGGGAGGAGATCCTGGTGCTCGGCCGGCTCGCCGAGCCCGACGTGGGCAGCGGCGACGCCGACGCCCGCCGGGCCGCCCGCCGGGCGCGCATCCAGGGCTACCGGGAGGACACCCGCCAGACCCGGATGCGCATCGCCGACGAGGCCGAGGCCCGGTTCGGGCGCAAGGTGTCGTGGGCGGCGCGCTGCGGCGACGACGAGGCCGTGTTCACGAGCATCGCCGCCCCGGTCATGACCCGGCTGCGGATGGCCGAGCGGCGCACCCTCGACACGCTCGTTGACGCGGGGGTCGCCCGGAGCCGCTCGGAGGCGCTCGCCTGGTGCGTCCGCCTGGTGCGACAGCACCAAGGAGAGTGGATCGACCAGCTGCGCGAGGCGCTCGTCCACGTAGAAGCGGTGCGCGCCGAGGGTCCCGACTCCGACTGACCGACCGGTCACCGGGTCGCTGCCGTGGCCGAGGGGCGGTGAGGGTATCGTCCTGGGCTGATGTCGGGGGGAACGACCGTCACCTTCTGGGGCGTCCGAGGCTCGACGCCGTGCGACGGCGCCCGCTACGAGCGCTACGGCGGCAACACGTCCTGCGTCGCGCTCGAGGCGCCCGGGCATCAGCCGATCGTCTTCGACCTCGGGACCGGCCTGCGGGCCTACGGCGACGCCGTCACCGCCCGGACCGCAGCCGAGCTCGAGGCGAACCGCTTCCACACCCCGTACCTCGCCACGGCGCTGCTCACCCACCTCCACTGGGACCACATCATCGGGTTGCCCTTCTTCACGCCGGCGTTCCGCCCCGACGCCCGCATGGACATTCACGGCCCGGCCCAGCCGGACGGCCTCGCCGCGACGTTCGCCGGCGTCATGAGCCCGCCGTACTTCCCGATCACGCCCGACGAGATGGGCGGCGCCGTCACGTTCCTCGACACCAGCACCGACGACTTCGCGGTGAACGGCGCCAAGGTGCGGTCGCGCTGGGTGCGCCACACCGACCCGACGCTCGGCTACCGCGTCGAGCTCGAGGGCGCGTCCGTCACCTACATCTCCGACCACGCGCAGGGCTGCACCGGCGACGGCGACGAGTACGTGCCCGACGACGTGCTCGACCTCTGCGACGGCGCCGACCTCGTCATCCACGACGCGCAGCACACCGCGCCCGAGTATGAGGTGAAGCGCCACTTCGGGCACTGCACGATCGACTACGCGGTGCGCGTCGCCTCCCAGGCGGGCGCGCGTCGCCTCGCCCTGTTCCACCACTGCCCGACGCACTCCGACGACGACATCGACCGGATGCTCGCCTACGCCCGCGACGTCTCGGCGAAGGTCGGCGGGCCCGAGGTCGTCGCCGCCCGGGAGGGCATGCGGCTCACGGTCGGGTCGCACTAGGCGATGCCCGGCGACGCGGGGGCGCCCGACGAGGTCCTCCGCCCCGGCGGGGACGACTTCCGGACGGTCCTGGGCCACTTCGCCACGGGCGTCACGATCATCACGGCGATGGACGGCGACGAGCCGGCCGGCGTCGCCGCGAACGCCTTCACCTCGGTGTCGCTCGACCCGCCGCTCGTCCTGTTCTGCGTCGCCCGCACCTCCACGACGTGGCCGCGCATCGAGCGGGCCCGCAAGTTCGCGGTGAACATCCTCGGCGAGCACCAGGAGCCCCTGTCCCGGCTCTTCGCCGCGAAGGGCGCCGACCGGTTCGGCCAGACCGACTGGCACCTCGGCGTCGGCGGCTCACCGGTCCTCCACGACGTCCTCGCCTACGTCGACTGCGAGTTCTGGGCCGAGTACGACGGCGGCGACCACATCATCGTCGTCGGGCGCGTCCTCGACCTCGGGGTCACCCACCACGCGGGCCCGCTCGTGTTCTTCCGCGGCGAGTACGTCCGGCTCCTCACCCCGTGAGCGACGACCCGGTCGTCGTCGTCATGGGCCCGGACGCGACACGGGTTGGGACGGTCGTCGCCGAGCTCACGGCGCGGGGGCTGCGCGCCGGCGCGTTCGTCGGCGACCCCGCGGCCGAGCGCGACGCGCTCGTGGCGATGCTCACCGAGCTCTACGGTGCCCGCGCCGACCCGAGCTGACCCGCCGCGATCTCCCAGGGCCGCCCGGAGGGCCTCCTGGTAGCCTGGGCCGCTGCGGCCTGAGCGACCCCGCGCGCCGGGCACGCGTCCGCGTGCGGTCGGGAGCTGCTGCGTTGGACGAGGAGCAGGCGTCGCGCCGAGCCGGTTGGCGGCTCATGCGCTCGGCGCTCAACACCCAGCGAGGCTGGCTCGCCAGCGGAATCCTCGCCGGCGGCCTCTGGACCGGTGCCCGGCTCGCCGGCCCCCTGCTCGCCGCCGCGGCGATCGACCAGGGGATCCTGAAGCAGGACGGCCACGCGATCCTCGTCTACTCGGTCGCGATCGCGCTCGTCGGCGTCGTGCAGGCCATCGGCACCGCGCTGCGGCGCTACACGGCGTTCCGCATCGCGTACCGCGTCGAGACCGACCTGCGCGAGCGCCTCTTCGCCCACCTGCAGCGGCTCCACTTCGCCTTCCACGACCGGGCCCAGACCGGCCAGCTCATGGCCCGCGCCAACAGCGACATCCAGCAGGTGAACCTCGTCGTCGTCCTGCTGCCGCTCACCGTGGCGACGACGTTCCTGCTCGCCGGCGTGATCGTCGTGATGGTCTCCCAGAGCGTGGTCCTCGCCGTGTTCGCGCTCGGTGCGCTGCCACTGCTCAGCCTGGCCGCCGCCCGGTTCTCGCACCGCCTCCACCCCGTCTCGCTCCAGCTGCAGAACGAGCTCGGCGACTACTCCGGCGTCGTCGAGGAGAGCGTCGCGGGCATCCGCGTCGTGAAGGGCTTCGGGACCGAGGCACGTCAGGAGGACCAGCTCGCCGTCGAGGCCGACCAGGTCATGGACCGGGCGCTCGCCGCGGCGCGGCTGCGGGCCAACTTCCTGCCGCTCGTCGACTTCCTGCCCGCGCTCGCGCTCGTGATCATCCTCGGCTACGGGGGCCACCTCGTCCTGGAGGGCAAGCTGCAGATCGGCGACCTCGTCGCCTTCAACGCCTACATCCTCTATCTCCTCTGGCCGCTGCGCCTCGTCGGGATGCTCGTCGCGCAGGCCGCGCGGTCCTCCGCCGCGGCGGGCCGCATCGACGAGCTGCTCGCCACCGACACCGCCGTCACCGACCCGGCGCACCCCGCCTCACTGCCCGAGGGCGGCGGCGAGGTGCGCTTCGAGGACGTCCGCTTCGGCTACGGGTCCGGGCCCCCGGTCCTCGCCGGCTTCGACCTCGTCATGCGCCCCGGCGAGGCGGTGGCGCTCGTCGGCCCGACGGCGAGCGGCAAGACCACCGTCGCCCGCCTGCTGCCCCGCTTCTACGACACGACCGACGGCCGGGTCGTCCTCGACGGCGTCGACATCCGGGAGCTGGCGCTCCGCGACCTGCGCCGGGCCATCGGAATCGTGTTCGAGGACACGTTCTTGTTCACCGACAGCGTCGCCGAGAACATCGCGTTCGCCGAGCCGGACGCGTCGATGGACACGGTCCGCAACGCGGCGCGCCTCGCCGGCGCCGCCGAGTTCATCGACGCGCTCCCCGACGGCTACGACACCCTCATCGGCGAGCACGGCTTCTCGCTCTCCGGCGGGCAGCGCCAGCGCATCGCGATCGCCCGCGCCGTGCTCGCCGACCCTCGGGTGCTGATCCTCGACGACGCGACCTCGTCGGTCGACCCGACGAAGGAGCACGAGATCCGCGCCGCGCTCCGCGAGGTGATGCGGGACCGCACCACCCTCATCATCGCCCACCGGGCGGCGACCATCGCCCTCGCCGACCGCGTCGTGCTCCTCGACGGCGGGCGCGTCGTCGCCGACGGGCCCCACGAGGAGCTGCTCGCCACCTCCGAGCGCTACCGGACGGTGCTCGCGCAGACCCAACCGACCCCCGTCGCCGGAGCGAGTGACTGATGCCGAGCGACGCCGTCCTCGCCGCGTTCTCGAGCGACGAGGAGCCCATCACCCGCGAGGACGCCTCGCAGCTCGCGCGCCGCCTCTGGTCGCTGCTCGACCAGTACCACCGCAAGATCTACTTCGCCGTGGGGCTCATCGCGCTCTGGACCGGGTGCCTGCTGGCCGGCCCGGCGCTCGTGAAGTACGGCATCGACCACGGCCTCACCGGCAAGGACGCGACCGCCCTCTACGCCGCCGCCGGCCTCTACCTCGGCGTCGCCATCGCCGGGTTCTGGTTCGGGCGCGCCGCGATCTGGTCCGTGTCGAAGATCGGCGAGCCGTTCCTGCGCGACCTGCGCAACAAGGTGTTCCGCCACCTCATCTCCCTCGACCTCGGGTTCTTCGAGACCGAGCAGACCGGCCGCCTCGTCGCCCGGCTCACGTCCGACGTCGACGCGATGCAGGACCTCGTCCAGATCGGCCTCGCCCAGTTCGCCCAGAACGTCTTCCTCTTCGTCGGCGCGGTCATCGTCATCCTCGTGCTCTCCTGGCAGCTCGCCCTCTGCACACTCATCGTCGTCCCGCCCGTCATCTGGGCCAGCCGGTGGTTCCGCCGGGAGTCGAGCCGCGCCTTCCTCGAGGTCCGCGACCGCATCGGCCACAACCTCGCCACCCTCCAAGAGGGCCTCGCCGGGGTGCGCGTCGTGCAGGCCTTCAGCCGCGAGCCCGCCTTCGCCCGCCGGTTCCGCGCCACGAACGAGGCCCAATACGACGCCAACCTCGAGACGGTGCGCATCAGCACCCGCTACTTCCCCTTCATCGAGTACTGCGGGGTCGCCGGCACCGCGCTCATCATCGGCATCGGCGGCTGGTTCACCACCATCAACATCGTGACCGTCGGCACCGTCGCGGCGTTCGTGCTCTACCTGAACAACCTCTTCGAGCCGGTGCAGCAGCTCAGCCAGCTCTACAACACGCTCCAGCAGGCCGGCGCGGCGCTGAAGAAGCTGGTCCTGCTGCTCGACACCGTGCCCGCGATCGCTGAGCAGCCCAACGCCCGTGACCTCGCCCCCGAAGGGGCGCTCGAGGTCGAGCACGTCTCGTTCCGCTACGGCAAGGGACCGCTCGTCCTCCACGACGTGTCGGTCACCGTGGGGCTCGGCGAGCGCCTCGCCCTCGTCGGCCCGACCGGCGCCGGCAAGTCGACGCTCGCCAAGCTCATGTGCCGCTTCTATGACCCGGTCGACGGCGAGGTCCGCTACGCCGGCCAGTCCCTCGCCAACGCCACCCTGCGGTCGCTCCGCCATCGCATCGTCGTCGTCCCCCAGGAGGGCTTCCTCTTCGCCGGGACCATCCGCGACAACGTCCGGGTCGGACGACCCGACGCCAGCGACCACGACGTCGACGACGCGCTCCAGGCGCTCGGGATCCGCGAGCGGTTCCTCGCCCTCCCCGAGGGCCTCGACACCGAGGTGCGCGAGCGCGGGTCACGCCTCTCCGCCGGGGAGCGCCAGCTCGTGTCGCTCGCCCGCGCCGCGCTCGCCGACCCGGCGCTGCTCATCCTCGACGAGGCCACCTCGAACCTCGACCCGGGCACCGAGCGCGACGTCGAGCACGCGCTCGAGGCGCTCACCTCGGGCCGCAGCGTCGTCGTCGTCGCCCACCGGCTCTCCACCGCGGCGCGCGCCGACCGCATCGGCGTCGTCGACCAGGGCCGCCTCCAGGAGCTCGGCAACCACGCCGAGCTGCTGCGCCGCGAGGGCCGCTACGCCAGCCTCTGGGCGTCGTGGACCGCCGCCCAAGCCCGCGCCAGCTGAGCCGCCCCGCCAGCCCGGCGCGCCTCGTGGGCGCCGTGGCGCCCCGGTCACTACGATCCGGGTACCGGTCACAGCAGCGAAGTCCGGTTGGATCCCGGCGCTCTCCCGGAACTGTGATGCCTCACGGCGAGCCAGGTCGCCTGCGGACCGGTCCGACGAACGCAGCTCTCGAGGACGGAGCGGTTCGTCCGGCATCCGCCGGCGAAACGGTCTCCTCGGCCGAGAGGAGGACCGCATGCGCCATCACCACCCGCCGTCCGGCAGGGGCGCGTCGTGAGCCCCGACGACACGCCGGTCAGCGACCCCATCACCGAGGACCCGCGACCCGCCGGGCTGCGCCCCGCCCGGTCGCTCGTCGTCGTCAACACCGGTGACGGGAAGGGGAAGTCCACCGCCGCATTCGGGATCGTCATGCGCGCCGTGGCGCGCGGCTGGCGCGTCGCGGTCATCCAGTTCCTCAAGTCTGGGGAGTGGCACGTCGGCGAGGAGGACACCGCCCGGCGCCTCGGTGTCGACTGGTGGGCGCTCGGCGAGGGCTTCAGCTGGGACTCGTCCGACCTGAGCGAGGACGAGGCGGTCGCCCAGGAGGCGTGGGCCCACGCCGCGGCGGTCATCGGCGCCGGTGAGCACCGCCTCGTCGTCCTGGACGAGCTCACCTACCCGCTGAACTGGGGCTGGCTCGACGTCGAGGAGGTCGTCGGCACGATCCGCGACCGGCCGCCCGACGTGAGCATCGTCGCCACCGGACGCGACGCGCCGGGCGCGCTGATCGACGTCGCCGACACCGTCACCGAGATGCGCTCCGTGAAGCACGCCTACGACGCCGGCATCGTCGCCAAGAAGGGGATCGACTACTGAGCGGCGAGTCGTGGGCACCGGCCCTCGTCGTCGGTGCCGACAACCTTCCGATGCTCGTCTGGCGTCTCGACCCGCCCGCGCGCGCCTGCGCGTCCGGCCCCCTCGGCGGCGGGATCGGCGCGCGCCGCTGGGTGCTCAACGCGCAGGTCGCACCCGACTTCGACCACGTCGACGTCGGCGCCTACCTGCGGCGCTGCGCCGCGGCCGCGGGGTGCGACGGGCCGGGCGTCGGGCTCCTCACCGCCGCGCCCGTCACCGAGCGAACCGTCGGCGCCGACGGTGCCGTCGTCGCCTACGCCACGGTCGGGCTGCGCCGCCCGACCTGGGCCTCGGCGCCCGGCTCGGCGGGCGCCTCCCGTCCCGTGCTCGCGGGGACGATCAACGTGGTGGCGTTCATCCCAGCGCCGCTCGTCGACGCCGCGCTCGTGAACGCCGTCATGACCGCGACCGAGGCGAAGACCCAGGCGCTCGTCGAGGCCGACGTGCCCGGGACCGGCACGGCGAGCGACGCCGTCTGCGTGCTCACGCCCCGGGACGGCCCGGCCCAGGCGTTCGGCGGGCCGCGCTCCGCGCTCGGCGCCCCGCTCGCCCGCGCCGTGCACGCCGCCGTCCGCGACGGCGTCCACCGAGCGGCGCGACGGGCGCCGTGATCACGCTCGTGGTCGGCGGCATGCGCTCGGGCAAGTCGGCGGTCGCCGAGCGGCTCGCGGCGCGAGCCGGCGAGCCCGTCACCGTCGTCGTCCCGGCGTCGCCCGGCGCCGACCGCGACTTCGCGGCTCGAATCCGCGAGCACCAGGCGCGCCGCCCCGCCGACTGGCGCACGTGCGAGTGCGGGCCGGCGCTCACCGACGCGCTCGACACGATCCGCGGCCCGGCCCTCGTCGACTCGCTCGGCAGCTGGGTCGCCGTCAGCCCGGCGCGGTCGGTCGACGCCCCGGCGCTCGTCGCGGCGCTGCGGCGCCGGGACGCGCCGACGATCGTCGTCACCGAGGAGGTCGGCCTCGCGGTCCACCCCCCGACGGAGGCCGGCCGACGCTTCGCCGACACGCTCGGCGAGGTCAACCTGGCGGTCGCCGACGCCGCCGACGAAGCGTTCCTCGTCGTCGCCGGCCGCGTGCTCCCACTCGCGCGGGAGCTGCGCTGATGCGCGAAGCCTTCGCCTTCCTCACCGTCGTCGGCCGACCGGCGACGCCGACGCCGCGGGCCCTGCGCTGGTTCCCCGTTGTCGGCGCGGCCGTCGGCGCAGTCGTCGGTGGCGTCTGGTGGCTCGCCGGCCAGGCATTCCCCGCGCTCCTCGCCGCGACGCTGGCCGTCGGCGCCGACCTCGCGGTCACGGGGCTGCTCCACGCCGACGGGCTCGCCGACGCCGCGGACGGCCTGCTCCCGCACGCCGACCGCGCCCGACGCCTCGAGATCATGCGCACGGCCGGCGTCGGCGCGTTCGGCGTCGCCGTGCTCGCCGTCGTGCTCCTCACGCGCGTCTCGGCGCTGGCCGCCCGACCCGCCGACGTCGGCCTCGTCGTCGGACTCTGGTGCGCGTCCCGGACGGTGGTCGCGGTCGCGCCGGTGTGGATGCCCTATGCCCGCGACGCGGGGCTCGCCTCGTCCCTCCTCGAGCAGCCGGCGTCGCCGCTCGTCGCCGTCGCGTTGGCGCCGGCGGCCGCGCTCGCGACGCTCACGGTCGGCTGGGTCGGCGGCGCCGCCGTCGGCGCCGCCGTGGTCGGTGCGGCCCTCGTCCTCGGGCTGGCGTGGCGGCGCGTCGGCGGGTTCACCGGCGACGTGCTCGGCGCGGCGATCCTCGTCGGGGAGACCCTCGGGCTCGTCGTCGCGGCCGCGCGATGGTGACCCTGCGTGGCGCGCTGCCCCGCCGGCTGCTCGGGACCGCGGTGGGGCTCCTCGCCGACCGGCTGCTCGGCGAGCCGCCCGCCGCCCTGCACCCGGTCGCGGGCTTCGGTCGCGTCATGACCTCGCTCGAGCACGCCGTCTACGCCGACGACCGGCGCGCCGGCCTGGCCTACGCCGCGGTCGGGGTGGGCGCCGGCGCGCTGGTGGGCGTCGCCGCCGGCTCCACGGCTGCGGCTGTCGCGCTTTCGTCGTCCGGGCGCCTGCTGCGCCGCACGGCCCGCGCCGTCGGCGCCGCGCTGACCGGCGGCGACGTCGAGGCCGCCCGCGCGCTGCTGCCGGCGCTCGTCGGGCGCGACCCGCAGGCGCTCGACGCGGCCGGGATCGCCGCGGCGACCGTCGAATCCGTCGCCGAGAACACGGTCGACGCGGTCGTCGCACCGGCCCTCTTCGGCGCGGCGCTCGGCGGTCCCGGTGCCGCGGCCCACCGGGCGGTCAACACCCTCGACGCGATGGTGGGCCACCCCGACGCCCGCTACCGCCGCTTCGGGTGGGCGGGCGCGCGCCTCGACGACGTCGCGGCGTACGTCCCGGCGCGGGTCACCGCGCTGCTCGTGTGCGCCGCCCGCCCCGCCCGCGCCGGCGACGTCGTGGCGGCGGTCCGGCGCGACGCCCCGGCGCACCCGTCACCGAACGCCGGCGTGGCCGAGGCGGCGTTCGCCGCGGCGCTCGGCGTCGAGCTCGGCGGCCCGACGCAGTACCCCACCCATCTCGAGCAGCGGCCCCGGCTCGGGACAGGACCCCGGCCGGCGGTCGGCGACATCGAGCGAGCTGCCCGGCTCGCCGACCAGGTCGAGTGGCTGCTCTTCGCGCTGCTGCTCGCGGCGGCGCTCCTCTCCGCCCGCGCGTCCCGCGCGCCAGAACCCACGGCGGCGCGCCTCGCGGCCGTCCAACCCAGCAAAGGATCCCGATGACCGACGACTCGATCACCCGACTCGCCGACCGCGTCGACGCCGTCCTGCTCGACGTCGGGGGCACCCTCGTCGACGAGGCGCCCGCCGGCACGGCCGTCGCCGACCTGCGCGCCGAGCCGCGCCCGGGTGTCGCCGACGCGCTCGACGCGCTCACCGGTCGCGTCCGGGTCGCCGCCGTCACGAACACCGCCGTGATGGGCGAGGACGACGTCCGGCGCCTCCTCGACACGGCGGGGCTCGGACCCTTCGAGGTCGTCGTCACATCGGCCGACGTCGGCGCCGCGAAGCCCGACCCCGCACCGCTGCACGCGGCCCTCGCCCGCCTCGCCGTGTCACCCGACCGGGCGCTCTACGTCGGCGACCGCGTGTCGGACCGCGACGCGGCGCGTGCGGCCGGCACGGCGTTCTCCGCCACGGACCGCGGCCTGGCGGACGCGCTCGAGCGGGCCGCCGCAGCGAGCGACGGCGCGGCCGCGCGCGCGATCGAGGCGCTGGCACCGCTCGACGAGGACGCGGCCGCCGCGGCGCGCGCGCGCCAGGACCAGCTGACGAAGCCCCCCGGCTCGCTCGGCCGCGTCGAAGATCTCGGCGTGCAGCTCGCCGGGATCGCCGGCCGCTGCCCGCCACCGATCCCGCAGCGGCCCGTGATCGCGGTGTTCGCCGCCGACCACGGCGTCGTCGGCTCCGGGGTGACGCCGTGGCCCCAGGAGGTCACGGCGCAGATGGTCGCCAACTTCGTGGAGGGCGGCGCCGCCATCAACGCCTTCGCCCGCCAGGTCGGCGCGACCGTCCACGTCGTCGACGTCGGGGTCGCAGGTGACGTGTCGGCGCTCACGGGCGTCGACCACCGCAAGGTCCGGCCCGGCACCGACGACCTCGCCACCGGCCCGGCGATGTCGATCGCCGAGGCCCGCGCCGCCCTCGACGTCGGCGCCGACCTCGCGGCCCGTCTCCTGGCCGAGGGCCACGATCTCTTCGCCACCGGCGACATGGGGATCGGCAACACCACCGCGTCCGCGGCGGTCATCGCGGCCAGCACCCGCCAGCCCGCCGACGCCGTGACCGGGCGCGGGACCGGGATCGACGACGCGATGCTCGTCCACAAGACCGAGATCGTCGCCGCCGCCACGGCGCGCGTCGCCGACTACCTCGACCCGGTGTCCGTGCTCGCCGAGGTCGGCGGGCTCGAGATCGCCGCGCTCGCCGGCTACATCATCGGCGCGGCCGCGGGACGGTGCCCGGTGCTCATCGACGGGGTGATCGCGGCGGCGGCGCTGCTCGTCGCCGAGGGCCTCGCGCCCGGCGTGACGGCGCGCTGCATCGGCGGCCATCGCTCGACCGAGCCCGGCGCGACGGTGGCGCTGCGCCACCTCGGCCTCGAGCCCGTGCTCGACCTCGGGTTGCGGCTCGGCGAGGGGACGGGCGCCTGCCTCGCCGTCCCCGTCGTCGGCGCGGCGGCGCGCGTGCTGAGCGAGATGGCGACGTTCGCCGAGGCGGCCGTCGCCGACGACCCGATCGCCGGCGACTGACCGGCTACGCGGCGACCGGCGCGGGGGAGAAGAGCGCGGTCACGGTCGCGACCTGGGCCGGCGGGCCCTCGACCTCGAGGCGCCGCGGCGCGGCGTCGTCGCCGCGACGCCGCGCCAGCAGCCCGAGGACCGAGCCCCGCACGGTGACGGTCGCGTCGGGGGCCGCGCCGTCCTCGACCAGCACGCGCGCGAGCGGGCGCCGCGCCGGGTCCGCGGCGGCGACGCGCAGGGTCCAGGCGCCCTCGTCGAGCGCGAGTGCGATGGCGAGCGGTCCGTCGGGCAGCGCCTCCAGGCGCACCAGACCCTTCACGGCGAGGGGCAGCAGGTGGAGCGGGACCACGTCGGTGCCAGGGTCGTCGAGCAGCTCGAGCCCGAACCGGGCGAGCTCGTAGATCGCGGGCTCGAGGGCCCAGCCGCTCTCGGTCAGCTCGTAGACGAACCGGGCCGCGGGCGGTTCCAGCCAGCGGCGCCGCACCAGCCCCGCCGCCTCGAGGCGACGCAGCCGCGACGCGAGCAGGTTCGACCACATGCCGGGGAGGTGCGCGAGGAGGTCGGAGTAGCGCTGCGGCCCGACGAGCAGCTCCCGGGTGATGAGGAGCGTCCAGCGCTCCCCGAGAAGATCGAGCGCCCGCGCGATCGGGCAGAACTGGCCGTAGCGGCGTGCCCCCACGCCACCCGATGTTATCCCGAAGTTTCCCTTGCCAGATGGAAAAAGCGATTGTACGGTGCCGCGCATGACGACCAAGACGGAGTACGCGCCGGGCACGCCCTGCTGGGTCGACCTGGCCACCACCGACCCTGCGGCGGCGAAGGCCTTCTACGGCCCGCTGTTCGGCTGGACGTTCGACGACCAAGACACCGGCGGCGAGCCGTATTCGCTCGTGTCGCACGGCAGCCAGATGGTCGCCGGGCTCGCCGGCCAGTCCCCCGAGATGAAGGCCGCGGGCGCGCCCCCGATGTGGTCGACGTACGTGTCGGTCACCGACGCCGACGCGACCGCCGGGACGATCGAGCAGGCCGGTGGCGCCGTGATGGCGAAGCCCTTCGACGTCATGGACGCAGGCCGGATGTGCGTCGCCGCCGACCCGACCGGCGCCGTGTTCTGCACGTGGCAGGCGAAGAACCACATCGGCGCGGGCCTCGTGAACGAGGCCGGCTCGTTCGGCTGGAACGAGCTGCTCACCGCCGACGTCGACAAGGCCGCGGCCTTCTACCACGACGTGTTCGGCTGGGACGCGAACGCACTGGAGATGGGCCCGATGAAGTACACCGAGTTCCGTCTCCAGGGCGAACCGGTCGCCGGCGCCACGCCGCCGCCGATGGAGGGGATCCCGCCGAGCTGGTTCGTCTACTTCGTCGTCGCGGACGCCGACGCCACCGTGGCGGACGCCAAGGGGCGCGGCGCAAGCGTCCTGAGCGAGCCGATGGACATCCCGCCGGGCCGCTTCGCCGTCCTCACGGATCCGCAGGGCGCCGCCTTCAACGTCATCAAGCTCGCCCCGCAGAGCTGACGACCGCGCCGTCCGCGGCGCGACCCGCCCCGTACGATCGGGGCGACCATGCCCAGCCTGGCGCCGACCGTGCTCGGCGCGACCTCCGACGCGACGCGCAACCTCTACGTCTTGACCGCCTTCGGCGGCGGCATCATCTCGTTCCTCTCACCCTGCGTCCTGCCGATCGTCCCCGGCTACCTCAGCCTCATCTCGGGGCTGACGATCGGCGAGCTCACCGAGGCCCGCACGCAGACCATGCGCCGCGTGACGGTGAACACGCTGCTCTTCGTCGCCGGGTTCACGTTCGTGTTCGTGATCCTCGGCCTCGTCACGACCGGGATCGGCAAGACGGTCTTCGAGAACCAGGCGACCCTCACCCGCGTGTGCGGCGGGCTCGTGCTGCTCATGGCGGCCTACCTCGCCGGCTCGCAGCTGCTCACCACCCCCCGCCTGTACCAGGAGTTTCGCTTCCACCCCCACCTCGAGCGCTTCGGGCCCGTCGCGATGCCCGTCGCCGGTGCCGCGTTCGGGCTCGGCTGGACGCCCTGCATCGGCCCGGTGCTCGGCACGGTGCTGAACTTCGCTGCCCAGGGTGAGAATCTCGCCCGGTCGACGGTGCTGCTCACCGCCTACTCTCTGGGCCTCGGCGCGTCGTTCCTCGTCGTGGGGCTCGCCTTCGGTCGCCTGGCCACGCCACTCGAGTGGGTGAAGCGCCACTCGCGCGCCATCACGCTGGCTTCGGCGGCGCTGCTGGCGGTGTTCGGCGTGATCCTGCTCGCCAACCAGCTGCCCCAGGTGACGGCGCGGGTGAGCGACGCGATGCGGTCCCTCGGGCTGAGCCGGCTCGTGTCGCTCGGCTGATCAGCGCTCTTCGTCGTCGTCGAGGGGCGCCGGTGTCGCCTGCTCCACAGCGTCGGCCTCCGGCACCTCGGGGTCCGACGTCACCGACGACGGCTCGTCGCCGTCGTCGAGGGCCCGGTCGTCATCGCCGTGGTGCTCGGCGTCACGTTCCATCAGACCGGGAGCGCGCCCTCGATGGCCTCGACCACCGTCGTGTCCTCCGGCTCGACCTGGGGAGCGAACCGGGCCAGGACCGAGCCGTCCGACCCGACGAGGAACTTCTCGAAGTTCCAGCGGATGTCCCCCGTGTAGCCCTCGGCGTCCGGTGACCCGGTCAGCTCGGCGTACAGCGGGTGACGACCGTCGCCGTTCACCTCGATCTTCTCGAACATCGGGAAGGTCACGCCGTACGTGGTCGAGCAGAACGTCGCGATCTCGTCGGGCGTACCCGGCTCCTGCTCCATGAACTGGTTGCACGGGAACCCGAGGACCGCGAAGCCGCGGTCGGCGTAGCGCTCGTGGACCCGCTCGAGCCCCTCGTACTGCGGCGTCAGGCCACACTTCGACGCCACGTTCACCATCAGCGTGACCTTGCCGCGCTGCTCGCCGAGACGGCCCGCCGTCCCGTCCAAGCCGGCGACCTGGTTGTCATACAGCGACATGGCGACTCCTTCTGCACGCGCCCGGCGCCCGGGACGATACCGGACGCTGCTCGGACCGTCGCCGGGCGACGGAATCCGCTGTGCGCCCGGCTGGTACCCTGGTTGGCGCGACGCGGGGTGGAGCAGTCTGGTAGCTCGTCGGGCTCATAACCCGAAGGTCGCGGGTTCAAATCCCGCCCCCGCCACCAACGAACCCGCAGGTCAGAGGCCCCGAGCGCACGCTCGGGGCCCTTCCTGTTGTTGCTCGTGGTGCCTGTGTTCGGTGCCATCCGGTGACAAACCGGTGCCACGTAGCGCGTCACGCACTTCGAGGTCTCACGTCGACGCAGGTGAGGCGACATTTCGCGTCGGGGTGCTCTTCGGATTGTCGACCCGACGAGCGCTCGGTCTCACATGGTGAGCTCGAGCGATGGCTCGGCACCGGTTCTGTCACCTGGGTACCAGGGCCGATGAGATCCAGTCGTGACAGGTTCGGCGGACGCCACGCATGTCCGTGAGTCCGCCGTCCGTTAGCCGCAGAGCGGCGAGTCCTCGCATCAGTCCGTGGAGAAGTACGGCGGTTGCGATCGGGTCGACGTCGGGCCGTACCGAGCCGTCCCGCTGTCCCGAGCTGATGAGCTGGGACAGTCCTTCGTAACTGCGCCGCTCGGCGTCGGCGATGCCTTCCACCGACGCATGGGAGGGAAACGTCGAGCCCCACATCACGATGAGCGCCCGCTCGTCGGGCGTGGGGTGTTCGAACATCTCGAGGTAGACGTCGACCGTGAGGAACAACTCGTCGATCGCCGAGGGCCCGCCGGATCGGGTCGCACGGCATTGCTGGGCCTCCAGCATCTCTTCGGCGATCCTGCGTTGCGCTCTCGCGGCCAGGCGAGCGAGCAGCGCGTCCTTGGAGCCGAAATGGTGGTTTGGCAGACCTCGGCTAACCCCGGCTCGCGCTCCGATGCTGGCCAACGACGCGCCCTGCACGCCTCGTTCGGCGAGGAGCTCGGCGGCCGCGTCCAACAGGGCGTCTTCGGACTGGCTGCGCCGCTCAGCCTGGCTAGGCCGTACCTGCGCTTCACCCATCCATGCAACTTACTTGCTGAGCGATCAGCAAGTAAGTACGGTAACTGAGCCCCGCTGGACGTCGAGGTGTCGCCAGGTCCTGTCCGCTAGCCGGAGTGGGCACTGACCGACCGTGAAGTGAGGGATATGCCGAAGCTCGATGTGGTGATCAAAGGGGGGACCCTGATCGACGGTCTGCGGACGCCGCGCTACAAGGCCGACGTCGGGATCGCGGGTGGGAGGGTTGTGCAGATCGGCCGCGTCGACGCAGTCGATGGGCGTGAAGTCGTCGACGCCTCGGGCAAGGTCGTGGCACCCGGCTTCGTTGACCTGCACACTCACTACGACAGCCAGGTGTTCTGGGACCCGTGGTGCACGATGTCGGGCTGGCACGGCGTCACCAGCGTGGTGATCGGCAACTGCGGGTTCGGCTTTGCCCCGTGTCGGGCCGAGGACCGCGAGCGGGCCATGCTGACCGTCTCTCGCAACGAAGCCGTGCCGCTCAAGACCATGCGAGTCGGCATGCCGTGGGACTGGGTCACATATCCCGAGTTCCTTGACAGCGTGGAACGCACGCCCAAGGGCGTGAACGTCATGTCCTTCGTCCCGCTCGCCCCCCTCTACGCCTATGTCGCCGGCGTAGACAACGCCAAGGCGTACCGAGTCACCGCTGAGCAGCTCGACGAGATGTGCCGGCTCCTCGCCGAGGGCATGGAGGTCGGCGGCTGCGGTTTCAGCGCGCAGGTCTCCGGCGAAGTCGGAAACGTCCAGCTCGATTACGACGGAACGCCGATGGTCACCGACTGCATGACCGAGCAGGAGGTGGTCGCATTCTCGCGGGCCATGGGATCGCTCGGCCGCGGAACTGCGCAGCTGACCGGCACCCTCGAGACGGCCGCGCTCATGGCCCGCGAGAGCGGTCGGCCCATCATCTGGAACGCGCTCCTGGCAGATGGCGCGCTCAACCAGCACGGCGGGGCCAAGTACTCACATCGGGACGCCCTCAAGCAGCTCGCATACCTGAACGAGCAGGAGGGTCTGCGGGTCTTCGCTCAGGCGCTGACGACCAACTTCGTCTCGGAATTCACCCTCGAGGACTACAACCTGGCCGACACGATCCCGTGCTGGCGGGACGCGTGCCTCGGGACCGTCGAGGAGAAGATGGTCAAGTTCGCCGACCCGGCACGCCGCGCGGCGATGAAGGAGATCCACGACGAGCGGGGCGGCCTCTTCGGCGCGGGCTACGACCTGACCGCCATCAAGATCCACTGGATCTCGAGTGACGTCCCAGGCGCGGAGGAGCTGAAGGAAACCTATGAGGGCTTCACCGTCGGTGAGGTAGCGGCTCGAGAAGGCAAGCACGAGATCGACGCCTTCTTGGACGTGGCGGTGGTCGGCCAGCTCCGGGTCGGCTTCGCAACAGCGATGCTGGTGACCCCCCCGGAGGCGATGAAGGAGATCGCCACCTCCCCAGTGGCCCTCCCCGGGGTGAGCGACGGCGGTGCCCACACCAAGTTCGTGACCACCGCCCGGTACCCGACCGAACTGCTCGGCTACTGGGTGCGCGAGCACGAGATCATGTCGCTCGAGGAGGCCCACTGGCGGCTCTCCTACTACCCGGCGCTGGCGGCCGGCCTCAAGGGCCGAGGCTTTCTCGCCGAGGGCGCGCCCGCGGACGTCGTCGTGTACGACCCCGAGACCATCGACAGCACGCCCCAGGAACGGGTGTGGGACTACCCGGCTGGGGAATGGCGCCTGATCCAGAAGGCAGTCGGCTACGACCGGACCATCGTGAATGGTGTGACGACCTTCGTGAACGGGGAGTGCACCGGGGACACGCCCGGCATGTTGCTCCGCCACGGCAGGGGCTGAGGAGGGAGACCATGCGCAATCCCGAATCCGAGATCCGGACAGTGTTCGACGCCGACAACCATTACTGGGAGGTGAGCGACACCTTCACCCGATATCGCGACCCCAAGTTCGCCGATCGGGGCGTCGTCCTGCAGGAGGTCGACGGCAAGGCCCACTACTTCTTCGGGGAGCGGCCCCATCCGATCATCCCTGGACCCGGTGACGTCCATCCCCGTCCCCGCCCCGGGGCGCTCTACAACTACTTCAGCGGCATGGGAGACAAGAAACGCGTGGGGGACGAGCTGGCCTGCGAAGAGCCCGCGGCGCATCCCGAGTGGTTCGAACCGGATGCCCGTCTCGCGTGCATGGACGCCCAGGGCGTCGAGGCGGCCTGGTTGTTCCCCTCGCAAGGCGTCTGCATGGAGGGTCCCATGCAGCCCGACATCGAGGCATCGATTGAGGTGGTGCGGGCCTTCAACCGGTGGCTGGACGAAGACTGGGGCTTCGCCCATCAGGATCGAATCTTCGCGGTCCCATACCTCACACTGTCCGACATCGATCGCGCGGTGAGCGAGCTCGAATGGTGCATCGATCGGGGCGCCCGGGTGGTCACGATCCGCAACGGTCCGGTGTTCACCCCCGAGGGGCTGCGCTCGCCCGCCGACCCCGCCTTCGACCCGTTCTGGGCCCGACTCCAAGAGGCCGGGATCACCGTCACGACACACGCCGGCTTCGAAGACGGCTACACCGACGTGGCGGCGGACATCGCGCACACGTGGGGTCTCGCCGCGGCACAGGACGGCCGCCCCGCGCAGGACGCCGCAGCGGTCCAGAGCGCGTCTTTGGCCGCCCAACTCATGAAGCACCGGTTGATCGAGGACTTCGCCACCGTGCTCGTCGCACACAAGCTCTTCGAGCGCTTTCCTCGTCTCCGGGTCGCGTACATCGAGAACGGAGCGGACTGGGTGCCGCGCTGCCTGCACACGCTGCACATGCTCGCTGGTCAGAACCCCGCGATGTTCACATCGGATCCCGTTGACCAGTTCATCGAGCACTGCTGGGTCGCTCCGTTTGTCGAAGACAACGTCGAGCAGCTGGCGAGGTCCGTGCCGGTCGAGCGGATCTTGTTCGGCTCGGACTGGCCGCACGCTGAAGGCCTCGCCCACCCGCGCGACTTCTTTGCCAACGTGACGTCGTTCTCGTTGGATGATCAGCGCAAGATCATGGTCGAAAATGCGCGTTCCTTGACGTTCGCCTGAAGGGTCGGCTGGGAGAGGTATGGCACGGGGCCGAAGTCCCAGATCAACAACGGCCAGACAGTGAGCGTGGACGTGACCGGCACCCAGGCGTCCGGTGGCCCCTCGGGGGTGCCGTCAGGCGCCTCCGCGGTCCTCGGCAACATCACGGTGGTCCCCTACGCGGACGTCGCGCTGGCCGTCTTCGCCAAGGGCGCAACGACGCCGTCCACGTCGAACGTCAACGCGAGCACAGAAATCACCGTGGCCAACAACTTCACCTCCAAGCTCGGCCTCAACGAGATCAGCGTGTTCGCTTATGGCGGCCCGGTCGACTTCCTTATCGACATCTTCGGCTACTACCCCTAAGCCCTACCCACCGCGTTCGTCCTCGGCGCATTCGATCGCGTCGGCCGAGCAGATCACGACCCGCCGACCCCGACCCAGCCTCGCCGAGTAGCGCCCGTCTGTGGAGCGCCGGGTCGTAGTCGGCGAACGCGGCGAGTAGCTCGTCGCGCCGACGATCAGGGGCGGTCCGGGTCGTTTCAGCGGGCCGGTGTTAGCGTCCTGGCGTTCTAGCCAAGCCTGCGGGCCAGGCGAGGCGCAGGGAGGCCCGGGTGCGCTCGGCGAGGGTTCGGATTGCGTCTGGGCTGGTCGGGCTGGTGGTGGTGGCCGGGTGCCTGGTCGCGATCGGGGTGGCTCCGGCGGGGGCGACCACGGTGACCGACGAGGCGTCGTTTCGGGCCGCCTGGACCAATAGCTCCGAGACCCAGATCGATCTGGCCAACGACGTCACCTTCACGACGCCCTGTGCCAGCACCGCAACCCGGTCCAGCACGACCCCGTTGACAGTAAACGGCAACGGGCACACCCTCACCCTCTGCACCAACGCTGGGAACGGCGTGCTGGACCAGACCAACACGGGTGCGCTCACGTTCCAGAACGTCACCATCACCGGCGGCACCGCGACCGGCGGCAGCGGTGCCGGGGGTGCGATCGTCGCTGATGGTGCGGTGGCGGCGACGAACTCGACGTTCACCACCAACACCGCCACCGTCGTTGGGGGTGCGATCGCCGCTCTTGGTGCGGTGACGGCGACGAACTCGACGTTCACCAACAACACCTCCCCCGCCGGCGCCGGGGGTGCGATCTTCGCTGAGGGTGCGGTGACGGCGACGAACTCGACGTTCACCACCAACACCACCGGCGCCGGGGGTGCGATCGCCGCTTATGGTGCGGTGACGGCGACGAACTCGACGTTCACCACCAACACCACCGCCGGCGGCCTCGGCGGCGGTGCCGGGGGCGCGATCGTCGCTCTTGGTGCGGTGACGGCGACGAACTCGACGTTCACCACCAACACCGCCAGCGCCGCCGGGGGTGCGATCAGCACTAGTGGTGGGGTGACGGTGACGAACTCGACGTTCACCACCAACACCGCCGCCGGCGGCCTCGGCGGCGGTGCGATCGACGCTGGTGGTGCGGTGACGGTGACGAACTCGACGTTCACCACCAACACCGCCACCGGCGGCGGGGGTGCGATCTTCGGTTCGGGTGCGGTGACGGTGGCGTATTCGACGTTGACCGGGAACGTCGCCCCGACCGGCAGCGCCGTGGATGCTTCGATCACGTCGTTTGGCTCGGTGTTCGTGAAACCAGCGGGTACGGGGAGCCTGTGCTCGGGGACTGCGACGTCGTCGGGGTACAACTTCGCGAACGAGACCGCGAACTCCTGTGCCCTGACCGCGACGGGCGATAGCAGCCTCGACGCCAACGACCCGCTGCTCGGCGGGCTCGCCAACAACGGTGGCCCGACCCAGACGCAACTCCCCCAAACGGGCAGTCCGCTGATCGACGCGATCCCGGCCGTGGCGTGTCAGACCGCCCCGCTGGCGACCGGCATCACGACCGACCAGCGCGGCCTGCCCCGCCCCGACGCCGCCAGCCCCAACTGCGACATCGGCGCCGTCGAGGTCCAGTTGCCGGCACTGGTCGTAACGGCCGTGTTCACCGGGTAGACGCGCTAACCGTCGTCGCTGTCGATCGCGGCGAGCGCGGCCGCGTCGAGCAGCAACGCGTTCGCCCGCTGATCCGCCCACTCGTCGGCCACCTGACTCGCGGCGCGGCGCAACACGTCCGGGTTGTCGTCGGCGAGTCCGCAGAGCAGCACGACCGCACCCCGCCGTTCCTCACGCCACAAGTCGAGCTCGGCCGCATCGGCCAGGCTCGGGGCCTAACTCGTGGGTCTCCTCGATCGCGCGCTGGCGCAGCTCGGCAGGGTCCATGGGGCAGAACGCTACGGAGCCAGTGCGACACACCACCGGCAGGCTCTAATGTCTCGCCGCTGGACCCGATCTCGGCGCAATCGGGAGGGGCGATGAAGAGACTCGTGGGCGTCACGGCTCTGGCGCTGCTCGTGCTTGTTGCGCCGGCGGGCGCGGCCAACAAGAACCCGAGCGCCGTCGGCAAGACGTACCTCCAACTCGTCTTTGTTCACTCGACACCGGCGTCGCTGGCCAAAGCGCGGGCGCTCACCGCACCGGGCTCGGTCGCCGAGCAGTACGCCATCTTCCAGGCGGCACTCACCCAGGGCCTGCAGGCCGACGGTGTGCCGTCGTCGACGAACAATGGCACCGTCAAGCAACAGACAAGACAGTTCACGGTGTGCGGAACGACGACGACACCGACGACGACGCCAGGGACATGCTCGTCGTTTAGCGGTTTCAAGCTCGACCGGAAGGGCCGTCTCGTCTCCTTCACCGTTGCAGGGACGCAGCTAGCCGGCGTCATCGCGGGCCCCGGCCAGCCATCGTCACCCGCAGCAGGCGCCACCCTCTCCCTTGTCGGCGCCTACCAGAGCCCCGCGTCTGGGGAGCTCATCATCGTTCTCAACGCCCACGGCGCGCCCGACGGGCCACGCAATGTATTCGTGACCTCCGCCAGCTATGTCGAACCGAACGGCCAGCAGCTCCAGGTGCAGCCTGGCAACGTCGCACAGCCCCAGGAAGGTCTCGTACAACCGAACGCCACCGCCTCGATGGTGGCCATATTCCCCGGAGCGGCGATCGGCGGCACGCTCACCCTTCCCGTGTCGAACCCCGCCGATCTCACGCAGACCGGCCAAGCCCAACTCCACATCGGCTAGCGACGAACTATCAGAAGGGTCGGATCTCCCACGCCATCTATCGTGGTCCGTGTTGGGCGGTTCCTCGCCAAGCAGGCAACGGCGGCGCGGGCGCGGGCTGGCTGTGGCTTGTCAACGCATTGTCAACGGGTTTCGGCTCGGTACCGATGATCGAGTCCGGTCCCATCCGTCTCAATCCGGCTCCATAACGCTGTGACGTGCGAAGAGGGGACTGGCCCGGGCTCGCTTGGACGACGCCGGACCCGCTGATGGAACTCATAACCCGAAGGTCGCGGGTTCAAATCCCGCCCCCGCCACCAACGAAGCTGCAGGTCAGAGGCCCCGAGCGCACACTCGGGGCCTTTCCTGTTGTTGCTCGTGGTGCTGATGTTCGGTGCCTCTTGGTGACAAGCGGGTGCCGCGCGTGGACGGGCGGGCACGCGTCGAGGCAGGTGAGACGCCGGTTGGCGCGTCGGCGCTCTTCGGGTTCTTGACCCGACGACCCGCAACCGAGGAGGTCGCCGGTACCAAGCAGTCGACCTTGGCCTTGTCGATCAGCCCCGAACGATCGCCGGGTCCACGAGACAGTTCGATTCGCGCCCCGCTGAGCCAAGCGCACCTCAGGCGGCCCGGTAAGGATGGATGGGAGACTCGTGTCTGATGGGGACGGGCCTCGACGGGGGGCGAGCACGGTTGTTCGGCTATGGGTGAGCTGCCGGCCGGGACGGTCACGTTCCTTTTCACCGACCTCGAGGGCTCGACCCGGCTATGGGAGCAGTACCCCGAGGGGATGAAGGGCGCGCTCGCCCACCACGACGAGATCCTGCGCGGGGCGGTCGAGTCGCACGGCGGGTATGTCGTGAAGACGACCGGTGACGGTCTCCACGCCGCCTTCTCGATCGCGCCGGGCGCGATCGACGCGGCTCGTGATGCCCAGCGCGCGCTGGCGAGCTTCGAAGGTCCGGACGGGCCGATGCGGGTTCGCATGGGGGTGCACACCGGGGCGGCCGCGCACCGAGAGGGGGACTACTACGGCACTCCCGTCAACCGTGCGGCTCGGCTCGCGGCAGCCGCCCATGGAGGACAGGTCGTCGTGTCGTTGGCGACTGCTGAGCTCGTCGGCGACGATCTGCCCGAAGGCACCGAGCTCACGGACCTTGGTGAGCATCGGCTCCGTGATCTGTCGCGGCCCGAGCACGTTTTCCAGCTGCGGGCACCTGGACTCGCGACGACCTTCCCGCCGCTCCGGACCCTCGACGCCTACCCGACCAACCTTCCGCTGCAACTGACGTCCTTCGTTGGTCGGGACGACGTGCTGGGCAAGGTCCTCAAAGCGCTCGAGCAGTCCCGCCTCGTCACGCTCACGGGCGTGGGGGGCGTTGGCAAGACGCGGCTTGCGACCCAGGTCGCCGCAGAGATGCTGCCCCGCCTCCCGGACGGAGCGTGGCTTTGTGAGCTCGCCGCCGCCAATGATCCCGACTCGCTCGTGCAGGTTGTGGCCGCGACGCTTGGTGTGCAGCAGCGTCCGAACGTGTCACTTGAGGGCAGCATCCTCGAGTACCTCCGAGCCAAGGATCTGTTGATCGTCCTAGACAACTGCGAGCACCTCCTTGACGCCGCGAGCCGTCTCGCTGAGGGCGTGCTGCACGAGTGCCCCGACGTTCGGATCCTGGCGACGAGCCGCGAAGGTCTCGCGGTCGAAGGCGAACAGGTCTGGCCGCTGCGCTCGTTGGAGGTGCCCTCGGGCGCCACGACTGAGGAGCTCGCCGTGAGTGGCGCCGGTCGACTCTTCGAAGAGCGGGCCCAGGCCGTCGCACCCGGGTTCGCGATCGATAGCCGAAGCGCGACCGCGATCGCCGAGATCTGCCGCCGGCTCGACGGAATCCCGTTGGCTCTCGAGCTGGCGGCCGCCCGGGTTGCCTCCATGAGCCCGACCGAGATCGAAGCCCTGCTCGATGAGCGGTTCCGCTTGCTCACCGGTGGCCGCCGAACGGCGGTAGAACGGCACCAGACCCTTCGGGCCACCGTCGACTGGTCCTACTCGCTGCTCGAGCGCACCGAGCGCATGGTCTTTGACCGGCTGGGTGTGTTCGCCGGCAGCTTCGACAGCGCCGCGGTGTCTGCGGTCGCGGCCGGCGAAAGCATCGAGCAATGGGACGTTGTCGACGCGATGGCGAGCCTGGTCGGCAAGTCCATGGTCAACGCCGAGATCACCGCGGACGACACGACGCGATACTCCATGCTCGAGACCTTGCGCCAGTACGCACGGGAGCGACTCGACGAATCAGGGGACGCCGACGCCTGGCGCCGCCGGCACGCCACCCATTACGCCGCGTTCGCTGAAGACGTCGCGCCGGGCCTCGTCGGCCGCGATGAGCTCGCGACTCGTCGGAGGATCGGCCTCGAGCTTGACAACCTGCGAGCTGCGGTCACCTGGGCGCTCGACAGCCCGTCACCGGATGACACCGAGCTGGGCATCGGAATCGTTGCCCATCTTGCGTACGAGGCCAGCGCGGCCATGGCGAGCGGCATTGGCGCCTGGGCGGTGCGCGCCGTGCCACACCTCGAGCCGTCGACGCCCGCACGACGCAGCGCGGTGTTAGGCGCGGCTGCGTACCACACCCGCCAGGCCCTCGGGGACTTCATGGGCGGCCAGGAGCTTGCACAGCTCGGCGTCGCCGAAGGCGTGGTGGAGCTTGCCGGTACGGTCCCCGCGCTGGCTCACACCACCCTCGCGATGTCACACATGGGGACCGGTCAGAGCGACGAGATGCAGCGCGTGGTGGCCGACTTTCTTCGCAGTCTGGATGAAGTCGACGAGAACGGTTATGCCCGATCGGCATTGCATTCGGCGTTCGCCACCATGCTGTGCACGGTCGGCGACGTCACCTCGGCGAGGACCGAGGCCGAGGCCGGCATGGCGTTCGCCCGTCGAGTGCAAAACCCGACCTGCCTCACCTTGGCCTCATTCGCGCTCGGATGGAGCCAGGCGAACGACGATCCGGATGCTGCGCTCGCCGCCCTCGAGGAGAGCGTCGCCCTGACCCGGGCCGGCGCGCTGGACGGTGCGTACGGCGCGGCGCTCTGTCAGGTGGCCTTGCTGCGCGCGCGGCGAGGAGAGGCACGCCCTGCTGTCGAGGAGCTGCTCGAGGCCATCAGCTATTCACACCAGGCTGGCGACCGCACCAACTTCTCGAACGCCGTTAACCGTGGGTCAGAGGTCCTCGGACGGCTCGGGCACGCCGAGCTCGCCGCCGTGTTGACGGGGGTCGTGGACGAGCACGGGCACTCTCTCGCCTCTTCCACGACGTACCAACTGTTCGGACGGGAGCTGGAGGAGCACGCGGCGGTAGACGCCCAAGTCCGCGCAGCGCTGGGGGTCGACGCCTACGAGGCCGCTACCGCCCGCGGGGCCGCGATGACCTATGCCGAGATCGTCGTATACCTGCGCCACGAGCTCGAGCGAATCCTGGCAGCGCTCGACGGCGACTGAGCTCTCTTCGTCGGTCCGACCGCGGCGTCGGTGGGCTCCAGCTCCAGGAGCGCGTTGTCATCTGACACCGACCTTGTCACCAACAGAACAGGAGCAGCCGATATCCGACGGACTGGCCGGCAGCACCCGGATCCGCGACCGCACCAGCCGTAACGGATGCGCCGGGAACGGCACTCGCCGGACGTTTGTCAAGGCCCTCATAACCCGAAGGTCGTGGGTTCAAATCCCACCCCCGCCACCAACGAAAGTCCAGGTCAGAGGCCCCGCTTCGGCGGGGCCTCTGCGCTACGTGTGCTCGGCGACGGCACGGTCGAACGTGGCCAACAGCAGCTCGACGGCCTCGCCGTACTCGAGTCCCTCGACCTCCGCTCGGGCGGCCGCGATCTCGGTTGCGTAGCGGTCGGTGAAGCCCGCGAGAAGGGGCATTGTCGCGAACGTCGAGAACGCAGCGATGGCGCCGCTCTCCGCGATTGCTCCGAGCGTGATTGCCAGCGCGGGATCGAACGACGCGACCGAGTCGGCCCAGCCGGCCACGGCCATCGCGAGGACGCTGCGCTCACCGTCGTCGGCATAGGAGCGAACGACCTCCTTGCACATCGCCGAGCCCGCGATCAGGTCGCCGCTCAAGAGGTGGAGCATCGCGGCCCGCCCGCGACCGAGCTTGCGGAACGACTGCCGGCGGGTCCGGTCGAGGCGGATGGACTCCTCGGCCGCAGCGAGCGACTGTGCGGGGTCTGAGTACGCGGCGGCGTTCTGCAGGCCGAGGAGCGGGTAGAACGTGACGACGGTGCTCCCGGTGCCGCGGGCGAGGCCAACGGCCTCGTGCGCGTTCTCGAGCGCGCTGGGCTCGTCTTCGAGGGCCTCGAACGTGCTCAGCTGTCCGAGCACAAATGCGAGAGTCACCGGGTCGGCGTCGCGTCGGGCTCGTTCGACGCCCTTGCGGCCCCACTTGATGGCGCTGGCGGTGTCGCCGTCGTAGATCGCCACGACTCCGGCATCGTTGCTCGTCATGGGCGTCGGGTCGCTCGCGCCCGCAAGCAGTGCGAGATCGCTCGCCCGGCGGTACTCGTTGAGATCACCAACGAAGAATGCCCGAGCGCGGACCAGCCAACACGCGGTCTCGCACCCCGGATGGGTGCGCGCGTCCGGCTCCTCGATCACCGGGGTCGCGAGCGCCCCGAGCTCATCGATCAACAACGGCGGAAACGCGAACGCGTCGAGGTACGGAAGGTCGGCGAAGAACTTCAGCAGCTCGCCGACGCGCCTCTCGTCGAGCAGCCACCGCCCTGCGGCCGAGACGTTCGGCGTCTCGGTCTCGAGGCGATCGAGCGCGTCGAAGTCCGCGGGTGTCGCCGTGTCGGCGAGCAGCGTGTGGGTCAGAGCCAGGTAGTGGCGGGCGTGGTCGTCCCTGGCCGCTGCCGAGGAGGCATGGTCGAGCTGCTCGGCGGCGTACTGACGGATCATCTCCAGGAGCCGGTAGCGCGTCGTGCCGTCGCGCTCGGTGCGCTCGACGAGCGACTTGGCGACGAGGGATGACAACACGTCGAAGGCCTCGAACTCGTCCACGCCGGAGCCCGCGGCGAGCGCGACCGCGGCGTCGAGGTCGAAGCCACCCACGCACACCGAGAGTCGGGTGAGCAGAGCCCGCTCGTCGGCGCTCAACAGCTCGAACGACCAGTCGATCGCGGCGCGCAGCGTCTGGTGGCGCTCCAGACTCGTGCGACGCCCACCGGTGAGGAGCCGGAACTGCTGGTCCAGGCGCGAGAGGATCTCGACCGGCGACATGAGCACCGTGCGCGCGGCCGCCAGCTCGATCGCCAGTGGGATCCCGTCCAGACGCGCGCAGATGTCCAGCACTGCTGCGGCTGCGTCGTCATCGAGCACGAGGCTCCCTCGCGCCTCCTCGGCGCGGGCGACGAACAGCGCGCCGGCCTCCGACGTCACGACCGACGTGACATCCGCGGTCGCGGGAACCCCCAACGACGCCAGCGGAGCGAGGTGCTCGCCCGCAATCCCGAGCGCCTCGCGACTGGTCGCGAGCACCGACACGTTCGGCGCGGCGGCCGTCGTCGCGGTCACCCACTCGGCGACGGCGCGCACGAGGTGCTCGCAGTTGTCCAGCAAGAGGAGGAGGTCTTTACGCTCGAGGAAGCGGCTCAGGCCCTCGGCGACCGTCACCCCCTGGGGTGGTGTGTATCCGAGTGCCGCCGCGATGGCGTCGAGGAGTCCCTCGGGCTCCTGCACGGGGGCGAGTTCGCAGAGCCAGACGCCATCGGGGTAGTGCGGCAGCAGCTCGGATGCGACGTGCAGCGCGAGGCGAGTCTTCCCGACGCCGCCGACCCCTACGACCGTGACCACGCGCGAGGTGCGCACGCGGTCCGTGGTGGCGCGCAGCGCCTCGTCGCGACCCACGAAGCTGCTGAGCTCATACGGCAGGTTCGACCGGTATGCGTCGAGCGACCGTAACGGAGGGAACGTGGCGCGTAGACCAGGGGCACCGATCTGGAAGAGGTGCACCGATGCCTGGAGGTCGCGCAGGCGATGCTCACCCAGATCGTCGAGAGTGAAGCGGTCGCGCACCTGATCGGCGACCGGACGGGTGCACACGATTTGTCGTCCGTGTGCGACCGCCATCACGCGTGCAGCCCGGTTCACGTCGGTGCCGAACCAATCGCCGTCACGCTCGGTCGCCTCGCCCGCGTGCAACCCCATGCGCACCCGCAGCTCCAGGGCGTCGGGCCAGGAGGCCGCGTGTAGTGCCTCCTGGGCCGCGACCGCCGCGCTCACGCCCTCACCGGCGCTCCGGAACGTCGCCATGGCGCCGTCGCCGGTGCTCTTGACCACTCGCCCGCCGTTCCCTTCGATCGCCGCGCGCAACAAGTCGTCGTGGTGAGCCAGCGCGACGCGCATCGCGTCGGCGTACTCCTCCCACAGGCGCGTGGAACCCTCGAGGTCGGTGAACAGGAATGTCAGCGACTCGCTGCCCATACGCTTCCCCCGTCGCCCGCCGACTCGTCGACCTAGTCAACCAAACGACTGGGTCATCCGCGGCCCGAGCCTGGACGATGGCGTCTGTCACCGAACTTGTAACCAGTGGGCCCGGATTCGGCGGTATTGGACGGACTCAGTGGGACTGCACGGACTCCGCGCCGGGCATTTCGGGACGGCGCGGTACTCGCCGGTACCAGACGGACGGTTGTCAAGGCGCTCATAACCCGAAGGTCGCGGGTTCAAATCCCGCCCCCGCCACCATCGAACCCGCAGGTCAGAGGCCCCGAGCGCAAGCTCGGGGCCTTGCTGTTGATGCGCCTGTGGCGGAAGTTCGGTGACGCGTTGGTGCCAAACGGGTGCCACATGCTGTGCCGCGCACAGCGCGGACTCGCGTCGGCGCAGGTCAGCTGACGGTTGGCGTCTTGGGGCTCTTCGGGTTCTTGGCCCGACGGCTGCGCCGCGCTAGAAGTCGCGTGGCCTCGTGGCACGCTCGCGAAGAGTCGCGACGCTCAGAACCCCGGAGACGCGTATGCCTGACACGACCTGCCACATGTCGATCTCCCTTGACGGATTCGTCGCTGGATCGGATCAGAGCCGCGAGAACCCGCTCGGGAAGCGCGGAGACGAGCTCCACCGTTGGCACCTCGGTGATGCACGCGCCAACGACGCTGACGAGACGGCGACGGCCTGGCTCATGCGCTCGCGCGGGGCCTACGTCATGGGCCGGAACATGTTCGGACCGATCCGCGGCGACTGGGACGGCGACTGGCGCGGATGGTGGGGCCCCGAGCCGCCGTACCACGCGCCGGTCTTCGTGCTGACCCATCACGCGCATGCACCGATCGAGATGGAGGGAGGGACGACCTTCTACTTCGTTACCGACGGCTTCGACGCCGCCTACACGCAGGCGCGTGAGACGGCAGGCGCAGACGGTGTTGACATCGCGGGTGGTGCCTCGACCGTCCGACAGGCACTGGCTGCGGGGTCGATCGACGAGTTCACGCTCGACGTCGTACCCGTCCTACTTGGGTCAGGCGAGCGGATGTTCGAGGGTGTCAAGTCCTTCGAGTTCGAGCCGGACGAGGTACTCCACTCTCCCCTGGCCACACATATCCGCTACCGCCGAACTAGATGAGCGCCCAACCCGACCGAGCATGGGGAGGCGCCGCTTCCCGCGTCGGGCCGACCCGCGGCTGAATCACGCCACGGGGACCTAGTCCTGCTCGTCGGTGGCCGAGAGGCTGCGGACGACGTGGGAATTGGCGAGCCTGATGACGCCCGTGATCGCCCGCATTCCTGACTGGGAGCCCGCTCCACACGACGTCGACGAGGCCGAGGAGGCGATGTTCGCCGTCGCTGCCAAGAGCGTCGACGAGGCATGGCTCGCTGCCTGGCTCCGCGGGCGCATTCGTTTCGGGTGAGCTGTCACCGGGCTTGTCACCAACGGAGCCGCACCAGAACGGATCCCGACGGACCGGCTGGCGCTGCCCGGATCCGAAACCCCACTGCCCATAACGAAGGCACCCGAGGCTGTACTCGACGGACGTTTGTCAAGGCCCTCATAACCCGAAGGTCGCGGGTTCAAATCCCGCCCCCGCCACCAACGAAAGCCCAGGTCAGAGGCCCCGAGCGCAGGCTCGGGGCCTTCCTGATGTTGCTCGTGGTGGTGCTGTCGGGTGCCTCGTGGTGACAACCGGGTGCCCTGGCCCACCTTGCTGGTACTGCAGCCTGGCGTCGACGCAGGTGAGGGCACGGTTCGCGCGTTGGTGTTCTTCGGGGTTCTCGACCCGACGGTTCAGCGTCTCTCGGAGGACGGGTCTCTCGGCAGTCACGCGGACGGAGCAGAGATCCACCGAGTGCGCAACGATGTTGCCCGGGGTGTCCCCGCCGCCGATCGGGGCGGCCTGTAAAAGAACTTCACCCCGCGCGCCCGCGACCTGCTGAAGCGGGACCAGGAGTTGCTGGACCGGCTGGCTCGTTGACGCGGTACCTGTCAACTGGCCGAGTTCGCGAGCGATAGCCTGCACCGCCGCAGACGGCTGAGGGGGGATAAGCGTGCGCGCGCACTACCGCAGAATCGGGGCACTGCTGATCGCGGGCGCGTGCTGCCTCGCCACCTTCGGCGGGGGCGTCGCTCAGGCGACGCCCGAAGCAGGCTCGCTGAACGCTGCGACGCGAACGCAGCTCAGCAAGGCGCTCGACGCTGCCTTCGCTCAGGTCAACGCACCCGGCGTCATCGTCGGCGTCCGCGTGGGTCGCTCGTCGTGGACGGCAACGCGGGGCGTCACCGACACCGTCACTCACACACCGGTTGCGGTCGACGAGGACACGCGTGTCGGGTCGATCACGAAGACCTTCACCGGGACGTTGATCCTGCAACTTGTCGACGAGGGCAAGCTCAAGCTCGACGAGACGATCCAGCGGTGGTTCCCGCAGCTACCCGACGCGCGCCTGGTCACGATCCGCGAACTCGGCAACATGAGCAGCGGGATCGACACCTACACCGACAACCCAACGTTCCAGAGCGAGTACTTCGGCGACCCGACCCGCGTCTGGACACCGCAGGAGCTCGTCGCAGCGGGGACCAGCCTGCCGAGGCTCTTCGCGCCCGGCCACGGCTTCTTCTACTCGAACACCAACTTCGTCATGCTGGGCTTGATCATCGAGCAGGTCACCGGGAAGCCCTACGCCCAGGTCCTCCAGAACAAGATCCTGAAGCCGCTCGGCTTGCAGCACACAATCTTCCCGGACAACAACGTCATCCCATCGCCGAGCTGGCAGGGCTACACCACCCAGGGCACGAACAACGCCCAGCCGGTCAATTCCACAGCATGGAGCCCGACCTCCGCCGAGGCCGCCGGTCAGATGATCTCGAATCTGGCCGACATGCTGACCTGGGCTCGGGCAGTTGGCACCGGCGCGACGCTGACGGCAGCGGCCCAGCGCGCACGCCTCCAAGGCAACCCGGCATCGACGATGGGCAACAGGGAGTACGCCTTCGCGATCGGCCACGACCACGGCTGGCTCGCCCACGACGGCGAGATTCCGGGGTTCAACGCTCAGCTGGCCTATTACCCCGCTCGTGACATCTCGATCATCGTGCTGACCAACTCCGACATCGCGAACCCGCCGACGGCCCCTGGCCCGACGCCGGCACCAGTGATCTTCGCCGCGCTCGGCGCGGTCATGACGCCGGCCAACGTCCCGTAATACCGCTGGGGATCCGTCGTCGTGAGACTCTGCCTGACAACGACCGCCGGCGCCAGCAATCGGTTGAGATAGCGCAGACAGCGACCTTGTCACCCGTCTTGTCACCAACGGAGCCGGACTCGGCGGCCCCCGACGGACCAGCCCGCATCATCCGGATTCGTTGACCACCAGCCGTAACGATGCGGTCCGGCCCGACAGTTGGCGGACGTTTCTCAAGCCCCTCATAACCCGAAGTTGGGTGGAGCCGGTTCACCAAAGCATGACGGTCGTCTTCGCGAGTGCTGGAAGCGACCTGGCGTGCCCTCGTCGCAGTCGCCGGCGGTCCAACGATGTCGGACGGCCTCCGATGACGTGACCGGCTAATTGGGCCTCCCGCGACTCATGACTCCTCGGGAGCCGCAAACCCTTGGCACCGAGAATGGCACCAACGGAGGCGGATGACGCGTTCCTTGACGGGACTGGCTTGGGCCTATAGCGGCGGAGCTGCTCGACCGTCGGTCGACTTCCACGCCGGCTTGCGGAACCGGTTCAGCAGGAACGGCGGGAGGACCCCAATCACCAGGATCCCAGCGAGGATCAGCGAGGCGTACACGAGCGGATTCGAGTGGCCGAACTGTGACGGCGAGACGAACCCGATCACGAGCGCCAGCAGGGACGATGCGGTCCCGACCACGCACAGCAGGCCGAGCAGCGGAGCCCGATACCCGCGAGCGCGGTTCGGTTGCGAGCGACGCAGCTTCACCGCCGCGACGAACATCAGCACGTACATGATCAGGTACACCTGCGTGGCCATCGCTACGAAGATCCAGTAGTCGCGTGAGACGTCCGGCACGAACGCATAGAGGAAGGCGATGAGCGTGATCACGACGCCCTGCGCCGAGAGGATCCGCACCTCGATTCCCTTCCCGTTGACTCGCTGGAAGTAAAGGGGGAGGAAGCCCTGCTCACGGCCGATCCTGAGAAGACCTTCGGACGGGCCGTCCAGCCACGCCATCATCCCGGCGAGCGCACCGACGGCTAGAGCGATGGCGATCAGCGGCGTCGCGAACGCGAGGCCGAAGTGTCCGAGGAGGCTGTCGAAGGCCTGCATGACACCCGCCGTGAAGCTGATCTGATGCGAGGGGACCACCCACACGATCGCGAGCGTCGGGAGGATGAAGACGGCGAGGACCAGCCCCATGGCGAGGAAGATGGACTTCGGGAACTCGCGACCGGGGTTCCGGAGCTCGTCGACGTGCACGGCGTTGATTTCGATGCCGGCATAGGTGAAGAAGCTGTTGACGATCAGCACGACGCTCGCGAGTCCGGTCCAGGCCGGCAGGATCTGGTGCGTGGTCATCGGCGCGGCCGAGTGGTTCCCCTGGAGCAGATAGGCGACGCCGAGCGCGACGAGGATCGCCCCGGGGATCAGGGTCCCGACGAGGGTGCCGCTCGACGACAACGCGGCCACGAGGCCCAACCCGCGCGAGGACAGGAGAACCCCGCCCCAGAACAGGATGATGATGATCGCGGCGGTGTAGACGCCGTTACTCGCGAGCTGCGGCGCGATCACGTAGGCGAGCGTCGCGCCGACGAAGGCGAGGAGCGCCGGATAGTAGAAGATCGTCTGGGCGAACTCGCACCACACCGCGAGTAGTCCCATTGGCGCCGAGATTCCTTCGCGCACCCAGTTGTAGACACCGCCCGGCCAGCCCGACGCGAGCTCTGCGGCGACAAGTGACACCGGTACCAAGAAGACGAGGGCGGGGAGGACGTAGAGGAAGACTGAGGCGAGACCCAGCACCGACATCGCCGGTGCCGACCCGAGGTAGCCGACCGAACCCACCGTCATCATCGCCAGCGTGGTCCAAGCGATATATCGCCGACCCGGTGGGCGCGCCGCGCCGTGGACCAGACGCGGGGCGCCGTGATCTCGAGCGCCGGCAGCGGGCGTCGCTCGCGGCTGCCGGCGCCTCCGCACCCACATGGATCACCCTCGCGGTCTCGAGGTGGGGATCAGCTGGCGGGGTGCGCCCGAAGACGTTGGTTCGCCCGTCGCCGAATCGCTCCGGAAACCGTGGATCTTCGCGCGTCCGACCAGCGCCGCGAAACCACCGGGCGGGTGCAGAGTGGCGAGCAGCTCGGTGAGGTCCTTCACCATCGGATCAACTTGACTTGCGATCTGCGGGATCGCGTCGTCTGGGACGATGGCTGAGGCAGGCGACGTTGCGGGCCCCATAGCATTTGTCCGATGAGCGAGGTCGGTGACCGACGGGCTGGGACTGTCACGGTCGTCTTCACCGACCTCGTCGATTCCACATCGCTGCGCCAAGACCTCGGTGACGATCGTGCTGACGAGATCCGGCGCGAGCACGACCAGATCGTCCGACGGGCGACCTCGGAGCACGGTGGAACCGAGGTCAAGGCGCTCGGTGACGGATTCATGCTGTCGTTTCACGCCGCGGCGGAGGCCGTCGCCGCGGCAATCGCGGTGCAGCAGGGCGTCGCCCAGTTCGCTCGCCGATCCGCCGTCCCGGTATCGGTCCGCATCGGCGCGAGCGCCGGCGATGTCGTGTGGGAGGACGGCGACTGCTTCGGTACCCCAGTTGTTGAGGCGAGCCGCCTCTGCGACTTTGCGGTAGGCAAGCAGATCGTCGTGAGCGACGTGGTCCGGCTCCTCGCGGGCTCGCGAGGCGATCATCACTTCAGCCCGATCGGCCCGGTCGATCTCAAGGGCCTGAGCAGCTCGGTCAGCGCCTCAGAGGTCGCGTGGGAGGCACCCGCCGACGAGGGCATCGCGCTGCCCGGCGCACTGCGAGCGGGAGAGAACCGTCGATTTGTCGGGCGTGTGGCGGCTCGCGATCAGCTCACGTCGGCTTGGAAGGACGTGGCAACGGGTGCCCGGCGTGTCGCACTCATCTCCGGTGAGCCAGGTGTTGGCAAGACGCGGCTCGCGGCCGAAGTCGCGCGTGCAGCGCACACGGAGGGAGCCACCGTCCTCTACGGTCGATGCGACGAGGAGCTCGGCGTCCCGTACCAGCCCTTTTTCGAGGCCCTGCGACCCTACGTCGGCGCGTGCTCACCCGATGAGCTCGCGGAGCAGGTCGCTCCGCACGGCGGCGATCTCGCACGGCTGCTGCCGCAGATCGCCGAACGGGTTCCCGACTTGCCCGACCCTCTGCGGGCCGACCCTGAGACCGAGCGCTTCCGCCTCTTCGAAGCGATCACGTCCTTCCTGACCCGGATGGGATCGGCTCACGCCGTCGTGCTCGTACTCGACGATCTGCACTGGGCGGCGAAGCCCACTCTCCTCTTGCTGCGGCATCTCGCGACCGCCGACGCGTCTCCGGCGCTGCTGATCCTCGGCACGTATCGCGAGACGGACCTCAGCCGGACGCACCCCTTAGCCGAGATGCTCGCGGACCTTCGTCGGAGCGACGACGTCGACCGGGTCGGCTTGCACGGACTTGACCTCGCGGAGGTCGAGGAGTTTGTGACGACCGCAGCCGGTCACGTTCTCGACGACGACGGCGAACGACTGGTCCGATTGCTCTATGACGAGACTGATGGCAACCCCTTCTTCATAGGGCAAGTGCTGCAGCATCTCGTCGAGTCGGGAGCCATCGTCGACCGCGACGGTCGATGGGTCCCGGGAAAACCCCCGGACGAGATCGGCATTCCCGAGGGCGTCCGAGAAGTCGTGGGTCGACGTTTGGCGCGTCTGCGAGTGTCGACCAACGAGGTGATGGCAGCCGCCGCCGTCATCGGACGGGACTTCGACCGCGACGTGCTGACACGCGCCACGGACGTCGACCCGGAGGCAGTACTCGACGCGCTCGAGGAGGCTGAGGAGGCGAACCTGGTCGCGGTCATCGGCGGTCGGGGAGGTCGCTACAGCTTCGTGCACGCGATCGTTCGATCGACGTTGTACGAGGAGATCCCGACAACGCGGCGGCTTCGTCTTCATCGGCGCATCGGCGAGACTTTGGAGGCGAGCGATGCAGACCGCCACCTCGACGAGCTCGCCTATCACTTCGCAGAGGCGGCGGCCCTGGGTGAGACCGATCGGGCGATCGGCTACGGGCGGCGCGCCGCGGAGCGTGCAATTGGACGACTCGCGTACGAGGAAGCCGCTGCTGACTTCGAACGCGCGCTCACGACACTCGATCCCACGAGTCGTGAGGACCGCGAACATCGAGCCGAGCTCCTTGTCGAGCTCGGTCGCGTGCTGTGGACCTTCGGTGAGCGACTCCCGGCACGGCAGCGGCTGGCCGAGGCGCGCACCTTGTCGCTCGAGGTGCACCGCCCCGACCTGCTCGCCGAGGCCGCGATCACGAGCGGCGGCGTCCGCGCCTGGACGGAGGCCGGCCGGGTTGACGAGCCCCTCGTTGAACTGTTGGAAGAGGCCCTGGCGGAGCTGCCGGCCGGAGACTTGGGCCTTCGCGCCATGGCGATGGCACGGCTGGCAGCGGAGCTCTACTTCCTCACTGGTTCCGTCGAACGCCGGAGCGCCCTGATCGCGGACGCACTGGCTATGGCGCGCCGGATCGGCGACGGCCAGACGCTCGCCTACGTCCTTGGGGCAGCTCACTGGGGAATCTTCATGCCGGGAAACGCTCAAGCACGCGAGGCGATCGCCCAAGAAATGCTGTCGCACTCCGAAGCGTCCGGAGACCGCAACCACGAAGCAGCGGCGCACTCCTGGCTCTTCACCGACCTCGTCGAGCTCGGAGACATTCCTGCGGCCACCGAACAGGCCGAGCTCGAGTTCGCGCTCGCCGAGGAGTTGCGCCAACCCGAGCTCCGCTGGGGAGCGCTGATCCACAAATCCGCACTGGCGCTGCTCCATGGCGAGCTCGACGAAGGCCAGAGCCTCGCCGAGGAGGCGCTCGCGCTCAGTGAACGCGTCGGCATCCAAAGCGGGCTGCAGATGTACGGGGTCGCCGATATCGCGCTCCGACGCTTGCGCGGCGGACTCGAGGAGCTCGTACCGCTCGCCCAAGCGATGGTCGAGGAGTACCCGCTCGTGCCGGCGTGGCGATCGGGGCTGGCGTACGTCTACCGGGAGCTCGGGCTGCGTGAAGAGGCACGAGAGCAGCTCGAGTTCTTGGCCGCCGACGACTTCGCCCGGCTGACGTTCGACGGCAACTGGACCGTCGGAGCCGCCATCTTGTCGACCGTGTGCCACATGGTTGGCGACAAGCGTCGCGCTGCGGTGCTGTACGAGAGGTTCAGCCCGCTCGAGGATTGCTTCGTCGGCGCAGGCCTGCCGGCGGACATCCTCGGTTCTGCCCACCACTTCCTGATGCTCCTGGCGGCAACCACCAGAGAGTGGGACCGCTTCGACCGCCACGCCGCTCAGGCTCTGTCACGACACGAGTCGATGGACGCCAGACCATGGCTCGCGACGACACAGGTCGACATCGCAAGTGTGCTTGTCGAGCGGGGATTCGACGGGGACGCCGTGCGGGCCGACGAACTGCTCCGGGCCTGCCTCACAACGTGCGCCGAAATCGGCATGCCGGCACTGGCAAGGCGAGCCGAAGCCGTTCATGAAGGACTGCCTCGAAGTCCGTGAGGTCCGGGCGACCTCGGTTCCCCCGGCATGTCACCGCTGTTCGAGACGCCGAGGACCTCGCAAGGACAAGCTTCGTTTCTTGTCGGGTCAGCACCGTGCTACAACACGGCAACAAGGAGGAGGTCACCGCTGGTGGGGGACGACAAGGCCGCCGACGACCGGGCAGAGCGAACACGACAGTTCACGCGCCGGGCGCTTCTCCAAGCGGGCCTCGCGGTCCCGGCCGCCTACGCCCTCGGCCGCCAGCTCCCTGGTGTGGGTCCTCAGCTGCACGCGAGTCAAACGCACACCGACACCCCTCACCAGGACACCCCCCACCTGGACAGTCACGGCGATGCCGGGCACAGCGACGTCACGTTCGCCGATATGCACGCGGACGCGACTCCCCACCTCGACGTCCCCAGTACGCACCTCGACCACACCGACGCAGCGCTCGGACACGCGGACAGCAACATTGCTGACATGCCGCACCTCGACCATACCGACGCAGTACATATCGACACCAGTGTCGGCCACGTGGACGGCCCTGGACCTCACACCGACACCCATACCGACACCCCCCATGGCGATACCGACCACACCGACGTGGCGCACCTCGACACCGCACACGCCGACACGCCCCACGGCGATTCCACCGGCGCACACACTGACGCTCCCCACGCCGACCACACGGACAGTGGCGCGGCGTCGGCCACTCAGGTGTCGTCGCGCTTCACAGGATGAGTGAGGCACACGGCCAGGCCGATACGCGGGCCGAATCCGGAGACGAGTCTCCGTGAGCGTGGAGCTGCGGCCGCTCGGCGTGGCGTGCAACATCCAGTGCCAGTACTGCTACCAGAACCCCCAGCGCGACGCCGGCAACGTTCCGCGCTCGTATGACCTGGAGGCGATGAAGGCGGCCGTCGAGCGGGAGGGCGGCGGGTTCACGCTGTTCGGCGGCGAGGCGCTACTGGTTCCAGAGGACGACCTTGAGGCGTTGTGGGCGTGGGGGCTCGAGCGCTACGGGACCAACGCCTTGCAGACCAACGGGGTGCTCATCAACGACGCGCACCTCCGGATGTTCCGCCAATACCGAGTGCAGGTGGGGATCAGCATCGACGGCCCGGGGGAGTTGAACGACGCCCGCTGGGCCGGCACGCTCGAGCGGACCCGTGAGGCGACGGCCAAGACAGAAGCCGCGATCGCCCGGCTCTGCCAGGAGGGTCTCCCGCCGAGCCTCATCGTCACGGTGCACCGGGGCAACGCCACGGCGGAGAAGCTGCCTCGTATGCACAGGTGGCTTCGCGAGCTCGAGTCGAAGGGCGTCACGTCGGCGCGTCTCCACGTGTTGGAAGTCGACGACGCCGCCGTCGCGGCGACCTATGCACTGTCGACCGAGGAGAATCTGGCGGCGTTCTTGAGCTTTGCCGCCCTCGAGTCAGAGCTGACGACGCTGCACTTCGATGTCTTCGACGACGTCCGCAACCTGCTGCGCGGGACCGACGATCAGACCACCTGCGTGTGGAACGCCTGCGACCCGTACACGACGCGAGCGGTGCGTGGCGTGGAGGGGCACGGACAGGCCAGCAACTGCGGGCGGACCAACAAGGATGGGATCGACTTCCTCAAGAGTCCCACCGAGGGCTTCGAGCGCTACCTGGCGCTGTACCACACGCCCCAGGAGCACGGAGGGTGCGCCGGCTGCCGCTTCTTCTTGATGTGCAAGGGCCAGTGTCCGGGGACGGCGATCGACGGCGACTGGCGCAATCGCACACGCGATTGCGAACTGTGGAAGGGCCTCTTCCGCCACTTCGAGGACGAGCTGCTCGATGCGCGCGAATCTCCGGTCTCCGTCCGCCCCGAGCGGGGTGAACTCGAGGCCGCGTTCGTCCGACTGTGGGCCCAGGGTCAGACGACGACGATCGCCGGCGTCACCAGGATTCTGACCGACCAGCACGGAGTGACGAGCGAGAACGGTCACGGCGACGCGCCGCACGGCGACGTGCCCCACGGCGATGCCTGAGACCGCGGCGCCTGCCGTCCCGCGAGCGCAGATGGAACGACTGGGCTTCTCGCTGCCCGAGTTCACCCGGCTGGCGTGGGTGAGCGACGAAGCCCGCCGGGTGTGGGAGCCCCGCCTGTGGAGGATCAACGAGGCGTGGCGGGAGATCGAGTGGAGGGCCATCGTCGCCGGGATCCGCCGGTGCGCCGTGGCGGTGGTCACCCCCGAGGAGTTGGTCGCCCAGGCTCCTCGATGGGTCGGCGCTGGGCTGGCGGCGGTGCCCCTCGAGATGCTCCAGATCTCTGGTCAGCCGTACGAGGCCAGCGCGCGGAGCGCGCAGCCCGGTGAGCCGTTCACGTTCCGGGTGGTCGTGGGATCACCGGGCGACGTCGCCAGCTTCGGGCGCGCCTGGCGCGAGCCGGACCAGGAGACGATCGGTGACCTCCTCGGCTACCCGACCTGCTGCCGCGAGTTCTTCCAACGCGTCTGGGTCGACGACGCCATGGTGGACACCACCTGGCCAATGGCAGTCGCGAGCGTCGACGGGGAGGCGCCGAGAACTTTCATCGAGGTGCAGGGTCCGGCGCAGGCGAACATCCTGTGGCGCTGGATCGGCCCGCGGGCAATACCGCACCTGCCATGCCGTTTCAACTGTCGGGCCACGGTCGCGTTCGCCGACCAGCTCGTCGAGGTCGGGAGGGCCGCGGGGTACGCCGCGGAGATGCAGTGGCTGCTCACGCTCCTCGACTGGCCCGTGGAGTGGTCAGCGCTCCACGGCATCGCGGAGATCAAGACGCCGATCGTCAAGGTGTCGACGGCAACCGACGCGACCGCCAAGAAGTACGTGGTGTGGCGTCGAGGTCACCCGGGTCCGGCCGAGACGCCGGGCGGCCTGGGCTTCCCCTGGGAAGCCCCGGTGAAGCTCCGGCTCACCGGCACCCGCGGCTTCCGGCGTGGTCTGCACAACGCGGGACCCCGCGCTGGCGCGCCGCAGCCAGACTGGTACGCGACCGACAACGGGTTCACGTCCCTGGCTTCGATGCAGGACGCGCACCGCCCGATCGTCGAGTTGGCGCGCGCTGTGCTCGCCGACGACGGCGGGCGAGTGCTCGACCTCGGTTGCGGCAACGGCGCGCTGCTCGAGCAACTCGTCACGGTCAGCCCCGACGTTGTCCCGTTCGGGGTCGACGTCGACGAGCTCCGCATCGAGCACGCCCGCCGGCTGCAACCGGCCTATGCCGACCACTTCGTCGTCGGGGACCTCTTCGACGACCTGTCGCTCTGGTCCGACGAGGCGCCCTTCGCCCTCGTCATCCTCATGCCCGGTCGGTTGCTGGAGGACCCGGCCGCCGCCGCACGGCTCCGCGATCGTCTCGAGGCCAGCGCCTGCCGGCTCCTCGTCTACGCCTACTCCGACTGGCTTGGGCGGCCCGGAGGCCTTCGCAACCTGACGCAACGAGCCGGGCTTGTGCTCGTCGGCGATGCACATCAAGACACCGTCGCGCTCGCCACGATTCCCGTCCCGTAAGACCAAGAAGTGGCCGGAGCCGACCCGACAATTCCGCTGCCGCCAGGCCCGTGTCGCCGGGGCAGACGGTGGTCTCCAGGTTCGAAGACCGCGGCTACCACCAACTGAAGGGCGTCCCGCGAACATGGCAGTCTCCGCGCGACCTGCCGACCGGCGTAGAACCACCCACTGCCTGACGGGAACAAGCCGGCCACTTGGGCGGCACTTCAGATGTTTACGGACCTCAACGGCTGTCGCTGGGATCCCGATCCACCCGACGTCGACGAGGCCACTCCTGCACGGCGCGCGCCGTCAAGGGTGCGCGCCGTGCAATACGTATTCGAGGACGGATGCCACAACTCCTACGTCGAGGCTAGATCCCGCCCGCGGGCATGGTCGCATCACTCGCGGGTTGGCCCGGCGGACGCAGGATGATGGCGTCGCGTTTCGCAAAGCCCTCCCTCGCTGGCAAACCGATCACGGAGCTCTGCAAGAACGGGCTCACCGTTGGGATCATGCGCGCGGCGTCGATATCGGAACGTCGCCCGTCACCCGCGCTCTTCCGCGTTGAACCAACACCATTGAGGTGCGAGCCGGTGCGACCGGGGCCTGGTCTTGTGGACAGTCTCCCGTGAGGATGGGTACCGTGCGGCGGTAGGGGTTCTGTGAGGCTTCGGGGCGTATGCGTGGCAGTGCTCCGCGACTCGGAGGTTCGCTCGAGAGCGGAAGGTGGAGCATGAACCGCACAAGCGGCGGGCGCTTGTTGATGCTCGTACCCGTGCTTGCGCTGGTCGGTGTGCTGCTTGCTGGCCCCAGTGCCCAGGCGGCAAGCGGACCGAGTGGCGTGACGATCTACGACAGCACGGTGAGTCCGCTCCCGGCCAACCTGCCAAGCGTGGGGTTCCTGGCGAGCCAGGCCTCGGAGTTCGGCGACAAGGTCACGTTCGCCGGCACCGCCCGCTCCCTCACGGACGTAACGGTGACGCTGAGCACCCAGGGTTGCCAGAGTGGTCAGGGGAACCTCCCAAATTGTTCGACGACGCCGGGAGCCACGTTCTCGTGGCCGATCACGTTCACCATCTACGGTGCGCCACCCGGCGACGCGGTCGGTCCTGTGCTCGCGCAGGTCACCCAGACATTTGCGATCCCGTACCGGCCGTCGGCTGACCCCGTCCACTGCACCGGCGCGGACGTCGGGAAGTGGTTTGACGCCGCGTCAGCGACGTGCTCCGACGGCGAGGCCGTCAACATCACGTTCGACTTCAGCTCGCTCAACGTGACGCTGCCCGACACCGTGATCTGGGGCGTCGCGTTCAACACGACCACGTGGGGCTACCACCCCGTCGGTCCCAGTGCATGCAGCGTGTCAGCGACCGGTTGTCCCTACGACTCCCTCAACGTAGCGGTCAGCGGAGCCGCCTCGACCGGGACCGATGTCGACCCGAACGGCGTCTACTGGAACTCCGCCACGCCGAGCCAATACTGCGACAACGGTTCGGGCGGGACCAATACCTTCCGTCTCGACACGCCATGCTGGACCGGCCAAGTCCCGGCGGCTCGATTCGGTGCACAGTCGCCGGGTGGGACCACGACCGCACCCACCGCCGTCGTCATCACACCGAAGTTCACCGGCTGATGTGGAACGGCCTATCAGAGCGTGTCGCTTTCGGGTTCTTGGCCCGACGATCCCACCGCCGTGACACTTGCTACGGCGCGCTTGCCGCTCACCGAGCCCGCTTGCCGGAGCTGCGCGTGTCCGTCCGGCAGGGTTCGGCCGGCGAAACACCCAGCCCAGAGCGCCGGAGCACGATGTCCTGGATGGATGGGTCGTCGTTCACGACCGACTCCGAGTCGGACGTAGACCGAGCGCCGACACGAGGGATATCTGCGTCGGGTCAGCGCCCGGTTCACTGCCGGAAGTAGTGACCCTCGTTCAGATCCTCGATGAGCCCCGGATGGGTCGGCGTCCAGCGCAACAGGTCCTGGGTGAGCTTGCTCGAGACGGGAGCGTCGAGGACGACGAGCGGACCGAGGAAACCGAAGTGCTCGTTCGCCTCTTCAGAGGCGATCGAGGTGACTGGCAGGTCGAGCTTGCGACCGATCACCTCGGCGATGTCCCGGAACGGGATGCCCTCGTCGGCGGCCCCGTGCAGTCGTGACCCCGCCGGCGCTGCTTCCAGCGCCAGGCGGTACAGGGTTGCGGCATCGAGCGTGTGCACCGCAGGCCATTGGTTGGACCCGTCCCCGACGTAGGCGGAGACGCCCTTCTCGCGGGCGGTGTTGATGAGGCGATGGGTGAAGCCGTGGTGATCGAGGGAGCTGTGCACGATCGGCGCGAGGCGAACCACGGACGACCGGACACCGCGCTCGGCCATTGCCACCACCGCGTTCTCCGAATCGACCCGCGGCCCACCCTCGACCGTGTCCGCTTCGGTGCCAGGGCGGTCCAAGCCAAGCCGTGCCACCGTGAGTGTCCCTGAGGTCTGGACAAAAGGCTTGTCAGATCCCTCGAGGGCGGACCCGATCGCCTCGACGGCGCGCCGATCGAAAACCGCGGCGGCGGCGATGTCGCCGAGCTCATGCTTGAACGCGAGGTGGATGACCCCGTCGGCGGCCGTCGCAGCTGTGTGCAGGCCGTCCGGGTCGTCGAGGTCGCCGCGTTGGACGTCGGCACCGGCGGACGTCAGCGCGGCGGCAGACGCGTCCGACCGGGCCAGGCCGACCACCTGGTGCCCGGCGTGCAGCAGCTCGGGGACGACGGCCGATCCGATGTGGCCGGATGCGCCGGTGACGAAGACCCGCATGGGACCTCCAGGAGGTTCGGTGCACGCACAGCACCCGTTCGGAGCACCTTCAAATCCTGGCACCGAAAACGGCACCAACGAACTCGGACGTGGCGACCCGGACGGACGTGGCTGGCACTACCGGAGCGTTGGTCGCATCCGCGGCGCCCGGCTGGGCCGCGCGGCACCGCAGATGGCGAGGTGTCGACGGATGCGAGACTCGCGTCTGATGGGAACGGGCCTGGACCGGGGACGAGCACGGGTGCTCGGTGATGGCTGAACTGCCGACCGGGACCGTCACGTTCCTGTTCACCGACCTCGAGGGCTCGACTCGGCTGTGGGAGCAGTACCCCGGGGAGATGAAGGGGGCGCTCGCCCACCACGACGAGATCCTGCGCGGTGCGGTCGAGTCGCACGGCGGATATGTGGTGAAGACCACTGGTGACGGTCTACACGCCGCCTTCTCGGTCGCACCCGGCGCGATCGACGCGGCTCGTGACGGCCAGTGCGCGCTTGCGAGCTTCGAAGGCCCGGACGGGCCGATGCGAGTTCGCATGGGCGTGCATACTGGCGCGGCCGCGCACCGGGACGGGGACTACTACGGCACCCCCGTCAACCGCGCGGCTCGGCTCGCGGCGGCCGCACACGGAGGACAGGTCCTCGTGTCACTCGCGACGGCCGAGCTCGTCGGCGACGACCTGCCCGAAGGAACCGAGCTCACGGACCTGGGTGAGCATCGGCTCCGTGACTTGTCGCGGCCCGAGCACGTCTTCCAACTACGAGCACCTGGACTCGCGACGAGCTTCCCGCCGCTGCGGACGCTCGACGCCTATCCGACAAACCTTCCGCTGCAGCTGACCTCGTTCGTCGGCCGGGACGACGTGCTGGGCAAGGTCGTCAAGGCGCTCGAGTACTCCCGCCTCGTCACGCTCACGGGCGTCGGCGGCGTCGGCAAGACGCGCCTGGCGACCCAGGTCGCCGCAGAGTTGCTGCCCCGCCTCCCGGACGGAGCCTGGCTCTGCGAGCTCGCCGCCGCCAACGACCCCGACTCGCTCGTGCAAGTCGTAGCCGCGACGCTCGGCGTGCAGCAGCGTCCGAACGCGTCGCTCGAGGGCAGCATCCTCGAGTTCCTCCGAGCCAAGGATCTGCTGATCGTCTTGGACAACTGCGAGCACCTCCTTGACGCCGCAAGCCGGCTCGCCGAGGGCGTGCTGCACGAGTGCCCTGACATCCGGATCCTGGCGACGAGCCGCGAGGGTCTCGCGGTCGATGGCGAGCAGGTCTGGCCGCTGCGCTCGTTGGAGGTGCCAAAGGGCGCCTCGACTGAGGAGCTCGCCGTCAGTGGCGCTGGCCGACTCTTCGAAGAGCGGGCCCAGGCCGTCGCGCCGGGGTTCGCGATCGACGGCCGAAGCGCGACCGCGATCGCCGAGATCTGCCGTCGGCTCGACGGGATCCCCCTGGCTCTCGAGCTGGCTGCGGCCCGGGTTGCCTCCATGAGCCCGACGGAGATCGAGGCCCTGCTCGATGAGCGGTTCCGTCTGCTCACCGGTGGCAGGCGAACGGCGGTGGAACGGCACCAGACCCTTCGGGCCACGGTCGACTGGTCCTACTCGCTGCTCGAGCGCACCGAGCGGCTGGTCTTCGACCGGCTGGGCGTGTTCGCCGGCAGCTTCGACAGCGCCGCGGTGTCCGCGGTCGTGGCCGGCGATGGCATCGAGCAATGGGACGTCGTCGACGCGATGGCCAGCCTGGTCGGGAAGTCCATGGTCAACGCCGAGATCACCGCGGACGACACGACGCGCTACTCAATCCTCGAGACCTTGCGTCAGTACGCCCGGGAGCGGCTCGACGAATCGGATGATGCCGACGCCTGGCGCCGCCGGCACGCTGCTCATTACGCCGCGTTCGCCGAGGATGTGGCGCCGGGCCTCGTCGGCCGCGACGAGCTCCCGACTCGTCGGAGGATCGGCCTCGAACTCGACAACCTGCGAGCAGCGGTGACGTGGGCGCTCGACAGCCCTTCACCGGATGACACCGAGCTGGGGATCGTCATCGTTGCCGATCTTGCTGTCGAGACCAGCGCCGCGGTGGCGAGCGGCATCGGCGCCTGGGCGGTGCGCGCGGTGCCACACCTCGAGCAGTCGACACCCGCACGCCGCAACGCGGTGCTCGGCGCGGCGGCCTACCACACCCACCAGGCCCTGGGGGACTACACGGGCGGGCGAGAGCTCGCACAGCTCGGCGTCGCCGAAGGCGTGGCAGAGCTTGCTGGTTCTGTCCCCACGCTGGCCCACACCACCCTGGCGATGTCCCACATGACGACCGGTCAGAGCGACGAGATGCGGCTCGTCGTCGCCGACTTTCTTCGCAGCCTGGATGACCTCAACGAGAATGGGTACTCCCGATCAGCGATGCATTCGGCGTTCGCAACCATGCTGCTCACGGTGGGCGACGTCACTTCGGCGAAGGCGGAGGCGGAGGCCGGCATGGCGTTCGCCCGTCGCGTGCAGAACCCCACCTGCCTCACCTTGGCCTCGTTCGCGCTCGGATGGGTCCAGACGAACGACGATCCGGATGCAGCGCTCGCCGCCCTCGATGAGAGCATCGCCCTGACCAGGGCGGGAGCGCTGGACGGTGCCTACGGTGCGGCGCTCTGCCAGATGGCCTTGCTGCGCGCGCGGCGAGGAGAAGCACACCCCGCTGTCGAGGAGCTGCTCGAGGCCATCAGCTACTCACACGAGGTTGGCGACTACACCAACTTCTCGAACGCCATCAACCGTGGATCAGAGATCCTCGGACGGCTCGGGCACGCCGAGCTGGCCGCGGTGTTCACGGGGATCGTGGCCGGGCACTACCTCGACACTGCCACGATGTACCAACTGTTCGGACGAGAGCTGGAGGAGCACGAGGCGGTAGACACCCAAGTGCGCGCGGTGCTTGGGGTCGACGCCTACGAGGCCGCGACCGCCCGCGGGGCCGCCATGACCTACGGCGAGATGGTCGGGTACCTTCGCCACGAACTCCAGCGGCTCCTGGCGGCCCTCGACGATCACTGAGCTGCTGTTCCACGCGCAGTGACCCGCGCTCGCGGCCCTGCGGACCCTTGAACCCGTGGAGTCAAGACTTCAGCCGCCGTTGACCAAGTCCAGCCTCTCAAGGTTCGCAACAGCACCTTCGGTATGCGTGAGGAGTCTTGCGATCGCCTCAGCCATCCGAGGTTCGCTGGCCTTACTCAACATCCCTCGGGCGATGTTCAAACGGCTCGACTCCAACCACGCCGCCATATCGGGTTGCGCGTTCCAGAGTCTGAGCGACTCCAGCTGGCCGCGCATGTTCGGGATCCAGTCGTTCGCTGCGTCGGGATAGCGATTCGTCGGCGACAGGCGGGACTTCGCCACCTCGTCACTGCCTCGGCTGGCCTCGAGGAACCCGATGACCGCAGCGTTGAACGTGGGGAACACGGTGCTGATGCACTGCAGGGTGATGCGGCCAGGCTCGAAGATCGGGCGAGCCGGGGCCTTGCCGAGCCCGGCCGCGGAGCAGTCGACGTGCAGGTGTCCGCGATCGGTCGGGATCGTTCCGTGTTCGAGCTCGATCGCGTCAGTGCGGATCGTCTTGATGCGGCCGAGTCGCACGACGTTTTCGATGCTCCGCAGAAGCTCGAGTTCGGCAAGGGTCAGCGTTGCCGCGTGGTACATGGTCGGCTCGACGCTGGGATCGAGGCGGAGTAGCTGGCCACAAGCTTCAAGCCGTGAAAACAGGTCGTCGATGCTCTCGGCCTCGGCCGACGCTTCAACGCTGCGCGACACCCCGTCGATCGTGTCGGTCACGAGTTCGAGCGGCTGCACTTGGGCGCGGTTCCACATCCAGGCGTCGCGTGGCCGTATCCACCGGATGTCGTCGGGGTCGACACCGCCTTCGAGAAGCCAAGTGCACACATCGGAGCCGGTCTTGCCGCCGCCTACAACCGTGTAGCCGGTCGCCGGCTCACCTACGTCGGGCAGCTCGTTCACGGGCACGCATCGGACATCCGGGTCGACGGCGAACGAAGGGGTGTGCCTCAACGGGATCGTCGGTTCGAGATAACGGGCGTCGACGACGGCACGTCTGACCTTGACCTCCGTGATCGCCCCCGTCAGGGTGGCGACGAACGCGACATCGGAGGTTTCGAGCCCCAAGTAGTTGGACATCGGGAAGAACCGCACCTGTCCCGACGCCACATGGCGCTCGTCCATCACACGCCGGAAGTAATCGCAGATCTGCACGCCGTCCGCCCGCTGGTACAGCCCGGCATTGAGCCCACGCTGGTCGAGTTCCTCGTTGCCCAGCGACCGCGAGTTGACGCCGTAACACGCCGCCGCCTGATGGAGGCGCACAAACGGGTAGGCATCGTTCCAGTGGCCGCCAGGGGCATGCCGGCGGTCCACCATGACGACGTCGCAGTCCTGATCCGCGTCGATCAGCGCGTCGGTAAAGGACATGCCCGTCGCGCCCGCGCCGATCACCAGGTAGTCGGTCTCGATCGTCGTCTTCACGACTCCGCCTCCTCCGTCTTCTGTCCGTCCCTTCCGTGTTGCCGTCGGCGCGAGGCCGACAACCCCAGGCCGCCGTCCAGGCTGGCTACCTCGACTGAACCTCGACGCGCTCAGCAGGTGAAACGGGGGACGACGGGTGCCGCGAACGTGAGCACGATGGTCCCGTCGCCGGACTTGGCCCCAGTTTGTGTCGACAGAGCCATGACCCTGGACGCAATAAAGGCCGCGCCCCCTCCGCCCCCTCCGGCACCGGTCACGCCCGAGTCGCACGAGACCGTTGCCCCGCTACCGCCGCCGTTGTAACCACCGCCGCCTGGCCCGCTCGCGAAGAAACCGTTGGTGAAACCGTCCGCGCCGGTTGGTCCCGTCGCGGCGTTGCCAGCCTGGTCGCACCAGTTACTGGTTGTTCCGCCGGCGCCCCCGGCAGCCTGAGTCCCGCCCGCGCCGCCTACACAGCTGGATGGTGGGGCGCCCGTCCCCCCGCCTTGCTGGCCCGCGGGGAACCCTCCTCCTCCGCCGACCGCTGCGGTGCCACTCGTCCCTGCGTCACCTGATCCTCCTCCGCCGCCGCCCACGATGATCCGGTTGCTCAACGCGGTACCGCCCTGGCGGATGTCTGAAGCGCCGCCGCCTCCGCCGGTTGCGGTGAACGAGGGGACGTTCACCCCCGCTACCCCGTTGCCTCCGTTGGCGTCGTTGTTCCCGCCCCTGCCGCCCAAGCCGGGGGTGCGGGCGTTGGCGTCCTGACCGACACACCCGACGTTGACTTGCAACACCTCACCGGGTGTGACTGAGAACGTGCCCTCGGCCTCGCCGCCTCCGCCGCCCGGCGCGGGAGTGCCACCGCTCAAGACCGAGCCCGCACCACCGGCGGCGCCGAATACGTCCGCGGTCACCGACGTCACACCCGCGGGGACCGTCCACAGCGAGGAGCCGCAGGCCGTGAACTGCACCGGAGACACTCGGGGATCGGTGTCAGCCGAGCCTGGCAGTGCACTCAGGCCAGTGACCACCAGCCCCAAGGCGGCGACCGCCACCGCGACCCCTACCGGTCTCCGAACCTTCCGCCGCACTTGGCGACCCATGCAACCCCCTGGGTCACCAGCCGTCAGCTGCAGCGGCGACGCCCTTCTCGGAGTATGGCAGTCCGCCTCCGTCGGTCGCACGTCTCCGGCGACCCAGCCTGCCGCGGCGACGTCTTCCTGGCGCGCCGAGACGCTTCCGGAGCCACGCGCGTCCAGATGTGGCGGGTTCAGGCGATCAGCAGGCGAAGGCCAAGCTCTGCTGCGTCGAGATCGACGAGGTCGCGGTTGCGTTCGGCCCACCGACCTGAAGCGAGGTCGCCACGGAGGCTGTGCACTGCGCGCTGCTCGGCGTCCGGCCCGACTCTGGCCCAGACCGATATTCCGCGACGGACACTCTCGTCCAGGTATGCCTCGGGTCGACGCCAGTAGGCCTCGAAGAGGCCATCAGCGCAGTCCCAGGGGATGAGGACCGGTTCCACCCGGGCTTCGATCGCTCGGGCCTGCTCGGTCAGGGAAGGACGGCCGACAAGGAGGTCCGCGAACTCGGGCAGGTAGTCACGAGTCAGCCAGAACTGGCGAGGGTCACTGGTATCGCCCTCGAACACCACGACGCGGCGAGCCACGCGCCGCATCTCGCGCAGGCCGGCGATCGGGTCCTGCCAGTGATGAGCTGAGGAAACAGCCATCGCGGCGTCGAAGGACTGGTCATCGAACGGCAGGTTCTCGGCAGATCCAGCCAGGCACGGCGCCGCGTCCGGGAGGCGCTGCGAACGCATGAGTGCCGAGGGTTCCACCGCGAGGACGTGGCGGTCGGGGGGCTCGTAGGACCCGGTGCCCGCCCCGACGTTCAGTATGGTCCGGGCATCGCCGAGTGCGGCCCAGATCCGCGCAGCGATGCGCGGTTCAGTGCGCCGTGTCACGGTGTAGGTGGCTCCGATGGTGTCGTACAGCTGCGCGCTGGACATTGACACTGCCCTTCCGGTCGGTCACCACCGTTGTCCCCACCGCGCCTGTGGGTCTGGTGCACGGATCGGAGGCGGGTTGGTCAGGCCAACTCTGTGGAGGCCTGGGTAATGATCGTTTCGTATTCGATGGGGGTCAACCGGCCGAGCGTACGGACCCTTACGGACTGCGTTGTCTCACGGATCGCCGCGGCGAGGTCTCTGCGCGGTGCGGAGACGAACGCTCGTGCCGGAAGTTGCCAGCCCGAAGATGCCCCGTTACGTTCGATTCGATGCTCGAACTCGATCTCCACGCCACCGGATACAACATCGTCGCCATGATCGATGGACCGGTCGTCGAGATCTTCGGGCCGATGTCTGACGACTCAAGTCGCGCCCATGTCAAGTTCCTGTCGCTCGAGGTGTCGGGTCCTGACAAGAAGGGTCGGCGCGACGTCTGGCTGAAACGAGGCTTGGATATGCCCTTCCTCGTGTTGGCCAAGCTCGACGATGCGCAGTTTGAGGCAGCGCAGCCGCTGCTCGACGCGTTGGGGAACGCCGGCGTGCGCACGACTGCTTGACGCAGGCAGTTCGTGATCCGCGGACTGACCGTCCACCCTTGGCCTCGCCACGTGTTGGGCCTGGTGTTGCGTTGCCGAAGGTCAGGGTGAGCCTCCACCGAAGGGCGTCCCGGGAGGCTGGCGGCTCCACGCCTTGCGGATGACAGGCGGGGGCTCTGCGCTTGGATCCGGACTGCGACGGACGCTCACCCGGCCGTGCACCGAAGAACCGCTCAGGTCGAGAGCCCGAGCGTGACCGCCAGCGGTGGTCCCTTCATCTGGACGCCGTATTCGTCGTTCAGCCGATTCGTCGTGGATTCGTCGGCGCCGGCCATCACCTGTTCGAGGTAGCGGTCGAACCCGAGCCCGGGTGTCATCAGGTTCACGATCCGTACGTGGGGCTGATCGGGTCGGACGTTCGTGAACGAGTGCGCAACGCCGGGCGGCGCGGTGGCGAAGTCACCGGCCGTGAGCTCCACGACATCGTCGTCGAGTTGCAAGGTGAGCACGCCGTCGACCACGAAGAAGGTGTCCTCCTGAAGGGTGTGCGTGTGAAGGGGAACCCAGAAGGCGTAACCGACGTCGAGGACGAAGAAATCGAATCTCCCGTCGTTGTTGGGGCCGCTGGCCTTGAAGGGTCCGCTCTGCTCGGCCCGAATCACTAGTCCGTCCACGATCCCACCTCAGTGCCGCTCGGATGGCACCCTACGTCGGCGGCAGCCGTCGTGTCCGACGTTCAGCCCGTCGTGGCAAGCGGGAAACGACATGTCGGTAGGCTGCGCCTCATACCGCCTGAGCTCAACCGCAATGACGTCATCATTCGCGTCGATGGCGACATGGTTGAGTTCGCCTTTCCTTGGGACGTGGGACCGAAGAAGGTCCCGCTGAAGTGGCTGGTCGTCGGGCCCAGCCGAGCCCTGGGAACAGCTTCTTGCTCCAGATCGGCTCAGTTGTCGGGGACAACGCGCTGTACGCCGTGACGAAGAAGCCGAGCAATCTCGGCCATACCGCTTGGCTGCCCGTCGCGGAGCAAGAAGAGCCCGTGTTCCGCGCCTTCTTCGCCGGGCTCGGCGCCCTCTGTGGGCGAACGGTTGAAGGTCCCGGGGGAGCCTGAAGGCCGGATGCACCGACGCGAACGAACGGTGACTCGCTGCCGGCAATCTGCGTTGCTGGAGTCCTTCTGCCTGCTGCTCCGAGCCGTCAGCCCCACGAGCGGTCGCGGCGAGGGTGGGCGCGCTCATGACGACGCCTTCGCGCAGGAGGGCGCCGGGTCCCGGTTGAACAGCTAGGCCAGGTAGGCGACGTAGCAGAGCACGATGCCGGCCGCGCCGATCAAGTACGCGATCTGCCAGAACGGGACGGGCGGGCCCGCCAGCCCGCCCCACCCGAACCGCAGCGCCAGGCACGCGCCGATGAGGAGCGGGCCCAGCCACCGTGCGTTCTTGGCCTGTAGGTACCAGGCCCCCGTGGCGGAGCTCGTGGGGTTGTCCATGTTGGCCAGTGTCGGGGTTTGGCACTGAAGCCACCTGAGTACGAGATACTCAAACGGCGCGTGCGGACGAAATGGCAACGGTCTCTCAGGACGTGGGCTGCGGGTTCCGGCGCAGACGAGGAGCCGCCGCCGTCGTCACCCGCGCCACCGGAGCCGAAGCCGCCGCCAGAGGCGGAGGAGTCAATGACGCCCGGCGCGATGGGCCAGACTGACCGGCGCCCAGGAGGTGTCGATGACCGACACCGATGTTCGGGCGGAGGGTTCGCCGCCCGAGATTGACGAGCAGGTCTACCGGCGGCGCTGGGCGATCCTCGCGGTCCTGTGCCTGGCGCTGCTCATTGTCGGGATCGACGGCACGATCGTCAATGTCGCGCTCCCGAGCTTCGTCCGCGAGCTTGGCGCGTCCCAGAGCCAGCTGCAGTGGATTCCCGACGCCTACACACTCGTGTTCGCGAGTCTGCTCCTCACCGCCGGGAGTCTCGGCGACAAGTTCGGCCGGCGCGGCGCACTCCTCTTCGGACTCGTGGTGTTCGGGCTCGGGTCGCTCGGCGGCTCGCTGGTCGGCTCGGCCGATGCGCTGATCGCGACCAGGGCGATCCAGGGTGTCGGCAGCGCGTTCATCATGCCGTCCACCCTGTCGATTCTGGACAATGTCTTCTCGGACGAGGAGCGGCCCAGAGCCATCGGGATCTGGGCCGGCGTGTCGGGGCTCGGGGTCGCGATCGGGCCTCTCGTGGGCGGCTACCTGCTCGACCATTTCTGGTGGGGTTCGGTGTTCTTGGTCAACCTGCCCGTCGTTGTGGTCGCCATCGTTGCCGTCGTCTCGATCGTCCCAACCTCGAAGGACCCGAACGCCAAGCCCATCGACCTGCTCGGAACTGTTCTGTCGATCGGCGCGTTGACGGGAGTGCTGTTCGGGATCATTGAGGGCCCGAGCCTGGGTTGGACCGCAACCCCCGTTCTGATCGGCTTCATCGGCGGCGGGGCACTGCTCATCGCGTTCATCCTGTGGGAGCTTCACACGCCCGCGCCGATGCTCGACGTGAGCTTCTTCGCGAATCCGAGGTTCTCGGCCGCGTCGGTCGCGGTGATGCTGGTGTTCTTCGCCCTGTTCGGATCGATCTTCTTTCTCAGTCAGTACATCCAATTCGTGCTGGGTTTCAGTCCACTCAAGGCGGGCCTCGGACTGATCCCCGTCGCGATCGCACTCATGGTCGCCGCACCCCTCAGCTCCTTCCTGGTCGCGCGGGTCGGCACCAAGGCCATCGTGACCCTCGGGCTGGTGATCGTCGCTGGTTCGTTGGTGCTGCTCTCCGCCGCGACCACGTCATCCGGCTACCCGCTCGTCGGCGTGGTGCTCTTGCTCCTCGGTGTCGGCATGGGCCTCGCCATGGCGCCGGCCACCGACTCGATCATGGGATCGCTGCCGCGTGCGAAGGCCGGCGTCGGCTCAGCGGTCAATGACACGACACGTGAGGTCGGGGGCGCACTCGGCGTCGCCATCCTCGGCAGCATCCTCGCGGCGACGTACACCGCCGCTGTGGGCGTGACGACGGTGGTCAAGGAGCTGAGCGCGGCCGGGCCGCAGGGCGCTCAAGCTGCTGACGCCGTGAAGAGTTCGATCGGTGGCGCCGTGCAGGTCGCGCAGCAGCTGGGTCAGCTCGAGCACCTGGGCAAGGTGCCGGCCGGGACGACCATGGCCGTCGTCGACGCTTCCAACACGGCGTTCGTCCACGCGATGGACAGCACCGTGATCGTCGGCGCGGTCGTCGCCGCGCTCGGAGCGCTCGTCGCGTTGCTGTTCCTCCCGGCACACCCGATCAAATCCCGGGCTGACGTCGAGGATCTCGGCGACCTCGGCGACCTCGTCGTGCGTGGCGCGCAGGGACTTCCGAAGTCGGCTGCGCCGCCTGCCGACGCCCTCGGCGCCACCCTGCAGATCCTGACCGAGGCCGGGTTCTGCAGCCTCAATTTCCACGGCGTCGCCAGCCAGGCCGGGATCAGCACAGCGTCCATCGAGCGAACCTGGAACTCGAAGCTCGACCTCGTGATCGATGCCATCGGAGCCGCGGTCGCGGAGCATCCGGTCCCCGACACCGGGTCGTTCCGGGGCGACTGCCGGGTCTATCTCCGACAGGCGGCCGAGGGTCTCGGGACGCCGGGGGCGCGCACCGTGATCGCGGGCCTCGTCGGTGACTCGGCCCGAGACGCCGAGCTGACGGCGAACTTCCGGGAACGGCTCATCGGCCCGAGGCACGCAGCGCTCGTCACCATGGTTCGCCGGGCGTCATCACGCGGGGAGCTCGAGCCGGATGTCGACGCCGCCGTGCTCGTCGACACGCTCGTCGGGCCGCTGTACCACCGACTTCTCATTACCGGTGAACCGATCAGCGACGCCGTCGCCGACGAGGTGGTGGATCTCGTACTCCAAGGCGCCGAGCTCCGCTGACACCGTCGGCGTCATGTCGTCAACCGCGTCGCCTGTCGACGGGTTGTCGACGAGCCTCCGCTCGATCTCGCCGAGCCACCGCCGCCGAGGCTGTCCCCGCGTCGTGGTGCCTCACAGGCAACGCCTGGCACGACCCATCGCGACCGTCACCCTTGGCTCGAATGCGACGGTCGGCGAAACCTGCTGCATCGCGACCCGGCGGCGAGCGAGAGTCGCCGCGAACGCCGCGCTCGCGGCCGACGCGCGGGCTATCGTCAGCCTCCGATGAATCGAGTCCTCACCCTGGCTGGGCTGGTGGTGCTCGCGGCGCTGGTCGTCGTGCTCCTCTTCCATCGGGCGCAGACCGACCTGCTGCACGTCGTGGGCGTCGAGCCGCGGATGCCGAGCACGGCCTACAACTTCTGGTCCGGGTTCGGCAGCGACCTCGGCGAGGTCACGATCATCGGCGCGCTAATCGTCGTGTACCACCACCACGAGTGCCATATCAACACCTGCCACCGGCTGCACTGGAAGTCGTGGACAGACCCGGATGGTCACGTCCACGCGCTCTGTAAGAAGCATCACCCTCACAGCCAGCCGACCGAAGAGGAGCTTGCCGCCCTCGTGGCGCGTGAGCAGAACCCGGTCGCCACGCCGTCGTGAGGGAGCGCCATTTGCTTGTCGATCACGTCACCGGCGAAGCGATGTGGGGCATTTGACGAATCACTCCTGACCGTCCTCGGCCTCCACGAGCTCCGGCTCGCTTCTGGGCCGCCCGGTCACAGTCCTACCGGGGAAAGCTGGCGAGCACCTCCGCGAAGCGATTCTCGACGATCGATCGCTCCCCGCCGTTGGGGATGATCCAGAAATTCCCCGCGAGGATCGCCTCCAACGTGTACGCCGCGACGTGGGCCGGCCGCGCACCGTCGGGTGCCGTCATCATGCCCTTGATCGCCAAGCGCATCGCTTCGGCGTCCTCAGTCCGGCGCTCGGCGCCCCGTGCGGGCGGGCGGCCACGTTCTGACTCCATCACCCGGGTCTCCGTCGTGCTCGGGCACAGCACGCTCACGCCGATCGGCAGCCCGTAGGCGGCGCTCTCCTGGCGCAGCGTCTCCGAGATCGACACGACCGCCGTCTTCGACGCGCAGTACGGCCCGATGAACGACACGCCACTCATGAGCCCGCCCATCGAGGCGGTGTTCACGACATGCGACGGAGTGGACTGGCCGCGCAGGATTGGCAAGAAGCTCGCCAGCCCGTGGATGACGCCCCACAGGTTGACGTCGAGCACCCACCGCCAGTCGTCGAGCGTCTGGTCTTGAACGAGGTTGAAGGTGGACACGCCGGCGTTGTTGCAGAGCACGTCCACCCGCCCGAACCGGTCGAGTGTCACCTTCGCCAACCCGTCGACGGACGCGGGATCGGCGACGTCCACCGTCGCGGCGAGCGCGTCGCCACCGGCGCTACGCAGACGATCGGCGACTGCCTCGGCTTCGCGACCGTCGAGGTCGGCGAGCACGACCGCCGACCCTGCGTCGATGAACGCCTCGGCGAGGGCGCGGCCGATGCCGCTCGCCGCGCCGGTCACCACGGCGACCCGCCCCGTGCCGACCACCGCCTGCCCCGAGTCAGCCGCACCCTCTGGTTGGGACATCACGACCCTCCCATCCCGACATCGATGGCGGGAGATTACACTGTAATCACGTCGCGACCGCAGGCTCGCGACTGGTGACACGGGACGCACCGATGGCGTGGGACTTCGAGACCGACGACGAGTTCGCCGAGCAGCTCGCGTGGATGCGCGACTTCATCGACGGCCAGCTCATCCCGCTCGAGCCGATCTATGACCGACTCCCACGCGACGAGTGGCGCGTGGTGCAGGCCTACCTCCAGCGACAGGTCAAGGAGCGGGGCCTCTGGGGTGCCTTTCTCGACCCGCAGCTGGGCGGCCCGGGATTCGGGCAGCTCAAGCTGGCCTTGATGTCCGAGGTCATCGGCCGGTGCATGTTCTCCATGGCCATCTTCGGTGTGCAGGCTCCGGACAGCGGCAACATGGAGCTGCTGGCCCACGGCGCGACCGAGGCCCAGAAGGAGCGCTGGCTCTGGCCGAATCTACGGGGCGAGATCTCGAGCGCGTTCGCGCTCACGGAGCCGTTCTTCGCCGGCGCCGACCCGACCGTGATCGGCACGACCGCCCACCAGGACGGCGGCGAGTGGGTGATCAACGGCCACAAGTGGTTCATCACCAACGCCTCGGTCGCCGACATCGTGCTGGTCTTCGCCGAGACCAACCCCGAAGGCCGACCGCACCGCCATGCGTCGGTCTTCGTCGTCCCGACGGACACCCCCGGCTTGGACATCGAGCGCGACATCGCGACGATGGCGCACCCCGACGTGGAGTACGGACGGGTCGGGAATCACGCCGAGCTGGTGCTCCGCGACTGCCGTGTGCCCGCCGATCACCTGATCGGCCAGCCCGGCGACGGGTTCGTCCTCGCCCAGCAACGCCTCGGCGGCGGACGCATCCACCATGCGATGCGCTGGCTCGGACAGGCCCAACGGTCACTCGACATCATGTGCGAACGAGCCGTGTCCCGGTCTTCGCATGGGAAGCTGCTGGCGAGCCACCAGATGGTGCAGGACTACGTGGCCCTGTCCCACACCGAGATCCAAGCCGCACGACTGCTCACCTTCCAGACGGCCTGGAAGATCGACAAGCACGGCGCCGCGGCGGTGCGGGCCGACCTCGGGATGGTCAAGGCGCACGTGTCGAAGGTCGTGTTGGCGGTGCTCGACCGGACGATCCAGGTCTGCGGCGCCCTCGGCTACTCCGGCGATCTGCCGGTCGAGTCCTGGTATCGCGCGACGCGCTTTGGCCCGATCGGCGACGGTCCCGACGAGCTCCACAAGTCGGTGCTCGCCCGCACACTGCTGAAGCACTACCGACCGGTCGACGGATGGCCCAGCGAGCACATCCCGAGTCGTCGCCCCGCGGCCGAGGCGAAATGGGCGGAGCTGAGCCGTCTGGCCGGCGCCGCCGAGCCCGCGGGGTCCCCCGGTGAACACTGAGTCGCTGCAGCGCTTCCTCGATGACGCGCTCCGCGGGTCCTTGGAGATCACCGTCACGCCGCTCACCGGTGGGGGGTCCTGCGACGCGTTCGCGATCGATCGCGGGTCGGCTCGCTGGATCCTGCGGCGCGCACCACGTCATGTCAACGTGGCGAGCGCGCACGACGTGCTCCGCGAATACCGGATCCTTGACGCCATCAAGGACGCCCCCGTGGCGATCGCGCGCCCGATCGTGTCCTGCGCCGACCCAGCGGTGTTCGGCGCACCGTTCTTCGTGATGGAGCGCATCGACGGGTCCGCCATCCTGAGCCATATTCCCAGCGAGTGGGCAGCCGCACCGGCGTCACAGGGTCGGGCGCTCGAGGAGCTCGTCGACGCGCTGGTCGCGATCCACGCCGTCGACTGGCGGGCCTGCGGTCTCGGTGACCTGGCACACACCGGCGAGTACCTGCCACACCAGATCGCGCGGTGGCTCGCCCAGCTCGAGTCCTACGACGGCCGCGAGCTTCCGAGCGCTATCGGACTCGCTGACTGGCTCCGTTCGCACCGACCGCCAGACCAGCCCAGTGCGCTGTGTCACGGCGACTACAAGCTCGACAACGTGCTCTTCGCCCCCGAGTCACCACCCCGGCTGGCCGCGGTCATCGACTGGGAGATGGCGGGCGTGGGTGACCCGCTGGTCGACCTCGCATGGGCGCTCATCTTCCACCCGGGACCGGACGGCACGATCCACCTCGGCACGTCGAGGGACCCCAAGTTCGCGGTGGACGCACTGCCGGATCGTGGCCAGCTCATCGAGCGGTACGCGACAGGCTCGGGCCGCGAGGTTGCCTCGTTGAGCTGGTACGACGTGTTCGCTCGGTGGAAGCTCGCGATCGCGCTCGAGGGCAGCTACGCGAAGTTCCTGCGAGGACAGTCGGACAAGCCGCTCCACGAGTTCTTCGGCCGGCAGGCCGACCTGCTCCTCGCGAGCGCCGAGCACATCATCGAGCCGGGAGGGACCACATGAGCTCGACCGACGGAAGGACCATGCGAGCGTGGCGGGTGGAGGACGCCGGAGAGCCCATCGACGTGCTGCGCTGCGTGGAGGTCCCGGTGCCCGAGCCGGGTCCCGGCCAGATCCGTGTGCGGGTGAGCGCGGCGGGGATCGGACTCCCCGACGTGTTGATGTGCCGCGGGACCTACCCCTTGACGCCGGCCTCGCCCTTCACGCCCGGCCAGGAGGCGAGCGGCGTGATCACCGCGGTCGGGGAGGGCGTGACGCGCGAGATCGGGAGCCGGGTGATGCTCGTGAGCGCGTTCTACGAGGGCCACGGCTCCTTCGCCGAGGAGTGCCTCGCGCTGTCGTCGAGCACCGTGCCGGTGCCCGACGGCCTGAGTGATGCCGACGCCGCCGGCTTCTGGATCCCGCACCTCACCGCATGGACCGGCCTGGTCGAGCGAGGTCACCTCGCGCCGGGCGAAAGGGTCGCGGTCCTCGGTGCCGCGGGGGGCAGCGGCATCGCTGCGGTGCAGCTGGGGCGCGCGCTCGGCGGGCGGGTGATCGCCGTGGTCGGCGATCAGGAGCGGGCGACGTTCTGTCGCGAGCTCGGTGCCGAGATCGCCATCGACCATCGCGAGGGGCCGCTCGGCCCCCTGGTGCGAGCGGCGACCGACGGCCGCGGGGCCGACCTGCTCTACGACCCGGTCGGCGGACCGATGGCCGAATCTGCGGCGACCGCGCTCGCGCGCAACGGCCGCCACCTCGCGGTGGGGTTTGCCGGCGGACGGTGGCCGACACGCGCAACGCACGACCTTGTCCTGACGAACACCTCGCTCGTCGGCGTCTACGCGGGCGGTCTGTCCGAAGCCGAGCTCGACGAGGTCCACCGAGCCTTGTCGCGTCTCGTCGCCGAGGGCGCGCTTCGGAGCGCCGTCACCGCGACCCCGGCCTTCGACGAGCTCCCGAGCGCGGTGCAGCGACTCGCCGACCGCAGCGCCATCGGCAAGATGGTGATGGTCCGGTGAGCCGACCCGCTGACTTCGATCTCGACGCCGACGCGATCGTCACGGCCGCGGTCGAGATCTTTCGCGAGTCGGGGCTCGACGCGGTGAGCATGCGCAGCGTCGCCACACGACTGGGCGTCTCGCCCGTCCCCCTGTACAGCCGAATCGGGAACAAGGAGGCGCTGGTCGACGCCATCGCCGATCGTCTCTTCGCCGACCTCCCGCCCGAGCGCGCCGATGACGACACGTGGGCGACCTACGCGACCCGCTGGGCGTGGGCGCTGCGCTCCCAGCTGGCCTCGGCCCGTGAGAGTCGGCTCGTGCTCTCGCTCGGGCGCGACTCGTACGTGGAGATCTCGCGGCCGCTCGTCGAGGCGATGCGACAGGACGGGTTCCCGGCCGACGCCGCGGTGCAAGCGTGTCGCCTACTCATGTGGGCGACGATCGGGTTCGTCGCCGTCGAGTCCGGCGCCCGCCCAGCACTTCGGCCGAGCCGAGTACGACCCGGAGGCGACGCGGGGGGTGTGGAACCGGCGGAAGGCGACGCGCTGTTCCAGATCCATATCCGGCACTTGGTCGATGGAATCGGTCGAGATGCCGCGGCGGAGCGATCCGTTGCGGTCGCGGTCGGTCACGGCGTCGCCGAACCGGTCCGCCCATGACGGTGCCGACGCTCGACGCGACCGGTAAGACCGTCGTCGTCACCGGCGCCAGCAAGGGGCTGGGCCGTGCGATGGCGCTGGGGTTCGCCGAGGCTGGTGCCGACGTGGTCGTCGCGAGCAGGAACGTGGCGGCCTGTGAGATCGTCGCCGACGAGATCAGAGCTTTGGGGCGGCACGCGTTGCCGCTTCGATGTCATGTCGGCGACTGGGACGAGTGCGCCGTGCTGATCGACGCATCCGTCGCCGCGTTCGGCCGGATCGACGTGCTCGTCAACAACGCCGGCATCGCTCCGGTTCCGCCTTCGATGCTCGAGGTGACCCCCGAGCTGTTCGACAAGACGATCGCCGTCAACTTGAAGGGTCCACTGCGACTCACCGCCCTCGCCGCCGAGCACATGCCCGCCGGCGGGAGCATCATCAACATCAGCTCGACCGCCGCGCTTCATGCCACACCACTCACCGTGGTCTACTCCGCGGCGAAAGCGGGTCTGAACGCCTTCACCGAGGCGGCCGCCGCCGAATACGGCCCGCGGGGAATCCGGGTCAACGCGATCGTGTGCGGCACGTTCCATACCGACAGCTTCCACCACGGGAAGACGCTCGAGGTGCAAGAGCGCATGGCCGCCAATGTCGGCCTGCACCGCATCGCCAACGCAGATGAGATCGTCGGCACCGCGCTCTTCCTCGCGAGCGAGGCGTCGTCGTACCTCTCGGGCGGACTGGTCGTGCTCGACGGCGGTTGAGCGCGCGCCCCAGCGCGTGCTCCGGCCCGGCCCGACGTCTCAACCCAGCCGGGGAAGGCGCGACGGAGACGTGGTCGTCGACGCCCGACCCGCGGTGGTCCGGATCGCGAGTCGGGTCGCCTCACTCGTCGGCTCGGCGAGGCCGTTGCCTCTACTGGCTGATGTCGAGCTTGATCTGGCTGACGTTGCGGGGATTGCAGTCGAACGTCCCCTTCTTGGTCGGGGTGACGCGGACGAACTTGCCGTTCTCGACCTTCGTCAGGACGTAGCAGGGGGAGACCCGCCGACCGGCGATGTTGGTCGTGCCGATCATCCCGCCCGCGTTGAAGCTCGTGATGGTCGAGAGCTGTCGGAACACCGCCTTCCGGGTGACACCGTTGACGCCGTCCGTCTTGACGATCTGGTCGATGGCCTGGCTCAGGAGCAGCCCCGAGGCATACGCCTGGATCCCGAAACCGTCCGCCTTGTCCTTGCCGGTGTACTTCAAGAAGTTCGCCAGCGTGGTGTTGCTGCTGGCCTCTTCGAACGGCAGGAAGAGCAGCGACACATAGGTGCCGTTCACGACGGGGCCCGCCGCCAGCAGGCTCTGGTCGTAGCACTGGAGGGTGCAGTCCCAGATGAAGTTCGGGTTGGTGAGCCCTTGGAGCTGTGCCTCCTTGCGGAGCAGCACGGTCGTGCTGACCGCGCTGCCGCTCTGGGCGTAGGTCGAGTTGTGCTGCTTGAGCTGGAGCACGAGTGGCGTGTAGGCGCTCTGGGGTGCAGAGGCCGAGATCGTGGTCTCGAGGTCCGACTTGATGCCCGACCCGGCCGTCTGCATCTCGTTCATCGACGCACGGTTCGAATTCCTCGGTCGACTTGAGGTCGCCCGAGAGGAGGTAGAGGCCGTGGAGGTTCTTGCCGTACTTAGACTCGTAATAGAAGGCCCGCCCCATGTTCGCCTGGTAGGTCTGGGGATGGTCATTCTGGGTCGAGCAGATGATCGGGGACGGGTTGACCGCGTACGTGGTGGGGGAGCATTGCTGGGCCAGCTCGGTGGCGACGAGCGCGAGGTCAGGCAGCCCGGTGGCCGCGCCGGCTTGGTCGACGCAGCTCTCGATGTCGGACACGTCGTTCAGGAAGACCGCCGACGTCCCGACGAGCGCGAAGTCGTTGGTGCACGCCTGGATGACGGCGTTGCGGGCGTCGGACGGGCTGAGGTGCGAGTCGATGAAGTCGACGACGACTTTCCGTCCTGCGAGCCCCCCGTGCGCGTTGGTGTAGGCCGCCCAGCCCCGCACGCCCGCCACCGAGCCGGCGAAGATGCCCGGCGAGATCGAGTTGTCGACATCGGCGACCACCGCGATGCGGATCGTCGTCGCGGTGACCCCGACCTCGGTCGCCGTCGGCTTCTGCGGGCTGGTCTGCGCGGACGCCGCGGTCGCCACACCGACGCTTGCCGTCAGGAGGGCGACCACGAGGGCAAGTGGACGCAGGTGTCTCATCGGGTGTTCCCCTTCGCTGGGCCGGGCCGCGGCGTCGAGGGAAGGGGCGAGGACGGCGCGTGCGTGCCGGATCTCGGGGGCACTACCCGCGAGACCCGACGCGCTGCCCGCCGGTGGACGTCGTCGATTTCGACCGTCACCCCGCGTTCCCCCGTCGCAGGATCATCAAGGTCCGGACCGTAGTAAGGACCCTTCTTTACGTCAAGGGTGGACTGGGTGCCGTCATCGCGGCGGACGCCATCGTGACGAGGTTCTGGACGAACGGCTCGTAGTCGAGTTGGGGGCGGCCTTTGCGACGCCGGCCGAGCAGCCGTGCGCGGTCGGCAACGGCGCGCAGGATGAAGGACGTGATGAGCGCGAAGCGCTCGATCTCGGTGGTCGGACTGACCGGCGCCATCCGGTCGGCCAGCAGCGCGTACACCTCGTTGCCCCCGGTCCGGGCGATGACGGCCTCGAGCTCCGCGCTGTAGTGGGTCGGGTCCTCACCCGCGAGCTCAGCGATGATGAGCAGGCAGCAGCGGCCTCGCCACCCGCTCTCCGCCAGCTCCGCCGCGGGCCGCACGATCGCCTCGACCACCACCCCGACGTCGTCGTCGGGGGCGCGGGCCGCAACTTCGAGGAGCTCGCGCTCACGGCGTGCCAGAAACGCCGTGTGTCGTTCGATCACCGCGCAGAGCACGCCGTCCCGGGAGCCGAAGTGGTAGTGGAGGGCACCCCGATTCCGTTGTCCGGCCCGCCGGGTGATGTCGATCAGCGAGGCGTTGAAGACCCCGTCGTCGGCGAACGCGCGCGCCGCCGCGTCGAGCAGCCTCTCGCGCGTCCGGGACGCGTCACGCGGCACGCGGCGAATGGTAGGTGCAGGCGAGCAGCCCGGCGACCCGGCGGCGCGATACGCGGCGGTGACGCCGCGGTGGTGCTGGTACTGGGGCGGTCGACGCTCAGGCCTGCGCGATGCGGACGAGGTTGCCGGAGGGGTCACGAAACGCGCAGTCGCGCGCGCCCCAGGGTTGGGTCGTCGGCTCCTGGAGCACCTCGGCGCCCGACGCCCGGACCTTCTCGAAGGTGGTGTCGAGGTCTTCGGAGCGGAAAATCGCCGCCTGCAGCGATCCCTGGCTCACCAGCGCGAGGAGGGCGTCGCCCTCAGCCTGCGAACGACCGCCGTGCGGTTGGGAGAGGACGATGTCGACGTCCTGCCCGGGGGCACCGACGGTGACCCAGCGGAAGCCGTGGGCCGCGACGTCGTTGCGGACCTCGAGGCCGAGCGCGTCGCGGTAGAAGCCCAGCGCCTCGTCGGGATCGTGGACGGAGATGAACATTGCGGAGACGGTGACTGCCATGCGACGACTGTACGAGCACCGACCCTCGAGTGCTTCTCCGATCCTGCTCGGTGTCGGCGCGGGTGGGAATCCGGTGCGCCGAGCCATGCGCCGGGCGCGCGGCGCCCGAGCTCAGACCGTGGCCGTGGTCCGCCGTGGGCGCGTCGCGACCATGCTCACGCACGACGGAACGACTTCGAGGTCGCGGTGGTCGCGCGCACGGTACTGCGACGGCGTCTCGCCGACGATCTCGGTGAAGCGCGAGCTGAACGAGCCGAGTGACGTGCACCCGACCGCGACGCACGCGTTGGTGACCGACATCCGTTGACGCAGCAATGCCTTTGCCCGCTCGATTCGTCGCGTCATGAGATAGGAGTAGGGCGTCTCGCCATACGCGGCGCGGAACTTGCGCGAGAAATGCGCGGGCGACATCAACGCGGCACGGGCCATGGCCGGGACATCGAGGGGCTGCGCGTAGTCGCGGTCGATGAGATCGCGAGCCCGCCGCAGGTGCACCAGATCGGCGAGCTCCTCCGGTGTCATTCCGGCGACGGTACGCGACGCCGCGAGCAAGCACCGGGTCGAGGCCGCCCCGGCGTGCGGTGGGGGCGGGCTGGGCGCCCATCGGCCGGCTCCGTGACCCGCAACAGCATGGCGTCACGGGCGTGTCGCCACGCTCGGTGTTCGGCGGCGAGCGCCTCTAGCCCGCGCCGCGTTGTCTTCGAGGCGCGTCGGCGGCCATCGTGGGAGCGGCCCGTCGTTGATGGCTGGGCCCGGAGGAGGTCCCGATGGCCACCGTGGTCGCCCGACTCTCGATGTCCCTCGACGGGTTCATCGCCGACCCGTCGGGGGCGGTGGGTCCGCTCTTTGACTGGTACGGCAACGGCGAGGAGACGGTCGAATGGCCCGGCGCGGGCCACATGGTGTCGAGGACCTCGGCGGCCAGCGCCCAGAACCTGCGCGAGACGATCGACGCGGCGGGCGCCCTCGTCGCCGGCCGACGGGTGTTCGACTACACCCAGGGCTGGAACGGGAGCCATCCCCTCGACGTGCCCGTCTTCGTGGTGACGCACTCGGTGCCCGAGGGCTGGCCACGGGCCGACGCGCCGTTCACGTTCGTGACCACCGGCGTCGCGGACGCCGTGGCCGAAGCGAGCGCCGCGGCCGGGGACAAGGTCGTCGGCGTCAATGGCCCGAAGGTCGCCCAGCAGTGCCTGGAGCTCGGCCTCCTGCACGAGATCCACGTCGACCTGGTCCCCGTCCTGCTCGGCGAGGGCATCCCCTTCTTCGACCACGTCCACCACGGGCCCGTCCTGCTCACCGATCCCCAGGTGACCGAGGGCCAGCGGGTCACCCACCTCCGCTACCGCGTGGCGTGAGACCGTCCCTGCCTGTGGCGGTGACGGGCCGAGACGGGCGGTGGCTCGGCGGGTCGATCGACCGCCCTGCCAACCTGGGGCCGTGACCATCCGCGCGTGGCGCGTCCATCGTTACGGGGAGCCGGCCGACGCGCTGCAGCTCGACGAGCTCCCCGAGCCCTCCGCCGGGCCCGGCCAGGTCGTCGTCCGCACGGCGGCGACGCCCCTGAACTTCAACGAGGTCGACGGGTGTTTCGGCCGGTATCGCACCGTCGACCCGCCCCTGCCGTTCACGCTCGGGATGGAGGTGGTCGGCGAGGTGATCGGCGTCGGCGAAGGCGGCGACGCTTGGCTCGGCCGCCGGGTGGTGACGACGGCCAGCGGCGCGTTCGGCGCCCACGCGCAACAGGTCGTAGCGGACGCCGCCATGACCTTCGACGCGCCGGCACGTCTCGACGACATCGAGGCGGCCGCCTTCTTCTTTCCGTTTCATGTCGCGCATCTCGCCCTCGTCGAGCGCGGCCACGTCCAGCCCGGCCAGACCGTCCTCGTCCATGCCGGCGCCGGCGGGGTCGGGTCCGCGGCGGTCCAGCTGGGGGTGGCGCTCGGCGCCCGGGTGTTCGCGACCGCGGGAAGCCCCGAGAAGCTCGAGCTGTGTCGAGCGCTCGGCGCCTCCCTCGCCATCAACTACCGCACCGACGACGTCGTCGCCGGCGTGCTCGACGCGACGGCGGGGCAGGGCGTCGACGTCGTGTGCGACCTCGTCGGTGGCGAGACGACGGTGCGCACCTTCCCGTGCGTCGCGCACGGGGCCCGCTACGTGCTCGCGGGCTTCTCCGGCGGTGTCGAGGCCGAGGACCAGGGCATCGTCCCGCGGCCGATCATCTTCGGGAACTTCGACCTGTGCGGGGTGCTCCTCTCGTACAACGCACGTCCCGACCTCGTGAAGCGTGCCACCGGGTTCAACCTCTTCTCTCGGACGGACGGGGAGCGCGTGCAGGCGCACCTCGTCGAGCTCCTCGACGCCGGGAGGATCCGGACCGTCGTCGGCCGCACGGCACCGTGGTCGGCGCTGCCGACCGAGCTCACGCGCCTCGCCGACCGGGTGACGACGGGTCGCACCGTCCTGGACTGGCGGACGTAGCCACGCCGGCACACGAGGCCGGACGCGCCCGCGGGGTGGCGTTGGTTTAGCGTGGTCGCATGTCGCCGCTCTTCGGGAACCGCGAGCAGAAGGAGGCCGACATCGCCGCGGCCAAGGCCGAGGCCGACCGGCTCGCCGCGCTGTCGCCGGCGGAGCTGGCGGTCGAGGTCATGCCTGGGTTCGGCCCCGGCGGTCCGAAGGCGTCCCAGAGCTACGGCATCAACGTGCTGCAGATCGGGATGGCGTTGGTGAAGGACACGCCGCGCGGCGCCAGCGAGCTGAAGGAGCTGCTCGACCCGATCCGGGAAGCGCTCCAGGTCCTCGAGCACGCGGAGCTGATCACGCGCTCCACCGGCCGTGAGGGCGGCACCTGGTACAAGGCCACCCGGCTCGGCGAGACCGCCCTCGCCGAGGGAAGCGTCCAGACGTACGTCGACAAGCGCACTTGACACCGGACGCGCCCGGCCCGGCCACGACGGGGTGGGCCGCGACCTAGACCGCGAGCGCGCGGCGCCGCCACCGGCGCCCACCGACTCGGCGCGAACGCCGATCTGGGCCTGGTCGCTCGTCGGCGTCGCCGCGATCACGGCGATCACGCTCACGATCCTCGCGACCCGCCACGGGCCGGGTGTGAGTCCGGACTCGGTCGTGTACCTGTCCGGGGCGAGGAACCTCGCCGGCGGGCGCGGCTACGCCAGCTACGCGCTGCAGCCGATCACGGAGTACCCGTTCGGCTTCTCTGCCACGCTCGCGCTCGGCGCGAAGGTGGGCATCGATCCCGGCGACGGCGCCCGTTGGCTCAACGCGGTCGCCTTCGGCGCGCTGGTCGCCCTGACGTTCGTGCTGGCGCGGCGCCACCTCCGGCACCTGTGGCTCGCCGTGGGCGCGGCCCTGGCGGTCGCCTGGGCGGCACCGCTGCTGGGGGTCTTCACCGAAGCGTGGTCCGAGCCGGTGTTCTGCGTGCTGGCCGTCGCGCTCGTCCTGGTGCTCGAACAGCTCCTCGCGGACCGCGAGCGTGCCCTCGGCTGGCTCGTGGCGGCGGCCCTGCTCGCGTCGGTCGGCTTCACGTTCCGGTACGCCGGCGTGGCCCTGCTGGCGCTGCCCGTGCTCGTGATCGGGGTGGCGACCCGGCGTGACGGATGGCGCACCGCGATGGCGCGCACGCTGACGTACCTGGCGCTGGCGGCGGTGCTGCCCGCGTGGGTGATCGGCCGCAACCTGGCCGACGGGTCGTCGGTCTTCGGCCCGCGGGCGTCCTCGATCGAGACGCTCGACGGCGTGTCCCACAGCCTCCTGGTGACAATCAGATCCTGGACGCTCGCCGGGGGCGACGTCTCCTCCGCGCTCGGCTGGCTCGTGCTGGTCGCGGCCGTTGCCGTCGTGGCGCTCGGGGTGGCGGCCGGGTGGCCGGACGACCGTCTGCCGACCGCGCCGGGCGCGATCTCGCTCGTGCCCCTGGTCGCACTCGTGGGTGGGTACGTCGCGTACGTCGTCGTCAGCGAGCTCGTGACGAACATCAACGCGATCGACACGCGGCTGCTCTCGCCCGTCTATGCCCCAGGGGTCGTGCTCTTCCTCCTGGCCGTCGACCGCCTCGTCGCGGGGAGCAGCGGTGGGCGCCACCGGTGGCTGGCCGCCTGCTTCGCGGTGATGGTCGGCGTGTGGCTGGTCGCCTCGTTGGCCGAGTCTGCCGCCCGCGTGCACCAGGACGCCACAGAGGGCCAGGGCTTCGCCGCGCCGTCCTGGGTCGACTCCTCGTTCGTCGCCGCCTTCCGGCGCCTGCCTCGCGACGCCCGCGTGTACAGCAACTATGCCGACGGCCTGTACTGGGCGACCGGGCGGCAGCCCGTCAACGACAGCCCCGCCGCCGTGCCCTACCGCTCGGCGGGCCCCGTCGGCGAGCTCGGCGCGTTCGGCCAGCTTGTGCGCCACTCCCGGGCGCCGGTGTACCTCGTGTGGCTGCGACCGAACACCCGGACCTACCTGGTCACGCCGGAGCAGCTCGCGTTGAGCGGGCTCCACCTGTCGGTCCGGTCCCGGACCGGCGACACGACGGTCTACGCCGTCCGCGGCTGAGCGTCCGCCGGCGGGGAGCGCACGGCGCGGTGCGCAGCAGCACGACCCGAGCCGCCCACACCGCTGGCCCCCCGTCGACGTCGGCGCCGGCGCCGGCGTCCTGATACCACCACCTGCCTCGCCGATGAGTTCCGTCGTGCTGGGCCGTCCTCTCCGCGATGGCCGACGCCCGACTCCTCGAGCGCCCCTCGGTAGCATCCGATGACGTGACCGCCGCGGCTCCCCTCGCGCCGGCCGACCTCGAGCCGTACCGGCGCGAGCTGACCGGCTACTGCTACCGGATGCTCGGCTCGGGCTCCGAGGCCGAGGACGCCGTCCAAGAGACGCTCATCCGGGCGTGGCAGCACGCCGACGGGTTCGAGGGGCGCTCGAGCGTGCGGTCGTGGCTGTACCGGATCGCCACGAACGTCTGCATCGACATGCAGCGCCACGTCCAGCGGCGGGCCCGCCCGATGGAGCTCGGCCCGGCGTCGCCGCCCGTCGAGTCCCACCTCGGGTCAGTGCTGCCCGAGGCGACCTGGATCACGCCGATCCCCGACGACCGCGTCGCGCCGGAGCGCAGCGACCCCGCCGAGGTCGCGCAGTACCGCGAGTCGATCCGACTGGCGTTCGTGACCGCGCTCCAGCATCTTCCCGCCCGCCAGCGGGCCGCGCTCATCCTCTGCGAGGTCTTGCGCTGGCAGGTCGCCGAGGCTGCTGAGCTGCTCGACACGAGCGTCGCCGCCGTGAACAGCGCCCTGCAGCGAGCCCGGGCCACGCTCGGCGCGCTGCCCGCCGACGCAACACCCGACGCGCTCGACGAGGGCGACCGCGAGCTGCTCGAGCGCTACGTCGCCGCGTTCGAGCGCTACGACGTCGAGCGCCTCGTCACGCTGCTCCACGAGGACGCGGTCCAGTCGATGCCACCGTTCGCGATGTGGATCCAGGGCGCGGAGAACATCGCGGCGTTCATGGTCGAGCCGGGACCGAGCGCCTGTCGCGGGTCACGCCTCGTCCCGACGACCGGGGCGAACGGGTGCCCGGCCTTCGCGCAGTACCGGCCGGACGCTGCCGGCGGGTACGCGCCGTGGGCGCTGCAAGTGCTCGAGATCTCAGCCGGCCGGATCGTCGGGATGAGCTTCTTCCTCACACTCGACGACGGCGGCCGCCTCTTCAGGCGATTCGGCCTGCCCCTCCATCTCGACGCCGAACCCCGCGAGGTCGAGCAAGGCCCGCATCGCGGGTGACACCTCGCGCAGGGTGATCCTGCCGCCGAGGCGCGCCGCCTGCAGCGCGACGCGCGCCACGTCGTCCACCGCCGCGAGATCCGGCTCGCAGCGGCCCTCGAGCGTGAACCCACCGAGGACCGCGCCGTCGGGGCCCCGCACCGTGACGCGGCACCAGCACTGACGCCTCCCCATCCCCGAATCGACGGCGGCCGGCCCCCGGACTCATCGCCGGACGGGCGGTCGACCACGGCCGATACCCCCTGAGCAACGGCCGCCTCGCCGATCGTGTGTCCCCGGGGCCCGGCGCGCCGGGCCCGGGCGGCCCATCGACGGCTAGCGAGCCTCGGTGGCGAGCGCCTCGAGCTGCTGGACGACCCGCGCCGCCTCCTCCTCCTGGCCGTCGGGGACCGCGACCCGGACGACGTTGGTCTGGCGGTATACGCCGTGCTGGGTCGCGGCCGTGTAGTGCTGGGTGAAGACGATCACGAGCAGGTCGTCGCGCTCGGTCTCGATCGTGTCGAGCTTCATCGTGAACCACGAGAGCGGCGCGAACGCCGGCCGCGGACCCGGCTGGTACAGGCCGGCCGACCCGATGTAGAGCTCGGGCGCGCCGCGGTCGACGTGCGGCAGGTCGTTCACACGGGTCTGGCGCCGGGCCGTCACGCGGATGAGGCCGACGCTGCCCACGAGCACGAGCGCCACGACGGCGATGGTGATGAGGGTGACGAGGGAGAACCCGTCCGCGAGGAGCACGGCGAGCGCGGCGACGACACCGACCCCGCCGATCACCAGCCACACCCGGCGGTCCCAGATCTTCGCGACGTAACGCTCCTCGAGGGCCGTCCAGCGCGCCAGGTCGGCGGGCGTGTACACCCAGTGCGCGATCGCGCCACCCCCGAGCAGCGTGGCGATCTTGCGCTGCGCGCTCCGGGCGTACACGACGAGGCTCCACACGATGATGAGGAAGGTCGCGAAGACGACCGAGCCGAAGACGCCGACGAGGAGCCCACCGGTGCCGCCCGCGGCGTAACCGGCGCCTTGCATCACGACGCTGCACCCGAGCACCGCGACGAGACGCCAGAACCAGCGCTCGGTCAGCGCGGGGGTGCCCACACCGAGGGTCGCTCGCCACCCGTCCGCGTCGCTCACCGGCCCCTCCCCAGACGGATCATCACACGCCCGGCGAGCCGCGGCGACGGCGGGGAGCAGGGGATTGGGCCGCTCGGCCCCCCGCCCTCGGGGGGCCGAGGCCCGCGTGCATCAGCCGGACGCCGGAGCGCTCCCGTCCTCGAACCGCCCACCGCCCGACGGCCCCAGCGCTCGGCGCGGGTGACTGCCTGCGACGGTACGGACGCGGAGCGCGTCGAACCTGAGTATCGGGTACTCAGATCGAGTGAGGCCCGGACCTACAGGTGGTAGAGGCGTGCGGCGTTCCCGCCCAGGATCTTGTTCCGGGCGGTGGCGCTGAGCTCGCGCATGTTCTCGTTCGCGGAGCCGAGCGGGTTCGGGTACAGGCACGTGGGGTGCGGGAAGTCGGTCTCGAACAGGATGTTGTCCTCGCCGACGGCCCGCACCAGCGACGGCAGGTCGGTGCGCTCGAACCACATCGTGGCGTAGATCTGGCGCTGGAAGTACTCCGCCGGTGACAGCGACAGCGACTCCCGCAGCTTCGGCGCGTTCTCGGCCATCTCGTAGTCGAGCGCCTCGAGGATGAACGGCACCCAGCCGGCGCCGCTCTCCACGGAGACGACCTTCAGCGCGGGGTACCGCTCGAGCATCCCCGAGCAGATGATGTTCACGACGACGCGCGCGTTCCCGATGAACAGCAGCGTCCCGCCGATCGCGAGCTGGGTGTCGTCGTCGTGGGACGGCCACGGATAGTTCCCGAAGAACGTCATCGTGGTGAGGCTCGCCCCGATGTGGAAGTGCACGGGGAGCTCGAGGTCGGCGCACACCTCCCAGAGCGGGTCCCATGCCCGGTTGGCGAGGTCGGGGCCGCCCTGGTCCTGGGGGTCCGAGGTGATGTTCACGCCGCGCATCCCGAGCGTCTTCGCGCGCTGCGCCTCGGTGACGCTCGCGTCGACGTCCCACGCGGGCAGGATCGCCATCGGCAGCAGCCGGTCGTGGGCGCCGGCCTGCATCTCGGCGTTCGCGTCGTTGTAGATCTGGAGGCAGCGCAGGCGGAACGGCACGTCGTGCACCGCCTCGGCGATGTTCTGGCCCCCGAGCCCGACGACGTTCGGGAAGATGATCTGCGCGTGGATGCCGGTCTCGTCCATCAGCTCGACGCGCGCCACCGGGTCGTAGGCGGCCTCGTGGATGCGGTCCATCTCCCACTCGTAGAGCGCCTCGAACGAGCGGCCCTTCTGGTTGTCCTTGTCGACGACGCCGCCCGCGCCGGCCCGCCCGAGCACCTCCCCCTCGACAACCCAGGTGGCCTGGCCGTCGACCTGGGTGACGTGGGGCATGCGCTCCTTCAGCCCGGCCGGGGCGCGACTCGTCCAGAGATCGTGGCGCTCGGTGAGATGGGTGTCGGCGTCGATGACCTTCACCGGATCCAACGTCGTCGTCATGGCTGATCCCCTCGCGTCGCTGACCCGACTCTGACGACTCTACGGGCCGGGGCCCATGCCCGTCACTCGTTGCGGGGGAAGCCGAGGTTCACGCCGCCGTGGCTCGGGTCGAGCCACCGGCTCGTGACGACCTTCGCCCGGGTGAAGAAGTGGATCCCGTCGGTGCCGTGCGCGTGGGTGTCGCCGAACAGGGAGTTCTTCCAGCCGCCGAAGGAGTAGTACGCGACGGGGACGGGGATCGGGACGTTGATCCCGACCATCCCCACCTCGACCTCGCTGTGGAACCGCCGCGCCGCGCCGCCGTCGTTCGTGAAGATCGCCGTCCCGTTGCCGTACGGGTTGGCGTTCACGAGCGCCAGCGCGTCGTCGTAGGTGTCGGCGCGCACGACGGACAGGACGGGACCGAAGATCTCGTCGGTGTAGAGCGCCATGTCGGGCGTGACGTGATCGAAGAGGGTCGGGCCGAGCCAGAAGCCGGCCTCGTCGCCGTCGATCGCGTGCTCGCGGCCGTCGACGACCAGCGTGGCGCCGGCCGCGACGCCGGCGTCGAGGTAGGAGGCCACCTTGTCGCGGTGGGCCTGTGTGACGAGCGGGCCCATGTCGGCGCCGGCCCGGCCGTCCCCGACGGCGAGGCGCCCGACCCGCTCGCGGATCTTGGCGACGAGGGCGTCGCCGACGTCGCCGACGGCGACCACGGCGGAGATCGCCATGCAGCGCTCGCCGGCCGAGCCGAACCCGGCGTTCACCGCCGAATCCGCCGCGAGGTCGAGGTCGGCGTCGGGCAGCACGACCATGTGGTTCTTCGCGCCGCCGAGGGCCTGGACCCGCTTCCCGCAGCGTGTCGCGGTCTCGTAGACGTACCGGGCGATCGGCGTCGACCCGACGAACGAGACGGCCCGCACGCCGGGGTGCTCGAGCAGCCGGTCGACGGCCACCTTGTCGCCGTGCACCACGTTGAAGACCCCGTCGGGCAGCCCGGCCTCCTGCCACAGGGCGGCGAGCCAGTTCGCGGCCGACGGGTCCTTCTCGCTCGGCTTCAGGATCACCGCGTTCCCGGTGGCGACGGCCAGAGGGAAGAACCAGCACGGCACCATCGCCGGGAAGTTGAACGGGCTGATGATCGCGACGACCCCGAGCGGCTGGCGCACCGAGTACACGTCGATGCCGGTCGACGCCCGCTCGGAGAACGAGCCCTTCAGCAGGTGGGGCGCGCCGCAGGCGAACTCGACCACCTCGAGGCCCCGTGCGACCTCGCCCTGCGCGTCGCTCGGCACCTTGCCGTGCTCCTCGGTGATGATGGCGGCGAGGTCGTCGGCGCGGGCGTGGAGCAGCTCGCGGAAGCGGAACAGCACCCGCGACCGCTCGGCGAGCGAGGCGACCCGCCACCGGGCGAACGCGAGGGTCGCGGCGTCGACCGCCGCGTCCACGTCGGCCGGCGCGGCGAACGCGACCTGCTTGGCGACGCGCCCCGTCGTCGGGTCGAACACGTCGCCGAGGCGCGCCGGCGCGGTCTTCACGGGCCGCCCCCCGATCCAGTGCGTGACGAGCGGCACGTCGGGCGGCATGCGCCGAGTCTCGTCGCCGTCGTCGAGCGGCCGCAATCGGCCCGTGCCGCTACATTGCCGCCGTCCACCGAGCATGAGGGAGGTGGGCCGATGGCCACGGCCGAGATCGACGGGACCCAGCTCAGCTACGAGCTGATCGGGCACGGCGCCGAGCCGTGGGTCATCACGCCGGGGGGCCGCTTCAGCAAGGACACGCCGGGGGTGCGCGAGCTCGCGGCGCGGCTCGCCGAGCACGACACGCAGGTCCTCATCTGGGACCGCCCGAACACCGGTGCCTCCGACGTGTGCTTCGAGGGCTCGTCCGAGTCGGCGATGCAGGCCGACCGTCTCGCCGGGCTCCTGCGCCACCTCGACCTCGCGCCGGCCGTCATCTTCGGCGGCTCGGGGGGCGCCCGGGTCTCCCTGCTCACCGCGGCCCAGCATCCCGAGGTCGCCGCCGGCCTCGGGATGGTCTGGATCTCGGGTGGCGTCTACGGGCTCATGCTCCTCGCCACCGTCTACTGCGGCGAGTCCATCCGCGTCGCGTGGCGGGGCGGGATGGAGGCGGTCGTCGAGCTCCCCGAGTGGGCCGAGGTGCTCGAGCGCAACCCGCGCAACCGTGACCGGTTCCTCGCGCTCGACCCGGCGCAGTTCATCGCGACGCTCGAGCGCTGGATGCTCGCGTACTGCCCCGACCCCGCCGCCACCGTCCCTGGCCTCAGCGACGAGGCGTGCGCGGGTGTGACCGTCCCGACGTTGATCTTCCGCAGCGGCCGCCGCGACCCGCACCACACCCGTGCCACCTCGGAGCGGCTCCACGAGCTCATCCCCGGCTCACGCCTCGTCGAGCCGCCGTGGGGTGACGACGAGTGGAACGAGCGCAGCGACGCGGCGCGGGAGGGGCGGGGCGCGCTGTTCGAGCGCTGGCCGCTCCTCGCACCCCAGCTGCTCGAGCTCAGCGCCCACTGAGCGACGGCGGCGTTCGCCGCGGCGCCCCGTGCGCCGGCCCGGCTGGCTTCGCCTGACGGCGCTGGCCCACGCCTCTCGACAGGCATTAAAACAAGTACTATCTTGTTGTTTTAGAGAGCCGAGCAGGAGGCGCCGACATGGGTGAGCCGCAGGAGCCGCAGCGTCAGGTGGCGATCATCACGGGGGGTTCCCGGGGCCTGGGCCGAGCCCTCGCCACCGAGCTGGCCCGGCGGGGCTGGGCCCTGGTCCTCGACGCCCGCCGCGTCCACGAGCTCGACGCAGCCGCGGCCGACCTCCGCGCCCTCACCGACGTGGCGGCGATCCCCGGCGACGTCACCGACCCCGCCCACCGGGCCGCGCTCGTCCGGGCCGCCACCGAGCTCGGCGCGCTCACGCTCGTGGTGAACAACGCGAGCACCCTCGGCCACTCGCCGCTGCCCCGGATCGAGGTGCTCGACCCCGGCGTGTTGCGCGACGTCTTCGAGACGAACGTGATCGCGCCCGTCGCGCTCGTCCAGGCCGCGCTCCCGCACCTCGCCCGCCGGCGCGACGGTGCTCAACGTCACCTCCGACGCCGGCGTCGAGGCCTACGAGGGCTGGGGCGGGTATGGCGCGTCGAAGGCCGCGCTCGAGCACATCAGCCGGGTCCTCGCCGCCGAACGGCCCGACCTCACCGTGCTCGTCGTCGATCCCGGCGACATGCGCACCGAGATGCACCAGGACGCGTTTCCGGGCGAGGACATCTCCGATCGGCCCGAGCCGGAGGCGAGCATCCCCGGCATCGTGGCCCTCCTGGACCGCGCCGAGCCGAGCGGCCGCTACGAGGCCCGGGCCGTCACCGTCTGAAGGGAGGCCGTCATGCTCGTCACGTCACCCATCCTCGACTTCGAGCTCGACGAGGCCCACGAGGCCCACGAGCCGCCGGAGGCGCGCGGCCTGCGCCGCGACGCCGTGCGGCTGCTCGTCTCGCCGGGCGAGGCCGACCCGGTCCACACCTGCTTCGCCAACGTCGGCGCGTTCCTCGCCCCCGGCGACCTCGTCGTGGCCAACACCTCGGCGACCTACCCGGCCGCGCTGGACGGCCGTCTGCCCGACGGCGAGCCGGTCGTCGTCCACCTGTCCGGCGCCCAGGCCGACGGGTCGTGGCTCGTCGAGGTCCGGGAGCCGGCCGCCGGCGCGACGGCGCCGCTCCACCTCGACGGAGCGGTCGACATCGACCTGTTCTCCGGCGGCCGGATCCGTCTCCTCGCGCCGTTCGCCGACTCGCGGCGACTGTGGTTCGCGCACCTCGACGTCCCCGGCTCGCCGCTCGCCTACGCGGCGCGCTTCGGCCGCCCGGTCCGCTACCGCCACGTCGGGCGCGACTGGCCGATCGGCTTCTACCAGTCCATCTTCTCCGGCGCGCCGGGCAGCGCCGAGATGCCGAGCGCGGCGCGGCCCTTCACCGGCCGTGTGCTCGCCGACCTGACCCGGCGCGGGATCGCCCTGGCGACGCTTCGCCTCGACACCGGCGTGTCGTCCCTGGAGGGTGGGGAGGCGCCCTACCCGGAGCACTACGAGGTGTCGCGCCGCACCGCCGCGACCGTCAACGCCACCCGCGCCGAGGGCGGCCGCGTTATCGCGCTCGGCACCACCGTCGTGCGCGCCCTGGCGACGGTGACCGACCCCGACGGGACCGTCCACGCGGGCCGCGGATGGACCGATCGGGTCGTCAGCGCCGACGCGCCCGTGCCGTCGGTGCAGGGGCTGCTGACCGGCTGGCACGAGCCGGAGGCGTCGCACCTCATGATGCTCGAGGCGATCGCCGGCCGGTCCGTCCTCGCACGCGCCTACCGCGCCGCCCTCGACGCCGGGTATCTGTGGCACGAGTTCGGCGACAGCCACCTGCTCCTCGCGGGAGGCACACGATGACGACGCGCCCGGCGGCCCAGGCACCGCCAACGATCACCGAGAGCCGGCGCAGCCTCCTCTACGCGCTGCGCCGCCGGGGGGAGGCGACCGCCGAGCAGCTCGCGGAGCAGCTCGGCGTGACGTTGAGCGGCGCGCGCCAGCTGCTCACCGCGCTCCAGGACGACGGCCTCGTCGAATCGGTCGAGGCGACGAAGACCGGCCGCGGCCGGCGCCCCCTCGTGTACTCGCTCACTCCGCGCGCCGACCCGCTGTTCCCGAAGGCCTACGGCGAGCTGACGAACGAGCTCCTCGACTACGTCGCCGACGCGGACCAGCACCTGATCGACGACGTCTTCGCCCGGCGACGCGACAACCGCGTCACTGCTGCCCGGGCCCGCCTCGAGGCCACGCACAGCCTCGGCGCGAAGGTCGCGGAGCTGACCCGCATCCTCGACGAGGACGGCTACCTCGCCACCCACGAGCGCGTGGGGACGGGCGTCTGGCGCATCGTCGAACACAACTGCGCGATCTGGGCGGTCGCGCAGCGCTACGGCCAGGCCTGCACGAGCGAGCTCGACTTCATCCGCACGGTGCTGCCCGAGGCCGACGTCGAGCGCGTCGCCCACATGGTCGCTGGGGCCCGCCACTGCGCCTACGAGGTCCGCGCCCGCGGCTGACCTCGCGCCTCAACCGGCCGGGGTCTCCTCGAGGGCGGGGTCGAGGCGCGCCCGGGCCCGCTCGATGATCTGGGTCCGCGCGTCGCCGCGCGAGCTCACGATCGGCAAGAGGTGCTCGAGGAGCGTGTCGCAGATCTCGCGCAGCTGCGCGAGCTGCTCGGGTGAGAGCTGGTCGAAGAGGTGCTCGCGCACGCTCTCCACGTGGGACGGGGCGGCGGCGTCGAGCGCGGCGAAGCCCGCCGGCGTGAGCACGGCGTTTGCGCCGCGCCGATCGGTGGGACAGCTGCGGCGCTCCACCCATCCGAGCTCCTCGAGGCGGGCGATGGCGTGCGAGAGCCGGCTGCGGGACGACTGGGTCGCGTCGGCGAGCTCGCTCATCCGCAGCGACCGGTCGGGCGACTCGGAGAGCATGACGAGGATCTCGTAGTAGCTGAAGGGCATCGCCGCGTCGCGCTGGAGGTCCCGCTCGAGCTCCTCCCACAGCAGGCGCGTCCGCGAAGACCCAGGCCAGCCAGGCCCGGCGCTCCTCGCTGTCGAGCCAGCGCGGACTCGTCTCCTTCCCCTTCGCCATCACGGCAGCCTACCGCGGCTGGTTGACGGTTCAACCAGATGGTGCGGCGAGCAGGAGCGTGGGAAGCCCGGCGCCATCAGGGTTCGTCGCCGCGCACGACGAGGGCGCCGCGCAGGTGCCCGAGGACGCGGCGCTCGTGGTGCCACGGCCGCCCGTACCAGAGGAGCGTGTCGAGCGGGTACCAGAGCGCGACCCACGCCAGGACGAGCAGCACGCCGGCGAGGAAGGCGCGCCAGAAACCGGGGAGCCCGCTGTGGACCACGGCGGCGGTGACGAGCACGGTGAGCAGCAGCAGCGGCAGCCCGAGCCAGAGCGCGCGCAGGCCGTCGTGACGCAGCGCGGCGCGTCGGTCGTCGACGTCGTCCATCCGGGCGTCGCAGTAGGTCGCGACCGCGCCTCGGAGCTCGCCGTCCAGGGTCTCGGTCACGGGGCGGTCGGTGACCACGATGACTGGGCGCCGTCGCGTCGGGTCGCGCTGGGCCTGCAGCTTGGCGACGAGACGCTCGATCCCCGACACGAGATCCGCCGAGCCGTCGAAGCCCGGGAGGGCGGGCGCGGCGAAGAGGTCCTCGAGGCGGTCGAGGCGCAGGACGACCTCGTCGTCGGTGACCTGCAGCGACGCGGGGGGTGCCGACCGGCGGCTCATCACCAGGTGTCCACGCACGGCCGCTTCTTGCCCGTGCGAGCGGGCGGCGCCCAGTCGCCGAACGCCGACGTGATCCAGCGGCGCGAGTCGGCGGGGTCGATGACGTCGTCGATCTCGAACCCGGTGGCCGCGTTGAGCGCCCGGCCGTTGCGGTAGGCGCGGGCGACCATCTCGTCGAAGGCCCGCCTCTGCTCGGCCGGGTCCTCGATGACCTCGAGCTCGCGACGGAACCCCAGCCGCACCGCCCCTTCGAGGCCCATCCCGCCGAGCTCCGCGGTCGGCCAGCCCACGCAGAACGCGGGCGACTTGAAGCTCCCGCCGGCCATCGCCTGCGCGCCGAGCCCGTACGCCTTGCGCAGCAGGATCGTCCCGAACGGCACCGTGAGGCTCGCGCCGACGACGAAGAGCCGCGCGGCGTGGCGGACGTGCGCGTGGGTCTCGATCTCCGGGCCGACCATGAAGCCGGGAGTGTCGCAGAGGAAGAGCAGCGGCAGGTCGAACGCGTCGCAGAGCTGCATGAAGCGCGCCGCCTTGTCGGCCCCGTCGACGTCGATGGCGCCCCCGAGGTGCGTCGGGTCGTTGGCGACGAGGCCGAGCGCGCGGCCCTCGACGCGGGCGAGCCCGGTCACCATGCCGGGTGCGAACCCGCGCCGCAGCTCCAGGAACGAGTCGGTGTCGACGAGCGCCCCGACGACGGTCCGGATGTCGTAGGCGCGCCGGCGGTTCTCGGGCACGAGGCCGCGCAGACGGGCCGGGTCGTGGGCGTGCGGCTCGACGTCGCCCTGGAAATAGGAGAGGTAGCGGCGCGCCGCGTGGACGGCGGCCGCGTCGTCCGGCACGAGCAGGTCGATGACCCCGTTCGCGGCTTGCACCGCCGCCGGCCCGATCTCGTCGGGTGCGTAGACCCCGAGCCCGCCGCCCTCGATCATCGCCGGGCCGCCCATGCCGATGTTCGAATCCTCGGTCGCGATCACGACGTCGCAGCAGCCGAGCAGGGCCGCGTTGCCGGCGAAGCAGCGGCCGCCGACGACCCCGACGAGCGGCACGAGGCCGGACAGCTCGCCGAAGAGCGCGAACGCGAGGCAGTCGAGGCCCGAGAACCCCGGCGCGTCGGTGTCACCGGGTCGGCCCCCGCCGCCTTCGGCGAAGAGCACGAGGGGGAGGCGCCGCCGGGCCGCGAGCTCGAAGAGGCGGTCCTTCTTGCGGTGGTTCTGGTAGCCCTGCGTGCCGGCCAGCACCGTGTAGTCGTACGACAGGACGACGGTCGGATGGCCCGCCACCGTCCCGAGGCCACCGACGAGCCCGTCGGCCGGCGTGTGGCGCACGAGGTCCTCGAGCTCCCGCCGGCGTCGCTGCGCGGCGACGACGAGCGGCCCGTACTCGACGAAGGAGCCCGGGTCGCAGAGGTCGTCGACGTTCTCGCGGGCCGTCCGTCGGCCCGTGGCGTGCCGGCGCGCGACCGCCTCGTCGCGGCCGGCGTCGAGCCCGACGGCGTGGCGCGCCCGCACCTCGTCGAGCGCCGCCGACGTGTCGGTGGGCCGCGGCGCGTCGCGGTCGACCGGCGCCGCGTCGGCCGACTGGGTGACGCGGTCCTCGACGACCGCGAGCTCGTCGCCCGCCATCACGACCTGCCCGAGCTCGACGGTGACGACCTGCACGACGCCGGACGCCGCGGCGGTGACCGCGTGCTCGAGCTTCATCGACTCGATGACGACGAGCTCCTGCTCGGCGCGCACGACGTCGCCGGCACCGACCGCGATCGCGACGACCGTGCCCTGCACGGGTGCCACGACCGGCCGTCGCGTGGCATCCACACACTGTGTTCTAGTCCGCGGCCCTTCACGCCGGAGGCCGAGCCGGACGTCACGACTAGGGTCCGCGGGGTGCCCCGTCATGCTCGAGGCGTCGTCGCCCGTGCGCCGGGTGAGCCGGTCACCGTGCACGACATCGTCGTACCCGACCCGGGACCGGGTGAGGTGGTCGTCGCCGTCCAGGCGTGCGGCGTCTGCCACACCGACCTGCACTACCAACGGGGCAACATCGGCGACGACTTCCCCTACCTGCTCGGCCACGAGGCCGCGGGCGTCGTCGAGGAGGTCGGCCCCGACGTGACGGGCGTCGCCGTCGGCGACTTCGTCGTCCTCAACTGGCGCGCCGTGTGCGGCGAGTGCCGGGCGTGCCGGCGCGGCCGTCCCTGGTACTGCTTCGCGACCCACAACGCCCGCCAGGCGATGACGCTCGACGACGGCACGCCCCTGTCGCCGGCGCTCGGGATCGGCGCGTTCACCGACCACACGATCGTCGCGGCCGGCCAGGCGACGACGGTCGACGCGCGCGCCCGACCCGAGGCCGCGGGCCTGCTCGGCTGCGGCGTCATGGCCGGCTTCGGCGCCGCGGTGAACACGGGTGCCGTGCAACGGGACGACACCGTCGCCGTCTTCGGGTGCGGCGGCGTCGGGAACGCGGCGATCGCCGCGGCGCGCCTCGTCGGCGCGCGCACGATCATCGGCGTCGACCTCGACGAGCGCAAGCTCGCCTGGGCCCGGGAGTTCGGCGCCACCCACACGGTGAACGGCGGCGCCGAGGATGCCGTGGCGCGCGTCCAGGCGCTGACCGACGGCCACGGCGCGGACGTGTGCATCGAGGCCGTCGGGCACCCCGACGTGCTCCGCCAGGCCTTCTACGCCCGCGACCTCGCCGGCGCCGTCGTGCAGGTCGGCGTGCCGAGCCCCGATATGGCTCTGCCCGACATCCCGATGATCGACTTCTTCGGCCGCGGCGGCACGCTTCGACCCTCGTGGTACGGCGACTGCCTGCCGAGCCGTGACTTCCCGCTGCTCATCGACCTCTACCTGCAGGGCCGCTTCGACCTCGACCGGTTCGTCTCCGAGACGATCGCGCTCGACGACGTCGACGCCGCGTTCCACCGGATGGAGCGCGGCGAGGTGCTCCGCTCGGTCGTCACGCTCTGACCGGCCGGGCCCGCCGGGGGTACGGTGCCGCCATGGCCAACGACGTCGAGACGGTGGAGCGCGTCATCCCTGCGCCACCCGACAAGATCTTCGAGCTGCTCGCCGACCCGCGCCGTCACCCCGACATCGACGGGTCCGGCTCGGTGCGCCGCGCGAAGGAAGGACCGGAGCGGCTCACGCTCGGGTCGAAGTTCGGGATGGCGATGAAGCTCGGTGTCCCGTACTCGATGGAGAGCGAGGTCATCGAGTTCGACGAGAACCGTCGCATCGCCTGGCAGACCCGCCCGCCGACCCCGCTCGGCAAGCGGGTCGCGGGCGGGCGCATCTGGCGCTACGACCTCGAGCCGACCGACGGTGGCACCCGCGTCCGCGAGTCCTGGGACATCTCCCAGGAGAAGGTGAAGGCCATCGTGCGCCCGGCCCGCAAGCGCACCCGGCTGGCGATGGCCGACACGCTCGAGCGCATCGAGGCGCTGGTCACCGCGACCAGCTGATTCAGAGCAGCGTGAGGCCGCCGTCGACGGCGAGCACCTGCCCGGTGACGTAGCTCGCGTCGCCCGACAGGAGGAACACGGTCGCCGACGCGACCTCCCACGCGCTGCCCTGGCGGCCAAGCGGCACCGGTGTGCGCGCCCGCCCCGGGCGTCCCCGCGTGGCGAGCCGGCCGAGCGGCGTGTCGATGAGCCCGGGCGCGACGACGTTGGCGCGCACGCCCCGGCGCGCGCCCTCCAGGGCGACGTGGCGACACAGGCCGAGCAGGCCCGCCTTCGAGGCGTCGTACGCGGGGATCCGGCTGCCGGGCTGCAGTCCGGCGACCGAGCTGATGAACACGATGGCGGCGCCCTCCGCCAGGCGCGGCATCGCCGCCTGCGCGACGAGGAAGTGGGCGCGCAGGTTGACGGCGAAGGTGGTGTCCCAGTCGCGTGCGCTCGTGCCCGCCAGGCCGGCGCCGCGACCGATCCCGACGTTCAGGACGAGGCCGTCGATGTCGCCGGCCTCCTCGACGAGGCCGGCGCAGGCGTCCGCCTCGGCGACGTCGGCGACGACCACGCGGGCCTGCCCGCCGTCGCGCGCGACCCACGCGGCCGTCTCCTCCGCCGCGGCCGCGTCCCGGTCCGCGCACACGACCGCGGCGCCCTCGCGTGCGGCGAGCACGGCGGTGGCGCGCCCGTTGCCGACCGGCGCGTCGGGATCGTCGGAGGGTTGCGTCCCGGCGCCGACGACGAGGACGCGCCGGCCGGCCAGCCGATCGCTCACCCGCCGAACCCCGGGACGCCGTCCTCGCGCTGCACGCCGAGGGAGTTCAGCGTGAACGCGACCATGTGGTACTGCCCGACGAGCATCACGACCTCGATCAGCTGGCGCTCGTCGTAGCGCGCGGCGAGCTGCTGCCAGGTCGCGTCGCTGACGCAGCTGTCGTCGTGGAGCTCGTCGGCGGCGCGCAGCAGCGTCGCGTCGAAGGCGTCCCAACCGGACGCGTCGGCGCCGGACCGGACGCGTTGGATCTCCTCGTCGCTCAGCCCAGCCCGCGTGGCGATGAGGACGTGCTGGCCCCACTCGTACTCGGATCGGCACCGCCAGCCGGTGCGCAGGATCAGCAGCTCCCGGTCGCGGGCGGGTAGCTTGCCGGCGAGCAGCTTGCCGGCGAAGGGGACCCAACGGCGGAACAGCCCGGGGTGGCGGACGAGCGTCGTGAAGATGTGGGCCGCCGGCCCCGCCGGCATGGTCACCGACCCGAGCAGCTCCGTGGTCTCGGGGGTGCGCTCCGCGTCGGTGAGCGGCGCGAGGCGCGGCGAGGACGGTCGAGTCGTCATAACGGTCACGCTACCGACGGCCCGCGCGCGGCGCCCGGGCCGACGGGCGGGCCGCGCCGGTGCGAGGATCGCGGGACCCCTCGACGGAGCGCGACTTGACGACCGACGATCCCCGACGCCTCGCCGTGCGCGAGTGGCTCGCCGCGCACCCCGAGCCGAGCGGCCGGGACCTCGCGCGCGCCGGCTACGTGGTCCCGCACTGGCCGGCCCCGTACGGGCTCGACGCCGAACCCGAGCACCAGCTCCTCGTCGACGAGGAGCTGACCGCGGCCGGCGTGCGCCGACCGCTCAACCCGATCGGCATCGGCTGGGCGGCGCCCACGATCCTCGTCGCGGGCACGGCCGCGGAGCAGGACCGGTTCCTCTGGCCGGCTCTGTCGGGCGAGGAGTTCTGGTGCCAGCTCTTCAGCGAGCCCGACGCCGGTTCGGACCTCGCCAGCCTCACGACCCGTGCCGAGCGGGACGGGGACACCTACGTGGTGAACGGGTCGAAGATCTGGACGACGCTCGCGCACCACGCCCAGTTCGGGATCCTCCTCGCCCGCACCGACCCGCACGCCGAGCGGCACCGCGGCATCTCCTACTTCCTCTGCCCGATGGACCTCGCGGGGATCACGACACGGCCGGTCGTCGACATGACCACCGCGCACTCGTTCTGCGAGGTGTTCTTCGAGGACGTCCGTCTGCCCGCCGACCTCCTCGTCGGCGAGGAGAACGACGGCTGGCGCCTCGCGCGCGCCACCCTCGCCAACGAGCGCGTGTCCCTGTCGAGCGGCGGCGCGCTGTGGGGCGCCGGGCCGTCCGCCCGCGACCTCGTGGCCCTCATCCGGGCCCGCGGAGGCCTCGGCGACTCGGTCGCGCGCCAGCGCCTCGCGGCCCTCTACATGGAAGGCGAGGTGCTGCGCCTCATCCAGCTGCGGACGCTCGCGTCGCGGCTGGCCGGCCGTGCGCCCGGTCCGTACGCGTCGGTGCAGAAGGTGCTCTCCGACCAGCACGGCCAGCACGTCATGGGGCTCGCCAAGGACCTGAGCGGCACCGACGGGATGCTCGCCGGGTCGGGGCCGCCGGGCGGCCTGGCGCCGCGCGCGGAGCGGACCGACCGAGATCAACTTCGCGGCCGACCTCGTGCCGGGCGTCGACCCCGTATGGCACTACGGGTTCTTGTTCTCCCCGGCGCTCACCATCGGTGGCGGCACCTGGGCGGTGCAGCGCAACATCATCGGCGAGCGCGTCCTCGGCCTCCCGCGCGACCCGTGACCGGCGCCGCCGCGCCTCAGGCGGTCAGGCTGGCGATCGTGACGGGGGCGCCCCGCTCGGCGCTCCGGTAACCCGCCTCGACGACCTCGTGGGCGTGCACCGCGTCGTCGATCGTCGGGCTCGGGGTCGCCTGCGACCGCAGCGCCGCGGCGAAGGCCCGGTACGCGAGGTACTGGTAGACGAAGTACTCACGGTCGGGGTCGAGCCCGTCGGCCGCGAACGTGGCGCGTCGCAGGGCGGTCACGTCCACGTGCTCGACCGGCACCCGGTCGCGCTTCACCAGCAGCGAGTCCTCGGGTGCGCCGATGACGAAGTCGGTCGTCGCCTCGAGCGCGGCGGTCTCGAAGAACACCTCGAGGCGGCGCTCCTCGCGGTCACGCACCCCGTTGAACACCGAGGTGATGCTCCCGACGACGCCGCTGGCGTGCTCGATCGTGGCGACGGCGACGTCCTCGACGTCGAAGCCGAACACGCGTCGCGTGACGGCCGAGACCCGCTGCACCGGCCCGAACAGCCAGCAGGCGAGATCGCACGAGTGGATCGAGTGCTCGAGCAGCGCGCCGCCCCCGGCCACCGACCGGTCGGAGCGCCAGCTCGTGTGCCCGTCGACGATCGCGCCCGTCGGCCAGAACTGGTCGTCGCGGAGCACGTACGCCATCGGCGCCCCGAACTCGGCGTCGGTGAGCCAGGACCTGACCTGGCGGATGATCGGATGGAAGCGCGACTGGAACCCCACCTGCGTCGGGATCCCGGCAGCCCGGATCGCGTCGGCGATCTCCCGCACGACCGCGAACGAGGGGGCGAGCGGCTTCTCGGCGAAGAGCGGCTTGCCCGCCGCGGCGGTCGCGAGGATGAGGTCGCGGTGGAACCGGGTCGGGGTCACCACCGCCACGGCGTCGACCTCGGGGTCGGCGATGAGGTCCACCCCGGACGTGTACCGGCGCGCCACGCCGCCGACGATCGCCGCGACGGTGTCGATCCCGGTGTCGTCCGGGTCGGCGGCGGCCGTCACAGCGGCGACGCCCTCGTCGGAGAGGAACCGCAGCGCCGCGGCGTGGGCCCGCGCGATCGAGCCGCACCCGATGATCCCAACCCGGAGCGGCTCGGTCGTCGACGACATCGGCGCAGTCTCGCGTGCCGGCGACCACCCCGATCGAGCCGCGAGCGAGGGCCCCGGCACGGCCGCGTCGCCCGACGCACACGCGCCGGGCGGTGGTGAGCCTGGCGGACCTCGCGGTGCGCGACGGCGGCGCGATCCCGTGGGTAGCGTGGGTGGTGTGACCGGCGCCCGCACCTTCGAACCTGACCCGACCACCGGCCGCGCGGCCGACGAGGACGCCTTCTCCGACGAGGAGCTCACCGCGCTCGCGCTGGCGGCCGACCCCGACGCGACGATCAACGACGACGCCGTCTCCTTGTGGGACGTCACCGGGCAGCCCGACGGTGGGTCGCTGCCGACGTGGTACATGCCGGCGTGGCGGGCGGTCCGGATCCGGTCCACGTGGCGTCGCGCCGTGATCTTGCTCGTCATCGTCGCGTTCGTCGTCATCAACGCCTACGGGCTCTGCAGCACCTACGGGCGGGTCGGCTTCGGCTGACACCGGCTCAGCCGAGGTCGATCACCATCGCCTGCAGGTGGAGGCGCTCGCCGGTGCGCGTGCGCAGGCCCTGCACGACCGGGACCCCGCCGTGGCGCCGGAAGCCGAGCGTCTCGAAGAAGGCGATTGCCGCGGCGTTCTCCGGCATCGTCTGGAGATGACAGCCCCCGACCCCGAGCTCGCGCAGGCGGGCGAACCACGCGGCGACGAGCTGGCGGCCGGCGCCGAATCCCCGGGCGTGGGGGAGCAGATCGATGTGGAGGTGCGCCGGCCAGCGTGGGTCGCTGAACTCGAGGTCACGCACGTCGACGCGGCGTGAGGCGACGTCGACGACGACGTCGCCGATCCCACGCCAGACGACGCCCGCCGTGCCCGGTCGCCACAGCAGCCCGCGCCGCACGATGTGGCGGCCGATGACCTTCCCCGGGTTCCAGGCGCGCCGACTGTCGACGCAGCCGAGGAGGTAGCCGGCCACCGCGCCGTCGACCTCGAGCACGAGCGCCGACTCGGGCTCGCCGTCGGTGTAGTAGCCGCAGAACATGTCGGCGAAGCTCGGCTCGTCGCGCCACTGCCAGTCGATCGGCTCGCCCATGTAGCCGGTGCGGTAACAGACGTCGCGCACCGCGGCACGGTCGCTCGCCGCGTACGGCCGGACGACGAGCGCGGCGGGGGCGGGTCGACCCATCTACTCCCGGTGCCGGCGCCGGTACCGGACGGTGGCGAGCGCGGCGACGATCGCCGCGCCGGTGAGCCCACCGATGATCACGCCGCTGCGCAGCCGGACCCGCGACCGGCTCCGATCCGGCTCCTGCTCGACGCTCTCGATGTCGTCGAGGTACAGGCGCTCCTCGTCCAGCGTGATGTGCGCGCCATCGTCGGCGTGGTCGCGGGCCACCCGCTGTTGGAGGTGCTCGCGGAACACATCGGGGCCGACGCCCTCGGGGACGTCGCCCTCCACGTGCTCGAGCTCGAAGTCGTCCATCCGCCATCCTCGACGCGCCGCGTCTCGCGTGGGCGCGCATTCCTACCAGCCTCGGGTCGCCCGTCACGGCGCCCGGCTAGGGTCACCGGACCAGACGCGCGAGGTGAGGGGTGGGGCATGCCCGACGCGGCGTGGCTGCCGGACCCGACCGGCCGCTTCCAGTACCGCTACTGGGACGGGGCGCAGTGGTCGGCCGCGGTGAGCCGGCAGGGCTCACAGGAGACCGACGCGCTCTCGACCCAGCCACCGCCGCCCGTCGCGGCCGCCGCACCGCCGCCCCCGCCGGTGGGCGGGGCGACCGCGTCGCCGGCGCCGCCGCCGTGGCCGGGCACGTCGCCGGGTTGGTCGCCGGCGCCGCCGACGCCGTGGTCGTCACCGTCGCCCGGCGCCGCGTCGGCCGGCCGCGCCGACTGGAGCACGGCGTTGCGGGTGGGTGTCCTCGTCAGCGCGGCGGTGCTCCTGCTCGGCTCCTGTCTGAACTGGGTGAAGGCCAGCGCGGGCGGGTTCACGGTGACGCGGGGTGGGCTTAGCAGCGACGGGCGGATCACGCTCGCCATCGCGATCGCCGTGGCCTTGATCTTCTTGCTCGCCAGCCAGAAGAGCCTCGTCGCCGCCCTCACGATTGCCGGTGGGGTCATCGCCGCCGGGACCGCGTTCTACGACATCGGCAACATCAAGCACCGGGCCTCCGACCTGTCCACGAGCACGCTGTCCGTGACCGCGACCATCGGGATCGGGCTGATCCTCTGCGCCGTCGCGAGCGTCGCGCTCGTCATCGCCGGCGTGTTCTGCGCGGCGGAGTCCCGCCGCGGCTGAGCCGCGTTGGATCCCTCGCTACTGGCTGGGCGGCGGCGCCCCGTTCGGCGCGAAGGAACGGCCGTTCCACGTATAGGTGACGTCGTCGGACCCCGACGGGCAGCAGAGCGGATCCGTCGGCGCGAACACCTCGTAGTCGACGACGAACGCACCGTTGCCGCTGTGCACGAGCACGCACCCCATGTGCGTCTGCGTCGAGTCCGTCCCGATGAAGCCGTCGTCGTGCCAGAAGAACACGAGGCAGGGCGGATGGTTGACCGACTGGTCGAACCCGCTCACCGCGGTGAGCATGCCGCCGCTGCCGTCCGGGATCGAGCCCATGTCCCCCTCTTGGAACCCCGACCCGGTCTGGGGGTCCTTCGTCTGCGAGAGCGTGTCGGCGATCTGGGTCGCGCTCGGGGTGGCGGCGGCGGGCGCGGTCGGCGGGGGAGTCGGCGGGCTCGTCGACGTGGTCGTCGTGACAACTGTGCGCGGGCTCGAGCCCCCCGAGGTGAGCACGACGACGAGGACGACGACGAGCACGATCACGAGGGCGCCGAGTCCGCCGATCCACCACACGCGCCGGTCGGTCCCCCCTCCCGCCGGCACGCTCGGCGTGACGCCCGGCGGCGGGGGCGGTGTCGGGGGCGGTGGCGGCGCACCCGGGGGCGGCGTGACGCCGACGGGGCTCGTCATCTCCGCGTCGCCCGGTGGCGTCGTGGGCCGGCCACCGGGCGCGGTGGCGACCGGCGTCGCGCACGACGGGCAGAACTTCGCGCCCGGCTCGAGCTCGTAGCCGCAGTGGTGGCAGGTGGCCACGTCGATCCTTCCGGTCACCGGGCGCGGCAACTCTACGGCCGGTGTCACCGCACCATCGGCGCCGGCGCGTCGACGCGGGGAGGGCGACCCGTCGACGGCGGGGTTGACGGTCGGTCGCGGTCCGGGCAGCCTCCCTGCGGTGACGCCACCGGACGCGCGCGAGACGCCGCCCCCGCTCCGGGTGCCGCGTCCCGAGGAAGCGGAGCCCGCGGACGAGATGACGATGGCGCGCGGGTGGGTCACCCACCTGCGCGAGAGCGCGATCTTCAAGCTGGAGGACCTCGACGAGACCCAGCTCCGCTGGCAGCCGACACCGACGGCCAACTCGCTCGGGGCCATCGTCGTGCACCTCGGCTACATGGAGCGCCTCTGGGTCCGGGTGTTCTTCGCCGGTGAGTCGATGGACATGACGTGGCGCCAGCACATGTTCGAGGTCCCCGGGGGCTGGTCCGTCGACGACGTCGTGGCGTTCTACCGCGACGAGACGCGCCGGGCCGACGCCGTGCTCGACGCCGCGACGTCCTTCGACCTCGCGGCCGTGACGGAGGCACGCCCCACGACGCTGCGTTGGGTCGTCGGCCACGTGCTCGAGGAGACGGCGCGCCACGTCGGGCACATGGACATCACCCGCGAGCTGCTGGACGGTCGAACGGGGCGCTAGGCCCGCCGCCGGCCGTCACCTCGACCGGTTCACGGTGACGCCGTGCCGATCGTTGACGTGACGGCGGCCCCGACCGTCTGCGGAGCAGGCGCGCCGCTAGCCGTCTTCGGGGATCGCCTCCCACCACTGGCACCACCAGTCGGAGCCGACGAGGATGCGCAGCTTGGGGTGCCAGCAGTATGAGATCTCGGCCGTGTTCTCGAGGTAGTAGCGGCAGTTCTCGCACTGCTCCTCTCCGGACGGCTGGCCCTTGAGGACGGCGTTGTCCGCGAGATGGCGCAGCTCGATCGCGAGCTTCTCGTCGATCTCCTTCGGTTCGGGCTCCGGGATCACGTAGTCGGCCACTGTCGCCACCCTACCTGCGCGCCCCCGCGATCGGCCGTGCCGGGCGCGGCGCGATCGTGCACAATCGGGCGGCGTGCGAACGCCGCGACCGTCATGAGCGACCCCTTCGACCCGTACGCGCCAAGCTCGGCTGACCGCTACGACGCGATGGCGCACATCCGCGCCGGCGGAGGCGTCGCGGAGACCGCGGCCGGCCACTACGTCGCCACCGCCGACGGCGTCGAGGCGGGCCTGCGCGACGTCGACCGCTTCGTCGGGTCGTTCATCGACACGAGCGGCCTGCCCGAGGACGACATCCCCATCTCGGCGATCCCGGAGCCGCGCCACGGGCCGATCCGCCGCGTCATCAACACGGTCGTCGCTGGCCATCGCACGGCGCAGGCGGACCCGTTCATCCGCGACGAGGCCCGCCGGCTCGTGGCGTCGGCCCTCGCGCGCGACCGGTCCGACGGGCAGGTCGACCTCGTCGCGACGGTCGTCGACCCGCTGCCGTCGACCGTGATCGCGCACATGCTCGGCGCCCCGATCGAGGATCACGAGCGGTTCGGCACCTGGTCGGACGAGCTGCTCGACGCGCAGAGCGGCGGGGAGCCCCGTGGCCTCTACGACACGCACCCCGTCTTCGGCGCCTACATCCAGGGCCTCATCGAGCAGCGACGCGCCCTCGACGACCCGCCCGACGACGTCATCACGCGCTTCATGGTCGCCGAGGTCGACGGCGCGCCGCTCTCGGACCGCGCCATCTGCACCCAGACGATGAACCTGATCATCGCGGGCAACGAGACGACCCGGAACCTCATCGGCAACTGCTTCCTCACCCTCGCCACCGACGCCGACCTGTACCGGCGGCTCCGCGCCGACCGGGCCCTCGCGGCGGTGATCGTCGAGGAATCGCTGCGTCACGACTCGCCCATCCAGGTGCTCGCCCGGGCCGTGCTCGCCGACGCCGAGATCGCCGGCGTCGGGCTGCGCCGCGGCGACCGGATCGTGTTCGGCCTCGCCTCCGCGAACCGGGACGACGCCCGCTTCGCGGCGCCGGCCGACTTCCGCACCGACCGCCCACGTCCCCGCGAGCACCTCGCCTTCGGGACCGGGCCCCACGTCTGTCCCGGCGCGTCCCTCGCCCGCCTCGAGACCCTGGCGGTCCTCGGTGCGTTCTGCGACCACGTCGCCGCGTTCCACCCCCTCGACGGCTTCGTCCCGGTCCCGACCCCGGTCTTCTGGGCGCTCGGCCAGCGGGCGCTGCCCGTCGTCCTGTCCCCGGCGCCACCCGACGACGGGCGAGCCGCCGAGGTTGAGTAGCGCCTACTCAGGTGCGTCCCCGCCTCGGATGGGTAGCGTGCGGCCATGGGACTCTTCAGCAAGCTCACCGGCGGCGCCGACAAGAAGCTCCTCGAGACCGGGCTGCCCGGTCGGGGGATCATCACCGACCTCAAGCTCACCGGGACGACCCTGCAGTCCGGGAACGGCCTCGTCCAGCGCACCTGCATCTTCACGCTCGAGGTGTCGCTCGACGGGAAGGACCCGTACACCGCGACGTGCAAGCAGCGGTTCCCCGAGGTGCAGATCCCCCAGATCGACGTGGGCAACACGACCGTCTGCGTGCGGGCGAATCCGGACAATCTGGAGCAGATCGCGATCGACTTCGACAACCCGCCGCCCGTCGTGCACACGGCGGGTCCGGCGGCGGGCCACTCGGCGGCCGAGATCCTCGCCACCGGCACGCCCGCCCGGGCGGTGATCGTCGAGTCCCAGTCGATCGGGAAGGTGAACCAGGCCGGCGTCGACATCTACGCCTACCAGCTCACGGTCATGCCCCAAGGCAAGGATCCGTACCAGATCCAGGTCGGGAACCCGACGCCCCCGAAGGCGCTGCCCTTCCTCTTCCCCGGCTCCAAGGTGCCGGTGAAGATCGGGTCCGACCCCAACGCTGTCGTGATCGACTGGGACGCGGCCGAGGCCGAAGCCAAGCAGTAGCCAGGAAGAAGGAAGGGCCCAAGCCGGGTCCGCGGCGCCGGGTGTGCCCGGCCCCTCAGCGATCGGCGTCGGGGATCGTGGCCGCCTCGCCCGACGCAGACCACGGGAAGTCGATCCAGCGCGTCGTGCGACGCCACACGTAGTCGCACCGGGCCGCGGAGCGCGGCTTCTCGTACAGCACGGCGGTGCGGACGTCCGCGACGTGGCGCCGGACCTGGTCGGCGACGAGCAGGAGCGTCTCCCCGGTGTCGGCGACGTCGTCCACGACAAGCACCCGGGCGTTCGTGAGGTCGACCAGGTTCAGCGCCGGCGGCAGGATGACCGGCACCTCGAGGCGCTCGTCGACGTCGGTGTAGTACTCGACGTTGATCACACAGCAGTTCTTGACGGCGAGGGCGTACGCCACGGCGCCGGCCGGCGCGAGCCCGCCCCGCGCGATGGCCAGGACGATGGACGGCACGAAGCCGTCGTCGCGCACGAGGCGAGCGAGCTCGAGCGCACCGGCGCCGAACGCCGCCCAGGTCAGGATCTCGTGATCGGTGGTCGCCGACGCCACGCCGCTCCTTATCACGCCGGGCGAATGCGGTCGATCGCCTCACTTGTCCGAAATCGCCCCCCGTTGCGCACCTTGGTACGAGGTGGCGGACTCAGGCCATAGCGATTGGTCGCCGATGCCCTTAGCGTGCAGACCGTGCCGGGCCGCCTCACCGCCGCGTCGAAGCGCGGTCGCCTCGCCGCTGTGGCGGTGGTCGTCGCGCTCGCCGCGTCGGCGTGCCTGACCGCGCCGGGTGGTCTCGTCAACGGGTTCCTCCCCGCGAGTGACCTGCAGACGATCAACGCGAACTGCCAGATCTGGATCCCGGCTGCGCCCAGCCTCGTCAACATGATCGCGGCCGCCAAGAGCCAAGGCGTCGAGCTCACCCCCGAGAGCTGCTACCGCACCTACGCCCAACAGGTCGCCGAGCGCCAGTACTGGTGCAGCCTCGGGCTCTGCCAGTTCGCCGCCGTGCCCGGGACGAGCGTGCACGGCTGGGGCAAGGCGGTCGACTTCGCCGATCAGAACGGTGAGCTGACGTTCAGCTCGATCAGCTATGCCTGGCTGAAGGGCAACGCGGCCACCTACTGCTTTGTGCATCCGGCGTGGGCCGAGCCGGGCGGCTCGGCGCCCGAGCCCTGGCACTGGGAATGGGTCTGCTGACCGCACGGCGACGCACGACACCTCAGCGTCATGGTCGTGGCCTCGGGGGCGCCTCGGGTGGGCTGCCGGGAGTCAGCCGTTGACGCTGGAGGTCGGCAGCTGCGCGAGCCGCGACGCGAAGACGTTCACGATGTTGGGGATGCTCGTCTGCCCACCGATCGCGGGTTGCGGCGCGGTCGGGTCGGAGAAGTAGACGCCCATCAGCGCCTTGCCGCGGCGCAGGTAGGTCGCGATCGACGGTGACGAGCGGCCTTGCGAGTCGGTCGTCGTGAAGCTGAAGGCGAGCCGGTCGACTCCTGCGGGGGACGCCGGCCAGTGCGTGTCGGGCGGCGCGTCGAAGTGTGTCGTCACGGTCGGCTCGCCGACGGGGCTCGCCACCGGTGACTGCGGGCACTTCGCCGCGACGCTCTTCAGCTCGGCGAACGCCTGGGCCGACTCGGCGGGCGTCCCGTAGAGGACCGCCTCGGTGCTCACGACGCTGGTGCCGCTGGTGTCCTGGACGATGTCCTGGAGGCGGGCGGTGCGCTGCGACTCGGTCGCGTAGCTCCCGTTGCAGAGGTCCAAGGTGGGCTGGCTGGTCTGGTCGCCGCTCGGCAGCAGGACGACGTTCAGGGTCGGACCGACGTCGCTCTGCTGCACGATGAGGCGACTGAGCACCGACGTGTCGGTGCTCGGCGGGGCGAGGGCCGCCGTCGTCGGCGTCGTCGCCGGCTTGGTCGCGGCGCTCGAGGACCGGTCGCCGATCGCCCAGCGCCCGATCACGATCCCGCCACCGAACACGACGGCTAGCGCGACGACCACGACGAGCCACCGCGGGACCACGACGCCGCTTTTCGGCGGGTCACCGAAGGGTGACGCGGGCGTCGATCCCAGGTCGGTGGACGGCGGGAACTCGCTCATGGGACGACGCCGTCGGTCATGCGGGCGGCCCGGCGATGAGGGTCACGGTCGCGCTGTGCTGCTGCCCGTTGCGGACCCAGCCGACCGTCGCCTGGGCACCGGGCTGCAGTGGCGCGATGGCGTTTGTGAGGTCGGTGCCGTTGGCGATCTTCGCCCCGTTGAACGAGGTGATGAGGTCACCGCCCGTGATTCCGGCCGACGCCGCCGGCGTGTTGGGCTCGACGCGGCTCACCGGCGCGCCGCTCCCGGCGTTGGTGGCGTTCGTCGTGAGCTCCACGCCGAGCAGCGCCCGCGAGCCGAGGTGCACGCTCGGGGCCGTCTGGCCGGCGGCGATCTCGTGGGCGATCGTCAGCGCGGTGTCGATCGGGATGGCGAACCCGGCGCCGGTGTTCGTCGCCTGCTGGAGCCCGCCGCCGTTCGTCGTCGCGGCGGTATCCATCCCGATCACCTGCCCGCTCGGGTTGACCATCGGCCCGCCCGAGTCGCCGGGCTGGATCTGCGCGTTGGTCTGGATCATCCCGTGCAGCGTCTCGGGGTTCTGGCCGTTGTCGGTGGCGGTGACCGTCTGGTTCACCGCCGCGACGACACCGCCCGTCGCCGTCGGGGTCCCACCCTGGCCGAGCGCGTTCCCGATGGCGACGATGGGTTGGCCGATGAGCAGGGGACCTGGCTTGGCCGGCGTGATCGTCGGCAGGCCCGACGCGCCCTTCAGCTGGATGACGGCGACGTCGTTCGTCGCGTCGTAGCCGACGACGCTCGCCGAGTAGCTCTTCCCCGTCGTGACGGAGCGCACGGTGATCGACGTCTCGTCGGCGATGACGTGGTTGTTCGTCAGCACCTGCCCGTTCGGCGTGAGCACCATCCCGGTGCCGGCCGCCGCGTTGCCGCCCGACAGGCTCGTGTTGATGTCCACGACACCCGGGTTGACGCCGTTCGCGATCGCGGCGACGTCGAGCGTCGAGGTGCCCGGCGCCGGTGGTGGTGGCGTCGTCGCGCCGGTCGTCGCAGGCGTCGCCTGGGCGCTCGCCGACGCGGTGGGTCGCAGCGCGGCCCCCACGCCGATCCCACCGCCGAGGGCCAGCACGACCACCAGCACGCCGACGATCACCCGCGCCGCGCCGCCGCTGGGTTTCGGCGGCTGCTCGAGCGTGTCGCCCCACGCCGGGGGCGCGGGCGGCGGCTCGGAGCCGGGGGGCGGCATCACGGGGCACAGCCTAAAGGCCGCCTCCCTCCGATTTACCGTCGACCCCGCGACGAGGGCCGCGTCCGGTGAATGCGGGGCAAACTCTTGTCGTGGGTCTCTACGAGGAGCACGTGGTCCCTCGCGTCGTCGACGTCGCGTTCGGCGGCGCGGCGCTCGGTCGGCTCCGGGCGCGCGTCGCGGCCGGCCTCGAGGGTGAGGTGCTCGAGGTCGGGTTCGGGTCGGGCCGCAACGTCCCGTACTACCCGGCGGCGGTCACCCGCGTGCGGGCCGTCGACCCGGCCACCGTCGGGCGCAAGCTCGCCGCGAAGCGCATCGCCGCCTCGTCCGTCCCGGTGGAGTACATCGGGCTGGACGGCCAGTCGCTGCCGCTCGACGACGGGGCGGTCGACCATGTGCTCACGACGTGGACGCTCTGCACCATCCCCGACGTGGACGCCGCGCTCGGCGAGATCCGGCGGGTGCTGCGGCCCGGCGGTGCCCTCCACTTCCTCGAGCACGGGCTCTCACCTGAGCTGAAGGTGGCGCGCTGGCAGGATCGGGTGACGCCGCTGCAGCGGCGCCTCGCCGGCGGCTGTCACCTCAACCGGCCGATCGACCAGCTGGTCGCGGCGAGCGGGCTTCGCGTCGGCGAGCTGTCCACGTATTACGGCACCGGCCCCAAGCCGATGGTGTACCTCTACGAGGGCGTGGCGACGAAGACCGCTGAGCGGTGAGCGAGGCCGAGACGGTGCTGCGGCGTCTCATCGAGGCGTTCGGGGTCCGGGACGAGGCCGCGATGCGCGCCACCCTCGGCGACGGGCTGACGGCCTACGTCACCACGGCCGACGGCGGCGTGGAGGCGGTGCACGGCGGCGACGCCTACCTCCGGCGGCTCCTCGCCCTGCAGGCGCCGTCGGTGACGGTCACGGTCACCCAGTCCGTGGCCGTCGCGCCGGCGCAGGCGCTCGCGATGGTGGAGATCCACGCCGAGCGGAAGGGGCGGACGCTGCACAACTTCGCGGCATTCCTCGCCACCGTGACCGGTGATCGGCTGCACGAGCTGTGGATGGTCGACGCGCTGCCCGCGTCCAGCGACGAGTTCTGGCGCTAGCCCTGCGGGCCGACCCTATGCTCACGCCGCGGGTCGCGCCGTCGCCGTTGGCGCGACCACCGCGATGGCGACCGGAGTCGAGGGACCGTGAGCGCGGATCGAGTGGGAATCGTCGGCAGCGGCGGGGTCGGCGTGGCATGCGCGTGGACGATCCTGCTCCAGGGGCTTTCCAGCCGCGTGACGCTCTACGACCGCAAGATCGACCGGGCCGTCGGCGAGGCCCGCGACTTCCAGCACGCGATGCCGCTCCTCCCGCGCTGCGAGGTGCGCGGCGCGAGCCTCGACGCGATCGAGCCCGAGGACGTGCTCGTCATCACCGCGGGCGCGCACACGCGGCCCGGGATGAGCCGCCTCGACGTCCTCGACGAGAACATCAAGGTGATGGAGTCGACCGCCGCCGCGATCGAATCACGTGCGCTGCCGACCGTGGCGATCGTGGTCACGAGCCCGCTCGATGTGCTCACCGAGTACCTCACCCGCCGGTGGGCCGGACGGGGCGTCTCGGTCATGGGGTCGGGCACGTCGCTCGACACGCTGCGCTTCTCGGAGGCCATCGCCGTGGCGTGCCACGTGCACTCCCGCAGCATCCATGCGTGGGTCGTCGGCGAGCACGGCGATTCGTCGGTCTTCCTCTTCGACGGCGCGACGGTCGGCGCGATGCCCCTCGCCGAGTTCGCGAGGCAGCGAGGCATCGACGCCAGCGACGAGTGGAAGGCCGACATCGAGCGGCAGGTCCGGACCGCGGCGTACGCCGTGCGGGACCTGAAGGGCTCGGCCACGCACGGCATCGGCCTCGCCGTCGGGGGCATTCTGCGCTGCATCGGGCGCGAGAACGGGTTCCTCATCCCCGTGTCGGTCCGCGTCGCGCACGAGGTGTGCGCCAGCCTCCCCTGCGCCTTAGGTCCGGAGGGCGCGAGCCTGCCGCTCTTCCCGCCGATGAGCGACCGCGAGCGTGTCGCCTGGGACCAGAGCCTGGCGACGCTGTCGGAGGCGAACGCGCGACTGCCGGCCTGAGCAGGCGCCCAGATCAGACGCCGAAGGTGCGCCGGAACCCGGCGTTGGGGTCGACGATCTTCGTCGCCGCGACCCGCACCATCTGACTCGAGGTCTGGCGGACCTGCCAGCCCACGGACGCCTCGGTCCACACCTGTGCGGAGATCCCGGCGCGCTCCGCCATCGCCGCGGGGCCGCCGCCCCGTGGCCGCGACGTAGGACTGGAGGCTTACGCCGGCGATCGGCTGGAGCTCCGGGCTGCTCCAGCCGATGTCGTACTCGTCCAGCCGAGGCCGTCGCGGCGGGAGGAAGAAGTCACGTCGGTCCATTCGTCGCCTCCCTGATCGCACTACGGGCGTGGCGCGCCCGCGCCATCGTCACGCGTGGCCTGTCCAGGGTCCGGGCTGGCGCTGCCCGCGTCCTGAGTCGCGGCTACTCATCCACGCCGGCGAGCCCGGGGCGAGCACCGAAGTCGGCCGTGCTCGGCCGCCGCGACGGACGCGACCTGTCGAGTGGGCTCAGTCGATGCGCCGCCGACGGAACGACACGGACTCGGGGACCGCGGGGGTGTCCTCGATGAGCGTCGTGTCGAACGTCACGACCGTCGGGGTCGGCGTCGTGGCCGTCGACGGCCGTGCGACCGGCTTCGGCGTGAGCCAGCGCAGCCGGGTCCGCGGCCCGAGCTCCATCTGGCCGCCCTGGAGCCAGCTCACCGAATGGTCGCCCTCCTCGAGGAAACGGACCAGTTGCGGATGCGGGACCCGGCTGAACGCGAACCACTGGTTCACCTCGACCGGCGCGTCCGACAGGTGCTCCTTCAGCGACCAGGCGCGCCACCCGACCGACGCGACCGTGCGCAGCACGGTGGGCGAGGGCTGCGCGCTCTGCCCGCCGCGGATGAGACAGCCCACGACGAGTCGGTGCTCACCGAGGCCGACGAGATAGGAGGCGCTCGTGCGCTCGGTGTGCACGCCCACGGCGAAGTCGAACGACCGCAGCGTCCGCACGAGGCCGGCGAGGCTCGGGTCGGCGAGCAGCGACGAGCGCCGCGCGATGACCTTGCGAAGTGTCGGGACGCCGAGCGGCTCGAGCCGGCGCTGGTCGCGGTCGTCGAGGTGCTCCACCCACCAGTCGAGCCCCTCGGCGAGAGCGGCGTGCTCGGCGAGCGAGGTCGGCCCGTGACTCGCCCTTGGCAGCGACCGGAGCACGAGCGCGCCGGGCAGTGGGTCCTGGGCGAGGATCCGGGACGTCGCCCGGTCGAGCGTGAAGCGGACACGTGGCTCGGGGCGGCCGAAGACTTCCCGGACCGTCCCGCGGCCGACCACCCCGGCGTCGACCCCGGCGAAGAGCCAGAGGACGTCGTGCTCCCGGATCGAGCGGAACCCCGCGGCGAGCGGGCCCTCGCCCCGCAGGATCCGACCAGCCATCGCGGCGCGCCGGTACACCTCGAAGTCGCTGCGGTAGCGACGGTCGGACCCCTCGAAATGACCGGGCCCGCCCGACGCGATCGGGTAGAGCCAGTGGTGACTCGGCGCCGTCGGCGTCGCCGCCGACTCGTCGCCGTTTCCCCCGCGGCCACTCACGCTGTCCCCTGGTGCTCCCGCATCGGCTGGGCCCACCCCCCCGACCGTCGGTCTGGAGGGTGCCAGCCACCCTGGAGAGAAGTAGATACCAGCGCCCGCCCGACCACGCCACCCGACGGGGCGACGGTCAGCGGCGGCGGGCGGTGCCGGGCTCCTGGGTCGGGAGGCGCCGCCCCGGCGGGACCGAGAGTGACGGCGCCGGGTCGAGGAAGACGAGGTCGCTCGTGTTGTCGGGGCACGCGGCGGCCAGCATCGGGCTGTCCTCCGCTGCGGCGGGGAGGGCCGGCACCGAGGTGTCCGGCGAGCCGAGATCGAGCGTGGACGTGAGGTCGCCGACGGTCCCGCGCCGCCAGCTCGTCAGGTTGGGGACGCTCACCCCGAAGCGCGATTCGACGAGTCGCAGCAGCGACGTGTGATCGAAGAGGTCGGAGTTGACATAGCCCGCGGCTGAACGGCGACACGATGAGCGCCGGGACCCGGAACCCGAGGCCGATCGGCCCCGCGATGCCGCGCGCGTCGACGGGGAGATGTGCGGCGCCGAGGAACTCGCCGGCCGTGCCGGCGGGCGGTGTCGGGGGTGCCACGTGGTCGAAGAACCCGCCGTTCTCGTCGTACGTGACGATCACGACGGTCTTGGCCCACAGGTCCGGCTGGGCGGCGAGCGCCGCGATGATCTTGCTCACGTGGCCTTCGCCGTTCTGGGGCGAGGACGACGGGTGCTCGGAGTTGGTGAGGGGCGGCAGGATCCACGACACCTGCGGCAGCGTGTGGGCGCTCACGTCGGCCATGAACTCGTCCGGCCACGCCGGGAGGTACGCCTGCTGGTAGAGGGCCGAGCTCGGGTCCGCGAGGTACTGCTGGAAATAGAGGAGCGCGTTGAACGCCAAGGACAGGCTGTGGCGCTGGTTCGGAGCCACCGACGACCGGGCTGCTGGTACACCTTCCACGACACGCCGTGGTCCAGGAGCGCCTCGGGCATCGTCGGCCAGCTGACGCTCCCGACCGCCTCGGCCGACGCGAGGCCGGTGAGGCCCGGGGTTCGACACGACCGGTCCGCCCTGCGCGCCCGACGGGTCGATCGTGGCCGACCAGGAATAGAGGCGGTTCGGCATCGTCGGCCCGATGACCGAGCAGTGGTACGCGTCGCAGATCGTGAAGGCGTCCCTGGCACGGCCGGCTGTGGTCAAGCACGCGACGGTTCGTGGCTTCCGGTGCCGGTCACCTGCTCTGCCGCCCGATCGCGCCGACGTAGCCCGTCACACGCGGTGGCTTCCGGTGCCGGTCACCTGCTCTGCCGCCCGATCGCGCCGACGTAGCCCGTCACACGCGGGACGGGCCGGCGCCTCGCGTCAGCCGAGAAGCACCTTGAACGCGAGGTGACGGCCATAGGTCCGGGAGAGCGCGAACCAGAGTCGTGTCACCGAGTCGACGACCTCGACCTGGTCGAGGTCACCGACCCGCACCGGCCGCAGGCCGACGTCGCTGATGAGCTGCCGTACGACCTCGTCACCGGCTCCGGCCGGGCCGCAATAGAAGAGGTCGGCGACCTCGCTCCCGAACCGCGGGTCGGCGAAGTTCTCCCAGCCGAGCGAGTTGAACGCACGGAACACCGGGGCGCGGCGGACGGCCCCGCGGATCGTGCTCACGCCGTTCATCGGCCCGCCGCCCATGTTGTTGCTCGCGTCGATCAGCACGGCGTCGGCGAGGGCCGGCGCGAGGCCGTCGAGGACCTCCGCCAGCGCGGCGCCAGGCACGGCGAACAGCACTGCGGCCGCCCCGACGACCGCGTCGGCGACTGACGTCGCGGTCGCGGTCGGCGCGTCGTGGAGCGCGGCCGCCACCTTTGGGTCCGACGCGTCCCGCACGCCGAAGACCACGTCGTGACCCGCTCGACTCCAGGCGCGACCGAGTGCCCCGCCGATGTTGCCTGCACCGATGACTGCCACGCGCATCCCGCTGCCCTCATGTTCCATCCGACCTGGGTGCCCACAGACCGTCCAGCGCGTCTGCGACCGGGCCAACCCGGCGCCGCCGCGTCGCATTCCCCGCCGACCTAGGTTGCCGACGTGGCGACCGAGGCCCCGCAGCGTGCGCTGGGTGACATCCCAGTGGCGCACACGCCACCCGGCGGGTATGGCGACGAGCTGCCGCCACCCGTGCTTGCGGGTTGCGCCGAGCCGATCGTCGAGGATGCCCCCGACCTGCGGGGCACCTGGGAGGTCGTCGACGTGCAGGCCGACGGCGGGGCGGTGCCAGCACACCCGGCGATCGGCCACGTGCAGCGGATCGAGCAGTGCGGCGATCGCCTCGTCGTGACCGCCAACGGCATCATCCACGACATGCGCTGCGACGGCACGGTCGAGCACGGCGTGCACGACGTCGCTGAGTTCGACAAGCAGACGCCGATCACCGTCGTCGCGTCCTACGAGGACGGCACCCACGTGCTCCGGCCGGTCGGGCTCCCGATCGAGGTGACCCGGCGACGCGACGGCCCCGACATGCTCTGGGACTACGTCGGGTTCACCGCACGGCTGCGACCGATCGCCCCGAGAGGAGCGGGCGACGCACGGCCTGCGGCTGCGGGACTTTGAGTTGAGTGGCCGCGGAGCCGACTCGCCCTGCCGCCGCGGACGTTCCCCTCGTTCTTAGAAGGTGGGCCTTGGCAGAGTGACGAGCCGGCTGACCGCGAACGCGAGGATGATCACCCCGACGGTCATCAATGCGTACCGTGCTCGCAGCAGCGAGAAGTGACCGCTGATGGCGACCAAGAAGAGAACCGTCGCGAAGTAGACCGTCGTGAGCACATAGTCGTCCGAGTTCCCGGCCGCGTTCGACCCGTCGTTGAACGCGGCGGTCGCCTTCTCGTTGAGGACTGCGGCGGTATGGAGCTCGGGCTGCTTGTACTGGGGCATGTACGTCGGCCCGGGCGGCGCGTGAGGATTGGTATCCGGATTCGTCGCGAGCCAGGCGTTGAACGCAACCAGAAACGCCGGTCGAAACCGTCGCTCGGCTATGACCATCGCCGATTCGTTGCCGGCCACCTCGGCGGTGAACCAGGCACTGAAGGTTGACGAGTCGAAGTTCCAATTCGTATCGGCCACGGAGGTTACGGTCGACGCCTCCGTTCGCTCGGTCGACGCCCGGGCGAGGTCAAGTCGTGACTCCGTGCTCCACTTCGACGCGGCATATCCGGAGTAGGCGGCGAGCACGGCGACGACCGCCAACAGGGCGGCCTCCACTACCGTCGCACGTCGATCATGTCCGCCAGGTTGGGCGCCTTCAGCCTGGTTGGCGTGCTCACCGATCTGCTTCGCCACCTCAGGTGTGGAGAGGCCTTCCGGCATGTCCCTTGTCCTTCCGCCACCGCCAGCGAAGACCCTATTCCGCATGCTCGCGACGCCGTTACCAACGGCTGGTCGCGCGCGTGAGCTGACGTGCGGTTCGGCGGGTCGCCCGGCTCAAGCGCAGGAAGCCACCGGGAGCTCGGGCATGCGTCCCCATTCGGCCCATGAGCCGTCATAGACGCGGACGTCTGTGCGACCCAGCAGGTAGGTCAGCACGAACCACGTCGTGCATGCCCGGGCTCCGATCGTGCAATACGTGATCAGTTCCTGCTGATCAGCCGTCCCCAGGCTCGAGAACACTCGCCGAAGCTCGGCGGGGCTGCGAAACGAGCCGCGCTCGTCGTAGAGCCCGTCGAGCGGCACGCTCACCGCGGAGGGGATATGACCGGCGCGTCCGCCCTCTTCGAGTCCACCCGATGGCCAGAAGCGCTCACCGGCAAACTCTGGAACCGTCCGGACGTCGACGATGGTCTGGGTCGGGTCATCGATGGCCCGCTGGACATCCGGGTAGTGGACTCGGATGCCGGCGTCCTCGCCCGCGAGGGCGTATCCCGTCGCGGCAGGGTCGCGCGCGTCGCTCGTCCAGCTGCGACCATCGTCCCGCCAGCTCTCCCTGCTGCAGTTGAGGATCCGTGCATCAGCGTGTCCGTAGAGCTTCATGAGCCAGAAACCGATGGCGGGCGCATACCCGTAGAAGACAACCGTTGCTCCCGGCGTCAGATCAGAGCGAGCGAACAAGCCCTGGATGACAGAACGTCCCATCAATCGGTAGTCAGGACCCTTGAGGTCCTGGTAGATGTTCCACAGCACCGCGCCGTCAACGTGGCCCTCGTCATCGGCAGCCGGACTGACGTCCACCTCGATGACCCGGACGTTCGGATCGCTCAGGTGCGCCTCGAGCCACGCCGGCTCGACGAGCACCTCCGTCGACGTGCGTTCCGTGGGCTCGTTAACCAGGTCGTGTCGGCTCATCGCTGGACCTCCAGGTACGGCTACTCGAAGTGAATCCAGCCGAGAAGATCCTCTCGGCTCACGCTCTCGAGGAGGGCGGGATGGTCCGAGGCCATATGCCCGCGGATCGTGGCATCAGCTCGTCGTCGGTGTCTCCCCGGGCTACGAACCCGCATTCGCATCGGATGATCCTGGCCATTGCGCCCTCCTTCGAAGGGTGTACGCCGCTGCTCTTGACAGAATGTTGGCGTGACCTTGGTGGTCAGGCCACGCATGAGGATCCAGGTCTGCGGGCCGACCGTCGTCGAACGGGAGGGGCATCGCCTCGAGGGGCGTCTGCCGGGCCGCCAGGGCCGGCTCTTGTTCGCCTATCTGGTGCTCAACCGCCACCGGTCATGCACGCGGGGGGAGCTGGTGGAGGCCGTCTGGCCGCAGGACCTTCCTGCCGCGACCGAGACGGCCTTGAACGCGCTCGTCTCGAAGCTCCGCAAGATCCTGGGCCCCGGGATCCTGGATGGTCGGAGCACCCTGCGCCTCCAACTCGGACGCGCGGACGAAGTCGACGTGGAGGTCGCCCTTGAGGCGGTTCACCGGGCTGAGTCCCAGATCGTGCTGGAGCGTTGGAAGAAAGCGTGGGGACCGGCCCTGGTGGCGCTGTTCATCGCGGACCGAGAGCTCTTGCCCGGAGAGGATGCTCCCTGGATCGACGCGGAGCGCTATCGGCTGGCCGAAGTCCGACTTCGCGCTCTCGAGGCCTACGCAGCGGCGGCGTTGGGGATCGGCGGAACGGAGCTGCCGCTGCGGTGCGATCGGCTCGAAGGGTCGTCACGCTGGCGCCACTTCGAGAGACTGGTTACCAAGTGCTGATGCGGGCCTTGGCGGGGCAGGGCAACTCGGCCGAGGCACTTCGGGTGTACACGGATCTGTGTGACGAGCTTCGAGCGGAGCTCGGCGTCTCGCCGAGCAGCGCAAGCCAGGCTGTGTACGAAGAGCTGCTCCACATGTGATGTACGGCGCCGTCCACGACGACGTGCATCGATCGACGGCAAAGTCCAAGCTGCCAACGGCCGATAGAGTGGTGACGTGCTCGAACAAGGTGAAGTAGTGGCAGCCCACCGTGAGCTTTGCGAGGCAAGTGACGCGGTGCGTCACCTGCTCGTCGTGGAACGCCTGACCCAGTTGCAGATTGACGATGCACGGGACCGCCTCGCTCGAGCGTACAAACGCGCAGAGGTCATTGACCGGGAAGTCATCCACGTCTGAAGCGCTACCCGGTCTGACGTCCCCTGGACTCGATCGGTGCGAAGCCGCAGAGGGACGCTGCTCCGCGGAACGCGACTCGGACGGCCGGGCCGAAGAACTATCGACCACCACCCCGGCCGATAGCGTCATCGCGCTCGGTGTTGGCGGTCGTCCATAGCTCACGACGGACGGAGCAGCGAGGGTGGACGGGCTCACGGGAAAGGTCGCCGTCGTCACCGGCGCCGCGAGCGGGATCGGTCTCGCGCTCGCCCGCGCGTTCGCGGCCGAAGGAATGCGCCTCGTGCTGGCCGACGTGGAGGAAGAATCCCTCAACGCGGCGGTGAGCATCCTCGCCGAATCCGGCGCAGAGGTCCTGGGTGTTCCCACCGACGTGTCCCTCTTCGAGTCGGTTGAGGCCCTCGCGGCCAAGACCGACAAGCACTTCGGAACCGCGCACGTCGTGTGCAACAACGCAGGCGTCGCCGCGCCCGGCGACCCCTGGCAAGGGCCACTCTCGCTTTGGGAATGGATGCTCGCCGTGAACCTCTGGGGGGTCGTTCACGGGATCCGGGCGTTTCTTCCTCGCCTCCTCGCTCAGGACGAGGGCCATATCGTCAACACCGCGTCGGCCGCGGGGCTGCGCGCCCGACCGCATCTCGCGCCCTATGTCGCGTCCAAGTACGCGGTCGTCGGGCTGAGCGAGTCCCTGTTCCACGACCTCGCGCTCCGACCAACCCGGGTCCGTGTCTCCGTCCTGTGCCCGACGGGGGTACGCACCCACATCCTCGACGGGGATCGCAACTGGCTGCCCCGGTTCGGCGCCGTGCCGGAACGCAGCCGGGAAGAGCAGGCGCGCCACGAGCTCGCCGCGCGCGGGATCGCGAAGGCCGCCGATCCCGATGATGTCGCGGCAGCCGTCCTCGATGCGGTGCACACCGAGCGGTTCTGGGTGATCCCCGAATCGCTGACGCTGGACGAGCTGGAGGATCGGACCCGAGGCGCTCTCGCCGGCCACAACCCGCCGCTACCCCGGTGATGACAGTCGTGAGGCGGGACTGACTCGGTGTACCTCGAAGCCGACGGTGCACGCCGTCGACCGGTTGTTGCCTCTTGTCACCCACTCATGAAGTCCGGGCCAATCGAATCCGTTCGGCCCTGCTCGCGAGTGGGTCGCGGCGCGTCGCCGCCAGCGTTCGAGCAGAGTTGAGTATCGGCTACTCAGGTACCGAGCTTCCCGCTTCCCTACGATTCGCTGCAGCCGACATGGGAGATGAATGTGCTCGGGTACGCGCAGAGCCTGTGGAATTTCCTGACCGACCATCCCCGCTGGCTCGCAGCGATCTTCGTGTTCGCGATGTTGGCGATCTGGCTCACCCTGCATTACACGACCGGTCTGACCTCGAACGGCGGACCGTAATGCTCCCTCGGTCCCACGGAGCGCCAACGAGCCGAGCAGAATGTCACGGTTCAGCACGGTCACGACAGGGAGAGTCCTGGCCGCGGAGGTCGCTGCTCGGTCGGTCGAGAGCGATTGAGTAGGCCTTACTCAGGCCTCGCGTCGCCGACCGGCGCAATCTCAGGATCTACACCGAAGAGAGGAAGTTGAGTGCGACGAATCGCTGCAATTTTGGCTGTGTCCGTGATCGGGCTCTCTGGAGCGGCCTTGCTCGCCGCGCCGGCGGGGGCGCGGGTTTCTTCTGCGTCGGGGCTGTGCAACGCGCTGACGAAGCTTCATTACACGCCGTCGTCGAACCCGACCGCCGTGGGCGGCGAGGCGAACGCCAAGAAGCTCGCCAAGGCGTTCAACAACGCTGCGAAGAAGTCGAGTGGCGACCTCAAGGCGGCGCTGAAGACGATCGCGAAGTACTTCAGTGACGCCGCCTCGGCCAACACGACGGCCCTCCAAGCGGACGCGCAGCCATTCGCCTCCGCGATCTCCAAGTACGTTGCGGCCGTCGCGAACTGCGTCGCCGGCGGGAACTTGCCCGGAGGCGTCACAATTCCGACGATCCCCAGTCAATAGGGATCGACAGGCACGAGTAGCGAGCTCGGCGGTGAGCGGCTTGCGGGTCGCTCACCGCCGAGCTGTTCTCGTCCTGGGCGTCTGAGTCGCGCCGGGCTCGACGACGACGCCGGGACAGCGGTGTCAGGGTCAGGCTGTGGAAGGGAAGCAAGTGGATCTCACCGCCGCAACACCCTCACCGCCGGAACGGTGCGCTGGCCAGTCGAAGGCTCTCTCGAGGTCGTACAGAGCAGGCGACTGCGGTTAGGGGGTCTTGAGGGCGTCGCGCACGAAGTCGAAGAGTCGTGGGAAGAAGTGCCCGGCGACTGACGGCAGGGCGATGCATCCGTGCGGCGTCTCCGGGTACACGAGCAGCTCGCTCCGATTGCCCGCAACCTCCCAGCGCGACGACATGAACAGGGTGTCATCGAGGAGATGGTCGTTCGTGCCAACTGAGAAGAGCGCAGGAGGCATGCCACGAAGGTCCGCGAAGAGTGGTGAGATGTCGGGGTCACGGCGCTGCTCGTCGGAGATCCCCGGCAAGTACAGGTCGAGTGGATAGCCGGTGCCGTCAAGGATGTCGGTTCCCGGCGCGATCCCAACCCCGCGCTGACTGGGTGTGCGAGAGAGGTCGTACGCGCCGAAGACCAGGTTCGCACCCATAAAGCGATCGGCGGCGCGGTGCTTGTCTCTCATGCGCAGCAGCGTCACCGCCGCGAGGTGCGCGCCCGCCGACTCGCCGCCGATGAGCAGTCGACCGGAACCGAACTCGTCCGCCGCATGGTCAACCAGCCAGCAGGCCGCGGCCTCACAGTCGTCAGGGCCCGAGGGGTATGGGTGCTCTGGTGCGAGGCGGTAGTCGACGCTCACCACTGCGACGTTGCACCGGTCGACGATGATCTCATGGAGCTGATCCATCATCTCTGGTGAGCCGGCCATCCACGCGCCGCCGTGGATATGGAAGAGCACACCGTCTGGCTGCTCATGGATGAACGTCCGAAGGCGGAGAGGCCCAGCCGGTCCCTCGATCGTGCGATCAACGGCGCGGGGGGACACGTCGCCACCCAATTGGGCCTGGCGCTGCGCGGCGACGCGCTCGACGACCGACAGCGTCGACGCGTCGGTGTCGTGCCACGGGACCGACGAGACAAACGTCGCTGCCTCTTCGCGCAGTTGCGGCCGGAGCGCTTCGATTTCGCTGTCCCAGAGCGCCACGCCCGCGGAGCCTAACCATGCTCCGGGCACTTGTCCGCCCCAGCTCGCAACGGCGCGATGCCGGAACAGGCATCGCGTCCGCCCACAGGGTTCCTGCTCGAGTCCCGACCGGTCTGACTCGTGACCCGTCGGGATCAGCGTGAGGTGGCGCTCGGCGCTGGGTCAGGGTTCACCGGGCGTCAGCAGGTGCGCCATGTGCCCGCCGCGTCGAGCGCGCGAACGGTTCAGTCGAGGGCGATGAGGGCGACGATGGCGCCGACCAGGACGAACGCGCACAGGGCGAGCGCGATCCACTTCACCCACGAAGCTGCGCCGCCGATGCCCATCGTGTCCGCGATCGCCTCGCGCTCGTTGTGCTCCTCTTGGCGCGCTCCGGCCCGGGTACCGACCTTGGCCAGGTGCTGGCGCCGACGGCCCTTGCGCGACTTCTTCATTCCCGAGCTTCCCATGACGACGCGAGCCACCTGCCTCAGAGTCAGATCATCGAGTCGCTTCGCAACGTATCAGGCATCCAGCGAACGCCGATTGGCGGTTCAGCCGACCGCGAGGCGGTGGTGCAAGCTCGGGCTGCTCAGGGGTCGACGGTCAACGTTCCTTTGTTGATCACGAACGGGGGAGCGCGGTAGGTGAGGTGCTCGATCGCGCGCGGAGCGACGGTGACCTGGACCTCGCTCTCGCCCTTCAGGCTGCCGAAGTACTGGAAGTAAGCCTGGACGATGTGATCGCCAGGTGCCAGCGGGTACCTGACCGGATGGTTCCAGATGCCGAGCATCTTGTGGCCGTCGATGACGTAGACGGGCGGGACGGCAGGTCTCGCCGGGTAGTGGCGGAAGATCCCGAGGAGGAACGCCTGGCCTTTGCGAAGCCCGGTGATCTCGATCCCCTCGGTGGGGATCGGCGCGGTGGATTCGACGCCGCCGCGTGCGATCTGGTCGGTCCACTTGCTGCCGTCCCAGTACCGCTGCTCGCCCGCACCGGTCGGGTCCGTGTACCAGCCTGCTTGATGCTCCGAGTTCACGTCAGCCCTCACCGCCGCCCGAAGCGTCAGAAGGTAGCGGCGCACGTGACGGGTCGGCAACGCCCGGATGGCCTGCGCGTGCTGCCCTGGTCGCCACGGCGTCGTGGTGTCGCGGATCGAGTCACGGCCGAACCGCCACGTCCGAGGTCGGACGACATCGACGCGATCGGGACTGTTGCACGAGTAAGGCGTCGGGGAGATGAGTGATGTGCCACTCGCGCGACGCCGGCCGCAACGGATCCCGGGACGGACGCGACGGGTCGCTAGACCGCGGCCCAGAGCTGCCAGCTGCCCGGGACGCCCTTCAGCTCATGCACCGCCCGGTCAGCGAACTCGAGCTCCGACCCCATGACGAGGTCCTTCACGGTGTTCGACACCAAGACCTCGTTCGGCTCCGCGAGGCCGCAGATGCGCGCGCCGATGTGTACCCCGATGCCCGCGACGTCGGCACCGCGACGCTCGATCTCACCGGTGTGGAGCCCGGCTCGGATCTCGAGACCGAGTGGCGTGACCGAGTCGACGATCGTCTGCGCGGCGCGGACACCTCGACCCGGTCCATCGAACGTCGCGAGGAGCCCGTCGCCCGTGCGTGTCACGAAGCGTCCCCCGAAGTGCTCGATCTCTCGTCGGGCGGCATCGTCGTGGCGTTCGAGCAGTGCGCGCCATGATCGGTCGCCCGCGGTCATGGCCCGCGTCGTCGAGTCGACGATGTCGGTGAAGAGCACGGTCGCCAGGACGCGATCGACGGACTCCGGGGCGCCGCGCGCGCCGCCGGTGATGAAGTCACCGATCAAGTCGAACACTTCGTCCTCGGCGCCCACCCGCCCGTTGACATGCCAGTCGCCCGGCAGCTCGACCATGCGGGCGCCCGGGATCGCCGACGTCATCACCCTCGCGTTGTCGATCGGTACCAGCGGGTCATCAAGCCGATGGACGACCAAGGTCGGCACCTGCACGGCGGGCTGTGCGGCTCGAACGTCCATCCGGGTGTTGTGGAACAGGATCTCGCGCACGACCTTCGGCGTCGCGGTCTGATGCTCGTATCGCGCCATCGCGCGGTCGGTGGCCGCATCGTCGGGCAGGTGTTGCACGAAGTTGCGCAAGGCGCGTCCCGTGCCCCACGCCTTCACGGCACCCTCGATGAACTGGTCGGCGGCTTCGGTCGTCACGATGCTCGGATAGTCCGGGCCGTCCAGGAGACGGGCGAAGGTGCCCCACAGCACGAGCGCGCGCACCCGCTCCGGGTACGTCGTGGCGAACAGCAGCGCGAGCGGCCCGCCCTCTGAGAGTCCGACGAGCACGGCGTCGTCGACCTCGGCGGCGTCGGCGACCGCCCGCAGGTCGTCCATCCGCTCCTCGGCCGATCCCGATCCGAGCGTCCGATCGGAGAGCCCGGTGCCCCGCTTGTCGAAGAACACGACACGCCCCATCGCGGTCAGCCGCTCGAGCGCCCGGTTGATCCACGGGACGTCCCACATGAGCTCGACGTTCGAGACGAACCCGGGCACGAACAGGAACGTCGGCGGACCCTGACCGATGCTCTGGTATGCGATGCTCAGATCACCGCTTTGCGCGTAGCGGGTCTCGGGCGTCTCGCTCACGACCGTCGAGCCTAGTGATCAGGGTCGATCAGGAGCGCCAGAGACTCCTGGCGGCGGATCCACAGGTTGTCCGACCGGGTCGGCGGATCGCTCGGGTCGAGACCGAACGCTCGTGTGCGCTCGAGCAGCCGGGTCAGCGCGAGTCGCGCCTCCAGCCGAGCGAGTGGTGCGCCGACGCAGTGGTGGATGCCACGCCCGAACCCGAAGTGGCCGGGCGTCGTTGGTCGGTCCAGGACGAGCTCATCCGGGGTGTCGAAGGCACGCGCGTCGCGGTTGCCGGACGCCCAGAGCAGGAGCACGAGTGCGTCAGCCGGGATCGCCGTCCCGGCCAGTGTCGTGGGTCGCCGCGCGGTGCGCGGATGGAACTGGAACGGTGACTCGAGGCGGAGCACCTCCTCAATGAGGGGTGCTACCAGCGTCGGCGTTGCCCTGATGCGCTGCTGCAGCGCCGGGTCCTCGGCGAGCAGCCGGATGGCGTTGCCGATGAGCCCCGTCGTCGTCTCGATGCCGGCGCCGACGAAGATCATGAGCGCCATGACGGCCTCGTCTCGTGTGAGCCGTCCGTCGCGGACGCCCTGCGCGGCGACGCTCAGCACATCGCCGCGACCCCGAACCGGGGCGTCATCGAGCTGCATGCCGACCCACCCGGGCATGTCGGCGACGGAGGCGCCCCGGTCCGCCAGGTGCTCGAGGCGCAGCCGACCGCCCATGATGTGGGATCCGGCGGTCACCCATTCGTGCAGCTGACGGATGTCAGCGTCGGCGAAGCCGATGACGGAGCCGGCGATGACCTCCGCCGGCAGCGGATCGACGAACTGGGACGCGGCGTCGGGCCGCCCCGCCGAGAGCAGCGTGTCGAGCCGGGCATCGACGAGCCGCGTCACCTCCTCCTCGAGGAGCTCGATGCGTCTCGGGCTCAACCCCGACGCGAAGACCTTGCGGTGGACGGTGTGCGCGGGCGGGTCGGCCCCGGAGAAGACGTCGAGCGGGGAGGCCTCGGGCTGGTGGAGCACACCCAGTGTCCCGTCGTCCTGCGTGTAGAGGAGGTGGCGGAAGTGGTTCGAGAATTCCTCGACTCGACCCGTCGCCTCGGCGATCGCGTCCCACGTGGCGACGAGGTAGACGTCCGTGCCCGGGAGCTGCCAGACGGGCGCCTCACGGCGCAGCTGGGCGTAGAACGGATACGGGTCTTCGATCAGCGCCGCGCCGACGAATCGTCGCTCGGACAGCGAGGCGGTGACCACCCTGGATGTCAGGCTTCGGCGACGCGTTTGAGGTTGGCGAGCGTGTCCTTGATGCCGTCGCGGGCCATCCGGGCCATGCCCTCGATTCGCTGCGTGACGTCCATGTCGGGGTTACCGCTCTGAACGAAGGTCGGATACGCGGGTAGGACCCGCCAGGACTCCGTCGCCGTCGTGCCGGCGCCGTCAGGCTCGAGCGTGTAGCCCCAACGGACGAGCTCGACATCACCGTTGGGCCCGTGATTGACGAACGTGAACTCCCGGCCGGGCTCGGCGACGCTGACCTGACAGTGGGTGTCCCAGCTGACATCACCGATGACGTTGTGGCCGGTGAACCACGCGCCCGCCCGTCCGGCCTGGGCGGGATCGTCCCACGCGCACGACTGGCACACGGGGCTGAGCTCACCGGTGCGGGTCACGTCGCTGACGATCGCGTACACGTCAGCAGGCGGGCGGTCGATCGAGATCGACCCGGCGTGGTGGTACTGGGAGACGTCCATGTCCCCGGACGTTAGGGCATTTCGACCGGTCGGTTCCTGCTGCCGGGCTCGGGTGCAGCGACCGCTCCGACCGTCATGTCGGCCCCGCGGGTCAGCCGTCGATCACGCGGAGACCCACTCGATGGCGGCGCGCTCGTCCGCCATCGAGAAGCATTTGACCTGACCTGGTGTCATCCACCCGAACATTGCCTCGAGATGGATCATCCACTCGATGTCGGTGACGAGCCCGATCTTCTTCCAGGCGCGGAGGTGCTCGACGCCCACCTTGAGGTCTTGCCAGAGCGCGCCTGGGGTGAACCCCTTGAACTCGGGGATCACGATCAGGAAGCGCACCTCGCCGGCGCCGGCGGCCTCCTCGACAGCGGGGATCACGACGTCGCGATAGTCCTCGGCGTGCATGGTGCCGTTCACCTTGAACCCGATGACGCCGGTGGGCAGGTTGCTCATTCGCTCGATCATCGCCCCTCCTCTGGTCGCATCACGGGTTATGACGAGCAACGATCGCACCGCGGTCGCGGGCAGCGACCGGACGACCACGAGCGCGCCGAGGACGATGCCGGCGCGCGGGACGATCAGACGTCGAGCTCGCTCTTGGTTCGTCCTTTGCTGGACCACCAGTTCCCGGCGGTCTGGTTCAGGCGGAACGGCTCCGGCTTCTCGTCGTCGGGGAGCAGCGCCGTCTCGAGCCAGAGCCGTTTGAGGTGGCGGATCTGACCGTCAGCACGCCGGTCCTGATAGGCGTCGCGTGCGTGGAGGACGTGGTAGTTGTTCACGAACTGCATGTCTCCGGGCTGCAGCATCATCGACACGTGACACCGCGGGTCGCGGCACAGCTCATCGAGTCGGTCCATCGCCTGGCGCGCGAGTGGTGAGGGACGGGGGGCGCCCTCGTGGCGCCGGGCGGCCTCGATGTAGGGGCGGATGTAGCGGACGAAGAGCCGGTCGCCGCGCCGGCTGAAGATCGGCATCGTGTACCAGGGCTTGCCGCCCGGGGCCTGCTCGCCCCGGAAGTCGTACGGGAACGACGCGTACAGCGACGCGGCAAGGTCGGGCTCGCTCCGGACCAGCTCGTTGTGGATGGACACGACGTTGGCGACGAGGCTCGCGCCGCCGCTCGCGCCGGGGTTGAGGCAGAACAGCCCGACGAGGTCGGAGCCGTCGGAGTGGAACGGGAACGCGACCGCGCCGATCTCGTTGCCACGGCTCCGCGGGTCGTCGAGCGCGCGTCCCTGGTCGGTCACGTCGCCGAGCAGGTGCCCCTTGGCGTTCTGGGGCCAGGGCCGCCCCAGGTGCATGCCGACGCCCCAATAGATCATCGAGGCCCGCCGCTTGTCGTAGCGGTGCACGGGCAGCCCGCGGATCAGCGTGACGCCCAGCCCGTCGATCAGGTTCCGCTGGATCTCGGCGAGCTCCGCGCCGAGCGTCGGCAGCGGGAAGTCGTCGCGGGTGATGTCGAGCACGTCGTCACCGCGCGCCTCGGCGAAGCGCAAAGCGGCGTCGAGCTCGTCGACCTGGGCGTCGGTCAGCTCGTACACGTAGCGGTCGCCGAGGTCGTCGCGGTCCCAGACGCAGGCCGGCTCGAGCGGCACGAGGGACGTCGGGTCGACGGGCGCGTCGGTGGCGGTCATGCGGGCACCTCGGTGGTCGGGGCGGGGCGCGCACCGCGGACGAGCCGGCCCGGCAGCGCCCCGGTCGCCTCGCCGTGCGCGTACGTGACCTGGCCGCCCGCGACGGTCGCGACGTAGCCCTCGGCGCGCTGGACGAACCGTCGTCCGCCGGCGGGGAGGTCGTGGCGCACCTCGGGCCGGCGTGCGGCGAGGTGCTCCCAGTCGATGACGTTGACGTCGGCGCGGTAGCCGGGGGCGAGCACCCCGCGGTCGCCGAGCCCGACGGCGCGTGCCGTCGCGGCCGTCTGGCGGTGCACCAGGAACGGCAGTGGCAGACGACCGTGGCTGCGGTCGCGCCCCCAGAGGGTGAGCAGCGTCGTTGGGAAGCTGGCGTCGCAGATGGTCCCGACGTGGGCGCCACCGTCGCCGAGGCCGACGACCGTGTGGTCGTCCGCCAGCATCTCGCCCGCGGCGTCGAGGTTGCCGTCGGCGTAGTTGAGGATCGGCCGGTAGAGCATGGCGCGGCCGCCGTCCGCGACCAGCAGGTCGTAGGCGAGGTCGAGCGGCTCGCGGCCTTCCCGCGCCGCGCGTGCCGCGACGCTGTCCGATGCCTGGGGCTCGTAGTTCGGCGTGTCGGCGACCAGGAACATCTGGTCGAACTCCTGGAGGACCTGCCCGGCGCCGCGGCGCGGCGACCGCTGCGCCTCGAGCACCTTCGCCTTGAACGCGGGGTCGGTCATCACGGCCACGCGCTCGTCGAGCGGGCGGTCGGCGATCTCGCGGTACACGGGGTTGGTGAGCAGCGGCGACAGCGTGCACTCGAGCCCCAGCAGCAGCCCGACGGCGCGCGGCGCGACCTGCGCCCGCATCGTGACGCCCGCCGCGTTCGCCTCGGCGAGCAGCTCGAGCTGGCGGCGCCACACGTCGCCTCGAACTTGGAGCAGCGTGAACGACAAGGGGCGCCCGGACACCTCCGCCATCCGGCGGAACAGCGCGAACTCGGCGTCGACGTCGGTGAAGTCCGACACCCCCTGCAGCACGCCGAGGCCGCTCTCACCGATCGCCGCGGCGATGCCCACGAGCTCGTCGGCCTCGGCGGTCAGCGTCGGCGTGAACTCGCCCCGGCTGCTCCGGTGGTTCATCGTCCGGGATGTCGTGAACCCGAGCGCGCCGGCCTCGACCGCCTCGCGGGCTCGCCACGCCATCTCGGCGATGTCGTCCTCCGTCGCGGGCTCCCGTCGCGCGCCGCGCTCACCCATCACGTGGAGGCGCAGCGCGGCGTGCGGCACCTGGAGGGCGACGTCCACGTCGAAGGACCGCGGCGCCACTGCGTCCATGAACTGCGGGAACGACCGCCATCCCCAGGGGAGCCCCTCGTGCAGCGCGGTGCCCGGGATGTCCTCGACGCCTTCCATGAGCTCGATGAGACGGTCGTGGTCGGCGTCACGCACCGGCGCGAACCCGACGCCGCAGTTGCCGGCGACGACCGTGGTCACGCCGTGCCACGACGACGGGAGCATCCGCTCGTCCCACGAGGCCTGCCCGTCGTAGTGGGTGTGGATGTCGACGAAGCCCGGGATTACGAGCAGCCCGTCGGCGTCGATGGTGAGGTGCGCCGTGCCGTCGACGATGCCGACCGCGGCGATCGTCGTGCCAGCGATCGCCACGTCGGCGTGTCGGGCGGGCGCGCCCGTCCCGTCGATGACGTCGCCGCCCCGGATGACCACGTCGAAGTCGGTCATGGCGTCTCCTCCCGCAGCGCCGGCAAGAGCTCGGTGGTGAGCAGGCGTGCGGCGGCTCGGGCTTGGGTGGGGTCGGCGCGAAAGCCGGGCCCCGTGATGACGAAGCGGGTGACGCCGAGCGCGGCGAGCTCCCGGAACCGCGCGACACACCTGTCGGGCGGTCCGAGGATCGCGAAGCGGTCGACGAAGGCGTCGTCGAGCGCCTGGGTGTGCTCGGCGTCGTTGCTCAGGTGCTGGTTGCTGTCGTAGCGGCGGCCGACCTCGGCGACGACGGACCGGTCGTGCTCGTCGAGTCCGGCGCCCGTCGAGCCGGGCATCGCCGAGAAGTGCGCGAACGCCGCGACCGCGCCGCCCACGAGGGTGCGCGCGACGGCCGGATTGGCGTGGCACCCGACCGTGACGTACGCCCCGAACGAGATGGTGGCCGGATCGCGGCCGATGTCGGCGGCGGTCTTGCGGGCGTGCTCGAGCGCCCACGCGACCCGGTCAGGGTCGGCGCCGACGGCGAGCGTGACCCGCTCCGCGATGCGGACACCGAGGTCGATCATCCGGGGCCCCGAGACGGCGACGTCCAAGGGCACTTTCGCCTCGTGGCAGCGATCCAGGAACTGGAGCCGGCTGGGACGACCCTCGCAGTCGAGCGTCTCGCCGGCGAGGTAGCCCTGGAGCTGCTGGACGAGCACCTCGAATTGCGCCACGGGCATCGGTGGCAGACCGAGGTGGAAGAGCGCCGTGTCGCCCCGGCCGATCCCGAGCACGAAGCGCCCGCCCGACGTCTCCTGGACGGTCGCGGCCACGTTGGCGAGCGCGGCGGGATGGCGGGTGTGCGCGTTCGTGACGCCCGTCGCGAACCGGAGCTGCGTCGTCGCCTCGGCGGCGAGCGCGGTGGCGACGAACGGGTCGCCGACCAGGTTCTGTGAGTCGACGAACGTGATGCCGTCCCAGCCGTCCTCCTCGGCCCGCTGGGCCTGCACGACGGCGGTCCCGATCTCGGGGATCCGCATCCCCCACAGCTCCATCGGCACCAACCCTACGTGGAGGACCGCCCGCGAGCACCGGGGCCCACGGCCCAGCCCGCTGGACGAACCGCAGGACCGATCGTCGTCAGCTCACCCCCAGCGCGCGTCCGAGGACACCCATGAGCTCCTCATGGGCACGGCGCGACACCCCGGCCGCGATCATCGCACCCGAGCCGTGAAAGGTGCCCGGGAACGTGTGGAGCTCGACGGGCACGCCGGCCTCCATCATGTGCAGCGCATAGATGATCCCCTCGTCGCGCAACGGGTCGAACTCCATCGCGGTCACGTACGCGGGCGGGAGTCCTCCCAGGTCCTCGGCGATGGCCGGCGAGGCATACGGCGAAACGTCACCCGCCTCGGGGCCGAGGTAGAAGCGCCAGCTCCGCTCGGCGCTCGGCCGGCTCCAGAGTGGGGTGTCGACGAAGGTCCGCATGCTCGTCGTCTCGAGGCGATGGTCGAGCTCCGGGATGCCGAGGAACTGGAAGCACAGCGGCGGCCCGCCACGGTCGCGGGCGAGCAGCGCGACGGCGGCCGCCAGCCCGCCGCCCGCGCTCTGGCCGCCGACCGCGATGCGGTCGGTGTCGATCCCCAGGATCGACGCCTCGTCGTGCAGCCAGCGGAGCGCGGCGTAGCAGTCCTCGACACCCGCGGGGAAGGGGTGCTCGGGCGCCAGGCGGTACTCGACCGCGGCCACGACCGCGTCGAGCTCACGGGCGACCCGCGTGGCGATGGCGTGCTCCATCGTGATGTCACCCAGGACGAAGCCGCCGCCGTGGATGTCGAGCAGCGCCGGCCGGCCCTCGGCCGGGGCCGGGCCGTCGGCGCGGTAGACGCGCACGAGCACGGGCGGGGCGCCGTCATGGCCGGGGACGTGGTGGTCGGAGATCGTCACCCCGTCGGTGTCGACGTCGGCGTTGAGGGGCTCCAGCATCGTGGCCAGCCCGGCTCGTGCCGTGGCCAGGTCGCTGATGTCCGTCTTCGGGATCAGCTCGACGAACGGGGCGAGGTCGGGATCGAACGCGTACGGCATGGGCGCACTCCCTCTCGAGTGGCCGCACCGTAGCCAGTCGCTCGGTCGCTCGCCGGGGTCGCCGTCCTCCTCGTCGCGGCCGACGGGTCGTCGCCACGTTGCGTTCAGCCGCTGGCGCGGCGCCCTTCACACCCGTGAGACGGGGCCGCAATGCGACGGCGGTAGTTCTTCTTACATGGTCGCAATGATCCGTCAGCTGGGAGCCCGCCGGGTCGCTTCGTGTGATCGGCTGGCCGATCGGGTTCGCCGAGCGGGCCGCGGTCCTCCGGCGAGGTGAGGTGAGCGTCGTGTCGAGCGGCCCGATGGCGTGCCGGCGCGACGCGCCCGCCGCGTAATGTCGGCGCGTGCCGCCCGCACCACCCCCGGAGGAGCCCGGCACCCTCGGTCGCTCGGTGACCCGTCGCGAAATGCTCGGCGGCGGTCTGCGGCTCGCCGGCGCGGGCGCACTCGCCGCCTACGGCACCCGATTCTCGGGTCTGTTTCCCTCGATCGACACGCTGACGGCGCCGGCCGGCCGCGACCTCGGCGCGGTCGAGCACGTCGTGTTCCTGATGCAGGAGAACCGCTCCTTCGACCACTACTTCGGCACCTATCCGGGCGTGCGCGGCTTCGGGGACCGCGCCGACGGTGCAGGCGCCCGCTTCCGCCAGCCGTGGCCGGACGGACCGTCGCCGTTCGTGCTGCCGTTCCACCTGACGGCGGCGGCGTCCTCGATCTGCGCCGGCTCCTACTCGGCGCCCGACATCGAGTGGGCCACGCAGCACGCGGCGTGGGCCGGCGGCAGGATCACGGGCTTCCTCGGCGCCACGGCCCTGGGCGCGGCCCCCGCCAGCCAGGCCCCGCTCGCCATGGGCTACTTCACGCGCCAGGACCTCTCCTACTACTACGCGCTCGCCGACGCGTTCACGATCTGCGACAACTATCACTGCTCGGTGCTCGGGCCGACGATGCCCAACCGCCTGTACTGGGTGTCGGGGACGATTGACCCGGACGGCCGCCAGGGCGGTCCGGTGGTCACGACGCCGGCGCTCGACGAGGGGGCCGCGGCCTACGGGGCCGTCGACTGGCTCACCATGCCCGAGGTGCTGACGGACAAGGGCGTGGACTGGAAGGTGTACCAGCCGCCGAACACCACGACCGGGCCCAACGCGACGAGCGCGCCCTCGAGCTCGTTCAACGCCCTGACGTTCTTCAAGCAGTACACGTCGAATCCGACGAGCGGACTGTTCGAGCGGGCCTTCACGCCGACCTGGCCCGACGACTTCAACGCCGACGTCGCCTCCGGCCAGCTGCCCCCGGTCTCTTGGGTGCTCCCGGCCCTGACCTCCTCGGAGCATCCGAGCAACGACGCGCAGCTGGGCGAGCACTTCATCAGCCAGGTGCTCGCCACGATCATGGCGAACACGAGCCTCTGGTCCAAGACCGTGGTCTTCCTGACCTACGACGAGAACGGCGGGTTCTTCGACCACGTCCCGCCACCGACGCCACCCAACGGGACGCCGGGCGAGGCGATCACGGCGACGCCGACCATCGGCGACGACGCCGGCTACCGCGACCCGATCGGCCTGGGCTTCCGCGTCCCGACCCTGGTGATCTCGCCGTGGAGCCGGGGCGGCTACGTCGACTCGCACCTCTTCGACCACACCTCGATGCTGCGCTTCCTCGAGGCGCGCTTCGACGTCAAGGCCCCGAACGTGTCGGCGTGGCGGCGCCGCACCGTCGGCGACCTGACCACGACGCTCAGCTTCGCCCGACCCGATTCGTCCACCCCGACGCTGCCGGCCACCATCTCCGTCGCGGCGGCGGGCTGCCCGACGCCGGAAGACCTCGGGCCCTTCTTCGGGCCGCCCGAGGCGATCACTGTGCCGACCCCCCAGCGGCCTCCGGTGCAGGAGCACGGGGCGCGTCGTCGCCGTGCCTGACGCCACGCGGCGCAGCGCGCCCGGCCGGTGACGCGGAAACCAGGGGATCCGTCGACGCCGTCGACCGCCAGGCAGGCGCATCGGGAGGCCGTCAGTAGGATCGGCGGCTCGCGCTCGGGGGAGGTCGCGTGAAAGCCGTGCGAGTGGTGCGCCACGGCGCACCGAGTGAGGCGCTCGAGATCGAGGACATCCCGGTGCCGGACGTCGGGCCGGGCGAAGTGCGCATCGCGGTGCGCGCCGCGTCGCTGAACTTCGGGGACATCGCGCGGTGCCGGGGGACGGTCGCCAGCGTGATGGGCCAGGTGCCCTTCACCCTCGGCATGGACGTGTGCGGCGTCGTGGACGCGGCCGGCGAGGGGGCCGAGCAGTGGCTCGGTCGCCGCGTGGTGGCGATGACGAACCAGTCGTTCGGCGGCATCGCCGAGGCCGCCCTCTCCACGGTCACGAGCGTGTTCGACGCGCCGCCCGAGCTCGACGATGTCGAGGCCGCGGCGTTCACGCTGCCGTTCCACACGAGCTACCTCGCCCTCCATCGGCGTGCCCGGCTGGAGCGGGGCGAGACGCTCCTCGTGGTCGGCGGCGCCAGCGCGGTCGGCACGGCCATGATCCAGCTCGGCGTGGTCGGCGGCGCGGACGTCATCGCCGTCGCCGGTGGTCCCGACAAGGGCGCCCTCTGCGCGCAGCTCGGCGCGACGCCGCTCGACTACACGAGCGACGACGTCTTCGACCGGGTCATGGAGCTCACCGACGGCCGAGGCGCCGACGTCGTCGTCGACCTGGTCGGCGGCGAGCGGACCGAGACGACGTGGACGTGCGTCCGGCGCGAAGGCCGCTACGTGCCCGTCGGCTTCAACGACGACCCGGAGTCCGGGCTCACCGGGCGCCCGCTCCGGAAGGTCGCGATGGGCAACTTCTCCGTCCTCGGCGTGATGCTCGGCTACACCGAGATGCCGCTCGCGCTCCGCAAGTTCGGCATCAACACCTTCACACCCGACGTCGGGCAAGAGGTCCACCAGGCACTGCTCGTGCTCGTCGCGGCCGGCTCGATCCGGCCGGTCATCGGCCGGCGGGTCTCGATGGGCGAGGTCGCCGGCGCCCTCACCGACCACGAGGAGCGGCGCACGTCCGGCCGCACGGTCGTCGACGTGGCTCGCGGCTGAGCTGCCCGTGCCCGACCTTGCGCCCGACGATCTCCTCGCCGAGGCGAGCGCCCAGACGGGCCTCGACGACTTCGGACCGCCGGACTTCCGGGAGGGGCTCGGCGTCCTCTGCGCGTCGATCGCCGACGAGGCCGAGCTGAGCGAGCTCGGCGCCGCGGCCGTGCGCGGGACCATTGGCAGCAGCCTCGCCAACCGTCTGCGCGTCGTCGACTGGATCCGACAGCACCCGAGCGTCGGCGACGAGCCGGTCGACGCACCGCTCGTCGTGATCGGCATGTTCCGCGCCGGCACGACCTTCCTCAGCGAGCTGCTCGACCAGGACCCGCGCAACCGCGCGCTGCTGCGGTGGGAGGCGAGCGACAGCGCGCCGCCGCCGACGACCGAGACGTTCCGCGCCGGGCCGCGTGTCGAGGCCGCCCGGATGAGCGGCGAGCTGCTCGAGCAGCTCAACCCGCGCATGGGCGCCATCCACCACGAGGACGCGGCCGGCCCGACCGAGTGCATCGCCGTGATGAGCCAGGACTTCAAGAGCCTCTCGTGGGAGGCGATCACCAACGTCCCGTCGTACAGCCGCTGGCTCCTCGACGTCGACCAGCGCTCGGCGTACGAGTACCACCGGTCCGTGCTGCAAGTGCTCCAGAGCGGCGGTGTCCGCGGCCGCTGGACCCTGAAGAGCCCGCACCACGCGATCGCGCTCGACGCCCTGACCGGGACGTACCCCGACGCCCGGCTCGTGCTCCTGCACCGCGACCCCGTCGCGCTCTGCGCGTCCGTCTGCAGCCTGATCTCGACCCTGTCGGGCACCTTCACCGACGCCGACCACACCGCGTACATCGCTGAGCACTGGCCGGCGATGCTCGAAGAGTCCGCCCGACGCATCGACGCGTTCCGCGCCCAGCCGTCGGCGCCGCACATCGTCGACGTCCAGTACACCGAGCTGGTGCGTGACCCGGTCACCACGGTCGAGCACCTCTACGCCGCGGTCGGCGACGAGCTCGCTGAGCCGGCGCGCGCCGCCATCAGCCGGTACGCGGCCGCCCACCCGAAGGGCGTCCGCGGGACGCACGAGTACGACCTGGCCGAGTTCGGGCTCCGGGCCGGCGAGCTGCGGGAGCGGTTCGCCGGCTACATCGAGCGCTACGGCGTCGCACCCGAGACGAGCGGGGTCACGACGTCGTAGCGCGTCACCGCGGGGTGTGTGGCGATGACTCGCCTGGCGCGTGCGACCCGGACAGACTCGGGCGGCGTGGCACGACGAGTGGGAGCGCTGACGCTCCGACGCCGGAAGGGTGACTCCGTCGCGCGGCCGGGCGTCTGGCTGGTGTGGCTCACCCTCGGCCTCCTCGTCGTCGTCTACGCCAGCCACGAGGCGTTCGGGTTCGCCCGCTCGGCCGACGACGAGTTCTTCCGGCAGGGTCTCAACGACGTCCTGCTCTGGTCCGCCGCCGCCGCGTGCTTCGCCGGCGCCCGGCGGTCGACGCGGAGCCGGACGGCGTGGCTGCTGGTGTCGGCCGGTCTGGCCAGCTGGGCGATCGGCGACACGATCTGGAGCATCCGCTTCGGCGGTGCCGCACAGGGCCCACTCACGAGCGTGTCCGACGTGTTCTGGCTCGCCTGGTACCCGCTCGTGCTTGCCGCGCTCGTGCTCCTCGTGCGCGACCGCGTCCCGGCCTTCGAATTGCACCGCTGGATCGACGGCGTGGTTGTCATGCTCGTCGTGGCGACGCCGTGGGTGGCGCTCTTCCTCGAGCCCGTCGCGGCGCACGCCGGCACCTCGGCGCTCGCGGACGCGGTGGACTTCGCGTACCCGCTGGGCGACGCGATCATCGTCGGTGCGACGCTCGGCGCGTTCGCCCTCATGGGGTGGCGGCCCGGTCGCATGTGGTCCATCCTCGCCCTCGGGCTCGTCGCGCTCGGGGTGGCCGACGCCGTGTACTCGGTCGAGGCCCTGCAGCACACCTACCGAGGTGGGCTCTTCGACGCGGCGTGGGCCGGCGGCGCGGTGCTGATCGCGTACGCCGCCTGGCTGCCGCATCCGGGCCAGGTCCGCCTGGCGAAGGTCACGGGCTGGCCCGCGGTCGCGCTGCCGCTCGCGGCGCAAGCGTTCGCGATCGCGCTGCAGATCTACGGGATCTTCCACTCGATCCCGACGATCGAGCGCGCGCTGACGATCGTTGTGCTGCTCATCGCGATGCTGCAGATCGCGATCACCAGGCCGGCCGTCGACCCGGACGGCGCGGCTACGTCACCGTGAGAGGTGGGTGCATGGCCGACCAGGCGCTGCTCGTCATGGACGTCCAACGGGGGATCGTCGATCGGTTCGTCGCTCAAGCCGAAACGGTGCTCGACGCGCTCGAGCGTGCGACCGGCGCGGCCCGAACGGCCGGGATCCCCGTCGTCTATGTCCGAATCGCGTTTCGGCCCGGCGCGCCCGAGGTCAGTCGCAGCAACCGAGCTTTCGCGGCGGTCGCGCGGGCTTCCGGGTTTGGCGACGAGGACGAGGCGACGCAGATCCATCCCCAGGTCGCGCCGCACGCGGGGGACATCGTCGTGCTCAAGAAGCGGGTCAGCGCCTTCGCGGGCAGCGACCTCGAGGTCGTGCTGCGATCCCTCCAGGTGCGCTCGCTCGTGCTCAGCGGTATCGCGACGAGCGGCGTCGTGCTCTCCACGCTGCGGCAAGCAGCCGACCTCGACTACGAGCTGACCGTCCTGTGCGACTGCTGCGCCGACGGTGACGACGAGGTGCACCGGGTGCTGCTCGACAAGGTGTTCCCCCGCCAGGCGACCGTGCTCGACGTCGACGACTGGACGGCGACCCTCGACAGGTGAATGCGGCGGCCACGCCGACCGCCAGCCCCGACGGCAGGACGGTGGTGACCGACGCCGCGTCGGGTGAGGAGCGGTATGTGGACCCGCCGTCGGACTGCCGGCCGAGTCGGCCCGCGGCGTCCGAGGCGTCGCCGGGTCTACACGGGGACGCCCGCCCGGAGCACCGCGAACTGGCGATCGGGATCGTCGCAGGCCGCAGCGCCCGCGGGCGGGTCCCCGTGCTGCCAGTCGCCCTCGAGGCGGCGGACCCCCACGGGCGCGTACTGGACGATGTAGGCCTTGCGCACCGCGTCGGTGAGGTTGGGCCCCGTGAGATGCGGCGTCAAGGATGAGAACACCACCGCGCCGCCCGCGGGGAGCTCCGTCGCGACGGCGCCCTCGGGTTCTTCGGCGAAGCACTCCCAGCCGATGGGGTCGACCCAGTGGTGCAGCAGCGTGCCGGCGCGATGGACGTGGGGCAGGATCCAGGGGCAGCCGTTCTCGAGCGTGGTGTCCGTGAGCGCGATCCAGCACGTCAGGTACTGCTGGGGCTCGACGAACACGTAGCCGTTGTCCTGGTGCCACGGGAAGCGTCGCGGCTTCTCCGGCTTCTTGTAGACCGCCTGATCCCAGTACAGGTTCACGTCCGGCCCGACGAGGTCGTGACACAGGCCGACGAGTGAGGGATGCCTCGCGAGCTCATGTGCCGCAGGCGAGCGCAGCACGGCGTGCACGGTGAAGGTGATCGCGCCGGCCTCGGCGATGTAGATCCGCCCTTCCGACTGGGTCGCGAGGAGCTGATCCATCTCGGCCTCGAGCTCGTCCAGCTCGCCGACGAGCGCCGAGACGGTGGGCCGGTCGAGGAGTGCCGGCAGCACGACGAACCCGTCGGCGTCGAACGTGGCCCGCTCGCCCGGGCTGAGGACCGTCGGCGCGACCGCCGGCAGCGCCCACTCGAACGCCCGGTTCCAGGGATGGCGGGTGGCGCCTGGCGGCAGCACCGTGGTCACCCCACCGACTGTAGGGAGTCGGCCGGGTCGATCTGAGTAGGCGCTACTCATGGCGCCCGACCGGGGTGTGCGCAGACTGGGTCGCACAACGAGCGAACGGAGCAGGCAGTCGTGGTGAAGTTCGGGAAGCGATCGACGCCCACGGCAGGGTGGAGCGCGGTCCCCGCGGAGATCCGCGACGTCAAGTACGGGCTGGTGCACACCACCGACTCGGGCGTCGGCGGAATGTACGAGAGCCATTCCTCGACGAAGAAGGTGTTCCTCCAGGTGGAGCCGCCCGGCGCGGCGGCCTACGAGGTGACGCTGAAGATCGAGCGTGGCGGACCCTCGACGCCCGACATCCCGGGCACCCGCGTCGATGTGTTGGTCGACCCGAGTGATCCGCAGCAGGTCGCGCTGCCCGACGACCCGACGTTCACCCTGCCCGGCGGTCGGACCTGGCAACCTGAGCACGGCCTCGCCGGGGCCCTGGCCGACGCCTCGCGGCGGGGCGACGCCCACGAGATCATGCGGCTGACGGCCGAGATCGACGCGAACGCCCCACCCGCGCCCGCCGCGACCGCCGCGGCCGCGCCCGATGCCCTCGACCAGCTCGAGAAGCTCGGCAAGCTCCACGCCTCCGGCGTGCTCACCGACGAGGAGTTCACCGCGCAGAAGGCCAAGCTCCTCGGCACCGGCGGCTGACCCCGACCGCCTCACCGCCGCTTCGGCTGATCGACCACTTCACGGAGCCGAGCCTCTCCGAAGGGCGCGAAACGAGTCAGGATGGTGAAAGCGTGAATCTGGGACGGGTGAGCAGCGCGGCGCTGATGGCGTCCGGCCTGGCCGGTGTCGTCATGCCGGGCAGCGTGTCCGCCGCGCTCGAGCTGCCAGCGCAGACCGCCCGGGGCACGGCCGAGACGCGAGCGGGGCTGGGCGGCACCTACGCGGCGCTGGGTGGGTGGGCGCTCGTGAGTCGGAATCCCACCGCGCGGACCGCGGTGGGCGTGGTGTGGCTCGGAGCAGCCGCCGCCCGGCTCGCGTCGCTGCGGCTCGACCACCCGAGGACCGACGCCGCGTTCTGGGCCTACTTGGCCGTGGAGATCAGCCTCGGCGCAGCCGCCGTGCTCAGTGAAGGCAGGCCCGCGCGGTAAGGCGGCACCGTTGGTGACTCGCGGTCTCGCCGATCGAGAGTCGGCCACCAGACGGCGCCAGCGTCGGCGCGTCCCCGAGGCGCCGCTACGCGGGGGCCCTCCCCGTGGCCAGCACCTGGAACGGCGCCAGCGGGAACGGGTGCGCCTGGACGTCGATGAATCCGGCTTCTCTGAGCCAATCCAGATACTCGCTCGTCGCGTAGCAGCGCGCGGTGGAGGTCACGCGAAATAAGAGGGCGAAGCCGTCGCCCATCACGTCCGGCGGAGCGTCGGGCTCAGGCCGGCGCATCTCCCAGATGGCGATCGTCCCGTCCGGGTTGAGCGCGGCCTTGATGCGGGCCAGCAGTCCGGCGATCTCCGTCGGAGAGAAGTGGTGCAGGATGTTGCCGAGGAATACGACGTCGTGCCCTTTGCCGAGATCGTCGACGAGCGCGTCTCCGGTGACGTGTCGGACGACATCGTCGAGGCCTTCCTCGTGCGCGAGTTGACGCGACTGCGCCACTGCTTCAGGGAGGTCGAGTACGACGGAACGCATCGGGGGATGCTGGCGTGCGATGAGCGCGCCGTAAAGCCCGTGCGAGCCCCCGATATCAACCAGCGTGCGGGCGCCGTCCTTGACCGGGACGATGGTCGCGACCGCGGGGGCCAGCTGCCGCGCGATCTCCAGCATTGCGGCCTGGTAGGTCGCCCAGTTGGCGTTACCACTCAGCGTGCCGTGCAGGTCGACTCCCCGCCCCGATCGGATGACGTCAGCCGTCTGCCCCAGCGAATTCCAGAGGAGCTCGTTCAGGCCCACGAAGGCGACGACACGAGCGGGCGCGTCGTCGAGCAGTGTCTGGTGCGCGAGCTCGGTCAAGCCGTAGCGACCGTTCTCGCGGGCCAGATAGCCACCGCCGACGAGGAGCCGCAGCACGAGCTCCAGACCCTCCGCGTCGACGTTCAGCGAACGCGCGAGCTCGTCGCAGGTCCGGCTCCCGGTACGCACCGTCTCGAACAGCCCGAAGCGGACGCCCACCATGATCGCCTGTGCCTGCACCAGGGGCAGAAACGTGTCCGCGAGCGCACGCGGGGCCTGCGGCGACGCCAGCATCTGCTCCTCGATCGGGCTGTCGCCGATCGCCCCGTATCGCACCGGCGCGAGTGTATGTCGACGCCGCCGATGCAGCGGCGGGTGCAACGCAATCCTTCGACTCGCGAACCAGGAACTCGTAATCGCGACTCGCGGTTGAGCAGATCGCGAGTCGACACGTCGGCCGCGGCTGCCCGACGGTGTGACGCCGTGCGGTCAGGCGACCCGGTGCAGTGTGTTCTTGTCCGTGTGGGCGAACGGCTCGGGGAACTCTTTCATCTGGAGCATCGTCCGTTCGTCGTAGCCCCACGTGTCGTCGCCGTTGATCGTGATCGTGACGGTGTAGTTGAGTGTCGAGGCGTTCGACGCGAGGTACTTACTCTCGCCGATCGTGTACTGCGGGTCGCCCGCCGTCGCGGCGAGCGTGAACGAGGTCGCGTCGGCGGTCGTCGTACCGCCCGCTAGCACGGTGATCGCGCGTGGCACCACGAATCCCCGGATGAGCTCGCCCGTGTCGCCGTCCCACAGCCAGTAGCCGACCTCGGTGTGGAACGGGTTCGACTCGTCGCCGCGCCACATCGCGGTCTTGTAGTCGAGCCCGTACAGCGACTGGCGCCCGTTGACGACCGGCCCGAAGGGCTTGAACGTCAGCTTCTCGAGGTAGGGCGTGCCGAGCACCTCGCCTGTGCCGTGCGAGAACGCGGTGTCGAGCCCGCCCTCGCCCTGCCACTCGCCGACGAGATGATGAAGTGGGCCCCATTCGTCAGCCATGAGGACTCCCCAGCGTGGACGGCGAGCAACGGTGAAACGGCGATCCTACGGTGGCCACGCCAGCACGCGTCGCAAGGAGAGAGACGGACCGTCGAGACGCGGCCTCGTGCACGCGAGTCACCGGAAAGCTGGGTCCGCGGCGCACCGGTGACGTACGCAGTTGCGGCGCGGCGGTTCCTGGCCCGACGGGATCCCGTCGACGAAGGCCCGAGCTACGGCAGGGCCTGGAGCAGCGCGCTCAGCGGGTTCTCGCCTGAGCTGGGCGGCGGCCCGGCTGACGGGGTCGGTGTCGGCGCCGGCGGGTTGACCGTCACGGTGGGCTCGGCAGCCGGTGGCGCGGCGGTCACCGGTGTGGTCGCCGGCGCCGTCGCGGGAGGAGCGCTGCTGGGTGTCGACGCCGGCGCCGGCGCCGGCACGGAGGCCCGAGCGGTCCGATGGTCCGGCGCCGGAGCGTGACCGCCACCGACCAGGACGACGGCGAGCGCGACCACCAGCGCCACGGCGGACAAGAACGCGACGGCTGCGCCTCGTCGGTCGAGGCGGGCGCCGGGCGTGCGTCCCGGCAGTCCGCCGGTCGGACCGCCGAGGGTCACGGTGTCGTCGACGTCACTCGCCTCGACCGCCGAACGGATGAGCGCGGCGTCGATCTCGAGGGTCGGCGCATCCTCGCTTCGTTGGCCCGGGAGGGGCTCCCGCCCCTCCTCTCTCCTGCCCCCTCGACTCGCGGCGTTCCAGACGAAGGGGGTGGCGAGGCACAGACCAATAAAGAGGAGAAGCCAGAGGAGGGGGCTCACGGGCAGAACCGCCGGGGCGGCCACCAGCGCGGCCGCGGCGAGCCCGAGGAGCAGCACCCGTCGGGGGCGCCGCGGAAGCTCGGATGCGACGGCCGCCCAGGTCGGGCGTGGGCCCCCGGGGTCGGTGCTGTCACCGTCGGCGGCGGGTCCGCCACTGGGGGCGCCCGGCTGCCCCCAGCCCGAGGGCTCGGACACCACGCCGGTGGACGGTTTTGCTCGCCGCCGTCGGTACTGCCACCCGAGCACGGCGGCGAGCACGAGGAGGGCTCCCGCTGCCAGCACCAGATCTCGCTCCTGTTGCTGTGGTGCAACGGGGAGGCTCGTGTGTGATTGCGCTCGGGACGGGGCTGCAGTCGGCGTCTGGAGCGGCGCGGGATCGGGTTAGCCGCGGGGCAGCGTGAGCGCGACCGTGCCGGTGGCGTGGGCCCCGAGGTCGGTGACGGCCCGGACGGCGAGTTCCTGGCGCTGGACGTCGCCGTCGGGCCGGTCGCCGGTGACTTCGCCGCTGAAGTGCAGCGGGTGGCCGGGCACGGACGGCGCGCCGAGCCGGACCGAGATGCGTTCCAGCATCGCCTCGGGTCCGGCCCAGTCGGTGACGTAGCGCGACAGGTAGCCGTTGGTGGTGAGGATGTTCATGAAGAGGTCGGGCGCACCTTGGGCTTGGGCGTAGTCGCGGTCGTGGTGTGCCGGCATGAAGTCACGTGACGCGATCGCACCCGCGACGATGACCGTCGCCGTGACGTCGAGCGTCGACGGTGGGAGCTGCGTCGTCGGTGTCTGGGGATCGGGGGCCTCGGCAGGGGACCGGTCCGCGCGCCGCCCCGACGTGCCGGCCGTGGTGGGGCTGCCAGGAGCGAACCGAAAGACTCGGAACCGCTGCCGGCCGACGAGCTCGTCACCGTCGGTTCGGTAGTCGGTGACCCAGGTGACGAAGTAGCCCGTGCCGAGCGCGGTGGCCTTTCGGTCCGAGACCGTCTCCAGGACGGCGGACGACGAGATCTGGTCGCCGACCCGGAGGTAGCGGAGGAACTCGAGCTCCGAGTTCGTAGCGAGGGTCGCGGTGTACCCGGCAGCGGCGAGCAGACCCAGCGGGCTCTCCGGCGAGACCTCCATCGCCGCGCCACCGCGGGCCGCGATCCCTTCGATGCGCGGTCGCGCCATCGTCCAGGTCTGCAGCATCGCCGGCGGCGCCACGATGCCGCCGAAGCGCGATCTCACGGCGACCGCTTCGTCGAGGTACACCGGGTCGCGGTCATCGAGCGCATCGACCCAATGCCGGATCATCGGCAGGTTCACCGGGTCGGGCGCGACTGCCGGACCGCCGGTTCCCAACGGCTGGCCGATGCAGCGATCGAGACTTCGGCGGACGGCGTCCTCGGTCGCGGTGGTGTCACTCATCGGGATCGGAGGCTACCGATCAGCTGGCGACGGGTGCGGTGTCCCGTTGTCGTCGCAGACTGCCCATCCTCGTCGGCACCGTGCCGACGAGTGACGTGCGATGAGGCGCCCGCGGAGCACATCCGGGGGACCGCCGAGTGTCGTTCGGTGCGCGTCAGCGTGCGCCGGGTGTCCCGTCGCCGGCGAAGCGACGGATCGAGAGCGGGGATACGTCCGATGGCGCTTCGCCATCTCGGATCCAGGCGGCGATGAGCGTCGCGGTGACGGCGGACATGAGGATGCCGGTGCGGTAATGGCCCGACGTCAGCCAGGCGTTCTCGACGCCCGGGATGCGGTCAAGCACCGGGAGCAGGTCGGGGTGCGCGGGGCGGAAGCAGCACCAGGCGTGCGTCACGTCGATGCCGGTGACCGCGGGGAGGAACGCGGCAACCCATTCCGGGAGCGAGGCGGCGAGCCCGAGGTCGACGTCGGGAGAGCGGTCATCGACGTCGAGGGTCCCGCCCACCAGGATCCGCCCATCCGCGAGCTGCGTTCCGATCGGCTCGACGGGGCCGGGCAGGCGCACGGGTGCGGGCGCGGTCGCGACAATGTGTCCCTTCACGCGGTGCGCGGGCAGCTCGAGTGGGAGCCCGGGGAGCTGCGGCGGCCCGCCCGTCGCGAACACCACGACCCCTGGGCTGAGGGGCCCAGCCGTCGTCGCGAGCTGCATGATCCGGCCATTCCGCACGACGGCGGCGGTGACGCTCACGCGCGTGACGACGCCCGGCAGACGCCCGGCCAGGCGGGCCAACGCCTGGAGCGGGTTGACGCGGGCCTGACCCGGGACGCGCACGCCGGCGGTCGGGCGCGCGAGCCCGGGGAGCAGCTGTGCGATCTCCGACGGGCCGAGTGACTCCGCGCCGGGCGGCGGGCGGAACGCGGGTGCGAGCGGCTCGAGACCGAGCCAGTCGACGTCAACGAGTCCGAGGCTGCCCTCCCGCGCGTCGAGCTCGCGCCATGCCTGCAGGCTTCGGGTGGCCAGACGAACGAACCAGTCAGGGTCGGTCCCGCTGTGCGCTGCCGGCGTGAGGAGGCCGAGCGCGCCGCCGCTGGCCTCCGCGCCCAGGCGGCTCCGCTCGAGGAGGATCACGTCGCCGAGGCCGGCGCGGGTGCAGGCCTCGGCTGTCGCGACACCGAGGATCCCGCCGCCGACGACGGCGACGTCGGGGCGGCGGGTCAGCCCCTGGGGAACTCCAGGATCCAGGGCCGCGAGCTCGTCGGCGTCGAGCAGGTCGCGCCAGATCGCGTGGAAGCGGGTCATCACGCGTCCGCACGCCACGAACCGGGCCTGGTCCCGGCGCGTGCCGTCACGTCGCGGCCGAGCTGGCGTCGATCCGGAAGGTCGCCTGGGCTGTGGTCCCCTGGTTGCCGCTCGCGATCACCGTGTAGGTGCCGGCGACGTCGCTCGTGCCGGTCTGATACATCGTCGTCACCGATCCGTCTGGCCCGGCGGTGTGTGCCGGCCCGGTGAACTTCACCGTGGGCCCGTTGATCTGGAACGTGACGGTCTCGTTCGGCTTGGCGCCGGTCAAGGACAGCATGAACGACGTCCCGGCCGGACCGTCACCCGGGCTGACCGCGAGCTGGACCGGCTGACGTGGCGGGACCTCGAGTGTCTGGCCGACCGTCAGTGCAGCCGCGTCAGACAGGTGGTTGACCGACGCCAGCGCGTCGAGCGTGATGCCGAAGAAGGTGGCCAGGGACGTCAGCGAGTCCCCTTGTTTGACCTGGTAGGTGAAGAACGGACGGGTCGTGGTCGTCGTGGACGAGGAGGCGACGGACCGATGCCGGGTTGGCTTGGTCGTCGACGGCTTCGATGATCCCGCACAGGCGGCGAGCGTCAGCGACACGGCTATCACCGCAACGCGCCGGAAGGGCCGCTGGGTCCACGCGTACCCCGGCGCCGTGGCTGCGCCAGGTCTGAGCACCTCTCACGCAGGGTCGCGGAGGTGAGGGCGCGCTTCAAGGACGCCACGGCGAGACCCCGGGCGGCGTGCCGCCGGTCGGAGCGGACAGCGACGAGCGATTGGCGATACCGGTCGGGGAGCGCTCGAACCGGACCGCGCCGTCACGACTCCGACAGCACCTTCTTCTTGAATAGCGCCTACTTATGCCGGTGCGCGTCGGGGCGGGCCCGATCTCTCCCTCCCGGAGGTGTCGGACGACGGTCAGACGACTCAGGGCTGCCTCAGTACGGTGCAGCGCATGACCGTCGTCCGTCCCGCACGATCGAGCGACGCGGGAGCGATCGTCGCCCTGTGGCGTGCCGTGGACGACATGCTGCCGAGCGTCACCGACGACGAGCGATCCGTCACGACGCTGCTGGGACGCGACCCGGTGTCGATGCTCGTGGCCGAGGAGGCAGGCCACCTCGTCGGCACCCTCATCGTCGGCTGGGACGGGTGGCGAGGCAACCTCTATCGGTTGGCCGTCGATCCCTCCGCCCGACGTCGTGGCGTCGCTCGCACGCTCGTCGCGCAGGCCGAGATGCAGCTTGCGGCGCAAGGGTGCCGGCGAGTGTCAGCCATCGTGGCCGCGTCGGAACCGCCCGCGGTGGGCTTCTGGGGCGCGGTGGGCTACGGCCGACAGGACGAGATGCACCGCTTCGTCAAGACCCTCGATCGTTCGTGACGAGCCGCCACCACACTGGATCGCGAGCCGCGGCTCGAGGGTGGGCCGAGATGCCGCTCGTGGCCGAGGCCCTCGTCGCCTGAGGGGTCCTTCCTTATATATAGGCACGCCTCTACGTGGAGCGGCCGGCTCGCTGGGCAACCTGGTCAAAGAAGCCGCGGAGCCCGCTCTCTTCGCTGCTGGGAACAGTGAAGCTGAACATGCCCTGGGAGACGACGTCCGGGTCATAGAAGGGCTTCCCGTCGGCGCTGGACTGGCCGATCCGCACCTCGATCTGATCGCCCTTACGACTCGGCGCGAGGCCGACCGCCAGCCACTGCAGTGGGCATCGCTGCGAGCCCGTCACGAGGCGTCGGAACACCTCGATCGCGTGGTCGTCAACTTGCACGAGCGTGTCGTCGGAGACGTAGGTGAGCAGGTCCATCGGGCTCCCTCGGTCGAGCGGCTGCGACGGTCGTCGTGTCCCCGGCGAGCCGCGGGCGCGCTGGGAGCGCACCATAGGTACCCCGGCCGTCCGGCGCCGCTCGGTCCCCCTGTCGGTTCCCACTGGAGCGAGCAGCGATGATGATGTTGGCGTCTGGCGACCGTCGGGCCCGTACAAAGATCAACCCCCCCGGCATCGGAGTCGAACGTGACGAGCGACGAGCATCTCCAGCCCATGGTGGCCGCCGAGTATCTGGCCCTCGCAGACGTCCTCGCTTCGGCGAGCGACGCTGCCTGGAGCACCCCCTCGCTGTGCGAGGGCTGGCGAGTACGCGAGGTCATCGCACACCTGACCATGCCCGCGCGCTACGACGAGGAGGCGTTCCTTGGCGAACTGCAAGCTCGGAACTTCGACTTCCCTCGGCTGTCCAACGAGATCGCCGCACGCGACGCCCAGCTGCCGACTGAGCAGCTCGTCGCCAACCTCCGCTCCGACACGCTGCACTCGTGGGCTCCGCCCGGAGGCGGGTATCACGGCGCCCTCAACCACGTGGTGATCCACGGGCTCGACGTGACGGTGCCCTTGGGGCTGCAGCGTCTCCCAACGGATGGGTCGATGCGGGTGGTGCTGTCCGATCTCACCGCGGGCGAGCTCCACGGCCAGTTCGGCGTCTCCATCGACGGGAGGACACTGGAAACCACCGATCTCGATTGGTCGCACGGCACCGGCCCGACGCTGGGTGCGTCGGCCGGAGACCTCGCCCTGCTGCTCTGCGGACGCTCGATCACCCCCGATCAATTCGAAGGTGAGCCGCTCGCTGCCCAGCCGCCCGACCCAACCTGAGCGTCGTCGCGACTCAGGTCAGGGCGACGCCCACGCTGCGCTGAGAGAAGCCGCGCGGGCACCATGTGAGGTCGCCGCGGCAGGACAGCCGCGTCGCGGCAACGCCTCGCGCTTCGCGTCGGCCGGTGTGTGCTACGGTGATCTTGTCCCGCCGGGTGCGAACCCTTCGTTCGTCCGCTGGACTCCCACTTGGTTGCCGGCTTGTCCGCGCGCTCCGGATCCCTCAGGGTTCACGGTTCAGTGTCTCGGGTGCCTCCGCCTCGTGAACCTGACCGACCTCCACCGACGGTGGAGCCAAGAAACCGGAGTACTTCTACTTTGTCCCCCTCCTTCTCAGACCTTGGGGTTCCCGATCGCCTCGCCGCCACGCTCGCGGCCCGCGGCATCGAGACCCCCCTCCCAATCCAAGCCCTGACCATCCCTGACGCCCGAGCCGGCCGCGACGTGTGCGGCCAAGCCCCCACCGGATCGGGCAAGACCATCGCCTTCGGCATCCCGCTCGTCGGGCGGGTCGGACGCGCCGAGGCGCGGCGACCCCGAGGCCTCGTGCTGGTCCCCACCCGCGAGCTCGCGACCCAGGTCGCTGGCGAGCTCGAGTGGCTCGGCAGCGTCGACGGTGTGCGCGTCGCCGCCTGCTACGGCGGCGTCGGCCTCGAACGCCAACGTCGGGCGCTGCGCCGCGGCGTCGACATCCTCGTCGCATGCCCCGGCCGCCTGGGCGACCTGATCGGGCGTGGCGACGCAGACCTCAGCGCCGTCGAGATCGTCGTCGTCGACGAGGCCGACCGTATGGCCGACATGGGGTTCCTCCCTCAGGTGAGACGACTCCTCGACCAGACGTCCTCGAACCGCCAGACGCTGCTCTTCTCCGCGACGCTCGACGACACCGCCGACTCGCTGGTTCGCCGGTATCAACGGAATCCCGTCGTGCACCGCCACGCGGCGGCACCCGAGGAGCGTGGTCGTGTGACGCACCTCTTCTGGGAGGTCGATGATGGCGAGCGCGTCGAGACCTGCGCTGACCTCATCCGCGACTCGGGATCCACGATCGTGTTCTGCCGGACCCGACGCCGGGCCGATCGCGTCGCTCGACAGCTGGCCAGCGCCGGGATCCGCTCGGATGCCATTCACGGGTCACGGTCGCAGCCGCAACGCGATCGGGCCCTTGCCGCCTTCGGCAATGGGACGATCGACGCGCTGGTGGCGACGGACGTCGCCGCCCGCGGGATCCACGTCGACGACATCGAGTGCGTCGTCCACTACGACCCGGCACCGAGCGTGACCGACTACACCCACCGAGCCGGTCGAACCGCTCGGGCCGGAGCATCCGGACTCGTGATCTCGTTGGTGCAACGGGACCAGGCGAAAGAGGCCAGGGACATCCAGCGGCAGCTGAAGCTGCCACTCGGTCTCACCCGACCGCAGCGGAACGTCGCCGCTCCCGCGACCACCCCGGAGCTCCCTGAGGAGCCGGCCGTCGCCGCTGTCGACGCGGGCGACGCCACGGGCACGATCCGATGGTTCAACCCACGCAAGGGCTACGGCTTCATCGCCCGCGACGGTGCCGACGACGTCTTCGTGCACGCGTCATCCATCGCCGGCGTCCCTCTCCGCAAGGTACGGAACGGCAGTCGTGTGGCCTTCGAGATCAGACCGGGACGCAACGGCGAGCAGGCCTGGAACGTCGCCCTGGTCGCCTGACACGAGCCGATCTCGGAAGCGGCTTCGCGACTCGCGGTCTGTGAAACCGCGAGTCGCGCGCCGCTACCCGGTGAACTGCGCGCTGATCACGGCCGACGCCGGGCAGCCGCCGGCCGCCGGATCGAAGGTGCGCTCGCTCGCTCAGACCCGCGGGAGCTTCGCGGTGATCAGGGCGGCGATGACGGCGTAGCCCGCGGTCGTGGCGTGGATGTCGCCGACCGCGCAGTAGTAGGACAGGTTGCACACCCTGGCCACCGCGACCGGCACCCTGCCGTAAGGCTTCAGGTTCACCGTCCGTGTCAGCGGGACGTAGGCGCCCGCCGCGGCGGTCACGTCAACGAAACGACCTCCCGCGGACGCGTAGGCCGCTTGCAGTGACGGGTTGATGAGCGCCTGAAACGCGACCACGGACAGCCGGGCCAGGTTCTGGTTCACCGGCCGGCGCACCCACTGACCGAGGATGACGTCGGGGTACGTCGTGCCGATGATCGGCACCGCAGGGCCCACCGCGGTGCGAAGACCGGCCGCGAGGGTCGCGAGGTTCGCCTTGATCGTGGCCGTCGCTTGGGTCACGCAGCCGATCGGGTCGGGGTTCACCGCACATGCAGTGACGTCATTTCCGCCGATCGACACGGTTACAAGTGCGATCTGGGCCCGGTGCGCCGACAGGAAGTTCTCGGCGGCCGCGGCTTGCGGGAGACCGCCGTAGGGAGCGCCGTTGAGCGCCGGCGCCGGACAGGTCGTCGCCTCGAGGATCGACGCGGTGGTGGCACCGCCGCACCCGAAGTTGACCAGCTTCAGTCGATAACCCCTGGCGCGGGCCTTCGCGACGACCTGGTCGGGAAAGCCATGGTCGGTGATCCCACGACCGGGCTGGTAGCCGATCGCGTACGAGTCGCCGAGCGAGACGTAATAGCGAGTCGGCGCCACCGACGCCCGGCGGCCAGAGGACGTCGAGCCTGCGCTCGCCCCGAGGAGCACGAGGCAGGCCAGGGCCAGCGCACCTAGGTGGACACAGCGTGATCGTCGCGGCCGCGTGTGCGTGGCGTGAGCGTAGTCACGGCCGGCGCGGCAGCGACTGCAGTGGCGCTCGCGCTGCAGCTGCAGTCAGGTCAGTCGCCCCAGATCACTGCGTAGGTCTGGGTCGGCTCGGGCAAGCCTTTGAGGGGAATCGGACCTCGATCCTCGAAGCGGAACTGCTTGCCCATGCACAACTCGCGGACCGCGACCGAGACGGCAATATCCCCGGCTTGCGCCGCTTCGCAAAGCCGGGCCGCCAACTGGACTGCAGCACCAAAGAGGTCGTCGTTGCCGTCGGTCACCGGTTCACCGGCGCTGATGCCGATGCTGACGTGAAGAGGTGTCGGCGCATCCTGGTTGCGCTTCTGCAGCGCGCTCTGGACCTCGACGCCGAACGCGACGGCACCACTCACCGAGTTGAAGGACGCCATGATCCCGTCGCCGGTGTGCTTGACCTCCCGCCCTTCGTGGCGCGCCAACTCGGTTCGGACGAGCTCGTTGTGGTCGTGCAGCAGGGCGAGATGACCCTCATCCCCGAGCTGATAAGTCTGGGCCACCGACCCGCACACATCCGTGAACACGATCGCCCTGATCGCCGGCGCGGTGTAGGCCTCGCCGGGCGGGTGGGCGGGGAGCGATCCGAACATCACGTTCAACGGGATGTTCGGATCGACCTCGACGATGGAATCGGCGACGACCCCGTGCGAATCCCGGTGCACGGCCTCGACCGCGTCCTTGCTCGGCCCCTCGGCAAGACAAAACACCGAATGGCGCTCAGGGTCGAACCAGTACGTGTGGTAGCGGACGCCGTACTTGTCCTGTTCCTGCAGGTCGAGCATGTGTGCCTCTGCCAGCTGCTCGGGGGTCAGCGTCATCGACGTGTGGCTATCCATGAACATCGGCACGAGCAAAAGCATAGGGGTGGGCGAGTCCGTCGTCACCTGAGCCGAGGGCCCGACCAGCGTGAGCGCTCGCGGGTGTGCGACGACAGCAAGCGCGAGCGTCGATGGTCACCCAGGCCGGCAGCCGACCCGCCCAGGGCAGACCCCGAGTTCTCGCCACGGATCTCCCGAGCTCCACGCGGCACGAGCCCTTGCCGTCGATGATGTGACGTCCGTCATCTGCTGAACGTCGGCGCCACGGGCCATGATGGGGACCAGTGCGTGGTCCCGCGAACTTCGAGGTTGACGCCAGAACGCCGCTGCGTGTTGCCACCCGATCAGGCTCGGTGAAGATCACCGGGGAGGACCGCCAGGACGTTCTCGTTGAATCGGGTGCCGACGAGGTGGTGCGAGGAGGTGAGGGCATCGAAGTCACCGGTCGGTCAGGCGCCCTGGTAATTCGTTGTCCAATCCACACCGACGCGTTTGTCGGCTGCGCGTCGGGGGTCGTCACGCTCCAGGGCCCGCTGGGCGCAGTCCGGGTGACGACGAGGAGCGGAAGCATCAGCATCGAGCAGGCTCACCGCGTCGATGCCCGAACGGCGTCAGGGAACATCACCGTCGAGAGCTGCGACGAGGAGTGCCGATGCCAGACGAAGAGTGGGCGGCTGCGAGTGGGCCGAGCCGGCTCCGGTGAGCTTGTGGCCGCGTCGGGCCGCATTGAGGTCGACGCGATCGGGGCGGTGCGCGTGCGGATGGGCAGCGGAAAGGTGACGATCGGCCTCACCGAGGCCGCACCGGTCGACGTCGAGACGCACTCGGGTTCCGTGACCCTGAACGTACCAACGGGCCTGCGTCCTGCGCTGGAGCTCGACACGGCAAGTGGTCAGGTGCGCTGCGACTGCGAGCCCGGTTCCGACGGCGTCATTCGCGTCCGGACGCGTAGCGGACGGATCTCGGTGATCGAGCGTTGAGGTCGCCGAGCGTCACGGAGCCTGGCGCGATCGTCTTCACCGACATTGTCGGCTTTACCGAGTTCACGGCGGTACAGGGCGACACCGAGGCCGTCGCGCTCCTCGATCGCCAAGAGCAGCTGGTGCGTGCTGCGCTTCCGTCAGGCGCCAGGATCGTGAAGGAGCTGGGGGACGGCCTGCTGCTCTGGCTTCCCAATGCATACCCAGCGCTCATCGCAGGACTCGACTTGCTCGAGCAATTCAGCGAGGCGGCACAGCCAACCGCCTTGTGGGTGCGCATCGGCATGCACTGGGGCTGTCCGACGCTCCGGGGCGACGACCTTGTCGGCCACGACGTGAATCTCGCGTCGAGGATCGTCGACGTCGCCGGCCCCGGTGAGCTGCTGCTGTCTTCCACCGTGCGGACCGCGGTCGACGCCGCCGGATCAGAAGGTCTCCGCTTCGACGAGCTCGGGCCGGTGGTCATGCGCGGCATTCCGGAGCCGGTGCGGCTGTACCGCGCCTCCCGGTCGCTGCCCGCCACGGCTTGACCACGTCGTGTCGCGGGACGGCGCGGACGCCGCTGACTCGCGGTCGACGGAACCGGGAGCCCACGCGCCTTGTGCGAAAAGGCCGAGTAAGAAAGGCTGGCCAGTCTGGATGGCGGTGCGTGGGAGCCGCGCGACCTCTGGCGAGCCGACGTCCGGGAGGCGTTCCCGCCGGTCGACTTCGCCAGGCGATCCAGTGCAAGACCCGACGTTCGGACGAGAAGAGGTTTCGCGATGGCGGATTCGGACAGCGTCCAAGCTGCGCTCCTGGACAAGATCGAGCAGGCTCTCAGCAAGGCGCAGACGCCGGCGGCGTTGCTGGCGCTCGCGGAGGCCTTCGCCTGGGTCGCGGCGCCCGCGCAACCCCACGGGGGCGGCAAGAACTGATCCGAGTGCCTGCCACGAAGGTGTTGGCACAAGCCGGGTAAAGCGGGGATGCGACGACGACCGCGGCGCTGTGCGCACGTGGTCGTCGGTGACCGTGACCTCCACGTCGGGGCGCATCTAGGCTCGCCACTCTGCACGACCTGAGAAATCCGCACGTCGGTGAACCGTTCATCGACGACGATGCCGCCATTGCCGCCGCGCTCGAGGACGTGTCGGTGGCGGTGCTGCTGTGCTCGATGGTGCACATGACGGGCGATCCGTCATGGATCCGGGAACGGGCGCTCCCGAGCGTGCCGAACGCCGCGGACCTGCACGGCGGTCTCGACGACGAGCAAGTTGCCGACATCCGGCGACGGGCGGTACCGGCCATCGCGGCCTATCGGGACAGCGGATGCCTCCCGCACGAGCTGTCCCGAGACGTCCTCGTCGAGATGATGGCGTTCCTCGCCGGCAAGCCGCTCGAAGGGGTCATGGTCCCGATGTTCGTCGAGGACATGCAGTTCGACGGGGCCGACAGCGGCGCGATCTCGTGGGGGGACGAGGTGTCGGACGACACGAAGGCGGCGTCGCCGGTCGTCGTGATCGGGTGTGGCCTGTCCGGCATTCTCGCCGGGATCCGTCTGACGCAGGCCGGCCTCCCCTTCATCATCGTCGAGAAGGACGAGGGTCCAGGAGGTACCTGGTGGGAGAACCGTTACCCAGGTGCGCGGGTTGACGTCGGAAGTCACCACTACTGCTACGCGTTCGAGCCCTCACACCACTGGACCGAGTACTTCTGCCAGCAGCCAGAGCTGCGCGACTACTTCGTCCGCGTGCTCGACAAGTACGAGCTCCGCTCCCACTGCCGGTTCAGCACCGAAGTGACGTCGCTCACGTGGGACGAGCCGACGAGCTCCTGGCACATCGGCATTCGGAACTCGGACTCGACCACGGAGGTCCTCGAGGCTCGTTTCGTCATCAGCGCGGTCGGCTCGCTGAACATCCCGAGGCTTCCCGACCTCCCCGGCATGGACTCCTTCGCCGGGCCGTCCTTTCACTCGGCGCGTTGGCCCGACGGACTCGACCTCAGGGGCAAGCGCTTCGCACTCGTCGGCGCCGGCGCCTCCGGGTTCCAGATCGCGCCGACCATCGCGGACCAGGTCGAGGAGCTCACCATCTTCCAACGGACGACCCAGTGGATGCTGCCCAACCCGCTGTACCACGCCACCGTGCCGCCGGGTGACCGGTGGGCGATGCAGCACCTCCCCTTCTACGCCCGCTGGTTCCGGTTTCTCATGCTCTATCCCGGCATCGCGATGGGCACCGAGTCGTACCGCGTCGATCCAGCCTTCCGCGGGGACGAGGGGATCGCGATCAACGCGCAGAACGAGCAGCGACGCCAGCAGCTGACGGCGTGGATCACGATGCACCTCAAGGACCGGCCCGACCTCATCGAGAAGTCGATCCCCGACTATCCGGCGATGGGGAAGCGGATACTCCAGGACGACGGCTCGTGGTTGCGCACCCTCACGAAACCGAACGTCGAGCTCGTGCACACGCCGATCGAGCGGATCGTCCCCGAGGGCGTGGTCACCGTCGACGGCACCCTTCACGAAGCCGACGTCATCTGCTACGCGACCGGCTTCCAGCACAACGACTTCCTCGCGTCGATGGACGTGACGGGGCGAAACAGCGTGTCGCTGCGCGAACAGTGGGGCGACGAGCCGACGGCGTACTTAGGGATCGCGATCCCGAACTTCCCGAACCTCTTCTGCATGTACGGGCCTGGCACCAACCTCGCGCACGGGGCGAGCCTGTTCTTCCATTCCGAATGCCAGATCCACTACGCGATCGACTGCATCCACCGGGTCCTCGCGGCCGGTGCACGGACGATCGAAATGTCCAAGGACGCGCACGACGAGTACGTCGAGCGGTACCGCCGGGAGATCGATCAGCTCGTGTGGTCACATGCTTCGATCGAACACAGTCACTACAAGAATCCTCAGGGCAAGATCTACACGCTGTCACCATGGCGGCTGGAGCTGTACTGGGAATGGACGCGTTCGGCCGACCTCGAGCAGTACAGGGTCAGCTAAACCACCGATGCCACAGGTTGACCTGGTCCTCGAAGGGGGTGGTGTCAAGGGCCTCGGGTTGGTCGGCGCGATCGCCGTCCTCGAGGAGCACGGGTTCTCGTTCGCGCATGTCGCGGGAACCTCCGCGGGCGCGATCGTCGGCGCGCTCGTGGCCGCCGACATCCGCGCCGACGACCTGCGGGAGATGTTGCGGACCGTCGACTGGACACGCTTTCGTGACGGCGGCTGGCTGGATCACCTGGGTCTGCCGGGCAAGACGATCTCTGCGCTCGCGTCGCAGGGGATCTACTCCGGCGAGTACCTGACCACCTGGCTGGGTGGGCTGCTCGCCGATCACGGCGTCGTGCACTTCGCGGACCTCCGCACGAACGAGGCCGACAGCTCGTTGCCACCACACCACTGGTACCGGTTGGTGGTGATGACCTCCGACGTCTCCCAGGGAGAGCTGCGCCGCCTGCCGTGGGACTACCCGCGCTACGGGCTCGAGCCCGACCAGGTGCGAGTCGTGGACGCCGTCCGGGCGAGCATGGCGATCCCGTTCTTCTATGCGCCGGTGAAGCTCGACGACACGATTGCCGGCACGCAGTCGTGGCTCGTCGACGGTGGCCTGCTGTCGAACTTCCCCGTCGACGTCTTCGACCGCTCCGACGGCCAGTCTCCTCGGTGGCCCACCCTCGGGATCAAGCTCTCAGCCCGACCGGGCTCCCTGCACGGGGTGCGCAACGAGGTCGCAGGGTCGGCGAGCCTGACCCGAGCGATGCTCCTCACGATGATGGGCTCGCACGACCAGTTGGTGCTCGATGATCCCGCAGTCCTCGCTCGAACCATCTCCGTCGACACGATGAAGGTCCGCGCGACCGACTTCGACATTGACGGTGCCACCCAGGAACAGCTCTACGAGAACGGTCGGAAGGCCGCGACCGAGTTTCTCGCCAGTGCCGCTATCCCCGTCGGTTCGGATGGCGGCACTGGGACCCCGCCCCAAGGGTGAACCCCGGACGTCGCGGCGCGAGCGGGGCGCGATCCGGCTCACTGCTCGACGTCTCCGACCCACGAGGTCGCTTCGCCTTACCGTCCCAGATCAGTGATGACCGCGCGTCCCGGGTACGTGCCCGATTGCAACTCGGCGAAGATGTCGTCGAGGTCGGAGAGCGAGCCGGTGCGCGACACGTGGCTCTTCACCTTGCCGGCGGACGCGAGATCAACGAGCTCCCGCATGTCCTGCACCGTGCCCACCGCCGAATAGATGATCGTCGCATCGCGAACGAACAGCTCAAATGGGTTGAACTGCAGATTGCCCTCGCTCGTGGCGGGGAGACCGACGGCCACGAAGAGCCCTCGCTTGCGTAGCAGCTTGAAGCCGAGCTCGAAGCCAGCCATCTTGGAAGCGAACACGAGACTGGCGGCGACGCCGCCGAGCTGACCGGTGATCACGTCGCGTGCCTCGTCCGCGCCCACCGCCATCTCGGCCCCGAGCGACCGCACAAACTCGAGACGCTCCTCGCCAACGTCGACGCCCACCACGCGGTAGCCGAACGCCTGCGCGAGCTGCACGGCGTAGTGCCCGAGACCACCGGCGGCGCCGATGACCGCGACCCACTGGCCGGGGCGCACCCGGAAATCCATCAGTTTCTTCACCGCCCCGTACGCGGTGAGTCCCCCGCAGGCCAGCGGCGCCTCCTCATCGGAGATGCTGTCGGGGATCTTCACCAGTCCCGGCGCGTAGGCCGAGAACATCTCGGCAAAGAGGCCCGTCACTCCTTTAGCTTGGGCGCAGTGCCGCGGGTGGCCCGAGAGGCAGTACTCGCACGCTCCGCACCAGTACCCGCCGCCGGTGCCGCCGAGGCCGAGAATCACACGATCGCCGACGCTGACAAAGCGGTCCGCGCCGGGACCGAGCGTCTCCACGACGCCGATCCCCTCGTGACCGAGCTGGATCGTTCGGCCTACGCCGGCCCAGTCGCCCATGCGCATGTGGAGGTCGGAATGGCAGACGCCCGCGGCCGAGATTCGCACGAGTGCGTGATCCACCTCGGGCTCGGGTATCGGTTCGTCACGGATACGGAGGTCGCCCTCCACGAGTCGTGCTGCCCTCATCCGTCGCTCCCCGTATCGTGGCTTCGTCCACGACGGATGGTGCCACACGTCGTTCGTCAGCCTCCGCGACGGGTCAGCGCTCTGCTTGTCCGACGGCTCTAGGGGCGCCACGAGTCGGCAACGGGGCGGATGGCCGCGTCGACTACGTCGGCTCTGCTTTGTCCTGCGTCCCGTCTTTGACAGCCGGCTTGACTTGCGCGCCAGCCGTCGCCAGGGCGGTCAGGAACTGCGACGTCAGCTCACGGCCCTTCTTGAGGTTGCCAAGCACCCGTATGGACTCGGCGAGGTCGTGTCCCGGTAGCCCCGGGGAAATGCGAAAGCTGACGGGCTCCACGACGTAGGTCTTCGATCCGACGCTCATCTTCGTGCCGACGCCCATGCTGCCCTTGTTGTTGGATGCCAGCACGTCGCGGATGGGCGCCTCAGCGATCACGTCGCCTTTGCGCTTGCGCAGCAGGACTCGACCGTCACACACGGAGACGGAGCCTCGTTGGTCGAGCCACCGCCACCCCGTACCGATTCTCGCGGTCATCTCAAAGGTGGGGTCGGGGTCGATCGGCATCGCCCGAGCGTATGCGACAAAGGAGAACTGGATCTCAGGACGCGAGGATCGTTGTGTGCCGAGCTCGATCCGACTCGCGGTCCCGGAACCGGCGAGTCACGAACCATCAACAGGTCACGGTGCGCAGGCGCCGAGCGACTCGCGGTCCTCGGAACTCCGCGTCGACCGAGCGATGGATGGGTTCTGTCGATGGTGCGCTGAGCGCTGGGCAGAGCGCGGCTCGTACTGTTCTCACAAGACTCGGCCAGGTGCGCAGCAGCCCATGACCTGACCCTCGACCATCGTGCTCAGGTCACCGACCCAGTCGATGCTCACGGCCGATACGCTCCGTGCCCATACAGAGTCTGGTGCGAGGGGCGACCGCGAGGTAGGTCATTGCAAGGACCAATCGTCGTCGTCATGGGTGTGGCCGGCGCTGGCAAGTCGACGATTGGCCGCCGGCTCGCGTCGGTCCTCGCGGTGCCCTTCATCGAGGGCGACGACCTCCACGACGCCTCGGCGGTGAGGCGGATGGCCGCCGGCGAGCCGCTCGACGACGACGACCGACGTCCGTGGCTGCACCGGCTCAACGAAGCGCTGCGGACCAACGCTGAGACGGGTTGCGTGCTCGCGTGCTCTGCCCTGCGGAGGTCGTATCGGGAGCAGCTGTCGGAGGGCTTGGATTCGCTCGTCTTCCTCGCCCTCGTCGCCCCACCAAACGTGCTCGAGTCACGGCTGACGAAGCGGCGAGGACACTTCGCCGAGCCGCAGCTGCTTCCCTCACAGCTCGCGACCTTGGAAGTCGGCGATGACGTCCTCTCGATCGACGCGAACCGACCCATCGACGAGGTCGTCGACGATGCCGCACGACGGCTAGCGCGTTAGCGAACGGTGCTCTCGGCCCTCGAGCGCCGTGTGGCATCCGGGTCCTCGGGCAACCGACACCGACGGCCGAGCACACGGCGCGCACGCCGCCTTCGTGTTCGCGATGTCTGATCCTCTCGCTCACCCGAGACCCCGGCACTACGCTCGGATCTGGTTCGCGTCCTGGCCTGGAGGCTGTCCGACGACCATCGCACCGACCACGAACCTGCTCCTGAGCAAGGTCGAGACCGGCCGCGCGGCGGCGATCGAATCGACGGGGCCATGACACAAGGCAGCGGACGGGCGTACCGAGCCGCGATCCGCCACCGGTTGCGGCGACACCGGGGTCCCGCCGATGAGGCACGACATCGGGTGGTGGTCGTCGGCGGCGGATTTGGGGGTCTCCCCGCCTGCCGCTTCCTCGGGCGGCTGCCCGTGGACGTCACGCTGCTCGACCGGCGGTCGCACCACCTCTTCCAGCCGCTGCTCTACCAGGTCGCCACCGGCATCCTCTCGACCGGCCAGGTCGCCCCCCAGCTCCGCCATGTGTTGCGTGGCCACGACAACATCCGCGTCGAGCTCGCCGACGTAACGGGTTTCGACCTGGCCGCGCACCGTGTGCAGACCCAGCGGGGCCCGTTCGGTTCGTCGGAGGTGCCCTACGACAGTCTGATCGTGGCCGCCGGCGTCTCGCAGTCCTACTTCGGTCATGACGAGCTCGCCCTCTTCGCCCCCGGCATGAAGACGATCGATGACGCGCTGGAGCTGCGGCGCAGGATCTTCGGAGCCTTCGAGATGGCCGAAACCGCCCCCGACCCGGCCGAGCAGCAGCAGTGGTTGACCATCGTCGTCGTCGGCGCTGGTCCCACAGGAGTCGAGCTCGCCGGCCAGATCCGAGAGCTGGCGACGCGGAGCTTGCGTCGCGAGTTTCGGACCTTTGACCCAGCGTCGGTCCGAGTGCTCCTGATGGACGGTGGCGACGAGCCGCTCGCGACCTTCGGTGACGACCTGTCTGGGAAGGCGGCGCGCCAGCTCGAAGCCCTCGGCGTGGAGCTGCGGATGGGCGCCCGAGTGACCGACATCGACAGCTTCGGTGTCGAGGTCAAGACGCAGACCGGCACCGAGCGGATCGCCGCCCGCACCGTCGTGTGGGCGGCGGGGGTGCAGGCATCCCCACTGGCGGCGCAGCTCGCCGAGGCCGCCGGCGCGGACGTCGATCGAGCCGGTCGCCTCGAAGTCCTCCCCGACCTGACGCTGCCCGGGCACCCCGAGGTCTTCGCCGTCGGCGACATGGTCACGCTGAACCACCTGCCCGGCGTCGCCGAGGTCGCGATGCAGGGCAGCCTCCACGCCGCGAACACGATCGCTCGCCGGCTGCGCGGTGACACCGAGGCGAAACCCTTCAAGTACCGCGACCTCGGGAGTGTGGCCACGATCGGTCGATTCCGAGCGATCGTCAGCCTCCGTCGCCTTCGTCTCAGCGGGTTCCCTGCCTGGGTCGTCTGGCTGTTCGTGCACATCGCGTTCCTCAACGGCTTCGCCAACCGGTTCTCGACGCTGTGGACGTGGTTCCGATCCATGATCGGACGATCCCGACCCGAACGGGCCTTCAGCGTGGGCCACACCGGTGGTGATCTGAGTTCTCCCGAGGCCATCCGCTCCTCGGACGCGACGCGGTTCCCTGCGTTGGAGCACGCACGGCAAGCGGCCGAAGCTTCCAAGACGAATGCGACAGGCAGCCCCGCCCACGAATCGGCGGCCGCAGCCGACGAGTCCTGATCCCGAGCGCATGACCGCCAGCGGACAGGAGCGCACACAGCGCGCCGGGCACGCAACCGGTCGCCGCTCGAGGGCACCCCGAGGTCGCTGAGTACGCTCACTGCGATGTCTGCGACGGTCGCGGAAGGCCGTTTTCGCGGCGAGGCGGCGATCACGCTCACCGCTGGGCATCTCGTGGCGACGTTCCTGCCGGCGCTCGGGATGACCGGCGTGTCACTGCGCTACCGCAAGCAAGAGCATCTCGCGCTGCCGGGTGGGCTCGCCGCGTTGCGGGCCGGCGCGACGCTCGGTCTGCCGCTCCTCGCGCCGTGGGCGAACCGGCTCGCACGCCGCCGCTACCGAGCCGCGGGCGTCGCGGTCAGCCTGGCGGGCCTCCCGCTGAACACCGACGGCCACGGTTTGCCCATCCACGGCCTGCTGGTCGGCAAGCCGGGCTGGCGGCTCACCCGCACCGAGGCCCGCGGCGACGCCGCGCACCTCGGTGCCTCGATCGACGTGGACTCGCCAGCCTTCCCGTTCCCGCACCGCATCGAGCTGGCGATCCACGCGCGTGACGGGCAGCTCCGGGTCGACACGACCGTGGTGCCGACCGGTCGCCGGCGCGTCCCGGTGGCGTTCGGCTGGCACCCCTACCTCCAGCTGCCGTCCACCCCGCGGAGCCAGTGGAGGCTCTATCTCCCGACGCGCCAGCACCTCGAGCTGGACACGCGCGGGATCCCGACGGGCGCGTCGTCACCCGAGCTCGCGGAGGCGGGCGCGGTCGCCCGGCGAACCTTCGACGACCTCTACGCCCTCGGACGGAATCGACGCCTCTCCTTGCGGGCGGACGACGGCGCCGCGATCGAGCTGTGGTGCGCCACGAACTACCCGTACGCCCAGGTGTGGGTGCCCCCCGGTCGCCCGTTCGCCGCGTTGGAGCCGATGACGGCACCCACGAACGCGCTCGAGGCCGGCACGACCCCGCTCGTCCCGCGTGGCGGGGCGTACTCGACCCGGTTCGTGCTCACGGTCTCCGCGGCCGGATCCTGAGGCGCGGCCCGGCCGACTCCTGAAGCCCCGGCGATGAGGGAGGCGAGCGTCGGCTACAGGCCGGGGCTCGTGTGCATGAGGCCGCCGTCGACGAAGATCGTCGCCCCCGTGAGGTAGCTGGCGCCGCTGCCCGCGAGGAACGCGACGACGTCCGCGATCTCGTCAGGTCTGGCCATCCGCCCGAGCGGGATCGCATGGTCGAGGACCTCGAGCTTGCCCGGGTCTTGCATCGTCGAGACGTTGATGGGCGTCTCCACCGCACCCGGCCCCACGCCGATGACCTGGACGCCCTGCGGGCCGAGCTCGACGCCCGCGGTGCGCGTCAGCATGCGCATCCCGCCCTTGGACAGGCAGTACGGGGCGTTGCCCGGCATCGGCCAGTCCTCGTGCACCGAGCTGAGGTTGATGACGCGGCCGCCGCCGCCTTGGGCGATCATCTGCTTCGCCGCCAGCTGGGTGCCGAAGAATGCGCTCTTCAAGTTGATGTCCATGACCTTGTCGTACTGCGCCTCGGTCGTGTCGAGGGTCGAGGTGCGGGTCTCCACGCCGGCGTTGTTGACCATGACGTCGAGGTGCCCGAACTTCTTCACGGCCGTGTCGATCAGGCGCTCCAGGTCGGCCACCTTGCTCACATCCGCTTCGACCCCGATGGCCTGCTCACCGAGCGCCGCGAGCTTGGCCTCGAGCTCCGCGGTGGCGTCGGGTTGGGCCACGTAGTCGATGACCACGTTCGCACCCTGGTGCGCGAGCGCGATGACGATGGACTTGCCGATGCCCGTGTTGCCACCCGTGACGATGGCGACCTTGTCCTTGAGGCTCATGGACGACTCCTTGTCGGTGACCGCGCCTCGCACACGTTACGTCGGACGTGGGTGGAGGGTCCCGGGCTCAGCTCGATGGTGGGTGACCGCGTAGGACAGCGCTCCCATCGCCACCGCCACGAGCGCGGTCAGGCCGTACAGGGTGGGGAGGCTGACGCCGGCACTCTGCAGGGGACCGGCGCCGAACGCGGCGATTCCGTATCCGACCTGGTAGAACGCGATGACGCCGCCCGCGACCGCCGCCGAGATCGCCGTCAGGTTCTCTTGGCCGAAGCTGATCGTGAGCGGCAGGAGCGCCGAGCAGCCCAGGCCGGCCAGCGCGAACACGACGATGCCCAACACGGGCTCATCGGTCGGCAGCACCGAGATCGCGACGAAGACGGCGGCGAGCACGAACGGCAGGAGGTGATAGATGCGCCGGGCCGAGAAGCGTGCCCGCACCGCCGCGAAGAGCACCCGACCGAGGGTCACGCTCGCCCAGAACGCCGTCAATGCGATCGAGGCCTCGGTCGTGGACGACCCGAGGTGCTTGGTCATGTCGATGGACGCCCAGTTGCCGTTCATGGTCTCGCAGATTCCGTACAGGACGGCGAACGCGGCGAAGACCCAGAACAACCTCGGTATCCCGCCCTCCCTGGTGCTGCCGCCCGGCGGGGGACGATCGGTGGTGTGTAGCGGGAGGCGCACACTCATCGCGGTGAGCACGGCCAGGAGAAGGGCGGACATGAGGGGCAGCCCCCACCAGAAGCCGAGGCCGACGAACGCGGCCACGAACACCGGCGCGAGCGCCGTCCCGACCCCGAGGAGCGCGTTGAGCACCAAGATCGCCCGGTCGATCCCGTCGGGGTAGAACTCGGCGGTGAAGGTGTTGAGGGCGGGCACCGTCAGTCCGAAGCCGATGCCCAAGCTCGCGGTCGCGACCAGCAGGATCGCGTACGCGACCGACTGGTCGTGCTCCACGATGGCGCTCATCAAGAGGAGCAGCATCGACACGAAGTTGGCCGCGAGGCCGACGAGGTACAGCCGGCGGGTCCCAACTCGGCGGGAGAGGCTGGCACCGAGGAGGGCGGACGTGATCGCCGTGAGCGCCTGGGGGAGGAAGAGCCCTCCGTACTGGCTGTTCGACAACCCGTAACGCTGCGGGTCCGTGAAGATCGTGCTCGCGGCCGGGAAGGTGACGAGCACGATGCCTTGCACCGCGGCGGCGACCTTGACGACCCGCCGCTCGGCGCTGGATGCCATCGACCGATCCCCGAGCGTTTGTCGCCGTGTGGCTACTTGGTTCGCTCGAGCAGGTGCTCTCCGACCCGGATGCCGTTGGCCATGGCGGTGAGACCGGGGTTCACCGCCCCGATGCTTGGGAAGAAGCTGGTGTCGACGACGTAGAGGTTGTCGAGCTCGTGGGCCTTGCAGTTCTCGTCGAGCACCGACGTCGTCGGGTCGGCCCCGAAGCGACACGTGCCCGACTGATGCGCGCACCCGGCGACCGGGATGCTCATGTCCATGTAGAAGTTCTTGTCGAGCACATGGTGGTCGGCCATCCCAACGTGATTGAGGATCTTCTTCAGCTCGTGGTAGAGGCGATCGGCCTCCTCGTTGTTCGTCGCCTCGTACGCCAGGCGCACGTTGCCGTCGTCGCCGACGGTCACTCGGTTGTCCGGCATCGGGAGATCCTCGGTGGTCAGCCAGAAGTCGACGGCGTGCTCGGCCACGTCGGAGAGCGACCAGTGCGGTGCGAGCTTCGTGAGTTTGGGCTCCTCGCCCTTCATCGCGGCGGCGTTCGACTTGCCCACCATCTGGATGTTCCCGACTGGGAACTCGTAGTCCTTGGCGCCGAAGTAGAAGTCGTTCAGTCCGAGCGTCTTCTGATAGCGGGTGTCGTTCTTTTCCTTCGACAGTGCGACGACGGCCTTGCAGTTGTGGAACATGTAGTTGCGACCGACCTGGTCGGAGCCGTTCGCCAGACCCTTCGGATGCGCGTCGTTCGCGGAGCTCAGCAGGAGCTTCGCGCTGTTGGCCGCGCCGGCTGCGACGATGACGATGTCTGCCTCGTAGACCTCGCGGTTGCCGCCACGCGAGACGACGACCCCGGTCACGACACGGCCCTTGTCGTCGGTCTCGAGCTTGGTGACCTCGGTGTTGACGAGCAGCGTGACGTTCGGTCGATCCAGGACCGGACGAACCGCGAGGTCCTCCGCGTCGGACTTCGCGTGCACGAGGCAGGGATAGCCGTCACACCACGCGCAACGGATGCAGAGGCTCTTGGGCCGGTCGGCTTCGTCGAGCTGGATCCCGCACGGTGCGTGGAACGGGTGATAGCCGCCGGCCGCGAGGTCGTCGTGCAGCTGCTGGAGGCGCGGCTCGTGGGAAACGGCGGGCCACGGGTACTCGCTGCTCCAATGCCCCTCGGTGGGGTCCTCGCCCCGGTTCCCGTGCACCTGGTACAGCCACTCGGCTTTCGAGTACCACGGCTCGAAGTCGTCGTAGGTCAGCGGCCAGGCGGGTGACACGCCGTCGACGTGGCGGAGCTCGCCGAAGTCCTGGGGCCGCAGCCGGTACAGCGCGGCGCCGTACAGCTTTGTCGCGCCGCCCACGTAGTAGTGGACCTGGGGTTGGAAGGGATGGCCGTCGCCGTCGTACCAGGTGTCCGGCGAGATGTAGCGCCCGTCGACGAAGACCGACTGGGCATCCCAGTTCTGCGTCTCGCGGGGGAGGAAGTCGCCCCGTTCCAGCAGCAGGACCCGCTGGTCCGACGCGGCGAGCGTGTGCACGAGCGTGCCCCCGCCCGCCCCGCTCCCGATCACGATCACGTCGTAGCGCTCAGGCATGGGCCACTCCTCCGAACTGCTTCCTCGTCGCGAGGACGGTACGCACGCCGGCCCGGTCGCTCGGCCCGAGCCTCGCGTCCTTCGTATCGACGCCAACCCGCCGGTGGAGGGATGGCCGACTCACTAGACCACCTCGTCGGCACGCTAGTACCGTCCCCCCGGACGGTGCCGACCCCGGTGCACTGCAGGGATGCCTCGGGTCCACCATCCACTGGGTTGTCGTCGGCCAAGGAGTCGCGTCATGGCGAGTCGGATCGAGGACTACGCCATCATCGGCGACACGCACACCGCGGCGCTGGTGGGCAAGGACGGGTCGATCGACTGGCTGTGCGCCCCCCGGTTCGATTCGGGTGCGATGTTCGCCGCCATCTTGGGCTCGCTCGACAACGGGCGGTGGCTCGTCGCGCCCGCCGGTGGTGTGCGGCGAGTGGAGCGTCGCTACCGGGGCGACACACTCGTCCTCGAGACCACGTTCCACACCGACGATGGCGTCGTGCGGATCGTCGATTGCATGCCCATCCGCGGCACGAGCGTCGACCTAGTGCGGATCGTCGAAGGGGTGTCCGGCCGGGTCCCCATCCACATGGACCTGCGGGTCCGCTTCGACTACGGGTCGATCCGACCGTGGGTCGTCGAGGCCGACGGGCTCACGCACGCCACCGCGGGTCCCGACGCGATGGTGCTGAAGACGCCGGTGCACACCGAAGGGGCGGGCGCCGCCACGGTCGCCGACTTCGTCGTCAGCGAGGGCGAGAAGGTGCCGTTCGTCCTGGCGTGGTACCCCTCCCACGAGCAGCCCCCGGAGTGTGGGGACGCCGAGCGCCTGGTCCGCGAGACCACCTCCTGGTGGGAGCGGTGGTCGAAGCAAAGCGCCTTCACCGGTGAGGCCCGCGACCTCACGATGCGTTCCCTGATCACGCTCAAGGCCCTCACCTACGCACCGACGGGCGGCATCGTGGCCGCGGCGACGACGGCGCTGCCCGAGTGGATCGGCAGTGTCCGCAACTGGGACTACCGGTACTGCTGGCTGCGCGACTCGGTGCTCACGCTGTTGGCGCTCATGGCGGGCGGCTACCACGAGGAAGCCATGGCGTGGCGGAACTGGCTGTTGCGAGCCGCCGCCGGGGAGCCCTCTGAGCTGCAGATCATGTATGGGCTGCACGGCGAGCGACGCCTCACCGAGTACCAGCTCGGTTGGCTCCCGGGCTACGAGGGATCGACTCCGGTCAACGTGGGCAACGCGGCCAGCGGCCAGTTCCAGCTCGACGTCTACGGCGAGACACTCGGCTCGCTGTACCTCATGCGGGTCGCGGCGCCGTCGACGGACCCCTCCCACAATTCCTGGCCGATGGAGACGGCGCTGCTCGAGTACCTGGATGGGGCGTGGCAGCATCCCGACGACGGTCTCTGGGAGATGCGAGGCGACCGCCAGCACTTCACGCATTCGAAAGTCATGGCCTGGCTCGCCTTCGACACGGCGATCCGCTCGGTCGAGCAGTTCAAGCTGCCCGGGCCTGTCGACCGTTGGCGGGCGCGGCGCGACGAGATCAAGACGCTGGTGTGCACGGAAGGGTTCGACCCTGAGCTCGGCTCCTTCACCCAGACGTTCGGTTCGAAGCAGCTCGACGGGTCGCTGCTCCAGATTCCGCTGACCGGCTTCCTTCCACCCGATGACGAGCGGGTCAAGGGGACCGTCGCCGCCATCGAGCGCGATTTGATGCACGACGGTTTCGTACTGCGGTACAAGACCGACGAGGCCGACGATGGACTCCCACCCGGAGAGGGTGTGTTCCTGCCGTGCTCGTTCTGGCTCGTCGACAACTACGTCCTGCAGGGACGCGCCCAAGAGGCGCGCGCCCTCTACGACCGTCTCGCCGGCATCGCCAACGATGTCGGCCTCTACTCCGAGGAGTACGACCCGACCGGCAAGCGCCAGCTGGGGAACACCCCCCAGGCGTTCACGCACCTGGCACAGGTGCAAGCCGCCCGGCTGGTTTCGGGCGCCCAGGGTGTCGCACACATCGGCGACGAGCGGCTGCCCGCCGGCATCCTCGGCCACGGGGCATGAGCCAGGTCCCACACGCTGGCCGTCCCACCGCGCGCGCCGCTCGCCGATCGAGGGGCGCGGGCCCGGTGGCGGGGACCGCGGGGTGAGTTCGATCCTCCTCGCAGTCAATCCCGTGCCGTGGGCGCGGGCACAGATGGGATTCACCCTCGGATTCCACATCATCCTGGTCCCGTTGGGCGTCGCGTGGGCCTTCATGGCGCTCGTCGCCAACTATCGGGCGGTGAAGCGCGGCGACCAGGACGCGCTGCTGCTCGCGCAGCGATGGTCGAAGTACATGGCCGTCACCTTCGCCGTGGGTGCCGTGACCGGCACCGTCCTCACCTTCGAGTTCGGGTTGCTCTGGCCGAACTTCATGGGTCGCTTCGGCGCCGCGTTCGGCATCCCGTTCGCGGTCGAAGGTCTGTTCTTCTTCCTCGAGGCGATCTTCATCGCGATCTACATCTACGGCTGGAAGCGGCTGAAGCCGTGGCCACACTTCTGGACCGGCGTACCGATCGTGATCGCCGGCATCGGGGGCGTGGCCTCGGTCGTGGCCGCGAACGCATGGATGAACGAACCGGCCGGTTTCACCCTGAACTCGGCGGGCAAGGTGACGAGCGTCGACCCGATCGGTGTGATCTTCAACTCGGCGATGCCGTACGAGACGGCGCACATGCTCGTGGCGGCCTATCTCGTCGGCGGGTTCCTGATCGCGTCCGTGTACGCCGCGGGGATGCTCCGGGGCCGCCGTGACCGCTATCACCGGCTGGGCTTCATCATCCCGTTCACGGTTGCCGCCATCGCCGCGCCCGTCCAGATGCTCGTCGGCGACACCTTGGCCCGCTACGTCTACAACAACGAACCGACCAAGTTCGCGGCGATCGAGCTCGTCCCGAAGACTAAGAGCGACGTCCCCGAGACGCTCCTCGGGCACCTGAACTCCAACGGCTCGGTCACGGGGGGCCTCGCGATTCCCGGCCTCGCCTCGATCCTCTCGGACCCCTCGACGCGGACGAGCACCGTCGTGCAGGGCCTCAACGCGTTTCCCAAGCAGGACGAGCCGACGGTCGCCGAGGTCAACATCGTGCACCTGGGCTGGGACGTGATGGTCGGGCTCGCCACCCTGCTGTTCCTGCTCTCGGTCTGGTACGCGCTCGGCTGGTTCCGGCGGCGAGACCTCCCGAAGAGCCGCTGGTTCCTCCGGGTCGCCGCGGTCGCCGGGGTCCTGTCCGTCGTGGCCCTCGAGGCCGGCTGGGTCGTCACCGAGGTGGGCCGCCAGCCCTGGATCGTGCACAACTACTTCACGGTCCAGCAGGCCTCCACGACGAACCAAGGAGTGTGGGCCACCTTCCTCGTGGTCTTCGTCGTGTACCTCGTGGTCGGCGTCACAACAATCCTGATCCTGCGGTCGATGAGCCGCCGGTGGCGGGCCGGCCAGGAGCTCGACGACGCCGACGCGCCCTACGGCCCGCGCGAGCCGATCCCACCCCCAGCTGAGAACGTCCCGGTCGGATGAGCAGCGCCGTCGCCGTCGTGCTGTTCGTCGGCGTGACCGCCTACGCGATCTTCGGCGGCGCGGACTTCGGCGCCGGGTTCTGGGACCTCGTCGCCGGTGGCGCGGCCCGCGGCGCGCGCCCTCGGGCCGTCGCCGCCCACTCCATCGGCCCGGTCTGGGAAGCAGACCACGTCTGGCTCATCTTCTGCCTCGTGGTGCTGTGGACCGCCTTCTCGCAGGCCTTCGCCTCCATCATGCTGACCCTGTTCGTCCCGCTCACCCTCGCCGCGCTCGGGATCGTGCTCCGAGGCTCGAGCTTCGCCTTCCGCAAAGAGGTGTTCCGCACCGCCCAACAACGCAACTTCGGCGCCGCGTTCGCGGTGTCGTCGGTCCTGGTCCCCTTCTGCATGGGCGCCGTCGCCGGGGCGATCGCCTCCGGGCGCGTGCCCGCCGGGGGCAAAGCGGGTGACCCCTGGTCGAGCTGGCTCAACCCGACCTCCATCCTCGGCGGCGTCCTGGCCGTCTGTGTCTGCGCCTACCTCGCGGCCACCTTCTTGGTCTGGGACGCCCGCCGCCTCCACGAGCCCGACATGGTCGAGTACTTCCGACGTCGCGCCATCGCCGCGGCGGTCGTCACCGGCGTCGTCGCGTTCGCCGGCATCTTCGTGCTCCGCAGCGACGCTCGGTACGTCTTCGACGGGCTCACGGCGCGAGCGCTGCCCGTGGTCCTGATCTCGGCCGTGTGCGGCACCGGGTCCCTCGTCCTGATGATCCGGGGCGCCCACCGGTGGGCGAGGGTGCTCGCCGTCGGCGCCGTCGCGGCCGTCGTCGTCGCCTGGGGGGTCGCCCAGTGGCCGTATCTCCTCCCGACCACGCTCAAGGTGTCGCAAGCGGCCGCGCCCTCGGCGACGCTCGGTGCCGTGCTCGTCGTGTTCGGGGTCGCCGTGGTCGTGATCTTGCCGTCGCTGGCCCTGCTCTACGTGCTGGACCAACGCAGCATCCTCGAGTCTGAGGGGGCTCTCGGGAGAGGGACATGACGAACGCGGCGGCTTCACCGGAGGACGCGCCACCCCCTCCCGATCCCACTGAGATCCTCAAGTCTCGCCGCTACCTGGCGCTCCTGGTGCTCGGAGCCGTCATCGGCGTCCCGGTGGCGACCGTGGCCTACTTCTTCTTGGAAGGGATCTCCAGAGTCCAGACGGAGATCTTCAGCGATCTTCCTCGCCAGCTCGGATACCACGCAGAACCGCTGTGGTGGCCGCTGCCCTGGCTGGCGCTCAGCGGCGTGCTGGTCGCGCTGGCCATCCGATACCTGCCGGGGACCGGCGGCCACGAACCGTCAGAGGGCTTCAAGTCGGGCGCACCGGTCGCGCCGATCGAGCTGTTCGGGATCGTCGCGGCCGCCTTCGCCACGCTCAGTCTCGGGGTGGTGCTGGGCCCCGAAGCACCCCTGATCGCGATCGGCAGCGGCCTAGGAATACTGGCGGTGCACCTGGTCAAGCGGGACGCGCCCCCCCAGGCCACCGTGGTCATCGGCGCAGCGGGGAGTTTCGCGGCCATCGCCACCCTGCTGGGCTCGCCGCTGACCGGTGCCTTTCTGCTCATGGAGATCGCCGGGCTGGGAGGCCCGATGTTGGAGGTCCTGCTCATCCCGGGTCTCCTCGCGGCCGGCGTCGGTTCCCTGATCTTCGTGGGCCTCGACAACCTGACCGGATACGGGACGTTCTCGCTGACCGTCCCCAACATCCCCCACCTCGGGTCGCCGACCGGGGCCGAGTTTCTTTGGGCCGTCGCCATCGGTCTCATCGCCGCAGTCGTCGCAACCGGCATCTTCCGCGTCGCCCGGATGCTCCGGCCCGTTGTCGAGCGGCACAGATTGTTGTTGACGCCCGTCGCGGGTCTGGCCGTCGGGGGACTGGCCATCGCCTTCGCCGCCGGAACGAGTCACGGCTCCTCCGAAGTGCTCTTCTCGGGGCAGTCCGCGCTCCCGACGCTCATCCAGCAAGCCGGCACCTGGACGGTGGGCGCACTGCTCTTGCTGCTGGCCTGCAAGGGTCTGGCCTACGCGATCTCGTTGAGTGGCTTCCGCGGTGGTCCCATCTTCCCCAGCATGTTCATCGGTGCGGTTATCGGGATCGCCCTCTCCCACTTCTCGAGCTTGCCGATGATCGCTGGGGTGGCGATGGGCGTGGGGGCCATGACGGCAGGAGCGCTGAAGCTGCCGATGACGGCCGTGCTGCTCCCGAGCCTCCTCTTCCTCTCCGACGCCGTGGTGTTGATGCCGGTCGTGATCGTGGCCGTCGTCGTCTCGTACATCGTGGCCGTGCGGATCAACCCGAACCCACCGGAGGTACCGGCACCTGCTGCGCCGGGCCACCGTTGAACACTCGGGAGGATGCGCGCTCAGGCACCGCGTGCGTGGCGGCACAGTGCTGCAGTTCCGATGCCGATCACGGCGCGGCGTAGGTCCAGTCGGGCTGCTTCCGGTCCTGCCGCGGGTCGTAGATGGCCACGCCCTCGCGCACGTCGACGATCTTCGGCGTGGGAAGCGGCTCGAGGAGCGTATCCGTCTCGAGCTCCGCGACGAAGTCCTCCGGGAACGTGCGCAACAGGCTGCCGATCGTCCGCTGCTCCTCCTCGCCGAGGTAGCAACGGTTCTGGTCGGTGATGCCCTGGAGTCGTTCACCGATGATCCGGACGTCGAGGAGCTCGCCGCGTCCTTCGGCGAGGCGGTCGAGTCGCCGCGTGATCTCGCCGCACCCGTACTTGCAGGCCCGGCACTGTCCGCACGACTCGACGTACAGGAACCGTGACACCATGCGAGCGACGGCGAGCATGCTGCGGGTGTCGTCGTAGACGATGAAGCCGCACGAGCCCAGCCCGCTGCCCGCCGCCGCCATGCCCTCGTAGCTGAGCGGCACGTCGAGATCCTCAGTGGCGAGCACGGGGTTCGCGACGCCCGAGAGCACGGCCTTGACGCTGCGACCCTCACGCACCGGGCCGCCAATCTCCTCCAGGACGTCGCGCAGGCGGGTGCCGGGCTCGATCTCCCCGTACCCGCAGTGCGTGACGTCGCCCACGACGGAGCACAGCAACGGGCCCGGCGTCAGCTCGGTCCCGATGCTGCGGTACCAGTCGGCTCCCCGCGTCAGGATGAGCGGGACGTTGGCCAGCGTCTCGACGTTCGACACCAGCGTCGGGTTCGACCCTTCGACCGCGCCGCTCGTGTCGGGTGGCCCGGTGACCGCTGACCAGCCTTCTTGTGGTGTCGTGGCGAACAGCCCGTGCTGGTACGGCGCCAGCCAGCGGGGCATCGGGTCGTTCCCCTCGATCACCTCGAGCAGGGCCTTCTCCTCACCGAAGAGGTACTCCTCGGGCCCGGTGACGAGGGTGACCGGCACATCGCCGAAGTACCCGGCGGTGGACACCTCCTCCATGGCGTGTCGGAGCGCCTCGATCTCGGGTTCGAAGGACGCCTTCACGGCGACGAACGCCGCCCGCGCGTCGACGACGAGCGCGGCGATCGCGAGACCCTCCAGCACCTGGAACGGGTTGGTGCGGAGCAAGGGCCGGTCCTTGAACGTCCCGGGCTCGCCTTCGGCACCGTTGGCCACCACGTACCGGTCACCGAGCCCCGGGCCGCCCCCGAGCACCGACCGCCACTTGCGTGCCGCGGGGAACCCTGCGCCGCCACGGCCTCGAAGGCCGGCCCGGTCCAGCTCGTCGAGGACGCCGTCCGGTCCCCGCGCTCTCGCGGCGTCGATGGCCTGGCCGCCGCCCGCCGCGGCGTATGTCGCGAGCGCGTCATGCGGAGCCCGCGGGAGCAAGAGGTGTGGCTCCACGGGCATCGATTATGGACGCTCCGTTCCCGTGGGCTGCCGTCGGACGACGCGTGCCGGAGCTCAGCGCCCGCTGCTCACGACTCGCGATCTGGGGAACCGCGAGTCAGGTGAGGCCGGCCGGATCCCCTGCCGCCGCCGATTGAGTAGGTCCTACTCAGGCTCGGAGACGGGGCGAGGCTGATCCTTGATGGGCCGAGGCCGTCCTCAGGGGCAGGGGTCGTCGTTCGGGACCAACGCATGAGGAGGACACGGCGATGGGCTGGTTACTCAAGAAGGTGTCCAACCGACTGGAAGAGAAGCTGCCCGGGTCCGCGGACGCCATCGAGACGATGAAGTCCGATGCGACCACCGGTGAATCCCACTCTTTCGTGGTGACGCCAGATGGCCACCTCACCCAGGTCCAGTCACAGTCGTCCGTCCAGGATGATCTGGCCGACCAGCTCTCGAGGCTCGGAGCGCTGCACGACCGTGGTGCGCTGACCGACGCCGAGTACGAGGCGCAGAAGCGCCAGATCACCGGCGCGTGACGCCGACGTGATCGTGGCGTCCAGGCCTCACCTCTAGGTTGCGGAGCGGTTCGCGATGGCCTTGTTCCAATCACTCGAGAAGAAGCTCTTGCTCAACGGCCGCCAGGCCCAGGCCGACATCCTGGCGTCGGAGCCCACCCACTATGTGCACGAGGATGGTGCGATCGAGCAGCTCGTCCAGCGTCGTTGGCAGCTCTCGCTGCGAGTGCACCCCTCGGGGGCCGATGATTTCGAGGTCGAGTTCAAGCAGCTGCTCGGCAGCTGGCGGATGCCGTGGCGCGGCGAGACCGCGGACGTGCTCTACGACCCCGACAATCATTCGAACACGATCCTGGACCCGAGGGTCGAGGGCCCGGTTCCCCGGCCGGAGTGGTTGACGAATCCATCAACCGGTACTTCTCCCCCGAAGGCTCGACGCGCGGTCCAGGAAGCGCAGAGCGCGCCGTCCGAACATCGGGCGGATATGGAGCTGCTGGCCAGCTACTACCTCGACGGTGCGCTGTTCGACTTCGAGTACCAAGAGCTCAGGCGACGGATCCTCGGTTTGCCGCTCGTCGATCCCGGACCGGCGGTTGCCCAAGCGTTGGGTGTCGAGGGCCAGCAGGCGTACGTCCGCTCCATGACGGACGGACATGAAGTGCCGCTCACGACTTCTGCGCAGACGCCGGCCCCGCCCGATCTGAGCGGCCGCATCACCCAGCTCGAGGACCTGGCCAATCGCCACGACCGGGGCGAGCTCACCGACGACCAGTTCGCGGCCGCCAAGGAGAAGCTGCTGAGCGGCAACGCCAGCTGACGGTGGCTGACTCCCGGTCTGGCCGACCGGGAGTCGGAGATGCACCGCGGATCAAGTGGCGGCAACTCGTAGCTAGAGGATGTAGAGCATCTCTTGGTAGGTCGCGAGCGGCCACAGATCGTCGGCGACCATCGTTTCGAGCTCGTCGGCCGCGGCTCGGACCGACGTCATTGCGGGGAGAAGCGCCTCTTGGGCGTGCTCGGCTTCCTTCAGCACGGTGGCGTCGTCGTCGTGGCTCAGCTCGGACCGCAGCACCGCGATCCCTTGACGCAGGGCCTTGATTGAGGTCGACACCTCGTCCAGCGTGCTGGAGTCGAGCTCAGCGCCGATCGATTGCAGGCTGGCGAGGTTCGACGCGAGCTCGGTCTGGTACCGCAGCGCGGCCGGTAACACCACGGTGTTGGCGATCTCGAGGGTGAGGCGGGCTTCGACCCCGATGCTCATGGCGTACTGCTCGAGAGCGATGGCGTAGCGGCTGTGCATCTCGCGATGACTGAAAACGCCGTAGCGACTGAAAAGCCCCATCGCCTTGTCGGTAACGAGCTCCGGTAGCTCAGTCGACGATGTCAACCGTTGACCAGTGGAATGGGTATGCGAGCCCGGCCGCCACAAATGGCTCGGGGTTGGTAGACCAGCCCCATCTCCGCACCTGAACCTCGCTTCGCCTTCCTGCCAAAGCGCGAAAGACCTCGTAGCCCGATACCTCAACGACGACAGCGTTGACGTCATCCTGGACGCCTAGCCACCAGTCACGCGTGTCGGGTGCTCGTAGGAGCAGCGTCGGCGTTCTCGCGTCGCGTAAGACCTGCCGCCAACGGCTGATCGCCGGCTTCAGTGCCAACAAGACCGCATCGTCGGGCACCCGCCCGAAATGGAGGGCACCTCGGATATCGGCTTCATGGGATACCGCGTCACCGAACGCCCACCTCGCGGGCGCACCCATCACAGGATCGTCGTCAAGAGCTACGAATTGCGTCATCGCCGAGCGCCAACGATCGAGGATCTCGTCGAGGCTGTTCTGCGAGAAGCGGGATACCTGTGTCGAGGTCCAGCCGTCCGATGCGTAGCCACCCAGGTGGTGGTCGACCCAGTCCTCACACAACCCGGCCAGATGAGCAACCACATCGCGCACGCGCCAGCCAGGGCAAGACGGCACCGGACACTCGGCATCGCCCACGCGCACCACAACCTCGATCCGATCTCGAACGGCAAGGTACGCACCGACGTCCAACACCACATTCTGACGTCTCGGCGGCGGCCTCGCGGAGATCACATCCTCGAGCTGCCTGCTCCGGGCAGTTGTCCACGAGGAGTGCCTCGACAGCCAGAAGGCGAGACGGCGACGGCCTCGCCGAGACCGCCATCGAGAATCTGATCTCACTGGCTACGAGATCGACCACCTGAGCCAAGTGACTCGCGGTCTGGCGGATCGCGAGTCGACCGCAACGGTGGCGTCGGGCCCGATCCGGTGGTGGAGGTTCCCGGGGAACCATCCGAGGGAGCGTGCTCACCGGGTCGTGCGGAGTCGCCGGAAGCGGCGCGGGCGCAGCAGGTGGCAGCCGCGCCGCTCTGTGTCTAGTTCTGCGGGACGAGGACGCTCGGCCGCGACCGTGCGGATCGGACCTCGCCCCAGGTGACCATCCGTCCGGCATCCTCGTCCCAGACCTTCAGACGGACGGTCTTCAGGCCGGTCCAGAGCGAGACCTTGGGCACGGTCTCGAAGATCGGTGCTTGATCGTTGGCGCGTTGGAGGTTGTAGTTCGGCACCTTCGGGTTGAGGTGGTGAACGTGGTGCAGCCCGATGTTGCCGGTGAAGAACTGCAGGACTCGCGGGAGCTTCAGGTACGAGCTCCCGCGGAGTGCCGCGTCGACGTAGTTCCAGTCGGGCGTGCGCCGCCACCACGTGTCGTCAAACTGGTGCTGAACGAAGAAGAGCCAGAGCCCGGCGCCGCCGGCGAGCGGAATCAGGGGTGCTTCGACGAGCAGGAAGTTCTGCCATCCGATCAGCCAGCAGAGCCCGCCGATCAGCAACACGAGCATGAGGTCCGTTCCGTACACGCTGCGCTTGATCCGTGGGGCGGCGGAGCGGCTCGTCCAGCGCGGCTCGATCAGCATCGCCCAGATGGGGCCGACGCCGAACATCACGAGCGGGTTTCGGAACAGCCGGTATCCCAGCCGTCCGCGCCACGACTTCGCGTTGTACTCGGCCATCGTGAGGGTCGGCACGTCCCCGATGCCACGCCGGTCCAGGTCGCTGCCGGTCGCGTGGTGCCCCGTGTGCTGGCGCCGCCAGTCTGCGAACGGTGTGAACACGATGAGCGCGAGGGTGACACCGACCCACCCGTTGGCCCGTCGTCCCGGCAGGAGTGAGCCGTGCGCGCAGTCGTGAAAGAGGATGTAGGTACGAAGCAAGAAGCCCGCGGTCGGCACGGCCAGGGCGATGACAAGGAGATAGGAGACACCAAGGGAGAGGTACATCAGCGTCCACAGCGCAATGAACGGCACGACCGAGGTGGCGAGTGCGAACAGGCTGCGCTTGAGATCGGGGTGGGCCCAACGATCGACGCTGTGCCTCGATGCCTGCTCCGAAGCGTCCCCGTCGGATCTGGGCGGGCCGTCGAGACCGGTCTCGCGCTCGTCGAGCAACTGCATGCGAACCTCGGGTGCCTCTCGATGCACTACCTGGGTCTCGAGCAGCGCAGTCTGGGTGCCTCAGATCCGAGGCCATCCACACCCTAGCGGCCAGGGACGACCGTCGATAGCCAGGGACGTTGTGCTCATTGGGTATCCCGGCGCGACGGGCGGTCCACTCCGCGTCCGGCGGCACGCGACGGCGGCGCTGACCGGCCGCGGGAAACGAAACCCGACAGACAGTTGAACGTTTGGCGATCGGGACCTCGGGTTGTTCGGCCGGGGGAGTCGGATTGCGTGAGGGCCTGCTGCTCGTCGTACGTCGCGACCCCACCGAGCTGCCTGGGGCTCGGACCGGCGTCAGGCAGACACGCGTTGCTTGGGCTCCGGCCACGGCCAATGCGTCGAGCGCTGTGGGGTCGGGACGCGGTGACCGCGCGCGGCGCTCGACACCACGAAGGTCCCGGCGAGAAAGTCGCCGCAGCGCCGATGCCCTGGTGTGAGGATCGCCAACCAGAGCGCGACCGGCACGATGAGCGCGATCCCGTCGACGACCCAGGCGATCGAGCGGACGATCGACCGGGTGAGGCCTGGCGCCTGACCGTCGGGGCGCACGACACGGATCCGCATCACCAGCTTGCCGGGTGACGCCCCGGCAACGGCCTGCGGCAGGATGAAGAGGACGACGACCAGGAGGACCGCGGTGCCGACGAACTCGTAGATGGCGCGATCGGCCACCAGGTACCCGGTTGTCCTGAACTGGAAGCAGGTGTGACCGCCAGGCACAGGTTGAGGGCAACCCGCCGTGGTCTTCTGAACGTCACCAGGGATGACGAAGAGGGCGAGAAGGATCAAGGTGATGAGGAGGACGTCAACGACGTAGGCCACGCAGCGCCGACCCACGACGCGTGTCGGATCGCCGCCCGGCGCTGTCATCTCAAGCCCTGAAGTCCATGTGCATCCGCCGTGCCGGCCCAAATCGCGTGGTCGTCGCACCGTCATCCAGGAACCCGACCCGCAAGTAGAAGTCGAGCGCATGGGGGTTGGCGGTGACCACGAGACACCGAGCGCCGTGGGCGCGGGCGACGAGCACGCCGTCGCGGATCAGCGCCGACGCGACGCCCTGTCGCATCGAGCTCGGGTCCACGAACAGGTGCTCGAGCTCCGCGTCGGCGTTCGTGATCTCGAGCGTCGCGAACCCGACGATCTGGCGGCCTCGGGTGGCGACACGAGTTCGTGCCTGCACTCCCTCGTTCCACGGGAACGCGAGGGCGTCAGGGTGCTCGAGCAGATGGGGCAGATCGCCGACGTTGGACAGGGACGAGCGGCGATAGAGGTCGGCGAGCGCCGCACCATCCGGGGTTCGCGCCGGGCGAACGTCGCAGGGCACGCCGAGAGTATGTCGGCCTTGCCAAGCCGTGGCGTGCGAAACGCGGCCTGGTGGTGGCCGCGGGCCCGCCGCCCTGCCCTACTCGGTAGGGCGTCGAGGTTTTGTCTGACGGGTTGACTCGCGATCTGGCACCGCGGGTCAGGCGACTCGTCGTGGGACGCTCCGATCGCCGAACGAACTCAATCGGCGAGGCGTTCGATCGCGGGTAACGCTCAACTTGCAGCCCGATCCAAGCTTGAACGGCTGCGTCAACGTGGGGAAGAGCCTTGGGGACGCGCGCGAGCCTTTAACGTGGACCCGACCGCCAGGCTCCCGCGGGAGCACCTCGGCTACCCGCCAACGTGCGCCGGCTGACGGATTCAAGGCCGTTGCGCTACAGACCGACAACCCTACGAAGGTGACCTGTACGTCGACCGGTGGGCATCCACGAGCGGCGGGGGAAGTGAACGCGATGAATCGTTCAGGCAAGCCGGCGCGCGGTGGGCGCTTGGGAGGCCTCACCTTGATTCGAGCCTGGCGCCCACTCGCCGGCGCGGCCCTCTGCGCAGCGCTCTCGGCGGCAGGCATGACCGGGGTCTTGGCGCAATCGCGCGTCCTCCCTGTGAACCGGCCTCCGACGGCCAGCTCCACGGCACGGTTGCTCTCGCTCGTGGACAGTGGGGTGGGGAACTACCCGGTGAACGCGACGTTGAATTTCATTGACTTCGCAGGACCAGGCGGTGATCAGGTGACGATCACCCCTGCCGGTGGCGGATCAGGGCGGAGCAACTGCACTCGCGACGAGTCCTCAGACTCGTTCAAGCTGGCGCGCGCGAACACGTTCGGACCGGTCCCGTCGCAAAACTCCCGGTCGATCAAGATGACCGCTAAGAACGAGGGCAGCTGCTTGAGCGAGGCCAGCTACGAGACCTGGAACATCCAGCTGCACGGCCCCGGCACCCACGGCACAGGCCACGTCTGGCTCGGCCAGAACAGCCCAGGCGGGAGCTACTACCTCAGCTGCAACAACGGTGATGGGAAGCCCTGGCAGGACCTGATGTGCTTCGTGCAATCGGCACAAGTCGACGCCCAGCCCTACCACGCCGTCGCGATCATCAGCCCGCGCCGATAGCGAAGGCGACCGCACCGGCGATCGCGTTCCGCGGCACCGAGGGCGAAATCGATCTACGCGTCGCGCTCGATCGGATCCGACGAGCACGATCATCCCGACCCGGACCACCCGGTTGACCGGATGCGACGGTACAGGTCAGCGGGCTTGCGGGGTCGAGGGGCAGGCGCACAGACTCTTGCCACGGATCGATTGATCGCAGGCTGAGCGAACCACGTCCCGAACCCGCACGAGAGCGCCCGCCACCAGGACGGTGGCGGAGGAGGTCCCATGACGCAGACGCCCACTCGCTTTGAGGTGCCGGGCTTCAAAGGCACGCTCTTCCAGCCGGGCGATGACGGCTACGACGACGCCCGCAAGCTGTTCAACGGGATGTTCGATCGTCGCCCCGCCCTCATCGCCCGATGCAGCTGCGCAGAGGACGTCGCCGCGACGGTGAATCTCGCCCGCGACCTGCAGCTGCCGCTCGCCGTCCACGGAGGCGGCCATGGCGTCACCGGCGCCGCGATGTGCGATGCCGGGGTCGTTGTCGACCTGCGGGGCATGAAGGGAATCGACGTCGATCCCAACGCTCGCGTTGTGCGCGCTGAGGCGGGATTGACGTGGGGCGAATTCGATGCCGCGACGCAGGAACACGGGCTGGCGTGCACCGGTGGACGGGTCACCGACACAGGCGTCTCCGGACTCGCTCTCGGGAGCGGGAGCGGCTGGCTCGAGCGCAAGTTCGGCCTCGTGTGCGACAACCTCGTCAAGGCCGAAGTCGTGACGGCGGATGGCCGGACCGTCATCGCAGCGGAGGATGAGAATCCAGACCTGTTCTGGGGGATCCGCGGGGGAAGCGGGAACTTCGGCGTCGTGACTGCCTTCCACCTCCGTCTGCACGAGCTCGGCCCGATGGTCCTCGGAGGCCTGCTCGTGTACCCGCCCGAGATCGGTGGCGACCTCATGCGGTTCTACCGAGACTTCCTACGCGATGCGCCCGACGAGGTTGGCGGCGGCGTCGCGTTCATCTGCGCCCCGCCCGAGGACTTCGTGCCGAAGGAGGTCCAAGGACACCCCGTGATCGGCGTTGTGTGCTGCTACGCGGGTCCGGTCGAGGAGGGCGAAGCCGTGTTCAAGCCGCTGCGAGAGTTCGGCCCACCAGCGATGGATATCGTGCAGCCGATGCCCTACGTGGCCGTACAAACGCTCCTCGATGCTGCGAACCCGAAGGGGCGGCTGAACTACTGGACGGCAGATTTCTATGACGATCTCCCGGACGCGGCAATCGACGTCCTCGTTGCCAAAGCAACCCAGCCGGTGTCACCGCTGACGCAGGTGGTCGTCTTGCCCTGCGGTGGGGCGATGGCCCGGGTGGACGAGGACGCGATGGCGTTTGGCGAGCGTCACGCCCGGTTCAACATCCACTACCTGTCGATGTGGGAGGACCCCGCCGATACCGAGCGAAACATCGCGTACACGAAGGAGCTCGCGGGGTCGATGAAGCCGTTTGCGAGCGGCCGGGCATATCTGAACTTCCTGGGTGACGAGGGCCAAAGCCGGGTGGAAGCGGCCTTCGGACGGGACAAGTACGAGCGACTGCGCGGCCTCAAGAAGAAGTGGGACCCGCAGAACCTCTTCCGTCTCAACCAGAACATCCCGCCTGCGTCCTAGACGTCAGCCGTTGACGCCGCAGCACCAGTAGCGACGCTTGGTGCACGTCGCAGCTAGGCCTGTGACTCGCGATCCGGTGGATCGCGAGTCGAGGCGAGGTCGATACTTGTCACCGTGTCAGCGACGGCGACGTCGAAGCACCCGATCGTCAAGTTCGGGGCTCTCACCACGGCGCTCGCTCTCATCGTCGCGTTCTGCGGATCAACCGCACGGGCGTCGGACGCGCCGCCGCCGCTCTCGACGGCAGCGGCCTCTCAGAACATCGCATCGACCTATGGCAGCGGCATCTTCGGCGACTGGCACGTCGATCGCTTCGGTCTTCCTGCGTATCGCTACACCCTTGACGAGCTGACCGACCCGCGTGCTCGCCAGGCCGAGTTGGCCGGCAGTACCGACGCCTGGTCCCAGGTCGGAAACGACCGCTTCGTCGCCAACGCGTACAACCACGGCTACGTGCAGCTCTGGAGTCAAGACCGTACCGCCCAGTGGATGAATCGCTACGACGCCGAGCAAGGCCACTACTCCGGCGGATATGGCTACCTGAACGTCAATGGCAAGCCCATCAGCTCGCTCTACGACGACCGACCGGTAGGAGCAGCGACGACCCGACAATTCGGTGTCGGCTACTACGGGCGCGCCATGCAGACGTCAGGGACAGACGTCAATGACGTCGTGTACGCGCCGTTCGGCAACGATCCCGTCCTCGTCCACGACGTCACGATTACCAACACGACGAAGCAGACGGAGCACGTCTCCTGGTTCGAGTACTGGGACGTCAACCCTTACCTGCAGGCGAGTGGGCAGTACCGGGGGCTGGCCGCGCCGAGGTGGAACGCCTCGACGCACACGCTTTCCGTCGCCCAGCTCCCGGACGCCGGCGACACCGATCCGCTGAGCATCTTCGCCGCGCAAGTCAAAGGGCCGACGGCCTCGTACGACACGACCCAGCGCGCCTTCTTTGGCTCAGGGACTCGGGCTCGTCCCCAGGCCGTCGCCGCGGGCCACCTGCACGACAGCCGGGCTGACGGCGTTGCGAACGGCACCGAGGGGACCACCTTGTTCGCCCTCGAAACGGACGCGGTGCTCAGACCCGGCCAGTCGACGACGCTGCGCTACCTGTATGGCTACGGACATCCAGGCCAGATCCCCGCCCTGGTGGCGAAGTACCGACACACGGGCGACCCGTTCGCCACCAGCGAGCGCGCGTGGTACTCAGCGCTGCCGAAGGCCTCGCTGGGGAACAATCAGCCGTGGCTCGGTCGCGAGCTCATGTGGGACGCCTACCTCCTGCGTTCAGCGTCGGTCTACGACGAGACGTGCGGAGACCACACGATCACGCAGGGCGGGTACTACCAGTACGACCTCGGCCTGAACCTCGGAACCCGCAGCTGGCTGCACTATCTACTCCCAACGACCTACCTCGACCCGGCGCTCGCCCGCGAGATCCTCACGTACTCGACGCAGTTCCAACCCGCGGTGAACAACCAGCTTCCGTACGGGTCGACCGGCCTCTGCGCCCAGTTCAACCTGGGAACCTCGGACGACCTGGACTTCTGGCTGCTGCTCGCCTCGAGCGAGTACGGGCTGGCGACACGTGATGTGAGCTTCTTCGATCGGAAGGTGCGCTTCTACGGGTCGCAGCAGGCGACGACGCTCTGGCAGCACCTCAAGCTGGCGTTCGCTCATCAACAATCTCTGCTCGGCCCACACGGCGAGTACCTCGCGCTCTCCACCGGCGACTGGTCGGACTTCTCTCCGATGTACATGGGGATGACCGAATCGACACTCGTCGTCGCCCAGTGCGCCTACATGTATCCGCGACTCGCGCAGGTCGCCGACCTACGGGGTGACCACACGTTCGCCGCGCAGCTGCGGACCGCGGCGGCGAACCTCCTCACGACCCTGCGTGGCCAGTGGACGGGGCTCGGGTGGTATTCGAGAGGGTACGCAGGGACGAGCCAGCTCGGTCCAGGCGCGCTCTGGCTGGAACCCCAGCCGTGGGCAATCCTGGCCGGCGCGCCGAATCCCAGCCAGACCGCCACGCTCATCGCGAACATCCGCCGGTTCCTCGACGGGGTCGGAGCTCCGACCGTCATCAACGGTCCCGACCGCATCGGGACATCGCTCGGTCCCGCCCGAAACGACCCGGCCGTCACCGAGGTCACAGCCGGCATCGGCGGCAACAACGCGGTCTGGCCGGGGGGAACCTGGTTCGATCCCGACGGCTGGCTGACGTGGGCGTACGCCAGCCTTGGCGACTCGATGCCCGAAGCGCGTCAACTCGCCTTCGACGAGTACGAGCGCACGACACTGGCCAACCACGCGGCGGTCTTCCCCGACCACTGGGACGGGATCACCTCGGTCGACGACACCTGCTCCTCCTTCTATTCCAGTGCTCCATCCCAGTGTGGTGGCGCAGTCGGCATCACGACCTACGAGGGACAGAACACCGAGCAGCCGACCTGGATGGTGATGGGCGCCATCAACCTGGCCGGGATCACACCCACTGAGTCGGGTTATCGCGTCGATCCACAGTTCCCGTTCGAGGACTTCTCGCTGCGTTTCCCCGAAGTTGGGCTGGCCCGCCAGTCGGGGCTGATCCGGGGCTACCTCCGCCCTGTCGCGGGCGGCACGCTCCGTATGCAGGTCGCGATCCCTGCCCACGCCCGCCACCCCGTCGCGTGGGTCGGTGGATCGCAGACCCGCATCACGATTGGGGGAGGGCTCGCGAGCTTCAACCTGCCGACGCGGGCCGGACATGTCGCCGACTGGGCCATCAGCTGGCAGACCTGACGCCGACTCGCGGTCTGGAGAACCGCGAGTCGACCGATAGGCGCGGCGACAACACCGACGCCCCACGCTCGGGGGCGGCCAGCGAAGGCGCGGCGAGGACGGCACGTCGTGACCCCGCCGGAACACGGAGTGGTGCGCCGAGCGTGGAACATGGGACCCACGCCGGCGCAGGGGTTGTGCGTAGGATGCCCGCGTCTGGGCGTCGGGCAGGACGAGGCGGAGGCGGAAGCTGATGCGGCGAGCAGCACTGGTCGCCTTGGCGGCGACTGGCCTGGCCCTCGCAGGCAGCGCGGCGGCACCGGCCAGTGTCGGTCGGCAAGTGCACGCCGCGGGCTCCCAGCAGTTCACGACCCCCGGCTCATTTCCGTTCACCGTTCCCGCCAACGTCACCGCTCTCACCGTCGAGCTCTGCGGCGCGCAAGGGGGGACAGGCGGGCTTGTCAACGGGGGCTCTGAGGGGGGCACGCCGGGCGTGGGCGGTCTCGGGGGTCACACGACCGTCACCGTCACCGTGGTCCCCGGAGCCGTTTTGACGATCATCGTCGGGCAGCGCGGTGGCGACGTGACGGGCTTTGGCCCCAATAACCAAGGTCACGGCGGTGTCGCCGGCTCGGGCGGTTCCAATGCAGCGGGTGCCGGCGGCGACTCACACACGGGGACAGGTGGTGGTGGCGGCGGCGGCGGCGGATCAGCCGTCATGGCCGCCTCGGTGACCCTCGCTGCAGCCGGCGGCGGCGGCGGTGGCGGCGGCGCCATCGACGGGGCAGTCGGCGAGGACAGCGGCAGCGGCGGCAACGGCGGCGGCACCACGGGCTCCGACGGTTCCAACCCGCCGGGAGCAACGAGCCCGGCCGGAACCGTGGGTGGGGGAGGAACGCAGTCAGCCGGCGGATCAACCGGAGGCGGCGCCGGTCAGGGCACGCCGAACGGCAACGGCGCCGGCGCACCCGAAAGCGCCGACGTCAACGCGAACGGGTCGGGCGGTGGCGGGGGCGGTGGCGGATTCTTCGGCGGTGGTGGCTCGGGCACACAGGAGTTCACCCCCACGTTCATCATCGGCGCCAACCAGGGCGGCGGCGGTGGATCGGGCTTCCCGGCGTCGGCCACGTTCGACACCTGCACGACCGTGAGCGGCGACGGTTTCGTGAACCTCACGTTCACGCCCGGGCCTCCCTCACCATCAACGCCGGCCGCGACGATCACCGCCGTCGCCGAGTTCACGGGATGATCTGACTCGCGGTCTCGAGGATCGCGAGTCGCGACGACACGCTTCCCGCCATCGTCACCTTTGGCGGCCGCAACGGAGCATCGAGGCGGCTGAGGGCCTACCGCTCTCTGAAGCCAGGCGCCGACATCCGAAGGTCAGGTGGGCCGCACGGTCGGCGACGTCTACCATCCGTGCGCGATGTCGGGAGCTGGCGAGGGCTTCTCCGAGACCATTTCGGTCGTGTTGTGTATTGACGGCGAGCCGGATCCGCGTACGTTCCCGACACGGTCACCCGAGCCGTGCCGTGGGCTGGAGCGGCTGGTGGTGCTCGTTCCTGGGCTGCGCGACCGGTTGAGCGAAGGGGCCGGTAGCCCAGCGGCATTCACCTGGTGTGTCCGCGTGGACCCGCAGATCGCCGAGGCATACGGGTCATCGACCTGGCTGCTTGCGGAGTACGAGTGGGCATGGTCGCAATTTCGCGAGGCGGGCGATGCTGTGGGCGTCCACCCGCACACGTGGCGTTGGCGGGACGGCTGGGTTGCTGACAACGCCGACGCCGGGTGGGTGGCGCACTGCTGCGACGTGGCGATCGACGGCTATCGGCAGGCCTTTGGCGAGGCGCCACAGGTCCACAAGCACGGCGACGGCTTCATGACGACCGCTCTCGCCCGGCGCCTGGACGACCGCGGCGTGCTCGTCGATCTGAGTCTTGAACCGGGTCGCCGGGCAACGCGCACCCTGGCGGCCGGGGAGGAGACCACCGGATGGCTGCCCGACCTGCGAGCGGTGCCGCAGTCGGCGTACCGACCATCACCCGGCGACTTTCGTGTGCCCGACGACGCACGGCACACCGGGATGGTCATGCTCCCACTGACGTCGGGCGTCACGTTGGCATTGACCGAAGTCCGATCACGGGTCGTCGGCGCAGGGGAGTATGTGCCGCTGTGGCTCTGGCGCGAACCCGATCAGTTCCGGGCGATGCTGCAGGTTCGCTTGAGCGCACCGGATCTCACCCACCTCGCGTTCGCGGTGCGATCTGACACGACGCTCAGCGACGACCTGTGGACCAACGTGGAGACCAACCTGGCTGAGATCGGCCGTCAGCTGAAGGGCCGACACCGCTGGTGCTGCGCTCAAAGCGCCGCCACGACGGCGATCGAGCGCTCGAGCGGGCAGCTAGCTCGAGTCCGGGAGACGACCACGAGCCACGACGCCAACGTCGGCCAATGGCTCCGTGGCCGCGCTGATCCCGGGTACCGAGAACACGTCGATCTTGAGTCGCTCGCCATCGGACCGGGTCATCCGTTGAGCGGCCAGCAGCCGGACACCGCGACCCTCGACGTCAGCGCAATCCTGCCCGTGTACCAAGGCCGACGTCATCTTCGTCACGCCGTCTACAGCGTCGTCGATCAGACGACCCCACCGATTGAGCTCATCGTGGTCGACGACGGGTCGACCGCCGATGACCTCGACTTCCTCAATGGCGTCGCCGCGCCGTTTCCGATTCGAATCGCTCGGCAGGACAACTCGGGTCAGTCGGCAGCCCGGAACGCCGGCGTCGGGCTCGCCGCGGGTGCCCTCGTCGCATTCCTCGATCAGGACGACATCTGGCTGCCGGAGCACCTGGAGACTCTCTGCAAGCCGTTCGAAACGGATCCGGCGGTCGCGTGGTCCTACGGTGAGTTCGACGAGATCGACTCGGATGGACGCGTCGTCACGCGCGCGTACCTTCGTCAGCACTCCGTCGATCACCCGAAGAACTCATTGGCCGAGTGCCTCGCTCACGACCTGATGGTGCCGCCTTCCGCGAGTGTCATCCGACGCGACGCGTTCATCGAAGTGGGAGGCTTCGACGAGCAGCTCCGCGGCTTTGAGGACGACGACCTCTATGTGCGTGCCTTCCGATCGGGATGGCAGTTCTCATTCCAGCGAACACCAGTGACGAGGTTCCGGGTCCACCAAGAGAGTGACTCCGACGGGCCCAACTTCGCTGCGAGTCGGCGGCGATACGCAGAGAAGCTGCAAGACACCGTGCGCGACGATCGACGGACCGGTCGGTATTACATGCGTGACGTCGTCAGTCCGCGGTTCTTCCAGGCTTCGCTCGACGACTACGTGCGACGCGTCTCCTTCGGTGACTGGGCGTCAGCGCAGGATTCGCTCCGGGATCTCCGGTACTTCGGACGATTGCGCCGCGATTGGGTCTCCCTGCGTTGGAAGCTCTGGCTGATCAGTCGCCCTCGATTCTTCGCTCACATGCTGTCCATGCACGATGTCCTGCCGATGTGGCTCCGCATGACGGAGAACCCGGCGATACGGCGCCGTTGACCGAGGAAGGGCCGGCCGGCCCTGGGCGAGTAGGTCCGATGCGTCGACGTGGAGCCCCGGACATCGTGCCCGTGCGTGCTTCGCTCCGCGCCGCTCGACTGCGGAGGCGGCTCGATCTGCCCGAGGGCTGGGCTGTCGTCGACACGAGTGGTCCCGGTCCGTTCATCACGTGCGCGACGCTGCGTCGTCCAGATGGGTCCGAGGTCTCCTGGACGTCGCGTGGTCAGCGCAAGCACGACCAGGTGCTCGACACCCGCCGAGGTTCGACGTGGTGGGCGCCGGGCGCGATCGGTTGGTGGATCGGGGTGCTCTTTGCCGTCGGATCGATCCTCTTTGCCCTTGGCGCGGCACCGGGCTATTCGACGGCCGTCGGCCTTACCGGGGACGGCATCACGTTCTTCGTAGGTTCCCTTTTCTTCACGACCGCGGGACTGCTGCAATACCTTGAGGTGGCGAACACCCGACGCGCACCGCCGGGGACACGAGCACCCCAGCGCTGGCGACTCGTGACGTGGGAGCCAGACCGCATCGACTGGTGTGCGACGTCGGTGCAGCTCCTCGGCACGTTGTTCTTCAACGTGAGCACCTTCGCTGCGTTGAGGGCGAGCACGGTGCACGAGATGAACCGTCGTGTCTGGACCCCCGACGTGCTCGGATCCGCGTGCTTCCTCATCGCGAGCTGGCTCGCCTGGTGCGAGGTGTGCCATGGCCGATGGTCCTGGCCCCCACGAGGATCCGGCTGGTGGATCGCGGGTGTGAACCTCGCCGGCTCCGTGGCCTTCGGGCTTTCAGCCCTCGCAGCACACGTTGTCCCGGCGACGCAGCAGGTCCGAAACGCATCACTCATGAACATCGGCACGTTCATTGGTGCGATTGGCTTCCTCGTCGGCGCGGTGCTCCTGCTGCCGGAGCGCACGAGCACCGGCCCGCCCAGGTCAGGGCCAGCCGATCTCACCAGTTCCTCCGCAGCCCCGGCCGTGTGACACCGGAGGCGTCTCCGACTCGCGGTCTGCAGGATCGCGAGTCGATGCCATCCGCGGACCCGCGCCTCTCCTTCGCGCAGTGGCTGGCTTGCTAGCGTGCCGCTTCGTCCAAGTGGAGGCAGAGGTCGGTGGGTCGCTCTCGGGCGGTGAGCATCGGTTCGGCGGTATGCCTCGCTGCCGCTGGGCTCGTGAGCCTGAGCGGCCCGGCTGAGGCGATCCCGTCGACCCTGTTCACCTCGACGACACCGGGGTTCAAGCCCGCCGCGGCGACGGTCCCGGCCGGGATCTGCTTCGTGACCATCACGGCTGATGGTGCTCGAGGAGGTAACGCCGGCAACGGTTTTGGGCACGGCAATGGTGCGTTCGTGATCGCCAGGGTGCCGGTGACCCCGGGGGACGCACTCGACGTCGAGGTCGGCGGTTCCGGCAGCGTGGGTCCCGGGGCCGGCACGTTCGGCGGGGGTGGTGGCGGCGGCGGCAACACCGCCCCGAGCGGGGGCGGCGGCGGCGGCGGCGCGTCGGCGGTGAGTGGCCCGGGGGTCGTCTTGGTCACCGCGGGCGGCGGCGGCGGTGGCGCCCAGCAAGGGGCCGGAGGCGACGCGGGGACCCTCACCACCGCGGCCGGTGACGGTAGCGGCCAAGGCCACGGCACGGGTGCCGTGTACAGCGGCACGGTCGCCACCGGCGCCGGCGGAGACGGTGGCAGCCAGAGTGGTGCCGGCGGTGGTGGCGGTGGTGGCGTCCAGGTCGGTGGCGGAGGGTCCGGTGGCACCGACGGCGGCCCCGGCGGGGGCGGGAACGGCACGGTCGGCGGTGGTGGCGGCGGGGCCGGGAGCAATGGTTCGGATCCGACCCAAACTGGCGGCACCGGCAATGCCGCGCTCCAAACCGGCGCCGCGGGGGCGGGCGCCCCCAACGGAAAGAGCGGCGGGATCGGCGATGACTCCGGCGGCAATGGCGGCGCCGCGTTTTTCGGGGGCAACGCTGAGAGCGGCGGCGGTGGTGGCGGCATCGGCATCGGAGCCGGCGGCGGCGGTGTTGGCAGCGGCGGGGGTGGGGGCGCCGGCTACGGCGGTGGCGGCGGCGGAGCTGTTGTGGGCGGCGGGAGCGGTGGCTCGTCCTTCGCTGCCGCGAACGCGACGAACACCTTCTCCTCAGTGAGCTCTCGCACCGACGGCCAGGTGACCATCACCGACGACCCGGCCACCGACTCCTGCGGCCTGACGACGCTCTTCACGTCGTCGACGGCCGGGTTCACGCCGAACGCCGCGACGGTGCCGGCCGGCATCTGCTTCGTGACGATCACCGCGGACGGCGGGCGCGGCGGCGCCACGAACGGAGCGGTCGGAGCCGCCGCGGCGGTGGTCAGCGCGCGGATCCCCGTCACGCCCGGCACGTCCCTTTCGGTTCTGGTCGCGGGCAAGGGCGCCGACGGGACCGCGAACTTCATCGGCGGGATGGGCGGAATCGGCGGCGGTGGTGGCGGCGGGAACGCCTCCAACAACTTCATCGGCAGCGGCGGTGGTGGCGGCGCCTCGGTGGTCGCGAGCGGAAACACGCCCCTCGTGGTCGCAGCGGGTGCTGGCGGCCAAGGTGTCGCCGGCAACGGCGGGGCCGGCGGGTTGCTCGGCGCCGACGGCGGCCAGGGTGGTTTCGGCGCTGGGGGCGGGACGAGCGCGGGCGTCGGGGGCGGCGGCTCCGGGAATCAGTTCGACGGGACCGGGGGCGGCGGCGGCGGCGTCGGCACCGGTGGGGCTGGCGCGGGCGACGCGGGTGCGGGTGGGAACGGCGCGGGCGGCGTCGGTGGCGGTGGCGGCGGTGCCGGCAGCGTCCAGATCAACGTCGGCGGTGGCCAGAAGGGCGGCGACGGGGGGACCGGCACGGGTGGGGCTGGCCTGGGCTCCACTGGCTTCGATTTCTTCGGCACTGGCGGCAACGGCGGCGTTGGCTCGGCCAGCGGCGGCAAGGGCGGCGACGCCAACATGGGCGGTCTCGGCGGCAGCGGCGGCGGCGGTGGCGGTGGCGGCGGCATCGGCCTGGGTGCCGGCGGTGCCGGCGGCGACGGCGGTGGGGGCGGTGCCGGCTACGGCGGCGGTGGTGGCGGCGGATTCCAAAGCTTCCAAGGCGCCGGCGGCGGCGGCGGCTCGTCGTTCGCGGCGGCCGACGCGACGAGCAGCTCGTCTCAGTTGAGTAACCGGCTCGGTGACGGTCAGGTGACGATCACCGACAACCCGACCACCGACGCGACCCCCGGCGGCTGCACGAGCCCAACACCGAGCCCGACGCCTGCGGCCTCGGGCTTGGTCGTGACGTTCACGGGATAGCGGGCCGCACCGGCGTCGATCAGCAGACCCAGAAGCACGTCGGGCCGACTTGGCGATGTGCGTTATTGGCTCGCGGTGTGCAGGACCGCGAGTCCATTCGATTCGGTAACTCGGCCAACCGCCCTGCTCCTCGCCTGAAGGCCGACTTGCTAACGTGCCGCATCCCTCGGGAGGAGGCGGAGATGGGTCGCTGGCGCGCGCTCAGCGTCGGGGCGGCGGGATGTCTCGCCGTCGCCGGGCTCTGGGGCCTCGGGGGCTCTGCGACGGCGGCACCCAACACCTTCTTCTCCTCGACCGGGACGGGGCCCGCGTCGGCGACCGTCCCGCCGGGGATCTGCTTCGTGACCATCACGGCGAACGGCGGCGCCGGAGGAGCCAACAACTCCTTCAATCCCTCGCCGGGCGGCGACGGTGCGACGGTGACGGCCAGAGTGCCCGTCACCCCCGGGGAGACGCTGAACATCGAGGTCGGTGGCGCCGGCAACGCGGGCTCGACCGTCGGGGGTGGGCTCGGTGGACCCGGCGGAGTCGGTGGGGGTGGCGGTGGCGGCTCCCCGCAGGGCGGTGGTGGCGGCGGCGCGTCGGCCGTGAGCGGCGCGGGGGCGGTCCTGGCGACAGCGGCCGGTGGCGGCGGCGGCGGCCGCTCCTTCTTTGGAGGCGGGAACGCCGGGACTCTCACCAACCCGGCCGGCGCCGGCGCCGGGGGCGGCGGCTCGGGTGGCGTATACAGCGGCTCGGCGGCCACCGGCGCCGGCGGAGCCGGTACTGGCGGCGGCGGTGGTGGTGGTGGGGTCCAGATCGGGGGCGGCGGTTCGGCCGGCACGCCCGGCGGCCCCGGCGGGGGTGGCGACGGCACGGTCGGGGGTGGCGGCGGCGGGGCCGGCAGCAACTCCCCTCCGGGTGGAGGAACCGGTGGGACCGGTAGCGCCGCCCTCCAGATCGGCAGCGGGGGGGCGGGAAACATGGGGGGTTCACTCGGCGTGGCCGGCGGGGCCGGCGACGACTCCGGCGGCAACGGGGGAGCGGGCAACGGCGGCAACGGTGAAGGCGGCGGCGGCGGTGGTGGCATCGGGTTCGGTGGTGGCGGCGGCGGGCTCGCGATCGGTGGTGGCGGCGGAGCCGGCTACGGCGGCGGCGGCGGCAGCAGCGATGAGGGTGGCGGCGGCGGCGGGTCCTCCTTCGCCGCCGCGAACGCGACCAGCACGTCGTCTGCGCTGATTACCGGCGGCGGCGACGGTTCGGTGACCATCAAGGACGACCCCACCACCGACGCCTGCGGTGCGGTCACCTTCTTCTCTTCCTCGAACCCCGGCTTCACGTCGACGACGGTGCCCTCCGGGGTTTGCTTCGTCACGATCGTCGCCATCGGCGGCCAAGGCGGGATCAGCGGGTTTAACCCTCCCGAAGTCAACGGTGGTGCGGCGGCCAGCGTCGCCGCGAGGGTTCCGGTGACCCCGGGTGCGACCTTCAGCGTGGAGGTTGGCGGCATGGGCGGCAACGCTGGCGCCCCGGGTGGTGAAGGCGGAGGAGGCGGCGCTGCCGGAGGGTTCGTCGGCGGCGGCGGTGGGGGCGGTGCCTCCGCGGTGAGCGCGAGCGCCCCGCTGGTCGTGGCCGGCGGGGGCGGGGGGGGCACCGACCAGGGCGGCGGAGGCGGAGCGGGCGGCCTGCTCGGCGCTCCGGCTGGCAACGGAGGCAATGGCAATGGTGGTGGCGGCGGAGCCAGCAACGGCGATGGCGGCGGCGGAGGCGGCGCTGGAGGCGGAGGCGGCGGTGTGGGGTCCGGTGGGAGCGGTGGTGGGAGCGGTGGCGGCGCCGGCGGAACCGGGGCCGGTGACGTCGGCGGCGGCGGTGGAGGCGGCGGCTACAGCGGGGGCGGCCCCGGCGGTGGTGGCGGCATGGGCACCGGATCGGGGACGGCCGGTGGCGGGAACGGCAACACCACCGGCGGTGACGGCGGGACGAACTCTGGCAACCCGGGCGGCGCCGGCGGTGGCGGCGGCGGCATCGGGTTCGGCGGTGGAGGCGGCGGCGTGCCCGATGACGGCGGCGGCGGCGGTGGCGGCTACGGCGCTGGAGGAGGGGGCGGCAACTTCGGTGGCGGCGGTGGCGGATCGTCGTTCGCTGCTCCGAACGCCGCGAGCTCGTCGTCGGCCTTGAGCCTCTTCGGTGGCAACGGTTCGGTGAGCATCAGTTACAACCCCAGCTCGGACAGTTGCCCAGGTGGAGGGGTGACGCCCACGGTGTTCACCGCAAGATTCACCGGGTAGACGGCCCTGGCCGATGGGCCCACGGGCGAGGCAGTGTCGCTGACCGAGCCAGCGCGCCCTCAGTCGGCACATCGACACCGACGCCGCGCCATGGTCGCCTCGGTCGCACACGCAGAGGTGGAGAAGATCACCTTGGCGGTCTGCGGATCGGACTCGCGATGTTCAGGATCGCGAGTCACGACGGGCCGTTCGTTCCCGTGGGCGGCGATGGCGGCGCCCCGTTACTGTCGGCCCGATGGTGCCTCGACTGCGGCAGGTGAGTCGCGGGGACGCGGCTGAGTCCGTGCTGCCGCTCTACGACCTCATGTTTGGAGAGCGAGATCCGGTCGAGCAGCCAGGCACGGCGGCCGGCACGCCTGGCAACTGGTGGACCGTGTTCGCACTCGTTCCCGACGTGCTTGACCACGCCGTGCGCGGCTTTGCGTTGTACCGAAACCCGGCCCGCCGATTGGACCCAAAATTGCGGGAATTGGGCATGACCCGCGCCGGGTGGGCGAGGGGGAGCCAGTTCGTGTTCTCGCAGCACTGCAAGTCCTGTCGCGACGCGGGCCTCACCGAGGAGCAGATCCAGGCCATACCGTCGTGGTCGGTGGCCGACTGCTTCAGCCCGTTGGAGCGCGCCGTGCTGGCCTACACAGACGACCTCGTTCTCGGCGGGGGGCGGGTGGCTGATGCGACGTTCGCGGCCCTACAAGCGGGACTCTCCGATGAGGAGATCCTGGAGCTCACCTACACGACCTCGCTGTACGAGATGCACGCAACGATCAGCCGCGCTCTGCGCCTCGAGTTCGATGACCGCGACGACCCAGTCGTCGAGCTCGGCGAGCAGGGCGGTCTGGCCATCTGAGTCGGGAGTCACGCCGAGGCCCGCAGCGGCCGGGATCCGACTCGCGATCTGGGAAACCGCGAGTCAGGAGCGTGTCGGACCACCATGTTCAGGTCCGCGGCGCTCACCGGTTCCGGTCGCCGTGCCATGATCGACGCGTGAGTGGTTCGCCCTGGGCAGGCGATGCGTGCTCGCTCGTCGACGCGCTGCGAGCGGGGGAGCGGTCGCCCCTCGAGGAGCTCGACGCGAGCCTGGCCGCGATCGAGGTGAGCGATCTCAACGCCTTCTCGTTCGTCGACGCCGACCGGGCGCGGTCGGCCGCGGCACGCGCCGACGTGTCCAAGCCCTTCGGCGGCGTCCCCACGGGGATCAAGGAGCTCGAACCGGTTCGGGGCTGGCCCCAGACTGAGGGATCGCTCGTCTTCGCCGATCGGGTGGCGTCGCACACCTCCGTGCACGTCGAGCGGCTGCTCGACCGGGGCGGGGCGGTCCCCGTCGGCCAGACGACCGCGTGCGAGTTCGGCGGGTTGAACGTGAGCGTGAACCGAATCGACGGCGTCACGCACAATCCATGGCGTCACGGCCGCACCGCAGGGGGGTCGTCCGGCGGTTCCGCCGCCGCTGTCGCCGGTGGACTGGTGACGCTGGCCACGGGTGGCGACGGGGGCGGTTCGATCCGGATCCCTGCCGGCTACGTCGGCCTTCTCGGGATGAAGGGGACGTTCGGTCGCATCCCCCGCAGCCCGGACGCGTATGCGCGGCCCAACACCATCGTGCTCGGCAACGTGGCGCGCTCGGTCCGCGACGCCGCCCGCTACTTCGACGTGTGCGGCGGCTATCACGGCGCCGACCCTTCGACGCTCCCGAAGCACCCCGGCTTCGAGGCCGGGCTCGGCACCCACGAGCTGGCCGGACGTCGGGTCGCGGTCGTGCCCGGCCTCGGCGACGTCCGGCTCGACCCGGGTGTCGAGGAGCGGATCCGCGCCGAGGCGGACGACCTCATCGCGGCGACAGGTATGCGCCAGGTCGACGTGCACGTCGAGCTGCCGAACCTGGCGGCGCAATGGATGATGGGGAACCTGGCGACTCTGCTCGCGGACCTTGGGGACCGGTGGCCGAGTTGCGCCTCGCTGATGACCCCCGAGGTCGCCCTCGGCCTCTATATGGCGCAGTCCCTGTACAACCTGCGAACCGCCGCGGTCGCGGAGTCGCTGCGGGTCCAGCTGAACGAGGCGATGGCGGCGGTCTTCGATCAGGTCGACTTCGTGATCGCGGCAACCAACCCGGGTCCAGCGTTCGCGGCCGAAGCCGAGCAGAGCAGCCGCGAGGAGAGCTTCATCGACTGGGCCAAGTCGAGCCGCGCCGCACTCGACGCCTTTCGGGGCCTCCTCTTCGGCACTCGCCTCGCCAGCGTCGTCGCCCCGAAGCTCCCGAGCGCGCTGATCGACCACGCGGCACGGCGGTTCCCGGAGCTCGTGAAGATGGGCGGGCTGACGATCGTCGCCAATGTCTACGGGAACCCCGCCGTCTCGATTCCGGCGGGCAGCGTCGACGGCCTCCCGATCGGGATGCAGGTCCTCGCCCCGCACCACGCCGACGACCTGCTCTTCGACGTCGCCCTCGCGGTCGAGCGCACGCACCCGTGGCCGCTGACGGCGCCGAGCGCGGTCCCAGCCTCGGCGACCTAAGCCCGCTCCCGCGCCCGGCGACGGCCCGCGCCGGTCACGCGACTTGCGGCAGGCCGGGACTCGCGGTCTGAGGGACCGCGAGGCGCCGACACCTCGAGGTCTTACCGGATGCGTCGAGAGGGCGAGTGATCGCCCGTGCTCATCGGCGCTTCGCCTTTCCACGAGCCACTGCGTCTTTGAAGGACTTCAGTGCGGTGATGCGAACTCCCTTCGAGGCTGGACGGGCCTCAAACCACTGCTCCTCGCCAGTGAACGGATTCCTGCCCTGTCGCCGCGGCCTGGCAGCGATGTCCTTGCGCGCGAACTTGCAGAAGCCCGTGAGGGTGATGGCCTCACCCGTCTGAACGGTCGACACCACGACACGCTCAAAGGCCTCGACGAGAGTCTTCGCCTCCGCCTTGGAGACGTCGACTTCTTCGGAGACCGCCTGGATAAATTGCGACTTGTTCACTGTGTTCCTCTCTCTGGCGCTCGTCCCTATTGTCTAATGCTGTCGTAGGCGGGGAGTCGGGATATCGGCAGTCGCATACCCCTTACCAGGACGCGACGGAACAATCCTGCCCGCGCTCCGTCCCCGACCGGAAGTCCGCGCTGATGAGCCCGTGGAGCTCGTGGCTCGTCAGGTCGCCAGTCGGCGGGCGATTCGCGGTCTGATGGATCGCGAGTGACCGGAAGCGCGACCTGTCGACAGCCCCCGCGGGCGCACGTCTGGAGACCGTGGCCCGTTCCGCGTGTGACTAGGGTCGGCGCGTGACGGGATCTCGTTTGATCTCGGTGGCGGACTCGCGGTCTGAACCGCGAGTCCGCCATTGGACCTCCGGGCCAGTTTGAGAGGGTGTTGGAGCCTGGCCGCCCGGCGATCATGCTGGTGACGTGCGGATCGCAGTTGCAGGTGCGACGGGCTTTGTCGGGCGTGCCCTAGTACCTGCACTGCTCGAAGGTGGGCATGAGCCTGTGGCGCTTGCTCGCCGCCCATCGGAGATACCCGGCGCAATAGTTCACCGGGTCGATATCGGCGACGAGAACGCGGTCCGGCTGGCGCTCAGTGGTTGTGGAGCCGCCTACTACCTCGTCCATTCCCTCGAGCGGGGCGACTTCCGCTCGAGGGATCGAGACTTGGCGGAGAAGTTCGGTCGGGCGGCAGCCGCCGCTGGCGTCGAGCGCATTGTCTTTGTCGGCGGGCTTGGGGACCAACCGACGTCCGAGCATCTCATGAGCCGCCAAGAGACCGGCCGTGTGTTGGCTGAGGCGGGTGTGCCCGTGGTCGAACTTCGCGCTGCTGTTGTGTTGGGAGCAGGCAGCATTTCCTTCGAGATGCTGCGCTACCTGACAGAGCGGCTGCCGCTGATGGTTTGCCCGCGATGGGTGCGCACGCGGATTCAGCCCATCGCGCTCCGAGACATGGTCGGCTACCTACTCGAGGCGCTCAGCGCGGAGCCTGGGGTCTATGACATCGGTGGCTCCGACGTCACGACCTACCGAGACATGATCGCTACCTTCGCCTCCGCGCGCGGTCTTCGGCCGCGACGAATTGTCGATGTTCCGTACCTCACGCCCCGCCTCTCCTCCTATTGGGTGGACCTGGTCACACCAGTGGACCAGCGCGTGAGTCACGCGCTTATCAACAGCCTCGTCACAGAGGTCGTCGTCCGAGATGCCGCCCGGACTGAAGCCGCATTCTCCGTTCGGCCGACGGGCGTGCGCGATGCAATTCTCAATGCACTCGACGACCAGGCCATCGAGGTTGAACGCCATCTGCTTGAGCGGGAGTCCGGGCTTGTCGACGGCGTCTACTCAGAGCGCGTCTCCATACCAATCACGTCGGATCAAGCTGAGGCCGTCGTCGCTGACTTCGAGCGCATCGGTGGCAGCTACGAATGGTACGGCTTGGCTCGAGGTTGGCGGATGCGGCGGGCATTTGGGTACATCTTCGGCGAGCGTTGGCACCTTCGCCGCGCGTCGGCGGTGCGCGTAGGCGAAAACGTCGACTGGTGGAAGGTCGTACGTCACACGCAACGGGAGCTCGTGTTGAGGGGGGTCGGCTGGCTCGTGGGCGATTCGTGGCTGGGCTGGCGATGTGACAATCAAGAGCTCGTTCAGGTCGGTGCGCTACGACCCAAGGGCATCCCCGGTCTTCTGTACTGGAAGCTCTTGCAGCCGGTGCATAAGCGTGTCTTCGTGACTTTGGCTCGTCATCGTCGCGAGCGAGCGGAAGCACTGACGAAGACCTAGCCGCCGTCTGATCATGATCAGTCCAATGTGGTTGGCGACGAGCGGAGCATTATCTGCTTCAGGGTCTGTATGACCAACGCGGGCCCTGCGATCTGTGTCGCGGGAAAGGCCCTGGACCGCGGGCTATGGCTTCGACAGGGAGGCGATGCTGACTCGCGGTCTGGGACACCGCGAGTCACTGCCCTGCGGAAGGAGTCCGGTATCTCGTCTCGCGCGTTCTAGACACGCGCTAATCCGCTGTGGCAGCGGTCAGCTTGACGGGTAGTTGCCGGGGTCCGTTGGCCCAAAACACCGGGACGGGTTCGCGTCGGTATGGCTCGTTGACGCGTGCTCGAGAGACGCGATCCAGGAAGACCTCCAGTGCAATTCGGCCTTCGAGTCTCGCGAGGGAAGCGCCAGGACAGACATGAGGGCCTCCGCCGAAGGCGAGATGATCCTTTGGGTTCGGGCGGTCCAGCCGGAAGTCGTCCGGATCGATGTAGTTGCTCGCGTCACGATTTGCCGACGCGATGCCGAACCCGACCTTGACGCCCGCGGGGATCCTGACGTCGTCGATCGTGGCTTCCACCAGGCAATCGCGCAACAGTACGTGGATCGGCGAGTCGTGGCGCAGCGACTCCTCGACCACGGTCGGGACCAGGCCCGGATCCATCCGCAAGCGCCCGAGGAGGGCGGCGTCGCTGCACACCGTCTCGAGCATGTTGGCGATCAAGTGGCGCGTTGTCTCGTTCCCAGACATCAGCAAGAAGGCGAGCTGCGTGCGCATCTCAAGGTCAGTAAGAGATTCCCCATCAACGCTCGTATTGATGAGCCGCGTCACGAAGTCGTCCGGTGGGTCAGACGAAGCCTTGCGTTCGGCAATCATCCCATCGAGGTAGGCCGCGAAGTCGGGTGCCACCCCAGCCAGACCCTCGCCCTCGACGCCGTCCTCTCTACGATTCTTCGTCGCGTAGGCGGACTGCACCACAAGGTCGGACCATTCAGCAAAGCGGGCATGATCAGCTGGATCGACGCCGAGGAGGTGCGCGATGACAGTCGCAGGAATTGGTGTCACGTAATCAGCCACCAGATCGCCACCACCGTGCGCGATGAGAGGGTCGAGTAACTCGTTACAAAGGCGGCGGGCGAACGGCTCAACGCGGCCGATTCGATGCTGCGCCACCGCCGAGTTGATGATCCGGCGGATCTTGCCATGGCGCGGTTCAGAGATCTCGCTGATGAGTTGCTCCTCGGGCGGTACCGTGACCCCCGGGGCACGGAAGCTCGCCTGGAACACTCCGATCTCTTTGGTTGCCGCCAACACGTCATCGTGACGAGCCAGAAAGTAGGCACCCGACTCAGTTCGCGAAACCGGGCACTCGCCGCGCAGTTGGGCCAGGAGCTGATAGGGCACGCCCGCTGAGGCATCGAATGGGTCAGTGACCACCGGCGGAGATCTTCCCACCACCGACAAGATCGAGCCAGATCCGCCGTCGGCTGGCTATTCGGTTGGATGTGGCGATCGGCGATCGAAGACGGTGACTCGCGGTCTGATGGATCGCGAGTCACCGGTAGCGCGAGCCGTCGACGTCCCCCGCGGGCGCAACGGAGGTTCCCGTTCGTCTGGAGACCGTGCCCTCGGGGTCCAGGCGTGCTGGCCAGGTTCCGTGTGTGACTAGGGTCGGCGCGTGACGGGATCTCGGGTGCCGATCGGAATATTGCACGACTTCCCGACGACCGATGGCGGCGTCGCGTTCGAGCGAACAGTACGGCTCGGCATGCAGCCGGTGATCGACTCTGGGCGTCTTGACGACCAGGTCGAGATCGTGCACGCCACTGGGCTCGGCTTGCCCCTGCCCGACGGATCCGCCGTCGCGGTGGAGCGAGCGTTTCAGGAGCTGGTCGACGGAGGCGTCGTCGCGATCCTCGGTCCCGCGATCTCCGACAACGCGCTCGTCGTACGGCCACTCGCGGACGCAGCGCGTATCCCGACGATCAACTACACAGGTTCGGACGAGACCCGCAGTGAATACTGCTTCCAATACCAAATCGGGTCACTCGAGGATGAGCCGTCGTTCCTCGCGGCCAACCTTGCTTCGCGGGGATACCGGCACGTCGCGCTCGAGCGAGACCGGTCGTATGTCGGTCGACGTATGGCGGGCTTCTTCGAGCATGCCAGTGCCGTCGCTGAGCTCAGTCTGACATCGCGCGACAACGCCGACGCGATCGTTTCGCTTGGTATGTGGGACACCGCTCGCGCCCTCGCGACGGAGCGCCCATCGCAGCCTGTGGTGGCCAACTCGGCATTGATCTACGGGTACCACGACCCGCAGGCCGCCCGCGAATGGGAGGGTTGGGCTTATCCCGACACCGTGTCGGAGGCCAACCCGATCTATGCCTCGCTCGGCGATGTCGGACCGGGCGCCGCCGGCCAGTACGACATGGGTCGTCTCATAGGTGAGGCGCTCGCACGGGCACGCGTGGCGAGCAGTCGCGGCATGCTCGACGGCCTCGAGCAGGTAAAGGCGATTCCCGCTGCGAGCGGCGAGCCGGGCACTCTCATGGGCTTCGGACGCTCAGATCGCGGCGCGCTGAAGGGTCGCTACCTCGTCGTGCGGCAGTGGCGTGACGGCCGCTCGGTCATCGCCTCCTAGGCCGGGTCAACTCGCAGGAGGTCGCCGGTCGCTCGAACCCGGTCGCGACCTCGCGGACGACCGGATAGCACCGTTCCCTGACGCTTGCCCAGCACTGAGCGCCTTGCGCCCTCGGTGTACTCCTTGACGCGTCGCTTCTCCGCGCACGGTAAACCGTCCTGTTCTCTACTCTTCCGCGACGACCTCTCGCGATTCCGGGCCGATGGCGCAGTGCGAACAGATCAGGCTCGCAGCTCATATCTCAGCTAGAACGTGGGAGGATGTGATGCGAATGGCGACTGGCGACGAGCCGAGCATGGGCGCGAGTCACACCAACGGATGGCAGTACGGCTCGGGCAGCGAGAGCACGAATGGCCAAAACAGCATCCAAAGGAGCTGGCGAACAAGGCTCCGAACCGACCTTGCCCCTTCTCGAGCTTCTGAGGATCCCGGTCTTCATCGAATGGCGTTGGGGCGCTAGGGAGCCCAAGGTCGTCAGGCTTAAGTCGCCTAGCGGCGCGGTTCTCACCGACTTTTCGTGGCTAATCGCGATTGGTGGCGGAGTTCTTCTTGCCTGGGCCACCTTCTCAACGTTGGCGTCGCGTTGGGCTGACCCGCTAGCCGAAATTGGGACTGCGATGGCCGTCGTCGGTGTGGTCACGCTCAACGTGGATGCGGCCCGAACGGGTAAAGGGAAGTCGTTTTGGAGAGCGATTGCCGTTCTCTTTGGTGCTGTGGGACTTGGTCTGGTCTTCGGAGGCGTAGTCCACAGCGAACAATGGATATCGGTCTTCTCGCACCTTGCGGTAGGACTCCTCGCCGTCGTGATTCTTGACACGGCCTTGGTCGGCGCGTACAACGCCGCTAAAAAGTGGTCTGAGGGCGCTCGGTACGCGCTCGTATTGACAAACCGTGGGTGGCCCCTCAGCGTTCAACGGGTGGACGCGTCGGGCGACGGTTCGTCCAGCAGCGGCTCAGTGAAGACCTAAGGACCCGTCGCGTTGGACCGCAACTGTGTCGATGCCGTCGATGGTGCCGATCATTCCGGCTGGCGCACATCCCCGTCAGCGGGCCACCGAGCGCGAGTTTGGCAGCTCGCTGGTGTCGTGGCTTTGCTGGCCCCGGTGGCTGCGGCCTGCGGCGGTGGCAGTAGCGGTGCCTCGCAGACTCCCGCTAACACCAACCAAACGGTCGTGTTCGCCTCCGCGGGACTAGGAACCGAAGAGCAGGCCACGCAGACCGCTGCCAATGACTTCCAGAAACTTCATCCCAACATCCACATCAGGATCCTGGCCTTGTCTTCGAACTCGACCCAGTTCCTGCACCAGATACAGCAGCGCTTCATCGCCGGTTCGAGCACACCGGACGTGATCGAGTCCGACGTGACCTACCCTGCGACCTTTGCCAAGGCGGGCTGGATCGCACCGCTCGACAAGTACGGAACAGACCTGTCCGGCTTCTTCCCTGGTCAGGTCAAGGCTGGTCAGTACCAGGGCAAGACCTACGCCATCCCCTGGTTCATCAACCCCGAGGGTCTCTTCTATCGCCTCGACCTCGTTCCCAGTCCGCCAACCACGCCAACCCAACTCGTCCAAGAAGCCCAGGCTGCGCTGCAGAAGGACCCTCTGCTGAAGGAGGGCCTCGCCTTTCCCGGCGATAAGTACGAGGGCGCCATCACCGCATTCATGTGCTTCGGAGGCCAGCTCAACTCGAGCGACCTCAACACCCCGCAGAACCAGCAAGCTCTGCAGCTCGAACACGACACCATCTACTCAAGCCAGATCGCCCCACAGGCGGTGACGGGCTGGAAGGAAGGTGATGTCCAGGAGGCCTTCACCTCTGGCCAGACCCCCTTCGCCATCAACTACCCGTTCGTGTTCGGCGCGGCCGCCAAAGCCGGCTCCGCTGTACCGCCGAACGAGATTGGCTTCGCGGCCTTCCCCTCCTCGACTGGGTCCTCGCAGTCGGCGCTCGGGGGCGAAATGCTGGCACTCAACGCCAAGAGCTCCCACACCGCAGCGGCCTGGCAATTCGTTCAGTACCTCGAGGGCGCCCAAGTCCAGGACCAGCGGGCCGTGTCCACGGGTGACCCGCCCGCCCTACAGGCCTCGTACAACCCGACGCTGTTCTCCCAGGCGCCCTACTTCCAACAAGTCGACGCACTCGCCAAGATCGTCGTGTCGCGACCGGTGACGCCCAACTACCCCCAGATCTCCAGCGACCTACAGACGATGATCTCATCGGTACTGTCGAACATGATCTCCCCGAGCAGTGCCCTGTCGACCGCCGCGGGCAAGATAAAGCCGGCGATTCTGGGTCACTGATCTCGCCGCGCTCCCACTCGAAGATCTGATCTTCCGACCGACTCGCGGTTGCTCATATGGCGAGTCATCGACCGCTACCCGACTCGCGGTCTGGGGGATCGCGACTCGCGGTTCCCACGACCGCGAGTCAGACTCTGCGTAAGTCCAACGCCTCGCGATCAGCGCTCCTGCGTTAGCGCTCAAGCTTGTAGCGAGCCAAGTTCTCGACTTGTTCGACAAACTCGGGACTGCGGTGGAAGCGTGGAGCGATATCGGCGTGGGACGCGCCCTGGTCACGCCAGCGGAGAACACGGCGTTCCACTGGGCGCAGCCGCGACGCCGACGGAACACTTTGAGTACGGCCCGAAAGCTCGCTCATCTCGATGACGCGGTGAATGAAGCCCGGGCTTCGACGGAAGCGCCGCGCGATGTCGCCGACGGGTACTTCCTGTTGAACGAGGCGCTGGATTCGGCGTTCAACCGGGCGGAGGCGATCGATATCAACCACGCTCGGGAACCCACATGCATAGTGGGCCTAGTCCTCTCCGCGAGGATCCTCGACGCACGCCCTTCGAGCAGCGCATGGGATTAGGTGCCGAACGTTTAAGATCACGCTCTCGTCGGCTCGGGGCTCACTCCGCGTCTGCCAACGCATGCCCACAGCGCAAAGGACTCGCCGTTGATGCCTGCGTCTTACCGTCCACATACCGACGTCGATCTGACCGATGCCGACCTCTACCGGCGAGGCTTTCCGCACGAGATCTTCTCGGTCCTGCGCAGAGAGGCGCCGGTTTGCTGGCAGCCGTTCTCGGAGGACGGCGACGCCTTGCACGACCCGGGGGTTTGGGTGCTCTCGAGGCACGATGACATCCAGTCGGCCAACCGCGACACGGAACTGTTCAGCGCGTTCGACGGCCCTGCGCTGATTAACCGGCCCGAAATGCGCGGCACGATGCTCGTGAGCATGGACGGGCGAGATCACACGCGGTTGCGCCGGCTCGTCAGCAGCGGGTTCACACCGAGGATGGTGGGACACCTTGAGGAGCAGGCGCGCCAGTGGGCGGTAACGATCGTCGAGGATGCTCGCGAACAAGGTACGTGCGATTTCGTGCAAGCGGTCGCTTACCAGCTTCCGATGAACATGATCGCCGACATCGTCGGCATCCCCGTCGAGGATCGCGAGCCACTCTTTGCGCTGACGAGCGACTTCTTGATGGGCAGTTCTCCGGACCGTGCCACGTCACTCGAGGAGAACCTGGAGCTCCAAGTGCGGATGTTCGAATACGGGCGGCAGTTGGGTGAACAGAAGAAGATTAAGCCCCAGGATGATGTGTGGACGATCCTCTCGACAGCCGAGATTGAGACAGACGATGGTCAGCGAACCAAGCTGGGCCAAGCCGAGTTCGACATGTTCTTCCTTCTGCTCACGGTCGCTGGCTCCGAGACGACCCGCAATGCCATCTCGGGTGGACTCGTCGCTCTCCTCGACCACCCCGACCAGCTCGAGAAGCTTCGCCGCGAGCCCGCGATGATGCGCTCAGCTGTCGAGGAGATCCTTCGTTGGACCTCACCGGTCTCGTACTTCGCTCGTCGGGCGACCCGCGACACCGAGGTGCGCGGCGTACCGATTGCCGCGGGAGACCGGGTCACCCTCTGGTACCCGTCTGGCAACCGCGACGAGGACGTCTTCGTGTCGCCGTTCCAGTTCGACATCGGCCGCGCACCAAACCAACACCTGGCCTTCGGCGGTGGCGGGCCACACTTCTGCCTCGGTGCCAACCTCGCGCGCTTCGAGATCACGATCCTCTTCGAGGAACTGCTTGCACGCACCCACGAGATCGAGGTGCTCCAGCCCCCGAAATACACCGTGCTCGGCATTGACAACCCCATACTCACCGCGATGGGGGAACTGCCTGTCCGGCTCGCTTGAGCCGCGGTCGGCTCCAAGAGTTGGCCGCGTAAGTCAATTTGACTTGGATCGGCGTGCTTCAGCAGCGGGGTTGAGAGCGACTTGGCTCAAGCCGCCGGCTGCCGACTCGCGATTCCAGAGCGCGTGAGCCAAACCTAAGTAGGACTTCCTTGCGCTTCCTGAGGTGGTGCTCACCGCAACGGCGCGTGCCGCGCCGGTGCGAAGCGCCTAATCTCAGAGCTCGAGCGCACTCTCGGCCCGTCGCAGGCAGGCGAGAAGCCGCCTGATTCGCGCCAGCAGTGAGCCCCGACTCGCGGTCCTTAGACCGCGAGTCGCCTCCGCCGCGCAATCGAGTGAGTGCGGCCCCTTCGATGTCGCGGACACGGCAATCAGGTCCGGCGGAGCCGGCAAGGTCCCGGGGAGCGGGTTCGGTGTCGGCGCTGAGTTCGTGAGCGGCACCTCATGTCCGTCTGCCGTGACGACGTACCCCTGCTCGCTCTCGACACCCAAGGCTTGGGCGATCGCCGGTCGGGGATCAATCAGCGGGAGACCGAGGAGGCGGGGTTGCCCGGGCGGTCCAATCGCGGGTGTCCTTCGAGGCCGCTCTGGGCGTACCGTTCCGACCGCCCTGCTGATCGAGGAGGTAGATCGTGGGGGATGCCAGCGACGAGATCGACGACACACTGCACGCAGCCCAGGACCGCAGCGTCCTTGGGCGGCGCCTCCACGCCGGCGCCTCCGTCGAGGCAGCGATCCCACCCGAAGCGGACCGACTTGAGTTGCTCGTCGAGTATGCGCTGCCAATGCTCGCCGGCTTCGATCAAGCATTGCGGACCCTCGCGTTCGAGATCGATGAGCTGACGGCCGAACATCACCGGTTGGCTGCCGCCGTCGAGCGCCTCTCGTCGGAGACCGATTCGAAGACGTGAAACGTGGGGCGTGTCAGCAGCACCGCGTGATGGCTTCGAAGACTGCCAACGTCTCGTTGCGCAGCTGACTGTTCTGGCGTCGAGTTACCCGTCGCAGAACGCGCTCCTCACTACGTCGGCTTTGAATCGTCCTGGGTCCCGTCGTCTCCGGCAGCGTTGACTTGAGCTCCAGCCGTTGCGAGCGCGGCCAGGAAGTGCGCCGTCAGCTCACGGCCCTTCTTTACGTTGCCAAGGACCCGCATGGACTCTGCCATGTCGCGTCCCGGCAGCCCCGGCGAAATGCGGAAGCCGACGGGCTCCACGACGTAGGTCTTCGATCCCACGGTCATCTTCGTACCGACGCCCATGCTGCCCCTGTTGTTGCCTGCCAGCACGTCGCGGACGGGCGCCCCGGCAATGACGTCGCCCTTGCGCTTGCACAGCACGACTTGACCGTCGCGCACAGAGACGGAGCCTCTTTGGTCGAGCCACCGCCAGCCCGTGCCAATTCTGGCGGCCATCTCAAACGTCACGTCGGGCTCGTCAGGCATCACTACAGCGTACGGCCTCTGCATGCATTGGCATTCCGCGACTCGCGGTTTCCCCGACCGCGAGTCGTCGGTCGATAAGCATCGAGGACGAGCAGCCTGCCCGGTAATTCGTCGCCGATGCAGAAGGTGGGCACTAGCTCTCTGAGAGGACGGGTGGCGCTCGGGACGCGCGGTCTGTCCATCCGCGAGTCAGGGCTACTCGCGGATCTAAGGATTGCCGAGCTTTCCCAGTGGGTCCGCCCGGCGGGTCGCTCATCAATCCGTCGGCCCGCGGGGGTGTTGATCCGCGTCGGTCTTCGACCTCGACGAAACCGCTTCGTCGGGGCTTGACAGGTTGTGGATACTCACGGACTGGGCTCCTAGGTGGGGAGCAGACTGAACACGATGGCGGCGACAGGGGTTGGGGATGCATGACGAACTAGCCAGCTAGGGATGGTCCCTGGCGGCTCTACGAGAGGTCGCCATGCCCCGCAATCGCCCGAAGTATCGCTTCTACGCTCGGGAGTTCTTGAACCGCCGTGGTCACCACGGCGGTGCGTACATCCTCGCCGTCGTCGATCGCACCGAGCCGACAGACGACCCCGATCGGTACGTCAACATCGAGCTTGAGATCGCCGACTGCAGTCGCCATATCACACTCGAGTTTCCGGTGTGGTCGGCTGGAGACCGTTCGAACACGGTTCGTAAGGCTCGGCTGCTGGCCAACGTGCTCGACAAGTTTGCCGACGCCGTCGAGACCGAGACAGTCGCCGCGTCAGAGCGGGCGAAGCAGCGGCCCAACTCTGCGCACGGTGACGATCTGCTGGGCCCGATCACGGGCTGACCGCGGGCTTCGTCCCAACGTATGGTGCCGAGCATGACTCGCGGTTCTACAGATCGCGAGTCGCGGCGCCTTGTCAGCGGTAGCAGCCGCGAACGCTGTGGTCAGGGTCGTCGACGACCCGGGTGTCACGGTCGAACACCATCACCGCCCGCCGCGCTGTTTCGTAGGGCGGCCAGGCTAGGCCGTCGCGCGATGGATCACCGGTGGCTGCGAGTGCCGCGAGCGCCTTTCGCAGCTCAGTCCCCAGCGACTCGGCAACCTCGGTGTGGCCGACCGCGGCACCCCATCCCTCCCGGTCGAACGTACCGAACGTAAACGGCACGTCGATCGCATGCGCGGCACCGAGCCCAGGCGCGGCCCAATCGAAGCGGTACACGAAGGCGGGAGCGCCCCAGCGAGCGCGAGCCTCGGCGAGACGAAGCGTCGGAATCCGCATGCGGGCGTCCGTGCGTAACGCCTCCCACACGACGCCGTTGCCAACCTCCGATTCGAGCGTTCGCCTGTACGCCGCGATCACCTCGAGGGGGTCGCGACCCGGGACGAGTCGTGCCACTCGGCGCGCCAGCCGCTCGTCACAAAGCTGGGCGCCCGTCGGATCCGGGAAGAGCCGCAGCTCGTCGCGGGTGGTTCCGATCAGGAGGGCCACACTGCTCCCGCGCCCGGCGGCCATCCCATCCAGCACCGGACGATCCACGAGGTCACCGTCGAGTGCGGGCGCGAACGGCATCACGCCAGTCTCGCCGAACAGCTCGACCATCGCCTGGTCCTGAGCGGCCAAGAGCACTGCGGTCGGAACACGGCGCAGCGTGTCGGCGTCGGCCCGATCGAGGTCGAGGGCGGCCGCCAGCCGCGACGCGACACGCGCCGCCTCCTCGCGGCTCAGTGTGCGCGGCTCCCCGCTCTGCGCTGCTGCCCGGGTGACGATGGGCTCGGCGGCCGACGCCAGGAGGTGCAGGATCGACCCCGCTCCTGCGGATTCGCCGAAAACTGTCAGCCGCGAGGGATCACCGCCGAGGGCCGGTGCGTGGCTCTGCACCCACCGCAGCGCGGCGAGCTGGTCGTGGAGCCCGGCGTTCCCAACCGTCGCCGTTTTCCGTCCGGCGTCGTCGGGGCAGAGGAAGCCGAGCGCGCCGAGCCGGTAGTTGATCGTGACGACCATGACGTCGGCTTCGGCTGCGAGGCGAGCGCCGTCATAGACGGGCTGGCTTGAGCCGCCAGTCGTGAACGCACCGCCGTGGATCCAGACCATGACCGGCCGTCGACCGTCGGGTCCCGGGGTCCATACGTTGAGAGTCAGGCAGTCCTCGGACGTCGTCTCGGGGCGAAAAGTCGGCAACGGGCTCGGCAGCCCTGGTCCTTGCGGGGCGGAGGGACCGAACGCAACCGCCTGGCGAACGCCGGCCCACGCCGGCGCGGGAGCGGGTCGTTGCCATCGTCGAGCGCCTTCAGGGGAGGCCGCGTATGGGATTCCGAGGAATCGCTGCACGGGGCTCCGGTCCGGGGCAGCAATGGTCTGGCCCTCGATCGTGCCCGACAAGGTCTCGACCCGAGGCGGGTTCAATCGGCGCCGGCCTTCATGTGGTGACATCCCTCGTCGCGTGACGCGACCAGCGTGATCTGCACTTCCAAGCGACGACCGGTTCCACGGGCCAACAGGACTCGCACCTCCCGGACGGTACCCTGCGAGGCCATGCGGGTGGCTGTGATCGACGACTACCAGCAGGTCGCCCAGTCGCTCGCCGACTGGGAACAGCTGCGCGGCGCGACCGTCGAGTACTTCGCCGACCACGTCAGCGACGCCGACGCTCTCGTCGACCGCCTGGCCGGCTTCGACGTAGTGGTAGCGATGCGGGAGCGCACACCGTTCCCCCGATCGATCCTGGAACGCTTGGCCGACCTCCGCTTGCTCGTGACCACGGGGCCCTTCAACGCGGCGATCGACGTCGACGCCTCCCGCGACCGCGGTGTCACTGTGTGCGGCACCGGCGGGACGCTCTGGAACACCGCGGAACTCACATGGGCACTGATCCTCGCCACCGCCCGGTCTCTTCCGGCGGAGGACGCCGCGGTCAGAGCCGGTGGCTGGCAGCGAACACTCGGTCGCACGATGCACGGCTCCACGCTGTCGGTACTCGGGCTCGGCAACCTGGGGAGCGTTGTTGCTCGCCTCGGGTTGGCCTACGAAATGGAAGTCATCGCATGGAGCCCGAACCTCACGGCGGAGCGCTGCGACGCGGTCGGCGTCGCGCTCGTCGGGCCAGATGCCCTGTTCCAGCGGGCCGACGTCCTGACGGTGCACCTGAAGCTCGGTCAGCGAAGTGTCGGGCTCGTTGGTGCCCGCGAACTGGCGCTGATGAAGTCGACCGCGTTGCTGGTGAACACCTCGAGGGGTCCAATCGTCGACGAGGTTGCACTGGCCTCAGCCCTCGAGCGTGGTGCCTTGGCCGGTGCCGGGCTCGACGTGTTCAGCGTCGAGCCCCTGCCCGATGGTCACCCGCTGCGGAAGGCCCCGAACACCGTCCTGAGCCCTCACCTGGGGTACGTGACGGAGGATTGCTACCGGATCTTCTACGGCGACGCGGTCGAGGACATCCTGGCCTGGCAGGCGGGGAAGCCCATCCGCGTGATCACTTAGGTTTGGTCGCGGTGGCGAGCACGGACACATCCTTTGAGCCGCAGGCGATGCCACCGATCGGCGTCGAGCTCACCGAGCGGCAGAAGCTGGCGTGCCTCCACCGCATCTTGGCCGGTATCGGGTTCAACGAGAACATGGCCGGCCACGTGACCATGACCGCCGACGCCGACGGCAGCCTCTGGGCCAGCCCGTGGGGCCTCTGGTGGGACGAGGTGCACGCGAGCGACCTCTGCCTGGTTACCCCGGACGGTGAGTTGCGCGACGGCCGCTGGGACGTCAGCCCGGCAATCTTCGTGCACACCGAGCTGCACCGAACCCGGTCCGACGCCCGCGTGGTCGTCCACAACCACCCGTATCACGCCACGCTGCTTGCCACGCTCGGGCGTCTCCCCGAGATCACGCACCAGGCCGCTTGCATGTTTGACGGAGACCTGGCGCTCGTTGATGAGTATCAGGGTCAGGTGCTCGACCAGGACGCCGAGCGCGTGGCTGGCGTCCCGCGTCGGCTCAGCGAACGGGGTCATCCTCGCCAGCCACGGGGCGCTGGTGATCGGCTCGTCCGTGGAAGAGGCGACCTATCGATCGGCCACGTTCGATCGGATGTGCCGGCTCACGACTGACGCGTTGATCAGCCGGCTCCCCACACGCGAGATTGCCACTGCCCACCGCGCCGGTTTGAAGGACGCCTTCCGGACCCACGCCCTCGACGCTTACTGGAGCGGAGCTGTGCGGCTGCTCCTGGCGGACGACCCAACCGTGCTCAACTGAGGGGAGGAGACGTGCCCGTCACTATCGACGAGCTCTCGAACATGGAGTCGTTCGGCGGGGGCGGCCAGCGTCGGGCCGGGGTGACCCTGCTCCCTGACCCCGATCCGCGCCCAGTCCACTTCACGGTTATCTCCACCGACGACCATGTCGTTGAGCCACCCCACATGTGGGAGGGCCGCTTCCCGGCCAAGCTCGCCGACCAGGCGCCGCGGGTGGTCGAGACCGATGACGGCGGCGAGCGCTGGCTGTGGAACGGCGAGCTCATCGCCAACGTGGGCTTCAACGCCGTCGCTGGCCGACCAACCAGCGAGTATGGCTTCGAGCCCACCCGCTTCGACGAGATGCGTCGCGGCGCGTGGGACATCGATGCCCGGGTCGACGACATGGATCTCAACGGTGTCTACGCCAGCGTCTGTTTTCCTTCCTTCCTGCCCGGCTTCGTCGGACAGCGCATCTCGCTCGCGCCGACCGATCCCGAACTCGGCCTCGCAACGATGCGGTCGTGGAACAACTGGATGCTCGAGGAGTGGTGCGGCGCCCATCCCGATCGCATGGTTCCCCTCCAGCTCCCGTGGCTGCGGGATCCCCACGTCGCGGCAGAGGAGATTCGGCGCAACGCCGACCGCGGCTTCAAGGCGGTCACCTTCTCCGAGAGCCCCGACAAGCTCGGGCTGCCATCGATCCATACTGGCTACTGGGATCCATTCCTCGCCGCCTGCGAGGAGACCAGCACTGTCGTGTGCCTCCACGTCGGGTCGTCGTCGACGTCGCCATCGACTACCGAAGACGCGCCGCCCGAGACGATCGCTGTGCTCTTCTTCGCCTACGGGATGTACGCCGCGGTCGACTGGCTCTACTCCCGCATCCCCGTTCGATTCCCCGACATCAAGATCTGCATGTCCGAGGGCGGGATCGGCTGGGTAGCCGCGCTCATGGACCGGCTCGACCACTGCTTCGAGTACCAGATGGGCTACCTCCACACATGGGAGGGGGTGTCGGAAACCCCGACCGAGGTGCTGCAACGCAACTTCTGGTGGTGCGCACTCGACGACGCGTCGGCCTGGGCCACTCGCCATCGAATCGGGACCGATCATCTCGTGGTCGAGTCCGATTATCCGCATGCCGACTCGACTTGGCCCAACACCCAGGCGCTGCTCGCCCGTCAGCTCGCCGACCTGCCGGAGGATGAGGTGCGGGCTGTGTGCTGGGCAAACGCGGCCGCGCTGTTCCGTCACCCCGTCCCGGTGGGCGTTCGGCCGTAGACGACCTGGGCAGTCGCCTGGGGCCCGCGCCTACGGGACGTAAACGCGGAACCTCTCGGAGCCATAGGGCCGCACCTTGCGGTGAGATGGCGAACTGCAGAAGCGAGACATCACGCCCCGCTTCCTTGTGTACGCCCTCGGTAGAGGACTTGAACCTCTGAAGCGTCAAATGACTTGGTGCTCAGTCGATCAGCGGCCACTAGCCCGACTTGCCGTCCCTTAGATCGCGAGTCGTTGAGGGGACAGCTGACTCGCGGTCATCTTGATCACGAATCAAAGTATCGAGGCGCGGTCCGACGTTCTTCCGGTCAAGATCGCGCCTCCCGTAAGGACAGAAGGCCCTCGTTCCGCCGATGCGAAGGGAATGTCTGGCCGCGGGCCCGGTGCCAGCGTCTCACCCCTTGGACGGATGCTCTCCGACTCGTGGTTTCGCGGGTCGCAACCGTTACACGAACGGCCTATAGATCGCGAGTCAAGTTCATCCAATCGGATCCGCGGAAGCGTCGCCCACCATCAATACGATTCTGTGGAATGGACGCCATTGCCCGTCGGTTCCGGTCGTCGGGCCGCCTGCTGACAATCGGGTTGCTCGTCACCCTCCTGGTATTCGTCACCTCGGTTGCTTCCCATCCGGCCGGGGCGCGTGCTGACGTACGTACGGGCTCGATGTCACGGTGGACGCAACCAGGCGCCATCCACGCAGAGGGCAGCAACGCCATCAGCGGAATCGTCGGCGATGGCAACTCTGGTCAACCGCTCGGCGGGATCTGCATCGTGTTCTATTCCACGGTCGGACCTCCGACCTGGTCGGGGTCAACCCAGAGTGGGCCAGACGGCACGTTCAGTTTCACGCCTGCCGTGGCTGAGAACTACGACCTGGCAGTGTTCGGGCCAACCACGCCGGGGAACTGCGACTCGATGCCCCTGGCAAGTAATCCCGTCCCGATGTGGTTTCAGAATGTTGCGCTCACTCCCGCGGATCCGCACAACCTCGCCGTGCCAACCGGAGTGTCCGACGTTCCGGCCGCGACGGCCGGGCTCACGATGTGTCTGGGCGCCACCGAGCTCTTCATGGGTGGTGGCTGCCAAATCCTGCCCACTGGAACGGGTTCGATCTCGGGCACGGTGGTGACGGAAGGAGGCCAACCAGTCCCGAACGCGTGTGTGTTCGTGCTGGCGCAGGGACTCTTCAATGTCTACGGGCCTGCGCTCACGGGATCAGACGGCAGCTACGTGGTACCGGACCTGCCGTTCAACCACAACTTCGTCGTCGCCTTCGTTCCCCCGTTCGACGTTGGACAGGGACCTTGTCAGTCGAATGGGCCACCGCCGGCGCCGCCGGCCGGAAAGCTACAGCCCGTCTTCTGGAACAACGTCTGGTTCGATCTGAACGCTTATGTCGGACCAATCGATCCGTTCACCACCGCGCTCCAGTTCTCGCCAACGGTGGTGCAGGGCAGCGCGACGGCGATCGACGGTTGCCTGACGACCGCACCCGCCGATGCTGTGCCTCGCCCAGGTTGCGTCGCCGCCCTCACACCTCGGTTCACGGGATAGCCCACGCATTGCGGCCCGCGGTTCCCACGATCGCGAATCGAAGGCAGCTCGTTGACATCTTCACAGGGTTAACCCCGGCGCGACAGCGCCGCCGGGGAAGTCCGCGAGCACGCGTCAGCGGGCATCTGGGCGGGAGCACGAACTCACGGGTCCATAGACCGCGAGTCAAGCGAGACTATGAGCCTCGCGATCGGAGACATCGCGGCTCACGTGTGAGTTGCACGTTTGTGGGCTAACCCCAGCAATCGACCTCCTTCGTCGGCCAACCGATGCGTACTTCCATTGACTGCGAGTAGTGAACCAGGGGATCACCGACTGGACCGGGCAAACCTGCGGCAACAAGAAGTTCATCGTGAAGTTCGAGGACTCGTGCACGCTGGAACTGCCACGGATTGTGGGAGGCTCGCGCGTGGCGAAGCCCAGTCCGTGGCGCACTGAACAATGCCCAACGAGCCGTCAGGAAATGATCCAGCTCGTGGAGCTCGTCAGATCGAAAAGGCTCGCCAATCTCGATCACAGCCGCGCTGGCAGCACCGGATGGCCCCGGCCATCTCCGACGGCACGAGTACGACATAGTCGAGCCAGAGCGCTCAATCGTCATCTTCGACCAGAAGTACGGCACCCGGTACGTCGACCTGGCGATGAGCACCGCTCCGAGTCGGGCGGCATCGAGCGAGAAGAACCAGACACCCCGCGTGCCGTCCTCACTCCGCACGTAGGTACGCAGATTTGTCTCAGCGAACCGAGTCATCCAAGGAACCGAGGAGACCCCGGGCAAACTGACGCGAAGGAAGAACGGGACCAAACCGACCCACGCCGTCCCGTCGAAGACCTCGACCTCTAGCTCTCGTGGCAGTAGACGCTGGACCACCGCTGCTTCGTACCGCCAGTGGAGAAAGGTCAACTCGTCCCATCGGTTCACCATCGCCGCGCGCTCGACTGGTGTACTGCAAACAGGCCCGTAGTGAAATGGGTCGTCTGGCATGAGGTCCTTCTGCTGTAGGCCGCCCAGTCGGGGTGACTCGCGATCATCTTGATCGCGAGGCACGGGTCCGATGCCGAAGCTCGGCCTCACCCTGACCAGCCCCTCGGGCCACCCGCCCGTGGCGATCCGGACGGCGAGGAACTCGAAAATGAGCCAGCGCGGCGATGCGCGAGCCGGCGTGCTCTGTCGCGGGCTCGCCCGGCGACCCTCTGGTCGCTGCTCCAGGCCCGCGGACCGCCCATCGCGGCGAGCACTTACCGCGGGATGATCGCGACCGGTACGTGCGAGTGCTGCAGGATCTGCAACGCGGTGCTGCCGAGCCGCAACCCGCGGAAGCCACCGGTCCCACGCGCGCCGAGCACTATGAGGTCCGGTTCCTCGATCGCTTCGAGCCGGCCGATGGCCTTGGCCGGCCAGCCTTGTGCCACCACGGTGTGCGTCACGAGTCCGCCCTCGTGCAGCGGCCCCGTCCACTCACGGCACTGCTGCTCGAGCCGCTGATGGGCCTCTTCCGGTTCCGGGCCGAGATGGGGCTGGTGGACGTGCACCGCCAAGACCTCGGCGGACAGCTCGCTCGCGAGCTGCGCGGCCCACTGCACCGCGGCCCCGCTGCCCGGCGACCCATCGATCCCGACGAGGAGGCGGGTCGGGACAGCCGTCGGCGCGCCCGTGGGAACCACAACGACGGGCAGCGTCGTGTGGTGCGCGACGGCGTGCGCCACATGGCCGAGATGCAGCGCCGGGTACCAGCCCGCACCCGCCGAGCCGAGGACGAGGAGGTCGGCGTGATACGCCGAGGTGGCCTCGAGGAGCGCGACGCGTGGGTCACCCTCGATGGCCGCCGTCCGGTACGGCGCCCCCACCCTGCGGGCCGCTCGCCCCCAGCCGTTGTCGAGGAGCCGGCTGAGCTGCTCCCTGGTCGTCACGGCTTCTTCGGGCCCGGCGTCCCAGAGGCCAGGTTCGAGCACGCTCGCGACGACCAACTCGACGCCGAGCGTCCGGGACAGGTTCGCGGCCCACGCGACGCCACGCGCCGCGGATCCCGACCCGTCCGTCCCCACCAGCACGCATGCCACCGTGCCGTCCTCCTCGCCTCCGCTGGACCGGCTGGTCATTCTGGCCGCGTTCTCCCGCGCCGCACCACGCGGCGCCCGGCCATGCGCTCCCCCGGTCGGCCCCGGGCGACCGCTCGATCCGGCGCGAGAACCGCCCCGCATGCCGACGGGGGCGGGCTCCAAGGGCTAATTGACTCGCGGTCTGACCGACTGCGAGTCACCCGTTCGTTGACATCTTCACAGGGTTAACCCCGGAGCCACGGGGGCGCCGGGGAGGTCCATCGGTACACGTCGGCGCGCGTCAGGCCCCGAGCACGCACTCGAGGCCAGCGGGTCCCAGGATCGTGGGTCGGGGACTCCAGCGAACTGCCTTCGACCGGCATCCGAGTCAGTTGCCGAAGTCCCAACCAAGGCCGTCGTGGTAGCGGGCAAGGATGTTTTTCGCTATGAGGATTTTGTGGACCTCGTCGGGTCCGTCGGCGAGGCGGAGCGTGCGGGCGCCCTGGTACATGGCGGCCAGGGGCAGGTCGCCCGACACTCCGGCGCCGCCCCATACCTGGATAGCTCGGTCGACGACACGGTGGTAAGCGGCCGGCACGAACACCTTGATGGCAGAGATGTCGGTGCGGGCGTCGCCGCTGGCGGCCATCACCTCCGCGCAGTGGATCGTCATCAGCCGCGCCGCCTGAATGTCGATATACGAATCCGCGATGAACCCCTGGATGAACTGCTTCGTCTCGAGCAGCCCACCATGCACCTCGCGGCTCAGCGACCTTTCCACCATCAGGTCAAACGCGCGGCACATCTGTCCTATGGAATTCATGCAGTGGTAAACGCGCCCCGCCCCGAGCCGATCTTGAGCAGCCTGGTGACCGCTGCCTCGGCTGCCAAGTTGGTTCTCCACCGGGACGCGCACGTTGTCGTAAATGATCTCGCAGTGGTCGGAGTCCTGACCCCACACTGTGATGCCCCGGACCACGTTCACGCCTGGTGTGTCGCGCGGAACGATGATCTGGGTCATACGCGAGTTGCGATCGCCTGCACCATCACCCTCCTCGGTACGGCACATCACAATGAAGAAATCGGCCCGTTTGCCGTTTGACGTGAACCACTTATGGCCGTTGATCAGCCACTCGTCGCCGTCACGCCGCGCCGTCGTCTGCAACGAGCGAGGATCCGAGCCGGCCGCGTCGGGTTCCGTCATCGAGAACCCCGACTCGAGCTTCCCCTCGATGGACGGGATCAGCCACTTCTTCTTCTGCTCCTCGGTGCCGTACTTCAGGAGGATCGACTGGTTCCCCGAATTGGGCGCGACGACACCGAACAGCGAGGCGGCACCTACCGCGTAGGCCAATACCTCGTTCATGTACGCGTGCTCAAGGAAATCGAGGCCCGCCCCGCCATACTCGGCGGGGAGGTGCGGCGCCCACAACCCCGCCTGTCTCACCCGCTCCTTGATGTGCTCCCGCAAGTGGCGCGACTCCTCGCGGTCAGCCTCGGTGAAACGCTGTCCCGACCGCCACCCCCACAACATGTTCTCGTTGGGGAGGATCTCGTCGTTGACGATCCGAGCGGTGAGTCGACGGATCTCGTTGATCCGGTCCGAAACAGTAGGAATGGGCTCGACACTCATCCGCATGGGTAACTCCTTCGCTCACCAACCGTCTCAGACGAACGGTCAGGCTCAGCGTTCCGCGGTCTGGGCTGTCCCATGGCGGAGAGTGCCGCGTCGCGCAACTCCACTCCTGCATCTCTGGTCGCGTCCACAAGGGCCCAAGGATCGGGCACAAGGTCAGGACAGTAGACAAACCCGAGCCCGAGGAGATCTGTGTAGCTCATCGCGGTGATGTTCAGTCCCCCGCCGTCGAGGAGCGGCCCGATGGGGTAGATGGCGACGATCCGGGCTCCGGCCGTGTAGAGCACGTTGCGGGAGCCGATCATGTTGGAGACGATGAGGTTGAAGATCGGCGGGTGCAGCTCGGCTAGCCGCAGCCTCGTGTAGGCACGGACGGCCGCTCCGAGCAACACCGGCGGGAGGAGGGCGGCGAGACGAAGAACGACATCCTGCCCGAGGATGTTGTGCATCTGCTTTGCGCCGCGGGTTGAGCCGGCGATGCGCTGGAGCCGCTCGAGGGGATCGGTGATCTCGGTGGCGAGTGACGCGCCGATGACCGAGACCGCGTTGCCCTCGGTATGACCGCCGCCAGTTCGCATCGCGACGGGCACCTGCGCGACGAGCGGTCTGTCGGGGAGTTCTCCACGCCCGGTCAGATATCGTCGCAACCCACCCGCGCACACAGCCAGTACGACGTCATTGAGCTTGACCCCAGCCGCATCCTTCACCGCTTGTAGCTCCGATAGGGGAAGGTCGCAGTAGGCGAACCCGCGCTGTCCGCTCAGGGCGTGGTTGAGCGACGTGCGGGGCGCCTGAAACGGCAGCGGCGACGATGGTGCAGCCTCGGTGCGCCGCAGCCTGGTGATCCCAATCCCGGATCGTGTGAGCCGTAACGCGGTCGCGGCCGTCCGGAGCGGCAGACCGGCCAGGGAGCCTCCAGCCCGGGCGAGCAGTTCAAGATCGGAGGGCGCCGCCAGGTATTCGTCAGTGACCGGACCCCGGTCTCGGTCGAAGGGGGCGTCCGAACTGAGATCGCATAGCACCTCAAACAGACGGGTGGCGGCGACACCATCGAAGAGGGAGTGATGCGCCTTCACGAGCAGGGCCGCGTGCTCGCCGGCAAGTCCTTCAAGCAACCAGATCTCCCATAGTGGGCGGGAGCGGTCCAGTGGCCCGCCGAGGATCTGGCCTATGGCCTCGGCGACCTCGCGCCGACCGCCAGGCGAAGGGACAGTCGCGCGGTGGAGGTGCGCGCCGAGGTCGAGGTTCTCGTCGTCGACCCACAGGGGCCGATCGAGGCCCAGCGGAACGAGACGGAGCCGATGCCGGAACGGGCCCAGGTGTGCGAGGCGCGCAGCGAGCAGCTCGGCGAGCCGGTCAACGCCAAAAGCGGCCGGGCAGCTGGACGGGTCGAGCTCCATGAGCGCGCCGACATTCATCGGCCACGTGGCCGATTCGGCGTACACGAAACCTGCGTCAAGGGCTCCGAGCCGTTTCATTGGTACCGTCCGTGTTCTCTGCCGAGCTCATTCTTGTCTAGCCAGGATGCCGGGGGGACGGAAGAGTCGAAGGTCCCGCGTCTCGATGTCATCGTCGGTGTTCGAGCGGCCCGCGGTCTGCTGAGCCGCGATCGAGCGCCGAGGTGGCCAACGGGCAGCCAACAGGCACTTCCAGGCAAGTGAACAAGGGCGTTCTTTAGTCCGATTATCGGGGCCCGCTCATCAGTAACCACTAGCCTCAGTGCGACGGGTCCTCGTCTTCTGGTTTGGTAGCTGTGCGCCAAGTTGAGGTTGAAGCTCTTGCGCCTCAACGGCTCGAGTCGCTCATTGGGTCGGAGCGCACCGTGCGATTTCAGCAAACGGCGGCAACTACGCGTTCGATCCTGGCTGGCCGTCGAGTCTTGAATGTGAATTCCACCGCCATTGGGGGTGGTGTCGCGGAGTTGTTGCAAACGCTGCTCGCTTATGCGCGCGGCGTCGGCATCGACACTCGCTGGGTGGTCATCGACGCGAAGGGCTCGTTCTTCGAGATCACGAAACGCGTGCACAACCGCATTTACGGTGCCGCTGGTGATGGAGGCCCGCTCGGGCCAGTTGAGCACGCGATCTACGAGGAGAACCTACGTGCCAACCGCGGCGATCTCCTCTCCTTGGTGAAGCCGGGTGACATCGTTGTGCTGCATGACCCCCAGACCGCCGGGCTGGTTCGCGACATGCGTGCTGCTGGCGTGATCGTGGTGTGGCGCTGCCACATCGGGCGGGACGACTCGAACGGATACTCCGACGAGGGATGGGAGTTTCTTCGTCCCTATGTTGAGGACGCCGACGCGTTTGTGTTCAGCCGCGCCGAGTTCATTCCGCCATGGCTTGAGCGGGAGCGGGTCCAGGTGATTCCCCCGTCGATCGATCCGTTCTCGGCCAAGAACCAGGATCTTGACCGCAACTCCGTTCGCTCGATTCTGCAGTACGTCGGGCTGCTCGCTGGCGCCGCCGACCCACCCGTGGTTGGCTTCTCGCGCCGTGACGGGTCGCCAGGACGAATCGACCGAAGGGTCGACATCCTCCAAACCGGCCCTCCCCCGCCGCCAGACGCCCCCTTGGTGGTCCAGGTGTCCCGCTGGGACCGCATGAAGGACATGGCGGGGGTTCTGCGCGGCTTCGTCGAACACGTCGAGGGCAAGTGGGACGCGCACCTCGCGCTGGTCGGTCCAGCGGTGCACGGCGTTGCCGACGACCCCGAAGCCAGCGAGGTGCTCGACGACTGCATCCGTACCTGGCAGATGCTGCCGGCCGACGCCCGAACCCGAGTACATCTCGCTTGCATCCCGATGCACGATCCCGACGAAGGCGCCATGATCACGAACGCGCTCCAACAGCACGCCACCGTGATCACCCAAAAGAGCCTGGCCGAGGGCTTCGGGCTCACGGTCACCGAAGCAATGTGGAAGCGTCGCCCGATCGTGGCGAGCCGGATCGGCGGCATCGCCGACCAAATCACCGACCACGAGCACGGCCTCCTGATCGACGATCCCACGAACCTCGATGCCTTCGGTCAGGCTGTGCAACTCCTCCTCGAGGATTCGTCGCTCGCCGCACGTCTCGCCGCGAAAGCCCATGAGCGCGTAGGTGACGAGTACCTCGGCGACCGGCACCTCGAGCGCTACGCCACGCTTTTTGCAACCTTGCACGAGCGCTAGCAACGCAGTTCGAGGCTCTCAACGCCCGTTCGACAACGCGGGCAGCGGGCGCCGGCTATCGCAGAGCCCACCATGGTCTGGCGGACGTGTCGGCGGGGTGTGGCAGCATCGAGGCCGTGCCGCTGGCCTTCTTCATCGTGAGCCTCATCGGCGCGGCCTTCACGTTCAATGCCCATCGGCCACGACTGCGCCAGAGTCACCTCGTCGTCCCCAGCTTCTTCGCCGGGTGGTTCACGACCGAGCTCGCCGTCCACCATCTGGCGTGGCAGGTCGTGGCCACCCTCGCGTTTGTCTGGGCGGGGGCGCTCACGGGCGTGCTGGGCTGGATCGGGCTGGCCATCACGCTGGTGTCCTGGGCTGGCCTGATCGCGATCTCGCTGCGCGCTCGCCACACGGGCGAGGTGATGGACGCCGCCCTCGACGCAGCGTTCCACCACGCCCCTTGGTCCGCCGCAGGATCGGGCGCCGCGGTCCCGCGGCCGCGCGGGCGTGCAGCGCGGCTCGTGCTTGCCTGGCCGAGGAGGCACCGAGACGTCGAGGTTGTTCGGAACGTCCGGTACGCGCCGGGCGCGGGGCGCAAGCACTGTCTCGACGTGTACTGCCCCCGAGCAGGGGCGACGGGGGCGCCCGTCCTGCTCCAGATCCACGGTGGCGCCTGGGTCACCGGCGACAAGCGCGAGCAGGCCCTCCCGCTCATGTACCACCTCGCCGCACGGGGCTGGGTCTGCCTCTCGATCAACTACCGCCTCAGCCCGCGGGTCACGTTCCCCGATCATCTCGTCGACTGCAAGCTCGCGTTGCGTTGGGTGCGCGAGCACGTCGCCGACTTCGGCGGCGACCCGGCGTTCGTGGCGGTGACGGGCGGCTCCGCGGGAGGCCACCTCGCGGCGCTGCTGGCGCTGACCCCGAACGACCCCGAGTACCAGCCGGGCTTCGAGAATGTCGACACGAGGGTGCAGGCCTGCGTGCCGCTCTACGGCATCTACGACTTCACCGGACGCTTCGGCGGGCGGGGGGAGGACGGTCTCGGCGGCTTCGGCGAACGCGTCGTCCTGCGGAAGAGCGTCGCCGAGGACCCTGAGGCGTTCGAGAAGGCATCGCCGATCAGCCAGGTGCGCGCGGACGCGCCACCCTTCTTCGTGGTCCACGGGACCCACGACTCGTTGGCGCCGGTGCTCGCCGCCCGAGCGTTCGCCGACGCCCTCCGTGCGGTCTCCCGCATGCCGGTGGGCTACGCGGAGCTCCCGGGCGCCCAGCACGCCTTCGAGGTGTTCCACTCCGTGCGGGCCGATCAGGTCGTGCTGGGAATCGCGTGCTTCCTGGACGTCGTGCACCGCGTCGTGGCGGGCGTGGCGAGTCCCCGCGGGTCGGTGCCGGACGCGTCGGGCCATCAGCCGGCAGGCGAGCGCGCGGGCTAACGGACGCGTCCCACCGTCGGGCCTCAACGAGACCGGGTGCGATCCCCGCCGACCATGCGGCGCCGGCGTCGGTCAGCGGCGACAGGCGGCGCCGTGCGGGACGTTCGCCCCTGGTCGCCGGTCAGCGCTTGGGCTTACCCTCGCGCACGAGGGGAGCCTGATGGCCCAGCAGTCCAATCCGCACATGGCGGAGAGCGACGCCCTGAGTTGGTACATCGAGCGGGACCCGCTCCTGCGCTCGACGATCGTGGTCGTGCTGGTGCTGGACCGCAGCCCCGACCCCGAGGCGCTGCGCGAGCGAGCCGACCGGGCGAGTCGCCTCGTGCCAGGGCTGCGACACAAGGTCTTCGAGCCGCCGCTGCGCCTCACGCCCCCACGGTGGGTGGTCGACCCCGACTTCGACCTGTCCTGGCACGTGCGCCACATCGAGGCACCCCACCCGGGGACCTTGGCGGGTGTGCTCGAGTTGGCTCGGATCGCGGGAACGGCGGGTTTCGACCGGGCCCGCCCGATGTGGGAGTGGACGGTTGCCCACGGGCTCGAGAACGGCCAGGCGGCGGTCGTGCTGAAGTTCCACCACTCGCTGATCGATGGCATCGGGGGCATGCAGCTCGCCGCGACGTTGTTCGACGCTGATCGGGACGGCTCGGACCCCGGGCCGATGCCGGACGCCCCGAAGCCCGAGCCGGTGTCCCTGGCGAACGCGCTCAGCGACGTGACGCTGTACAACTGGAACCGAGCGTCGCGGTTCGCCCGCCGTCACGCGGCCACGATGATCGGGCAGGCGCAGCAGGCGCTGCGTCACCCAATGGACGCCGCGGCTCGCACCATCGAGACCGCGCGTTCGGTCGCCAAGACGGTCCGACCGATGACCGACACCAAGTCGCCGATCATGGTCGAGCGCAACCTCGGTCGCCACTACAGCGTGCTCGAGTGCTGCCTCCCCGACCTGCAACGGGCCGCCAGCCAGGCGCACGGCACGATCAACGACGCCTTCCTGGCGGGCGTCGCCGGTGGGCTGCGCCGCTACCACGAGCGGCACGGGAGCGGCTGCGACGAGCTGCGCGTCACACTTCCGATCAGCCTGCGCGTCGAGGGAGACCCGATCGGGGGCAACCGCATCACGTTGATGCGCTTCAGCGTCCCCGCCGGCATCGAGGACCCCGGGTCGCGGATGCGAGCGATCCACGACCTCGCGGTCGAGGCACGGACCGAGCCGTCGATCCCCTTCACGAACGCCATCGCGGGCGCGCTCAACCTGCTCCCGCCGGGACTCGTGGGCGGGATGCTCAAGCACGTGGACTTCGTCGCGACGAACGTCCCCGGTCTCACCACGTCGCTCTACGTCGGTGGGGCGCGGCTCGAGCGCTTCTACTCCTTCGCCCCGACGATCGGCGCCGGGGTGAACGTGTCGTTGCTCTCCTACTGCGGCGTCTGCAGCATCGGGGTGAACACAGACACGGGGGCGGTGCCCGACCCGGACGTGCTGATGGACTGTCTCCGGGAGGAGTTTGAGGCGATCCTCGACCTGGGAGGTGAGCACGGCCCCGTGGTCCTGCCGGCGCGTGCCGCACCCGGATGACCCCGCGACGCGCCGCGCGCGGCCGCCGGGGCTCGTGATGGAGCGCGTCGGGCCCCTCGACGCCTCGTTCCTCGCCATCGAGGACGCCGTCAACCACATGCACATCGGGTCGGTCGGGATCCTCGAGGCGCCCGCCCCGGACTACGCCGCCCTCTGCGAGCGGATCGCGTCGAGGCTCGTGCTCGTCCCGCGCTACCGACAGAAGGTGCGCACGGCCCCGGCCGGCGTCGGTCGCCCCGTCTGGATCGACGACCCTCACTTCCGCATCGACTACCACGTCCGCCACGTCGCGCTCCCGCGCGGGGATCCGACGACGGAGCTGCGCCGCCTCGTCGGGCGCCTCATGTCCCAGCAGCTCGACCGGCACAAGCCCCTGTGGGAGAACTGGATGGTCGAGGGCCTCGCCGACGGCCGGTGGGCCCTGGTCACGAAGGTCCATCACAGCATGGTGGACGGGATCGCCGGCTCGGACCTGCTCGAGGTCATCCTCGACCGCCAGGCGGAACCGTCGCCCTCCCCGCCCGACACCTGGGAGCCCGCCCGGGAGCCGTCCGTCACCGAGCTCGCCTGGCACACCGCACGGGAAGTGGCCGAGGCGCCAGCGATCTGGGCCCGTGGGCTGGCGCGCGCCGCGCGGCATCCGGACGCGGCCCTGCGGCGCGCCGGCGACGTCGCGACCGGCCTGGCGCGAATGGGCGGGCTGGTCCGCGCGGCGCCCGTCTCGACGCTCACCGGCTCGATCGGGCCCCACCGCTGCTGGGACTACACGCAGACAACGCTGGCGGAGGTGAAGTGGATCCGCACGCGTCTGGGTGGAACGGTCAACGACGTGGTCCTCGCCGCCGTGACCCGGGGCTTCCGCGAGCTGCTGTCGGCGTGTGGCGAGTCCGTCGAGGGGCGGGTGGTACGCAGCCTGGTGCCGGTGTCGCTGCGCACCCCGGACGCTCGCGGCCTGCTCGACAACCGGGTGACGGCGGTGTTCGCCGAGCTTCCGGTCGGCATCGCGGACCCGGTCGAGCGCCTGTCCGAGGTCCGAGCGCAAATGCAGGACCTCAAGGGGTCGCACGAGGCGGAGGCGGCCGAGGTCGCCACGACCATGACCGGCTTCGCGCCGGCGACGCTCGTGGCGCTCCTCACGAGGGTGGCGGTGCACCGCCAGCACAGTGTCGAGACGATCACGACGAACGTGCCTGGTCCCCAGGCCCCGCTGTACCTCCTCGGGTGCCGCATGCTTGAGGCGTTCCCCTACGTGCCGATCGCGGGGAACATCCGAGTCAGCGTCGCAATCTGGTCCTACGCCGGGGGTGTCTTCTTCGGCGTCACGGGGGATTGGGGCGCGGCGCCTGACGTGGCTGTGCTCTGCGCCGGCATCGACGAGGGCTTCCGGGAGCTTCACCGCGTGGCCGCCGCGGCCTGAGCTCCTCGGGCGAGCTACGGCTCATGGCGAGCGCGCCGACGGTGCCCGACGATCGGCGCGTCAGGGCTGGGGATGCCGGGCGCGGGCGCCCCGCCGCGCGAGGTCGCGGAGGCGGGCCATGAGCGGGTGGGGGAGCGCGGCGACGAGCTCGTCGAGGTTCGCTTGCATGCGCCCCTGGATCTCCTCGTAGCAGCGCCCGACGATGACCGGATCGTCGGCCGCCTCGGGCTCATAGCCCGTCCAGTCGATCGGCTCGCAGACGCGGACGGTGACCTTCGCCGGGAGGGGCCAGACGGGCATAGGGGCGGGCGCCACGCCCCAGGGAAGACCGGCCACCAGCGGCAGGATGTGGATGTTCAGGCGGTCGAGGCCGAGCCGGCGCGCGATGACCTCGCCCCGGGTCAGCACGATGATCACGTCGTGGCTGCCGTGGGCCACCATCGGCACCACGGGGACACGTTGGCGCAGCGCGAGGCGCACGAAGCCGGTGCGCCCGTGCAGGTCGACCCGGTGACGCTCGGTCCAGGGGCGATAGGCATCCTCGTCGCCGCCCGGGTAGACGAGCACCGAGCACCCGTCCTGGAGCAGTCGTGCCGCCGCCGCGTGGCTCGCCGGGACGACGCCGAGGCGACGCACCATCGGGCCGACCGTGGGAATCGCGAACATGAAGTCGAACCCCAGTGAGTAGAGCGGCTCGTCGACCCCGCGTGCTCGGACCCAGTGGCGGAGGAACGCCCAGTAGTCCGGCATGTACACGCCACCGGAGTGGTTCGAGACGATCAGCACCGGCCCGCTCGCCGGGAGGCGCTCGAAGTGGTGGACCTCCGGGTCGAAGTAGGCCAGCCAGAGGTCGAGGGCAGGAAGGATACGGGTAATGAACGCCGGGTCCCGCCCGAGCGAGTCGTCGTCGAGGCCGCGCTCGACCCGCTCGCCGAGCCGGTCGATCGGCGACAGGAAGTGATGGTCGCCCCCGTAGTGGCGACCCTCGTGCCCACCTGCAGATGCGGTCGGAGACTGGTCCATCGAACCTCCCGGAAGCGACGCCTCCCGGCACCTCATCGTTGGTCGAGCTAGCCGGTCAAGAGGTCTTCCTTGATCGTCGTACGGTTGCTCGGCGTGCAATCGAAGGTTCCCGGCTTGGCCGGGTAGACGCGTGCGAACTGCCCGTTCCTGACCTGCATGAGAAGGAAGCAGGCCGACGGGATCCGCTGGCCGATGTTCGTGGGGGCCGACATCCCGTCGGCGTCGAAGTTGGTTGCCGAACGCAACGCCTCGAGGAGCGCCTTGCGCGTGAGCGCGTTCCTGCCGCTGCGCTTCACGATCGTGTTGACGGACTCACGGAACAGGAGTGCGCCGATCCAGGCGTACTCGCCGAAGCCGTCGACGTTGTTGGCGCCCGTGTACCGCACGTAGTCCGCCAGCGCGGCGTTGTCCTTGGCTTCGCTGAAGGGCAGGGTCGCCAGGGTGACGTACTGACCCTCGACGGCGGCTCCCCCCTCCTGGATGAGGCGCGTGTCGTAGCAGTTCGAGAAGCAGTCCCAGACGACGTTCTTGTCGGTCAGGCCCTGGAGCGAGGCCTCGCGGCGGAGAGCGATGTCATTGTTGTACGGCCCGGTGTTCAGGGCGTAGTTGGCGTCCTTGCTCTTCATCCGCTCCACGATCGGCGTGTAGGCCGGTTGGGGAGCAGACGCCGAGATGCCGATCTCGG
>CAVSWH010000016.1:0-4444 GCA_963731625.1 uncultured Actinomycetes bacterium
TGTCGGTGCACATCGGGTCGAACACCTCCGCCACGCTCGACAGCGCCCACGTCGCCGCCCGCCAGAGCCAGATCCCGGTCGAGCTCGTCGACACGGGGACCGCGTCGTTCCCGGTGGCGTGCTGCGTGTGGGCCGCGGGGACGGTCCTCGAAGTGGGTGGCACGCTCGACGGCGGCCGCGGCGGCGCCGCGCGGCGGTCGAGCACGGTGGGCAACGTCTTCGTCGTCGGCGCGCTCGATCTCGCGAAGCGGGGTGGGCGGCTGCGGGGGCAGGCGGCGGCCGAGGCCGAGGCGGGCGTCGCGGTGCTGGCGCTCCGCGGCGGGACGATGGACGTCGTCGCGCAGGCCGGCGACGTCGAGGCGGCCGTCGCGGCCATGGCGCACGAGGTCGAGGAGGCCGCGGCGGCCGATGCGGTGCTGGTCGGCGTCGGGGACGCCGCGGCCGAGGACCTCGCGGACGCGCTGGCGGCCGCCTCGAGGGCCACGCGGGCGTCGAGGAGCTCGTCCGCTACCAGGTCGGGCCGTCGGTCGCGGTGCACACCGGGCTGGGGACGGCCGGCGCCGTCTACTTCCCGGCCGACCTCGCCCGAGCCTGACTCAGTTCGCGGGCGGCGGCTCGTCGCGCACGTACGTGGCGTCGCCGCCGGACACCTCGGTGCCGATCGCGTCCCGGGCCTGCTCGGCGTCGAGGACGAGCATCGTCGCCGTGGCGCTGACGCACACCCGGTCCTTCGCGTCCCGGACGCTCGCCTCCGTGGTGATGCGCCGCTCGTCCTGCGCGCGTCACGCCGGCCTGGACCCGGTAGCGGCGGCCGACCCGCACCGGCCACACGAACCGGGTGGAGGTCTCGCCGGTGTAGGCGAACTTCCCGGCGAGGGCGATCGTCGCCCAGCTCATCGCCTCGTCGATCAGGGCAAGCGTCGCGCCGCCGTGCACCAGCGTCGGCGCGCCGGAGAACTCGTTCGGGAACTCGAACTCGGCGAAGACCAGGTCGCCGTCGTGGAAGAACGGGACCTGCAGGCCGCGGGGGTTGGTCGGGTCGCAGACGAAGCAGCGGCTGTCGAACCCGAACCGCGACGCGTCGAGACGCTCGGCCGCCACCGCTACTTCTTCTTGACGAGCCAGCGCAGCTTCTCGGCCTTCTCGAACGCGGCCTCGCCTGCGAGCTGGCCGATGGACGTCGATACGTCGGGTAGACGTGCATGAACTGGCTCAGGTCGCTCAGGGTCACGTCCTGCTCGATCGCCAGCGCGAACTCGTGGATCATCTCGCCCGCCGCGGGGGCGAGGATGTGCGCGCCGACGACGCGCTTCTTATGCGTGATGGCCAGGACCGCGCCGGTCGTCGCGCCGTCGGCCCTCGCCCGGTCGTTGTGGATCAGGTCCTGGTGCCAGACCTCGATCCCGTCCTTGTACTGGGCGCGGGCCTCGGCCTCGGTGAGACCGGCGTGGGCGAGCTCGGGGTCGGTGAACGTGCACCACGGGACGCTCGCGACGACCTTGCCCTTCCCCGGAAAGAACATGTCCCGCACGGCGCGGACCCCCTCGTACGCCGCGGAGTGGGTGAAGAGGTAACGGCCGGCGATGTCGCCGCAGGCGTAGATCGGTGTCGACGCTCGTCCGTCCGCGGTTGTCGACGACGACGCCCTTCGCCTCCGTCTTGATCCCGAGCTCCTCGAGGCCGAGGTTCTCGACGTTCGGGCGGCGACCGACGGCGACGAGGATCTCGTCCGCCTCCCAGGTGCGGGCCTCGCCGTTCTCGGTGCCGTGCACCACCTTCTTGGACCCGTTGCGGGTGACCTTCTCGGTCTCGACGTTGAAGTGCAGGTCGACGCCCTCGTCGCGCAGGTGCTCGACGAGCAGCGTCGACGAGCGCCGGCTCGTCGCGGGGAAGGATCCGCGGGCCCTTCTGGAGCAGGGTCGTGGGGATCCCGAGGCGGGTGAAGCCCTGCACCATCTCGACGGCGATCGGGCCGCCGCCGATGTTGACGAAGCTGGCGGGCGGGTCGCGCAGCTCGAAGAGGCTCTCGCTCGTGACGTAGCCAACGTCCTCGAGCCCCTCGATCGGCGGGACGGCGGGGCGGCTGCCGGTGCAGAGCAGCACGTAGCGCGTCGAGAGGGTGCGGTCGCCGTCGCTCGCTCTTCACGACGACCGTCTTCGGTCCGGTGACCATCGCGTGGCCAGCGACGATCTCGACGCCCATCTGCCGGTACCGCTCGGGGTTGTCGTCGGTGTCGGCCACGGACTGCTGCACGGCGCGGATCCGGTCCCACACCCGACGCCCGGTCGACGGTCGGCGGGCAGGGCGCGATGCCCCACTCGTCGGCGTGGCGCATGTGGTGCGCGATCTTCCCCGAGGCGAGGAGCGCCTTGCTCGGCACGCAGCCCGTCCAGAGGCAGTCGCCGCCGACGCGCCCCGCTCGGCGATCGCGACGCGGAGGCCGAGCGTCGCGGCGAACTCGGCGGCCACCATGCCGCCGGAGCCCATGCCCACGATCACCAGGTCGAAGTCGTCCGCCATCGCCATGTCCTCCCGCGGGTCTGGGGCGCCTGGCAATCTAGAGTCGGTTCGGCCCGACGTCTCGGCGCCGGATCAGGGGCGTCGGCCGCTCATCCGCCATCCCGGCGGCGGAGCGAAGGGGAAGGACGTGGATGGTGGCGGCGGTGACGGTACCTGGGTCGAGCGGGGAGTGGGAGCGGGCGCTCGGCGAGCGCCTCGTCGCGGCCGACCTGGCGGCGCTCGCCGAGGCTACGACCAGTACGCGTCGTTCGTGTTCGGGCTGGCCCGCCGCGTGATCGGCGACCCGCGCGCCGCCGAGGACGTCACCCAGGAGGTGTTCGTCGCGCTGTGGGAGCGTCCGGAGGCGTTCGACTCCGACCGCGGGCACGCTGCGGACGTGGCTCGCGACGCTCGCCCACCGGCGCGCCGTCGACTACATCCGACGGGAGGAGGCACGACGCCGCCGCGACCCAACGCGACGCGGCCCGCCGGGCGACGCGGTGCCCGACGTCGAGGAGCTCGCCACCGCGATCCTCACGGCCGAGCAGGTCCGAACAGCGGTGGACGGCCTGCCGCGCGAGCAGCGCGAAGCGATCGAGCTCGCGTACTTCGGCGGCCGTACCTATCGCGAGGTCGCGGTCGAGCTCGGCATCCCCGAAGGGCACGGCCAAGTCTCGGCTGCGCCTGGGCTTGCGCCGCGTCGCGGCTGCGCTCGACAGACGCAGGGGTGCACAGCCCGTGACGCTCGACGACCGCGTCGCTCGAGGAGCTCCTGGGCGCGCACGCCATCGACAGCCTGCGACCCGGCGGAGATCGCGGCGGTCGAGGAGCTGCTGCGGCGCCGGCCCGACCTCGCCGACGAGGTCGACCGCCTCGCGGGGCCGCGGCGTGGCTCGGCGCGCTCGAGGCGACGCGAGCCGCCCCCGACGCTGCGCGAGCCGTCCTCGCCGCGACAGCCGATGACGTGAGCGAGGCCGCGCGGCATCTCTACGAGGCCGAAGCGCGGCGCCTCGGCCACGAGCTCGTCGACGCTCGACCCGGCGCAGTACGACGTCGTCACGGCGAACGGCTTGAGCGCGGGTCGCTCGCCGTGCACATCGCGGCGCAGGAGTCGCTGCTGGCCCGGGCGGTCGGTCCCCGGTCGACGACGTCGACACGCTCGATGTCGACGCCCGCACCGCCGCGATGATCGAACGCTTCCGCGATCGGCCACTGCGCGACGTGCTCGATCTCTGGCGGGATGCCGTCGCCGCCGTGCTGCTGGGCGCCGGGCGGCCGCCAGCGCGTCGACCGATCCGTCTGGCTCGGGCTGCCGATGTCACCCGCCGACGTGCTGACGGCGCGGTGCCTTCGAGAACTGGGTCCACCGAGACGACCTCCGTCGGGTGCGCGCCGCGGGCAGCGAACCGCCGCCGGCGCGCGAGCTCGGCCTTATGGCCGCGCTGGCGATGCGCACCCTGCCGGCGGGGCTCGCGGCCGGCGGCCGACGCGCGGCCCGGGCGCAGTGCCCGCATGGTGCTCACCGGTCCAGGCGGCGGCACGTGGCATCTCGCCGCTCGACCCGAGCGAGGCGGCGTCGGCGAGCCGGACGTCACGCTGACGGCGAGCGCCCTCGACTGGTGCCGGCTCGCCGCCGAGCGGCTCGAGGCGGCGGACCTCGCGCACACGGTCGATGGTGACGCCGACCTCGCGGCCGAGCTCGTCGCGGCCGCTCCCGCGTTCGCCACACTCTGAATACGCGGCGGCGACCTCCGCGGACACACTCGACGGAGGGCCCGCTCTGCTCGCACAGCACGTCGCCGATGGCGAAGGCTTCGACGAGATGACCTCAGCCGGACTCGTAGTAGCCGGCGACGTCACCGATGACGTCGACCGACCCGAGTAGGGGAGCGGGCTGTGCGCGTGATCGTGTCGACCTCGGACATCGCGTCGACCCGGACGCCT
>CAVSWH010000017.1:0-4339 GCA_963731625.1 uncultured Actinomycetes bacterium
TCGCGCTGCTCGGTGCTGGGGCGGAGAACATCCTCAACACCTTCCAGATCGCGTTCGTGCTGCCGGTCGCCGCGGCGTTCGCCGCACTGCTGATCCTGCCGGTCACTGGCCGCTTCTCGCGACGCGACGGCATCGTCGCCGCGGTCCTCGTCGGCGCCGTCATGTGCTCGAACGTCGGCCTCATCACCGTCGTCGTCGTGGCACTCGTCCAGCTCGTGCGGCGGGGTCCGCGGGTCACGACGCTGACCGTGCTGCCCGTGGCCGTCATCTGGCTCGCCTGGTACGCCAAGTACCACAGTCAGCTCGTCACCGCCGGCCGCTTGCCCCTCCGGACCGCAGTGCAGCAGCTCCCGGCCTTCATCTGGAACGGGCTCACGGAGCCGATCTCGGCCGCGACCGGCTTGGCCGGCGTTGGTGCCGTCGTGATCGTGCTCCTCGTCATCTGGGCCATCTGGCGGACCCGCCTCAACGAGCCCTGGACCATCCCGCTGGTGCTCGCCGTTGGCGCGCCCCTGTTCCTGGCGCTCACCGGCATCGGACACGTCCAGTTCGGCCCGTCGTTCGCGTCCACACCGCGGTACGCCTACGTCGTCCTCGCCCTGCTCGCCCCACTCGCCGCGATGGCGATCGACGCGACGCTGCGTCGCTCCGCACTGGCACCGATCGTCCTGGTCGCCCTGACGGCGCTGCTCGTGCTCGTCGGCTCGTCGCAGCTGAAGGACGCGGCCGACAAGCAGACGTTGGTCGACCAGGAGCAGGAGAGCCGCATCCTGGCCACCGCGCAGCTTGCGCGGACGCCCGCGACCTACCTGTTCGCCGCGCCGGTGCCGATCTTCATCCCGAACCTCACCGTCTCGATCATTCACCGCCTCGACCAGGACGGCGAGCTGCCAGTGCATGCGGTCACCCACGCCGAGACCCTCACCGCGCTGAGTTACCTGGAAGTGCTCATCGGGCCCGTCCCGCCAGGCGGCGGAGCGCCGCCGCCCGCCCTCGTCGGTCACCCCGGCGCGGGCGCGCCGGTCCCGTCCGGTGCCTCGTGCGTGACGGTCGCGGCCGCCTCGGACGACCCGCAGGTGATCCTCGCCGAGACCGGGCGCTCGACCGTGGCGATCACGCCCCAGTACGACGGCCCCCTGACCCTGCGCCTCGCCGCGGTGGGCGCCGCGAGCGCCACGCGCACGTTCACGATGACAGGCGGTACGACCACCAAGCTCACCGTGGACCTGCCACCCGGGACCGCGGTCGCGCTGGGCTTCCCGCCGAGCGGCAGCACCCGGTTCTGCGGCGTGCACGTCGGCGCGCCATAGGCGCGGCCCCAGACCGCTACTCGCGCAGGTAGGTCGCGTCGTCGCCCTCGACCGCACGGCCGACGGCGTCGGCCGCCTGCACGGCGTCGAGGATGAGCATCGTCGCCGAGGCGCGGGCGCACGAGCGGCGCTTGGCATCGAGCACGACCGCCTCGGTGAGGAGGCGCCGGTCGTCGCCGCCCACGACGCGGGCCTCCACTCGATAGGGCCGCCCGATCCTCACGGGCCACTCGAAGCGGGTCGTCGTCTCGCCGGTGTACGCGAACTTGCCCGCGAGCGCGATCGTGGCCCAGCTCATCGCCTCGTCGATAAGCGACAGGGTGGCGCCGCCGTGCACCAGGGTCGGGGCGCCGGAGAACGCGTCGCCGAGGTCGAAGTCGGCGAACACGCACGTCGCCTCGACGTCGTGGAAGAACGGGACCTGCAGGCCGTGCGTGTTCGTCGTGTCGCAGACGAAGCAGCGGCTCGGGAACCCGAACCGCGAGGCGTCGAGACGCTCCACCGCTACCGCCGCTTCACGAGCCAGCGCAGCTTCTCGGCCTTCTCGAACGCGGCCTCGCCGGCGAGCTGGCCGATCGACGTCGACACGGTCGGGTAGACGTGCATGAACTCGCTCAGGCCGCTCAGGCCCACGTTCTGCTCGATCGCCAACGCGAACTCGTGGATCATCTCCCCGGCGGCGGGGGCGAGGATGTGCGCGCCGACCACCCGCTTCTTGTGGGTGATGGCGATCACCGCGCCGGTCGTCGCGCCGTCGGCGCGGGCCCGGTCGTTGTGGACCAGGTCCTGGTGCCACACTTCAATTCCGTCCTTGTACTGCTCGCGGGCCTCGGCCTCCGTGAGCCCGGCGTGGGCGAGCTCGGGGTCGGTGAAGGTGCACCACGGGACGCTCGCCCCGACCTTGCCCTTGCCGGGGAAGAACATGTCGCGGACGGCGCGCACGCCCTCGTACGCCGCGGAGTGCGTGAAGAGGTAGCGGCCGGCGATGTCGCCGCAGGCGTAGATGGTGTCGACGCTCGTCCGCCCCCGGTTGTCGACGACCACGCCCTTCGCCTCGGTGTGGATCCCGAGCTCCTCGAGGCCGAGGTTCTCGATGTTCGGGCGGCGACCGACGGCGACGAGGATCTCGTCGGCCTCCCAGGTGCGGGCCTCGCCGTTCTCCGTGCCGTGCACCGTCTTCTTGTCGCCGTCGCGGGTGACCTTCTCGGTGTCCACGTTGAAGTGCAGGTCGACGCCCTCGTCGCGCAGATGCCCGACCAGCAGGTCGACGAGCGCCGGCTCGTCGCGGGGCAGGATCCGCGGGTCCTTCTGGAGGAGGGTCGTCGGGATCCCGAGGCGCGTGAAGCCCTGCACCATCTCGACGGCGATCGGACCGCCGCCGATGTTCACGAAGCTCGCCGGCGGGTCGCGCAGCTCGAAGAGGCTCTCGCTCGTGACGTAGCCGACCTCCTCGAGCCCCTCGACCTGCGGCACGGCCGGACGGCTGCCGGTGCACAGCAGCACATGGCGGGTCGAGAGGGCACGGTCGCCGTCCGCGGTCTTCACCACGACGCTCGTCGGGCCGGTGACCCGCGCGTGACCGGCGACGATCTCGACGCCCATGTTCCGGTAGCGCTCGGGGTTGTCGTCGGTGTCGGCGACGGACTGCTGCACGGCGCGGATCCGGTCCCACACCCGCGCCCGGTCCACGGTGGGCGGCGCCGGCGCGATGCCCCACTCGTCGGCGTGGCGCATGTGGTGGGCGATCTTCCCGGAGGCGAGGAGCGCCTTGCTCGGCACGCAGCCGGTCCAGAGGCAGTCGCCTCCCACCCGGCCCCGCTCGGCGATGGCGACGCGCAGCCCGAGGGTCGCCGCGAACTCGGCGGCGACCATGCCCCCGGAGCCCATGCCCACGATCACCAGATCGAAGTCGTCCGCCATCGTGCTCCTCCCGCGGGGATCGGGCGTCCCGCAATCTAGAGTCGGTTCGGGCCTGAGGCGGGCGCCGGATCAACTGACGCCGGTCGTTGATCCGACAGCCGGGCGTCGGGCAAATCGGGCACGTGGTGGTGGCAGCCGTGGCGGCGACATGGGTGAGCGGGGACTGGGAGCGGGCCGTCGCGGCGGCGCCTCGTCGCGGCCGACCCCACGGCGCTCGCCGAGGTCTACGACCAGTACGCGTCGTTCGTGTTCGGGCTCGCCCGCCGCGTCATCGGTGAGCCCCGCGCCGCCGAGGACGTCACCCAGGAGGTCTTCGTCGCGCTCTGGGAGCGGCCGGAGATCTACGACCCCGACCGCGGGACGCTGCGCACCTGGCTCGCGACGCTCGCCCACCGCCGGGCGGTCGACTATGTCCGCCGCGAGGAGGCGCGCCGCCGTCGGTCCCAGCGTGACGCCGCCCGCCGCGCGACGTCCGTCCCCGACGTCGAGGAGCTCGCGACCGCGATCCTGACCGCGGAGCAGGTCCGGGCGGCCCTCCAGGACCTGCCCCCCGGGCAGCGTGAGGCCATCGAGCTCGCGTACTTCGGTGGGCGGACCTACCGGGAGGTCGCCGTCGAGCTCGGCATCCCCGAGGGCACGGCCAAGTCCCGGCTGCGCCTCGGGCTCCGCCGTGTAGCGACCGCGCTGACCGAGGCGGGGGTGCACGCACCGTGACGGCCGATGACCGCGCGCTCGAGGAGCTGCTGGCGGCGTACGCGCTCCACAGCTGCGACCCCGACGAGGCCGTCGCCGTCGAGGCGCTGCTGCGCCGACGGCCCGACCTCGCCGAGGAGGTCGACCGCCTCGCGACCGCGGCCGCCTGGCTCGGCGCCCTCGAAGCCACCGAGCCGCCACCGTCCGTGCGCGACGCGGTCCTCGTCACCGCCGCCGACCCGCTCGCGGCCGCGGTGCGCCTGCACGACGCCGAGGCGCGCGCGTCGCCGACGAGCTGGACCGCCTCGAGCCCCAGCGCTACGAGACGCTCACGCCGAACGGCCTGACCGCCCGGTCGCTTGTGGTCCATCTCGCCGCACAGGAATCGCTGCTCGCCCAGGCGGTCGGACGGGCTG
>CAVSWH010000018.1:0-3619 GCA_963731625.1 uncultured Actinomycetes bacterium
TTGCTCCTCCCGCTCGAGGGCCGGTTCTCGTGGCGCGACAGCGTGGTCGCCGCGTCGGCTGATCGGCGCGGTGATGTGCTCGAAACGTGGGCTTCATCACTGTGCTGGTCGTGGCGATCGTCCAGCTCGTGCGCCGCGGGCTCCGAACAGTTGCCGCCGGCCCACCGTGCCCCCGTCGCGGTCGTGGCTGATCTGGTCCGAGCGCTATCAACAGCCAGCTGGTGACACCGGACGGCTCCGTTCGACCTGCCCGGGGACACGACGACCCCGCTCGCGCTCAACCTGCCGTAGCCCACCGAGGTCTCGCTGGGCTACCCCTCGCAGGGCAGCACCCAGGTCTGCGGGACCTCGAGGCGAGTCGTTAGCCCCCGCGGCAGGTAGGTCGCGTACCATCGCCCTCGACCGTCCGGCCGACGGCGTCGGCCGCCTGCGTGGCGTCGAGGATCACCATCGTCGCCGACGCGTGCGGACACACGGGGCGGCGCTTGGCGTCGAGGACGACCGCCTCGGTGAGGAAGCGCCGATCGTCGCCACCGGTCGACGCGGGCCTCGACGCGATAGGGCCGCCCAATGTGCACCGGCCACTCGAACCGGGTCGGTCGTCTCGCCCGTGTACGCGAACCGGCCGGCGAGCGCGTTCGTCGCCCAGCTCATCGCCTCGTCGAGCGAGCGCCAGGGTCTCGTCGCCGTGCACGAGGGTCGGTGCTCCCGAGAAGGCGTCAGGCAGCTCGAAGTCGGCGAAGACGCAGGCCCTCATCGGCGTCCTCCGAAGAAGGGGACCCGCAGTCCCTGCTCGTTCGTCGGGTCGCAGACGAAGCAGCGGCTCGGGAACCCGAACCCGGCGCCTGGCGTCGAGGCGCTCCGCCTTCATCGCTACCGCCGCTTCACGAGCCAGCGCAGCTTCTCGGCCTTCTCGAACGCGGCTTCCCCGGCGAGCTGGCCGATCGACGTCGACACCGTCGGGTAGACGTGCATGAACTCGCTCAGGCCGCTCAGGCTCACGTTCTGCTCGATCGCCAGGGCGAACTCGTGAATCTACTCCCCGGCGGCGGGGGCGAGGATGTGCGCGCCGACCACTCGCTTCTTGTGGGTGATGGCGATCACCGCCTGCGGGTCGTCGCGCCGTTGGCACGGGCCCGGTCGTTGTGGACCAGGTCCTGGTGCCAGACCTCGATGCCGTCCTTGTACTGCTCGTGGGCCTCGGCCTCCGTAAGCCCGGCGTGGGCGAGCTCAGGGTCGGTGAAGGTGCACCACGGGACGCTCGCCACGACCTTGCCCTTGCCGGGAAAGAACATGTCCCGGACGGCGCGGACGCCCTCTCGTACGCCGCGGAGTGCGTGAAGAGGTAGCGGCCGGCGATGTCGCCGCAGGCGTAGATCGTGTCGACGCTCGGTGCGCCCCCGGTTGTCGACGACCACGCCCTTCGCCTCGGTCTGGATCCCGAGCTCCTCGAGGCCGAGGTGCTCGATGTTCGGCCGGCGGCCCACGGCGACGAGGATCTCGTCGGCCTCCCAGGTGCGGGGCTCGCCGTCTGCCGTGGACCGTCTTCTTGTCGCCGTCGTGGGTGACCTTCTCGGTCTCCACGTTGAAGTGCAGGTCGACGCCCTCGTCGCGGAGGTGCCCGACCAGCAGGTCGACGAGTGCCGGCTCGTCGCGGGAAGGATCCGCGGGCCCTTCTGGAGCAGGGTCGTCGGGATCCCGAGGCGGGTGGAGCCCTGCACCATCTCGACGGCGATCGGGCCGCCGCCGATGTTCACGAAGCTCGCGGGCGGGTCGCGAGCTCGAAGAGGCTCTCGCTCGTGACGTAGCCGACATCCTCGAGCCCCTCGACCTGCGGCACGGCCGGGCGGCTGCCGGTGCACAGCAGGACGTAGCGGGTCGAGAGGGCGCGGTCGCCGTCGGCGGTCTTCACCACGACACTCGTCGGGCCGGCGACCCGCGCGTTACGGGCGACAATCTCGACACCCATGTTGCGGTAGCGCTCGGGGTTGTCGTCGGTGTCGGCGACGGACGCTGGGCAGCCCGGATCCGATCCCATACCGTGCCCGGTCCACGGACGGCGGGGCCGGGGTGATGCCCCACTCGTCGGCGTGGCGCATGTGGTGGGCGATCTTCCCGGAGGCGAGCAGCGCCTTGCTGGGCACGCAGCCGGTCCAGAGGCAGTCGCCGCCCACCCGGCCCCGCTCGGCGATGGCCACGCGCAGCCCGAGCGTCGCGGCGAACTCGGCGGCGACCATGCCCCCCGAGCCCATGCCCACGATCACCAGATCGAAGTCGTCCGCCATCGTGCTCCTCCCGCCTGGTTCGGGGCCCCGCAATCTAGAGTCGGTTCGGCCCGGCGGCCGCAGGCGGATCAGCGTCGCCGACGGTTAATCCGCCACCTCGGCGTCGGGCGAATCGGGCACGTGGTGGTGGCAATGGTGGCAGCGAGATGGACGAGCGGGGACTGGGGAGCGGACCATCGCGGGCGCGCCTCGTCGCGGCCGACCCCACGGCCCTCGCCGAGGTCTTCGACCAGTACGCGTCGTTCGTCTTCGGGCTGGCTCGTCGGGTGATCGGCGACGCCCGTGCGGCCGAGGATGTGACCCAGGAGGTCTTCGTCGCGGTCTGGGAGCGACCCGACGTGTTCGACCCCGACCGCGGCACGCTGCGACGTGGCTTGCCCACGCTCGCCCATCGGCGCGCCGTCGACGATGTCCGCCGGGAGGAGGCGCGCCGCCGGCGCTCGCTACGCGACGCCGCCCGGCACGCCGCCGCGGTGCCCGACGTCGAGGAGCTCGCCACCGCGATCCTCGCCGCCGAGCAGGTCCGCGCCGCGGCTCGGGGCGCTCCCCGTCAGAGCAGCGGGAGGCGATCGAGCTCGTGTGGGACTCGGCGGTCGCACCTATCGTGAGGTCGCGGTCGAGCTCGGGATCCCGGAGGGCACGGCGAAGTCCCGCAGCTGCGCCTCGGGCTGCGCCGCGTCGCGGCCGCGCTGGCCGAGGCGGGAGTGCACAGCACCGTGACGGCCGACGACCGCGCGCTCGAGGAGCTGCTGGCGCGCGCACGCGCTGCACAGCCTGCGACCCCGACGAGGCCGCCGCCGTCGAGGACGCTGCTGCGCCGACGGCCCGACCTGGCCGAGGAGGTCGACCGCCTCGCGGCCGGCGGCGGCGTGGCTCGGCGCCCTCGAGGCCAGCGAGCCGCCGCCCGCCGCTGCGCGACGCGGTCCTCGCGGCACGCGACGACGATCCGTTCGCAGGCCGCGGCGCGCCTCTACGACGCCGAGGCGCCGACGGCTCGCTGAGGAGCTGGACCTCCTCCGGCCCGACGCGCTACGACGTCGATGACGCCGAACGGTCTCACCGCGCGGTCGCTCGTCGTTCACCTGGCCGCGCAGGAATCGCTGCTCGCCCAGGCGGTCGGACGGGCGGTCGACGAGGTCGACGTCACCGACGTCGACGCGCGCACCGCCGCTCCTCGATCGACCGCTACCGCGAGCGCGCGTACGGCGACGTGCTCGAGCTGTGGCAGCGACGCCGTCACGGCGGTCTCGAGGTGGGCTCGTGAGGCGCCTCGACCCCCGTCCACGGTCGAGTGGATCGGCCTCCCGATGACGCCGGGAGAACACGCTCGCGGC
>CAVSWH010000019.1:0-4340 GCA_963731625.1 uncultured Actinomycetes bacterium
TTTGCGCTCCTCGGCGCCGGCTGGGAGAACATCCTCGACACCTTCCAGATCGCCTTCGTGCTGCCCGTGGCCACGGCGTTCGCCGCGCTGCTCCTCCTCCCTCTCGAGGGCCGGTTCTCGCGACGCGACGGCGTCGTCGCCACGCTGTCGATCGGCGCGGTGATGTGCTCCAACGTCGCATCGTCACCGGTCGTCGTGGCGCTCGTGCAGCTCGCCCGCCGAGGCGCCCGGTACGCCGCGCTCATCGTCGCTCCCGTCGCGGTCGTCTGGCTGATCTGGTACGCGAAGTACCACGATCAGCTCGTCACCGCGGGTCGCCTGCCGTTCCGGACCGCGGTCCAGCGGCTGCCCGCGTTCGTCTGGAACGGGCTTACCGTTCCCATCTCGACGGCGACCGGCCTCGCCGGGGTCGGCGCCGTCGTGATCGTGCTGCTGGCGGTGTGGGCGATCCGGTCCACCCGCGTCGCCGAGCCGTGGACCGTCCCGCTGGCGCTCGCCGCCGGCGCCCCGGCCTTTCTCGTGCTGACGGGCATTGGCCACGTGCAGTTCGGGTCGGGGTTCGCGTCGACGCCGCGCTACGCCTACATCGTCCTCGCGTTCCTGGCGCCACTGGCCACGATGGCGGTCGATGCCACGCTCCGGCGCGCCCTCGCGCCGGTGGTGCTTCTTTCGCTGACGGCCCTGCTCGTGCTGGTCGGGGCGTCCCAGCTGAAAAACGAGGCCGACAGGCAAACGGCGATCGAGCAGTCCCAGGAGCGCCGCATCCTCGCCACGGCGCAGCTTGCTCGCGGCGGCCACGTTCATCTACCCGGTGCCCGTCCCGGAGGACATCCCCAACCTGACGGTCCCGATCATTCACGGCCTCGACCAGGACGGGGAGCTCCCCACGCGACCGGTCACCCGGAGCGACACCCTCACGGCGCTGAGCTACCTGCAGGTCATCGTCGGCTCCGACGCCGGCCGGCGCGCGCGCCGTCGTCGTGGGCCATGTGGGTGCCGGTCCGCCGGTCCCGGCCGGTCCGGGCTGCGTGACCGTCTCCGCCGCGTCGAACCATCCGGAGGTGCTCCTCGGCGAGACCGGCGACGCTGCGCTGCAGATCACGCCGGAGTACCGCGGCACCATGACGTTGCAGCTCGCGGAGCAGGGTGCGGCCAGCGCGACGCGGGCGTTCGCGCTCCCGGGCAGCACCACCACCGGGCTGGAGCTGAACCTGCCGAAGTCGGGCATCCTTGTCGCGCTCGGCATCCCGTCGGAGGGCAGCACGCGGCTCTGCGGCGTCCTGGCGACGGCGCCAACCCCGCCATGACACAAGGGAGCCCTACTCCCGCAGGTAGGACTGGTCCTCGCCCTTGACCGCGTCGCCGACGGCGTCGGCGGCCTGCGCCGCGTCGAGGATCAGCATGGTCGCCGTGGCGCGCACGCAGGTGCGACGCTTCGCGTCGAGCACCGCGCCTTCGGTGAAGAGCCGCCGGTCGTCGCCGCCGACGACGCGCGCCTCGACGCGATACGACCGCCCGATCCGGACCGGCCACTCGAAGCGGGCCGTCGTCTCGCCCGTGTAGGCGAACTTACCGGCGAGCGCGATGGTCGCCCAACTCATCGCCTCGTCGAGCAGAGCCAGCGTTGCGCCGCCGTGCACCAGGGTCGGCGCGCCGGAGAACGCCTCCGGCAGCTCGAAGTCCGCGAAGACGACGGCGCCGTCCGTGTCGTGCGAGAACGGGACCCCCAGACCGTGCTCGTTCGTCGGGTCACAGACGAAGCACTGGCTGGGGAAGCCGAACCGGGACACGTCGAGGCGCTCCACCACCACGGCTACTTCTTCTTCACGAGCCAGCGCAGCTTCTCGGCCTTTTCGAACGCCGCCTCGCCGGCGAGCTGGCCGATGGACGTCGACACGGTCGGGTAGACGTGCATGAACTCGCTCAGGCCGCTCAGGCTCACGTTCTGCTCGATCGCCAGCGCGAACTCGTGGATCATCTCCCCGGCGGCCGGGGCGAGGATGTGCGCGCCGACGACCCGCTTCTTGTGGGTGATGGCGATCACCGCGCCGGTCGTCGCGCCGTCGGCGCGGGCCCGGTCGTTGTGGCTCAGGTCCTGGTGCCAGACCTCGATCCCGTCCTTGTACTGGTCGCGGGCCTCCGCCTCCGTCAGCCCGGCGTGGGCGAGCTCCGGGTCGGTGAAGGTGCACCACGGGACGCTCGCCACGACCTTGCCCTTGCCGGGGAAGAACATGTCCCGGACGGCCCGCACCCCCTCGTACGCCGCGGAGTGGGTGAAGAGGAAGCGGCCGGCGATGTCGCCGCAGGCGTAGATCGTGTCGACACTCGTGCGCCCCCGGTTGTCGACGACGACGCCCTTGGCCTCCGTCTTGATCCCAAGCTCCTCGAGGCCGAGGCTCTCGATGTTCGGGCGGCGACCGACGGCGACGAGAATCTCGTCGGCCTCCCAGGTGCGGGCCTCGCCGTTCTCCGTGCCGTGCACCGTCTTCCTGTCGCCGTCGCGGGTGACCTTCTCGGTCTCGACGTTGAAGTGCAGGTCGACGCCCTCGTCGCGCAGGTGCCCGATCAGCAGGTCGACGAGCGCGGGCTCGTCGCGGGGCAGGATCCTCGGGCCCTTCTGGAGGAGGGTCGTCGGGATCCCGAGGCGAGTGAAGCCCTGCACCATCTCGACGGCGATCGGACCGCCGCCGATGTTCACGAAGCTCGCCGGCGGGTCGCGCAGCTCGAAGAGGCTCTCGCTCGTGACGTAGCCGACGTCCTCGAGCCCCTCGACCGGGGGCATGGCCGGGCGGCTGCCGGTGCACAGCAGCACGTAGCGGGTCGAGAGGGCGCGGTCGCCATCGGCCGTCTTCACTACGACGCTCGTCGGGCCGGTGACCCTCGCGTGACCTGCGACGATCTCGACGCCCATGTTCCGATAGCGCTCGGGGTTGTCGTCGGTGTCGGCGACGGACTGCTGCACGGCGCGGATTCGGTCCCACACTCGCCCCCGGTCCACGGACGGCGGCGCGGGCGTGATGCCCCACTCGTCGGCGTGGCGCATGTGGTGGGCGATCTTCCCGGAGGCGAGGAGCGCTTTGCTTGGGACACAGCCGGTCCAGAGGCAGTCGCCGCCCACCCGGCCCCGCTCGGCGATGGCGACGCGCAGCCCGAGGGTCGCCGCGAACTCGGCGGCGACCATGCCGCCCGAGCCCATGCCCACGATCACCAGATCGAAGTCGTCCGCCATCGTGCTCCTTCCGCCGGCTCGAGGCGTCGTCGCAATCTAGAGTCGGTTCGGCCCTGACGTCGGTGCCGGATCATGCATGCGGCGGTTCATCCGCCACCCTGGCGGGGACGAATTGGGCAGGTGGTGCTGACAGCGATGGCGGCGATCTCGGTGAGCGGGGATTGGGAGCGGGCGGTCGCGCGAGCGCCTCGTCGCGGCCGACCCGACGGCGCTGGCCGACGTCTATGACCAATACGCGTCGTTCGTCTTCGGGCTCGCCCGTCGGGTCATCGGCGAGCCCCGCGCCGCGGAGGACGTGAGCCAGGAGGTGTTCGTCGCGCTCTGGGAGCGGCCCGCGACCTTCGACCCGGATCGCGGGACGCTGCGCACGTGGCTCGCGACGCTCACACACCGGCGCGCTGTCGACTACATCCGCCGGGAGGAGGCGCGACGCCGCCGGTCCCAGCGCGACGCCGCCCGCCGCGCTACGTCCGTCCCCGATGTCGAGGAGCTCGCGACGGCGATCCTCACGGCCGAGGAGGTCAGGGTCGCGCTCGCCGCGCTGCCGAGCGAGCAGCGCGAGGCGATCGAGCTCGCCTACTTCGGTGGGCGCACCTACCGCGAGGTGGCCGTCGAGCTCGGCATCCCCGAGGGGACGGCGAAGTCCCGGCTGCGCCTGGGGATGCGCCGGGTTGCCGCCGCCCTGGCCGACGCGGGAGTGCACAGCACGTGACGTTCGATGACCGCGCGCTCGAAGAGCTCCTAGGCGCCTACGCGCTGCACGCCTGCGACCCCGACGAGGCGACCGCCGTCGAGGACCTCCTGCGCCGCCGAGCCGACCTGGCCGCCGAAGCCGAGCGCCTGGGCACGGCGGCCGCGTGGCTGGGCGCGCTCGACCGCCAGCCAGCCGCCACCGCGCGCGTGCCGTGCTGGCGACGACGCTCGGCAATTCGATCGACATCGCCCGACGCCTGTACGACGGGAGGCGCAGCGGCTCGGCGGCGAGCTCGAAGGGCTCGATGCTGCGGACTACGACATCGAGACAGCGAACGGTCTCAGCGCCTCGTCCCTTGTGGTGCCCATCTTCGCCGCGCAGGAGTCGCTGCTGCGCCCAGGCGGTCGGACGGGCTGT
>CAVSWH010000020.1:0-11455 GCA_963731625.1 uncultured Actinomycetes bacterium
GCAACATCACGGTCAAGGAGCCCGGCCGGGTCTACGAGCTGCGGGTCTCGCTGGGCCTGGATCCGACGACGGGCAAGTACCGCCAGAAGTCGCTGACAGTGCACGGCCCCCGGTCGGAGGCCGAGCGGGCGCTGCGGCGGCTGATCGAGGAGGTCGAGGGCGGCCGGGCCCGTCCGGTCGACTCGGCCCCGACGCTGGGCGCGCTCCTCGACGAGTGGCTGGTCTTCACCGCGGCGGCCGGCCGGTCGCCGACCACCCTCGAGCGCTACCGCAACGTGATCGAGCATCAGCTCAAGCCGGCACTCGGCGACGTCCCCCTCGAGCGCCTCACGACGAAGGCGTTCGACGACCTCTACCGGGAGCTCGTGCGTCGTCTGCAGCCCGCGAGCGTGCTGAAGGTGCACGTGGTCGCGAGGTCCGCGCTGGCCCGGGCCATGAAGTGGGGCTGGATCGATCGGAACCCCGCCGCGGACGCCACGCCGCCGTCGGCTCGACGACGACCCATCGCGACGCCGAATCGAGAGCAGCTGACCAGGCTGCTGGCCACCGCGGAAGCCGCCGACCCGGCCTTCGCGGTGTACCTGCGGCTCGGCGCGGCGACCGGAGCGAGGCGGGGAGAGCTGTGCGCGCTGCGCTGGTCCGATATCGACCCCCGCCAGGGGAGGGTGGTGATCGAGCGCGGGATCATCGTGGTCGTCGGTGGCCTCGAGGAACGGCCGACCAAGACGCACAACCGTCGCGTGATCGCGCTGGACCCCGGGACGGTGCGGGCGCTGCGCGAGCATCACCAGCGCGGCGAATCCGCAGCTCGGGCCTGTGGCCGTGAGCTCGGGCCCGACGCCTTCGTGTTCTCGCGCCGCCCGGGAGGCACGCTGCCGATCCGCCCGGACAACGCGACCGCGATCTTCTCCACGCTCGCCCGAGCCGCCGGCATCGAGGGCCTGAGTCTCAAGGACGCCACGCGTCACTTGGCGGCGACGCGGCTCATCGCCGCCGGTGTCGACGTGCGCACCGTCGCCGGGCGCCTCGGTCACCGCCACGCCAGCACCACGCTCGACGTCTACGCCCATTGGATGCCTGAGCGTGACCGGGACGCCGCCGCGATCATCGGCGCGGAGCTCGACGAGGCCGAGCCGTCGCCACCGTCACCAGCGAGGAGGCGACGAAGCGCCGGCGCCGGGAACCCAGCGACGACGTGCGTAGCGGACCTCGGGCAGCTCGCCACGTTCGATCATGGCCACGACGGTCTTGCGGTGCACCCGCAGGATCGCGGCCGTCTCGTCGATCGAGAACGCCGCGTGTGCGCTCATGAGCAGCGTCGCACCGCAGCCTTCTCCGCAGGAGTACCGGCGCGTGGTCACCGCTCGAGTCCGATGCTCAGGCCTGGCGGCTCGATCGTCACCGACGCCGGCTCACGACGTCGCGCAGCGGAATCGAGCGCGAGCTGCTTCCGTCGAGTCGTCTCGAGGGATGACACGAGCTCGTCCAGGTCCTCGCGTCGTGAGGCGGCCTCGATGCCATGTCCCACGTCGAGGTGCGTCGGGTCGGGACGGGCGGCGTAGAGCCGGTTCTGGTGTCGTCCTCGGGTCATGGCGGTGTAGCCAGCCTCCCGGGACATGCCCCCGTGGGCGAGGACGAAGGCGCGGTCACAGGTGACACCTTGGGCCTTGTGGACCGTCACCGCGTACGCGTGCGTCAGGTGACCGGAACGCAGGTAGCCGTCGGGCAGCGTCACCAACGGTCCGTGGTCGAGCGCGATCGTCAGAGCGTTCGATCCGATCGAGTTCACGGTGCCGCGGGCTCCGTTGGTCACGCCGATGCGGCGCTGGTTGTGCAGCGTCATGACCCGGTCGCCGACGGCGAAGCTGCGGTCGCCGATGGTGACACCGCACGGCGAGAGCTCGCCGATCGCGGCGAGCCGGTGACGCGCCAGCCGGTTGAGCTCATCCACGTCGCGTCGCCGTGCCGCGAGCATCAGGGCGTCGTCCCCGCTTCGGTGCGCAGTGAGCCACTCAGCGACGAGCTGGTCGCGGGCGTGCTCAACGGTGTCGAAGGTGCTGACGCGGTCATGTCGTACGAGCCGCTCGATCGCCGCCCGGGTGTCGCCCGCGCGGAGCTCCCCGACGGCCTGACGCTCCACCGGGTCGCGTTGGCGGCGGTTCTCGCACAGCCGAACGGTCGGGAGTTGCCGCGCGAGGGCGCTGAGGGCCCCGCCGGCCTCGATCGCGGGGAGCTGGCGGTCGTCGCCGACGAGCACGACCTTGGCGGCAGTGCGCTCGGCGTGCGCGAGGAGACGGGCGAGCTGACGGGTGCCGACCATGCCCGCCTCATCGACGACGATCACCGTGTTGGCGGGCAACGGAGCGCCCTGGTCGAGGTCGGTTAGGAGCGCGGCGAGGGTGTCGGTGTTCATGCCGGTTCGCTGCTGCAGCTCGGCGGCGGCTCGCGCGGCGAGCGCGACCCCGATGACGTGGTGGCCGGCGCTCCGCCACGCTGCGTGGGCGGCGCCAAGGGCCGCGGTCTTGCCGGCGCCGGCGACGCCGAGCACGACCTCAACACCATGCCCTGAGCTGGTGAGCTGCCGGACCATGCGGGTCTGCTCGAGCGACAGCTCGGACCGGGCTCGAAGCTCGCGCCCGACGGCATCCTCGCCAGCCAGGCCGACACGCTCGGAGAGCCGACCGCGCGCGGCGCAGCATCGCCGCTTCGAGACGCAACATCGCGCTGGTCGTGTAGCGATCCTCAGCGAGGCGCACGACCGGCGGGGCCGTGAGGAACCGGTCGGCATGAGCCTCGAGCAGCTCGATGGTGGCGCCCGCAGCTGCACGTTCGGCAAGGGCGCGCAGCACGGCACGGCGATCGAAGCTCGCCGCCTCGGTTGTGAGCGCGTCGCCGAGTCCGACAGCATCGACCGTCATCCGCGCCGGTTGTGCCGCCCGCCTCAGGCGGTCGAGACCGCCGTGTTCGAACCCGAGGGCGACGGCTCGCTCGAGCCACTGAAGTCGCAGGGCCCCGAGCGGGGTGCGCTCATCCTTGGCGGGGCGGGTGGCCAGCGTCGCGACCGCTGCGCCGCGTCCGCGGCTGGCCCCGTGCTCGCGCATCGCAGCCTCGATCGCGGTGCGGCGGCGAGAGAACGCCCGCAGCACTGCCGTGGGGATGCCGTCGATGTCGGCGCTGCCGCGTGCCACCGGTCCCCAGGCGATGCCGAGCCTGCCCGTGAGCTCGTGGCGCAGGACCGCCTGGTAGAGGTAGCCGGCGGTGCGCAGCTGGCGGTAAAGGAGGCGCCCGTCGAGCGCTCCCCATCCGGCGTCGCTGCCACGTGCGAGGTTGGCGATCAGCACGTGGGTGTGGAGTTGCGGGTCGCCGGCGCGGCTGGTGCGATGGCCAAAGGCCGCGGCCACGAACCCGTCACCGGCGAGCTGTCGGGCGCCGGCGTGGCCGCGTCGGATGACACAGGCCTGGCGTTCCAGGTAGGCCAGGGCCGCGCGTACCGCCTCGTCATGGGCCGTCACGGCCTGGTGCGCGACGTCACGGGCGCCGAGCGCGAAGAGCACCGAGACCGACTTCGGTGCCGAGAACGTGAGATCGAAGCCCGGCACCGTCCGCTGCGACGACGCGAGCCGGTCGCCGCTGCTCGGGGCCCGGCCGTCCAGCACGGTCCGGAGCGCCGCACCGGCGACCGCGCCCGCGAGCCCGAGTACCTCGGCGCCGCGTCCCATCCAGCGGCCCGGCACTTCGCCCCGCTGGGAGTAGTACTCGTCGACGCCGTGCACTACGAGGCTGAGGTAGTAGGCCTCCACGTCGACGCGCAGCTTGGCGATCGAGAGCACTGGGTCAGTGCTCCCCGGCTACCTGGTACCTACCAGGCACCGCCAGTGCAGATGTGTGAGAGAAATGACAGGGGTGGGAGGGGATCGCTGGAAGTGGTCGGCGAGATGTACTCGTCGGGTCGTGGGTGCTCGAAGGATCGTGGTCGTAGGGGTAGCGATCGGGGTTGAGGGGTGAGCCGTTGGTGCTGAGCGGCTGCTCGACGAGGCGTTGCAGGGTGGCTCGGGCGACGAGCTTGCGCCGCCCAGGGATCGCCAGCACGGGGATGGCGCCGTCGGCGACCAGCTCGTAGGTCCTGGAGCGTGATACGCCCCAAGAGCTCGGCGACCTCGCTGACCGTGTACGTGAGTCGCTCCATCACCGGGTACCTCCTCGTGATCCACTGGGACGGTGTTTGACGCACCCGCGGGTGGCATGCGTCATCGACGACGAGCATGAACGAGGTACCTCCCAGTTGACCTACCAGCCGTTGGATCGGGATCCGCGTGCGGCTACCTGGGAGGGCCCTGGTAGCGAGGCGGCGGCACTGGGAGGTGGTCGGTAGAGGCTCCCAACCGTGGCGGACGGGGCGGGGGCGTCGGTGCGGGTGGCGGCTCGGTCGGTGGTGCGTCGGGTGGCAGCGGATCCAGTGGCGGCGGCGGTGGCGGCGGCGGCGGGGGCGGCACGTTGGTCGGTGGCGGCACGAGTGGCGGGTCGGGTGGGTCGGGGGACGGGCGCCCCCGGAACCGTGCAGCAGAACGGTGGCCAGGGGGGTGCGGGGACACCTCCTGGTGGGAAGGGCGGTAACGGCGGGCTGGCGAGCCCGGGCGGCAGCGGCAGCGGCGGTGGTGGCGTGGGGTTCGGTGGCGGGGGTGGCGGCGCGGCTGCGCTGGCGGCCAGCGGCCCCGGGGGTGGCGGCGGCCCAGGTGGCGGCGGTGGCGGGTCGTCGTTCATCGCCGCGGGCGCCACCACCATCTCGTCCGTGCTGAGCACCCGCAGTGGTGATGGCCAGGTGACGATCACCTACGACCTGAGCGCTGACTCTTGCCCGGTGGTCGCCGCGGTTCACCGGGCAGTCGCGCGAACCGCGTCTCTCGTCCTCGGCGCACTCGCTCGCGTCTGTCGGTGGACGGCTCGAGTGTCGCCACCTACCCTCGACGACGGGGCCGTCGACACTCTGGCGGCTAAAGCTGTGGCGAGGAAGCACTACTACATCCGTCGGGAGCCGTGCCCGACGTGCCACAAGGGTGCCGTGGTCGTCACCTACGAGCAGGTGATCGATGGGAGCGGCAACGTCACCCGGGAGGCTCCGATCAGAGCGGCCGGGTGCCGGACCGAAGGCTGCCAGAGCCGTTGGTTCGACCCTCGGACCAAAACGTGACGATGCCAACGAGGCCGCCGCTTGGACCGGGCGGGAGGCGACCGAAGGGCGGCGTCGATCGAACGCGCGCTCGAGGGTCATCGCCGCCAGCAGAAGCGCGTTGCCTCGCACGCAAGGGGCTGTGACGCCCTATCACCGCCAGACAAACATGGCCTCTTTCGCGCGATGCCGGGTTTTCAAGGGCAACGGTCACCGAAGACCACCAGGTCCCGCGACTGGTCGCTCTGCTGGGGCGGTTCAGGATCCCGGTTGTGGCTTGGTCAGGATGAGGGTCGGGGCTGGATGCTCGGGCGTCGGGGCTCCCTTGGTGGGCAGCTCGATCCAGCTCACCACCGTGCCGTCGCTGTAGGTCTGCACGGCCTTGAACGTGAGCTTGTTCGTGTTGCTCGGCAGCGTCGCGAACACGTTGAAGAGGTCGAACGCGCCGGGTGGGATCCCACCTGCGGTCGCCACCCACGACACCTCAGTAACCGCGCTCGTGAAGGTGCCGTCGTCGGTCGTGATCGGCTTGGCGAGCGGGGCGCTCTGGGTCGTGAACGTCCACCCCGGCTTCTGTTGGACCAGCACGTTCGCGAACGGGTAGTTCGTCGGGAACTGGACGTCGAGCCGCACCGTCGACGCGGTCGGCGACTCGGTCGGGGCGCGGAACGCGAACACGACGGTGGCCCCCTTCGGCTCGGAGGCCGGGTCGATTTCGACGTGGGCCCAGGCGGGACTGGCCGCGAACGCCACCGCCCCGATCACCGTCACGACGCTGGCGACCCGCGCCCACCACGCTCGCTTGCTCATCACTCACCTCTCCGGTCGGAAATGCGTGCCTTGGTAGTCGTCGCCCGACCGGCCCTGGTTCCCAGAAGTTTGGGTTTCATGGGAACCACGGAGCCCCGCCCGACGACTACCTGGGTATGACCTGTGCTCGGATTCAGACGGCTATCTCGGCGGAGCTCGACGGCGAGGAGCTCGGGGTGCCCCCGGCGACGGTGCGGCGACACCTCGCCGGCTGCCCGACGTGCCGCGCTTTTCGCGCTGAGGCGTTAGCCCTGCAGCGCGAGGTCCGGGTGCGCCCGGCGACGCCAATACCCGACCTGACGAGCAAGGTGATGTTCGCCATCGCCCGGGAGCGATCGGAGCCGGCGTCGGCCCGACAGGGTCTGCGGCTCAGCCTCGTCCTGATCGGGCTGGTCCAGCTCGGCCTGTCGTTGCCGGCGCTCCTGCTCGGCTCGGACGCCGGGCTGCCGGTGCACCAGGCCCGCCACCTCGGGTCGTTCGGTGTGGCGCTCGCCGTGGGGTTGTTGGTCGCGGCCTGGCGACCGCAGGGGATCCGCGGGCTGCTGCCCCTGGCCACCGCGCTCGTCGTCTGCCTCGTCGGCAGCGCGATCGCCGACGTCGCGACCGGTCACGCCGCCGCGAGCAGCGAGGTGACCCACGTCGTCGAAGTCGCTGGCCTCCTCAGCCTGTGGTTGCTCGACCGGACGCAGCGCTGGCGCGAGCCGGAGCCATCGCTCGCATGAGATCCCGCGGGAGGCTCGTTCGGGTGGCGGTCGTGGTGGGCCTCGCGGCCACGATCGTCGTCCTGTTGGCCGGCCCCGCGTCCGCGCACGCCGTGCTGCTGTCGACGACGCCGAGCCAAGGTGCGGTGCTGACCACGCCGCCCTCGTCGGTGAGCCTGCGCTACGACGAGCAGGTCACCTTCAACCCGGGCGCCGTGCGCGTGTACAACCAGCAGGGCGGCCGGGTCGACAACGGCTCGATCACCAAGCCGTCCGCGGACGTTGTCCAGATCGGTGTGCGACCCCACCTGCCCGATGGCGCGTACGTCGTCACGTGGCGTGTCATCTCCGCTGACACGCACCCCGTTGAGGGGGCCTTCACCTTCCAGGTTGGGCTGATCGCCAACGCCACCGCCCCGAACGTGACGGGGCTCGCCCAGAACCTGCTCCACAACCAGGCAGGCTCGAAGATCGTCGGCGTGGTCTACGGGATTATCCGCGGGACGCTCTACGCCGGCATTGCCCTCCTGGTTGGCTCGCTCGCGTTCGCCGGGTTCCTCTGGGGTGAGGCGCGCCGGCTTCGTCGCGCCGCGCAGCTGCTCTGGGCGGGCTGGATCCTCGTCGCGTTCGCGACGATCGCTGCCCTGCTCGTGCAGGGGATCTATGGCGCCGCGCTCTCGTTCAGTGCGCTGTTCCGACTCTCGCTTTTGCGTTCCACGCTCAACACCTCGTTCGGTCATATGTGCGTTCTGCGCCTGGTGTTGCTGATCGCGGCGGTTCCCGTGATTCGGGTGCTCCGCCGTGACCCGGCGGCGCATCCGCTGCCGCGGTGGTGGCGTCCGGGCGTCGTCGTCGGCGCCGTGGCCCTCGCCCTCACCCCGGCCTTGTCGGGCCATGCCCACACGGGCACGCTGCCCAGCCTGGGCGTCCCGGCGGACGTCATCCACATTCTTGCCATGAGCGTCTGGCTCGGCGGACTCGCCGTCCTCGCCTACGCGGTGTTCCCGCGGCGCGGTGTCGAGGAGCTGCGCGAGGTTGTACCGCGGTTCTCGCGCACCGCGGTGGTCTGCGTCTGCGCGCTCGTCGTCACTGGCAGCTTCCAAGCGTGGCGACAGGTCGGCAGCCTGAACGCGCTGCGCACCACCGACTACGGCAAGACGCTGCTCGTCAAGCTCGTGCTGGTCCTCACGCTCGTCATTCTCGGTGCGATGAGCCGCCAGATCGTCGGCTACCTCTTTCCTCCCCGGGAGGCGCCTGCTCCGGAGCCGAAGGTCCCGGTCGTGGCCGGCGGCGCCGACGACGACCCGTCCCCGAACGGGGACGGCGCCGGCGACGGGGACGGGGAGTGGGAGCTCGACGAGGCATACGAGCTGCGTCGCCTCAAGCGCTCGGTCTTCGTCGAGGTGCTCGTCGCGATCCTCGTCATCTCCGTCACGGCGCTGCTCGTCGACGCCGCCCCCGCCAAAGTCGCCGCCGCGCAGCGAGGCACGGGCGCGTCTGAGGTGACGTTGAAGTCCTCGCAGGTCTGGATCTCCATCTACCTCACGCCTGGCGTCGCGCCCGGCGCCAACGACGTGCACGTGTCGGCGCTCCTGCCCAGCGGCGCGCCCGTCGCCCTTGTCAACGTGACCACGACGCTCGACTACCCGAGTCGCGACATCCCACCGCTGCAGATCCCGCTACGCCACCTCGGACCGGGCCATTACCTCTCGCCTGGGTTCACCATCCCGTTCGCGGGACAATGGCGCGTGACCACGCTGGCGCAGCTGAGCGAGTTCAACGAGGTCACCCTGGCCGGGACACTGCCCATCGGCTAAGCGACGCGGGGCACAGAGTGCGGCGGCGAACGGGCCCGACGGCGACCGCCGCCCCTCGACACGCCGACGACATCCGCCCCTGTCCGGGCACGAGACGAATCTCAGCTCGCTTGCGCGTCGCGGAGCGCCGCGAGGAGCTCCTCTCGAGCGCGTGCGACGCGAGATCGGATCGTGCCGATCGGCACCCCGCAGATATCGGCCGTGTCTTGATACGAGAATCCCAGCAGTTGGGTGAGCACGAACGCCTCTCGCAGGTTCGCCTTGAGTGTCGTGACGACACCATCCCAAACCTGCGCCGATGCAGCATCCGGCAACGAGGATGGAGTGCGAAGACTGATGAGCCGCTCAGTGAGGCGACGTCGACGAGCCTGACGTCGCAGCTCGTCGAACCCGACTCGCCGAGCGATGGCAAGCAGCCATGTCCGAGCGCTCGCGTCACCGCGAAAGCGGGGCAACGCCCGCCACACCCGCACATAGACGTCTTGGGTGAGGTCGTCGGCCTCGGAACGACCGACCTGGTGGGCCATCAGCCGCCACACCTCGCCCTGCGTCTGTTGAATGAAGGCCCGCAGAGCCCACCGGTCGCCGTCGCGGGCATCCAGCAACAGGCTCGTCAGTTCGTCCACCCGTCGAGGACCCTATCCCGACCGTCGACGCGCACACGATCACCAGAGCGCTACGTCGACGGCGACGACCTGCACACCGCCCGCTCGGCGCGGTCACGTTTAACCGCCGGCTTGTTGCACTGCTGCGACGAGTTTGGCCGGGTCGAAGGCGGTCCCCGCCGCGTTGGCGAGACTGGTGTTGTCGATCTGCGTGCCGTTGATGAAGATTGTGGGGGTTCCAGTGACATTGGCCGGAGGTTGGCCGGCCTTGTCGGCGTATTTGAGGACGTATCCCTCGTAGGTGTGGCCCGTCACGCAGCGTTGAAAGACACTGAACGCGTTGCCGGTGATGCCCGCTTGACTGCCGAAGGCGACCAGCCGACTGTCGGTCAGGTATCCGGAGTTCTCGGTTGACGCCTGGTTGTTGTAGAGCAGGTTGTAGTAGTTCGAGAACTGGCCGGCGTCGTTCGCGCACAACGATGCGCTCGCGGCACGCAGCGATTCGGTGCTACCGGGGGAATGCGAGTCGATGACGTTAAGGGGATGGAACGCGAAGCGGATCGTCCCAGCGTTCAGCAGGTTCTGGATCGTCGGTTCGAGGCTGTCGTGAAATTCCTTGCAGATGGGGCACTGGAAATCGCCGTACTCCTCGAGCAGCACTCTCGCCGAGGGTTGCCCGACGATGACGGATCCGTTGGGCCCCATCGCTCCTTTCGGGACGACGACCTTGAGGTTCTCGGTCGGCGAGCGGCTCGCTTGCACTGCGACACCGACGATTCCCCCCACGACGACGACGCCAAGCACCAGCGCCCACTGCCAACTGCGGGTTCGAGGACGCCAGCGCCGTCCCCGCGCCGTGGCGCGCTGGCGCGGAAGGCGCGCCTTGACTGGACGCGGTGTCGAGGGGGTCGAGGGGAGCTTGAAGGCCTTCTTCTTGGGCATCAGCGGCCGGCCAGGTTGTCGAGGGCGTAGCGGCTCGGCGGTCCGAGGGCCACGAACGCTGCCACGCCGACGAGCAGCGCGTCCCGAGCGATCTCGGAGACGTACTGCCACGCGTCGACATGTGCCGAGAAGCCGCCACCCCCGAAGCAGCCGCAGTCGATTTGCAGACCCCGGGCCCACACCGAGGCGATTCCAGCGATGAAGACGACCAAGATCAGTGCCGAACACGCCGCAGCGGCCCGTGACGCCAAACCGACAAGCAGCAAGACGCCGAGTGCGATCTCAACGAGCGGCAGACCCCATGCGAAGGGCTTCACCAGGGCCTCCGGCAAGATCTGATAGGCGCGGGTCGCGCGGACCGCGCTGTCGGGATCGGCGAACTTCGCGGGCCCCGCCCAGATCCAGACGCCACCCAAAATCAACCGCGCTGCCGTGCACACCATGCTCGACCAGGCTCGCCGTTTGGCGATTACCACGCTCACCCCGACATCCTCGTCACGCCATCGTGTCCCCGAGCGAGACACCTGCGTACAGGGCGTTGCCGATGATCGTGGCAACCGGGATGTATCCGACGCGGTCGTCGGGTCAAACATCTGATGAACCTCGAGGTAAGAAAGACACCATCGTCGGTCGCACGCGCACGTCGGCGTCGCGGAGCAGCAGACGGTTCGAAGGTCGGCGCTCGGACTGTGGTCGTTGGATCATGACCCGGACCGAGCCGCAAGAACCTGGCGTTCGTATGCCACCACCTCAGCGATTTGACGCTGTGTGAGCGCGTCGCGAACGCCGGCATGAGGCCTCGGCCGTTCGACACGAAGATGATCTGATCGGCAGCGTTTGGGAAATCGCGGAGGAGACGGCCGTTCGTGAAGTTGGGTCCCAGGCCACCTTGGCCGGCAACACCGTGGCATGAGGCACAGTTCGCCGAGAACAGCTGGCGGCCGGCGAGCAACGACGCGTTGTGGGCGGCCGCGCCGCTGGGAAGGGGTGACCCCGAGGCGCTCCCGGTCGTGCCACCTCCGCTGCACCCGCTGAGCATGACGAGGCCGCAAAGAGCGAGGATGGCCAGCCCCAATGCCGAGGCGCCCCTGCGCCACCGCGGCATCCCCAACATCGTGCCCGTCTCCTATTCCGCTACGCGCCAGCTGGACGACCGACGAGCAAACCTGGGCTCTGGTGCCCCGCGTTGCGTTCGGCTTCGCCAGGTCGAGTCGGTGGTAGATCGATCGATGGTGAGAAGGTCGCCTTGGTAGTCGCCACAACCAGCCATCTAGTTCCCTCTCCCGGCGCGTTCGAGCCGGTTTCCGACCCATTTCGCGAGCAGCCAGGCCGGCGCAAGTGGAAGGTCGGGGCAGGGCACTATAGCTCTGGGCGAGTCGCCCGCCTGTCCCGATCGGCGCTGTTGCCGGTTAG
>CAVSWH010000021.1:0-216139 GCA_963731625.1 uncultured Actinomycetes bacterium
CGAGCAGCTCGCGCACGACCAGGTTGGTCCAGGCGGGTGTCAGCGTGTCAGGTGCCTCGGTGATCTCGGACCAGGCCAGCCGGAGCCGATTCAGAGTGCTGTCCTCGATGACGTCGAGGTACTGCGGGAAGGCCTCGGTCAGCTGCGGGACGGCGATAAACGGGCCGTCCGGACGGAGCATGCTGACCCATTCGGCGTGCCGCTGCGAAATCGTCTTGGCCGGGGCCGTCACCCCGTGCCCGTTCGGACGAATTGATTGTGAACGTCGCCGCGCTGGCATCTACCGAACGCCTTTCGCTATCGAGGCGGGCACCAGGAAGGTCACTGCGACCGGGAACCAGCGGGAGCGCGGATCCGCGTAGTGGCGTGTGATCGCCGCCTCTTCCTGCACGCGCGTCGCCGGGATGGAGGCGAGCCGCTCCTTCAGCGCCTCGTGGTCCTTGCGGAGCTGCTGGCGCTCGCTGTCAAGCTCGAAGAAGCTGCCCTGCTCCCAGCGTGGGGTGTCGTCAAGCGCGAGGCGGATGGACTGCTCAAGCTCATCAAGGATCGCGGTCATGCTCGTGATCTCCTCGTCTCGGCGATCGTCGATGAGCTTTGTCAGGCTGCGGCGGCGGGCCGCCTGGCGGTGCTCGAGGAAGCCGGTGAGCGTGCCGGACAGGCTGGGCCACAGCTCGGCGAGATGCTTGGTGACCTGGTCGGGCGGGAGCTCGGCGGCCGAGACGGCCAGCAGCGCGCGGAGGTTTTCTTCCTGGCCCGGACCAATTTGCCGCCCTCTATGGTGCCACCCGCGAGGACGACCTCCTCGTGCAGCCGGGTGCCTTCCGCGCCCGTCATAACCACGCGGATGTGGCCGACGACGGCCGGGACGCGCAGCATCTCCGTGGGGACGACGCGGGCGGTGACCCGGTACAGCCTGGCCTTGCCGGTCTTGCGGGCGGTGGCCCATAGCTCGGCGCGGAGCAGGCGCAAGCACATCTGTACCAGAGGATGCCCGAGGTGGAGCAGGACGACATCGGTGCGCTCGGCGGCCGCGTCGCGGTCGAACGTGACAGGCAGTTCCCTGTGCGTGATCTTGTGGTATAGGCCGCTGTTCCTGGCCGCGGCCCAGGCGCCGGCAGTTCGGGGATGCGGAAGCACGGTGCGGGGAAGCCCGCCGGGCCAGGAACGCCGCTGAGGTCTCTGCCGAAGGCGAGCTTCAGCGCGGTGCGGACGACATGCTCGACGGCCTCGGGGGTGAGGTGGAGGTCGCCCCGGCTCTCGTTCAGGGTGTCGGTGAGCTTCTGCAGATCAGCGGCGAGGTTACGGATAACCCTAAGCTCGGCGCGGCCGACCCTGGCCCGGAGCTCGATCTCGACGTCGACGGTCTGCCAGTCCTCTCGCTTGCCGAGCATCTTCTGCTCAACCTGGGCGGCAATGACATCCCCAGCGCTGCCCAGGTCCTCCCGGATCTGCTCGGTCTTCTTCGCCGCGACCCAGAGGAAGTGCAGTTCATCCTCGAGCGCGCCGTCGCGCCGGCCGGGGTCGCCATCTTCCCAGCCCTTGGGGACGAAGTGGTAGACGTTGACCTTGGGGGACGGCTGGCGGAAGCGGTCGATGCGACCGTTACGCTGCTCTAGCCGGTTGGGATTCCAGGGGATCTCCCAGTGCAGCAGCCGGTGGCAATGGTTCTGCAGGTCGATGCCCTCACTGGCGGCGTCGGTAGCCAGCAGGATGCGCACCGGATCTAGGGCCGGGTCGTCCTGGAACACGGCCTTGATCTGCTCGCGCTCGTCCTGGTCCTGGCCGCCGTAGAGCTGAGCGATCCACTCCGCCGGGTACGCCGGCGCCGATGAGGCGCTCGTACAGCCAGCGCTGTGTGTCGCGGTACTCGGTGAAGACGATCACCCGCTCGGCCGGGCAGTACTCTCGAGCCAGGCGCGGAGCGCCTCGAACTTCGGGTCCGGGCGGTCCTGGGCCTGGCGTGCCCACGCGCCGAGCGCTGACAGTTCCTTCTCGTGCCGGGTAGCGGCGTCCGTGAGGCGGCGGGCGGCGGTGAGGGCTTCCTCTGGCGCTCGGCGAGGCCGCGTCGTCCTGCGCGTCTCGTCCGGCGTTCCACGAGCGGGCGAAGGACCGGATGCTCGTCTTGGCGTCGGTGACGCGGCCTCGACGAAGCGCCGGGCGGTCATGGTCGCGAGGTGCGTCTCGAGGGTGTCGTCGAAGGCCTCGGCGAGGAGAACAGCCGCTTCTTGAGCAGCATCATGACGAAGTTGGCGGCGCAGCGCCCGTTCCGAACTCCGCCTCGCGGCGTCGTGCCGCTGGTCGCGTACTCGGTCAGCAGGCGATGTGCCTCGCGCTCGGCGGAAGAGTGGTCGACCTCGAGGGGTTCGATGATGCGCAGGGAAGGCGGAGTGCCGTCCCACCTCGGTGGCAGCTCGCGCTTCATGCGGCGGACCATGATGCGCCTGAGCTGCTCCTCGTTGGCTTGACGTTCGCATGAAGCGGTTATGGTCGAGCATCTCGAGCAGCGCGGTGAACGACTCCAGGTAGCCGTTGTGCGGGGTCGCCGAGAGGAAAAGCCGGTGTTCGAAGTGCGGCGCGAGCGTGCGGATCGCCTGCGTGCGTTGCGAGTCGGTCGCGTACTTGCCGCGGCCTGCGGGGCGCACGTGTGGACCTCGTCGACGACGAGAGATCGAAGGTGCGCGGGTACTTGGGCATCCGCGGGGAGGACCTCGCGGAGCAGCCGCATCGGGCGGTCCCGCTTGAGCCAATCGATCGCAGACGATCAGCCGCGGGAAGTGCGTCCATGGGTTGGCGTACAGCCCGCGCGAGCGGCGCAGCTCCTTGAGCAGGGCCGTGTCGACGATGCGGAAGTCGAGGCCGAACTTGTCGCGCATCTCGTCCCGCCACTGCAGCGTGAGGCCGGCCGGGCAGACGATCAGCATCGTCCTGGCGCGGTGGCGCAGCATCAGCTCCTGCACGACGAGGCCGGCTTCGATGGTCTTCCCGAGGCCGACGTCGTCGGCGATGAGCAGGTTGTCGCGTGGCATGGATAGCGCCCGGACCACGGGGTCGAGCTGGTAGTCCTCGATCTCGATGCCCGACCGGAACGGTGCCTGGAGCACGGTCTTATCGGCGGAGGCGATCGCGCCCCAGCGCACCGCATCGAGGAAGGCGTCGAGCTGGCCGGGGTCGTCGAACCCGTCGCGGGGTCGGGGAGGGTGTGCTGGTCGTGGGCAACCGCGCCCCGCTCCAGCTCCCAGACCACGCGGAGCTGCTCGTCACGGGCGTCATCCTCGATGCTGACTAGGGCGACGACGTGGGTCGGGCGGCCGGTGACGGACCCGGGCTGTGCGGCCAGGCTGCTCGGCGTGACGTCGGAGACGACCCAGATCCGGTTGCGGACGGTGACAAGCTGCCCTTCGGCCGGAACGCCGCCCACGGCCACAGGTTCTTCGGTTGCTGTCGTCATTCCCCCTCCGTGCGGCCACCACAGTTCACTTGCCGCATCCTGAGCTTACTAGCGTCGCTTAGCTTGACGGGTTGGCCTGGTGGAAGAACCACGTGAGTGCGTCGATGAAAACCTCCCGCGAAGCCGCGTCCGTAAGCAGTTCCATCGGGAACCCCGGGCGGAGTTCGAGCTTCGCTTCCGGAAGGTCGACACCAGCGATCTTGTTCAAGCGGCTCAGGAACTCCCGGCGCAGCTCCACGTCGTCGAACGGCGGCCGGGCTGCCATGTACTGGAAGACGATCTCGCACTTACCGGTCGGGTAGAAGACGACCGGCCACAGGCCCTTGCCGTCGACGTGTGCCATCAGGTAGCAGCTTCTCTCGTTGCCTCTGCCGATCCAGAGCGTTCCGCCCAGGTCGGCCCATGCGTCGATGACCAACACGATCGCGTTCACCGTGGCTGTCGTCTGGTGCGCGGCGAGTTGCTCGGTGAAAAGGGGCAGGTCTTCGTGCGAGGGGAGGGCGGGCAGTTGTTCCGGCAGTTCGTCCATGGTGACCCCGGCGAGATGGGCCAGGTCCTCGACATCGAGACGCCGCTGGGGATCTGCGCGGTTGTGGTCATCGAAGGCGACGCCCTCCGATTCCAGCAGGGCGCGCGGAGAATCAGTGCGACCATCCGCCCAGCGGAAGTTGGCCGAGATCCGCCCATCGGCCTGAAGCACTCGGTGCGCGTTGGGCATTGGGTAGGTCGCGAGATGCTGACCTGCCGCGATCGGATGGGTGCCGATGAGCGCGGCCAGACTGCCGTACGTGGTCCATGCGCCGGCCGGGATCTCCGCCAGTGCTCTTGCCGCCACCCCCCACGCTGGGTCGAGCGGTTCGGTCACGTCCGCGGGCCCAGGCCACTCCTGCGCGATCCGGTGCGCCAAGTCGGCCGCGCGGCCCTGGATCTGCGGTCGTCCCCAGCGGGATTCTCCGGCGATCTCCTGGTTCATGGACAGGCCACTCGTAGCTAGCAGCTTGCGCTTGGTCTCCGCACGCTGGCGCTCCTCGTGGGCATCGGCGTCATCGCGCTCGCGGCCGCGGCCGGGTGGCTCATCGCCGGCCGCACCGTCCGACCCGTCCAGCGACTCACGACGACGGCCGAGGCGGTCGCGGCCACCGGCGCCTTGGAGATGGACCTGCCGAGCGGGGGGCGCGACGAGGTGGGGCGCCTCACGCGCGCGTTCCGGTCGATGCTCGACGCGCTGCGAGGGTCGCGGGCCCAGCAGCAGCGGCTGGTGCAGGACGCCGGCCACGAGCTGCGCACCCCGCTCACCAGCCTGCGGGCCAACATCGACACGCTGCGCCGCCACCCCGAGCTCTCGGGCGAGCCCCGCCAGCACCTCCTCGACGACCTGCACAGCGAGCTCGGCGAGCTCTCGAGCCTGGTGAACGAGCTCGTCGCGCTCGCGGCCGACCGCTACGACAACGAGCCCGAGCAGGTCGTCTCGCTGCCCGACGTCGCGCGCCAGGCGGCGCGCCGCACCGAGCGCCGCTCGGGTCACCCGGTGACGGTGGACGCCGAGCCGGCCACGGCGCACGCCCGGCCGGGCCAGCTGCTCCGGGCGGTGACCAACCTGCTCGACAACGCGGCGAAGTTCAGCCCCGCCGCCTCGCCGATCACGGTGACGGTGCGGCCCGGGCACCTCACGGTGCGCGACCACGGTCCGGGGATCGCCGCCGAGGACCTGCCGTTCGTGTTCGACCGCTTCTACCGGGCGGTCGGCGTGCGCAGCCTGCCCGGCTCGGGGCTGGGCCTCTCGATCGTGCGCGAGGCGGCCCAGGCGGCGGGCGGTGAGGTGCGCGCCGCGAACGCACCCGACGGCGGGGCGGTGCTCACGATGACGCTGCCTCCCGCCGACTGAGCGGCCACCGCTCTTACCCACTTCTTGCGCGGCCTTGGCCGGGCCCTTGGACCGCCAGGTGATGCTGTCGTCGAGCACCACCCGGAGGTCCCCATGACCACTCCACCCAGACCCCGAGGGTCCACCCCCGCCGCCCGGGCCGCCCGGCGCCGCCACCCGGCGGCCCGGGCCCGGCGGGTCGCCGCCGCGCTCTCCGGCCTCGCCTTCGGCGGGCTCGTCGCGGTGATGGCGACCGGCGCGGCGTCGAGCGCCACGGCGTCGAGCACCACTGCGACGACGACGGGGTCGAGCACCCACTCGACCTCGTCCGCTTCTTCCTCTTCCTCTTCTTCGTCGTCCTCCTCCTCCAGCGGCGTAGCGGCGACGCCCGCCCCCTCGAGCAGCTCCTCGACCGTGACCTCGAGCCATGCGAGCTGACGCCTTCCGGGCCATGGGCAGCGACGCCCGCGTCTACGTCGTGGGCGGCCACTCGGCGCTCCTCGCTCGCGCCCGGTCACGCGTCGAGGAGCTCGAGGCGCGGTGGAGCCGGTTCCTCCCGACGAGCGAGGTGAGCCAGCTCAACGCGGCCGACGGCGAGCCGCGGGTCGTGTCGCGCGAGACCTTCGAGCTCGTCACCCGCGGCGTCGACGCCTGGCGCCTCACCGCGGGCCGCTGCGACCCGACGGTGCTCGGCGACGTCCTGCGCGCCGGCTACACGACGAGCTTCGACGAGCGGCCGGCCGTCGCCGCGCCAGCCGAGACGGCGCTCACCCGGGGCTGCGCTGGCATCGGGCTCGACGCGGCGACCCGCACCGTGCAGCTCCCACGCGGGACCGGCTTCGACCCGGGCGGGATCGGCAAGGGCCTCGCGGCGGACCTCGTCGTCGCCGAGCTCCTCGCGGCGGGCGCCGACGGAGCGTGCGTGAACCTGGGCGGCGACGTGCGCGTCGCGGGCACACCGCCCGCCGCGTCCTGGGCGATCGCCGTCGAGCACCCGACCCGGCCCGAACCCGTCGCCGTCGTGCACCTCCGCGGCGGGGCGGTCGCGACCTCGAGCCGGCTCCGCCGCTGCTGGGCGACGCATGACGGGACGGCCCACCACCTCATCGACCCCGTGTCAGGCCGCCCGACGGAGGTCTCCGTCGCCGCGGCGACCGCGATCGCCGCGACCGGCTGGCAGGCCGAGGCGCTCGCCAAGGCCGCGTTCCTCGCCGGCCTGCCGGCGGGCGCGGCGCTGCTCGAGGAGCTCGGCGCGGCCGGGCTGCTGGTCGACGACGACGGCGCCGTGCTGACGAACCCGTCGTTCGGGGTCTTCGCCGACCAGGCGCTCAGCGCCTCGACCTGACCTCTCCGCGGGCTCCGGCGCCCCGGCCGGGACCACCGCTACAGTCCCGTGACCGCATTGGGCGGGAGGTCACACGATGCGCCTCCGGCGTTCGCTGGCGCTCTTGGGGGTCAGCGCGCTCACCGGCGGCGGCCTCGTCGCTCTCACCGGCACGCCCGCGTCGGCTGCCGGCTTCTCGGTCACGAGCCTCGCGGACACGGCCGGCAGCTGCCCGTCGGCCAACAACTGCACGCTGCGCACCGCCCTGGCGGACGCGACCTCGGGCAACGACACGATCACGTTCGCGGTGAACGGCACGATCGACCTCACCAGCGGGCTCGTCGTGAGCGAGCCCGGCGGCGGGTCGCTCACCCTCCAGGGCAACGGCCCGTTCAGCACGATCATCGACGGCCAGAGCGCGCACCAGGTGCTCCAGATGCCGGGGGCGAGCGCGAACGTCACGCTCACGCTCGAGAACCTGACGATTCAGCACGGCGACGCCGGCGCCGTCGGCGTCCGGGGCGGCGCGGTCGACGCCGAGGGCAACGGCGACACGGTGGCGGCCGACGGCGTCAGCTTCTTGACCAACACCGCGCCGGACACCACCGGCGGCGAGGGCGGCGCGATCTTCTCCCAGAACGTGACCCTGAACAACGGCATCCTCGGGGGCAACTCGGCGTTCGACACGGGCGGTGCCGTCGAGGTCACCGGCACCGCCTCGGTCACCGGCACGATCTTCACGGACAACGACTCGACGAACAACGTCGGCGGGGCGATCGACTACAGCGGCGCGCTGACCGTGACGAACGCCACGTTCGGCGGGGCCAGCGCCTCGCAGGGCAACAACAGCGACGCGGGCGGCGGCGCGATCGCCACGATCAACGGCGCGAGCCTGACCGTCACCGACTCGACGTTCCAGAACGACGGGCAGAACAGCAGCGCGCCCGGGGGCGCGATCTTCGACGGCGGGAACAGCCCGGTCACGGTCACCGGCTCGACGTTCCTCACCAACGCGGCCCGGGCCGGCCCGGGCGGCGCGATCGACATGGAGGGCCCGAGCGGCATCGCCAGCCAGACGCTCACCGTGACCGGCTCCACGTTCCAGGGCAACCAGACAGCGGGCAATGGCGGTGCGATCGACGTGAGCCTCTCGTCGAACCAGAGCAGCGCGACGGTGCCGATCACGAACTCCACGTTCCAGGGCAACACCGCGGCGAGCGCCGGGGGCGCGGTCAGCCTCGACAACCCGAACGGCGGGACCGCCGCCATGACGCTGCGCAACGACACGCTCGCCCAGAACTCCGCGCCCACGGGTGGTGGGGTGAACTCCGACCCGGGCCTGACCCTGACCGCGTCGATCGTGTCGGCGAGCGCCGGGCCGAACTGCTCGGGCGCGATCGGCGACGGCGGCTCGAACCTGACCTTCGCGGGCGGGGCGGGCAGCAGCTGCCCGACCGGCGGGACCGACGTCTCGGGTCAGGACCCGCTGCTCGGCCCGCTCCAGACGAACCCGCCGGGCCAGACCGAGACGATGGCGCTCGGCGCCGGGAGCCCCGCGATCGACGGGGTGGCGAGCGGCTGCCCGCCGCCGGCGACGGACCAGCGCGGCGTCACCCGCCCGCAGGGTCCGGCGTGCGACATCGGCGCGTTCGAGGTCGCCGCGGCGACGGCGACGACCGTCACCGGCGTCGTCGCGTTCACCGGCTGAGCGCTCCGGCCCGCGGGGGCAGCGACGCGAAGAACGACCACATCGTCTCGCTCGCGTCGAACTGGCGGCTGGTGCGCCCGACGACCCCCACCGGCAGGTACTGCTCGCCGCCCGGCCAGGTGTGGCCACCGCCGATCACGGAGTAGAGGACCACGGGGCCGCCCGGGCAGCGATAGGTGTCGGTGCGCGCCCGCGTGCCGTCCCGTACGACGACGGGCAGCGCCGCGGTCTCCGGCGGCGTGGTGCAGCCGTTCACCTGCGCCCAGTGCGCGACGGTCGCGGGCGCGGAGAGTGTCGGGTTCCCGCCCGGGCCGCGCCCGCGCACGTGCCCGCCGCCGTAGGGGACGAGCGGGTCCGCGGTGCCCTGGATCTCGAGGACGGGCATCGGGACGGTCGGCGCGCACGTCTGGGCGATGGTCCCGATGAGCGTGGCCGCGACGGGCGCGATCCCGGCGATGCGGGGGGCGAGCTGGCAGCCGAGGCGCTGGGTCATGAAGCCGCCGCTCGAGAGCCCGGTGGCGAACACCCGGGTCGGGTCGACGCCGTCCTGCGCGGCGAGCTGGTCGATGAGCGCGTCGACGAAGCCGACGTCGTCGACGCCCGCCGCGTCGGCCGGGGTGTCACCCTTCCCGCCCGCCCAGCTGTTCCCGACCCCCTGGGGATAGACGACGACGAAGCCGTGCGCGTCCGCGACCGCGTCGAGGCCGCTGATCCGGGCCATCCCGGCCGCGGTGCCGCCGCCGCCGTGGAAGGCGAGCACGACGGGCAGGCCCGGGTGGAACCCGGGCGGGCGGTGCACGAGATAGGTGCGGACCCGCCCCCCGACGGTGAGCTGGCGGGCCGCGTCACCCCCGCCGGCGCGGGGGGTCGTGGCGGAGGCCGTCCCGGTGGCCCACACCAGCGAGGACGCCAAGGCCAGCCCGGCGAGGCCGGACCGCCAGGGGCGGCGTGCCGGGGGCGGTGCGGTCGCCTGCCGGGATGCCATGCCCCAGTAGTACAGTCGGTTGACTACATTGTCAAGGAGATTGACTGAAATGGCCGAGTCGAGCACCGCGCCGCCGGTGCGGGTCGGGGTCCTGGCCCGGCGCCTGATGCGGGGCCTCACCGAGCGAACCCGGAGGGAGCTGGCCCGGGCCGGCTTCGGCGACCTGCGCCCGATGCACCAGGTCGTGTTCGCGCTCCTGCGGGGCGGCGGTCGGCGGATCACCGACATGGCGGCCGACGCCCGGGTGACGAAGCAGGCGGTGACGCTGATGGTCGACCACCTCGAGGGCGGCGGCTACGTGGACCGCGCGCCCGATCCCGACGACAAGCGGGCGAAGCTCGTCGTGCTCACCGCGCGCGGGCGCGCCGCGGCCGCCGCGTCGGAGGCGATCGTCGAGGCGATCGACCGGGGCTTCGCCGAGCGCCTCGGCGCGGCGCGCCTCGACGAGCTGAAGGCCACCCTCTGGGAGCTCGTCGGGTCGCTCGAGCGCGCCCCGTCGCCTGTCCCGGGCGCCTCAGAGGGGACCGATTAGCGTTTCGGCGTGATCAGCTACGCGCAGGCGATCATCATCGGCCTGCTCCAGGGCGTGACCGAGCTGTTCCCGGTCTCGAGCCTCGGCCACTCGGTGATCGTGCCGGCGCTGCTCGGCTGGCACTCGGTCGTGAACGCCGAGTCGGCCAAGGAGGGCTTCTACCTCGCGTTCCTCGTCGGCCTCCACGTCGCGACCGCGCTCGCGCTGCTCTGGTACTTCCGGGCCGACTGGGCGCGCATCATCGGCGGGTTCTTCCGGACGCTGCGGACTCGCCGGATCGAGACGAGCGACGAGCGGCTCGCCTGGCTGCTCGTCGTCGCGACGATCCCCGCCGGGATCATGGGGCTGCTGCTCGAGCACGACCTCCGGACGGTCCTCGCCACCCCGGTCCTGGCGTCGATCCTGCTCACGGTGAACGGCGTGATCCTCCTCGTCGGCGAGCGGGTGCGGCGCCGCCAGGAGGTCCACGCGCTCGCGGTGGCGAAGGGCGTCACCGACGAGGGGAGCCGGCGCCTCGACACGATGGACTTCAAGGAGTCAGGGATCATCGGCCTGTCGCAGGTGTTCGCGCTCATGGCCGGGATCTCGCGCTCCGGGATCACGATGGTCGCCGGGCTGGTGCGGGGCCTCGACCACGAGGACGCCGCGAAGTTCTCGTTCCTGCTGGCGACGCCGATCATCCTCGCGGCGGGCGTGTACAAGATCCCCGACTTCGCCGGGGTGAACGGCAACCAGGTCCGGGGCCAGATCCTCGTCGGCAGCCTCTGCGCCGGCTTTACCGCCTACCTCGCGGTGCGGTTCCTCATGCGCTTCTTCGAGACGCGCACGCTCACCCCGTTCGCCGTCTACTGCCTCGTCGTCGGGGTCTCCACCGCCATCTACTTCGCGCTCACCTGGCCGTAGGCGGGCCTCGCCCGTCGCGGCTCAGAGGGCCTCGTGCGCCCGGTGGTCGTCGAGGCGGTCGGCCGGGCTCTTGCCGCTCCACTCGGCGTCGAAGCCCCAGTCGGGCTGCTTGGTCGCCGCGTGGAGGTCGAGGACGGCGCGCCCGTCGACGATGTCGAGGATCGGCACGATCGGCTCGGGTTCGACCCCGGCAAGCGTGCCCGTGACGTGGTCCTGGAAGCGGTCGAGGAACAGCTCGAGGACGCTGTCCACCACGTCGTGCTGCTGGTAGGCGAGGTTGCAGCGCGCGCTCTCGGTGACCCGGTCGAGCAGCCCGTCGAGGGATTCGAGGTCATCGTCGGTGCCCTCGGAGCGCACCACCTTGCGGAGCAGCTCGGAGATCGCGAAGCCGTCCTGCTTGCAGGGCGTGCACTGGCCGCAGGACTCGACGGCGAGGAAGCGCGACACGCCGGCGGCGACGGCGACGAGGTCGTCGCGGTCGTCGTAGAGGATGTAGCCGCCGGTGCCGAGCCCACTGCCGAGCGCCCGCATCGCCTCGTGGGACATCGGCGTGTCGAGCAGCTCGGCGGGCAGGATCGGGTTCGACACACCGGAGAGCGCGGCGGTGAAGCGGTGGCCTGCCTCGGCGCCGCCGCCGATCGTCTCGATCACCTCCCGCAGCGGCGTGCCCATCGGGAACTCGGCGACGCCGTGACGCTGGGTGCGGCCGGTGATCGTGCACACGATCGTCCCGGGCGACTGCTCCGTGCCGGCCGCGCGGAACCAGTCGGCGCCGTTGACGCAGATGCCGGGCACGTTGGCGTACGTCTCGACGTTGCTCGCCAGCGTCGGCGGCGCGACCAATTCGCCGCCCTTCGCCGCCATCTCGACGTGGGCGGCGGACGCGCTGTTCGCCGTGACGTCGCCGGGGTGCTCGACGACCTCCTCGACCCCGCGCCGGTAGGGGGCGCGATGCGGGGGAACGGGTAGCGGCCGTCGATCGTCTCGAGCAGCGCCGTCTCCTCGCCGTAGAGGTACTCGCTCGGGCCGGCGAAGACGGAGACGGCGAGCCCCTCGGCCCAGCCGGCGGCGCGGGCCTCCTCGAGGGCCCGCTGCATCCGCGGGACCTCCTGGGTGAAGGTGCGCTTCATCCCGATCACGACGCGGTCGGCGCCGACGGCGCGCGCCGCGACGAGCGCGCCCTCGAGCAGGTGGTACGGGTTGGCGCGGATGATCGCCCGGTCCTTGAACGAGCCCGGCTCCCCTTCGGCCGCGTTCACCACCACCGCGGCGGGGAAGAGGGGCGACTCCATCGACGCGACGGTGCGCCACTTGCGACCCGCGGAGAACCCGGCGCCGCCTCGCCCGCCGATCCCGGACGCCTCGACGATGTCGATGATCTCGCCGGGGTCGCGCCGGCACGCCTCGAGCGCCTGACCGCCACCCGCGGCGCGGTAGTCGTCGAGGGACTCGACCGGCGTCGTGGCCAGCACCCGGTTCAGCGTCGGCACGCGCGGCAGTCTGTCACGCGAGCCGCGCCACGCCCGGGCCCGGGCCGGCGACCCGGTAGGTTCACGATCGTGCCGACGGTCACGGGGGCGCGCACGCTCTGGGAGCTCATCGAGCGGCGCGCCGCGGCGTCGCCCGAGCACCCGATGCTCATCGACGAGGCGGACCGCACGCTCACGTTCGGCGCGTACCGCGACCGAGCCGAGCGCGTCGCCGCCGGCCTCGCGGCGCGGGGCGTCACCGAGGGGACGCCGGTGTCCTGGCAGCTGCCGACCCGGATCGACACGGTCGTGCTCTCGGGTGCGCTGTGTCGCCTCGGCGCGGTGCAGAACCCGATCATCCACCTCTACCGCGACCGCGAAGTCGGCTTCGCGCTGCGCCAGACCCGGGCGCGGCGCTTCTGCATCCCCGGCGAGTTCCGCGGCTTCGACTACCGCGAGCTCGCGGCACGCGTGACCGAGGGGATGGACGACCCGCCCGCGATCGACGTCGTCGACGACGGGCTCCCCGACGCCGACCCGGCCGGTCTGCCCGCGGCGCCCGTCGTCCACGGCGAGGTGCCGGTGCGCTGGATCTACTACACGTCGGGCAGCACGGCCGACCCGAAGGGGGTGTGCCACACCGACGGGTCGCTGCTCGCCGGCGGGTGGGGCCTCGCCGTCGCGCTCGACCTGTCACCCGAGGACGTCGGCTCGGTCGCGTTCCCGTACGCGCACATCGGCGGCCCCGACTACCTCGTCGCCATGCTCTCGCTCGGTGTCCCTGCCGTGCTCCTCGAGGCGTTCGTCCCGTCGGAGGCCCTCGCCGTGTTCCGCCGCCACGGCGTCACGATGGTCGGCGGCAGCACCGCGTTCTACCAGGCCTTCCTCGCCGAGCAGCGCAAGCACCCGGACGAACCGATCCTCCCGACGCTGCGCCTCATGTCGGGCGGCGGGGCCCCGAAGCCGCCCGAGCTGCACTACGAGGTGCAGCGCGAGATCGGCGGGCGCGGCATCGCCCACGGCTACGGGATGACCGAGGTGCCGATGATCGCCCAGGGCTCCCCCCACGACACCGACGAGCAGCTGGCGCACACCGACGGGAAGCCGGTCGTCGACTGCGAGGTGCGCATCGTGGGCCTCGACGGCGCGCCGGCCGGCCCCGACGCGGAGGGCGAGATCCGCGTCCGGGGCCCGATGGTGTTCCGCGGCTACACCGATCCGGCGCTCACCGCCGAGGCGTTCGACGCCGACGGGTTCTTCCGCACCGGCGACCTCGGGAAGCTGCGGGCCGACGGCCACGTCGTGGTGACCGGCCGGCTGAAGGACGTGATCGTCCGCAAGGGCGAGAACATCAGCGCGAAGGAGATCGAGGACCTCCTCTACACGCACCCGAAGGTGCAGGACGTCGCGGTGATCGGCCTGCCCGACCCGGCGCGCGGCGAGCGGGTCTGCGCCGTCGTGCTCACCGTCGCGGGCGCCGAGCCGCTCGCCTTCGACGAGCTCACCGCGTTCTGTCGCGACGCCGGGCTCATGACCCAGAAGATCCCCGAGCAGCTCGAGCTGCGCGACGACATGCCCCGCGCCGCCACCGGCAAGATCGTGAAGACGAAGCTGCGCGACGAGTACGCCGCGGCGCCCTGGACGCCTAGCGGCGGGTGAACGCCGGGCTCGCCGAGTCGGGCGGGACCTCGTCGAGCGCGACCTGCACCTCGTCGACGCGAGGCCCGACGCGCGCCCCGATCGGCGCGAGCGCGTCGACGTCGAAGCCGTAGAGCGCGGCGACGTTCTCGCTCGTCACCTGGCGCACCTCGGCCGGGTCCCAGTCGGCGAACGCCCGGCGCAGACCCGCGGTGGTGTGCGGGTAGGTGCTCTCGTGGTGCGGATAGTCGCTGCCCCACATCACCCGGTCGAGCCCGACGCGCCGCATCGCCTGCGCCTCGGAGGGGCTCGGGAAGCTCACGCCGACGTAGCAGTTGCGGGCGAAGTACTCGCTCGGGGTGAGCTGGAGGCGCTCCTCCTCGGTGTACTTCAGCTCCCCGATGCGCCCCGAGGCCATCTGGGCGTGGAAGCCGTCGAGCATGCGCAGCGTGTCGGGGATCCACGCGCAGCCCGACTCGGTGAGCACGAGGCGCAGCCTCGGGTGCTTCGCGAAGACGCCGCCCATGATGAGCTGCCACAGCGGCCGGTGCGAGAACCAGGTCGTCTCGACGATCCACATCACGCCGGCGGCGGCCGAGCGCCCGTAGTCCGGGGAGCCCTGCCCCGAGTGGTGGGTGATCGGCACGTCGAGGTCCTCGCACGCCGACCACAGCGGGTCGTACACCGGGTCGTAGTAGGGGGGCTGGTCGGTGTCGTCCGGGTTGCCGGGCAGCAGCACGCTCGCCAGCCCGTGCTCCCGTGCCCAGCGGACGTCGGCGACCGCGTCGTCCACGTCGTTCACGAACAGCTGGGCGACCCCGGCGCGCCGGCCGGGGGCCTCGGCGCAGAAGTCGACGAGCCAGCGGTTGTGCGCCCGGATCCCGGCGAGGCGACGCGGGTAGGCGTCGGCGCCCGGCGGGCGGGCGATCACCGCGCCCGTCGGGAAGAACGGCGGGACGGTGTTGGGGAACAGCACCTCGCCGACGACGCCGTCGGCCTCGAGCTCGCGCTCGCGCCGCTCGGTGTCCCAGTTGCGGGTCCGCCCGCCGGCCTGGAGGTCCCGGAAGGGGTTCGAGTACTTGCCCCGCCACGCGTCGAAGTCCTCGAGCCACTCGGGGTCGAGATAGTCGCGGTAGGCGTCCATCGACGCGCCGGCGTGGCAGTCGGCGGACAGCAGGAGGTAGCGGTCGTCCATCGCTACAGCTGGAACACCCGGCGGGCGTTGCCGCGAAGGAACGGCTCCCACACGTGGTCGCGCAGCGGCACGTGCGGCAGCTCGTCGAAGATGCGCTCGAGCGAGAGCCCCATCGGGTAGTAGCCGGCGTACATCACCTTGTCAGTGCCTCGGGTGTTCGCGTAGTCGATGACCGCCTTCGGGTAGTACTTGGGCGCGAACGCCGACGTCATGTAGTGCAGGCCGGGCCACTTCAGCATCAGCTTCACCGCGAGCTCCTCCCACGGCTCGGCACCGTGGCGCATCACGATGCGCAGCTCGGGGAAGTCGTAGCAGACCCGGTCGAAGCGCATGACGTGCTGGCAGTCGGACGGGAAGCGCGGCCCGGCGATCCCCGCGTTCACGACGACCGCCAGGTCGAGGTCGACGCACGCCGCGTAGAGCGCGTACGCCTTCGGGTCGTCGACCGGCACCTGGGGCATGCACCCGGCGGGGAAGAACGTGACCGCCTTGAGATCGTGGTCGGCCCGCGCGGCGCGCACCTTGCGGATCGCCCCCATCACGTCGTTGGGATCGACCTCGAGGGTCAGCGCGACGCGCGTCGGGTCCCGCCGCTGGCCCTCGAGCGCGTCGGGGGACAGGCCGAAGAGGCCGGTCTCGACGTTGAAGCGGTCCATCTCGGCGAACGTGACCCCGATCGGGTCCTCCTCCTCGGCCGCGGCCTCCGGGACCTCCTTGAACATGTACTCCGCGGGGAAGGCGAACTCCTCCTTCGACTCGCGGTCCTTCGCGGCGCGCCGCAGCCGCGCGTACACCTGGTCACGGTTCCGGATCGGGAAGCCGATCATGCCGTCGACGACCCCGACCCCGGTCGGATAGGCCACGCCCGGATCGTAGGTCGGTCCGGCGCCGTGCCCGCCGGGTGACTAGCGGGGCTTGAAGTCGAGCGACGCCGAGTTGATGCAGTAGCGCTGGCCGGTCAGCCCCGGCCCGTCGTCGAAGACGTGGCCGAGGTGCCCGCCGCAGCGGCGGCACACCACCTCGGTGCGGCGCATGAGGTGGGAGTGGTCGGGGCGCAGCTCGACCGCCTCGGCGACCATCGGCTCGGTGAAGCTCGGCCAGCCGGTGCCCGACTCGAACTTGGTGTTCGCGTCAAAGAGCTCGGCGCCGCACCCGCCGCAGCGGTACACGCCGTCGTCGTGGCGGTCCCAGTACTCGCCGGTGAACGCCGGCTCGGTCCCCGCCTTGCGCAGCACCGCGTAGCGCTCGGGCGTGAGCTCGTCACGCCACTCCGCGTCGGTCCGCTCGACCGTGTCCTCGTCGCTCATGTCGCCTCCCGCTGGTAGGCCAGCACCTCGAACTCGACGAGCAGCCCCAAGGGGAGCCACGCCACCCCGACGGTCGTGCGCGCGGGGCGGTGCTCGCCGACGTGCTCGAGGTACAGCGCGCCGAGGGCCGGCATCATTCCCGGGTCGGGGGTCGCGAGGAAGGTCGTGACCCGGGCGACGTCAGCCCAGCCGAGGCCGCAGTCGCCGAGGATCGCCTCGACGTTGCGCAGCGCCTGCTCGGCCTGCTCGAGCAGCCCGCCGGCCGGCGGCTCGCCGGTCGCGGGGTCCACGCCGACCTGGCCGGCGAGGACCACCCAGTCGCCGGCCCGCACGGCGCCCGAGTAGGGGCCGGCGACCCAGGGCTGGCTCGGGGTGGGGATCGGGGTGACGGGCATCGCGTCCTCCTGGGCGCTCAGATGGCGGTGCGCCATGCCGCGGCGCCGATGAGGCCCGAGTCGTCGCCGAGCTCGGCGCCGACCACCTCGGCGCGGGGTCCGGCCGGGCCGAGCCGCTCGAGCGCGGCGCGGATCGGCGCGTGGACGAGCTCGCCGTTGCGGCCCACGCCGCCGCCGATCACGACCACGGTCGGCGCGACGAGGTGGGCGAGGTTCACGACGCCGAGCGCCACGGCGAACATGGCGTCGTCCCAGACCTGCGCGGCGACCGGGTCGCCCGCCTGGACGAGGCGGACGATGTCGGGCCCGACGGCGTCGAGCCCGGCGGCGCGTGCGGCGCGGTTGATCGCCGTGCCCGAGCCGAGGCCCTCGACCGTGCCGTCCTCCCCGGCCGCGGCGAGGGCGCCCTCGACGACCGAGTGCCCGACCTCGCCGCCCGAGTAGCGGGGGAGCAGGAGGCGTCCGCCGATGAGGATGCCGGCGCCGACCCCGGTCGAGATCGTGAGGTACACCACGTCACCGTGGCCCCGCCCGGCGCCGAAGCGGGCCTCGCCGACCGCGGCGACGTCCGCGTCGTTCGCCAGCGCGACGGGGCGCCCGAGCGCCTCCTCGAGCGTGGCGCGGGTGAGCAGCGGCGCCCAGCCGTCGGGGAGGTTCGGCGCGTGCAGCAGCAGCCCGCGCTGGTGGTCGACCCGGCCGGGGAGGGCGACGACCGCGTGCTCGACGTCGTGGCCGGCCGCGAAGTCCTCGACGAAGGTGAGGAACGGGTCGAGGGACGCGGCCCGCCGCGGCGTCGGCGCCACGGCGCGCTCGAGGATGGCGCCGGTCGCGTCGACCGCGGCGGCCCGCATGTTCGTGCCGCCGAGGTCCACGGCCAACGTCTCGCCCACGGTCGTCGGGCCCGCCTCACACGACCGGGTCGTGCCAGCGGGCCGGCGCCGGGGTGAGCCTCGCCGCGTCCTCCGGACCCCAGGTGTGCTCCTGGTAGGGGATCGCCGCGTCGTGGTCGGTCAGCACGTCGTTCACGACGCGCCAGGCCGCCTCGACGCCGTCCTCCCGGGCGAAGAGCAGGTTCTCGCCCGCCATCGCGTCCCCGAGGAGGCGCTCGTAGGCGGTCATCTCGTCGGGCTGGTCGTCGCTGAAGCCCAGCTCGACGTTGTGGCCGACGAACGCCTCGCCGGCGGTCTTGGCGCGGGTGCCGAGCGCGATCTGGACCTGGGGGCTCAGGCGGAACCGCAGGTAGTTCGTGTCGCGGGGCAGCGCCTCGAACTCGGCGAAGACGCGTTGCGGCGGGCGGTGGAGGGCCACCATCACCTCCGTGCACGTCACGGGCAGCTCCTTGCCGGCCCGCACGACGAACGGCACCCCCTCCCAGCGCCACGAGTTGACGTGGAACTTCGCCGCGGCGTACGTCTCGACATCGGACTTCGGGTCGACGCCCGGCTCGCCCCGGTAGCCCTCGAACTGGCCCCGCACGAGGTCGCGCCGGTGCAGGGTGTCCAGGGCGAAGAACACCCTCTCCTTGGCGTCGCGCAGCGCGGTGACGTGCGGGCCGTACGGCGGCTCCATCGCGAGGAGCGCGATCACTTGCATGAGGTGGTTCTGGACCACGTCGCGCAGCGCCCCCACCTCCTCGTAGAACGCGCCTCGACCCTGGACGCCGAAGGCCTCGGCCATCGTGATCTGGACAGCCCGGACGTAGTTGCGGTTCCAGACCGGCTCCAGGAACGCGTTCGCGAACCGGAAGTAGAGGATGTTCTGGACGGCTTCCTTGCCGAGGTAGTGGTCGATCCGGAAGATCGCGTCCTCGGGGAACACCGAGTGCAGGATTTGGTTCAGCTCCTGGGCCGACTGCAGGTCGCGCCCGAAGGGCTTCTCGACGATGACGCGGGCGCCCTGGGCGATGCCCGCCCCGCCGAGGTTCTCGACGACGGTCTCGAACAGGGCTGGCGGGATGGCGAGGTAGTTCGCGGGCCGCGTCGCGTCGCCGAGCGCCTGCTTCAGCTTCGTGAACGTCGCCGCGTCCTGGTAGTTGCCGTCCACGTACCGCAGCTGCCTGGCGAGGAGCTGGAAGGCCTGCTCGTCGTCGACCCCGCCACCGTTCGTTTCGACGCCGTCCCGGGCACGGTCCTGGAGCTGCTGGATCGTCCAGGGCGACGACGCGACCCCGATCACCGGGAAGGTCAGCACGCCGCGCTTCGCCATCCGGTACAGCGCCGGGAAGATCATCTTGTGGGCGAGGTCGCCGGTCGCGCCGAAGAACACGAGGGCGTCGGAGGGCACGGGCTTGCTCATCGGCCCGGGTCCCGCTTCTCGTTGTGGCCGCCGAACTCCTTGCGCATGGCCGAGAGCAGCCTGTCGGCGAAGTCGGCCTCGCCGCGCGACGTGAAGCGGTTGAAGAGCGCGGCGCTGAGGATCGTCGCCGGCACGCCCTCGTCGACCGCGGCGTGGACCGTCCAGCGGCCCTCGCCGGAGTCCGAGACCCGGCCCTCGTAGTCGGCGAGCTGGGGCGACTCGCTCAGCGCGTCGGCGGTGAGGTCGAGCAGCCAGGACGCGATGACGCTGCCGCGGCGCCATACCTCGGCGACGTCGGGCAGATCCAGCGTGTACTGGTAGTCCTCGGGGTCGCGCAGCGGCGTCGTCTCGGCGTCGACCGCCTGGGTCTGCTTGCCGGCGTCGGCGTGCTCGAGGATGTTCAGCCCCTCGGCGTACGCGGCCATCATGCCGTACTCGATGCCGTTGTGGACCATCTTCACGAAGTGGCCGGCGCCGTTCGGCCCGCAGTGCAGGTAGCCGTTCTCGGCGGGCGTCGGCGTGCCCGAGCGGCCCGGGGTGCGCGGCGCGGCGTCGACGCCGGGCGCGATGGTGGCGAAGATCGGGTCGAGGTGCGCGACGACGTCGTCCTCGCCGCCGATCATGAGGCAGAACCCGCGCTCGAGCCCGAACACGCCGCCGCTGGTGCCCACGTCCACGTAGTGGAGCTGGTGCTCCGCGAGGCGCTTGGCGCGGGCGATGTCGTCGCGGTAGTACGAGTTGCCGCCGTCGATGACGATGTCGCCGGGCGTGAGCAGCGGCACGAGCTGGTCGAGCATGCTGTCGACGGCCGCGGCGGGCACCATGATCCACAGGGCGCGCGGCTGCGCCAGCTTCTCCACGAACTCCTGCAGCGTGCGCGCGCCGGTCGCGCCCTCACCTTCGAGCTCGGTGACGGTGTCGGCGTTGCGGTCGAACGCGACGCACTCCTGGCCGTCACGCATGAGCCGACGCACCAGGTTGGCGCCCATCCGGCCCAGTCCGATCATTCCGAGTTGCATGCCCTGCCTCCTGCGCGGTGGCCCATCATGAGAGCCCCCCGGGATTCGGGCAAGCCCCGCTGGCGGATGTTCACCCTTCGGCTCGGCGGCGCCCCGTCGGCGAGACTGGGCCGGCCCGGCCCGCCCGAGGGGCCGAGCGAGGGGGACGCATGGCGACGGTGCTGGGCATCGACATCGGTGGGACGGGGATGAAGGCCGCACCCGTCGACACGGCCACCGGGGAGCTCGTGGCCGAGCGCCACCGCATCCTGACGCCCCACCCGGCCGTGCCCGACACGATGGCGTCGGTCTTCGCCCAGCTGACGTCGCACTTCGACTGGACCGGCCCGGTCGGCGCCACGTTCCCCGCGGTCGTGAAGGCGGGGGTCGCCCGCACGGCCGCCAACATCGACCGCTCCTGGATCGGGACCGACGTCGCGACCACGTTCGCCCGCGCGTCGCACTGCGACGTCACGGTCGTCAACGACGCCGACGCGGCCGGCGTCGCCGAGATGGAGTTCGGTGCCGGGAAAGGCCGCCCCGGCGTCGTGATGATGATCACGCTCGGCACCGGCATCGGCACCGCGCTCTTCGTCGACGGGCGGATGGTCCCGAACACCGAGCTGGGCCACATCATGATGGGCAAGCAGGAAGCCGAGACCCGCGCCGCGGACAGTGTGCGTCAGCGGCTCGGCCTGTCGTGGGGGAAGTGGGCGAAGCGCCTCGACGCCTACCTGCTCGAGCTCGAGCGGCTCCTCTCACCCGACCTCTTCATCCTCGGCGGCGGCGTGAGCAAGCGCCACGACCGGTTCATCCCGCGCCTCACCACCCACGCCGAGGTCGTGCCGGCCGGCCTGCTGAACGAGGCGGGCATCATCGGCGCGGCGATCACCGCGCAGCAGGCCGCCGGGACCGGGACGACCGTGCACACCCACCACCCGCCCACGCCGCCGACGCCACCCGCGACCTCAACCCCGCCGACGTCGCGGTCCAGTACCTAGGCCGGCGGCTCGCTGAGCGGCGTCCGGCCGGCGAAGCCGGCGTCGGGCCAGTGCCACCACTCGATGGCGTCCTCGCCGTCGAGCCAGCAGAGCAGGTACTCCCGTCCGGTCGGTGACTGGGCGGGGAAGTCGATGAGCCCGCGGCCGGGATCCCGCACGAGGATCCCGCGCTCGGTCAGGTCCGCCAGCACGGCGCGCAGCTCGGCGTCGGCGTCCCCGGCGCTCGGCGTCTGGCCGTTGCCGGACGGCGCGCCGTTCCCGCGCGCGCGGGCCGCGGCCGCCGTCAGGGCGCGGAGTCGCTGCACGAGGCCGCGCACCTCGGCCAGCGCGGCCGACGCTTCCTCGAGCGTCCAGGAGCGCACGCGCCCAACCTACGCGCGTCCATTGCCCGCGGGGTCGGTGAGCGTCGCCACTACCATCGGTCGCCTGTGACGCGCGTCGGATATCTCGGGCCGCGTGGCACGTTCGCCGAGGAGGCGCTGCTCAGCCAGGCGGACCTCGCGGCCGAGGACCCCGTGCCGCTCCGCACCGTCCCCGACGTGCTCACCGCGATCGAGCGCGGCGAGGTGGACGTCGGGCTGGTGCCGATCGAGAACTCGATCGACGGCACGGTCACCGTCACCCTCGATTCCCTCGCGTTCGACACCGACCTGCTGATCCAGCGGGAGGTCGACCTGCCGGTGTCGCTGCACCTGTGCGCGAAGCCGGGGACGCGCCTGGCGGACGTGCGCGTCGTCGTGTCGCACCCGAGCCCGTTCGGGCAGTGTCGGTCGTGGCTCGCCCGCAAGCTCGGCACCGCGGACCTCCTCGTGGCCAACTCGACGGCCGACGCGGCGCAGCAGGTCGCGTCGTCGGACGCGACGGACCGGGCGTCGATCGGCACGGGCCACGCGGCCGAGCGCTACGGGCTCGAGGTGCTGGCCTCCGAGATCGAGGACCACCCCGAGAACGAGACGCGCTTCGTGCTCGTCGGGCGGGGCCTGCCCTCCCCGACCGGGCACGACAAGACGTCGATCGTCTGCTTCCAGCGTGAGGACCGGCCCGGCTCGCTGCTCGCCATCCTCCAGGAGTTCGCGGCGCGCGCCATCAACCTCACCAAGCTCGAGTCGCGCCCCACCAAGCGCGGGCTCGGTCAGTACTGCTTCTTCATCGACTTCGAGGGCCACCTCGCCGACGAGCTGTCCGCCGACTGCCTCCGCAACCTGGCGGCGAACCAGGCCGAGGTGAAGTTCCTCGGCTCCTACCCGGTGGCGGGTGAGGCCGGTCCGGCGCGGCGACAGGCCGCGAGCGAGGCGTGGCGCACCGCGAGCGACTGGGTCGACGCGCTGCGCGCCCAGATCCGTCCCGGCTGACCCGTGATCGACCTGCGGGCCCTGCGCGGCGACCCGGCCTACCGGGCCGGGATCGAGCGCAAGCGCGTCGCCCCCGGCCTCCTCGACGAGGTGCTCGCCCTCGACGCCGAGGCGCGCGCCCAGCGCCAGCAGGTCGAGGGGCTCCGCGCCCAGCAGAAGCAGGCCTCGAAGCGGGTCGGGCAGGGCGGCGGCGACGCCGCCCGGCAGGAGGCCACCGCGCTGAAGGAGCAGGTCCGCGCCGGGGAGACCGAGCTGGGGGTGCTCGAGCGGCGGCTGCGCGACCTCGCGCTGCAGGTGCCGAACCCGGCGGACGCGAGCGTGCCCGACGGCGGCGAGGGCGACGCGGTCGTGGTGCGGACGGTCGGCACGCCGGGGCCCGCGCCCGCCCGGGACCACGCGGCGCTCGCCGAGGCGCTCGGGCTCGTCGAGACCCGCCACGCGGTCGACGCGGGCGGCTCCCGCTTCGCGTCGTTGCTCGGCCCCGCGGTGCTGCTCGAGCTGGCGCTCGTGCGCTTCACGCTCGGGCGCCTCGTCGAGGAGGGGTTCACGCCGGTCGCCCCGCCGGTGCTCGTGCGCGAGGAGACGATGGAGGAGGCGGGGTTCTTCCCCACCGACCGGGCGCAGGTCTACGAGGTCGACGCGGGCGAGCTGTTCCTCGTCGGCACGAGCGAGATCCCGCTGTCGTCGCTGCATCGGGGCGAACGCCTGGCCGCGGACCAGCTCCCGGCCCGGTACGCCGGGTGGTCGTCGTGCTTTCGCCGTGAGGCCGGCACCTACGGGCAGGACACCCGGGGGATCTTCCGCGTCCACCAGTTCGACAAGGTGGAGATGTTCGTCTTCGCCGAGCCGGCGCACGCCGACGACGAGCTCGACCGGATCGTCGCCATCCAGGAATCGATCGTCGGGGCGCTCGGCCTGCCGTACCGGGTGGTGAACATCGCCGCGGCGGACCTCGGCGCGGCGGCGGCGAAGAAGTACGACCTCGAGGCGTGGCTCCCGTCCGAGGGCCGCTACCGGGAGATCACGTCCGCCTCGACGTACCGTGACTACTCGGCGCGACGGCTCCAGACCCGCGTCGTCGGCGACGGCGGCGCCGAGCTCGTCCACACGCTGAACGGGACGGCGTGCGCGGTGCAGCGCACCCTCGTCTTCTTGTTCGAGCACGGGCAGCGCCCGGACGGGACGCTCGAGGTGCCGGCGGTGCTCCAGCCGTACTGCGGCTTCGACGTGGTCGGCGCGCCCGCCTGAGCGGGCGATGCGGAGCGGGAGGGATTCGAACCCCCGGGCCTCATCGGCCGGCTGCTTTCAAGGCAGCTGCAATCAACCGGACTCTGCCACCGCTCCCGGTCCTGGCCACGAATCCTACGGGCCGCTCCCGGCGTGGGTCGGACCTCGCGGCGGCAGGCCCGCGAAGACCGGCGCCGCGGTGGCGTAGCCGAGCTCGACGAGCTCGGCTCCCGGGGCGACCCGCGCGACCTCGGCGCGCACCGGGGCGACGTCCAGGTCGCCGTTCGTGAACCCGGGGAGCCAATCGTCGTGGTGCGACAGCACGACGCGCCGGGGACGCAGCAGCGCAGCCTCGCGGCCGACGAACTGGGCCAGCGAGCCCTGGATCGGCTCCCCGTCGAGGTTGCCGCGCCCGGCGGCGGCGAGGATCGCGACGTCGGGGCGCAGCTCGCGCAGCACCGGCGTCCACGCGCCGGACGTGTCCTGGTAGAGGAGCCGCCCGGCGGGGGTCTCGAGGACGTAGACGAGCGCGCCGCCGTCGCCGCGGGCGTGCTGGTCGCTCGAGCGGAGATGGTCGAGCACCTCGGGGCCGAGGGTCACGAGCCAGGCGCCGAGCTCGCCGAGGCGGGCCTGCTGCTCCTGATGGTCGAGGCCGAGGTCGCCGAGGCACACCGCGTCCGCGCCCGGGAACGCGCGCTGCGACCAGACGCAGGAGTGCTGGCTCGGGTACACCGACGCCACGACGTGGGGCGAGAGCCGCACCCGCTCCCCGCCGGCCACCGGCACGAGCTGGCGGGACGGCACGCCCGCGTCGGCCAGGACGCGCACCGTCTCGTAGGACCCGACGACCCGCGCCCCGGTGTTGGCCGCGATGCGCTCGGCACCCCAGAGATGGTCGAAGTGCGAGTGGCCGATGAGGATCCAGTCGGCGGCCGGGATGTCGTCGGCGGTCCAGCCCGTCCCCGGCGCGGTCGGCACCCGGTCGACGTAGGCGTCGAGCATGACGACGAGGTCGTCGAGCGCGAGGCGGAACGTCGCGCAGCCCAGCCAGTCCAGCGTCGCGTCCAGAGCCGCCGAGCGTAGGCGCGCGCTCTAACCTCCCGAACCGTGAGCGACTGGTGGCGCGACGCCGTCCTCTACCAGGTCTACCCGCGATCGTTCGCCGACTCGAACGACGACGGCGTCGGCGACCTGCGCGGCATCACCGCGCACCTCGACTACGTGGCCGGGCTCGGCGTGGACGGCGTCTGGCTGAGCCCGATCCATCCCTCACCGAACGCCGACTGGGGCTACGACGTGGCCGACTACGAAGGCGTGCATCCCGACCTCGGCACGCTCGCGGACCTCGACGCGCTCCTCGCCGAGGCCGACCGGCTCGGCCTGCGGGTGCTGCTCGACCTGGTCCCGAACCACACGAGCACGGCCCATCCGTGGTTCGTCGACTCCCGCGCCGCGCGCGACGCCGCGCACCGGGACTGGTACGTGTGGGCCGACCCGAAGCCCGACGGTGCCGCGCCGAACAACTGGGAGAGCAGCTTCCTCGGCCCCGCCTGGCAGTCCGACGGGCCGACCGGCCAGTCGTTCCTGCACCACTTCCTCGACGAGCAGGCCGACCTCAACTGGTGGAGCCCCGAGGTCCGCGACGAGTTCGACCGAATCCTTCGCTTCTGGTTCGACCGGGGCGTCGCCGGGTTCCGCATCGACGTCTGCCACATGATCGTGAAGGACCTGCTGCTGCGCGACAACCCGCCGGCGACCGGCGAGGAGCACTGGATGGACCGCCTCGGCGGGCAGCGCTCCGAGTACAACGCGTGCCGGCCCGAGGTCCACGACGTGCTGCGCCGGTGGCGGCGCGTCGGCGACGCGTACGACCCGCCGCGCGTGTTCGTGGGCGAGACGAACATCTTCGACCTCGAGAAGGTCGCGTCCTTCTACGGCGCGGACGACGAGCTGCAGCTGGCCTTCAACTTCCCGTTCCTGTTCGCGCCGTTCGAGGCGGACGCGCTCCGGACGGTCGTCGAGGAGGTTGAGGAGACGCTGCCGGCACGCGCCACACCGTGCTGGACCATGAGCAACCACGACGTGTCCCGGTACGTGACCCGCTGGTGCGAGAACGACCCGGCGCGTGCCCGCGCCGCGCTCGTGCTGCTCTTGTCGCTGCGCGGCACCGCGGTCCTCTACTACGGCGACGAGCTCGCGATGCCGGACACCGAGGTGCCGCCCGAGGAGCTGCTCGATCCGGTGAGCCGCAAGTTCTACCCGCTGCTGAACCGCGACGCGGCGCGCACGCCGATGCCATGGCGCGCCGAGGCGGGCGCCGGCTTCACGGGCACGTCGGTCAGACCGTGGCTGCCGTTCGGGGACCTCGCCGTGGCGAGCGTGGCCGGCGAGGAGGAGGATCCGGGCTCCGCGCTACACCTCACGCGCCGGCTGCTCGCCCTCCGACGCGAGCTCGCCGACTACCGGGACGGCGCCTACGCCCGGGGGCCCTCGACGGCCGACACGTGGGTGTGGTCGCGCGGGAGGCAGGTGGTCGTCGCCGTGCATCTCGGCGACGGCAACGTGACCGTGCCGGCCGTCGTGGGCACCGTGCGCGTCGGCACGAACCCCGCCCGCGAGGGGATGCGGGTGGCGGCCGAGCTCGACCTCGGCCCGTGGGAGGCGGTCGTCATCGAGCGGGGCTGACGGTGGGTTCGGCGCCTTCCACCTCGAGCAGGCGCCGTTTGCGCGCCGGGCCGAGCCCGTAGTTTCCGATGCCGCCGCTCGCCGGGACGACCCGGTGGCACGGGACGACCACGGGCACGGGGTTCGCGCCGCACGCCGAGCCGACGGCCCGGGACGCGCCGGGCGAGCCGACCGCGGCCGCGACCTCGCCGTAGGTGCGGACCTCGCCGACCGGGATGCGGCGCAGCTCCTCCCAGACGCGGCGCTGGAACGCCGTGCCGAGCACGTCGAGCGGGAGGGTGCCCGCCGGATCGTGGCCGTCGATCCGGCCGACGACGTCTTCGACGATCACCGCGAGGCCGGCGTCGTCGCGCACGAGCTCCGCCCGGTGAAACTCCTCGGCGAGGTCTTCCTCGAGCGTCGCGGCGTCGTCGCCGATGTCGATCTTGCAGAGCCCGCGCGCGGTCGCCGCGACGAGGAGCGCGCCGAGCGGCGTGTCGGCGACGGCATAGACGATCGTGGCGCCCGCACCCCCTGCTTTGTAGGACGCGGGGGTCATGCCCAGGTGGTCGTGGGCCGCCTCGTAGAGCCGGCTCGTCGAGCCGTACCCGGCCTCGAAGAGCGCGCCGGTGACGTTCCCGTTGCCGCGCAGGCGCTCGCGGAGCCGCTCGCGCCGCAACGTGTCCCCGTACTGGCGGGGCGTGACGCCGAGCGTGCGCGTGAACGCGCGGCGCAACTGGTCGGGGGACACGTCGAGCGCGCGGGCGAGCTCGGGCGCGGTCGGGATGCGGTCGTCGGTGGCTTCGATGAGGCGGCAGGCCTCGGCGACGAGCGTGGTGGGCATGGGACCCATTGGACGCCCTTCCGGGCGGCGCCGCTATCCGTTTCCGGCGTGGCTGGCCGTCCAGGACCTGAGGGCGTCCGCCGTCCAGGTGTTCACGATCCGCCCGGTGGGGATCCCGGCCGCGGCCGCCCGGTGCGCGCCGAAGACCTGCCACTCGAGCTGCCACGTCGCGTGGGCGTCGGAGTCGATCGACACCTTGAGGCCGCGCTCGGCGACCTGGGCGAGCAGGCGGCTCGGCGGGTCGAGGCGCTCGGGTCGGGCGTTGATCTCGATCGCCTTGTCGTGCTCGGCGGCGGTGCCGAAGACGGCGTCGGCGTCGAAGCGCGACTCGGGGCGCCCCCGGCCGACGACCATCCGCCCGGTGCAGTGCCCGAGCACGTCGACGTGTGGGCTCTTGAGCGCCCGCACCATCCGCGCCGTCATCGGCGCCTCGTCCATGCGCAGCTGGCTGTGCACGCTCGCGACGACGAGATCCAGGCCGGCGAGCAGCTCCTCGTCCTGGTCGAGCTCGCCGTCGGCGAGGATGTCGACCTCGATGCCGGTGAGGATCTGGAAGGGCGCCAGTTCCGCGTTCAGCGTCGCGACGACGTCCAGCTGCTCGCGCAGCCGATCGGCGGACAGGCCGTGCGCCACCGACAGCGAGCGGGAGTGGTCCGTGAGCACGAGGTAGTCATGGCCGAGCTCGGCCGCGGCCCGCGCCATGGCCTCGATGGTGTGCCCGCCGTCGGACCAGTCCGAGTGGGTGTGCAGATCCCCCCGCAGCGCGGCGCGGATCGGGCCGGCGAGCGCCGTCGGCGGTCCCTCGTCGGGCTCGACGGCCCGCACCGAGGTCAGGTAGTCGGGGGTCTGGCCGGCGAGGGCCTGCTGGATGACCGTCGCGCTGCTCGAGCCCACGCCCGGCAGATCGGTGAGCCGCCCCGACGCGGCCAGCGCGGCGAGCTCGTCCGCCGGCACCTCGCGGATGGCGTCCGCGGCCCGCCGGAACGCCGTGACCTTCGGGCGGGCGTTGCGGACGCGCGACAGCGCGTCCGCGATGCGCTCGAGTGCCTCGACCGGCTCCACGGGATCGACCGTAGCGTGCCGCGCCGGCGCCGCTGGCGGTGACCGCACGCGCGGCCGGCGGCGGCGGCGTCCGAGACGGCCGACGTCAGCGAGCGCCCGCGAGCGCCGCGCGTGGGCCGACTGCCTCCATGTCGCGCGCCGTCACCCACTCCCCGCACGCCGGGCAGGCGAGCTCGGGTTGGACGATCTGTCTGCACCCGCGGTGGCGCAGCGTGATCGGCGGCTCGTCGTCGTCGGCCATCCACCGGTCGCCCCAGCGCAGCAGCGAGACGAGGACGGGGTAGAGGTCGACGCCCTTCTCGGTGAGGCGGTACTCGAAGCGGTCCGGGCGATCCGAATACTGGCGTCGCTCGAGCACGCCGTCGTCGACGAGGGAGCGGAGCCGCTCGGCGAGGACCGGGCGGGGCGCGCCGGTGCGGGCCTGGAAGTCCTCGAAGCGCCGCGTCCGGAAGAAGGCCTCACGCAGCACGAGCAGCGTCCAGCGGTCGCCGACGACCGAGAGCGCGCGGGCCACGGAGCACTCCTGGGTGCCGATCTCGCTCCACCGCACGAGCCGTGACGATAGTCACGTTGCGTTCGAAAACCAAACTCACTAGGTTCCGAAACTGAACTATGGATATGGCGACGGTCGATGACCCGGTCAGCGGGGTCGAGCTCCTCCGGGGCCTGCAAGCGCGCGGCCCCGCCGGCGGCGTCGCTGGCCTCCTCGGGCTCTCGCTCGTCGAGGTCGACGCCGGCCGGGTCCGCCTGACGGTGCGCACCCGACCCGACTTCGCCAACCCGCTCGGCGGGCTGCACGGCGGGATCACCGCGACGCTGCTCGACTCGGCGATGGCCTGCGCCGTGCTGAGCGCGCTCCCGGCGGGGGCCCGCTCGACGACCGTCGACCTGGCCGTGACGTTCCTGCGGTCCGTGCCGCTGGACGGCACGCGGCTGACCGCCGACGGGGAGGTCGTCCACGTCGGCCGACGGATCGCGACCGCGCAGGGCCGCGTGCGCGACGACACCGACCGCCTCGTCGCCACGGCGACGACGACGTGCCAGGTGCTCGCCGGATGAGACGGCGCCGCGTCACGCACCTCGCCGAGGCCGGCCGTCGGCGGGCCTCGACCCGCAAGGCCGCGGCGCTGCGATCGCTCGCTGGCTTCTCGGCGCTGCACGACCGCGACCTGGCGCGTCTCGCCACCCTCTTCGACGAGGTCCGCGTCGCCCCGGCGACGGTGCTCGCCCGGGCCGGGCAGACCACCCACGAGCTGATCGTCATCGTGGACGGCGCGGCGACGGCGACCGACGAGCACGGCGCGGCCCGCCTCCTCGGGCCGGGCCGCTGCGTCGGCGACCTCGCGGTCCTCGGCCACGGCGACGCCGAGGTCACCGTCGTGACGGACACCGACGCGCAGCTTCTCGTGGCCGGGCCGCGCACGATCCGGGCGGCGCTGGACCACCCCACGGTCCTCCGGCACGTCGCGGGGAACCTCGCCGAGCAGCTGCTCGCCCGGCCCGCGACGGACGACCGGCTCGCGGGCTGACGCGTCCCGGGACCTCCAGCCCTAGAGTGACTGGCTCCTGGAGGGATGACCGAGTGGCCGAAGGTGCTCGCCTGCTAAGCGAGTAGGGGGTGATAAACCTCCTCGAGGGTTCAAATCCCTCTCCCTCCGCCAACGCACACCTCGATGGCCCCCGCTGACCCCACCGCCACGCTGCTCGAGCTCGGCGCGGCGACGCTCGGCGAATTGGGCGGTCGACCGATGCGGGCCCGGGTGCACGCCGTCTGGCCGGGCGCACGCCTGGCCGCGCCGGCCTTCCCGGTCCACTGCACGCCGGGCGACAACCTCGCGGTCCACGTCGGCGTCACCGCCGCGCCGCGCGGGTCGGCGCTCGTCGTCGACGTGGGCCACGTCCCGGAGCTCGGCTACTGGGGCGAGGTCCTGACCACCACCGCCGAGGCGCACGGCCTGGCCGGCCTGATCATCGACGGCTGCGTGCGCGACGTCGCGGCGCTCGCCGCCCACCAGTTCCCGGTGTTCGCCGTCGGGATCGCGCTGCCGGGCGCGACGAAGACGCGTGCCGGCACCGTCGGCGTCCCCGCGCACGTGGGTGGCGTCGAGGTCGCGCCCGGCGACTGGGTGGTCGGCGACGGCGACGGCGTGACCGTGATCGGCGCGGCGACCCTCGACGCCGTCCTGGAGGCCGGACAGGCGCGCGCCGACAAGGAGGCGGGCTTCTTCCGGGCGCTCACCGCCGGCGCGACGACGGTCGACCTGCTCGGCCTCGACACCTCGCCGATCGAGCGGGGTCCCGCGAGGTGAAGCCTCAGGCGGCGACCGGCGGCCGCCGGTCCCGCCACGGGTGGGCCTCCTCCAGCTGGCTCGCGATCCGGAGCAGGACGTCCTCGCGCCCGTACGCGCCGACCAGCTGCACCCCGAGGGGGAGCCCGTCGGCGTGCTCGGCGAGCGGCAGCGAGATCGCCGGCTGGCCGGTGATGTTGAACTGCATCGAGAAGCCGACCATCGTGCCCATCCGAGCGAACAGGTCGGTCAGCTCGGCGGGCGGCCCGAGGTAGCCGAGCGGCGGCGTCGGCGCGCTCACGCTCGGCGTGAGGAGCAGGTCGTGGTCCTCCCACCAGGCGGCGACGCCCCGCGCCCAGCGCTGCGCCTGCTCGATCGCGCCGATGTACATCGGTGCGGGGATCGCCCGCCCCGCCTCACCGAGCGTCGCGTTCCACGGCTCGATGTCGTCGTCGCCGAGCGTGCGCCCGAGGCGCTGGCTCCAGCGGTCGAGCTCCCGGCCGATCCAGACGGGGATCATCACCGCGATCGCCTCGCCGTAGCCGGGCGCGTCGAGCGCAGGGATCGGCGCGGGCTCGACGACGTGCCCGAGCGCCTCGAGCTGCGCGGCGACCGTGCGCACCGCCTGCTCGCCCGCCTCGAAGGCACCGACGCCCGGCGCGTCGGCGCGGAAGCCGATCCGCAGCCGTCCCGGGTCCGCGCCGACCTCGGCCGCGAACGGACGGTTCGGGCAGCGGCGCGGTGTAGGGGTCCCCGACGCCCGGCCCGGCGATCGCGTCGAGGACGGCCGCAGTGTCTCGTACCGTGCGGGTGAGGACGTGCTCGTGGGTGGTCATCGCCCAGAACTCGCCGAAGTCGGGGCCGAGCGTCCCGCGGCCTCGGCTCGGCTTGAGCCCGACGAGTCCGCACATCGAGGACGGCACCCGGATCGAGCCGCCCATGTCGTTGCCGTGCGCGACGGCGACCATCCCGGCCGCCACCGCGGCGGCGGACCCGCCGCTCGAGCCGCCGGGTGAGCAGCCGAGGTCCCACGGGTTGTGCGTCGGCCCGTAGGCGAGGGGCTCGGTGGTGGCCGCCGACGCGAGCTCGGGCGTGTTCGTCTTGCCGACGATCACGAACCCGGCGGCACGGAAGCGCTCGACGAGCCACGTGTCCTCGCGCTCGACCCACCCCGCCTCCTTCAAGGCGCGCATGCCGCAGTGGTACGGGTCCCCGGCGGTGTGCGCGACCGCGTCCTTCAGCAGCATCGGCACCCCGCGGAACGGCCCGGCCGGCAGTGGCCCGGCGGCCTCGGCGCGGGCCCGCTCGGCGCGGTCGTAGATCACCGCGTTCAGCTGGGGGTTCAGGGCGTCGATGCGCGCCACCGCGGCCTCGACGAGCTCGCTCGGTGTCGCGGCGCCCGACCGGACGAGCTCGGCTTGGGCGGTCGCGTCGAGCCGGGCGGTCTCGTCGCTCATGGCGCTGCCTCCGTCGTCACGAGGTTGCGGGGGCGCTCGCCCGCCAGCACGGCCACGACGCCCTCACAGGCGAGGCGGGCCATCTGCGTGCGGGTCGCCTGGGACGCCGAGCCGATGTGGGGCAGCAGGACGGTGCGCGGCGCGGCGAGGAGGCGGGGGTGGACCTGCGGCTCGCGCTCGTACACGTCGAGGCCGGCGGCGAACAGCGCGCCGCGCTCGAGCGCGGCGGCGAGGGCCTCCTCGTCGACGACCGGCCCGCGCGCCGTGTTGACGAGCACGGCCGTCGGTCGCAGGAGGGCGAGGCGGCGGGCGTCGAGGAGATGGTGGGTGTCCGGCGTCAGCGGGACGTGCAGCGACACGACGTCGCTCTCGGCGAGCAGCCGGTCGAGGTCGCCGACGTAGCCGGGGTTGCCGGTGTCGTGGCGGGCGTGGTGCAGCAGCTGCATCCCGAAGCCGCTCGCGCGCCGGGCGACGGCCCGAGCGATGCGGCCGTAGCCGACGAGCCCGAGCGTCGCGCCGTGCACGTCGCGCCCGAGGTACTGGAGGATCCCCAAGCCCGGCCAGGCGCCGTCGCGCAGGTCGACCTCGGCGTCGCTGGCGAGCCGGGAGGCGGCGAGGATCAGCAGGAACGCGAGGTCGGCGACGGTCTCGTCGAGCACGCCCGGCGTGTTGCACACCGACACGCCGGCGCGGGTCGCCGCGCCCAGGTCGATGTTGTCGAAGCCGACGGCGACGTTCGCCACGACGCGCAGCCGACCGGCGCCGGCGGCGAGCACCGCGGCGTCGATGCGGTCGGTGAGCAGGCAGACGATCCCGTCGGCGTCCGCCGCGGCGGCCCGGAGCTCCTCGGCGCTGCGGGGCTCATCCGCCTCGTTGGTCTCGACGTCATGGCCGGCCGCGAGGAGCGGGTCGAGACCGCCGTCCGGGAGTCGTCGGGTGACGACGACACGAGCCAACGGTCAGTGGTTCGTGTAGTCGATCTCGCCGGCGTCGGGCAGCCCGACGGCGAAGCAGAAGCAGTGGATCGGGGCGTGGTCGCTGACCGGGCGGAGGCTGTGCACCGCGTCCGGCGGGATGTGCACGAGGTCGCCCTGGACGATCTCGTGCTCCTCGTCACCGATGCGCATGAGCCCGCGGCCCGACGTCACGTAATAGAACTCGTGGGTCGGGTGCGAGTGGGGGTCGACCTCGCCGCCCCCGGCCACCTCGAACTCGCTCACCAGCTCGAGGTGGCCGCCCGCGGTGATGTCGTGCATCTCGCGCGGGGTCACGAGCCACCACACGGGGACCGTGCCGTTGTGCTCGACGACCGGTTCGACGTCCTCGATGGAGCGCACATCCATGCGTCGCAGCGTAGACGCGCGCCTCTTGGCCTGGGATGGGCGGGCCGCCGTGTCGGCGGTGTTCGTACACTCGCCCGATGGCTCCGACCGTGGTCCCGCTGCCCGCCGCGTCGCTCACCGCGGAGGCGTTCGCGCCGTTCGGGTGGCTGCCCGTCGCCGACACCGACCCGCGTGACGGCGAGGCGCGCCTGCACTTCGAGTGGGCCGACCCGCACCTGAACGTGATCGCCCACGCGCCCGACGAGGTCGAGCACGCCCCGGGCGGCGACCCGCTCTGCGCCGTCCTCTACCGCCACGCCACCCACACGCAGGCGCTCATGTCGCTCAACGTCGACGCCGTCGTGGCCGTGGCGCCGGCCGACGTGACGTTCGCCTCGTCGGAGGACGTCGCGCACGTCCGCGCGTTCCGCCTCCCGCCGCTCGCGCCGTTCGTGCTGCACCGCGGCACCTGGCACTGGGGGCCGTTCCCGCTCGGGTCGGAGCCCGTCCAGCTGCTGAACGTGCAGGGGCTGGGCTACGCGCGCGACAACGACAGCGTCAGCCTCCCCGAGCGCACCGGCTCGGTCCTCGAGGTGGTCGCGAACCGAGGGTGACCCCGGAGGGTGATGCCCGATTCGCGGGGATCGCCAGGTACCGTGCACGCATGGCGAGGCGGCGACACTTCACTCTGCGGCGACTGCTGATCGGCGGGGCGGCGCTCCTGCTCGGATGCACACTCGGGGGCGGGATCGCCTTCGCGGCGGGCAGCACGACCGGGCCGGCCACGGCGACCGTCCACCTCGGCGACAACTTCTTCCAGCCCGACCACCTCACGGTGTCGGCCGGGACGAAGGTCACCTTCACCTGGACGGGCTCGAACACCCACAACGTGACCGTGGTGAGCGGCCCGCAGAGGTTCCGCTCGACCGACCAGGCGTCGGGCAGCTACAGCCGGGTGATGACGAAGACCGGCGTGTACCACATCGTCTGCACGTTCCACCCGGGCATGAACCTCACGCTCACTGTCCGGAAGGCCAAGACGCCGCGCGCCACGACGACGACGGCCGCGTCGCCGCCGTCCTCCTGAGTCACCCGCCGAGCACACCCCGGCAGTAGCTGGGGACGTTCCCGGCGCCGCCCGCGAGCTGCACCAGGGTCTCGTAGGCGCGCACCACCGGCGGGCTGCCGTGCGAGGTGAGCCGACCGCTCGAGGCGGCGCGGCACAACAGGACGGCGAGCGACGGGGCGCCTCGGTGCGGCGGGACGGTCCGGGGCGGCGTGGGCGCGTGCGGCGCGGTGGTCGGCACGTGCGGCGCCACGGCGTGCGGCGCCACCCGCGGCGGCGCCGGGACGGTCGTCACCGGCGCGTGTCGGACCGGCGGGGGCCGCGTGGCCGACGACACCGGGTGAGGCGCCGGGACCGAGACGCCGACCGTTCCCAGCGCGTCGCGCGCGGCCGACTGGACGGGGCCCGGCAGCGCGCCGGTGGTCGCGGCGGCGGCGACGCCGCCGAGGCACAGCACGCCCGTCGCCACGAGGACCGCGAGGCGGGTCGACCGGCGCCGCCGAGGCGCCGGCTCGTCGGCGCGTGCCGCGGTGAACGTGGCGCGGGCCGCGTCCTCGCCGGCCAGCTCCTCGGCCCGGGGCGGCGCGGCGGCGGCGGCGAGCAGCGTCGCGACCGCCCCGTACCCGGGCGGCGCGTCGGGCGGCGCCAGCTCGCCGGCGAGCATCCGGGCAGCCGTGTCGTCGTCGAGCGGCGAGAGCGCCGGGCGGTTGGGGCGTCGGGGCATCTCGTCGAACCGACCGTCGTCGAGGCTCATGGCGTGACCACCCCCGCGCTCGGGTCCTCGGACGCGTCGACCGCGAGCAGCTCGGCGAGGTGGCGCAGCCCTCGATGCGCGAGGACCCGGACCGTCGCGGGCCGCTTCCCGAGCACGCGCGCGACGCGGGGGACGTCGAGGCCCGCGACGGCGCGCAGCATCACCACCTCCGCCTGGTCGGCGGGGAGGCGCGCCAGGAGACGCAGCGCGGCGTCGGTGGAGAGCCGGTTCATCGCCTCGGCCGCGGGGTCGTCGGCGCCACCGAGCCCGTCGAGCGCCTCGACGGGACGCGGGACGGTCCGCGCCCGGCCGTCGCGGCGGCGCCAGTCGAGGAGGCGATGCCGGGCGATCGTGAAGACCCAGCCGCGGAAGCCGTGCTCGTCGCCGTCGAAGGACCCGAGACTCCCGGCGACGCGGAGCCACGTCTCCGACGCGAGGTCCTCGGCGGCGCCGCCCGCCGCGACGGTCAGGTAGCGCAGCAGCGGCGGCTGCAGCTCTCGCCAGAGCGCGGCGAAGCTCACCTCGTCGCCGTCGCGTGCCGCCGCGAGCAGGGGGGCGAAGTCCTCGCCGAGCACGCGTCCCACCGTCGCACATCGATCCTCGGGCGTCCCGCGATCGCGCGTCCGCTCGCCGAGGCCTGATCGCCTCTTGATCGTCTCCTCACACTGGCGGCGGTCTTCGGTCGACCGTCCAATCGGACAAGGAGCACACGATGAACCTCAAGAACCTGGTCGCCGGGGCACTCGTCGCCGGCATCGCCACCGTCGGGATGGGCGGCGCCGCCTTCGCGTCGAGCCCGCCCCCGAAGCCCAGCACGACGACGTCGAAGGACAGCGAGTTCTGCGAGAAGTGGGTGCCGCGCCTGCCGTCCCTCGACGCCCAGCGCATCCGCGACGAGCAGCAGATCGACGACTTGCAGAAGGCGATCGAGGTGGCGAAGGACCACCACCGCGAGGACCTGGTCGAGGCCCTCGAGCGTCAGCTCGACGAAGCCCAGCGGGACCACGCGACCGTCCTCGTCCAGATCGCGGTGATCCACCTGCGCTGCCACGTCTGATCGCCCCCGCCCAGCCCGGTGAGGCCCCGCCCGACGCGGCGGGGCCTCACCGCGTCCGCGGCTCGCGTCCCGCGCAGGGGCTCGCCTACCCTCGGCTCGGGCCGCCGCCGGCGGGTGACGAGGAGCCGTGGTGGGCGTCGAGCAGCGACCGGCGAGGCGACGACCGTGGGTCGGGATGGTCGCCGTCGCCGTCGCCGTCGGGGGAGCGGGCCTGGCCGCCAGCCCGGTGTCGGCCGCGGGCCCGACACCGTGCTTCAAGTGCCAGAAGGCGTCACCCGGGAGCCCGGGCAGCAGCGCCAGCCGCAGTGCGGCGGCGATCGCGGCGCGCGAGGACGCGGCGATCGTGGACGTGTCCGCGACGCTCGCCGACGGCAGCGGCGAGTCGGACGGCACCGGGATGATCCTCACCTCCGACGGCGAGATCCTCACCAACAACCACGTGATCCAGGGCTCGAACCAAATCTCGGTCCACGTCTCGAACGGCCCCCAGACCTTCACGGCCCAGCTCGTCGGCACCGACGCGAACGACGACGTCGCCGTGCTCCAAGCCGTCGGCGCGTCCGGCCTCTCGACGATCAGCCTCGGAGACTCCTCACAGGTGCGCGTCGGCGACGGCGTCGTCGCCGTCGGCAACGCGTTCGCCCGGCTCGGGCCGCCCACCGTCACCGTCGGGGCGGTCACGGCGCTGAACCAGGCGATCACGGTCCAGGGCGACCTCGGCGAGACCGAGCAGCTGACCGGCGTGATCCAGACCAACGCGAACATCGAGCCGGGCAACTCCGGCGGGCCGCTGTTCAACGCGTCCGGTCAGGTGATCGGGATGAACACGGCGGCGGCCAACGGTCAAAGCCCCGGCGCCGACACGAACCAGAGCTTCTCGATCCCCATCGACCACGCGCTGTCGATCAAGACCGCGATCGCCAGCGGCCGCGGCGGCACCGGCATGAACGTCGGGCAGGAGGGCTACCTCGGCATCTCGGTGCTGGGGAACCTGCACCAGATCGGCCCGCGCGGAGGGGGCGGCGTCCCGATCACCGCCGTGCAGCCGGGCGGCCCGGCCGCCGCGGCCGGGATCGTCGCCGGCGAGCGGATCACGGCGATCAACGGCCAGCCGCTCGCCTCGGCGACGCGTCTCAGCCAGCTGCTCGCGACGACACACCCCGGTGACGTGCTGCAAATCACCTGGCTCGACCTCGCGGGGCAGGCCCACACCGCGTCGGTCCCGCTGACCGCCCGGCCGAGCGCGCCCTGATCCCGGACGCGACACGGGCCCACGAGCGCGGGCGTCGTCCGCCCCGCTCGTGGGCCCGTGTGCGTCAGACGATCAGCCTTCCGGGCCGGAGTCCCCGCCCTGGAAGAAGTTGAGGAGCAGCGACCCGTCCGGGTCGGTCTTGATGAACGCCTCGCTGTAGATCTTCAGCGGCTCCTGCGTCCACACCAGGTCGCCTTCGTGCGAGCTCGTCGACGGCTCGCAGATCACGCGACCGACGGGGTTGTTGGTCCCGCCCCCAGGCGCCGGCGGCCCCCAGGTGTTCTCGAGCGGGCACGTCGTCGGTGTCGGGCCGGCGGTGCTCCCGGTCGCGTCCTTCGACGGCCCGGGCCCGCCCGGCAGGTTGTAGAAGTTCAGGTTCGCCTGGTACAGGTCGAGCAGGTCGTTCAGCGTCGCCATCTGCACGTAGTCGACCTCGTCGGGGCTGCCCTGCACAGTCGGGAAGCAGCTGACCGCGGCCACGAGCGCGTTGATGTGGGACTTCTCGTTCGGGAAGTCCTTTGTCAGCGCCTTCTTCTCCGCCTTGGTCGACCCCGAGCACGTGCTCGCCGTGCTCGGCGGCACGTGGTTGTTGATCAGGGAGTTCTCCGCCTTGGTGTTCTTCGGCTTGCCCTTCGTCGCGACCGACGCGCCGGCGCTCGCCGCCAGCCCGAAGGCCAGCGCGAGCACGACGATCAGCCCCGCCGTGAGATACCTCTTCATGTACCGCTCCCCGCTGCTCACTTGTGTGGGTAGGCCTCGCCCGGGGTGGGCGGTCGTCCCCCCGCTCCGGTCTGCTCGGTGTCGGCGAGCTGACTGCCCTCGCGCCGAGTGCGCACACGCTAACAAGCCCACCCCCGCCCCACAGGGCAGCGCGGCGCGGCTCGGCGAGGTGGTCGGTCGGCGGCGCGCGGGCGGTTGACCTCGTGTCGCGCCACGCGGCGGCGCCGTCACATCGGCGCAAGGCGGCGGGTCGAACCGTGAGCGCCAGGGCGCGCCTGGCCCGCACACCAAGGAGATGCGCCGATGAGGGCAGTCTGCATCCACCACCGGCCGGTCGGCGTCGACGGTCTCGTCGACGAGGACGCCCCTGACCCGGCCCCGGCCGTCGGTGACGCCGTCGACCTCGACGGGCAGCCCTGGGAGGACGCGATCGGCCAGGTCGACCTCGTCGTCGATCGGTGGCGAGGCGCTCGCCCGGTCGCCGGCGATCGTCAAGTCCGGCGGCGCACTCGTCTCGGTCATCGCGCCGCCGAGCACCGACCGCGACGACATGCGTGCCCTGTATTTCATCCGGGAGCCCAGGCACGCCCAGCTCGTCGAGGTGGCGCCTCGTCGACGATGGGTCCGCCCCCAGATCGGTGCCGTCTATCCGCTCGCCGAGACGCGCGAAGCGTTCGCGGCCGAGGCGCACGGCGGCATCCCCGGGAAGGTCACGCGACAGGTCCTGGACTGACGTCGATCAGTCGCGCGCCGGCGTGGCGGCGCGCCATCACCGGGCGGTCGGCACGCGTCGCGGCGAAGCGCACCCGCGTTTCGGGTCAATCGGGCGTAGACTGACGTCCTTCTCAGGCGCTCGTAGCTCAATGGATAGAGCATCTGACTACGGATCAGAAGGTTGGGGGTTCGAATCCCTCCGAGCGCGCGGACCGCAGCCGCCACCCCGGTTCAGCGCCTCCGATAAGGACCGCGCCGGCCACGAGCCGAGCTGACCCGCACCCTCGCTGATTCCCGGCCCGGAGAGTCGTGCGCGGCCGGGTGTCGGCGCCGCCGTGTCGCCGATTCGGCCAAACCGGCCTCAAGCACGCGCTCGGCGCTGCCGATCCCACAGCGTGCAGAGCTTGGGGCACGGGCCGCTGGACGCGACGCGGACGGGGCGGCGCGCCGGCGCACTCGTTGGTCTCGCGGTGGTGGGCGCCCTCGCGGTCTTCGCCGTGAGCGGCTCGGCCGGTGCCCAGAGCAGCGGGCGAGCGACGACGGTCACGGTCCGCCTCCGCGACTTCAAGTACCACGCCAGCCCGGCCGTCGTCCCCGCCGGCACCATCACGTTCAAGGTCGTGAACGCCGGGCCGTCGACCCACGAGTTCAATGTGGACCGCACGGCCCTCCCCGACGGGAGCCTGCCGCTCCGCGCCGACGGGCTCACCGTCAATGAGCAGTCGCCCCTCGTGGACAACGTCGGCTCCATCTCGACGGTCGACGACGGCCAGACCGCCTCCCTCACGCTGCGGCTGACGCCCGGTCACTACGTGCTGTTCTGCAACCTCGAGGGTCACTATCTCGGCGGGATGCACGTCTCGCTGACCGTCCGATGACGCCGACCGACCACCACGGCATCGCGACGTCGCGGCGCGCGCGCTTCGGGCGGGCGCTGCGGCGCTCCCGGGGCCTCGTGCTCATCGTGCTGGCGTTCATCCTGCTCATCTCGGGCATGGTCGGGTACAACGCCTGGCAGCTGAGCAAGCAGCACGACGCGCCGCTCGTCGTCAACGTCACCGAGCGCCAGCGCGCCCTCACCGAGCGCTACATCAAGGACGTCCTGTTGAAGCGGGCCGGGTTCCAAGCGGATCCGGCGCACGACGCGGCGGTGCTGGTGCAGGCAGCGACGAGCCTGATCCGGGGCGGCGACGTGGTCACCACCACCGGTGGCTATGACGACCTGATCACGGTTCCCGGCGCGTCGGACTCGGTCGTCCTCGCGAAGCTGCGTCACGAGCGCACGCTGATCGACCAGCTCGTCGCCAAGGGCAACGCGGTGCTGAACCTCCCGCAGGGCTCGACGTCGCTCGCGCCGGGCATCTTCTCGCTGCGCGTCCTCGGCGCCCAGCTGTCGAGCGTCACCGGCGACGCCGCGGCGGCCGAGACGACAGTCACCCAGAACGCCTTCTCCCACCTGGTGTGGGTCGAGATCGCGCTTGGCGTGGTGGGCGCGCTCGCCGCGGTGGGGATGGGCCTGCTTCTCTGGTCGTCGGGTCGGCGCCAGTCGGCGCGGTTCCGCTCCCTCGTCACCAACTCGAGCGACCTCATCACCGTCGTCGACGAGCACGCCGTCGCGCTCTACCAGAGCCCGTCGGCGGCGCGGGTGCTCGGCTACGAGCCGAAGGACGTCGTCGGCTCGAAGCTCACCGACCTGCTGCACCCGAACGACAAGAGCACCGTCGTCGGCGCGTTCGCCGAGCTGTTCAAGCGGCCGGGCGACACGCTCGACCTCACCTTCCGCCTCCGCCACCGTGACGGCTCGTGGGTCACGATGGAGGGCACGGTCCGCAACCAGCTGAAGGACCGCAACGTCGACGGCTTCGTGGTCAACACCCGCGACGTCACCGAGCGCGAGCGCGCCGCCGGCGAGCTCGCCGAGGCCCGCGACGAGGCCATGGAGGCCTCGCGGATGAAGTCGCAGTTCCTCGCGTCGATGAGCCACGAGATCCGTACCCCGATGAACGCGGTGATCGGCCTCACCGGGCTGCTCCTCGACACCCAGCTCGACCGCGAGCAGCGCGAGTACGCCAGCGGCGTCCAGTCCGCGGCCGACGGGCTGCTGGCGATCATCAACGACATCCTCGACTTCTCGAAGGTCGAGGCCGGCAAGCTCGAGCTCGAGACTGTCGACTTCGATCTCGGGATGCTCCTCGAGGACGTCGTGGCGATGCTCGGCGACAGCGCGCACGCCAAGGGCGTCGAGCTGCTGGCGCACCGATTCCCGGACCTGCCGACGCTGCTGCGGGGCGACCCGACGCGCCTGCGCCAGGTGCTCGTGAACCTCGTGTCGAACTCGGTGAAGTTCACGAACGAGGGCGAGGTCGTCCTGAGCGCCCAGCCGGTCCAGCTGGACGGGGAGCATGCGACGATCCGCTTCGACGTGCGCGACACCGGCATCGGGATCGCGCCGGCCGACCAGACACGCATGTTCGAGGCGTTCTCCCAGGCGGATTCCTCGACCACCCGGCGCTTCGGCGGCACGGGCCTCGGGCTCGCGATCGTGCGGCAGCTCGTCGAGCTCATGGGCGGCCAGCTGGGCTGCGAGAGCGAGGTCGACCGGGGGAGCACGTTCTGGTTCGAGCTGACGCTCGGGCGCCAGCACGGGGCGAGCGTGCCCGCGACGCGCCTGCCGGACTTCGAATCGCTGCGCGCGCTGATCGTCGACGACAACGCGACGAACCGTCTGATCCTCCGCCAGCAGCTCTCCTCGTGGGGGATGCGGCCCGACGACGTCGGCGACGCCGCGAGCACGCTCGCGCGCATGCGCGACGCCGCTCGGCGCGACGAGGCCTACGACCTCGTGATCCTGGATCTGAACATGCCGGGCATGGACGGTCTGGACCTCGCCCGGACGGTCAAGCGCGATCCGCCGATCGCCGAGGCGAAGCTCATCCTGCTCAGCTCGTCGGGCCGGGTCGGCGCCGAGGTTGCCGCGTCCACCGGGCTGGCCGGGGCGCTCGCCAAGCCGGTCCGTCAGTCCGAGCTCTTCAACTGCCTGACCCACGCGCTCTCGCACGTGCCGGAGCCGACGTCTGTCCGACACGAGCCGGACGAGGCGCCGACCCTCACCGGCCACGTGCTCCTCGTCGAGGACAACACGATGAACCAGCTGGTCGCCACGCGCATCCTCGACAAGCTCGGGCTCACGGTCCACGTGGCACCGGACGGACGCCAGGCGCTGGCCGCGATCGACGCGGACACCTACGACGCCGTGCTCATGGACTGCCAGATGCCCGAGATGGACGGCTACGAGGCGACGCGCGAGCTGCGCCGACTCGAGACGACGAGGGGCGTGCACCTCCCGGTGATCGCCATGACGGCCGCGGCGATGGACGGCGACCGTGAGGCCTGCCTCGCGGCCGGCATGGACGACTACATCACCAAGCCGGTGCGGTCGGTCGACCTGCGGTCCGCCCTCGCCCGGTGGATCCACCAGGGGCGGGAGGCGGCCCCGGCCCATGGCTGAGACCTCGGTGCTCGACCCCGACCGCATCGCGATGCTCCGCGAGCTCGACGACGGTGACGGCACGCTGCTGCCGACGATCGTCGACCAGTACGAGCGTGACGCGGCGGCGCAGGTCGCCGCCATGCGCGTCGCGCTCGACGCCGCTGACGCGTCCGCGCTGCAGCGCGCCGCCCACACGCTGAAGGGGGCGAGCGCCACGCTCGGCGCGCCCACCGTCGCCGAGCGCTGCCAGGACCTCGAGCAGGCCGCCCGTGACAGGCAGCTCGACGGCGCCGCGGCGCGGATCGCGGACCTCGACGCCGAGCTCGGGCGGGTGCGCGACGCCCTCCACCGAGTCGCCGCCGGGGGCTGAGGTGCTGGTCCTCGTCGCGGACGACGACGCGACGGCCCGCCGGGTCGCGTCGATGGTCGTCGAGCGCCTCGGCCATGAGTGCGTCGCCGCCACCGATGGCGAGGAGGCGTGGCGGATCCTGGAGGACCGGGTCGTCGACGTGCTCCTGACCGACTGGATGATGCCGCGCCTCGACGGTCCCGAGCTGTGCAAGCGGGTCCGGGGCCGGTCCGACGCCTACTACACGTACATCATCATGGTCACGTCCCTGAGCGACCGCGACGACATCGTCGCCGGGATGGAGGCGGGCGCGGACGACTACCTGGCCAAGCCGGTCGACCCGTTCGACGTGCGGACCCGGCTCATCGCCGCGGCCCGCGTCACCGCGTTGCACCGCGAGGTGCACCAGTTCCGTCGGCAGCTGGAGGACCTCAACGCGCGGCTCGCGGCGCAGGCTCGGACCGACCCGCTGACGAATCTGGGCAACCGGCTGCGCCTGCACGAGGACCTCGTGATGGCGCGCACGCGTGCGCAGCGGTCGGCGATGCCCTACGCAGTCGCGATCTGCGACATCGATCTGTTCAAGCGCTACAACGACTGCTTCGGTCACCTCGCGGGTGATGATGCGCTCCGCGCCGTCGCGTCGACGATCGCCGCGCACTGCCGCGCCAACGATCAGGCGTACCGCTACGGCGGCGAGGAGTTCCTCGTCCTCTACGAGGACACGCTCACCGGCGCCGAGGACGCGGCCGAGCGGCTGCGAGCCTCGGTCGAGCAGCTCGGGCTCTCCCATCCCGCGAACCCGTCGACCGGGGTGGTCACGCTCAGCATCGGTGTCGCCGCGTCCGACGGGGCGGCCGACGCCGACGCGGTGCTGCGAGCCGCCGACGGTGCGCTCTACCGGGCGAAGGAGCTCGGACGGAACCGGGTGGTCGGCGCCGACGGCGTCGGTGCGGACGACGAGGCCTGGGTGCTCAGCCCGCCCGGCTGACCTTCGACCGAGCGGCTCGACGCCGCGCGATCAGCGCCACTCGCCGTCCTGGCAGCAGCGACAGCAGTGCACGACGACCCGCCCGACGAGGATGGTGACCATCCGCCCGTCTGGCTCCTGCGTCGGAACGATGTCGAAATCAACACCCGGGGGCCTCGCTACATCGACCGCCCGACGGCACCCCGGGCACTGCACGGTGTCGACCATGCGGTGCCTCCCCGCGGGGGAACGTACGCCCGGCCCGGGACGGCGGCAAGGCGGTCAGGCCTTGCGCCGCGCCCGGTCGAACGCGGTGCGCAGCGTGTCGATGTCCTGGACGTAGGCCGCGGTTTGGGGGGTCAGGCCCTGGGCCCGCACCGACGTCGAGCCCTGCAGGTAGGCGCCGACGCCGAGGCGCTCGCTCCCGCCGAGCTCGTTGATGAGCTCGCGGAGGTACCGCGCGGTGAGGCGGATGTTGTCGTTGGTGTGGCGAGGGTCGAGGTTCGGCTCGCGCAGCAGGTCCCGCGCGACGAACGTCGACGTGGCGGGGAGCAGCTGCCCGATCCCGACCGCGCCCGCGGGCGACACGAGGTCCTCCTCCCACTCCGACTCCCGCCAGGTGAGCGCCATCACCAACGTCACCGGCACGTGGGATTCGGTCGCGGCGTGCTCGAACACGGGCGCGAGCGCCCGGCGGGCCGTACCGGTGACGAACGCGGGGAGACGCGGAGGCGCTGGGGTCGAGGAGCCGCTCTGGGTCAGCACGCCGACGAGCACTAGGACCCCGACGAGGACGACGAGGTCGATGAGCGCGAACGCCAGGATCGTGCGGACGATGCGGCGGCGGCGACGCCGCTGGTCGGCCTCGGCCTGCAGCGCGGCGGACCAGCCGCGGCTGAGGCGGGTCTTCGGGAAGCGAGGCGGCCCGGGGGCCGTCAAGCCCCGTCGACGCCGCGGAACGCCCGGGCGAGCAGCGGGGTGGAGGCGCCGGCGAGGCTCACGGGCTGGCGGGCGCGGCGCGGAGCCCGGGCGGTCCGGGGGGCCGTGAGTGTCGGGCCCGCCGGCGTTGGGGCGGGCCGACTGGGTGCCAGGTGGCGGCTCGGGGCCGCCGGGGCCGGCCGGGTCACGCGGGTGGGCCGGGCGTCGCGCAGCTCCCAGTTGCGGGGCGGCTGGAGCCGCTCGGCGTGACGGGAGCAGAGGTCACCGGCGGTGCAGCGCGGCGAGTCGGCGATGTCGTTCAGCCACACGATGCGGTTCAGCCCGTCGAAGTTGAACGTCGCGGCGGCGGGTGCGCTGCAGCTGGGGCGCGCGCACAGCCTCGCCATGTATCGAACCTACCGGTCCGGGCCGGGCACGCCGTGGATGGTCGGGCGTCACCCCGCGCGGCCGTAGCGGACGAGGCGCAGCAGCTCGCTGCTCGTCGTGCCGGGCTTCGTGTCGTAGGCGAGCAGCGCCACGAGCCGGGCGCGGGGCCCGACGATCGGCGTCACCCGGTGCAGGGAGTAGCGGCCCTCGAAGAGCAGCAACGTGCCGGGTGTCATCGGCAGGTGCCGCACCGGCGTCGCGTTCCCGTGCAGCACGGACGCGACGTCGGCGTAGCGCTCGTCGTCGGCGGCGCGCAGGCGCGGTGCGTACTCGAAATCGCCGCCCTGCTGGGCGGGGACGAGTGCCAGGGACACGACGAAGTCCGTCTGGTCGAAGTGCCAGGCGAGCTCGTCGTCGGCTTCCATGACGGCGAGGCTCAGGGCGCCGAGCGGATCCGCGTAGGGGTAGAGCGTCGCCTGGTCGAGGCAGGCGGCGAGGAAGTCGCACAGTCCGGCCCACTCGTAGAGGGCGCGGACGCCCGAGTCCGCGGGGAACAGGTCGTAGGCGACGGCGCCGAGGGTGTTGGGGCCGAGGACCCGGCGCGGATGCCCCGCGGGGTAGGTCTCGTCGGGGAAGTCGAGGTAGCAGGTGCCCTCGACGCGGCTGCGGTGGGCGAGCGGCGTGAGCGCGCTCGCCTCGGCGGCGAGCGCGGTGACCGCCGCCGGGGTGAGGAAGCCGGGGAGCTCGCAGGCGCCCGACTCGGCGAGCTGGCCGCGGCACCGGTCGACAAGCTCGCGGCAGTCTGGCGCGTCGAGGTCTTCGAGCGGGTAGCGCGCCTGATCGACGAGCGTCGCGGCCGACGGTCCGCGCATGGGTCGAGTGTACGGTCGGCCGGTGGGCGACGACCGGGCCAGGGAGTGGCGCACGCAAGTCGGCGAAGGGTTCGTGGGGGCCGACTCCGACGCCGCGCACGTGAACACCGTCCTCGGTCGGCGCGGGAGCCCTGTCGAGGCCGCGTGGGCGACCGCGCTGGCGACCCCCCGGGCCGGGCACGTCCCCTTCGTGGTCGTGCTCCAGCCGAACCTCGCCGTGCAGCCTCCCACCCTGTTCGTCAACAAGGCGCCGCTCTCGGGTGATCGCCACGAGATGCTCACGTGGGGTGCCGCGCAGGCGGGCGTCGCCACGGGAGTGAGCGCTGCCGTCGCCGAGGGCGTGATCCCCGCCGCGGACGTGACGACGCTGCTCCTCATCGCGGCCGTGTGGGTCTCGCCCGTCGCGGCGGACGAGTCGGCGGTCTACGCCAACAACCACGAGGCCACGCGGGTCGCCCTGCGCGCCGGTGCTATGGACGCGCCCACCGTCGACGTAGTGCTCGCGGCGCGCGCGGCGCCGCAGAACCCGTACTTCCGCGCCTCGCCCTGAATGCGCCGCCGAGCACATTCCGCGGGAGCCCGAGGACGATGAGCGTTGCCGCCACCGACGGTCGCGTCGGGCTGCCGGACAGCCTCCGGGCGCTCGCGGCGCGGGACTGGGACGTCGTCGTCGTGGGCGCCGGGCACAACGGCCTCACCGCCGCGGCGTACCTCGCGCGCGGGCCGCCGCGTCCTCGTGCTCGAGCAGCGCGAGCAGCTGGGGGGCGCCTGCACGGTCGAGCGGCCCTTCACCGACCCGCGCTTCGTGATGAGCCCCTGCGCGTACCTCGTCGGGCTGCTCGACCCCGTCGTCATCGAGGACTTCGGGCTGCGTCGGGCGGGACTCCGCACTTTCCCGGTCGACCCGACCTCGTGGACGCCGTTCGACGACGGCACCTCGCTGTACCAGTGGCGCGACGCCGACGCGACCGCCTCGGCCGTGGCCGCGCTGAGTCCCGGCGACGTCGACGGGTTCGCGCGCTACGACGCGCTCTTCGACCGGATCCGCGACCGGTTGCGCCGCGGGCCGCTCGGCGACACGTGGGACGACCCGGCCCCCAGCCCCGACATGCTCGCGGACCTCTTCGCAGACGATCCCGACGCGGCGGCCGTGGTGCGCGACGCATCGATCGCCGAGGTCGTGGAGCGCCACGTCCGCGACGACCGCCTGCGGGGCGCGCTGCACGGTCAGGGGATCATCGGCACGTTCGCCGGGCCGCGCGACGCCGGCACGGCCTGGGTGCACGCCCATCACCGGCTCGGGCTGCTCGGCGGGTGGGCGTTCGTCGAGGGCGGCATGGGTCAGATCTCCTTCCTGCTCGCCGACGCGGCGCGCGACGCCGGCGCGTGGCTGGCGGCCGGCACCCCGGTCGCGGCGATCGAGCCGGGCGTCGGCGTCCACCTCGCCGGCGGCGAGCGCATCCGTGCCCGCGCCGTGGTCGCCAACGCCGATCCACCGCGGGTCCTCCAGCTGCTCGGGGACGAGGCGCCGGCCTCCTTCGCCGAGCGGGTCGGCGCGTGGCGCACCACGAGCCCGGTCGTGAAGGTCAACTGCGCGCTCGCGCGCCTCCCCGAGTTCCCGGCGGCGCAGGGTGATCCCCGGGTGCATCGGGCCCAGGTGGAGATCGTCGGGCGCATCGACGAGACCCAGGCCGGCTGTGAGGCGGCGCGTCGTGGTGAGCTGGCGGTCGCCTGGTGCGAGCTGTACTTCCAGAGCGTCCACGACCCGAGCGTCGCCCCGCCAGGTGCGCACACCATGAGTGTCTTCGCGCAGTACGCGCCCGCGTCGGCACCCGACGCGCCGGCGTGGCGCGAGCGCGCCGGTGACGCGGCCCTCGCGGCGATCGCCCGCTTCGCCCCGGACGTGGCACGCTGCGTCGTGGAGCGGCAGGTGCTCACCCCCGCCGACGTCGAGGAGCGCATCGGCTTGACCGGCGGGCACATCTTCCAGGGTGAGATCCTGCCCGACCAGATGTGGGACCGCCGCTTCGCCGCCCGCACTCCGGTCCCGGGCCTCTATCTGTGCGGCGCCGCGACCCACCCGGGCGGATCGGTCATGGCCCGCAACGGACGCAACGCGGCGCAGGTCGTGCTCCGCGACCTGGGGCGCACGCCGGTGGGGGCACGCGCGTGAGCGACCGTGCCGACGGCACGCCCGACGCGCCGTCGCCCGACGTCGCGTCGTTCGCCTTCACCGACCACGGTCCCTGGGTGGTGGAGCCCGAGGCCGTGGCGTGGCGCGCCGGGCTCGACGACCTCCGGGCCCGCACCCGCGCCGAGGTCCCGTCGCTCCTGGCGACGCATCATCTCCCGCCGCTCGGTCGCCTCACCCGGTCGCTGCTCGGCCTGAGCTGGCCCCTCAGCGTCTGGTACGTCCGCGAGCGCGGCACGCCGCGCTCGCGGGCCGGGCTCTCGCGGCGGCTGCGGCGGACGTTCGAGCAGCTCGGCTCGACCTACGTGAAGCTCGGCCAGATCGTCTCGGCGTTCGAGGGCCTGTTCCCCGACGACTTGGTCACCGAGTTCAAGAAGCTGCGCGACCAGGTCCCGCCGGAGCCGACGCGCGCCATCCGGAGGGTGGTGGAGGCCGACCTCGGCGCGCCGCTCGAGACGGTGTTCGCGCACTTCGAGGACCGGCCGATCGCCGCGGCGTCGATCGCCCAGGTCCACGCGGCGCGTCTCGTGACCGGCGAGGACGTCGTGGTGAAGGTGCAGCGGCCCCGTGTCGACGCGCTCATGCACGCCGACGTCCGGGCCCTCGCCTGGCTGGCCCCCCATCTCATCGGGCGGATCCCGGTGACGGCGCTGGCGAACCCGCCGGCGCTCGTGGAGCTCTTCGCCGAGCAGATCGTCGAGGAGCTCGACTTCCGTCTCGAGGCCGAGAACATGCTCGACCTGGCCCGGGTGTTCGCGCTGACCGAGCAGCGCACCATGGTCGTGCCGCGACCCCATCCCCGCCTGGTCACGAAGCGGGTGCTCGTCATGGAGCGCCTCGAGGGCTTCGCGTTCGACGACGTCCAGGCCATGCACGACGCCGGGGTGGACACCACCGCGGTCCTGCGCGCCGGGCTCATCAGCTGCCTCGAGGGCGCCATGCTCTACGGCGTCTTCCACGGCGACTTGCACGGCGGGAACCTCCTCGTGGAGCCGGGCGGGCGCACCGTGCTCTTCGACTTCGGGATCACCGGCCGGCTCGCGGAGCGCCAGCGCCTCGCCTTCCTGCGGCTGCTCCTCGCCGGCACGGCCGGCGACGTGAAGGGACAGCTGGCGGCGCTGCGCGACCTCGGTGCGTTCCCGCCCGACACCGACCTCGCCGCCGTCTTCGAGGACCTCGAGCTCGACCAGCCGGTGAAGGACCCGACGCAGATGGCCGCGACCGAGATGGTCGACGAGCTGCAGGGCCTCGTGTCGAAGCTGCTCGGCTACGGCGCGCAGGCCCCGAAGGACCTCATGCTGTTCGTGAAGAACCTCATGTTCTTGAACGCCGCGACGGCGACGCTCGCGCCCGACCTCGACCTCATCGGCGAGATCGTCCACATCCACCAGTACTTCCTGACCCACCACGGCGAGCGACTCGCCCGCGAGCTCGGCGTGGACCCGAGCGAGGCCCGCGTCGACGTCGACGCGATCAAGGCCGGCTTCCTGGTGCCCGCGGACGTCGACCGGCTGACGTTCGCCGACTTGCAGGAGCGGCGGCGCACGATCCTGCGCCGGATGGGCGACAAGCCCGGGCGGCGCCACTGACCGGGCACCCGTCCGGGCGCGCCCGGCCGTGCGTCAGACTCGCGGGGTGCCCGAGCAGCCCCAGATGCAGGCCCTCGCCGAGCGGCTCGACGCGGCGCTGCGCGGCCAGGTGCTCACCGGCTGGCAGCCGCTCGGCTTCGCGGGGCTGAAGACGGTGGTGCCCTCACCCGACGACGCCGTCGGCCACACGGTCACCGGCGTCGGCCGCCGCGGCAAGTACCTCGTGCTCTCGCTCGACGACGGACCCCGCCTCGTCATGCACCTCTCCCAGGCCGGGCGCGTGGACCTCGAGGCGCCACCCAAGACCACGCGTGGAGGGAAGGGCGGCGTGGTCCGGCTGCGCTTCGACGGTCCCGACGGAGAATCGGCTGTGCTGCTGCGGGAGCACGGCACGGAGCGCAAGGCGGCGTGGTGGATGCTCGCCGACGGGGACGACGGCCCCCTGGCGCATCTCGGGCCCGAGCCGGACAGCGACGCCTTCGCCGAGCTCGTCCTCACCGGCACCGACCGCCGCCGCATCCACACGCTGCTCCGCGACCAGGCGACGGTGGCCGGGATCGGCCGCGGCTACGCCGACGACGCGTTGTGGCGCGCCCGGCTGTCGCCGTACGCGACGCTGGCGAGCCTCGACGACGACGAGCGTCGCCGTCTGCTCGACGCAGTCCGTGCCGTCCTCGCCGACGGGCTCGCGAAGGAGCGGACGCGCACCGGCGGCCTGTCCGAGCCGAAGCTCGGGGGCCACTTCGAGGTGCACGGCCGTCCCGGCCAGCCCTGCCCGACATGCGCAACGCCGATGCGGCGGGTCTCCTACGAGGCCTACGAGGTGACGTACTGCCCGCACTGCCAGACCGACGACAAGGTGCTCGCCGACCGGCGGCTCTCGCGGCTGGTCAAGTGAGGGTCACCAGCCGCCGCTGCCCGGCACGCCCTTGAACGGGCCCGCGACGTCGCGGGTGATCCAGCCACCGTAGAAGCCGCCGGGCTGCGCGACGGCGACCTCGTCGTCGACGAGGCACTCGTCCATCGGCCCGGCGTAGAACGCGACCGTCCCGGCGAGGTCCTCGTACCCCGCGCTCGGCGCGTCGTAGCCCCATGCCGCGTCCGGCGCGACCCGGTCGCCGACCCGCACGGTGAAGTAGTGCGCCTGCCCCTTGAACTCGCAGCACGAGGCGTGCGCGCCCCGCGTCAGGACCTCCGACGCCACGTCGTCGAGCGGGAGGTAGTAGTTCGGCGGGTGGCTCGTCTCGAGCACCCGGACGCCACGCGTCGTGTCGGCGACCAGACGCCCGGCGAAGCGGACGCGGAGGCGCCGCGGCTCAGGCTCGAGGCGCGGGGGCCGCGGGAAGGACCAGACCGAGACCTGCCCGGGGCCGACCGGGTCGCGCGGGGGGCGGCGCACGCCGTCCAGGGTCGCACGTCAGCAGGACGTGACCGGTCCGGTGTTCACCACCTCGAACGCCGAGCCGGGCACGGTCTTCAGTTGGTCGAGGTCGTTGTCGTTCCAGCGGGAGTCGGCCGCGCCGGTGAGGTACCAGCTCGTCCCGTTGTCGGCGACGATCATCCCGTAGGTCTTCAGGGCCTGGAGGACGACGAGCGACTCGCCCGTGTACCCGGTGAGCGGGAAGCTCGCCTTGAGCCGAAACCGCATCCCCATGGCCGGCTCGTTCGGGTTGGTGTTCGACGACGCGCAGTGCCGGGCGGGCGAGACGTAGCCGTCCTGGGTGGTGCGCACCGTGAAGCGCAGCGCGTGGTGGATCGCGCCCGCGCTCACCTCGTCGTAGCGGACGAGCCCGGGGAAGATCGGGAGCCCGGCCGCGTCGGCCGAGGTCCAGCCGGCGGGGCGCAGCGCGTCGGAGCGCAGGTTCCACGTCGCCCCCGAGCCGGCGTTCCAGGACGTCCCCGTCGGGCTTGAGTCCCAGAGCTCGTAGAGCTGGCAGTTGTCGCGGTCCACGGCGATGACGTGCGCGTCGCTGCCCTGCTCGATCGGCGCGCCGAGCGGGATCGGGAACGGGCCCGGGTCGCTCTCGTCGCCGTAGAGCGTGTAGTTGACCGGCACCTTCGGCTCCGTCCCGGGCACGGTGACGTACGGGATCCCGTACGCGCCGCCGCCGCCGAAGTCGGCGTGCAGGAACTGGTTGCCGGTGTCGTCCGCGAGGACCTGGTTCACGATCTGCTGGGAGTTCGACAGCGTCCCCGCGCCGGAGATGTCCGTGTTCCAGGCGTTGTCGGCCGGGAACACGGGGCAGGAGCCGAGCGACCCGTTCTGCTGCCAGTCCGCCGGGGGCGGCGGCGGTGCCGGGGTCGCGGGCGCGCACGCGACGCCCACCATCGCCAGGGCCACGAGGAGCAGGCACGCGCGCCGCAGGGTCATGGGTCTCTATCGACCAGACACCGAATGTCGTTGAGCGGGTCATACCATCAGGCGCCGATGCCGAGGCTTGCGCCCATCCCGGGGTTCATCCCGAGCCCGTCCAATGGCACCTTCCACCTGGGCCCGATCCCCGTCCACGTGTACGGGCTGCTCCTGGCGGTCGGGGTCGTCGTCGGGACGCTCATCGCCGAGCGCCGCTGGCAGCAGTGGGGCCATGACCGCCGCGAGATCAGCGACATCATCGTCGTCGTCGTGATCTGCGGGGTCGTCGGCGCCCGCCTGTACACCGCCCTCACGGACCCCCAGCGCTACTACGGGCACTGGATCCAGCTCGCGGAGATCTGGCGCGGCGGGCTGTCGATCTGGGGGGTGATCATCGGCGGGTCGCTCGGCGTGATCGTCATGGCGCGCCACAAGCACTACGACACCGTGGGGATCATGGACGCGATGACGGTCGGCATCCTCGTCGCCCAGGGGATCGGCCGCTGGGGCAACTACTTCAACCAGGAGCTCTTCGGGAAGCCGACGCGCTTGCCGTGGGGACTGGAGATCGACCTCATCCACCGACCGCCGGGCTACACGCAGTTCACGACGTTCAACCCGACGTTCCTCTACGAATCCATCTACTGCTTCGCGCTCGTCTTCGTCATGCTGTGGGCGGAGCGGCGCTTCGTGCTCCGCCGCGGCCAGTCGGTCGCCCTCTACATCGCGACGTACACGTTCGGGCGGTTCTGGTTCGAGAACCTGCGCATCGACCCGGCCCACCACATCCTCGGGCTGCGGGTGAACGCCTGGGTGGCGTTGTTCGCGTGCCTCGGCGCGATCGTCGTGTTCTGGCTGCTCGGCCGGCACGGGAGCGTCGACCCAAAGCGCTACCCCGCCGACCAGGCGCCGTCGCCGGTCGGCTCCGGCGCCGACCGGTAGGACCCTCCGGGATCGCGTCCCGTGCGACGCGGTGACCGGAATGCAACGCGGTGACGGCATCGCGTACCGTAGGCGGGTCCCCAGGCGATGGAGTCTCGTTGACGAGCACCACCACACAGACCGGCACCGCCGCCCGGGCGGTCGACGCCTCCAAGGTGTACGGCACCGGCGAAGCCGCGGTGCGCGCCCTCAACAGCATCAGCGTCGCGTTCGAGCAGCGGCGCTACAGCGCCATCATGGGCCCGTCGGGCTCGGGGAAGTCGACGCTGCTCCACTGCCTGGCCGGTCTCGACCGCGTGACGTCGGGCCAGGTCTATCTCGGTGACGTCGAGATCAGCGCGGCGTCGGAGAAGCAGCTGACGCTCGTCCGACGCGACAACGTCGGGTTCGTCTTCCAGTCCTACAACCTGATCCCGACACTGAACGCGCTCGAGAACATCACGCTGCCCATGGCGCTGGCGGGACGGAAGCCCGACAAGGCCTGGCTCGACCAGGTCGTCGACACCGTCGGGCTGCGGGACCGGCTCTCCCACCGGCCGAACGAGCTGTCGGGCGGGCAGCAGCAGCGCGTCGCGGTCGCCCGGGCCCTCTTGAACCGGCCCGACGTGATCTTCGCCGACGAGCCGACTGGGAACCTCGACTCGAAGGCGAGCGAGGAGATCCTCGCCTTCATGCGCCAGGCGGTGGACGACCTCGGCCAGACGATCGTGATGGTCACGCACGACCCGACCGCGGCGGCGTACGCCGACCGCGTCGTGTTTCTCACCGACGGTCGCATCGTGGACGAGCTGGCACGCCCGACGGCGGACACGGTGCTGGACCGCATGAAGCGCCTCGGCGGTTGACGGACCTGGGGCGCCGGGTCGCGATCGACCCCGTGCCCGCCGCGCGCGCCGCCGGCTTCTACCTTCCAAATGAGGGGGAGGCGCGGTGAGGGGTCTCGACGGGAAGGTCGTGCTCATCACCGGCGCGGCGCGTGGCGTCGGGGAGGCCGCGGCGCGGCGTCTCGTCGCCGACGGTGCGCGCGTCGTGCTCGGCGACGTGATCGATGAACTCGGCGAGCGGGTCGCCGCGTCGCTCGGGAGCGCCGCGCGCTACGAGCACCTCGACGTCACGCTCGAGGCGGAGTGGGCTCGCGTCTGCGAGTCGATCCCCGCGACCGAGGGGCGCCTCGACGTGCTCGTCAACAACGCGGGCATCCTGCGCTTCGGGTCGCTCCTCAGCACCACGCCCGAGACGTTCCTCGAGGTGCTGCGGGTGAACGAGCTCGGACCCTTCCTCGGCATGCGCGCCGCCGCGCCCCTGCTGATCGCGGCCGGCGGCGGCTCGATCGTCAACGTCTCGTCCACCCAGGGCATCGAGGGCTACGCGGGCCTGGTCGCCTACGTCGCGAGCAAGTTCGCCCTGCGCGGCATGACGAAGGCCGTCGCCCTCGAGCTCGCCGGCGACGGGGTGCGGGTGAACTCGGTGCACCCCGGGGGGATCGACACGCCGATGCTGGCCGAGGCCTTCGGCACGCTCGGGACCGGCGCCGAGACCCAGGCCCGCGCCACGAACCCGATGGGCCGCCTCGCCCGGCCCGACGAGGTCGCGGCGCTCATCGCCTTTCTCGCGTCCGACGAGGCGTCGTTCAGCAGCGGGGCCGAGTTCATGATCGACGGGGCGGCAACGGCGGGGCCGCCCCCGCCCCGCCCCGCGAACCGGGACGCGTCGGCTTCATAGGATTTCGCGGATGGAGCGCGACGGTCTCCGCGCCGAGGCGCGCCGCGAGTTCACACGGCTGCTGGCGCCGCGCCGCCGCGACGACGCGGTGACGGTGCTCGGCGCCGGCGCCGACGACCTCGCGCCGGGTCGTGGCTTCCTCGCCGCGTTGGCGCCGGGTGGCTGGGTCGTGGCGACGTGGCCCTCGGACTGCGGCGGGCGCGGGGCGAGCGCGGACGACGCCGCGGTGATAGGTGAGGAGCTGGCGCGCTGCGCCCAGCCCGACCTCTATCCGTTCCTCGTCGGGCTGCACGTGATCGGGCCGACGCTCGTGGCGCTGGCGACGCCGGCGCAGCGGCACCGCTGGCTCCCGGCCATCGCGGCCGGGACCGACATCTGGTGCCAGCTGTTCTCGGAGCCGGGTGCCGGCTCGGACCTCGCCAACGTCAGCACCCGGGCCGAGCGCGACGGGGACGGCTGGCGGGTCACCGGCCAGAAGGTGTGGAGCAGCCGGGCGGCGTACGCGACGCAGGGCTTCCTGCTCGCGCGCTCCGAGCCGGGTGTTGCCAAGCACGCGGGGATCACCGCGTTCGCCCTCGACATGGCGGCGCCGGGCGTCGAGGTGCGGCCGCTGCGCCAGATGAACGGCGACGCCCACTTCAGTGAGGTGTTCCTCGACGAGGCGTTCGTCGCCGACGTCGACCGCATCGGCGAGATCGGTGCCGGCTGGGCGGTGGCGCGCACCGCGCTCGCGAACGAGCGGGGCGCGCTCAGCGCGGTCGGGACGGGGGGTGCCGTGTCGTCGTCCCGGCTGCTGGCCCTCACGCGCACCGAGGGACGCGCCGACGACGCGGTGCTCGTCGATCGGGTGGTCGGGACGCACGTCGGCGCCGAGGTGGCGCGCCTCACGCGGCTGCGCGCCCGGGCGCGCGCCGAGGCGGGGCGAACCCCGGGCCCCGAGGGCTCCGGCTCGAAGCTGGCCGGCAGCGCGACGTTCAAGGGCCTCGTCGACGCCGCGTTCGCGGTGCTGGGGCCCTCGGCGGTCGCGGGCGAGCACGAGGGCACCGACGAGTGGCGCACGCTGTTCCTCACCGCCCCGTCGGTGTCGATCCGCGGCGGCACCGACGAGATCCAGCGCAACATCGTCGGGGAGCGCGTGCTGGGACTGCCGCTCGAGCCGCGCGTGGACACCGACCGCCCCTGGCGCGACCTCCCCCACTAGGGGGCGGGGCGTCCCGTGGACCGGGCCGGGCGGTGCTCGCTCGGCGGCCCGGCGAACGCCTGCGCGATGCCGATCCAGTTGCTCGCCGCGTCACCCTCGACGACGAGCGCGGTGTCGGCGGGGTTGATCCGCTGGGTGACCACGAGGCAGAAGTCGAGCGCCGGGCCGCGCACCACGTCGCCGGCGCGGTCGTCGCCCCACGCCCACGAGGCACCATCGGGCGCGACCAGCTCGACGCGCACCGGCGCCGCGGGCTCCGCCCGGCCCCGCGCCTGGTACGCGAACCGGCGGGTGCGGACCCCGAGGTCCGCCACGTGACGGAGCCGACCCGACACCTCGGGCCCGAGCCCGAGCGCGGCGCGGACGTCGAGGCCGTGGGCCCAGGTCTCCATGAGCCGCGCGGTCGCGAACGACATGGCGGCGATCGGACCCGTGATCCACACGATGCGGTCCCGTCCGTCGCGCGTGGCCAGCTCGGTGCGCACCGTCTCGCGCGACTGCCGCCACCAGTCGCGCACGGCCCCGCCGGACCTCCGGCGGCCGTCCCCCAGCAGCGCGTCGTCCTCCCCGGCGGCCACCACCGCGTCTCGCCGCACCACGAACGCGTCGGGGTCCCGGAGGGCGAGCACCGCCAGGTCCTCGGTCCAGGCGAGGTGCGCGATCGAGTCGCGGACGTCCCAGCCCTCCGCCGGCGTCGGCGTCGCCCACCCCGCTGGGTCGAGGTCGGCGACCACCCGGTCGAGGGCCGCGTCTTCGGCGGCGAGGTCGGTGAGCAGCGCGGGGAAGTCGGGCGCGCTCACACGATCCGGCTCGTCTGGTTGCCCCAGTAGCGGTCGCGCAGCAGCCGCTTGTAGAGCTTGCCGGTCGGCTGGCGCGGCAGCGCGGCGTCGAAGTCGATCGCCTGCGGGCACTTGTAGTGGGAGAGGGACTGTCGGCAGAAGGCGACGAGCGCACGCTCGAGGTCGGGTCCCGCGTCCTGCATGTCGAGCGGCTGGACGACGGCGTGCACCCGCTCCCCCATCTCGGCGTCCGGGATCCCGAACACGGCCGCGTCCATCACCTTCGGGTGCGTGATGAGGACGTTCTCGGCCTCCTGCGGGTAGATGTTCACCCCGCCCGACACGATCATGAAGTCGCGCCGGTCGGTCAGGTAGAGGTACCCGTCCTCGTCGACGTAGCCGATGTCGCCGACCGAGGCCCACCCCCGCTCGTCGCGGGTGCGCGCCGTCTTCTCGGGGTCCTTGTGGTACTCGAACATGAGGGTCCGGGCGCCGGGCTCGAACCAGACGACGCCCGGCTCCCCGACCGGGCACTCGCGCTCGTCGTCGTCGAGGATGTGCACCGTCGTGCGAAACGGCTTGCCGACTGATCCGGGATGTGCGAGCCACTCCTCGCTCGTGATCATCGTCGAGCCCATCGCCTCCGTCGCGCTGTAGTACTCGAAGAGGATCGGGCCCCACCACTCGATCATCTGACGCTTGATGTCGACCGGGCAGGGCGCGGCCGCGTGGATCGCGATGCGCAGCGACGACAGGTCGTGGCTGGTGCGCTCCGCCTCGGGCAGCTTCAGCATGCGCACGAACATCGTCGGCACGAACTGGGCGTGGGTCACGTGGTAGCGCTCGATCGCGGCCAGGCAGGCCTCGGCGTCGAAGTGCTCGAGCACGACGACCGTGCCGCCGATGCGCGTCACCGCGATGCAGAACTGCAGCGGCGCCGAGTGGTACAGCGGCGCCGGGGACAGGTACACGCTCTCCTCGTCGAGGTCGTAGGTCGTGCGGAACCCGGCGAACGTCGCCACGGGATTGCCGACCGGGACCTTCTCGAGCGTGTAACGGATCCCCTTCGGGCGCCCCGTCGTGCCCGACGAGTAGAGCATCGCGTGCCCCTCGAGCTCCTCGTCGAGGGGAGTCGACGGGTAGCCCGCCGTGACCTCGGCGTAGTCCTCGTAGCCGTCCGGGACGTCGGGGCCGATCGCGAGGCGCGTCGTGACGCGGGCCGGGAGCCGGTCGAGGAGCTCGGTCACCATCGGCGCGAGGCGACCCGAGACGATGATCGCCTGGGCGTCGCAGTCGTCGGCGATGTACGCGACCTCGTCCGCGGTGAAGTGGTAGTTGATCGGCGTGAAGTAGAGCCCGGAACGCTGCGCGGCCCACGCGACCTCGAGGAAGCGGGGGTGGTTCTCGAGGCAGATCGCGACGTGGTCACCGAAGCGCAGCCCGCGGGCGAAGAGCAGCTGCGCGAGCCGGTTGGAGCCCTCGTCGAGGTCCCGGTAGGTGACGACCTCGCCGCTGCCCGCCATGACGACCGCCGGGCGGTCCGGGTGGGCCGCGGCGAGGGCACCGGGCCACATCAGCCGCGGGCCTCGGCGTCGCGCACTCCCACGGCGGCGACGCTACTCACGTCGCCGCGGGGTCAGCCCGCCCCGAGGGCCTCGTCCTTGGCGCGGACGGCGGCCGCCAGGTCCGCCTGGAACCGCTCGAGTCGACCGCGGAGCGTGTCGTCGGTCGTGGCGAGGATCCGGACCGCGAGCAGCCCGGCGTTCGCCGCGTTCCCGATCGCGACGGTCGCCACCGGCACGCCGCGGGGCATCTGCACGATCGAGAGCAGCGAGTCGAGGCCGTCGAGGCGCTCGAGGGGGACGGGCACGCCGATCACCGGGAGTGTGGTCATCGACGCGGTCATGCCCGGGAGGTGGGCCGCGCCGCCCGCGCCCGCGATGACCACCCGGAGCCCCCGCGGCCGGGCGTCGCGCGCGTACTCGACGAGCCAGTCAGGCGTCCGGTGCGCCGACACGATGCGCACCTCGTGCGCGACCCCGAAGTCGGCGAGCACGTCGACCGCGCCCTGCATCACCGACAGATCCGAATCGCTGCCCATGATGACGCCGACCAGCGGCGAGTCCGACGCCATGCGCGCGACGTTAGCCTGCGACCATGCGAACGCCCTTGACAGATCTGTTGGACATCGAGCATCCCGTGATGCTCGCCGGCATGGGCGGGGTCTCCTACCACCGCCTCGTCGCCGCGGTGTCCGAGGCGGGCGGCTTCGGGACGCTCGGGGCCGGCGCGATGAGCGCCGACCAGCTCGTGTCGGAGATCCGGGCCACGAAGCAGCTCACGAGCCGGCCCTTCGGCGTCGACCTGCTCACCGCGCTGCCCGCAGCGATGCTCGCGAGCGTCGACGTCCTCATCGACGAGGACGTGCCGGTCTTCGTCGCCGCGCTCGGTGTCCCCCGCGAGGTGATCCAGCGCTGCCACGACCACAACGTGCTCGTCGTGAACATGTGCGGCAAGGTGCGCCACGCGGTCGCGGCCGTCGAGGCCGGCTGTGACCTCGTCGTCGCGCAGGGCACCGAGGCCGGCGGGCACACCGGGACGGTCGCGACGATGCCGCTCGTGCCCCAGATCGTCGACGCGGTCGCCGGGCGCGTCCCGGTCGTCGCGGCCGGTGGGATCTTCGACGGCCGGGGGCTCGCCGCCGCGCTCACCTTGGGCGCTGCCGGGGTGTGGGTCGGGACCCGTTTCATCGCCACGCCCGAGGCCCGCGCCGTCCCGGGGTACAAGGAGACGCTGGTCCGCACGCCCGAGGACGGGACGGTCGTGAGCCGCGCGTTCACCGGCAAGACGCTGCGCGCGGTGCGCAACCAGACGACGCAGTACTACGAGGAGCATCCCGAGGAGCTGAAGCCCTTCCCGGACCAGATGCTCGTCTCGTCGAGCGGCGGGTTCCTGCACCTCCCCCAGAGCGACGAGGCGACCGGCGTCGATCCCGACCGCGAGTGCTATCCGGCCGGGCAGGGCGTCGGCGCGATCCACGACCTCGTCCCCGCGGGGGAGCTGGTGGGTCGCTTCGTCGCCGAGGCGGACGCCGCGCTCGACGCGGCGATGGCGCTGCGCTGAGGCGTCAGCGGTCGAGCTCGGCGCGGGCCGCTTCCTCGGTGAGGTCGGCCTCGTACATCATGCGCACGAGCTCGTCGAAGGTGATCTGGGGCTTCCAGCCGAGCCGTTCCCGCGCCTTCGACGCGTCGCCGCAGAGCACGTCGACCTCCGACGGGCGCTCGAAGCGGGGGTCGGTGCGCACGTAGCGCTCCCACCCGTCGATCTCGGCGCAGCGGAACGCGAGGTCGAGGAACTCGCGGATGGTGTGGGTCTCGCCGGTCGCGACGACGTAGTCGCCCGGCTCGTCCTGTTGGACCATGAGCCACATCGCCTCGACGAAGTCGCCGGCGTAGCCCCAGTCCCGGGCGGCGTCGAGGTTGCCGAGCGTGATCGAGTCCTGCAGGCCGAGCTTGATGCGGGCGAGCCCGTTGGTGATCTTGCGGGTGACGAACTCGAGGCCTCGCCGCGGCGACTCGTGGTTGAAGCAGATGCCCGACGAGGCGTGCATCCCGTAGGACTCGCGGTAGTTGACGGTGATCGAGTGGCCGAACACCTTCGCGACCCCGTACGGGGAGCGGGGGTGGAACGGGGTCTGCTCGGTCTGGGGTGTCTCCCGGACCTTCCCGAACATCTCCGACGAGGACGCCTGGTACACCCGGATCGGGTTGTTCTGGGTGCCGCCCACGATCCGGATCGCCTCGAGGATGCGCAGCACCCCGAGGCCGGTGGTGTCGGCGGTGAGCTCGGGCTGGCGGAACGAGAGCGCCACGAAACTCATCGCACCGAGGTTGTAGACCTCGTCCGGCTGGACCTGCTCCAGCGCGGCGATGAGCGAGGAGAGATCCCGCAGGTCGCCCTCGACGAGCTCGAGGGTCGGGTTCTCGTCCTGGACGAGCTGGGCCTTCGGGTTGTTCTGGCCCCGGACGAGACCGAAGACCTGGTAGCCCTTGCCGGTCAGGAACTCCGACATGTGCCGGCCGTCCTGGCCGGTGATTCCAGTGATGAGCGCTCGGCGCACCCCGCGACGTTACTGGTCCCGCTGGGGACCGGTCCTATCCCAGTCCGGCTCGAGCTGGCGCAGGAACAGACCCGTGCGCTGGACCTCGTCGGTCTCGCCGAGCGCCGCGGCGGCCCGCCCGAGCCCGTCGAGGGCCCGCAGGAACCCGCGGTTCTCCGGGTGCGACCATCGGACGTAGCCCGAGCCGCGCCACCCGACCTGGCGGAGCCGGTCGAGGCCGCGGTGGTAGGCGACCCGGTAGCAGGCGTAGGCCTCGACCGGATCGCGCGCCGCGTCGCCGAGGCGCGCCCAACCCTCGAGGCTCGCCGGCCAGCGCGCGACGACGGCGGCGAACGCGTCGCGCCGCCCGCCCGGCGGCGACTCGAGCGCGGCGTCGATCGCCTCGCGGACGCCGGGCGGATCCGGGTCGAGGACGGACTCCTCGTGCTCGCTGCCGCCGAAGCGGACGGGGAGAGGAGGCACCCGCCGACCGTACCGTCCGGTCGGCGGCCTGCCGTTCGATACCGTGCGGACCGTGAGCGACGCAGCCGACTCCCTCACCGAGCGGGCCCACTCGTTCGGCTCCATCGCCGAGGACTACGAGCGCTGGCGGCCCGGGGTGGACCCCTCCGTCGTCGACTGGTTCGTGCCCACCCCGATCGGTCGGGCGATCGACGTCGGTGCCGGGACCGGCAAGCTCTCACGACTCCTCGTCGGACGCGCCGCCGACGTCGTCTGCGTCGAGCCCGACGAGCGGATGCGCGCCGTGCTCACCCGCGCCGTGCCCGAGGCCACGGTGCTGGAGGGACGGGGCGAGCGGATCCCCGTCGAGGACGCCAGCGCCGACGCGGTCGTGGTCTCGTCGGCGTGGCACTGGATGGACCACGACGCGACGGCGGCCGAGGTCGCGCGCGTGCTGCGCCCGGACGGCGTCCTCGGGGTGGTGTGGTCCGGCCTCGACTGGACCGCCGACTGGTTCCGCCAGGTCCGCGCCCGGGTGGAGTCGATCGCCGAGGAACAGCCCGGGAGCGTGCTCGCCGCGCTCGTCGACCGTGCCGCCACGGACGGCAGCCGGCACGTGCTCGAGCTCCCGCCCGACGCGCCCTTCGACGAGCCGGAGCAGCGCTCGATCAGCTGGGACCTGCCGATGACGGCGGACGACCTCGTCGGGCTGCTCGGCACGGTGAGCGGCGTCCTCGTCCTCCCAGACGATCGGCGTCGCGAGGTGCTGGCCGAGGCGCGCGAGATGCTGCGCCGCTACGGCGGGCTCGAGGACGACACCGCGGTCACGCTCCCGTTCCGCGCGCACTGCTGGCGCGCCCGGCGACGGGGCGCATAACCGTCACGCGGCCGCGCTGAGCTCCGCGACCTCCCCCGGCGAGAGCCGCAGGGACGCCGCCCCCTGGTTCTCCTCCAGATGGGCCACGGAGCCGGTGCCCGGGATCGGCAGCAGGAACGGCGACCGGGCGAGCAGCCAGGCCAGCGCGACCTGGTGCGGCGTCGCGTCGTGCGCGCTCGCCACCCGGCCGGTCGGCGAGTCGCGGTCGATGCGGCCGGCCTCGATCGGCGCCCACGGCAAGAAGGCGATCGACTCGCTCTCGCAGCGGTCGAGCATCGCCTCGGAGCTGCGGTCGACCCGGCTGTAGCGGTTCTGCACCGACACGATCGGCGTCAGGCGCATCGCCGTGTCGAGCTGCTGCTCGTTCACGTTGCTCAGACCGATGTGGCGGATCTTCCCCTCGTTCTTCAGCTCGACGAGCATCCCGACCGAGTCCTCGAACGGCACCTGCGGGTCCGGGCGATGGAACTGGTAGAGCGGGATCTGGTCGACGCGCAGGCGCTCGAGGCTCCCGTCGCACGCGGCGCGCAGGTGCTGGGGGCGCCCGTCCTGGGGCCACTGCCCGGGCCCGGTGCGCTGCAGCCCGCCCTTCGTCGCGATCACGAGGTCGTCGGGGTACGGGTGCAGCGCCTCGGCGATGAGGCGCTCGCTCACGAAGGGCCCGTAGGAGTCCGCGGTGTCGATGAAGTTGACCCCGAGGTCGACGGCGCGCCGCAGCACGGCGATCGCCTCGTCGTGGTCGGGCGGGTCACCCCAGATGCCCGGCCCCGTGATCCGCATCGCGCCGTAGCCGAGCCGGCGCACGGTGAGGTCCCCGCCGACGTCCATCGTGGTGACCGTCTGGTGATCCGTCGAGTCGACCATCGTCGTCCTTCCTCTCCGCGGGCGTGTGACCGTTCCTACCATCCCTCCCGTCGCGCGCCGTCACGGGACGGCGAGGACGACGCCGGGAGGGCGGCCTGCACTGCGGCGACCGCCGCGACGCCGGCGACGTCGAGCGCCTCGGTGCTCCGGCTGGCGCGGCTCAAGATGAAGGCGCCCTCGAGCACGTTGATGATGAGGATCGCCAGCCGGCGGGCCTCCTCGTCGGGGACCCCGTGGGCCGCGACCCGCGCCGCGGCCCGCGTGATCCAGCTCTCGAAGACGTCGGCGGTGGCCTGGCGGAGCGGCTCGCTGCTGCTCGCCACCTCGAGCGCGACGGTCGCGATCGGGCAGGCGTCGGCGTAGTCGGTCTCGCGGAGCACGGCCGCCGCGCCGGCGAAGAAGTCGCGGACCCCGTGCACCAGGTCGGGCGCGGCGCCGACGATCGTCTCGAAGAGCTCGAAGTACATCTCGCCCGAGCGGCGGATGACCTCGACGCCGAGCTCCTCCTTGCCGCCGGGGAAGAAGTGGTACAGCGACCCGAACGGCGCGTTCGCCGCGGCGACGATCTGCTTCATCCCGGTGCCGGTGAAGCCGTGCTGGCGGAACAGGTCCGCCGTGACGTCCAAGATCCGGTCCCGCGTGCTGGTGGGCACCGCGCGCTCCTCTCGCCCCAATTTGGCCGGGCCGCGTCAGCCTACCTACCCTCCTCGCTAGAGCGATCTATCTAGTGCGGAGGAGGCCCGATGTACCGCTGGCTGGTGAAGACGAGGGTGCGCCGGGTGATGGCCAGGTCGCGGGCGGGCGACATGGGGCCGACCCTCGCCTTGTGGGCCGAGGACGGGCACTTCGAGTTCCCCGGCCACAGCTCGTGGGGGGCCGACCTGCACCACCAAGCCGACCGCGCCGCCTGGTACGCGCGCTTCGCGAGCGTCGGGCTCCAGCTCGAGCCCCGCGAGATCCTCGTGGGCGGGCCGCCGTGGCGGAGCCACGTGTGCATCCGCTTCACCGACCACGCCGTCGGCGCGGACGGCGAGCCCGTGTACGAGAACGCGGGCGTGCTCTTCGCCACGATGTCGTGGGGCAAGATCCGCTACGGCACCGTCTACGAAGACACCGAGAAGGTCGCCGCCTTCGACGACTACCTCGCGGCGCACGAGCGCGAGCTCGCGACGGCGGTGGCGGCGCGCCGGACGGTGTGATCGGGCAGGCCCGGCGAACACCGGGCCGCCGGGCCGGGAAGCGTGGCGAGGAGCGCCGGTACCATCGAGCCCCCATGCCCGAGGCCACGACTGCTCCTCCCGTCGACGCGCCAGCGTCGGACGACACGACCCCCGCACCCCCCGTGGTGACGCGGCTGGTCCTGGCGCGCCACGCCGTCACCGCGCAGACCGGCCCGCTGCTGTCGGGACGCAAGCCCGGCATCGCGCTCTCCGAGGAGGGGCGCCGCCAGGCGGACGCGCTCGCCGACCGCCTGGCGCCACTGCCCGTCGCCGCGGTGTACGCCAGCCCGATCGAGCGCACCACCGAGACCGCCCAGGCGGTCGCGCAGCGCCACCAGCTTGAGGTGCGCGCCCTCGAAGGGGTCCTCGAGGCCGACTACGGCGAGTGGACCGGCCAGAAGCTCGCCGACCTGGCGAAGACCGACCTCTGGAAGGTGGTGCAGCGCGCCCCGTCGCGGGCCAGCTTCCCGGGAGGCGAGTCCCTCGCCGCCATGCAGGCCCGGATGGTGCAGGCGCTCGAAGGGGTCGTGGCCGATCATCCCGGGGCGCTCGTCGTGGTCGTGTCCCATGCCGACCCGATCAAGGCGGCGATCGCCCACTACACCGGGGTGCACCTCGACCTGTTCCAGCGCATCGTCGTCAACCCGGCGTCGGTGACCGCGTTCGCATTCTCGGGCGCCGGCGTCGCCCTGCTGAAGTGCAACGACACCGGCACACTCGACGACCTGCGCCCGCCCCCGCCCAAGGAAGGGGACCAGGAGAAGGAGAAGGAGGAGGCGTCGTGAGCCCCGACCCGATCGAGCTCGACTCCGTCGACGGGCTGAGCACCGGCGCGGTGGGCGAGCCCGGGCAGCGCGTGTTCTATCTGCAGGCCCGCAAGGAGACGGCGCAGCTCACCGTGCTCGTCGAGAAGGAGCAGGTCGCGCTGCTCGCCTCGGAGGCGGTGGCGTTCCTGGACCGCCTCGCCGACGAGTACCCCGAGGACGGGCTCGCCCTGCCCGACGCCGACGCGGACCTGCACGAGCCGACGGTCCCGCTCTTCCGCGCCCGCCTCATCGGGCTCGGCTTCGACCCTGAGCGCGAGCTCGTCCTCATCGAGCTGCGCGAGCGCTCCGCCGACGAGGAGGACGACGAGGACGAGGAGCGCCCCGTCGCGGGTGCGGACGACGAGGACGGCTTCATCGCCCGGGTCTACGCGACCCGACCGCAAGTGCGGGCCCTGGCCGCGCGGGGCGCGTCGGTCGTCGCCGCCGGCCGCCCGCCGTGCCCGCTGTGCGACCAGCCGATGGACCCTGCCGGCCACCGGTGCCCCCGCTGGAACTGAGCGGCGACGAGGTCGCCGAGGTCCTGACCCGCGGCGGCCTCGAGGTGGCCGGCCGTCTGCGGTACTCGTCGAACAACGCGCTCCTCGTCACGGCCCGCGCCGCGGGCGTCGAGGTGCCGGCCGTCTACAAGCCGGTGCGGGGCGAGCGGCCGCTCTGGGACTTCCCGGACGGGACGCTCTCGCACCGGGAGGTCGCGGCGTACGAGGTGTCCCACGCGCTCGGCTGGGGCGTCGTCCCGGTCACGGTGCTGCGCCCCGACGGCCCCGCCGGCGAGGGGGCGCTGCAGCGCTTCGTCGAGCACGATCCCGAGGAGCACTACTTCACGCTGCTGCCCGACCACGAGGACCGGTTCCGCCAGTTCGCGGCGTTCGACGTGCTCGTGAACAACGCCGACCGCAAGGGCGGCCACTGCCTCCACGACCTGGCGAACGACGTGATCCTCGGCATCGACCACGGCTTGACGTTCCACCGGCTCTGGAAGCTGCGCACCGTCGTGTGGGACTTCGGTGGGGAGGTCGTGGCGCCGGCGCTGCTCGACGACGTGTGCCGGGTGAGCGCCGAGGCGCTCGACGGGCCGCTCGCCGACCGGCTGGACGGGCTCCTCGACCCGCCCGAGGTCGCGGCGCTCGCCGTGCGGGGCGAGGACCTGGCCCGGCAGCGACGCTTCCCCGAGCCCGACGCCGGGTACCACTCGGTGCCCTGGCCGCTCGTCTAACGGCCGGTCAGCCGGGGCGCCGTTCGTACACGGCGATGCCGTTGATCGACGTGTCGTAGCGGTACTCGCTCGCCACGATCTCCTGGAGGCGCGGGAACCGGCTGATCGGCGTGTACTCGGCGCCCCGAATGTCGGCGGGCGCGGTGTCGGCGATGAAGCGCGGTGGGTGCGCGGCGAGGTCCTCGTAGAACCAGTCCCAGATCAGGGTGCTCGACCGCTCCGGGTCCGCGTCGAAGGCCGGCCGGCCCGGGAGGCTGTCGGTGAGCGTCGAGGTGGTGATGAAGCGGGTCGCGGGCCGCAGGTTCGAGGCCCAGTAGATCTCCGGGACGCTGCCCCACACGAGGACCCGGTCGTTCTTCTTGGCGTGGGTGGCGAGGAACTTGCTCACCGACTGGTACGCGGGCTCGCTGCCGTACGGCGACATGAAGTAGCCGGCCGCGGAGAAGGCCACGGCGGCGATCGCCGCGAAGCTGAGCGTGACGGCGCCGATGCGGCGCGCCGAGCGGGCGAGCGACCCGGCCGTCAGGAGGCACAGCGGCGGCACGAGCTGGATGTAGTAGTGCCCGAAGAACCGCAGCCCGATGGCGACCGAGACCGCGGCCGAGATCAACCAGAGCCACAGGTCGATGTCCGTGCCGCCGTCGCGGGTGCGCTGAAAGCGCGCCGACCACGCCTCGGGGAGGCGCCAGACGATCGGGAGGTTGCACGCCACCCACGCCAACGTCATGAGCACGAACGCCGACGCGACGTAGAGCGACGCCGTCCCGACGCTCACGTAGGAGCCGTTGCCGAGCACCGTCCAGTAGAGGAGCTGGCCGGGTCCGAGCGCGAAGGCCACGAGCCCGAGGGGGATCGCGAAGCCGAGCGCGGCGCGGCCGAGGCCCTTCCGGCCGTGCGCCTTCCACACCAGGTAGGCGACGGGCAGCAGCGTGGCGGCGCCCGTCTGCTTCGCCAGGGTGGCGACCGCGACCGCGACGCCCGAGGACCCCGATTTCCCGCGGCGCGCGAGGAGGACCGCGGCGGTCATCGCCGGGAGCATGAACACCTCGAAGTTGGCCGCCTGGCCGTCCTGGGGCGCGAAGGCGACCATCGCAAAGACACAGAGGAGCCCGGCGATCCACCCGGCTCGGCGTCCCCATCGCCGGCGCGCTTCGCAGGCGAGCAGCCAGGCGGTGAACGCGATCGCGAGCATGGCGACGAGGCGCACCGTCCACAGGGCGGTCGAGCCGAAGAACTCGAACGACGCGGCGTAGACGTACGGGACGAGCGGCGGCTTGCGGTCGGCGGCCTCCCGGTAGAGGTTCCCGCCGGCGCGGATCACGTGCGCCTGGGTGGCGAGGTAGGTCTCGTCCGAGTTGAAGACGTCGACAAAGAACCCGGGCAGTCGCAGCGCCACCGTGAGCAGCAGCAGCACGGCGAAGAGCCGCCACCCGTTGCGTCGGGAACGGGGCGGCGCCTCGGGGGCGATCGTCGTCGGCTCGCGGAGAGCCAGAGCCGAGGGCGGCATTCAGACATTTTGGCCGGTGCGGCCACGCAGCGGCGAGCGGGCACCAGCCGGGAGCGACGAGGCCCCCGGGGCGGCGCCTACGCCGGAGCGAGCGCGTCGTCGAGGTACTGGTCCCGGCAGCGAGACCGCTGCAGCTTGCCCGACGAGGTCTTGGGCAGGCTGCCGGCCTGCACCAGCACCACCTCGAGCGGCGGGACGCCCACGGCGTCGCAGACCCGGTCCACCACGGCATCGTGGAGCGTGTCCGCGTCGTCGATACGGGTCTCGGCGACGACGACGATCCCCTCCTTGCCCCGCCGGCCGGGCATCCCGAAGGCGACGACGTTGCCGGGCCGGACCCCATCGACGCCGGCCGCGGCCCGCTCGATCTCCTCGGGGAAGACGTTGCGACCCCCGATGATGATGACGTCCTTGAGGCGCCCGCAGACGACCACCTCGCCGTCGACGAGGTACCCGAGGTCGCCGGTGCGCAGCCAGTCGTCGTGACGACTGGCTGCGCTGACCTCGGGCCGCCGGTAGTAGCCGGGCGTGACGGACGCGCCCCGCACCTCGAGCTCACCGACCTCGCGCTCGCGGCGCGCCGCGCCCGTGCCGGGGTCGCACACCCGCACGTCGAGGCCGCGCAGCGGCCGGCCGAGGCGGGCGAGGCGCGTGCTCGGCCGGCCGGGCGCGGGGTCGGCGTAGCGCTGGCGCTCGAGCGCGTCACGGTCGACCTCGTCGACGGCCATCCCATGACCCGGCTCGGGGAACGAGATCGCCAGGGTGGCCTCGGCCATCCCGTACACGCAGAGCGCGCTGCGCGGGTCGAGGCCGTGGGGCGCGCCGGCGGCGAGGAACCGGTCGACCGCGTCCGGGTCGATCGGCTCGGCCCCGTTCAGGCCGAGGCGCCACGACGACAGGTCCAGCCCGTCGAGGCGGCGCAGCGCCCGGGCGGCGAGCGCGTACCCGAAGTTCGGCGCGCACGTGACAGTGCCCCGGTACTCGGACATCCAGCGCAGCCAGTCGCCGGGCGCGGCGAGGAAGTCGGTCGGCGCGGCGAGCACGAGGTCGAAGCCGATGAGCATCGGCGTCATCAGCAGCCCGATGAGCCCCATGTCGTGGTACAGCGGCAGCCAGGACACGCCTCGGTCCTCGTTGGTGAGCCCGGCCGCCTCGACGATCGCGTCGATGTTGTGCACGAGGTTCTCGTGCGGCAGCATCACGCCCTTCGGGTCCGCGGTCGAGCCGCTCGTGAACTGGAGCAGCGCGAGGGCGCCCGGGTCGTCGGGCGGCCGCTCCCAGCGGCGCGCGTCGCCCCCGAGCACGTCGAGGGTGACGACGGGTGGGTCGCCGGGCTCGGCATGCAGGAACGCCGCGAGCTCGGCGTCGACGATCACGAGGCGGATGTCCGCGTGGCGGATCCGCTCTCGGGTCTGGGCGACGAACTCTTCGACGGAGCCGAGCCGGAGGGGCAGCGGCAGGCAGACGAGGGTCGCGCCGGCCAGCCACACGGCCTGGATCGCGGTGACGAGCGGGCGAGAGGTGGCGCCGAGCACCCCGACGTGGTCCCCGGGCGCGACGCCCCGGGCCTGCAGCGCCGCCGCGGTCGCTTGCGCGTCCTCGTGGAGGCGCCCCCAGGGCACGACGTCGGGCTCGCCACCGGCCGCGGAGCCGACGAACGTGAGGGCGGCGGACGACCCGGCGGAGCGCTCCAGGCGCGAGAGGACGGTCGTCACATCGGATCGGACCCGGGCATCTGAGGCCGGGTTACCCCTCTCCCCCATCGTCAGAGGGTGGCATGGGACCAGACGGAAGCGCCACCGCCGCGGCGGGATCGTGGAAGAACCGGGAGCGGGGCAGGACCTCGTCGGCACCGTCGGCCCGGGCCGCGGCGAGCGCGGCGTCGTCGACGTGGGCGCCGTAGGCGACGATCCGGGCGCCGGGCCAGGTGGCGCGCAGCGGGGCGACGTCGGCGGCGTGGCGGGCGAGGTCGACGATGATGACGTCGGCGGCCGCGACGGCCGTCCGGTCTCGGCACACCGCGGCGTCGGGCAGCGCCGCGGCGATCCGGGACCGATCGAGGAGGTCGTCGACGAGCGCGGCGACGCGCACGTCGCTCAGGCGCCGACGAGGCGGGGCGCGTCGACGAACGCCGTGTCGGGCCAGCGGGACCGCTGCTTGCGGGCGAGCTTGTGGAGCAGCTCGATGGCGCCCGGGTCGTCGTCGCCCGGCCGGACGTCGATCCAGCCTTCGGCGAGCATGCCGTCCATCACCTCGCGGCCGGCCTCGGTCCGCACGATCGTGAGTGTCCAGTCGTTGAACGCGCCGATCCCACCCGTCGAGATGTCGGCGTGCTCGGCCGCGAAGTCGGGGCACTGTTTGCAGCCCTCGCGCGTCCAGGCGTGGCACTCCTTGAGCGGCACCTCGTGGTAGGCGCCGTCGTGCATCCAGATCTGGAGGCGGCCTTTGATGTTCATCTTCTTGATGTCCGCGCGCTTGAGCCCGTACTTGGCGTCGAGGAGCTCGTCGAAGATGGCGTCGTCGAACGTCTTGGAGCAGAGCAGCCCGATGTTGAGGCTCAGGCGGCGCGCGACCTTCCCGGCGCGCCGCTGCTTCATGACCGGCGGCACCGAGCTCTGACAGGACATCCCGACGAGCGCGATCCGCTCGTGGCCGGCCTCGACCGCGTCGACGTACGCGAGCGTGTTTGCCGAGTAGGTGTACCGGCTGCCGGCCGAGGCGATGATGTCGTCCTTCGTCCGCGCGACGCCGGGGATGGCCTTCCACGTCGAGCCGTCACCCTCGAGGTAGGAGACGAGCGCGGCGTCGATCACGTCGTGCTCGAGGCAGTAGAGGAGGATGGCGGACACGAGCCCGCCGTCCTGGCCGACCTCGGCGAGGACGGGGTCCGTGGCCCGCGCCAGGACGATGTCGGCGCTGACCCCGGCGACCTCGTCGGCCTCGCGGGTCCGCCCGAACAAGAAGTCGTCGATCTCGGGCTCCCACGCCCGGAAGCGGGGACACGCGCGCGTGCAGCTCGTGCAGCCCTTCTGGCCGTGCGAGCAGTCCTCCGGCCCGAACCCCTCTTCGGTCTGGAACGGCCGGTAGACGCCGGCGTCGTCGCGGTAGCCGAGCACGTCGTGGGGGCACGCGATGACGCAGCCCGCGCACCCGGTGCAGAGCCCGCTCGTCACGACCTCTTCATAGAGGTGCTTCCACTGCAGCTTCTCCGGCGGCATCGGGTCAGTCTGGCACGCCGGCACGCGACCCGACCGAGGCGAACGTGGACCGGGACGGCGCGCCTACGCTTTCGGGTTCCGCGAGACGAGCAGGTCGACGTGGCCAAGATCAGCGACATCCTCGCCGGCGGACGCTCGATCTCGTTCGAGTTCTTTCCGCCGCGCACCCCCGAGGCGGAGGAGCAGCTCGAGCGCACGCTCGTCGAGCTGGAGGCGCTGCACCCGTCGTATGTGTCCGTGACGTACGGCGCGGGTGGCACCACGCGGGAGCGGACGCACGACCTCGTCGTGCACATCAACCACGACACGTCGATGACCGCGATGGCGCACCTGACGTGCGCGGCGCACACCCGGGCGGAGCTCGTCGACATCGTGACCCGCTACCGGGACTCGTCGATCGAGAACATCCTTGCGCTCGGCGGCGACCCGCCGAAGGACCTCGACCTGCCCCCCGGGGAGCTCGAGCACGCCATCGACCTGGTGCGGCTCGCCCGGAGCGTCGGGGACTTCTCGATCGGCGTCGCCGTGCATCCCGAGCCGCACCCGCGCTCCCCGTCGGTGGAGAGCGACCGGCGCTACACGGCGGAGAAGCTCGCCGAGGCCGACTTCGGGGTCACGCAGTTCTTCTTCGAGCCGCACCACTACTTCGAGCTGCTCGACGCGCTCGACCAGCGGGGCGTCGACCGGCCGGTCATCCCGGGGATCATGCCGGTGCTCAGCATCGCCGGGATCACGCGCATGGCCGAGCTGCAGGGCTCGGCGTTCCCGGGCTGGCTGGCGGCGCGGCTCCACGAGGTCGAGGACGATCCCGCCGCGGTGCGGGCCGTCGGGATCGAGGAGGCGACGCGACTCTGCGCCGCGCTGCTCGAGGGCGGCGCGCCGGGCCTGCACTTCTACACGTTGAACCGCTCGCCGGCGACGCGCGACATCGCGGCAAACCTCGGCCTCGCGCCGGCCCGCTGAGCGCCAGGAGGACGATGGTTTCGCGCGCCGTCATCGGTCGCACCAGCGTTGACTCGACACCTGCGTTCCCCGCGGTGGCGCGGCCACCGCGCGGCGCCCCGAACGTCGTGCTCGTCGTGCTCGACGATCTCGGCTTCGCGCAGCTGGGCTGCTTCGGCTCCGATCTCTCGACGCCGACGATCGACCGCCTCGGCGCCGAAGGGCTGCGTTTCAACCGGTTCCACGTCACCGCGTTGTGCTCGCCGACGCGCGCGTGCCTGCTCACGGGGCGCAACCACCACGCCGTCGGGATGGGGTTCCTGTCGGACGTCCCAACCGGCTATCCGGGTTACAACGGTCGCCTCCCCGCGTCCGCGGCGGCGATGCCGCGGCTGCTCCGCGACGCGGGGTACAGCACGCTCGCTGTCGGCAAGTGGCACCTCGCGCCGAGATGGGAGCAGAGCGCGGCGGGGCCGTTCGGTCGCTGGCCGCTCGGGCTCGGCTTCGAGCGCCACTACGGCTTCCTGGCGGGCGACACGAACCAGTGGGCCCCGGCGCTCGTGCGCGACAACGGCTACATCGACCAGCCCCGTCCGCCCGGTGACGGGTACCACCTCACCGAGGACCTCGTGGACCAGGCGATCCGCCTCGTGCAGGACCAGCATCAGGCGCAGCCGGCGAAGCCGTTCTTCCTCTACTTCGCGACGGGCGCGACGCACGCGCCGCACCACGCGCCGCGGGAGTACATCGACCGCTACGCCGGCCGCTTCGACGACGGCTGGGACGCCTGGCGCGACGCGACGTTCGCCCGCCAGCAGTCGTACGGCGTCGTGCCGGACGGCACCACGCTCACCCCGCGGCCGTCGTGGGTGGACGCGTGGGGCGACCTCACCGGCGACGAGCGCCGCCTCTTCGCCCGGCTGATGGAGTGCTTCGCCGGGTTCCTCACCCACACCGACGCGCAGCTCGGCCGCCTGTTCGCGTTCCTCGAGGACCTCGGCGTCCTCGACGACACGCTCGTGCTGCTCTGCTCGGACAACGGGACGAGCGCCGAGGGCGGCCCGTACGGCTCGCTGAACGAGCACCGCTTCACGCACCAGCGCCTCGACGACACGGCCGAGACGCTCGCCCGCCTCGACGACCTCGGCGGGATCCGCGCCTACAACCACTATCCGTGGGGCTGGGCGTGGGCCGGCAACACGCCGCTGCGGCTGTGGAAGCGCTACAGCTGGCTCGGCGGGGTGCGCACCCCGATGCTGGCGCGCTGGCCGGGCCACATCAGCGGGGCCGGACAGGTGCGGTCGCAGTTCTGCCACGCGGTCGACGTCCTCCCGACGGTGCTCGACGCAGTCGGGATCGACGCGCCCGCCGTGGTCGACGGCGTCGACCAGAGCCCGCTCGCCGGTGCCAGCCTGCTGTCGGCGTTCGCCGACGCGGCTGCGCCCAGCCCGCGCGACACGCAGTACTTCGAGATGATCGGCTCCCGCGCGCTGTACCAGGACGGGTGGAAGGTGACGACCGACCACGTCGGCAACCAGCTCGACGTCGAGCGCGACCGGCTCGAGGGGAGCCGCGACTTTGACACCGACCGCTGGCTGCTCTTCAACCTCGATGAGGACTTCTCGGAGGCCCATGACCGTTCGGCCGAGCACCCCGAGCTCGTCCGGCACCTCGAAGAGCGCTGGTGGCTCGAGGCGGGACGCAACCAGGTGCTGCCCCTCGACGACAGCCTCATCTACCGCGTCAGCGCGATCGAGCCGCCGCCGTACGGCCGACGCGAGCGCGCCGTGCTGCGGCCCGGCGGCGGCCCGGTGAGCGAGAACGCGCTCCCGCTCCTGCTCGGCGGCTTCCTGCTCGAGGCCCACCTCGACGTGCCGACGGGTGGGGGCGAGGGCGTGATCTGCGCGCTCGGCGACTGGAACAACGGCTGGGCCTGCTACCTCCTCGACGGGCGGCCCGTGGTGGCGTTCAGCATCCTCGGGGACCCGGCACGCGTCACCGCGCCCGACCGGCTAGCGGCCGGCCGCGCCCTGGTGTCCGTCCGGTACCGGCGTGGCACGTCGCCGGGCGGCGAGGTCACGCTCGCGGTGGACGACACGGTCGTGGCCGCCGAGACGCTGACCGAGGATCTCCCGTTCATGTGGCAGATCGGCGGCGCCGGGCTGCTTGTCGGCCGCGACCGGGGCCTGCCGGTGTCCGACGACTACGACCCGCCGTTCGCGTGCACCGCCGGGATCCGCGCGGTCGTCCTCGAGGCGCCGTCCGCTCCGGCACGCGACGCCGACGCGGAGCTCGCCGCCGCGCTCCGCCACGAGTAGCGGGGCGCGCGACACCCTGGGCGGAGGGAGTGGTGTGTGAGTTCAGGAGATCCTGGAGGTATGTCGCGAGACATCGTGGACACCCGATGAAGGGGTGTGGCGATGGGTCTGGCCGACTATCTGGTCCGGGCGGTCCTGGAGGAAGGCGGCAGCGTCAGGGACGTCGCCGCCGCTCATGGGGTCTCGAAGAGCTGGCTCTATGAGCTCTTGGCCCGCTACCGACGAGACGGTGACCCGGGGCTGATCCCTCACTCGAGGCGGCCCCGGTCCTCACCGACCCAGGTGCCCGTCGAACTCGAGGAGCGCATCGTGGAGCTGCGAAAGACGCTGCTCGAAGCGGGGCTCGACTCTGGACCCCAGACCCTGCACTTTCACCTCTGTGCAGAAGTCGCCCACCCGCCCTCGGTGTCGTCGATCTGGCGGATCTTGTCGCGACGCGGGTTCGTGACTCCCCAGCCTCACAAGCGGCCCCGCAGCGCCTGGGTCCGCTTCGAAGCCCAACTCCCCAACGAATGCTGGCAAGGCGACGCGACGCACTGGTCACTTGGCGACGGCACCGGCGTGGAGATCCTCAACCTGATCGACGATCACTCACGCCTGCTCGTCGCCTCGACGGCGTTCACGACCATCAAAGTGACCGACGTCGTGGCCACCTTCTACGAGGCCGCGGCCCGACACGGCCTCCCCGCCAGCCTCCTCACCGACAACGGTGCCATCTTCACCAACGCCCCACGCCGCGGCCGCAGCGCCCTCGAAACCGAACTCGACCGGCTCGGCATCACCCACAAGCACTCGCGGCCCTACCACCCCCAGACCTGCGGGAAGATCGAACGGTTCCACCAGACCCTCAAACGCTGGCTCACCCGCCAACCCGCCGCTGAGACCTTGACGGAGCTCAACCGCGACCTCGAACGCTTCGTCGACATCTACAACACCCAACGCCCGCATCGAGCCGTCGGCCGGCGCACCCCCACCGACGCGTTCAACGCCCGCATCAAAGCCGCACCCACCAACCCCAACCTCAAGATCCCCCACCACTACCGCGTCCGCCACGACAAAATCGACAGCACCGGCTGCATCACGCTCCGCTACAAAAGCCGCCTCCACCACATCGGCGTCGGCCGCGCCCACAAACACGCCCGAGTCCTGGTCCTCGTCGCCGACCTCGACGTGCGAATCCTCGCCCCCGACGGCGAGCTCCTGCGGGCCCTCACCCTCGATCCCACCCGCGACTACCAGCCCCGCCGCCGATAGTCCACGATGACCCGCGACAAGCGTCCTCGATGTCTCGCGACATCACAGGGCGGAGGGAGTGGGATTTGAACCCACGGTGCCCATTGCTGGACACAACGGTTTTCGAGACCGCCCCGTTCGGCCGCTCCGGCATCCCTCCGCCGACGATTCTACGGGGTCACCTCGCGGGCGCTCCCCGGGGCACCGCTCCGTGCGAGCGGCGCCGTCGCACCGTCAGCCGCGCCGCGTCGCGAAGAACTCCGTGAGGAGCGTGGCGCACTCGTCGGCCCGGACGCCGTCCACGACCACGAGCTCATGGTTGAGCCGGGGGTCCACGCCCAGGTTGTAGAGGCTGCCGAGCGCACCCGCCTTCGGATCGGCCGCGCCGAACGCGACGAGCTCGAGCTGCGCGGCCACGGCGGCGCCGGCGCACATGGGGCAGGGCTCCAGCGTGACGACGAGGACGCAGCCCGGGAGACGCCACGACCCACGCGCCGCGGCCGCGTCGCGGAGGGCAAGCAGCTCGGCGTGCGCCGTCGGGTCCTGGCGGCGCTCGCGCTCGTTGTGCGCCTGCGCCACGAGGGTGCCGTCGCCGTCCGCGACCACCGCCCCGACGGGGACGTCCGCGTGGGCCGCGGCGCGGCGCGCCTCGCCGAGCGCGGCCTCCATCAGCGACTCGAGCAGGGCGCGTTCCACTCAGGCAGCCATGGCGTGACGCCCGATGATCGTCGTGGGCGTGACTCGCACGAGCAGCTCGCCGGGCAGCGCGTTGCGGGCGCCGAACTCCTCGGCGCGATCGGCGCCCATGTACCGCTCGCCGATGGCGGTCGCCCACCGACGCAGCGACGCCCGGTCGGTGTCGACCGACGCCACCCCCTGCACGGTGACGAAGCTGTACGGGGGCGTCTCGTCGTCCACGCAGAGCGACACCCGCGGGTCGCGCCGCAGCGCCCGACCCTTCACACTCGTCGCGTGGGTCGTGAAGACGAGCTCGGCGCCGTCGAGGACGAACCAGATCGGCACCACGTGGGGCTGGCCGTCGCGGCTCGTCGTCGCGACCTTCGCTGTGCGCGTGCCGACGCGCAGGAACGCGCGCGCCTGCTCGGGCGTCATGATCTCCACCGCGCCCAGTATCCATCGCGGGTCGGTGGCGCGCGGCCCGGTGGGCCGGGGCGGAGGGAGTGGGATTCGAACCCACGGTGAGTTACCCCACACACGCTCTCCAGGCGTGCCGATTCGTCCGCTCTCGCATCCCTCCCGGAGGGAGGAGATGGTACGCACCGGCACTAACCTCGCCACGCGGACCGTGCTAGGCGGGGAGCTCGTGGTGCCCTGTACCCCAAATCCACGTATGGGGGGCTGATCGCTCGTCTGAGGCCCGGGCCGTCGCTCGATCGGACCACTCGACGGTGTTGAGGGTTGGGTCCTGCGCAACGGGATCCCGCGAACCGAGTCAGGTCCGGAAGGAAGCAGCTCTCAGCGGACCGTCCCGGGTGCCGCAGGCATGCCTGGCCGGAGCCGGCGGTGGCCCCCGGTCGGTCGGCGGTCAGGTCGAAGCGGGTGCACGGTCCGCGCCACCCTGACGAGGGCCGACGCGCGCGTCGGTACAGTCCGTCCGTGGCCTACCAGGCGCTCTACCGGACCTACCGACCGCAGCGCTTCTCGGAGCTCGTCGGCCAGGAGCACGTCACCCATGCCCTCCGCAACGCCGTCCGGGAGGACCGGGTCGGGCACGCCTACCTGTTCTCCGGGCCGCGCGGCACGGGCAAGACCACGACCGCCCGGATCCTCGCGAAGGCCCTGAACTGCACGAACCTCGGCGCGGACGGCGAGCCGTGCGGCGAGTGCGAGCCCTGCCGGGCGATCGCGGCCGGCACCTTCCTCGACCTCTTCGAGATCGACGCGGCGTCGAAGCGCAAGGTCGACGACGCCCGCGACTTGCGCGAGCAGCTGTCGCACAAGGGATTCGGTGGGCAGCGCACCGTGTACATCCTCGACGAGGTGCACATGCTGACGAAGGAGTCGGCGAACACGCTCCTGAAAAGCCTGGAGGAGCCGCCCGAGCACGTCGTCTTCGTGCTCGCGACGACGAACCCCGAGGAGGTGCTGCCGACGATCCGGTCGCGCACCCAGCACTTCCAGTTCACGCTGCTCACCACCGAACAGCTGGTGGCCCGCCTCGCCGACCTGCTCGCCCGGGAGCACATCGAGTACGACCCCGCCGCCCTCGAGACGATCGCCCTCGCCGCCGGCGGCTCGGCGCGCGACGCCGAGTCGCTGCTCGACCAGGCGATCGCCGGCGCGGACGGGCGCCTCGACGCCGACCGGGTGGCCGAGGTGTTCGGCTCGACGCCGTTCGCGCAGCGGGCCGCCGTGCTCGAGGCCATCGCCGACGAGGACGCGGCTCGGGCGCTGCTCTCCCTCGACGCGCTCCTCGAGGCCGGCCACGACTCCCGCCGGGTGGCCGAGGACCTCCTCGTCGCGGCCCGTGACACCTTCCTGCTCACCGCCGGCGCGGGCCGGGTCCAGGTCCAGGTCCCCGCGGCCGACCAGGCCCGCCTCACCGAGCTCGGCGAGCGGCTCGGGAACGCGGCGATGGTGCGCATGGTCGAGACCCTCGGCCAGGCGATCGTGGACATGCGCGGCGTCGACGCCGCCGACCCCCGCCTGGTGCTGGAGGTCGCCCTCGTGCGGCTCAGCCGGCGCGACGCCGGCCCGCCCCTCCAGACGGTCGTCGAGCGCATCGAGCGTCTCGAGCGCGCGCTCGGCACCGCCGGCGTGCCCGCGCCCACCCCGGAGCGCCGTGCGCCGGGCCGGACGCTCGGCGCCGTGCGGGCCGAAGCCGACGCGGCGCGCGCCGCCGAGCCCGCGCCCGCGCCGCCGCCGGCTCCCGCCGCGACCCCGCCGGCCCCCGAGCCAGCGCCCGCTGCGACCCCGCCGGCCACGCCGGCGCGGGACCTCGACCTCGACGACGTGATCCTCGCGTGGGCCGAGCTGCTCCCCGGCTTCTCGCCCGCGACGCGCGCCGCCGTGCAGGCGGCCCAGCCGCTGCGCGTCGACGGCGACGTCGTGGTGTTCGGCGTCGCACCCGAGCTGGTCGAGGCGGCCCGCCCCCGCTTCAAGCGCGAAGCCGACACGATCCGCGCCGCCCTCGCGGACCGCTTCGGGCGCAACGTGAAGTTCAACCTCGTCGCCGCGGCCGACTTCGTCGCGGATGCCCCAGCACGCGCGCCAGCGCGCAAGCCGGATCCTCCGCCCGAGGAGCTCGACGCCGACGAGGTGCTCGACGCCACCGACGCGCCACCCGAGCCGCCCGAGGCGCGGCTCACCGAGGCCTTCGGCGCTACCGTCATCGAAGACATCCCGCGCCAATAGGAGCCGGTGTGGCGAAGCAGAAACCGCCGTCGAACCCCCAGACGAACCTCATGCGCCAGATGCAGCGCATGCAACAGGACATGGCGGACGCGCAGGCCGCGCTCGCCGAGGAGACGATCGAGGGATCGGCGGGCGGCGGCGTGGTGAAGGCGACGGTCACCGGCGCGGGCGACCTGCGCGCCGTCTCGATCGCGCCGGAGGTCGTCGACCCCGACGACGTCGAGATGCTCGAGGACCTGGTCGTCGCCGCCGTCACCGACGCGCTGCGCGGCGCGCAGGAGCGTCAGGCCCAGGCCATGGGCGGGATGACCGGCGGGCTCGACCTCGGCGCCCTCGGTGGGCTGCTCGGCTGAGGTCGCGCCGGGCACGTGGAGGTCTACGAGGCGCCCGTCCAGGCGCTCATCGACGAGCTCGGCCGGCTGCCGGGCATCGGCCCGAAGTCCGCGCAGCGCATCGCGTACTCGCTCCTGAAGGGACCGACCGAGGACGCCGACCGCCTCGCCGCGGCGATCCGCGAGGCGAAGGCCCGGGTGAGCTGGTGCCGGCGCTGCTTCAACCTCGCCCAGGGTGACCTCTGCCGCGTCTGTCGCGACGAGCGCCGCGACCCGACGGTGGTCTGCGTCGTCGAGGAGCCGCGCGACATCGTCGCGATGGAACGGACCCACGAGTTCCGGGGCCGCTACCACGTCCTGCAAGGGGCCATCTCGCCGATCGAGGGCATCGGGCCGAACCAGCTCCGGACCAACGAGCTGCTGCGCCGCGTCCCCGAGGAGGGGATCACCGAGGTCATCCTCGCGACGAACCCCAACATGGAGGGCGAGACGACGGCGCTCTACCTGATCCAGGCGCTGGCGCCCCTCGGCGTGAAGGTCACGCGCCTCGCCAGCGGGCTCCCCGCCGGCGGTGACCTCGAGTACGCCGACGAGGTGACGCTGAGCCGGGCGCTCGAGGGCCGCCGGGAGGTCCAGGCTTAGCGGCCGTCCTCGTGGAACGCGGGCGCGTAGGAGATGCCGACGATCAGCCCCTCGTCGGTCAGCAGCCGGGTCACCGTCTGGCCCCACGGCTCGGTGCGGGCCGGGTGCAGCAGGGCGTAGCCGGCGCGCTGCAGCTCGTCACCCGCGGCAGCGACCGCGTCGACGTCCTCGACCTCGAACTCGATGGATGCCTGGGGGACCACCCGATCGGCGGGCCAGGCCGGTGTGCCGAAGCACGCCTCGGCCGCCTCCGAGAGCGGCCACACGCCGAAGTGCTTGGTGCCGGCGACGTCCCCGCTCGAGTAGTAGCCGTCGCCTTCGCCCTCCAACGGCAGGCCGAGGGCATCCAGGTAGAGCCGCCGGCTCCGGGGCGGGTCGGCGACCACCACCGCGACGCTGGCCACGAAGAGCACGTCCACGCGGCTGCGCCTCCCTACAGCGCGGCGACCGGCTGGCCCGTGAGCAGCCGGTAGACGTAGGCGAGGGCGGTGGCCGAGATCGCGTACGTGACGACGAGGCCGACGAAGCAGAAGAACACGCCCGTCAGGTTCAGGAGCAGCAGGACGACGGCGAGCCCGATGAGGCGCAGCCGCGCCCCACGAGTGATCTGCGCCGAGCGGCGCAGGGCCACCGTGGCCTGGACGTCGGGGTGCTCGGCGATGACGTAGCCGTAGAACTGGAACACGACGGCGAAGATGATGCCCGGGACGATGAGGATGAGCCCGATGTTCGTGCCGATCAGGAACAGCACCGACGCCACGATGTAGGGGCCGTAGCCGTCCGGGCGAAAGGCCTCAGCCAGGGTGGGGGTGCGCCCCTCGACGAGGTCCAGCGACGCGCGGATGAGCCCGAAGAGCAACATGACGTCGATGAACAGCGCGAGCAGCGTGAACGCCGTCCCCAGCACCGACGTCCGGTTCGTCGCCGCCACGATGTACGCGAGCACGTTCCCGACAAACACGACGAGCGAGACGCGCGCCATCGGCCCGAAGTTCCGCCAGCACGCGTTCCAGCCGTAGGTGACGGCATCGGCGATCGTGAACTTGGGGAGCGGCCGGACCGGGTCCACGTCAGAGGGCGCGACCGGTCGCGTACTTGAACAGCTGCCACGACCACATGAGCCCGAGCACCACGAAGAACACCCAGACGGGGATCTTCACCCGCTTCGTGCGCCAGGCGACGAGGATCAGGATCACCAGGACGACGGCGACGATGCTCCCCGGGTTGAGGAACACGGCCTTGCCGAGCTCGAGGTGCACGGCGGCGGTGACGCCCCGGGTCATGCCGCAGAGAGGGCAGGGGATCCCGGTGAGGGTGCGCAGCGGGCACGGCGGCACGAACTCGAACGGGACCAGCGGCCGGACGGCGGCGACGCCGAGCATCGCCGCGCCGATCCAGCGGAGCTGGGTGAGGTCGACCGACGTGTCGTCGGCGAGCGCCTCGCGGACCCGCAGCTCCATGGAGGCGCAGCGTAGCGAGCGGGTGGCGGACGACCCGCGGCGCGCGTGCGGTGCTACGCGACCTGGACGATCGCGGCGTCGCCCTGGCCGCCGCCGCCGCAGAGCGCCGCCGCACCGACCCCGCCGCCGCGACGGCGCAGCTCGTTCACGAGCGTGATGAGGACCCGCGCCCCGGACATCCCGATCGGGTGCCCGAGCGCGATGGCGCCGCCGTTGACGTTCACGATGTCGTCGCTCAGCCCGAGATCGTTCATGGACTCGAGGCCGACCGCGGCGAACGCCTCGTTCAGCTCGACGACGTCGAGGTCGGCGACCGTCTTGTCGATCGGCTCGAGCGCCCGCTTGATGGCACGGGACGGCTGGGTCAGTAGCGACGTGTCGGGGCCGGCGACCATCCCGAAGCTGAGGAGCTCGGCGATCGGGGTCAGCGAGAGCTCCTCGGCCTTCGACCGGCTCGTCACGATGATCGCCGCGGCGCCATCGGAGATCTGCGACGCGTTCCCGGCGGTGATCGTGCCGTCCGGGTCGAAGGCGGGCTTCAACGAGGCGAGCGACTCCGCTGTCGTCTCGGGCCGGACGCCCTCGTCGGCTTCGACGAGGATCGGGTCCCCGCGGCGCTGGGGGATCGAGACCGGCGCGATCTCGTCAGCGAAGCGCCCCTCCTTCTGGGCCGCGGCGGCGCGCTCGTGGCTCTTCGCCGCGAGGTCGTCCATCGCCTCGCGCGTGAGGCCGGCGACCTGGCCGGTGTAGCGCTCGGTACCGGTGCCCATGTGCACCGCGTCGAACGCGCACCACAGGCCGTCTTGGATCAGCGAATCGACGAGCTCGCCGTTGCCCATCCGGTAGCCGGCGCGCGCCTTCGGCAGCAGGTACGGCGCGTTCGTCATCGACTCCATGCCGCCGGCGACGACGATCTCGGCGTCGCCCGCTTGGATCATCTGGTCGGCGAGGTACACCGCGTTCAGCCCGGAGAGGCACACCTTGTTGATCGTCAGCGCGGGCACGCTCATCGGCACGCCCGCGAGCGCCGCGGCCTGCCGCGCCGTGATCTGGCCCTGCCCGGCCTGGAGGACCTGGCCCATCACGACGTAGTCGACCTGCTCGGGCCCGACCCCGCCCCGCGCCAGCGCCGCCTTGATGGCCTGGCCGCCCAGCTCCATCGCGCTGAGCGACGCGAGCGCACCCGACAACTTCCCGATCGGCGTGCGAGCGAACGAGACGATCACCGAACCAGGCATCCGGCCCTCCTGACGTCGGCGGACAAGGGGACGATGGTAGTCCCGAGTCGCCGCAGGCGCTCCGGTCGGAGACGCGCGCGTAGGGTTCACGGTCGATGTCCGCGCGCAGAGCCACGACGCCACCCGCGGCGCCGCACGGCCGGCCAAGCTCGAGGTGGACGCGCCCGTGAGCGAGATCGACGCCATCCGCTCGGCGATCCTCGAGGGCGCGCCGGGCGACGAGCTGGGCTCGCTCGCGATGCCGGCGAGCTACCGCGGCGCCGTCGTCCGCGCCGACGAGCAGGAGATGTTCGCCGGGGTGGCCTCCGAGGACAAGGATCCGCGCAAGTCGGTGCACATCGACGAGGTGCCGCTGCCCGAGCTCGCACCCGACGAGGCGTACGTCGCCGTGATGGCGTCGTCGATCAACTTCAACACGGTCTGGACCGCGATCTTCGAGCCGCTCCCCACCTTCCAGTTCCTCGCCCGGCTCGGCAAGGAGAGCGTGTGGGGCGCCCGCCACGACCAGCCGTTCCACGTCATCGGCAGCGACGCGGCCGGCGTGGTCCTGCGCGTGGGCTCCGCGGTGCGCCGCTGGCGCCCCGGCGACGCGGTCACGGTGCACTGCAACTACGTCGACGACCAGGACCCGTCCGCGCACGATGACTCGATGCTCGCGGCGAACCAGCGGATCTGGGGCTTCGAGTCCAACTACGGCGGGCTCGCCGAGATCGGCCTGGTCCGCGCCAACCAGCTCATGCCCAAGCCCGCCCACCTCACGTGGGAGGAGGCGGCCGTCAACGCCCTCTGCAACTCGACGAGCTACCGGATGATCGTCAGCCCCCACGGCGCGCAGATGACCCAGGGCCAGTCAGTCCTGGTGTGGGGCGCCACCGGGGGGATCGGCGCCTACGCCTGCCAGTACGTGCTGAACGGCGGCGGCACCCCGGTCGGCGTCGTGTCCTCGGCCGACAAGGTCGGCCTGCTCCACGAGCTCGGCGTCGAGCACGTGATCGACCGGCGGGCCGAGGGCTACCGCTTCTGGTCCGACGAGCACACCCAGGACCCCGGCGAGTGGCGCCGCCTCGGCAAGAAGATCCGCGACCTGGCGGGCGCCGACCCCGACATCGTCTTCGAGCATCCGGGGCGCCAGACGATGGGGGCATCGGTGTTCGTCTGCAAGCGGGGCGGGATGATCGTTACGTGTGCCGCGACGAGCGGCTACACGATCGAGTACGACAACCGCTATCTCTGGATGATGCTGAAGACGATCAAGGGATCCCACTTCGCCAACTACCGCGAGGCGTGGGCCGCGAACCAGCTCATCTGCGACGGGAAGATCCAGCCGACGCTCTCGCGGGTGTTCCCGCTCGAGGAGACGGGCGCCGCCGCGTACGAGGTCCACCACAACCTCCACGAGGGCAAGCTCGGTGTCCTCGCGCTCGCGCCCGAGGAGGGCCTCGGCGTGACCGACCCCGAGCGACGCGAGCAGCTCCTGCCCCAGATCACGCTGTTCCGTCGCCACGACGCCTGAGTGGGCGCCGGCCTAGCGTGGGCCGGGTGAACGAACTCACCGCGATCGACCATGTCGCCATCGCCGTGCACGACCTCGAGGCCGCGATCGCGTACTACCGCGACACGTTCGGCGCCGAGGTCACGCACCGGGAGGTCGTCGAGCGCGACGGCGTCGAGGAGGCGCTGCTCGCCGTGGCGGGCTCCTACGTCCAGCTGCTGACCCCGATCCGGGACGACTCGCCGGTCGCGAAGTCGCTCGCCACCCGAGGGGAGGGGCTCCACCACGTCGGCTACCGAGTCGAGGACTGCGCGGCGGCCCTCGCCCGGGTGAAGGCCGAGGGGCACCGGGTCATCGACGAGGAGCCCCGCCCGGGCAGCCGGGGCACGACGGTGGCGTTCCTGCACCCCAAGTCCTCGTTCGGCACCCTGATCGAGCTGGTCCAGGAATAGGCCCGAGGCGGCCCGCCGACCGGCCGCCCGCCAGACTGGGGCATCGTCCCGTTCCCCCACGACCCGAGACGACGCCGGCTCGTCCTCCTCGGCTTCGCCGGCGCCTGCGCCGTGGCGCTCGCCGTCGTCTACCTCGTGGCGGTCCGCACCCACGTCGGCCAGCACCTCGACGACGACGCGCTGCTCGGGCGCTCCCTCAACTACAAGGTGCAGGAGGCGACGCAGCGGCTGCTCAACAGCATCGACGTCACCTCCCTCGTCGTCGTCGGCGGGTCGATCGTCGTGCTGGCCGTCACCCGGGCCCAGCTGCGGCTCGGGGTCGCCGCCGCCGTGCTCATCGCCGGGGCCACCGGGACCAGCGAGCTGTTGAAGCACGTGCTCACCCGGCCGGCGCTCACCGGCCCGGACCGGCTCGCCGGCGCCAGCTTCCCCAGCGGCCACACCGCCGTCGCCGCCTCGCTGGCGCTCGGGGTCGTGCTCGTCGTCCCGCCCCGGTGGCGGGGCGCGACCGCCCTGGCCGGCACGGCCTACGCCGTGGCCGTCGGCGCAGCGACCGTCACCGCCGGCTGGCACCGCCCGAGCGACGCCGTCGGCGGGCTGCTCGTCGCCGTGGCGTGGGCCGCGGCCATCTGCGCCGTCCTGGTCGAGGCGCCGACCGGCACCCGGGCCGACCGGCGCCGGGCCGAGCGCGGCGCCCGCCTGGCCGTCGGGACGCTCGCCGTCGGCGCCGCCCTCCTCGCGCTCACCGGGCTCACCGTGGCCGGCACCGTCGCCGCGCTCCGGGACCGCAGCCTGGCGACCGTCCCCGTCGGCGCCGCCTATCTCGGCTCGGTCGCGGTCATCCTCGCGGCGGGCGGGCTCCTCGTCGCCTTCTTCCTCGGCGCGCTCGGCGGTGCGCCGCTCGAGCCGCCCGCCGCCCTCACCGGCCCAGGTTGATAACACCAGACTGAGGTTTTCTCAGCCCCCTGGAATAGGCCGCGGTTGCACCCCGTTGCCCCTCGAGGGAGAGCCCGCCGGGCTCCCCAGACGATGGAGGTATGACAGTGGTGTGGTACGACCCCTTCCGGGACCTCGACCGGTTCCACCGCGCCGCCTCGGCGTGGATGCCCATGGACGCCGTCCGTCGCGGTGACGCCGTCGACCTGCGTTTCGACCTGCCGGGCGTGGCGCCCGACACGATCGACGTCGACATCGAGCGCAACGTGCTGACGGTCAAGGCCGAGCGGCACTGGACGCCTGACGACGGCGACCAGGTCCTCGCCCGCGAGCGGACCCAGGGCGCGTTCAGCCGCCAGGTCCTCCTCGGTGACGCCCTCGACGCCGAGCGGCTCGAGGCGAACTACGAGCACGGCGTGCTCACCGTCCACGTACCCGTGGCCGAGCAGGCCAAGCCCCGCAAGGTCCAGATCCACGTCGGGACGCCCCAGGCCCAGGCCGAGGCCCTCGACGTCGCCAGCGCCTGACCGGCGGTCCGCAGCGACGGCCCCGCCCTCGCGGCGGGGCCTCGCCGCGTCCGGGGCCGGTTCGTGGGGCCGGCAGTAGCCTGCGGCCATGGCCGCCGAAGAGGACGAGGTCCGGGGAGAGGGCGCGCCCGGCGCCCCGGTGGCGCCCGTGCCGCACCCCATCGAGGAGCGCGTCACCCAGCTCGCCGCGCTGCGGGACCAGGCCGCGCACGCCGGCAGCCCGGCGGCGGTCGAACGCCAGCACGCCCGCGGGAAGCTCACCGCCCGGGAGCGTCTCGAGCGCCTGCTCGACCCGGGCTCGTTCGTCGAGCTGGACATGCTCGCCCGCCACCGGGCGCACGGGTTCGGCATCGAGCAGACCCGGCCGCTCACCGACGGGGTCGTGACGGGCTGGGGCTCGATCGAGGGGCGCAAGGTCTTCGTGTTCGCCCAGGACTTCACCGTCTTCGGCGGCGCGCTCGGCGAGGTGTTCGCCGAGAAGATCCACAAGGTGATGGACCTGGCCGAGTCGGTGGGCTGCCCGGTCGTCGGGCTGAACGACGGGGCCGGCGCCCGAATCCAGGAAGGGGTGGTGTCGCTCGCCGCCTACGGCGGGATCTTCTTCCGCAACGTGAAGGCCTCGGGGGTGATCCCCCAGATCAGCGTGATCCTCGGGCCCTGCGCCGGCGGCGCCGTCTACTCCCCCGCCATGACCGACTTCATCTTCATGGTGAAGGGCACCTCCCACATGTTCATCACCGGCCCGGACGTGGTGAAGACCGTGACGGGCGAGGACGTGACCCAGGAGGAGCTCGGCGGCGCGATGACCCACGCCTCGAAGTCGGGGGTCGCGACGTTCGTCGCCGAGAGCGAGGATTCCTGCCTCGAGCAGGTGCGCTACCTCCTGTCGTTCCTGCCGGGCAACAACCTGGAGGATCCGCCGTACTTCGAGCCGGGGGACGACCCGGACCGGCGCTGCGAGGGGATCGTCGACCTCATCCCGGACGCACCCAACAAGCCCTACGACATGAAGAAGGTCATCGCCGAGGTCGTCGACGACGGCGACTTCTTCGAGGTGCACCAGCTGTGGGCGATGAACATCGTCTGCGGCTTCGCGCGCATCGACGGCCACGTCGTCGGGATCGTCGGCAACCAGCCCCAGGTGCTCGCCGGCACGCTCGACATCGACGCGTCGGAGAAGGCGGCCCGCTTCGTGCGGACCTGCGACGCGTTCAACGTGCCGCTCGTGACCTTCGTCGACGTGCCGGGGTTCCTGCCCGGCACGGACCAGGAGTACGGGGGGATCATCCGGCACGGCGCGAAGCTGCTCTACGCGTACTGCGAGGCGACCGTCCCCCGCGTGCAGATCGTCACCCGCAAGGCCTACGGCGGCGCGTACGTGGTCATGAACTCCAAGTCGATCGGCGCCGACCTCGCGTTCGCGTGGCCGTCGGCGGAGGTCGCGGTCATGGGACCGCAGGGCGCGGTGAACATCATCTTCCGCAAGGAGATCGACGCCGCCGCCGACGCCGAGGCCCGGCGCGCCGAGCTCATCGAGGAGTACACCGAGCGCTTCGCCAACCCCTACATCGCGGCCGAGCGTGGCTACGTCGACGACGTCATCGACCCCCGCGAGACCCGGCGGGTGCTCGTGCGATCCCTCGACATGCTGCGCACGAAGCGGGAGCAGCTCCCGCAGCGCAAGCACGGCAACGTGCCCCTGTAGCGGTGGCGCCCCCGGGCCCGCGGCTGCGGGCGATCTCGCCCCACGCCAGCCCCGAGGAGGTGGCGGCGATCGTCGCCGCGCTCACCGCGTGCACGCCCCCGCCCCGCCCCGCCCCGCCGGCCGATCTACTCGACGAGTGGGTGCGCACCGCCCGGCTGCGGGCCCACCGGGGCGGACTGCGCCGCGGCTCGTGGCGCCTGTCGGGCCGACGGCCCGGCCGCTCCCGGGCGTGACCCCGACGCCCGCGTCGCCCGAGCTCATGAGCGTCGGGCCCGACGAGGTCGTCGTCACCTTCACCACCCTGCCCGGGGAGCGGGTCACGACGCGGGTCGGCTCGCACGAGGTCACCACCGTCGGCCCGCACCACGCGGCGCGGGTGACCGGCCTCGACCCCGACACCGAGTGCGCCCTCGAGGTCGAGGGCGCGGCGCCGGGCCGGTTCCTCCCCGCCAGTGTCCGCACCCTGGCGCGCCCGGCGGGCCGGCTGCTCGCGACGGTCGCGACCGCGAACGACACGCACCTCGGCGAGCGCCAGGCGGGGCTCACCGGGGACCCGGCCACCGACGCGATCGGCCCGATCCTCGAGTCGGCGCCCGGCGACCCGCCGTACCCCGAGACCATGAACCGCGCCGTGGTCGAGGAGATGCGCGCCCTCGACCCCGACGCGGTGGTGGTGAAGGGCGACCTCACCGCCGTCGGCACCGACGCCGAGTACGCCGCGTTCCTCGCGGTGTACGGGGCCCTCGGCGACCGGATGCACCACGTGCGCGGCAACCACGACGCCCTGCTCGATCCGACCCTCGCCATCGAGGACGCGCCGTACGCGATCGACCTGCCCGGCGTCACGCTCGCCGTGCTCGACACGGTGATCCCGGGAACCGACGCCGGGCGGCTCCCACCCGACCAGGTGCAGTGGCTCGACGACCTCGCCGCCGAGCGCACCGGGCCGGTGCTCGTCTTCGGCCACCATCACTGCTGGAACGTCGAGCAGCCGGGCCCGCCCCCCGGCCCGTACTTCGGGATCCAGCCCGACGACAGCCGAGCGCTCGTCGCGGTGTTCGCCCGCCACGAGCACCTCGTCGGGTACTTCGCCGGCCACACCCACGCCAACCGGGTGCGGCGCTTCGCCGCCGCCCGCCGCGTCCCGTTCGCCGAGGTGGCCTGCACGAAGGACTATCCGGGCGCCTGGGCGGAGTACCGCATCTACGAGGGCGGCTACACCCAGGTGATGCGCCGCGTCCTCGAGCCGGCGGCGTTCGCCTGGGCCGAGCGCTGCCGATCGATGATCCAGGGCATCTACGGGGAGCTCGTCCTCGGCGGCCTCGAGCAACGCTGCTTCACCGAGCGCTTCTGAGATCGGCGCCCCGGGTATCTCAGGACGCGACGCGTCCCGAGGAGGGTTCGGCGTAGAGACCCGGCCCGGCTGCCGGGCGCCCCAACGGCCTCCTCGGGACGCGGTGGCGTCAGTATCCACCAATCTCCACAGGTTTTCCACTTCGTGGGCCGGGTTCTCCACCGGGCCTGTGGACAACCGCCCGGGCGCCGCCCCTCGTCGGCGCCGAGCCGGATCGTGGAGCGCCGCGCGAGACTGCCCCTCGACAAAGGGGGACGGCCGTGGCCCAGGTCACGTCGGAGAAGGAGCTCGCGGCGAAAGTCGCGGGCTGGACCGTCGCCACCTGCTTCCGGGACACGGTCGCGGACCGGCCCGAGGCCCCGGCCCTGCGATGGCGCGACGGGGAAGCCTGGAAGAGCTGGACCTGGGCGGAGTACGCCGACCGCGCCTGCCGGCTCGCCGCGGCCCTCAGCGAGCTCGGCGTCGTCCGGGGCGAGCGGGTCGTGCTCATGATGCGCAACCGGCCCGAGTTCCATGTCGCCGACGTGGCCACCCTCCTGGTCGGGGCGACCCCGGTGTCGATCTACAACTCGTCGGCGCCCGAGCAGATCCAGTACCTGGTCCGTCACTCGGGCGCGGTGGTCGCGATCGTCGAGGACGTCGACTACCTCGAGCGGCTCCTCAAGGTCCGGGACGAGCTGCCGTGCCTCGAGCACGTCGTCGTCATCGACGACGACGGGCGGGCCCCCGACGACGTGCCGCGCTTCGAGACGCTGTGCGGCGCGGCGCCGGTCGATCTCGACGCCGCGGCGGGCATCGCCCGGCCCGACGACCTCGCAACGGTCATCTACACCTCGGGCACGACCGGACCACCGAAGGGCGTGGTGCTCGACCACACCAACATCGTGTGGACCACCGAGAGCATGCGGCTCGCGTTCACTCCGGTCGACCCCACCGGGTCGCGCACGGTGTCCTATCTCCCGATGGCCCACATCGCGGAGCGTCAGATGTCGCACTACCAGGGGATCGGCTTCGGCTACGAGGTCACGACGTGTCCCGAGCCGTCCTTGCTCGCGAGCTACCTGCCCGCGGCGCGACCGCAGATCATGTTCGCGGTGCCGCGCGTCTGGGAGAAGCTCCACGCGGGCGTGCTCGCGTTGGCCGCGAAGGACCCCGAGCAGCGCGCGACGCTCGACGCGGCCCTGGCCGTCGGCGAGCGCGAGCAGGCCTGCCGCGCGCGGGGCGAGGCCATGCCCCGCGACCTGGCCGCCGAGCACGCGGCGCACGCCCCGACCTTGGCCTTCGTGCGCCAAGTCCTCGGCTTGGACCAGCTCGTCGCAGCGATCAGCGGCGCGGCGCCGCTCCCCCGGGAGGTCCTCGTCTTCTTCCGCTCCCTCGGGGTCGAGTTCTCCGAGATCTACGGGCTCTCCGAGACGACCGGACCCCTCACCTGGGAGCCCTGGCGGGTGAAGCTCGGCACGGTCGGCCCGGCGATCCCGGGCGCCACCGTGCGCCTGGCCGAGGACGGGGAGGTCCTCGCGGCGGGCGGCAACATCTTCCGCGGGTACCTGAACGATCCGGACCGCACAGCCGATGCCCTCGACACCGACCACTGGCTGCACTCCGGCGATATCGGCGAGCTCGACGCGGACGGTTACCTGCGCATCGTCGACCGCAAGAAGGAGTTGATCATCACCGCCGGCGGCAAGAACATCTCGCCCGCGAACCTTGAGGCGGCGCTGAAGTCGTCGCCCTTGATCGGCCAGGCCGCGGTGATCGGCGACGCCCGCCCCTTCATCTCGGCGCTCGTCGTCCTGGACCCCGAGGTCGCGCCCGCTTGGGCGAAGCAGCACGGCGTCGACACGCCGCTGCCCGACCTGGCGCGCGACCCGACCATCGTCGCCGAGATCGAGCGCGAGGTGGCGGGCGTGAACGAGCGCTTCAACCGCGTCGAGCAGATCAAGCGCGTCGCGGTGCTCGGCGAGGAGTGGCTCCCCGACTCCGAGGAGCTCACCCCGACGATGAAGCTCAAGCGCCGCGGCATCGCCGCGAAGTACGCCGACGAGATCGAGGACCTCTACCGCGTCCCGACGTAGTTAGTGCTTGGACGCCTTCTTCGGCGTCGGATCGGGTGCGACCAGGAGCTGGTAGTCGGGGTTCAAGATGACGCGCTGCCCGGCGCGCGTGCCCACCATCCCGTCCACGACGATCCGCGCGCCAGGCTCGATGCCGGCGATCGAGCGCCGACCCAGGAAGACGACGGTGAGGCGTCCGGTGCCGTCGGTGATCGTGCACTCCAGGGTGGGTTGCCCGGCCCACGGCTGCACGCGGAGCGCGTGGACGCGCCCAGCGACGCGGACCCGCTCGCGCTCGTGGATCGACTCGATGGGCACGGCGCCCTCGACCGCGAGGCGGGGATCGGCCGCCGGGCCCGGCGGGTCGGTCGGCGGACGGCGCAGGGGGAGCCGGCGCCCGTTGCGGCGCGGCTTGCCCGTCGGTGCCGGGCGCCGCCGGCTCTGGCCGAGGTGGAACGGCACGATCGTCACGTTGGCGTGGGGCAGGTCGCTCAGTGGCGCGGCCATCGCGTCGGCGGTCCGGTCGTGCAGCAACCGGTGCCAGAAGCGGTTGTACTCGCGGCGCGGGAGCAGCACGGTCGCCTCGGTCTCCCCGTCGGCGACGACCTCGGCCACGACGTCGAGCGCGGCCCGGGCGAGCCGGCGGTCCGGGACCTCGAGCAGGTCGAGCGGCAGCCGGGCGAGCCCGAGCCGTCGCCAGGCCACGGCGAGGTCCTCGGTGCGGACCGGGTCGAGGTCGAAGTGCACGGCCCGGAGCTCGTCCGGCATCAGGGTCCGTGCGTACTGGATGGCGCGCGCCGCGGAGAGGTCGAGGCTGTCGACGAAGACGATCACGACGTGGCGGCGCAGGATCGGCGCCTCGGCCGCCTGCGGCGCGTTCTCCTCGAGCTCCTCGGCCTCCGCCTCGTACTGCTTGTTCAGCCGGGTCAGCCCGTACACCATGATCGGGACGAGCAGGATGATCACCCAGGCGCCGAGGATCGCGCCCGCCGGCTTGAACTTCGTGACCGCGATGATCACGTCGACGATGAGGGACAGCAGCGCCCCGATGGCGTTGATGCACAGCCCGACTCTCCAGCCCGGCTCCTTGAGCCGGATGTGGTGGCGGGCCATGCCGGCCTGCGAGAGCGTGAACGAGGTGAAGACCCCGATCGCGTAGAGCGGGATGAGCCGGTCCACCCGCGCGCCGGTGATGACCACGAGCACGGTCGCGGCGACGGCGAGGGCGATGATCCCGTTGGAGAACACCAGCCGGTGCCCGCGCTTGGTCAGCTGGCGGGGCATGAAGTTGTCGCCGGCGTGGAAGCTCGCCAGCCGGGGGAAGTCGGCGAAGGAGGTGTTGGCGGCGAGTACGAGGATCAGCATCGTGCCGGCCTGCAGGCAGTAGTAGAGGACGTTGCCGGCGGTCCCCGAGCCGAAGACGATCTTGCCGATCTGGGAGATGACGGTCGGCGTGCCCTTCGCGTACGGGGCGATGTGCATGTGCGCCGCGAGCAGCGACAGCCCGAGGAACATCACCCCGAGCGTCGAGCCCATGATCACGAGCGTCGTGCGGGCGTTCTTCCACTCCGGGACTCGGAAGGCGGGCACGCCGTTCGAGATTGCCTCGACACCGGTGACGGCCGCGCCGCCCGACGCGAACGCGCGCAGCACGATGAAGAGGGTGGCGCCGGCGAGCAAGCCGCTCCCCCTGTCCCGACGGGTACGAGGCCGGCATGGTGGAGCGACTGCACCGGGAGATCGCCCGCCAGCAGCTTGCCGATCCCGATGCCGAGCAGGGCGACCATGCTGCCGATGAAGAAGTAGGTCGGCAGGGCGAACATCCGCCCCGATTCCCGCACGCCGCGCAGGTTGCCGAACGCGATGAACGCGATGAAGAACACCGAGATCGGCACCGCATACGGCGTGAGACCCGACGCCACCGACGTGAGCGCCGCGGTGCCCGCCGAGACGGACACGGCGACGGTCAGGACGTAGTCGGTGAGCAGCGCGACACCGGCGACCTGCGCGGGCAGCAGACCGAAGTTGTCGCGCGTGACGATGTACGCGCCGCCGGCGCTCGGGTACGCCTTGATCGTCTGGCGGTACGAGAGGATCAGGAACGCGAGGACGACGAGCAGCGCGATGGTGATCGGCATCACGAGCGCGAACGCCGCGACGCCGACGTAGGGCACGAGGTGCGCCAGGATCTCTTCGGTGCCGTACGCGACCGACGAGAGGTTGTCCGACGCGAACACCGCGAGCGCCGTGGGCTTGCCGAGTCGCTCGTGTACGAGCGCCTCGGTGTTGAGCGGCGGGCCGAGCACGCGGTTCTTGACCCGGTAGCCGCGTGACTCCGGCAGCTCGACGTTCGGCGCGGGCGGCGACGCGTCCGGTGCAGCCGTCGGCGGCGGCGGCGAGGTTCGAAGATCGGGCTCGGTCTGCATCGGGCTCCGGAGGCCGGTCGAACGGCGTCGCGCCGGGTAAGCGACACCTTATGCCTGGGGGCGATCGGTGTCTCGGCTGTGTCAGGATCCGACCGTGCACGTGATCGTCGTCGGATGCGGGCGGGTGGGCGCCGAGCTCGCCGTCGGCTTGGACCACGGCGGCCACGACGTCGCGGTCATCGACAAGCGCAGCGAGGCGTTCCGTCGCCTCCCGTCGGACTTCTCCGGGCGCACAGTGCACGGGTTCGGCTTCGACCGCGACCACCTCGAGGCGGCCGGTGTGCACCAGGCGCAGGCGCTCGCCGCGGTGACCAGCGGCGACAACTCCAACATCCTCGCGGCCCGGATCGCCCGGGAGACCTACGAGATCCCGCGCGTCGTCGCCCGGATCTACGACCCCCGGCGCGCCGTGATCTACCAGCGCCTCGGGATCGCGACCGTCGCGACCGTCACATGGACGACAGATCAGGTGATGCGCCGGCTGTTCGAGGACGAGAGCGTGACCGAGTGGTCCGAGCCGAGCGGCCAGGTGGTGCTCGTCGAGCGCGCCCTGCCCGCGGCGTGGGCGGGCCACACGCTGGCCCCGCTGGCGGACGACGAGCGGTTCCGGCTCGTGTCCGTCACCCGCGCTGGCCAGGCGACGCTGGCCGTCCCCGGCCTTGTCGGGCAGGAGGGCGACGTGCTGCACGTGGCGGTGCGCAAAACCGACCTCGACGCGCTGGCCCTCGCCCTCGCGGCGCCGCCTGGGACGGCGGGGCACTGACGTGAAGGTCGCGATCGCGGGTGCGGGCAACGTCGGGACCTACATCGCGGGCGATCTCCACGACGCGGGTCACGAGGTCCTGCTGCTGGACAAGAGCCAGGACCTGGTGCAGCGGCTGCGTGGCTCGCTGCCCGTCGAGTACTTCGTCGGCGACGCCTGCGAGGTCGCGTCGCTGCACACCGCCGGCGTCGACGGCGTCGACGTGATGGTCGCGGCGACCGGCGACGACGAGGACAACCTGGTGATCTCGTTGCTGGCCAAGCAGGAGTTCGCGGTGCCCCGGGTCGTGGCGCGGGTCAACCACCCGAAGAACCAGTGGCTGTTCAACGAGACCTGGGGCGTGGACGTGTCCGTCTCGACCCCCCATCTGCTCAGCGCGTTGGTGGAGGAGGCGGTGTCCGTCGGCTCGCTCGTGCGCCTGCTTCAGTTCGAGGGCGGCCAGGCGCGCCTCGTCGAGGTCACCCTCGCCGACAACTCGCCCGCGGCGGGGCACACGATCGCCGAGCTGCAGATCCCCCGCGACGCCGTGGTGGTGGCCGTCGTCCGGACCGGCCACGTCGTCGTGCCGCGCGGCGACACGACGGTCGCCGTCGGCGACGAGGTCCTCGCGCTCGTCACCCCCGAGTCCGAGGATGCCCTCCGGGCGCTGCTCATCGGCGCCTAAGACCGCCGGGACGATCCGACCGTCCGGCGCCGACGCGCCACGCTGTGGTTACGATCCGCGCGAGTCGGTGGGGCGCACCCGCCGGCCGAGAGAGAAGGCCGAGCGGCGGTGGAGGACGAACCGGACCGCACCTCGTCGAGTGACCACGTCCCGGTCTCGGCGCTCGTCGTCGCGGTCGCCGGTCCGATCGCCGTCGCCGTCGCGATCCTCCCGTTCCGCGCCGATCTGCGGACCTCGAACGTCGCGCTGATCCTCGTCCTCGCCGTCCTCGTGGCGGCGATCATGGGCGGTCGACTCGGCGGGGCGCTGGCGGCGATCTCGGCCGCGGTGTCACTCGACTTCCTCTTCACCCGGCCCTACTACTCGTTCTCGATCAGCGGCGGCGGCGACGTGCAGACCGTCGCCCTCCTCCTCGTCGTCGGGCTCGTGGTCGGCGAGATCGTCGCTCGGAGCCGACGGAGCCACGCCGTCGCCCGACGGCGCTCGCGGGAGGCCGAGCAGCTCCGGCACCTCGCGGAGCTCGCCGCCGGTGGCGAGTCGCCGGGTCGTCTCGTCGCGCTGGTGCAGAACGAGCTCACGACCATCCTGGATCTCAAGAGCTGCCGGTTCGAGCGGCCACCGTTCCGCACTGCGCTGCCGCAGCTGCGCCACCGCGGCGTGCGGGTCGACGCCGGCAAGCCCGACGGTGACGGCCTCAACAGCCAGCTCGAGCTGCCGGTGCGCGGCGGGGGAAAGGTGCTCGGCCGGTTCGTGCTCACCATGCCGGCCGACGGGACCGGTATCCGGCTCCCGGCCGAGAGCCGCGAGCTCGCCGTGTCGCTCGCCGAGCAGCTGGGGGCCGCGCTCGCGAAGCCGGGCGGCGGCGCGCCTGCGCCCTGAGCGCTCAGGCCTCGTGCGTGTCGATCCAGCGGTAGGAGTCCCGGCTCGGTGAAGATGAGCCGCGGGTTGGCGGCGTCGTCGTCCGACTTGGGCCGCAGGCCCACCGGGGTTCGCCAGGGGACGTGTCGTCGACCTCCGGTCGCCCGAGGACCGAGGGCAGCGCGCGGGCCCGGCAGCAGCGTCCGGACCGCGGCGCGGACCATCGCCCCTCGCGGTTAGGGCGTGGGCGGCGCACCCTCGCGCTCGAGCCGGTCCTGGACTGACGCCGGGACGTGCACGTGCCACCCGTCGCGGGCGAGCTCGTCACGCGTGACCGTCAGCGTGCCCCCGGCGCGGCCCTGGCCGGTGAAGCGGAAGGTCCACGTGGAGCCCTCGTCGAGCACCTCTGCCTGGACGGTCGCGGTGTTCGGACCGGCGACGGTCACGCTCGTCCACCCGCCACGGGTCGCTCCGGACGCGTCGACGAAAAGCGCGTACGGAGTCGGGTTCTCGATCGTCAACGTGACGAACGTCGGTCCCGCGAAGAGCAGCTGAACCGCGACGAGGCTGAGGACCAGCACGACGACCGCCACGATCCGGTTCCACGGCAGCGCCCGCAAGTCGAGCCGTGGTCGGCTGACGGGCGCTCGCGCCTCGGCTGTGCGGGAGCTCATCGCGGCTGCCTTCGTCCGACGAAGTGTCAGACATCCGTCAGGTGCGTGCGGTGCTGTCCGCGGACGCTACCGGCGCGGGGCGGATCCAAAGCCCGCGAGCAGGGGCGGCGGCGGCGACGCAGGCCCGGCAGCGCAAGGGTGCACGGCTCGGCAGGATGGCGACGCCGTGGCGGGGGCTGGCGCGAGCTCAGTGTCCTCGAGGGAGCAGGACCGCTCCCAGTCGGCGACAATGCGCGGCGCGGCGGCCGTCGAGCAGGCGCGCGAGGGGCTGGCCGTCGAAGGTGTCGACGAGCAGGTTGTCCGCCAGCAGCGCGTCGAGCGCATCGTCGAGGCTGCGGGGCAGCGGCTCGAGCAGCGTCGCACCGACCGTCGGGTCGTAGCCGTGGGCCGACTCCTCGGCGGGGCTCGGCAGCTCCACGCCACGCTCGAGGCCGTCGAGACCCGCGGCGATCAGGCCGACGAGGAGCAGGTAGGGAGTCGCGGACGGGTCGGCCCCCGGTACTCGATCGACGCGTCGGACCGGCGGGACGAGCTCACGCGCAGCAGCGCGGCCCGGTTGGTGAGCGCCCATACGGCGCGAGCGTTACGCGATCGCCACAGAAACCTGGCGCGAACCGTTCGGTGGGCTGTCAGGCGTGGGCGGGCGTCTGCTGGTGCCGGCGGTGCTCGGCCGCGAGCTCGGCCAGGTCACCGACGATCGTCGCCAGCCGGAAGTCCTTCGGCGTGTAGATGCCGGCCACCCCGGCGGCGCGCAGCGCCGGCTGGTCGGCCTCGGGGATGATCCCGCCGACCACGACCGGCGCGTCGACCCCGTCCTCGCGGAGCAGCCGCACCGTCTCGGGGACGAGCTCGCGGTGGGACCCCGACAGGATCGAGAGCCCGACGACGTCGACGTCCTCGTCGCGGGCGGCCGCGGCGATCTGCGCCGGCGTGAGGCGGATCCCCTGGTAGATGACCTCGAAGCCGGCGTCGCGTGCAGCAACGGCGAGCTGCTCCGCGCCGTTGGAGTGCCCGTCCAGGCCAGGCTTGGCGACGAGGAGCCGGAGCGGGCCGCGCAGCTCGCGGCCCGCCGCCTGGACCCGCTCGCGGACGGCGCGCAGCTCGCCGGTCGGTGACGAGACCGCCGCGCCGACCCCGGTGGGGGCCCGGTACTCGCCGAATATCTCGCGCAGAGCGTCGGCCCACTCGCCGACCGTGCCGCCCGCCCGGGCGAGGGCGATCGTCGCGGGGACGAGGTTCTCGTCGGTGCCGGCCACCCGCCGGACCTCGTCGAGCGCGACGCGGACCGCGCGGTCGTCGCGGGCGGACCGCCAGCGCGCGAGGTTCGCGACCTGCTCCGCCTCCGCGGCCGGGTCGACGACCAGGATGTGCTCGGCATCGTCGGTCACGAGCGGCGACGCGGCCGTCTCGGTCAGCGTGTTGACGCCGACCACGGGCAGCTCGCCGTCCTCGATGCGGCGCCGGCGGTCGGCGTGGCTCTGCACGAGCCGCCCTTTCATGGCGTCGATCATCTCGAACGCGCCGCCGCCGTCGAGCACCCAGGCGAGCTCGGCGCTCGCCTGCTCCTCGAGCTCGGCCGTCTTGGCCTCCACGACCGGTGAGCCCTCGAAGAGGTCGCCGTACTCGAGCAGGTCGGTCTCGTAGGCGAGCACCTGCTGGATGCGCAGCGACCATTGCTGGTCCCACGGCCGGGGCAGGCCGAGCGCCTCGTTCCACGTCGGCAGCTGCACGGCCCGGGCGCGTACGTCGCGACTGAGGGTGACGGCGAGCGCCTCGAGCACGATGCGCTGCACATTGTTCTCGGGCTGCTCCTCGGTCAGGCCGAGCGAGTTGACCTGCACGCCGTAGCGGAAGCGGCGCAGCGTCGGGTCGGTGACCCCGTAGCGCTCGGCGGTGAGGCGGTCCCAGAGCCGCCCCATCGCCCGGAGCTTGCACATCTCCTCGATGAAGCGGATGCCGGCGTTCACGAAGAACGACATGCGCCCGACGACGTTCGCCAGCTCGTCGGCGGGCACCTGACCCGAGTCGCGCACCGCGTCGAGCACGCCGAGCGCAGTCGCCAGCGCGTAGGCGATCTCCTGCACCGGCGTCGCGCCGGCCTCCTGGAGGTGGTACGAGCACACGTTGATCGGGTTCCAGCGCGGCACCTGGCGCACCGTGTGGCAGATGAGGTCGACGGTGAGGCGCCGCGACGGCTCGGGCCCGAAGATGTAGGTGCCCCGGCTCAGGTACTCCTTCACGATGTCGTTCTGGGTGGTCCCGGCCAGCACGGCGGGGTCGACGCCGCGCTCCTCGGCGAGCGCCAGGTAGAGGCCGAGCAGCCACATGGCCGTCGCGTTGATCGTCATCGAGGTGTTCATGTCCTCGATGGGGATGGCGTCGAAGAGGGCCCGCATCTCGCCGAGGTGGGGGACGGGCACGCCGACCTTCCCCACTTCGCCGCGGGCGAGCGGATGGTCCGGGTCGTAGCCGGTCTGGGTCGGGAGGTCGAAGGCGACCGACAGGCCGGTCTGGCCCTTCGCCAGGTTCGTGCGGTACAGCTCGTTCGAGGCGGCGGCCGAGGAGTGCCCCGAGTAGGTCCGCATGAGCCAGGGCCGGTCGGTCATCGGCTCCATTCTCGTCCTCTCCGCGGTCGCCGACGACCGGCGGGCGGGCGGATCAGCGGCGGCGGTACTCGTAGAACCCCGCGCCGGACTTGCGTCCGTACCGCTCGGCGCTGACGAGCCGGCGCAGCATGGGCGCGGGCGCGTAGTTGGGGTCCTTGAACTCGGCGTAGAGCGCCTCGAGGATGGCGAGGCTCGTGTCGAGGCCGACGAGGTCGAGCAGGCTGAGCGGGCCCATCGGGAAGTTGCAGCCCCCCTGCATCGCCGCGTCGATGTCGTCGCGGCTCGCGACGCCCGCCTCGAGCAGCTTCACCGCGTTGTTCAGGTACGGGAAGAGCAGGGCGTTCACGATGAACCCGGCCTGGTCGCGCACGTCGACGACGGTCTTGCCGCACCCCTCGGCAAAGGCCCGGGCGGCGGCGATCGTCTCGTCCGACGTGGTGATCGCCCGCACGACCTCGACGAGGCTCATCGCCGGCGCCGGGTTGAAGAAGTGGATGCCGCACACGCGCTCGGGTCGCCCGGTCGCCATCGCCAGCTCGACGACCGGCAGCGTGGAGGTGTTCGTGGCGAGGATGGCCTCGTCGCCGCAGACCCGGTCGAGCTCGGTGAAGAGGTGCGTCTTGGTCGCTAGGTCCTCGACGATCGACTCGAGCACCAGGTCGCAGGGCGCCAGCTCGCCGAGGTCGGTCACGACCTGGAGGCGGCCGAGCGTCGCGGTGCGCTCCGCGTCCTCGAGCGTCCCCTTGTCGACCTGCTTGGTGAGCGACTTCTCGACGCCGGCGAGGAGGGCATCGCCGGTGGTCTGGGCCCGGCTGCGCACCACCACCTCGAACCCGGCCTTCGCCGCCACCTCGGCGACCCCGGCGCCCATGATTCCGGCGCCCACGACGCCAACCCGCTTGACCTCCACCCCGACTCCTTTGTCCGGCAGCGGAAACGCCAGAGGTTACTGCTCGGTAGCAAAGTGCCGCAGCCGCAGCGCGCCGGCGACGGCGAGCGCCGGGCCGCACACCAGCAGCTTCAGGGCGGCGATCCACAGCGTGACGGTCTCGGCGGCCCCGCCCGTGTCGACGACGAGGAGCGCGACCACGCCCGCGAGCCCGAGCATGAGCAGCAGGAGACCGGACCACACCGCGGCGCGGGCTCGTCCCGGCGTCCGGAAGAGCGGCTCGTGGTGGGCCACGGACGTCGTCGGCGCGGCGCTCGCGGCGTCGGAGAGATGCCGGGCGTCGTACGCGTCGCGGCTGCGCGGCCGGCGCAAGGTCTCGTACGCGAGCGTGAGGTCTTTGAAGCGCTCGGCCGCTACGGGGTCGCCCGGGTTGCGGTCCGGGTGCAGGCGCCGGGCCTGGGTGCGGAACGCCCCGGCAATGTCGGCCGACGAGGCGCTCGGTGTGACGCCGAGCACCTGGTAGAGGTCGCTGCGCCGGACGGTCACGGACGCCATGGGCCCAGTATGGGTCGCGCGGGCGAGCGACGAGATGGCGGGGTCCCGTTAGAGTGCGCCGATGCCGGTCGCCAAAGGGGCCGCGCGCGGCGTGGGGACGTTGGCCCTCATCGGCGGCGGCGAGTGGACCGACGAGTGCCGCGGCTTCGACACCGAGCTGCTGGCGGCGTCGGGCGCCGACGAGGTGGTCGTGCTCCCGACGGCCGCGGCGTTCGAGCACCCCGATCGCGTCGCCGCACGGGCCACGGCGTACCTCGAGTCGCTCGGCGTGGCGGCCCGATCGCTCCGGGTGCTGCACCGGGGCGAGGCGGAGGACGCGAAGACGGCCGAGACGGTCCGCGCGGCCCGGTTCGTCTACGTGGCCGACGGCTCGCCGCTGCACCTGCGCTCCGTCCTGAAGGACTCGGCGCTCTACGACGCGATGCTCGCCTCGTACCACTCGGGTGGCGTGCTCGCGGCGTCCGGGGCGGGCGCCACCCTGGTGTGTGACCCGATGGTCGACCCGCGCGGCGGCGCGTACACCGTCGGTCTCGGGGTCGTCGCCGGGCTCGCGGTGTTCCCGTACCACGGCAGCGCCGCGGAGCATCTCCGAGAGCGCTCCATCGACCTGCTGCCGGACCGGGCGCAGCTCGTCGGCGTCGACGAGCACACCGCGCTGCTGCGCGACCCCTCCGGGGCCTGGCGTGTGGCCGGCGCCGGCGCGGTGACCGTGTACCAGGGCCGCGACGCCGTCCGCTACGACGCGGGCGCGCCGGTCGAGCGCCTCGAGGGCCTCTAGCGCGTCGAGGTCAGGAGCTCGGCGGCGTCGACGACGTGGTCGTGGTCGACGCCGCGGACGGCGTGGTGATCCGCACCGACTTGATGACGACGACCGTGGTCGGGTACCCGTCGCCGCTCGCGGGCGCGAACGAGTCGATCTTCTGCGCGACGTTGAGACCCTTCGTCACCTTCCCGAAGATGGCGTAGCTGGGACCGAGCTGGAGGCCCTGGCTGCCGGTGACGATGAAGAACTGCGAGCTTGCCGTGCCCGGCGGGTCGCTTCCGCCCGTGGCGAACGCGACCGTGCCGACCGGGTAGGCCGACCCGCCGGGCGCCGTCGTCGGCACCTCGGCCTGCACGCTGTAGCCCGGCCCGCCGTTGCTCGTCGTGTTCGTCTGGTCGGGGCTGCCCGCCTGGACGACGAAGTTCTTCGCCGCCCGGACGAACGCCATGTTGTCGTAGAAGCCCTGGTTGGCGAGCGACACGAAGTTGTTGACCGCCGTCGGGTACTGCTGGACGGCGAGCGCGACCTGGATCGTGCCGCACGACGTGTCGAGGGTCGCCACGTAGTTCACCGCCGGGCTCACGCCGAGGGGCGGCGCGGTGAGCTTCGTCGTCTTGGCCGGCGGCTTCTTGACGGCCTGGCACGTCACCGTGCTCGACGAGCTCGACCCGCCGCTCAGCACCTGGACGAGGACGATGGCGATGATCGCCGGCACGGCGACGATCGCGACGCGCCGCCCGGTGCGCATCGCCTTCTGGCGCTTCGCCCGCTGCTCTTCGTAGGCCCGCCGCGCCGCCCGGTTCTCGCGCTGCCGCTCCCGACGACTCGCCTTTGACACGGTGCGGCAGTCTAGGGAGTCGGCTTCGCGACGGGTGGGGCGCGCCGGAACCACACCGGGTCGGCGAAGGGCCCACCGGTACCATCGGAGGTCGTGAGCCTCGTCGTGCAGAAGTACGGCGGCACGTCGGTTGCGGACCCTTCTCGCATCAAGGCGGTGGCCGACCACATCGTCGCGACCCGCCAGGGCGGCGCCGACGTGCTCGTCGTGGTGTCGGCGATGGGCTCGACGACCGACGAGCTCGAACGCCTCGCCCATGACGTGTCACCGACGCCGGCCGCCCGCGAGCTCGACATGCTCCTGACCGCCGGGGAGCGCATCTCGATGGCGCTGCTCTGCATGGCGATCCTCGACCGCGGCGAGCGCGCCGTGAGCTTCACGGGCTCCCAGGCCGGGATCATGACCGACACCTCCCACGGTCGAGCCAAGATCGTCGAGGTCCGGGGCGACCGGCTGCGCGAGACCCTCGCCGGCGACGCGATCGCCGTCGTCGCCGGCTTCCAGGGCGTGTCGACGACGGCGGACATCACCACGCTCGGGCGGGGCGGCTCGGACACGACGGCCGTGGCGCTCGCCGCGGCGCTGGGCGCCGACGTGTGCGAGATCTACACCGACGTCGAGGGCGTCTTGACGGCCGACCCCCGGGTCGTGCCCGGGGCCCACCAGCTGGCCCGTGTCTCCTATGAGGAGATGCTCGACCTCGCTGCGACGGGGGGCCGCGTCCTGTCGCTGCGCTCGGTCGAGTTCGCGCGCAACTACCACGTGCCGGTGCACGTCCGGTCCAGCTTCACCTGGGCCAACGGGACGTGGGTCGGGGAGGAGGACCCGATGGAGCAGGCCATCATCTCGGGCGTCACCCACGACGTCTCCGAGGCGAAGGTGACGATCACCCGCGTGCCCGACCGCCCCGGGGTCGCCGCGAAGCTGTTCCGGACGCTCGCCGACGAGTCCGTCAACGTCGACATGATCGTGCAGAACGTGTCGAGCGCCGGCCAGACCGACATCTCCTTCACGGTGCCGCGCGACGACCTCGCCCGGGCCCGCAAGGTCATGGAGACCATCGTTGACGACCTCGAGGCCGCCGGTGTCACCGAGGACGCCGACATCGGGCGTGTGTCCGTCGTCGGGGCCGGCATGAAGACCCATCCTGGGGTCGCGGCCGAGATGTTCGAGGTCCTGGCTCGCGAGCGCATCAACATCGAGATGATCTCGACGTCGTCGATCCGCATCTCCTGCGTCGTCGCGTCGGGCGACGTCGAGCGGGCCGTCCGGGCGCTGCACGACGCCTTCGGCCTGGACCAGGCGTGACCGTGCGCGTCGGGGTCGTCGGGGCGACCGGGCTGGTCGGCACCGAGATGCTGCGGGTCCTCGAGGAGCGCGCCTTCCCGGTCGACGAGCTCCGGGTCTACGCGTCGCCGCGCTCGGAGGGTCGCCGCCTCGCGTTCGCGGGGCGTGAGGTCGTCTGCGAGACGCTGCGGGACGGCTGCTTCGACGGCCTCGACCTGGTCATCGTCGACGTCGACGACCCGCTCGCCCGCGAGTGGGTGCCCCGGGCCGCGGCCAGCGGTGCGCTCGTCGTGGACAACTCGGCCGCGTTCCGGATGGACCCCGACGTCCCGCTCGTGGTGGCCGAGGTGAACCCCGACGACCTGCGGACGGCCCCGAAGCGGATCGTGTCGTGCCCCAACTGCACGACGATGGTGCTGGTCACCGCGCTCGGCCCGCTCCACGCGGCCGCCGGGATCGAGCGACTCGTGGTGTCCACCTACCAATCGGTGTCGGGTGCCGGGCAGGCCGGCATGCGGGAGCTCGCCGAACAGTGGACGAAGGGCGCCGGCCGCGAGGACGCGCTGCGCCGGGCGGGCGCGACGCCGGGCGGCATCGAGCCCGGCGAGGTGTGGTCGAAGCCGATCGCCGGGAACGTGATCCCGCTCGCCGGCAGGGTCGGTGACGGCGGCATGACCTCCGAGGAGACGAAGCTCGTGCGCGAGAGCCGCAGGATCCTCCACGCGCCGGAGCTCGCGGTGAGCGTGACCTGCGTGCGCGTCCCCGTGTACGTCGGCCACGCGATGACAGCGAACGTCGCGTTCGCGCGTCCGCTCTCCCGGGACGACGCCGCGGCGGTGCTCGCGAGTGCGCCCGGCGTGACGCTCGACGACCGTGACGGTGCGCCGACACCGCTCGACGCCGCGGGGATCGACCCGGTGCTCGTCGGTCGTTTGCGCGACGACGTGTCCCAGCCCCGCACCCTCGACCTGTGGGTCACGGGCGACAACCTGCGCAAGGGCGCCGCGCTGAACGCGGTGCAGCTCGCCGAGCGTCTCCTCGCGCCCGGCTAGGCCCGTCGCGGCCGGGGGTCAGCTCTCGACGACGACGAGCCCATTGGCGTCGGGGTCCCGGAACTCGAACATGGGTGGGACGCCGGGCCAGCGGAGCAGGTCGTCGGCGTCCACGCCTCGGGCGATGAGGTCGGCGTGGTCGGCCTCGACATCGCTCGTCGCGAGGCGGATTCCGGTGGGCCGGCCGGCCTGCGCGCCGGTGCTGCTCGGGACGAGGGCGATCGTGGTCGGTGCGCCGGGTGGCGCCACCTCGATCCAGCGCCCGCTGTCGCCCATCGGGACGTCGCGGCGGGTCTCGAAGCCGAGGGTGTCGAGGTAGAAGGCCAGCGCACGGTCCTGGTCGGTGACGGGCACGCCGACCGTGTGCACGCCGTGGATCCTCGTCGGGTGGTCGCTCATCGGTTCCTCCGCGGATGATCGGTGCTGCGGGCCAGACGGTTCCCGGCGGCGGGATTCATCGGTTCGACGGGCGCGGGTCGCGCCCGAGCGCGGTGCGACGCTCTGCAAACCGGCGGTCGGGCTGCCGGGACTTGAACCCGGGACCTCTTCGTCCCGAACGAAGCGCGCTACCAAACTGCGCTACAGCCCGTGAGCACGGCGAGTGTAGTGGAGGGCCTCGTCGATCCTTCTGGTCGTTGCGGTCAGCTCAGCGGCCGCCGCCCGGACGCGGCGACGCCGCGGCACACCTCGTCGCCCGGAAGGTCAGGCACTCGGACACATCCACGACCGGGGCGTCCGGCGCGCGATCAGACGACGCCGGCGCGCTCGGCCATCACGCGCTTGACGGTGCGGCGCAGCACGCCGGCGTCGAGCGGCTTCACGACGACGCCGTCGACGTCGGCGCGCTTGGCGAGGAAACGGTCGCACTCCCGGTCGAGGAGCAGCACGATCGGCACGTCGGGCACCCGGCCGGCGGACGCCTCCAGGCGCAGGTCGAGCGCGACGGCGACGCCACCCATGTTGCCGATCTGCATGTCGAGGACGACGAGGTCGGGCTCGTGCAGCGCGACGGCGTCGCACACGTCCTGGCCCCGGTCGAGCTCGAGCACGGCCTGGTCGGGGCCGGCGAGCGCGGACCGGACCTGGTTGCGGAGCCAGGTGCCGTCGGCGGCGATGATGACGGAGCCCACGGCCGGGAACGTTACCCAGTCGTCGACGGGCGGCCGTCGTCCACGAGGAGCCTGGCCACGGCGTCGAGCGCCTCGAAGTCGACGATGTCGTGGGCGAGCGACGGGACGTAGACGACGGTGGCGGCGCCGATGCGTGCGCCGACGTCGGCCAGGCGGTGGCGCTCCTCGTCGGCGAGCGCCACGTAGTCGGCGAGGGTGTCGTATCGGGCGGCGAGGCGGTCGGCCGCGTCGCTCCCGCGCCGCTCCGCGGCGCGGGCCTCCTCGCGGAGCGCGTCGACGGGGCGATGCTCGCCGAAATCGGGATGGACGCGGTTCACGACGAGCGCGGCGACGCCGAGGTCGGCGTCGCGGAGCCGACCGGCGAAGAACTCGGCCTCGTCGACGGCGTCGCGGCGTGCCGACGTGATGAGCACGAACACGGTCGTCGGCGCGAGCAGCAGCTCGTCGACGCGGGCTGCCCGGGCGCGGAAGCCGGCTTCCATCCCCTCGAAGGCCCGGAAGAAGGCGACGATGTCGTCGAGCACCTCGGCGCCGATCACCTTGCCGGCGGTGCGCAGGAACCGCTGCACGGCGTTGCTCGCCACGCGCACGTAGGTGCGGGTCGGCATCATGAGGAACCGGAAGACTCGGTTGTCGAGCAGCCGGGTGAGGCGCTGCGGCGCGTCGAGGAAGTCGAGCGCGTGCCGGGACGGCGGGGTGTCGACGACGATGAGGTCGTACCCGCCCTCCTCGTGGAGCTCGTGCAGCTTCTCCATCGCCATGTACTCCTGGGTGCCGGAGAGCGCGCTCGCGATGTTGCGGTAGAAGCCGTTGCCGAGGATGCGGTCGGCCTGCTCCTCGTCCCGGGCGTAGCGGCGCACGAGGCCGTCGAAGGTGGCCCGGGTGTCGAGCATCAGGGCGGACAGCCGACCGTCCCCCGCGGTCGCCCCATCGGCCCAGCGGGCGCGTGGGATCACGTGGGCGGTGTTGCCGAGGCCGACGAGGCCGAGCGTGTCGGCGAGCCGCTTGGCCGGGTCGATCGTGACCACGACGGCGTCGCGGCCGCGCCGCGCCGCGGCGAGGGCGAGCACCGCGGCCGTCGTCGTCTTGCCGACGCCGCCCGTGCCGCAGCACACGATGACGTCGCGCTCCTCGACGAGCTCGCCCAGGCCGGTCACGTCGGGAGCGCGCCGATCCCCGCCGCGAGCGCGTCGGCGAGCCCCGCGACCTCGTGCGGTCCGATCTCCCCGAGCACGAGGGGGAGCGTGAGCTGGGGCAGCGGAAGGCGTCGCGCCAGCCGCTCGGCCTGCGCCAGCGCGAGTGCGTGTCGATCGTGGCAGAAGCGCGCGGCCGCGTCGAGCGCCGCCGCCTCGGCTGGGCTGAGCGCGATCCCGAGCGCGGTGGCGTCGGCGCCCGCGGCGTGTCCGTCGACGTCGAGGGCCGGCGGCACCGCGTTCACGACGACGGGCCCCAGCTTCACGCCGACGCGGTCCTCGAGCGCGTACGCCGTGTCGACGAGCTCGTTCACCGGCGTCTCCTCGGGCAGCGTGACGAGTAGCACGCGGCACCGTGCCGGGTCGGAGAGCAGCGCGATCACGTCCTCGGCCTGGGCACGCACCGGCCCCATCCGCACCGCGTCGAGCAGCCCGCGGGGCGACAAGAGGAACTGCACGGCGTGGCCCGCCGCGGGCGCGTCGATCAGGATGAGGTCTGCGGCCTCGGCGCGCTCGAGCGCCTTCACCTTGCCGAGCACCAGGATGTCGCGCATGCCCGGGACCGCCGTCGCGACGACGTCGAGCGCGCCGGAGCGCACGAGCCGGCGCGAGATCCGCCGCAGGCCGTGCTCCTCGAGGTACTCGAGCAGCGCCTCGTCGGGTGTGAGCGTCCGCGCCCGCAGCCGCTCGCTCAGCGTCTGCTCCTCGTAGGTGAGGGGCGCGGCGCCGAGCGCCGACGCGAGCCCCGATTTGCCTTCGATCTCGACGATCAGCACGCTGGCCCCGGCGCGGGCGGCGGCGGTCGCCAACGCTGCGGTCACGGTCGTCTTGCCGACGCCACCCTTGCCCGCCACGATGACGACGCGGGAGGCGGAGCAGAACTGCTCCACGTTCATGGTTGAGTCCGCAGGGCTGCCGTCCATCCTCGGCGGTCATCGTAGGGGCGCGCTGTCTGGGAACCATCGCCGACGTGGTGCGCTCGCGCTGACGTTCGCCGGCCTGGTGCTGCTCGGCACGGCCGGCTCGGCGGCCGCGCTCACCGGGTCCGGCGCGACACGCGCCGCGTCGGGCGGGCAGGGCGGCATCACCGTCGTCCAGCTGCAAGGCTTCCTCGACCCGCCGCTCGCCGCGCTGGCCCGCCACTCCATCGACGACGCCAACGCCGCGCACGCGACGCTGGTGCTCATCCAGCTCGACTCGAGCGGCGCGCTCGCCACCGACATCGATGCGCTCGTCCAGCTCATCCACCAGTCCCACGTGCCTGTCGCCGTGTGGGTCGGGCCGTCGGGCGCGCAGGCCGCCGGCGGTGCGGCGCTGCTCGCCGAAGCGGCGTCGGTGCTCTTCGTCTCCCAAGGCTCGAGCCTCGGGCCGGCTCAGCCGGTCCGGCTCGACCAGCCCCACGCCGTCACCGACGGTGCCGTCGCCGACGAGCTGCGCCGGCTCGCGGCCAGCCGGGGCCGCGACGGCGACCGGGCGGCGACGCTCGCCACGACGAGCCTCGGCGCCAGCGCGGCGGCCGCCGCCCGGGTCACGAACGGGAGCCAGCCGACGATCGGCGAGGTCATCGTGACCCTCGACGGCGAGACGGTGCCGACCGCCGCCGGGCCGGTGCACCTCTCCACGGCCCGGGTGATCGGCACGGGGCGGAACCGCCGCCGCCAGCCGAACCAAGAGGTCGTGTTCGCCGGGCTGGGCCTCGGCGCGCGCCTCCAGCACACGCTGCTCAGCAGCCGCGTGACGTACCTGCTGCTCGTCGCCGGCCTCGCGCTCATCGCGTTCGAGTTCTTCGCGGCGAGCGTCGGCTTCGCCGCCGGCGTGGGCGCGCTCGCCGTCCTCGGCGCCGGGTACGGCGCGTCGCACCTGCCGGTCTCGTGGTGGGCCGCGGCGCTCATCGCCGCCGCGATCGTCGCCTTCTCGGTCGACGTGCAGGCAGGCGGCCTCGGGTTCTGGACGGGCGCCGGCGCGGTGACGCTGCTCGTCGGCTCGCTCACGCTCTTCGGCGGGTCGACGCGCCTCCATGTCCCGTGGTGGGAGCTCGCCCTCGTCCTCGCCGGCACCCTCCTCTTCTTTGTCGGCGCCCTGCCCGCCTTCGTCCGGTCCCGCTTCTCCACCCCGACGATCGGGCGGGAGGGGCTCGTCGGCGAGCTGGGCGAGGCCGAGGTCGCCGTCGACCCCGACGGCGTCGTCGTGATCCGGGGCAGTCGCTGGCGGGCCCGCACGAACCGGGCCACCCCCATCGCCGCCGGCGCCCGGGCCCGGGTCGTGTCGGTCGAGGGCCTCGTGCTCGAGGTGGAGCCCGAGGAGGGCGGCGCCCGAGATCACCGGGAGCGCGCCCGGTCCCGACGCCGCGACGCTGACGGCGGCGCCCCCGCCTGAGCGGCGCGCCCCTTCCTCCTCTGGGCCTCTTTCTCCCTCTTTTCTTTTCTCGCGCGCGACCGGCCTGTAGCGTTCGCGCCGCTGGGCGTCAGGCGTCAGACGGCCGGCGCAAAGGGGGAGCCGTGACGCTGCACCGCATCGACGAGGCGTGGGCGCGCCGTGCCGCCTGTCGGGGCCCCGAGGCATCGCTGTTCTACCCGCCGGCGGCCGCCGAGCCCCGCGTCGAGCGGGAGGCACGCGAACGCCGGGCCAAGGCCATCTGCGCGGTCTGCCCGGTTCGGGAGCCGTGCCTGGCGGTCGCGCTCGACACACGCGAGCCGCACGGCATCTGGGGCGGGCTCAACGAGACCGAGCGCCAGGCCCTGCTCGAGCGCCGCGCCGGGTAGGCGCCGCCCTCAGCGGGCGAGGCCGCTCGTCGGCCCGGGGACGCGGTCGTCGCCCCGACGGCGCGTGACGCCCGTCCGGTCCAGCCAGCCGCAGAGTGGCACGACGTACTTGCGGGTCGACCCGAGCAGCGTCCGGATGTCCGCGACCGTGAGCCGGCCGGCGCGGGCCAGTGCCTCGACGACCATCGCCCGGGCGCGGGCCAGCGCCGTCGCGGCGAACACGACACCGTCGACGTCCACGAGCGCACCTTCCCGGACCAGGGAGCGGACGAGCGCCGCGTCGGGACCCTCCGGCGCCGGTGGCGAGAACGGCGCCGCCTCGAAGGTCCCGAGCAGCCGCTGCCCCTCGGCGGAGGCGCTGACCCGCCCGGCGTGGCTGCGCTGGCGCACGATGCCCCGCTCGACGACCAGTTCCCCGTCGTCGGCGGCGAGCGCGGCGCGGAGCTGGTCGGGTTCCACGCCGAGGGTCGAGGCCAGCCGTCCGAGCTCGAGGCCGGGTTCCTGGGGGTGGGCGCGGTGGTGGGCCTCGACCCGCTCGCGTGCCGTCGTCTCGAGGGCGCGGAGGGCCGCGACGTCGACGAGCCAGCGGTCGCGCCGCGCGGCGTGCCCGCCACCGACGAGCGCGGCGGCGAGGGCGTCGGCATCGGCGGGCGAGAGGCCGCCGCGGGTGGTGAGCACGTCGGGGGTGAGCCAGGGCGCGCCGGCGAGGAGCCGCTCCCCGAGCGGCAAGCCGAGTCGAGCCGGCGCGTCCTTCGCGCGCCTGGTGGGGGCCACGTCGAGGACCTCGGCGCCGGCGACGGTCCGCCGCCGGCCGAGGTCGCGCAGCACGAGTCGGTCGCCGGGCGCGAGGGGTCGCGGCGTCTCCAGCCGCACCCGGGCGTACCGCCCGTCGTCGTCCAGGCTCCGCCACGCGACCCGCTGCTCGCCGGAGCCGATGGCGGCGTGGAGGCGACGCCGGCGCGGCGGGGTCTCGTCGGCGAGCGCCTGGACCGCCACGTCCACGACGCTCGGTGTGACCCATTGCTCGGGGCGCACGACGGCATCGCCGCGGCGCAGGTCGCGGTGCTCGACGCCGGCGAGGTTCAGCGCGACCCGCGTGCCGGGCTCGGCGTGCTCGAGCTGCTGACCGGCGGTCTCGATGCCGCGGATCCGCGCCGGATGCGCCCCGGCGAGGACCTCGTCGCCGACCGCGACGCGCCCCGTCGTGAGCGTGCCGGTCACGATCGTCCCGGCGCCACGAGCCGCGAACACCCGGTCGATCCAGAGACGGGGTCGGTCGAGGTCGCGGGGCGCGGGCGCGGCGGCGAGGACCTCGTCGAGCGTGGCCCGGACCTCGTCGATGCCGCGACCCGACACCGAGTCGCAGACGACGACGGGCGCCTCGGCGAGGGCCGAGCCGTCGAGGTGCTCCTCGACCTCGAGCTGGGTGACGAGCAGCGTCTCGGGATCGACGGCGTCGGCCTTCGTGATCGCGATCATCCCGGCGTGCACGCCGAGCAGGTCGAGGATGGCGCCGTGCTCCTCGCTCTGGGGCATCCAGGATTCGTTGGCGGCGACCACGAACAGCGCGACCTCGACGGCGCCGACGCCGGCGAGCATGTTCTTGATGAAGCGCACGTGACCGGGGACGTCGACGAAGCCGACCTCGGTACCGGACGGCAGCGTCGTGAACGCGAACCCGAGGTCGATGGTGAGGCCGCGCGCCTTCTCCTCGGCGAGCCGGTCGGGGTCGGTGCCGGTCAGCGCCCGGACCAGCGATGACTTGCCGTGATCGACGTGGCCGGCGGTGGCGACCGTCCTCACGACCCGGCGGCGACCAGCGCGGCGGCGAGCCGCTCGTCGTCGCGGGGGTCGACGGTGCGCAGGTCGCAGACGACCGCGTCGCCGTCGATGCGAGCGACCACGCCCTGGCCTCGCAGGACGGCGAGCGCCCCGTCGGGGTCGGGTGTCTCCACCACGACCCCGACGGACGGGATCGTCAGCCCGGGGAGGGAGCCGCCGCCCGCCACCGCCTCGGTGTCGGCGACCTTGGCGCGAGGGACGCGCTGGGCGACGGCCTCGGCCCGCACGGTCAGCTCGACGGTCGGGGTGATCGCCATCCGCCAGAGGGGCACGCGGGTTGCGTCGCCGTCGAGGTACGCCGCGGCGACGGCTTGCAGCGCCGCCAGCGTCATCTTGTCGGCGCGTACCGCGCGCGCCAGCGGGTGGCGTGCGATCCGCTCGAGCAGGTCGGCCCGCCCGACGATCACGCCGGCCTGCGGCCCGCCGAGCAGCTTGTCGCCCGAGAACGTGACCACGGCCGCGCCGGCGTCGAGCGCCTGCCGGACGCCGGGCTCGTCGTGCAGCCACGTCGGCCGCCGCGGGAGCCAGGGCGTGGTCTCGTCGAGGAGGCCGGAGCCGACGTCGACCATGACCGGCGGGCCGAGCGCGGCGAGCGCGCGCACCGGCGTCGCCTCGGTGAAGCCGATGAGGCGGTAGTTCGAGGCGTGGACCTTCAGGATCAGGGCGGTGTCGGGGGTGCGGGCCGTGCGGTAGTCGCCGAGGCGGGTGCGGTTCGTCGTCCCGACCTCGACGAGGCGGGCACCGGACTCGGCCATGATCTCGGGGACCCGGAAGCCGCCGCCGATCTCCACGAGCTCGCCCCGGGACACGAGCACCTCCTGCCCCCGGGCCAGCGCGGCGAGCGAGAGCAGCACGGCGGCGGCGTTGTTGTTGACGACGAGCCCGGCGTCGGCGCCGCACGCCTGGGCGAGGAGGTGCCCAGCGTGGTCGTGGCGGGACCCCCGCCGGCCGGTCTCGAGGCGGTACTCCAGGTTCGAGTAGCCGCCCCCGACGTCCGCGGCGACGCGGAGGGCCTCCTCGCCGAGGGGGGCACGGCCCAGGTTCGTGTGCAGGAGCACCCCGGTGGCGTTGACGACGGGGCGGAGCTGGCGGGCTGCGAGCGCGGCGACGCGTGCCTGGGCGTCGCGCACCACGGCGGCGGCGTCGACGGGCGTGGCGCCCGCGCCGCTCGCGGCCCGGGCCGCGTCGATGGCCTCGCGGGCGCAGCGCACGAGGAGCGTGCGCGGCAGGCCCGAGAGCTCGGCGAGGACACGCTCGACGCTCGGCAGGGCGCGCCGGGGGTCCGTCACGGGGCAAGCGTAGGGCGGGCGCGTGGAGCGTCCGCCGGAAGGCGCGGACACGAATCGGCGCGCCCGTAGAATGAGCGGGTGGAACGGCGCGCAACCGACGTCTCGACGCGGATCCCGGTGACGGTGGGCGGGCGCGGCGGGTCCAGCCTGGCGGGCATCCGCTCGGGGGGAAGTCACAGCTCGAAGACGCCGGACTGATGCCCGACCTGACGCCGGGCGTCCCGAGCGCCCTGTCGCCGCTGGTGCGGCGGGTCGTGGCCCCGAACCCGGGGCCCTTCACCGGCCCGGGCACCAACACCTACCTCGTCGGCATCGACGAGGTGGCGGTGATCGACCCGGGGCCGGACGTGAAGTCCCACATCGACGCCATCGTCGGCGCCTCGATGCGCGAGCGGGTGCGCTGGGTCGTGCTCACCCACACCCACCCGGACCACTGGCCGGGCACCGCCCGGCTCGTGAAGGCCACCGGCGCCGAGGTGCTCGCCTACGGGAAGCACCGGGACAAGGACGCGACGGTCGTCCCCGACCGCACGATCGCCGAGGGCGACACCATCGAGGGCAGCGAGTGGGGCCTCGAGGTGCTGCACACCCCGGGCCACGCGCCGAACCACCTGTCCTTCCTGCTCGAGGAGGAGCGGGCCCTCTTCACCGGCGACACGGTGCTCGACGGCATGTACTCGGTCGTCAGCCCGAGCCGGGGCGGGGACATGGCGGTGTACGTCCGGACCCTCGAGCGGCTGCGCCGGCTCCGCCTGGCCCGCATCTGCCCCGGTCACGGCGACGTGATCGAGGACCCGAAGGCGCGCCTCGACGACTATCTCACGCACCGCCGCCAGCGCGGCCAGCAGATCCTGAAGCTCGTGCGCAAGAACGACGGGGTGAAGATCCGCGAGATCGTGGACACGATCTACGGCCGGGCGGACCTCCCTCCCGAGCTCGTCGAGGCCGCGGGCTGGCAGGTGCACGCGCACCTGCTCGAGCTGAAGGCCGACGGCAAGGTCGTCGGGACCAGCGCGAAGGCGGCGTGGCGAGCGGCCTAGGGCCGCGCCGCGTTCACGAGGTCGAAGATGCGGGCGGTGCAGCCCGCCATCTCGACGGGGGGCAGCAGCTCGGTCACGAGCCGCGCCGCGAGCGCATGGAACGCCGCGCCGGCCGGGCTGGCCGGGTCGTGCTCGGCGACGGGCTCCCCGCGGTCGCCGCCGGCGGCCAGGCTCGACTCGAGGGGGATCTGCGCCACGAGCGGCGCGCCGCTCGTCTCGGCGAGCGTCGCCCCACCGCCCTCCCCGAACAGGGGGTACTCGGTGCCGTCCGGCGCGACGAACGCGCTCATGTTCTCGACGACGCCGAGGACCTTCAGGTAGGAGCGGTGGGCCATGTCGACGATCCGGGCCGCGACCCGCTGGGCGGCGCGCGCCGGGGTCGTGACCACGAGCAGCTCGGTCTGGGGGAGCATCCGCGCGAGGCCCATCTGGACGTCGCCCGTGCCCGGCGGCATGTCGACGAGCAGGTAGTCCATGTCGCCCCAGCGGACGTCGTGGAGGAACTGCTCGACGGCCTTCGTGAGGATGAGGCCCCGCCACATGAGCGCCGTCTCCTCGTCGTCGACGAGGAGACCCATCGAGACGACCTTGAGCCGGCCCGGCGGACCCGACGGGTCGAGCTGGTTCGCGACCGTGCGCTCGTTCGGGTGGATCTTGCCGTCGGCGCCGCCGAGGCGACCCTCGACGCCGAGCATCCCCGGGACGCTGAAGCCCCAGATGTCCGCGTCGAGGACGCCGACCTGCAGGCCGCGGGCGGCGAGCGCCACGGCGAGGTTCACGGTGACGCTCGACTTCCCGACGCCGCCCTTGCCGCTCGCCACGGCGAGGACCCGCGTCGAGGCGGGGACCTCGGTCGGGTCGGCCTGCTCGCGCGCCTGCCAGCGCGCCCGCTGCATCGCCGCGCTCTTCTGCGCCGCGTTCATCTCCCCGTACTCGACCGCCACGTCGGTGACGCCGGGGATGCCGCGCACCTTCGACTCGACGTCGTCGCGGATCCGGGTGCGCAGCGGGCAGCCGGCCGTCGTGAGCGCGACCCGCACCCGGGCGCGGCCGTCCGTGACCGTGACGTCGTCGACCATGCCGAGATCCACGATGCTGACGTGCAGCTCGGGGTCGAGGACGCCGGCCAGGGCGCGACGGACATCGTCGGGGGTCGGCGACCGTCGGTCGGCAGCGGAGCGTTCACTCATCGTCGAATAAAACCAGTCTCCCTTGAAAATATGCCCCGTCGCGGGTACCGTCAAGGGCGTGCTGGACCTGGGGGTCCTCAAGGCCTTAGCGGACGAGACGCGCTACGCCGTCTACCGGGAGCTGGCCTCGTCCCCCGCCCCGCTCTCCGCCCCCGACCTGGCCGAGCGCCTCGGGGTCCACGCCAACACCGTGCGGCTGCACCTGGAGCGACTCCGCGACGCCGGGCTCGTGGACGCCGAGGCCGTCCACCGGGGCACCGTCGGGCGGCCCCAGCACCTCTACTTCCTGGCGCCCGGCGCGCCGAGCCTCGGGTTCGACCCGCCGGCCCACGCGCTGCTGGCCGGGCTCCTCGCCGCGCTGGCCGAGCGGGTCGGCGCGGACGTCGACGACGCCGCCAGCACGGGGCATGCCTGGGGCGCGGAGGCCGGCCGGCGCACACGTGCCCGCTCGTGCGTGCAGGCCCTCGCCGCCGAGCTCGAGCGGCTCGGCTTCGAGCCGGCGCTCGCGCCGGGCGACGGTCCGTCCGAGGGCGCGGCGCGCATCGACTTCCTGCACTGCCCCTTCCGGGAGCTCGCCGAGGCCTACCCCGAGCTCGTGTGCAACCTCCACCGCGGCCTCTGCGAGGGCATCGTCGACGAGGTCGGCCGGGGAAGCGTGGAGGAGTTCGCGACGTTGTACGACCATGAGCCGTGCCACGTCACCGTCGCGACGCGCCGCGACGACCAGTAGGCTGAACGCAGGAGGGACAGCGATGACGATGTTCGAGGTCACCGACGCCAGCGAGGTGTTCTTGCTCACCGACGCGGCCGCGACCAAGGTCCAGAGCCTCCTCGACGCCGAGGCAGGCGACGAGGTGCTCGCGCTGCGCGTGGCGGTTCGTCCCGGCGGCTGCTCCGGGTACAGCTACGAGATGTTCTTCGACGCCGCCATCGCCGACGACGACCTCAAGAGCGAGCACGCCGGTGTCCAGGTCGTGATCGACCCGCAGAGCTTCCAGCTCCTGAAGGGCGCCACCCTGGACTTCAAGGACGGGCTCCAGGGCGCCGGGTTCGCGATCAGCAACCCGAACGCCGAGCGGTCCTGCGGCTGCGGCCAGTCCTTCTCCTAACGCACGCGCCGCGGCGCGGATGTCGCGCGCGTCGTCCGATTCGAGCGGAGAATCCTGTATCTCGTCGCGCGATTGGTTTACGCTGACGGTTCACTGCTCGTGTGTTCATCGAGGGTTGGCTGAAGGGAGCGACGCCCATGTCATCGTGGCCACCTAACCCGCCGATCGGTGGTGGGATGTCGACGCCGCCGAGTCCGCCCCCGCCGCGGCCGTGGGAGCCCCCGGCACCCGCGGCTCCGCCTCCGCCGTCGCCGGCGGCGGCGCCGAAGCCGGCGAAGAAGGCAGCCAAGAAGCGCAAGGCAGCCAAGAAGCGTCCGGCCAAGAAGCGTCCGGCCAAGAAGCGCGTGGCGAAGAAGGCGACGAAGAAGCGCCCCGCGAAGCGCAAGGCCGCCGCGAAGCGCCGTCCCGCGAAGCGCAAGGCCGTCAAGAAGACGACGAAGCGCAAGGCGACCAAGCGCAAGGCCGTCAAGAAGACCACGAAGCGCAAGGCCACCAAGCGCAAGGCCACGAAGCGCAAGGCGACGGCGCGCAAGCCCGCCAAGCGCAAGGCCACGAAGCGCAAGGCGACCAAGCGCAAGGCGACGGCGCGCAAGCCCGCCAAGCGCAAGGCCACGAAGCGCAAGGCGACCAAGCGCCGCTAAGGCTTCGTCAAAGGATCCAGGTCGGGCCCACCGGTCACACCGGTGGGCCCGGTCGCGTCAGCGCTCAGGCGACGAGCGACTGCAGCAGCGGGGTGATCTCGTCGCGTCCGAACGCGCTGTCCAGCCGACCGCGGATCACGCCGCTGCCGTCGATGGTGAAGAAGAACGGCTCGTAGGGGATGCCCCACGCGAGGACCGTCGGTGCTTCTTGCGTGCCGGTGAGCGACTGGTAGATCTCGACGTGGACGAACGCGACCTCGTTCTGAAAGGGGGCGCTCGCGGCGATCAGCTCGTTCAGCACCGGCCCGCAGTAGCGGGTCTGGCACAGCGCCGGCGTGGCGAACAGGACGGCCACGGGCTTCCCCGTGCCGATCACGTCCGACAGCGACAGGCTGTGGAGCGGGCACGGCGGCTGGCGTGTGCAGATCGGGTTCACGCCGAGCGGGTTCGCCTTCGTCGGTGACGGCGCGCGGCTGGCCATCTGCCCGGGGACGGGCGCGTCGGCCGTCGCCTTGACTTCGAGGGCGAGCGGGAGCCGGCGGCCCTGGAAGAGCACCTGACCCTGGTAAGTGCCCGCCTGGTCGAGGACCGCGTCGACGACGTAGACGCCGCGCCCCTTCGGGAGCCCCGTCGCCATCTTCACGGCTGTGACGATCTCGCCCTGCGCCGCGCCGGGCGGGGCGACCGCGAGGCGCGCCGTCGCCCCGGAGTCGGGGGTCGGGCCGCGGTAGATGACGAACGCGACCCGCTGCGGCGTCGACGTCACGTAGAGATCGTTCGAGACGAGCAGTGCGCTCAGGGCCGTCGACGTGTCCGGCCGGCTCGCACCCGCCACGTCGGGCCACCCGAGCGTCCCGAGCAGGGCCGCGCCGGCGGACGCGGCGAGGAATCCGCGACGGCTCGGGGTCGGCGACGGCATCGCTCCTATCCTGCCGTAGCGCCATGGCGGATACGCATCGGGTCGAGTTCGTCTGCAACGACGCGCCCGTCGCGGTCGACGTGACCGAAGGCGAGTCGCTGCTCGCCGTGCTCCGGGAGCACCTCGGCCTGCGCGCCGCGAAGGACGGATGCGCGCCACAGGGTCAGTGCGGCTGCTGCACCGTCCTCGTCGACGGCGACGCTCGCGTCGCCTGCGTCACGCCCGCGGCCCGCGTCGCCGGCCGACGGGTCACCACGCTCGAGGGTCTCGATGCGACGCGCCGCGACACGCTCGCGTCCGCGTTCGTCGACGCCGGCGCGTCGCAGTGCGGATTCTGCACGCCGGGGATCCTCCTGCGGATCGCGGCGCTGCAGGACCGCGGCCGCGACGGCGCGGGCGACGTCGAGCGGGCCCTCGGTGCGCACCTCTGCCGCTGCACCGGATGGCGGAGCGTCGTCGAGGCCGCCACCCACGCCACACCGCGCCCGGGCCGCCGGGACCTCGACGCGGCCTCGGCCCGCGCCGCGCTCGAGGGCGGGGTCGCGCAGCGCGTCAGCCCCGACGTCCCCCTCGGCGCCGGGGGCTTCGCCGATGACGGCGCACCACCGGACGCGCTCGTGGCCGTGCCCTGCCCGCCCGGCTCGACGGCCGAGCGCGTCGACGCCGCCGGGCAGGCCTGGGTCGTCGCCGAGACGCTCGCGGGGGCGCGCGCCCTCGCGGCGCCCACCCCGGGCCGGCGCAGCACCCGCCGCGAGCAGGCGCCGCTGGCCCTCCCCGACGCCGTGCCGGGCGGCGTGCGGCTGGCCACGGGCTGGGTGGAGCCCGCGTACCTGGAGCCCGACGCGTCCTGGTGTGCGCCAGGTGGTGTCCCAGCCTCGCCGCTCGCCAACGGGGGGGCGTTCGGCGGCAAGGAGACATCGCGCGCCCCCGCGGCGGCACAGGCCCTGGCGGCGCGCCTCGGACGGCCGGTCCGGGTGGTCTACGCGCGCGAGGACGTCGTCCGGCTCGGGCCGAAGCGACCGCCGATCGCGGCAACCGCCGTGTGGCGCGACGGCGCCGTGCGCGTCGACGGGCGCGTCGTGGCCGACACGACGAGCTGGGCGCCCGAGCCGCCCGTGTCGACGGTCCCGCTCGAGGAGCACTGGCGGGGCGTGACCGCGCCCGGGCCGCCGACGACGACGAACGTGCGAGCCTTCCCGCTGGCCGAGCGCACGGTCCTGCGCGAGGCGGCACTCGCCGCGGCGGGCGTCGACGCCGCGTCGTGCTGCCTCGACGCGCGCGTCGCTCGTACCCGCCTTGCGGCGGTCGCGGCCGCGTCGGGTGGTGGGCTCGCGGGTGCGGCAGTGCAGCTGGACGAGGCGAGCGGCGCCGTGGCGCGGGTCCAGATCCGGGTCGCGGCCGGTGACCCGCTCGACGAGGTCGTGCTCCGCTCCTACTGCCAAGGGGCGGCGCACATGGCGCTCGGCTGGGTGCTGACCGAGGGCCTCGCCGTCGACCCGGACACGGGCGAGGTGCTCGACCTGACCATCCGGTCGTTCGGCATCCTGCGGGCCCGGTCCACGCCCCCGCTCGAGGTGACCGTGCTCGACGATCCCGGCCCGCCGCTCGCGGTGAGCGACGCCGTGTTCGCCGCGGTCGCGTCGGCCGCGTGGGAGGCGCTGACCGCGGCCGAGGGCCAGCGGCCGGACGTGTTCCCCGCGGCCGCGAGCCGGGCGGCGCGCGCGACCCGCGCGTGAGCCTCGAGCGCGTCGGCGGGGGCTACCGTCGTGGCGTGCCCGGCGCGCTCGTCTTCGTCGTCGCGATGGTGCTCGTCGTCCCCGTCGGCGTGATGCTGGTCGGCGCGGTGTGGAGCGCCCTGTTCGGCTGGCTCGAATCGTCCGACGCCGAGGCCGTCGAGCCGTCCCCGAAGGCCTAGCTGCTCACTCCGGCGCGGCGCGGGTCTGCCCGAAGCGGTACCCGACCGAGCGCACCGTCTGGATCCAGCTGGCGTGCTCCTCGCCGAGCTTGGCGCGTAGGCGTCGGACGTGGACGTCGACCGTCCGGGCCCCGCCGTAGTACTCGTAGCCCCAGACGCGCGAGAGCAGCTGCTCGCGGGTGAACACCTTCCCCGGGTGGATGGTGAAGAACTTCAACAGCTCGTACTCCATGTACGTGAGGTCGAGCGCCCGGCCCCCGAGCTCGGCCTGGTAGGTCTCGAGGTTCAGCATCATGTCGCCGTACTCGACGATCTCGGGGCGTGCCCCGCGCCCGGCGCGCCACAGCAGGTGGCGCAGCCGCGCCTCGAGCTCCTGGGGGTGGAACGGGGCGAGGCAGAAGTCGTCGAAGAGGTCCTCGCGCAGCTCGAGCTCGGCGAGCTGCGCGCCAGAGATGAGCACGAGCACCGGCGCGAGCTGCGTGTCGCGGCGCCGCAGCACTCGGCACACCCCGAAGGCGCCCTCCGGGTCCTCGTCGCACACGACGATCGCGCCGACCCAGCCGTCGCGGGGCTCCGCGGCGTTCGCCGCGGACGCGTTCGCGACCGCCTTCCAGCGGTGCCCGCTCAGGTCGAGCGTCTGGGCGAGCAGCGGTGGCGGGGGGTCCGGGAAGACGAGGAGCGGCTCGTCCATCAGAGCGAGCCGAGGTAGCGGTTCAGCTCGAACGGGGTGACCTGGGCGCGGTAGTCGTCCCACTCGGCGCGCTTGTTGCGCACGAAGTGCTCGAAGATGTGCTCGCCGAGCGCCTCGGCGACGAGTTCGGAGTGCTCCATGACGTCGATGGCCTCGCCGAGGGATTCGGGGAGCGAGGCGATGCCCTCGGCGATGCGCTCCTCGGGCGTGAGCTCGAAGATGTTGTTCGTCGCCTCGGGCGCCAGGTCGTAGTTCTGCTCGATGCCCTCGAGCCCGGCGGCGAGGATCACCGAGAACGCCAGGTACGGGTTGCAGGCCGGGTCGGGGGAGCGGAACTCGATGCGCGTCGAGCTCTCCTTGCCGGCCTTCGTCACCGGCACCCGCACGAGCGCCGAGCGGTTGTTGCGCGCCCAGCACACGTAGACCGGGGCCTCGTAGCGGACGCTCAGCCGCTTGTAGGAGTTCACCCACTGGTTCGTCACCGCGGTGATCTCCCGGGCGTGGTGGAGGAGCCCGGCGATGAAGCACCGCCCGATCTTCGAGAGCCCGTGGTCGTCGCGTGGGTCATGGAACGCGTTCACGTCGCCCTCGAAGAGCGAGAAGTGGGTGTGCATCCCCGATCCGAAGTCGCCCGAGATGGGCTTGGGCATGAACGTGGCGTAGATGCCGTGGTCGGCCGCGACCTTCTTCACGACGTAGCGGAACGAGACGACGTTGTCGGCCATCGTGAGCGCGTCGGTGTAGCGCAGGTCGATCTCGTGCTGGCTGGGGCCGAGCTCGTGGTGGCTGTACTCGACGGGGATGCCCATGGCCTCGAGCGTGACGATCGTTTGCTTGCGCAGGTCCGAGATCTGCTCGAGCTGGGCCACGTCGAAGAATCCCGCGTGGTCGAGCGGCTCGGTGGACTCCGCCGAACCGAAGTAGAAGAACTCCATCTCGGGGCCGGCGTAGAACGTGAAGCCCTTCTCGCGGGCCCGCTCGAGGTTGCGCTTCAGGACGAAGCGTGGGTCGCCCTCGAAGGGCTCGTTCGTGATCCGGTGCACGTCGCAGAACATCCGCGCCGTCGGGGCGTCCTCGCTGTGCCAGGGCACGATCTCGAACGTGTTGGCGTCGGGCCGCAGGAGCATGTCGGACTCCTGGACGCGGCTGTAGCCCTCGATCGCCGACCCGTCGAAGGTCATCCCCTCCTCGAGGGCCGTCTCGAGCTCGGCCGGCGTGATCTCGAAGCTCTTGAGGAACCCGAGCACATCGGTGAACCAGAGCCGCACGAAGCGGACGCCGCGCTCCTCGACGGTGCGCAGCACGTAGTCGAGCTGGTGCTGCATCCCGCCAGTGTGGCAGGCCCGCGCGGGCCGTCCGCCACCGATACATCGGGCAAAGGTGCTGTTCACACGGCGTTCACGAACGCGAATGGGATCGGAAACACCGGGCGTGACAGCATCCCGCATCGGTTCGGCGAGCTGCGGCCACGAAGGGCCGGGTGGGATCGCCGAGGAACGGAGGGTACGCACGTGGAGAGCCGCAACCCGAACGAGGTCCTCGACCTGGCCAAGCGCTCCGGCGCGCAGTTCGTCGACCTTCGCTTCTGCGACCTGCCCGGTGTGATGCAGCACTTCTCGATGCCGATCCACGAGCTGACGGCGGACGGCTTCGAGGACGGCTACGGCTTCGACGGCTCGTCGATCCGGGGGTTCCAGGAGATCCAAGAGTCCGACATGCTCTTGATCCCGGACCCGAACACCGCGGTGGTCGACCCGTTCCGCGAGCACACGACGCTCAACCTGAACTGCTTCGTGCGCGACCCGGTGACCGGGGAGTCGTACTCGCGGGACCCTCGCTACGTGGCGCGCAAGGCCGAGGAGTACCTGAAGAGCACGGGCCTCGCTGACACCGTGTACTTCGGGCCGGAGGCCGAGTTCTACATCTTCGACCAGGTGCGCTTCGACCAGAACCAGTACTCGGGCTACTACTTCGTCGATTCGGTCGAGGGTGTCTGGGGCTCGGGGAACGAGTTCGAGCTCGACGGCTCACCGAACCTCGGCTACAAGCCGAGGTACAAGGAGGGCTACTTCCCGGTCCCGCCGATGGACTCCTACCAGGACCTGCGCTCGGAGATGGTCTCGGTGATGGAGTCGGTCGGGATCGAGATCGAGGTGCAGCACCATGAGGTCGGCACGGCCGGTCAGGCCGAGATCGACATGCGTTTCGACAAGCTGCTGCGCATGGCCGACAAGCTGATGCTCTACAAGTACGTCACGAAGAACGTGGCGCGGGCGCGCGGCAAGTCGGTCACGTTCATGCCGAAGCCCGTGTTCATGGACAACGGCTCGGGGATGCACGTCCACCAGTCGCTGTGGAAGGGCGACCAGCCGCTGTTCTTCGACGAGAAGGGCTACGGCGGCATCTCGGACATGGCCCGCTGGTACATCGGCGGGCTGCTCACCCACGCGGCGTCGATCATCGCCTTCTCGAACCCGACGACGAACTCGTACAAGCGGCTCGTCCCGGGCTACGAGGCGCCGGTCAACCTCGTGTACTCGCAGCGGAACCGGTCGGCGGCGGTCCGGATCCCGCTGTACTCCAAGAGCCCGAAGGCCAAGCGCCTCGAGTTCCGCTGCCCGGACCCGTCCTGCAACCCGTACCTGGCGTTCTCGGCGATGATGATGGCGGGCATCGACGGCATCCAGAACAAGCTGGAGCCGCCGAGCCCCGTCGACCGGGACCTCTACGACCTCCCGGCCGAGGAGCTGGCGAAGGTTCCCCAGGTGCCGGGCTCGCTCGACGATGCGCTCGCCGCGCTCGAGGCCGACCACGACTTCTTGCTCGCGGGGAACGTGTTCACCCAGGACGTCATCGACACCTGGATCTCGTACAAGCAGGAGAGCGAGATCGACGCGATGCGGCTGCGCCCGCACCCCTACGAGTTCTACCTGTACTACGACATCTGAGCCGGCGCTGCCCGGTCAGGGGCACTCGATGCCGAGGTCGGCCGCGACGGCCGGTGGCGGAGGCGCGGCCGCCCCGCCGGGGCAGCCGACCTCGGCCGTGCCGAAGTCGGTGACGGTCCACACCCCGCCGACGCAGTGCACGAGCCCCGAGCCGCCCTGGTAGGTGCCCTCCTGCCCGGGCTCGGGCAGCGTGTCGAAGCGACCCCACGTCGCATCCGACGCCGCGGTGCTCACGTTCTCGACCTGGTACACGGTCGGGTTCTGGTCGAGGCCGGCGACGGGACTGACCCGCACCGCGGCGGGGACGGTGGTCGGCCCGTCACAGGGCAGGCTCGCCGCGTCGGTCGTGGTGGTCGTGGACGCCGTTGTGCTCGTCGAGGGGATCCGCGCCGCGGTCGAGCCGGCGCCCGCGCCGCTGCATGCGGCGGCGCCGATCACGAGCGCCGCCGCGGCCAGCCAGATCCCCCGCCTCCTCGACTGGCTCGACACGAAGCGCCGCGCTGGCCCGACCTGGCCGGGCACGCGAGCCCCCTGCACGCGGCGGAGCCTACCGACGGCCTGTCGCGTCGCGCCGTCGGTCGTCAGTCGCCGCGTAGAAGACGCGTTCGACGACGTGACGGGCCCGGCGGGTCACCCGGCGGAAGTCGTCGCGCAGCGCCGCCTCGGGTCGGCGCAGCTCGCCGAGCAGCCGTCCGACGCGGACCGCGTCGGGCCCGGTGGGAAGCGCGTTGCTGTCCCGGCCGGTGACGAGGTAGCAGGCGTTGCGCGCGCGCTGGCAGAAGGCGTACGCCTCGGCGAGGACCGCTGCGTCGTCGGACGCGAGGATCCCGGCTGTGGCCAGCGCCTCGAGTGCGGGGATGGTCGCCGCCCCGCGCACGCTCGGCTGGGTCGCGCCGTGCTGGAGCTGGAGCAGCTGGACGGTGAACTCGATGTCGGTCAGCCCGCCCCGCCCCAGCTTGAGGTGGAAGCTCGGGTCCTCGCCGGGCGGGATGCGCTCGCGCTCGACGCGGGCCTTCATCCGACGGATCTCGCGCGCGTCATCCTCGGGGAAGGGGTCCCGGTACACGAACGGCTCGACCATGGCCACGAAGCGTCGACCCAGGTCGGCGTCGCCCGCGACGGGACGGGCGCGCACCAGCGCCTGGTGCTCCCACGCGAGCGCCCATCGCTCGTAGTAGGCGCGGTAGCTGTCGAGCGAGCGGGCGAGCGGCCCGTGGCGACCCTCGGGACGGAGGTTCGCGTCGACGCGGAACGTCTGGCCCTCGGCGGTCGACTCGGCGAGGGCGGCGGTCAGGTGACGCGCCAGCTCGCTCGCGGTTGGGAGGTCGTGCGGGTCGTCGCCCTCGTAGACGAAGAGCACGTCGATGTCGGACTGGTACGACAGCTCCTGGCCGCCGAGGCCGCCCATGCCGACGACGGCGAAGGGCAGGGGCGGCTCGAGCGCGGCGAGCGCGGCGTCGACGCACGCGTCGGCCAGCCCGGCGAGCTCGCGGGAGGTGACCTCGAGCGGGGCGAGTCCGACGATGTCCCGGGCCGCGATGCGCAGCACCTCGCGCCGCTTGAAGCGGCGCAGGCCGGCATGACGGCTCGCCCGGTCGGGGCGCCACCCCAGTGCCGCGCGCGCTGCTTCGCGCAGCTCCTCGCCGCTGCGCTCCGCGCCGAACCAGTCGTCGGCGCCGAGGAGCTCGACGACGTCGGGCTGGCGCAGGAGCTCGTCCCCGACGACCCGGCTCGTCCCGAGCACCCGGCAGACGCGGACGGCGGTGCCCGGCTGGTCGCGGAACGTCGCGGCGACGGCCGCGGCGCGGGTCGGCCCCTCCGTCAGTCGGCGGAGCTGCAGGAGCCCGAGGTCGGGGTTCGGGGTCGTCGAGAGCCAGTCGAGCACGACCGGCAGCAGGGCCTGGAGCACCCGGGACGTGCGGGTGAGCCCGGCCGTGAGGTCGCGCAGCGCCGTGCGCGTGTGCTCGGCGTCGGCGAAGCCGAAGGCGGCGAGGCGCGTCTCGGCTGCCTCGACGGTCAGCCGCCCGACGCCGGCGAGCGTGTCGAGGATCGGGGCGAAGAAGAGGCGCTCGTGGACGGCGCGCACGCCCGTCTGATGGGTGCGCAGGTCCTCGTCGAACGCGTCGAGGGCGGTGACCTCTGGGTGGTCGCGGTAGCCGAGCACCCGCGCGAGCGCGCTGCGGCTCCGCGCGTCGGCGGGCACGGTGTGGGTCTGCGCCTCGTCGCGCAGCTGTAGCCGGTGCTCGACCTCGCGCAGGAACGTGTAGGAGCGGGCGAGCAGCGCGGCATCGTCGGCCTCGACGTACCCGCCGGTCGAGAGCGCGTCGAGGGCGTCCAGCGTGGTGGGCGAGCGGAGCGTCGCGTCGTGGCGTCCGTGAACGAGCTGGAGGAGCTGCACCGCGAACTCGACGTCGCGGATCCCGCCGGGGCCCCGTTTGAGCTCGCGGGCGGCGACGCCCCGTCGGCGCTGCTCGGCCTCGCTGCGCACCTTCATCTCCCGGGTGGCGCGCACGGTGTCCGGGTCGAGGACGTCGGGCCACACGAACCGGCGGGTCTCGTCGACGAAGCGCTGCCCGAGCCCCGCCTCGCCCGCGACGGCGCGCGCTTTGACCAGCGCCTGGAACTCCCACGGCTGCGCCCAGCGCTCGTACCAGGTCGTGTAGCTGTCCAGGGTGCGCGAGAGCGCACCGGCCTTCCCCTCGGGCCGCAACGCGGCGTCGGTCCGGAACACGATCCCGTCCTGGGTCGGCTCGGCCATCGCGGCGAGGACGCGCCGCGCCGCGCGCCGCGCCCCGTCCGTCTCGCCGTCGTGGACGAAGAGGACGTCGACGTCGCTCGCGTAGTTCAGCTCGCGGCCGCCGAGCTTCCCCATCCCGATGACCGCGAACGGAGTCGGTGGCGCGGCGATCTGCACGGCGACGGCGAGGCAGCCGTCGGCGAGGGCCGCGAGGCGGCGGGCGATCGTGGCGAGCTCGGCCTCGCCGAGGAGGTCGGCGGCGGCGATGCGCAGCAGCTCCCGGCGCTTCCACCGTCGTAGCGCGCCCGGGTCGGGTGCGGGTGCGGGGTCCAGCCCGCCTTGGGGGTCACGCAGCGCGCCGAGGAGCGTCGGGTCGCCGATGAGCGCCGTGGTGAGCGAGCGAGACGCGCACGCGATCGCGACGACCGCGTCGCGCACCCGTGGCGACTCGACGAGCTCGGCCGCCGCGGCCGGCGCGGCGTCGACGAGTCGCTCGAGGGTCCGGCGCGCGAGCGGGACATCCGCCGCGGCGTCGAGCGACGCCCCGACGTCCGCTCGTCGGAGGACGTCGTCCGCGGTCGTCATCAGTCCAGTGTGTCGCAGCGGTTCCCGACCCGCTTCGGGCGCGTCGCCGTATCCTGGGTTCGTGCCGCGCCTGCGTCTCGCCGCCGCTCAGCTCGACCTCGTCGTCGGTGACCTCGAGGGCAACGCGGCGCGGATCCTCGACGCGTACGAGCGCGCCGAGGCCGCGGGGGCCGATCTCGTGGCGTTCCCCGAGCTCGCCGTGACCGGCTATCCGCCCGAGGACCTGCTGCTGCGACCCGCGTTCGTGGCCCAGGCGGGCGAATGGCTCGAGAAGCTGGCGGCGCGCACGGGCCGCGCGGCCGCGGTGATCGGGTATCCGCACGCCGACCGTGACCTGTACAACGCCGCGGCCGTCTGCGCGCAGGGCCGCGTGGTCGGCGTGTACCACAAGCACCTGCTCCCGAACTACGCCGTGTTCGACGAGCAGCGCTACTTCGCGCCGGGGCGGGTCGATGGGCCGCTGTTCGTCGTCGCCGGTGTTCGCGTCGGGGTGACGGTCTGCGAGGACGCGTGGAGCCCGACGGGGCCGGTGCTCACGCAGGCCGCCGGAGGCGCCGAGCTCGCCGTGAACATCAACGCCTCGCCGTACTCCGCGGGTCGCCTCCGCGAGCGGGAGACGATGCTCGCCACCCGGGCGGCCGACGCCTCGGTGCCGATCCTCTACGTGAACCTTGTCGGCGGCCAGGACGAGCTCGTCTTCGACGGCGGGTCCCTGTTCCTCGACGAGACGGGACGGGTGCTGGCCCGGGCCCGCCAGTTCGAGGAGGACCTGCTCCTCGTCGACGTCGATGTCCGCTCGGCGTTCCGCCGCCGGGCGCTCGACCCACGCGGCCGGTCCGGCGCCTCCGTGCTCCCCGAGCTGGCGGTGAGCGAGGTGCGCCTCGGCGAGGCGCCGCTGCCGCCCCGGCTCGAGGAGCCGCTCCCGCCGGTCCGCGAGGTGTACGAGGCGCTGGTGCTCGGCACCCGCGACTACGTGCGCAAGAACGGCTTCACGGACGTGCTCGTGGGTCTGTCCGGCGGGGTCAATTCGTCGCTCGTCGCCACGGTCGCCGTCGATGCGCTCGGCCCGGAGCACGTCGTCGGGATCCTCATGCCGTCGCGCTTCTCGAGCGAGGGCAGCGTCACGGACGCCGAGGCGCTCGTCGCCAACCTCGGGATCCGCCAGTACGTCGTGGCGATCGAGCCGGCGCACGAGGCCTTCCTCGACATGCTCGCCGAGCCGCTCGGGTCGGGCTCGCCCGGCCTCGCCGAGGAGAACCTCCAGGCGCGCATCCGCGGCACGGTCCTCATGACTGTCTCGAACAAGCACGGCTGGCTGGTGCTCACGACCGGCAACAAGAGTGAGACCGCCGTGGGCTACTCGACGCTGTACGGCGACATGGCGGGTGGGTTCGCGGTCATCAAGGACGTGCCGAAGACGTTGGTCTACGCGCTGGCGCGGGACCGCAACGACCGAGCCGACCGGGCGGTGATCCCCGACACCGTGCTCGAGAAGCCGCCGAGTGCCGAGCTGCGACCCGACCAGCGCGACAGCGACTCGCTGCCCGAGTACGCCGACCTCGACCCGATCATCGAGGAGTACGTCGAGGGGGACCGCTCGGTGGGCGAGCTCATCGACGCGGGGTACGACGCGGACACGGTGCGCCGGGTGGCGTGGCTCATCGACCGCAACGAGTACAAGCGCCGCCAGGCCGCGCCGGGCGTGCGGGTGTCCCCGAAGGCGTTCGGCAAGGACCGGCGGCTGCCGATCACGAACCGCTGGCCCGGCTGACGCCGCGCCGGCGATGCGCCGCTACGCGCCGGAGGGCGCGGTGGTCCTCGCCGCGCTGCTCTTCGGCGCCACGTTCCCGCTGGTGCACGATGCGCTCGGCGACATCGAGCCGTTCGCCTACCTGGTCCTGCGCTTCTCGATCGCGGTCGCGGTGCTCGGGCCCTTCGCCGTGGTCCTGGCCCGTCGCCAGGGCGACGACCCGCGGCGGCTGTGGCGTGCCGGGCTCGGCGCGGGCTTGCTGCTCGCCGGCGGCTACGCGGCACAGACGGCGGGGCTGAAGCTCGTCTCGCCGTCGACGTCGGCGTTCATCACCGGGCTCTACGTCGTGCTCACGCCGCTCGTCGAGTCTGTGGTGCGCCGTCGCCTGCCACCCCGCGCCGTGCTCGGCGGGGTCGTCGTCGCCGCGGTCGGCCTGTACCTGCTGACCGGCGCGACCGTCGCGTTCAGCGCCGGCGACCTCCTCACGCTGCTCTGCGCCGCGCTGTTCGCGCTGTGGCTCGTCTACCAGGACGAGCCCGCGAAGGAGCTGCACCCGATCCCGTTCGCCACCGTCCAGATGCTCGTCATCGTGGTGGTCTGCCTTCCCCCGGCCGCGTCGCAGGGCGTCGGGCACCTCTCGGCCCTCGCGCTGTTCGCCGCGGCGTTCACCGGCGTCGCGTGCTCGGCGATCGCGCTGTCGCTGCAGGTGTGGGGGCAGCGGCGCCTCGGCCCGAGCCGCACCGCGCTCATCCTCGTCCTCGAGCCGGTCTTCGCCGGGTTCGCCGGCTACTTGAACGGCGAGCGCCTCGGCCCCACGCAGCTCGTCGGCGCCGTGGTGATCCTCGCCGCGATCCTCGTGGTCGAGATCGGGTCCCGCGCCGCGCCCGCGCATCCCGAGCTCGACCCGAAGCCCTTCTGACTCGATCGTCGGGGCGCCGGCCGGCCCCACCTACCATCCCGGCCGTGCTGGGCATCGACGCCACCGCCGCCTGGGTGAGCGACGCCTGCTGGCGGGAGGGGGCCGCGTTCGCCGTGCTCGGCGGCTGGGTCCCCAGCGTGCCCGAGCCGGCGGCGAAGCTGCTCGTGGCCCGCCACAGCCGTCACCACGGCTGGCACGCCGAGCTCCTCGCCGAGGTCCGCCCCGTTACCCGGGCCCACGACGGCGCCGCCGAGCCGGTCCCCCTCGACGAGCGCTGGGTCGGCGCGCTCGACGTCGTCCGGGGCGCGCCCGACCTGCCGACGGTGGAGCGTCTCGCCGGCGCCTACCAGGCGCTGATGCCCCGGCTCCTCGCCGACTACGACCGGCTGCTCGACACAACCAGCGTGTGGAGCGACGGCCCGGTGGCTCGCCGTCTCCGTCTCATCGTCGACGACGAGCGCCACGCGCTCGGTGAGGGGCTGGTCGTCCTCGAGGGGCTCCTCGACGGGGACGCCGACCGGGCCGCCCGGCGGCGCGCCGAGGTGGAGGCGAGCCTCCCGGGCCGCTGATCCCGTGCCCGAACTCGGGGGCCCAGCCGGTATCGTGGACGCTCCCGTCGGGCGGCGGGCGTGCCTCGCGGGCCGTGCGGGCTCGCTTGACACGGACCGTATGGTACGGAGGAACCCGCCCCCGACCTGCGGGAACACGCTTCGGGGCCCGGTCCCGCCGGGCGTTCTCTTCCTGAAAGGCACCAGTGGCGAAGGAGCGCGTGGAGCGGGACGAGGAAGATCTCGTCCGGCTGTACCTGACCGACATCGGCCAGTACCCGCTGCTGACGAAGGACGACGAAGTTCGCCTGGCCCAGCAGATCGAGGGCGGGAACGCCGCCCGCGAGGACCTCGAACGGCTGCCGGCGAAGAAGCTCACACCGACGAAGAAGCGCGAGCTGCGCCGCGCGTCCCGCGAGGGTGACTACGCCCAGCGGACGTTCGTGCAGTCGAACCTGCGCCTCGTCGTGTCGATCGCCAAGAAGTACCAGGCCTCGGGGCTGCCGCTGCTCGACCTGATCCAGGAGGGCAACCTCGGGCTCATGCACGCCGTCGAGAAGTTCGACTGGCGCAAGGGCTTCAAGTTCTCCACGTACGCCACCTGGTGGATCCGCCAGGCCATCACCCGCGGCATCGCCAACACCGGGCGCACCATCCGCCTCCCGGTCCACGCCGGCGACACGCTCGCCCGCCTCCAGAAGGCCCGCTCGCGCCTCGAGCTCAAGCTCGGCCGGCCGGCGACGCTCGCCGAGCTCGCCGTCGAGGTCGAGATGCCCGAGGACAAGGTCACCGAGGCCCTGCGCTTCGCCGCCGAGCCGCTCTCGCTCTCCGAGCCGCTCCGCGAGGACGGCGACGCCGAGCTGGGCGACATCGTCGAGGACCGCTCCGCCGAATCGCCGTTCGAGGTCGCGGCCACGGCGCTGCTCCCCGACGAGATCGAGAAGCTGCTCGGCCCGCTCGACGAGCGCGAGCGCCAGATCCTCGCCCTGCGCTTCGGGCTCGACCGCGGCGAGCCCCGCACCCTCGAGGAGGTCGGGGAGTACTTCAACCTGACCCGCGAGCGGATCCGCCAGATCGAGGCGCGGGCCATGTCGAAGCTGCGCCATCCCTCGGCCGACACCGGCGCACGCGACCTGCTCGCCGTCTGACCCCGCCGCCCGGGACCGGGCTTGGCGGAGGTGGCAGGAATCGAACCCACCGGACAGGGATCACCCGTCCCACTCGTTTTGAAGACGAGGGGGGCCACCAGGCCCCGTTCACCTCCGGGGCGGGTTGTATCAGGCGGGGACCGGCGTCGCGACCGGCGGCGGCAGCGCCCGGCGGCCCGCCCGCTCCCGGAGCCGCCAGTAGAGGCCGACGAGGAGCCCGAAGCTGAACCCGCCGACGTGGGCGCCCCCGGCAACCCCGGCGGTCGACGCCACGTACTGGAACTGCAGCAGGAACCAGATGACGAGCAGCCACTGCGCCGTCACCTTCCGCAGCAGCATCGGCCCGAAGAAGATGATCGACTTCACCCGGGCCTTCGGGTAGCAGACGAGGTAGGCGCCCATCACGGCGGCGATCGCCCCGGACGCGCCGATGATCGGCACGGTCGAGCTCGGGTCGATCGCCACCTGCGTGGCGGTCGCGATCGCGCCGCCGACGAGATAGAGGAGCAGGAACCGCCACCAGCCTTTGCGGTCCTCGATGTTGTTGCCGAAGACCCACAAGAAGAGCATGTTGCCGAAGAGGTGCGGGATGCTCACGTGGAGGAACATCGTGAGGAACGCGGCGAAGTAGACGTTCTTCCCCGGGTCGTGCTCGGGCCCGGACCCGTGGGTGCACGCGTCGGCGTTCCCGTTGTCGAAGGTGTCCTCGTACTCCTGCTCGGTGAGCGGCCGGCCGCGCACGAGCTCGCACGGGATGCCCGCGTGGTCGACGACGAAGCGCTGGTCGTTGACGCTCACCGACTCGGCGACGCCACTCCAGGAGAAGTGGATGGCTTTGAAGGGCTGCACCCCGAAGTAGACGATCGTGCAGGTGAGGATCAGCAGGACCGTGCACCACGGGAAGTGCCGGACCGGGTTCTCGTCGGCCATGGGGATCACGCCGGCGGCTCCCCCGAGGGTGGCCAGGTGTACCCCGTCCACTGCCGGCCGTCCCACCAGCGCAGCGGGTGCAGCCGCCACGGGTCGGGATGCCAGCCGGCCGGCGAGACGGTCGGCCCCGCCGACCCGGCGCGGGCGCGGGCCGCGGGGACGGCGCGCTCGAGCACGGCCACGAGCTCGTCGCGGCGGTTCGTCCCGACGGACAGCCAGTAGGTCTGGCCCCCGTCGGTGCCCCGGACGCCGACCGAGTCGCGGGTCCAGATCGGGTTCGCGCCGAGGTAGCGGGGGCTGAAGGACCGCCACGGCCACGTGTTGCTCGCCCGCCCGAGCGTGTCGAGGTCCAGGGCGGCGAGGCGGGCCCACCGGCGGTTGACCCACACGTAGTCGTCGTCGACGCGCACCACGGCGCCCCGGTAGCGCAGCACGTTCACGAGCCAGGCGATGAGGGCGATCGGCACCACGATGGGCGCGATGGCGAGGAACGTGATGACCACGATCACCGCGAGCCAGATCCAGGCCTTCCGGCCGGGACCGACCCGCTCCTCGAACTGCAGCCGCTGAGCGGCCCCGACGCTCACCGGCGGGCGAGCGTAGAGGGTCCTGCCCGGCGGGCGATAGCCTCACCCTGGCCATCGCCAAACGGGAGGGACCGTGAAGAAGCTGCTTTTCCTCTTGATCCTGGTCTTGGTCGGCGTTGCGGTAGCCCGCAAGCTGCGCGAGACCTGATCGGCCCGACGTCGGGCCCGCTGCGGCGGGCTCGACGCCGCGGGCTCACCCCCCGCGCGGGGAGCCGAGACTCGAGGCGTAGCGCGTCGCGAACAGCGCCGGCGCGCCACCCGTGTGCCAGAACACCACCGGGTCGTCCGCGCCGATCCGCTCCTCGCGGACCGCCGCCACCAGCCCCGCCATCGCCTTGCCGGTGTACACCGGGTCCAGGACCAGCCCCTCCAAGCGGGCGGCGAGCTGGACCGCCTCCACCGTCGCGTCGGTGAGCGCGCCGTACCCCGAGCCGAACCGGTCGTGGTCGATCACCGCGACGACCGGTGCCGCCGGGCGGCCGGACTGCGACGCGGCCGCCGCCGCCAGGCGCGGCACGACCTCGTCGAGATCGGGCCGCGTGCCGACGTCGACGCCGAGCACGCCCGGCGTGGCGCCGAACCCGGCGAGCAGCCCGGCGTGCGTCCCGCCCGAGCCGTCGGCGACCACGACCGTGCCGACGTCGACGCCCGCGTCGCGGCACTGGCCGCACAGCTCGTCGGCGGCGTCCGCGTAGGCGAGCACGCCGGTCACCGACGCGCCGCCGACCGGGATGGCGAACGGACGGTGCCCGGCCCGGGCGAGGTCGGCGGCGAGCGCCTCGATCGCGGCCTCGAGCTCGTAGTAGTCGGCCGGCCCCGTGTAGTGGAGCTCGATGCCGAGCAACTCGTCGACGAGCAGGTTCCCGCTCGGCGGGTCGGGACGGTCACCGGCGAGCGCCACGTGGCAGGCGACTCCGAGGCGGTTGGCGGTCGCGCCGGTCATGCGCACGTGGTTGCTCTGGGGCCCCCCGCCGGTGACGAGCACGTCGCAGCCGCGGGCCAGCGCCTCGGCGGCGAGCCACTCGAGCTTGCGGGCCTTGTTGCCGCCGAGCGCGAGCCCCGTGCAGTCGTCGCGCTTCACGTAGAGCGGCGGACCACCGAGCGCCTCGGCGAGGCGGGGCATCTCCTCGAAGGGGGTCGGGAGGTGCGCGAGCCGAATGCGGTCGGGGGTCATCAGGCGGCGGCGCCCTCCCGGTGGCGCCACCACCACCAGACGGCGACGCCGGCGCCGGCCGCCGCGACGGCGCCGCTCGCCGCCCACGCGTGCTCACGTCCCATCCGGTCCCGCAGCCGCACCGGCTTGGCGAAGTTGCGGATCTCCCAGCCCTCGGCCTGGGCGAGCTTCGCCAGCTCCCGGTCGGGGTTCACCGCCACGGGATGGCCGACGGCGCGCAGCATCGGCGCGTCGGTGATCGAGTCCGAGTACGCGTAGGACCGCTCGAGCGGGATGCCCTCGACGGCCGCGAGCCGCTCCATCGCCTCCGCCTTGAAGGGGCCGTAGCCGTAGAACGCGAGCTCGCCGGTGTAGTCGCCCCGCTCGTCGACCTCGGCCCGGGTGGCGATCACCTCGTCGACACCGAGGTGCTCGCCGAGGGGCCGCACGACCTCCTCGGGTGCCGAGCTCACGAGCACCACCATCCGCCCGGCGGCGTGGTGCTCGTCGATGAGGTCCAGCGCCTCCTTGAAGATGATCGGCGTCACGACCGCGGCGAGGGTCTCCCGCACGATCTGGGCGACGTGGTCCTGGTTCCAGCCCCGGATCATCTGCAGCATCGCGACCCGCAGCTTCTCCATCTTCTGCTCGTCGGCGCCCACGAGCATGAAGATCACCTGCGCGTACGCGCTCTTCACGATGGCGGAGCGGGAGAGGAGCCCCTCCCGGTAGAAGGGGCGACCGAACGCCAGCACGCTGCTCTTGGCGATGACGGTCTTGTCGAGGTCGAAGAACGCGGCCTCCACGCCCGGGAGGGTACCGCCGGCCCGCCGCCGGACCGGGGCCCGTCCGCTGGTGGGGTTCGCGCCGATGCAGCGCAACGACTAGGTTGCCGTTCTTCCCGGCGGGGCCGGGCTCGGCCGCTGGACACCCTCGGACCGGCGGGACCGACGGGGGACGCGAGGGGGAGGAGTTCGGGTGATGAGCGTCAGCGTCCTCGCGGCCGAGGGCGGCTACCAGCAGTTCCACCTGGCGGCCGGCGAGTGGGGCTGGCTGCTCTTCTCGGCGGCCACCGCGGTGACCGCCATCGTCGTGGGCTTCGGGCTCGTCCAGGGAGTGCTCGCCGCCGACCAAGGCACCCCGACGATGATCCGCATCGCCAAGGCGATCCAAGACGGCGCGATGACCTACCTCCGCCGCCAATTCCGGACGATCCTGCTCATCCTCGCCCCGGTCGCGGCGCTGGTGTTCCTCAGCTCGACGAAGATCGCGAAGCCGGGCGGCGATGTCGCCCTCTCCTTCGGCGCATCGGGAGCGTTCCGCATGGGCGCGTTCATCGCGGGCGCGTTCCTGTCGGGCCTCACCGGGTTCATCGGCATGAGCCTGGCCGTGCGCGGCAACGTGCGCACCGCGGCCGCCGCCCGGTCGGGCTCGCTGCGCGCCGCGCTGAAGGTCGCGTTCCGCACCGGCGGCGTCGCCGGCATGTTCACGGTCGGCCTCGGCCTCCTCGGCGCGACGGCGATCATCATGATCTTCCAGAACACCGCGACCGCGATCCTGGTCGGCTTCGGGTTCGGCGGCTCGCTGCTCGCCCTGTTCATGCGCGTCGGCGGCGGCATCTTCACGAAGGCCGCCGACGTCGGCGCCGACCTCGTCGGCAAGGTCGAACAGGGAATCCCCGAGGACGACCCGCGCAACCCGGCGACGATCGCCGACAACGTGGGGGACAACGTCGGGGACTGCGCAGGGATGGCTGCCGACCTCTTCGAGTCCTACGAGGTCACGCTCGTCGCGGCGATCATCCTGGGCGTCCCGGCGTTCGCGTCGATCGGCGCCAACCCGGCGCTCGGGCTGCTCTTCCCGCTCATCGCCCGGGCCGTCGGCGTGCTCGCCTCGATCGCCGGGGTGTTCATGGTCCGCGCCACCGGCCGGGACAAGTCCGCGATGGCGCCGATCAACCGGGGCTTCGCCACCGCCAGCATCCTGACCGTCCTCGGCGTCGGCGCCGTCGGCATCTTCTACATCGGGAACAGCCACGGCAACGAGGGATGGCGCGTCATCGGCGCCGTGGTCGTCGGGCTCGTGCTCGCCCAGGGCGTCAGCCGGCTCACCGAGTACTTCACCTCCACCGAGACCCGGCCGGTGCAAGAGATCGCCTCGGCCACGCGCACCGGGCCGGCCACAACCATCCTGGCGGGCATCAGCAGCGGCCTCGAGTCCTCGGTCTGGTCGATCATCGCGATTGCCATCGCGATCGGGGTCGCCATCGCCCTCGGCAACGGCAACCTCCAGTTCTCCCTCTACCTCATCGCGCTCACCGGGATGGGCATGCTCGCCACCACCGGCGTCGTCGTCTCCGAGGACACGTTCGGCCCCGTCGCCGACAACGCGGCGGGCATCGCCGAGATGTCCGGCGAGTTCAGCGGTGAGGCCGAGCGCGTCATGGTCAGCCTTGACGCCGTCGGCAACACCACGAAGGCGGTCACGAAGGGCTTCGCGATCGGCTCGGCGGTCATCGCCGCGGTCGCCCTCTTCTCGTCCTACATCGAGACGATCGGCACCGAGCTCGGGCTGCGGACCAAGTCGGGCGCCCTCCTGGTCGGCAGCGCGCTGTTCCGCGACGCCCGGGCGGCGATCAACGTCGCCGACCCCAAGATCTTCATCGGCCTGCTGGTCGGCGGGTCGATCGCCTTCATCTTCTCCTCGTTGGCGATCCGGGCCGTCGGCCGCACCGCCGGCGCGGTGGTCGAGGAGGTCCGCAAGCAGTTCCGCGAGCGCAAGATCATGGAGGGAATCGACGAGCCCGACAACGAGCGGGTGATCGACATCTGCACCACCGCGGCGCTGCGGGAGCTCACCACCCCCGCGCTCCTCGCCGTCCTCACTCCGGCGATCATCGGGTTCGGGATCAGCTACCTGGCGCTCGGCGCCTTCCTCGCCGCCGTGATCCTCACCGGCCAGCTCATGGCCGTGTTCCTCTCCAACTCCGGCGGCGCGTGGGACAACGCCAAGAAGTTCATCGAGGACGGGCACTACGGCGGCAAGGGCTCCGAGCGCCACACCGCGGCCGTCATCGGCGACACGGTCGGGGACCCCTTCAAGGACACGGCGGGCCCGGCGCTGAACCCGCTCATCAAGGTGATGAACCTGGTCTCGCTGCTGTTGCTTCCGGCGATCATCAGCACCCGCAACGACGACGTCGTCCGGTTCGCTATCGCCGGCGCCGCGCTCGTCGCCCTCCTCATCTCGATCGCCTACTCGAAGCGCCAAGGCGGCTTCACCGCCGAATCCGAGGAGGTCGACGAAGCGCTCGCCGCCGAGGGGCTCCCCGACGGGTCGTCCGCCGGGGAGTGACCCAGCCTCAGCCCTCGTCCGGAGCGGGCGGCGGGCTCGGCCGATCCGCCGGCGTCGCCGCGGCGCGGCGCTTCGTGCGGCGCCACTCCAGGTACACGGGCACGAACGAGACCAGGATGATCAGCGCGATCAGGGGCAGCAGGTAGTTGTCGACGTTCCCGCCGATCGCGTTGCCGAGCACGTAGCCGAGCATCGTGACCCCGACCGACCAGATCAGCGCCCCGACGACGTTGTACAGCGAGTAGACGCGCCGGTTCATCTTGCCGACGCCCGCCATCACCGGCATGAACGTGCGCACCACCGGCACGAACCGGGCGAGCAGCACCGCCTTCGAGCCGTGGCGCTCGAAGAACTCGTGGGTCCGCCCGACATACTCCTGCTTGAAGAACCGTGAGTCCGGCCGGCGGAACAGCGCCGGGCCAACACGCGCGCCGATGAAGTAGCCGACCTCCCCGCCGAGCGTCGCGCCGACGAACACGCCGGGCAGCAGCAGCCAGAGCTGCAGCTTGCCCTGCCCAGCGAGGATCCCCGCGGTGAACAGCAGCGAGTCACCGGGCAAGAAGAAGCCGAGCAGCAGCCCCGTCTCGGCGAACACGATGAACCACGCGAAGAGTTCGCCGTAGGGGCTGAGCGAATCGAAGAGCTGCTTGGGGTTCAGGCTGATCGAGCCGATGACACCTTTGAACACGGCCCGGAACCTTAGACTCCGGCCCCGACCGGGCTGGATGCTCGGTCTCGGCGGACCTGCGGGCCAAACTGGGCCGGCCCCGGGCACCTGCCATGGGCACGCAGTGAGGTACATGTGTCGAAGTCGCTCGTGATCGTCGAGTCGCCCGCGAAGGCGAAGACCATCGAGGGCTTCCTCGGACGCGCCGACTACACGGTGCTGGCGAGCCGCGGCCACATCCGCGACCTGCCGAGCAGCGCCAAGCAGGTGCCGAAGAGCGTCACCGACCCCGAGATCCGCCGGCTCGGGATCGACGTCAACAACCACTTCGAGCCGGTGTACGTCGTCGTCGACAAGAAGCGCGACGTCGTGAAGGAGCTGCGGGCCGCCCTGAAGGACGCCGACGAGGTGCTGCTCGCCACCGACGAGGACCGCGAAGGGGAGGCGATCTCCTGGCACGTTCTTGAGGTGCTGAAGCCGAGCGTCCCGGTGAAGCGGCTCGTGTTCCACGAGATCACCGCCCACGCGATCGGCGACGCCCTCGCGAACCCCCGCGAGCTGGACATGCGCCTCGTCGAGGCGCAGGAGGGTCGCCGCAAGCTGGACCGGCTCTTCGGCTACGAGATGTCGGTCGTGACCCGCCGCCGGGCGGGCGGCGCGACCTCGGCCGGGCGGGTCCAGAGCGTCGCCGCCCGCCTCGTCGTCGAGCGGGAGCGGGCCCGGATGGCGTTCCGGGCCGCCTCCTACTGGAACCTCGAGGGCACCTTCGCGGGCCGGGACACGGAGTTCCCAGCGACGCTGCTGTCCCTCGACGGGCGCCGCCTCGCCAGCGGACGGGACTTCGAGCCGACGACCGGCCAGCTTGCCCCCGGGGCGGAGGTCGCCCTCGTCGACGAGGCCCGGGCGCGCGCCCTGGCCGGGGCGCTGGCCGGCGCCGCGTTCACGGTGGACTCGGTGGAGGCCAAGGCGCAGGTTGAGCGGCCGCGGCCCCCGTTCACGACCTCGACGCTCCAGCAGGAGGCCGGCCGCAAGCTCGGGTTCACCGCGGCGCGCGCGATGGCCGTCGCGCAGGGCCTCTACGAGCACGGCTACATCACCTACATGCGCACCGACGCGACGTTCCTCTCGGACCAGGCGATCACCGCCGCCCGTGCACAGATCCGCGACCGCTACGGCGAGGAGTACCTCCCCTCCGAGCCGCGCGAGTACCGCGGCAAGGTCAAGAACGCCCAGGAGGCCCACGAGGCGATCCGGCCGGCCGGTGACACGATGCGGCTCCCCGACGACCTCGCGGGCGAGCTGACCACCGACGAGCGCCGCATCTACGACCTCATCTGGAAGCGGACCGTCGCCTGCCAGATGGCCGACGCGCGCGTGCGACGAGTCACGGTGCGCCTCGGTGCCACCGCGACGAGCGGCGAGCGCGCCGTGTTCCAGGCCACCGGGCGCGTCATCGAGTTCCCCGGGTACCTGCGCGCCTACGTCGAGGGTGCCGACGACCCCGACGCCGAGCTCGAGGACCGCGAGGTCATCCTGCCCGCCCTCGAGTCCGGCGACGCGGTGCAGTGCCGCGCCCTCGAGCCGTCCGGGCACAGCACGCAGCCGCCGGCGCGCTACACCGAGGCCAGCCTGGTGAAGGAGCTCGAGGAGCGCGGCATCGGGCGCCCGTCGACGTACGCCGTCGTGATCGACACGCTGCTGCGCCGCGACTACGTCTGGAAGAAGGGCGCGGCGCTCGTGCCGACGTGGACGGCGTTCGCCAAGCAGCAGCTGCTCGAGCGCTTCTTCGCCCACCTCATCGACTACGAGTTCACCGCCACGATGGAGGAGGCGCTCGACGCGATTGCCCGCGGCGAGGGCGAGGCGGAGAAGTGGCTGCACGCCTTCTGGTTCGGGAACGGCCAGACCGGGTTGAAGGACCTCGTGAACGAGGACCACCTCGCGACGATCGACCCCGCCGAGGTCAACGCCGTGCCGATCGCCACCGACGCCCAGGGACGAGACATCATCGTGCGGGTCTGGAACAACGGGGCGAGCGTCGTGCGCGGCGAGGAGCGTGCGCCCGTGCCGGTCGACCTCGCGCCCGACGAGCTCACGCTCGAGAAGGCCGAGGACCTGCTCGAGAAGGGCGCGGCCGGGCCGCGGGTGCTCGGCGACGACCCCGAGACGGGGCTGCCCGTCCTCACGCTCACCGGCCGGTACGGGCCGTTCGTCCAGCTCGGCGAGATGGTCGACGGGTCGAAGGAGAAGCCCAAGCGCGCGTCGCTGCTCACCGACATGGCCGTCGACACGGTCACGCTCGACGAGGCCCTCCAGCTGTTGTCGCTGCCTCGAGTCGTGGGTGCCGGCGAGGACGGCGTCGAGATCACCGCGCAGAACGGCCGCTACGGCCCCTACCTGAAGAAGGGGACCGACAGCCGCAGCCTCGAGACCGAAGCCGAGCTGTTCACCATCACGCTCCCCCAGGCCGAGGCGATCTTCGCCCAGCCCAAGCGACGCGGCCGGCGCACGAAGCCGCCGATCGCCGAGCTCGGCCCCCACCCCGAGTCCGGCGTCGCCGTGCGCGTGCTCGACGGCCGCTACGGGCCCTACGTCACCGACGGCGAGCTGAACGCCACCGTCCCGCGCGGCGTGGACCCGGCAACGGTCGACCTCGGGCAGGCCGTCGAGCTCCTCGCCGAGCGCGCGGCGCGGGGCCCGGCGACGAAGCCGGCGAAGCGGACCCGCACGAAGCCGGCGAGCACCACCCGCCGCACCGTCCGGAAGGGCGCGACCCGCCGCTGACCAGCCCCCGAGCCGTGGGCTGGTGGTCGACGCGCTCCATCGGGCACGCTCACCCGATGCAGCGACGACGCGGCCCTCGCCGCCCCTCCCCCCGATGAGCCTGCCCGGCAAGTTCCTGGTGCTCGAGGGCGGGGACGCGACCGGCAAGACCACCCAGGCCGCACGCCTCGCCGCCCGGCTGCGGGCCGAGGGCCGCGAGGTCCTCGCCACGTTCGAGCCGGGCGGCACCGACCTCGGCTCCTCGTTGCGCCAGCTCCTGCTCGACGGGCCCGCCACGGTCGAGCCCGAGGCCGAGGCGCTGCTCATGGCGGCCGACCGCGCGCAGCATGTGCTCGAGGTGGTCCGGCCGGCGCTGGCGCGCGGCGACTGGGTGGTGAGCGACCGCTTCGTCCCGTCGTCGCTCGCGTACCAGGGCGTCGGACGCGGGCTGGGCGTGCCGGCGATCGAGATCGTGAACGGCATCGCCACGGGTGGGCTCGAGGCCGACCTCGTCATCGTCCTCGACCTGGCCCCGGACGTCGCCACCCAGCGCTTCGGTGCGGCGCGGGACCGCCTCGAAGAGGAGGACGACGCGTTCCGCCTCGCCGTCCACGAGGCCTACCGCGACCTGGCCGGCACGCGCGGCTGGGTGCTGCTCGACGCGGCGGGCGCCATCGAGGAGGTGGGGGACCAGATCTGGGCGATCGTGACGGAGCACCTCGGATGACCGACCCGTGGCGCCGCGTCGTGAGCCAGCCGCGTGCGGTGACAGCGCTGCAACGCGCAGCCGCGCGGCCCGCCCACGCCTACCTCATCGCTGGCCCGCGCGGCGCCGACGCGCCGACCCTTGCCCGGGCGTTCGCCGCGGCGCTCGTCGCGCCCGACGGGGACGAGCGCGCCGTCGATCTCGTCGAGCGTCGCCTGCACCCCGACGTCATCGAGTTCGAGCCGGAGCGCACCGTCATCACCGTCGATCAGGCACGTGACGAGATCATCCCGGAGGTGTGGCGCGCCCCGATCGAGGGGGCCCGCAAAGTCGTGGTCCTCCTCGAGGCGGAGCGTCTCCAGCCGGAGGCGGCGAACGCGCTCTTGAAGACGCTGGAAGAGCCGCCCGATCGCACGGTGATTGTCCTCGTGAGCGAGGCCGCCGACGAGCTGCCCGACACGGTCCGGTCGCGCTGCCAGCGGGTGGAGCTCGTCGCGGTCGCCGGCGAGACGATCCAGGCCGCGCTCGTCGGCGAAGGCACGGACGCCGACGAGGCCCGTCTCGCGGCTCGCCTGTCCGGTGGCCAGCTCGGGCGGGCTCGCGAGCTGGCCGGCGACACCCGCGCACTGCGCGACGCGTTCGTCGACGCGGCCGCGTCGCTCGACGGTACGGGGGCGGCCGCAGGGCGCGCCGCGACGGAGATGCTCGACGCGGTACACGCGGCGATCGCCGCGGTGAAGCAGCACCACGTCAACGAGCTCACGTCGTTCGACGACGCCTGGCAGCACGCCGGCTACGAGGCCCGCGACGTGCGGCGGTTCCGGCGCCGCATCGAGGAGCGCCAACCGGCTCGCGAGCGGCTCGCTCGACGCAAGGCCATCGGTGAGGGCATCGCGGCGCTCGAGAGCCTCTACCGCGACAGCCTCGCCGGGCTCGACGCGCCGCGTCGCAACCTGGATCGCGAGCCGGGCGGGCACGAGCCGCGCGCGTCCGTCCGCGCGCTGGACGCGCTGCGCGAGGCTCGCGACGCGCTCGAGTTCAACCCGAACGAGAGCCTCCTGCTCGAGCGACTCGTGCTGCATCTGCCAGGGTCGACGCAGGTACCCGCTGGGTAGACTCGCCGCTCCCTCGCCGGGATAGCTCAGTCGGCAGAGCAGCTCACTCGTAATGAGCAGGTCAAGGGTTCGAGTCCCTTTCCCGGCTCCCAGGCTTTCGCTCTGACGGTTCGCGGCGCGGGCCCGACACGTCACCGTTGCTCATCGTGTTCCCTCGTCCGCCCCGAGGCTGCCAGACGGTGCCGGGACTCGCCGCGCGTGCCCGGACCGCTACATCGTGAATCGGAGGTTGCGAGCCACCTGGTTGCCGAGCTTGTCGTCGCCGGTCCACTGGATCCGACGGGCGTCGATGACGACCTGCGGGTCGAGTCGACCGCACGCCAGCTGCACGAAGGTGAGGGAGTCGGTCGTGACCTCGACGTCGGGGCGCTCGAGCGTGTCGACGACCTTCGCCCGGCCCTCAACGGCGACGTAGAAGTCGCGCTGGAGGGGCCCAGTGAGGTGGATGGCGACGCTGTGGCCGTCCGGCACGCCGACCCGCTTGCCGATGATGTAGCCGAGCGAGCCCGCAACCTCGCCGAGGGCGATCTCGGCACGGCGCCCGGCGTCGTCGGTGGCCCGACCGAGCGGCGTCGTGATGTCGCGTTCGTGGACCCAGCAGTCGAAGACGCGGATCTTCATGAACCGTCCGTAGGGGTGGGGGCCGACCGGCGTCCACGAAGGCCGCCCGAGGTCGGCGGTGGTGAGCGCGGCCAGGTTGCGGCGCCGGGCGGCGAAGACGTCTTTCACTTGGGCGGTGAACTCCTCGGCGCTCGCGATCGCCGTGTCATCGGTGAACGCGCGCGCCGGGGCGAACGAGGGTGGAACGTCGGCGCGCTCGGGTAGCCAGTCCACGAGCACCGCCTCGATGCTTGCGAAGTGGCTGATTACGGCGCGGCTGTCCCACTCGGGGCACAGGGATTGCGCCGTCCATTCGGCCGGGCTGAGGTCGTCGCAGAGCGCCTCGATGGCCTCGAAGGACCCCTCCAGCGCGCCCAGGATCGTCGGCAGGTCGTTCACGGCGTTTCCTTTTGGATCGTGACCCAGTCACGAGCATCGACGTAGGGGCGGAACGTCTCGGCGATCTCGTGGAGGTCTCGGTGCTGCTTCGGCCGCTGGAGCTCGTAGAGGTGCGGGAACGCGAGCCAGCCGGTGACGAGCTCCCACAGCCGGATGGCGTCGGCGCCGGTCGGGGGCTCGATCAGGACGGGGCCGAAGAGGGCCTGGCTGTCGTCGAAGACCAATGTCGGCACGCCCCACCCGCCGAGGGCCGTCACCCGGTCGTGATCGGCCTTGACCTCGTCGTGGGTGCTCGGGTCGGCGATCGCGTCCCGAACGACCGCCGGACCGAGGCCGAGCTGCTCGACGAGGTGCTCGGCGACCTCACGTCGGTGGGGTTTGCGCCCGTCGACGTGCAGCGCGGTGCCCGCGAGCCAGTACCAGCGGTCCAGCAGGTCAGGGTCGAGGCGCCGCAAGTAGGCGCCAACGCGCATCATCGACCAGCCGTAGGACCAGTCGCGTTCCCATGGGTGCTTCTTCCCGTCCGCTCGGTTGATCTCCTCGAGACTGAAGAATCGCCAGCGGACCTCGACGCCGAGCTGGTCGCGCACGTCGCGCATCCACAGCGACGTCTGGTACGCCCACGGGCACATGACATCGAAGTGGAAGTCGATCACCGTCATAGTCCGACATGGTGACGCGTCTGGTGACCGGACGACCACCCCGGTCTCGCGGGCGAGCGCGTGCCGTCATCCTGCGGCCGAACGCCATAGTTCCCGCGGGGGTCGCACGAGGGTGGGGACGCGGGACAGTGAGGGCCCCGCTCGACGATCGGAGACGTCACGTGGCCCGCGCGGTCGCACGCGTGAGCTGCGAAGGATCGGCGATCGCGATTCGTCGACCTATGCAGGTCAAGGGTTCGAGTCCCTTTCCCGGCTCCCAGTCTCGCGACCTGCTACAACGCGCGTCGGACTTGGTTCGACGCCCGCTGGGTTCGCTTGCACAGCGCTCAGACAGCGGATCACTCGACCCATAGTTGGCAGGAGACTCGGCTGGGTTCGCTCGCTGCGTTACGCTGCGTCACGGAAGGGCGCGGTGGAGTTAGCGACGGGTGCTACCGCTCTTCTGTTGCCGAGTTGGGACGTGTCGGCAAGCCTTGGTAGTGCGCTGGAGCATCGGTCGGCCGTGCGAGCCGTGTGTGCGAGACTCTGGTGCTCTCTCGGCAGGAAAGTGAGGGGCGGGATCATGTCTTCGTCGGTGACGGCGACGTTCGTGTTCACGGATCTCGTCGACTCGACCGCGACCGCGGCAGGTCTGGACCACGATGCGGCTGAGGAGCTGCGCCAGACCCATTTTCGGCTACTCCGAGGCGCCGTGGCGGGGTCGGGCGGTACGGAGGTCAAGAACCTCGGGGACGGGTTGATGGTGATGTACTCGTCGTCGAGCCCCGCGGTGGCGGGCGCGGTGGCGATGCAGCAGGCGATCGAGCATCACAACCGCTCGGCCGAACATCCCCTTGGGGTGCGGGTCGGGATGAGTGCCGGAGAGGCGGTCGAGGAAGACGGCGACTACTTCGGTGACCCAGTCGTGGAAGCGGCTCGTGTCTGTGCGTTGTGCGACGGTGGCCAGATTGTGGTCACCGAAATCGTGAGGTTGATGGCCGGGCGACGCATCACGCATCCGTTCACCGAGTTGGGCGACCACGAGCTAAAGGGTCTTCCGGATCCGGTTCCGTTGTTTGAGGTCGGTTGGGTTCCCGCCGGGGAGATCACGGTGGGCATTCCGCTCCCGGATCGCTTGGAGACGGATAGTTCGACCGCTTTGTTCGGGTTCCTCGGACGCCAGCGCGAGAAGATGCAGCTCTTCGACGCGGTCAAGAGCGCGACAACAGGCAGCCGTCAGGTGGCGTTCTTGTCGGGTGAGCCAGGCATCGGCAAGACGTCGCTGTGTCGACAAGTCGCGCAGCGTGCGCGCGAACTAGACGTGTGCGTGTTGTACGGGCGATGCGATGAGGATCTCGGGGTCAGCTATCAGCCCTTCGGCGAGGCGCTGTCGCATTTGGCTATCCATGCCAACGAACAGCTCCTCGAACAACACGTCGCTGACCATGGCGGCGCGCTTCTGGCTCTGGTCCCGGCCCTGTCGAAGCGCCTGCCCGACACGACCGAGATGCAGAGTGCCGATCCCGATACCCAACGCGAGCGTTTGTTCAACGCGGTGGTGGGTTTGTTGGCAGCCGCGGCGGCCGACCACGGATTGTTGCTGGTGGTCGATGACCTGCATTGGGCTGACAAGGCAACGTTGCAGCTGCTCCGTCATGCCGCGACATCACATCAGTTGGCCAAGGTGATGATCCTCGGCACGTATCGGGACTCCGACCTCTCAGCGAATAACCCGTTGTCCGACGTGTTGGCCAGCTTGCGCCGCGAGGGCGACGTGCAGCGCATCGACCTCGTCGGTCTCGATGACCTCGAAGTCATCGAGATGATGGAGGCCGCCGCTGGCCACGAGATGCCGGAAGAGGGCGTCGCGCTGGGCCACGCCGTGCGGCAAGAGACCGAAGGCAATCCGTTCTTCACTGCGGAGATGCTCATACACCTCGGTGAATCGGGGCTCGTTCGCCAAGACGAGACCGGCCGCTGGGTCGCGACCGACGACCTGTACGAACAAGGACTGCCTCAGAGTGTCCGCGAGGTGGTTGGCCAGCGCATCGACCGGCTCGGCGACGAGCACCGCCGAGTCTTGTCGCAGGCAGCCGTGATCGGCCGCGACTTCGACGTCGAACTCCTCGCGATGGTGGCCGACATCGACGAGGACCACCTGCTCGATCTTCTCGACCAGGCGGGCGCCGCCGGTCTCGTGACCGAGGTCGAGGGCGCGGTCGACCGATTCAGTTTCACCCACGCTCTGACCCAACACACGCTCTACGACGATCTCGGCGCCAGTCGGCGCGCCCGCGCTCATCGCAGGATTGCCGAAGCGCTCGAAACGCTGTGCGGCGCTACGCCACAAGCACGGGCCGGGGAGTTGGCGCGGCACTTCGTTGGCGCGACCAAGGCCGCCGACATCGCTAAAGCGCTCGAGTACACGCAAATGGCTGGCAATCAGGCGCTCGCCCAGCTCGCCCCCGCCGACGCGCTCGGCTGGTTCGCCCAAGCCCTCGACCTCCACGGTCAGTCCCCGTCCGACGGGGTCGTCCAGTGCGATCTGCTCATCGGGCTGGGCACAGCGCAACGGCAAACCGGCGACCCCGCGCACCGTGAAACGCTGCTCCAAGCGGCGAACATCGCCAAGAGCCTCGGAGACACCGAGCGCCTCGTACAAGCCGCGCTGGCGGGCAGCCGCGGCGGCAGTGCCAGCAGGGCCGGACAGGTGGACAGCGAGCGTGTCGCGGTACTGGAAGACGTGCTGGATGCCATCGGCACCGACGACAGCGAAATCCGAGCTCGTCTCCTCGCGATGCTTGCCGTCGAGCTGTCGTACAGCGGTCAACGTGAACGCATCGCCGCACTTATCAACGAGAGCATGACCGTGGCGCGCCGCCTCGACGATCCGCTCGCGTTCCTACGGGCCGCCAGCGCCTACGGCGCCATTACACTTCCCGAGAACCTTGATGCGCGGCTGGTCGACCTCGCGGAGGCCTTGTCGACCGCGGCGGCCATTGGGGACCCGAGCGCGAGCTTTGACGCAAACTACAGTCGAGCGCTCGCATGCTTCCAGGCGGGGAACCGAGCCGCGCTTGAAGCCCACCTCGATGCGTGCGCGTCGCTTGCTGAGCAGCTCGACCGACGCTTGGAGCGCTGGATGGTCACCGGAACGCGCTCAGAGCTGTGCGTGATCTCCGGTGATCTCGACGCCGCCGAAGAGCTCGCGAACGACGCGTTGACGGTCGGGGCCGACAGCGTCCCCGAAGCGCTCACTACCTGGGGTGGCCTGCTCCTCGAGATCCGGGACGTGCAGGGTCGGTTGGGAGAGATGGTCGAGGTCCTCGAGCAAGCTGCCGTCGAGAATCCCGGCCTTCCGATCCTGCGCGCTGCGCTCGGCCGCACCTACTGCGAACTCGATCGCCCCGCCGACGCGCTTGCCCTCATCCAGGCCGACGTCAACGACAAGTTCGCAAAGTTCGAATACGACAACGCTTGGCTCACCGCCATGGCTCTCATGGCGGACGTCTGCGTCCAACTCGAACAGCACGACGTCCTGCCGCTGCTGTACGAGCAGTTGGGTGCGTGGCATGCCCAATGGACTGCGCTCGGCCCGGCTGCACGAGGTCCAGTGGCGCTCTATCTCGCGATGCTCGCTGGCGCACTCGATGACTACGACCGCGCTGAACGGCACTTCAATCAGGCGTTCGACATGAGCCAAAACCTAGAGGCCCCCTACTGGACCGCTCGTACCCAATACGAGTGGGCCAAGGTGCTCCGAAGACGCCATGAGGACACCGACGAACCCCGCGCGGCGAAATTGCTGACGAGCGCGACCAATGCTTCAAACCAGTACGGTTTCACCGCCCTGGCGCAACGCGCCGACTCGCTTCTCTAAGCAACCCACCGCCACCCACCGAATTCTCATGCGGGTATCCAAGGTTGCGGCGTCGGTGACGCACACCGACCCTTCCGTTCACCTCGGTCGCCTCTCGCCGGGTCCGCCGTTTCGAGCCCCGTGTCTCTCCTGGTGTGGTCATTCGAAGAGCGGTCGAGAGCACTCGACCCCCGAACCCGCAGCCGTGAGCCGCCACAGCAGATAACTCGGTCGCCGTCGCTCGGCCGGCATCGGCCTGCCACGGCGCATCGCGGCCGGTAGTACATCGCTGGCTGTTGGATTGCTCGTAATGAGCAGGTCAAGGGTTCGAGTCTCTTTCCCGGCTCCCAACGTCATGACCAGCGCGTTCGCGATGCAGCGTCACGCGATCGGGTGACGAACGCCGAGCACAGCACTCGTACAGCGGCTCATGTGTCGCGCGGCCCCCCCTGCGTTTGTCGCTACGTCGGCTCCGGGGGTGCGATCACGTCGATTGGTACGGCGGTGGCGTATTCGACGTTGACCCGCAACGTCGCCCCGACGGGCAGCGCAGTGGAGTCGTCTTCTTCGATCAGGTCGTTTCGCTCGGTGTTCGTGGAGCCGGCGGGTACGGGAAGCTGTGCGCTGGTACCAGCACGTCGTTGGGGTGCAACCCGCGAACGAGACCGCGAACTCGTGTGCCCTGACCGCGACGGGGAATGACAGCCTCGACGCGAACAATCCGCTGCTTGGCGCGCTCGAGTCCCTTCCCGGCTCCAACGACGGCGACCGGCGACGACGCGCAGTTGGTTGGCGGGCCGCACAGCTAGCCGGGTGGCGCAGCGCTCGTTGAGCAGATCAGTCGATTACCCGCGACCACGTGAGCGATGTGGGGTATCGCCCTGCTCGAGATAGTTGAGGTTTGGTTTCGACCCGACGTGGGGTGTCGAGCCAACGGGCGGACGGCTCTGCAACTCGGCGTGCGCTCCGCATGCCCTACGGATCCACGTCTGCGGTCCGACCGGCCGCCCGGACCTGTTTAGCCGGCCTTCATCTAGGATGGCGCCACGTCGTGAAGGTCGAAGCGTGGGTTGACGAGGGCGCAGCGATCCACCTCCGCCAGTGCAACGAATGGATGCAGGATGACCGGTGACCCGCTCGATCAGCTCGGACCCGTCGATTTCATCATTGTCGAGTTCCCTGAAGGAGAACGTAACTTCACGGGGGAGGCAGCCAACGAGTTGGTCGCGCTCGTCGAGGCGGGGTCTATCCGTGTTATCGACGTTCTGATCCTCATGAAGGACCAGGACGGCACCGTTGAGGCCATGGAGTTGTCCGACCTCGATGACCTCGGACCATTCGAGGCGCTCGAGGTCGAGCTCGCCGAGTTCCTTGCCGAAGATGACGTCGAACACCTCGCTGCCGCGATGGATCCCGGAAGTGTCGCTGGTGTCCTCGTCTACGAGAATGTGTGGGCCGCGCCGTTCGCGTCGGCCGTCCGCCGTGCGGGCGGCCAGTTGATCGCGAATGGCCGCATTTCCCCCCAGGCGATCATCGCCGCCCTGGAGGCGGACGAAGCGCTCGAATCAAAAGGAGCCTGACATGCCACTTGGACCCGGACGTCGAGGACGAGTCGGAGTGGTCCGCGCGCCCGTAGCGAAGGCCGCCGTCGTGACCAGAGCCGTCACCCCTGGGCCTTCGCCCGTTGCAAAGGCAGCAGTCGTTGGTGCAGCCGTGACACCTGGCCGGCGTCGCCGGCGAATTTGAGTTCGCCCCTAATGTCCGGGCGCGAGGGGACACCCACTATGAGTCGATCCGCTTGTCCCGCAAATTCACCAACCCACATCCACGACCCACGCACTTCGCGCTGATCGAGCCGACACGATCCTTCGGGCTGCGAAGGAAGTGAATGCCGACCTCATCGTGGTCGGCATAAGCGCGTTGAAGGCATAGGCCGATTCCTCGGAAGCGTGCCAAAAAACGTCGCCCACGCGTGGAAGCAGAGGCTCTTCCAAGCCGCACCCGGTCTCTCCCTGGGCGTGCCCGTCGAGTTCGTTGCCTCCGCTTGGGCGCGTCGCTCTGAGGGGCCATCGCGGCTTCGTAATGGCTCGACGACAGCCGTACCCGGCTCGGGTGTCCACAGGACCGCATCGCGCGCCGCAGGTCATTGCGAAGGTCTGCGGCTTCGTTCACGACCGCGGTCACGGTGTCCAAGGCTCGCGGCGCGTGATGCCAGGCTGAGGACGCTCAGTGACCAAAACGTCCCGAGGAGGCCTCGTGAATTCGAGCCGGCAAGGTACGCCTGAAGTGCCGCGAACGCCGCGCGCCGCCGCGGTCGCCGGCATCGTGTTCGCACTCTTGTTCGGCGCCGTCGCCGTCGCATTTCACCTCGCGGTGCCCGCGAGTCCCAATGCCGCAGGAGCCTGGCTCACAAATTCGTCGCAGCGCAACGCCGTGCATGTGGCACTCAACCTCGTGCCGTTCTGTGGCGTCGCATTCCTGTGGTTCATGGGTGTCGTGCGCACCCAGATCGGCGACGCCGAGGACAAGTTCTTCGCCACCGTCTATCTCGGCAGCGGCCTGCTCTTCGTCGCGATGCTGTTTGTGATGGCAGCGCTTGGTGGCGGGCTGCTTTCGGAGGCGGCTCGCCACCACGGCGCGGTGCCCCTCGATGTGTGGGAGTTCGGCCGCCCCACGACCTACAGCCTCCTGAGCAACTTCGGTATTCGAATGGCCGGCGTCTTCATTATCTCGACATCAGCAATCGGTCTTCGCGTCGGTCTTATCGCCCAACGTTGGTTCGCTCGAGGCGGCTTCCTGATCGGGCTGTTCCTCGTCCTCGTCGCCAGCTCCATCCCATGGATTGAGCTGCTCTTCCCTGCCTGGGTCCTGTTCCTGAGCGTCGACCTGCTCATCCGCACTCTGACGGACCCAGACCGACTTGGCCGGCCAATTCACCCCGTCAGCCCTCCGATGGCATGACCGGCGTGTCGCGCCACAGTGGATTTGTGGAACCTCGAGCCGCTCTCCAGCGGATCACTCGGATGCCCGTCGCTCATCCGTGATCGGCATTCCGCCGGGGCGTGGCGGCGGTCAGCACAGCGCTCGGCGCTGGGACCGTTCCTAAATATGCAGGTCAAGGGTTCGAGTCCCGTTGCCGGCTCCCCGCCTCGTCTGATGAGCGACGACGCGCCTCGCGAAGTACCGCCGTCGGCAGGCTCCTTCGCCCAGCGCTCTCACAGGCGAATTAGTCGTCCCCGATGTCCGTGCTTGCGTGGTCGGACCCCTGATTCACTGCGGTGCGGATAGCGAAGGAGAGGGCAGTCGGCAGAGCTGCCAACCAGGCGACCTTCTGCGCGGCCGTGGACGACGGCCAACGGCGTCACAGCCGGCCGGTGGAGGCAGCCGCGAAATACGTCCCCTAGTCTGGCTCGCGTGGCGTCGTAGCCACTCGATCGCGAGGGGATTGCCGTGAGCGTGGTCGCGCATCCGAGTGTCGAAGATCGCCGAGCGCAGGGGAAGGCTGCACGCGATGTGGTGGCCCCGTCGGGTCATACGGGATGGAAGCCTGCCGCGGGCCGGCCCGACCCCGTTGCGCTGCTCGAGGAACAGAACACGACTCGGGAGCCGGATCTGGTGCCGGTCCGTCATGGCCGAATGATGGTCTCGCCGTTCACGTTCTATCGGGGTGCGGCGAAGATCATGGCGTCCGACCTGAAGGACACGCCGAGGGCGGGACTCAACGTCCAGCTGTGCGGCGACGCGCACCTGTCGAACTTCGGTGCATTCGCGTCACCGGAGCGAACGTTGCTGTTCGACCTGAACGACTTCGACGAGACGCTTCCCGGGCCGTTTGAGTACGACGTCAAACGGATGGCGGCGAGTTTTGCGATCGCGGCGCGCAACAATGGCTTCAAGAAGGCCGACGAGCGCGCCGCGACGCTTGCCTCAGTGTCGGCGTATCGACAGGCGATGGCCGAGTTCGCCGACATGCGCACGCTGGACATCTGGTACTCGCGCATCACCGAGGCGGACGTGTTAGGCGCCGTGAACCAGATCGCGCAGTCGGTGAAGAGCAAAGCCGACAAGCGCTTGGCCAAGAACGCGGCCGCAACGGCGGAGAAGGCACACACCCGTGACAGCCTGCAGGCCTTGTCGAAGCTCGCGGAGCGCGTCGACGGCCAGTATCGGATCGTCAGCCAACCCCCGATCGTTGTCCCCGCACGCGACATCGAAGCGGCATTCGGTGTCTCGCCCGGGGAGGTCGAGCGAACCATCCACGACCAGTTCCGGGCCTACCGGGCCACGTTGCAAGCCGACCGGCGGGAGCTATTGGAGCGGTTCGAGGTCGTCGACATGGCCCGCAAGGTCGTGGGCGTCGGCAGCGTCGGCACTCGAGCGTTCATCGTCCTCTTGCAGGGCCGCGATCAGCAAGATCCGCTGTTCCTGCAAGTCAAGGAGGCGACCGCCTCGGTTCTTGAGGACCACCTGCCCAAGAGCCGTTTTCGGCAACCCGGCGAGCGAGTCGTGGAAGGTCAGCGCATGATGCAGGCGGCGAGCGACATCTTCCTGGGCTGGACTAAAGGCGTCGAGGCCAATCGGTACCTGTATTGGCGGCAGCTTCGCGACATGAAGGGCTCGGCGGCCGTCGAAACCCTCACACCAACCGGGCTGTCCTTTTACGGGGGTATCTGCGGCCAAACACTGGCGCGTGCCCACGCCCGCTCCGGCGACCCGATCGCCCTCGCGGCATACCTCGGCAAGAAGGATCGGTTCGACGAGTCGATCACTGACTTCTCGGAGAGGTACGCCGACCAGAACGAGCGCGACTACCAAGCCTTCACGGCAGCTGTCCGATCCGGACGCCTCGAAGCACGCGAGGGCCTCTGACCGAGCCGCACCAGCGGCCACGCCCAGCGTTGATGACTAGGGACAGTGGTGTCGTGGCGGCGAGCCGATCTACGTTTGCGTGATGGACGCGCCCAACGTGTTGCTGATCATGACGAACGAGTAGCGGTACCCGCCGCCGTACGAGACCGATGCAGCGAAGACGTTCCGTCAGAAGTACCTCCCAGCGCCCGAACGCGACGCCGAGCGACGCCCTCCTGCACGCCGCAACACCGCCGGCTGAAACCACGCACCCTCGGTCGGCGCCGCCAAGCTGAGTGTCACGCGCCCACATTGACCCACACGCCACGATGACGGATACGACGATGAGGACGGAACAGGCCGTGAGCGGTGCGGCCAAGGCGGTCCTCGTCACATTGGCGGCTGCGCAGTTCGTAATGATTCTCGACGCGTCGGTGATGAACGTGTCGATCGCGACCGTCGCGAAGGACCTGGGGACGACGGTTACCGGGATCCAGACCGCGATCACGATGTTCACGTTGGTGATGGCGGCGTTGATGATCACCGGTGGCCGGATGGGCGCGATCTTGGGACGCAAGCGTGCCTTCTCGATCGGCTGTGTGATCTACGCGTGCGGTTCGTTGACGACGGCCGTCTCTCCCAATCTCGGCGTGTTGTTGTTCGGCTGGTCGTTCCTCGAAGGAGTCGGCGCTGCGCTTGTCATGCCGGCGATCGTGGCGTTGGTGGCCTCGAACTTCGCCAAACCTGATCGGCCCCGCGCGTACGGGATCGTGGCCGCCGGGGGCGCCATCGCCGTGGGGGTCGGTCCGCTCATCGGTGGGTTGTTCACCACCTATTGGTCGTGGCGGTACGTGTTCGTCGGTGAGGCGCTCGTGATCGGCGTGGTCCTGCTCCTCAACCGCCGCACGGCCGACACGCCCAAGGAGGAAGGCGCGCGTCTCGACCTGGTCGGTACGGCGCTGTCGGCGCTGGGGCTGGGCCTGATCGTCTACGGGATCCTCCGGTCGGGGACCTGGGGACTCGTGCAACCCAAACCGGATGCGCCGACGTGGTTGGGGCTCTCGCCGGTGATCTGGTTGGTGCTTGGTGGCGGAGCGGTCCTGGTGGGGTTCCTGGAGTGGGAGAAGCACCGGCGGGACGTGGGCAAGCCCGCGCTGCTCGACCCCGCGATCTTGCGGGTCCGTCTGCTCCGCAGCGGGCTCACCGCGTTCTTCTTCCAATTCTTGCTCCAGGCCGGCCTGTTCTTCGCGGTGCCGTTGTTCCTGTCGATCGCGCTCGGCCTCTCCGCGATCGAGACCGGCGTCCGGGTTCTGCCGTTGTCGATCACCTTGGTGATCGCTGCCGTCGGGATCCCCAAGGCGTTTCCACACGCGTCACCGCGGCGCGTGTCCCAGCTCGGGTTCCTCGCGCTGTTCCTCGGCCTCGTCGTGTTCGTCGCCGCGCTTGACGCCGGCGCCGGCGCCGAGATCACCACCTGGCCGATGATCCTCGGCGGCTTGGGTATCGGCGCCCTCGCATCGCAGCTCGGCGCCGTGACCGTCTCTGCCCTGCCCGACGAGCAAAGTGGCGAGGTCGGCGGGCTCCAGAACACCTTTAGCAACCTCGGTATCTCGCTCGGTACCGCGTTGTCCGGCGCGGTTCTGATCTCAGCGCTGACCGCCTCTTTCTTCACTGGCATCCAGAACAACCCCGCGGTGCCCAAAGACCTCACCTCCAAGGCCCAAACGCAGCTCACCAGCGGCGTACCGTTCATCTCCGACGCCGACCTCCAAGCCGCGCTCAAAGACGCCGGCGTCACCGGCTCGACTGCCACCGCAATCGTCGACGCAAACGCGCAGGCCCGCCTCGACGGCCTGCGCGCCTCCCTGTCGCTCCTCGCTGTGCTCGCGCTGATCGCGCTCCTCTTCACCCGCGGACTCCCCACCACCCCGGTCGGAGCCGAGGAGACTGAATCCGCCGATCCGCTGGCCCAGCAACAAGAGGTGCACGGTCCGTGACGCGTTGACGGACCGTCGGGGAGCCGCGGCGATGACGCCGAGTAGCCTTCCGGACGCAGGGATGGGGATGGCGTGCACCTCGACGTCACATGGTGAGGGCGGGTCGCGCCCGGTTGGTGCGTGCGGCCGTCTGTGGGATCGTGCTATCCGTCGTCGCCCTCGTGGTGCCGGTCACGACCGCGCGCGGGCCCGAGCCGAGGCGTGGGTGGCGGCGTGGAGCTCCAGCCCACAGGGAGCGTTCCCGCTCCCAGTTCCCCCTCGGAGTGCCACAACGAGGGGCGCATCAACGAGCACCGTCACGGTGCGCGAGTTCATCCATCCGAGCGTCGGCGGGAACGGCGTGCGGGTCCGTCTGACCAACGAGTTCGGCACGACGTCCCTGTGGATGGTGTCGGCGACGCTCGCCGCCGTCGACGCTGGCGGGGTGGTGCCGGGCACCCTGCACGCGCTGACGGTAGGCGGCCGTTCCGAGATCTCCATCCGCCCGGGTGGCACGGCGCTGACGGATCTGGTGCCGTGGACGGTTGACCCGTCGAGCGAGATGGCGGTGAGTCTCGCCATCCGCGCGGGCAGCACCGACGCAACCGAGAACATCGACGCCCAGCAGCGCAACCTCGTTGCGTACGGGGATCGGGTGTGGCAACGGTCGGATCGGGCGTTCCGGCCCGTCACGGCCTGGCCCTGGGTCTCGGATCTCGAAGTCCGGCGGCCCGTGCCGAGCCACACCGTCGTTGCGTTCGGTGACTCGCTCACGAGCGGTCTGGGCTCGAGCCTCAACCGCAACGATCGTTGGCCGGACCGCCTGGCGCGCCGCCTCGACGCCCGACCCGACAACGGCGTCTCGATTGTGAACGCGGGGATCGTCGGCAACCAGCTGCTGGCGTCCACCACCTTGAGCCCGAGCGCCGTGTCTCGGGTCGGCCAAGACGCGCTCGACCAGCCCGGTGTGCGGACAGTGATTCTCCTCGAGGGCGTGAACGACCTGAACAGCCCGAACCCCCCGAACGTCGTGGCCTTGGTGGCGGGCTACCGCCGAGTCGTGGCTGACGCGCACGCCCGCGGCGTCCGGGTCATTGTCTCGACGATCCTCCCGTTCGGCGGCTACGAGGTGTGGACGCCGGAGCGAGAGCTCGAGCGCGACGCGATCAATCGCTGGATCACGACGAGCGGCGCCTTCGACGGGGTCGTCGACCTGGCGGCCGCGGTCGCCGACCCGGCCGCGCCTGACCAGCTCGCGGCTCGCTTCGACAGCGGCGACCACCTGCACCTCAACGACGCGGGCTACGTCGCGCTCGCCGCCGCGATCCCGCTGCGAGGGCTCTAACCGCATTTCCGGCCAGAACGGACGATTGCGTCCCGTCCGGGCGTTATCGCGGGGCCTGGTGGCCGTTTTGCACGTAGATGTCGTGTCCCGACGTGGCCTCATCGTCGACCCGGCGGCACCGTCTCCCGTACTCAGCAGGGATCGACGGCCTGCGTGCCGTCGCGGTGCTGGCGGTGATCGTGTTCCACGCGGGCGCACCGTGGCTCCCCGGGGGCTTCCTCGGCGTCGACGTCTTCTTTGTCATCTCCGGGTTCCTCATCACCTCGCTCCTGTTGAGCGAGCACCGATCGAACGGCCGAATCGGTTTCGGCGGCTTCTGGTCGCGCCGAGCCCGTCGTCTGCTCCCTGCCCTGCTGGTGCTGCTCGGCGTCATGGCCCTGTGGGCCCGCACGTCGTGGCCCGACCCGGTCCAGCTGCATGCGTTCCCCGGCGACGCCCTCGCCTCGCTCGCCTATGTGGCCAACTGGCATTTCGCCGCGCAGGGCACGAGCTACTTCACCCAGTTCAGCGCGCCGAGCCCGCTCCAGCATCTGTGGAGTCTCGCGATCGAGGAGCAGTTCTACTTGCTGTGGCCGCTGGCCCTCGCGGCGTTCCTCGCGGTGCGCTCGCTCGGGCGGCGTGGGCTGCTCGTCCTGGCCCTCGCCGGTGCGGGTGTGTCGATCGCCTTGATGGCGCTGTGGTACAGCCCGACGAACCCCTCGGCCGTGTACTTCCAGACCGACACCCATGCGTTCGGGCTGCTCTTCGGTGCCGCGGCCGCGCTCCTCGTCGCCGGGCCGCTCGGCGAGCGTGTCCGGCGGGCGTGCGCGGTCGTCGCGCCCCTCGCCCTCGGCGGGCTCCTGGCGTGCCTCTTGCTGGTCGACGGCCGTCAGGCGTTCGCGTATCAGGGTGGGATCGCGCTCGCCTCGTTCCTGACCGTGCCCGTCGTGGTGGCTGCCTCCCGCCCCGGCGTCGTCACCACCGTGCTCGCGCGCCGGCCGCTCGTGCGGATCGGGCTCATCTCGTACGGCTTGTACCTGTGGCACTGGCCGATCTGGACGATCCTCACCGACGCCCGCCTCGGGGTCGACTGGTTCGACGGGACGGTGATCCGCGCCGGGCTGCTGCTCGCGACGACGCTCGCCTCGTACTGGCTCGTCGAGCGGCCGGTCCGTCACGGCGTGGCCCGCGGCTGGACCGTGCGACTGGCGACCCCGCTCGTGGTCGGCGGTGTCGCGGCGGCTGTCGTGACCGCGCCGATCGCGCCGCCCGTGTTCACGCCCCCGGTGCAGGTGTCCGCCGCGACGGCGAGCCGTCAGCCGCCCGTGCACGAGGCGCCCCGGGTCCTCATCGTCGGCGACTCGACGGCAGCGTCCGCCGCGATCGGCTTCATCGATGTCGCAAGGGCGTCCTACATCGTCGTCCCGGCCGGCATGCCGCCCAAGACGCCCGGCTCGTACTGCCCGCTCGACATCTGGTCCGATGCCGTCCGCGAGACGCCCGGCGACGTCAAGGTGCACCCGCCCTCGCCGGAGTGTGAGTGGCCGGTGAAGTTCCCGCCCCTGGTGCAGGCCTTCGACCCGTCCGCCGTGGTGGTGATGTGGAGCCTCTGGGACGGCATGCCCCACCGTGTGAACGGGCAGTGGCTCGAGGTCGGAACACCGGGTTGGGCCGCCGAGCTCACCGCCGCGGCGGACTGCGCGATCAGCATGCTCAGCGTGAACGGCGCGCGGGTCTACTTCGCGCTCGCGCCGCCCATGGTCCAGCAGCCCTTCTGGCAGACGGAGGCGCTGGACTCGGTCTACGAGGCCGTGGCGGCGGCGGACCCGAACCGGGTCGGCATCATCGACGACCGCAACACCATCCAGAACGGCGGCCCCGGCTACCGGTGGGACGGGATCCACTACACGGTCGCGGGCGCCGACGTGCTCGCCACGGCGGCGCTGCCGACGCTCGAGGAGGCGATCACCGGGCCGCGGCTCCCCCCCGCGCCACCAGCGGCGTGTCAGCCACCGTCGGCCAGTCCCTGACGCGGCGCGGCGTTTCGCCCCCAGCCTCGACGCCCCGCCCGACCGGTCGCGCCGCACGGGCCGACGACCGACGCGGCCGAGGCTTCCGGCGGGAGTGATTTCCTGGGGTTCGGCACGAAGGGAACCCCGACAGCAAAGAACTCGGACGCCGTCGCTCGACCGTGGCCGTATCCCGCCCGTCGCTGCGGCAGCTGGCGCAGCCGCTCGGTGCTGAGTTGCTCGCCAGGTCGAGGGTTCGCGTCCCTCTCCCGGCTCCGAGTGTCCTTTACCCCGCCCGCATCGTGTTCGCGGCCGCTCGTTCGCTGTGGAGCAGCGCCCAGGGTCGGTCGTCGGTCATGTCGTACACCTGGTGCTCGATGGGTACGCGGTAGCGGTAGTCGGTGTCGGTGAACCCGCGGAAGTGATAGTTCAGCAGCCGGCGGTCGGCGAGTGACCGAGCACCGACGATGAGCTGTGGGTAGTGCACGCCGATCGCCGCGGCGGCGCGACATCGAGTGATGCTCTTCATGCCGTGGAAGAGCGGCACGACCTCAGCGCATCGTCGAAGTTCGGGGACGAGGAGGGGCGCAGGTCGTGGTCGTCGCTCACCGTCCCAGCGCGGCTCGACGACGACCTGCTCCATCTGGATCGAGTCGTAGGCGTCGGGGCATGCGGTGAGCGCCGCCTTGATGGTTCGAAACTCGTCTTGCGGCACGAGGTACTCGTCGATGTCGTGGACTCCGACCCAGTCGAAGTTGTGGCGCTGGAGGCCAAACACCGCGTTGTAGAAGCGACGCTGCGCGGGCATGTAGTGGGGATCGGTACGCAGCACGATGTAGGGCGTCACGCGCGCGCCGAACGGGCGGACCAGATCGAGTGTGTGCTCGAGCAGCTCGACCTCGGTCGACTCCAGGTCGTACATCGCGGGCGTGGGGCGCCGAGGGTTCAGGTACGTCGATGGATCGACGAGGTCGTCCGTCACGTTCAGACCCAAGAAGGTGTGGTCGACGCCCAGGGTCAGGTGATACTCGAGCCACTCGCCGATGAACGGGAGCTCGCCCCGCAGGTACATGAGCGCGACCGTGCACACCCGCGTATTCACCAGGCGCCGCCAGCGACCGGTGCGAGGTGGCCCGTCAAGCCGCGGCCGGCACACGCGGCGCGGCGCCGCTGGGCCCGCGCGCCGCCGCGGCGGCGCGAAGGAGGCGTGCCGCGCATGGGCGCGAACGCTACCGGCCCGCGGCCGCGCCGTCCCGTGGTCCGGTGCGCATCGGGCATCGGCGTCGCACCGGTAATCTCGCCTGCCGTGCCGGTGGACGGAACGAAGATCCGAGAGCTGCTGCGGCTCGCGGCCGTCGGCACGCCGGCCGCCGGGGTCGAGGAGCGGGACGACGGCCAGGTCACGCCGCCGGCGGGGCCGCCGCACCCGCCGCGGACGCTCTGCATCGGGATGGCGACGTACGACGACTACGACGGCGTCTACTTCTCGGTCCAGGCGCTGCGCCTGTACCACCCCGAGGTGATGGACCGGGTCTCGATCCTCGTGTTGGACAACGACCCGACAGGGCAGGCGGCCTGGCCGCTCCGAGAGCTCTCGGACCGCGTCGAGCAGCTGCGCTACGTGCCGTGCGCCGAAGTTCGTGGCACCGCGGTGCGCGACCTCTTGTTTCGCTACGCCACGGCCGACTGGGTGCTCGTGATGGACTGCCACGTGCTGCTCGAGCCGGGCGCGCTCGCCGCGCTGCTGCGGTACATCGACGAGCATCCCGACTCGGATGACCTCTTGCAGGGCCCGATCGAGTGGGATGAGCTGGGCGGCCTGGTCGCGACGCACTTCGAGCCGGAGTGGCGGTCCGGCATGTATGGCACCTGGGCCGTCGATGATCGCGGCACCGCGCTCGACAGCGAGCCCTTCGAGATCCCGATGCACGGTCTGGGCTGCTTCGCCGCCCGGCGCAAGTCATGGCTGGGATTCAACCCGCGCTTCTCGGGGTTCGGGGGCGAGGAGGGCTACCTCCACGAGAAGTACCGCCAGCACGGGAGACGGACCGTCTGTCTGCCGTTCCTGCGCTGGGTGCATCGGTTCGACCGGCCGGCGGGGATCCAGTACGTGAACCGATGGGAGGACCGGATCCGCAACTACCTCATCGGTTGGGACGAGCTGGGGTTGGACGTCGGCGACGTCGTCGACCACTTCGGGGAGCACCTCGGCGTCGAGCTCACCGAGCGCGTCGCGTCGACCTTCCAGCAGGCACGCCAGAGCCCGTTCTGGTTCTTCGACGCCATCTACTGCATCAACGTGGACAGCGCGGCGGGCCGATGGGCAACGATGCAGGAGCGTTTCGAGCGCATCGGGATCGCGGACCGGGTGCGGCGGTTCCCTGCGATCGAGACCCCGGCGTGTCATCACCTCGGGTGCACCCTCTCGCACCGTCGGATCGTCCAGCTCGCCCGTGACCAAGGGCTCGACAATGTCCTCGTCTTCGAGGACGACGCGATCTTTCTCGAAGGGACGGCGTGGTGTCTGCGCCAGAGCCTGGCGGAGCTCGCCGACCGCCCATGGGACCTCCTCTACCTGGGGGGGTGCCGCTGGGGTCAGCCCTCGCCGCGGGCGGCGGGTTGTGAGCACCTCGAGGTCCCGGACGTCATCACCTGCTCCCACGCGCTCGCGTATCACCACACCGTGTACGACCAGATCCTCGCCGACCTGCCCGCGACGGTCGCGGAGATGGCCGTGTGGCGAACCGCGCACCACGCGATCGATCAATACCTCACGACGTCGCTGCGTGACCGCCGCCGCTTCCTCGCCGCGCCAGCTCTCGCGACCCAGGCTGGGATCCGCGGCGACGAGGACGAGCGGTACCGTGACGCGTTCACGATCTAGCGACGCGGCCGACACCGCGCGTCGCACACGGGACGGCGTGCCGGTCGACCAGCGGGCCTTGGCCCGACTGTTCTCGCGGGACGAGCCCGTGGGGTCACCGACGGGAGGGCTGTCGTCGCCGCCGACGCGCGGGATCACCGTGCTCGTCGCGGGGGTACCCCGATCCGGCACCACGTGGATCGCCACCGCGTTGGCGGCCACCGAGCACGCGGCGTACGTCCACGAGCCCGACAACCCCGCCCATCACCCCTTCGCCTACTTCGCGAAGCGTGGCCGGGGTGCCTACCCGTCGCTTCAACCCGGAGACCGGGCCGACGACTACGCCCGCTGCTGGGATGCCGTCTTCACCGAGACCGACGGTGTCGGGCCCCGACCCGAGCTTGTCGCGCTGCTCGAGACGCTCCCCGTCGCCGAGCGTCGCCGGGCGCTCGCTCCGGGTCCGCTCCCACCGGCCGTCACGGAGATGCTCGACCTTGCGACTCCCAAGACGTTCCCGACCGCGCCCGTCACCGCGTGGTGAAGAGCGTCCACGTCGCGCTGAGCCTTCGCTGGATCGTGGAGCGCTGGGGGCCCGAGGTGCTCGTGGTCCGCCGGCATCCCCTCGATGTCCTCGCCAGCTGGCAGGACCGCGGGTTCCCGGTGTACTTGCACGACGACGACCATCTAATCCCTGCGGCGGTCCGCCGCGACCTCACGACGCGCCTCGGCTGTCCGCCGGCGCCCGAAGAACCGGCGACCCCGCTCGTGCGGGCCGCGTGGCTCATCGGCGTGCTGACCGCAGGCCTCGACGACGCCGTCCGTTCCGTACCGGACATCCGCGTTGTCGACCACGAGGTCGTCTGCCGCGACCCGGTCGGGGAGCTGCGATGGCTCGCGCGGTGCCTGGGGCTCACCTGGTCGCGAGCCGCTGACGCCTTCGTGACGGACTCGCGCGCGCCAGGCACCGGCGACGAGCTCAGGAGAATCTCCGAGGCGCTCCCCGGCCGCTGGCCCGAGCGGTTCGACCCCCGGGAGCTGCGCGACGCCGGGCAGGTGCTCGCGGCGTTCCCGTTCGCCGAGCGCTACGACGGGCTGCGCTCCTAGGCCGGTGGCGGGCCCGCCCGGATAGAGTCGCCGCTCGGGGTCCCAGCCCAGATGGAGGCACACCGTGGGGTACCGCGTCAAGACCCGGGGTTTTCGCGTCCGCCGCAGTGACGACGGCGGGCTCCTCGTCTACGACGAGCGCGCCGATGTCGGCCACGTGCTCAACCCGACGGTCGCTGTCGTCTACGACCTCTGCGACGGGTCGATGTCGGTGGGTGACATGGCCCAGCGCGTCGCGAGCCAGACCGGTCTCCCCGCCGATGAGGAGATCGTGGTCCTCGCCCTCGCGCAGCTGCGCGAAGCCGGCATCCTCGACGAGGCCGAGCCCACGACGGCTGCGCTCGCGACGGTGAACACGGGACTCACCCGCCGGTCGTTGCTCAAACGCCTCGCAGCGGGTGCCGGAGCCCTGGCGCTGTTGCCCGCGATCGATTCGATCAGCGGCGTGTCCCAGTTGGCGGCCGACACCGGCCTGACGGTGTTCGCCGCCGTGGCGATCTCCGTCGTCACGACCGCCGGTCAACCCGTCACCGTGCAGCTCAGCGTCACCGGCCAGCCCGGTTCGGGGACACTGACCTTCAACATCGTGGACCCGCCCCAGCACGGCACCGCCACCATCAGCGGCGACCTGCTCACCTACACGCCGAACCCCGGGTTCGTGGGCACCGACACCATGACGTACCAGGCGATCCTGAACCCGTCGACCACCACGACGGGCACCTCGACCTCGGGGTCGACCACGATGGCGTCGACCCCGACCACTCCGGCGAGCTCGCCGACCACCGTGGCGACCACCTCGACACCGCCACCATCGTCACCATCGTCGTCGATTGGCACCGCGTCGATCCACGGGCAGCGGGGCGACAGCCGCCGCGCTGCGGTCGGCGCCCAGACCGTCAATGCCCAGGCGGTCACGTCGACGATCGCCACGGTGACCGTCACCGTCGATCCGGCCTCGGCGGCGAGCCCCACGTTTACCGGGTAGTTGGAACGCCGGCACTGACATCATCGCCGACATCGTCGGCGCACCAAGAGTGGGCAGGTCATGGGGCTCGAGTCCCTTTCCCGGCTCCGAACATCCGGAACTGACGCGCCGGTCGTCGAGGCACCCGATGGCGAGCCGGGAATGTAGGTGCTCATTGAGCAACGAAGTCGTACGGTGTCGAACCGCGGGAGCGGGATCCTGCTCATTCGGTGAGGCGGTCCGGATCACGCGCTCGAGCGCCCCTGACCCTTGCGGTGGCCTTGCGCGCACGACCGACCTACGTTTCTCTCGAGGACTCACCGAATGTGCTGTTGATGATGACGGACGAGGAGCGATACCCACCGCGAGATGAGACCGATGCGGTGAAGGCGGCTGGTGGGGGAGAACCGCGCGATGCCGCTCCTCGTCGTCGGGGCGAGGGGCGGTAGGTGGACGTCTTCCTGGCTCTGCTCGCGGCGGTGGCGTTCGCCGGCGGCAACGTTTTCCAACAGAAGGGCACGCTGGAGGCTCCAGCCGGCGAAGACGACCCTCGATTCTTGGTGCAGATCCTGCGTCGCCCGGTCTGGCTGGCCGGCGCGCTGTTGCAGGCCGGCGGCTGGGTCTTGCAGGCCGCGGCGTTGAACCAGGGATCGTTGGTCGTGGTCGAGTCGGTGACGACGCTCAGCCTCGTCCTCGCCCTTCCGCTGGGGGCGCGAGTCACCGGGCAGCGCGTGGGGCGCCGAGAGATGATCGGGGCGTTCGCTGTCGTGGCGGGAATCGTGTTGTTCCTCTCCGTCGGCTCGCCGAAGGGCGGGAACCTCCATCCCAGCTCCAGCGCCTGGTGGGCAGCAGGTCTCGTATCGGTGCTCCTCGTCGCGAGCGCGGTGGCGTTGGGGCGAGGGCGTCGCGGGGCGCAGCGAGCGCTCCTCTTTGGCGCCGGGGCTGGTGTCGCGTTCGGTTTCCAGGCCGCGGTGACCAAGGTGTTCGTCGGTGAGTTGGGCCACGGCGTGTCCGTGCTCCTGGGCAGCTGGACGACATACGCCCTGATCGTCTCCGCGCTATTGGGCTTCGCGTTGATGCAATCCGCCCTCAAGACCGGCGTCCTCGCTCCGGCGATCTCGTCGAGCAACGCGCTGACGCTGCTCGCGAGCGTCGCGTTGGGGATTGCCGTGTTCGGTGAGTCGCTCGGGCATGGTGGCGGCCAGTTGATCCCCGCCGTGATCGGGCTGGTGATCGCCGTCGGTGGGATCAGCCGCCTTGCCGCTGCCCAAGCACCGACAGGACAGCCGGAGACGAGACCGGCCTGAACAAGGGGAAGTCGTGATGACGGCGCAGCATCTCTCTACCGTCCTGTTCAACGCCGGTATCGCCATTTCCATGGGGCGACCGTGGCCTCAGCGGCCGTGCCCGGATCGCTCGTCATGAGCAGGGCAGGGTTCGAGTCCCTTCCCGGCTGGCCGCTCCTTGTCAGCGTTGCGAACGGTGGCCGTCGTCCCTGACGAAGGCCTAACAGCCGCCTGACCGATCCGCACCCCGCCAGCGTCAGCATCGGCAGTGAGGAGACCGGCACCGAGCCGGCTCCGGGGAAGAGAGCACGACATGAATGAGCGGTTGGGCGAAGGTCACGAGCAGTGGCGCTCGATGCGGCGCACCCGATGGTTGTTGGTCGGCCTGTCTGGCCTGTTGGCCGTCGTGCTGATCGCCAGCGGCGTGGTGGTCATCGGCGCGATCGTCGCCGTGATGGCGGCGGTGCGGGCCGTGGTGCTGCTGCACTGGCAGCCTGACCGCTTCCGACGCGCCCGCTCGGGTAACGGCTGGCCGGGCGTCGTCTAGCGCTGCTCGACGTCGACGCGCGCGAGGCTGCGCGCGTCGTCGCGGCGTGCGAACTGCCGTGTGGCCGCGGCTGGATCCGTGAAGTGACGCTGACGGCCGCGTCGGCACCCGGTCGACGGTGGTTGCCCGAGAAAGTAGGAAGCGCGTACCGTCGCGAGCCGTGGTGGGGCGATCCAAGGCGGGACCTGGTGCGCGCGCGGGGGCGGCGTGACGGTTCGCGGGGAGATGGGTGCTGAGGTCGCCAAGGAGCGAGGCCGGGTCCACGGGCTCGCGGTCCGCAGCACCGAGCTGACGCGCTACCTCGACCTGTTTCTCGCGTGCGCGATCGGGGGCGTGCTCGGCAACCGGTTCTTCCTCGTGCTGACCGGCTATCCGCAGGTCGGGAACGGCACGCTGCACATCTCGCACGCCATCTGGGGCGGGGCGATGATGGTCACCGCCCTCGTCGCGGCGATCGCGTTCGTCGCGCCGAGCGCCCGCGGGTTCGTCGCCGTGCTGGGCGGTGCCGGCTTCGGATGGTTCGTCGACGAGCTCGGCAAGTTCATCACCCGAGACGTGAACTACTTCTTCAAGCCGACCCTCGCGCTGATCTATGTCGTGTTCATCGCGATGTATCTCGCCTTCCGGGCCCTCGAGCGGCGCCGCTACCGCGCCGACGAGGCGCTCATGAACGCGCTCGAAGCGGTGAAGGCGGCCGCGGTGGGCCGACTCGACGAGGGCGCGCGGCTCCGAGCGTTGGCGCTCCTCGAGCAGACGTGCGCGGACGAGCCGCTCGCTGCGCCGGTGGCGGACCTGCTGCGCCAGGTCCCGACGATCCGCCCGCCCGCCCCTGGCCGCTTCGCCCTGGTGCGGTCCCGGGCCCTCAGCGTCTACGAGCGCTGGACGGTGCGCCGCGGCTTCCGGTTCGTGATCGCCACGTTCTTCGTGGTGCTGGCGGCGTTCGACGTGCTGCAGATCCTGTTGCTGCGGCTGCACTCGGGGTTCCACGGGTTCACGCAGTGGGCGACGGCCGGCTCGTCGCTGCTGTCGCTGACGTTCATCATCATCGGCGCCTGCCTCATGGCCCGGGCCCGGCTCACGGCGTTCCGCTGGTTCGAGCTCGGCGTGCTCGTGTCGATCTTCGTGACCCAGGTCTTCCTCTTCGAGGACCACCAGCTCGCCGCCGTCCTCGACCTGCTCGTCACGATCGTGGTGTGGGTGGCGCTGCGCTCGGCGATCCGCCTCGAGGAGCTGGCCCGGGGGGTCCACGAGTCGTATCGGGACCGGCGGCGCGCCGCGCTCGGCGAGGACGACCCGTCGCTCGCCGACTGGGAGGACCTGCCCGAGACGCTGCGCACGTCGAATCGCGACCAGGCGGCCCACTTCGTCCAGAAGCTCGACGCCGTGCACTGCGCGGCCGTCCGATACTCCGGGAAGGAGGCGCCGCCCTTCGTGTTCACCCCGACCGAGGTCGAGGTGCTGGCGCGGATGGAGCACGAGCGGTGGTGCGCGGAGCGGGCCCGGCAGGGCTGGACGCAGGGCGCGCGCCGCGATCCGCAGCAGCGTACGACGCCGTATCTCGTCGACTGGGACGAGCTCACCGAGCACGTTCGCGACCTCGACCGGGACGCGGTCCGCGAGATGCCCGCCCAGCTGGCCCGCAGCGGGCTCGCCGTCGTGCGCCTCGACACGCCGGCCGCCGCGCGCTGAGCCGAGCGAGCCGGGGTCCGCCGCGCGGCGCCTACTGGTGCAGGTAGGTGCGGCGCTCGTCGGCGGTGAGGTCGCGCACGACGCGACTGCGGGCGAGGCGCAGTGTCTGCGCGAACGGGCCGCATTCGAGGCAGTCCCAGACTCGGACGGTGCCGTCGTTGGAGGCGGTCGCGACGTGGCGCCCGTCGTGGAGCACGGCGAGCGAATCGACGGCGACCGGCTGGTGCAGGACGACGAGGGGGAGCGTGGGCTGGTGCCAGTCCCAGACCTGGGTCGTGCCGTCGGTGCTCGCCGTCAGGAGCTGTGATCCGCTCGGGTTGAACGCGACGTCGCCGACGGGGCTCGTCTGGTGCAACACGACCGGCTGGCTCTTGCGGTCGCGCCAGTTCCACAGCCATGCCGTGCCGTCGATGCCGCCGGTGGCGAGCTCGGACCCGTCGGGGCTGAAGGCGACGCTCAGGATGGAGCTCTGCTCGTAGAGGAACACGGGCGCCGACTTGGGGTGGCGCCAGTCCCAGACACCGGCGGAGAGATCCAGGCTCGCGGTTGCGAGGTGGCGGTCGTCGCGGTCGAACGCGACGTCGCCGACCTGGTCGGTGTGGCCGGCGAGCAGGATCGGCGTGCTCGCGGGGTGACGCCAGTCCCAGACGCGGGCCGTGTTGTCGACACCGCCGGTGGCGAGCGCTGTCCCGTCGGGGCTGAACGCCACGCCGAAGACGGTGGAGCCCTGGCTCAAGATGCTCGGCACCCGCTGCGGCTGGCGCCAGGTCCAGAGCAGCACGAAGCCGTTGCCGGTCCCGACGGCCAAGGTGCTGCCTGTTGGATCGAACGCCAGGCCGGTGACCGAGCTCCCGTCGCCCGCGAGGGTGATTGGTGGGTCGCCGGGATGGCGCCAGTCCCAGATCGTCGTGGTGCCGCTGAAGCTCCCGCTGGCGAGGGACGTGCCGTCCGGGCTGAACGCGACGGTCGTCGCTGCGCCGTCGCTCGCGTCGAAGACGACGGGGTCGGCGTCGGGCCGCGTGACGTCCCAGACGCGGGCCGTGTCGTCGGCGCCGGCTGTCGCGATCTCGGCGCCGTTGGGGCTGAACGCGACGCCCTCGACCGAGTCCGTGTGCCCGAGGAACACCGCCGGTGTCGTGGTCGTGCCGGCCTGCCACTGCCAGACGCGGGAGGTGCGGTCGAGGCTCGCGATCGCGACGGCGCGGCCGTCGGGGCTGAACGCAACCCCTTGCACCTGGGCGGGGACCCGCAGCGTGGCCAGCGCGCTGGCCGGCTGGCGCCAGTCCCAGACCTGTGCCGTCCCGTCCCGTCCCGCGGTCGCAAGGTCGGTGCCGTCACGGCTGAACGCCACGCCGTTGACGACGCCGCCGACGTGCACGACGTCGGGCGCCGCGGTGGGGGTGCGCCAGTCGAAGACACGGGCGGTCGCGTCGGTGGACGCCACGGCGACGTGCTCGCCGTCGGGATTGAACGCGACGCCGTTGGCCGCCGCGGCGGTCCGCATCGTCACCGGCGCGACGGCCGGTGTCCGCCAGCTCCAGACCGCGGTCGTGCCGTGGTCGGTGCTGACGGCGAGCTCGTTGCCGTCCGGGCTGAACGCGACACCGGTCCCGGCGCTGTCGAGGCGCAGGACCGTCGCCGGCGAGCGGGGCTGCTCCCAGTCCCACACTCTTGCCGTGTCGTCGGCGCTCGTCGCCGCGACGTGCGTGCCGTCGGGGCTGAACGCGACGGCGTTCACCGAGTCCGAGTCACCGCGGAGCACGACGGGCGCTTGGCCGGCGCGGCTCCAGTCCCAGACCCGCACGGTGTCGTCGGCGGACCCCGTGACGACGTCGCGCCCGTTCGGGCTGAACGCGACCCCGTAGACGATGTCGGTGTGGCCCCGCAGCGTGGCCCGCTCGTGGTTTGCCATCGTCGCCTGACGTACCGCGGCCTGCGCCTCGATCGTCGGACTCGTGTCGTAGGCCTGCAGCGCGAGGAGCAGGCTCAGCTGCGGATCCGTGCCGAGCACCGTGTTCGAGTTCGCCGCGAGCTGACGCGACAGCGCGAGCTGGGCAGTGTGGTGTGCCTGCACCGCCTGAACCACGGCCACGACGCCGAGGGCGGCGATCACCACCGCGCCGGTCACCGCGATGGCGACGAGTCGTCGGAGGCGCCGCGTGGCGGACTGGCGGCTGACGAGCACGAAGCGCCGCTGGAGCGATGTCGGCGAGGGACGGCTCTCGGCGTGGACCTGCAACGTCGTCTCGGTCTCGCCCAGGTCTTCGCCGCGCAGGAGGAGGCTGCGAGCCTCGCCGCGGGACTCCCACTCGAGCGACCGCACGAGCAGCCGCGTGTGGGCCTTGACCCAGTCGAGATCGGTGTCGAGGGCCGCGACGATCCGCGGGAGGTTCTCGTCTCGCTCCGCCTCGGTCCGGCACAGGATCCAGTCGTGCGACTCGACGGCTTCGGGGAGGGCGCCGACGTTTGGGTCCTCCAGCAGGAGCGGGAGGATGCGTTTGTTGAGCGCCGCGGCGTGCCCGAGCTCCTCCCGGCAGATGTCGGACTCGAGCGAGTGCTGGCTGACGACGAAGATGAACGAGTCGGCCGCCTCGATCCCCTCGCGCACCTCGTCGCGCCACTTCGCGCTGGGGATGATCCCCTCCCAGTCGACCCAGACGTCACGGCCCTGATGGGTAAGCGTCTCGACGAGCCAGCGGACGAAGGCTTGGTCCTCGCGGGCGTAGGAGACGAAGACGTCGCTCACGACGGTCCGTCCCGTTCGAGGCCGCGCGCGTCACGAGGCCGGCCGCCGCGGTGCGTCCCGACCCGCCCCCGCTGCCTCGCCACCTCGCTCGCCTGGGCCAGAGGCGCCAGATAGTAAGACGGCGACACGCGCCGGTGGTCTCGCGGCATGGCTGCGACAAGATGTCGACACCATGGGTGATGCACCGGTGATCGACGCGGACGGCCACGTCCTCGAGCCGCTCGGGGCCTGGTCGACGCTCGCCGAGAGGTACCGGCCGCGGATCGAGACGGACGCCCGCGGGCTCGACCACGTCATCGTCGGGGACGAGGAGGTGTTCGTCGCCCGCCTCGGCACGATGGGCCTCCCCGGCAGCGACGTCAGCCGGGTGGACAGACCGGTACCGCTCGAGGAGGCGCGCCCCGGCGCGTTCGATCCCGTCGCCCGCCTGCAGGATCTGGACGTCGAGGGCATCGACGTCGCGGTGCTCTACCCGACGATCGGCTTGGGCTTCTGGGGTCTCCGCGATGCGAGCGCCGCGACGGCGCTCGCGCGGGCCTACAACGACTGGCTCGCCAGCTATTGCGCGGCCGCGCCGGGCCGCCTCTTCCCGGCGGCCATGGTCCCGTTCCAGGACGTGGACGCGGCCGTGGCCGAGCTGCACCGAGCGCGCGCGCTGGGGTGCGTGGCCGCGTTCGTCCGACCGAACCCGTGCGCGGGCCGCAGCATCGCCGCGCCGGAGAATGACGCGTTCTGGCGCGCCGCGCAGGAGCTCGACGTCGCGGTGGCCGTCCACGAGGGGCTGCAGCTCGCCGTCCCGCCGCTCGGCGTCGACCGCCGGCCGACGAATCCGCTCGTGCTCCACGCCGCGTCGCACACCCTGGAGCAGATGCTGGCCTGCGCGCAACTGATCGGAACGGGTGTGCTCGAGCGCCATCCCGGGATGCGCGTCGTGTTCCTCGAAGCCGGCGGCGGCTGGGTCCCGTACTGGCTCGAGCGTCTCGACGACCACGTCGACTGCTACGGCGGCTACGCCCCCGAGCTGCGCCTCAAGCCGAGCGAGTACTTCGCCCGCCAGTGCTGGGTGAGCTTCGAGGGCGACGAGCACACCCTGCCGGTGCTCGCACCCTTCGTGGGTGCGGACCGCATCGTGTGGGGCTCGGATTATCCACACGCTGACTCGACGTTTCCCGGCGCGACCGCCGCGCTCCGCGAGACGATCGCGCCGCTGCCGCCCGACGTGCAGGCCCGGATCCTCGGCACCAACGCGGCGACGCTCTACCGCCTGCCCGGCGTCGACGCCTCGGTCGGACCGCGCTGACTGCTACAACCAGCGACGACCGCACGGCGCCCTCAGCCACCCGCGTCACGGCTCACCACCGCCTGGCCGACGTTGCTGGGATCAACAGCTAGGCCGCGACGCGGCAGGTCAGCAGCGTCCGCAGGCGGGGCGTGAGCATCGACGACGCGCGGGTGCACACGCTGCGCCGCGGCACGATGAGCAGGATCCGCCGATGGGTCCGGCTCACGAAGCGGGCGAGGGCGGCGTCCCGCTGCCCCGATGTGAGCCATCCCAGCTCGAAGTCGTGGCTGGTCAGGTCGAGGCGCCCGTTCGTCGCGTTTACCCACCGAGTCTCGAAGAACCGCGTGGCCGCGGAACCGTGGTCGGTCGGGTCCCACACGAACAGCGACGTCCCGTCCGGCGGCGACGGATGCGCGAACGCGGCGTCCAAGGTGGCGGGCGAGGCGGGGAGGCGGCTCGTGCCGTCGACCCAGCTGACGAGTGGACGACGGTCCGGCGCGGTCAGCACGCCCGTCGCGCCCGCGACGACGAGCGCCGTCGCGCCGACCAGCACCGCCGCGACCGCCCACTCCGGCAGCCTCGATGACCGGACCAACCGTTCCAGGAGCACGACGCCGACGGCGGCGGCGAGCACCACCGCGAGGAGGAACGTCGTGTACACCGCCTTCTCGTAGTAGTAGCGGGTCGTCCCGAGCGTCGCGTCCTGGTAGAGGAGGATCGCGAGCTCGAGGCCGAGCGCGGCGAGCCCGGTGGCCACCAGCGTGACCGCGCTGGTCCGGGCCGCCCGTCGCACGGCGGGGACGGCCAGCCCGGCGAGCACCAGCAGCCCCATCCCGACCAGGGCGGTGCGCGACAGCACCGGGACGAGGCCCTCGTCACCGAGGTGGCTGAACGAGCCGCCGGCCAGCCCCGCCGCGACCGGGAGCAGCGTGGCCGCCCCGAGGAGCAGCACGGTCGGTGCGACGATCCGCCAGCCCGGCCACGCGCGGCGCAGCCGTACGAGCTCGACGATGACGAGTGGCGCAACGACGGGCAGGATCGCGTAGTAGGTGTTCGACAGGCCGGCGATCAGCAGGCCGAGGACCACGAGGCGCGCCGTCATCGCGCCGCGCGTCGTTGGCACCGGCGACAGGCTCACGAGCACGACGGCGAAGAGCAGCGCGTAGCCGGCGATCTGGCCCTGGAAGCCGAGGGTGAGCATCAGCCCCAGCGGGCCGAGCGCCACCGCGGTCGCCGCCGCCAGTCCGGCCAACGTCTGGGCGAGCCCGCCGGCGCCGAAGCGCCGCGCCGTGGCCGCGGCGCAGAGCCCGGCAAGCGTGACGAGCAGCGCTGCGCTGGCGAACGAGCCCAGCGCGAACGTGTCGAAGAGCCGTGCGGGCGTCGTCGCGTGACCGAAGACGGCCTGGCCGGCGAGCGCCGTGTTGAGGTGGAAGCCCTGCGGATAGGGATCGAGACCGGACGCGCCACCCGCCGTGTGGGTGCTCGCCCCATAGAGGACGCCGTCGGTGCGCGCGACGAGCCGCACCAGATAGAAGTGGGTCGCGTTGTCCGGCGCGCCCATGAAGAAGGTCATCGCACTCGTGAGCCCGCGACCGACCCATGTCGTGATGAGCGCGCCGACCACGGCGACGCCGGCGACCAGGCTTGCGGTGTCGGCCCGCCACGACGTGGGCACGACGTCGGGTGCCGAGCGCCCGCGCGCGATGACGACCAGTCCGGCCAGCGCCACCGCGGTGAGCGTCGGGTCGGGATGCACGCCGACAACCTGCAGCGCGGGGACGACGATCGCGTTGACGCAGGCCCACACGGGCACCGCCAGTGCGAGACGCGCCGGCAGGGACAGGTTGAGCGGCAGCGCGCACCCGATCAGTACGAGCGAGAGGAGGAGCGCGCCGACCGTCGCGCCGAGGCCGAGCAGCAGCAGGCTCAGCGCGCCCGCGCCGAACCCGACCCACCACGGCGGCGCGACGAGGCGCCGCCGGGCCGGGATTGCCGTGGTGACCATCTCGCTTCCTCGCCCTCGTCGCCGGGCACAACTCTGACCGGCCCCGGCGCGGAGGGGACCGCGGCCGTACGCTCCACGCGCCCCGGGCAGCGGGCCGGCGGGGGCGGGGAGGGAGGTCGAGTGGCGCTGCGGGACAAGCTCACGGAGCGGGTGCAGCCGCTGCTCGAGCCGGGTGAGCAGGTCCGGGAGATCTGGTGGGGCCAGACCGGGCCGGACCCGACGTTCGTGCTCCTGACGTGGTTGGTCATCTTCTTCTCCCGGTACTGGATCTGCGCGGCGACGACGAACGGCGCGGTCATCTGCACGGTGAAGGGGCAGCGGTCGCTTCGGCCGGTGTCGGTGGCGCAGCGGCTCCCGAAGGGATCGCACTTCGGGCCGCTGACCGGGGCGCTCTGGTCGAAGGCATCCGTCACGATCGACGGCAAGCCCCTCTGGATCGCGCGCCGCTTCTACGGCGACGTCGAGCGCGCCGACGCCGCGGCCTAGTCCTTCGCCCCTGGGACCGGGTGACGCGCGTTCGGCGCGCGTCGCTCGCGGCGGACGTAGGGTGGTGCCGAGTGGCGGAGGCCCCCGTGCGCGCTGCAATGAGCACCCCAGGCGAGGTTGGGCTCGGGCATCGTCCCTGGCGTGCGACCCCGGACACCGGCCGCTGGGTCGCGGTCCGCCGGACCCTCGTCGCCGGGCTCATGGTGGGTGGCGCCACGCTCGGTGGCGCGATCCCGGCCCTCGCCGACGCGACGCACGCCCCCGGTGCCGTGCACGCGGCGCGGGCCGTGCACTCGCTGTCGGCCAGCCCGAACCTGGCGTTCCTGCTGTTCGTGGTGGGTCTTGGGGGGCTGGTCTTCGAGCTCGTTCACCCCGGGCTGCACCTCCCCGGCGCGTTGGGCCTCGTGGCCTTCGTCATCTCGCTGATCCTGCTGGGTCGCCTGCCGGTGAACGTCGGCGGGGTGATCCTGCTGGTGGTCGCGTTCATCTTCTTCGTCATCGAGCTGAAGGCGGGCGGGCACGCGGTCGCCGCCCTGGCCGGCGTCGTGTCGCTCGTCCTCGGCGGGCTGTTCCTCTACAACCCGTCGGTCCCGACGGCGCGGGTGTCGCGGGCGCTGCTGATCGCGTTCGCGGTCTTGCTCGGTGCGTTCTTCACGCTCGTGGCCCGCGTCGCCCTGAAGGCGCGCACCGCGCCGGTGGTGACGGGCACCGACACGCTGATCGGGGAGGAGGCGGTCGTCACCGAGCCGCTCGATCCCTCGGGTTACGTCAGGGTCCGTGGTGAGGTGTGGGCGGCGACGCTCGACAACGGGGCGGGACCCGCGCCGGTGGGCGCCAAGGTGATGGTGTGGGACGTGCAGGGCCTCACGCTGCACGTCGCAGCAGTCGAACGGCCACAGGGCGAGTCCGAGAGCGACTCGCCGACGGGAGGGAAGGCGAATGCCGGGTAGGACGACGAGGTTGCAGGCGGCGTTTCTGCCGTTCCGCGTGGTGTCGGAGTACTCGAGGCTGGTGGTGTTCCGCCTCGGCCGGATGACGGGCGTGAAGGGCCCGGGGATCGTCGGCATGTTGCCGATCGCTGACCGGTTCATCCGCGTCGACCTTCGCGAGTTCTACCTCGAGATCCCTCGCCAGACCGCGATCACGAAGGACAACGCGCCCATCTCCATCGACTTCATCACGTTCTTCAAGGTGGTCGACGTGCAGGCCAGCGTGGTGGCGGTCGCCGACTTCTCTGGCGCGGCGCAGAACATCGCGGCGACGACGCTGCGCTCGGTGGTCGGTGACATCAGCCTCGACGACGTGCTGGCCAAGCGTGACGAGATCAACCAGCTGCTGCGCGCCAAGCTCGACGAGGTCACCGAGCGGTGGGGCGTGAAGGTCACCAACGTCGAGATCCGCGAGATCACACCCCCTCCGGCCGTCCAGGAGGCCATGACCCGTCAGATGTCGGCGGAGCGGACCCGGCGAGCCGTCGTGACCGAGGCGGAGGGCGACAAGGCCGCCGCGGTGCTGCGTGCCGAGGGTGACAAGCAGTCGAACATCCTCCAGGCCGAGGGCCAGAAGCAGTCGAACATCCTCCAGGCCGAAGGCGAGCAGCAGGCCGCCGCGCTGCGCGCCCAGGGCTTCGCGCTCGCCCTCACGAACATCTACGAGGTGGCAAAGGGCGTCGACGCCAAGACGATGGGGCTCCAGTACCTGGACGCCCTCAAGGCGCTCGGACAGTCACCGAGCACGAAGTTCGTGCTGCCCCTCGAGCTGAGCAGCCTGCTGCAGGGCCTCGCCGGCTACGCCGGCGAGGCGTTCCACGACGGGGACCGAGCCGTCCGCGCGAAGTAGCGCCTCGGCGCTCGACACCACGACCAGCTGACCGTGGGCCGCCTCGACGGCAAGATCGCCCTGATCTCGGGCGCGGCGCGGGGGCAAGGCGCCGCCGAGGCGCGGCTCTTCGTCGCGGAGGGCGCGCGTGTCGTCGTCGGCGACGTCCTCGAGGAGCCCGGCCAGGCGCTCGCCGACGAGCTCGGCCCGGCCGCACGGTTCCGCGCGCTCGACGTGACCCGCGAGGAGGACTGGGCCGGCGCGGTCACGCTCGCCGAAGAGGAGTTCGGCGGGCTCAGCGTGCTCGTGAGCAACGCGGGGATCTCGCCGCCGCCGACGCCGATCGCGGCGACGAGCCTCGAGGAGTACGTCCGGGTCGTCACGGTGAACCAGGTCGGCACGTTCCTCGGCGTCCGGGCCGTGATCGAGCCGATGGTGGCGGCCCGGGGCGGGTCGATCGTCGTCATCTCGTCCGCCGGCGGGATCGAGGGCACCTGGGGCCTCGCCCCCTACGTGTCGAGCAAGTTCGCGGTCCGTGGGCTCACGAAGGTCGCCGCGCTCGAGCTCGCCCGCCAGGGCATCCGCGTCAACTCGGTGCACCCCGGCCCGGTCGACACGGCGATGCTCGACCCGGAGGCCTGGCACGGCGTCGACGTGCGCCCGATGATGGCCAAGGCGATGCCGCTCGGCCGCCTGGCGCAGCCCGCCGAGATCGCCGAGATGGTGCTCTTCCTCGCCAGCGACGCGAGCTCGTACTCGACGGGCTCAGAGTTCGTCGCCGACGGCGGGCACCTCGCCGGCCCGTTCGTGCCGACCGCCTGGCACTGATTCAGGCGCTGCGGACCTCGTCGTCGGGGAGCAGCACGGCCGTCACGGTGCGGGCCTCGTCCCGCGGGGTCCACGCCACGGCCTCGGTCGACGGCGCGGGCCTGAACTCGGGCTCGCGCACCTGGTCGAGCATCGGGTCGGTGAGGTCGATCTCGCGGAGCAGCGGCCGGTCGCGGGTGGCCTCGCTCAGGACGCGCTCGAGGGTGGCCGCCTCCTGGGTGAAAGTGTCACGGAGCCGGGCGCGGACCTCGGCGGTGAAGTGCTCCAGGGCGTCGACCTCGTGTGCGAGGAGCGCGCGGCGCTCCAGGAGCCCGGCGATCGCCGCCCGGGCCTGCGCGGCGCGCGCCTCGACGAGCTGCTCGGCCGCGTGCTCCGCCTCGGCGACGAGGCGGCTCGCGCGCGCCTGCGCGTCCGCGATGACCGACGCGGCCGAGGACTCCGCCTCGGCGAGATGATGGTCGGCACTGGCCTGTGCGAGCAGCAGGGTGCGGTGCAGGAGGTCGGCCTGGGTGCGCCGGCGCTGCTCCATCGCCGGCTCGTCGAGGGACTGCAGACGGTCGATGGTGGCGGCGGCGCGCTCGAGCAGCACGTCGACGGCGTCGGGGTCGTAGCCGCGCTTGGCGACGGGGATCTCGGCGTGCATCAAGCCGTCGGCGTCGATCTCCTCGAGGCGAGCCGCGCCTCCGGGTGTGGGGCCTGACATGGACGCCTCCTCGATCTTGGTCGCCTGCCCGCCACGGCTGATGCCAGTGTGGCCAATGTGGACGATGATCATGACGAGGGGTTCTGGGGGATGTCAAGGGCGCGGCGCTCGCGACCGCCCAGGGTGGCCGAATCCGGCCCGGACGCCTGATGGGGAGGCCCGGCCCGCCCACGGTGCGTGGGCGACCGGGCCGGTCGGGACTAGGCGGGGGGGACGTCCCAGGAGGCGGTCGCGCCCCGCACGATGAGGTCGGCGCACACGTCGAGCGGCAGCGCGGTGCTGTCGAGGACGAGGTGGTAGAGCGTGCAGTCGCGGGGGTCGCGGTCGTAGAAGCGCCGGACGTAGAGGGCGCGGGCCTTGTCGGTCTCCCGCAGCCGGCGCGTCGCTTCGGCCTCGTCGATCTGCTCGTGGGCCATCGCCTGGCGGATCCGGCGTGCTTTCGGCCCGTCGAGGCGGACGTGGAAGACGCCCTCGCGATCGGCCAGCACCGCCATGCCGCCCCGTCCGAGGACGACGCCGCCGGTCGTCTCGGCGACGTGTCGGATGCTCGCCTCGACGTCGGTGCGGACGCGTTCCTCGCTGCTCACGTCCTCGACGGGGCTCGGCGTGGCTCCGCCGAGCGCGAGCGGCAGCCCGGCGAGCGCCTCGACGATCCGCTGGAAGAGCCGCTCGTGGCGCTCGTCGTCGGCGAGGGCCTCGGTGCCGGGGCGCGCCGTCTGGTGTGCGAGGTGCGGCGTGACGACCCGCTCGAGGTAGGGGAGGTGCAGGCGGTCGGCGACGGCGCGGCCGATCGTGGTGCCCCCGGCGCCGTAGGTCGCCGAGATCGTCACGACGTGGGGCACGGGCGCGTGAGCGTAGCGGGAGGCGCGTGGTGATCCGTCCAGGCGCCAGACGATCGGTGAAGATGGCGTGGTCCGCCGCGCCGCCGCGCCCGGACGACACGACGGGAGCGGACGACGGATCCTGACCCGCGAGGCGCCCAGCCGGACCCGCGCCGCTGGATCACGCTCGGCATCGTCTTGAGCTCGGCGTTCATCGTCGTGCTCGACAACTCGGTGCTGAACGTCGCCATCCCGACGATCCTGCGGGACTTCCACACGACCCTGCCGAGCGTCCAGTGGGTCGTGACCGGGTACGCGCTCACGTTCGCCAGCCTGCTGATCATCGGCGGGCGCCTCGGCGACCTCTACGGGCACCGCCGCATCTTCATCATCGGCGCCGCGCTGTTCGGGGCCGGCTCCCTGCTGGCCTCGGTGTCGTGGTCCGTCGGGTCGCTCATCGTCGGCGAGGCGATCATCGAGGGGATCGGTGCCTCGCTGATGCTCCCGGCGACGCTGGCGATCATCTCGAACACGTTCCAGGGCGCCGAGCGCGGCCTGGCGTTCGCCGGCTGGGGCACGACCGCCGGCGCCGCCGCCGCGTTCGGCCCGCTCGTCGGCGGGTTCCTGACGACGGAGTACTCGTGGCGCTGGGCGTTCCGGATCAACGTGATCATCGCCCCGCTCGCCATCCTGGGCGCGCTGCTCTTCATGCGCCGCACCGAGCCCGCGACAGACCGGCGCCCGCGCCTCGACATGGCCGGCGCCTCCCTCGTCGCCTCCGGCATGTTCCTGCTGGTGTTCGCGCTCAGCGAGGGCGCGACCTACGGCTGGTTGCAGCCGGTGAAGGAGTTCACCGTCTTCGGCCAGCGCTTCTGGCCGACCTCGCTGCCGCTGTCGATCATCCCGCTGATCCTCGCGGTCGCCGCGGTGATCCTGACCGGCTTCTACCGGCTCGAGCGGCGCAAGGAGCGCGAGGACCGCGGGCCGCTCTTCGCCTTCGGGCAGCTGCGCATCCTCACGTTCCGATACGGGCTGCTCACCACGACGCTCCTGGCGATGGGCCAGCTCGGCCTGCTCTTCGTGCTGCCCATCTTCCTGCAGGACGGCCGGCACCTCTCCGCCGAGACGAACGGCCTGTGGGTGCTCCCCACCGGCCTCTTCATCGTCGTCGGCGCGCAGCTCGGCGGGCGCCTCACCCGCCGTGTCGGGACGACCGCCGTGGCGCGCACCGGGCTCGTCCTCGAGACGATCGGGCTGGTCGCCGTCGCCTTCGTCGTCTCGCCCCACCTGAGCTTCCTCGAGCTGCTGCCCGGGTTCGCGTGCTACGGGTTCGGGATCGGGTTCGCGAGCTCCCAGCTCACCAACATCGTGCTCTCGGCCATCGAGCCCGCGGAGGCCGGCGCGGCCAGCGGCGCGAACACCACGGTCCGCCAGATCGGTGCCGCGCTCGGGGTCGCCGTCATCGGCTCGATCGTCACGACAGAGACGATCCGACGCGCCGTGCCCGCGGTCCACGCGGCCGCGGAGCTGTCCCGTACCGTGAAGGCGCACGCCGTCGCGGGATTGCACGCCCTCGGTCCGAACTTCGCCCCGCCGCACCTGGCGACGCCCCACGAGGCCGCGACGCTCGAGCGCATCCTGGCCAGCGCCGTCGCGGGCGCGACACGACCGTCGCTGCTCTTCGCGGCGGCCGTCGTCGGCGCCGGCGCGGTGATCTCGCTGCGCATCCCGCGCATCGGGCCGCCCGTCGACCTCGACGAGCTCGAGGCGCTCGAGCTGGTCGACGCCTGACCCGTCCCGTCAGCCGCCGCCCGACGCCTCGGCGCGTGCCGCCGCCCACGACCCGGGCGCGTGACCCTCGACGATCGCGTCCCGCGCGGTGAAGCGCCAGTCGTCGCCGACCCCGCGAGGCGGTCGCGGTAGCGGCCCCAGTGGTCCGGGCCGGCCGCCGTGACGGCGAGGAAGTACGAGCTGGCCCGCGCCTTCCCGCGCGTCGCGAACGTCACGTACACCGACGACACGTGATGTCGGATCCGCCCGGCGCCGCGCGCGTCGGCGGCGAGCGAGCGCTTCGCCTCCTCGAGGAAGGCGGCGATCGCCGCAGGGCCCCGCGCCTCGCCGGCGTCGGTGCGCAGGACGCCGTCGTCGGTGAACAGCGACGCCAGCTCCTCGGCCCGGCCCGAGTCGGCGAACCGCACGTACGACGCGAACGTGTGCTGCACCGCCACGCGGGCCTCGACCTCCCAGGGTTCCACGCGGCCTCCTCCTCGACGCCGCCCGACCCCGAATGGGCCCGAGCGGGCACCGCCCGCCACGCGCGCGCCGACGCGCAGGCGGTCGGCGGTCGGCGCCGACAGTCCAGCACACCATGCTGCGGGCGCCGGCCCGCTCGGTGTAGAAGTCCGCGGGTGAGCGACCTTGAGACCGTGCTGCTCGACGACGTCCGCGAGCTCCTCGCGCGCTGGCAGGTCGAGTACGCCGACGAGCCCGACGTCGAGCGCGAGCACCTCTGGCTGCTCGCACTCGAGCGAGAGCAGGTGGTCGCCGTCGCCTACCGCGAGGACTTCGTGGCGCAGCGCCTCGCCGACCTGCCCGTTGACGACGCCTGGCGGGCGCTCCTGCGCCAGACGCTCGTGTGGATCTGGAAGGACGAGGAGCTCCACGCCGAGTACCTCCGCGGGCTGCTGCTGCACCGCGGCGGGTGGCTCGCCTCGGTCGCGGTCTACGGCCGCCAGGCGCAGGGTGCGGTGTCGGGCTGGGCGACCGCGACCGAGCACCACCGGCGGGCGAGGTCGGCGCCGCTGCGGACGGGCGCCGCCCGGGTCCTCGTCACGGCCGGCAGCCTCTCGGGTCAAGTGCCGGCGATCCTGCGCCGCGAGCTGCGCTACCAGACCTTCCGCCGCTACTGCGAGCTCAACGTGGCGCTGGAGGCCACCGCCGAGCTCGCGTACCGGCGGCTGCTCGAGCTGTCGCCGGACCCCGACGAGCACGCCGCGTTCGAGCGCATCCACACCGACGAGGCCCGCCACGCCGCGGCGTTCCGCGTCCTCGCGGGCTCCCTCACCGACGACGACCACCCCGCCCCCGGCACCGCGACGGCGACTCTGCAGGACTCGCTGGCCGCGATCAGCCCCTGGTTCGTCCCCGCGACCGCGCGCCGGGACGGCGCCGACCAGCGCCGGCGCTTCGGCTCGGGCGCAGCGGTCGCGGTGCGCAGCGGCGCCAACGACGACGACCGCCTCCCGGTCCTCGACGCCTGTCTCGACGCCGCCGGGCTCGCCTCCCTCGCCGCGGGTGCACGGCGCGCCGCGGTCCGGGTGTCGTTCATGCTCGGCTACGACCGCCGCGACCGCTCCAACATCAACGACCCGGTCCTCGTCGAGGGCCTCGCCCGGTACCTGCGGCGCCACGGCGTCGAGGACGTCGCCGTGCTCGAGGCGCCCACGGTGTACGGCAACCTCTTCGCGCAGCGGTCCGTGGCCGAGGTCGCCGCGTACTTCGGCTTCACCTCCGACGCCTACCGGATCGTCGACATCAGCCAGGACCTGCGCCCGTTCGCGTTCGAGCGCGGCTTCGTGCAGCGCACCATCACCGGGACGTGGCTCGACGCCGACCTGCGCATCGTGATGCCGAAGATGCGCACGGACCCGACCGAGTTCGGGCATCTGGGCCTCTCGACGCTCGAGGGCAGCACCGGCGCGATCGACGCGACCTTCTACGCCAAGCGCCAGGTCGACTTCCGGTCGGCGACGATGATGCTCCTTGACGTGGCGCCGCCCGACTTCGCGGTCGTCGACGTCTGGGCGCCCGTCGCCGACGGCCCCTTCGGGGTCATGGGCTGTCACCGCCCGGCGACGGTGCGGCACCTCTACGCCGGCGCCGACGCGCTGGCGGTCGACGAGGTGGTGCTCGAAGATCTCGGGATCGACGACCCGCGCCGTGCCCCGATCGTCCGGCGAGCCCACCACTGGTTCGGGCTCGACCGGTATCACGTCGCGGTCGACGGGGTGCGCCCGCCGCTCGGCGCGGAGCTGCGCGGCGCGCACGCGTCGCGGGTGCTGCGGGCCCTCGGCACCCTGTCGTACCCGATCTACGTGTACCTGAGCCGGGACGGGGACCTCTTCGTCCCGGAGATGGACACGACCGCCTTCCCGCCCGCGCCGCTGGCCGGCCGACCCACGCGACTCGTGCGGTGGGCGGCGCAGCGGGCGTTCGGGCTGCGGCCGCCGTCATGAGACGCGAGGTCGCCGGCCAGGCCCGCGGGGTCTGGGACAGCTTCCGGGGCGGCCACGCCGCGGCGCGGGCCCTCGCCGTCGCCGACAGCCGCAGCCTCGTGCGGTCGCTCTTCCTCGCGTCGGCGGTCCGCCTCGAGGTGCTGCCCGCGATGCGCACGCCCCGGCCGGTCGCCGCGCTCGTGGACCAGCTCCGCTGCACGCGGCCCGACCGGCTCGTCGCTTGGCTCACGGTCGGCGTCGAGCTCGGCGAGCTCACCTGCCGCGACGACCGGTACGGGGTGAAGGGCCGGCGCGCCCGAGCGCTCGCGGACGGTGATCCGATGCTGCACGCGCACTACCGCTCGATGCTCGACTACCAGGCCGGCGTCTACGCGGACCTCGCCACGCTGCTGCGGGACGGGCCCGACGAGGGCCGGCCCGACCTGCGCGAGCACGCGACGGTGATCGCCCAGGTCTCGCTCGCCGCCGCGCCGTTCGTCGTGCCGTTCCTCGCGCGCATCGTCGGCGAGGTCGCCCCGACCGCCGCGCTCGATGCCGGGTGCGGCACCGGCGTCTACGTGCGCGCGCTCCTCGACGCCGACCCGTCCCTCGAGGTCGACGGCGTCGACCTCGCGCCCGACGTCGTCGCCGACGCGCGCGCCGCGCTGGCGCGGGACGGGCTGAGCGGTCGGGCCCACCTCTTCGTGGGTGACCTGCGGGACTGGTCGGCGCCAGCGGGGCGCCGCTACGGGCTCGTGACGCTGCTGAACGACATCTACTACTTCCGTGAATCCGAGCGCGCCGCGCTGTACGAGCGCCTCGCGACCATGCTCGACGCGGGCGGCGAGCTGGTCCTCGTCACGATGGCGCGGACCGGGTCGATCGCCGCCGCGCACCTCCACCTCATGCTGCGCTGCCAGGCCGGGGCAGCCTCCTTGCCCGACGCCGCCGACGTGGTCGCCGACCTGGTGCACGCCGGCTACGCCGTCGTCGAGCAGCAGGCGCTGGTGCCGACGGAGCCCTTCGTCGGCGTCCGGGCGCGGCCGGCGCGCTGAGCTACGAGGCCCGGCGCAGCGCGAGCGGGTGACGGGCCGGCGCCTGGGCCAGGAGCTCGGCGCGCAGCGTCTCGAGTGCCGTCGTGCTCGCGTGCCAGTAGGCGTCGGTGAGCCCGAACGTCGGCGGCCGGCGCGGCCGGAGCCGCAGTTCCGCGGCGGTCCGTGACCACGGCCCGAGCTCCAGCTCGACACGCAGCGGTCGCCGCCACCGCGAGACGGCGAGGCGGCCCAGGAAGGTCCGCAGCGTGCCCGTCGCCGGCGATGGCGCGACCACGAGGCCGCCGTCCAGGCGCGCCGACGCGGCGGGATCGGGCCCCCGCCGCGCGTCGACGAGCCGCGTCAACGTCCCCGCGGCGACCGGCGGCGCGAGCGCCACGTGACGGCTGACGCACCAGCTGCGCGGTGTCTCGTCGTCCATGCTCCACCTCCTGCGTGTCGGTCGAGTCTCGGTACGGCGTGTGTCCAGCGCGCCACCACCACGTCACGGGCACACGACGAGTGTGTGAACGAACGTCGCGTGACGGCCGTCACGTCGGCCCTGAACGACGGCCTACACCAGCGGCCCGGAGGCTCGGCGCTGCAAACCGCAGCTGCTGCGGGTCACTCGGCCAGCAGCCGCCCCCCGATGCCCACCGATGCCGGTTGGCTCGGAGCGGCGGGCTTTCGGTGCCGCGTTCGTCGACGAGTGGACCGCCACGCGTGCGCGGGTGCCGCGTCGCGCTCGCACGTCAAACGCCGACGAGCGCGCGCCATCCGACCAGTCGCGGGCGGTCGACGAGCTGGCCGGCTGGCGCCCCTGTGGGGCCTCGCCGGCCCCCTACGTTGTCGCGCCGGCTGCTTCCCAGACCTCGTTCACGCGGTTCTGAATCTTGTAGATCCAGATGATCCCCCCGACGATCGGGATGAAGACCCAGAACCCGGCGAGGGCAGAGATCGTCGGCTCCCGACCGCTGTCGCGCATGAGGCCCTCGACCTCCGACGGGAGCAAGAAGATGTTGATGATCGAGCAGAAGATCCCGAGGACCAAACCGAGGACGCCGCCGACGCCCTTGCCCCGGTAGTCCTTCATGTCCTGGTACATCCGGTAGTACCAGAAGAGGCCGTAGATCCCGAGCGTCACGATGGTGAGCAGCACCACCGTGAGCGGCGCACGGAGCTTCCCCGGCTGCTTCGTGCCCGCTGGCTCAGCCTGTGTCATGTTCGGCGTCCTTTCCCCGACGCAGCGAATGCAGGGCCGTTTCCTACCATCCTTCGGACGGCCCCGCTGGGAACCCGCCGGCGTTCTGGCGGACCACCCGCCGAGGTCGCATAATCGGCGCCGGTGCCACGGGCAGGGGTCATGGAGTGGGTGTCGATCGGGCTCTCGCTGAGCGCCGTCGCCATCCTGCTGCGGTACGCCACCCGGCCGCGCTGTCCGCTGTGTGCCCGCCGCCACGACCGCCGGGTCGTGGTGGTCGCGCACGAGCCGCGCCCCGACGCGTCGTCCTCGACGCCCGACCGGCGGCCCATCCGCTGGCGGGCCGATCCTCTTGTCTCGCTGCCGGCGTCCGACACGGACGTCGCGTCGCTCAACTGAGCCGTCGGGTCGGACCCCGAGCGACGCGTCGCGGAAGGAGTCGCCATGGTGACCGTCTCCGGTTCGGTGGCCGTCGTCACCGGCGCGTCGTCGGGCATCGGCCGGGCGATCGCCCGTGAGCTCGCCGCGGCGGGCGCGACGGTAATCGCCGTCGCGCGGCGCGAGTCGCGCCTCGCGGAGCTGACCGACGAGCTGCGCCGCTCGGCGCCGGCCTCGGGGTACGTCGTCTGCGACGTCAGCGACACCGACGCGTTCGCGCGCGCGCTCGCCGACCTCGAGCGCGACCACGGGCGCATCGACATCCTCGTCAACAACGCGGCGATCTCGGAACCAGACGGCGAGGGCCTGGCGCCCTACCGGGCGCTGATGGACGCGAACTACTTCTCGGTCGTCGCCGGGACCCTCGCCGTGCTGCCCGGCATGCGAGCCCGCCGCTGCGGGGCGGTCGTCAACGTGTCGTCTGACAGCGCGCGCGCGCCAACCCCCGGCGAGCCGGGCTACTCGGCGTCCAAGGCCGCGGTGAGCGCGTTCACCGAGGCGCTGTCGTTCGAGACCGAGGCGGACGAGGTGTGGCTCCACGTCCTCTATCCCGGGTGGGTGCCGACGGAGATGACCGAGCCCGACGGCCGGCCCGACCCGCACCAGCCCCCCAGGTTCGTGCGGCGCACCCCCGAGCAGGTGGCGCGCCTCGTCGTGGCCGGGCTGACCCGCCGACGCCTCGAGTTGGACGCCACCCACGTGGCGCGAGTGGCGCCCGTCGCCCGCACCCTCTTTCCCTCGGCGTACCGCAAGGGTGTCCGCGCGACGCTGCGCATGTAGGCGTCAGACTTCGGCAAGCCGTCCTCGCCGGTCCGCCCCGGGGCGCGTACATTGCGGACGACCCCACCCTGTGAAGGACCGCGTCTCATGGACCCGATGGCGGCCTACCAGCAGACCGTGGTGTGGACCGGGCAGCGGGTGGCGGGTGTCCGCACCGAGGACCTTGGCCTCCCCACGCCGTGCGCCGAGTGGGACGTGCGCGCGCTCCTCGCGCATCTCGTCGCCGCCATCTGGTTCTTCAAGGCGCTCGCCGCGGGCGAGCCGGTCGCCGAGCTCATGGCCAGCCTCTCGGACCTCGTCGGTGACGACCCGTTCGCGTCGTACGACCAGGCGGCGCGCGCCGGCCTCGAGGCGTGGGGCGCGCCCGGCACGCTCGACCGGACGTACACGCTGCCGATGGGCGAGCGGTCCGGTCGCGAAGCACTGTGCATCCACCAGGCCGACCTGCTCCTGCACGGCTGGGACCTCGCTGAGGCCACGCACCAGGACTCGACGATCGCCCCCGAGCTGGCGGCGTTCGCGCTCGAGACCGAGCGGTCGTTCGTGCAGCCGGGGATGCGCGGCGCCGGACGGGCCTACGCCGCCGAGCGAACCGCAGCCGACGACAGCGACGAAGCACGCTTGCTGGCGTTCACGGGGCGCGACCCGCGCTGGCGCTGAGCCGCGGCGGAACCCGTCGCGCTACGACAGCGTGACCTGCACCATCCCCGAGCTCGAGCAGTTGAAGTACGCCGAGCCCCCAAGCGTCGCGTTCTGTCCGTCCGACACGCCGCCGCTGCACACCCCGTTGAGCCGTCCGAGCGGCGTCTCGTGGTCGGCGCCACCCAGCGGGCTCGTGCTCAGCAGGAACGCGTTGTGCTGCTTCCCGATGATGAACAGCTTCGTGCCGTTCGCCACCAGGACGGGACCATTCGATCCGAGATCGGCGTCGACGTTGTTGTCGCTCTGCCACTCGGCCGGCTGGAAGTAGTTCAAGGGCGTCGTGAGCTCGCCGGTGATGTTCGACGGCACCTCAACGACACCGTCGCTGTAGTCCGTCCCGGACGCCGGGTTACCGGTGTTGTTGCCTGTCGCGACGTACACGTTGCCCGAGCCGTCGACGGCTCCGCCGGCCGTTGCCCAGATCGCGCCGGCGTTGGTGTTCGCCGTCGTCATGAGGTCGCCGACGATGGTGCCGGTCTCGCTCACGACGACGTCGTACCCGTGGTAGTTGCCGCAGTCGCCGTCCAGGCCGCCGAACCCGACGTAGATGTTGTTGTTCGCCGCGATGAGCCCCGCGCGCTGCTGCTCGGCCTGGATCTCGACCGGCGCCGTCTTCATGGAGGTCGGAACGATCGAGATCGGCGAGACGGCGACCGTCCCGTCCGTCGGGTTCAGCGCCATCATCTGGAAGTCGGGCGGGTCGGCGCCGTTGGTGGTACCCGTCTGGACCTCGCCCACCGCGTACACGTCGCCGTTTTGGAGCACCAGGTTGCTCGTGATGCCGAGCGGCCAGATGTCGCCGCAGCCGTTGACGCCCGGCAACGAGTTGTTGTGCGTCTGGGCCTCGGGGATCCCGAGCGTCTGACCGTGGTCACTTGTGGTCGCGTCTGTCGTCGTCCAGACGAACTGGCCTGTGGTGAGGCTGAGCCCGTAGAGGGAGTCGTCCTCAGTCGCGACGACGACGACGTTGCCCACGATCAAGGGCCGAGACTGGACGATCCCGTCGAGCGTCGGGGATGTCCACGCGATGGTGTTGGGGTGAACCGTGTCGTTTGGTTGGATTCCAACAACCGTGTGGTCGCTCTCGATCACGACCCACTGACCATCTGAGCTGACCTCGGGGGTTGGGAAGTGCTCCTGACTGTTGAGCGGCACGGAGTAGTGGTGCTCGACCGCGCCGGTCGTGGGGTTGACCTCGTCGAGTGTCCCGGCACCCTTGTTCATCGCCCACAGGGCATTGTTCGTCGGGTCGGCCGCGATCGGTCCGCTGACGCCCGAGAGGGTCCAGCCGATCGCCATCCCTCCATTTGGTGGCGGTGGCGGCGGCGGTGGTGGCGGCGGCGGGGGGGCGACCGGCTGGCACGCAGCGAGGACACCGGCGAGCGCGGTGCCGGCGATGACCCCGAGGGATCGAGAGCGCATGGGTCGGATCCTCACGTCCAGTCGTCCTGGTTTCGACCCCCGGCCCGCCCGACCTTAAGCCGGGTCGGCGCTGCCGTGGAGCCACTCGCTCGGAGGTCGGCGGTGGCCCGGATCTGGCAGGGGTGTTCGGATACCCCGGGCGTATGCTCCGCCCATGGCCGACCAGGCCCGGTTCTCAGAGCTCGCGATGCCATACATGGACGCGCTGTACTCGGCCGCGCTTCGCATGACCCGCAACCCGGCCGACGCGGAGGATCTCGTCCAGGAGACGTACCTGCGCGCCTACCGCGGGTTCGGGGGCTTCAAGGACGGCACGAACCTCAAGGCCTGGTTGTACAAGATCCTCACGAACACGTTCATCAACACGTACCGGGCGCGCAAACGCCGCCCGGAGGAGACGGACCTCGACGAGGCTGAGGACTTCTCGCTGTACCGGCGTCTCGGCGGGCTCGAGGCCGCGGCCGCGGATCGCACGCCCGAGACCGAGGTGCTCGAGGCGATGCCCGAGGCCGTCGTGAAGGAGGCGCTCGAATCGTTGCCGGAGCAGTTCCGTATGGCCGTGCTGCTCGCCGACGTGGAGGGCTTCTCCTACAAGGAGATCGCCGAGATCATGGACGTCCCGATCGGGACGGTGATGAGCCGACTGCATCGCGGAAGAAAGCAGCTCCAATCGCGGTTGTGGCAGTTTGCGACGGAACGGGGGCTGCTCCCCGAACCGGCGACCGCGGCCGGGCCCTAGCCCGGCCCGGAGTCATCGAGGGGGATCGAGGACCGGTACATGGATTGCGAAGCAGCGTCGCACCGGATGTACCACTACCTGGACGGCGAGCTCACCGTGTGGCGCCGCTGGGTCATCACTCGCCACCTCGATCGCTGCCCGCCGTGCGCGCACGGCTTCACCTTCGAGGTGGAGCTGCGCCAGGTGATCGCGTCCCGCTGCCGGGACCGCGTGCCCGAGGACCTCAAGCGCCGGGTCGCCGACGCGCTCGGGATCGCCGACGACGAACCGCGCTGACCCCGCCCGTATGATGGCGGCGATGCGAGCAGTCCGTGCCGCCGCGCTCAGCGCCCTCGTCGTGCTCGCCGCCGCCGCGCCGGCCGGCGCCGCGACCCCCGTGCTCGGCAACACGAGCTATCCGTGGTTCTACTGGGCCGCGCCGATCCTGGCGGTGAGCGGCGTGATGATGATCCTTGCATTGTCCGGCGGCTACCTGAAGAAGGTCCTCTTCCCGAAGTACCGAGGCCGCAAGGTCGAGGAGTGACCAGCATCGTTCCCTTCACGCCAGGTCGGGCGGGGCCGGAACCAGTCGACTGGGCGTTGGCGTCCCGGGTGGCGCGGCGCGTGGCCGGACGAGACCCTCTCACCGACTCCTATCTCGCCGAGTCGCTGCGCGAGGACTTCAGCGCGGTCACGACGCGCGCCGAGGCGCTCGTCGCCGAGTTCACCGGGCTGCGCGCGCCCGGCGCGGCGACCGCGCAGGTGCTCGACCGCTGCGACTGGGTCGACGCGAACGTCGCGTCGATGCGCCGCCTGCTCGGTCCGCTCACGGACCGCCTGGGCGAGCGGATGGCGCGCAGCCCGATCGCCCCGGTCGGGCGCTCGATCGCCGGGACCGAGCTCGGCGTGCTGCTCGGCTGGTTCGCGCAGCGGGTCCTCGGCCAGTACGACCTGCTCGTCCCCGAGGAAGGGGAGACCGAGAGCGGGGACGCGGTGTACTACGTGGGCACGAACGTGCTCGCGCTCGAGAAGCGCTTCGCGTTCCGGCCCCACGACTTCCGCCTGTGGGTCGCGATCCACGAGGTGACGCACCGCGCCCAGTTCGGCGGGGTGCCGTGGATGCGCGACTACTTCCTCTCGCTCGTCGGTCGGGCGATGGAGATCGTCGACACCGACCCGAAGGTGCTCATCCGCTCCCTCGGCCGGGCCGTCGAGGAGCTGCGCCGGGGCCGCAACCCGCTGAACGACGGTGGCCTCGTCGCGCTGCTGGCCAGCCCGGACCACCGCGACGTGCTCGACCAGATCCAGGCGCTCATGTCGGTGCTCGAGGGCCACGGCAACCGGGTCATGAACGAGCTCGGCAAGGTCCACGTCGCGGGCCAGGACCGCATGGCCCGCGTGTTGCGGGCGCGCCGCCAGTCGAACGGCCTGAACGGCGCCCTGTACCGGCTGCTCGGGCTCGACGCCAAGATGCGCCAGTACGAGGTGGGCGAGGAGTTCATCGAGAAGATCGAGCGGGAGGGCGGACCGCACGCGCTCGACGCCGCATGGCGCGGGCCCGAGTTCCTCCCCACCCTCGGCGAGCTGGCCGCGCCCAGCACCTGGCTGGCTCGCGTCGGCCGCGGGGAGCCCGCGCCGGCCCGCTGATGCTCGACGCGCTGCAGGGCCGTCTCGTCGGCCTCGCAGCCACCGACCGGCCCTGCGTGGTCGGCTGCTCGGGCGGCCCCGACTCGCTGGCGCTGCTCTGCCTCGCCCACCACGCGGCGCTCGACCCGGTGGCGACCCACGTCGACCACGGGCTGCGGGCCGGCAGCGACGTCGAGGCCGACGTCGTCGCCGACACCGCGGCGCGCTTCGGCGTGCCGTTCGTCGCCGAGGCGGTGAGGGTCGCGCCCGGGCCGAACCTCGAGGCCCGCGCCCGGGCCGCCCGCTACGCCGCGCTCGAGCGCGTCCGGGTCGCGCGGGGCGCGCCCGTCCTGCTCGTGGGGCACACCGCGGACGACCAGGCCGAGACCGTGCTGCTCAACCTGCTGCGCGGGAGCGCCGCCGCCGGGCTCGGCGCGATGGCCCCGCGGCGCGACACGGTCGTGCGGCCGCTGCTCGGCATCCGCCGCGCCGAGACCGAGGCGCTGTGCGCGTCGCTCGGCCTGAGCCCGGTGCACGACCCGACGAACGACGACCCGGCCCCGCGCCGGAACTGGATCCGCCACGAGGTGCTGCCCCAGCTCGCCGACGGTGCCGCCCGTGACCTCGTGCCGCTCCTCGCGCGCCAGGCCGACGTCCTCCACGCCGAGTCCGACTTCCTCGACGAGCTCGCGACCGCTGCGTGGCCCGGGGACGGCGCGCCGTCGGCCGGCGCCCTCGTGGCGCTGCACCCTGTGCTCGCCCGGCGTGCGGTGCGCTGCTGGCTCGGCCCGCCGCCGCCGTCGCTCGCCGAGGTCGACCGCGTCCTCGACGTGGCTTCCGGCGCCCACCGGGCGACCGAGCTCAGTGCCGGGCGCCGGGTGTGGCGCAGCCGCGGCCGGCTGCACGCCGACCGCGGTACCGTCGAGGGGTGAGTGGCGCCGTCCCCACCGGCGGGGACGACCCAGTGAGCGACGGCCCGAGCACACCCGACCCATATCTCGGCGCGGTCGTGGTGAGCGAGGTCGACCTCCAGGCCCGCATCACCGCCCTCGGCAAGGAGATCACCGCCGACTACGCGACGCGCGCGCCGCTGCTCGTCGGCGTGCTGAAGGGCGCGTGCATGTTCATGAGCGACCTCGCCCGGGCGATCGACCTGCCCGTGGAGTTCGACTTCATGGCGGTCTCGTCGTACGGGTCGGCGACGCGCACCAGCGGCGTCGTCCGCATCATCAAGGACCTCGACTTGGACCTGACGGACCGCGACGTCCTCATCGTCGAGGACATCGTCGACTCGGGGCTGACGCTGCAGTACCTGCGCAAGAACCTCGCGGCCCGCGGGCCGCGCAGCCTCGAGGTGTGTGCCCTCCTCGTGAAGGAGGGCCTCCAGAAGATCGACCTGGCGCTGCGGTACGTCGGGTTCCGGATCCCTCCGGCGTTCGTGGTCGGCTACGGCCTCGACGTGCGGGAGCGCTACCGGAACCTGCCCCAAGTCCAGGAGTACCGGGGCCCCGCGCTCGGCCTAGGCGTGAGGACACCCGCCACCGCGCCGGTAGCCTGGCTCGCTCTGAGCATGCGCCCGTCCCCCCGCTACGTCGTCGCCCCGCGGCGGCGGGCCGCGCCGTGAGCGACGCCGGCTCGACGGTCGACCTCGGCCGCATCGAGAAGGCGGTCCGCGAGATCCTCGAGGCGATCGGGGAGGACCCCGACCGGGAGGGCCTCGTCGACACGCCCGAGCGCGTGGCCCGGATGTACGCCGAGATCTACCGCGGCCTCCACGAGGACCCGGCCAAGCACCTCACGGTCACGTTCGCGGCCGAGCACGACGAGATGGTGCTGGTGCGCGACATCCCGCTCTACGGGTCCTGCGAGCACCATCTCATCCCGTTCGCCGGTCGGGCCCACGTCGCATACATCCCCGGTTCCGACGGACGCATCACGGGCCTCTCGAAGATCGCGCGCCTCGTCGAGGGGTTCGCCCGCCGGCCCCAGGTGCAGGAGCGGCTCACGACGCAGATCGCCGACGCGCTCGCCGAGGCGCTCCAGCCCGCCGGCGTGCTCGTGATGATCGAGGCCGAGCATCTGTGCATGTCGATGCGCGGCGTGAAGAAGCCGGGTGCGCTCACGGTCACGTCCGCCGTGCGCGGGCTGTTCAAGACGAACCCGGCGACGCGCGCCGAGGCGATGAGCCTCATCACCGCGCAAGCAAACCGCCTCTGAGTCGCGGCGGGGACCCGCGACGCCCGCGGGTGGCCGCCAGTACCATCCGCGGCGTGTTCCGTTGGGCCAGCGTGTGTGGGCATCGGCCCGCCGTGATGGGCATCGTGAACGTCACCCCCGACTCCTTCTCCGACGGGGGCCGCTACCTCGACCCGGACCGCGCCGTGGCCCAGGGGCGGGCGCTCGCCGCCTCCGGGGCGGACGTCCTCGACGTCGGCGGCGAGTCCACCCGTCCAGGTGCCGCGCCGGTCGACGAGGCCGAGGAGCGCCGACGCGTCCTCCCGGTCATCGAGGAGCTCGCGCTGGAACCGGGGGTCCCGCTCAGCGTCGACACGACGAAGCCGGGCGTGGCCGCGGCCGCGCTCGAGGTCGGCGCGGTGATCGTGAACGACGTGTCGGCCGGGCGGCGCCACCCGGCGATCCTCGAGGTCGCCGCCGACGCGGGCGCCGGCTACCTGGCGATGCACATGCGCGGCGAGCCGGCGACGATGCAGGACGACCCGCGCTACGACGACGTGGTCGCCGACGTCGGCGACTTCCTCGTGGATCGCCTCGAGGCGGCCCGGGCCGCGGGGATCGACGACGCGGCGCTCGCCGCCGACCCCGGCATCGGGTTCGGCAAGACGACCGAGCACAACCTGACGCTGCTCGCCCACCTCGACGAGCTGTGCGAGCGCCTCGCCGTCCCCGTCGTCGTGGGTCCCTCGCGGAAGCGCTTCCTCGGGGCGCTCACCGCCGACGTCGCCGGGTCGGTCGGCCCGCCGCCGCCCGACGAGCGTGACGACGCGACGCTGGCCGTGGTCGTGTGGGCGCTCGAGCACGGCGCGCGTGTCGTGCGCGTCCACGCCGCCCGCCCGGCGGCGCAGGCGGTCGCGCTGCTCGACGCCCTCGCCGAGGCGTCCTGATGCGCGGCCGGTGGGCGCAGGGCCTCGAGCCCCGCGGGTTCACGTGGATCATCAAGGAGCGACTGGCCGCGTCCGAGCGGCCGGGCGGCTTCGCGCGCAACCACCGGAAGGTCCGCCGCCAAGAGGAGCTGATCTGGCTGGCGGGCAACGGGTTCACGCACGTGCTCTCGCTCCTCGAATCGCCGCACAACCTCCACGCCTACGACGAGGCGCAGATCGCGTACGAGCACCTGCCGCTCGGCCGCCACGACGAGTGGTCGGAGCATCTCCCGGTCATCTACGCGACGTTGAAGAAGTGGCTGGACGACCCGGCCGAGCGCGTCCTGATCCACCACGAGGAGTTCGGTGAGCGCCTGCTCGGCGTGCTCACCGGCTACCTCCTCTACGACGGGGTCGTCGGCGACGGCGCGCACGCGATCGTGCTGATCGAGAAGCTCACCGGCCGCCAGCTCGGTGCCCCGGGCCGCGAGGTCGTCGCGGCGACGATCGACGAGGGGCTCGCCGGCGCCGGCAGCATCCCCGCCTGAGATGGACCGCATCCTGATCGCCGGGTTGCGCGAGCTCGGCGTGCATGGCGTGCTCGCCGAGGAGCAGACCCGCCCCCAGCCCTTCGAGGTCGACGTGGAGCTGAGCGTCGACGTGTCGCGCGCCGGCGAGACCGACGAGATCGAGCACACCGTCGACTACGCGGCGGTCGCCGAGTCGGTGAGCCGGGTCGTGCGCTCGGAGCGTTACCACCTCATCGAACGGCTCGCGACGCGGATCGCCGAGGTGTGCCAGGTCGACGAGCGCGTCGTCTCGGTCACGGTGACCGTCCGCAAGCTGCACCCGGCGGTCCGGGCGATGGTCGAGCACGTGGCTGTGCGCATCGAGCGGTGACGCGCCGACGGGCCTACCTGGGCCTCGGCTCGAACCTCGGGGACCGGCTTGCCCATCTCGGCGACGCGCTCGCCCGCCTCGTGGCCGACGACCGCAGCACCGTCGTCGCGGTGTCGCCCGTCTACGAGACGAGCCCGGTCGGTGGGCCGCCCCAGCCCGACTACCTCAACGCGGTCGTCGCGTTGGACACCGACCGCAGCGCCCGCGAGCTCCTCGGGCTCGCCCAGGACCTCGAGGCGCGGGCCGAGCGGGTCCACGCGGAGCGGTGGGGGCCCCGCACCCTCGACGTGGACGTCCTCGTCGTCGTCGGCGAGACGGTCCACGAGCCGGACCTCGAGGTGCCGCACCCCCGGATGCGCGAGCGCGGGTTCGTGCTCGCGCCGCTCCACGACCTGGACCCGGCCCTCGCCGGCGAGCGCCCGCCGGGCGGGTGGCCGGGGGTCCGACGCACCGATCTAGTGTTGAGCCCCTGAGTTCGACCGGCACCCCGGACGGGGGCTGGATCGAGAGGCCAGATGGACGACACCACACGGCGGCGGTTCGCCCTCGTCGGACCGGGACGGGCGGGCCGCGCGGTTGCCGCTCGCCTCGTCACCGTCGGGTCCTGCTGCGCGGCCGTCGCCGGGCGCTCCCCGGCGAGCGAGGCGACGCACGACGCCGCCCGACGACTCGCCGCGCCGGTCGCCGACGTCGCCGAGGTCGGTCGCGGGGCCGAGCTGGTGATCGTCGCCACGCCGGACGCCGCGATCGCGTCGACGGCCGCGCGCCTCGCGCCCGGCCTGCGGCCCGGCGCGCTCGTCGTGCACCTGGCTGGCGCCCACGGCGTCGACGCGCTCGCCGCGCTCGCCGCGGCGCGCCCCGACGTGGCGGTCGGTGCGCTGCACCCGCTCCAGACCCTCACCGGCTTCGACGACGGCGACGCGCTCGTCGGCGCATGGGCCGCGGTCGACGGCCCCCCGGCGGTGCACGCCCTCGCCCGCCGTCTCGGGCTGCGCCCCGGCGCGGTGCCCGAGTCGGCGCGCCCCGCCTATCACGCCGCGGCCGTCGTGGCGTCCAACCACCTCGTCGCGCTGCTCGCGCAGGTCGAGCGGCTCGCCGCGTGCGCGGGGGTGCCGTTCGACGCCTTCGCGCCGCTCGTGGCGGCCAGCGTCGACCACGCCTTCGCGGTCGGCCCGGCCGCCGCGCTCACCGGTCCCGTCGCGCGCGGCGACGTCGCGACCGTCGTCCGGCACCTCGACGCCATCGACGCCGACGAGCGCCCGACCTACCGGGCGATGGCCGACGCCGCGCGCCGGCTCGCCGGCCGCGACGATCCCGCCCTGCGCGAGGTGCTGACGTGATCACCGTCACCGCCCTCGACGAGATGCGCCGCCGCGGTGACGACGCGCGCCGCGCCGGGCAGACGGTCGGGCTCGTCCCGACCATGGGCAAGTTCCACGAGGGCCACCGGGCGCTCATGCGCGCGGCGCGCGCCGACACCGACCTCGTCGTCGTGAGCCTCTTCGTGAACCCGACCCAGTTCGGCGCCGGGGAGGACCTCGCCGGCTATCCCCGCGACCTCGAGGGCGACGCGGCCGCCGCGGCCGCCGAGGGCGTCGACGTGCTGTTCACGCCGACCGTCGAGGCGATGTACCCCGACCCACCCCGCACCACCGTGCACGTCGAGGGCCTCACGGCGCGTCTGTGCGGCGCGAGCCGCCCGACCCACTTCGACGGCGTGGCGACCGTCGTCACGAAGCTCTTCTCGATCATCGGACCCTGCCGCGCCTACTTCGGTCGCAAGGATGCCCAGCAGCTCGCCGTCGTGCGCCGCCTCGTCCGCGACCTCAACCTGCCGGTCACGGTCGTCGGGGTCCCCCTCGTCCGCGACGCCGACGGGCTCGCGCGCTCGAGCCGCAACACGTACCTGAGCGCCGACCAGCGGCGGGCCGCCACCGTGCTGTCGCGCGCCCTGCGCGACGCGGCCGAGGCGTTGCACGCGGGCACGCGCGACCCGGTCGCGCTCCTCGCGGCGGCGAGGGCGACGATCGACGCCGAGCCGGGCGTCCGCGTCGACTACGTCGAGCTTGTCGACGCCGCCACCATCGAGCCCGCGACGACCGTCGACGGGCACCAGATCCTGGCCGTCGCCGCCCATGTGGGCCCGGCGCGGCTCCTCGACAACCTGGCGATCACGACACACGGCGACGCCGTCGAGACCGATCTCGGCGTCGTCGTGGAGGAGCAGCTCGCGTGATGCAACGCACGATGATGAAGTCGAAGATCCACCGGGCCACCGTGACCGGCGCCGATCTCAACTACGTGGGGTCGATCACCCTCGATCGCACGCTCATGTCGGCGGCCGACATCCTCGAGCACGAGCAGGTCCACGTCCTCGACCTCGACAACGGGGCGCGCTTCGAGACCTACGCCATCGCCGGTGGTTCCGGCGACGTGATCCTGAACGGCGCAGCCGCCCGGCTGGTGCACACCGGCGACCGCGTGATCGTGATCAGCTACGCCGCGTACGAGGAGGCGGAGCTGGCGCGCTACGAGCCCCGGGTGGTGCACGTCGACGATCGCAACCGCATCGTCGCGGCCACGCTGTCGGCGCTCGGCGGAGGTTCCGAGCGGGCGTCGTAGGCTCCGCCGGCATGCCCGCCGAGCCGGCCACCGATGTGCTCGTGCTCGGCAGCGGGGTCGCCGGTCTGTCCGTCGCGATCCGCGCGGCCCGGGCCGGCCTCGCGGTGACTGTCCTCACGAAGGGCGAGCTGACGTCGTCCGCGACCTGGTACGCGCAGGGCGGTGTCGCCGCCGCGCTCGAGGAGGACGTCGACTCGCCCGCCCTGCACCTCTCGGACACGATCTCGGCCGGCGCGGGGCTCTGCGACCTCGACGCGGCCCGGATCCTCGTCACCGAGGGACCCGACCGGGTGCGCGACCTCATCGGCCTCGGCGCCGAGTTCGACCGGGGCACCGACCGGGACCTCGCCTACACACGCGAGGGCGGCCACTCCGTGGCCCGCATCGTCCACGCCGGCGGGGACGCCACGGGAGCCGAGATCGAGCGTGCGCTCGTCGACGCCGTCCGGCACACGGCGAGCACCGTCCACGAGCGCTGGTTCGCGCTCGAGCTGCGCGTCGCCGACGGGGTCTGCGTCGGCGTGCGCGCCGTCGACCCCGACGGCGCGACGCACGACCTGTCGGCCCGCCACACCGTGGTCGCCACCGGGGGCGCCGGCCAGTGCTTCGCCGTCACCACGAACCCGGCGTTGTCCACCGGTGACGGCGTCGCGATGGCCCGGCGCGCCGGCGTCGCCGTCGCCGACGTCGAGTTCATGCAGTTCCACCCGACGGCGCTCGACCACCCGTCGATGCCCCGCCCCCTGCTCTCGGAGGCGCTCCGCGGTGAAGGCGCGGTGCTGCGCGACGAGCGCGGCGTCGCGTTCATGGCCGACGTGCATCCCGACGGCGACCTCGCGCCCCGTGACGTCGTGGCCCGGGCGATCACCCGCCGGCTGAACGACCGCGACCTCGAGCACCTCTGGCTCGACGCCACCGGCATCCCCGACTTCCCGGCACGGTTCCCCACGATCTGGCGGGCCTGCCGCAGCGTCGGGCTCGACCCGCGCCGCGACTGGCTGCCCGTCGCCCCCGCCGCCCACTACCTGTCGGGCGGGGTGTGCGCCGACCTCGACGGCGCCACGACGCTGCCCGCCCTCTGGGCCTGCGGCGAGACGGCGTGCTCCGGCGTGCACGGGGCCAACCGGCTGGCGTCGAACTCGCTGCTCGACGGGCTCGTCTTCGGGAGCCGCTGCGTCGACGCCATCCTCGAGGGCAAGGACGGCCCGGACGCCACCGGCGTGCTGCGCGGCGTCGACCTCACCACCCCCACCCCGCCGCCGCCCACCACCGCGACGGGCGGCCGTGACGTCGGGCGCGACGAGCTGCAGCGCATCATGACCCGCGACGCGGGCGTGCTGCGCGACCGGGCGAGCCTCACGCGCGCCCGCGACGCGCTCGCCGCCCTCGCCCCCGTCGACCGGGAGGTCGCGAACCTGCACACCGTCGGCGTCGCGCTCGTCGAGGCCGCGCTCGCCCGCCACGAATCGCGGGGCACCCACACCCGTCTCGACTACCCCGACACCGACCCGGCGTTCCTCGGCCGTCTCGTGTTCAGCGCGGGAGCCGAGCCGACGTTCGTGCGCCTCCCCGAGCCGGCCGGCACCCGGTGAGCGCGGTCGACCCGCCCCGCCCGCTCGTCCGCGACGCCGTCGCCCGCGCCCTGGCGGAGGATGTGGGTGTGCTCGGCGACCTCACGGCGGCGCTCGTCCCCGCCGACGCGCCCGGCACCGGGGTCCTCGTCGCCCGCGCGCCCGGCGTCCTCGCCGGCCAGGCCTGCGCCACCGAGACGTGGGCCCAGCTCGACCCGGCCGTACAGGTGCAGTGGCGCTGCGCCGACGGCGCGCCGCTCCGCGCCGGGACGGTCCTCGCCGACGTCGCCGGCCCGCTGCGCAGTGTCCTCACCGGGGAGCGCACCGCGCTGAACTTCCTGTGCCATCTCTCGGGGGTCGCCACGCTCACACGGCGCTTCGTCGACGCGGCCGGCGACCGCACCCGCGTGCTCGACACCCGCAAGACGCTGCCGGGGCTGCGCGCGCTCGAGAAGGCCGCGGTGCGCGCCGGCGGCGGGGTGAACCACCGCGGCTCGCTCTCCGATCTCGTGCTCGTGAAGGACAACCACCGGGCGGGCCTCAGCGTCAGCGAGGCGGTCGCCGCGGCGCGCGCCGCCTGGCCGGGCCGCGGGGTGGAAGTCGAGTGCGACGACGTGGCGCAGGTCCGCGACGCGGTGCAGGCGGGCGCGGACCTCGTCATGCTCGACAACCTGTCCCCTGAGCAGGTCGCGGCGTGCGTCCCGCTCGTGCGCGCCGGGCCGCGGCCGGACACGCTCGTGGAGGTGTCCGGCGGCGTCACCCTCGACACGGTGGCGGCGTACGCCGCGGCGGGCGCCGACCTCGTCTCGGTCGGTGCGCTCACCCAGTCGGCACCCGCGCTCGACCTCGCGCTCGACCTCGAGGGGGACCGCTGATGCTGCTCGCGATCGACGCCGGCAACACCCAGACCGTCATCGGCCTCTTCGACGGCCCGAGCCTCACCGACCACTGGCGCATCGCCACCGTCGTCGAGCGCACCGCCGACGAGATGGCGCTCATGATCCAGCACTTCCTCGCCTTCCACGGATTCCAGCTGCGGATCGAGCCGCCCGCCGACGGGGGCAGCGCGCCGCCGCCGCCGACCGACCGGGGCGGGATCGGCGGCGTCGTCATCTCCTCCGGTGTGCCCCGCGTGACCGTCGAGCTGCGGACGATGACCGCCCGCTACTTCGGGTTCCCAGCGCTCGTGCTCGAGCCGGGCGTGCGCACCGGCATGCCGATCCTGTACGACAACCCGAAGGAGGTCGGCGCCGACCGGATCGCGAACGCGGTCGCGGCCTACGACCTCTACGGCGGCCCGTCGATCGTCGTCGACTTCGGCACGGCGAACACGATCGAGGCGATCAGCGAGCGCGGCGAGTACCTCGGCGGCGCGATCTTCCCGGGCATCGAGATCTCGATGGACGCCCTCTTCGGCCGGGCGGCGGCGCTCTCCCGGGTGGAGCTCGTCGAGCCGCGCCGGGTGATCGGCAAGTCGACCGTCGAATCCATCCAGTCCGGCTGCGTCTACGGCTACAGCGGCCAGGTCGACGCGCTCGTGGACCGCTTCCAGGTCGAGCTCGGCGAGTGCACGGTCGTCGCCACCGGGGGGCTCGCCGACCCGATCATCCACCTGTCCCGGACGATCCAGCACTACGAGCCGTGGCTGACGCTCCAGGGGCTGCGCACCATCTTCGAGCGGAACCAATGAGCGGCGCCGACGACGGCTACGAGGCCGAGGAGCGCCGCCGGCGCCTGACGAAGCTCGACGCGCTGCGCGCCGGCGGCACCGACCCGTACCCGGTGCGCTACGACCGGACGCACACCGCGGCCGAGGTGCACGAGCACTGGGACCGGGTCGAGGCCGGCGCGGAGACCGACGACACGGTGCGCGTCGCGGGCCGGCTGCTGCTCATCCGACGGCAGGGCAAGCTGACGTTCGCGACGTTGCGCGACGGCACGGCGTCGATCCAGCTGTTCGTGTCGGATGCGGCGATCGGCGAGGAGGGCCACCGTCGCTTCGACGAACTCGACCGTGGCGACTGGGTCGGCGCAGAGGGGACGGTGCTGCGCACCCGTCGCGGCGAGCTGTCGGTGAAGGTCGCGTCGTTCGAGCTGCTCGCGAAGGCGCTGCGACCGTTGCCGGAGAAGTGGCATGGCCTCGCCGACGTCGACACGCGGTTCCGGATGCGCTACGTGGACCTCATCGCCAACGACGACGCACGGCGCATCTTCGAGACGCGCTTCGCCGTCCTCGCGGCGATCCGTGCGTTCTTCGCCGAGCGCGGCTACGTCGAGGTGGAGACGCCGGTGCTGCACGCCCAGGCCGGCGGGGCCACCGCCCGGCCTTTCACGACCTATCACGAGGCGCTCGACATGCAGTTCAGCCTGCGCGTCGCGCTCGAGCTGCACCTCAAGCGGCTCCTCGTCGGCGGGTTCGAACGCGTCTTCGAGATCGGCCGCGTGTTCCGCAACGAGGGCCTCTCGACGCGCCACAACCCCGAGTTCACGATGCTCGAGTGCTACGAGGCGTTCAGCGACTACACCGACATCGCCCGCCTCACCGAGGAGCTCGTCGCGGCGTGCGCGCGCGCCGCGACCGGTGACACCTCGGTGACCGTCGCCGACGGGCCGACGCTCCAGCTCGCGCCGCCGTGGCCCCGACGCCCGATGCTCGACCTCATCCGCGAGCACGCCGGCGTCACCGTGCACCCGAGCCAGCCCGCCGCCGAGCTCGCCACGGTCTGCGACGGGCTCGGCGTGCCGCACGAGCCCGGCTGGGGTCCCGGGAAGCTCGTCCTCGAGCTGTACGAGAAGACGGTCGAGCCGCACCTCGTCGGCCCGGTGTTCGTCCTCGACTACCCCCGCGAGGTGTCGCCGCTCGCCCGGGCGCACCGCGACGACCCGACGCTCGTCGAGCGCTTCGAGGCCGTCGTGCTCGGCCGGGAGCTCGCCAACGCGTTCAGCGAGCTGAACGACCCGCTCGACCAGCGGGCCCGCTTCGAGGACCAGGCCCGCCTCGCCGCGGCGGGCGACGAGGAGGCCCACGGCGTCGACGAGGACTACGTGCGGGCCCTGGAGTACGGGCTGCCGCCCTGCGGTGGCCTCGGCATCGGCGTCGACCGCCTCGTCATGCTCATCGCCGGCGTCACCAGCATCCGGGAGGTGCTCCTGTTCCCTCACTTGCGCCCCGAGGCGGACGAGACTGGGAGCGAAGGGGGAGGCGGGTGAGACGTGTCCTGGTGACCGGCATGGGCGGCGCGATGGGGACGCGCGTCGCGCAGCTCCTCGAGGCGCACACCGAGCTCGAGGAGGTGGCCGGCTTCGACTTCATGCCGCCCCGCCGGCGGCTGCGCCGCGCCACGTTCAAGCGCATCGACCCCCGCGACCGCGACCGGGTCGTGGGCTTCGTGACCGAGTTCGCGCCCGACGCCGTCGCGCACGTCGGCCTCTACGAGCCCGACGCCCGGATGGGTGCCCGCGAGGCCGCGGCGAGCACCGAGGCCTGCACGGTGAACGCGCTCGGTGCGGCGGCGCGCGCCGGGCGTCTCGAGCGCCTCGTGGTGCGCAGCGGCCTCGAGGTCTACGGCCGCGGCGGCGGGCACCCGCTCGTCCCCGACGAGTGGGCGCCGCTCCAGCCGACGACGTCCTACGGTCGCATGTGCCTCGACGTCGAGACCGTCGCGGCCGGGATTGGGCGCCGCCACGAGATCCGGTTCGGGGCGGTGCGCTGCGCCGTCGTCGCCGGGTCGCACGCCCCGTCGCCGCTCGCGCGGGTGCTGCGGCTCCCGGCGGTGCCGGTGCCGGCGCTCGCCGACCCGCCGTTCGCGCTGCTCGACACCGACGACGCGGCGCGCGCCCTCGTCGCCGCGCTGGTCGGCGACGTCGACGGCCCCTACAACGTCGTCGGACCCGGTGCGGCGAGCCCGTGGCAGGCGGTGCGGCGGGGCGGCCGCGTGCCGGTCCCCACCCTCGGTCTCGGCTGGCAGGTCGCGGCCCAGGTCGCCGAGCTCGCGGGCGCCCCCGTCCCGGCGCACGTCATCGAGCTGCTCCGCTGGGGTCGCACCGCCGACGGGAGCCGGGCCGTCGTCGACCTCGGCCTCGACGCGCTCCGCCCCACCCAGGAGGTGCTCGCCGACCTCTTCGCGTGGGCGACCGTGACGCGCCTCGACACGGGCCAGCGCGCCGTGAAGGTCTCGTGAGCGCCGCGGCGAACTACGGGCTCGACACCGACCGGGTGCGAGCCGCCGACGCGCCCCTCGTCGCGCTGCGCCGTCGCCTCGCCGGCCGCTACGCCGTCGACGAGTTCGGTGGTGACCCCCACCTCATGGACCTCGTCGCGCCGCTGTTCCCACTCCCGGTCGCCGTCGAGGGCGGGGAGTGGCTGCCCCGGGTCGGTCCCGCGCTGCTCATCGCCAACCGCGGCGCCGGCCCGCTCGCGCCCCTCGCCGTCGTGCGGGCCGTGCGCAGCGCCACCGGCCGACGCACCCGGGTGCTCGGGGCCCCCGAGGTCCCCGTGCTCGGCGAGGGGCTCCGCACCCTCGGCGCGATCGGGTCGCGACCCGACGACGTCGCGGCCATGCTGCGGGCCGGCCACCTCGCCGCCGCGCCGCTGGCGCCGTCCTGGTTCGGCGTCGGCCGCGCCGAGCCGCCCCGCGCCCTGTTCGTGGCCACCCTCGGCTTCCCCGTCGTGCCCCTCGGGGTGCACCCCGGGTTCCCGCTCGGGCTGCCCGGCCACCCGTGGCGGGTGCGCGTCGGTGAGCCGCTCGCGCCGCCGCCCGGCACCCGGCCCGGTGACCAGCTCGCCGCCACCGAGCTCGTCGAGGCGGTCGTCGAGGCGGTCGCGGCGCTCGTCGACGCGCCGCGATGAAGACGATCCGCGCCGGCGACGGCACCACGATCGCCTATGACGCGACGGGGCGTGCCGACGGCCCGCCCGTCCTGTTGCTCCAGGGCCTCGGCGTCGACTCCCGGGGCTGGGCGCTGCAGCGGCTCGCGCTCGGCCGACGCCACCGGCTTCTCGCCGTCGACAACCGGGGCGTCGGGGGGAGCGCCGCCGCGCCGCAACCGTTCTCGTTGGAGCAGATGGCGGACGACGCGGTGCGCGTCCTCGACGCGGCGGGCGTCGCCGAGGCCCACGTCGTCGGCGCGTCCATGGGCGGGGTGCTCGCCCAGCTCGTGGCCGTCCTGCACCCGGACCGGGTGCGGTCGCTCGTGCTCGCCTGCACGGCCTGCCGGCATCACGAGTGGCGCCGCGAGCTGTTCGCGTCGTGGGCCGCGGACGTGCGCGCCGGTGGGATGGGCGCCCTCGCCGGAGACGGGCTGCGCTGGCTCGTCGGCCCGCGCGTGCACCGGCGCTTCGGCGTATGGCTGAACCTCATGGCCCGGCTGCTCGCGCAGGCGCCACCCGACAGCTTCGCCGCGCAGGTGCAGGCGATCCTCGACGCGCCCGACGAGCTGCGCTTCGAGCTCGCGACGGTCGACGCGCCGGCGCTCGTCATCACCGGCTCGCAGGACCTGCTCACCCCGATGGGAGACGCCGAGGAGCTCGCCGAGCTGCTGCCGAACGCCCAACTCGAGGAGGTCCGCGGCGTCGGGCACGCGCTCATGGTCGAGGCGCCGAACACGTTCAACCACGCGGTGCTGGACTTCTTCGCCGACGTCGAGGAGCGACCCGCGGCCGCCTCGATCAGGCCTGGCGGGTGACCAGCCCGTCGACGAGGCGGCGCAGCGCGTCGCACACCCCGGCGTCGAGCGTGTCCGCGCCGGCGAGCGCCTCCCCCGCCTTCGTGGCGTGGTCGCGGGCGACGGCCAGCGCCGTGTCGACCGCGCCGTTCGCCGTGGCGCGGCGTCGCACCTCAGCGAGCGCGGTCGGGTCGAGCGGGCCACCGAGCCGCTCGGCGAGCCCGGGGTCGTCGGCCAGGGCGTAGATGACGGGGAGGGTGTAGATCCCCTCGACGAGGTCCTGGCCGACCGGCTTGCCGAGGTCGGTGTCGGTCGCGGTGAGGTCCAGGCAGTCGTCGACGATCTGGTAGCAGAGCCCGAGATGGGTGCCGAAGCGGGTCACGGCGTCGAGGGTCGGCTCGTCGACGTCGCTCACCATCGCCCCGATCCGACACGACGTGGCGAAGAGCGTCGCCGTCTTGCCCTCGATCGCGGTGGCGTAGTCCTCTTCGCTGCGGCTCACGTCGAAGAGGTGCTGGAGCTCGAGCACCTGGCCGCGGCACAGCTCGCCGATCGTCGCGGCGAGCAGCGCGGCGACGGGGGCGCCGAGCGACGCGGCGAGCGCCGAGGCGCGGGCGAGGAGGAAGTCGCCGGCGAGGATGGCGACGATGTTCGACCAGCGGGCGTTCACCGACGGCACGTTGCGTCGCGTCTCCGCCTCGTCGATCACGTCGTCGTGGTACAGGGACCCCAGGTGGACCAGCTCGACGGCGACCGCCCCCGTCACCGCGGCGGGCGAGGCCGCCTGGTCGCCGCTCGTCGACGCGTACGCCGCGCCGAGCGTCAGCGTCGGTCGGATGCGCTTCCCGCCCGCCTTCACCAGGTGCGACGCGACGTCCCCCAGGAACCGGTCGGGGTGACGCACCGCGGCGGCGAGCTCTTCCTCCACCCGCCCCAGGTCACCAGGCAGCGGCGGGAGCGCGAGCGTCTCCGCCAGGCCCATACGCCCAAACTACGCAGGGCACCTCGGAACCACCAAGCCGGGAACAAAAAGCCGTCCCCCGGCGCTGCATCAGTCTCACGCGCGGCACCGAATCGGCCGAGAAACCCCTGCGGGCTGCCTTCGTGCGCAGAAGCCGCGTGGACCCTGACAGGTAGACTGATCTCGGAGGCGGCCCCGGCCCCACCGCCTTCGGGCACCGGTGCATGGGACCAGATCCACCGAGGGACACGGCAGGCACAGTGTTCGAACGATTCACCGACCGAGCTCGACGGGTGGTGGTGCTGGCGCAGGAAGAGGCGCGCCTGCTCAACCACAACTACATCGGGACGGAGCACATCCTCCTCGGCCTCATCCACGAGGGCGAGGGCGTCGCCGCGAAGGCGCTCGAGTCGCTCGGGATCTCGCTCGAGGCGGTGCGCGCCCAGGTCGAGGAGATCATCGGGCACGGCGGCCAGGCCCCCTCCGGCCACATCCCCTTCACCCCCCGCGCCAAGAAGGTCCTCGAGCTCTCGCTCCGCGAGGCGCTCCAGCTCGGTCACAACTACATCGGCACCGAGCACATCCTCCTCGGGCTGATCCGGGAGGGCGAAGGCGTCGCCGCGCAGGTGCTCGTCAAGCTCGGCGCGGACTTGTCGCGCGTCCGCCAGCAGGTCATCCAGCTTCTCTCCGGTTACGCCGGCGCGAAGGAGGGGCAGGGGCAGGGCCCCGGCTCCAGCGAGTCGCAGCCGTCGGGCTCGCTCGTCCTCGACCAGTTCGGCCGCAACCTCACCCAGCTCGCCCGCGAGAAGAAGCTCGATCCCGTCATCGGGCGCGAGAAGGAGATCGAGCGGGTCATGCAGGTGCTCTCGCGCCGCACGAAGAACAACCCGGTGCTCATCGGCGAGCCGGGCGTCGGCAAGACGGCCATCGTCGAGGGGCTGGCGAGCGACATCGTCGGCGGCGACGTCCCCGAGACCCTGAACGGCAAGCAGCTCTACACCCTCGACCTCGGCGCGCTCGTCGCCGGGTCCCGCTACCGCGGTGACTTCGAGGAGCGCCTGAAGAAGGTCCTGAAGGAGATCCGCACCCGCGGCGACATCATCCTGTTCATCGACGAGCTGCACACCCTCGTCGGCGCGGGCGCCGCCGAGGGCGCGATCGACGCCGCGTCGATCCTCAAGCCGATGCTCGCCCGCGGCGAGCTGCAGACGATCGGCGCGACGACCCTCGACGAGTACCGCAAGCACCTCGAGAAGGACGCGGCGCTCGAGCGTCGCTTCCAGCCGATCAAGGTCGAGGAGCCGACCGTCGCGCACACGATCGAGATCCTCAAGGGCCTGCGCGACCGCTACGAGGCGCACCACCGGGTCACGATCACCGACCAGGCCGTCGTCGCCGCGGCGAACCTTGCCGACCGCTACATCTCCGACCGGCACCTGCCGGACAAGGCGATCGACCTCATCGACGAGGCCGGCTCGCGCCTGCGCATCCGCCGCATGCAGGCGCCGCCCGACTTCCGCGAGCTCGAGGACGAGATCGCCACCGTCCGCAAGGACAAGGAAGAGGCGATCGAGGGCCAGCAGTTCGAGCGGGCCGCGTCGCTGCGCGACCGCGAGAAGGAGCTGCTCGAGCAGCGCCGCAGCAAGGAGGCCGAGGCGCAGCGCGAGGGCGTCGACCTGTTCAACGAGGTGAGCGAGGAATCGATCGCGGAGGTGCTGGCCCTCTGGACCGGCATCCCCGTCTACAAGCTCACCGAGGAGGAGACGGCGAAGCTGCTGCGCATGGAGGACGAGCTGCACAAGCGGGTCGTCGGCCAGAACAACGCGGTGAAGGCCGTGTCGCAGGCGATCCGGCGCACCCGGGCTGGCCTGAAGGACCCGAAGCGGCCCTCGGGGTCGTTCATCTTCCTCGGGCCCTCCGGCGTCGGGAAGACCGAGACGGCCAAGACGCTCGCCGAGTTCCTCTTCGGCGACGAGGGCGCGCTGATCCAGCTCGACATGAGCGAGTACATGGAGAAGCACACCGTGTCGCGCCTCGTCGGCTCCCCGCCCGGCTACGTCGGCTACGACGAGGGCGGCCAGCTGACCGAGGCCGTGCGGCGCAAGCCGTTCTCCGTCGTGCTGTTCGACGAGATCGAGAAGGCGCACCCGGACGTGTTCAACACGCTCCTGCAGATCCTCGAGGACGGGCGCCTCACCGACGCGCAGGGCCGCACGGTCGACTTCAAGAACACCGTGATCATCATGACCTCGAACCTCGGCACCGCCGACCTGCGCAAGGCGACGATCGGCTTCGGGCCGGCCGACGAGGCGGTCAGCTACGAGCGGATGAAGGACAAGGTCATGGAGGAGCTCAAGCGGCACTTCCGGCCCGAGTTCTTGAACCGCATCGACGAGGTGATCGTCTTCGCCGAGCTCTCCATGGAGGAGGTCGGCGAGATCGTCAATCTGATGATCAAGCGTGTCCAGGACCAGCTGGAGGGCCAGGGCCTCGGCCTCGAGCTCACCCCCGAGGCGAAGCTGCTGCTCGCCAAGAAGGGCTACGACCCCCAGCTCGGCGCCCGGCCGCTGCGCCGCGCCATCCAGCGCTTCGTCGAGGACCCGCTCTCGGAGAAGATCCTGTGGAAGGAGTTCCACGCCGGCGAGACGATCGTGGTCGACGCCGACGGCGAGGAGGTCACCTTCCGGGCGGTCGAGGGCGTCGAGCCGCCACCCGTCGAGCTCGCCGGCTCCGGCTCCGGCTCCGAGGGATAGCGCCGCCCCGCGCGAGACCGGGTCACATGCCCACGATCACCAGGCGGCACGCGGCGCGGCCGCGGCGCCGCTGGATGTTCGTCGCCGCGGGGCTCGCCGTGCTCCTCGCGGGCTGCAGCACCCGCGCCACCCTCACGGTCACCGTCCACCCGGACGGCTCGGGCACCGTCGCGCTGCGGGTCGCGCTCGACGCGCAAGCCGTGCAGGCCGCCGAGGCTGGCGGCACCCCGCTCGCCGCCGAGGTCCGCCTGAGCGACCTCACGGCCGCGGGCTGGCAGGTCGGCCGCTGGACGACGGCCAAGGACGGCTCCGCGTCGATCGTGATCACGAAGCCGTTCCAGCACACCGGGCAGGTCGCGGCGATCGCCCGGGAGCTGAGCGGTCCCCAGGGGCCGCTGCACGGGGTGGCTGCGTCGCGTCAGTCGGACTGGGTCGGGCTCGCGCACACGAGTCGCCTCGAGGGGACGGTCGACCTGCGCGACACCCGCAGCGGCGTGACCGCCGACCCGGCGATCCTCGCCATCCTCGCCGCGCAGCACGTCGACGTCGCCGCCCTCGACCAGCAGCTGTCGGCGCAGGTGCGGGCCGGGCTGACCGTGCAGGTCGTCGCCGACCTGCCCGGCGGCACACACACCGTCACGGTCCCCGCCGGCACGACCCGCAGCGTCGCCGCGTCCTCGACCGCACCGGACACCCGACGCGCCGGGCTGCTCGCCGCCGCGCTCGCGCTCCTCGCGCTCGCGCTCCTCGCCTGGCGTCACGCCGGGTCGCTCGGCCGACGCCGCGCCCGGCACGTGTCGGCGCCCCAGCCGGCGCGCCGGCCGCCCGTCAGCGCCCCGCCGCCCACGCGGCGAACCACGCCGGGAACTCGATGAGGGACGCGAGGACGACGTCGGCGCCCGCGGCCCGCAGCGTCGCGGCGTCGTGCGGCCCCGTCGCGACCGCGACCGCCAGCGCCGGCGCGTCGTGTGCGCCGACGACGTCGTCGGGCGTGTCCGCGACGTACACCGCGGCGCCGTGCTCGGCGAGCGCGGCACCCTTCGTCGGGCCCCACCGCCAGCCGACGACCGCGTCGACGTCGAGCCCGACGTGGCGAAGGCAGGCCCGCGCGTTCGGCTCGTACTTCGCGGTGATCACCACCGCGCGGCCGCCGTCGGCGCGCGCCGCGGCGACCGCGTCCGCTGCGCCGGGCAGCAGCACGGTGCCCGGCACGCCGAGGTCGGCGTAGAGCGCCCGGTACCGGTCGGCGACGACCGGCACCGCGTCGCGCGGGTACCAGCAGGCGAGCTCGTCCTCGAGACGCGCGCCGAGGCGCCCGACGATGACGTCGACGTCGAGGTGGACACCCGTCTCGGTGGCGAGCGCGGTGAGCGTCGACGCGATCCCGGGGCGCGAATCGACCAGCGTCATGTCCAAGTCGAAGCCCACCACCGCCACGAGGTCAGTCTGCCCGGCGCACCTCGGCGCCCCGGGCGGTATCGTCACTGCGCCGCCGCTGCCCCCCAGGGCGCACGGCCGAGCCCCCGATGCCCGCCCCGCCGCGATCCGACGCCCTCCTGGCCGCCTTGCGCCTCGTCGCGCCGGGCACGGCGCTGCGGGAGGGGATCGAGCGCGTGATCCAGGGACGGATGGGCGCCCTGTTCGTCGTCGGCGCCGGCCCCGAGGTGCTCGCCGTCTGCTCGGGCGGGTTCCTGCTCGACGCCGAGCTGACGCCCCAGCGGCTCTCCGAGCTCGCCAAGATGGACGGGGCGATCATCGTGACGGGCGACTGTGCGCGCGTCGTGCGGGCGAACGTGCACCTCGTCCCGGACCCGAACATCCCGACGTCCGAGACCGGGACCCGCCACCGCACGGCCGAACGGGTGGCCCGCCAGATCCCCGTCCCGGTCATCACGGTGTCCGAGGACCGCAACGAGGTCGCGATCCACGTCGGCGGCCTGAAGCGGGCCATCGAGCCGACCCCGCGGGTCATGGCCCGCGCCGACCAGGCCCTCCAGATCCTCGAGCGCTACAAGGCCCGCCTCGACGCGGTCAGCGCGTCCCTGTCCGCGCTCGAGATCGAGGACCTCGTGACGCTCCGCGACGTCGCCACCGTGCTCCAGCGCGCCGAGATGGTGCGCCGCATCGCCGACGAGATCGAGGGCTACGTCATCGAGCTCGGCGCCGACGGGCGCCTCGTCATGCTCCAGCTCGACGAGCTCGTCGGCGGCGTCGAGGACGACCGCCGCCTCGTCGCGAAGGACTACATGGGCACCGAGCCCGACTGGTCGCTCCCCGACGTCATGCGGCGCCTGCGCGAGCTCGACGACGAATCGCTGCTCGACCTCCACGAGGTCGTCGGCGTGCTCCACGGCGGCGCCGTCGGCCTCGACTCGGCGATGCAGCCCCGCGGCTTCCGGATCCTCCACAAGATCCCCCGGCTCCCCGAGATCGTCGCCGACCACGTCGTCGACCAGTTCGGGAACCTGCAGAAGATCATGCGGGCGAACGAGAACGACCTCGTCCAGGTCGAGGGGGTCGGCGACGCCCGCGCCCGGGCGATCAAGGACGGGCTCGCCCGCCTCGCCGAGACGAGCATCCTCGAGCGGTACGCCTGATGGGCGCGCTCGAGCCCGGTCCCCGCCCGGCGTCCACCGAACGCGCCGTGCTCGACGGCCGCGACGGGACGCCGGTCCCCGCGATCGTCGCCCACCCCGACGACGGCGACCCGACGGGCGCGCTCGTCGTGCACCCCGACCTCATGGGCGTCCGCCCCCTCTTCGACGACCTGTGCCGCCGCCTCGCCACGCACGGCTACGCCGTCTGCTGCCCCGAGCCCTTCGCCCGCGCGCCCGCCGTCGTGCGGGAGGCCGACGCGCCCGACGCGCGCCTCGCGTACCTGCCCGAGCTCGACGACGACGCGCAGCTCGCCGACCTCGCCGTCGCCGCGGACCGGCTCGGGCGCGAGCCGGTGGCGGTGCTCGGCTTCTGCATGGGCGGCATGCAGACCCTGAAGGCCGCGGCGACGGGACGCTTCGGACGCGCCGTCCCCTTCTACGGGATGATCCGCGTCCCCGCGGCGTGGCGGGGACGGCACCTCCGCGACGCCCTCGACACCGCGACGGACGTGTGCCCGACGCTCGCGATCTTCGGCGACGCCGACCCCTACACGCCGCCCGAGGACATCGACGCGCTCCGTCACGCCTGGCGCGACCGCCCCGACTGTCACATCGTCGTCTACGCCAACGCCGAGCACGGGTTCGTCCACGCCCCCGACCGGCCGGTCCACCGCGCCGACGACGCCGCCGACGCCTGGGACCGCACCCTCACCTTCCTCGCCGCCGGCTGACCCGGCGCCCGTCAGAGGGTCGCCCGGTCCTCCAGGGCCTGGCGGTCGAGGATCCGGTAGCGGTTGCGGCCCTCGAGGCTGAGCCAGCCGAGGCGCAGGAACAGCGACAGCGCCTTGTTGACCCGCTCCCGGGACGCCCCGACCATCGAGGCGAGCTCCTCTTGGGTGACCGGGAGCGAGAAGCGCTCGCGGTCCCCGGCCAGCTCGAGGACCCGCTTGGCGGTGCGGGCCGGCACGTCGAGGAACACCGCGTCGGCGAGCGCCTCGTTCGTCTCGCGCAGCCGCGCCGCGAGCAGCCGCACGATCACCCACAGCACCTCGGGCTGGGCGCGCAGCACGGCGCGCACCGGCTCGTAGCCGAGCGCGACGACGTCGGAGTCGGTGAGGGCGCGCGCCTCGGCCGAGCGTGGCGCGTCGTCGAAGAGCGGCATCTCCCCGACGAGGCTGCCGCCCTCGAGCACGGCGACGACGGACTCGCGCCCGTCCCCCGAGCGCTGCGCAACCGCGATGCGGCCGCGATCGACGACGAACAGCTCCGTCGCCGGATCGCCGTGGCGGAACAGGACCTGGTTGCGCGCGTAGTGGCGCAGCTCGGCCTGTTCGGCCAGCGTCGCGAGCGCGACCGCGGGCAACGTCGCGAACAACTCCGTCGTCTCCAGCAGGTGTCGAATTGGCACGGGACCTCCTGGCGCGCCCGAGCGTATTCGACACCATGCGGGGCCGGCCCGGGGCCTCTGATATCCTGGACTTCGCTCTCTTCCGCACCCCGGTGCCCCCCGCAAGGAACCTGCATGTCGTTCGCCGTCGGTGACAAGGTCGTCTATCCCCATCACGGCGCGGCGATCATCGAAGGCAAGGAGAAGCGGGTCTTCGACGGGCACAAGACGGACTACTTCGTGCTGCGCATCACCTACGGCGACCTGAAGGTCTCGATCCCCGTCGAGAAGGCCGACGAGATCGGCCTACGCGACGTGATCAACGACGAGGAGGTCGAGGAGGTCTTCGCCGTCCTTCGCAAGAAGGAAGCGCGGATGCCCACCAACTGGTCGCGGCGCTTCAAGAACCACGTCGAGAAGCTGAAGAGCGGCGACATCTACCAGGTCGCCGAGGTCGTGCGGAACCTGTCGCTGCGCGAGGCCGACAAGGGCCTCTCCGCCGGCGAGAAGCGCATGCTGGCCCGCGCCCGCCAGATCCTCGTCTCCGAGCTGACCTTCGCCCTGAACGTCGACGAGGAGACCGCCGAGTCCCGCCTCGACGACGTGCTGGCCGGCAAGGAGGTGCCGGTGCCCCGCCGGCGCCGATCGGCTCCGAGCACCAACGGCAAGAAGGCGGCGGCGCCCCGCAAGGCCCCCGCCCGCAAGGCGGCCGCCGCGCGCAGCGCCACGCCCAAGAAGGCCGCCGCGCGCCGCAAGTAGCGCCCGGGCGGCCGTGGGCTCCACCGCGGCGATCGTCGTCGCCGCCGGGGGCGGCACCCAATTCGGTGCCGCGAAGCAGTTCGCCCCGTTGGAGGGCACCCGCCTCGTCGACCGGGCCGTGGCCGTCGCCGCCGCGACGTGCGACGCCGTGATCCTCGTGCTGCCCGCGGGTCGCGCGTGGGACGGGTCCCCGGTCACCGCCGTCGTCGCGGGGGCGCGACCCGCGCCGACTCGGTGCGCGCCGGGCTCGCCGCGCTCCCCGCCGGCGCCGACCTCGTCGTCGTGCACGACGCGGCGCGGCCCCTCGCCACGAAGGCGCTGTTCGCCGCCGTCGTCGCGGCCGTGCGCGACGGTGCCGACGCCGCCGTGCCCGGCGTCGCGGTCGCCGACACCGTCAAGCGCGTCGCCGGCGACCGGGTCGTCGAGACCGTCCCGCGCGACGCGCTCGTCGCCGTGCAGACACCCCAGGCGTTTCGCGCCGACATCTTGCGCGCCGCCCACACCGCGGGCGCGGACGCCACCGACGACGCGGCGCTGGTCGAGGCGACCGGCAGCACCGTCGTCGTCGTCCCCGGCGAGCCCGCGAACCTCAAGGTCACGACGAGGAGCGACCTCGCCGTCGCGGCCGCGCTCCTGGCCGAGGGACGATGAGCGTGCGCGTCGGCCTCGGCTACGACATCCATGCCGTCGGCGGCGACCGGCCGCTCGTGCTCGGCGGCGTCCGGGTGGAGGGCCCGGGGCTCGTCGGGCACTCCGACGCCGACGTCGTCGCGCACGCGGTCGCCGACGCGCTCCTCGGCGCCGCCGGCCTCCCCGACCTCGGGTCCCTCTATCCGGCGCACGACGACCGCTACCGCGACGCCGACTCGATCGACCTCCTCGGCGACGTCGCCGGGCGGCTGCGCGACGCGGGCTGGCAGGTCGTGAACGTCGACGTGGTCGTGAACGCCGAGGCGCCCCCCCTCGCGCCGCACGTCGCGGCGATGGTCGCGACGCTCGGCGCCGCCGTGCGCGCCCCGGTCGGCGTGAAGGCCAAGCGCGGCGAGGGCGTCGGCGCGGTCGGCCACCGCGAGGCGATCGCCGCGTGGGCCGTCGCGCTGGTCGAGGAAGTCACCGAAGGATCCTGAAAACCGGGCAGTACATTCGTCGTCATGGTCCGGCTCTACGACACGCGCGCCCGGGCCAAGGTCGACCTCGAGCCCCGCGAGCCGGGCCGTCTCTCGATGTACGTCTGCGGCCCGACCGTGTACGACGTCCCCCACATCGGGCACGGCCGCACCGTCCTCGTCTACGACGTCATCCGCCGCTATCTGCGCTGGCGCGGCTTCGACGTGACGTTCGTGTCGAACGTCACCGACATCGAGGACAAGATCATCGCCCGCGCGCACGAGACCGGTGCGAGCGCGCCCGATCTGGCCCGCCGCTTCGAGGCCGCGTACTGGGAGCAGGTCGATCGGCTCGGCGTCGAGCGTCCCGACCACACGCCGCACGCCACCGACTACGTCGACGCGATGCGAGAGCGGATCGCCGAGCTGGTCGACGACGGCCACGCGTACGTCGTGCCCGAACGCGGCGTCTACTTCGACGTCCCCAGCGACGCCGACTACGGGGCGCTGCCCCACCAACGGCTCAGCCAGCTGCTCGAGTCCGCCGGGGCACGCGTCGAGGTCGACGACGCGAAGCGCCACCCGGTCGACTTCGCCCTCTGGAAGGCGGCGAAGCCCGGCGAGCCCGCCTGGGATTCGCCCTGGGGGCCCGGCCGGCCGGGCTGGCACATCGAGTGCTCGACGATGGCCCTCGACCTGCTCGGCGAGGGCTTCGACGTCCACGGCGCCGGCGACGACCTCGTCTTCCCGCACAACGAGAACGAGCGCGCTCAGGCCGAGGCGGCCGGCCATCCGTACGCGCGCCACTGGCTGCACTCCGGCATGGTGGAGGTGGGCGGCGAGAAGATGGCGAAGTCGCTCGGCAACTTCCGCACGCTCGCCGACGCCCTCGACGTGCACGGTCCGCGGGCGTTCCGCGTCGCAGTCCTGCAGACCCATTACCGGAAGGCCACCGACCTCGGCGACGCGGAGCTGCGCGCCGCGGGCAGCGCCGTGGATCGTCTCGACGCACTCGCACGGCGCGCGGCCGCCGCGGGCGTCGACACGAGCGGCCCACCTGACCCCGAGACCGTGGCGCGCTTCCAGGCCGAGATGGACGACGACTTCGGCACGCCGGGCGCGCTGGCCGCGATCTTCGACGCCGTCGGCGCCGCCAACCAGGCCATCGACGACGGCGACGCGGCCGGCGCCGCACCGCTCGCGGCGGCGGCGATCCAGCTGGTCGGCGTGCTCGGCGTACCGGTCGTCACCGGCGGCGATGCGGACGCCGAGATCGACGCGCTCGTCGCGCGACGCGACGCGGCCCGGGCCGCCGGCGACTACGAGGCGGCCGACCGGGTCCGGGCCGACCTGGCGGCCCGGGGGATCGTGCTCGAGGACGGGCCGCAGGGCACCCGCTGGCACCGTCGGTGACGCGCCGTCCCGACGAGCTCGGCGGCGCCGTGGTGCCGGGACGTCGGGCCGTCGTCGAGCTGCTGCGGGCGCGCCGTCGGCGCGTGCGGTGGGTGTCGCTCGCGCGGGGCGGCGCGGCCGTCGACGAGGTCGCGGCCCTCGCCACGTCGGCCGGGGTCGAGACCCGCTGGCGCGACCCGGACCAGGTGCGCGACGAGGCCGGTGTCGAGGCGGCGCAGGGCGTCGTCGCCCACGCCGACCCGCTCGCCCCGGTCCCCCTCGCCGGCCTGCTCGACGCGCGCGACGCGTTCCTCGTCGCGCTCGACGGTGTCACCGACCCCCAGAACCTCGGCGCGGTGCTCCGCAGCGCCGTCGCGGCAGGCGCCACGGGTGCCGTGCTGCCCCGCCGTCGTGCCGCGCTGCTCACCCCGGCGGCGATGAAAGCCGCGGCCGGCGCCGCCGAGCACCTGCCCGTGGCGCTCGTCGGCGGGATCGCCGGCGCGCTCGAGCAGGCGGAGCGGGCGGACGTCTGGGCCGTCGGCCTCGATGCGGGCGGCGACACGACGATCTACGACCTCGCCGTCGCCGACCGCCCCCTCGTGCTCGTCCTCGGGGCCGAGGGATCGGGCCTGGCGCGCCTCGTGCGCCAACGGTGCGACGTCGTGGCCTCCGTCCCCATGCCGGGCCCGACCGAATCGCTGAACGTCGCCGCCGCGGCCGCCGTGGCGTGCTTCGAGGTCGCGCGCCAACGTCAGCGCTAGGCGCGCGGCACTACCCTTTCACGACGCGCCGGGTTGGCTCAGTTGGTAGAGCGCTGCTCTTGTAAAGCAGAGGTCGTCGGTTCGATCCCGACACCCGGCTCCACGTCGCTGCAGGCCCAGCGGCTGCACCGGCGCGGCGTTCGCCTGACCCTCTTCCGCGTCTCAACGACGTTTCAAAGGGGTCCTCAGGGCGATGCGAGGCAACATCACGGTCAAGGAGCCCGGCCGGGTCTACGAGCTGCGGGTCTCGCTGGGTCGGGATCCGACGACGGGGAAGTACCGACAGAAGTCGCTGACAGTTCATGGCCCCCGGGCAGAGGCAGAACGCTCGCTGCGCCGGCTCGTCGAGGAGATCGAGGGCGGCCGGGCGCGTCCGGTCGACTCGGCGCCGACGCTCGGAGCGCTGCTCGACGAGTGGCTGGTCTTCACGGAGGCGGCCGGCCGGTCGCCGACCACCGTCGAGCGCTATCGCAACGTCATCGAGCGTCAGCTCAAGCCGGCACTCGGCGACGTCCCCCTCGCGCGCCTCACGACGAAGGCGTTCGACGACCTCTACCGGGAGCTCGTGCGGCGTCTGCAGCCCTCCACGGTGCTGAAGGTGCACCTGGTCGCGAGGTCCACGCTGGCCCGAGCCCTCAAGTGGGGCTGGATCTCTCGGAACCCCGCCGCCGACGCCACGCCACCGTCGGCTCGACGACGACCAATCGTGACGCCGAGTCGTGAGCAGCTGGCCAAGCTGCTGGCGACAGCGGAAGCCGCCGACCCAGTCTTCGCGGTGTACCTGCGGCTCGGCGCGGCGACCGGAGCGAGGCGGGGAGAGCTGTGCGCGCTGCGCTGGTCCGACATCGACCCAGGCCAGGGGAGGGTGGTGATCGAGCGCGGGATCATCGTGGTCGCCGGTGGACTCGAGGAACGGCCGACCAAGACGCACAACCGTCGCGTCATCGCGCTGGACCCCGGAACGGTGCGGGTGCTGCGCGAGCACCACCAGCGCGACGAGTCGGCAGCTCGGGCTTGTGGCCTTGAGCTCGGGCCCGACGCCTTCGTGTTCTCGCGCCGCCCGGGAGGGACGCTGCCGATCCGCCCGGACAATGCGACCGCGATCTTCTCCACGCTCGCCCGAGCCGCCGGCATGGAGGACCTGAGCCTCAAGGACGCCACGCGTCATCTGGCGGCGACTCGGCTTATCGCCGCGGGCGTCGACGTGCGCACCGTTGCGGGGCGCCTGGGTCATCGCCACGCCAGCACCACGCTCGACGTCTACGCCCATTGGCTGCCCGAGCGTGACCGAGACGCAGCCGCGATTATCGGCGCCGAGCTCGACGAGGCCGAGCCGTCGCCACCGACACCAGCGAGGAGGCGACGAAGCGCGGGCGCCGGGACCCAGCGACGACGTGCGTAGCGGACCTCGGGCAGCTCGCCACGCTCGATCATGGCCACGACCGTCTTGCGGTTCACACGCAAGATCGCGGCCGTCTCGTCGATCGAAAACGCCGCGTGTGGGCTCATCAGCAGCGTCGCACCGCAGCGTTCTTCGCAGGAGTACCGGCGCGTGGTCACAGCTCGAGTCCGATGCTCAGGCCAGGCGGCTCGATCGTCACCGACGCCGGCTCACGACGTAGCGCAGCGGAATCGAGCGCCAGCTGCTTCCGGCGGGTCGTCTCGAGGGATGACACGA
>CAVSWH010000022.1:0-223231 GCA_963731625.1 uncultured Actinomycetes bacterium
GGTGCGCCGGCGTGACGGGCTCTACCGCGAGGCGACGGGGTGCGCCGCCGACCGCACGGCGGAGGAGTGCTGCCCGTGCTCGAGCTGTTCCCCGGGCGCCGCCTGACGAGGGAAGGCTGATGGCCCAGCCGACGGGTCCGTATCCCGGCAAGCGGCTCTTCGACCTCGTCGTCCTCGCCGGTCTCGCGGTCCCGCCGCGTCGTCGGGTCCGTGTGCGCCGTCGCCGTCGCCGTCTCGTCGCCGGGGACCGGTCTTCTTCCGCCAGGAGCGTGTCGGGCGGGGGGAACGGTTCGAGGTGCTGAAGTTCCGGACGATGGTCCACGATCCGCGCGGCAACCCGCTGCACCCCGACCCGACGCGGATCACGGGGGTCGGTCGGGTCCTGCGACGGTTCTCGTTCGACGAGCTCCCGCAGCTGGTCAACGTGCTCAAAGGCGAGATGAGCATCGTCGGGCCGAGGCCGACCCTGCCTTACCAGGTCGAGCGGTATGACGCCCGGCAGCGCCAGCGCCTCGCCGTTCGGCCCGCCTCACCGGGCTCGCGCAGGTCCAGGGGCGCAACGGCTCGCGTGGGCGGCGCGCATCGAGCTCGACCTCGAGTACCTCGACCGGCAATCGGCGTGGCTCGACCTGCAGCTCCTCGTGCTCACGATCAAGACGGCGGTGGCGGGGTCCGGCGTCGAGGGCCATCCCATCGACGACCCGATCGCCATGCCGCCGACCGACGACGCCGGGGGGTCGGGCTCGGCGACGGACGCGGGCGCGGCGTCGCCGGCGGGCCGATCGGGGACCTGAGATGCCCGGCATCTTCATCCTCTCGCTGACTGCGAAGCCCGGTGGGGCATGGCCGACCAGCTGGCGGCGCACCACGAGGCAGCCTTCACCGGCGTTCGGATCCGCAGGCCTACGTGTCGCTCATGGAGACCCTCGCGTCCACGAGGTCCCCGCGACCTTCGCCTTCGTCGGCGCCATGCTCCTCGACGGGGACGATGTCGACGCGGTCACGCCAATCCTGCGAGGGCTCCGCCCGCCATGTGGCGTGGACGGCGGCCTTCCGGCAGGCCGCCGCCGCGCACCGCACGGACGGTTGGCCGTTGCCCGAGCTGCTCGACCTGGTCGCCCGGGAGCGGCGACCACGAGATCGCCTCGCACGGCTTCACCCACCTCCCGCTCGGTGACGGCGTCGCGACGCCTGATGAGGCCGCGCTGGAGATGACGGGCTCGACTACGTCGAGCAGAAGTACGGCCGGACATGCCGCACCTTCATCTACCCGCGCAACGACATCGGGTGCCGCTCGGTGGTCGCCGCGCACGGGTTCCTCGGCTACCACGACCGCCGCCCGGGGCGCACCGGCGTGCTCGGGCCGCTGACGACCCTCGCGGACGAGTTCGTCCCCACCGAGCAGGCGCAGCCGCACCCGGCCCCGAGCGCGGTCCTGCCGATCCCGTCGGGGCTGTCCCTCAACTGGCGCTACGGCGCCCGGCGTCTCGTCCCCCCGTCGGCCACGCTGCGTCGCTGCCGGCATCTCTTCGACGGCGCTACGGCGCAGGACGACGTCGCGCACCTTAGTTGCACCCGCACAACCTCATCGACGGCGCGCGGGCAACGCGCGCGCTCGACACGGTGCTCGAACGTACGTGCAGTCGCGGGTGGCGACCCCGGCGAGCTCGGTGCAAACGAGGTCCAGTACTGCGCGGGTCGGAGCGCGACGGCCGCGACCTGAGCGGCCCATGCGGCCGGTCCAAGTGTCGCGAACGCTACGGTGGAGCAGTGACTCGGTGGCGACACCGCGCACGGCCAGGGCGCACGCCCCGCGTTCGACACGTCGGTGCCGGTGCTCATCGTCAAAGTGGGCCGGTACGTCCGGGACTATGGCGCGTTGGGCGTCATCCGAAGCATGGGCCGCGTGTCGGTTCCCGTGTACACGGCCACCGGGGCCGCGTGGACGCCGACCGCCCGCTCACGATTCCTCACGGCCCGGATCGTCGCACCGACGACGGGCCTCGAGAGCGAAGACGAGCTGCTCGAGCACCTCCGCCGTGTCGCCCGCGACGTCGGGCGCCCGGCCATCTGCCTGCCGACCGACGACAAGGCAGCCGTCTTCGTCGCGGAGCACGTCGCCGACCTGCGCCCCTGGCTGGTGACGCCCGATATGGCCCCCGACCTGCCGCGCCAGCTGGCGAGCAAGCGCTGCCTGCAGGCGCTCTGCCACGAGCATGGCGTCCCGACGCCACGCGCCGTCTACCCGCAGTCGCCTGGCGACCTCGAGTCGTTCGCCGCGGCGGCGACGTTCCCAGTCGTCGCGAAGCCGGGCGAGCCGTGGCGCCACCGCGAAGGGGGTGGGGCCGCGGACGTCCACGCTCTACCGAACCCCCGAGGACCTCGCGGCGGCGGTCGGCTGGGGCGACCAGATGGTCGTGCAGGAGTACATCCCTGAGGAACAGTCGGAGGACTGGATCTTCAACGGCTACTTCGACGCCGACTCCACGTGCGTGGTCGGGTTCACCGGGGTCAAGTACCGGTCGTGGCCCCCGCACTTCGGCGTCGCGACCTACGCCCGCGCCGTGTCGAACGCGCCGCTGGTCGCCGAGGCCGCCGCCTTCTGCCGGCGCGTGGGGTACCGGGGCGTCGTCGACATGGACTGGCGCCTCGACCGGCGCGACGGTCGGTATCACCTCCTCGACTGCAACCCGCGTGTCGGCTCCTCCTTCCGGCTCTTCCAGAGCGTCGACGGGATCGATGTCGTCCACGCGCTGCACCTCGACCTCACCGGACGAAACGTGCCGCGGGGCACCCAGACCGAGGGGCGCGGCTTTCTGGTTGAGCACAGCGACCCGGCGGCGCTGCTCAGCTATCGCCGACTGCGCCCGCCGGCGCACGCCGTGGCCCACGAGCGGGGCCCGATCGAGCGGGCCTGGTGGGCGTGGGACGACCCCGTGCCGGCCTTCGTGATGGCGGCCCGGGGCGTCGAGTCGCTCGCCCGCCTGCCCGACCATCTGCGTGCCGTGCAGACCCGGGTCGGCGCCGGAGGCTGACCTCGCCGGTCAGCGACCGAGGATGTCGCGGACGACGCCGATGACGCGGTCCTGGTCCGCCGGCTCGAGGTTGGACCCCGACGGGAGGCAGACACCCGTTTGGAAGACGCGGTCGGCGACGCCGGTGATCACCGACGGCGCCCGCTCGTACACCGGCTGGCGGTGCATCGGCTTCCACGTCGGGCGGGCTTCGACGTCGGCCTCCTCGAGCCGGCCGATCACCTCGTCGCGGGTCGCGCCGCTCAGCGCGGGGTCGATCGTCACGCAGGTGAGCCAGTGGTTCGACCGGCCCCAGGGTGGCTCGGGCGCGAACGCGACCCCGGCGACGTCGGCGAGGGCGTCGCGATACCGCACCTCGATCGCTGATCTCCTCGCCACGCGTGCCGCCAGCGTCGCCAGCTGGGCCCGCCCGAGTGCCGCCAGGACGTTGCTCATGCGGTAGTTGAAGCCGACGTCGGCATGCTCGTAGTGGATCGCGGGCTCCCGAGCCTGGGTCGACAGGTGACGGACCCGCGCCGCGAAGCGCTCGTCGTCGGTGACGAGCGCGCCGCCGCCGCTCGTGGTGATGATCTTGTTCCCGTTGAACGACAGGACCGCCGCGGCGCCGAACGCCCCCGCGGGGCGCTCCCCGCAGGACGCCCCGAGCGCCTCGGCCGAATCGGCGACGAGCGGGACGCCGTACTCGGCGCAGATGGGGAGCAGCCGCTCGTAGTCGGCGGTGCGCCCGTAGAGGTCGACGCTCACGACTGCCGCAGGGAGCCGGCCCGTGCGGCGGCGATCGGTGAGCGTCTGCGCCACGAGGTCTGGGTCGACGTTCCACGACCGGTCTTCGCTGTCCACGAAGGTCGGGGCGGCGTCGACGTAGCGCACGGCGTTGGCGCTGGCGACGAACGTCAGCGTGGGCACGAGCACCTCAGCACCGGGTGGGATCTGGAGCACGACCAGCGCGAGGTGGAGCGCCGCGGTGCCGCTCGAGAGCGCCACGGCGAACTCCCGACCGGTGGCGGCGCTCAGCTCGGCCTCGAACTCGGCGAGTTCGGGTCCGGCGGGGGCGACCCAGCCCAAATCCATCGCTCGCAGGACGGCCGCACGGTCGGCTTCGCCGACGTCGGGGGGCGAGAGGTAGATGCCGCGTCACATCAACGGGGGCCGCGCCCGCCCCGCGGCGCGTCGTGCGCCTTCCCCGTTGTCGCGTCCGACGCGGCGCGTGGCCGCGTTCGATCCAACCGGGTGGCAGAGCTGCGCTCCTATCCTGTCCCAGTGACCGATGCCTCTCGAGAGTGCGGCGCCGCGAGGATAGGCGTCTGCGCGGCGCTCGGGAGCACCATCGATGCGTTCCTCGCCGAGGAGTGCGAGCTGCTCGAGCAGCGGGGCGCGAGCGTGATGCTGCTGTCGGGCACGCGACCCCACCGGGCGGCGGGCGAGTGGGTGTCCCTCCCCATCACACGCCGACCGGCGCTCGTGCCGTGCGCTGCGGACGCTCCGAGCGTTACGACTCATGTTCGCCCGCGGAGGCGTCGATCGCATCCAGGTGAGCACTCCGGTCGCGGCGGCGCTGGTGAGGGTCAGCGCCGCGGTCTCGGGCCGTCGCCGCCCGCAGGTCGTCTATCTCGTCCACGGCTTTCACTTCCAGACCGAGTTCTGGCGGCTGCGGGACGTGCCGTGGTACGTCTTCGAGCGAGCGCTCGCGCCGTTCACCGATCACTACCAGGTCATCACGCACGCCGACGAGGCGGTGGTGCGACGCTGGGGTCGGTCCGCCACGTATGTGCCCGGTGTGGGGGTCGACGTCGACCGCGTCCGCTTCGACGGCGACCGCGCCGCCGCCGAGCGCGAGCTGGCCCTCGAGCCGGCGGCCACCCGCGCGCTCTTCATCGGCCAGCTGTCCAAACAGAAGGGGATGCCCGTCCTCGCCGAGTGTGCACGGGCGGCCCCCGACGTCCGCTGGCTCGTGGTGGGTGAGGGACCGTTGCACGACGAGCTGGACGCGCTGCCGAACGTCGACGTGCTGGGCCAGCGGGACTCGATCGCCGCGCCCCTCGCTGCGGCCGATGTCTACGTGTCGTTCTCCACCGCGAAGGGCTGCCGGTGGCCGTCATGGAAGCCGCGGCCGCCGGACTGCCGGTCGTCGCAGTCCCGAACCGCGGCACGCTCGAGCTCGCCCGGGCCGGCGTCGTCAGCGCACTCGCCGCACCAAGTCCGGCGCTGCTCGTCGACGAGGTGCGCCGCCTCACCCGCCAGGGGCGTGGGCGGCCCCGCGTGTACGCGACACGGCAGGAGGTCGACGCGGGAGCTGGTCGACGATCTCCTCGCGGCGCGGTAGCGACGCCGTGATGTCCCGAGACTTGCACCGGGGCATCGCTAGGGTTGGTGCGCACACCGGGCGCCACCACTTGGCCTAGGGCACCATGCAGAAGCGTCACGCGACAGTCGCCATCTTCGACCAGGGGCTCTCGAGCGGCAGCAACCTGGTCCTCGCCCTCATCGTGTCCCGCGTCGGCACGGCCCAGGAGCTCGGGTCGTTCACGATCGCGTTCACCTGGTACCTCGTGTCGATCGGCCTCGTCCGCGGGATGATCAACGAGCCGCTGCTGATCTTCGCCCGGCGCTCCGACGACCACCCCGTCGACATGGGCTATCTGCGGACGGCCTCGCGCCTCGGCGGTCTGCTCGCGGTGCAGCTCTTCTTCATCGGGCTGATCGTCGCCGTTGCGGCGCCTCACGCGCTCGACGGCTTCCTCGCCGCGTTTGCGATCGCCACGCCGGCGGCGTGCCTGCAGGACACCGTCCGGATCTCCGCGTTCGCGCGCCTGCGGCCGACGGCCGCGGTGCTTTCGGACGTCGCCTGGCTCGTGCTGGAGATCCCACTGCTCATCGGGCTGGCGACGGGGGCCATCGTGCTGGCGCCGCACGTGCTCGTCCTCGTGTGGGGCCTCTTCGGCCTGCTGTCCGCCCTCCCGTTCCTGCCGCTCACCTTCCGAGGGGAGAAGGGCACGAGCTGGCGTTCGGTGGCCCACACCAACCGGGAGCTGAGCCCCGCGTTGTTCCTCGACTTCGTGTCGACGCAGCTGTCGACGCAGGCCGCCCTGCTCATCGCGGTGGCGATCGTGGGTACCGCCGCGGTCGGCGCCTACCGCGCCGTGCTGATCGTGTTCGGCCCGCTTGGGGTCGCGTTCTTCGGCCTCCGCACGCTGCTGCTCCCCAACATCGTCGGCTTGAAGGACCATCCTGAACGGCTGCGCCGGTCGATCATCGAAATCTCGGCGCTGTGCGCCGGGGGCGCGGTGGCGATCACCGCGATCGTGGCGGTCGTGCCGACCGACACGATGCGATCACTCCTCGGCTCGAGCTGGCCCGCCGGGCTCGCCTTGCTGGTCGCGACGGGCGTGGCCCAGGTCCTGAACGGGGCGGGCGTCGGGCCACGGGCAGGGCTGCGGGTGTTGACCGACGGTGGAGCCATCGTCACCACGCGGGTCGGGTATCTCGTGACCTGCCTCGTCGCGGCGCCGCTCGGTGCGGCGCTCATCGGGATCACCGGCTTCTCGTTGGGGCTCGCCGCCGCCGAGCTGGCGCTGACGACGTTCAGCTGGGTCGCGCTGCGCACCAGCTTCCGGCGGCGCACCGTGTGGAAGGCCTCACCGCTCGAGCCCGCGCTGCCAGCGTCGCCCTCGGGGTAGCGCGCCCCGGCACACCCGGGCTGCCCTCAGCCGCGCGAGCGCGCACGTCGTCGAGGTGGACGCACCTGGCGTCGCCGCGTCGACCCCGCGATCAGTCGGGCGATGCGTCGGCGGGCAGGAGCCGGGTTGACGCGGCCCCGTCGCCGGGGTCCAGGTGCCGCAGCGCCGCGGCGGTGCCCACGCCGAGCAGCACCCAGAGCCACAGCTGGTAGGTGGCCTCGATGCCGAGCCACAGGCCGAGGATGGAGCTCGTCGCGGCGAGGAGCCCGAGGCCGAAGGCGGCGTCGGTCTGTCGCAGCGCCTTGAAGCCACTCCACACCTTCCGCCCGTGAAAGACCACGAGCCCGAAGAACACGGCGAGGCCAGCGGCGCCGAACTCGGCGGCGAACCAGAGCGGCGTCGTATGCACGATGTTCCCGTACTGCACGGAGAAGTTGTTCAGCCCCATGCCGAAGAGCGGGTGCGCGAGGAACTGGTGCCACGCGGCGGACGCCAGGCTGACCCGAACCTGGACCTGCGTCCCGCGGTTGGCCAGCGAGGCGATGTTCGTGATGAGCCCCGAGGTCGTGGAGAAGACGAGGAGAGCGATGACCCCGAGGCTCGCCATCGCGAGGCGCGGCAGCGCCCGGAAGGGCGAGAGCAGGACGAGGATCAGACATCCCACGACAAATCCTGCCCACGCCGACCTCGAGAACGTGAGGACCAGCCCGACCCCGAGGAGCATCGTCGCGGGGGATCGCCAGCCGTCCGTGGATCAAGGGTCGGCCCTCCAGCGTGCTGCCGATCTGGAGGAGTAGCGCCGCGGCGAGGAAGCCGCCGAATGCGTTCGGGTCCGGCAAGGGACCGCTCAGTCGGGCCTGGTACTGGTTGATGAAGGCGAAGATCCCCGAGGCCGGCAGATGGGCGGCGTACACGACGATGGCCGGCAACGTGACGATCATGAGACCCGCGACGAGCAGGGCGAGGATCCGGCGCATCTGCTCGACCGTGTGGCTGGCGTCGACCATGACGAGGTAGAGCGCCAAGAGCACGAACGCGCCGAGGAACTTGTTCACGAGCGCGTAGCTGTCGGACTGACCGACGGTCGCGGCACTCCCCAGCAGCATGACCAGGAACAGCCAGTGCCAGACCGACAGCGCGCCACGCGGGATCCGGATGCGGTCGAATTGACAGCGCGAGGTAGAGGGCGAGCAGCAGGTCGGCGACGCCGATGGCGATCGAGCCGTGGATCGAGTCGCTGCTCGCGCCGACGGCCAGCTGGATCGGCAGCGTCAGCAGCAGCGCGGTCAATACGCCGTAGCGGATGCCCGGCGGGAAGGATCCGTCGATCCGAAGCAGGGTGCGCAGCGGGCCCACGGGTCGAGTGCTGACGGGAGTCCGAATTGCGTCGAGAGCCATCGTGCTCCGGATTCCGACCGTCGACCCGGTGGTCGCGCAATGATACGCGGCGCCCGGTCGAGCACGGTCACGTCGTGCCACGTCGACGTGACTTCATCGACCGTCGCCGCGCTCGACCTGATGGCTCCCCGCACGCCGCGGCTCGCTCGTGCCGCGCCGGTCGACCGAGTCGTGCGCTGGCGTCGCCGCCCCACGCGTGACTGCCGGCCGCTGCGCACTCCGTCGCGATCCGTGCGCGAACGGGGCGTCGGCGCCCCCGTGAGCGGGCGCCGCCCGGTCCGCCCCGCCCCGGTGCCTCGACGGAGTCTCTATCTCACTCTCCGTGAGATTTCGGGGTCAAGGGAGCCACGGAGAGTGTCGATCCGGAGTCGATGGCAAGTCACCGCCCTACGCCGCACGGGCACTCCCGCTCCGGCAGGCTCCGGGCGGGCCGCTGGGTCCTCGTGGCCTGCCCGTTCCTGCTGCTGGTCGCAGCGTGCAGTCCGGTGGCGGCTCCGCCCCCGCCCCCGCCGGCCGTGTCGAACTTCGCCCTCGCGGCCTCACCGGCGTCCGTGGCGGAGACGCCCGGTGGGTCGATCACCTCGGCCGTGTCGAGCACCCTCGTGGCCGGCGCCGCGCAGCCCGTCAGCCTGACCGCGAGCGGGCTGCCCACTGGCGTGTCGGCGACCTGGAACCCCCCGTCGATGACCACGGGAGGATCGTCGACGCTGACGCTGACGGCCGCCGCCTCCGCGCCGGCCGAGTCGGCGACCGTGACCGTGACCGGCACGACCGGGTCGACGACCCACACCGCCTCCGTCTCACTGACGGTCGGGAACACGGCGCCGAAGGCGGGCCCGTACCTAATCAAGACCGGGTGGGACATCCCGTCGCCCCAGTTCGTCCACGACAACGTGGCGTCTATGGAGCAGATGCCCTTCGACGGCGTCGCGATCGACATGCCGGACTACAGCAAGAACGTGCAGTCCCAGACGCCGATCTCGGTGGCGCAGTTCCAGGCCGAGCTCGCGCCCGTGGCCCAGACGCACTTCACGAAGCTCACCCACAACTTCGTGATGGTGTACGCGACACCCGCCGGCAGCTTCTTCGACGACTACTCGGTGCCAACACAGAACTTCGCGAACCTGGCCACCGCGGCGCAGCAGGCGGGGTTCACCGGGATCGTCTTCGACAACGAGTCGTACTTCGGGCCGGTCTGGAACGTCCCGACGGGCGAGACCCTGGCCGCGAGCCAGCCGCAGTCGCAGTTGCGCGGCCAGCAGATCATGGACGCGATGCGGGCGCAGTGGCCAAACATCCAGCTCCTCGCGCTGTACGGCCCGTGGGTGAGCGAGCCGCAAACCGCGACCGCGCTCAACCCGCCGATCTACAACGATGTGTCCTCGGCGAGCGAGCTGATGGGCTCGTTCGTCGTCGGCATGGTCCAGTCCAGTGTCGGGACGCCCGCGCAGGTGATCGACGGCGGCGAGATCTACAGCGGCCGGAGCGCCGCCGACTTCGCGAAAATCCACGCCTGGCAGAAGCAGGGCATGCCGACCCAGAGCAGCCTGATCCCGCCGTCCCTGAAGTCCTCCTACGCGTCGACGCTGTCGGCCGGCTTCGGCGTCTACGACTCGCCATACGAGGGCCTCACCATGGACCCTGCGACGTGGCAGAGCACGCTCACCAACGCACTCGAGGCGACGGACGAGTACGTCTGGGCCTACACCGAGCAGTACGACTGGTGGGGGACCGGTTACCCCGCGACGCCGGTGCCCTCGAGCTGGGTGGCCGCCACGGCGGCGGCCAAGGCCGCCGCCGGCTGACCCGCCAGCCGCCACTCTGTGTGGCCCGATGAGCGTCCGTGGCGGCCGGTGCCGGGTGCGGCGGAGCCCCAAAGCGGGGCGATCCGGTCGAACCGGGCGTCCGCCGGGATCGCCGGACGGCGGCAACCATCCCTTTCGGTGCATGGACCGTAGATATGACGTGTTTATCGACCCGAGGGGGGCAGTGCGGCCGCGCCCGGGGCCGCGTCCTGTGGCCCGCGAGGAACGTGAGGCTCGTTCGCGCCGGTGAAAGCCGACTTGCACCACCTCACGCTCCACGCGCAAACTGGGGCGAACAGACCACCATTCAGGTTGGGGCAGGTGGCTGCCGAAACGGTGGGGTGGGTCGCCATGAGCGCGGCCAAGAGGGCTGGATCTGCCGGTAGGGCATAGGGCTTAGGGGCTAGGCACGATGCAAGGCACCAGGTGGGCGGCGACCGGGGCTTCTTCCCGGCGGTCCGTCCGTGTTCGTTTGGCGGCCGCCGATGCGGCCGGGTGGGGCGTGGCGCTCTTCGCCGCGCTCGTCCTGCGCTTCAACTTCGCCCCGAGCGGCGCGGCGCTCGTCGACGCCGCGACGATCCTTCCGGTTGCGGTGTGCGCGCAGTGGGTCATCGGTTACGTCTTCGGCATCTACCGCAGCCGCTGGCGTGTCGGCAGCATCGACGAGGTGCCGGCCCTCGCGGCGACGGTCGCACTCGTCGCGGCAATGCTGATCCTCGTCGACGTCAACGCCGGCGGACAGGACCGCCTGATCCCGCTCTCGGTCGGCGTGGCCGCCGGCTTCATGGCGCTCGTCTTCATGGGCGCGGTGCGGACGATGGTGCCGACTGGGCGCCGACCGCCGCCGCCGACCAGCGGACGACGGACGGGCCGCGTCATCGTGTTCGGTGCGGGGAGCGGTGGGGAGCGTGCGCTCGAGTCCATGCTCCAGGACCCGGACAGCCCCTACGTGCCGGTCGCGTTGCTCGACGACGACCCGGCGAAGGTGGGCCTCTCAATTCGAGGAGTCCGCGTGGTCGGCGACCGCGACACGCTCCAGGACGCGGCCGAGCTGCGGAACGCGACCGTGCTGCTCGTGGCCGTGCCCACCGCGGACGGGTCGCTGATCCGCGACCTCGCGCGCCGCGCCGACGCCGCGGGCCTCCAGGTGCGGGCCCTGCCGTCGGTGCGCGAACTGCTCGGGGGCGAGGTCCGCGTCGTCGACATGCGCGAGCCCACCGACGCCGACGTGCTCGGGCGGCGCCGGATCGAGACCGAGCTCGAGGCGGTCTGCGAGTACCTGACCGGCAAGGTGGTCGTCATCACCGGGGCGGGCGGCTCGATCGGCTCGGAGCTCTGCCGCCAGGTGGCGGCGTTCGCGCCGGGCGAGATGGTCATGATCGACCGGGACGAGTCCGCTCTCCACGCCGTCCAGATGTCACTCGAGGGACGTGCCTTGCTGGATTCCGACGGCCTGGTCCTCGTCGACATCCGAGACCGGGCACGCCTGGCGCGGCTCTTCGCGGAGCGCCAGCCCGACGTCGTCTTCCACGCGGCCGCGTTGAAGCACCTCCCGCTGCTCAAATCGCATCCGGTCGAGGCGCTGAAGACCAACGTGTGGGGCACCCGCGCCGTCCTCGACGCGGCGGCCGAGGCGGGTGTGCAGCGGTTCGTCAACATCTCCACGGACAAGGCGGCCAACCCGTCGAGCGTCCTCGGGTACTCGAAGCGCGTTTGCGAGGGCCTCACCGCCTACGCGGCCGACGCCTACGACCGGATGTTCCTGAGCGTGCGCTTCGGCAACGTCCTTCGCAGCCGCGGGTCGGTGCTGACCGCGTTCCGGGCTCAGATCAAGGCGGGCGGGCCGATCACCGTCACGGATCCCGATGTGACGCGCTACTTCATGACCGTCGAGGAGGCGGTGGAGCTCGTGCTCCAAGCCGGCGCGATCGGGGCTGCCGGCGACGCCCTTGTCCTCGACATGGGCGCACAGGTCCGCATCGCCAACGTCGCGCGCGCCGCCTCGCGAACACGTCGAACCCTCCGATCCGCATCGAGTACACCGGACTCCGGCCGGGAGAGAAGCTCCAGGAGGAGCTGTACTCCGACGAGGAGATCCTCGTCCCCACCGACCATCCGCTCATCACCGCCGTGCACGTGCCGGCCCTGTCTCCCGAGCTCGTCGCCGACGTGGACTCGAGCCAGGACGGCGCCGCGATCGCCGCCCTGCTGCGCGAACTGAGTGACGACATGGCGGCGCGGGCCACGCAGGCGCCGGTGCCCGCCGCGTCGCTGGGGACCGACCTCCTGCTCTCCAAGGTGGGATGACGCCCGAGGGGACGCACACCGCTCAGCTCAGGTCAGCGAGCTCGGGCGGACGAGCTCCGGCCCGGACTGCACAGCACGCGCGCAAGCCTCGTGTTCGGGCGAGAAGAGGCCGGATACGCTGGGCGCCGTGTTCGACCCCCCCGTGCTCGAAGCCACGGATCCTGCGATCGCCGACGTCGTCCGGCGGGAGCTCGAGCGTCAGAACACCACGATCCAGCTGATCGCCTCGGAGAACTTCACGTCCGAGGCGGTGCTCGCCGCGCAAGGTTCGGTCCTGACCAACAAGTACTCGGAGGGGTATCCGGGCAAGCGCTACTACGGCGGCAACTACGTCGTCGACGAGGTCGAGGAGCTCGCCCGGGCAGCGCGCCTGCGAGCTGTTCGGGGCGGAGCACGCGAACGTGCAGCCGCACTCGGGCGCGAACGCCAACATGGCCGCGTACCTCGCGCTGCTCGAGCCCGGCGACGTCGTGATGGGCATGCGACTCGACCAGGGCGGCCACCTCACCCACGGCTCGCCCGTCAACTTCAGCGGGCGGCTCTACCGGTTCGTCGCCTACGGCGTCGACCGACGAGACCGAGACGACTCGACTACGACGCGATCGCCGCGATCGCCCGCGGCCGAGCGCCCGAAGGTCATCGTCGCCGGCGCGACCGCTTACCCGCGGCTCATCGACTTCGACGGCGTTCCGTGCGATCGCCGACGAGGTCGAGCGCGCTGCTCCTCGTGGACGCCGCGCACATCGCCGGGCTCGTCGCCGGGGGCGCCCACCCGTCGCCCGTCCCGCTACGCCGACGTCGTGACCTTCACGACCCACAAGACGCTGCGCGGCCCCGCGCGCGGGCTGCATCCTCTGCAAGGAGCCCTACGCGCACGGCGATCGACAAGGCGGTGTTCCCGGGACTGCAGGGCGGCCCGCTCATGCACGTCATCGCCGCGAAGGCGGTGGCGTTCCACGAGGCCGCGCAGCCCGCGCTTCGCCGGGTACGCCGGCGCAGATCGTCGCAGAACGCGGAGGCGCTCGCCGCCGACGCTCGCGGATGAGGGGTTCCGCATCGTCTCCGGCGGGACCGACAACCACCTGCTGCTCGTGGACCTGCGACCGTTCGGCGTGACCGGCAAGGTGGCCCAGGAGGCGCTCGACGCCGCGGGGATCACCTGCAACAAGAACACGATCCCGAACGACCCCGAGAAGCCCTTCGTCACCAGCGGTCTGCGGCTCGGCACGGCCGCGGTGACGACGGCGGGGATGGGGGAGCCGGAGATGGCGGAGATCGCCTCGCTGATCGCCCGAGTGCTCCGCGAGGTCGACGACGAGCAGACCCGCACCGAGGTCCGCGAGGCCAGCGCCCGGCTCTGCTCGAAGTTCACGCCGTATCCCGATCTCGGCTGAGCCGCCGTGCTCGGCTACTCGATCGTCGGGGCCGCGGGTGCGATCACGACCTTCCTCGTCGCGTTCCTCATGCGGCGGCTCGCGCCGCGCATCGGGGCGGTGTCGCTGCCGGGCGCCCGCAGCGTGCACACCGAGCCCATGCCCTCGCTCGGCGGCGCCGCGATGTTCGCCGGGTTCCTCGTCGCGATCGCGGTCGCGTCACAGCTGAACCAGTTCCGGGAGATGTTCGCCGACTCGTCGGAGCCCCTCGGGCTGCTGCTCGGCGCGGGCGTCATGTTCATGACCGGGATGCTCGACGACCTGCGGGAGGTGTCGCCGCCGGCGAAGGTGGCCGGGCAGGTGCTGAGCGGCAGCATCCTGTCGCTCTTCGGGGTCACGATGCTCTTCTTCCGGGTCCCGTTCGCCAGCTACCAGTACATCGTCCTCTCGCCCGACCTGGCGCCGCTCGTCACCGTCGTCGTCGTCGTGGTGCTGGCGAACGCGATCAACCTCATCGACGGGCTCGACGGGCTCGCCGCCGGGATCGTCTTCATCGCCGGCACGGCCCTGTTCCTCTACGCCGACCGGCTCTTCAAGGCCGGCCTCCTCGAGGGGTCCAACATCGGCCCGCTCGTCGCGGTCATCGCCGTGGCGGTCTGCGCCGGGTTCCTGCCGCACAACTTCAGCCCGGCGCGCCTCTTCATGGGCGACGCCGGCGCCATGTTCCTCGGCGTGCTCATGGCGGTCACGACGATCACGATCGGCGGGCGCACCGCAGACGAGTTCAGCGGCCAGACGTACTTCTTCTTCGCGCCGCTGGTGATCCCGATCCTGATCCTCGCGGTGCCGGTGATCGACACGGGGTTCTCGTTCGTCCGCCGGATCGTCAATCGTCGATCCTTCGCGGTCGCCGACCGCGAGCATCTCCACCATCGCCTCATGCGCCTCGGCCACGGCCCGCGGCGGGCGGTGGTCATCTTGTGGCTCTGGACCGCGCTGCTCTCCGCCGTCGCGCTCATCCCGACGTACACGAACCGGGGCAACGCCCTCGTGCCGCTCGCGCTGGGCGGCCTCGCCCTCCTCCTCTTCACCTACTTCCACCCTGGGCTGCGGACGCGGTCGCCGGGCCCCGAGGACCAGGGGTGGTGGCGCAAGAAGAAGGGGAATGAGGATGTGGTCGAGCTCAGCGATCGACGGAAGGCGGCCGGCCACCCACGGTGACCGCCCAAGTTGACCCCCCCACGGGGGTCCGGTACTTTGAGAAAGAATTCACAAGCGCCCCCGGCAGCGCCGCCGGGCGGCGTCACTGCGAGGGAGCCCCCCAGGTGGAGGACCGACGGCGCCGGACGGTGCCGTGGCAGAGCGGGTTCGGCGACGGACTCAGCCAGGCCATCGACATGATCGGGCCGCCGGTCATCTTGGGACTGCTCGGCTGGTTCCTCGACTCCCGGCTCGGCACCAGCCCCATCTTTCTGGTTGGCTTGGCCATCCTCGGCGTGGCCGGGGTGTTCGTGAAGACGTACTACGAGTACCAGGGGCGCGCGGCGCGCCACGACGAGGGGAAGCCGTGGGTGAGACGTCGGCCGTAACGGTCCCCTACGAGCGCGCGATCGCCCGCGACCTGGCCCGCCGGGCGGCGCTCGTCGCACCCCTCGTGGTGCTCGGCTGCGGGTTGGCGTGGGGCGCCGCCGGCGCGGTCAGCGCCGCGATCGGCCTCATCCTCGTGGCGCTGAACTTCCTCGCCGCCGCCGGGGCCCTGACCTGGGCCGCACCCCAGGGTGGCTCCGTGGTGATGGCCGCGGTGCTCGGCGGCTACCTGCTCCGGCTCCTCGTGCTCCTCGGGATCGTCCTGGCGCTCCAGCAGGTGGCCTGGCTCAACATCCCGGTCCTGGTGGTGACCCTTGCCGTCACGCACCTGGCGCTGCTCACCTGGGAGATGCGCTACGTCAGCTTCTCCCTGGCCGCCCCCGGCCTGAAGCCGGCTCGGAAGTAAGGCGGGCGACACGTGACGATCCCCGTGCTCGGCGGCTTCACCTTCCCGCCCATCGACGAGCTGTTCCGCTGGAAGGCCTTCTTCCTCAGCGGCACGCCGTTCGCGATGAACAAGACGGTGCTCTTGATCCTGGTCTCCGTGACCGTGCTCAGCACGCTGTTCGTCGTCGCCACCCGCAACATGCAGCTCGTGCCGGGCAAGCTGCAGAACGTCGCCGAGATGGGCTGGGAGTTCGTCGACCAGGGGATCGTGCGGGACGTCATCGGTGCCGACGCCGCCGGGTGGTCGTCGTTCATGGCCACCCTCTTCTTCTTCATCTTGTTCCTGAACATCTGGGAAGTCATCCCGATCATGCAGTTCCCGCCGACCTCGCGGATGGCCGTCCCGCTGTACCTCGCGATCCAGTCCTACATCATCATGATCGTCGTCGGGATCGCGGTGCAGGGGCCATGGCAGTACTTCAAGGGCTCGATCGTGCCGCCGGGCGTCCCGAAGGTGATGCTGGTCCTGGTCGTGCCCATCGAGTTCATCTCGAAGTTCATGGTGCGGCCCTTCTCGCTCAGCGTCCGACTGCTCGCCAACATGATGGCGGGCCACATCCTGCTGACGGCCGTGGCGCTGCTGTGTGCCGCGTGCTGGACGAAGAGCATTCCCGAGGCGCCGCTGCTGCCGTTCCTCGTCGCGCTGAACGTCGCGGTCATCCTCTTCGAGCTGCTGGTCGTCGTGCTGCAGGCGTACATCTTCACGATCCTCACCGCGGTGTACATCGCGGAGTCGAAGCATCCGGAGCATTAGGAGAAAGAGACCCATGCATCTTTTGTTGCTCGCGCAGGCTGCCGGAGCGCAGCCCGATCTCAAGGCCGGGCTCCAGGCCATCGGCGCCGGGATCGTGTACGGCGCCGCGGCCATCGGGCCGGGTATCGGCATCGGGTACGTCGTCGGCTCGGCCATCCAGGCCATGGCCCGTCAGCCCGAGATGCAAGGACCGATCCGAACGACGATGTTCCTCGGCGTGGCCTTCGCCGAGGCGCTCGCCCTGTTCGGGTTCGTCCTCTTCTTCCTCGCCAAGAGCGGTTAGGAGGTCCTCGTGATCCCGCTGCTTGTGGGCGCGACGACGAACGTCACGGCCAAGAACCCGATCCTTCCCGAGACGAACGAGATCATCTGGACGGTCATCGCGTTCGTGATCGCGTTCTTCATCCTGGCGAAGTTCGCGTTCCCGGCCGTGAGGAAGGGGCTCCAAGCGCGCCAGGACAAGATCCGCGGCGACCTCGAGCGGGCCGAGCAGGCCCGCGCCGAGGCCGAGGCGACGCTGGAGCGCTACCAGAAGCAGGTCGCCGACGCCCGCGGGGAGGCGACGCGCATCATCGAGGAGGCCCGCCAGGCCGCCGAAGGCGTGCGCAAGGACCTCATCGCCCGCGCCGAGTCCGACGCCGCCGAGATCCGCCAGCGCGCCCAGGAGGACTCGCAGCTCGCGAGCAGCCGGGCGATGTCGGAGCTGCGCACCCAGGTCGCGTCGTTGTCGGTCGACCTCGCCGAGAAGATCGTCGAGCACAACCTCGACCGTGACACCCAGATGGGCCTCATCGAGAACTACATCAACTCGGTGGGCAACGGCAACGGCAGCAGGCGCCGGTGACACGCGAGCGCACCGCGGCGTACGCCGACGCCATGCTCGCCGCGGCGCGCGGTGAGGGGAACCTCGGGGACATCGAGGACGACCTCTTCCGCTTCGCGCGCACGTTCGAGAGCTCCGACCCGCTGCGGCTCGCGCTCACGGACCCGAACCTGCCCATCGAGCGGCGTCTCGCCGTCATCAACGAGCTCATGGGCGGCCGGGGCCTCGCCGCGAGCACCGCGCTCGTCGGGCTCGTGGTCGCGGCGGGCCACGCCGCGGATCTTCCGGCGATCATCGACCGCTTCGTCGAGCTCGCGGCGTCGGACCGCCAGCGCGAGTTCGCCGAGGTCCGCAGCGCCCTGCCGCTCGACACGAAACAGCAGAAGCGTCTCGCCGAGGCGCTCGGCCGGGCGACCGGCAAGACCGTCGAGGTGAAGGTGATCGTGGACCCGAGCGTTCTCGGAGGAATCGTCGCCCGCGTCGGCGACGTCGTCATCGACGGCACCGTCCGTCACCGTCTGGAACAGCTGAAGGAGCAGCTCTGATGGCCGAGCTGACCATCAACGCCGACGAGATCGCGGCGGCCCTGCGCAAGCACGTCGAGTCGTTCCAGCCCTCCATGGACCAAGCCCAGATCGGGCGGGTCCTCGAGGTCGGGGACGGCATCGCCCGGGTCGCCGGTCTTCCTGACACCGCCGTGAACGAGCTCCTCGAGTTCACCGGCGGGAAGCTCGGCTTGGCCCTCAACCTCGACGAGGACTCGATCGGGACCGTCGTGCTCGGCGAGGACTTCGACGTGGAGGAGGGCGCCGCCGTGCAGGCCACCGGTCGCATCCTCTCGGTGCCCGTCGGCGACGGGCTCATCGGGCGCGTCGTGAACCCGCTCGGCCAGTCGATCGACGGCAAGGGTCCGATCGCGACCGAGACCTACCGCCGCCTCGAGGTGCAGGCCCCCGGCATCGTGCACCGCAAGCCGGTGTCCGAGCCGCTCCAGACGGGCATCAAGGCGATCGACGCGATGACCCCGATCGGACGGGGCCAGCGCGAGCTCATCATCGGCGACCGCAAGACGGGCAAGACGACCGTCGCGATCGACACGATCCTCAACCAGGCCGGCGCGGGTGTGAAGTGCATCTACGTCGCGATCGGCCAGAAGGGCTCGTCGGTCGCCCAGACCGTCGCGACGCTCGAGTCGCACGGCGCGATGGAGTACACGGTCGTCGTGAACGCGCCGGCCGCCGAGCAGGCGGTGTTCAAGTACCTGGCGCCGTACGCCGGGTGCGCGATGGGCCAGCACTGGATGGAGCACGGCGAGGCCGCGCTCATCGTCTACGACGACCTGTCGAAGCAGGCCGAGGCGTACCGCCAGATCTCGCTGCTGCTGCGGCGCCCGCCGGGCCGCGAGGCCTACCCGGGCGATGTCTTCTACCTGCACAGCCGGCTGCTCGAGCGGGCCGCCAAGCTGAACGACGCCGAGGGTGGCGGGTCCATGACCGCGCTCCCGATCATCGAGACGAAGGCCGGCGACGTGTCGGCCTACATCCCGACGAACGTGATCTCGATCACCGACGGGCAGATCTACCTCGTCGACGACCTCTTCAAGGCCGGCGTCCGGCCGGCGATCGACGTCGGCATCTCGGTGTCGCGGGTCGGCGGCGCGGCCCAGATCAAGGCGATGAAGACGGTGTCCGGGACCCTGAAGATCGACCTGGCGCAGTTCCGCGACCTCGAGGCGTTCGCCACGTTCGGCTCCGAGCTCGACGCGGTGTCGCGGGCGCAGCTCGACCGAGGCCAACGCCTCGTCGAGCTGCTGAAGCAGCCGCTGAACTCGCCGATGCCGATCGAGGAGCAGGTCGTCGTGATCTTCGCCGGGACGAGCGGGCTCGTCGACGACGTCCCGGTCGACCAGATCCGCCGCTTCGAGCGGGACCTCCTCGACTGGTTCCGGGGACGCCACGGCGGGCTCCTCGCCGAGATCCGCCAGTCGGGGTCGATGCCCGAAGGCGACGACGTCCGGCTCGCCGTGGAGGGGTTCAAGGTCGAGTTCCTCGGCGGGCTGCCCGGCGCGGCCGCGCCCGGCACCGACGCAGACCCGAGCGCGACCGACCACGCGGCGCCGGGCGACCCGGAGTCCGAGAAGACCCTCCAGACCGAGTAGAAGGCGGCGCCCCAGCATGGCCGGTGGCCAGGAGCGGATCCTCCGTCGGCGGATCCGCAGCATCCAGTCGACGAAGAAGATCACGCGGGCGATGGAGCTCATCGCCGCCAGCCGGATCGTGCGCGCCCAGGCGCGGGTGCACGCCGCCGTGCCGTACTCCGAGATGATCACCCAGGTGGTGCGCGACCTCGCCGCGGCGGCCGCGGGGACCGACAGCCCGCTGCTCGCGGCCCGGCCCGAGATCCGCAAGGTCGCCCACGTCGTGCTGACCGCTGACCGGGGACTCTGCGGCGCGTACAACGGAAACGTGATCCGCGCCGCCGAGGGCTCGATGCGTGAGCACGCCGCGATGGGCCGCGACTACTCGCTCATCGTCGTGGGCCGGAAGGCCGAGTCCTACTTCCGGTTCCGCCACTACCGGATCGACGCGGCGTTCACCGGGTTCTCGGACCAGCCGACCTACGAGGACGCCCGCGCCGTGGCGCGCGCCGTCGAGCGCCCGTTCCTCGCCGGCGAGTGCGACCTCGTCGAGGTGATCTACACGCGCTTCGTGTCGGTCGGCAGCCAGGAGGTGCTGGTCCGCCCGCTGATGCCGCTCGAGCAGGAGGTGCTCGCGGGCGGCGGTGTCGAGGGGCCGCCTCGCAGCGACGAGGTGCCCCCGTCGTACGAGTTCGAGCCGTCCCCCGAGGTGATCCTCGAGCAGCTGCTGCCCCGCTACGTCGACGCCCGCATGTACGCCGCGCTCCTGAACGCGGCAGCGTCGGAGCACGCGGCCCGCCAGCGGGCCATGAAGGCCGCGACCGACAACGCCGACGAGCTCATCGTCGGCCTCACCCGCGTCATGAACCGCGCCCGTCAGGACGCGATCACGACCGAGATCATGGACATCGTCGGTGGCGCCGAGGCGCTGCGCGGCGCCGAGGTCGAGCCCGAGCCCGACCGCCTCCTCGTCACCACCTAGCCCCCCGAAGGAGCGTCATGACCACGACCGCCGAGCCGGCCGTCGAGCTGAAGGACGGCCGCATCGTCGCCATCGCCGGGCCGGTCGTCGACGTCGAGTTCCCGCCCGACGCGCTGCCCGAGATCAACACGGCCCTCGAGTTCGACCTCGAGCTCGACGACGAGAAGGTCACCGTCGTCGCCGAGGTCGCCCAGCAGGTCGGCGACAGCCGGGTGCGGGCCATCTGCATGAAGCCGACCGACGGCCTCACGCGCGGGACGCTCGTCCGCAACACCGGCACCGGGATCCGCATGCCGGTCGGTGACGGGGTGCTCGGGCACGTCTTCAACGTCATCGGCGAGCCGCTCGACGTCAGCGCCGACGAGCTCAGCGGCATCGAGGACCACTGGGAGATCCGCCGCGAGCCGCCGGCGTTCGACCAGCTCGAGCCCCGCTCGATCATGTTCGAGACGGGCATCAAGGTCATCGACCTGCTCGAGCCGTACGTGCAGGGCGGCAAGATCGGCCTCTTCGGCGGCGCCGGCGTCGGCAAGACCGTGATCATCCTCGAGATGATCAACCGGGTCGCGACCCAGCACGGCGGCGTGTCCGTGTTCGCCGGGGTGGGGGAGCGGACCCGCGAGGGCACCGACCTCTGGCTCGAGATGCAGGAGTCCGGTGTCATCGACAAGGCCGCGCTCGTGTACGGCCAGATGGACGAGCCGCCCGGCGTGCGCCTGCGCGTCGCGCTGTCCGCCCTCACCGTCGCCGAGTACTTCCGCGACGTGAAGAACCAGGACGTGCTGCTCTTCATCGACAACATCTTCCGCTTCGTCCAGGCCGGCTCCGAGGTGTCGACGCTCCTCGGGCGCATGCCCTCCGCCGTCGGCTACCAGCCGACCCTCGCCGACGAGATGGGCGAGCTGCAGGAGCGCATCACCTCGACCCGCGGCCACTCGATCACGTCGCTGCAGGCGGTGTACGTGCCGGCGGACGACTACACCGACCCCGCGCCGTTCACGACGTTCACGCACCTCGACGCGACGACCGAGCTGAGCCGCCAGATCGCTGCGCTCGGCATCTACCCGGCGGTGGACCCGCTCGCGTCGACGTCGAACATCCTCACGCCCGAGATCGTGGGGGACCGTCACTACGGGGTGTCGCTGCGGGTGCAGGAGATCCTCCAGCGCTACAAGGAGCTCCAGGACATCATCGCCATCCTCGGCATCGACGAGCTGTCCGAGGAGGACAAGCTCACCGTGTCGCGGGCCCGCAAGATCCAGCGGTTCCTGTCGCAGCCGTTCTTCGTCGGTGAGGTGTTCACCGGCCTGAAGGGCATCTACGTCCCGGTCGACGAGACCGTCCAGAGCTTCGAGGCCGTCGCGAACGGCGAGCTCGACGAGGTTCCCGAGCAGGCCTTCTTCAACGTCGGCGGCGTCGAGAGCGTCCTCGCGAAGGCCAAGAGCCTCGAGGAGGGCTAGGGGGTGGCCGACGCCAACCCGACGCTCGAGGTCCAGGTCGTCTCGCCCGAGCGCGTGCTCTACGAGGGCCGCGCCGAGATGGTCGTGTGCCGCACCGCCGACGGCGAGATCGCGTTCCTGCCCGGCCACGTGCCGCTCCTCGGCTCGCTCGGGATCGCCAAGGTCCGCGCCCTGCTGCCCGACCACCACGAGCAGGTCATCGCGGTGCACGGCGGGTTCGTCGAGGTGAGCCACGACCGGGTGATCGTGCTCTCGGACGTCGCCGAGCTTCCCGAGCAGATCGACGTGGCCCGCGCCGAGGCGTCCCGGGCCCGGGCGCAGGCCGCGCTCGCGTCCGACGAGTCCGACGAGGAGGCGCTCGGCGCCCTCGCCCGCGCCGACCTGCGCCTCGACGTCGCCGGCGTCACCACGTCCTGACCCGCACCCGGTCCCGGCGGGCGCGCCGGGCGGTCACCGTGCTCGTCGTGGCGACGCTCACCGTCGCCGCCGCCGCGTGCTCCTCGCTGTCGGTCCCGCGGGTCGACACGAGCCCGTTTCGCGGCCTCGGCGCCTGGGTGTCGGTGTTCGACTACATCCCGGCGTTCATCCAGCCGGCGGGCCCGCCGCCCGTCGTGCCGGCGACCGTCGACGACCTCGCCAAGCTCGGCGTCCACACGCTCTATCTGCAGGCGACGATCGACGACCCGCGCGCCGCGGGGCTCATCGCCGACCCGCCGCTGCTCGCCGCGATGCTGCGCCGCGCCCACGCCGACGGGCTGCGCGTCGTCGCCTGGTACTACCCGCAGCTCGCCGACCCGACCCGCGACGCGGCGCGCCTCGACGCGATCCTCGCCTTCCGCGCCGCCGGCGAGCACGTCGACGGCGTCGCCCTCGACATCGAGTCGGCGCAGGTCCCGAGCATCCCCGACCGCAACCAGCGCCTCGTCGCCCTCGCCCAGCACGTGCGGGCGAAGGCGGGGACACTCCCCGTCGGGGCGATCGTCTACCCGGCGGTTCTCCTCGAGGTGGTGAACCCGAACCTCTGGCCGGGCTTCCCGTACCAGGCGCTCGCGCCGTCGGTCGACGTGTGGCTGCCCGAGACGTACTGGACGCTGCGCAGCGGCCCGTACCGGGACGCGTTCGCGTACACGGACCAGAGCGTGGCCCGGCTGCGCGCCGACCTGCACGACCCCCACGCCGCGGTCGCGCCGATCGGCGGGGAGGCCGGCCCGAGCACGCCCACCGACCTGGACGAGTTCGCGCTCGCGGTGAAGAAGGACGGCGCGATCGGGCGCTCGATCTACGACGTCACCGGGACCGCGACGAGCGACTGGCCCTACCTGCGCCAGTAAGTCAGTACTGCAGCGACGAGTAGCGCAGCAGCTTGTGCCACATGTGGTTGGCCTGGATGCGCCGGATCGTGCCGCTCTTGGACCGCATGACGAGCGACTCGGTCGTCGCGCCGTCACCCCGGTAGCGGACGCCCCGGAGCAGGTCGCCGTCCGTCACGCCGGTGGCGGCGAAGAAGACGTCCTCGCCGCCGACGAGGTCGTCGGTGTGGAGGATCCGGTCGAGGTCATAGCCCCGGTCGAGGGCCACCCGCCGCTCCTCGTCGTTGCGGGGGTAGAGCCGACCCTGGATCTCGCCGCCGAGCGCCTTCAGCGCACAGGCGGCGATGACCCCCTCGGGGGTGCCGCCGATCCCGAAGAGGATGTCGTAGCCCGTGTCGGGCCAGCCGGTGGCGAGCGCGCCCATGACGTCACCGTCGGGGATCAGTCGGATGCGGGCGCCGGCCTCCCGGCACTGGCGGATCAGGTCGGCGTGGCGGTCCCGGTCGAGGATCACCGCGGTGACGTCCTTCACCTGCTCGCCCCGGGCCTTCGCCACGGCCTCGAGGTTCGTCTTCACGGGGGCGTCGAGGTCGATCAGGTCGACCGCCTCCGAGCCGACGGCGATCTTCTCCATGTAGAAGCAGGGGCCCGGGTCGAACATCTGGCCCCGCTGCGCGAGCGCGATGACCGACACGGCGTGGTTGCGGCCCAGCGAGGTGAGCGTCGTCCCGTCGATCGGGTCGACGGCGATGTCGGTGGCCGGCCCACCGCCCGCGCCGATCAATTCCCCGTTGAAGAGCATCGGGGCCTCGTCCTTCTCGCCCTCCCCGATGACCACGACCCCGTCCATGGGCACGCTGTTCAGGACGAGCCGCATGGCGTCCACGGCGGCCTGGTCGGCTGCCTCTTTGTCGCCCCGTCCCACCCAGCGGCCGGCCGCCAGCGCCGCCGCCTCGGTGACGCGGGCCAGGTCCATCGCCAGGTTGCGGTCAGGGGCCTCTCGGTGCTCCATCGAGGCGTCCTCCGGTCACGCGGGGCTCGAGGCTACTCGGCCGGGGCCGGACCGGCCCGAGGCGACCCGGGGTATGTTCCCGGCGTGTCCGACCGGGTCGCCGCCGTCACGGGCGCCGCGTCGGGGATCGGGCGGGCCACCGCCGAGCGGCTCGCCCACGACGGCTGGTCGGTGGTCGCCGTCGACGCCGACGCGGCCGCCCTCGAGGGCTTCGAGCCCGGCGTCGCGACGGTCACGGCCGACATCGCCACCGAGGCGGGCAACGCGGCGATGGTCGCCGCGGCCGAGGACCGCTTCGGGCGCCTCGACGGGCTGGTCCTCAACGCCGGGGTGGCGTCGATGGGCGGCGTCGACATCGAGACGATGGAGGGCTTTGACCGCGTCCTGTCGGTGAACCTGCGCGGCGTCGTGCTCGGCCTCCGGGCCGCCCTCCCCGCGCTGCGCACCGCCGGCGACGGCCGGATCGTCGTCACGGCCTCGATCTCCGGGCTCGGCGGCGACCCGGGGCTCGCCGCCTACAACGCGTCGAAGGGCGCAGTCGTGAACCTCGTGCGCAGCGTCGCCCTCGACCTCGCGCCGGAGGGCGTCCGCATCAACGCGGTCTGCCCGGGCGGCATCCGACGGACCGGGATGACCGGGCCGCTCGAGCGCCACGCGCCGGCGCTCTACGAGGAGATGCGCACCCACATCCCGATGGGCCAATTCGGGGAGACCCGGGAGATCGCCGCCGTCGTGGCGTTCCTGCTGAGCGACGACGCCTCGTTCGTGACCGGCGTCGCGTTCCCCGTCGACGGGGGCGTCACGGCCGGCACCGGCCAGTTCCGCGGTCGGCCGGCCGAGCCGAGCTGAGCCGGGGCGCCCGCTCAGGCGAGGGCGCTGAGCATCGGCCCGGTGTCGAAGTAGTCGCGCCAGCGGCGCACCTTGTCGCCGACCACCTCGAAGTAGCCCGCCACCCGCACGTCGACCTGCTTGCCGTCGGGCAGGAAGAAGTGGTCGACCCGCTCGTTCATCACCGTGCCGTCCTGCTCGAGCTGGGCGAGCACGTCCCACGCCATGCGCTCCGCGGTGGCGAAGAAGGCGCCGAGCAGCGCGCGCACCTCCTCGGGCCCGTGGCAGACGCCCATGCCGACGTTCTCGTACTCGCAGTCGTCGGTGAGCACGGCGCAGAGGGCGTCGATGTCGCGCGCCTCGTTGGCCCGGATCAGCTGGGCGACGACGTCTCCGGCGCTCATGGCGTCCCTCCTGTTCGGTCGACGGAAGGTAGCAGCCCCGCCGCGGCCGGTACCGTGGACGCCCCGATGGACCCGACCCTCCTCGAGCACGCCCGCGCCGCGATCGGGTTCATGCCCGACGAGGAGGGCCTCGCGCTCCACGACGCCGGCCGCGCCGCGGCGCCGGTCGGCCCGCTCCTCGAGGTCGGCACCTACTGCGGCAAATCCGCGATCTACCTCGGCGCGGCGGCGCGCGCCGGCGGGACCGTCGCCTACACGGTCGACCATCACCGCGGGTCCGAGGAGAACCAGCCCGGCTGGGTCTGGCACGACGAGCGCCTCGTCGACCCGGCGACCGGCCGGCTCGACACGCTGCCGTGGTTCCGTCGCACGATCGCGGCGGCCGGCCTCGAGGACGTCGTCGTCGCCGTCGTCGGCGACTCGCCGACCGTCGGCCGCCACTGGGCGACGCCGCTCGGCCTCCTCTTCATCGACGGCGGCCACGCCTACGAGGTCGCGCTCGCCGACTACGAGACCTGGGCGCCCCACGTCGCGCCGGGCGGCCAGCTCGTGTTCCACGACGTGTTCGAGGACCCCGCCGAGGGGGGACAGGCGCCGTTCCGGGTGTGGCAGCGGGCCGTGGCCGACGGGTTCGTCCCGGCGTCCACGACCGGGTCGCTGCGCGTGCTGCGGCGCTGACTCTCAGTCGGGGCGCGGCCGGCGGGTCGCGAGCTCGCGCTCGATCTCCGCGCCGGCGTCGATGAGCTCGTCGGCGGCCAGCCCGGCGGGCAGCCCCTCCCCGCGGAACAGGCCGGCCGTCGGCCCGGACCCGCCGAGGGCGTTGGCGGCGAGGACCACCGCGGCCGAGTTCCAGCTCGGCTGCTCGACCGGGAACAGCTCGCCGTCGGCGTCGAAGCGCTCGTCGTCGAAGTTGGCGCCGGTCCAGTAGCCGCCGCTGTCGGCGCGCAGGAACTGCACCCAGCCGAAGAGCTGGCGGGCCTTGGTGTCGGCCCCGATCGCGTCGAGCGCCATGACGAGCTCGCACGTCTCCGCGGCGGTCACCCACGGCCGGTCGGAGACGCAGCGCACGCCCCGCCCCTCGACGACGAACGTGTCCCAGAAGGCGGCGACGCGGGCGTGAGCGGCGTGACCGCGGAGGACGCCGCCGAGGACGGGGTAGTACCAGTCCATCGCCCAGCGGGCCTTGTCGAGGAACGCGTCGGGCCGGTGGGCGACGGCGATGGCGAGCGCCCCGAGGGACAGCTCCCAGTCGGGTCGCTCGTGGCCGAGACGCTCGGCGATCGCGATCGCGCAGCGCACGCTGGCGTGGATGCTCGACGAGCCCGTGAGGAGCGCGCCGTCGGCCGGCCGGTCGCCGCGCCAGGCCACTTCGCCGGTCTCGGCCTGCTGGCCGAGCGCGAAGTCGATCGCGGTCTCGACCACCGGCCAGAACTCCTCGAGGAACGCCGTGTCTCCCGTGGCCAGGTAGTGGTGCCAGACGCCGTTCGCGATGTAGCAGGTGACGTTGGTGTCGAGCGCCGCGTCCTTCACGGCGCGGCCGACGTAGTAGGCGTGCCAGCAGCCATCGGGGCGCTGCATCTGACGCAGCCAGTCGTAGGCCCGCTCGGCCGCGGTGTGCCGGTAGCCGACGTCGAGGGCCATGGCCGCCTCGATCAGGTTCCACGGGTCGGTGTGGTCCCCGGGGCTCCACGGGATGTTGCCGTCGGGCTGCTGAATGGCGGCGATGGCGTCGACGGTCGCGCTGATGTCGGCGACGCTCACGACCCCGTCGACGGCCGGCAGGGGCGGGCGGGGGCTCACGGCTCGCACCGCTGCCCGTAGACGACGAGGCTCTTGCCGAGCACGGGGTTCAGCGCCTGCTCGAGCGAGGCGAGTGCCGGCGCCCGGCCGGCGATCTGGCGCGCGAGCACGTCGTGGTAGCGGCGCACGGCCCAGGGCGGGTCGACGCGGTGCACGCCGGTCGCGCACTTGAGCCACCAGTAGGGGGAGTGCAGCGCGTGCGCGTGGTGCGAGCCGCGCAGCCAGCACCCGGCCGCCTCGATCTTCGCCTCGAGCTCGTGCTGGTGGTAGATGCGCACGTGCCCGCCGGGCGTGTCGTGGTATCGGTAGTCGAGCGCCCAGCACACGCGCTCGGGCCAGCGGGTCGGCACGGTCACGGCGAGTCGCCCGCCGGGGCGCAGCACCCGGACCAGCTCGCGCAGCGCGCCCGTGTCGTCCCACACGTGCTCGAGGACCTCGGAGGCGATCACTGCGTCGAACGCGCCGTCGGGGAGGGGCAGCGCGAGCGCGTCCCCGTTCACGACGCCGCCGGGCGCGCCGTCGGCCAGCTCGCCCGCGGCGAGCATCCCGCCGACGACGGCACGCGCGTCCTTCAGCTCGCCCTCCGAGCGGTCGAGCGCCACGACGACCGCACCGCGGCGCCACGCGGCGAACGCGTGCCGGCCGCCGCCGCAGCCCAGGTCGAGCACCCGGGAGCCGGGGCGGACCGCGAGGCGGTCGAAGTCGACGGTCAGCACGGCGCGGGGCGCTCCTCGAGGAGCGCCCGGTACTGCTCGAGCGTCCCCTCGGCTGTGCGGCGCCACGTGAAGCGTTCCAGCACCCGGGTGCGACCGGCCTGGCCGATCCGTTCGCGGAGGGCGGCATCGTCGAGGGCGCGGCCGAGCGCCCCGGCGAGCGCCGACGGGTCAGCGGGCGGCACGAGGAGGCCGGTGTCGCCGTCGCGGCCGATCACCTCGGGCACGGCGCCGCCGGTCGTGCCGACGACCGGGACGGCGCAGGCCATCGCCTCGATGGCCGGGAGCGAGAAGCCCTCGTAGAGGGACGGCACGCACGCCACCTGGGCCTGCGCGTACCGCTCGACGATGGCTTCCGTCGTCACGCCGCTCACGAAGGTGACGGCGCTGCCGAGGCCGAGCTGCTCGATCCGCCGGGGGATGAGGCTCTTGGGCTTCGGGCGGCCGATGACCACGAGGTGCGCGTCGTCGCGCTCGGTCCGCAGCTTCGCCAACGCGTCGAGGAGGTGGACGAGGCCCTTCATCGGGACGTCGGCGCTCGCCGTGGTCATGATGCGCCCGGGCACGCGGGCGATCGTCGGGATCGGCCGGAACACGCGCGGGTCGACGCCGACGGGGACCACGTGCAGGCGCGCCCGGTCGACGCCCATCTGGTCCGAGATGTCGTCCTTCGACGACTCCGACACGGTGACGAGACGCGGGATGCGCCGCGCGACGTCCATCTGCATGCGCAGGAACCCGTACCAGCGGTGCAGGGTCGCCCGGCGCCACGGCCCGCGGGCGTGCGCGAGGTCGAGGTCGCGGTCCACCGTGATCGGGTGGTGCAGGGTGGCGAGCATCGGCCAGCCGTCCTGCTCCATCATCGTCACGAGCCCGCGCCCGAGGCACTGGTTGTCGTGCACGAGGTCGAAGTCGGCTCGGCGACCGGCGAGCAGCCGGCGGGCCCGGAGGCTGAACGTGTACGGCTCGGGGAACCCGGCGGCGCACATGATGGCGAACTCCCGCACGTCGATCGTGGTGCGCAGCTCATGGGGCCAGGGGACCCGGAAGGGGTTCGACGCCCGGTAGAGGTCGAGGCTCGGGACCCGGACGAGGCGGCTCGGGTCGCCGAGCTCGGGGTAGGGCGGGCCCGCCAGGACGGTGACGTCGTGGCCGAGCTCGGTGAGCTCCCGGACCAGCTCCCGGGTGTAGACGCCCTGACCGCCGCAGTGAGGATTGCCCCGGTAGACGAGATACGCAACGCGCAGGCGTTCCGGGGCGGGCATGAGGGGGTGAGCCTATCGGCCGAATACCGTCGCACTCCTGTGGGGGCTTCGGTGACGGTCGGCATGCTCGCTCGCTCCCGCACGGTCGGCGAGCCCCGCTGGTCGCCCGACGGTCGCCGCCTGGCCTGGGTCGACGCCTTCGACGGCCGCGCCGACGTCCGTGTGGTCCCGACCGACGGGGGCCCGGCCGTCCTCGTGACGGCGGACACGCCGGTGGCGCCGGTCGGCGCCTACGGGGGTGGCGTCTTCACCTGGGTGGACGCCGATCGGCTGGTGGTCGCGGCGGCCGACGGCCGGCTCGTCCTCGTGGCGGGCGACGGTGCGGTCACCCGGACGCTCGCGGAGGGCGGGCGGGCCGCCGCACCCGCGGTGCCGCTGTCCGCGGCGTGGGTGGCGTTCGTCCGCGACGGCGACGACCGCTGCGAGATTCGGGTGTCGCCGCTCGACGGGGAGGGCGGCGCGACCGCGCTCAGCGCCGCCGACTACGCGTGGGACCCGGCGTGCTCGCCCGACGGGCGGCTCGTCGCGTGGCACGAATGGGATCTCCCGAACATGCCGTGGGATGGGTCGCGGATCGTCGTCGCCGAGCGTGACGGGCACGCGGCGCGCGTCGTCGCCGGCGGTGACGACGAGGCGGTCGGCCAGCCGCGCTGGTCACCCGACGGTCGCCGGCTCGGCTTCGTCACCGACCGCGACGGCTGGTGGAACGTGTGGACGGTCGACCCCGAGGGCGGCGACGCGCGTCCCGTCCTCCCCGAGCCGCACGAGCAGGCCGAGCCGCCCTGGGGTCCGGGCCAGCGGTCGTTCGCGTGGTCGCCCGACGGGTCGGCCGTCGCGCTGGTGCGCAACGAGGACGGCTTCGGCCGGCTGGTCGTCGCCGGCGCCGGCGGCGGCGTCGAGGCACGCGCCCGCGGCTGGCACCACGGCCTCGACTGGGGTCCGGCAGGGATCGTGGCGGTGCGCTCCGGCGCCCGCACCCCCAGCGCGGTCACGGTGCACGGGTCGGGCGGCCGACGCGTGATCGCGCGCGGCCCCGCCGGCGGGTTCGAGGCGATCGGCCTCGCCGAGCCCGAGCCCGTCACCTGGCCGGCGGAGGACGGGACGACCATCCCAGGGCTGCTCTGGCGGCCCGCCGGCACGACGAGCAGCGCGGGGCCGCCGCTGCTCGTCGACGTCCACGGTGGCCCGACCGGTCAGGCGACGGCTGTCTGGCGGCCCGTCGTGCCCTACTTCACCAGCCGTGGCTGGGCCGTGCTCGCACCGAACCCGGCCGGTTCGACCGGGTTCGGCCGCGCGTACGCACAGGCCCTCGCCGGCGAGTGGGGCCGCCGCGACGTCGAGGACGTCGCGGCCGGCATCCGCGCGGCACGCGACCGCGGGTGGTGCGACCCCGACCGCGTCGCGGTGAGCGGTGGCAGTGCCGGCGCCCTCACCGCGCTCCTGCTCTGCGTCCGCCATCCCGCGCTCGTGCGGGCCGCCGTGAGCCAGTACGGCGTGACCGACCTCGCGGCGCTCGCCGCGACGACGCACCGATTCGAGTCGCGCTACCTCGACCGGCTCGTCGGCGTCCTGCCCCGCGACGCAGCCCGCTACCGGGAGCGCTCGCCGTCGACGCACGCCGCCTCGATCCGCGTCCCCGTGCTCGTGCTCCACGGCCGCGACGACCGCGTCGTGCCGGTGGGCCAGGCCGACGCGCTCGTCCAGGCCATCCGCGCCGCCGGCGGTACCGTCGAGTCGCACCGCTACGACGGCGAGGGGCACGGCTGGTCCCATCCCGACACCGTCGCGGACGCGTACCGGCGCGTCGACGAGTTCCTCCGCCGCCACGTCGGCGCGTGACCGGGCAGGAACGGGCCGTGGACTACCAGGGGCCGCGCCGGGGCGCGGACCGGGCGGTGCTGCTCGCCCACGGGGCGGGCGCCGACCGACACGCGAAGCCGCTCGTCGCGGTGGCGGACGCCCTCGCCGGGGCCGGCGTCCCGTCGTTGCGCTTCGACTACCCGTACCGTGCCGCGGGCCGACGGGCACCCGACCGCCCGGCGGTGCTCGACACGGTCACCCGCGAGGCCGCGGCCGAGCTGGCGCGCCGCGTCGGGCTCCCGCCCGAGCGTCTGGTCCTCGGTGGCCGGTCCATGGGCGGGCGCGTCGCGTCCCTGATCGTGGCGGACCCGGACGAGCCCGTCCCCGCGCTCGGCTTGCTGCTGCTCGGGTACCCGCTGCACCCGGCGGGCAAGCCCGAGCGTCGCCGCGACGGCCACTTCGGTGCGCTCACCATGCCGGTGTGCTTCCTGTCGGGGACGCGTGACGCGCTCGCGCCCCGCGCCGAGCTCACCCGCGCCGCCCGGCGCGTCGCGGGGCCCGTCACGCTGCACTGGCTCGAGTCCGCCGATCACGGCTACCGGCCGCTGAAGTCGAGTGGGCGGTCTGTGGATGACGTGCTCGCCGAGGTCGCCGAGACGTCCGTCACATGGGTCCAATCCCTCCCGACGTGACATCACGCCCAAAGCGCTCGGTGAACGCCGCGTAAAACGCCGGGAATTGTTCGAGATTCGGAGGGTCCGCCTGCGAGACTGGACGCATGCGAGTCCAGCGCACCTTCGCGTTCGTCGACCTCTGCGGGTTCACGCACTTCACGAACCGGCACGGGGACGAGCGCGCGGTCGACGTGTTGACCCGCTTCCGCGGGGTCGTCCGTGAGGTCGGGTCGAGCTACGGCGTGCGCGTCGCGAAGTGGCTCGGTGACGGCGCCATGTTCGTCAGCACGGCGAGCGATCCCGCGGTCGAGTCGATCCTGCACCTCGCCGGCCGTGCCGACGAGGTCGGGGTGCGGCTCCCGCTGCGCGCCGGGCTGGCGAGTGGCGCCGTGATCCTCTTCGAAGGCGACGACTACATCGGCGGTCCGGTCAACCTGGCGGCCCGGCTCTGCGACGCCGCCGAGCCGCGCGAGCTGTTGGCGACCGCGGACCTCGCGGACGCGGTGCCGCCGTGGGCCGACGCCGTCGCCGTGGGACCGCGTGAGATCTCGGGCTTCCCGGCGGCGGTCGACGTCGTGCGGGTCGAGGCGACGGCGGCTGTCCCGGTGGTGAGCGCCGGGCGTTAAGGTCGCCGGTCGTGGCCGAGCCGAGCTACGACACGCTGCGGTTCGAGCGCCGAGGCGAGGTCGGGTGGCTGCGCCTGCACCGTCCCGACAAGCTCAACGCCATCACGCCCACGATGTGGCGGGAGCTCGGGGACCTCGGCGCCCGGGTCGGTGAGGACCCGGACCTACGCGCCGTCGTCGTGATCGGCGAAGGCCGAGCCTTCTCGAGCGGCATCGACACGTCGGTGTTCACCGACGGCGCCGGCGCGGCGTCGATCATGGGTGACCGGGCCGCCCGGCATCCCGACCCGACGATCGCCGGCATCCTCGCCATCCAGGACACGTTCACGTGGTTGGAGACGGCGCCGTACGTGACCATCGCCGCGATGCACGGCTACGCGTTCGGCGCCGGGCTCCAGCTCGCGCTGGCCTGCGACCTCCGCGTCATGGGGACGGGCACCCGGCTCGGCCTGCTCGAGCTCCAGTACGGGATCCTCCCGGACCTCGGCGGCACGCAGCGGCTGCCGCGCCTCGTCGGCCCGTCGAAGGCGCTGCAGCTCATCGTGACCGGTGCCCGCATCGGCGCGGACGAGGCGTCGCGCATCGGCCTCGCCGACGTCCTCGTCGCTGACGACGCGGTCGAGGACACGGCCCGCGCGCTCGCCGACCAGATCGCGGCGCAGCCACCGCTCGCCGTGCGCGGTGCGAAGCGCGCCGTGCAGGCCGCCGTGTCGGGGTGCAGCGTCGCCGACGGCCTCGTCGTCGAGGCCGAGATGCAGGCCGTCTGTCTGCGCTCCGCCGACATGGGCGAGGCCATCGCCGCGTTCGTCGACCAGCGGCCCCCCGTCTACAAGGGCGCCTGAAGCCGAGATCGTCGCCCCCGCGCCGCGTACCATGCGCGGATGGAGCGCTACGTCGTGCGGTCTGGCGCGCCCCTCGCGGGGACCGTGCGCGTGTCGGGCATGACGAAGAACGCCGGTTGCAAGCAGATGGCTGCTGCACTGCTCGCGCCGGGCGTCACGACGCTGCGGAACATGACGCCGGTCGCCGACCTCGACGTGATGGTCGAGCTGCTCGAGGCGATCGGCGCGACGGTGCGCCGCGACGGCGACGTCGTCACGATCGACGCCGCCACCGAGCTCGTGCCCGAGGCGCCGTACGAGCACGTCCGGCGCATGCGGGCGTCGATCAACGTGCTCGGCCCGCTGCTCGCGCGGTACGGCCGCGCCCGGGTCGCCATGCCGGGCGGCGACAACATCGGCAGCCGCAAGCTCGACATGCACTTCGCGTCGCTGACCGCGATGGGCGCCGAGCTCGACGTCCGCAACGGATTCATCGAGGCCCGGGCCAACGCCCTCGGAGGCGCCCAGATCGTGCTCGACTTCCCGAGCGTCGGCGCCACCGAGACGGTGCTCACCGCGGCCGTGCTCGCCAAGGGCCAGACCGTCATCGACAACGCGGCGCGCGAGCCGGAGGTCGCCGACCTCTGCACCCTCCTCGGGGAGATGGGCGCGCGGGTCGACGGGATCGGCACGTCGACGCTGCGCGTCGAGGGCGTCGACGAGCTGACGCCCGCGGATCACACGATCATCGGGGACCGCATCGAGGCGGGGACCTTGCTCTTCGCCTGCGCGATCGCCGGCGGTGACGTCGTCGTCGAAGGCGTCCCGCTCGCGCACCTCGAGACGGTGGCCCGCAAGCTCACCGCGATGGGTGTCCAGGTCGGGCCGGCACCCGACGGGATCACGGCGCGCGCCGAGGGGCGCGGCGAGCCCACGGACGTGCAGACGCTCCCGTTCCCCGGGTTCGCGACCGACTTCATGCCGCTCGCCGTCGCCGCGCTCACGACGGCGCTCGGCACTTCGATCGTCACCGAGAACGTGTTCGACAACCGCTTCGTGTTCGTCGGCGAGCTGAACCGGATGGGGGCCGACGTGCGGACCGAGGGACGGCACGCGGTCGTCCGCGGTGTGCCGAGGCTCTCCGGCGCGCCGGTCCGGGCCCCCGACGTGCGCGCCGGCGCGGCGCTGCTGCTCGCCGGCCTCGCCGCCGACGGCGACACGACCGTCGTCGACACCTACCCCGTCGCCCGCGGCTACGCCGACCTCCCGGGCCGGCTCCAGGAGCTCGGCGCCGACGTCCACCGCGAGGGCGAGCCGGTCCCGGAAGACGTCGAGGCGTGAGGGCGTTGGCGAGCACGATGGAGCGCGACGTCGTCCAGGCAATCGACGCCATCCGCCCCGCGCTGCAAGCGGACGGCGGCGACATCGTGCTCCGCGACGTCGACGAGACCGGGGTGGTGCGCGTCGAGCTCGTCGGCGCGTGCGGCAGCTGTCCGATCGCCACGACGACCCTGCAGGCGGGTGTCGAGCGGATCATCAAGGACCGCGTCCCGGGCGTCTCCGCCGTCGAGGCCGTCGACGCCGCGTGACGTGAGCGTCACGCCGGCCGCGCTCGCCGACCGGGCGCGAGCCGGCGACCGCGGTGCGCTCGCCCGGCTCCTGTCCCTGATCGAGGCCGGCGGGCTCGGCGCCGTCGAGGCGCTCGCGCGCCTGTATCCCCACACCGGCCACGCGTGGACGGTCGGCATCACGGGTGCTCCCGGCGCGGGGAAGTCGACGCTCACCGACCGGCTGATCGGGCGCATCCGCCGGGACGGCGCGGCCGTCGGGGTGCTCGCCGTCGATCCGACCAGCCCGTTCACCGGCGGCGCGATCCTCGGCGACCGGGTCCGCATGCAGGGCCACGCGACGGACGCCGAGGTCTTCATCCGCTCGATGGCGAGCCGGGGCCACCTGGGCGGTCTCGCGCTCGCGACCCCGCAGGCCGTGCAGGTGCTCGACGCCGTCGGGATCCCCTGGGTGATCATCGAGACCGTCGGCGTCGGTCAAGTCGAGGTCGAGGTCGCCGGCGCGGCCGACACGACGGTCGTCGTCGTCAACCCCGGATGGGGCGACGCCATCCAGACCCACAAAGCCGGCCTGCTGGAGGTCGCGGACGTCCTCGTCGTGAACAAGGCCGACCGAGCGGGCCGCGACGAGACGGTCCGGGACCTGCACACCATGCTGTCCTGGTCGAGCGCACGCGACTGGACGCCCCCGGTCATCGAGACCGTCGCCAGCGAGGGCCGAGGCGTCGACGAGCTGTGGGCGGCGATCACCGCGCACCGGGCCCACCTCGAGGCCGACGACCGTCTCCCGGCACGTCGGGCGGCGCGGATGCGCGAGGAGCTGCGCGGGCTCGTCGCGGCCCAGCTCGGTCAACGCGCCGCCGCCGTGTGCGAGGGCCCGAGCTTCGACGCCCTGGTGACGCGCGTCGTGGACCGCACCGTCGATCCGTACACGGCCGTGACGTCCTTGCTCGACGCGAGCGAACCGAGCTGATTCAGTCGGCGCGAGGGTCGCTGCGGGTGACCGACGAGCCCGTCGTGGCCTTCCACCGGACCGCGCGACAGTGATCGAGCTCAGGTGGTGAGGATTGCGAAGAGCTCGTCGATCGTGTCGTCGCTCATCAACGCGCCCATGTTCGCGACCCGGAAGATCTCGTCGCGGAGCTCGGCCTGGCCGGGGTAGATGACCATGCCGCGCGCGTAGGCCCGGCCGAACAGCTCGTCGATCGTGCGCCCGCCGAGTCGAAACGACGTGAGCACGTGCGACCGGTGGGGCTCGTCGAGGAGCAGGTCGAAGTGCTCGCCGCCGCGGGCCCAGACCCTCCGGGCGAGGCGCTCGTAGCGGGCGGGTCGATCCTCGGCCGCGAGCAGATCCAGGGCGACGTCGAGCGCCACGTACGCCTGCACGTTCGGGGTGCTCGCCATCCCGTGCGAGTACGCGCTGACGTCGAGCACCGGCACGCTGCGGTGCGTCTCGAGGTCGGACCGCCAGAGCACGCCGGCGATGCCCGGCAGCGACTCGAGGCACTTGCTGCTGTTGAAGCAGACGACGTCGGCCCGCGGGTCCAGCGCGTGCGCCCCGAGGGAGCTGACGGCGTCCACGAAGAGGCGAGCCCCCGTCTCGTCGCAGAGACCCGCGATGCCCGCCAGCGGGTTGAGGAGGCCCGTCGTCGTCTCGTGATGCACGATCGCCACCCAGTCGGGCGTCACCCGGCGGATCTCCCGTGCGACCTCCTCAAGATCGACCGGGACGCCGAGGCCGGGGCGATGCTCGAGCACCTCCACACCGTCGAACCCCGACAGGGTCGAGGCGATGCGCTGGCAGTACAGGCCGTTGTCCACGATGAGGACGCGACCCCGGACCAGGGACGCGAGCGCCGCGTCGACCGCGAGCGTGCCCGAGCCGTGCAGCAGGCTGACCTCGTGGGACGCGTCCGGAAACCCGACGGCGACGAGCAGACGGCGCCGGATGCTCGCGGCGAGCTCGTCGAACGCCGGCTCGCGATGGCAGAGCTCGACGTTGAAGAGGTTCTCCTTGATCAGCGGATCGAGGTTGACGGGGCCCGGGTTGAACAGCACCTGCCGCCGCCGAGGGAGCACCGATCAGCTCTCCGCTACGCGGTCGCGCACGACGCCGCACCCTAGCGGCGTCCCGACGCTGCACGATCGCCGCGACGCGCCGTGTCCCGCGGCGTCGGCCATAGGCTCCGCCGTGTGACGAACGACATGGTGCGGATCGAGGATCACGACGGCGGCGTCGCCCTGATTCGGCTGACGCGTCCGCCACTCAACGCGTTGTCGGTCGGTCTCCTCGACGAGCTCGCACGCGCCGCGACCCGTGTGTCGTCCGATCCGCCGGCGAAGGCAGTGGTCGTCGGAGGCAGTGAACGGGCCTTCGCGGCGGGTGCCGACATCGAGGAGCTGCAGCAGACCGAGCCCGCGGCGATCGAACGGGTCCTGCGAGTGGCGTTCGACGCGGTCGCTGCCATCCCGCGGCCGGTCATCGCCGCCGTGCGGGGGTTCGCGCTTGGGGGCGGGCTGGAGCTGGCGATGGCCTGCGACCTGCGGGTCGTCGGCGAGTCGGCGCGGCTCGGCCAGCCCGAGATCCTGCTCGGGATCATCCCCGGCGCCGGCGGGACGCAGCGGCTCCCGCGCTTGGTTGGCCCCGCCCGAGCGAAGGAGCTCGTGTGGAGCGGGCGCCACCTGCGCGCCGACGAGGCGGCCACGATCGGGCTCGTCGACCGCGTCGTGCCCGACGCCGAGGTCGAATCGATCGCCCTGACGTGGGCGCACTCCCTCGCCGAGGGCGCCGTCGTGGCGATGGGGCTCGCCAAGCGGGCGATCGACGGGGGACTGGACGGGTCGCTCGCTGACGGCCTCGATCTCGAACGGGACGCGTTCGTCGAGGTCTTCCGGACCGAGGACGCGACCACGGGCATCCGCTCGTTCCTCGAGCACGGACCCGGGCGCGCGACCTTTCACGGTCGTTAGCGCTCCGCGCCAGGCCCGACGTGGCGCCTCGGGGCGGGCTATCCGGCGCGCAGCAGCGCGGCGGCGTGTGCCGGGTCGACCGGTTCGATGAGCACGCCCGTGCCGAGCTCGAAGCCCGCCGGGACCTCCAGGCGGGGCACGATCCGAACCCACCAGTGGTACGGATCGTCACCGGCGGTGGGTGCGTCGTAGACGACGACGTTGTACGGCGGGTCGGCGAGGACCGAGGCGAGCCGACGCGTCGCGTCACGCAACACGAGGGCGACGTCTCGGATGTCGGCGTCCGACGCGTCAGCGAACCGCCGCCCCGCGCCGAGGGCCGCCAGCCGCATCTCGAAGCCGGCGCTCGAACTCCGAGAGCACCAGACCGCGGCGTCGCCGCGCGCCAGGACCTGGCCGTCGGCAGCGACCGCACCGTGGTGGTCCTCGACGAGCCGGTCGGCGGTCGCGAAGCGCGCGAGGGCCGCGACGACCGCCGGCGGGACGAAGTCCAGCGCGAGCACCTGCGCGTGCGGGTGGGCGATGGACGCGCCGGCTGCCCGGCCTTGGTTCACGACGACCTGCACGTGGGCGTGCCCCGCAGCGGTGTGGGCCCGGGACCGGTCGCGCAGCACGTGGACGAGCTCGACGACTTGGGCGTCGTCGAGCCCGCTGAGCGTGCGGTGATGGTCGGGGGAGAGGACGACCACCTCGTGGGCGCCCGTCGCGCCCGGCGTCGCCTCCGGTCCGCCGACGGCCGGGTAGAGGTTGGGGAACACGCGGACGCGCCAGCCCGGCCCGTTGGGCTCCCCAGCACCGACGCGTTCGACCTCGGGGGGCGTCTCGGACTCGTGACCCGGGCAAAACGGGCACGTCGCCGCGCCGCCGCCGGCGGCCGGTGTCGTGGTGTGCGGCCGCGCCGCGCGACCAGGCGCGACGAGGACCACCTCGCCGGTCAGCTCGTCGTGACGTCGCTCCGGCACGTCGGGAGCGTACGGGCCCCTCCGTGGAAGGCCCGGAATCGGCGCCTACCCTGGGCGCATGCCGACGACCCGCCTCGTCATCATTGGTGCCGGCCCGGCGGGGAACACCTGCGCCACCGTCGCCGCCTCGCTCGGCGCCGACGTGACCCTCATCGAGCGCGACGTGGTCGGCGGGGCCGCCCACCTGTGGGACTGCATCCCGTCGAAGGCGCTCATCGCCACCGGCGCCGAGCTCGCCGAGCTCACCCGGGCCCCGCGGATGGGCCTGAAGGCCCACGGCTCACTTGACATCGCGGCGCTGCGCCGGCGCGTGTCCGACATCCAGGCGCATCTGCACGACCAGCTCCGCACCCTCCTGACGTCCCAGAACGTCCGGCTGATCCACGGCGTGGCCCGGTTCAAGGACCCGCACACCGTGGTGGTCGACACGGCGGACGGGATCGAGGAGCTCGAGGCGGACATCGTGCTGGTCTCCACGGGCTCGCGGCCCCGGATCCCCGATTTCGTCACCGTCGACGGCGAGCGAGTGCTCACGACCCGCGAGTCGTACCCGCCGCCGGAGATCCCCGAGCACGCGATCATCATCGGGTCGGGCGTCACCGGCGTCGAGTTCACGCACATGTTCGCGTCGCTGGGCTCCAAGGTGACGCTGCTCGTGTCGCGCCAGCAGGTGCTGCCGATCAAGGACGCGGAGGTCGCCGCGGTCCTCGAGGACGCGTTCCTCGAGCGTGGTGTCGAGCTGCTGAAGGGCGCCCGGGCGTCGGAGGTGACGCGCACGGGCGACACGGTCTGCGTGACGTGCGGGGACGCGCGCTGCATCGAGGGGTCGCACGCCGTGCTGGCGGTCGGGTCGGTGCCGAACACCGAGGGGCTGGGCCTCGAGGAGGCGGGGCTCGAGGTGGACGACCGCGGCTACCTGTCGGTGAACCACAACTGCCTCACCAACGTCGGGCACATCTACGCGGCCGGTGACGTGGCCGGCAAGCTGCCCCTGTCGTCTGTCGCGGCGATGCAGGGCCGCAAGATCGCCGAGCACATGATGGGGATGCACAATCGCCCCCACCGCCACCTCGACTACGACAAGGCGGCGTCCGCGATCTTCACCGAGCCCGAGATCGCCGATGTCGGGCTGGCCGAGGCCGACGCCTTCTCGACTGGCCGCAAGATTCGGGTCACGAAGGTTCCGTTCACCGCGAACGCCAAGGCGCTCATCAAGGGCGACCCGCGCGGGTTCGTGAAGATCATCTCGGACCCGGCGCGCGGTGTCGTGCTGGGCGGGTCGATCGTGGGGCGCAACGCGGCCGAGCTGATCGGGATCATCGCCGTCGCGGTCGCGAACGGCCTGAAGGTCGACGACATCGTCGATTCCTTGCTCGTGCACCCGACGCTGTCGGAGTCGCTCGCCGAAGCCGCGTCCTGACGCGCCGCGCCGCCGCGCGCTCAGCCGACGACGACGAGGACGTCGCCCGTGCCGACGGTGTCGCCGGGTTGGACGCGGATCTCCTTCACCGTCCCGCCCATCTCGGCGTTCAGGTGGTTCTCCATCTTCATGGCCTCGAGGACCAGCACGGCCTGCCCGGCGGTCACCTCGTCGCCGACCTGCACGAGGAGCCGCACGATCGTGCCCTGCATGGGCGCGGCGATCGTGCCGTTGCCCGCCGCCCCCGTCTGTCCCGCCGGCTTGGGGCGCGGCGCGCGCCGCGCCGCGGCCGGTGCCGCCACAGACTCGTCCGGGAGCCAGAGCCGCACGGAGAAGCGCTTGCCGTCCACCTCGACGGGGACGGTCCGCTCGGTGAGGCCAGGCTCGGGGGCAATATCCGCCTCGGCGGGCGCACCTACGGCGGCCGTCGAGAAGATCGACGCGTCGAGCTCCTCTTCCACCCACTTCGTGGAGTGGTGCGCCGTCGCGAAGTCGGGATGGGCGAGCAGGACCTGGTGCGCGGGCACGGTGGTGTGCACCCCGCCGACGTCGAGCTCGCCGAGGGCGCGCAGCATGCGGCGACGGGCCGTGTCGCGATCGGCGCTCCACACCACGAGCTTCCCGATCAAGTTGTCGAAGTACTGCGAGATCTCGTCGCCCGCTTCGTAGCCGCCGTCCCAGCGCACCCCCGGGCCCCCGGGGACCCGCAGGCGCGTGATCGGCCCGGGCGACGGCAGGAACCCGCGCGCCGGGTCCTCGGCGTTGATCCGGCACTCGATGGCGTGCCCATCCCGGCGGATCGACTCTTGGGTGAACGAGAGCGGCTCGCCGTCGGCGACGCGGAGCTGCTCGGCCACGAGGTCCAGCCCGGTCACGAGCTCGGTGACGCAGTGCTCCACCTGGAGGCGGGTGTTCATCTCGAGGAAGAAGAAGTCGCCGTCCTGGTAGAGCATCTCGACGGTGCCCGCGTTCACGTAGCCGCACTCGCGTGCCACCTTCACGGCCGCCTCGCCCATCGCCGCGCGCGTCGTGTCGTCGAGGCCGGCCGCGGGGGCCTCCTCGATCAGCTTCTGGTGGCGGCGCTGCGTCGAGCAGTCGCGCTCGCCCAGCCAGACCGCATGGCCGTGGATGTCGCAGAACACCTGGATCTCGATGTGGCGCGGCCGGGTCAGGTAGCGCTCGAGGTACGCCTCGGGTCGCCCGAAGTAGGCCGTGGCCTCCCGGGTCGCCGACTCGAACGCGGCCTGCGCGCCCTCGGCGTCGCGGACGACCTTCAGCCCCTTGCCGCCGCCGCCGTATGCGGCCTTGATGGCGACCGGCCAGCCGTGCTCCTCGCCGAAGGCCACGATCTCGCTGACGTCCTCGATGGCCGCGGTCGTGCCGGGGACCGCGTCGACGCCCGCGTCGGCGGCGGCGAGCCGCGACGAGATCTTGTCGCCCATCACCTCGATCGCCGCCGGGGGCGGCCCGATCCACGTGCAGCCGGCGTCGGTGACGGCGCGCGCGAAGTCGGCGTTCTCGGCGAAGAACCCGTAGCCGGGGTGCAGGGCGTCCGCCTCGCTGCGCTCGATGATCTCGAGGATGCGCGCCGTGTTCAGGTAGCTCTCGGCCGCGGTCTGCCCGCCCAGCGCGTAGGCCTCGTCGGCGTAGCGCACGTGCGCCGCGTCCCGGTCCAGGTCGGAGTAGACGGCGACGGTGCCCACCCCGAGCTCCCGGCACGTACGCATGACCCGCACCGCGATCTCACCGCGGTTGGCGATCAGGATCTTGGAGGGCACAGGGTCTCGAGACGTCCAGTGAGTAAGCCGCCGTATCCTACGGGCGATGGGCGATCCGCCCGCCACCCGGGACGTGCGCTGGCGAATTCGTCGCTTCGACGACATCGACTCGACGAACCGGTACGCGCTCGACGCGGCCCGGGCCGGAGAGGCGCCCGGCCTCGTCGTCATCGCCGATCATCAACGAGCCGGTCGCGGGCGGCGCGGCCGCACGTGGACCGCGCCTGCGGGGACGTCGCTGCTCGTCTCCGTGCTCCTCGCACCGCCTCCGGAGACCGACGCGCATCTCCTCACCATGGCGTCGGCGCTCGCGCTCCAATCCGCGGTTCGGGACGTCGCGGGTGTCGCCGCCGCACTGAAGTGGCCGAACGACCTCGTCGTCGGTGACCGCAAGCTCGCCGGCCTGCTCGCGGAGGCCGATGTGCAGGCGGGGGCCGTCCGCCACGTCGTCGTCGGCATCGGGTGCAACGTCGGGCGGGTGGACTTCCCGCCGGAGCTCGCCACCGCGACCTCGTGCGCCGCCGAGGCCGGCCGGGACGTCGACCGCGACCGGTTGCTCGACGCGCTCCTCGACGCGCTCGCGGCGCGCCTCGACGCGTTGCACCGCGTCGCCGGGGACTACCGCGCCGCGTTGTCCACGATTGGGCGCACGGTGCGCGTCGAGCTCGGGTCGGGTGCCATCGAGGGCGTCGCGACGGACGTCGACGCGTCCGGTCGGCTCGTCGTCACGCCCGCGGGTGCAGTGCCGGTCGTCGTCGCCGTCGGCGACGTCGTGCACCTGCGATCGCTCACGGATCCAGATTCGACGCCACCAGCGCGCTGAAGGCCTCGGCCAGGGCGCGCGTGCGCGCACCCGGCGCGGCGAGCCGGCGCTCGTCGACCGCGGCGATGGCGACGACCTCGCGTGTGCTCGACGTCAGGAACGCCTCCTCGGCGGTGAGGAGCGCCTCGAGCGGCATCGTGCGCTCCTCGACGGGCACACCGGCGGACGCGCCGAGCTCGAGGACCAACGCGCGAGTGACGCCGAGGAGGCACCCCGCGGCGGCAGGCGGCGTGCACGCCACGCCGTCGACGACGACGAACACGTTCGAACCCGTCGCCTCGCAGAGCTCGCCGCGGGTGTTGGCGAACACCGCCTCCGTGGCGCCGCGCTCGTGGGCGAAGGCGAGCGCGCGGACGTTCTCGGCGTAGGAGACCGTCTTCAGGCCGACGGTCGCGCCACGCTCGTTCCGCGGCCACGGCACGGTGACCACCGCCTCGACGTCCTGGCGGGGCCGGGCCGCCGCGGCCGCCACGATCACCGTCGCCGGGCCCTCGCCGCGCTCGGACCCGAGGGGTGAGGGACCGCCGGTCACCGTGATGCGCACCCGCCCCTCCGTGATCCCGTCGGCGTCGAGCACCGCGTCGGCTGCCCGGCGCAGCGCCGCGGCGTCGGGGACCGCCAGGCCCAGCCCCGCCGCGGAGCGGCGCAGCCGAGCGTCGTGGCGGGTCCAGGCGAACGGCACCCCCCGATAGACGCCGAGCGTCTCGAACACCCCGTCGCCGACGAGCAGGCCGTGGTCGAACGCCGAGAGTCGGGGCTCGTCGCTCGCCGCCAGCGCTCCGTTGACCCACACGGACGAGGTCATCGGCCGCGAGGCGTCGGGCGCTCGTCCCGACGCTGCGGGCGGTGCAACGCGCGCGACGGGCCCGACGACACGACGTCGAGGGTAGGCCCGCTGAGGACCTGTGGGGTCTCCTCAGTAGACTGGCCGCCCACATGAAGCTTCCTCGATCCGTGCTGCGCGCCTTGTCGGGGCGGTATCTCATCGCTCTGAGCGTCGCGGTCGTCGTCATGGTCGGCGGTGTCGTGGCCGTGAACGCGGTGATCAGCAGCAAGGTGGCGGGTGTCAAGCGCGTGAGGGTCAACGTGGCGCCCGCGCCCTCGCAGGGGGCGAACTACCTCATCCTCGGCTCCGACACGCGCGCCTTCGTCACGAACCCGCAGCAGGCGCAGCAGTTCGGCAGCCCGGCCCAGGACAACCAGATCAACTCGGACACGATGATGGTCGTCCACGTCGAGCCGAACCAGAAGCGGACGCTCATCGTGTCCTTTCCCCGTGACCTCTGGGTCAACATCCCAGGTCAGGGGATGGCGAAGATCAACTCGGCCTTCAGTGCGGGGCCGAACAAGACCATCCAGACCCTGCAAGCCGACTTCAACATCCCGATCAACCACTTCATCTCGGTCGACTTCCAGAGCTTCGAGTCGGTGGTGAACGCCATCGGGACCGTGCCCGTCTACTTCCCGTACGCGGCCCGCGACCAGGAGAGCGGGCTCGGCGTGCTGCCGGGCTGCATCCAGCTGAACGGCGCGCAGGCCCTCTCCTACGCGCGCTCCCGGACGCTCCAGTTCTTCAGCACGACCCAGAACCAGTGGATCCTCGCCGACCCGACCGCCGACATCGGGCGGATCGCGCGCCAGCAGCAGTTCATCCGTGAGCTCGCCGGCATCGCGGTCGCGCGCAGCCTCCAGGACCCGCTCACCGGCAACGACATCGTGGACCGTGTCCTGCACTACCTCGTGTTCGACCAGAACCTCACGAAGAACGACGTGCTCACGCTCGTCGACGACTTCCGCTCCGTGAACCCGAACGACACGAGCCACCTCGAGTTCGAGACCCTCCCCTGGCAGGAGGGGCCGACGCAGAACGGCGCGGACGTGCTCTACGTGCAGCAGCCCCAGGACCAGACGGTCCTCGCACGGCTGCGTGACTTCAGCGGCACGGACACGAGCGGGTCGGTCACGACGCTCACGCCGAAGCAGGTGCGGGTGCAGGTCGCCGACGGGACGGGCAATGGGAGCCTCGCGACGTCGACGCTGAACGACCTGGTGCAGAAGGCGGGTTTCAAGTCGGGCGGGACCGGCCACGTGTCCGGGAACGTCGCGACGACCCAGGTGCGGTACAAGCCGGGCGACATCACCCAGGGCGAGCTGCTGCTCCAGTACCTCTCACCGAACACGCAGCTCGTCGAGGACCCGTCGCTCACCAACGTCGGCGTCGAGGTCGTGCTGGGCAAGGACTTCTCCTCGATCACGATCCCGAGCGGCGGCGGCTCGGTGACGAGCGGCCAGAACGTCGGTGCACCCCAGGCGACGGGGCCGAACGGGCAGGACAACGCGGGCGACACCTACGCCACCGGGAGCGGCACCGGTGTGAACCCGGCCGACTTCGGGCCGCCCGCGCCGAAGGGCTCCTGCCGGTGAGCCGCGCGCGGTGAGCCGCGTCGGCGTCGTCGGCGCCGGCTACGTCGGTTTGACGACCGGCGCGTGCCTGGCCCACCTCGGACACGACGTCGTCGTCGGTGACATCGACGCCGACAAGGTCCGACGCCTCACGAAGGGCGACATCGACGTGCTCGAGGAGGGCCTCCCCGAGCTCGTCGCCGAGGGGCTCGCCACGCGCCGGTTGCGCTTCGTCGTCGGTGCCGCGCCGGCCGCGACCGACGCCGAGTTCGTCTTCCTGTGCGTCCCGACCCCCGAGGGCGCCGACGGCGACGCCGACCTGTCCGTCGTCGAGGCGGTCGTGCACGAGCTCGCGCCCGTCCTGCCCGCGGGTGCCGTCCTCGTGAACAAGTCGACGATGCCGGTCGGATCGAGCGGACACGTGGGGCGACTCCTCCGCGCCTCCGGCGCCGTCCCCGAGGTCGGCGTGGCGTCGAATCCCGAGTTCCTGCGCGAGGGCACCGCGGTACGGGACTTCCTGTCGCCGTCCCGGGTCGTGATCGGCGCCGACGATCCCACCGTCGCGGTCCGCGTCTCCGACCTCTACCGCGACGTGCAGGGTCCGATGCTCGTCACGAGTCCCGCCTCTGCCGAGATGATCAAGTACGCGTCGAACGCGTTCCTCGCGGCGAAGGTGTCCTTCGTGAACGCCATCGCCAACCTGTGCGAGGCGGTGAACGCCGACGTGCGCGAGGTCACGCTCGGCATGGGCTACGACCCGCGGATCGGCTTCGAGTTCCTGCACCCCGGACCGGGGTGGGGCGGCTCGTGCTTCCCGAAGGACACCGCGGCGCTGGTCCGCACCGCGGCGCGGGTCGGCGACGACTTCCCGATCCTCGCGGCGATCATCGACACGAACAACGACCAGCGTGACCGTGTCGTCGGGAAGGTGCGCGACGCCGTCGGTGGCGACCTCGCCGGGCGCACCGTCGCGGTGTGGGGCCTGACCTTCAAGGCCAACACGAACGACCTGCGCGACTCGCCGGCCATCGACGTCGCGCGCCGACTCCTCGGCGAGGGCGCGACGGTGCGCGGCTACGACCCGGCGGCGGGGGAGGCCGCCCGCAGCCTCCTCCCGGAACTCGAGGTGGTCGCCGACCCCTACGACGCCTGCGCCGAGGCCGACGTGCTCTGCGTGCTCACCGAGTGGGACGAGTTCCGCTGGCTCGACTACGAGCGGGTCGCGGCCGTGCTGCCCGGTCGGGCGATCGTCGACGCCCGCAACGTGCTCGACCCGGCCGCGATGCGCCAGCTCGGCTTCGCCTACCGCGGCGTCGGACGCTGATGGCCCGCACCGTGGTGACAGGCGGCGCCGGCTTCGTCGGCGGGCACGTCTGTCGCGCCCTGCGCGGCGCCGGCCACGAGGTCGTCGCGGTCGACGACCTGTCGACGGGCAGCCGCGACCAGGTCGCCGACCTGCTCGACGACCCCGGCTTCACGCTCGTCGTCCACGACGTCGTCGACGGCATCCCCGTCAACGGACCCTTCGACGCCGTGATGCACCTGGCCAGCGCGGCGAGCGTCCCGCAGTACCTCGCCCGGCCGATCGAGACGCTGCGGGTCGGGTCGGAGGGCACCCGCAACGCGCTGGAGCTGGCGCGGGCGCACCGGGCCCGGTTCCTCCTGGCGTCGACGAGCGAGATCTACGGGGACCCGCTCGAGCATCCGCAGCGCGAGAGCTACTGGGGTCACGTGAACCCGGTCGGGCCTCGGGCCGTCTACGACGAAGCGAAGCGCTACGCCGAGGCGATCACGATGGCGTACCACCGCACGCACAACGTCGACACGAAGATCGTGCGCATCTTCAACTGCTTCGGTCCCGGCCTGGCGCCCGGCGACGGGCGGGTCGTGTCGAACTTCCTCGCGCAGGCGATGGCGGGCGAGCCCCTCACCGTCTACGGGACGGGCCAGCAGACGCGGTCGTTCTGCTACGTCGACGACGAGGTCCGGGGGATGCTCGCGCTGCTCGCGTCCGACTGGGTCGGGCCGATGAACATCGGGAACCCAGAGGAGCACACGATCATCGAGCTCGCCGAGCTGGTGCTCGAGATCACCGGCTCGCGATCGGAGCTGCGCTTCGTCGACCTGCCCGTCGATGACCCCACGCGGCGCTGCCCCGACATCAGCCAGGCGCGCGCCGTGCTCGGCTGGTCGCCGCAGGTCCCGCTGCGCACCGGCGTCGAGCTCACGTACGCGTCGTATCGCTGCGCGCCCGACGTGTGAGGCGGCGGCTCGCGCCGAATCGCAGGTAGCCTCCGGCATGGCCCGCGCGCGCCGTGCCCGTCGTCGCGCTCGACCACCGTCGCGATGAGGGCCGTCGTGCTCGTCGGCGGCGAGGGCACCCGGCTCCGGCCGCTCACCTTCGAGACGCCGAAGCCACTGCTGCCGGTCGCCAATCAGGTGTTCCTCGACCGCCAGCTCGGGTGGCTCGCCGCCTACGGCGTCGACGAGGTCGGGCTCTCCCTCGGGTACCTGCCGAGCGCCTTCATCGACCACTACCCCGAGGGGATCTTCACCGACCCGGCCGGCCGCACCGTGCAGCTGCACTACGCGCAGGAGCCCACGCCGCTCGGCACGGCGGGTGCGGTCCGATTCGCCGCCGAGCAGCTCGGCGTCCGTGAGCGCTTCGTGGTGTGCAACGGCGACGTGCTCACCGGCCTCGACCTCGGCGCGCTCCTCGCGTTCCACGAGACGCGCCACGCCGAGGCGACGATTCACCTCGCCGCGGTCGAGGAGCCGTCGCGCTTCGGAGTCGTGCCGACGGACGAGCACGGCCGCGTGCTGGCCTTCGTCGAGAAGCCCGCGCCGGGCACCGAGCCCACGCGCTGGATCAACGCCGGCACCTACGTCCTCGAGCCGAGCGTCCTCGAGCGGATCGCGCCCGAGCGCCCCGTGTCGATCGAGTTCGACACGTTCCCGGGCATGCTCGAGACCGGCGGCGCGCTCTACGCCCGGCCGAGCGACGCGTACTGGATCGACGTGGGCGCCCCCGCCCAGTACCTGCAGGCCCACGCCGACCTGCTCGCCGGCCGCCTCGGCATGCCGCCCGTTCCCGGCGCCCGTGAGGTGTCGCCCGGGGTGTGGGTGCAGGGCCCCGGGCCCGCGCCGGCGGGCGTGGCCGCGCCCGCCCTGGTGGGGGAGCGCCACCAGATCGACCCGAGCGCCGACGTCGTCGGCTCGGTGCTCGGCGCCGGTGTGCAGGTCGGTGCCCGCGCCCGGGTGGTCGACGCCGTCGTGCACGACGGGGCGACGATCGGCCCGGGCGCCACGGTGCGCGCCTCGATCGTCGGGGCGGGCGCGGTCGTCGGCGAGCGGGCGACGGTCGAGGCGTGCTCGATCGTCGGGCCCCACGTCACGGTCGATGCGGGGACGACCCTCACCGGCGAGCGGCGCCCGCCGCCCGACAGCCCGGCGGCGCGGGCGTGAGAGTCCTCGTCACGGGCGGCGCCGGGTTCATCGGCTCGAACCTCGTCGATCGGCTGCTCGCCGAGGACTGCGACGTCGACGTCGTCGACGACCTCTCCAGCGGGTCGCTCCCGAACCTGGCCGACGCGCGTGCCCAGCGGCACCGGCGCTGCACCTTCCATCGCCTCGACGTGAGCAGCGGCGGCGTCGAGGAGCTCATGGCCCACCGCAAGCCCGAGATCGTGTACCACCTCGCCGCGCAGAAGAGCGTGACGGCCTCGGTGGACGACCCCGGCTACGACGCCCTCGTGAACATCGTCGGGTCGCTGCACGTGCTGCAGGGCGCGATCGCCGCCGGCACCCGCAAGGTGATCTTCGCCGGCTCGGGCGGGACGCTCTACGGCGTCCCGAAGACGATCCCGACGCCGGAGAGCCATCCCCAGCACCCGGTGTCGCCCTACGGCGTCTCGAAGAAGGCGGTGAGCGACTACCTCCATTACTACCGGGAGGAGCACAACCTGTCGTTCACGGTCCTGGCCCTCGCCAACATCTACGGGCCGCGCCAGGACCCCCACGGTGAGGCCGGGGTCGTCGCCATCTTCTCGGCCAAGCTCCTCGACGGCGTGGCGCCTGCGATCTACGGCGACGGCGAGCAGACCCGGGACTACGTGTTCGTCGACGACGCCGTCGACGCGTTCGTGCGCGCGACCGACCGCGCCGACGGGAAGCTGCTGAACATCGGGACCGGTGTCGAGACGTCCGTGCTCGAGCTCTTCGATCTGGTCGCGGCCGCCACGGGCTACGAAGGCGTGCCGTCGATGCAGCCGGCCCGCGGCGGGGAGCTGCGCCGCTCCGCGCTCGACGCGACCTTGGCCGGGACCCAGCTCGGCTGGCGGCCGTGGACCCCGCTCGAGGACGGCGTCAACCGGACGGTGGAGTGGTTCCGGGAGCAGGCCCAGGGCCGCTGAGGAACCGGGCCCGCATCACGCCGAGGTCGACGGGCGGCCGGGTGCGGGCCACGTACGCGGGGTCCGGCTGGCCGACGAGCACGAGCGCGTGCGGCTGCCACGTCGGGTCGAGGCCGAGGGCCGCGCCCGCCTCCTCCGGGCAGAAGATCGGCGCCGCGACCCAGCACGACGCCAACCCGGCGTCGGTGGCGGTGAGCATCAGGTTCTCGACGGCCGCGCCGAGCGCGAGCAGCGCCATGCCCCACTCGGCGCGCTGGCGCCGCTCGTCGGGGTAGCGGTCGAGGCCGTCGTGGGTCAGGCAGCCGAGGAGGGCGGCGGGCGCGCCGACGAGGCGGGCGTGCGATCCCGCGACGAGGTCGTCGATCCGCCCGGGCGACACACCGTCACGGGCCAGGTCGGTCCGCCACCTCTCGCCCATCCCGTCGGCCAGGGCGGCCTGTCGTGCCCGGTCGGCGAGGACGACCCAGCGCCAGGGTCGGGAATGGTGTGGTGCGGGCGCGAGGCAGGCGGCCTCGACGAGCGTGTCGAGCAGCGCCGGCGCGACGGGGTCGGCGCGGAACGCCCGGATCGATCGGCGGGCCTCGACGAACGCCGGGACCGCCGCCATCAGCGGAACAGGTCGTCGTGCGGGGCGCGCACCAGCTCGCGGGCCGACCCGTCGCGCTGCCACGACCGGTCAAGCCCCCGCACGATCGCGGCGGCGACGCGCGCCGCCTTGCCCATCACGAGCTCGGCCGCGCCGGCGATCTCGTCGGCGACGGCGACCTCGGTCACCTGGAGCTCCCGCCCGAGACTGTCGGTCTCGCCGCGCAGGTCCACCACGGCCGCGACGCCGGCGACGCCGATCGCCACGTCGGTGAGCCCGTGGCGCCACGCCCGACCGAACGTGTCGGAGACGATCACCGCGGCGTCGACACCGGCGCGGGCGCGCAGGGCGTCGCGGATGTGGCGTGCCGACCGGTCGGCGTCGACGGGGAGCAGCGCGGCGACGCCGTCCTCAACGTTCGAGAGATCGACGCCGGCGTTCGCGCACACGAAGCCGTGCGGCGTCTCGCTGATGATGAGGTCACCCCGGCGGCGCAGCACGCGGACGGACTCGGCGTCGACGAGCCGGCGCCGGGCCTCGCGGTCGTCGGGGTCGAGCGCGACGAGGCGACCCTCGGCCTTCGACACCACCTTCTGGGTGACGACGATGCAGTCGTGGTCGACGAGCGGGGTGCCCTGCGCCTCGGCGGCGGCCCGGATCAGCACGGCGAGCTCGTCGCCGGGTCGCACCTCGGGCACGCCCGAAACTGGGATGATGGTGAGGCTCACGCCACGGCGGCGAGCGTGTCGCGCGCGAGCGCCGCGGCGACCCGGGCGTCGCGCATCAGCGTGTCGGTGACGACGACGCGCACGCCGAGCGCCTCGATCCGTTGCTGGTCGGCGGCGTCGACGTCGTCGATGACGACCGTGGCGCACACGTCCCGGTAGGCGCGGGCGACGCCGACGCTCGACACCTCGATGTCGAGCGGGGCCATGAGCCGGTCGGCGGGGCCCTTCACGGGGCGACCCCCGACGATCGGGCTCACGGCCACCACCCGGTCGCGCCGCGCCCGGAGCGCGTCGCGGATCCCGGGCACGGCGAGCACCGGCCCGATCGAGATGACCGGGTTGCTCGGGCAGATCACGATCGCGTCGGCGGCGGCGAGCGACTCGAGCACCCCGGGCGCCGGGCGGGCGGTCTCGGCGCCGGCGAACCGCACGTCGAGCACGGGCGGCTCGGCGTGCTCGCGCACGAACCACTCCTGCATCGCCAGATCGGTGGGCGCGCCGTCCCGCCCCCGCGCGGTGATGCGGGTCGCCACCCGGTCGTCACTCATCGGGACGAGGCGGGTCGTGAGCCCCCACGCGGCGGCGATCTCGGCGGTGATCTCGCTCAGCGCGGCGCCGGCGCGCCGGCGGTCGCTGCGATAGAGGTGGGTCGCCAGGTCGCGGTCGCCGAGGCGGAACCAGGTCGGCACGCCGTACCGCTCGAGCGCGTCGACGGTGTGGAAGGTCTCACCGGCGAGACCCCACCCCGTCTCGGGGTTGTTCGCGCCGGCGAGGGCGTACGTGACGCTGTCGAGGTCGGGGCAGACCCACAGCCCGTGGAACTCGTCGTCGTCCCCGGTGTTCACGATCGCCGTGACCGACGCCGGATCGACGACGTCGGCGAGCCCGCACAGGAACCGAGCTGCCCCTACCCCACCGGCGAGCGCCGCGAGCACCCCGTGACGTTACGCGTCCCGGGGTGCCCTGCTCGCCGTGGGGATCAGACCTGCGGGGTGGAGCTCGCCTTGTCGGCGGGGCGGCGGGTGGCCACGCCGAAGCTTTCGAGCACCGGCTCGACGCGGGTGCGCACGTCGGCCACCCACGGCTCGACCTGCTCGCCGAGCCGGGTGACGACGGGCTCGACGCGGGACTTGAGCTCGGAGCCGAGGGACTCCACCGCGGCGCGGGCGTCACCCGTGAGGTTCACGGCCTGGGCGCGGGCGTCGTGGCTGGCGCTGACCAGCCGTTGCTGCACGGCGCGGCGTCGGACCTGGGCCTGCTGGAAGCCGAGCACGCCGACGCCCACGGCCGTGTAGGCCGCGTCCTCGGCACGCTGGCGAAAGTCATGAAGCGGATCGGTCATGGTGTTCCTTCCGGGGTTGATCAGTGCTAGCACGATAGACCGGACTGCTAACTTTTGCAAGCACTGGCTCGACGGGGCGAGGAGGGACCCGGCGAGGCAAGGGCGTGGGGCACCCCACCGCGACGCACAACACCGGATGGTCCGGGCGTGGCGGGGGGCGGCCCCTATCCTCAGCCCCGCCGATGAGCCTGCCCGACGACGCCGACGGTCTGCTCCTCGACGAGCAGGAGTTCGAGGACGTGGGCGAGGCGGCGCCCACGGTCGTCGCGGTCGTCGTCACCCGGAACGCGGGGGCGTTCCTCGAGCCCGCGCTCCGCGCCCTCGGCGACCAGGACTATCCGTCGCTGTCGGTCCTCGTCGTGGACGCCGGCTCCACCGACGACCCCACGGCGCGGGTCGCCGCCGTGCTGCCCGACGCCTTCGTGCACCGGGCGGGGAGCGACGCCGGCTTCGGCGGGGCGGCCGACGAGGCCCTGCGCATCGTGCGCGGCTCCACCTTCCTGCTGTGCTGCCACGACGACGCGATCCTCGCCCCCGACGCCGTCCGCGTGCTCATAGAGGAGGGCTACCGCTCCAACGCCGGGATCGTCGGGCCCAAGCTCGTCTCGGCCGACAACCCCGAGGTCCTCCTCGACGTGGGCCGCAGCATCGACCGCCTCGGCGGCTCGCACACCGGCATCGAGCCCGGCGAGCTCGACCAGGAGCAGCACGACGCCGTGCGGGACGTCTTCTACGTCTCGAGTGCCGCGATGCTCGTGCGCACCGACCTCTTCGACGCGCTCGGCGGCTTCGACCCCGACGCCTTCCCCGGCTCGGAGGACCTCGACCTGTGCTGGCGGGCCTGGCTGGCCGGCGCCCGCGTGGTCGTCGCCCCGGACGCCCGCGTCGCCCACGTCGAGGCCGCGACCCTGCGGCGGCCCGAGGACGTCCCGACGGCCCGCGAGCTCGCCCGCCGCCGCGTGCGGGCCGTGCTCACCTGCTACTCGCGCCGCTCGCTGCTGCGCCTGGTCCCGATCGGGATTGCGATCGCGACAGTCGAGGCCGTCGCGTTCGTGGCGACGCCCCGGCGCCGCCAGGCGGTGGCGATGCTCGGCGCGTGGCGGTGGAACCTCCTGCACCCCGGGCGGCGACGGCTGGCTCGTCGGCGTGCCCAGTCGGCGCGCACGATCAACGACAGCGAGCTGCGCGAGCTGCAGGTCGGCTCGACCGCGCGCGTCGGCGCCTTCCTCAGCCAGCACCACGCCGACGAGCGCTTCGAGTCCCTCGAGGACCGGTTCCGCGACAACCTCGAGTCGTTCATCCACACGCTGACCAACCCCGCGTCGCTCGGGCTCATCGCGTTCATCCTCGCGGTCATCATCGGCTCCCGCGACTTCTTCTCCTCCGGCGTGCCGGCCGTCGGCGACTTCGCCGCATGGCCCGGGATCCACGCCCTCGCCGCGGCCTTCACATCCGCGTGGCGCTACACGACGCTCGGCTCGACCGCGCCGGCCCCGCCCGCGCTGGCGCTGATGACCGGGCTCGGCGCGGTGCTCGTCGGCAGCGTCGGCCTCGGCCTCACGCTCCTCGTCGTGCTCGCGATCCCCGTCGGTGCCGCGGGGGCGTGGCGCCTGGCGCGCCACGTCGGGGCCGACCGCACCGGCGCGGCCGTCGCCGCGCTCGCCTACGGCGTGAACCCGGTGCCGCGCAACGCGATCGCTGCCGGGCGGCTCGGCCCCCTCGTCCTCTTCGCGCTGGCGCCGCACCTCGTGCTGCTCCTCGTGCGCGCCGCGCGCTTCGACACCAGCGGTCGCGCCGGCCGCCGCCAGCTGCTCGGCTTGGCGATCGTCACGGCGCTCGCCAGCGCCTGGTTCCCGCCCGCAGCCGTCGTCCTGCTGCTCGCCGCGGGCGCGTTCGTGGTTGCCGCCGTCTTCGTCGGTGGGCTCGCCGCCGCGCTGCGCAGCGTCGGCGCGGTCGTGATCGGCGGTGTCGGCGCGGCCGTCCTCCTCTTCCCGTGGACGACCACCGCGTCGCACGGACTGCAGGACCCGGCCGCGTTCGGGTTCACCCTCCACCCCAACCTCTCGATCCTCGACCTGGTCCGCTTCGAGACCGGGCCGGCCGGCGGCGGGATCGCGGCGTTCGGCCTGCTCGCCGCCGCCACGACCGCGCTGCTCATCACGAGCGGCCCGCGCCTCGCATGGGCGACCCGAGCGTGGGCGCTCACCATCGTGGCGTGGGCCGCCGTCGAGCTGCCCGCCCGGTTCGCGCCCGGCTTCGCCGTGCCCGCGCCCGAGGGCGTGCTCTCGCTCGGCGCGCTCGGCCTGGCGATTGCCGCGGGGCTCGCGGTGGCGAGCCGTCCCCCACGCCGACTCGGCGTGCGCGGCCTCACCGTCGTCGTCGCCATCGCCGGCGTGACGCTCGCCGGCCTCGGGTTCCTCGGCGACGCGGCCGACGGCCGGTGGCACAGCCCGAGCTCGTCGTGGGCGACCGACCTGTCGTTCACGAGCGACGCCCAGAACCAGGGCCAGTTCCGGATCCTGTGGGTCGGCGACCCGAGCGTGCTGCCGCTCGGCCCCGCCCCGGTGACGCCCGGCCTCTCGTACACGCTGACCCGCGACGGCCCCGGTGACGGGCGCGCGTTCCTGCGCGCGCCGATCACCCAGACGCATGATCCCGTCGCCGACGCCATTACCGCGGCGCTCAGCGGCCGCACGAACCGCCTCGGGCGCGTCCTCGCACCGCTCGGCGTGCGCTACGTCGTCTTCACCTTGCGCGACGGGCCGGGCGGTCTCCCCGGTCGACCGCTGCCCGCGCTCGATGTCGCGCTGCGCGGCCAGCTCGACCTGGCGCGCCTCGGCAGCGACCCGGGCATCGAGCTCTACGAGAACCAGGCGTGGTTCCCGGGCCGCACCGTCGTCCCCCGGCGCCGTGGGGCGATCCCCGGCGCGACCGTCGACCCGGCGCGCGCCGCCGCCGGCTTCGACCTCTCGGCCAGCCGCGCCCTCGGCAGCGCGGCGGCCGGCCCCGGCACCGTGCTCTGGTTCGAGGCGTACGACCACGGATGGGAGGCCCACGCCGGCGGGCAGGCGCTCGCCCACCGCCCGGCGTTCGGGGTGACGAACCAGTTCCGGCTGCCGGCGCACGCCTCGGTCACGATCACCCACACCGGCCAGGGCCGGGTGTACGAGCTCGTCGGGATCGAGGGCGTGCTCTGGCTGCTCGCGCTCCTGTGGTGGGCGCGAGGCCGTCGCCGTCTCCCACCGGACCCGGAGGAGACCGAGGCGCGCATCGCGGCCCGTCGCGAGCGCGAGGAGCGCCGGCTGAGCGGCGCGCCGCCCGTCGACAGCGACGTCGAGTTCTGGGAGCAGGGGTGAGCCCCCGTCGCACCCAACGCGGCCGTCGCCTCGTCGTGCTCATCGCCGTCGCCGCCGGGGTGTTCGCGCTCGTCGCCGCCAGCCAGGTCGGGCACCCGTTCCATCCCTCGCTGCCGCCGGCCCCGCCCCCGAGCGCCGGACCGACCCTCGCCCCCGCGGACGCGATCGCGTCGACGTGGTTCTGCGCCGAGGGCACGTCGATCGCGAACGGCCGGGCGGACGAGACCGTGATCGTCGCGAACCTCGCGCCGCACACCGTGACCGCCACGATGACCGTGATGACCGCCAGCCGGACGCTGACGCGCCGCATCTCCGTCGCGGCGTTCGGGCAACGGCGCGTGCCCGTCTCGACGCTCGTCACCGCGGCCGAGCCCGGCGTCGTCGTCGAGGTGCCGGGCAGCGGCGGTCTCGTCGAGCACGAGCTCAGCCGCGGCTCGCAGGACACGATCGGCCCGTGCGCGCGGCAGGCCGGGACCGACTGGTACTTCTCGGGGGGCGACACCGGCGTGGGCGCCGAGGACTGGCTCACCCTCTTCAATCCCTTCGGGGACGACGCCATCGTCGACGTGACGTTCCTCACGACGACCGGCGTCGAGTCCCCCGGGTCGGCCCAGGCGGTGGAGGTGCCACGCCGCTCCCGCGTCTCGCTCGCGCTGCACCTCATCGTCCCGGACCACGACGCGCTCGCCTTCCACGTGCACGCCCGCATCGGCCGACTCGTCGCCGAGCAGTCGATCGCGACCGACGGGACGAGCGGGCCCGTGGGGCTCACGACGATGCTCGGCGTCGCGTCGCCCGCCACGACGTGGCGGGTCCCCGCCCTCGACGCGCAGTCCGGGACCGCCGCGACGCTCGCGATCGCCAACTTCGCCAACGCGGGGACGAAGGCGACGCTCGGCTACACCCTCGACCAGAACGCCACGTTGCCGGCCAACCACCTCGCCGTCCCGTCGATGGACGTCAGCGCGAACCCGGTGGGCCAGAACGTCCCGCCGAGCGGCGGGTGGGGGCTGACCTCGCGGGGCGCCCGCGCCGGGCCGATCGTCGCCGCCGTCACCGAGACCTGGGCGTCCCCCGCGTCGGTGACGGGAATCAGCGCCACCGTCGGCGCCACGATCACGGCGCGCCGCTGGGCCTTCGCCACCGGCCGCCTCGACACGACCGACCCCGCGCAGGTCGTCGCGCTCAATCCGACCGGCCGTCGGGTCCGCGTGACGCTGCTCACCGCCGGGAGCGACGCCGCGGCGCTCCACTCGGTCAGCACGGTGACGGTCAAGGCGCACCAGCGCGCCGTGTTCGCCCTCGACCCCACCATCGGGCCCGACCAGGTGCTCGTCCTGCAGGCCACCGGGCCGATCGTCGGCGGCCGCCTCGTCCTCGGCCCGAGCGTGATCACCGGCACCGGGGTGCCGGCCGTCGCCGGGTAGGGGTCAGGTGGGACCCTGTGACGACACGCCGATGACCCACGACCGATGACGCTGCTCATCGGCGCCGGCGTCCTCGTCGTCGCGCTCGCCATCGCGGCGCGGCTGCGGCGCCGCCGGCCCGAGAGCCCGCCACGCGACCAGTACCCGATCCCGCGCCAGCTGGACCGCGCCGACTTCGACCGCCCCGACGCGGCGTGGCTCGTCGCCTACTTCTCCTCCGAGACGTGCGCGTCCTGTCAGGGGCTCGGCCCGAAGGTCGCGGTCCTCGAGTCGGACGCGGTCGTGACGTGCGAGCTCGACTTCGTCGAGCGCCGCGACCTGCACGACCGCTACGAGATCTCGGCGATCCCGATGATCCTGCTCGCCGATGGGGCCGGCGTGGTGCGGCGGGCGTTCGTCGGCGCGACGACGGCCACCGACCTGTGGGCCGCGATCGCCGAGCTGCGCGACCCGGGCTCGACGCCCGAGCCGACGCTGGGGACGCTCGAGGACCCGCCGCCCGAGTAGCTCAGCTGCCGCGCCGCGACCGGGCGGGGGCACGGCGTCGGCGCCCGCCGTTCTCGGCGGGGGGCTTGACCTCCATGACGGTCCCGTCGGCCCGCTGGATCTTGCGGTAGCCGCCGACCTTGCGGCCCATCGCGTAGTCGACGATGCGCGACACCTCGTCGCCGTCGACGGTCTCGTGCTCGAGCAGCGCGCGGGCGAGCGCGTCGAGGCCGCGGCGGTGGAGCCGGAGGATGCGGCGGGCCCGGCTCTCCTCCTGGCGCAGGATCCGCTCGACCTCCTCGTCGATGACCCGGGCGGTCTCGTCGGAGTAGTCGCGGGTGTGCACCAGGTCCTCGCCGAGGAACACCGGCCCCTGGGAGCCCCACGCCATCGGCCCGATCCGCTCGCTCATGCCCCACTCGCGCACCATCTTGCGGGCGAGCTCGGTGATGCGCACCAGGTCGTTCTGCGCGCCCGTCGAGACGTGGCCGAACACGATCTCCTCGGCGGTCCGGCCGCCGAGCGCCACGACGATCGAGTCGGCGATGTACTCCCGCTTGTAGATGTGCTGCTCCTCCTCCGGGAGCTGCTGGGTGACGCCGAGCGCCATCCCGGTCGGGAGGATCGTCACCTTGTGGATCGGGTCGGCGTGCTCGAGCACGTAGGCGAGCACCGCGTGGCCACCCTCGTGGTACGCGATGACCTCCTTCTCCTCCTCGCTCAGCGCCATCGAGTCGCGCTTGAGGCCCATGATCACGCGGTCGCGCGCCGCCTCGATGTCCTCGGCGTGGATCTGCGTCGCGCCCCGGCGCACCGCGAACAGCGCCGCCTCGTTCACGAGGTTCGCGAGGTCGGCGCCGGCCATCCCGGGCGTGCCCCGCGCCACGACGTTCGGGTCGAGGTCGGACGCCACCTTCATGTCGCGCATGTGGACCTTCAGGATCGCGACGCGCTCCTCCTGCGTGGGCAGCGGCACCACGATCTGGCGGTCGAAGCGCCCCGGGCGCAGGAGCGCCGGGTCGAGCACGTCGGGCCGGTTCGTCGCGGCCATCATCACGACGCCCTCGGTGGCCTCGAAGCCGTCCATCTCGGCGAGCATCTGGTTGAGCGTCTGCTCGCGCTCGTCGTGACCGCCGCCGAGCCCGGCGCCGCGCTTGCGACCGATCGAGTCGACCTCGTCGACGAAGATGATCGCCGGAGCCTGCTTGCGGGCCGTCTGGAAGAGGTCGCGGACGCGCGCCGCGCCGACCCCGACGAACATCTCCATGAAGTCCGAGCCGGTCACCGACACGAACGGGACACCCGCCTCGCCGGCCACCGCGCGGGCGATGAGCGTCTTGCCGGTCCCGGGCGGGCCGACGAGCAGCACGCCCTTCGGGATCCGGGCCCCGATCTGCTTGAACTTCTGCGGGTACTTCAGGAAGTCGACGACCTCGGCGATCTCGGCCTTCACGTTCCCGTAGCCCGCGACGTCGCTGAACGTCGTCTTCGGCTTCTCGGTCGAGTACACCTTCGCCCGGCTGCGGCCGATGTTCATGACCGCGCCCATCTGGCCCTGGGCGCGCCGGCTCATCCAGATGAAGATCCCGACGATCGCCAAGATGAGGATCAGCTCGGGCAGCAGCGCCAGGAAGATGTTCGTGCTGCTCGACGTGTAGACGAGGTCGACGCCGCGGGCCTGGAGGTCCGCCACGATGGCGCCCTGGAGGTCGTTCGCCGGGCCGTTGCTCGTGAAGCTCTTCGCGCCGTCGACCGTGCCGTTGAAGTCACCCGAGATGTCACCGTTCGAACGGTTGAAGGTGACCTTCTTCACCTCGCCCTTGTTCACCGCCGTCACGAACTGGCTGTAGGTGAGCCCCTTCGCCGAGCTCGAGGAGCCCGAGAACACGTTCGTCAGCGCGAACACCGCGACGAGGGCGAGGATGAGCAGCCAGGGCAGCATCCGCGCCCAGGAGGGCGGCGGGTTGGAGCCGGGGCGCCCGTCCGGACGGCGCTCGGGGCCGCCCGCGGGACGGCGACCCTGCGGCATCTCAGAGGGGGGGCGGCTCATGAAGGCTCCTCGGGGGGGCGGACGGGCGGCGCACGGCCCCTCCGTCCGACCATGGTACGGCTCAGAGCCGCCATCCGGAATCCGTGGCGCGCGGACGTGCGTCGACCCGCCGCAGACGGCCGATAGCGTCCGGCCCGTGGAAGGTCGTGCCGTCGGCCCGCCGGGGTCCCACGAGGCGCCGCACATCGGCTGGGGCATCCCCGACGCCGCCGTCGCCTTCCTCCTCTCCCTGCTCGCCGCCTCGATCGCCGAGGCCCCGTTCATCACCCACGGGAAGCTGCCCCAGAGCTCCCAGGTCCCGGCCTCGCTCGTCGCGCTCACGGTCCAGACCGCGACGGCGGTCGTCTACCTGAGCTTCGCCGCCCGGCGCGGCGCCGGGAGCCTCGGGGCCGACTTCGGGCTGCGGCTCTCGCCGAAGGACAGCGGCTGGTTCCTCGTCGGGCTGGGGCTCGCGTTCGTGGCCGGGATCGGCCTCACCCCGATCGTCGACGCCGGGAACCTGAACCAGGCCGGCCAGTCGTCGCAGAGCGTCGTGCGCGTCTTCCAGTCAGCCCACGGCTCCCAGGCGGCGCTTTTCATCGTCGCCGTGCTCGTCGTCGCCCCGCTCGGCGAGGAGCTCCTCTTCCGTGGGGCGCTGCTGCGGGCCCTCATGCGGCGGACCAACCCGACGACCGCCGTCGCCGTCTCGGCGCTCGTGTTCGCGCTCGTCCACGTCGCCCTCGACCCGGGCGCCGGGTTCGCCGTCCCCGCCCTCTTCCTCCTCGGCCTCGTCTCGGGTGACCGGGCGCTCAAGACCGGGGACCTCTCCGAATCGTTCCTGCTCCACGCCGGCTTCAACCTGCTCGCGGTCCTCCAGATCCTCCTCTAGCCCGCTCGGCCCTCCACAGGCCTTGTCCACAGCCTTTTCGAGCAATTCAAGGTATTGCGCCCCCCTGCCGATAGGTCCTTCTCGAAGTTCGGCTGGGTTCGAAGTTGGCTGGGAGGCTGCGATGCAATGCCCCTCGTGTTCCAAGGGTTCGCTCGTGGAGATCCGGATGCGGGTCTCGGGCCAGGACCTGACGTTCCGGCGCTGTGGTCGGTGCGAGGAGAAGACCTGGACCGCCGGCGACAGCCACGTGCCGCTGAGCCACGTCCTGGAGCTCGCCCGGGCCCGCTGAGCCCGCCGCCGGGACGGTCCCCCGTCCTGGCAGGCTAAGGAAATGGCGGCCTCGACGTCGGTGCTCGACGCGCCCGCGGACGCCGACGAGCCGGCCGAGCCACCCCCGCCCCCCTGGTGGGGCCGCCTCGAGGTCTGGGTCGGCCTCCTCGTCCTCGCGGCGTGCGTCGCCTTCATCTTCGTGCAGCTGGATCCCCGGCTGCTCCTGCGCAACACGACCCCCGCGGGTGGTGACACCGGGGCCCACGTCTGGTGGCCCGCGTTCCTCCGCGACCACCTGCTCCCCTGGCGTCTGTCGGGCTGGTCACCCGACTACTACGCGGGGTTCCCGGCCGGGCAGTTCTACTTCCCGTTCCCGGCGCTGCTGATCGTCGGCATCAACTCCGTCATCCCCTACAACGTCGCGTTCAAGCTCGTCACCGCGCTCGGCCCGATGCTCATGCCGGTCGGCGCGTACGTGTTCGCGCGGGGCCTGCGCGCGCCGGAGCCGACGCCCCCGGCGTTCGCGGTCGCCGCCACCGCGTTCGTGTTCTTCAACGGCGACCCGGGCGCCTCGAGCTTCGACCGCAACACGATCGCCTTCGACCAGCACATCATGGGCGGCACGCTGGCGAGCAACCTCGCTGGCGAGTTCTCGTACACGATCGCCCTCGCGCTCGCGCTCTGCTTCCTCGGCGCGCTGGCCTGGTCGCTGCGCACCAGGCGCGGGCTCTGGCTGCCGGCCGTGCTGCTCGCCGCGACGGCGATGAGCCACATCGTCGTCGCCGTGTTCGCCGTCGTCGGCGCCGTCGTCGTCGTGGTCGGGACGTCCCCGAAGCCGTGGTCGGCGGGACGGCGACGAGCCGCGTGGGTCGCGCTCGGTGGCGTCCTCGCCGTCGTGCCGACCCTCCTCACCCTCGCGACCGGGCAGCCGGGCGGTGTCGCGTCCGTGCTCTTCGCCGGCGTCGGCGTCCTCATCGTCCTGTTCGCCTGCTGGCCACGCGAGACGCTTGGCCGGGCCGCGGCGGTCGGCGTGGTCGGCATGCTGCTCACCGCGGTATGGAGCGTGCCGCTCGTCAGCACCCTCCAGTACACGACCGACATGCGCTACGCCGCGATCACCCAGTACGGCTCGTTCCTGTTCCCGTGGTCGTACCTGTTCGGGATCCGCGGCGCGCTGCCCTGGCAGTGGGGCGCGGCCGTGCTCCTCACGATCGCCGTCGTCGGCGGGATCGTCGGGCGGCGACGCTCGACGTTCGTGCTCGTGATCCTCACCGCGCTCACGGGGCTGATGTTCGTCGTGTGGGCCAGCGTGCAGGCCACGCCGGCGTGGAACCTGCGCGTGCTGCCCTTCTGGTACCTGTGCGTGTTCCTCATGATGGGCGCGGGCGTCGCCGAGCTCGTGCGCGGCGTCGCCTGGCTCGCGCGGCGCGCGCAGGCGCGACGCCTCGCCGGCCACGCCGACGAGGAGCGGCTCGAAGGCGTCCCGGCGCGGTGGGGGAGCCTCGCGCCCGCGTCGTCGGCATCGGCACCGTCGTCGCGCTCACCGTGCTGCTCAGCGTCGGGTCGCTCATCAACATCGATGCGTCGAAGGACTTCCTGCCCTACTGGGTGAAGTGGAACGAGAGCGGCTACCAGGACCTCGCCGGGCAGGGCCCGGGCCTGAAGAAGGACTACCCGGAGTACCGGGCGCTCATGGACACGATCGGGCGCCTCCCGGACCCTGGCCGCACGCTCTTCGAGGGCGGGCCGGGCATCAACGTGTACGGGACGCCGCTGGCGCTCATGCTCCTCCCGTACTGGACGAACGGCCGCTTCCCGACGATGGAGGGCCTCTACTACGAGTCGTCCGCCACGACCCCGTACGTGTTCATGGCGGTCGCCACCCTCGACGGTCCCGGCAACGCGTCGAACCCGGTCCGGGGCGTCCCGTACCGGAGCGTCGCCGACTTCAGTCTCGGCGTCCGCTACATGCAGATGCTCGGCGTCAAGTACTTCGTCGCGCACTCGAGCGTGTCACGTGAGGCCGCGGCGCAGAGCCCGGCGCTGCGGCTCGTGGCGACGAGCCCGACGAAGCGCGGCGGGATCTTCCCGGACACATGGAACATCTACGAGGTCGCGGGCTCGCCGACCGTCTCGCCGCTGCAGTACCAGCCCGTCGTCGTCGACGCCCTGTCGGCGCACGAGCAGGCGACGTGCACCCAGGAGGTCATCAACAACGGGGTCGACGCGAGCGACGTCACGCTCCACGACTGGCAGGACTGCATCGCCGTCCCGTGGTTCAACGACCCGACGGCCCTGAACCGGGTCCTCGTCGCCGACGGTCCGGCGAGCTGGCAGCACGCCCAGACGACGTCCGCCCGCCAGCTCACCCGCACGCCGCTGCCGCCCGTCCAGGTCACCGACATCCGCCAGAGCGACACGAGCATCTCCTTCCACGTGTCGCGCACCGGCGTCCCCGTGCTCGTGAAGACCTCCTACTTCCCGAACTGGCAGGCGAGCGGCGCCGCGGGCCCCTATCGGTCCACGCCGAACTTCATGGTCGTCGTGCCCACCAGCCACGACGTGACCCTCACGTACGGGACCACGAGCGCCGAGTGGCTCGGTCGCCTCCTCACCCTCGTCGGGATCCTCGGGGTCGGGCTCCTCATCTGGTGGGGCCGACGGACCCGACGGCTGCATGAACCGAGTCGAGCGCCGGGTAGGTTGACCGACGCGTGAGCCCCCGGCCGGCGTCGCTCGACCTCATCTTCAAGGCGTACGACATCCGGGGCGTCTATCCCGACCAGCTCGACGAGTCGATCGCGGAGCGGGTCGGCGGCGCGTTCGTGGCCTTCACCGGCGCCCGCCGGGTGCTCGTCGGCCGCGACGCCCGCCCCTCGTCCGAGCCGCTCGTCGAGGCCTTCACCCGCGGCGTGACCGCGGCCGGCGCCGACCTCGTCGACCTCGGCCTCGCGTCGACCGACCTCGTGTACTTCGCGTCGGGGCACCTCGACGCGCCCGCCGCCATGTTCACCGCCAGCCACAACCCGGCCGAGTACAACGGCATCAAGCTGTGCCGCGCCCGTGCCGCGCCCGTGGGGGAGCAGACCGGCCTCACCGACATCCGCGCGCTCGTCGAGGACGGACACCTTGGCGGAGCGGCACGCCACGGCACGGTCGAGCACCAGGACCTGCTGCCCGCGTTCGTCGGCCACGTCCGGTCCTTCGTGGACATCGAGACGCTCACCGGCCTCTCGATCGTCGCCGACACGGCGAACGGGCTCGGCGGGCTCGTCGTCCCCGCGGTCTTCGAGGGTCTGCCCGTCACGCTCGACATCCTCTACGGCGAGCTCGACGGCACCTTCCCGAACCACCCGGCTGACCCCATCCAGCCCGCCAACCTCGTCGACCTGCAGCAGGCGGTGCGCGACCGCGGCGCCGACGTCGGCCTGGCCTTCGACGGGGACGCCGACCGGGTGTTCCTGGTCGACGACCAGGCCGAGACCCTGTCGGGGTCCCTCACCACCTCGATCGTCGCGGCGTCGACGCTGCGGGGGCGCCCGGCGGGTGCACCCGAGCCCGACCGGACGGTGGTCCACAACCTCATCTGCTCGAAGGCCGTCCCCGAGATCGTGCGCGAGCTCGGCGGCATCCCGGTGCGCACGCGCGTCGGGCACTCCTTCATCAAGGCGGTCATGGCCGACACCGGCGCGGCCTTCGGCGGCGAGCACTCGGGGCACTACTACTTCCGCGACAACTACCGGGCCGACTCGGGCATCATCGCCGCGCTCGTCGTGCTCGAGGCGCTCGCCCGCAGCGAGGCCCCGCTCTCGACGCTGCGACGCCCCTACGAGCGCTACGTCCAGTCGGGGGAGATCAACCAGCGCGTCGGCGACCCGGCGGCCGTGCTCGAGGCCGTCGCGGCCGCACACGCCGACGCCGCCCAGGACCGACTCGACGGGCTCACCGTCGACCACGGCGCGTGGTGGTTCAACCTGCGGCCGAGCAACACCGAGCCGCTCCTGCGCCTGAACGTCGAGGCGCCCGACGCCGACGCGTGCCGGGCGCACGCGACCGAGGTCCTCACGCTCGTGGCCGGCGAGGCAGACTGACGCCGTGACGCTCGACCCGAAGCTGCTCGAGATCCTCGCCTGCCCTGAGGACAAGGGCCCGCTGCTCTACTTCGCCGACGAATCCGCGCTCTACAACCCGCGCCTGCACCGCCGCTACGCCGTGCGCGACGACATCCCGATCATGCTCATCGACGAGGCCGAGACGGTCGACGACGCCGAGCACGACCGCCTCGTCGCCAAGGCCTCGGCCGAGGGCATCCAGCCGACCTTCGAGGCGTAGGCGTGGCGCCCGACACCCTCGGGTTCCTCGACCGCGTCCGCGAGCTCCCCGAACAGCTCGCGACGGCGCACGAGCAGGCCGGCATGATCCTCGACCGGGCGGCGCTGCCCCGCGCCGACGCCATCGACAACATCGTCGTGGTCGGCATGGGTGGCTCGGGCATCGCCGGTGACGTGCTGCGCGCCGTCGCCTCCTCGTTGCCCGTGCCGGTGGTCGTCCTCAAGCAAATCCGCACGCCCGCGTTCGTCGGACCGCGCACCCTGGCCTTCGCGCTCTCCTACTCCGGCAACACCGAGGAGACGGTCGCGATGGCCGAAGGGGCCCTCGACGCGGGCGCCCGGCTCGTCGCCGTCACCGCGGGCGGCGACCTCGCCGCGCTCGCCGCGAGCCGCGGCGCCCTCCACGTCCCGTGCGACCCGGACCTCGGCATGCCGCGCGCCGCGATCGGCGCGCTCGTCGCCCCGCTCTTCGTCGCCGTCTTCCACGCCGGCCTGTTCCCGCAGGCGCACGCGCTCCTCGTCGAGGCGCAGGGTCAGCTCAAGCGGCGGCGCGACCAGTGCGTCCCCACCGTCGAGGGCGCGGCGAACCCGGCGCGTGAGATCGCCCGGCGCATCGGGCGCAGCATCCCGCTCATCTACGGCGGCGGCGCGCTCGGCGCGGTGGCCGCCTACCGCTGGAAGTGCGACATCAACGAGAACGCGAAGGCGCCGGCGTTCGACGCGGCGTACCCCGAGCTCGACCACAACGAGATCTGCGGCTGGGGCCAGCACGGCGACGTCACCCGCCAGCTCCTCACGCTCGTGTCGCTGCGTCACGGCTTCGAGCACACCCGCCTTTCGGAGCGGATCGACCGCACGACGGAGCTCATCGAGGAGGCGGTCCAGCAGGTGCTCGAGGTCACCGCCGAGGGCGAGGGCCGCCTCGCCGAGCTCCTCGACCTCATGTACCTCGGCGACTGGGTGTCGTGCTACCTGGCGCTCGACAACGACGTCGACCCCGGGCCGATCGACGCCATCACCCAGCTCAAAGCCGCGATGGGACCGGCCGCCGACTAACCTCGGTGGCTGGTCGGGCTGCCCGCAGCTGTCACCCGGTGATCCGGGCCGACTCCCCGAATATCGCTGCGGCACGTCCACGCGCCCGAGACCGGAGGAGTCGACATGACCACGACCGCACCCACGAGCCCCTCGACCGACCGCCCCGCGAGCAAGGTCGCTGATCCCGGGCTCGCCGACTTCGGGCGCAAGGAGATCGCGCTCGCCGAGCACGAGATGCCCGGCCTCATGGCGATGCGCGAGCGCTACGCCGCGACGCAGCCGCTCGCCGGGGCGCGCATCACCGGCTCGCTGCACATGACGATCCAGACGGCGGTGCTGATCGAGACCCTCGTCGCGCTCGGCGCCGAGGTGCGCTGGGCGTCCTGCAACATCTTCTCGACCCAGGACCACGCCGCCGCGGCGATCGCCGCCCGAGGGATCCCCGTCTTCGCGTGGAAGGGCGAGACGCTCGAGGAGTACTGGTGGTGCACCGAGCAGGCGCTCCGCTGGCCGGGCACCGACACCGGCGGGCCGACCCTGCTGCTCGACGACGGGGGCGACGCCACCCTCGTCGTGCACCGCGGCGTCGAGTACGAGCGCGCCGGCGCCGTGCCCGAGGCGAGCGCCGACGACAGCGAGGAGTGGCGCTGCGTGCTCGACATGCTCCGCCGGGTCCGGGCCGAGGACGACCGGTGCTGGCACCGCATGGCCGACGCGCTGCTCGGCGTCACCGAGGAGACCACGACCGGCGTGCACCGCCTCTACCAGATGCAGGAGGCCGGCACGCTGCTCTTCCCGGCCATCAACGTGAACGACTCGGTCACGAAGTCGAAGTTCGACAACCTCTACGGCTGTCGCCACTCGCTCGTCGACGGCATCTGTCGGGCCACCGACGTGATGCTCGCCGGGAAGGTCACCGTCGTGTGCGGCTACGGCGACGTCGGGAAGGGCTGCGCCCAGTCGCTTCGCGGTCAGGGTGCCCGCGTCGTCATCACCGAGATCGACCCGATCTGCGCCCTCCAGGCGGCGATGGAGGGCTACGAGGTGCTGCGCCTCGAGGACGCGGTCGAGACCGCCGACCTCTTCGTCACCGCGACGGGCAACACCAGCATCATCACGGTCGACGACATGGCCCGGATGAAGCACAACGCGATCGTCGCCAACATCGGGCACTTCGACAACGAGATCGACATGGCCGGCCTCGCCGCGCTGCCCGGAATCACCCGTGTGAACGTGAAGCCCCAGGTCGACGAGTGGCGCTTCCCCGACGGGCACAACGTCCTCGTGCTCGCCGAAGGCCGGCTCGTCAACCTCGGCTGCGCGACGGGGCATCCGAGCTTCGTGATGTCGAACAGCTTCACGAACCAGGTGCTCGCCCAGATGGAGCTGTACACGCACCGCGACTTCTACGAGCGGAAGGTGTACACGCTGCCCAAGCACCTCGACGAGGAGGTGGCGCGACTGCACCTCGACAAGCTCGGCGTGCGCCTCACCACCCTGACGGATGCCCAGGCGTCCTACCTCGGCGTCCCGGTCGCCGGGCCGTTCAAGCCCGACCACTACCGGTACTGACCGTCGTCACCGCGGGTCGGCTGCCCGGAGCCGACCCGGCGGTGGGGGCCTACACTGCGCGCCAGCGGACCCGACCGGCTGACGGGAGGCGCGCATGGACGTCGTCGTACGCGGACGGAACGTTCCCTCGACCTTGCGGACCGCCGCGCAGCGCAAGCTCGGACGGCTCGAGCGCATGGTGCGGGACGTGGCGTGGGCCGAGGTGGACTTCTCCGAGGAACGCAACCCCCGCATCCCGCGCCGCCATCGGTGTGCCGTGGTCGTCCACCGCCGCCACGTGGCGGTGACCGCGCACGCGGCGGCGCCGGTGCCCGAGGCGGCGCTCGACCTCGTCGTCGACAAGCTGCGCCACCAGGTGACGCGCGAGAAGGGGCGCTAGCCGCCGGGGACGATCGGTGCCGGGTCGCGCCCGCGGGCCGTGGCCCACCGGGCGGCGAGGGCGGCCACCGAGCCGTCGAGGTCGCCGCCGTAGCGGCGCGCCACGGACCCGAGGACCTGGCAGGCGGGACGGGTCGGCTGGCGCGGGCAGGTGGCGAGCGCCCGCAGCGGGTCCTGGCCACGCTCGACGCGGAAGACGGTCACGCTCGACGTGTCGACCTCCTGGAAGGCCGGCGTCTGGAACAGCGACGCGTCGAACTCGAAGGTGCGCTCGACGGGCGGGCGCGGGAACGCGTCGTCGGTGAAGCTGTACTCGAACGCGCCGGAGGGGCCGCGTCGCAGGGCCACGAAGTCGATGCGGTCGAACACGTTGTGCAGCGCCGCGAGGGCGAACGCGGTCGGGTCGCGTTCGAGGGACAGCAGGTGGAGGAAGTTCGTGCGGTCCTGGTAGTTCCCCGACGGGCTGAACGGGGTCTGCACGTCAGACCAGTTGAAGACGTACACCGGCAGGAAGGCCGGGATGTCGCTGATGTCGGTGAGCACGACCGAGTTCGCGACGGGCCGGCCGGCGGCGCGCTGGAAGTCGGCGAGCAGCGCGGTCGGCACCCGCGCGGCGCGCTGCTGGGCGACGTACGGGATGGCCTCGACGGCGGTCTGCGCCAGGCTGAACCCGACGACGGTCGCTGTAACCGCGGCGATCGCGGTGATGCCGCTGCGGCCGAGCCGGGCCCGCAGCGTCTCGCTGCCGTGGGCGGCGCGCCAGAGCTGGACGGCGCCGATCCCCGCGCCGGCGGCCAGGACGGCGTCGGCCACGTCGTTCGCCTCGGTCGACAGCAGCGGGAAGTTCGCCAGGACGCCGACGTAGTCCGCGAGGTAGTACACGAACGCCGCGGCGAGGAGCGCGAGGAGCGCCACCGACACGGTCGAGCGGCGCGCCGTCACGAGCAGTGACACGAGCCCGAAGAGCATCGCGACGCCGACGACGTCGAAGGTGAGGAACCGGAACCGCACGTTGACGAAGTCCGACGTGTAGAAGCGGTTGAAGCCGACCTGCCCGCCGTTGCGGAGCACGCTGAGGATGAGCGGCCCCCAGTAGGGGGCGCTGAGCACCGCCGAGCCGCCGAGCACGATGCCGGCGCGGCGCAGGTCGATCGGGGGAAGTGCCATGCCTCGCGACGCGGCCGACCGGCGCAGCGCCAGCAGCGGCACGAGAGCGATCGCCCCGAGGACGAAGGGGAAGTAGTAGACGCAGACCAGCGCCCCGCCGATCACCGACGCGACGATGAGCTCGACGCGCCCCCGGGCCGGCGCCCGGCCCGCGCCGAGCACGGCCCACAGCCACCACGGGATGAACACCGCGACGCCGAGCCAGGAGTGGAGCCGGTACCACGACTGGAACAGCAGCAACGTGGCGAGCACGGCGCCGATCGCCGCGCCCGCGCCGACGAGGCGACGCCAGAGCGGCCACGTGAGCACCGGCACGAGGAACGCCGTGGCGAGCAGGTCGACCTTCAGCATCTTCCACGGCGCGATCGAGAACAGCGCCGCGGCGCGGCCGAGCACCCAGAACGTGAGCGGCGGGTAGTAGACGGGCAGCCCCTTGAAGGCGTAGTCGACCCAGCCCCACCCGGCGGCGTCCTTCGTCACGAGCGCCGTCCGGTAGCTCTGGTCGAGCGCCGCGCCGAACGGGCCGAAGTCGTTCGCGCTGAGGACGAGCGTCGCGGCGATCATGAACGCCGCGCCGGCGATGACCGCCACGACGATCCCCTTCGTGGCCCGCGGGATCCGGGCGCCGAGTACGCCGACGATCGCCCCCGTGCAGATCGCCAGCCACAGGCGGGCCGCGACGTCGACGGTCGGGTCACCCGACTGGGCGTGCGGTGTCGTCACGACGAGGATGGCGGCGAGCGCGGCCACCATGGCGAGCACGGCGGCGACGAACCACCGGCGGTCCACGCGCCCGAGCGGCTCGCGAACGATCGGCGGGCGCACGGCGGCGAGCATAGGGACCACGACGCGCCGTCCGGGACGCGGCGAGCGCGGAGTTCGGGGCCCTCGCCGGTACACTCGCCGCGGCTATGGGAGTCTTCGAACGGCTACTGCACGTCGGCGAGGGCCGCAAGCTCAAGGCTCTCGAGTCGCTCGTGCCCGAGGTCGGCGCGTTCGAGCCGGACATGGAGCGGCGCACCGACGAGGAGCTGCGCGCCCTCACCGGCGAGCTGCGCGAGCGCATCGACCGCGCCGGCGACCCCGTCACCGACCGCGACCGTCGCCTCGACGCGCTCGACGACGTGCTCCCCGAGGCGTTCGCGCTCGTGCGGGAAGCGGCGCGTCGCACGCTCGGACAGCGCCACTTCGATGTCCAGGTGATGGGCGGCGCCGCGCTGCACCTCGGCTGGGTCGCCGAGATGAAGACCGGCGAGGGCAAGACGCTGGTCGCGACGCTGCCCGTCTACCTCAACGCGCTCGCGGGATACGGCGTGCACGTCGTCACCGTGAACGACTACCTGGCCCGCCGGGACGCCGAGTGGATGGGCCAGATCTACCGGGCGCTCGGGCTCGACGTCGGGGTCGTCATCCCCGAGATCTCCGACTACGCGGAGAAGCGGCGCGCCTACCAGGCGGACCTCACCTACGGCACGAACAACGAGTTCGGCTTCGACTACCTCCGCGACAACATGGCCGGGAGCCGCGAGGACCAGGTCCAGCGCGGGCACTACTTCGCCATCGTCGACGAGGTCGACTCGATCCTCGTCGACGAGGCCCGCACCCCGCTCATCATCTCCGGTCCGTCCGACGACGCCCAGGCGCTCTACTACCAGTTCGCGCGGATCGTGAAGCCGCTCCACGCCGAACGCGACTACGAGGTCGACGAGGCGAAGCGCACCGTCGCCCCGACCGAGGAGGGGATCACGCGGGTCGAGGAGGCGCTCGGCGTGACCAACCTCTACGAGCACGTGAACCAGAACTTCGTGCACCAGCTCCAAGCGGCGCTGCGCGCCAAGGAGCTGTTCAAGCGCGACGTCGACTACGTCATCCAGGGCGGCGAGGTCAAGATCGTCGACGAGTTCACCGGCCGGATCCTCGAGGGTCGCCGCTGGAGCGAGGGCCTGCACCAGGCGGTCGAGGCGAAGGAGGGCGTCCGGATCAAGGAGGAGAACCAGACGCTCGCCACGATCACGCTCCAGAACTACTTCCGCCTGTACGACAAGCTCTCCGGGATGACCGGGACCGCCGCCACGGAGGCGGGGGAGTTCGCGCACACCTACGCGCTTGAGGTCGTCACGATCCCCACGAACGCGCCGATGGTCCGCAGCGACAACGCCGACCTCATCTACAAGTCGGAGCAGGCCAAGTTCGAGGCGGTCGCCGACGACATCGCGGAGCGCAACGAGGAGGGCCAACCGGTCCTCGTCGGGACGATCTCGGTCGACAAGTCCGAGGTGCTGTCCCGACTCCTCAACCAGCGCGGCATCGCGCACTCGGTGCTGAACGCGAAGGCGCACGAGCCCGAGGCCCACATCGTCGCGCAGGCCGGGCGGTCCGCGACGGTGACCGTCGCGACGAACATGGCCGGCCGCGGCGTGGACATCATCCTCGGCGGCAACCCCGACGAGCTCGCCCGCCGCGATCTGCTCGCGGACGGGAAGGAGCCCGACGAGGACCCGACCCGCTTCGCCGAGCTGGTCGAGCGCTACCGCGCCGAGTGCGCGACGGACGCCGAGCGCGTCCGCGACGCCGGCGGGCTCTACGTGCTCGGCACCGAGCGGCACGAGAGCCGGCGGATCGACAACCAGCTCCGAGGCCGCTCCGGCCGCCAGGGCGACCCCGGCAGCACCCGCTTCTACCTCTCCCTCGAGGACGACCTCATGCGGCTCTTCGCGACGGGCGCGATGAGCTGGGTGATGGACCGCGCGTTCCCCGACGACATGCCGCTCGAGGCCCGTATGGTCACGAAGGCGATCGAGCGGGCCCAGCACACGGTCGAGGACCGCAACTTCGAGATCCGAAAGGACGTCCTCAAGTACGACGAGGTGATGAGCGAGCAGCGCAAGGTCATCTACCTGCGCCGCCAGCAGATCCTCGACGGCGAGGAGCTCCGGGAACCGACCTTCGAGGCGATCGAGGCGATCGTCGAGGGGCTGCTCGGCACCTTCTGCCCCGGCGAGTTCCCCGAGGACTGGGACCTCGACGAGTTCGACCGCAACCTGGCGAGCACGCTGCCGAGCGACGTGACCCGCGCCCAGCTCGACGACTGCCTCCACATCGACCAGCTGCGCGAGCTCGTGCTCGGCGAGGCGCTGAGCAAGTACGAGGCGAAGGAGCAGTCGATCGGGAAGGAGACGCTGCGCGAGATCGAGCGCCGCGTGATGCTCTCGGTGATCGACCAGCACTGGCGCGAGCACCTCTACGAGATGGACTACCTGCGCGAGGGCATCAACCTGCGGGCGATGGGCCAGAAGGATCCGCTCGCCGAGTGGCAGCGTGAGGGCTACGACATGTTCGAGGCGATGATGGCCTCGATCGAGGAGGACTTCGTCCGCTACGTGACCCACCTGCAGGTGATCGCCGAGGACGATCCCGCGCCGGTGGCGACGAACCTGCGCTACAGCGCGCCGGAGGACCCCGTGCAGGGCGCCGCGGGGCTCGCCAGCACGCTGGCCGCCGCCCCGCCCGAGGACCTGCCCGCCATGCCCGACCCGCCCGCCGGCCCCGCCGCGGCGCAGGCCTTCGACCCCAACGACCCGAACGCGACCTTGGAGCCGGTCCGGGTCGAGAAGACCCCCGGGCGCAACGAGCCCTGCTACTGCGGGAGCGGCAAGAAGTACAAGCTCTGCCACGGCCGCTGACGGTCCGCGTCCGCCACCCGCCTCGCCGTGCGCGACTTCACCGACCCCCTCGCCGCGATTCGCCGTCGCGTCGAGGACGCGCGCGGCTACCTGCGGGTCGACGCGAAGCGTGAGCGGATGGCCCAGCTCCAGCAGCAGGCGGCCGCGCCCGATCTCTGGGACGACCCGGACCGCGCGCGGCAGCTGACCACGGAGCTGGCCCGCCTCGAGGAGGACGTCCACCTCGTCGACGGCCTCGCGCAGCGGGTCGCCGACGCCGAGACGCTCCACGAGCTGGGCCGCGACGAGGCGGACAGCTCCTTTGAGGGCGAGATCGCCACCGAGCTCGACGAGATGGCCGACGAGCTCGACCAGCTCGAGCTGCGGGCCCTCTTCACCGGCGACCACGACGAGCGCGACGCCATCTGCGACGTCCACTCGGGCGCCGGCGGCACCGACGCGCAGGACTGGACCCAGATGCTGTTCCGGATGCTCACCCGCTGGGCCGAGCGCCGCGGGTTCGAGGTGGAGGTCGACGCGGTGCAGCCCGGCACCGAGGCGGGGATCACCTCCGCGACGTTCACGGTCAAAGGGCGCTACGCGTACGGGCTGCTCACGAGCGAGCGCGGCGTGCACCGCCTCATCCGGATCTCGCCGTTCGACGCCAACGCCCGGCGCCAGACGGCGTTCGCGTCACTCGACTGCGTCCCGTCGCTCGCCGCCGCCGAGGAGCCCGAGATCGACCCGACCGACCTGCGCATCGACACCTTCCGGTCCTCGGGGGCGGGCGGCCAGCACGTCAACGTCACCGACTCCGCGGTGCGGATCACGCACCTGCCGACCCAGATCGTCGTGTCCTGCCAGAACGAGCGGTCCCAGACCCAGAACAAGGCCCGAGCCATGCAGATCCTCGCGGCGCGCCTCGCCGAGCGACAGCGAGAGGAGCGAGAGGCCGAGCTCGCCCGACTGTCCGCGGACAAGCGCGACGTCGCGTTCGGCAACCAGATCCGGACCTACACGCTGGCCCCGTACCGCCTCGTGAAGGACGAGCGGACCCGCCACGAGACCGGCAACGTGGACGCGGTCCTCGACGGTGATCTCGACGGCTTCATCGAGGCCTTCCTCCAGTGGCGGCGGGCGCGCCGCGCCTAGCGCGGCCGCTCAGGGCAGCAGCTGGTCCAGCGGGGGCAGCAGCTGGTGCACCGGCAGCACCGGCAGCGTCGGCAGCGTGAGCGGTGGGAGCAGCGGGTTCGACGCGCCGCTCGGCGGCGCGTCCTGCGCCGGGGGCGGCGGGGATGGTTGCGACGGCGCCGGCGGTGAGGAGGCGGACGGGGGCGACGCCGCGGCGCCCGGGCTTGCGCCGCGGGCGCGAGGTCGCCGCTCGGTTCGAAGCACCTGTCGCTCTGCCGCGGGGGGCTGGGACTCGGCTGGTACCCTCACGCGGTCCCGTACCCCCGGCTCCGGGTCCTTCCGCGCATGATCCGATTCGAAAACGTTTCGAAGATCTACAAGGGCAACGTCACGGCCCTGCACGACATCTCCGTCGACGTCGGCAAAGGCGAGTTCATGTTCCTCGTCGGCCCGTCAGGGTCGGGCAAGTCGACGTTCCTGCGCCTGTTGCTGCGCGAGGAGCTCACGACGGACGGGCGGATCGTCGTCGCCGGGCGCGATATCTCGCGGCTCTCGCACTGGAAGGTGCCCCAGCTGCGCCGCAACATCGGCTGCATCTTCCAGGACTTCAAGCTGCTGCCGTCGCGGACGGTCTATGAGAACGTCGCGTTCGCGATGGAGGTCATCGGGCGGCCCCGCAGCGTCATCCGGACCCAGGTGCCCCAGGTGCTCGACCTCGTCGGCCTCGCCAAAAAGGCCGGCCGCTTCCCGAACGAGCTCTCCGGTGGAGAGCAGCAGCGGGTCTCCATCGCTCGCGCGTTCGCGAACCGGCCCCTGATCCTGCTCGCCGACGAGCCGACCGGGAACCTCGACCCGGCCACGACCGTCGGCATCATGCGCATCCTGGACCGCATCAACCGGTCGGGTACCACCGTCGTGATGGCGACCCACGACCAGCGCATCGTCGACGCCATGCGCCGACGCGTGATCGAGCTGGACCACGGCTCGATGGTGCGGGACCACTCGCGGGGCGTCTACGGCGTCGGGAGCTAGGACGTGCTGACCCGCCTGGGCTACTTCGCCCGCGAGACGCTGGTGTCGCTGCGACGGAACCTCCTCATGACCGTCGCCGGTGTCCTGACCGTCGCGGTCTCGCTCGCGCTCTTCGGCGGGATCATGCTCCTCGGCCGGTGGGTCGACCACGGCACGACGAGCATCAAGGGCGGGGTTCGCCTCGAGATCTTCATGACCGTGGACGCGACGAGCCAGCAGATCGGCGACGTCCGCAGCGCCCTGAAGGGCGACAACCAGGTGAAGTCGTTCACGTTCGTCGACCAGAAGGCCGCGCTGGCCGAGTTCAAGCGGATCTTCCGCAAGGACCCGGACCTGACGCGCAACGTTGACGCGAACGCCCTGCCGACCTCCTTCCGGATCGTCCCGACCCGGGCCGAGCTCACGAACACGATCGCCAGCCGCTACCAGACCGATCCGGGCGTCGATCAGGTGTCGACCCCGGAGCAGGCGCTGCGCGGCCTCCTCGACGCGACGAACACGGCGAAGCTGATCTTCTTCGGCCTCTCGATCGTGCTGCTCGCCTCGTCGCTGTTCCTCATCGTGAACACGATCCGGCTGGCGACCTTCGCCCGACGCCGCGAGATCGAGGTCATGAAGCTCGTCGGCGCGTCGAACTGGTTCGTGCGGATCCCGTTCATGGCCGAGGGCCTCATCCAGGGGGTGATCGGGGCCGGGCTCGCCGTGGGGGTCGTCGCGTCGTTGAAGATCGGCTTCGACCACTGGTTCTCGAGCCCGACCGGGTTCTTCCGCGAGTTCTACGTCACGACCTGGGACGCCAGCATCATCGCGATCTACGTGATCCTGCTCGGCGTCGTCATCGGGCTCATCGGTTCCGCGATCGGGCTCGGCCGGTTCCTCCGGGTCTGAGCGCGCCGGCGCGCCAGACCGATCGACCAACGACGCTGGCGCGCGTGTCGCGCCGCCGCGCGACCCCGTCGACTACTTGTCGGGCTGGGGTGTCACCCGCAGGTAGGGCTTGATGGTCTTCCAGCCCTTCGGGAACTTGGTTTTCGCTTCCTCGTCCGACACGGCGGGGACGATGATGACGTCCTCGCCCTGCTTCCAGTCGCTCGGGGTCGAGACGCTGTACTTGGAGGTGAGTTGCAGGGAGTCGATGACCCGCAGGATCTCGTCGAAGTTCCGGCCCGCGCTCTGCGGGTAGGTGATGATGAGCTTCACCTTCTTGTCCGGCCCGATGATGAACACCGACCGGACCGTGACGTTGTCGGCCATGGCCGGGTGGATCATGTCGTAGAGCTCGGCGACCTTGCGGTCCGGGTCGGCGATGAGCGGGAAGTTCAGGGCGTGGCCCTGGGTCTCCTCGATGTCCTTCGCCCAGCCCTTGTGCGAGTCGAGCGGGTCGACCGAGATGCCGATCACCTTCACGTTGCGCTTGTCGAACTCCGGCTTCAGCGCGGCGACCCGACCCAGCTCGGTCGTGCAGACCGGCGTGTAGTCCTTCGGGTGCGAGAACAGCACGCCCCAGCTGTCCCCGAGGTAGTCGTAGAAGGTCACCGGGCCCTCGGTGGTGTCCGCGGTGAAGTTGGGGGCCTCGTCGCCCAAGCGCAGCGCCATCTCGTGCCTCCAGTGTCGTGTCCTGCGGTGCTCTCCGCAGCATAGGCAGGGGAAGCCCGAAATGCGAGTGGAGAGGTCGGGATTTCGGGGGCGCTGGCACCGCCTCGCCGTCGACCTGTCCCCGCTGCGCAGCTCGCGGGACTTCCGGTACCTGTGGCTCGGCGAGCTGATCTCCGAGACCGGCTCGCAGATCACGCTCGTCGCCGTCTTCGTCCAGGTCTTCGCCCTCACGCACTCGTCGGCGGCCGTCGGTCTGGTCGGCCTCGTCCAGCTCGTGCCGCTCGCGCTGGCCGCGCTGTTCGGCGGCCCGCTCATCGACCGCGTCGACCGGCGGCGGCTGCTGCTCGTGGCCCAGTGCAGCCAGGCGGGCGCGTCCGCGCTGCTGCTCGCGGGCGCGCTCGCCGGGCACCCGCCCCTCGCCCTCGTGTATGTGGGCGCAGGCCTCGTCGGCGGGTTCGGCGGCTTCTCGCTGTCGACGCGCGCCGCGATGACGCCGAACATGGTCGCCGAGGACCAGCTGTCCTCCGCGCTCAGCCTCAACCAGGTGATGTGGAACACGTGCATGATCGCCGGGCCGGCGCTCGGCGGCGTGCTCATCGCCAAGCTCGGCGTGTCCTGGGCCTACGCGGTCGACGTGCTGAGCTTCGCCGCCACGATCACCGCGTGTGTCGTGCTGCACCCCCAGGTGCCCCGTGACCGTCCGCCGCGCACCCGATCGCTGGTCGCGACGGGCTGGCAGGAGCTCGCCGAGGGGGTCTCGTTCCTGCGCGGCAAGCCGGTGCTCCAGGCGACCTTCTATGTGGACCTGGTCGCCATGATCTTCGGGATGCCCCGCGCCCTGTTCCCGGTGCTGGCCGTCACCCGCTTCGGCGGCGGCTCCGAGGTCGTCGGGCTGCTCTTCTCGTCGGCGGCGATCGGCGCGGTGCTGGGCGCGCTCACCGGCGGGTGGGTGCGCCACGTCCGTCGCCAGGGCCTCGCCGTCCTGTGGGCCGTGTTCGTCTGGGGGCTCGGGATCATCGCCTTCGGCCTCTCCGGTCCCGAGCTCGGGGTCGCCGTGGCGTGCCTCGCGGTGGCCGGCGCGGCGGACGTCATCTCCGCCGTCTTCCGGGGCACGATCCTGCAGACCACCACCCCCGATGCCCTCCGCGGCCGCTTGTCGGGGATCCACACGCTCGTCGTGGCCGGCGGCCCGCGGATCGGCGACTTCGAGGCGGGCGTCGTCGCGACGCTGTTCACGCCGACCGTGTCGGTGGTGTCGGGTGGGGTGTTCTGCATCATGGGCGTCGGCGCGGTGGCGGTGCTTTCGCCCCAGTTCAGGCGCTATCACGCCGGATCGGACCCGCCCGCGGACCAGGTGGGCGGTTGACGGCGCACCCGGTCGGCAAGCAGCGTGGCGCGGTGGCGGGATACTCCGGCACCCCACTGGCGAAGAAGCTCGGTATCAAGGCGGGCGGCCGCCTCGCGATCGTGTCCGCGCCCGACGGCTTCACCGACGCACTGCGCCTGCCGCCGCGCAGCCAGCTGCGCACCCAGGCGCGCGGTCGGGTCGACGTCGTCGTCTTCTTCGTGACGCGCCGCGCCGAGCTGGTGCGCCGGTTCCCCGCGATGCAGCGCTGCCTCGAGGACCATGGCGGCCTCTGGATCGCCTGGCCGAAGCGGGCCTCGGGCGTGCCGACCGACCTCAGCGAGCAGACCGTGCGCGGGCTGGGGCTCGCGCACGGTCTCGTCGACAACAAGGTCGCGGCGATCGACACCACGTGGTCTGGGCTGCGCTTCGTGTACCGCGTCGCCGACCGACGCCGACGCTGATGTGCGGCCGGTTCGTGGCCGCGTCGTCCCCGACGCTGCTGGCCGAACGCTTCCACGCCGAGGAGACGATCGAGGCGACCGTGCCCGACTACAACGTGGCGCCGCGCGAAGACGTCACCGTCGTGCGCGAGCGGGCCGGCGAAGACCACACGCGGCGGCTGCTGTCCCGCCTGCGGTGGGGGCTCGTGCCGGCGTGGGCGAAGGACCCCTCCGTCGGGGACCGGATGATCAACGCCCGCGCCGAGACGCTCACGACGTCGTCGGCCTTCCAGGTGGCCTTCGCGAAGCGGCGCTGCCTCATCCCCGCCGACGGCTTCTACGAATGGCGGCGGGTGCCGCCGCCGCCCGGGACGAAGCGGGCTCGGCGCGAGCCGTTCTTCATCCACCGCCGCGACGGCGAGCCGATGGCGTTCGCCGGGCTGTGGGCGGTATGGAAGGTGCCCGAACCGCTCGTGGGGACCATCGGCAGCGACGACGGCTGGCTGCGCTCGTGCTCGATCGTCACCACGGAAGCGAACGCGCTGCTCGAGCCGGTCCACGACCGCATGCCGGTCGTGCTGCCCGAGCGCGCGTGGGACGAGTGGCTCGACCCGGCGCCCGTCGCCGGCGAGCGCGCCGCCGTCCTCACCCAGCTGCTCGTGCCCGCGCCGGACGAGTGGTTCGAGATGTTCGCCGTCTCGGATCGGGTGAACCGCGTGCTCGAGAAGGGGCCCGAGCTCGTCCGGCCGCTCGACACGCCCGCCCCGTAGGCTCGCCTCGTGCCGCTCGACGCCGACGTCTACCGCCACGCCGTGCGCCGGGAGGCCGACGCGCTCGTCGCCGCCGGGGTGGGGGCTGGGCTCGACGCGCCGGTGCCGTCGTGCCCGGACTGGGACGTCGCCGCGCTGCTGGGCCACATCGGCCGCGTGCACCGCTGGGCGGCGGGCTGCATCACGACCAACCCGCTCGTCCCGCCGCCGAACATCGACCCGCCTCCCGACGGCGACGCCTTGGCGGGCTACGCCCGCGACGGCGCGGCGACGCTGGTGGCCGCGCTCGAACGCTCCCCGGACGCGCCGGCCTGGACGTTCGTGCCGCCGCCGACGGTCGCGTTCTGGCAGCGACGCCAGGCCCACGAGACGGCGATGCACCGGGTCGACGCCGAGCTCGCCGGCGGCGCCGCGACGCCGATCGACGGGCCGCTCGCCGCCGACGGCATCGACGAGTGGCTCACCATCCTCCCGGTCCGGCCGGGCAAGGCCCCCCCGACGGGCTCGGGGGAGACCCTCCACCTGCACTGCACGGACCGCCCCGGAGAGTGGCTGCTCCGCCTCACCCCGGAGCGCCTCGAGGTCGAGCGGGCCCACGCCAAGGGCGACGTCGCCGTGCGCGGCGCGGCGTCGGACCTGCTGCTCGTGCTGCTGCACCGTGCCCCGACCGACACGGTCGAGGTGCTCGGCGACCGGCCCACCCTGGACGCCTTCCTGGCCCAGACGACCTTCTGAGCGCCGTTCACCCCACAGTCGCCGTCCCGACACCTCGTGGCGCTACGTTGAGCGCGTGCACGTCTTGCTGGGCATCCTCGTCGGTCTCGTCCTGTCCCAGGTCGCGATCCTCGTCACCACCGTCTATCTCCACCGCGGCATCACGCACCGCGCGGTCACCCTCAACCCGGTGGTCACGCAGGTGTGCCGCTTCGTCATCTGGATCCTCACCGGGATGAAGCCGCGCGAGTGGGCCGCGGTGCACCGCCGCCACCACGCCGCGACCGACACGCCCGACGATCCACACTCGCCGCTCGTGCTCGGCTTCTGGCGCGTCCAGCTCGCGAACGCCGCGCTCTACCGGCGCACGGCGCGCGACGGCGTCACCGTCGACCGCTACGCCCGGGACCTCCCGGCCGACTGGCTGGACCGGTGGTTCTACGACAAGGCGTGGCTCGGCCTCGGCCTCGGCGTCACCGCGCTGTGCCTCATCCTCGGCTGGCAGACCGGCCTGCTCGCCGCCGTCGTGCACATGGTCAGCTACCTCGGCCTGTCCGGCTCGGTCAACGCCGTCGGCCACACGGTCGGGCGGCGGCCGCACGACAACTCGGCGACGAACGGGCGGCTGCTCGCGCTCGTCACGGCGGGGGAGGGGCTGCACAACAACCACCACGACGCCCCGACGTCGGCCCGGTTCGCGCGGAAGCTCGGCGAGATCGACACGGGCTGGTGGACGGTGCGGACCCTGTCGTGGTTCCGCCTCGCGCGGATCCGCCACCGGGCGCTGCCCGTCCGAGTCAGCTAGACCCGCCTCACCGCGCCGTCGGAGCGAGCTCGCGCAGCGCCTCGCGTAGGTGGTCCGCGCCCAGGCCGAGGATCGCGGGCGCGGGCGTCGTGACCCCGTTCGCCGCGTAGCGCGCCAGGTGCTCGCGGCACTCGGCGCCCGAGCCGTGCACGATGAGCTCGTCGACGAGCGAGTCCGGGATCGCCTCGACGGCGGCCGCCCGGTCGCCCGCCTTCCACGCCGACCACATCGGCGTCAGCTGCTCACCGCGGCCGAGCCACTCGTGGAACGCGGCGTAGACGGGGACGTTGAGGTAGGCGGCGATCGCCCGCTTGCCGACCAGGCGGACCACGTCGAGATCCTCGGTCGGCAGGACGAAGACCCGGGCCACGATCTCCTTGTCCTCGCCGACATGGGGCACGACGGTCTTCACGTCCTCGGCGGACAGCCAGTTGATGATCGCGCCGTCACCCTCCCGGCCGGCGAGGCGCAGCATGCCGGCGCGCAGCGCGGCGACGAGGATCGGCGGGGGCTCGTCGACGGGCACCTCGAGCCGGAACCCGCGCACGGCGAAGGTGTCGTAGGTCTCGTTCACCTTCTCGCCGGCGAGCGCGGCGCGAAGGAACCGGATCGTGTCCCGCACCCGGTGGTACGGGCGCTCGAAGGCCATCCCGTTCCAGCGCTCGACGATCACGTCCGACGACGTCCCGAGCCCGAGCGCGAAGCGGCCCGGCGCGGCCTGGCACATCGCGGCGACGCTCTGCGCCAGGGTCGCCGCGCCGCGCGTGTACACGGGCACGATCGCGGTGCCGAGCCGCAACTGGGGCGTCCACGCCGCGGCGAGCGCGAGCGGGGTGAACGCGTCGGTCGCGCCGGCCTCCGCGGACCACACGTCCGTGTACCCGAGGGCGGCGATCTCCTCATACCAGCCGCGGTGCTCGTGCAGCGGGACACCGGTGAACGGCACGGTGATGCCGTGACGGGCAGGGACAGTCATCGCGTCACCTCCGTGGACGGCGGCCGGGTCTCGGCGCGGTCGCGCCACTCGCGCACGACCGCGGACTGGCTCGCCGTGGCGAGCAACGTGCCGTCCTCGGCCCACAGGTGGACGACGCCATGGCCGAAGCCGTCCGCGACGGCCTGGACGCGGACGTCGGCGAGCACCCACTCGGTCGGGTGCGTCTCGGTCGGTCGGACCATCCGCAGGGTGTTGTCGAGGCTGTTCGCCCCGGTGCGGCGTCCGAGCGCCTGCGCGATCCCGAAGGGGACGTAGTCGGCGACGATGGCGAGCGCCGACGCCGTCGCCGGGATGTCCGGGAGCCGGGCCCAGAGGGCGGCGCGCCCGTCGCCGGGGATCCCGTCGAGGGTCTCCATCGGGCGGGCGTTCGCCACGCGGAGGTCGAGGCGCTCCCCGATGGTGCCCCGATGCTGCGCCGCGAACGGGCGCACCGGGCTCGCCGCGACGGACGGCACCTCGGGTCGCAGGGCCCACGACCCGGACCAGGAGAGCTCGCGCTGGCCGAGGGCGGCGACGACGGTGAAGATCTCGCGGCCGTCGACGCGGGCGAGCACCCGGGCCTGCGACGAGCGATGCCCGCGCGCGACCTCGCACACCTCCAGCTCCACGACGTCGGGCGGACGCGCGTACGCGAGGTACTGCGCGGTCGCCCACACGAGCGGCCGACCGGTCACCCGCTCGAGGGCCTCGATCGACGAGCCGAGCGCCGCGCCGCCGAACAGGCTGCCGTGGCCCGAGCACAAGCTGGGCACGACAGGCAGGCGCCAGCGTCGCGGGTCCTCCGACGGGATGAGACCGTAGAACTCGAGCGCGTCCACCGGCCCGGACGCTAACCGCTGCGCGGCCGCACAACGTCGCCGGTGGCTCGCGTACCGCGTGCGAGACTGCCGGCATGCCGGGCGCCGCCGCACCCGCCGTCGAGGTCGACAGCCTCGTGAAGCGCTTCGGCGACTTCGCGGCCGTCGACGACGTGTCCTTCGACGTCCAGCCGGGCGAGCTCTTCGGGTTCCTCGGCCCGAACGGCGCCGGGAAGACGACGACGATCTCGATCCTCTGCACCCTGCTCATGCCGACCACCGGCGTCGCGCGGGTCGCCGGTCACGACGTGGCGCTCGAGCAGGCCGCGGTGCGGGAGAGCATCGGGCTGGTGTTCCAGGAGGTCACGCTCGACGACTACCTGACGGGTGCCGAGAACCTGCGGTTCCACGCCGTGCTCTACGGCGTCCCGCCGTCGGAGGTGCGTGAGCGTGCCCGCCCGCTCCTCGAGATGGTGGGGCTGAGCGAGCGCGCCGACCAGCAGGTCCGCTTCTACTCGGGCGGCATGAAGCGGCGCCTCGAGATCGCCCGGGGCCTCCTGCACACGCCCCGCGTGCTGTTCCTCGACGAGCCGACCATCGGGCTCGACCCCCAGACCCGCCAGCACATCTGGAACTACGTGGACAGCCTGCGGACCCGCGAGTCCACGACCATGTTCCTCACGACCCACTACATGGACGAGGCCGAGCGGTGCGACCGCATCGCGATCATCGACCAGGGTCGCATCGTCGCGATCGACACCCCCGACGCGCTGAAGGCGTCGATCGGCCAGGACACGGTCACGGTGTCGACGGCGGACGACGGCGCGGCGCGCGACGCCCTCGCCGACGGCTTCGGGCTCGACGTCGAGGTCACCGAGGAGGGCGCCCGGTTCCGCGTGACGGACGGGGAGGCGTTCGTCCCACGGATGTTCGAGCGCCTGCGCATCGGCGTGCGCAGCGTGAACGTGCGCCGACCCAGCCTCGACGACGTGTTCATGGAGTACACCGGTCACGAGCTGCGGGACGCAGACGCGGGCGCCGGCGAGCAGTTCCGGGCGAACGCGATGGTCCGCGGGTTCCGGCGAGGCTGATGGCCGACGCCGCGCTCTCCGCGCCGCTGCCCGCAATCGCGCCCGTCCGGCGGCGCGAGGGCGCGATGGTCCGCAACCTGCGGGCCGTGATGATGGTGTGGTCGCGCGACCTCATCCGGCTCAAGCGCACGCCCACTCGGATCGTCACCGGCATCGCGCAGCCACTGCTGTTCCTCTTCGTCCTCGGGGCCGGCCTGTCGCACCTCATCGGGCAGCAGGGCGCCGGCGGCGTCAACTACCAGCAGTACCTGTTCCCCGGCATCCTCGCCATGTCGGTGCTCACGTCCTCGCTCTTCTCGGCGATCGCCATCGTCTGGGACCGCGAGTTCGGGTTCATGCGCGAGATGCTCGTCGCGCCGGTGTCGCGGTCGTCGCTCGTGTTCGGCAAGGCCCTCGGCGGCGGGTCCGTCGCGGTCGTCCAGGGCCTGATCCTCGTCTTCGCCGCGCCGGTCGTCGGGGTCAGCCTGACCGTCGGGAGCTTCTTCGCGATGGTCGGCTTCCTGCTCCTGCTCGCGTTCGCGCTCACGTCGTTCGGCATCGTCGTCGCCAGCCGCATGCAGCGCATGGAGAGCTTCCAGATGGTCATGGCGCTCGTCCTGCAGCCCATGATCTTCCTGTCGGGCGCGATCTTCCCGCTCGCCGAGCTGCCGCCGTGGCTCGGTGTCGTGACCCGGCTGAACCCAGCGACCTACGGGATCGACGCGATCCGGCGGGTGCTCCTGCCCCAGGTCGCGCCACTCACCATCCTCGGCTGGGTCGTGCCGCTGTGGGCCGACGCCCTCATCACGCTGGCCTTCGGGACGGCGATGTTGACGCTGGCGGTGCGGCTGTTCGCCAAGACCGAGTAGACATCGGCGCATGCCCGTCAATCGTCAGCTGCGCCTGGCGCGTCGACCCGTCGGGCTGGTCGACGACGAGACGTTCGAGCTCCACGAGGAGCCGCTCCCGGACCTCGACGACGGGCAGTACCGCGTGCGGGTCGCGTACCTGTCGCTCGACCCGACGAACCGGATCTGGATCCGCGACGAGGCCAGCTACATGCCGCCGGTCGGCCTCGGCGAGGTCATGCGCGGCTCGGCGATCGGCGAGGTCGTCGAATCCCGCCACGACGACTACCCCGTCGGGACACTCGTCGCCGGGCTGCTCGGCTGGCAGGAGTACGCGACGTGCGGGGCCGGCGTGCCGGCCCGAGCCGTCCCGGCCGGCGTCCCGCTCCCGCACCTGCTGAGCATCTACGGCGGGACCGGCGTCACGGCCTACTTCGGCATGCTCGACGTCGGCCAACCGGTCGCGGGCGACACGGTGGTCGTCTCGGGCGCAGCGGGCGCGACCGGGTCCGTCGCCGGACAGATCGCCCGCATCCAGGGCGCACGCGTGATCGGGATCGCCGGGACCGACGAGAAGTGCCGCTGGATCACCGAGGACCTCGGGTTCGACGCCGCGATCAACTACCACACCGAGGACGTCGGACACCGACTGCGCGAGCTCTGCCCCGACGGTGTGAACGTGTTCTTTGACAACGTCGGCGGCGCGATCCTCGACACCGTGCTCGGCCGCCTCGCGATCGGCGCGCGCGTCGCGCTCTGCGGCGCGATCTCGAACTACAACACGGCCGACGACCCGACGCCGATCCGCAACTACATGAACCTCGTCGTGGCCCGGGCCCGCATCCAGGGGTTTCTCGTCTTCGACTACCTCGACCGGTCCGCCGAGGCCGTCCTTCAGCTCGTCCAGTGGGTCGGCGAAGGCAAGATCGCGTGGCGCGACCACATCGTCGAGGGACTCGAGGCGACGCCGCGCGCGCTCAACATGCTGTTCACCGGGGAGAACACGGGGAAGCTCATGGTGCGCGTCGATCCGAGCCGGTAGCCGGCGCCCGGTATCCTCTGACGACCCGTCAGGTCGGGCCGCGGGGGCCACGACGACGGGCTGGGAGGTGACGTGCCCTCGACGGAGACCCCGACGATCCCGATGATCGTCAGCGTCGACGACCACGTCGTCGAGCCGGCGCACGTCTGGCACACCTGGCTGCCCGAGCGCTACCGCGACCAGGGCCCCCGCGTCGAGCGGCGTGGCCTCGCCGGGCTGCGCATGGTCGGCCCGGCGGTCTACGAGCACGAGTTCGACGACGCCGCGCCGCCCTGCGACATCTGGTTCTACGAGGACCTCATCGTCCCGCTGAAGCGCCACATCGCCGCCGTCGGGTTCGACCGGGACGACATGACGCTGTCCCCGATCACCTACGACGAGATGCGCGACGGCTGCTACGACCCGAAGGCCCGGGTCGAGGACATGCTCGTGAACCACGTCGAGCAGTCCCTGTGCTTCCCGACGTTCCCGCGGTTCTGCGGCCAGACGTTCCTCGAGGCGAAGGACAAGGAGCTCGCCGCGGCGTGCGTCACCGCGTACAACGACTGGATGGTCGAAGAGTGGTGCGGCCAGAGCGACGGGCACCTCATCCCGCTCACGCTCGTGCCGCTCTGGGACGTCGAAGGCTGCGCGGCCGAGGTCCGTCGCAACGCCGCCCGTGGCGTGCACGCCGTCTGCTTCAGCGAGATCCCGCCCCACCTCGGGCTGCCGAGCATCCACACCGGTGCGTGGGATCCGTTCCTGCAGGCGTGCGCCGAGACGGGCACCGTGGTCTGCATGCACATCGGCTCCTCGTCGAAGATGCCGGCCACGTCGGCCGACGCACCGCCCGCGGTGCAGGCGACCCTGTCGTTCGGCAACGCGATGTCGTCGATGACCGACTTCTTGTTCTCGGGGGTGCTCGTCCGCTTTCCCGAGCTGCGGCTCGCGTACTCGGAGGGCCAGATCGGCTGGATCCCCTACATCCTCGAGCGGGCCGACGACGTGTGGCAGGAGCACCGGGCCTGGGGCGGCGTGCGGGACCGAGTGCCGGACCCGCCGTCCACCTACTACTTCCGCCAGATCTACGGGTGCTTCTTCCGGGACCGCCACGGGCTGGCCTCGCTCGACGACGTCGGCGTCGACAACATCACCTTCGAGACCGACTATCCGCACACCGACTCGACCTGGCCGCACACGCTGCAGGTCGCCGAGAAGATGTTCGCCGGTCTCGACGACGCCACGGTCGACAAGATCTGCCGTGGCAACGCGCGCCGGATGTTGAGCCTCGACGGCTGACGACGCGGTGCACGAGCCGCTCCGCGGCCGCCTCCTCGTGGCGACACCCGACCTCGAGGACCCCAACTTCTTCCGGACCGTCGTGCTCCTGCTCGAGCACAGCGACGAGGGCGCGCTCGGCGTCGTCCTGAACCGGCCGGCCGAGGGGACGACGCTCGTCGGCGCGCTCCCCGCGTGGGCGCCGCTCGCCGGCGAGCCGGCGGTCCTCTTCCAAGGCGGGCCGGTGCAGCCCGACGCGGCGATCGGGCTCGCCCACTGTGGCGAGCCCGGGGAGCCGGACGGGTTCGCGCCGCTCTTCGACGACCTCGGGACCGTGGACCTCCAACGCGACCCCGACGGTGTCCGACCCCGGGTCGACCGGCTGCGCGTCTTCGCCGGCTATGCCGGCTGGGGCCCCGGCCAGCTCGAGTCCGAGGTCGACGCGAACGGGTGGTTCGTGGTGCGCGCCGACCCGGCCGATCTCTGGACGGGCACCCCCGAAAGCCTGTGGCGCGGCGTGCTGCGCCGTCAGCGGAGCAAGACGCGCATCTTCGCCCACTTCCCGCTCGACGCCCGCCTGAACTGACGCACGGGCCTACCCGCGGGCGGCGAGCGTCGCCCGGAACCACCGTCGCATCGCGCCGCCCCCGGTCGTGACGGCGAAGCCACGCTGAGCCGCCGCAGCCACGGCGCGGGGCCCGCCCGGCGCCGCGCCGTCGAGCAGGTCGTTCCAGAACACGCCCCACCCGGCCGAAAGCGCGCGCCCCACCCCCGGGCCGGTCAGCGTGCGGGCGACCGCCGACACCGCCCAGGGCCGCGACAACATGGCGGCGTGCACCGGCGCCGTCGCGGCCTCGTAGGGCGCGTAGCGGGCGGCGAGCACGTCCCGGTACCGGTCCGCCGCGCCGCCCGGGTCGTCGAGGAGCGCCTGCGCCGCGGCACGCCCGCTGCCCATCGCCTGGCCGATGCCCTCGCCCTGCAGCGGGTTCACGAGCCCGGCGGCGTCGCCGACCAGCAGCACCCGCCCGGCGGACGGGCGGGTCCCGACCATGCCGAGCTTGAGCCAGCCGCCGAGCGACGCCACGCCGTCGGTCGCCGGCGCGCGCGACAGCACCCCCCGCCGGACGAGGTCCGCGAGGAACGCCGGGAGCTGGCGCGCCGCCCGCGCGCCCGCGCCGCGGTCGGCACGCACCCCGACGCCCAGCCCGACGTTGGCGCGCCCGTCCGGGCCGGGGAACGCCCACCCGTAGCCCGGGAACGCCTTCCACGGCGACGGCTCCCAGAAGAAGATCTGCGGGAGCTCGATCGGATCGTCGGCGTACGCGCGCACCGCGAAGCCCCACAGCACGCGGGCCGGGTCCACGAGCCCGGCCCACTCGGCGACGCCGCTCACCGCGCCGTCCGCGCCGATCAGCGCATCGGCACGGATCTCCCGGCCGTCGGACAGCACGCACCCCTCGACACGGCCATCGCCCAGGGGCGCGGCGGCACGCGCGTGGTAGTGGTCCGCGCCGGCGACGAGGGCGGCGTCGTGGAGCAGCGCGTCGAAGCGGACGCGGGGGATCGCGAGCGCGTAGCCCGGGTACGTGCGGCCCGGGCGGCACGGGAGCCGGACGGCGCGGCGGGGCCCGACGACGAGCATGTCGCCGACCCGCGCGGCGCCGGGCACGTCGAGGCCGAGGTCGTCGAGCAGCTGGACGCCGCGGGGGCCGACGAGGTCCCCGCAGGCCTTGTCTCGGGGAACGCGCCCTTGTCGACCAGGGCCACCCGGGCCCCACCGTGGGCGAGCACCAGCGCGGCGACGCTGCCCGCGGGCCCCGACCCGACCACCAGGGCGTCGTAGCGGTCCACGGTCACGCTCGACGCTCGGGCGCGTCGTACGCTCGCGTGGCGACCCGAGGGGTGACGCTCATGCTCGCTGGCCCATCCGCGGATCCCAATCGCTTCGCCCAGGAGCTCTTCACCGGGCTCCCGGAGCACTACGACACGCTCGAGGAGGTCCTCTCGCTCGGGCAGAACCGCCGCTGGCGCCGCGCGATGGTCGATCGCATCGTACCGGCCACCCCGCGACGCGTCCTCGACGTGGCGACCGGCACCGCGGGCGTGGCGCGCCAGCTCGTGCGCCGCACCGGCGCCGCCGTGGTGGGCATCGACCTCACCGAGGCGATGCTGCGGCGGGGCCAGGCGAGCCTGCGCGCCGACGGCACCGACGCGGTGACGCTCGTCGCGGGACGTGCCGAGCAGCTCCCGTTCCCCGATCACAGCTTCGACGGGCTCACCTTCACCTACCTGCTGCGCTACGTCGCCGATCCGGCGGCGACGCTCCGCGAGCTGACCCGCGTGCTGCGGCCCGGCGCACCGATCGCCAGCCTCGAGTTCGCGGTGCCGACGAACCCGTTCTGGCGGGCCTGGTGGTGGCTCTACACCCGCACCGTGCTGCCCCTCGCCGGCGGGCTCGCCGGCCGGTCGTGGTTCGGTGTCGGGCGGTTCCTCGGACCGAACATCTCGGCGCACTACCGCCGCTACCCGGTGGCGTGGACGCTGCAGGCGCTCACGGACGCGGGCTGCACCCAGGTCGGGGTGCGCACCATGAGCCTCGGCGGCGGGGTCGTCATGTGGGGGGTGCGCGGCGGTGCCTGAGCCGGAGGGCCGCGCCGCGTTCTACGCCGCCCGCCCGGGCGGCTGGCGCGACTGGTGGACGCTGCTGCACCCGCCGTACACCGCATGGCATCTCGCCTACGTCGCGATCGGTGCTGCGCTGGCGCCGACGGTGGACGGTGTGCGCCTCGGCGCGACGGTCCTGGCGTTCTTCGCCGCGATGGGCATCGGGGCCCACGCGCTCGACGAGCTGCACGGCCACCCGCTGCACACCCAGATCTCGGACCGGGTGCTCGTCGTCGCGGGCACGGCCGGCGTGCTCGCCGCCGTCCTCCTCGGCGTCGCGGGCCTCCACCGCGTCGGGCCGGTGCTGATCCCCTTCATCGTGATCGGGCCCCTGCTCGTCGCGGGCTACAACCTCGAGCTGTTCCACGGAAGGATCCACACCGATCTCGGCTTCGCGCTCGCCTGGGGCGCGTTCCCGGTGCTCGCCGGCTACGTCGCCCAGGCCGGCCACCTCGGTGTCGCCGCCGTCCTCGCCGCGGTCGGTGCCGCCTCGCTCGCGTACGCCCAGCGTGCGCTGAGCACGCCGGCACGGCTGCTGCGGCGACGGACGCTCGCCGTCGACGGGACGGTCGTCCTCGACGACGGCACCCGGCGGCCGCTCGACGCCGAGACGCTGCTGCGGCCCCTCGAGGTCGCGCTGCGCGCCCTGTCGTACGCGGTCGTGCTGCTCGCGGCCGCGATGGTGACGGCCCGGCTGTGGTGAGCGCGGCCGCGGCGCGCCCCGACGGCGACGACGCCCCCACGGCTCGGCGCGGGTCGGTGCGCGTGGAGCCGGGCCACAAGCGCGTGCGCGTCTATCTGGCCGGGACGGTCGTCGCCGACACGCGCCGCCCGTTCCTCGTGTGGGAGAACCCCCGCTACCCGGCGTACTACCTGCCGCGCGCCGACGTCCGCACCGAGCTGCTCGCCGCCTCGACGCGGACCGAGCACTCGCCGAGCCGAGGCGACGCCCGCTACTTCGACGTCCAGGTCGGCGAGCGCCGCGCTGTCGACGCGGCCTGGTCCTACCCGGACTCGCCGCTCGAGGCGCTGCGCGACCTCATCCGCTTCGAGTGGGGCGCGATGGACGCCTGGTTCGAGGAGGACGAGGAGGTCTTCGTCCACCCCCGCAGCCCGTTCACCCGGGTCGACATCCTCGCCAGCTCCCGACACGTCGAGGTCGCGCTCGGCGGGGTGACGCTCGCCGAGACGCGCCGGCCGACGCTGCTCTTCGAGACCGGGCTGCCGGTCCGTTACTACCTGCCGAAGGTCGAGGTGCGCCTCGACCTGCTCGAGCCGCGCGACACGACGTCGGCGTGCCCGTACAAGGGCCTCGCCCGGTACTGGTCGGTGCCCGACCTCCCGGGCGGCGAGGACGTCGCCTGGTCGTACCCGACGCCGCTGCCCGAGAGCCAGAAGGTCGCCGGGCTCGTCTGCTTCTACAACGAGCGGGTCGACCTGACCGTCGACGGCGAGCGCCTGGAGCGGCCCCGCACGCCGTTCTCGTGACCCGGGCGCGACGGCGCGCCCCGGCCGGTACCGTCGCGCCACCGAGGAGGCGGCGATGACGCTCACGACGATCGACCTCTACGACCCCGACGGGTACGTCGCCGGGCCGCCGCACGAGGCCTTCGAGCAGCTCCGACGCAGCGACCCCGTCCACTGGCAGGACATGCCGGACGGGTCCGGCTACTGGGCGGTGCTGCGCCACGCCGACGTCGTCGAGGTGGCACGCGACCCGGTGCGCTACTCCGCGCAGGTCGGTGGCGTCGTGTTCGAGGACATGCCAGCCGAGCAGCTCGAGCAGACCAAGAACATGCTGCTGATGATGGATCCGCCGCGGCACGCCACGCTGCGGCGCGAGACCGCACCGCGCTTCAAGGCACGGGAGATGGCCCGGCTCGAGGACCGCGTCCGCGCCATCTGTCGCTCGATCATGGCGAAAGGCGCGGCGATGCGCGAGTGCGAGTTCGTGCACGACCTCGCCGCGATGCTGCCGTCGCAGGTCTTCGGCGAGCTGCTCCAGATCCCCGAGGCGGACCGGGCGGACATCAACCACTGGGCCGAGATGACGACAGGCGGCCAGGACCCCGAGCTGAACCCCGACGGGTACGCCGCCGGCGGCGAGGGCGAGGGCTCGGTGCAGATGGCGATGTACGGGATGGAATACGCGAAGCGCCGCCGCGGCGAGGGCGGCACGGACGTCGGCGCCCAGCTGCTCGCGACCGAGATCGAGGGCCTGCCGATGACCGACCTCGAGTTCGGCTACTTCTTCGTGCAGCTCGTCACGGCCGGCAACGACACCACCCGCACGATGCTGTCCTCGGGCGTGCTCGCGCTGCTCGAGCACCCCGATCAGCTGGCTGCGCTGCGCGCCGACCGGTCGCTCCTGCCCGCCGCGGTCGAGGAGATCCTGCGGTGGGCCAACCCGCTGCACTACTTCCGGCGCACGGCGACCGAGGACAGCGTGCTCCACGACCAGGCCATCGCGGCGGGCGACAAGCTCGGGATGATCTACACGTCAGCGAACCGGGACGAGGGCGTCTTCGACGATCCACAGCGCTTCGACATCCGTCGCCACCCGAACCCCCACCTCTCGTTCGGCATCGCCGAGCACTTCTGTCTCGGCGTGCACCTCGCCCGCCTCGAAGGCCGCGTCTTCCTCGACGAGCTGCTCGACGCGTTCTCGACGATCGAGCTGACCGGCGAGCCCCGACGGCAGCGCTCGAACCTGAACAACGCGCTGAAGGCCCTGCCGGTGCGGCTGACGCCCTGACGCGCGAAACCGGCGGCGCGTCCACGATGCGCTGCGGCATGCTGGCGCGGTGGACGGGGTCACGCCGGAGACGTGCGCCGAGTGCGGCTTCGACGCCGCCGTATGGACGCCCCAGGACGCCGCGTCGTTCCTCGACCAGCTCGGCGACTGGTGGCACCTCGGCCCGTCGACGCTGCCGGCTGCGACCCTGAACCAGCGGCCGGCGCCGGAGGTGTGGTCCGCGCTCGAGTACGGCAGACACAGCGCGCTGGTCCTCACCCTGCTCCGCGGCGCGATCGGGCAGCTGCTCGGCGCGGACGGCACGACGTTCCCGCCCGCGCCGACTGAGGAGCCGCCACCGGGCGCATCGGCGACGCTCGACCCGGCAACGGTCGTGTCGGAGGTCGGCGACGCCGGCCACGACCTCGCCGTGGTGGCGCGGGGGGCGACGCCGGACTCGTGGGCGCACCGAGGGAGCGCCGGAGACCAGGCGCTCGAGGCGGGTGCCCTGCTCCGTCACGCGGTCCACGACGCCAGTCACCACCTCATGGACATCAGCCGCGGCCTCGCTGTCCTCGACCAGGGGCCGCGCCCACACGACGGGTCGGTCGTGCAGATCAACGCGTCGGACGGCGGCGTGCCGAAGCGCGCCGTCGACGCCGGGTGGATCGACGGGCGCGGACTTACCGGCGACCACCAGGCGGACCGCCGCCACCACGGTCGTCCCTTCCAGGCGCTGTGCCTGTGGTCGCGGGAGGTCATCGAGGCGCTCGCCGAGGATGGCCACCCGATCGCGCCCGGCTGCGCCGGCGAGAACCTCACCCTCTCGGGCCTGGACTGGACCGCCGTCCGCGCCGGGACGCGCCTGCGCATCGGTGAGGTCCTCGCCGAGGTGTCGTTCCCGGCCACGCCGTGCGCGAAGCAGACGCGCTGGTTCAGCGACGGCGACTTCGCACGGATCGACTACGGCCGCAACCCGCACCTCGTCCGCTGGTACGCGTGGGTGCGCACACCCGGCGCGGTGCGTCCCGGCGTGCCCGTCGTCATCCAGCCCGACTGACACCACTTGCCCCACCGACGGGCCGCCGACTACGAACCGCCTGTCGCCGCACCGGGAGCGAGCATGAGGGCATCGACCAACCGACCGTCGCGCTGGCGCCCGTGGGCCATGGTCCCTGCTCTCGTCTCGGTCCTCGCGGTCGCCGGGCTGCTCGTGCCGGCTGCGGCGGCAACACCGGCCAACGCGCCCGGCGTCGACCGCGCAACGATCACGCTCGGAGGCGGGCTCGTGACGATCCCGAGCGCCGACGTCGGCTCGGTTGACCTGCACCACCTCCCGCTCGGCGACCAGCAGTACAGCTCGTCCCCCGAATCGGGCCACATCGAGCTGTGCAACCCCGCCACGCTCCAGCCGGCCCCGAACGGGGGCTCGTTGCCGTGGATTCACGGCAGCACGTGGGACCTCACGGAGAAGGCCGTGTCGGCGGGGACGGTCTCCTGGCCGAACGCGACGTTCGAGAACGTTGTGCGCGGCGCAACCCGCGCCCTCACCGGCAACGACCTCCCCGTCGGCGAGCCGACCGGCGCCTTCCCCGTCCGGGCGAGCGACCCCGCCTTCGCCTACCGCCCCGACGAGAGCATCGTGGAGCCGAACAGCTTCTCTGTGCAGCTGCCCGCCAAGCCGAAGGTGGCCAACACCCCGACGTGTCTCGCCGGCGACGTCGGCATAACCCTCGACGGCGTCGCGCTCCTCGACGGCTTCGACGCCAACGGTCGTGACGCGGGGGCGAACGAGGTCCAAGACGCCTGCAACGGGCACCCGAATGCGCTCGGGTACCACCGCCACGCCATGCCTTTCTGTCTCCTCGCACGCGACACCGGGACGGGGCAATCCGGTCTGCTCGGGTACGCGCTGGACGGCTTCGGGATCTACGGCCCACGCGGCGCGAACGGCAAGGTGGTCACCAACGCCGACCTCGACGCGTGCCACGGCACCACGAGCACGGTCGTATGGAACGGCAAGAAGGTCCGCATGTACCACTACGTCCTCACGTGGCAGTTCCCGTACACCGTCGGGTGCTTTCGCGGCACCGTCACGAGCCAGCACATCTTCAACACGGGCGGGGAGGGAGGCGCCGCGCTGCCGCCGAGTGCGCCCCCGCCCGGAGGCGGCGGCTGACCGGCGCAAGCGACCGACGCCACGTATGCGCCACCTCCTGCGAAGGCGTGCCGTCGTAACCTGGTCGACCAGGAGGTGCCGATGGCGACCACGCCTTCCCCGACCGCGGAGGAGATCGGCGAGCGCGTCCGCGCCGCGCTCAACGACGCCGACCTGCGCGCCGTGCAGGACCTGCTCGACGAGGACGTCCAGTGGGGGCCGCCCGGTGACCAGGACTGGGGATGCCACAACCGCGCCGAGGTGCTCGACTGGTTCCAGAGAGCGCTGACCAGCGGCGTGCGCGCGGACGTGAGCGAGCTCGTGGTGAAGGACGGGAAGCTGCTGATCGGTCTGCGGGTCTGCGGGCGAAGGGCCCCGGCCGCCGATCAGGACGAGCGCTGGCAGGTCATGACTCTGCGCGCCGGGCGGATCATCGACATCCGTGGATTCGAGGAGCGCACGGCGGCCGCCGCGTTCGCCGGGGTGCCGCGGTAGCGCCACCTCCGTCGCACGCATCGGAACAAAACCTCGGTCGAGCTGTCGATCTGGCGGGTCCGCGTTCGTCTTCTGGGCGACCGAAACCCCCAGAGGAGGACACCCATGAAGTACGTGCTGCTGATCCACCAGCCGAGCGACGCTGTCTCGAGCAGCGCCTGGCCGACGTCGCGGGCTGAGCACCAGCGCGGGGTTCGGCGGCCGCTTCGACCGCGATCACGCCGCCGACGGCCGCGAGGTCCGAGCCCGCCCATGGAGCTCCTTCAGTCTTCCCAATCGAGTTGAGCGCCGGGCACGCCAACGGATCGGGCGTACGCCTCAACCCTCTCCCCGCGGAGACGTCGCCGCGTCGATAGCGAAAGACGTGGTCCGCGAAGACGACCACCATTTCCTCGCTCGACCCAAAGGAGCAGTACCACCCGCCGGTCCCCTCGAGAACGTCGCTCAACGACTGCGCCAAGTCGATCGCGCGATCCCCGGCGACATCGAATTCGATGAACGTCCAGAGCAGTGGTTGGCCCGCCGCCGGATCGCCGGCACCCGCTCGCCACAGGCGCCGAACGCGGATGTCGTCGATCTCGAGGACGGCGTCGTGGCGCAGACTCTCACCAATGAGGACGCCGGAGTAGACACCCGAAGACGCGTTGCTCACCCAGGGGCGAGCGTAACGATTTACGCGCAGTGACGTGTCATGCGACCTGTGGTGACGAAGGTGCGGCCCGCGTTCCAATGCTCGGCGCGGCCCGAGCGATTTCGGAGCCGCGAGCCGGCGTTGGCGCGGTCCTGGCCGGCCGGACCTAGCGTGGCGTGGGTCAGCCCGTCCTGGTCTGAGGAGGCCTCGTGGACTTCACGCCGACCCCCGAGAAGCTCATCCCTGACCTCACGCCCCGCGAGGAGCTCGTGCTGCTCGCGCGGACGCTGTGGCGCGAGGGATACAACGACCATCTGGCTGGTCACATCACCCACAACCTCGGTGACGGGACCCTGTTGTGCAACCCATGGCTCCTGACCTGGGAAGAGGTGCGACCGAGCCAGGTGATCCGGATCGACCTCGAGGGCCGCGTCGTCGAGGGCGACTGGCCCGTTCCGCTCGGGATCCCGCTGCACCTCGCGCTGCACCAGCTGCGCGAGGACATCCCGTGGGCGTTGCACCACCATCCGTTGTTCGGCACGGTCTGGGCCGACCAAGCCGAGGTCCCGCCCATCCTCGACCAGAGCTCCGCGCTGGGCGGCGGCGAGCTCGTCGTCGTCGACGAGTACAGCGGCCCGGTCAACGACCCCAGCAGCGCCCGGCGCGCCGTCGAGGCGATGGGCGACGCCGACACAGCGCTGCTCGCCGGGCACGGCGTGCTCGTGCTCGGCGTGTCCGCCCGCGCCGTGCACCAGCGGGCCGTCGCGCTCGAACAGCGTTGCCAGCACGCCTGGTACGTGCGCGCGGCCGGCGGCGACGCCGCCTCCCGGCTTCCAGGCCGCTACCTCGACGCGATGCGGGCCAGCGACGGCAACCGGTTCATTGGCTTCTGGGAATCGTCGGTCCGGGCCGAGCTGCGTGCCGACCCGACACTGCTCGAACGCGTCAGCGACTGACTCGCTCACTCGAGCGCTGCGAGACGCGCGTTCGCGGCGACCGAGGTCTATCGGTTCGGCGGCACCGACGAGCTCACCGAGGTGCGTGGCAGATCTCCAAAATGCTCGGCTCGAGCACTCTTGGAGCTCATGAGAGTGCTGTCGAACCCAGAGTTCTTGGAAGACGTAAGGGTGTTGCGGTTGGTGGGTAGCGGAAAGTAGGCAAGTGCTCACTCGTGGCGTTGGAGATCAGCCCGTCGCGGCTGACCTGGGAGCGGCCAGGCTCCCCGTTTCCGCCGGCTGGAACATCGCGTTCCGCGCCGTGGCAGAGCACCGCGGGCCAAGCGCTCACCCGCGGGTCGGCCTCATCCACCGCGGCGCACGCGCAGATATCAGCGAGCCGACTGCTGAACGCGTTTCGTTGAGGCCGGCGTCTGAGGTTGTCGCGTATTGGAAACTGTGGGAGAGTCCCGCGGCTCTGGATGTCGAGCGAGTCGAGGCGGGGGACGCAAATGACGCTACGACGGTGGTTGGCTTTGAGCGGGGTCGGAGCGGCGCTCCTGTTTGCCGTCGCGTTCTTCAGTGGCGGAGGGACTCCGAACGACGACGCAAGCGCCGCGAAGGTTGTGAAGTATTTCCAGGATCATCGCGTCGCTACCCAGGTGGAGGCTCTCCTAGGGGTGATTGGCGCGGTGCTACTGGTCTTGTTCGCGATTCGGTTGCGCGAGTTCCTCCGAGGCGATGGGTCGGATGGTGGCTTGCTGCCGAACGCTGCATTTGGCGGGGCAGTGATCTTGGCGACCGGGGTGATGCTGGACTCGTCTGTCACGTACGCGTTGGTCCGATCTTCTAAACTCGGGTTTGCTGGGTCCGCGCAGACCCTGAACGTCCTGTCCAACGGCGACTTCTACCCGATATTTGGCGGCGTTGCGATCCTGCTGCTGGCGTCTGGAATTGCGACGGTCAGGCGCCCTGCCCTACCGCGCTGGCTTGGGTGGGCAGCGATCGTGGTGGCAATCCTCTCCCTCGCTGGCCCCATCGGGTTCTTCGGGTCGATCCTTGCCATCGTTTGGCTGCTCGTGGTCGCAATCATCATCTTCCGAAAGGATCGAGTCGTGGCGGGAGTGCAGGCCGGGACTTAAACGCCTGGTGGCCTGCACCGCGCCCACCGGCGGCGCGACGTTCTGGTTGCGAACAGCGTCGCCGGCACCTCGAGTGCACCGGGAGCGGTCCGACGAGCGTGTGCGAGTACGCCGATCGTCGAGCTCCGGGCATTCGGGTCAGCGAAGCGATCGCATGGGCATGCGAGAACTCGAGCGATGTGACCGCAGAGGGGCGTGGCGCACCTCCAAAAATGCTCGGACGGCCAAGCACTTTTGGAGGTGCCGGGATTCGAACCCGGGTGTTCCGTGATGTCAGTGGGGCTTCTCCGAGCGCAGCCGGTGAGCGGGTTCTCGGCGCGCCACCGCTCACCGGCGGTTGTGACGCCCCCAGCCCCGCTGTGATGTCCCGCCAGGCCACGGGGCCCGTCCTGGCGGTGAGCCGCTCATCATGACGCCCGCTTCCGGCCGAGCGGCCGGGCCGGAGCGAACGCGCGGCCTTTTAGGCCGCGAGCGCGAGGTTGTCCTCGGCGTTTATTTGTTGTTTGCCGGCTCTTTCACGACGATCCGGCGACGTCGGCTCGCTTCACCCGCCTCGATCTACGGAATCGAAGCCACGCACCCCCTTGTCAAGGTGCACCGTCGTGCGCGTGACAGTGCCCCGTCACTCTACCGGTCGAATTCCGCCGCCCCCGCCGGATGTCGGGAGAACGGTGCTCAGCGGTTCTGGCCGGCCTGGCGGCGGTCCTTCATCGCCCGGTCGATGTCGCGCTGAGCGTCCCGCTCGGCGAGTGTGCGGCGTTTGTCATAGGTCCGCTTCCCCCGGGCGACACCGAGCTCGACCTTCACTCGATGGTCCTTGAAGAAGAGCTGGAGCGGCACCAGCGTCATACCCCGCTCCGCCGTCAGCCGGGTGAGCTCGTCGATCTCGCGGCGATGCAGCAAGAGCTTGCGGGGCCGCACCGGATCCAGCTCGTCGCTCGAGAACTGGTAGGGGGCGACGTGCATCCCGTGCAGCCAGACCTCGTGGTCGCGGATGCGGGCGTACGAATCCTGCAGGTTCGCCTTGCCTTCGCGCAGGGACTTCACCTCGGAACCCGCGAGCATGATGCCGCACTCGTACGTCTCGAGGATCTCGTAGTTGTAGCGAGCTCGGCGGTTGCGCACCGTCGGTGTCCGACCAGCCTTCGCGTCGGATCGGGGCGGCATCCGCTGACGGTACCGTGCGGCGATGCGGAACCGCCTCACCGATCTGCTCGGCGTCGAGCATCCGATCCTGCAGGCGCCAATGGGCTACATCGCCCGAGCGCAGCTCGCCTCGGCGGTGTCCAATGCCGGGGCGCTCGGGATCATCGAGACGTCGTCGGGTCAGCTCGAGCAGGTCCGCGGCGAAATCGAGAAGATGCGCGACCTGACGGACAAGCCGTTCGGCGTGAACATCGCGCAGATGCTCGTCCGCGACCCGGGCATCGTCGACTTCGTGCACGACCAGGGCGTCCGGTTCGTCACGACCTCGGCCGGCAACCCGGCGACGTACACGGACGCGCTGCACGAGGCCGGGATCACGGTGTTCCATGTTGTGCCGTCGCTCCGAGCGGCGTTGAAGGCCGTGGCCGCCGGCGTCGACGGGATCGTCGCCGAAGGCGGCGAGGGCGGCGGGTTCAAGGCGAGCCGCGACGTCGCGACGATGGTCCTCACGCCCCTCGTGTGCTCACGCGTCGACGTGCCGGTCGTGTCGGCGGGAGGGATCTGCGACGGCCGGTCGATGGCGGCCGCGTTCGCGCTCGGCGCCGAGGGCGTGCAGATGGGGACGCGCATGGTGTCGGCCGCGGAATCGCCGGTGCACCAGCGGTACAAGGACCTCGTGGTCGAGACACCCGAGACCGGCACCGTGTTCCTGAACCGCTGGCACAAGCCCTCGTTCCGTGTCCTCGCCACGGAGCGCAGCGAGGCGCACGAGCGCGCCGACGAGCAGGTCGTGCTCGGCACGCTCGACGGGATCCTCTCGCTGTACTTCGAGGGTGACCTCGACGCCGCGTTCGCGTTCGGCGGTCAGGTCGCCGGACGGATCGACGCTGTCGAATCCGTCGACGACATCATCCGCTCGACGATGGCCGAGTTCCACGACGTGATCGACGTGCTCGCTCGCCGCTATCCGGTGCCTCGCTAGCATCCCCGCCGTGACACCGTCTGGCTCGATCCTCGGCAACCCGGTCGCGCGAGTGGAGGACCCGCGCATCCTGCGCGGCGAGGCGACGTACTTCGACGACTTCGCACCCGCGGGCACCGCGCACGTCGCGTTCGTGCGCTCGACCATCGCCCACGCCCGGGTCACATCCATCGACACGAGCGACGCCGAGGCGATGCCGGGCGTGCTCGCGGTGCACACGAGCCAGACGCTCCCGCTCGACCCGGTGCAGGGCTTCGTCATGCTGCCGCCCGTGTTCAGCCGGCCAGCGCTGGCCGACGGGACGGTCCGCTTCGTCGGCGACATCGTGGCCGTCGTCCTCGCCGAGACGCGCGCCGAGGCGGTCGACGCCGCCGAGCTCGTCGTGGTCGACTACGAGCCGCTCCCGACGGTGCTCGACCCCGAGGCCGCCCTCGAAGAGGGCGCCCCGCTCCTCTTCCCGGACCACGGTTCGAATCTCGCGATCGAGTTCAACTTCGGCGACGACGCGACGATCCTCGAGGGCGCGGACGTCGTCGTCCGCGGGCGGTTCCTGAACCAGCGGGTCGCGCCCCTGCCGATGGAGCCCAACGGGATCCTCGTCGAGCCCACCGACGACGACACGGTGCTCGTCACGGTGCCCACCCAGTCGCCGTTCGGGATTCGGGACCCGCTCGCCGGCGCGCTCGGCCTCGAGCCCGACCAGGTGCGCGTCATCGCACCCGCCGTCGGCGGCGGCTTCGGCGCCAAGACCGGCATGTACTGCGAGCAGCTCGTCGCCGCGACCCTGGCCCGCCAGCTGCGGCGCCCCGTGAAGTGGACCGAGACGCGCTCCGAGAACCTGCTGGCGATGACGCACGGCCGAGGCCAGATCCAGCACGTCGAGCTCGGCCTGCGGCGTGACGGGACGTTCGTCGGCGTGAAGGCGAAGGTGATCTGCGACGCGGGGGGCTACCCGTCGATCGGCGCGTTCCTCCCGTTCCTAACCCGGACGATGGCCCAGGGCGTGTACGCCATCCCGAAGGTCGAGCTGAACGCCGTGAGCGCGGCGACGAACACCACGCCGACCGCGGCGTACCGCGGCGCCGGCCGTCCGGAGGCGACCGCGTTCCTCGAGCGGATCGTGGACATGGCCGCCGACGAGCTCGACATCGACCCCGTCGAGATTCGCAAGCGCAACTTCCTGCCACCGGAGGCGTTCCCGCTCACCACCGCGACAGGCGCGAACTACGACGTCGGCGAGTACGCGAAGGCCCTCGACGAGGCGTGCCGGGTCGCCGGCTACGACGAGCTCCGCCGCGAGCAGGCGGACCGACGCGCTGCGGAGGACGTCCACCTGCTCGGCATCGGCGTGTCGACCTACGTCGAGATCACCGCGGGTGGGCTGTTCCAGGAGTTCGGCGGCGTCGAGGTGCTCGCCGACGGGATCGTCGTCGCGCGCGTCGGCACGTCGTCGCACGGCCAGGGTCACGCGACGGCGTTCGCGATGATCGTCGCGGAGCTGCTCGGTGTCCCGATGGAGCACGTGCGGGTCGTCCAGTCGGACACGGCGCTGGTGCCACGGGGGAGCGGGACGATGGGCTCGCGCTCGCTGCAGACCGCCGGCAGCGCCCTCTACCGCGCGAGCGAGCAGGTCATCGAGAAGGCGAAGCAGCTTGCGGCCCACCTCCTCGAGGCGAGCCCGGACGACATCGTGCTCCACGACGGCGGGCGCGTCGGCGTGGCCGGTGTGCCCGCGACGGCGCTCACGTGGGCCGAGCTGGCCGGCGCCGCCGAGCGGCCCGACCGGCGACCCGAGGGCTGGGAGGGCGCCCTCGCCAGCGAGCTCGACTTCAACCAGGGCGAGGCCACCTATCCCTTCGGCGCCCACGTCGCCGTGGTCGACGTCGACTCCGAGACGGGTCGCGTCGAGCTCGTGCGCCACGTCGCGGTCGACGACTGCGGCCGAATCCTCAACCCGCTGCTCGTCGCCGGCCAGCAGCACGGCGGGATCGCCCAAGGTGCCGCGCAGGCGCTGTTCGAGGAGGTCGTCTACGACGACGACGGCAACCCGCTGACCGGCAACCTCATGGACTACGCGATGCCGAGCGCGGCGGAGCTGCCGAGCTTCGAGGCCAGCAACACCGAGACGCCGACGCCGTTGAACCCGCTCGGAGCGAAGGGGATCGGGGAGTCCGGCACGATCGGCTCCACGCCCGCGATCCAGAACGCGGTCATCGACGCGCTGAGCCACCTCGGGGTCCGCCACCTCGACATGCCGCTGTCGGCGGAGCGGGTATGGCGGGCCATCCAGGACGCGCGTGCCGGGACCTGAGCCGGCGTTCGCCGCGCCGCTGCTCGCGCTGTCGGGTGCGCAGTACCGCACGATCGTGGCCCACTGCTACGACGGCCTGCCCGACGAGGCCTGCGGCCTGCTCGCCGGCCCGGTGAGCCCTGACGGCGAGCCGACGGGCGCGGTCAGCGCGGTGTATCCCTGCACGAACGCGGACGCGTCGGCGCGCACCTACACCGTCGACTCGCGCGACCTGATCCGAGCGATGCGTGACGCGGAGACCCGCCACGAGGAGCTCGTCGGGGTCTGGCACTCCCACACACACTCCGACGCCTATCCCTCGGACACCGACGTGCGTCAGGCGATGGAGCCGCACTGGCTCTACGTGCTGATCAGCTTGAAGCACGCCGAGCCGGTCCTGCGCAGCTATCGGATCCGCGACGGGCGCGTCGCGGAGTGCGAGGTCGTCGTCGCGGACTCGTAGACTGGCCGCATGTCAGTCGAGGTTCGCCTGCCCACCCTGCTGCGCCCGCACGCGGGCGGCGCCGCGTCCGTGACCGCGGACGGTGCCACGGTGGGAGACGTGTTCCACGAGCTCATCGACCGGTACCCCGGGCTCGGTGGGAACCTCGTCGACGACAGCGGGCAGCTCCACAAGTTCGTGAACGTGTACCGCAACGACGACGACATCCGGTACCTCGAGCAGCTCGACACGAAGGTCGCCGACGGCGACGTCATCTCGGTCCTCCCCGCCGTCGCTGGCGGGTAGCGGCCGGTGGTGGCGGTCCTGCTCCCGCCGGGTCGCACACCGTGACCGTCCATCCTGCGGGCGCCGCGTCGTGAGAGCCGAGTCCGTGCTGGGCGTCATCGGCAACACGCCCCTCGTCGGCATCCACGCGCTGTCGCCGAAGCCGAGCGTGCGGCTGTACGCAAAGCTCGAGGGCCAGAACCCCGGCGGGTCCTCGAAGGACCGCATCGCGCTCGCGATGGTCGACCAGGCGGAGCGCGACGGCACACTCCGGCCCGGGGACACGATCCTGGAGCCGTCGTCCGGCAACACGGGGATCGGGCTCGCGCTCGTCGCGAAGCTGCGCGGCTACGGGCTGCGCGTCGTGATGCCCGAGAACGTCTCCGTGGAGCGTCGCCAGCTCCTCGAGATCTTCGGCGCCGACGTCGTCGACTCACCGGCGGCGGAGGGCAGCAACGGGGCGATCCGCCTCGCCGAGAAGCTCGCGGCCGACGACCCCACGCAGCGGTTCCTGTTCCAGTACGGCAACCCGGCGAACACCCTCGCCCACTACGAGGGCACCGGCCCCGAGATCCTCCGCGACTGCCCCGAGGTCGACGTGTTCGTCGCGGGCCTCGGGACGAGCGGCACGTTGATGGGCGTCGGCCGGTACCTGAAGGAGCAGAAGCCGTCGGTGCGGATCGTCGCCGTGGAGCCCCCCGCCGGTGAGCTCGTGCAAGGACTCCGCTCCCTCGACGAGGGCTTCGTGCCGCCCATCTTCGACCCGGCGGTGCTCGACCGGAAGCTGATCGTGCGCCCGCCGGAGTCCATCGCGTGGCTCCGGCGGCTGCTCAACGAGTGCGGCGTGTTCGCCGGCATCTCGTCGGGCGCGGCGGTCGCCGGCGCCGTCGCCGCCGCGGGTGAGCTCGACGCCGGCACCGTCGTCGTGCTCCTCCCCGACGGCGGCTGGAAGTACCTGTCGTCAGGTGCGTGGACCGATCCCCTCGACGTCGTCGCCGAGCGCGCGTCGCGCATCAACTACTGGTGAGCCCGACGCGGGACCGCGTCGACGACGCGGTCCGGACGCTGCGGCGGGGCGGCCTCGTGGCCTTCCCGACCGAGACGGTCTACGGCCTGGGCGCGGACGCGAGCAACGCCGCGGCGCTGCGGCGCCTGTACGAGGTCAAGGCGCGCCCGGCGGACCATCCCGTGATCGTGCACCTGCCCACGCGGTCCACCGTCGACGCCACGATCGGACGGTGGGGCGCGCAGCTCACGCCGGCGGCGCGCGCCCTCGCCGAGGGCTGCTGGCCGGGCCCGCTCACGCTCGTGCTGCGCCGCGGTCCCGAGGTCCTCGACGAGGTGACGGGCGGCGCCGACACCGTCGGGCTGCGTGTCCCCGACCAGGCGCTCGCGCAGCGCCTCCTGCGGGCGTTCGGGGACGGCGTTGCCGCACCGTCGGCCAACCGCTTCGGGCGGGTGAGCCCGACGACGGCCGCGCACGTCCGCGCCGACCTCGACGGTGACGTCGACGTCGTCCTCGACGGCGGCCCGTGCCGCGTCGGCGTCGAGTCGACGATCGTGGACTGCAGCGACGGCGAGCCCGTCGTCCTGCGCCTCGGCGGGCTCGCCCCCGAGCGCCTCCACGCCCTCCTCGGGTCCCCACCCGTCGTGCTCGACGACGGCTCGCGGGCGGCGCCCGGCACGCGGCCGTCGCACTACGCCCCGCGCGCCGAGGTCGTCGTCACCGACGCCGGCCACGCCGCCGAGCGGGCCGCCGCGCTGCTCGCGACCAGTGCCCGGGTCGGGGTGCTCGCGACGACGCGGCCCGCCGGGCTGCCCGCGACGGTCGCGTGGCTCGCGGCACCCGCCGACGTGGACGAGCTTGCCCGAGGGCTCTACGCGCTGCTCCGCCGGGCCGACGACGACGGGCTCGACGCGCTCGTGGTCGTGCCGCCCGACCCGACGGGTGTCGGCGCCGCGGTCGTCGACCGGCTCACGCGCGCCGCCGCGAGCCGCACCCCGGAGCGCACCCGATGAGCGCGCCGATCGGCGTGTTCGACTCCGGCCTCGGCGGTCTTACGGTGGTCCGCTCGCTGCTCGACCTCCTCCCGAACGAGCCCGTCCTCTACTTCGGGGACTCCGGCCGCTTCCCGTACGGGCCGAAGCCCCGCGAGGAGGTGCTGAAGTACGCGCTCGAGATCGGCGACGTGCTCGTGGACCGGGGTGCCCGCGCCGTCGTCGTCGCCTGCAACAGCGCCGCCGCGGCGGCGCTCGACACGCTTGCCGACCGACTGCCCGTCCCGGTGCTCGGCGTCATCGAGCCGGGGCTGCGGGCCGCCCAGCGCGTGACCGGCTCGCGGCGCGTCGGGGTGATCGGCACGGTCGGCACGATCGCCTCGGGCGCGTACCAGCGCGTCGCGGCCCGGCTGGACCCGACGCTGGTGCTCACCTGCGCGGCCTGCCCCGGATTCGTGGAGTTCGTCGAGGCCGGCGACGTCGAATCGGACCAGGTCCACGTGCTCGCAGAGCGGCTACTCGCCCCGCTGCGGTCCGCCGGGGTCGACACGTTGGTGCTCGGTTGCACGCACTACCCACTGCTGGCCCGTACCATCAGCGACGTCATGGGCCGCGACGTGGTGTTGGTGTCGAGCGCCGACGAGACCGCGTTCGAGGTCCGCCGGCGGCTCGGGGTGTCAGGGCCGGCCGCCTCGCCGGCCGCCCCCCGCTTCGTGACGAGCGGCGACCCGACGCAGTTCCGTCGCCTCGGCGCGCGGTTCCTCGGGCCCGAGGTCGACGTCGTGGAGGCGTGGTCGTGGAGCTGACCGTGCTCGGGTGCTCGGGCTCCTACAACGGCGCCGACGGCCGAGCGTGCAGCGGCTACCTCGTGCGCGACGGCGACAGCCAGGTCTGGATCGACTGCGGCACCGGCACCTTCGGGGCGCTGCAGCGCCACGTCCCCGTCGAGGACCTCACGGCGGTCGTGCTCACCCACGGCCACCCCGACCACGTCGTCGACGTGTACGGGCTGCACGTCATGCTGCGCTACGCCATCGGCCGCACGGGGCTGCCGATCTACGCGCCGGCGGGCTTGGGCGACCAGCTCGGCGCGCTTGTGCAGGGCGACTGGGGCGACGCGTTCTCGTGGCGCACGATCGACAGCGACACCGAGGTCAAGGTCGGGACACTCACGCTGCACTTCTCCCGTACGGACCATCCGCCGCCCACGTACGCCGTCGAGCTGTCGGCGAACGGCTCGCGCCTCGTGTACAGCTCGGACACCGGACCGGAGTGGAGCGTCGAGGCGTTCCCCGGCGGCGCGGACCTCGTGCTGTCCGAGGCGACCTACCTCCACGACGAGAAGCCGGCGCCGATCCACCTGTCGGCGAAGGAGGCCGGCCGCGCCGCGCGCGCCGCCGGCGCGAAGCGACTCATGCTCACCCATCTCTGGCCGCTCGTCGACCGTCAGGCGGCGGTCGCCGAGGGCTCCGCGGCGTACGGCGAGCCGGTGCTGCTCGCCGAGCCGGACCAGACGACGACGATCTGAGGATGTGCCCGTGAGCCCCCGCCACGACGGTCGCGAGCCCGACGAACTGCGCCCCATCACGTTCACGCGCGACTTCACCGAGTTCGCCGAGGGATCGGTGCTCGTCGAGTTCGGCCGCACCCGGGTGCTCTGCACGGCCTCGACCGAGGACCGGGTGCCGGGATGGCTGCGCGGCTCCGGCCGGGGCTGGGTCACCGCCGAGTACTCGATGCTGCCCGGCTCGACCACCGAGCGCAGCGAGCGGGAGGCCAAGCGCGGCCGCCAGTCGGGCCGCACCCAGGAGATCCAGCGGCTCATCGGCCGGTCGCTCCGCGCCGTCACCGACCTCGACACGATGGGCGAGGTCACGATCACACTCGACTGCGACGCCCTCCAGGCCGACGGCGGGACCCGCACGGCGTCGATCTGCGGGGCCTATGTCGCCCTCCACGACGCGTGCAGCCGTCTCGTCGCCACGGGACGTCTCACCGGGCATCCCCTGAACGACGCGTGCGCCGCGGTGTCGGTCGGCGTCGTCGACGCCCTCGCGTGCCTCGACCTCGACTACGCCGAGGATTCGAACGCCGAGGTCGACATGAACGTCGTGATGACCGCCAGCGGCCGCTTCATCGAGGTCCAGGGCACCGCCGAAGGGGCGCCGTTCTCGCGCGGCGAGCTCGACAACCTGCTCGGGCTCGCCGAGACCGGGATCGGCGAGCTGCTCGCCCTCCAACGGGCGCTCGTCGCCGAGCCGCCCCCGCCGCGACCCCGCTGAGGCGGATGCGGTTCGTGCTCGCCACCACGAACGCGGGCAAGGCCCGGGAGATCGACGCCATCCTCCAGGCGGCCGGGCTGGACCTCGAGTGCGTGCCTCGACCGGCCGACGTCGCGGCAGTCGACGAGTCGGGCGACACGCTCGAGAAGAACGCACGGCTGAAGGCCCGCGCTGTGCGGGACGCGACGGGCGAGGCGGCGATCGCCGACGACACCGGCCTCGAGGTCGACGCGCTCGACGGCGAGCCCGGGGTGCGCTCGGCGCGCTTCGCCGGACCCGACGCGACCGACGACGACAACGTGACGCTGCTGCTCGCCCGCCTCGACGGCGTCCCGCTCGAGGCCCGGCGGGCGCGCTTCGTCACCGTCGCCGTCGCCGTGTTCCCCGACGGGCGCGAGCTCGCCGCGATCGGCAGCGCCGAGGGGATGATCACCAGCGCCCGACGCGGCACGCGGGGGTTCGGCTACGACCCCGTCTTCCTGCCCGACGCCGGCGACGGCCGCACATTCGCCGAGCTCGCGCCGGAGGAGAAGGACGCGTGCTCGCATCGAGGCGCCGCGTTCCGTACCCTCGCCCAGGGCCTCGGCATCCTCGACGAGGCCGGGCACCTCGACCCTGGGGCCGGGCCGGACCGCCACGAGGAGGTGTGACGTGGCCGTCATCGACGTCGCGGGGTTCGTCGCCGACCTGAAGGACCACGCCGTCGAGCACAGCTTCCACGTGCACGACGAGCGCCACTTCGTCGAGAGCTACTCCCTGCGTCAGACCTGGGAGGTCGACCTTCACCCCGAGGAGGGCTGCGAGGGGCCCGTCGACCTCTACCTGTCGCTCGAGGTCGACCCGCGGGTGCTGCTCGGCTTCGAGGACGCGGTGATGGCCCGCCCGGAGGGTGAGGACCCGCCCGACGAGTACGACTTCCCGCTGAACTTCACGTGGGGCCTCCCGCCGCTGCCCCAGGACCCCGACCTGCTCGTCCTCGCCACCGACCTGGCCGGCATCGGCGGCCCCGAGCTGCCCCTCGAGGTGTCGGCGATCGATTCGATCCCCTCGGCCACCGAGGCGACCGAGCGGGCCCTGCGCGTCGTCGCGCACCAGAAGGTGTCGCTCCTGCGGATCCGCGACGGCGACGCCGTGTCGTGCGAGCTGCTCGACCGCTGCCTCGCGGTCAGCCGGTTCCTCCTCGGGCGCGCCGAGGGCTGGCTCGGCTAACCGGCCGCGCCGGCCGACGTGTCGTCGTAGACCTCGGCGCGTCCCCGGCCTTGATGCTTCGCCCGGTACAGGGCCACGTCGGCGTCGCGGATCAGCTCCACGACGCCCTTCTCGACGGCGTGCGAGAACGCGATGCCGATGCTCAGCCCGACGCGCACCTCGTAGCCCTCGATGGTCGTCGGCTGCGACACGGTCTCGATGATCCGCTCGGACAGCTCGAGCATCGCCGGCTCCCCTCGCGGGTGCTCGCAGAGGATGACGAACTCGTCGCCGCCGAGGCGCGCGAGCGTGTCACCGGCCCGCACCGTGTCGCGCAGGCGACGGGCCACCGTGCCGAGCAGCAGGTCGCCGACGTCGTGGCCGTAGCTGTCGTTCACGAGCTTGAAGCCGTCGAGGTCGAGGAACAGCACCGCGAGCTCCTCATCGGTGCGCCCGGCGCGGGCGATGGCGCGCTCGCCGATCTCGCGGAACAGCGCCCGGTTCGGCAGCCCGGTCAGTGAGTCGTGGGTCGCCTCGAACTCGAGGCGACGCTGCGCCGCCTTCAGCTCCGTGATGTCGTGCGCCACAGTCGCGATCCGCGACACGTTGCCCTGGTCGTCGCGCAGCACCTGCACGGTCGTCGCCACCGGGATCGCGCCGCCCGAGGCGTCGATGAGGTCGAGCTCGCCGGTCCAGCCGCCGCGGCGGCGGGCGGCCGGCATGATCTCGGTCCGGAGCCGCTCGAGCGTGGCGTCCGACGACAGGTCGGTGACGTGCTGGCCCTCGTAGGCGCCGAGCAGCGCGCGCGCCGAGCGGTTCACGTAGACGATGTTCCCGCCGGCGTCCGAGACGACGACGAGCTCCGAGGTGGCCTCGAGGATCTCGACGAGGTCGCTGGCCCGGCGCTCCGCGGCCGTTCGCTCGGTGACGTCCCGGGCGTTCGTGACCGTGCCCGACACCGACGGCTCCGTCGTCAGGTCGGTGATGATCGACTCGAGGTTGTGCCAGGTGCCGTCGCGGTGGCGGGCCCGGTACTGGATGGGCTCGGCGACGCCCTTCTCGAACTGCGCGAACGCCTCCTGCTCGACCCGGGCGACGTCGTCGGGGTGCATGAGGTCGCGGGCCGAGTGGCCGACGAGCTCGCCCGGGTCGTAGCCGAGCACGTTCGTCGCCGACGGGCTCGCGTAGGTGAGGGTCCCCTCCAGGTCGTTCACGGTGATGAGGTCCGACGCGTGCTCGACGAGGGCCTCGAAGCGGGCCTGGGTGTCGTGCAGCGTCGCCTCGGTCTCGACCCGCTCGGTGATGTCGCGGACGTTGATGACCACACCGGGCAGGTCGGGGTCGTCGAGCAGGTTGCGCCCGACGCCTTCGACCCAGCGGTACGTGCCGCCCTGGTGCAGCACCCGGCAGCTGAAGACGTCGGTCGCGCCCGGCTCGGCGATCACCTGCACCATCTTCTGGACCACCGCCTCGAGGTCGTCGGGGTGCACGAGCCCGGCCACGTACTGACCGACGAACGCCCGGGCGGGCCGGCCGAAGACACGCTCGCTCGCCGGGCTGATGTAGGTGATCTGCCCCTCGGCGTCGAGGACGACGACCGCGTCAGCGGAGCGCTCGAGCAGGAAGCGCAGCTCCCGGTGGGCGCGCTCCTCGGCTTCCCGGGCGGCGCGCACCTCGGTGACGTCGGTGACGTCCGAGGCGTAATACAGAGGGGCGCCGTCGGGGTCGAGCACATGCCACACGGTGAAGCGAGTCCACACCATGTCGCCGTCGGGACGCAGGAACCGGACATCGAGTGTCACCCGGTCGGTGGTCCGGTTCACGAGCTGGATCAGCTGCGAGCGCGCGTGCCGGCGGTCGTCGGGGTGGACGGCGTCGATTCCCGCCGTCCCGATGAGCTCCTCGGCCGTGCGGCCGAGCATCGTCGTCAACGCCTCGTTCACCTCGAGCCACCGACCGTCGAGCCCCACGATGGCGCGCCCCACGGGGGAGTAGCGGAAGGCGGTCGTGAACGCCCGCTCCAGCTCGTCGACGCGCCGCTCGAGGGTCTCGCGCTCGGTGAGGTCCCGAGCCACGATGACGACGCCCCGCACCGAGGGCTCGTCGAGGAGGTTCGTGGCGACGCACTCGACGTCGCGGTACTCGCCGTCGGCGGCGCGCGCCCGCAGGCGCTGGGGTGGCGGGACGATCCCGGGCGGCGGGTTCCTCGCGCTTGTCTCGCGGGCGGCGGTGAGGCGCTCGGCCACGCTGGCGCGGTCCTCCGGGTGGATGAGCTCCAGCACCGAGACGCCGAAGCACTCGGCGCGGCTGCGTCCGAGGAACAGCGCGGCGCGGTCGTTCACCCAGCGGACGGTGCCCGCCGCGTCGAGCACGATGATCATGTCCGAGATCCGGTCGACGAGCTGGGTGAGCAGCGTGGTGTGGGCGCGCTGGTCGGTGAGCTCGGTGACCGTGCCGATGCAGCGGCGGAGGCGGCCGTCCCGGTGGCGCTCGCCGCGCACGAGGACGCGCACCCATTTGGGACGCCCGACGGCGCGAGTGAAGCGGAACTCCAAGACGAGGCGATCCTCGCCTTCCGCCAAGCGCTGCCAGGCGCGTCGCACGGACGGCAGGTCGTCCGGGTGGACCGCCTCGTCCCAGCCGCGGTCGCGCGCCTGCGCCCAGGTCAAGCCGCTCAGCTCACACCACGGCTGGTTCACGTAGAGGCAGCGGCCGTCCTCATCGGTGAGGAACAGCCCGACCGGCAGCCGGTCGGCGAACTCGGCAACCGTCGCCCCAGTGGGCGGCTCAGCCCGTCGGTGGTCGTGCTTGGCCATCAGTGCGAGCCCTCCACCCCATCCGAGACATGATCGGCGCGCCCGGCAGGGGACCTGAGCGGGGCCGGGGCGGAGTCGCGTCGGAGGGGCCGTCGGCCACAATGGCAGCATGCCCATGCGGGTCGACTGTCGCCACTGCGAGAGCCGCACGTACGCGAACGGCGAGGTCGTGCGCCGCTGCAAGCTCGACCTGGCGCCCGAGGCGCCGTGGCGCTGCCCCGACGACTGCGCCGGCTACGCCGCCCGGCGCATGGACGCCGGCTGGCACTACGGCAGCCTCGGCCAGCACCAGCCGGCGCCCGAGCCCGAGCCGGTCGGCGAGGACGTCGCCGCGCTGCTCGACGCGGCCGAGGACATCGTGAACGCCGCCGCGTCGGACATCCTGGCCGACCAGACCGCGCCGAAGCGGCGGCTGCGGCGCAAGGGAAACAAGGGAAACAAGGGAAGCAAGGGAAACAAGGGGAAGAAGGGGCGCTAGCGGGGCCGCGTGCGAGCGGGGGGAGTCGAACCCCCACACCCCGAAGGGCACCGGGACCTAAACCCGGCGCGTCTGCCGTTCCGCCACGCTCGCGTCCGCTCCAGTCTCGCATCTGGCCCCGGCGAGTAGCGTCCGCGGCATGAGTGGCCGGATCCCGCTGGTCGACTACCTCGTCCTCGACGACGGCGACCCCTACCTGACGGCGTGGGCCTCGACCGAGAGCGGCGCCCTCTACTTCGACCGGCGCAACGCCGACGCCAAGTCCGGCAAGCCGGGCTTCGAGCGGCGCCGCCTCGCCAACACCGGCACGGTGCGCACGTTCACGATCGTCCACCGGGCCGCGCCCGGCGTCCCGACCCCCTACGTGTCGATCGTCGTCGACCTCGACGGCGGCGGGGTCGTGAAGGCCAACCTGCTCAACGTCGAGCCCGACCCCGACCGCGTGAAGGTCGGGATGCCCGTCCGCCTCACCACCTACGTTGCCGGCACCGACGACGACGGCACCGACGCGGTCGCCTTCGCCTACGAGCCGGCCTGAGCAAGGAGCCCACCCATGGCCGACAACGACGTCTGGATCATCGGCGCAGCGATGACGAAGTTCGGTCGCTACCGCGACAAGGACGTCATCGACCTGGCGTCCGAGGCGTCGATGGCGGCGCTCACCGACGGAGACGTCGGCATCGAGGACATGGACGTGATGGGCGCCGGGAACCTCATGGAGGCGTCGAGCGGGATCGGGCAGCGCATCCAGAAGCAGATCGGCCAGACCGGCATCCCGGTCTTCAACGTCGCGAACGCCTGCGCCACCGGCGCGACCGCGATCCGCTGCGTGTACATGGCCATCAAGGCCGGCGAGGCGGACATGGGTCTGGCGGTGGGCTGCGAGCAGATGGGCAAGGCGGGCCTGCTCGGCGCGTCGGCCCGATCGGACCGCAACGTGTACGAGCCGTCCGGGCGCTACGGCGCAGTGATGAGCGTCGAGGGGCGCCTCGGCACCACGCTCATGCCGGGCGTGTTCGCGCAGGCCGGGATGGAATACGCCGGCGAGCACGACGGCGTCGGCTTCGAGCAGTTCGCGAAGGTCGCCGAGAAGAACCACGCCCACTCGACCCTGAACCCCCTCGCGCAGTACCAGAAGCAGTTCAGCCTCGACGAGGTGATGGGCGCCGAGATGATGTCGTACCCGAACACGCTGCTCATGTGCTGCCCGACCGGTGACGGCGCCGCCGCGCTCGTCCTCGTCTCGGAGGCCCGGCTCGGGTCCCTCTCCGACGAGCAGCGCCGGCGGGCCGTGAAGGTGTCGGCCTCGGTGATGACGTCGGATCCTTGGACCGACGCCGACCAGGTCCAGCCCGACGTGAACACGCTCACGCGTGCGGCCGCCAACCGTGCCTACGAGCAGTCCGGCGTCGACCCCCAGGACCTCGACCTCGTCGAGCTGCACGACTGCTTCGCGACCGCCGAGCTGATCCACTACGACAACCTGCGCCTCTGCGCGCCAGGGGAGGCGGGGAAGTTCATCGACGAGCGCGGCCCGTGGCGCGACGGCACGACCCCCGTGAACGTGTCGGGCGGGCTCATCTCGAAGGGCCACCCGCTCGGCGCGACGGGCGTCGCGAACCTCTACGAGGTGACGACGCACCTGCGCGGCGAGGCCGGTGACCGGCAGGTCGAGGGGGCGAAGGTCGGGCTGACCCACGTGATCGGGCTCGGCTCGGCGTGCTCGATCCACGTCCTCGAGAAGGCCGCGGCCTGAGCGCTGCCGGCTAGCTGCGGGCGAGCGCGGCCTCGGCCGGCACGACCGCGGCGGGGAGCTCGACGATCACGAGAAGCCCGCCGTCGGGTGGGGCCTCAGCGGTGACGGACCCGCCGTGGGCGCGGGCGACGGCGTCGACGATCGAGAGGCCGAGCCCGAAGCTGCGGTGACTCGGGTGCTCGGTCCAGTCGTCGAGGCGGCGGAAGCGCTCGAAGAGACGGGCCACCTGCTCGGGCGGCACGAGCGGGCCGCTGTTCGCGACGCGGAGCGACGCCGTGTCGCCGTCCACCGTCGTGCTGACCGAGATCCACCCGCCGTGCTGGTTGTAGCGCAAGGCGTTCTCGACGAGGTTCTCCACGAGCCGCTCGAGGAGCACCCGGTCGCCGCGCACGCGTGCCGGGTCCAGACTGAGGTCGAGCGCGAGCTCGAGCGTGTCGGCCTCGGGTGCGAGCCGGTCGACGACGCGCGCCGAGACGTCGGCGAGGTCGACCGGCGTCTCGGGCGGGGCCACCGCCCCGGTGCGGGCGAGCATGAGCAGCCCGTCGACGAGCGCCTGGCTGCGCAGCGTCGCGTCGCGGACCACCTCCGCCATGGCCCGCAGCTCGGCCGGGGAGGCGTGCGGGTCGGCGAGCGCGACCTCGACCTCGGTGCGGATCACGGCGAGCGGGGTCCGCAGCTCGTGGGAGGCGTCCGCGACGAAGCGTTGCTGGCTCATGAACGCCCGATCGAGGCGCTCGAGCATGGCGTCGAAGGTGTCGGCCAGCTCCTTCAGCTCGTCGGCGGGCCCCTCGAGGTCGATCCGCTCGTGGAGGTTGACGTCCGAGAGCTGCTGCGCCGCGGTCGTGATGGTGTGGATGGGTCGCAGCATGCGCCCGGCGACGACCCAGCCGATCCCGACGGAGCCGACGGCGAGCACGCCGAGCGCGATTCCCGACTCGACGAGCAGGCGATGCAGGTTGTCGTTGTTGATCTGACGCTGCACGTCCTCGAACAGGACGCGGCGGCTGTGCGCCCGCGGCGGCCGCGTCGCGCCCGACCGCGGGAGGGTCCGCAGCACGTTCGGGTCGACGCCGAGGCGGTGGGCGATCGCGGACCGGACCTGCGACGGGTCGCTGTTCACGCTGTGGCGCACCAGCACGTAGGTGAGGCCGAGGAGGATGCTCCCGGCGAAGATCAGGACCGCGCCGATGAGCAGGGTGAGGCGGAGCCGGATCGTCAGGCCCCGGCGCGCGGTCACGGGATCCGGTACCCCGCGCCGACGACCGTCGCGATGAGTGGCGGGACCCCGAGCTTCTTGCGCAACGTCATGATCGTCACCCGCACCACGTTCGTGAACGGGTCCACATGATCGTCCCACACCTGGTCCAGCAGGGTCTCGGGGCTCACCACGGCGCCGTTCGCGGCGAGCAGCGCCTCGAGGACCGCCAGCTCCTTCGGGGTCAGGTTGATCCGCTCGCCGTCGCGGGTCACGTCGTGGCGGGCCGGGTCGACCCGCACGCCGCTGCGCTCGAGGACGAGGCTCGGGGCGGCGACCCGGCGCCGGCCGAGTGCCCGCACGCGTGCCGTGAGCTCGGCGAACGCGAACGGCTTCGGGAGGTAGTCGTCGGCGCCCAGGTTGAGGCCGGTCACCCGATCCTCGATCGTGCCCGACGCGGTGAGCATGAGGATCTGTGAGGGGCTCCCACCCGAGCGCAGCGTCTGGCACACGTCGTCACCGTGAACGCGGGGCAGATCCCGGTCGAGGACGATCACGTCGTAGGTGACGATCGCCGCCTTCTCCAGCGCCAGGTCGCCGTCGTGCGCCGTGTCGACCGCCATGCCCTCGCGGCGCAGCCCGCGTGCGATCGCGTCCGCCAGTGGGGCCTCGTCCTCGACGACGAGCACTTTCATGCTGCCTGCTATTCGTACGGCAACGCTGACGCCGGCTCCAGCGCCGAGCTCTCACCGGGACGGTACGGGCCACGGGATAAGCGGGCTGTAAGCGGCTCGAGCACTTACTCGACCTTTACACGCCGACTCGTACCCTGCGGCGGATGGTCCACGCGGTCGCCCTGCCGGCGCCGGACTCTGTGGTGCGCACGCACACCGTGCACGACACGCATCGCCGCGACTCCGTGCTCGTCCCGGACGGGCGGGGCGACCCCGCCGACGTCGCCGGGACGGTGCTGTCCGCGAACGGCAGGCGTGATCACGACCGCCGCATGGTGACGACGACCGTGACCGCGTCGACGAGCGGGACCGGCTAACCCCCCTCCGTCCCGCGAGGATCCCGCCGCCCGCCCGACCGAGTCCGCCCGCTCGGCCGGCGGGCGGCGGGCCGCGTCCGGGCCCGGCCGACGGGCTAGCGTGCGCCCATCGCCTGAGGAGAGAGCGCATGCTGGCACCAGGCACTCCCGCACCCGAGTTCTCGCTGCCCGACCAGGACGGCAACCCGGTGCGTCTCGCCGACCAGCTCGGCCACTGGGTGCTGTTGTGGTGGTACCCGATGGCCGACACCCCCGGCTGAACGAAGCAAGGCATCGGCCTGCGTGACCAGGCCGCTGATTACGAAGGGATGGATTGCGTCGTGCTCGGCGCGTCGTTCGATGCGACGGACGCGAACAAGGCGTTCCGCGAGAAGTACGACTTCCCGTACCGGCTGCTCTCGGATGTCGACGAGCAGGTGGGCGTCGCGTACGAGGTCCGCGATCCCGGCACCGACAAGGTGCAGTTCGCCAAGCGCCTCGCGTACTTGATCGATCCGGTCGGCACGATCGCCCGCGCGTACGAGGTGGCCGACGTGCTCGGGTTCGCCGGCCAGGTGCTCGCCGACCTCGCCGAGCTCAAGCAGGTCTGAGCGTCAGATCGCCGTCCAGCCGCCGTCGACGGCCAGGACGGCGCCGGTCACGAAACTGCTCGCGTCTGACGTGAGGAACAGCAATGCCCCGTCGAGCTCGTGCTCTTCGCCGCCTCGTCCCATCGGGGTGCGCCGCACCATCCACGCCTCGGCCCGTGCGTCGCCGAACATCCGCCCGTCGGTCATCTCCGTGCGGAACCAGCCCGGTGCGAGCGCGTTCACCCGCACGCCGTGCCGTGCCCACTGCGCGGCGAGCTCCCGAGTGAGGCTCACCAGCCCGCCCTTCGACGCGGCGTAGCCGGCATCGGGAATCTGGCCGACGCCGACGAGCCCCCAGATCGACACGACGTTCACGATCGAGCCCCGCCCGCCGGCCTCCACGATCGCCCGGGCAGCGAGGCGGGCGAGCTCGAAGGGCGCGACCAGGTTCACGGTGAGTTCGTGTTGGAACGCGCCGTCTGGCTGCTCGAACGCGGGCTCGATGTGGTCGACCCCGGCGTTGTTCACCAGCACGTCGATCCGGCCGTGGTCGCGCAACACCGTCCCGACGAGGGACGCGGGCGCGTGCGTGTCCGCCAGGTCACACCCGACGGGATGCGCGTCGCGCAGTTCGGCCGCGAGGGCCTCCAGCCGGTCGGTGCGCCGCGCCGCGAGGACGACCGTCGCGCCGGCCGCGTCGAGGACGCGGGCGAAGCGACGGCCGAGCCCCGAGCTGGCACCGGTGACGATCGCCACCCGCCCGTCGAGGCGGAACGCGGCGAGCGGGTCGGCGCCGCTCACTCTGGCCTGGCCGGGTGACGACGGGCGCGCACGGACGGCGAAGGTAGTCGGGTCACCGCGCCGCGTCCCTCCCGTCGATCGTGCTGCTGCTCGCCGCGGTCCTCGCGCCGGCGCGGCCTCGTCGTGCGCGGGCGCGGCCTCAGCGCTGCCGGGACGGAGTCACACCGTCGACGCGCCCGGCTGAGCTGCGGCGCGCCGCGCCCGGCCACGCGCCGCGACGAGGAGCCCCCACACGAGCACGAGCACGCCATACAGCGCGAGGGGCGCGCTGGCCGACACGCCGAAGGCGGCGACGGCGATCCCCGCCGCGATCGCGAAGTCCCGCATCGAGGTGCTGAGCAGCACCGCCGTCGCGACCGGCGGCGTCGCCCGCCACCCCAGCACGGCACCGAGGACGACCGACCCGGCGAGGAACAAGAGGAGCGCGCCCGCCACCGCGACGTACGCGCTCGACAGCCGGACCTGGGACGCGACGAGCCACACGAGGACCGTGACCAGCGCGAGGGACACGCGGGTGAGCTGGTCCTCGGCCCGCGCGACCGCCGGGACACGCGCCCGGACGACGAGCCCGACCAGCATGGGCGCCCCGACGATCAGTGCCAGATGGCCGAGCAAGCCGCCCGCGTCGAGCTGCGCCGCCCCGCCCAGCGCCCGCAACGCGACGCCGGCGCCGGCGACCGTCACCAGGGTGCTCGCGACAAGCAGCACCGCGGCGACGCTCGGATCACCGCCGGCGAGGGACGTCGCGGCGACGGACGCGATCTCCGCGGGGGCCACGCCGACGACGGTGACGCCGCGCCGCAAGCTCGCCGTGGTGACGAGACGCGCGACGGCCCACGACAGGACGGGCAGCACGACCGTGCTCGCGGCGAGGGCGGCGAGCAGCCTCCGGGACCGCTGACGGAGCTCGAGCATCCGCGACAGCGGGATCGTCAGCGCCGTCACCAGCACGAGCGCGGCGAGCGCAGCGTCGAGTCCCCGGTGGTCGAGCGCGACCCGCGCCGGCTCCGGCACGGCCTGGCTGAAGACCGCGACACCGACGACCAGCACCACCTCCTCGGCTGCCCGGGCCGCGTGCGTGGCCGCGAGCCCGATGCCGAGCGCCACCAGGCCGAGCGCGACGGTCGCCACCACGTCGTTGCCGTTTGCGATGGACAGCGAGTGGTACGGCTTCGTATGGAAGTAGTCGTACGCGAGCGTTGCCGAACCCGCCGCGACGACCACCGGTCCCACCCGTCCGCCGACGGCGACCACCAGCACGGCGGCGAGGAGCAGCAGGGCGACGTCACCGTTCGAGACCGATCCCCCCGCGAACTCGAGGAGGGCCGCGGCCGCCGCCGGCAGCACGAGCCCGACCGCGAGCCACGCCGCACGCCGGCCGTCCCACTCCGGGAAACGTGTGCGCCAGCTCATGGATCTCGGGACGAAGCTCGACTCGGCGCGCGACGATTTGTCCGTGCGGATCAGCCGACGCGACGCATGACCGCGTCGTAGGCGGAACCCGGAGTGGCTGGTTGGCCGGGATCGGGACGCCAGCGGCCGTCGATCGTGGCCTCGTCCCCGCTGATCGTGCCCGTGTAGGTGGCGCCGCTCCCCATGTGGGTCAGGGTCGCGCCGTCGCGGGCCCAGCGGTAGTCCAGCGGCGTGCCACCGCTCGAGTACACGTGCGCCGCGAAGCCGCCAGCCGGACCGGGCCAGACGAGCTCGAGCGTCTCGATCCCGACGTCATCGACGCGCATGCTGCCCGAGAGCTGCAGGACGTGGCCGCCGAGGATCGGAACGACGAGCGTCGTACCCGAGATGTTGTCGTGGTCGGCGTCGGCGCTTCGCCCGACGATCGTCCACGAGCCAACCAGCACCTGGAGCGGATCCATGCTCACGGTCGTCCTCCGATGCCGCCGCGGCACCGAAATCTCCCATACCGGATCCCCGCCGCGTGGATGGACGTCCCGGGGGGACCTCCGTGCCCGCAGCCTCCCCTGTACACACCTGGATCGAGCTGGCGCGGCACGGGGCCGCTACGTGTGGCAGGTGAGGTCCTGCGACGCGTGACCCTTGAGATGCTGAATGGCCTGCGCATACGCGTCGCGCAGGAGCTTCGCCAGCGTCGCCTCGTTGCCGTCGCCGGCGAAGACCTGGACCACCTTGCCCTTGATGCCCGCGCTGAACAGCTCGGCGCCGGCCTGGCAGGCATCGTTGAGCTGCTGCTGGAGGAACGAGGAGTTCAGGTCCAGGCTGGACCCCGTGCTCGCGTTGGTGATCGCAAACACCTCGAAGCCCCCGTCGGCGCTGGCACACGCCGCCAGGTAGGCCCGCTTCTGGTTGAAGAAGCCGCTGTGCGTCTTCGATGAGCACACGCTCGCCTGACCCGCGCCGGCGGGAAGGTAGGAGGCGATGAGGGCGTCGGCGGCCGCCTGCGCGCTGGCTCGCGGATCCGTCTTCGCGCTGACTGAGCCGGCGGCCGTCCACGTGAGGAGCAGCGCCACCAGGCTCGCACCACTCGCCTTGAGAAACGACATCTCGTCCACACCCCGCGCGCTCGTCGCCCGGACGCTAGCCCGACGCCTGTGCGACCCCGCCCAACGCGCTGGACGCGGGACGGGCGGCTCATTGGAGTTCACCTGATGTTCGTGCCGCCGGCGAACGCGTGACACGCCGCGGTGGCGGGCGCTGCGCGTCGCGAACACGCGGTCGCGTTCGTCCGCTCGATGGTGGCGGTCGTGCGTGGTCCTCGGTCTGCTCGAGTCGTGCGACGTCAGCCACCCGTCCGCGCGTCGGGTCGGCGGGTACCCTTTGCCGTTGCTGCCTCCGTAGCTCAGTCTGGACAGAGCAAGTCACTTCTAATGACGAGGTCGCAGGTTCGAATCCTGCCGGGGGCGCTCGGGCCCATGCGACCGGTCCGCGAGTGGCCCGAGTCCTGCTGACAGCGGGACATTCGCGCCGACGACAAGGGCCGTTGGCTCGGTCGCGCCATTCGTGCGGCGCTCTGTGTTCTTAGCGGGTGCCTTGCCCATATCGGTGAAAGGCTTCCCGACATGGCGCGCCCAGCCGTCGGCTGCATCTCGGTTCGGCTCTCAGGAGCGAACGCGACGGCGTGGCGTGAATTCCTTTCGCTCGCAGAGAACGCCGGCATCGATCACGTCGGTGTCGGCGACCACGTCAGCTTCCACACCGGCATGGGTGCCGACGGGCTGCTGGCAGCATCGATCGTCTTGGCTGCTTCCGAGCGGCTCGACGCGAACACCGCCGTCTATCTGCTGCCGCTTCGGCATCCGGTGGCAACCGCACGCCAGCTGGCGGACCTCGGAGCGATTGCCCCCGGGAGATTCCTGTTCGGCGTTGGGATCGGTGGCGAGGATCCGCACGAGGTCGAGGTATGCGGGGTGGACCCGAAGACACGGGGTCGCCGGATGGACGACTGCCTGCACATCGTCCGCAGTCTGCTCACCGGCGAACCACTGGATTTCGACAGCGAGTTCTTCACTCTCCGGCAAGCCCAGGTGGTTCCCGCTCCCTCGGAGCCGATACCGATCGTCGTCGGCGGAAGGTCCGACGCCGCCATCCGCCGGGCGGGCGAGCTCGGCGATGGGTGGTTCGGCCTGTGGGTCTCACCTCGTCGCTACGCGGAAGCCGTCTCGCAGATGGAAGGCTTCGGCCAGCAGGCAGGTCGAGGCGGCGGTGCTTGGACGAACGCGCTCAACGTCTGGTGCGGGGTGGGGACGGGACCGGATCACGCGCGCGGCTTTGTGGCGCCCGCTATGGAAGCGTTCTACCAGTTGCCGTACGAGCGGTTCGCGAAGTGGAGCCCGGCGGGCACGCCGAGGCAGCTCGCGGAGTACCTCGTTCCGTATGTCGAGGCCGGCTGCTCGGTGTTCAACCTGATCGTCAACGGGCAAGACGTGCACGCCGAAGTTGACGCGATCGCCGAGGTCCGCGAGACCATCCTCGATGCGGTTCGGTGAGGATCACCGAGGCGTGACAGTGCTCGACGGCGACGACAGTCGTCCCGGGGGGACCTCAACCACGCCACCAGCAGACCTTCAACCAGGGACGTGAGGCGATCGTCGCTCGCGCAGAGCCCCAGCGGCAGGCCACGCCGCTCGTGGGGTGCGCGCTCGCGCTCTGCGCGAGGGTGCGAGCACCCACCAGCTCGCCTCGCCTGGTACGCCCCCGGGGACTCGAACCCCGAACCTAGTGATTAAGAGTCACTTGCTCTAACCAGTTGAGCTAGGGGCGCTTCCGCGTCATCGTAACCACCGCTACTGGTTCGAGCCCTGACGATCGACGGCGTACCGTGCCGACTCGTGGAGGTGCTCATCACCGGTGCGAGCGGATTCATCGGCACCGCGCTCACGTCCGCGCTCCGCGCCGCTGGCCACCGTCCGATCACCGCAGTCCGTGGGCGCGTGCCGCCCGGCGTCGACGGGGTCGGCTGGGACCCAGCGGAGGGCACGATCGACGCGTCGGCGCTCGAGGGAATCGGCGGTGTCGTCCACCTCGCCGGCGCGGGGATCGGTGATCGCCGATGGACGGCCGCGCGCCAACAGCTCATCGTCGACAGCCGCACCCGGTCCACCGAGCTGCTCTCGTCGACGCTGGCCGCGCTTCGGGATCCGCCGGACGTGTTCGTCTCGGGGTCCGCGGTCGGGTACTACGGCGATCGAGGCGCCGAGGAGCTCAGCGAGCGGTCCGGGCCGGGCGATGACTTCACCGCCCGGCTCTGCGTGCAGTGGGAGGCCGCGACGCGAGCGGCTGCCGACGCGGGCATCCGGGTCAGCACGATCCGGACCGGCATCGTCCTCGGTGCCCACGGGGGCATGTTGCGTCGAATCGTCACGCCCTTCCGGTTCGGCGTCGGCGGACGCCTCGGGACGGGGCGGCAGTTCCTGAGCTGGATCTCGATGGCGGACGAGACGCGCGCCATCCTCTACATCCTCGAGCACCCCGACATCGTCGGGCCCGCGAACCTCACCGCCCCGAACCCCGTGACGAACGCCGACTTCACCGCCGCGCTGGGCCGAGCGCTGCACCGGCCGACGGTCCTGCCCACCCCGCTCGCACCGCTCCGTGCCGTGTACGGCTCGGAGCTCGTGCAGACGCTCCTCCTCGCCAGCCAGCGAGCCCTCCCCAGTGTCCTCGCCGACGCCGGCTTCGGGTTCGAACACGTGACGGTGGACGTCGCACTCACGGCCGCGCTCGCGAAGTAGGCCTGTCCGTCGCATGCGGCTCTGGATCGACACCGACGTGGGTGACGATCCCGACGACGCGATCGCGCTGCTGTGCGCCGCCGCGAGCCCCGCGGTCGAGCTCGTCGGGGTCAGCACGGTCGACGGCGACCGCGACCGGCGAGCGGCCTTGGCCCACGCGATCGTCGACGCCCCGGTGTTCGCGGGCGACGCGCCCGAGCTCGGCGCGGCGCTCGCCGACCTCGCGCCGGAGGCGTTCCTCGCGATCGGTCCCCTGACCAACGTCGCGGCCCTCTTGACCGAAGGGATCACGCTGCCGCCGATCACCCTGATGGGCGGCGTGCTCGGCACCGTGCACCACTGGGGCCATGAGCTCGCCGTCGAGCACAACTTCGGCCGCGACCCCGCGGCCGCCCGCCGCGCACTCCAGACGCACGATCCGCCGCTCGTCGTCCCGTTGAACGTGACGCTCGAGGCGCAGCTGTCACCGAACCAGCTGCACCGGCTCGTGGAGGCCGCACCGGCGCTTCGGCGGAACGTCGACGCGTTTCTTGACCTTCAGGGCCAGGTCGGCGTCCCGGTCGGCGAGCGCGCCGTCTACCTGCACGACCCCCTCGCGCTCGTCTCGCTCCTCGAGCCCACGGTGCTCGACGTCGAGCACCGGGTCCTCGACGTGGAGGCGGACGGGCGCCTGGTCGAGACCGACGACGGGTCGACGACGCGCCTCGCCGTCGGTGTCGATGCGCGCCGAGTCATCGAGCTCGTCCTGTCGCTCGTCGGCGCGGACGTGGGGTGACCGAGGGGTTTCGAACCCCCGACCTCCGGGACCACAACCCGGCGCTCTATCCAACTGAGCTACGGCCACCATGGCGGCGCCCGCACGCCGGCGAGGTCAGCGCAGTGCGGGCCCGATGCCACCTCTGCCCAGCCACCAACCCTCTGGGAGCGTCGGCGCTTGCGCAAATGTGGACCGACAGCGTATCTCGACGGTGTTCGGCCAGCCTTGCGCTTCTCTCGACGCGCGGACTCGTACACGGGAGACCACGTGGATGGGCGCACAGGTACCCTCGCCGCGATGCTCGGCGGGTGGCACTCGGTGCGGCCGCGGTGAGCCGCGGTCGCCTCGAGGCGTTCAGTGACGGCGTGTTCGCCGTGGCGATCACCTTGCTCGCGCTGAACCTCGCTGTCGCCGGGCCCGGGCACGGCAGCCTGGCGCACCAGCTGACCAACCGCTGGCCGTCGTTCGTGGCCTACGCCATCAGCTTCACCACGATCGGGATCATCTGGGTCAACCACCACGTGCTCTTCAAGTCGTTCGCCGGTGTCGACCGGGTCCTCGTGTTCCTGAACCTCGCGCTCCTGTTCTTCGTCGTCGTGATCCCGTTCGCCACCACGACGATGGCCGACTACCTCCGGCAAGGCGGGAGCGACGCCCATCTCGCGGCGGCGATCTACGGCGGCGTCTACTGGGGCACGAGCCTCGCGTTCTTCGGCATCTTCTGGTACCCGATCCGCCACGGGCTGCTTGAGCAGCCGATCCCGCCCGAGGCGCAACGGGCGGCGGTCGTGCGCTTCTGCCTGGGATCGGGCGGCTACCTCGTGGTCATCGGTGTCGCCTTCGTGAGCCCGCTCGCGGCGCTGGCGCTCACGGGGCTCATCGCCATCTACTACGTCGTCGACCAGACCCCGACGCCGACGCGAACTGCGGCCGAGGTGCCGGGCTGAGGGATCTGACGCCCGCGCCAGGCGGCGCCACCGGTCGGTCGTCGCCTGACAGTCGCGCCGCAGCGTGACGGTAACGTCGCGGCGATGAGCGACGAGCCGACCAGCGTGCTCGACGCGCTCCGCGTCCTCGCCGCCGACGGGTACGACGCGTCGTTCTCCCTCGTCGAGGGTGGGGTGCGGTGCTCCGTGTGCGGCGCCGCGCACCCGATCGAGCGAATCTCCGCGGTGCGCGTGTACCGGTTCGAGGGACCGAGCGATCCGGACGAGGAGGCCGCCGTCTACGCGTTGCGGTGCCCGCGCTGCGGCGCGCAGGGTGCCCTCGTCTCGACGTACGGGGCCGGCGCGGATCCCGCGCTCGCCGACCACCTCGACGTGCCGCGCGCACGCTCCCGGGACCGGTGACACCGATGGCTGACACCTGCACGCACCTCGACGACGTCAACCTCGACATCGCGCCCAGTGGCGACGGCTGCGTCGAGTGCCTCCTCATGGGCTCGCACTGGGTGCACCTGCGACGCTGCGTCGAGTGCGGCCACATCGGGTGCTGCGACAGCTCGCCGAACCGCCACGCGACCGCGCACTTCCACTCGACCACCCACCCACTCGTCCAGTCGTACGAGCCGGGGGAGGAGTGGTTCTGGTGCTACGCGGACGACCTCATGTTTGAGGTTCCCGGCCGCCCGCCCAGCCCCGCCCATCCGTGAGCACGCCACCGGCCGAGTCCGGGCCGGCGCTGCAACTCCACAGCACCCGAGGCCACTGGGTGGTCGCGGCCGCCGTCCTCGGCTCGGGCGTTGCGTTCCTCGACGGCACGGTCGTGAACGCGGCCCTGCCCGCCATCTCCCGCGACCTCCACGCCGGGCTCGCCGACCTCCAATGGGTCCTCACCGCGTACCTCCTCACCCTCGGCTCGCTGCTCGTCGTCGGGGGCTCGCTCGGGGACCTCTTCGGGCGACGCCGCATCTTCATCATCGGACTCATCGGCTTCGGCATCACCTCCATCTTGAGCGGCGCGGCGCCGACGATCGAGACCCTCATCGCCGCCCGAGCGCTCCAGGGCGTTGCCGCCGCCCTGCTCGTGCCCGGCAGCCTGGCCATCATCTCGTCGTCGTTCCGTCGCGAGGACCGCGGCGCCGCGATCGGCGCGTGGAGCGGGCTCGCCGGCGTCACGACGGCGCTCGGCCCGTTCCTCGGCGGCTGGCTCATCGACAGCGTGTCCTGGCGCCTCGTGTTCCTCATCAACCCACCCATCGTCGTGATCACGGTGATCCTCGCCTACCGCCACATCCCCGAGACGCGCGACATGTCGGCGTCACGCCACGTCGACGTGCTGGGCGGCACCGTGCTCGCCGTCGGGCTCGCCGGCGTCGTCTACGCGCTGATCGAAGGTCCAGCCAACGGGTGGAGCCCCGTCACCGTCCTGCTCGGCGTCGTCGGGGTGGTGGCGCTCGGCTCGTTCTTCGTCGTCGAGCGGCGCTCGCCCTCGCCGATGGTGCCGCTCGAGATCTTCCGCTCCCGACAGTTCTCGGGCGCCAACGCCGTGACGTTCGTGGTCTACGGCGCGCTCGGCGCCATGACGTTCCTCCTCGTCGTCCACCTCCAGACGGACATGGGCTACTCGGCGCTCGCCGCGGGGGCATCGCTCATCCCCTTCACGGTGCTCATGCTCGCCTTCTCCTCGCGCATGGGTGCGCTCGCCCAGCGGATCGGCCCGCGGCTGCCGATGACGATCGGGCCGATCGTCGTCGGCATCGGCATGGTGCTGCTCGGCCGCACCCAGCCCGGCACGTCGTACTGGACGACGACCTTCCCGGCGGTGATCGTGCTCGGCGTCGGCTTGACGATCACGGTGGCGCCGCTCACCGCGGCGGTGCTCGCGGCAGTCGCCGACCGCCACGCCGGGATTGGGTCGGCGATCAACAACGCCGTGTCCCGCATCGCGGGACTGCTGGCGATCGCGGTGTTGCCGGCGGCGGCCGGTCTCGCGGGTGCGGGAGGAAGCCTCGACCTCGTGCACGGGTTCGCCCGCGCGATGGACATCGCGGGGTTGCTCGCCGTGCTCGGCGGGGGGCTCGCGTGGTTCACGATCCGGAAGGCGGCACCCGTCGAGACGGTGCCGAGCGCGACGCCGATCGCCTGCCAGGACCCGGGGCTGCGGCGGGTCGCCGCCGCCTGACGCTCAGCTCGCGGCCGCGACGCTCGCCGGGACGAGCGGGCCCGGCACGAGCGCCAGGCGAAGCCGCGGCGACGCGCCCGACTCGTCGAACGCGGGGTCGCGTCCGCCCAGCACGTCCGCAAGGCTCTCGCCGCGGTCGTAAGCCTCGAGCAGGACCCGGATCCCCGCCAGCGAGAAGCCCTGCGCCTGGAGTCGCCGCACGGCGCGCAGCCGCGCCAGGTGGGCCGGGCCGTAACGGCCGACCCGTCCCTCGACGAACGGACCCGGCACGAGGCCGAGCGACTGGTACGCCCGGACGTTCCGCGTGCTCAGGCCCGCGGCGCGGGCCGTCTCATCGATTCGCCACCCTGCAGGTTGCGCCATAGATTGATGTTACATGAAACCGTGGCAAGAACGGGGTGCGCAGGCCCGCCACGGCGCGGTCCTCGCCGGCTTCACGCACGCCGCCCGCGGCGTGCCGGAGGGGGCGTGGCACCTGTCCACGCCGTGCACCGGATGGGACGCGCAGGAGCTCGTCGAGCACGTCATCGGCTTTCACGAGTTCCTCCTCCTGCGGCCCCTCGGCGTCCGCGCCCATCGGCCCCGCAGCGGCCCCCTCGAGCGCTGGCTCGCGACCGAAGGTGCCATCCGCTCGCTCCTCGACGAGGCAGATGCCCTCGAGGCGGACGTGCCGTACTTCGACGGCCAGACCCGGCGCCCCCTCGACGTGCTCGACGCGCTCGCCGACGACACGCTGGTGCACACCTGGGACCTGGCCAGGGCTGCCGGCCTGCCGGACCGGCTCGACCCCGACGCCTGCGCCTTCGCCCTCATCCGTGCCCGACGGCCCGGGCGACCGGAGCACGACCTGTTCGGCCCGTCGGTCGAGATCCCAGAGGACGCTCCCAGCCAGGACCGACTCCTGGGCCTCCTCGGACGTGACCCTTGCTGGCGCACGCCGCCCGGCTAGCGCTGCTCGGCCCGTTCCTCTTCTCCCGGCTTCTCTCGGCGCGACGTCGCGACCCGTCGAGCGGCGGACGGGAATCGAACCCGCGTCATCGCCTTGGAAGGGCGAGGCTCTGCCGTTGAGCTACCGCCGCGTGCGCGTTCACCCCGAACAGCGGCGGCACACGTCACCGCAGTCTGGCGCCGATCCCGCCGAGGGCGAGCGTCGTCGCGCTGGTCGGGGAGGGGGGATTTGAACCCCCGACCGCCTGCCCCCAAAGCAGGTGCGCTACCGAGCTGCGCTACTCCCCGTCGTGTTCGGGCCCTGGCCGGCGCGTTCGCGATGCCACGACCGCGTCGCCGCCGAGCACCCGCCCAGAGCCCAGGTGCTTTCCAACACCCAACGCGTCGGGGTCTTGGCCATCGTGGAGGGCGACGTGACGGACAGCGTAGGCGAGCGGCTGACGCTCACCGAGCGCTTCCGGCGGGCCCTTCGGGCCGACGGGCCGCGTCTGCCGCACGTGCGCCGACCGCACACCCACGGGCGATCCGCGTCATCGATCGAGCTCGGCCTGCGTGTCGGCGCCCGAATGCTCCGACGATGTAAGGGTCGACCCGGCGACGTGCACCGACGGGTGTCACCCACCAGCGAACGATCAGGACCCGCCCGCGCCACCGGACGCGCCCGCTGAGCGGCGCGGGTACCACGGACCGCGCCGACCAGCGCCGCCTCGTCGCCCTGGCCCGGGACGAGATCGTCACGATCACAATCAAACGGGCGGACCGACGGACCGACGGGCCGGCGGGCCGTCCGGTCCGAGCGTCTTCTTATGCCTCTCTTAGTGGCCGTTCGTTACCGTCGTTCACGCGGTGGTCTCCCATCAAGGAACCCTCCGCCCGCGCGGGGCGTTCCTGAGGCGGTTACGCGATCCCGAAGGTCGGAACGGTGGTGTTCCTTCATTGGGGATTCGGGAGGATGCGCTCCGATGAAGGTTGCGAAAGAACGTGGGCCGGAGGGAGCTGACCCGGTCGCGGTCACTGTCGAGCCCGACGGGGCAGACACCGGCGAGACCTCCGCCGTCCCGTCACAGGACGGCCACGCTGACCCGCTGGCACGGCTGCGTCGCGGCGTGGGTCGGGCTCCCGTGTGGGTCGTGGTCGAGGCCGTGGTAGTGGTCGTCGTGTTGGTGGTCGCGCTGGCGACGCGCTCGGGCGATCTGGTGCCGACCACCACCTCGTCGCAGCAGCTCGTCACCGTCACCCGGGGCGCGTTGAGCAACACGGTGTCGGCCCAAGGGACCGTGGCCGCGGCGAACACCGCGAACCTGAGCTTCACGGCTGCGGGGACGGTGACGGCGGTCAACGTCAGCGCCGGTGACATGGTGACCGCGGGCGAAGTGCTCGCCACCGTGAACTCGGCCGAGCTGCAGGCCGCCGTCGCGTCCGCGCAGGCAACCCTGACGAGCGCGCAGGCCAAGGTGTCCGACGACGGGTCATCGGGCGCGTCGGCGGCGCAGCTCGCCGCCGACCAGGCGGCACTGACCTCCGACAACGACGCGTTGGGCGAGGCGCAGACGGCGCTCGCAGGCGCGTCGTTGACCGCGCCGTTCAGTGGTCAGGTCGCCCAGGTGAACGTCACCGCGGGCGAGCAGCTCTCGAGCGGCGGCACAGGTGGGACCTCGCTCACGGGGTCAGGGAGCGGATCCGGTCGGTCCTCGTCGGCGATCGGCTCGAGCAGTGGCTCAGGTTCCGGCATCGGCGGTGCGGGTGCGGGCGCGGGCGCGGGCACTGGAGCAGGCGGTGGCGCCGGCACCGGCGCGGGCAGTGCAGGCTCGTCGGCTTCCTCGTCGTCATCGTCGTCGAACTCGTCGAGCCCAGCGGTCGAAGTCATCACGCCCGGGAGCTACACGGCGACCCTCCCGATCTCGAGCGCCGACATCGCAAACGTCGCCGTGGGGCAGAGCGCGACGCTGACCGTCACGACCGCCACGAACTCGAGCACGTTCGGCGGCGGCCTCGGCGGCTTCCTCAGCCGCCTGGGGCTGGCCGGCGGGGGCAACTCGAGCTCGTCGAGCCGGTCGGCGACCGGGGCGACGGCAACGGGGACCGTAACCGCAGTCTCGAAGGTCGCGACGGCCAGCTCGGGCGTCGCGCAGTACCCCGCGACCGTCACGTTCAACGCGCCCCAGACGGGCTTCTACGTCGGTGCGAGCGTGATCGGTGCGATCGCGACGAACGCGATCCCGAACGTGCTCCTGGTGCCCACGAACGCGGTGACGACCAGCAACGGGAAGGCGTCCGTGGTCGTGGCCACCAAGGGGACGCTGTCGGGACCCACTGAGACGCGGGTGGTGACGACGGGACCCTCCGCGAACGGCTTCGTCGAGATCACGTCTGGTCTCAAGGAGGGCGACCAGATCGTCGTGACCTCGACCTCGGTGCCGAGCAGTGCCGCAGGCTCCACGTCGGCGGGCAACGGTGCGACGTCGCCGGGTGGGACAGGCGGAACCAGCGGTGCGGGCGGGTGATGGCGTGCCCAAGACGGACGAGGTGACGAACCCGCCGGTCGTCGAGTTGATCGACGTCGGGAAGGTCTACCGGCTCGGCGAGCTCGAGGTGGCCGCGCTCCGGGGCGTGTCGCTGCGAATCGACGAGAACGAGTTCGTGGCGATCGTGGGTCCCTCGGGATCGGGCAAGTCCACGCTCATGCACATCCTCGGGTGCCTCGATGTTCCGACGAGCGGGATCTTCCGAATCGTCGGACATGATGCCCAATCGCTCGACGAGGACGTGCTCGCGCGCATCCGCAACCTCCTCATCGGATTTGTGTTCCAGCAGTTCAATCTCTTGGCCCACATGACGGCGCTGCAGAACGTCGAGCTGCCGCTCGTGTATGCCGGTATCGATCCCGAGGAGCGGCGCGCCCGTGCGTTCGCGGCGCTCGAGCGAGTCAGCCTCGTGGATCGGGCAGAGCACCGGCCCGGTGAGCTCTCGGGCGGGCAGCAGCAACGCGTCGCCGTCGCCCGGGCCCTCATCACCGAGCCCGCGATGATCCTCGCTGACGAGCCGACCGGCAATCTCGACTCCGTCGCGGCCGCCGACGTGCTGGCGCTGCTGGAGGAGCTCAACGCCGACGGGCGCACGCTCGTGCTCATCACACACGAGCGGGACGTCGCAGCGCGCGCGCAGCGGATGATCGAGATCCGGGATGGCCAGTCGGTGGAACCCGAGGGCCTTGACACGAGCGTCGTCAGCCGCGGGGGCCGCCGGTGACGTGGCGCGACACCTTCTGGACCGCGATGGACGCGGTGCGGTCGCATCGCCTGCGCTCCGCGCTCACGATGCTCGGGATCCTCATCGGGATCACCGCCGTCGTGCTCACCGTTGGCATCGGGCAGGGAGCGTCGGCCACGGTGCGGGACCAGATCAACGAGCTCGGCACGAACGTGCTCGTCGTGTCACCGGGCAGCTCGACAAGCAGCACCGGCGGGCGGGGCGGCTTCGGCACGGCGACGACGTTGACGCAGGCCGACGCCGCAGCTCTCACTTCGAAGGTCTCCGCGCCCGACGTCGAGGCCGTCAGCCCCGTGTCGACGACCTCCGCGGAGCTGGTGAACCCCACGACCGGCGCGAACTGGACGACGACCCTGACGGGCACGACGCCGAGCTGGCAGACCGCCCGGTCACGAGGCGCCGCCCTCGGCCGCTTCCTCACCGATACGGACGAGCGGAACGCGGCGCCGGTCGTCGTCCTCGGCCCCGACACCGTGACCCAGCTGTTCGGGAGCACCGACCCGATCGGGAGCTCGGTGACGTACAACGGCGTCAAGCTCCAGGTGGTCGGGGTCCTCTCGAGTCTGAGCTCCGCCGAGCAGGCGGCGAGCAACGACCTCGCGGTCGTTCCGCTGAGCACCTACTCGCAGCGCCTCGTCGGCGGCCTCAGCCGGAACTCCGTGAGCTCGATCTATGTGAAGGCCACGTCGGCCAACAGCCTCTCGGCGGCGTACCAAGAGGCGAACGCCTTGCTGCTCAACACCCACCACGTCACCAATGCGAGCAACGCAGATTTCTCGATCGCCACGCAACAGTCGATCCTCGCCGCGTCCAACCAGGTCGACAACACGCTGACCGTCATGCTCGCCGGGATCGCGGTCATCGCGCTGATCGTCGGCGGCATCGGCGTCATGAACATCATGCTTGTCTCCGTCACGGAGCGGATCCGCGAGATCGGCGTCCGCAAGGCGATCGGCGCCGCACCCAGCGTCATCCGCCGCCAGTTCCTCGTCGAGGCGTCGGTGCTCGGGCTCGCCGGAGGAATCCTGGGCGTCGCGCTGGGGGTTCTCGGGGCGATTCTCATCCCGCAGTTCAGCGACCAGCGCGTCATCCTGTCGATCCCTGCCTCGATCGGGGCGATCGTGATCGCGGTCGGGATCGGCGTCGTCTTCGGTGTCTACCCGGCATCGCGCGCGGCGCGCCTCGCGCCCATCGACGCACTGCGAAGCGAGTGAGCCGATGAGCGACACGACCCCGTCGACGTTGAGCGCGAAGCTCGCGACGCTGTTCCCCGACCTAGAACCGGTCGCCACGGTGAGCGCGCCACCGAGCCGGCGTCCTTCTCTCCGCGCTGTGGCGGCGATCGTGTTCGTGATCCTGGCCCTGATCGTGGCGATCCTCAGCGGCGCGTTCGAATCGTCGGGGTCGGGCTACCGCACCGCGCCCGCGTCGACCCAGAACGTCGATGCCGCGCTGAGCGGCGTCGCCACGATCGAGCCCACGCTCCAGGCCACCGTCGCCTTCCCGATGGCCGGCACCGTCGCGTCCGTCGGCGTGAAGATCGGCGACAAGGTCAGCGCCGGCGAGACCTTGGCCCAGATCGACACCCAGTCGCTCCAGCAGACGGTCGACCAGCAGATGGCCACCCTCGCTCAGGACCAGCTCGCGCTGTCGAAGGCGCTGTCCGGGCAGGGCGGGAGCAGCATCGGCGGCACCGGCGGTGGACTGGGCGGATCGAGCACCGGAACCGGCAGCACGGGGACCGGGACGGCAGCCGGTACGAGCTGGACGGCCCCCTCGGCGAACACGTCGCACCTCGAACTCGTCGCGGTGCGATCCGTGAGCAGCCCGCAGCTCCAGGCGGCGCAGCAGGCAGTCGTCCAGGCACAACACCAGGTCGATGTGGACCAAGGCAACGTTCAGAGCGCGGTGCAGAAAGCAGCCACCGACTGCACGACTGCGATGTTGGTCACGCCCGTCGCCATCGCGCAGTGTGAAACCGACGTCCAGAACGTGAACTCCGCAGAGCAAGCACTGAGCGCCGCACTGAACGCGCTGTCGGCCGCATCCTCGAACCTCAACAACATCATCAACAGCCTCCCGTCGGGATCCAGCTCGGGCGGCGGGGGCGGCAGCTCGAGCGGTGGATCTGCACGATCCGGTGGTAGTGGCGGCGCGGCGTCAGGTGGCGGGGCAGCCGCGGCCGCGCCCACCGCGGCGGACCTCAGCGCCGATCAAGCCGCGGTCGACGCAGCCTTCGCGAATGTCGCAGTCGCCCAGCAGGAGCTCGCCCAGGCCACGCTCACGACCCCGATTGCCGGCACCGTCGACGCCGTCAACATCGTCCCGGGCCAGACCGTGACCGCCGCATCGTCCACCGCCACGATCGTCGTGCAGGGCAGCCCGACCTACCAGGCCTCCACGACGGTCTCCGTCGACAACATCCCGCACGTCGCCGTCGGCCAATCGGCCACCGTCGTCCCCGACGGCAAGCACAAGACGTTGACCGGCAAGGTCGCGTCGATCTCGATTGCCCCCAACTCGACGAGCGCCGTGTCGACGACCTACCTCGTGGTGGTGGCGCTGAAGAGACCGAACGTCGCCCTCGGCAACGCGTCCACCGGCGCGGTCACCATCATCACCCAGCACGCCAAGAACACGCTCGCCGTCCCGACCTCCGCGGTCACGACCAACGGGACGACGAACACCGTCGAGGTGCTTGACGGCAACGCGGTGCGCCAAACGAGGGTGCACGTCGGCGTCGTCGGGTACACGTGGACACAGATCACGTCAGGTCTGAAAAAGGGCGAGCAGGTCGTGCTCGCCAACATGGCCACGCCGTTGCCCGGATCGGCCACCTCCTCCTCGAACTCGAGCACCTCCACGACCACCCCGCTCCGCGGTGGCCTCTTCGGGGGCGGCGGACGCGGAGGCCTCGGCGGCGGCGGGGCGACCGGGTCGAGAGGCGGCTGAGCCCATGCCATTTCCATTCCAAACCCCAATGCGAGGTATCGAGATGAACCACCCGCCCGCAACCGCCCGTCGCGCCCGCAGACCGGGCCCCGAGCGTGCTGCCTGGGCAGCGCTCCCGATCGTCACCCTCCTCTCGCTCGTGCTGGCCGCCGGGTCAGCGGGTGCCCAAACGTCGGGGAGCACGCCGTCGCCGTTCACGACCGGCATGCTGTCCGGACTCACGGGATCGACGCTCACGGTGCAGGCCCGCAACGGCAACAACACCACGGTGGTCGTCACCAGCTCGACCGGCTACCTGCAGACCAAGTCGGCCAGCGCGTCTGACATCGCCAAGGGGGACTGCGTGCGCGTCGTCGGGACGGGCAGCGCCACGAGCGGCGTCTCGGCGTCCACGGTGGTGATCACCCAGCCCACCTCGAAGGGATGCACGCGGGCGCCGAACGGTGGCGCCGCCGGCCGGGGAGCCGGTGCCGGTCGATTCGGAAACGGGACGCCCGGCAGCACGCCGTTCACCTCACCGAACGGGACCCCCTTCACCCTGCCGGGCGGCAGCACGCTTCCGTCCAACATCGCGGCGGCCTTCGGTTCGGTCACCAGCGTCTCCGGTCAGCAGCTCACGGTGAAGTCGCAGGTCCCCCAGACCAACAAGAAGTCCAAGACGAAGACCAGGACGGTCACCGTCACCCTGACGAGCTCCACCACCGTCACCCAGACGGTCAAGGGCGCCGAGAGTGATCTCGCGGTCGGTTCCTGCGTGAGCGCCAACGGCACGGCGGACAGCCTGGGCACGATCACCGCCAAGAACGTCACCATCTCCCAACCGGTGAACGGCTCGTGCGGCGGGGGCTTCGGCGGCTTCGGCGGCAGGTTCCGTGGCGGTGCAGGTGGAGGGACGCCGACCTCGAACAGCTCCACCTGACACCGGCGCGCCCCGGACCGTGCACTCGGTCATGCCTTCGCGCGGGTCGCCGGGCGTCAGCGGTGTGAACGTCGTCACGCGCGCCTCGATCGGCGTGTTACGGAGAGGGAGCGGCTGACGGCATCTGCCCGATGGCCGGGCGATCTGCCCGCCCCTGCGGCGTGCGTCGGGGGCGCTGCCTGGCGAGGTTCGGGGCGCTTCCGGTGCCTCCCGTTTGACGTTCGCCGTGACTACGCCGAACGCCCCTGACTCGAGCGCGCCGCGGCGATGACGGCCGCCGCCGAGTCGAACGCGCGACGTGCCGCCTCGTCGAGGTCGAGCGCCTGGTGCTCGGAGGAGAGGATCTCGACCGAGATCGGCACCGCGACGCCGATCCGGTCGAGCGTCGACACGAGGCCCGTCAGGTCGAACGACCCGGCGCCGGGCAGCCGGCGCCGCAGCATGGTGTCCTCGGCGAGCGTCCCGACCCGGGCCGCGTCGGCGTCGTCGAGCTGCACGCCCGTGATCGTCGAGCCCGGGAGCGAGCCGAGGAGCGCGGCGTCGGGACGACCGCAGAAGTAGTGCCAGGCGTCGAGGAGCACGCCGCCGTTGGGCCGTCCCGCACGTCGGACGAGGTCCCACGCCGTGGCGAGGTCGGGCACGGCCGTCCACGGCAGGAACTCGAAGGCCACGCGTGTGCCGTGCTCGGCGGCGCGGTCGCATACCTCCCCGAAGCGCTCCGAGAGCACCGCGAGGGGCGGCGCGTCGCCGGCTCCATCCAGCTCGCCCACGTTGAGATGATCAGGCGAGAACAGCGCCGCCATCTCATGGAGCGTCGCCTCGCGGTCCCGCGCGTCGCGGCCTCGTTTCCCGTCGTGGGCCCAGTCGAAGTGAAACTCGATCTCGAGTGCTCGCATACCGTGGTCGTCGAGGACCCGACAGAGCTCGGCGCCTGAGGTCCCGGAGGCGCGCATGGCCGCGTAGTCGCTGGAGTCCACGCCGACGCCCACGAAGCCGGCGGCTGCCGCCGCGGCGACGCGATCGGCGAACGAGAAGCGGGGCCGCTGCATGACGGGCGCCCCGGACAGCGTGTAGTGGCTCGCGATGAGCGCGGTCACGGCGTCCTCCCGGTCACGCGCACGGTACAGGCCGACCGGGTTGTCGCGCGAGCCGCGCATTGCACACCGTGGCCGGGCAGGGGAGGACGTGGCCCATGAAAGGAGTGCCAGACGACCTACCTGCCGTCGCCAGCCTGACATCGCTGCCGACGCGATTTGGCGCGCCGCTCTTAGCATCGTCTCAGGTCCGATTTGGGACGATGGGCGGCGAACCCCGAGAAGGATGAGTGGATGAGCGACGAGACGCCCGAGCAGACCGAGCCGCAGGCCCCGGTCGACACGACGACCACGGAGGCGCAACCGGCCGAAGCGAAGTCTCGCGACGTCATCCACGTCCCCAAGTGGGTCGTGTTCCTCGTCGCCGCCATCGTGCTCTTCGGCGGCGGCTTCGGCATCGGCTGGGCGGCCGCCCCGGGCGGCAACAGCGGCCCCTTCCCCTTCCCCGGCGCGCGCATCGCGCGGCCCTTCGCCCCCGGCGGCAACTTCTTCGGCCCCGGTGAGGGCGGCGGCGGCAGCAGCAGTGGCGGCGGTGGCGGGGCCCAGGTGCCTGCCCAGGGCGGCGCGTTCCTCGGTGTCGAGACGGGCGCCGCGAGCGGGACGTCGGGCGCGTCGGTCGTGAGCGTCGTGAGCGGTGGACCCGCCGACCAGGCCGGGCTGAAGGCCGGCGACGTCATCACCGCGGTCGACGGCACCACCGTGTCGAGCGCGTCGGCGCTCGCGCAGCAGATCGAATCGCACCAGCCGGGTGACCAGGTGACGATCGCCTACACCCGCGGCGGCAGCTCCGCGCAGGCCTCCGTGAGACTCGGCACCCGCTCCTCCACGACCACGCCGACCGCGCCGCCCGCCTGAGGCGTCGGGGCCCGTCCCCCGATCCGCACACCAGCCCGATACGGTCGCGCCCCGGCGGCAGCCGCCGCGGAAGCGAGGTCTCGTGAGCTGGTCGACGGCGTCACGCCGCACACGTCGGTGGGTGCGCCGCGCCTGGCGCGGGCCGGGTCGGCTCGGCGCCGGCCTCGCGACCGGCGCGCTGCTGGTGCTCGCGGCGTGTGGGGGCGGCTCGGGGAGCCTCAGCCAGTCCTCGTCGACGTCCACGACCTCGGCCCAGCCCGCGGTGCAGACCGTGCCCGGCATGCCGCCGGTCGTCGACGCCTCGAACCTGTACAGCCAGGCCGAGACGAACATGTTCAGCGCCGCCACCCAGGGCGACCTGTCGCGCGTCTACGTCCCCAACCTGACCTCGAACACGGTCACGGTCATCGACCCCGCCACGAAGCAGGTCGTCGACACGTTCCCGGTGGGCTCGAACCCCCAGCACGTCGTCCCGTCCTATGACCTCCAGACGCTGTGGGTGACGAACAACTCGGAGGGCCAGCCCACGGGCAGCCTCACGCCGATCGACCCGCGCACCGGCAAGCCCGGCGCCGCGGTCGACGTACCCGACCCCTACAACATGTACTTCACGCCCGACGGCAAGTCGGCGGTGGTCGTCGCCGAGGCCCTGAAGCGCCTCGACTTCCGCGACCCGCACACGATGGCGCTGCAGTACTCGATCCCGGTGCCGAACTGCTCGGGCGTGAACCACGCCGACTTCACGATCGACGGCCGCTACATGATCGCCAGCTGCGAGTACCAGGGCAGCCTCGTGAAGATCGACCTCGTGAACCACGTCGTCGTCGGCTACCTCAACGTCGTCCCCAACGGGATGCCCCAGGACATCCGCGTCTCGCCCGACGGCAAGACCTTCTACGTCGCCGAGATGACGACGGGACGCGTCTACCTGATCGATCCAGACACCTTCACGATCAAGGGCTTCATCCCGACCGCGATCGGGGCGCACGGCCTGTACTTCAGCCGGGACGACACGAAGCTCTACGTGTCGAACCGCGGCTTCCCGAGCCTCCAGGGCACCCACCCGAACGGTCCCGGCAGCGTGAGCGTGATCGACGTGAAGACCAACACCGTCGTCGCCAACTGGCCGGTCCCCGGCGGCGGGAGCCCCGACATGGGCAACGTGACCGCCGACGGCAAGGAGCTGTGGCTGAGCGGCCGGTACGACAACGTCGTCTACGTCTTCGACACGACGACCGGCGCGGTCACGAAGATCCCCGTCGGGATCCAACCTCACGGCCTGTGCGTCTGGCCGCAACCCGGCCGCTACTCGGTCGGGCACACCGGCATCATGCGCTGACGACGCGCCGACCATGGTCCGTGCGCCGGACGAGCAGGTCCCCGGCCGCGTGGCCCGGCGCGGCGAGACTATGACCCGTGGCCACGCCGACCCGGAGCGCCGCACCGCGCCGACGCCTGATCCCCGAGTGGCTGCTCGATGCGCTGAGCAACCTCGAGGACCTCGTGTACCTCGCCGTCGCGCTGGTGCTCGCCGGCATCGCGGTCGCCTCGCTCTACAACACGATCAACAACCTCATCAACAGCAGCGGCGCGTTCGCCACCATCGTGACGAACGCGGTCAACGGCGTGCTCTTCGTGGTGATCGTGCTCGAGATCTTCCGCACCCTCCTCGCGCACCTCGAGGGCGGTGGCTTCCAGCTCCGGCCCTTCCTCATCATCGGCATCATCTCCGCGGTGCGCCAAATCTTGCTCGTCGGCGCGCAGTCGCTCTCGGAGCAGACCACGGCCTTCAACCACACCGTGATCGAGCTCGGCGTGAACGCCGGCGTCGCGCTGGTCCTCGTCATCGCGCTCGTGCTGCTGAACCGCGCGGGGATGACGAGTGACCTCGACGAGGACTGATCCGGAGCGGGGCGCGGCCCGGCGCCGGTCGGCCGCCCGGCTCGCCGCGGCCGGCGGCGCACTCGTCCTCGCCGCGTGCGGCACCGGGGGAGCGCACCAGGCCAGCCCACCCCGGTCGACGACGACGTCCACGCTCCCGCCGACGACCACCACGACGGTCCCGGTCGGGCTGCCGGTCGGCACGCTCGCGGTGGGCACGCGCACCGACTCGTACGTCGACACGAGCCGACCGACGCCACCGAACGGCGGCGCGCCCGGCGCCCCGGGTCGCACCATGCTCACGACGACCTGGTACCCCGCGACCGGCGCGGCGGGCGGCGCGCCCGTCAGCGGCGCCCCACCCGACGTCGCGCAGGGCCCCTACCCGCTCGTCGTGTTCGCCCACGGCTTCGCGGTCACGCCCGCGACGTATTCCGCCCTGCTCGCGAAGTGGGCCTCCGCCGGCTACGTCGTCGTCGCGCCCGCGATACCGCTGCTGAACGGCGCCGCGCCCGGCGGCGCGAGCCACGCCGACTACCCGCAGAACAATCTCACCGATCTCGACTTCGTGCTCGGCCAGGCGCTGCAGCACGCCGCCACGCCGGGCGATCCGCTCGCCGGGCTGATCGACCCGACCCGGGTCGCCGCCACCGGGCACTCCGACGGGGAGGTCCTGGCCTACGACCTGGGCTTCGCGCCGTGCTGCCGCGACCCCCGGGTGAAGGCGGTCATCGCCATGGCCGGGAACCTCGCGAACGCCGGCGTGCTCCCCGCGGCGACCGGCGTCCCGATCCTCCACGTCATGGAGGACCACGACCAGTACGACCCGTACCCGGCGTCGATCGCCTTCGACCGCGCCAACCTGCCGGCGCCGAAGGAGCTGCTCACGCTCGTGTCCGCCGTCCACCTGCCGCCCTACAGCGACCCGACCGATCCCCACTTCAACTTGGTCGCGCAGGCGACCGTCGACTACCTCGACGCCACGTTGAAGGGACGGCCCGACGGGCTCGCCGCGCTGCAGGCCCTCGTCGCCGGCGCGCCCAGCGTCGCGGCGCTCGAGGGCGCGAGCACGCCGAGCCCCTAACGTCCGCCCGGCGTTTGCCGAGCCGTCACCCCGACCGGGCGGGCCGGGCGCTAGCGTCCCGGCCTCGTGGGCTCGAAACGGTGGGGGATGCGCCGGTACACGCGACGCAACGTGCTGCAGGCGGCCGGTGCCGCCGGCCTGGTGCTGGCCACCGGGAAGCTGCCCCGCCTCGGCGCGAGCTCCGGTGTCGGCGTCGGCGTCGGGGTGCGCCCCAACCCGAATCTCCCCGCAGGCGTCGACACGATCCCCGAGATCGAGCACGTCGTCGTGCTGATGATGGAGAACCACTCCTTCGACAACTACCTCGGCGTCCTGGGTCGGGGGGACGGGTTCAAGGTCGACCGCCGCGGCCGCCCGCTCGCAACGAACCTCGACGCGAGTGGTCAGCCGGTGCGCGCCTTCCATATGCCGAGCACCTGCCAGCTGGCCAGCAGTCCCGACAACACCTGGAACGCGACGCACGTCTCGATGAACGGGCAGCGCAACGACGGGTTCGCGAAGAGCTCGTCGGGTCCCGTCGCGATGGGCTACTGGACACCCGAGGACCTGCCCTTCTACGCCGGCCTCGCCCGCACCTTCGTGCTCGCCGACCGGTGGTTCGCGTCCATCCCGGCGCAGACCTACCCGAACCGATACTGCCTCCTCTCTGGCACGGCGAACGGGCTCATCACGAACACGCTGCCGCCGCACGAGCCGATGAACGGCTCGATCATGGAGGTGTTCGACGCGCACGGCGTCAGCTGGCTCGACTACTACTCGACGACCCCGTCGACCGACCTGTTTCCGAACGTCATCTCCGCAGACAAGGCCAAGCAGGTGCCGATCGCGCAGTTCTTCACCGACGCCGCGGCCGGGTCGCTGCCGTTCTTCAGTCTCGTCGAGCCCGACTTCGGCAAGAGCTCCGAGGAGGACCCCCAGGACATCCGCGTCGGGGAGCAGTTCTCGTCGAAGGTGATCAACGCGGCCATGCACGGACCCGGCTGGTCCAAGACGCTGCTCGTGTGGAACTACGACGAGAGCGGCGGGTACTACGACCACGTCCGTCCGCCCGCCGCCCCGGTGCCCGACGCGGTCCCGCCGAACCTCCGTCCGTCCGACGTGCCCGGCGGGTACGACCGGTACGGGTTCCGCGTCCCGGCGGTCGTCGTCTCACCTCGTGCGAAGCGGGGCCACGTGTCGTCGATCGTCTACGACCACACGTCGATCCTGCGGCTCGTCGAGACGAAGTGGAACCTCCCGGCGCTGACGAACCGCGACGGGCACGCCGCGAACCTCCTCGACTGCGTCGACCTGCACGGCACGCCGGCCTTCCTCACGCCACCTCGGCTGCCCGAGCCGTCGCTGGCGACGAGCACGGCACCCTGCGTGCCGATCAGCGCGAGCTCGATCCCGTCGTGAGCGACTCGGCACACGCGTCCGCGCGTCGGGCCTCGATGTAGCGATGCGAGTGGGCGTGACCGGCGGGCGGGCCGTCACCCTCGTGGCCACCGCCGCGCTCGTCGCCTCCCTGCTGGTCGGGTGCGGCAGCGGTGGTGGGCTCGACGTCGCCGCCGTCCAGCGGGCTGTGACCCGCGAGGCGAGCCTCGCGTACCCGGCGCTCGGCGTAGGTGTCACCCGCTGCGGCGGCGCGGGCGGCCAGGCGCAGTTCCGCTGCACCGTGCACACGGCGAGCGTCCCGCTCCACGTCGCGGTGCGGACCACGCGCAGCGGCCGGCTCGCCCTCGACGCGCTCGATGCCGTGTTTCCGAACACGGCGGCCGCCTACCTCGTCAGCGCGAACGCGTCGATCCCCGCCGTCGTCGGCTGCGGCGCCGGTCCCATGACCGTCGCGGCGCCGGGCGCGACGCTGCCGTGCACCGTCGGGTTCGCCGACGGCACGAGCGCGACGGTGCAGGTGCGCGTCCTCGACGCCGCCGGCGACGCGCGCGTCGAGACGCCCGGCGCGCCGGCGCTGCCGCCGGCGGTGACGCCCGGCGGCGGCATCGCGTGGTCGCCGCTCGGGCGCACCGCGCTCGGCCGACCCGTCACGTTCGGCGCCCAGGTCGACGGCGTCGGGCTCGCGTGGATGGACCCCCAGCTCCTGCACCCCGTCCTCGTGGCCGGCACGAGCGACCCGCCGAACGGGCCCGGACCATGGGGGGGCCAGGTCCCGGACCCCGAGCGCGCGGCGCTCGCCGCGGCGTTCAACTCGGGTTTCAAGATGGGCGACATCCACGGCGGCTGGGTCGGCTGGGGCGCCACGTGGCGAGCGCCCGAGGCGGGTGACGCGTCCCTCGTGGTGAGCAGCAGCGGGCAGGCGAGCCTCGGGCAGTGGGGTCGCGACGTGCCGGGGTCGTCCGACGCGGCGTACGTCCGCCAGAACCTCACGCTGCTCGTCGACGGCGGCGCGCCCGTCGCGTCGGCCGGGAGCCCGGGCGCGTGGGGCGCGAGCATCGGCGGTGCGGCGACCTGGCGGTCCGCGCTCGGCATCGACGCGCACGGCGCGCTCGTGTACGCGGCGGGGGGCGGTCTCACCCCCGCGACCCTCGCCCAGGCGCTCGTCGCGGCCGGCGTCCAGCGCGCGATGGAGCTGGACATCAACCCGAGCTGGGTGAGCTTCAACACCTACCAGCCGGCGCTCGACGGGACCGTCCACGGCACGAAGGTGTACGGACTGCACGCCGACGACCGCTATCTCAGCCCCGACTCGCGGGACTTCATCGCCATGCTCGTCCGCGGCGTCGTCGCGTCGGGCGCAACCGGACGAATCGGCATGGCGGCGCTGCACGCGACGATCCCGGCACCCGGGACCTGAGGGCGCCGCACCGGCGGATCCGGTGCGAAGGGACGCTGGAGGCCACGGGTATCCTGCCCTTCTCTCTATGTCCCCCCTCACGACGTCGGTCGAGCCGCTCGAGGGCAACAAGGTCCGACTGCGCGTCGAGGTGCCGGCCGCCGACTTCGAGCGGGCCATCGACGCCGCGTTCCGCAAGCTCGCCCGCGAGGTCCGCATCCCCGGGTTCCGGCCGGGCAAGGCCCCCCGCGCCCTGCTCGAGGCCCGGCTCGGCACCGAGGTCGCCCGCGAGCAGGCCCTCCGGGACGCCCTCCCCGAGTACTACGCCCAAGCGGTCGAGGCCGAGGACATCGATGTCATCGCGGCGCCCGAGATCGACATCACCGAGGGCGAGGACAGCGGCGACGTGGCCTTCGACGCGGTGGTCGAGGTCCGCCCCGACGCCCGGGTCGACGGCTACGACGGCCTGCGCATCGAGATCCCCAACCCGTCGGTCACCGACGAGGAGGTCGACGCCCAGATCGACGCGCTGCGCGACCGCTTCGCCGACCTCGAGGACAAGACCGCGCCCCTCGCTGACGGCGACTACGCCCAGATCGACATCAAGGCCTACATCCACGACGAGGTCATCGACGCGCTGAGCGCCAGCGACTATCTCTACGAGGTCGGCTCGGGCGGGCTCGTGCCCCGCCTCGACGACGAGCTCCGCGGCAAGCGGGTCGGCGACATCCTGCGGTTCAACGACACGCTCTCGGAGCGCTTCGGCGACCGGGCAGGCCAGGAGGTCGCCTTCCAGGTGCTCGTCAAGGAGACGAAGCGCAAGGTGCTGCCCGAGCCGAGCGACGACTGGGCCTCCGAGGTCAGCGAGTTCGACACCCTCGACGCGCTGCGCGACGACGCCCGCACCCGGCTCGGCGTCGTCTCCACCGTGCGCGCCCAGATGCTCGTGCGCGACAAAGTGCTGGAGGCCGTCGCCGAGCGCGTCGACATCGCCATCCCGGACGCGCTCGTCGACCGCGAGGCGGAGCGCCGCCTCCACGACCTCGTGCACCGTCTCGAGGACCAAGGCGTCACGATTCCCGAGTACCTGGCCGCGACGGGCCAGGAGGAGAAGGCGTTCGTCACGGGCGTGCGCGAGGGCGCGACCGACGCGGTGCGCGCCGACCTCGCGCTGCGCTCCGTCGTCGAGCAGGAGGCGATCGAGGCCGCCGACGAGGAGCTGCAGCGGGAGATCGACCGGGTGGCCGAGCGAGTCGGCGAGAAGCCCGCCAAAGTACGGCGCGATCTTGAACGGCGAGGCGTGATCGAGGCGGTACGCTCGGACATCGCTCGAGGCAAGGCGCTCCAGTTCCTCGTTGACCACGCAACCGTCGTCGACGAGTCCGGCGACCCCGTCGAGCTCACCCTGCCCGAAGGCGGCCCCACCGACCCCGCCCCGACATCCGATGCTGAGGAGTCCGAGTGAATCAGCCAACCCGCAGCCTGGTCCCCGCCTACGACTACCTGGTCCCCACCGTCGTCGAGCAGACGAGCCGCGGGGAGCGGGCCTTCGACCTCTACTCGCGGCTGCTGAAGGAGCGGATCATCTTCCTCGGCACGCCGATCGACGACACCATCGCCAACCTGCTGATGGCCCAGCTCATCCACCTCGAGAGCGAGGACCCCGACAAGGACATCTCGCTGTACATCAACTCGCCCGGTGGCGAGATCACCGCGCTGATGGCGATCTACGACACGATGCAGTACATCAAGCCCCAAGTGCAGACGATCTGCATCGGCCAGGCGGCGTCCGCGGCGGCCGTGCTGCTCGCCTCGGGGGCGCGGGGCAAGCGCTACGCGCTGCCCCACGCGCGCATCCTCATCCACCAGCCGCACGGTGGGGCGTCCGGCCAGGCGGTGGACATCGAGATCCAGGCGAAGGAGATCACGCGCATGCGCGAGCTCCTCGACCAGATCCTGGCGCACCACACTGGCCAGTCCGTCGAGAAGGTCGGGACCGACACCGACCGCGACTTCATCATGGGCGCGACGGAGGCGAAGGAATACGGCATCGTCGACGAGATCCTGACCAACCGAGACCTGGCTTCGGTGGCACCCGCCGCCGGAGTGAGCTGACAGGCCCAGCGAGGGGGAGCGCGTCGTGGCAAAGTTCGGTGACGGTGGCGACCTGCTGAAGTGCTCGTTCTGCGGGAAGAGCCAGAAGCAGGTCAAGAAGCTCATCGCCGGCCCCGGGGTCTACATCTGCGACGAGTGCATCGATCTCTGCAACGAGATCATCGAGGAGGAGCTCTCCCAGAGCTCCGAGGTCCGCTTCGACGAGCTGCCCAAGCCGCGTGAGATCTACGAGTACCTGAACGACTACGTGATCGGCCAGGACCAGGCCAAGAAGATCCTCTCCGTCGCCGTCTACAACCACTACAAGCGCGTCCAGGCCGGCGCGTACGGCGACCCCGAGGTCGAGCTCCAGAAGTCGAACATCCTCCTCATCGGGCCGACCGGGTGCGGCAAGACGCTCCTCGCCCAGACGCTCGCCCGCCTGCTGAAAGTCCCGTTCGCGATCGCCGACGCGACCGCGCTCACCGAGGCGGGCTACGTCGGCGAGGACGTCGAGAACATCCTCCTGAAGCTGATCCAAGCCGCCGACTACGACGTCAAGAAGGCCGAGACCGGCATCATCTACATCGACGAGATCGACAAGATCGCCCGGAAGGCCGAGAACCCGTCGATCACCCGCGACGTCTCCGGCGAGGGCGTGCAGCAGGCGCTGCTGAAGATCCTCGAGGGCACCACCGCGTCGGTGCCACCCCAGGGGGGCCGCAAGCACCCCCACCAGGAGTTCATCCAGATCGACACGACGAACATCCTGTTCCTGTGCGGCGGCGCGTTCGCCGGCATCGACAAGATCATCGAGAGCCGCATCGGGAACCGCGGCGTCGGCTTCGGCGCCGACGTGCGCCGGCCCGACCAGAAGGACCTCGGCGCGCTGCTCGCCGGCGTCCTGCCCGAAGACCTCCTGAAGTTCGGGCTGATCCCCGAGTTCGTCGGCCGCCTGCCCGTCGTCGGCGCGGTGCACAGCCTCGACCAGGAGGCGCTGATGCGAATCCTCATCGAGCCGAAGAACGCCCTGCTGAAGCAGTACCAGAAGTTCTTCCAGTTCGACGACGTCGACCTCGTGCTCACCGACGACGCGCTCGAAGCGGTCTCTGAGGAGGCGCTGAAGCGCGGCACCGGCGCCCGCGGGCTGCGGGCCATCCTCGAAGAGGTGCTGCTCGACGTCATGTACGACCTCCCGAGCCGTGCCGACGTCGCGCGCTGCGTCATCGACCGCTCGGTCGTCCTCGAGCACATGACGCCGACGCTCATCACGAGCACGCCGGACCGCCGATCGGCCTGAGCCGCGCCGTCGGCGCGGCGATGGCGAGCTCGACCAGCCGGCACGCGAGGTCGGTTCTCTAGACTCGCTCCATGACGGTCCCGGACAAGCCGAGCCTCGACGGGCTCGAGGGCATCTGGAGCACACGCTGGGAGGCGGACGGGACCTACCGCTTCGATCGCGCGCACGAGCGCGCCGAGATCTTCTCGATCGACACCCCGCCGCCCACCGTGTCGGGCTCGCTGCACATGGGCTCGGTGTTCGGGTACGTGCAGACCGACACGATCGCCCGCTACCAGCGCATGCGGGGCCGCGCCGTCTTCTATCCGATGGGCTGGGACGACAACGGGCTCCCGACCGAGCGGCGGGTGCAGAACTACTTCGGGGTGCGCTGCGACCCCGGGCTCCCATACGACCCCGGGTTCGAAGCGCCCAGCGAGCCGCCCGACCCGCCGCTGGCGATCGCCCGGCGCAACTTCGTCGAGCTCTGCGAGCGCCTCGTCGTCGAGGACGAGGCCCGCTTCGAGGAGCTGTGGCGCTACCTCGGCCTCTCGGTGGACTGGTCGCTCACCTACACGACGATCGGGAAGGCCAGCCAGCGCAGCTCGCAGCGGGCCTTCCTGCGCTCGATCACCCGCGGCGAGGCGTACCAGGCCGAGGCCCCGACCCTCTGGGACGTCGACTTCCGCACCGCCGTGGCGCAGGCCGAGCTCGAGGACCGCGAGCTGGCGGGCGCCTACCACGCCGTGAGGTTTCACCGCGGCGACGGCGACGCCGTCGTGATCGAGACCACCCGCCCCGAGCTCCTCGCGGCCTGCGTCGCGCTGGTCGCGCACCCCGACGACGACCGCTACACCGACCTCTTCGGCACGCCGGCGCGCACGCCGCTCTTCGGCGTCGAGGTGCCGATCGTCGCGCATCCGCTCGCCGACCCGGAGAAGGGCTCGGGCATCGCGATGATCTGCACGTTCGGCGACCTCACCGACGTGACCTGGTGGCGGGAGCTTGAGCTGCCGGCACGCCCCATCATCGGCCGCGACGGGCGCCTGAAGCCCGAGCCACCCGACGCGATCACGGACCCGCCCGGGCGCGCCGCGTACGCCGAGCTCGCCGGTCTGACGATCCGCCAGGCGCAGCGCCGCATCGTCGAGCTGTTACAGGACGCCGGCGAGCTCGTCGGCGACCCCGAGCGCATCACGCACGCCGTGAAGTTCTACGAGAAGGGGGAGCGGCCCCTCGAGATCATCACGACGCGCCAGTGGTACCTGCGCAACGGCGGACGCGACCCGGTGCTGCGCGCCGCGCTGCTGGCGAGCGGCCACGCGCTGGCGTGGCATCCCCCGCACATGCGCGCCCGCTACGACTCGTGGGTCGAGGGGCTGAACGGCGACTGGCTCATCAGCCGACAGCGCTTCTTCGGCGTGCCGTTCCCGATCTGGTACCCGGTCGACGCCGACGGTGCCCCCGACTGGGGGGCGCCGATCCTCGCCCCCGAGACGCGCCTGCCCGTCGACCCGTCGAGCGACGCGCCGGACGGGTGCGACGAGGCGCAGCGGGGCCAGCCCGGCGGCTTCGTCGGCGACCCCGACGTCATGGACACCTGGGCCACGTCCTCGCTCACGCCCCAGCTGGCGTGCGGCTGGGAGGACGACCCGGATCTGTTCGCCCGCACGTTCCCGATGGACCTGCGGCCCCAGGGTCCCGAGATCATCCGGACGTGGCTCTTCGACACCGTCGTGCGCGCCCACTTCGAGCACGACGTGCTCCCGTGGCAGCACGTCACGATCAACGGCTGGGTGCTCGACCCGGACCGCAAGAAGATGTCGAAGTCGAAGGGCAACGTCATCACGCCGATGAACCTGCTCGAGCAGTACGGCTCGGACGCCGTCCGGTACTGGGCGGCCAGCGGGCACCCGGGCACGGACACCGCGCTCGACGAGGGCCAGATGAAGATCGGTCGGCGGCTCGCGATCAAGATCCTCAACGCGTCGAAGTTCGCGCTCGGCGTCGGCGGCGACGTCGACCCGACCGCCACCGGCGACGCGACGGCGCCTGTCGACCGGTCGCTCCTCGCGACCCTCGCCAGCCTCGCCGACGACGTCTCCGCCGCGTTCGCCGACTTCGACTACGCGCGGGCGCTTGACCACACCGAGCACTTCTTCTGGGGGTTCTGCGACGACTACCTCGAGCTCGTCAAGCAGCGCGCCTACGGCGCGGAGGGCGAGGCGGGCGACGTGTCGGCGCGGGTCACCCTGCTCGCCGCGCTCGAGACGCTGCTGCGCCTCTTCGCCCCGCACCTGCCGTTCGTGACCGAGGAGGTCTGGTCCTGGTGGCGCGCCGGCTCGGTGCACCAGGCGCCGTGGCCCGACGCCACCGTCCTCCACGCGGCCGCGGTGGACGGCGACCCGGCGGTCGTGGCCATCGCCACCGACGTGCTCGGCGCGGTCCGGAAGGCCAAGACCCAGGCGCAACGGTCGCTCCGGACCGAGGTCACGCGCCTCGTCGTGCGCGATGCCGCCCCGCGGCTCGCGGCGCTGCGCCTCGCGACCGACGACGTGCGCGCCGCCGCGCGCCTTACCGGCGAGCTCGAGCTCGCCGAGACGACCGAGCCGGCGATCGAGGTCGAGCTCGCGCCCGACCCGCGGCGCTGAGATGAGCGACAGTCCGCGCGCCTGGCTCGACGCGCACGTCAACCTCGAATCGCTCGGCGTGCCCGCCGGGCAGAGCCGGCGCGCCACCCGGCCAACCCTCGAGCGCATGGCCGCGCTCGCCCGCCTCCTCGGCTCGCCCCAGCTCGAGTACCCGGTCGTGCACGTGACCGGCACGAACGGCAAGACCTCCGTGGCGCGCCTCGCCACCGCGCTGCTCGTCGAGACCGGCCTCTCGGTCGGCTCCTACACGAGCCCCCACCTCGAGCGGGTGAACGAACGAATCGCGTGGAACGGCCGGGAGATCGACGACGGCACGCTCGACGAGCTGCTCGGGCTGCTCGCCACCATCGAACCGCACCTCCCCGAGGTCCCCAGCTACTTCGAGATCCTCACCGGCGCCGCCTTCCGCTGGTTCGCGGACGTGGCCGTCGACGCCGCGATCCTCGAGGTCGGGCTGGGCGGCACCTGGGACGCGACGAACGTCGCCACCGGGCAGGTCGCCGTGGTCACGAACGTGAGCATCGACCACGTCGAGTACCTCGGCCCGACGCGCCTCGACATCGCGCGCGAGAAGGCGGGGATCGTGAAACCCGGCGCGACGCTCGTCCTCGGCGAGGCCGATCCCGCGCTGCGCGAGCCGTTCCTCGACCGGGGCGCGGCCCAGGTGCTCCTGCGGGGCGAAGACTTCGGGGTGCGCACGAACCGGATGGCGCACGGCGGCCGGATCGTCGACGTGTTCACGCCCGAGGCCCGGTACGACGACCTCTTCTTGTCGCTGCACGGCGCGCACCAGGCCGACAACGCCGCCGTCGCGCTCACCGCGGCCGAGGCGCTGCTCGACCGTCCCCTCGACCCGGCGCTCGTCGCGACGGTGTGCGGGCGTGTCGACGTCCCCGGTCGCCTCGAGGTCGTCGGCCACGCGCCGCTCGTGCTCCTCGACGGGGCGCACAACGTCGCCGGCGCGCACGCGCTGCGGGAGGCCCTCGCCGAGGAGTTCCCCGCCGCGGCCCGCACGCTCGTCGTCGGCCTCCTCCAGCCGAAGGACCCCGCCGAGATGCTCGACGCCCTCGGGGTCGTCGACGCCGAGCGCCTGATCGTCTGCGAGGCGCCGAGCCCCCGCGCCCAGCCGGCCGAGGCGGTCGCCGACGCCGCTCGCGGGCTCGGCCTGCCGGCGGACCGGGTCGAGGCGATCCCCGACGTGGCGGCGGCCCTCGGACGGGCCCGGTCGCTCGCCGCGCCGGACGCGCAGGTGGTGGTCACGGGCTCGCTCTACGTGGCCGGCGCGGCCCGGGCCGCGGCCCACCCGGCGGCCACCGGCGCCGAGCGTGTCAGCCCGCCCCGGTAGGGTCCGCCGCCGTGAGCACGCGCACCCTCTTTCTCTGCAAGCCCGACGCCGTGGAGCGCGGCCTCGTCGGCGAGATCATCGGGCGCCTCGAGCGCAAGGGGCTGCGCATCGTGGCCCTCGACCAGCGCCGCATCGAGCGGGTCCTGGCCGAGGAGCACTACGCCGAACACGAGGGCAAGCCCTTCTTCGAGGACCTCGTGGTCTTCATCACCCGCGGGCCGCTCGTCGCGATGGTCCTCGACGGCGGCACCGACACGTGGGCTGTCGTGCGTCGCCTCATGGGTGCCACCGACCCGCGCCTGGCCGAACCCGGCACGATCCGCGGCGACCTTGCGCTCGAGACCGGCGAGAACCTCGTGCACGGCTCCGATGGCGTGGAGTCCGCCGCCCGCGAGATCGCCCTCTTCTTCCCGGACCTGCGCTGAGGGGTACGCGGGAACGGCGCGGACAACTGGTTCAATGGCCAGGTGGCATCACGGGGCACACCGCCCCCGCCCACGAGGACGGCTGGACCGACCTGGGAGGAGGCCCTAGCCTGGCCGGGTCCCGGACCCCGTCGAGTTGCTGGACGGTCTGTGAATACCCCCTGGTACACCAATGTCATCGGCCGCGACATGGCGGTCGATCTCGGCACGGCCAACACCGTCGTCTACGCGCGCGGCCAGGGGATCGTCCTCAACGAGCCGTCGATCGTCACGATCGACCTGCGGGACGGCTCCCTCCTCGCCGTCGGCACGAAGGCCAAGCGGATGCTCGGCCGCACCCCCGCGCACATCGAGGCGATCCGGCCGCTGAAGGACGGCGTCATCGCCGACTTCGACATCTGCGAGCAGATGCTGCGCTACTTCATCCAGAAGGTCCACCAGCGCAACCGCTGGGCCAAGCCCCGCATGGTGATCTGCATCCCCTCGGGGATCACCGGCGTCGAGCGGCGGGCTGTCCAGGAGGCCGCGGAGTTCGCCGGCGCCCGCAGCCCCGTCATGGTCGTGGAAGAGCCGATGGCGGCCGCCATCGGGTCCGGCCTGCCGATCCACGAGCCGACCGGCAACATGATCGTCGACATCGGCGGCGGCACCACCGAGGTGGCGGTCATCTCGATGGGCGGGATCGTGGCCAGCGAGGCCAGCCAGATCGCGGGCGACGAGTTCGACGAGTCGATCATCTCGTTCATGAAGCGCGAGTACTCCCTCGCGCTCGGGGAGCGCACCGCCGAGGACGTCAAGCACCAGCTGGCGAGCGCGTACCCGCTCCAGGACGAGTTCTACGCCGAGGTGCGGGGCCGGGACCTTGTCACGGGGCTGCCGCGCACCGTCACCGTGTCCACCCAGGAGATGCGCGAGGCGATCGAGGAGAACGTCGCCGCGGTCATCGACACGATCAAGGTCACCCTCGACAAGACCCCGCCCGAGCTCGCCGCCGACGTGATGGAGCGCGGCATCACCCTCGCCGGCGGCGGTGCGCTGCTGCTCGGCCTCGACGCCGCCATCCAGGCCGAGACCGGCATGCCGGTGCGGCGGGCGAAGAACCCGCTCTTCTCGGTGGTGATCGGCTCGGGGCGCTGTCTCGAGCAGTTCGACGCGCTGCGACAGGTGCTGATCAGCGGCCCCGAAGACTGATCCGAGCGCTCCGGCTCCAGGGAGGCGCTCATGGCCGTTTCTCGTCGAGACACGCGGAGTCGATTCCTGCTCCCCGTGATCATCGTCTCGTCACTCTTGCTCATCACCATCGACTCCGGGAACGGCAGCGGCGCGGTCGCGTCGTTGCGCTCCACGGCCCACAACATCATCTCGCCCGTCCAGTCGGTGGTGAACGACGCCTTCCAGCCGCTGCGTGACGTGGCCGGCGGGATCACCACCTACGGGTCGTTGAAGCAGCAGAACGACAACCTGCGCCGCCAGATCTCCGATCTGCGGGGCCAGCTGCGCCAGAACCGCGGCGTCGGCAACGAGCTGCCCGAGCTCGAGAAGCTCCTCGACCTCCCGACGGTCCAGGACGCGACCGGGATCGTGGCGCGCGTGACGGCCGGCGCGCCCGGCAACTTCGAGCGCACCGTGACGATCGACAAGGGCGGGAGCCAGGGCCTGCGGGTCGGCTATCCGGTCGTCACCGGCGACGGGCTCGTCGGCACGATCACCCAGGTCGCTGGCGGGTCCGCGACCGTGACCCTGCTCGACAGCCCGACCCTCGGCGTCGGCGTGCGGCTCACGACGAGCAACACCGAGGGCATCACGGTCGCGAAGGCTGGGGCTCGCGACCTCACGATCGGCTTCCTGTCCGACGCGAACGTGGTGGCCCAGAAGGGCGAGCTCGTGCTCACCTCAGCGTCGGCGAGCGAGGCCTTCCCGCCCGACATCGTGGTCGGCACCGTCGCCGCGTACTCGAAGGCCGCCCAGGACCTCGCCCCGACGATCACCGTGGCGCCCGCCGTCAACCTCGACGACCTCGACTTCGTGAAGGTCCTGCGGTTCCCGGACCCGACCGCCGCGCCCCGAGGCGGGTGACCATCGGCTCGTGGGTCTGCGCCGCATCCGACTCATCCTGGTCGTCATCACGCTGCTCGTCCTCCAGACGACGGTGTTCACGCACCTGCGCGTCTTCGACGCGGTGCCAGATCTCCTGCTCGTCGCCGCGGTCGCGATGGCCTACGATTCCGGGCCGCTCGCGGGTGCGCTCTTCGGCTTCGCCGGGGGGCTTTGCATCGACCTGTTCCTCACCACGCCGCTCGGGCTCTCCGCGCTCACCTACGCGCTGACCGCGTACGGCGTGGGCGTGTTCCAGGGCGGGGTGATCCGCGAGACGCGCACCATCGCGCCGGTGCTCGGCGGTGTCGGCGGAATCGTCGGCGGCATCCTCTTCGTCGTGATCGGCGGGATCGCCGGCCGGGGTGAGCTCTTCGCGTTGCACAACATCCAGGTGATCGTCGTGTCCGCCGTCTACGACGCCCTCGTCGCCTACGCCATCTTCCCGTTCGTGCGCTGGGCCGCCAAGACCGACGTGGGAAGAGCCTGGCCTGGTCGCTAGGCTGGCTTCACCGTGACCCCGCGAGCCGGCCGGCGATCGTCCACGCCGCCCGGGGGCGGCCGGCGGCGTGCAGCCGACGGACCGGGGGACCCATCCACGATCGCCGCGGGGTAGGACGTGACCGAAGGCATCAGCCGATTCCGACTGACCGTCATCGGCCTCATCGTCGTCGTCCTCTTCGTCGGGCTTCTCGGGCGGCTCTGGTTCCTCCAGATCGCCCAGTCGAACACCTACGTCGCCACCACGACCGCGAACCGGATGCGGGTCGTCACCCAGCCGTCGGTGCGCGGGGCCATCCTCGACAACCAGGGGCGGGTCGTCGTCGAGAACCAGCTCGTGCTCTCCATCCAGATCGCCCGGGGGCTGTCGTCCGCCCAGCTGAAGACGACGGTGAAGAACCTCGCGGCGCTCTTGAACGTCCCTCAGAGCGCGCTCCTGAAGCAGGTCCACAACCCCGACCTCACGCCCTACGAGCCGATCCCGGTCAACGCGCCCAACATCACCTACGACACGCTCGTCGCCATCAAGGAGCGGCCCGAGCTGTATCCCGGCGTCAGCGCGACGCAGCGCACCGCCCGCGTCTACCCCTACGGCGCGCTCGCCGCGAACCTGCTCGGCTACCTCGGCTCGGTGAACGCCCAGGACCTCAAGACACATCCGGGTGAGCACTACACGGCCGAGGACGTCATCGGGAAGGACGGCGTCGAGCAGGTCTTCGAGACCGAGCTGCGCGGCCAGCCGAACCTGCGCCGCCTCGAGGTCGACAGCCGCGGGCAGGTCGTCCAGACCCTGCTCAACCAGCCGGCGGAGGCGGGCAACGACGTCAAGCTCACCATGAACGTCCCCGTCCAGGTGGAGGCTGAGAACGCGCTCGCCCAAGGCATCGCCGACGTGCGCGGCACCCAGGACACGACGATCACGAGCCACCACCAGAACTTCGCCGCGCCGGGCGGCTCCGCGGTCGTGCTCGACGCCCGCACCGGCTCGGTCGTCGCGATGGCCTCCTACCCGTCGTATCCGGTGAACGAGTTCACGACCGGGATCCCGCCCGCGCTGTTCAAGCCCTGCACCGCGTCGACGGCGACGACCACCACGACGACGAGCCCGTCCGGCGGCTCGAGCTCGGGCTCCTCGTCGGCACCGTCGACACCGCCGACCTGCTCGCTGCTGAACCGGGCGACGCAGGGCCTCTACCCGCCCGGCTCGACGTTCAAGCTCATGACCGCGATCGCCGCCCTCGAGTACAACCAGGTGCAGCCGGGCAACGCCAACTACGACCTCAACGACCAGGGCTGCCTCAAGTACGGCAGCCCCGGCAACTACCAGCAGTTCTGCAACGCCGGCAAGGAGGTGAACGGCATCGTTGACCTGCCGAAGGCGCTCACCGTGTCGAGCGACGTGTACTTCCTCAGCCTCGGCTTCAAGTTCTTCAACACCTTCAACTGCGGCACCCCGACGTGCAGCTACGGGTCCGGTCACCCGAACCACAACGCCGGCTACGGGATCCAGAACGTGGCGCGCGAGTTCGGGTTCGGCAGGTCGACGGGCAGCGGCCTGCCCGAGGAGGGCCAGGGTCGCATCCCCGACGAGGCGTTCAAGATCGCGCTGAACCGGACGAACCCGGACCCGTACTCGCGGACGTGGCTGCCCGGTGACAGCGCGAACATGGCGATCGGACAGGGCGACGTGCTCGCCACGCCTCTCCAGCTCGCCGACGCGTACGCCACGTTCATCAACGGCGGGACGCTCTTCACGCCCCGGCTGGCGAGCCAGGTCCTCCGTCCCGACGGCCAGTCGGTCGTCCGCCAGCTGCCGACCGAGGTCGTGCGCCACATCAGCATCCCCGACTCGGTGCGTGCCCAGATCCTCCCCGGCCTCGCCGGCGTGGTGAACGCGAGCGACGGGACCGGCGCCGCGGCGTTCCGCGGCTACAGCGGCCTGCCCATCGCCGGGAAGACCGGCACCGCGCAGCAGCCGCCGCCCCAGGAGGACACCGCCTGGTTCGTCGGGCTCGTGAACCCCGACAACGACCCGACGCTGCCCCAATACGTCGTCGTGGTGAACGTCGAGCAGGCGGGCTTCGGCGGGACCGTCGCCGCGCCGATCGCCCGCCAGATCATCGAGTCGCTGAACGGCAACCCGAGCCCCGGCCCCGTGACGCTCGTGAAGCCGCAGGCCGACTGACATGGCCGTCTCGGTCCGCACCCGCCGTCGCACCCCGTACGCCGCGTCCTACGCGCCGCAGCGCAAGCGCGTCCGCCTGCTGCTCGACCGCGACCTCGTGGAGCGCCTCGACTGGGTGCTCATCTCGGCCTGCGCGGCGATCGCGGTCTTCGGGATCGTCATGATCTACTCGGCGTCGCGCACGCTCGTGCCCGGCGACCCCACGTACTACGTGAAGCGCCAGATCCTGGCGCTCGTGCTCGGCACCATCCTCGGGATCGCCATCTTGCGCTTCGACTATCGCAAGTGGCGCGACTTCTCGCTCGTCGCGTACATCGGCGTCGTCATCCTGCTGTTCCTGGTGCTCTCGCCGTTCGGGTCGAGCGTCAAGGGCCACCAGGCCTGGTTCCAGCTGCCGTTCGGCTTCCAGCTCCAGCCGTCCGAGCTCGCCAAGTTCGGGCTCATCGTCGCGCTCGCCGGCTACGTCAACGAGTACCGCCACGACATCGACCCGTGGCGCCTCGTCGTGATCGTCGGCCTCTCGCTCGTCCCGATCGCGCTCGTCCAGCTCCAAGGCGACCTCGGCACGAACATCGTGCTGATCTTCGCCGTGATCGGGCTCCTCGCCGTCGCCGGCGTGCAGGGCCGCTACCTCGCGATCCTCACGGGGCTCGGCGTCACGCTCATCTTCGCCGTCATCAGCCTCGGCATCCTGCAGCAGTACCAGGTCGACCGATTGACGACCGTCTTCTCGAGCGGCAACAAGGACCAGACGGCGACCGCCTACAACCAGAACCAGTCCGTGGCCACCATCTCGACCGGCGGATTCAACGGCCTCGGGCTGTTCAACGGGCCCCAGACCAAGCTCGGGTTCGTCCCCGAGCAGCAGACCGACTTCATCTTCACCGCCGTCGGGGAGGAGCTCGGCTTCGTCGGCGGCGCGATGCTCCTGGCGCTGTTCGGGATCGTGATCTGGCGTACCTGGCGAACGGCCCGGATCGCCTCCGACTTCTATGGGACGATGGTCTGCGCCGGCGTCCTCGCGCTCTTCGCCTTCCAGATCTTCGAGAACGTCGGCATGACGATGGGGATCATGCCGGTGACCGGGATCCCGCTGCCGTTCATGAGCTATGGCGGCTCGTCGCTGCTCGCCAGCTGCGCGTGCATCGCGCTCGTCTGCAACGTCCACGCCCGGCGGTTCACCTGATCGGGGACGGCGGGCGGGCGGTACACTGGGCGCGGACATGACCACCCTGTGGCCCCGGATCGAGCCGCTGCTCGGTCGGGTCGAGAAGCCAGCCCGCTACATCGGGATGGAGTCAGGGAGCGTGCAGCCCGACCATCGGGCGGGTCAGGTCGCCTGGCTGCTCGTCTACCCCGACACCTACGAAATCGGCCTACCGAACCAGGGTCTCCAGATCCTCTACGAGATCCTCAACGAACGCACCGACGCGGTCGCCGAGCGGGCCTACGCGCCCTGGGTCGACCTCGAGGCGCTGCTGCGCGCCAAGCACCTGCCGCTCTTCTCGCTCGAGACGCACCGGCCGGCGCGTGCCTTCGACGTCCTGGCGTTCAACCTGTCGGCCGAGCTCGTCTACACGAACCTGCTGAACTGCGTGGATCTCGCCGGTGTCCCCGTGCGCGCTGATCGGCGTGGCGACGACGACCCCTTCGTCATCGCCGGCGGGCACTGCACCTACAACCCGGAGCCGCTCGCCGACTTCGTCGACGCGTTCGTGCTCGGCGACGGCGAGGAGGTCGCGGGCGAGATCACCGCGGTGCTCGCCACGTCGCACCGCCCCCGCCGTCGGGCAGACGTCCTGCGGGCCCTGGCGCAGGTGCGCGGCGTGTACGTCCCGTCCCTGTACGACGTGGCCTACGACGGGCCCGCGCTCGTCGGGATCACGCCCCGCTACCCGGACGTCCCCGCCGTGGTGGAGAAGCGCACCGTCGCGGACCTCGCCGAGTGGCCGTACCCGAAGCACCAGCTCGTGCCGCTCGTCGAGGTCGTCCACGACCGCCTGAACGTCGAGGTGTTCCGGGGCTGCACCCGCGGCTGCCGGTTCTGCCAGGCGGGCATGATCACCCGCCCGGTGCGGGAGCGCCCCGCCGACCAGGTGCGGACGATGGTCGCCGACGGGCTGCGCCGCACCGGCTACGACGAGGTGGCGCTCACGTCGCTGTCGAGCGCCGACTTCTCGGGCATCGAGTCCGTCGTGGGCGACGTCATGGGTGACGGATCGGACTGTGTCAGCCTCTCGCTGCCCTCGCTGCGCGTGGACGCGTTCACCGTCGGGCTCGCGAGCCAGATCCAGCAGGTGCGGCGCACCGGCCTCACGTTCGCGCCCGAGGCGGGGAGCTGGCGGCTGCGGCAGGTGATCAACAAGCTCATCACCGAGGACGACCTGTACGCGTCCGTCGACGCCGCCTACTCGCAGGGCTGGCGGCGCGTGAAGCTCTACTTCATGGTCGGCCTGCCGACCGAGACCGACGAGGACACGCTCGGCATCGCCGAGCTCGCCCGCCACGTCGTCGCGCTCGGCCGCCGCCACACCCGGGGCGCGAGCGCCACCGTGTCGGTCGGCGGGTTCGTCCCCAAGCCGCACACGCCGTTCCAGTGGTTCGGGCAGAACGGCATCCCCGAGCTGACCCGCAAGGTCGGCCTCCTGCGCGACGCCCTGCGCCGGTCCGGCGCGCAGGTGCGCTGGCACGACCCCGCGGCCACGTTCGTCGAGGGCATCGCCAGTCGGGGCGACCGGCGCATCGGCCGCGTCATCGAACGCGTCTGGCGCGCCGGCGGCACCTTCCAGGAGTGGGGCGAGCGCTTCGACCTCGCGCCCTGGCTCGAGGCGATGGCGGCGGAGGGCCTCGACCCCGACTGGTACGTGACCCGGCACCGCACCCGGGAGGAGCGCCTCCCGTGGAGCCACGTCTCGGCGGGCCTCCACGAGGATTTCCTCTGGGACGACTGGCAGCAGGCCCTGGCGGCGCACGGGCTCCCCGACTGCCGCTGGACGCCCTGCTACGACTGCGGGGTGTGCACCGACCACGCCCTCGAGCACGTCGTCGGGTCGGCGACGCCCCCGGCGGGCGGCAGCCAGGGGACGGGCCAGGACCTCTCGACCGGCGGGGCCGTCCCCGTCCGGTTCCTGGCGGTGTCCCGTGCGCGGTGACACCGGCTGCCCGGTCCGGCTGCGGTTCTCGAAGCGGGGCAAGATCCGCTTCGTGTCACATCGCGACGTGGCGCGCGCGTTCGAGCGGGCGCTGCGCATCGCCGGGCTGCCGGTGGCCCACACCGCCGGCTTCTCCCCGCGCCCGAAGCTCAGCTTCGGGCTCGCGCTCGGCGTCGGCTACGAGAGCGACGCCGAGTACCTCGACATCGAGCTGCGGGACCCGACCGAGCCCGACACGCTGCCCGACGCGCTCGACGCCGGCCTGCCGCCCGGGCTCGCCGTCCTCGGCGCGGCCCCGCTCGTGCCCCGCGCCCCGGCGCTCCAAGAGTCCGTGACGGCCGTCGGCTACGAGCTCACGCCGACCGCCTTCGCGGCCGAGGCCCTCGAGGCGGCTGTGGTCGCCGCCCGGGCGGCCACCACCCTGTCCGTCGCCACCACCCGCAAGGCCCAGCCCGTGGTGGTCGACGTGCGCCCCAGCCTGCGACACCTGGCCGTCGAGCCCGACGGCCACCGCCTCACCGTCGAGGTCTCGACGCGGCCGCGCCCGGCGCGTCCGCCCGAGATCGTGGCGGCGTTGCGGACCCTCGTCGGCGTCGAGCCCGACGACGGCGAGGACCGGGTGCTGCGCACCCACCAATGGATCGAGCGTGACGGCGCGCGGTGTGAGCCGCTGGCAGCCGATCGCGCCCCGTCCGCCCCCGCGGGGGCGGTCACGCGAGCACCGGCGGTGCTCACGTCATGAACAAAGGATCGACCAATGCCCAACGAGACCCCGGAGGCCACGGCCTCCGTCACGCCCGGCGCGGACGCAGCGTCGGACACCACCCGGACCGAGCCGCCCGCCGCTGACACCGACGGGGCACGCCCCGACGGCGACGGCGACGGCGCACCCCGCCGACGCCGCCGACGCGGCTCCGCGCGGCGGCCGGAACCGCAACAAGAGCACCGCGGCGCGCGACACGGACGGGCCCGCAGGGGCGGAGGCACCGCCCGACGCGGCCCCGGCCAAGCCCAAGATCGGGGACAGCCGCCCCGCGCCGCCCGCCGCGAAGTCGAGCACGCCGCGCCGACGGCGGCGCGGCGGCCGCAACCGCAGCGGCGGAGGGGGCACCGCGCCGACGCCCGACGACGTGGTCCGCGCCGACCTCGGCGTCGGCGGCGGCGTCGACCTCGACGACCTCGACGACGAGCAGCGCGAGCGCCGCCGGGGCCGCACCCGCAAGGGGCGCCCTGCCGGGCGATACCAGCTGCTCATCCACACCCGGCCGAACGGGCACACCCACCTCGCGCTCCTCGAGGGGCGCGTGCTCGTCGAGCACTCGGTGAGCACCCCGACCGACGCCGACGACACCATCGACGGCAACATCTACCTCGGGCGCGTCCAGAACGTCCTGCCCGGGCATGGAGGCGGCGTTCGTCGACTTCGGCACCCCGAAGAACGGCGTGCTGTACCGCGGCGACGTCGCGTTCGACGCCGACGAGGTCGAGGAGAAGCAGCCCCGCATCGAGCGGCTGCTCAAGCCCGGCCAGAGCGTCGTGGTGCAGGTCACGAAGAACCCGATCGGCGCGAAGGGCGCCCGGCTGACCCAAGAGGTGAGCCTCGCCGGCCGCTTCGTGGTCATGGTCCCCGGCCAGCCCCACACCTACGGGATCTCGAAGCGCCTCCCGGACGACGAGCGGCGCCGGCTGCGCCGCGTCCTCGAAGGGCTGCGCCCGCCCGACGCGGGCCTCATCGTGCGCACCGCGGCCGAAGGGGCCGCGCCCGAGGAGCTCGAGCGCGACGTGGCCCGCCTCCGCGACCAGTGGGAGCAGATCTCGGCCCTCGCCGCCCGGTCGAAGCCGGCGCGCCTGCTCTACCAGGAGCCGCCGCTGCCCCTGCGCGTCGTGCGCGAGGAGTTCACCAAGGAGTACCGGTCGGTGCTCGTCGACGACCGCCAGCTCCACGACGAGGTGCGTGCCTACATCGAGGCGGTCACCCCCGAGCTCGCCGAGCGCGTCGAGTACTACGACCCCGAGGCGGAGGGCCTGCCGCTCTTCGAGCGCCACCACGTGAACGAGCAGCTGCTCAAGGCGCTCGACCGCAAGGTGTGGCTGCCCTCGGGCGGCTCCCTCATCGTCGAGCGGACCGAGGCGTTCACGGTGATCGACGTCAACACCGGCAAGAACGTCGGGACGTCGAACCTCGAGGAGACCGTCTACCGCAACAACCTCGAAGCGGCCGACGAGATCGCCCGCCAGCTGCGCCTCCGCGACATCGGCGGGATCATCGTCATCGACTTCATCGACATGGAGATCAAGGCGAACCGGGAGGCCGTGATCGGGACGTTCCGCCGAGCCCTCGCCCGCGACAAGACCCGCACGCAGGCCTTCGAGATCAGCGAGCTCGGCCTCGTCGAGATGACCCGCAAGCGCGTGTCGGAGGGCCTCGTCGAATCGATGAGCGAGACGTGCCCGACCTGTCAGGGGCGCGGCTACCTCCTCGAGGAGAGCCTCCTCGAGGAGCTGCAGTAGCATCGCGGCTTCGCCTTGGAGGTCACGATGTACGCGGTGGTGCGCACCGGCGGCAAGCAGTACCGGGTCGAGCAAGGACAGCGGCTCCACGTCGAGCGCCTCGGCGTCGACGCGGGCGCCGAGGTCGACCTCGCCCCCGTGCTCCTCGTCGACGGGGAGAAGGTGCTCGCGACCCCCGGTCAGCTCGGCCAGACGCGGGTCCGGGCGCGCGTCGTCGAGGAGACGAAGGGCCCGAAGATCCACGCCGCCACGTACCAGGCCAAGACGAACCGGCGGCGCCGGTGGGGTCACCGCCAGCGGGCGTCCGTCGTCGAGATCACCGAGATCGTCGCGGGGTAGGGGAGCATGTCCAAGAAGAAGGGGGCGGCGTCCTCCCGCAACGGCCGCGACTCCGCGGCGCAGCGCCTCGGCGTGAAGGTCGGCGCCGGCGCGCCCGTGCAGGCCGGCGCGATCCTCGTCCGCCAGCGCGGCACCCGCTTCCACCCGGGTGAGAACGTCGGTCGCGGCGGCGACGACACGCTCTTCGCGACCGCCAACGGCGTGGTGCGCTTCGTGTCGCGGCGGGGTCGCAAGCTCGTCGACGTCGTCGCCGGCTGAGCCCTCCGGGGGATCTTCCCCGGCGTCGGCGCACCTCCTCCCTATCCTGCGGTCATGCCCCAGTCCGGCTTCGTCGACGAGGTGCGGGTCAACCTGCGCGGCGGCGACGGCGGCGCGGGCGCGGTCTCGTTCCGTCGGGAGGCGCACGTCCCACGCGGCGGTCCGGACGGCGGCGACGGCGGCGCGGGCGGGGACGTGATCCTGGCGGCCGACCGCAACATCGCGTCGCTGCTCGCCTTCCGTGATCATCCGCACCGCCGCGCCGAGTCGGGCCGCCACGGCTCAGGAAGCCGCCGCCACGGCGCCGGTGGCGCCGACCTGACCGTCACCGTCCCCGAGGGGACGCTCGTGCGGGGCCGCGACGGCGAGCTGCTCGCCGACCTCGTCGCCAGCGGCGACCGCTACGTCGCGGCGCGCGGCGGGCGCGGCGGCCGGGGCAACGCCCGCTTCCTGTCGAACCGGCGTCGCGCACCGGCGTTCGCCGAGCAGGGCGAGTACGGCGAAGAGCGCTGGCTGCGCCTCGAGGTGTCGCTCGTGGCCGACGCCGCGCTGGTCGGGCTCCCCAACGCGGGGAAGTCGACGCTCATCGCCGCGGTGAGCGCCGCCCGTCCCAAGATCGCCGCCTATCCGTTCACGACCCTCGAGCCGCACCTCGGCGTCGTCCGCGAGGGCGACACCGAGTTCGTGCTGGCCGACATCCCCGGCCTCATCGACGGGGCGGCCGACGGCCGCGGCCTCGGCCACCGGTTCCTCCGCCACGTCGAGCGCGCCCGCGTGCTCGTCGTGCTCCTCGACCTCGCATCCGTCGAGGAACGCGCCCCGGCCGACCAGGAGCGCGCCCTGCTCCACGAGCTGGAGCGCTACCAGCCCGAGCTCTTGGACCGCCCCCGTCTCGTCGTCGGCACGAAAGCCGACGTCGCCACCGCGCCCTACGACGGCTTCGTCATCTCCGCGGTCACCCACGAGGGGCTCGACCGCTTCGTGCGTATCCTCGGCGGCCTCGTCGACACGGCGCGCGCCGCCGCGCCACCCTCCACCGAGCCGGTCGTGCTGCGACCCCGCGACGACGGCTTCGAGATCGTGCGCGACCACGACGGCGCATGGCGCGTCGTCGGCCGCGACGCCGAGCGGGTCGTCGCAGTGACCGACCTCACCGACACCGACGCGGCCGCGTACGTCCGCGACCAATTCCGTCGCCTCGGCGTCGACCGGGCCCTGCTACGGGCCGGCGCCCGCGAGGGGGACCTCATCCGGGTCGGCACGGTCGAGCTCGAGTACGTCGAGGACCTGGCATGAGAGCCGTCGTGAAGGTCGGCACCTCCTCGGTGACCCGCGACACCGGCGAGCTCGACGAGGCCGCGCTCGGCAAGCTCGCCGGCGAGGTCGCCGACGCCCACGACGCCGGCCACTCCGTCGTCCTCGTCTCGTCGGGCGCGATCGCCGCGGGACTGCCCCTCGTCGGCCTCGCCCGCCGGCCGAGCGACATCGGGACCCTCCAGGCCATCGCCGCCGTCGGCCAGCCGCGCCTCATGGCCCGCCTCGCCGAGCAGTTCGCCGACCGTGGCCTCGTGATCGGCCAGATCCTGCTCACACCCCACGACTTCGGGCAGCGCGCGCAGTACCTGCACGCCCGGCAGACGCTCGCGTGCCTCCTCGATCTCGACGTCGTGCCGGTCGTGAACGAGAACGACACCGTCGCCGACGACGAGATCCGCTACGGCGACAACGACCGTCTCGCCGCCCTCGTCTCCCATCTCGTCCACGCCGACGTGCTCGTCCTGCTCACCGACACCCACGGCCTCTTCACCGCCGACCCGCGCCTCGACGGCGAGGCGTCGCTCATCGAGGAGGTCCTCGAGGTCGACGCCGCGCTCGAGGCGGTCGCCGGCGGCGCCGGCAGCACCCGGGGCAGCGGCGGGATGGCGAGCAAGCTCGCCGCGGCGAAGATCGCCGCCTGGTCCGGGGTGCGCGCCGTCATCGCCGCCGCCGACACGCCCGGGGTGCTCCGCCGCGCCATCGAGGCCGAGCCCGTCGGCACGGTCGTCGTGCCCCGCCCGGCCCGCCTGCCGAGCCGCAAGCTCTGGATCGCGTTCGCCCGCGGGGCCTCCGGCCGGGTCGTCGTCGACGCCGGCGCCCGCCGGGCGCTCACCGACGACCACCGCTCCCTCCTCCCCGCCGGGGTGCGGACCGTCGAGGGCCGCTTCGGCGCCGACGACGCAGTCGAGGTCGTCACCGACGACGGGGTCGCCTTCGCCAAGGGCCTCGTCCGCTACGGCAGCGACGCGCTCCGCCAGGTCGCGGGCCGACGCACCGCCGACCTGCCCGAGGGCGCCCCCCACGAGGTCATCCACCGCGACGACCTCGTCGTGCTCTGACAGAAAATCCCGGGGGTGCTCTTGCGCCCCGGCGTGACGTCGGACACACTTCCTCCCTCGTCGTCGGCCGACGGGGGGAGGACCACCGTTCGGGGGTCCAACACGGCCGGCGCGTAGCGGGAGTGAGGCGCGAGGCCCGCGCCGGCGGACCACCGCAACGGCGCGGCCTCGCGGCCCTCCCGCAGCCGCGCCGCCCCAGCCGTTTCTCCCCGGGGCGTCGTCGAGGCCGCCGGTACACTGCGGGCGTGCCCGCCGTCGCCGAGCAGGGCCGCCGCGCCAGCGCGGCGGCCCGACGCCTCGCCACCGCCGGGTCCGCGGCACGGGACGCCGCCCTCAGCGCCGCCGCCGACCTCCTCCTCGACCGGGCCCCGGAGCTCCTCGACGCCAACGCGGCCGACGTCGCCGCCGCCGAGGCCGACGGCCTCGACGCCACGCCCCTCGACCGGCTCCGCCTCACCGACGCCCGCCTCCACGGGATGTCGGACGCGCTCCGCCAGGTCGCCGGGCTCGCCGACCCGCTCGGCGAGGTCCTCGACGGGTGGCGGCGCCCCAACGGCCTCGAGCTGCGCCAGGTCCGGGTCCCGCTCGGCGTCGTCGCCGTCATCTACGAGAACCGGCCGAACGTCACGAGCGACGCCGCGGCGATCGCGCTGAAGGCGGGCAACGCCGTGCTGCTGCGTGGCTCGGCCAGCGCCCAGCGCACGAACCGGGTCATCGCCGACGCCGTCCGGGACGGGCTCACGAAGGTGGGACTGCCCGCCGACGCCGCGCAGCTCCTCGACGATCCCTCCCATGAGGCGGCGGTCGAGCTCATGCGCCTCCCCGACGTCGACTGCCTCATCCCCCGCGGCGGGCCGGCGCTCCTCGCCACCATCCGCGAACACGCCACCGTCCCCGTCGTCATCGACGGCGACGGCAACTGCCACGTGTACGTCGACGCGGCCGCCGACCTCGACCAGGCGCTCGCCATCGTCGTGAACAGCAAGACGAGCCGCCCGGGCGTGTGCAACGCAGCCGAGACGCTGCTCGTGCACGCCGACGTTGCCGACCGCTTCGTGCCGCGGGCCGCCGCGGTCCTCGGCGAGTACGGCGTCGAGCTGCTCGGTGACGACGCCGCTCGCCGGCTCGCGCCGATGGGCGCGGCGACGCCCGACGACTACGCCCGGGAGTTCCTCGACCTGCGCATGACCGTCGCCGTCACGCCGACCCTCGACGCGGCGCTCGACCACATCGCCTCCTACGGCACCGGCCACACCGAGGCGATCGTCACCCGCGACCTCGAGGCGGCGCAGCGCTTCACCCACGAGGTCGACGCCGGTGTCGTCATCGTGAACGCCTCCACCCGCTTCACCGACGGGGAGCGCTTCGGGTTCGGTGCCGAGATCGGCATCTCGACCCAGAAGCTCCACGCCCGCGGCCCGATGGGTCTTCGCGCGCTCACCACCTACCGCTACGAGGTGTGGGGCGACGGGCAGGTGGTCGAGTAGTGGCCGACCGTTTCACCTCGGTGGCCGACGTCACCGACCGGCTGCGCGGCGTCGACTACCTCGCCGACGCCAACATCTCCGGGGTCGTCTTCCTCGCCGACCGCCTCGAGAAGCCGGTCCTCATCGAAGGGCCGGCCGGGGTGGGCAAGACCGAGCTCGCCAAGGCGCTGAGCCGCTCCACCGGCGCGCGCCTCATCCGCCTCCAGTGCTACGAGGGCCTCGACGAGGCGAAGGCGCTGTACGAGTGGAACTACAAGAAGCAGCTGCTGCGGATCCAAGCCGACCGCGAGCACGAGACGTCGTGGACCGACACCGAGGCCGACATCTTCTCCGAGCCGTTCCTCCTGACCCGCCCGCTGCTCGAGGCCATCCGGGCCGACGAGCCGGTCGTGCTGCTCATCGACGAGGTCGACCGGGTCGAGATCGAGACCGAGGCGCTGCTCCTCGAGGTGCTCTCCGACTTCCAGGTGTCGATCCCCGAGCTCGGCACCATCGTCGGCCGCCAGCGGCCGCTCGTACTGCTCACGTCGAACAACACCCGGGAGCTCTCCGAGGCGCTGAAGCGCCGCTGCCTCTACCTGCACATCGACTATCCCGACATCGACCGGGAGAAGGACATCGTGCGGGTGCGCGTCCCCGAGATCGACGACGAGCTCGCCGACCAGGTGGCCCGCGTCGTGCGCTCCATTCGGGACCTCGAGCTGAAGAAGGCCCCATCGATCTCCGAGACGATCGACTGGGCCCGCACCCTCCTCTATTTCGGGACGTCCGAGATCTCGCCGGAGGTCATCGGGGACACGCTCCACGTCCTCTTGAAGTACCAGTCCGACATCGCGAAGGCCCGCAAGGAGCTCGTGCCCAGCGCCGACACCCCCTGATGCTCGACGTCCTCCAGGGCTTCATCCACGAGCTGCGCGGCGCCGGCCTCCCGGTGTCGATGACCGAGAACCTCGACGCGATGCGCGCCATCGAGCACGTCGACATCGCCGAGCGCGACGAGTTCCGGACCGCGCTCGGCGCGACGCTCGTGAAGCACCACCGCCACTGGCCGGCGTTCGAGACCGTCTTCGACGTCTACTTCTCCCTGTACTCGCACGGCGTCGACGCCGACGACCCGCACGCCGAGGAGTGGGCCGAGCTCGCCGGTCAGGACGGCCAAGCGGCCGGCGGCGGGGCCGGCGGGGAGCTCACCCGCGAGGAGCTCGCGCAGATGCTCCTCGACGCGCTCATGAGCATGGACCGCGACGCGCTGCGGCGCCTCGCGGCCGCCGCCGTGCAGGCGTTCGCCGGCATGGAGCCCGGCCGGCCCGTCGGCGGCACCTACTACCTGTACCGGACGCTGCGACAGCTCGACCTCGACGACCTCGCGGCGCGCCTCGTCGGGCGCGCCCACGAGGACGGCGACGTGCCCGACGACCCGCTCGCGGCGCGCCTGCAGGAGGAGGAGTTCCAGCGTCGCCTCCGCGTGCTGCGCCAGCTCGTCGAGTCCGAGATCCGGCGCCGCCTCGTCGCCGACCGGGGTGTCGAGGCGATGGCCCGGACGCTGCGCAAGCCGCTCCCCGAGGACGTCGACTTCATGCACGCCTCCCGCGAGGAGATGCTCGCCCTCCAGCGCGCCATCTACCCGCTGACACGTGCCCTCGCCGCCCGGCTCGCGCAGCGCCAGCGGCGCCGCCACCGCGGCCACCTCGACTTCCGCAAGACGGTGCGCGCCTCGCTGTCCTACGGCGGCGTGCCCGCCGAGCCGAAGTTCCGTCACCCGCATCCGTCCCGTCCCGAGATCATGGTCGTCGCCGACATCTCCGGGTCGGTGGCGAGCTTCGCTCGCTTCACCCTCCAGTTCGTCTACGCGATGGCGAGCCAGTTCTCGAAGGTCCGGTCCTGGGTGTTCATCGACGGGATCGACGAGGTGACCCGGTTCTTCACCGAGGCCGACGACGTCACCGACGCGGTCCACCGCGTGAACACCGAGGCCGACGTCGTGTGGGTGGACGGCCACTCCGACTACGGCCACGCGTTCGAGACCTTCCACAGCCGCCACGAGACCGAGGTCACCCACAAGACCTCGCTCATCTTCCTCGGCGACGCCCGGAACAACTACCACGCGTCCCAGGCCTGGGTGCTCGGCTCGCTCGGCGAGCGGGCCCGCCACGTCTACTGGCTCAACCCCGAGCCGCGCGGCTACTGGGACACCGGCGACTCGATCATGGCCGACTACACCCCGTACTGCGACGGCGTCTACGAGTGCCGCAACCTCCGCCAGCTCGAGCGCTTCGTCACGACCGTCGCCGAGAGCTGATCAGCCGCCGAGCAGCGTCCAGGCTCGGTCGGCGACCCGCGCCAGCGCCCGCAGCTGGGCCCGCTCGCGCCGGCGGAACCCGCGGCCCTCACGGCCAACGAGCAGCGTCGCCTCGTGCGCCTCGAGGCGCGCCACCGCCAGGTCGTCGGGACCGGTCGTGCCGTCCGCGACCCGGGGCGACGCAGCCGTGCCCGCGGCGAGCGCGGCCATGAGCTCCCCGCTCGGGTAGCCGGTGCCGTCGACCGCAGTGGCGAGGCCCGGGGCGAGCAGCGCCGCCCAGTCGGCGAGGAACTCGCGGCGCAGCAGCTCGACGAGCAGCCGGTGCAGGGCCTCGGGCGAGTCGGCGTCGCACAGCGCCGCGGCGGACTCGAGCGCGTCGAGGCGCGGGTCGGGGAACGCGCCGACGACCCTCACCTCCTCCACCGAGGCCCCGTCGACCTCCTCGATCTCGCGAACGAGCAGCTCGACGAGGTCGAGGCTGGCCAGCGCCACCGCGAACTCGTCGACCGCGACCTGGTGGCCGCGCTCGAGGACGTCGATGCCGACGATGTCGCCGCCGACCGCGCCGACGCGGGACGCGACGAGACCGAGTGCCCCGGGGCGGTCGGGCAGCCACACCCGCACCAGCACGTGCGCCGGCTCCGACGACGTGTCCACGGCGCGTCACCCTATGTCGGGTGTGTGACGGCCGGATGACGCAGCGGTTACGGCGCGCGCGCCGCTCCTACACTGCTCGCGGTGGGGGAGCGCATCGGCGTGCTCGGCGGCACGTTCGATCCGGTGCACGTCGGGCATCTCGTCGCCGCGGGCGACGCACGCTGGGCGCTGCACCTCGACCGGGTCCTGCTCGTCGTCGCCGGCGACCCGTGGCAGAAGCGCGGGCAGGTCGTCGCATCCGCGGGTGACCGGCTCGCGCTCGCCGAAGCGGCCGTCGCCGACGTGGACGGCATCGAGGCGAGCGCCGTGGAGGTCGACCGGAAGGGGCCGTCGGTCACCGCTGACACCCTCGAGGAGCTCGGCGCCCCGGGCCGCGAGTTCTTCTTGCTGCTCGGCGCCGACGCCGTCGCGAACATGCCGACGTGGCGGCGGCTCGAGGAGACGCGCCATCTCGCGACGATCGTGGTGATCGAGCGCGCCGGTGACGCGCACGCCGAGCCGCCGGGCGGCGGCTGGCGCTACGAGCGCCTCGCCATCCCGCGTCTCGACGTCTCGTCGAGCGACATCCGCGGCCGCCTGGCGGCGGGACGCCCGGTCGGCGGGCTCCTCCCGGTCCCCGTGATCCGGGAGATCCGGGCGCGTGGCCTCTACACTGCGTCGTGATGCCTCCGGCGTCCCGCCCACCGCACCCGGTCGGGATCGCCTGTTGAGGAGCCCCGACCCGGGCGCCTGGCGCCGAGCGGCGGCGGCGGCGCGGGCCGCCTCCGACAAGAAGGGCGACGACATCGTCGTCCTCAGCGTCGGCGAGATCATCTCGATCATCGACTGCTTCGTGCTCGTCAGCGCGTCGAACACCCGGCAGGTGCGCACGATCGTCGACGAGGTCGACGCCGCGGTGGCCGAGCTCGACGGCGGCCGGCCGATCGGCGTCGAGGGCCGCGACCACGCGACCTGGGTGCTGCTCGACTACGGCGACGTCGTGGTGCACGTCTTCCTCGACGAGACCCGCGCCTTCTATGACCTCGACCGGCTGTGGGCCGACGCGCCGCGCCTCGACTGGGAGCGCGACCTCGCCGCGCCGGTCGCGGCCGACGGCGTCTAAGTGTAAATCCCAGGCACGTTGGTCATGCGGCGGGGAGCCGTGTGTCGGGGGCCTTGTGACCGAGGGCGCTGTGTGGTCGTCGTTGGTTGTAGTACTCGATCCAGGGTGTGAGGGCCAGGTTGCGTTGGTCGCTGGTCTGGTAACGGACCGCGTAGGCCCAGTCGTGCAGCATCGTCTGGATGAATCGTTCTGCTTTTCCGTTGGTGCGGGGTCGGTAGGGCCGGGTGCGCAGCGGGCGGATCTGATGGCGGGCACAGGCCTGGGTGAAGGTCGCTGAGCAGTAGCCGGGGCCGTTGTCGGTGAGGACCCGCTGGAGTTGGACACCTCGTTGAGCGAACCAGGTGATCGCGCGTTCGAGGAACCCGACGCAGGTCTGGCCGCGTTCGTCGTGGAGGATCTCGACGTAGGCGACGCGGCTGTAGTCGTCGACGGCAACGTGGACGAACTCCCAGCCCTGGCGGAGCTGACCGCGGGACCCGGGCACGCCGTGGCCGGTGAGACGCCACCCGGGCCGCACGAAGCGGCTCAACCTTTTGATGTCGAGATGGACCAGCTCGCCGGGATGGCGCCGCTCATAGCGGTTCGCCGGTTCGGGTGGCTCCAGGCGTGAGAGCCGGTTCAACCCGAGCCGTGCCAACACGGCACCCACGGTGGAGACCGCCATCCCCAATTCGGCTGCGATCCGCGTCGAGGTCATCCGCAGTCGTCGCAGCCGTTCGATCAGGACCTCGACCGCCTGGGGGGTGCGGCGGGGCACCCGCCGCGGTGCTGACGAGCGATCGGTCAGACGCTGATCGCCGGCTCGAAAGCGCGCCAGCCAGCGATACACCGTCCGCTCCGACACCCCCTGCGCGGCCGCAACCTCCGCGACCTTCCAGGACTCCTCGAGCACCCGTCGCACCAACAGCAACCGCGTCGACGGGACGAGCTTGGCGTTACCGTGAACCTGCACCGGTGCCCTCCTTGGGACTGATGGCGTAGAGCACCTTCAGTCTCCAGGGAGGCCCGGGCTGACGAACGTCACTGGGATCTACATCTAAGCGCCGAGGTAGGGGCGGACGGCGACACCGGCCGCCGCGAGGTCGCGCTTGAGCTCGGCGACCGTGACGTTGTCCATCCGCGGCGAGTAGAGGATCGAGCTGATGATCGCGGCCGAGGCGCCGCCGTCGACGAGACCGGCCCGGATGTGCTCGACGCTCCCTGCGCCGCCCGAGGCGATCACCGGGACGTTCACCGCGTCGGCGACCGCCCGGGTGATCTCGAGGTCATAGCCGCTCGCCGTGCCGTCCTGATCGATGCTGTTCACCACGATCTCGCCCGCGCCGAGCGACGCGCCCTCCCGCACCCAGTCGATGGCGTCCTTGCCGGTCGCCTGGCGGGCGCCGTCGATGAACACCTCGTAGCCGCTGCGGATCCCGTGGCGGCGCCCGACGCGCTTCACCTGGGTGCTGAGCACGATGCACTGGCGACCGAACGCCTGGGCGCCGGCCCGGATGATCGACGGGTCGCGGACGGCCATCGAGTCGACGCTGATCTTCTCCGCGCCGGCCTTCAAGACCTCGTACATGTCGTCGACCGAGCGGATCCCGCCGCCGACGGTGAACGGGACGAACACGTGGCGGGCCACGCGCTGCACCGTCTCGAGATCGATCTTGCGGCGCTCGGCGCTCGCCGTGATGTCGTAGAAGACGATCTCGTCGATCTGGTCGGTGTAGAGCCGCGCCGCGAGGGCCTCGGCGGGGGCGACGTCGACGTTGTCCTGGAACTGCTGGGCCTTCGTGACCCGCCCGGCGATGACGTCGAAGCAGGCGATCAGGCGCTTCGTCAGCACCGGTGCTCCCAGTGGGCGAACCGCTCGAGCAGGCCCAGTCCGATGGGGCCGCTCTTCTCGGCGTGGAACTGGGTCGCGACGATGTTGTCGCGCGCCGCGACGGAGCAGAACGGCGCTGAGTACTCGGTGAGGCCGAGCACCACGTCGGGGTCGGCCGGCTCGCAGTAGTACGAGTTGACGAAGTAGCAGTGCGCCGGTGAGGCCAGCCCGTCGGTCACCGGGTGAGCGCGGGTCGTCGTCACCTCGTTCCAGCCGATCTGGGGGACCCGCACCGAGTCCGGGAACCGGCGCACGACGCCCGGGATCCAGCCGAGCGTGTCGACGTCGCCCTCCTCGGAGTGCTCGAAGAGCACCTGCAGGCCGATGCAGATGCCGAGGAAGGGCACGCCGTCGCGGAGCACCCGCTCCGTGAGCGCGTCCACGAGGTCGGCCTGGTAGAGCGAGTCCAAGGTCGCCTGGGCCGCCCCGACGCCCGGGAGCACGAGCCGATCGGCGTCGCGCAGCGCGGCCGCGTCGCGGACGAGGCGGTGCTCGATGCCGAGGTGCGCCAGCGCGAAGCCGACGCTCGGCGCGTTGCCCGCCTGGTAGTCGATCACGCCGATCACGCGCCGAGTCTACGAAGCGGCGTTGCGCCGCCGACCGACGGAATTCGCGGCGCCGTCTTGGCCAACTCTTTGCTCGGGCGGTGCCGGGAGCGCACGAGCCTCCGGGTAGCCTCGCCCGGATGCCCGACGCCCCCGACGGACCGGCGATCGAGATCCTCCACCTCACGAAGCAGTTCGGCGCGGTGCGGGCGGTCGACGACCTGACGTTCCGCGTCGACCACGGCCAGGTCTGCGGGCTGCTCGGGCCGAACGGCGCAGGGAAGACCACGACGCTCCGCGTCCTCGTCGGGTTGCTGCGACCGACGCAGGGCTCGACGCGCCTGCTCGGCGTGTCCATGACGCCGAGCAACCCGGTGCTCGCGCGCGTCGGCACGATGATCGAGCACGCCGACTTCGTCCCCTTCCTCTCGGGGATGCGCAACCTGCAGGTGCACTGGAAGGAGGCCGGCGGGGACTTCGCCACCGCGAACGTCGACGAGGCGCTCGCCATCGCCGGGCTCGGCGATGCCGTGCACCGCAAGGTGAAGACCTACTCCCAGGGAATGCGCCAGCGCCTCGGCGTCGCCCGCGCGCTGCTCGGGCGACCCGAGCTGCTGGTGCTCGACGAGCCGACGAACGGCCTCGACCCGGGGGAGATGCGCGAGATCCGGGAGCTCATCCGGCGCCTCTCGGAACGGGGCGTCACCGTGCTCCTCTCGAGCCACCTCCTCGCCGAGGTCGAGCAGGTCTGCAGCCACGTCATCGTCATGGACCGCGGCCGCCTCGTCGCGTCCGGCACCATCGCCGAGCTCACCGCCGCGACGGCCTCCGTCTACTTCGGGATCGACGACGTCGACCAGGCCCGCCAGGTCCTCACCGACCACCCGGGCGTGACGACGGTGACGTCGCAGCCACCGGGCCTGCTCGTCGAGCTCGACGGCGTCGCCCGCTCCGAGCTCGTTGCCGCGCTCGTGCACGCCGGCGTCGGCGTCGACACCGTCGAGTCGACGCACCGCCTCGAGGACGCCTTCCTCGGCCTGCTCGCCCACGAGACACACTGATGGGGTCGCTGTTCGGCACCGAGATGACGAAGCAGTGGCGCCGCACGCGGACCTACGCCGCGATCGGCATCACGATCCTCATCCCGATCATCTTCGCGGTCGCCATCAAGGCCAACCCGCCGTCGCCGGGGGGCGGCGAGGACGCGTTCACCTACCTGTCGACCCACACCGGCCTGTTCCTCCCGGTGGCGGCGCTCCGGTTCATGAGCCGCTTCCTGCTCGTGTTCCTCGTCGCGCTCTTCGCCGGCGACGCCGTGGCGTCCGAGGCGAGCTGGGGGAACCTGCGCGCCATGCTGACTCGACCGGTCGGGCGCGGCCGGCTGCTCCTGGCGAAGGTCGAGTCGGCGACGCTGCTCGCGCTCATCGTGACGTTCGCGACGGTGATCGCCGCACTGATCGCCGGCGGGATCGCGTTCGGGTGGGGCGGCCTGAACCTTGGGGGTGTCGCCGGCCGCGTGGCCGCGAGCGCCGGGCTGCCCGGGTTCCACATGTCGGCGGCCCGCATCATCGGGAACCTCGGCATCGCCACGGGCTACGTGTTCTGGGGCCTCGCGAGCGTCGGCGCGCTCGCGTTCATGGTGTCGACGATGACGGACTCGCCCGCCGCGGCGGTGTTCGCCGGCTTCGGCCTCTACGCCATCTCGCAGATCCTCGACGCGATCACGTCGATCGGCTCGATCCGCTACGGGTTCCCGACCCACTACTACGACGCGTGGACGAACCTGTTCACCGGGCCCGGCCCGACCGGCGACATGCTGCGCGGCACGCTGCTGCAGATCCCGTACGTGCTCGTGTTCGGCGCCATCGGCTGGTGGTACTTCCGCCGCAAGGACGTCTTGTCCTGAGGCGCCCGCCGGACGCGCGCCAGCACCGGCGCACCGGTGAGACGCGGGCCGGCCGAGGTCTCCTCAGCCTGGGGGGCGTGGCCGGGAGCGCCCCCCGGCCGGCCACCCTCAGATTGTGGCAGGCGCCGGCGCGGCGTGCCGAGGCCGCGCCGCGTCGACGACGCCCCGTCAGCCGGGGACCGACCCGGCGCGCGCCGTGCACCCGAGAGGTCGCGCCGCCGGGCGCGTCGCGCCCGGGTGTCGCGCCCCGACGGTCGGGCGACCGGGTCAGCCGCCGGCGGGCGGGCCGGGCGGGCCGCCAGCCGGGCCACCGGGACCGCCGCCACCCGGACCGTTCCCACCGCCGGGACGCCCGCTCGAGACCGGCGTGCCGCGGAAGCAGCCGATCGAGTACGGGTATTCGGCCGTCATGACGTAGTGGTACATCTTCACCTTCCGGCCGTTCCACACGATGGTGTCCGTGCGGCCGTGGCACGCGTCGAGGTCGGCGTCGGTGAGGACCTGGCCGTGATCACCGCGGGGGCCGTAGATGCCGAACCCGTCCATCGCGTAGCCGAGCAGCTGGGAGTGGCCCGTCCCCGTGTCGAGGCGCGCCGCCAGGCACGGTGACAGGGCGTGGTAGTGGTACTCGCCGGCCATCATCGGGTGGCCGCGGCACGAGTCCTGGATCTCGTAGGCGAGCGCGTCACGGCCCTCGGCGTCGAGCGCGTTGAAGAGCAGGACGCCGTTCAGCATGATCCCGACCGGCCCGAGCGACGTGCACGTCGGCTTCGACGCCGCCTTCGGGGTCGCGGGCAGCGACACGCTGACCTGCTGGGCGCGGATCGAGTTCGGGTTGCGGTCGTACTGGGACGCGGGGTCGCTGCTCGAGATCGGGAAGACGCCCGTCGTGGCGTCGGTCGGCAGGTCGTTGCTCGTGACGACGCGCGTGGAGCCCTGCACGGTCACCGACACGGTCGCCTGGGGCCACGAGACGCTGCCCTGCACGACCGGCTTCTTCGCGAGGTCGAAGGTGCCGTCCCCGTTGAACCACGGATCGGAGCTGCTCGACTGCGCGCCGCCCCCGGAACCGAACGTCGTCTGACACGAGTCGACCTTGCCGGCCGTCGGCTGCGACACGGGCGCGCCCCCGACGGGCAGGTGGTGCTCGTCGCTCGTCGCGGTGATGCCCGAGGCGCCGGACGCGGCGGCGGGGAGGAGCACCACGAGCGTGAGGACGATCGGCGCGAGGGCGCGGCGACCGGCTCCGAGACCCAGCATGGCGAGACTCCTGACGATTCGCGGCGCCGCCCCGCGGAGGCCGTCAGCAACGTAGCCGCGTGCGTCCGCACGGGTCGGTCCGTCGGGTGCGCTACGTGGCGGCGAGCTCGCCGAGGGTGACGACGGTGCGCCAGTTGCGGGTCGTGGCGCGTGTGCCGAGCCGCTGCTCGCACCACGCGTTGGTGAGCTTGGTGCGCCCGTACCCCTTCGGGCACCAGAGATAGACCTCCCGGCCGCGCACCGTGAGCTCGTCGGGCCCGAGGCCGTCGGGGAGCGCGCGCACCGCGGCGGCGGCAGGCCGCGCGGCGAGGAACGTGACGTGCAGCGTCGCGGGGTCACGGTGCGCCCTCAGATAGGGGTTGGCCGCGCCGAGGCGCCTGAGCTGCGCGGCCGTCCGCACGAGCACGGTCACGTCGAGGCCGAAGGCCCGCTGCACGGCGCGCTCGAGCCGCCGCGCGAGCGCCGCCTCCGGCGTGGAGCCCGTCCCGAACACGACGTTGCCGCTCTGCACGTAGGTGGCCACGTCGTCGAAGCCGAGCGCCTCGACCGCCGCCCGCAGGTCGGCCATCGGCACCTTGTTGCGGGCCCCGACGTTCACCCCTCGGAGGAGCGCCACGTATCTCACGGCACCAGTCCTACCTCCCGGGCTGGGGCGGCGCGGTGGTGGACTCCCCAGGCGCCGGGGGCCCACGCCCGATTCTGACCGGGTCCAACGTCGGCATGGGCGGCCATCAAGGCCGCGCCGGCAGCCGTCGATGCTCTGTCATGGCGTTGCAAACGCCTGCCGGGCCATGGACGAATCGGCTGCGGGCACGGTTGCTGGGGCCCAACCAAGCGGCCGTGATCGTCGTCGCGCCCGCGCTGGTGCTCGGCCGACAGGCCGGGCTCGTGGCGAACGTCCCGATCTGGATCCTGATCGGCCTGCTCGTCGGGGCGCAGCTCGCGACGGCGCTCGCGTACGCGGTCTGGCCGGGCGCCGAGGTCGGCTGGCGGCTCTTCCTGCGCGCGGGCGTCCAGCTCCTCACGATCAGCGTCGTCATCTACGCGATCGGATGGGGCCCGACGCTCGCGGTCGGCCTGATGTTCGGCGTCGCCGACAACATGCAGGCGTCGGGGTCGAAGGCCACGCTGGCGTGCATCGTCTGGAGCGTCGTCGGTCTCGGCGCGGGCGAGCTCGCCATCGCGGTCGGCCTCTCGCCGACGCTCGTCAGCCAGCCGCTCGTCCACGGGCTCGCCGCGCTCGCCGCGATGGGGCTCGCTTTCACGATCGCGCTGCTCGGGCGCAGCACGGGCGCCAAGGAGAAGGCGGAAGTGGAGCTCCGACGAAGCGACGAGCGCTTCAAGGCGCTGGTCCAGCACGCCTCCGACGTGATCATGGTCGTGAACCGGACGGGGACCATCGAGTACGTGAGCCCGGCGTTCGAGCGCCTGCTCGGCTACCGGCCGAACGACGCGGTCGGCTCGACGGCGATGGATCTGGCGCATCCCGACGACGTCGACGCGGCCCGACGAGCGATCGGCACCGTGCAGGACGCGACCGGTGCCGCCGCCCGGATGGAGGTGCGGATCCGCGAGCAGTCCGGCGCGTGGCGCTGGTTCGACGCGAGCGTGATGAACCTGGTCTCCGACCCGGGTGTCGCGGGCGTCGTGGTGAACCTGCGCGACATCAGCGAGCGGATGCGTGCCCAAGACGAGCTCCGTGAGGCGGAGCAGCGCTTCCGCGGCGCGTTCGAGGACGCCCCGATCGGCATGGCCCTCACCGACCGCGACGGTCGGCTCTTCCGAGTCAACCGGGCACTGGCCGACATGCTCGGCTACCAGCCTCACGAGCTGCGAGGCATGAACGTCACCGACATCACCCACGCCGAGGACCGCGAGGCGAGCCGGCGCCAGCTGTCCGGGCTGGTCGAGGGCGACGCCCCCGGCTTCCAGATCGAGAAGCGCTACGTGCACAAGGACGGCCACGCCCTGTGGGTCTCGATCAGCGTGTCGGTCGTGCGCGACGCCGACGGCGAGCCGGCCTACACGATCGGCCAGATCGAGGACATCACGGAGCGGAAGGCGACCGCCGAGCGCCTGGCGCACGCCGCGATCCACGACCCGCTCACCGGCCTCCCGAACCGGGTCCTGTTCGTCGACCGGCTGGCTCGTGCCCTCGTCCGCGCGCGTCGACACGACCACAAGGTGGGCGTGATCTTCCTCGACCTGGACCGGTTCAAGGTCGTGAACGACAGCCTGGGGCACGCGACGGGTGACCAGCTGCTCAAGGCGATCAGCGAGCGGCTGCTCGCGGCGCTGCGACCCGAGGACACGGTCGCGCGCTTCGGCGGCGACGAGTTCGTCGTGCTCTGCGAGGACGTCCCCGACGAGGCAACCGTGCGGCACGTCGCGCAGCGCATCGAGGCCACGATCTCGAGCCCGACGGTCATCTCGCGGCGCGAGATCTTCGTCACCGCCAGCATCGGCGTCGTCGTGTCGGGGCCGAGCGCCGCGTCGCCCGAGACGCTGCTGCGCGACGCCGACGCCGCGATGTACGGGGCGAAGGGACAGGGGAGGGCACGGATCGAGTGCTTCGACCGCCAGACCCACCAGCGCTCGGTCGAGGCGCTCGAGCTCGAGGCGGACCTGCACCGCGTCGTCGAGCGCGAGGAGCTGCGCGTCCACTACCAGCCGATCGTGGACCTCGTGACGGGGCGGGTGAGCGGCTTCGAGGCGCTCATCCGGTGGATGCACCCGACGCGCGGCCTCATCGACCCGCACGAGTTCATCACCCTCGCCGAGGACACCGGGCTCATCGTCCCGATCGGCGCGTGGATCCTCGAGGAGGCCTGCCGACAGTCGGCCCACTGGCAGTCGCAGCGGCCCGGCGACGGCCCGTCGCTGACCATGAGCGTGAACCTCGCGCCGCGCCAGCTCAACGACGCGACCCTCGCAGCGCGGGTGGGACGGATCCTCGACGGGACGGGAATCGACCCGCAGACGGTTTGGCTCGAGGTGACCGAGGGTGCCTTGAGCCACGCCAAGACGTCCATCAAGGCGCTGCAGTCGCTGCGCGACCTCGGCGTGCACCTCGCCGTCGACGACTTCGGCACCGGGTACTCGTCGCTCGCCCACCTGAAGGCGTTCCCGGTCGAGGCGCTGAAGATCGACCAGGGATTCGTCGACGGGCTCGGCACCGACCCGAGCGACACGACGATCGTCGGCGCCGTGGTCGGCCTCGCCCACTCGATGGGGCTCGCCGCAGTCGCTGAGGGCCTCGAGGAGCCTTCGCAGCTCGCCGAGCTGCGCACCCTCGGCTGCGACTACGCCCAGGGATACCTGTTCGGTGCGCCGCAGCCGGCCACCGCGCTCGGCGACCACCCCGCCGACGATCTGACGGCCTGGCACACCATCGTCGACTGACGCGGGGCGCGCCCGGGTCACCAGCCGACGTGGCCGTCGACGAGCTCGCGCAAGAGATCGGCGTGTCCGTTGTGGCGGGCGTACTCCTCGATCATGTGGACGTAGATCCACCGGAGGCTGCAGGGCTGCCCGTCCCGGATCCCGGTGTCGTCCAGGGCGTGTGCCGCCGCCGCATGCCGGCTCGCGTCGCACTCGGCCTGCCACGCCGCTTTGTCGGCTGGCCAGTCCGCGTGGTCGAGGGGGACGAGCTCGCTGTCGTCGACGTCGTCGTCGATCCAGATCCAGGGGGCGTCCGCGTCGCACAGCAGCGCGCGGCGGAACCAGTTTCGCTCCACCTCGGCCATGTGGCGGATCAAGCCGTGAAGGGACAGCTTCGACGTGGCGACGGGCCGGCGCCGGCGCGCCACGTCGTCGAGCCCCTCGCATTTGAGCAGCAGCGTCGTGCGATGGAACTCGAGCCAGGCCTCGAGCATCGCCCGCTCGTCGAGCATGTACGGCGGCTCGGTTCGTCGAGGATCGGACAGATCGTCGACCATGTCAGGCGATGGCGAAGTGCGGGTTGAAGATGAACCCGACGATCGGGCCGTCCGGCGCGCGGACCGTCGCCGTGACGATGTCGTCGCCGACCTCGCTGGCCGGTGCGTGGATCGACGCGCCGGCCGCAACCGCGGCGTCGACCGCACGCGCGACGTCGCTCACACCCCAGTAGGTCAGCGCCCCGTCGGCCGGGTCGGCCGTCGGGAGCAGCCCGAGCTCGTAGCCGGCGAGGTTGAACCCGACGTAGAAGGGCTCGTCGAAGTACGGCGGGAAGCCGAGCAGCGACGACCACCACGCCGTCGCCGCCGCGAGGTCCGGCGCCGGGTAGATGACCGTGCGCAGTCCCTCGAGCGAGATCGACACGCCGGCCATGATGACATCTCAACTGCCGGCGGAAGGGGGGCCGATTGCACCGCTCAGCCGGGCCGGCGCGCCTCGATGAGGAAGCGCTCGGCGTGTGCGACGAACGGGCCGCGGGCGCGGACCTGCTCGTGGAGCGCGCCCAGGCGGACGCGGTAGCGGTCGACGGTGAAGCCGGGCACGATCCAGGGGACCTTGCGCAGGAAGTGCACGACGGCCCCGACGTCGCCGAACGCGGTGCGCAGTGACGCCTGCCGAACCTCGACCGTCACGAGCCCCGCGCGTCGGGCCCCAGCGACCGCACGGTCAACGCTGCGGGCGTCGCTGACCGGCTGCGGACCCATCATGAAGTCAGTGAGCTCACGGAGTGACCCCGCCCCCACCTGCTGTGAGAGATAGGTCCCGCCCGGCGCGAGCACCCGGGCGATCTCGGCCCAGACCGTCACGGTGGGGTGTCGGCTCACCACGAGGTCGAACGAGGCGTCGGCGAAGGGCAACCCGGCCGCGTCCGCCGCGGCGACGACGGCGGCGCCGATGCCGCGCAGGTTCTCGCGCGCGACCGCGAGGTTCGGCGGCCACGACTCGGTCGCGGCGAGGAGGGGCGGCGGGCGTGGGACTTCCGCGAGGACCTCGCCGCCACCGGTCTGGATGTCCAGTGCCGCCGCGGCACGCTCCAGGCGACTCGCCATCAGCCACGCGTAGCCCCACGGTGGCCGTTCCTCGGTGGCGCGACCCTCGAACCACGAGAAATCCCAGCCCTCGACCGGCACCGACGCGCCCTCGGTGAGCAGCTGCTCGAGCCTCGCCTCGTCCCGCGGCCCGACCGAGCCGCGGCCACCCCCGGGCGTCACGCGCGCGTCGCGATCGTGATGATCTCGGGGCTGGCGTCCGTCAGGGGCTGGCCGTCCCAGTCACCGAACTGCTCCACGACGGCGAGCCCGACGGAGGTGAGCGACGACGCGAGCGCCGCGGGGTCGAGGAACCGCAGCGTGCTCCAGCTCACCTGCGGTCGCTCCCATCGCGGACCGGCGTAGGTCTGGCTGAAGCGCACGACACCGTCCGTCACGGGGTGGGCGACCTCCGTCGTCTTGCGAACGGTGGTCCCGTCGGGCGCGACGAACTCGATCGCGCCATCCCGCGTCCAGTGCTCCCACTCGCGCACCGCCGGGTTGCGGGTCTCGAACGCGAAGCGACCCGCGTCGGTCAACGCGGCGCGCACCGCGGCGAGCGCGCTGCGCTGCGCCGCGTCGTCGACGAGGACCTGGAACGCGTGACCGGTCATGACGACGAGCTCGAAGGGCGCCGCCCAGGTGGCCAATTCGAGGTCGCCCTGGACCCACTCGATGTCCGTCCGCTGCCGGGCGACCGCGAGCATGGCCGCGGCCGGGTCGAGGCCACAGAGCCTCCCGACGTGTCCGGCTTCGCGCGCCCGGCGGAGCAGCGCACCCGTCCCGCAGCCGACGTCCAGCACCGACGGCGCCGCCAGGACGAGGGGCAGGTAGAAGCCGAAGTCCTCGCGGCCGGCACACGACCGGTCGTAGAGCTCGGCGAGACTCGGGTCGGCATACAGCCGATCGACCATGACGCAGGTCCTGACCAGGGCGGCCCAACGACATGGGTCGTAGCAGCCGTGCCACGAGCCGGCGAACGAGTTCCGTCCGCGTCGACCCCGTGGGTCAGACGCCTCGGGTCGGGGAGACTCCCGGCGCTCGTCCCCGGAGGTCGCCGACGCCGAGGCTCTCGTCGGGCGCTCGCGCGGCCGCGAGCGGGTTCGGGGCCGGTGGCTGCACGCGGTCGAGCGTGTTGCGGTCGACGTGACGGAAGGGCTCGTCCCGGCCTGGGATGTCGAGGACACCCTCCTCCTCGTAGGACCACGTGTCGTCGTCATGGACCGTGACGTGGATGCGATAGCTGAGGGTTCGAAACGCCTCGTTGAGGAACGGGTTCGAGAGGATGCCGTAGACCTCCGAGCCGACGGCGGCCGTGAGCTCGAAGTCCTTCGAGTCGGCGTCCGCCGGTCCGCCGGCGAGGAGCACCTGGGCACGCGGGATCCCGAGGGTGAGCGTGACGACCCTCGCGGCCGGCTCCCAGAGCCAGTACCCGACCTGGTCGTGGAAGGTCTCGACGTCACCCGGCTTCACGATGTGCGTGTGGTAGCGCAGGCCGTAGAAGAGCTGCGGGCCGTTCGTCTGCGGGTCGATCGGCTCGGCCACGTACCGCTCCACGAAGACGTCCCGCCCCGTCCCCTCAGCCACCGGATGCTCGTCGGCGCCCTTCGCGCCCTCCCAGGTCCCGGCCAGCCCCCGGAGGGGCCCCAGCTCAGCCAGCGTGTCCGGATCGCCCTCGGCCTCCGTGTAGATGTCCGGCCCGTACTGCTCCATCGATTCGCCCATCGCGACCTCGTCTCGACGCGGGTCGCGATACTCGCAGGTGCCCGCAACCGGCGCTCCAACGTCGGCCGCCGCGCGCCGTCACCCACGGATGGGGCATCCCTGGCATTCCTCAGCGGACGCTCCGGTCGTCCCACGACCACGACAGCGGTGAGCCGGGCCCGCCTCCGCCGGCTGCTCCTCGTGCCGATCGGCACGCGGCTCGGGAGACGGGCCATCGGGACGTTCGAGCGGTCCCTGATCGGCGGGTGGCCGGTGCGCGATCCTGTGCACCGACCGAGGAGCATCCGATACCGGGGGCCCACATCGTCGACGTTGCGAGCGCGCGATCGGTCACGTCGGCGCGGGCCGGTGGCGTGACCCGGGAGCCTCGGACGCATCGCCTCGCGGTCGGGGGCGCGGCGTCGCTGCCCGCGGCTGCGCGGCTTGCCCGCTCGGGTGCGTGGGTGCGGCGATGAAGAATGCGCTGAGTGCGATCAGCTGGGTGAGCCTGTACTTCGTGCTCTGCCTCGCACCGCTCGTCATCGCGCTGGCGGGGCGTGTTCCCTCCGACCGGCCGTTCCTCGTCGAGTTCTCCGTCGCGCTCGGCTTCGTCGGGCTCTCCATCATGTGCCTGCAGTTCGCGCTCGTCGCCCGATACAAGTCGGTGGCCGCCCCATTTGGGATCGACGCGCTGATGCGGTTCCACAAACAGATCACGTGGGTCGCCGTCGTGTTCGTGCTTGGCCATCCGATCTTGTTGTTCATCCAGGACCCCCACAAGTACCTCCCGCTGTTGAACGTGTTCACCGCGCCGTGGCGGGCTCGGTTCGCGGTCGCGGCGGTCGTCCTCCTGCTCGTGCTGGTTGGCCTGTCGATCTATCGGCTCAAGCTGAAGCTGTCCTATGAGGCCTGGCAGCTCATGCATGGCCTCCTCGCGATCGGGGTGGTCGTCCTCGCCCTCTTGCACATGAACGGGGTCGGCCGGTACACGGGTGGCTTCGCTCGGCGTTCGCTCGAAGACCTATATGTGGGTCTGTTGGTCTTCCTGCTGGTCTGGGTCCGGGTGGTGCAGCCGGTGCGACGGCTGCGACGACCGTGGACGCTGGTGAGCGTGGAGCCGGAGCGAGGTGACAGCGCGACGATGGTCCTCGAGCCCGTTGGTCACGCGGGCTTCGCGTTCGACCCAGGTCAGTTCGCGTGGGTCATCGCCGGGCGCTCCTCGTTCTCGATCACCCAGCATCCGTTCTCGTTGTCGTCCGCCGGCGACCTCCAGCCTGGCGGGCGGATCGCCGTGACCGTCAAGGCGAACGGCGACTTCTCGTCGTCGGTGCGCTCGCTCGAACCCGGCATGCGGGTCTACCTCGACGGCCCGCACGGTGTGTTCTCGATGGACCGCTACCAAGCGATGGGGTACGTGTTCATCGGTGGCGGAGTCGGCATCACACCGCTCATGAGCATGCTGCGCACCATGCACGACCGCAACGACGTCCGTCCGGTCATCCTGTTCTATTCAAGCCGCCACTGGGACGACGTGACGTTCCGCGAGGAGCTGACGGCCCTCGGCCCCTCGATGCCCAACCTCACCGTGGTCCACGTCCTCAGCCAGCCGCCTCCTGACTGGACCGGCGAGACCGGTCGCCTCAGCGCCGACACGCTTCGCCGGCACCTTCCCAAACAGTTTCGCCGATTCGAGTACTTCATCTGCGCGTCGGACCCGATGATGGACGCGATGGAGGACGCCCTGGTTTCGATCGGCGTGCCGTATGCCCGCGTCAACACCGAACGCTTCAACTTCGTATAGGAGCGTCACCATGCGACAGATCTGGGCGACCCGCCTCGTGATCGCGTTCGGCGTCGTCCTCACCGCGGCGTGTCTCGTCTTCGCCGCACTCCGCGCGTGATCGCATGGCGGCCACCTCGCTTCTGGCCGACCTGATGGCGGTCGACGGCTTCCTGCACTGAACCGGCCCCAAACCCGACGTCAGCGCGGTCGAGGAGAGCCTCGCTTCATGCCCTGACCTCTTCACGCGCCGGGTCGAACGAGTCTCCGTATCCATCGCCTGGTTTACTGGTGTGGCCGTAGGGGGTGCTGGTGGCGGAGCTGCCGACGGGGACGGTCACTTTTCTCTTCACCGATCTCGAGAGCTCTACGCGGCTCTGGGAAAGCCACGCGGAGGAGATGCGTGTGGCTCTCGCCCGCCACGACGCGCTGCTGCGTCAGGCGATCGAAGCGCACGGCGGGCACGTCGTGAAGACGACCGGTGACGGGGTGCACGCCGTGTTCGGCGTCGCCGAGGCTGCCGTCTCGGCGGCCGTCGAAGCTCAGCGATCAATTGGCACGGAGACCTGGCCGGAGGGGGTGCCGATCCGGGTCCGGATGGGTCTCAACACCGGCTCGGCCCAGGCGAGGGACGGGGACTACTTCGGCTCTGCGTTGAATCGCGGCGCACGAGTGATGGCGATCGCGCACGGAGGGCAGATTCTCGTGTCGCGCGCGACCGCGGACCTGGTGCGAGACAGCGAGGTGGCCGACATGAGTGTCGACGACCTCGGGGAGCACCAGCTCCGCGACCTGACGCGGCCGGAACGCGTCTTCCAGATCGGCTCGCCGGGGCTCGAGGCGGACTTTCCCCCGCTGCGCTCGCTGGAGGCGTTTCCTTCCAATCTGCCCACCCAGTTCACGTCGTTCGTCGGCCGCGACGACGAGCTCGCGGAGCTCACCGCGCTGCTTCCCCGCGCCCGGCTCCTCACGATCGTGGGTGTCGGCGGTGTCGGGAAGACTCGGCTGGCGGCGCAGGTCGCCGGCGAGGTCGTGCCGGCGTTCGCGGACGGGGCCTGGTTCGCCGAGCTCGGCGCGGCAGACGACGCCGACGCGATCACCGAGGTCGTCGCAACGGCGCTCGCTGTGCAGGCACGGCCGGGCATGTCGCTCGCCGACAGCACCATCGAGTTCCTCCGCACGAAGCGCCTCTTGCTCGTGCTCGACAACTGCGAACACCTCCTCGACGCCGTGGGGAGACTGGTGATCTCGATCCTGCGTGAGTGCCCGAGCGTGCAGGTAACCGTCACGAGTCGCGAGGGCCTCGGTGTCCCGGGTGAGCAGATGTGGGCGCTGCGCTCGCTGTCGCTTCCGGATGCCGCGTCACCGCTCGACGACGTCGCCGCGAGCGACGCCGTCCGACTCTTCGTCGAACGCGCCCAGGCGGCGCGCTCGGCCTTCCAGCTCGCTGCTGAGAACGCGGCCCATGTTGCCGAGATCTGCCGTCGGCTGGACGGGGTCCCGCTCGCGATCGAGCTCGCGGCCGCGCGCATCGCGTCCATGAACCCCGAAGACATCGCGGCGAGGCTCGACGAGCGGTTCCGACTCCTCACCGGAGGACGACACGCCGCGGTCGGTCGACAGCAGACCTTGCTCGCGACCGTCGAGTGGTCGTACTCCCTCCTGCAGCCCCGTGAGCAACTGTTGTTCGACCGCATCGGCATCTTCGCCGGCGGCTTCGATCCCGCAGCCGCCGAGGCGATCGTCACGGGCGACGGACTCGAGGGCTGGGACGTGCTCGACGGGCTCGCCGAGCTCGTCGCGAAGTCGATGCTGAGCGTCGACGACGCGGCGACGGGCAGCGTGCGCTACCAGCTCCTCGAGACGCTGCGCGAGTACTCACGCTGGCGGATGGAGGAGGCGCGTGACGCGGACGTCTGGCGACGCCGACACGCCGCGCACTACGGCGAGTTCACGCAGCGAACCTCCGAAGGTCTCGGCGGGCCCGACGAGGTCTCGTGGGCGAACCAATTCGAAGCCGAGCTCGACAACCTGCGCACGGCCGTCAGCTGGGCCCTCGATTCGGACGTCGCGGCCGACGCGGAGCTCGGGCTGCGGATCATCGGGGTGCTGGCGGCGTTCCCGACGGCCGAAGGTCCGAGCAAGATCGGCACCTGGGCCGAGCGGGCGCTGGGCTGCCTCGACCCCGTCGACGATGGGCTGGCCAGTGCCGTGCTCGGCGTCGCCGCGATGGCGGCGTTCTCGCGCGGCGATCTCAGCGCCATGTCCGACCGGGCCCGCGCGTCGCTTCGGCGAGGGCCGACCCCGGCCTGGCCGCATGTCTTGGGTCACGTCGCGACCGCGCTGGGCCACGCGTTCGCCGGCGAGCTTGAGGACGCGCTCCAGACCTGGCGGGAGGCCACCGTGGTCTGTGCCGGTGTAAGACCGGCGTTGCGGGCCGCCGTGCACGGCGGGTGCTCGACCTTCGCCGTCTTCGCCGGCGACGCTGAGCTCGCCCGCTCGGAGGCCGAGCTTGCTGTGAGCCTGGCGCGCGAGAGCGGCAGCCCCTCCGCCGTCGCCCAAGCGCTCGGCTCGACCGCGTACGTATATCGGACGAGTGACCCCCAACGGGCCCGGGAGGACGGCGAGGAGGCGATCGAGCTCATGCGCGCGGGAGCCGGGACTGTCCTTATGGTTCCGACGCTCGCGAATGTCGCGTTGCTTCGAGCGCGCGCCGGTGACCGCGTCGGCGCGTTCCTCGCGCTGCACGAGGCGACCACCCGCGCCCACAACGTGGGCGACCGTCCCGGCCTGGTCAGCCTGCTCAATCGTGCCGGAGTCCCCGCGCTCGCGGAGCTGGGACATGCGGCCGAGGCCGCCGAGCTCGCCGGCGTGGTGACGGAGGGGCCGCTGCACGCACTGACGCTGGGCGGCGCCGACGCCGACGACCGGGCCGCGGCCATCGCGATCCTTCAGGCGCAGCTGCCGGCGACCGCCTACCGAGACGCGGCCGCCCGAGGCGCGTCGATGAGCTACGAAGCCGTCGTCCGGTACGTGCTGGACGCGACGCTCCGCCTGGCCGAGGAGGCAACGACGACACCGGAGTGAGCCGCCGTCTCGCGGCCGCGGATGGTGCTGTGGGTCGACAGGCGACGGTGTGGACCTGAGGGGACTTGAACCCCTGACTTCCTCCATGCCATGGAGGCGCTCTACCGGACTGAGCTACAGGCCCAGGGCAACGTTCCACGGTATCAGCGACGCCTTCGCGGACCGATCGACGCGGCCTGGATCTCGACGACGCTTGAATGGCGGCAGCCCTGACGGACGTCGTCGCTACGCTCGACGGTGCTGTGGACGACGAAGTGACGCACACGACGACGAGTGCGCCTCCCCACCGCTATGACGCGCGTCTCGCGCAGCGGCTCGAGACCAGGTGGCAGGACTACTGGGAAGACCACCGCACGTTCTGGGTCCCGAACCCTTCCGGACCGCTGAGCGACGGCTTCGCAGCGGTGGCGGATCGCCCGAAGCTCTACGTGCTCGATATGTTCCCGTACCCGAGCGGGGCTGGTCTCCACGTCGGTCACCCGCTCGGCTACATCGGGACGGACGTGTACGCCCGGTTCCAGCGCATGGCGGGCCGGAACGTGCTGCACGCGATGGGCTACGACGCGTTCGGGCTCCCGGCGGAGCAGTACGCGCTTCAGACCGGCCAGCACCCCCGCGTCACGACCGAGCAGAACATCGCGAACATGCGCCGCCAGCTTCGGGCGCTCGGGCTGGGCCACGACCCCCGCCGCGGCGTCGCGACCACCGACCTCCACTACTACCGCTGGACGCAGTGGATCTTCCTGCAGATCTTCAACAGCTGGTACGACGACGACGACGACCGGGCGCGCCCCATCGCCGAGCTGATCGACCAGTTCGAGTCCGGCGCGCGGGCGCCCGCGGGCCCTGCGAACCCCGACGGCCGGGCCTGGCGCGACCTCGACGAGCGCGCCCAGCGCCGAGTCGTCGACGCCTGTCGGCTCGCCTACCGGGAGATGGCGCCGGTCAACTGGTGCCCGGCGCTCGGCACCGTGCTCGCCAATGAGGAGGTCAACGCCGAGGGTCGCAGCGAGCGCGGCAACCACCCGGTGTACCGGCGGCCGCTCGAGCAGTGGATGCTGCGCATCACCAAGTACGCCGACCGCCTCCTCGCCGATCTCGACCTGCTCACCTGGCCGGAGCCGATCAAGGTCATGCAGCGGAACTGGATCGGCAGGAGCACCGGCGCATCCATCCGCTTCCCGGTCGCGTCCCGTGACGAGGTGATCGAGGTGTTCACGACGCGCCCGGACACGGTGTTCGGCGCCACCTACCTGGTGCTCGCGCCCGAGCATCCCCTCGTCGACGTGCTGGCTCCCGAGGCGTGGGCCGGGCCGCCCACCGGCGAGCCTGATGTGCCCGCATCGTGGTGGGGCGGTCCCGACGCCGTGGGCCGCCCGCGCGTCGCCGTTGCGCGCTACCGCGAGGAGGTGTCGCGTCGCACTGAGCTCGAGCGTCAGGCCGACGACCGCGAGAAGACCGGCGTGTTCATCGGCGCGTACGCCCGCAACCCGGTGAACGGTGCGCTGCTCCCCATCTTCGCCGCCGACTACGTCCTGATGGGCTACGGGACGGGCGCGATCATGGCCGTGCCCGGTGAGGACCAGCGCGACTGGGAGTTCGCCACCGCGCTCGCCCTGCCCATCATCCGCACGGTCCAGCCGCCGGCGAGTTTTGACGGGGAGGCGTACACGGGCGACGGCCCGGCGATCAACAGCGGGTTCCTCGACGGGCTGGCCATCCCGGACGCGAAGCAGCGCATCATCGAGTGGCTCGAGGTGAACGACGCCGGCGCGGGCGCCACGACGTACAAGCTGCGCGACTGGCTCTTCAGTCGCCAGCGCTACTGGGGCGAGCCGTTCCCGATCGTCTACGGCGCGGACGGGCTGCCGCGCGCGCTACCAGACTCGATGCTGCCCGTCGAGCTCCCCGAACTCGACGAGTTCGAGCCCCGCGTCGACGCCGGCGCCGACGCACTCCCCGAGCCGCCCCTCGCGCGTGCCGGGCAGTGGGTCGACGTGACGCTCGACCTGGGCGACGGCCCGCAGCGCTACCAGCGGGAGACGAACACGATGCCCCAGTGGGCGGGTTCGTGCTGGTACTACCTCCGCTACCTCGACCCGACGAACGAGACCCACCTCGTCGACCCCGCCGTCGACCGGTACTGGATGACGGGCGAGGCCGGCGGCGGTGTCGACCTCTACGTCGGCGGCGTCGAGCATGCCGTCCTGCACCTCCTGTACGCGCGGTTCTGGCACAAGATCCTCTTCGACCTGGGCTACGTGTCCACCGAGGAGCCGTTCCACCGCCTCTTCAACCAGGGCTACATCCAGGCGCCGGCGTTTCGCGACACGCGAGGCTTCTACGTCGAGGCGAGCACGGTCGAGGAGCGCGAGGGCGGGTTCTGGCTCGACGGCGAGCCCGTCACCCGCGAGTTCGGGAAGATGGGCAAGAGCCTGCGCAACGTCGTGACACCCGACGACATCTACCGCGACTACGGCGCCGACACGCTGCGCCTCTACGAGATGTTCATGGGACCGCTGGACGCCAGCCGGCCCTGGAGCACCGCCGACATCATCGGGATGCACCGCTTCCTCCAGCGGGCCTGGCGCAACGTGGTCGACGAGGAGTCGGGCGCGGTGCGCGTCGCCGACGCGCCGGCGGACGCTGAGACCCGTCGGCTCCTCCATCGGGCGATCGCCGCCGTGCGAGACGACATGACGCAGCTGAAGTTCAACACCGCGATCGCGCGCCTCTCCGAGCTGAACAACCGCCTGACCCAGGTGGTCGCCGACGCCGGCGCCGCGCCCCGCGAGATCGTCGAGCCCCTCGTCCTCATGCTCGCCCCACTGACGCCCCACATCGCCGAGGAGCTCTGGTCACGCCTCGGGCACTCCGAGTCCCTGGCCTACACCCCGTTCCCCGAGGCCGACCCCGCCGAGCTCGTCGAGGAGACGGTCGAGATTGTCGTCCAGGTCGACGGCAAGCCGCGTGGCCGGCTGCAGGCGCCCGCCGCTGCCTCGGACGGCGACCTCGAGGCGGTGGCGCGTGCCGAGCCGCGCGTCGCCGCGCTCCTCGCCGGTCGCGACGTGCGGCGGGTCGTCGTCGTGCCCGGACGCCTCGTCAACTTCGTCCTCGGCTGATACCGTCCGGATCCGCTTCCCCCGCGCACTTCCTCCGGAACTCGTCCATCTCCGGAGGTTGCCGTGTTCGATCCACCCTCCCGCCGTCCGGGCGCGCCGCCGGGCGCGCTCCACGAGCCGCCCGATCGCCAGTTCTGGGGCCCGCCGGAGCCGCCGCCGCACCGTCGACGACCGCGGCGGACGACGGCGGGCCTCGGCGGCGAGGCGCGCGTCGCGCTCGCCGCGGTGCTCGTCGTCATCGTCAGCGCCACGCTGATCTCGTACGAGTCGTCGCTGCATTCGGCGGGCTCGCCGACGGCGGCGGCGCCGCAGCCGGCGTCGTCGGTTCGTCATGTCGTCGTGCAGGTCGCCGGCGCCGTCACGCGGCCGGGCGTCGTCGAGCTGCCGGTCGGCTCCCGCGTCATCGACGCCGTCGACGCGGTCGGCGGCGCGTTGCCCGCCGCGGACCTGGACCGCCTGAACCTCGCCGCGAAGCTACGAGACGGCGAGCAGGTCCTCGTCACGACGACCGACTCGACGACGACGACGACGAGCACGACCGCCGTCGCACCACCGGCGCCAGGATGACGGCGGCCAGCGGGATCGGCCGAGCGAAGGCGCCGCGTAGGCTGCGCCGACGTGGCGCCCACGTTCCGGCTCGGTGACGAGCGACACGATCTGCGCGACCGGACACTCGTCATGGGGATCCTGAACCGCACCCCCGACTCGTTCTACGACCAGGGCGCCACGTTCACCCTCGACGCGCTGCTGCGCCGAGCCGAGCAGCTCGTCGTCGAGGGCGCCGACGTGCTCGACGTGGGCGGGGTGAAGGCGGGCCCGGGGCCCGAGGTCAGCGAGGCCGAGGAGCTCGACCGCACCATCCCGACCGTGGAGGCGCTGCGGCACCGGCTCGCGGTCCCGCTCTCCGTCGACACGTGGCGGGCCACGGTGCTCGACTCGGCATGCGACGCCGGCGCCGTGGTCGGCAACGACATCAGCGGGTTCGCCGACCCCGACTACCTGCCGGTGGCCCTCCGGCACGGCGCCTCCGTCGTCGCCACCCACATCCGCCTCGCGCCCCGCGTCCCGGACCCCGAGCCGGTGTACGGCGACCTCGTCGGCGACGTCCGGGCCTTCCTGGTGGCGCGTGCGGACGCGGCCCGGGCCGTCGGCCTCGCAGCGGATCAGCTCGCGCTCGACGCCGGGCTGGACCTGGGCAAGACGCCCGCGATGAGCGCGGTGCTCCTGCGGGAGACGACCGACTTGGCACGTCTCGGCTACCCGGTGCTGCTCTCGGCGTCGAACAAGCGCTTCCTCGGCGAGCTGCTCGGACTCCCCATCGACGCGCGGCGCGACGTCTCGCTCGCCGCGGCGGCGTACGGCGTCGCCCGGGGGGCACGCATCGTCCGGGTCCACGACGTCGCCGGCACCGTCCGGGTGTGCCGCACTGTCGACGCCATCCTGGGCGCCTCGGCGGTGCCCGTCCCGTGAGCGTCCACCTCGTCACCGGGGTCGACCCCGTGCTGCGCGACCGGGTCGTCACCGACCTCGTCGCCGAGCTCCTCGACGGCGAGGACCGCTCGCTCGTCGTCGAGGAGTTCAGCGTGCCCGGCCGGGGCGACAGCGAGGAGCCCGCCAGCGAGAGCCGCGACGTCGTCGGCGACCTGCTCATCGCGGCGTCGAGCCCGCCGTTCATGACCGCCCGGCGCATCGTCGTGGTCCACGAGATCGGCAACCTCCGCGGCGCGGACGTCACCGAGCTGAGCCGCTATCTCGACGACCCCCTCGACACGACCGAGCTCGTCCTCGTCGCGGGCGCCACGAAGACCGCCGACGCGCTCGAGCGGCGCGTCAAGGCCCTCGGCGCGGTGACGGCGCCGGCCGCCGAGCGCAGCAGCGACGTGCTGGCCGCCGAGCTCGAGGCAGCCGACCTCACGCTCAGCCCCGCGGCGGTCGCCACGGTGCGCGGCCAGGTCGGCGAGGATGCTGGCCTGCTCCCGGCGCTCGTCGCGACGCTGCGGGGTGTCTACGGGTCCGGCGCCAGTCTCGACGTCGACGAGGTGACGCCCTACCTGGGCGAGGCGGGGACCGTCCCGATGTGGGACCTGACGAACGCCATCGAGAAGGGCGACGTCGCCGGCGCGCTCGCCACGGCACATCGCCTCCTCACCGTCACGAGTCCCCGGCAGCCCCGCCCGATGCATCCCCTGCAGGTGCTCGGGATGCTGCACGGCCACTACCGCCGGCTCCTCACGCTCGACGACCCCGCCATCCGCAACAGCCAGGACGCCGCCGCCGCGCTCGGCGGGCGCGCCAACCCCCGCTCCGCCGGGTTCCGGCTGCGCCAGGCCCGGGCGCTCGGCTCGGGCGGGCTGCGGCGCGCCTTCGACCTGCTCGCCCAAGCGGACATCGACCTGAAGGGGGCGCGTGCCATCCCTCAGGACGTGGTGGTGGAGCTCCTCGTCGCCCGGCTGGCCGCCCTGACCGCGGCCCAGCGGCCCCCTACGACCGGGCGTCGCCCTTCGCGGCGCGCTTCATGAGCCGTGACGTCCGCCGCGCCGCCTGGCGCGGGTGGATCCGGCCCTTCGCACCGGCCTTCGCCAGCCGCTGCTGCGCCTGACGGACCAGCTCCTCGGCGTCGGTCGAGCCCTCGGCGGCCGCGACGCGTGCCGCCTTCACTCGCGTCTTCAGCTCGGTGCGCACCGCCTTGTTGCGCAGCCGGTGCCGCTCGTTCTGGCGGTTCCGCTTGATCTGACCCTTGATGTTCGCCACGGCGTGATCACTTCTCGAGGAGAGGAGCGCTCAGGGTACCAGCCGCCGCCACACGGCCCCGAACGGCCGGCCCGGGTGATCGCCCGCGTACGCTCGTCATCGGCCGGTCACGCGCACGCGGGGCCGCCGCGTCTGTCGAGGTGCCCGGAGCCGGCGTGGACATCACCCGAACTCGCTGTTTCTCGCTGCTCAGCCACGTCGACCACGGCAAGAGCACGCTGGCGGACCGCATCCTCGAGCTGTGCGGGGCGGTCGACGCCCGCTCGATGCGCGAGCAGTACCTCGACACGATGGACCTCGAGCGCGAGCGCGGGATCACCATCAAGGCCCAGAACGTGCGGTTGCAGTGGAAGGACCACGTGCTGCACCTCATCGACACGCCCGGCCACGTCGACTTCGGCTACGAGGTGTCGCGCAGCCTCGCGGCGTGCGAGGGCGCCGTGCTGCTCGTCGACGCCAGCCAGGGCATCGAGGCCCAGACCCTCGCCAACTGCTACGCGGCCCTCGAGGCGGACCTCACCATCGTCGGCGTGCTGAACAAGATCGACCTGCCCCAGGCCGAGCCCGACCGCCGCGCCGAGGAGATCGAGCGGGCGCTCGGGCTCCCGGCCGACGAGCTGCTCCGAATCTCGGCGAAGACCGGCGAGGGCGTGCCCGAGCTGCTCGACGCGGTCGTGGCGCGCATCCCGCCCCCCACGGGCGACGCCGACGCGCCGCTGCGCGCCCTCCTGTTCGACTCGCTCTACGACTCCTACCGCGGCGTCATCAGCTCGGTCCGGGTCTTCGACGGGACGCTCAGCACGGGCGCGCGGCTCCGCTACCTCCAAGCCGACGCGGTGCACGACGCCGAAGAGGTCGGCGTGCGCCATCCCGAGCTCACCCCGGTCGCCGCGCTCGGCCCGGGCGACGTCGGCTACCTCATCGCGGGGGTGCGGGACCTCGGCGAGGCCCGGGTGGGGGAGACCGTCACCGTGGCGGCGCGGCCCGGCGCGCCGCTCCCCGGCTACCGCGAGCCGAAGCCGATGGTGTTCTGCGGGCTCTACCCCGTCGTCGGCGACGAGTACGCCGACCTGCGCGACGCCCTCGAGAAGCTCCGGCTGAACAATTCCTCGTTCACCTACGACCCCGAGACGTCGGGCGCGCTCGGCTTCGGGTTCCGCTGCGGGTTCCTCGGGCTCTTGCACATGGAGATCGTCCGCGAGCGCCTCGAGCGCGAGTACGACCTGTCGCTCGTCGCCACCGCCCCGAACGTCGAGTACATCGTGCACCGCACCGACGGCAGCACCGAGCGCGTCGACAACCCGTCCGCGATGCCCGCCGCCAACCTCGTCGAGACCGTCGAGGAGCCCTACGTGAGCGTCTCGATCCTGACCCCGACGGACTATGTCGGGCCGCTCATGGACCTTGCGCAGGCTCGACGAGGCGAGATGGCGAAGCTCGAGTACCTCGCCGAGGACCGCGTCGAGCTCGTCTACGCCCTCCCCCTCGCCGAGATCGTCCTCGACTTCTTCGACGTGCTGAAGTCCCGGACCCGCGGCTACGCCAGCCTCGACTACGAGCCGGCCGGGCACCGCGCCGCGGACCTCGTGAAGGTCGAGATTCTGCTCAACAGCGTCTCGGTCGACGCCTTCTCGACGATCGTGCACCGTCAGAAGGCGTCGGACTACGGGCGGCGCATGACGGCCCGGCTCGCCGAGCTCATCCCACGCCAGCTCTTCGACGTGCCGATCCAGGCGGCGATCGGCGGGCGCATCATCGCCCGCGAGACCGTGAAGGCCAAGCGCAAGGACGTCCTCGCCAAGTGCTACGGCGGCGACGTCTCCCGCAAGCGCAAGCTCCTCGACCGCCAGAAGGAGGGCAAGCGCCGCATGAAGCAGATCGGGCGCGTCGAGGTGCCCCAGGAGGCCTTCGTCGCCGCGCTGCGCCTGGACGAGACGTGACCCTCGCACCCTCCTCCCACGGCGACGCGGCCCTCGGCGTCTACGTCCACATCCCGTTCTGCGCGAGCCGCTGCGACTACTGCGACTTCGCCACGTGGACCGACCGCGGCGCGCTCATCGGCGACTACGTCGCCGCGTGCGTCACCGACGTCGAGACGCGGGTACGGCGCGGCGAGCTCGTCGAGGCGACGAGCGTCTTCTTCGGCGGGGGCACGCCGTCGCTGCTCGACGCCGCCGCGCTCCTGCGCATCCTCGACGCCATCCCGCGGCGTGCCGACGCCGAGGTCACCGTCGAGTGCAACCCCGACAGCGTCGACCCCGCGAAGCTGCGTGCCTACCGGCACGGCGGCGTGAACCGCTGCTCGTTCGGCGCGCAGTCGATGCGGCCCCACGTCCTCGCCGCGCTCGGGCGCACCCACGACCCGGCCGGTGTCGCCCGGGCGCTCGACGCCGCCCGCGACGCCGGCATCGAGCGGCTCAACGTCGACCTCATCTACGGCGCCCTCGGCGAGACGCTCGAGGACTGGTCGGCGACGCTCGACGCCACGCTCGCCCTCGGCCCCACCCACGTGAGCGCCTACGCGCTCACCATCGAGCCCGGCACCCCCCTCGGGGTGCGGGTCGCCACCGGGCGCACCCCAGCACCCGACGACGACGACCAGGCCGAGAAGTACGAGCTGGCCGACGACCGGCTCACCGGGGCCGGCCACCACTGGTACGAGATCTCGAGCTGGGCCCGTCCGGGCGACGAATGCCGCCACCACCTTCTCTATTGGGGCCAAGGCGACTATCTCGGCATCGGGTGCGCCGCCCACGGGCACCGGTGCGGCACCCGGACCTGGAACGTCCGCCGGCCCGAGCGGTACATCGAGCGCATCCGGGCGGACGCCTCACCGATCGCCGGGGCGGAGCAGCTCGACCCGCCGACCCGGGCCGACGAGGCCCTGGCCCTGGCGCTGCGCACCCGACTCGGCGCACCCGCCCCGCCGGGGGCCGACGCCGTCGTCGCCGAGCTCGCCGAGGCCGGGCTCGTGCGCCGGGCCGACGACCGGCTCGTCCTCACGCGCCCGGGCCGGCTGCTAGCGACCGAGGTCACGGTGCGGCTCCTCGCGGCGCGGGCAGCGGGCCCCCAGCCGGTTGGCACTCGGTAGGATTGAGTGCCAACCCCACCCGGCGGGGAGCGCACACAGTGGAACACCTCGACCAGGGCGAGCTCGACGAGCGCAAGGCGGCCATCCTGAAGGCTGTCGTCGAGGCGTACGTCGAGACCGCCCAGCCCGTCGGCTCCCAGACGATCGCCCGCGTGAACGCCCTCTCGGTGTCGAGCGCCACCGTGCGGAACGACATGACGATGCTCGAGCGCGAGGGCTACCTGTCCCAGCCGCACACGTCCGCCGGGCGGGTGCCGACGGACCGGGCTTACCGCTACTTCGTGGACCACTTCACGCGGGAGGAGACCCTCCCGGCCGGGCAGCGCCGGGCCGTCGCCGACTTCTTCGCCTCCGCCCACCGCGCGCTCGAGGACCTGCTCACCGAGACGAGCCAGCTCCTCTCTCGGGTGAGCCGCCACGCCGCCCTCGTCATGGGGCCCGAGCCCGACACGGCCCGGGTGCGCAGCGTCCAGTTCGTCGGGCTCCAGCCCGGTGTCTCGCTCCTCGTCGTGGTCCTCTCGAACGGCGCGGTCCACAAGGAGACGGTCAGCGTGCCCGCCGAGGCGAACGACGAGCGGCTCCACCGCGCCGGCGCCACCCTCGACGCGCACCTGCGCGGCCACCCCTGGGCCCGGCTCCCCGAGGCGCCCCGCACGGGCGACGCCGCGGTCGACGACCTCGTGCGCTCCGGGCTGGACTCCCTCGCCCACGCGGCGACCGACGGGGTCGCCGAGCCCCTCTACGTCGGCGGGGTCAGCCGCCTCGCGGCCGAGCAGGAGGCGTTCGAGACGAGCGAGCGCGCCGCGCGGCTCTTCGAGGTCCTGGAGCACCAGGTGCTCGTCGTGTCGCTCGTCCGCGAGCTCCTCGATCGCGGCCTCACCGTCAGCATCGGCGCCGAGAACGGTCTCGACGACCTGCGCGACTGCGCCATCGTCCTCGCCCCGTACCAGGTCGGGGACCGCCCCGCGGGCATCGTCGGGGTGCTCGGCCCGACACGCATGAACTACCGCCACGCGCTCGCCGCGGTGTCCGCGGTGAGCGCGCAGCTCGGACGGCACCTGTCGTGAGCCGCGACCACTACGAGGTGCTCGGCATCTCCCGCAACGCCACCGACGACGACATCAAGCGCGCCTACCGCGACCTCGCGCGGCGCTACCACCCCGACTCGCACCCCGACGACCCCGACGCCGAGGAGCACTTCAAGGAGGTGAGCGTCGCCTACGAGGCGCTGCGCGACCCGGAGCGCCGCCGCCGCTACGACGTCTTCGGCGACACCGGACGCGCCGCGACCGACGGGTTCGGGGTCGGCGACCTCTTCGACGCGTTCTTCGGCGGCGACCCGTTCGGCCAGCGGCGCGGCCCATCCGGCCCGCCGCGCGGCTCGGACGCCGAGGTCGTGGTCAGCATCACCCTCGCCGACGCCATGGTCGGCAGCACCGAGCCGATCGACGCGTCGCTGCCCGTGGTGTGCACCCGCTGCGAGGGGACCGGCTGCGAGCCCGGGACCCACCCGACGCGCTGCGACGCCTGCGCCGGGACCGGCGAGGTGCGCCAGATCCGGCGCTCCATCCTCGGCCAGCTCGTGACCGCCGCCCCGTGCGCCGTCTGCGACGGCACCGGCCGGCGGATCCTCAGCCAGTGCCGCGACTGCCGCGGCGACGGGCGGGTGCGGGCCAGCCGGACGATCGACGTCGAGGTGCCCCCCGGGGTCGACGACGGGCAGCGGCTGCGCCTCCCCGGGCGCGGGCCGGCCGCGCCCCGCGGCGGCATCCCCGGCGACCTGTACGTGACCGTGCGCGTCGCGCCCCACCCCGACTTCGAGCGCCGCGGCGACGACCTGCTGCACGTGCGTCGCCTCTCGGTCGCGCAGGTCGCGCTCGGCACCCAGATCCAGATCAACGGGCTCGACGGGGACCACGAGGTCGTCATCCCCTCCGGCACCCAGCCGAGCCAGGTGTTCCGCATCAAGCACGCCGGCGTCCCGTCCCTCCGCGGCCGAGGCCGCGGCGACCTGCTCGTGCGCGTCGACGTCGAGGTGCCCACCCGCCTGTCGGAGGAGGAGGGGGAGCTGTGGCGGCGCCTCGCCGAGCTGCGCGGCGACGCCGTCTCGCCCGCCGACAAGGGCGTCATGTCGCGGCTGCGCTCCGCCTTCCAGTAGCGCCCGTGCCGCGCGTCGCGTGGTGCGCCGACGCGCCGGCGGTCGCCCACGTCCTCGTCGACCTGCTCGACGACGAGCTCGTCGTCGAGGGTCCCGACGGCCACCACCTGCAGCGGGTCCGTCGCCTGCGATCCGGCGAGCCCGTCACCGCGGCCGACGGCGCCGGCGCCTGGCGCCCCTACCGTGTCGTGGACACCGCGACCGGCCGGCTCATGCTCCGCGCCGACGGCGACGCCGTCACCGAGCCGTGCCTCGCGCCGTCCCTCACGGTCGCGTGCGCGATCGCGAAGGGGGAGCGGCCCGAGACGGTCGTCCGCCAGGCCACGGAGCTCGGCGTCGACGCCGTCGTCCCCGTGCTCACGGCGCGCTCGGTCGTGCGGTGGGACGCGGCGCGCCAGGACGCGGCACGGGCGCGGCTCGGACGCGTCGCCCGCGAGGCCGCGCAGCAGTGCCGGCGTGCCCGGCTCCTCACGATCGAGCCGTTCGTTCCCCTCGCGGCACTTGCTGGCCGTCCCGGCCTCGTGCTCGCCGACCGGGACGGGCACCCGGCCGAGGCGCTCGCCGCGCCCGGCCCGGCCGGCTGGACGGTTCTCGTCGGTCCCGAGGGCGGCCTCGCCGCGGACGAGCGCGCCCAGCTCGGCGACCCGCCCCGCCTCGCCGTGGGACCCCATGTGCTGCGCGCCGAGACGGCGGCCACCGCGGTCGCCGCCGCGCTCGCCGGGGCCCGCCGCACCGCCGACCACCCAGCGTGAACCTGTCGGCCCATTTTTGATACGCTGCGTGTTCCCTGCTTGGGGCGGGGAATGGCGGTGCGGGAGCGCAGGTGAGCAGCAGGTGAACGAGCTCGATACGGTGCAGATCGGTGACCGGCTGCGGGTGATCCGGCGCCAGCAGGGGCTGTCCCTCCACGACGTCGAAGCCCGTTCGGGCCAGGAGTTCAAGGCGTCCGTCCTCGGTGCGTACGAGCGGGGCGAGCGCGCGCTCTCCGTGAACCGGCTGCTGCGGCTCGCCGAGCTCTACGACGTCCCCGCCGACCAGCTGCTGCCACGCGGCAGCGACCTCGAGATCGACCTCACGCGCGCGAACCACGACAACAACCACGCGGTCACGCTCGACCTGGTGCGGCTCAACCAGCTCGACGAGCCCGACGCCGAGGTGCTCTCCCGCTACGCGGCCACCATCCAGCTCCAGCGTCAAGACTTCAACGGGCGGATGCTCACCATCCGCCGCGACGACGTCCGCGTGCTCGCGGCCGTGCTCGGCCGCACGCCCGAGGCGCTGAGCGCCCGGCTCGACGAGCTCGGGCTGCGCGTCTCCCCCTGAGGGGGACCAACCGCTCGGCGGACACCCGGCGCTACGCTCGCCACGAGGTGTCCACGCCGTCGCCGACCCAGCTGAAGGTTCTCGTACCCGGGAACGACCTGATGGTGCACCTGCTGGGCACCCGCGACGAGCTGCTCAAGCTGGTCGAGCAGGCCTTCCCCGTCACGATCCACGTGCGCGGCAACGAGATCACGGTCACCGGTGACCCCGACGACGCCGAGCGCGTCGGACGGCTCTTCGAGGAGCTCGTCGTGCTCCTCGAGCGAGGGCACGCCCTCGACGCCGCCGGCCTCGGCCGCTCCATCGAGATGCTGAAAGCCGACCAGCGCCCGACCGAGGTGCTCGGCACCGAGGTGCTGCGCGGCCGCAAGCCGGTGCGCCCGAAGACCGCGGGCCAGAAGCACTACGTCGACGCGGTGAACGCCAACACGGTCACGTTCGTCATCGGCCCGGCCGGGACGGGCAAGAGCTACTTGGCGGTCGCGCTCGCCGTGCAGGCGCTGCAGGCGAAGACCATCAACCGGATCATCCTCACGCGGCCGGCCGTCGAGGCCGGTGAGCGCCTCGGCTTCTTGCCGGGCGACGTCCTGGCGAAGATCGATCCCTACATGCGGCCCCTCTATGACGCGCTCTACGACATGCTCGATGCCGAGGCCGTGACGCGCCTGATGGACCGGGGCACGATCGAGGTCGCGCCGCTCGGATTCCTTCGCGGCCGGACGCTGAACGACTCGTTCATCATCCTCGACGAGGCGCAGAACACGACCCCCGAGCAGATGAAGATGTTCCTCACTCGCTTCGGGTTCGGGTCGAGGGTCGTCGTCACGGGCGACGTCACCCAGATCGACCTCCCCGAGGGACGCGGCCGCTCGGGGCTGCAAGCCGTGCGCTCGATCCTCGGCGGCATCGACGGTGTGGCGTTCGTCGAGCTCGACGCGCGCGACGTCGTGCGGCACCGGATCGTCCAGGACATCGTGAACGCCTACGAGCGGGCGAGCGAATGACCGCGTGCCGCCCGCCGGTGACCCCGGCGTGACCTCGGCCGCGCTGCACGTCAGCGGCTTCGACGAGCAGAACGTCGTCGCCGTCGACATCGGGCGCTGGGTCCATCTCGCCCAGCTCGTGCTCCGCGAGGAGCGCGTCGATCCCGACGCGGAGCTCGGCCTCATCTTCGTCGACGAGGCGACGATCACCGACCTGAACGGGCAGTTCCTCGACGGGGACGGCCCCACCGACGTCCTCGCCTTCCCGATCGACGAAGGCGGTCGGGTCCCCGGCCGCGACCCCGACGAGGGTGGTCGCGGGCCCGGCTCACCCGCCGACGCGAGCGAGCCGCCGATCGTGCTCGGCGACGTGGTCGTCTGCCCCACCGTCGCGGACCGGCAGGCCCGCGGCCGCGGCGCGCCCCTCGACGACGAGCTCGCCCTGCTCGTCGTGCACGGCGTGCTGCATCTCCTCGAGTACGACCACGCCGACCCGACAGAAGCCGAGCGTATGCGGGGGCGCGAGGCGGAGCTCCTGGCCCGCTTCGCGGAGGTCGACCCCGGCCGATGAGCCCCACCGACTGGCTCCTCATCGGCATCGTCGCCGCGCTCTTCGTGTTCTCGATCCTGCTCGCCTTCTCGGAGATGGCCTTCACCCGCATGAGCCGCATCCGGGCGCTCGCCCTCGAGGACGAGGGGCGACGGGGCGCCGCCCGTCTGGCCCGGATGCTCGAGCACCCCGAGCAGACCATCAACTCGTTGCTGCTGCTCGTGCTCGTCGCCCAGCTGACGAGCGCGAGCCTGATCGGCATCGTCCTCGAGCGCCAGGTCGGGACGATCGGGATCCTCTTCGGCCTCGTCATCCAGGTCGTCGTGTTCTTCGTGCTCGGCGAGGCCGCGCCGAAGACGTACGCGATCCAGCACACCGACCGCGCCGCGCTCCGGATCTCCGGGTTCCTGTGGGCCCTCACGACGTTCCCGCCGATGCGGGTGCTGTCGCGGGGCCTGATCGCGCTGGCCAACGCGATCCTCCCCGGGCGCGGGCTCAAGGAGGGGCCCTTCGTCACCGAGGAGGACCTCCGCACGATGGCCGACGTCGCCGCCGAGGAAGAGGTCATCGAGACCGAGGAGCGCCGACTGATCCACTCGATCTTCGAGTTCGGCGACACGTTGGTGCGCGAGGTCATGGTGCCCCGCCCCGACATGGTCGCCATCGAGGCCGACGCGACCATCGAGGCGGCGATCGAGCGCGCCATCGGCGGCGGCTACTCGCGCATCCCAGCGTTCGACGACACGCCCGACAACATCGTCGGGCTCGTCTACCTGAAGGACCTCGTCCACCGGGCCCGAGGCGGCGCCGGCGCGGAGCCCGTGCGGACCGTGGCGCGCCCCGCGGTGTTCGTGCCCGAGCAGAAGCACGTCGCCGAGCTGCTCCGCGAGATGCAGACCAAGCAGTTCCACATGGCCGTCGTCGTCGACGAGTACGGCGGCACCGCGGGCATCGTCACCCTCGAAGATCTCCTGGAGGAGATCGTCGGCGAGATCACCGACGAGTACGACGTCGAGGAGCCGGGCGTCGAGCCGCTCCCGGACGGGTCGCTGCGGGTGCCGGGCCGGATGGCCATCGACGACGTGAACGAGGCGCTCGGCGTCGAGCTGCCCGACACCGAGTGGGACACCGTCGGCGGCCTCGTGTTCAACCTCCTCGGCCACGTCCCCGACGAGGGCGAGGTCGTCCGCTTCCAGGACCTCGAGTTCCGCACCGAGCGGGTGCAGGGGCGACGGATCGTGTCGGTGCGCATCACGCCGGTCGCGCCCGTCGACGGCGACGCGGCGCGTGCGCGCGTCGGCGACGCCCCGTCCCACTGACCGTGGCGTTCCGCTCGGGGTTCGCGACGCTCGTCGGGCGGCCCAACGTCGGGAAGTCCAGCCTCGTGAACCGTCTCGTCGGTGCGAACGTCGCGATCACCTCCTCGCGTCCCCAGACCACCCGGGCGGCCGTGCGCGCCATCCGGCACACGCCCACGAGCCAGCTGGTGCTCGTCGACACGCCCGGCCTGCACCGTCCCCGGACGCTGCTCGGGGAGCGCACGAACGCCCGGGCCGAGGCGGCGCTCGCCGACGTGGACGTCGTCGGCCTCGTCGTGGCGGCCGGCGAGGCGGTCGGGCCGGGGGACCGCCACACCGCCGACCTCGTCCGCGGCGCCGCCGCCCGGCGGGTCCTCGTCGTCAACAAGGCCGACACCGTGCGCCCCGCGCAAGCCGACGCGCAGCGCGCGAGCGCCGAGGACCAGCTCGGGCCGTTCGCGGCGAGCGTCGTGTGCTCGGCGCGCACGGGCGACGGGATCGACGCGCTCGCCGCGGCGCTCGAGGCGGCGCTGCCCGAAGGCCCGCCCTACTACCCCGAGAGCATGGTGACGGACGAGCCCGACACCCTCCTCGCCGCCGAGCTCGTCCGCGAGCAGCTGCTGCAGGTCGCCCGCGACGAGCTCCCGCACTCCATCGCCGTGACGGTCGAGGAGCTCGACCCCGACCCGGCGCACCCGGCACGCAACGTGCTGCGCCTCCTCGTGGACGTCCACGTCGAGCGGCCCTCGCAGCGCCCGATCGTCCTCGGGCGGGGCGGCGACACCCTCAAGGCGGCCGTCACCGCCGCCCGCCAGGAGCTCGAGGCGCGCCTCGGCCGGCCCGTCTTCCTCCAGACGCGGGTCCGCGTGGAGCGCAACTGGCAGCGCCGTCCCCGTGCGCTCGACCGCCTGGGCCTCTGACCAGGCGAAACGCCCGGCCAGAAGTTGCCGACGCGAGATCGGCCCGGGATAGATTGCGCGGCAAGGGGAGCCGGTCCGGGCGCCCCATGCTGCAGGGAACGTCTCGATCTCGCGATGACGAACCGCATCTGGCGCCGTGGGCGGTGGGGGCTCGCCCTCGTCGGCGTCGCCGCGGTCGTCCTCGCCGCCTGCTCGCCGAGCAACTCGCAGAACGTCGCGAGCCCGCACGGCACGCAGGCGCACCGGATCAACAACTTGATCCAGCCGATCTGGGGAATCGCGATCGCCATCGGCCTCCTCGTCATGGGCGGCGTCGTGTTCGCCGCGATCCGGTGGCGGCGTCGCCCCGGCGACGACGGCCGGCCCAAGCAGATCCACGGCAACCTCGGCCTCGAGATCGCGTGGACGCTTATCCCCGCGGCGATCCTCATCGGCATCTCCGTGCCGACGATCGGCCTCATCTTCAAGAACGACGCCACCCCCACCGACGCCATGCCGATCACCGTCATCGGCAAGCAGTGGTGGTGGGAGTTCCAGTACCCGGGGTCGAACGGTCAGAAGCCGGTCGTGGTGGCCGACGAGCTGCACATCCCGACGGGCACGAACGTGTACCTCTCGCTGACGGCCTGCGACCCGTCGCTTCCCTACGGTGTGAACAACGGGCCGGGCTGCAACGTCATCCACTCGTTCTGGGTCCCCGAGCTCGCCGGGAAGACCGACGTGGTCCCGGGCCAGACGAATCACATGACGCTGCGCGCCGACACGCCGGGCGTCTTCCTCGGACAGTGCTCCCAGTACTGCGGGCTGAGCCACGCCAACATGCGCTTCCGGGTGATCGTCCAGAGCCCGAGCGACTTCGACGCCTGGCTCGCCAGCCAGCGCCAGGCCCCGGCGGTCGCGCTCGCGAACGCCGGCGAGGCGGGCACCCTGTTCTCCACGACGTTCCAGTGCACGAACTGCCACACCACGAGCTCGTCGAGCCTCAGCACGTACGGCCCGAACCTCACCCACCTGGCCAGCCGGTCCACGTTCGCGAGCGGGTCCTTCGCGCTGAACCGTGACAACCTGATCCGCTGGATCATGAACGCGCCCGGTCTGCTGCCCATGCAGTCCCAGGACTGCCGGAAGGGCCCACCCGGCACGCCCGGCGTGACCTGCGTGGGCATGCCGTCGTTCACGCTCAACACGCCGAAGGGCCAGTCGGTCATGACCCACGCCGAGGCCGAGACGCTGGCCACCTACCTGCTGTCGCTCAAGTGACCGCGAGGGAGCTGCGATGACGACCGCCACGGAGACCCCCACCCCCGTCCCCGTTCGCGCCCCGGTCATCCTGCGGCGGCCCGCCTCGACGACGGGGTTCTGGTCCTGGTTCAGCACGGTCGACCACAAGAAGATCGGCATCATGTACGGCGCCACGGCGCTCATCTTCTTCGTGGCCGGCGGCATCGAGGCGCTGCTCATCCGCCTGCAGCTCGCCCAGCCGAACGGCACGGTGCTCACCGCGTCGCAGTACAACCAGATCTTCACGATGCACGGCACGACGATGGTGTTCCTGCTCGGGATGCCGCTGTCGGTCGCGTTCGCGAACTACATGATCCCGCTCATGATCGGCGCCCGCGACGTCGCGTTCCCGCGCCTGAACGCGTTCGGGTACTGGGTCTTCGTGCTCGGCGGCGTCTTCTTGTACTCGAGCTTCCTGCTCGGCGGCGCCCCGAACGGCGGCTGGTTCGGCTACACGCCCCTCACGAGCACGCCCCTCGGGCTCGGCGCCCTGCCCGGGCGGGGCCCCGACTTCTGGACCGTCGGGATCGTCATCCTCGGCATCGCGTCGACGACCTCGGCGATCAACATCATCGTCACGATCCTCAACATGCGCGCGCCCGGGATGACCCTCATGCGCATGCCGGTGTTCGTCTGGATGATGCTCGTCACCTTCTTCCTCACGCTCTTCGCCATGCCGATCATCACCGTGGCGATGATCATGGTGTTCTTCGACCGCAACTTCGGGACGTCGTTCTTCCTGGCGGCGAAGGGCGGCGATCCGCTGCTGTACCAGAACCTGTTCTGGCTCTTCGGGCACCCCGAGGTGTACATCCTCATCCTCCCAGGGATGGGCATCGTGTCGGAGGTGCTGCCCGTCTTCTCGCGCAAGCCGCTCTTCGGCTACCCGGTCGTCGTGTTCTCGGGGATCGCGATCGGCTTCCTCGGCTGGGGCGTCTGGGCCCACCACATGTTCACGACCGGGCTCGGGCCGGTCGCGGTGTCGGCGTTCAGCCTCTCGACGATGCTCATCGCCATCCCGACCGGGGTGAAGATCTTCAACTGGCTCGCGACGGTGTGGAAAGGCGCGATCCAGCTCACGACGTCGATGCTCTACGCGCTCGGCTTCATCGCGATGTTCACGATCGGCGGGCTCTCGGGCGTGAGCCTCGCCGTCGTCCCGGCCGACACCCAGCAGCACGACACCTACTTCGTGGTCGCCCACTTCCACTACGTGCTCTTCGGCGGCCTCGTGTTCGGGCTCTTCGCCGGCTTCTACTACTGGTACCCGAAGATCTTCGGCCGGATGCTCGACGAGCGGCTCGGCAAGATCAGCTTCTGGATGATGCTCGTCGGCTTCAACGTGACGTTCTTCCCGATGCACCTGCTCGGCATCTTCGGGATGCCGCGCCGCATTTACACGTACAACAACGGGCTCGGCTGGAACACGCTGAACCTCATCATTACCTGTGGCGCGTTTGTGATCGCGCTCTCGGTGCTCATCTTCCTCGTGAACCTCATCGTGTCGCACCAACGCGGGCAGATCGCCGGCAACGACCCGTGGGACGGGCGGACGATCGAGTGGTCGATCTCGTCGCCGCCCCCCGAGTACAACTTCGCCGAGATCCCCGAGATCGACTCACGCGACGACTTCTGGCATCGCAAGTACACCGAGGACGATGAGGGCATGCTCGTGCCGCTGCCGAGCGGCGGCGCGGATACGCCGGCCGCGACGCGCGCCGCGGCCGCGCCGGGGCACGGCATCCACATGCCCTCGCCGTCGTTCTTCCCATTCATCGCCGCGATCGCGCTGCCGATCCTCGGCTACGCCGCGGTGTTCCACAGCTTCGGGTGGAGCTTCGTCCTGCTCGCCGTCGGCGCCCTGATCCTCGTGTTCGGGGTCTACGCGTGGGCGATCGAACCGGCCACCGCACCGGAGGAGGCGCACTGATGGCGACCATCGAGGAAGCGCCGCCGCGCCCGCCGCCCCCCGAGCCGCCCGCCGCTCACGGCGGCGAGCCCGCGCACCCGCCGACGACCACCGGCACGACGAACGTCAAGCTGGCGATCTGGCTGTTCATTGCGTCCGACTGCCTGTTCTTCGGCGCCTTCATCAGCGCCTACCTGCTCTACCGGGGCCGGCCCCAGACCGGGCCGACGCCCCAGCAGGTGTACAGCATCCCGTTCACGTCCGTGTCGTCGTTCGTGCTGCTCATGTCCAGCCTCACGATGGTCCTCGCGCTCGCCGCCATCCAGCGCGGCGACCTGCGCCGGCTGCGCATCTGGCTCATGGCGACCGCGCTGCTCGGCTCGGTGTTCGTCGGTGGGCAGATCTTCGAGTTCACGAAATTCGCGCAGAAGGGCCTGGCGCTCGACACGAACCTGTTCGGGTCGACGTTCTTCGTGCTGACCGGCTTCCACGGCGCCCACGTCACCATCGGGATCATCTGGCTGCTGTCGCTGTGGGGACTCGCCACCCAGGGCCGCCTCACCCAGGCGGACGCCGAGAAGGTCGAGATCGCCGGCCTCTACTGGCACTTCGTCGACGTGGTCTGGATCGTGATCTTCACCCTCGTGTACCTGATCCCGCCCGCGAAATGAGGGAGGTGCGCGCGTGACCGACATCGAGCTGCGCGACGAGGGCCGCGTCCCCGCGCCGGCCACGCCGGCCGGCGCGCCCGCGATGCTGCCCGGCGAGCTGCGCCCGCACCCGACGCCGGTGCAGTACGTGGTGATCGCCCTGATCCTCGTGGTGCTCACGTCCGCCGAGGTCAGCCTCTACTACCTCGAGGGCACGATCCCGAACTCGGCGATCATCCCGCTGCTGCTCGTCTTCGGCGCGTTGAAGTTCGGCCTCGTCGCCGCCTGGTACATGCACCTGCGCACCGACAAGAAGATCTTCGCCCGCTTCTTCGTGCTCGGGATCGTGGCGGCCGTCGTGCTCTACCTCATCGTGCTGAGCAGCCTGGAAGTCTTCTCCTGACATGCTCGGGGCCCTAGCGCGCATCCCTGCGTGGCGGCCCGAGCCTGGCGCGTGGCTGCTCGTCGCGACCCTCGCCGCCGGGTACGCGATCGCGGTCGTGCGCCTCGGCCCGCGCTACGCGCTCGCCGGGCAGCGGGCCGCCAGCCGCCTCCAGATCACGAGCTTCGTCCTCGGGCTCGTGGCGCTCGAGATCGCGTCCGACTGGCCGATCCACGACATCGCCGAGCAGTCCACCTACAGCGTCCACATGGTGCTGCACCTCGTGCTGGCGATGGTCGCCGCGCCGCTGCTCCTCCTCGGGCTGCCGGCCTGGCTGCTGCGCTGGATCCTGCGGCCGCCGAGCCTGACGTTCCGCATCGTCCGGCGCCTCGCCACGTTCCTGCCCGCGCTCGTCGTCTTCAACGTCGTGCTCGTGCTCACCCACTGGCCGGCGATGGTCGACGCCAGCCTGCGCAACGGCGGCCTGCACTTCGGCCTCCACGCGCTGATCTTCGTGTCGTCGTTCATCGTGTGGCTGCCCATCCTCAGCCCGCTCCCGGAGATCCCGCGGCTCGCGCCGCTGTCGCGGATGGCCTACCTCTTCCTCCAGTCGATCGTGCCGACGCTGCCCGCCTCGTTCCTCACCTTCGGGACGACCGTCCTGTACCACTTCTACGCGCACAAGGCGACGATTTGGGGGCTGAGCCCGCTCGCCGATCAGCAGCTCGCCGGTCTCATCATGAAGATCGGCGCCGGGATGCTGCTGTGGGCCCTCATCGCCGTAACCTTCTTCCAGTGGGCTGCCGACGAGGAGCGAGCCCAGCATCCGAGGATGCGCCGCCAGCTCGAGCGGGAGCTCGAGCACCTCGGTCGGTGAGGAGCCCATGCCCGACGACGACACGCTGACCGCCGAGCCGGGGACCGACGCCCCGGCCGACGAGACGGGCGCCGAGGCGACACCGCCGGCCGCGCCCCCCGACGAGCCGCTCGCCCTCGAGGCCGCACCGGACCCGGTGAAAGAGGCGCGCCGGACCCGCCTCATCCTCCCGATCCTCTTGCCGCTCTTCGCCGCCGTGACGATGGCCGTCTTCGTCCTCAACCTCTCGCGGATCTTCCTCGCGGCCGGCGACACCGGCGCCATCGTGCTCGGCGCGGCGATGATCATCGCCATCCTCGGCGGCGCGACGATCATGTCGGCCGCGCCCCGCATGCGCACCTCGTCGCTGGCGATGATCGTGGCCATCGGCTTCCTCGTCCTGGCGAGCGCCGGGATGGTCGCCGCGCCGCGCACCGTCTCGCACCCCTCGGCGACGGGCGGTGGCAACGGCTTCGTGAACCCGAAGGGCCCGGCGGTCGCGACCCTGCAGATCCAGGCGTTCCCGGCGCTGCACTTCCAGGCCACCCAGTTCACGGTGAAGGCCGGGATCGTCGACATCCAGTACGTGAGCGAGGGCGGCAACCACACGCTCGCGTTCGACGACCCGCACTACGCCAGCTTCCTGCTCATGGCCCCGGGCGGGCCGACCAGCATGAAGGTGCTGCTGAAGCCCGGCTCCTACGTCGTGTTCTGCACGGTGCCGGGCCACCGCCAGGCGGGCATGCAGGCCACGATCACCGCCCAGTAACCGGCGCGCCCGCCGGGACGAGGACCCGCAGCGCCGCGGGCACCGCGGTGAGCGTCGCCGGGAGCGGACCGACCCGCTCGCCGCTGGCCCAGCACTCCAGCGCATCCGCCGGTGACGCGGCGCGCAGCTCGACCGTCGCGCCTCGCCAGGTCTGCACGGTCTCGAGCCGGGTGTGCGTGCCCCGGAACACCCGCGGGAACCGGGCAAGGAACTCACCGCGTGACACCGGGCCGACGAGACACACGTCGAGCTGGCCGTCATCGACCTCGGCGCCCGGCGCGATCATCATCCCGCCCGCGTAGTAGCGGCTGTTCGCCACCGCGACCAGCCAGGCCCGCTCCTCGTGCGCCCGTCCGTCGACGACGACCTCGACACCGGCCGGCCGGTAGGTGGCGAGCGTCCGCAGCATCGCGAGCACGTACAGCGTGGTGCCGCTCGCCCAGCGCACCCCGTTCGCCCACCGGTTCGCGTCGGCGTCGAACCCCGTGTTCGCCACGGTGGTGAACCACGCCGTCGTCCCATCGGCCGCGGTCACGCGCCCGAGGTCGCACGACGCGATCCGCCCCGACTCGAGGAGCGCGAGCGCCTCCAGGGGTCGGCGCCCGTCGATCCCGAGGTGACGGGCGAAGTCGTTGCCCGTGCCCGTCGGCACGATCCCGATCGTGCCGCCGGATCCGGCGGCGACGCCGGCGAGACGCGCGACCGTGCCGTCCCCGCCGCACACGAGCACGCCCTCCCCGGCGGCGAAGCGCGCCGCCGCGGCGGCTGCAGCGGCCGTCGGACTGTCGGGGTAGCAGACCGGAATGCGGCGGTCGGCGAGCGCGGCGGCGAGGGCCGGCCGCGTCCGCTGCGCGCGGCGGCGCCCCGCGATCGGGTTCACGATCGCCGTCCAGCGCACGGGCGAGAGCGTAGGGCGGGACCGCGCGCGACCGAGCAGTAGCGTGCGCGCATGGCCGGCGTCGACCGTGATCGTGTGCCCCGCCACGTCGCCATCGTCATGGACGGCAACGGGCGCTGGGCGCGGCAACGCGGCCTGAAGCGCACCGATGGGCACGCGGCGGGCGAGGAGGCCCTCTTCGACACGGTCGACGGCGGTCTCGAGATCGGCCTGCCGTGGCTCACCGTGTTCGCGTTCTCCACGGAGAACTGGCGACGCCCGCTCGACGAGGTCCAGTTCCTCATGCGGTTCAACGAGTCGCTGCTGCTGCGGCGCCGCGACGACCTGCACGCGCGCGGCGTGCGGGTGCGCTTCATCGGCCGCCGCGGCGGGCGGGTGCCGCAGCGGGTGCGACGCCACATCGCCGACACCGAGGCGATGACGGCACACAACCGGCGGATGACGCTGACGTTCGCGTTCAACTACGGCGGCCGCGCCGAGCTCGTCGACGCGACCCGACAGATCGCCACCGAGGTCGCCGACGGGAAGCTGTCGCCCGACCGGGTGAACGACCGCGTGCTCGCGCGCCACCTCTACGCCCCGGACATGCCAGACCCCGACCTGCTCGTGCGCACCTCCGGCGAGTACCGCATCTCGAACTTCTTGCTGTGGCAGCTCGCGTACGCCGAGCTGGTGTTCACCGACGTCTTGTGGCCCGACTTTCGTCGCCAGGACCTCTTCGACGCGATCGCCAAGTACCAGGGGCGCGACCGCCGCTTCGGCACCATCGACGAGTGACCGGCCCCGAAACCACACGGCTGTAGTTACACTCGGCCGGTGAGCCTCTACCGGGACCAGGGCGTCGTGCTCCGCACGATCAAGCTCGGGGAGGCCGACCGGATCGTCACGCTCCTCACCCGCGGGCAGGGCAAGGTCCGCGCCGTCGCGAAGGGCGTGCGCAAGACGGCGAGCCGCTTCGGGTCCCGCCTCGAGCCGACGAGCCACGTCGCCTGCCAGTGCTACCGGGGCCGCGAGCTCGACATCGTCACCCAGGTCGAGACCATCGACGCGCACCGACGCCTCCGCGAGCACTACGGCTGCCTCACCCACGCGGCGTCGATGCTCGAGGCGGTCGATCAGGTGGCGCTCGAGCGCCAGCCCAACCCCGCGCTCTACCGGATGCTCGTCCGCGCGCTGCGCACCCTCGCCGACCGGCCGTCGCCCGTCGTGAGCACCGCGTTCTTCTGGAAGCTGCTCGCCCTCGAGGGGTTCCAGCCCCTCGTCGACTCCTGCGCCCGCTGCGGCGACGAGGCCGGCCCGTTCCCGGGCTTCGACCTCGACGAGGGCGGCGTGCTCTGCGAGGGGTGCAGCGTGGCCGGGCGCTTCCGGCTCGAGCCCGCGGCGTCCGCCACCCTCGGCGACCTGCTCGGGGGGCGCATCGCCCAGGTGCTCGCCGACCCGCCGCCGCCACCCGTGCTCGCCGACGTCGAGCGCCTCGCCATCCGCGCCCTCGAGTACCACTCCGAGCGACGACTGCGAAGCGCCGCGCTGCTCTGAGCGAGGAACCGGTGCGGGGCGCCCGCAGGGCAGCCGGTACGATGCCAGGTTCCTATGGCGAAGCCGGACCTCATGGCGCGCGTCGTCAACCTGTGCAAGCGCCGCGGCTTCGTGTACCCCTCGAGCGAGCTGTACGGCGGCTTCCGGTCTACGTGGGACTACGGGCCGGTCGGGGTGCTGCTGAAGCGCAACGTCAAGGACGCGTGGTGGCGCTCGATGGTCCAGCTGCGCGACGACATCGTCGGGCTCGACGCCGCGATCCTCATGGCCCCCCAGGTGTGGGAGGCGAGCGGCCACGTCGCCACCTTCACCGACCCGCTCGTCGACTGCCGCCACTGCCAGCACCGCTTCCGCGCCGACCATCTGCCCGCGTCGGGCGCCTGCCCCGACTGCGGCGCGACCGACGGGTTCACCGAGGCCCGGGACTTCAACCTCATGTTCCAGACCCACGTCGGCCCGGTCGCCGACGACGCGTCGGTCGCGTACCTGCGGCCCGAGACCGCCCAGGGGATCTTCGTCAACTTCGCCAACGTCCAGACCACGTCGCGCAAGAAGCCGCCGTTCGGGATCGCCCAGATCGGCAAGTCGTTCCGCAACGAGATCACACCGGGGAACTTCGTGTACCGGACCCGCGAGTTCGAGCAGATGGAGATGGAGTTCTTCGTCCCGCCCGAGGACGCCGAGCGGTGGTTCGAGTACTGGTGCGACGCCCGGCTTGCCTGGTACCGCGAGTACGGGGTCCCCGCGGACCAGCTGCGCCTCCGGCCCCACGACCCCGACGAGCTCTCCCACTACTCCGTCGCGACCGCCGACGTGGAGTTCGACTTCCCCTGGGGTTGGGGGGAGCTCGAGGGGATCGCCAACCGCACCGACTACGACCTGCGCGCCCACATGACCCGCTCGGGCCAGGACCTCTCCTACTACGACCAGGAGCACGACCGCCGGTACGTGCCCCACGTCGTCGAGCCCGCAGCGGGTGCCGACCGGGCGACGCTCGCGTTCCTCCTCGCCGCGTACGCCGAGGAGGAGGTCGCGGGGGAGAAGCGCACCGTGCTGCATCTCGATCCCCGCCTCGCCCCGATCACGGTCGCCGTCTTGCCGCTGTCCCGCCACGAGCGGCTCGTGCCCGTCGCAGAGGGGGTCGCGGCCGCCCTCCGACCGCACTTCATGATCGACGTCGATTCCGCGGGGTCCATCGGGCGCCGCTACCGTCGTCAGGACGAGGTGGGCACCCCCTGGTGCGTCACCATCGACTTCGAGACACTCGACGACAAGGCCGTCACCGTGCGGGACCGAGACACGATGGGCCAAGAGCGTCTGCCGATCGATGGCCTCGTCGACGCCCTCCAGGGGCGGCTCCCGTGAGCGACGACCAGACCCACTACGAGCTGCTCGAGGTCGAGCCGGACGCGCCGAAAGAGGAGATCCGCTCCGCCTATCAGGCCAAGCTCGCCAACGTCCGCGCCGCGCGCGACAAAGAAGAGGAGACGAAGAAGCCGTCGGAGACGGTCATCCGGGCCGCCCGGGAGGAAGAGGCGCGTCTGCGCGCCGCGTGGCAGGTCCTGAGCGACCCGGTCCAGCGGGAGCGGTACAACGACCGGGTGCTCGTCCACGAGGACGACGGCGCCGGTCCGGACGACGACGAGGCCGACTTCGAGGACCCCGACGCCGCGCTCATCCCGGCCGAGCGGACACCCGCCCGCCGCGGCGGCACCCCGGCGAAGGTCGCCGACGAGGGCCTCGAGATCCCGAGCACCGGGCGACGCCTCACCGCGGCCGCGATCGACGGCATCACCCTCCTCGCGGTCTGGGCGGTGATCGTGTACCCGATCACGCTCGGCGGGAACCTGACCAAGGGGCTGCCCGCGTTCATCACCGAGGTCGGGACGATGGAGTTCCTGATCCTCGTCTACCTCATCCTCCCGACGGCCTGGACCGGCCAGACGCTCGGGAAGCGCTACACGTACTGCATGGTCGTCGACCGGGCGACCGGCCAGCTGCCCACGATCGGCCAGGTCATCCGGCGCTACATCGTCCCCGCGTTCGCGTTCGCGCTCCTCGTCACGACCGGCGCGGTGATCGCGCTCATCTACGGGCTCTCCTTCCTCATGAACCGCGACCAGGTCTCGCTCGCCGACCGGCTGGCCCGGACCGCGGTCGTCATCGCCCGCTACAAGCCGGAGCGCCTCGCCTGATCCCTTCGGGGCCGGTCGAAGGCCCTCGATAGGCTCGACGCAGCGGGAAAAGGAGGGTGCGTGCGCTACGTCCACGCGTTTGAGGAGGGCTCGAAGGAGCAGAACTATCTGCTCGGCGGCAAGGGCGCCAACCTCGCCGAGATGACGAATCTCGGCCTCCCCGTCCCTCCCGGCTTCACGATCACGACCGACGCCTGCAAGGCGTACATGGCCGCCGGGGACGTCCTCCCCGACGGGCTGCTCGGTGAGGTCGCCGAGCACCTCGCGACGCTCGAGCAGCAGATGGGCAAGCAGCTCGGGGATGGCACCGACCCGCTCCTCGTCTCGGTGCGCTCCGGCGCGCCGTTCTCCATGCCGGGGATGATGGACACGGTCTTGAACCTCGGGCTCAACGACGTGTCGGTGAAGGGCCTGGCCAAGCAGACGGCGAACGACCGCTTCGCGTACGACTCGTACCGCCGGTTCGTCCAGATGTTCGGCAAGATCGTGCTCGACATCCCCGGCGAGCGCTTCGAGGACGCGCTCGCCGAGCTGCGGACCCGGGAGGGAGTCGCCACCGATCCCGAGCTGAGCGCCGACGCGCTCGCGGGGCTCGTCGCGACCTTCCAGGGAATCGTGCGCCAGGCCGCGAACTTGGAGTTCCCCCAACAGCCCGCCGACCAGCTGCGCTTCGCGATCGAGGCCGTGTTCCGGTCCTGGAACGGCCGCCGGGCCCACGACTACCGCCGCCTCGAGGGGATCCCGGACGACCTCGGCACCGCCGTGAACGTCCAGACGATGGTGTTCGGCAACAAGGGCGACGACTCGGGGACGGGGGTGGCGTTCACCCGCGACCCGGCGACCGGCGAGCACCGCCCATACGGCGACTTCCTCCCCAACGCCCAGGGTGAGGACGTCGTCGCCGGCATCCGCGCCACCGAGCCGCTCGACGGCATGGCCGCGCACTTCGCGGGACCGCACCGCGAGCTGCTCGACGTGATGCAGCGGCTCGAGTCGCACTACCACGACATGTGCGACATCGAGTTCACGATCGAGCAGGGCCGCCTCTTCCTGCTCCAGACCCGCGTCGGGAAGCGCACCGCCGCGGCCGCGCTGCGCATGGCCGTCGACATGGAGCACGAGGGGCTGATCGACCGGCGCCGGGCCGTGCTGCGCGTGCAGCCGACCCAGCTCGACCAGCTCCTCCACGCCCAGTTCGACCCGCAGGCCAAGTACACGACGCTGACGAAGGGGCTGAACGCCTCGCCCGGCGCCGCCGTGGGCCGCGCCTGCTTCACCGCCGACGACGCGCAGGCGCGCGCCGAGGCCGGCGAGCGCGTCATCCTCGTGCGGCCCGAGACGTCGCCCGACGACCTCCACGGGATGATCGCCGCCGAGGGGATCCTCACGGCCCGCGGCGGGCTCGTCAGTCACGCCGCGGTGGTCGCGCGGGGGATGGGGAAGCCCGCCGTGTGCGGCGCGAACGAGCTCGACATCCGCGTCGACGCGGGCGAGGTGCGCGTCGGCGACACCGTCGTGCGCGCCGGCGAGGTGCTCTCGATCAACGGGACGACCGGCGAGGTCGTCGTCGGGGAGGTGCCCGTCATCACCCCCGAGCCGAGCGGCCCGTTCGACACGATCCTCGAGTGGGCCGACGAGTTCCGTCGCCTCGGCGTGCGCACGAACGCCGACCTGCCCGACGACGCGGCCGTGGCACGCCGCTTCGGCGCGGAGGGCATCGGCCTGTGCCGCACCGAGCACATGTTCCTCGGCGACCGACTCCCGATCGTGCAGCGCTACATCCTCGCTACCGAGGAACACGAGGCCCACGCCGCGTTGCAGGAGCTCGAGGCGCGCCAGCGCAGCGACTTCGTCGGCATCCTCGAGGCCATGGACGGGCTGCCCGTGACGGTGCGGCTCCTCGACCCGCCGCTGCACGAGTTCCTGCCCGACGTCGAGGAGCTCCTCGTCCAGGACGCCCGCGGCCAGCTCGACGACACCGGCCGGAAGCTGCTCCACGTCGCCGAGCAGTGGCGGGAGGCGAACCCGATGCTCGGCACCCGGGGCGTGCGCCTCGGGGTGCTGCGCCCGGCCCTGTACCGCACGCAGGTGCGCGCCCTCCTCGACGCGGCGATGCAGCGCAAGCTGGCCGGCGGCAACCCGAAGGTCGAGATCATGATCCCGCTGACCGTGAGCCGCGCCGAGCTGGCGCTCGCCGTGTCCTGGGTCAAGGAGGTCGGCGACGAGACGGCGGCCGAGACCTACGGGGCGAGCGGCGTCGACGTCGCGGTCGGCACGATGATCGAGACGCCCCGGGCCGCGCTCGTCGCCGACGAGATCGCCGAGGTCTCCGACTTCTTCTCCTTCGGCACCAACGACCTCACCCAGATGACGTTCGGGTTCTCCCGCGACGACATCGAGGGCCGCTTCATGCCGCGCTACCTCGAGCTGGGGCTGCTCCCCGCCAACCCGTTCGAGACCATCGACGTCGACGGCGTCGGCGCGCTCGTCCGCACGGCCGTCGAGGCCGGGCGCAAGGCCCGGCCCGGCCTCAAGCTCGGGATCTGCGGCGAGCACGGCGGCGACCCGGCGTCCGTCGCGTTCTGCCACGAGGTGGGCCTCGACTACGTGTCGTGCTCCCCCTACCGGGTGCCGATCGCCCGGCTCGCCGCGGCGCACGCCGCGCTCGCGGCCGAGGGCCCGGCCAGCACCGCGTGACGGCCGGCGCCGGACTGAACGCACAGCAGGTCACCGAGTACCTCGATCAGGTCTGGCCCGGCGTGACGTCCTCGATGACCATCGAGGAGGTCGGCGGGCGGCGCGCCCGGGTCCGGACGCACGTCGGCGCCAACGGGCTCCGGCCCGGCGGCATCGTGAGCGGGCCGGTGCTCATGTCCCTCGCCGACAGCGCGGTCTGGGCGGCGATCATCGGTGTGCTCGGCGACGCCGCGATGGCGGTCACCGTCAGCCTCACCATCCACTTCCTGCGCCCGGCGCCGCCCGGCGACGTGGTCGCCGAGGCCCAGCTGCACAAGGTGGGGCGGCGCCTCGCCACCGGCGACGTGCTTCTCTACGCCGACGGGCAAGACGAGCCCGTGGCGCACGCCACCGTCACCTACGCGCTGCCGCAGTGAGCTGACCAGGGGAGCGACGGGCGACTGGATCGACCTCGACGCGTTCCTCCCCACCATCAAGGAGGCCGCGCGCCACCCGCGTCGCCTCACCGGGATCGGCTGGGTGCTCGCGCTCGTCGCCACCGCGCTCGGCGCCGTCCCGCCGGTGCACTGGCCGCTGCTCGTCATCGGCGTCGCCGGGAACCTGGTGCTCGCTGTGCAGCTGCTGCGCGCCGTCGCCGAACGCCTCGACAACCGACGGCTCGCGGCGAGGCCGCCGACGGCGTCCGCGCCCCGTCCGGTCGACCGTCGGGCGGTGCACCTCCGGGTCGACGTGCCGAATCGCCCACCGACCACCTGACTCGGGGGACCCCGCCGATGTCGCAGGCTGCCGGTACCCTGCGAGGCATGGAGGTCGTGCGCCTGACACCGGAGCGCGACGTCGTGCGCGCGCACCCTGCGGCACGGGCGCTCGTCGGTCGCGCCCCGCGCCGACGGGAGGAGCGCGAGGCCGAGCTCGACCGCCTGCTCGCACCCGGCGCCACCCGCCCGGTCGGCGCCGGCGACCGGGCGCGCCCCGAGGCGCCCGACCGGTACCGGGTGTGCTTCGAGCGCGACCTCGACCGGGTGAAGCACTCGCACCCGTGGCGCCGCCTGGCCGGCAAGTGCCAGGTCTTCGTGGCCCCCGAGGACGACCACCTCCGGACGCGCCTCACCCACGCGGTAGAGGTGGCGCAGGTCGCGACGGGGATCGCCCGGGCGGTGGACCTGTGCCACCCGCTCACCGAGGCGATCGCGCTCGCGCACGACTGCGGGCACGGACCGGCGGGCCACGCCTCCGAGGAGGCGTTCTCGCCGTACGTCGGCCCCGGCGGCTACGACCACGCCGTCTACGGCGCCGACGTGACGCTCGCCGGGCTCAACCTGTGCCGGGAGACGCTCGACGGGGTGCGCAACCACTCGTGGCGCCGGCCGCCCCCCGCCACCCCGGAGGGGGAGGTCGTCGCCTGGTCGGACCGGATCGCGTACGTGTGCCATGACTTCGAGGACGCCGTCCGGGCCGGGATCCTCGTCCCCGACGACCTGCCCGAGGAGGTCCGCTCGGTGGTCGGGGCGCGCCGCTCCCACCAGATCGAGACGTTCGTGCTCGGCGTGCTCGACGCCATCGACCGGACCGGCCACGTCGGCATGACCGAGCCGGCAGCCGGCGCGCTCCAGGCATTCCGCGACTTCAACTTCGAGCGGATCTACCTCCGCCCGGCGGCCCGGTCCCAGGCCGACCGGGTCGTGCGGCTCCTCCGCGGTCTCGTCGAGCGGTTCGCCGCCGCGCCCCGACTGCTTGCCGGCTCCGAGCCCGAGGCGGCCGCCGCGGCGCCCGGCTCACCCGAGGCCACCGCGCTCGCCGTGCGCTACGTCAGCGGCATGACGGACCGGTTCGCGCTCGCGCTCGGTGTCGAGCTGCTCGGCTGGCGACCCGAGGACCTGCCGCGCGGCGTGTGAACGCCCCGGCGCGGTCCGCGCCGTAACCTGAGCCCTCGATGGGGATCCTCGACGAGGACGTCACGCGGGTCCGCGAGAGCACCGACCTCATCGCCGTCGTCAGCGAACACGTCGCGCTGAAGCGCGTCGGGCAGCGCTGGCTCGGGCTCTGCCCGTTCCATCAGGAGAAGACCCCGTCCTTCTCGGTCAACCCCGCGCTCGGCGTGTACTACTGCTTCGGCTGCCAGCGCTCGGGCGACGCGATCACGTTCGTGCGCGAGGTCGAGCACCTCGACTTCGTCGAGGCGATCGAGCGGCTCGCCCAGCGGGCCGGGATCACGCTGCGTTACGACGACCACCGCACGGCCCAGGACCGCTCGCGGCGCACCCGGCTCGTCGAGGCCACGGCGGCCGCGGTCGACTTCTACCATCGGTTGCTCCTCGGGCCCGACGAGGGCGGGCTCGCCCGCCGGCACCTCCGCGCCCGCGGATTCGACGGCGACGCGGCGCGCCGGTTCCAACTCGGCTGGTCGCCCGACGACTGGGACCGCCTCAGCCGTCACCTGCAGCAGCAGCGCTTCTCGCGCGACGACCTGGTCGCCGCCGGGCTCGCGTTCGTGAACCGCGCCAACCGACTCCAGGACCAGTTCCGCGGCCGGCTCCTGTTCCCGATCTTCGACGCGCGCGGTGAGCCCGTCGGCTTCGGCGGGCGCGCGCTCGGTGACGAGCAGCCCAAGTACAAGAACTCGCCCGAGACGACGATCTACAACAAGAGCCGCCTGCTCTACGGGCTGAACTGGGCGAAGGGCGAGATCGTGGCACGGGGTGAGGTCGTGATCTGCGAGGGGTACACGGACGTGATGGGCCTCACGCTCGCGGGTGCTCCCCACGCGGTCGCCACCTGCGGCACCGCCCTCGCCGACGAGCACTTCCAGGTCCTGAAGAACCTGGCGCGCCGCGTCGTGCTCGCCTATGACGCCGACGCCGCCGGGCAGGGCGCGGCCGAGCGCTGGTACCGCTGGGAGCAGGAGTTCGAGATCGAGGTGCGCGTCGCCGACCTGCCCGCCGGTCAGGACCCGGGTGAGCTGTTCCACACCGATCCCGCCCGGCTCCTCCAGGCGATCGAGCGGGCCGAGCCCTTCCTGCAGTTCCGCCTCGACCGCGCCATCGCCGGTGCCGACATGACGAGCCTCGAGGGGAAGGCCCGCGCCGCCACCACCGCGGCCCGGATGGTCGCCGAGCACCCGAGCGCGCTCGTCCGGGACCAGTACGTCATGCGCCTGGCCGACGCCTTCGGCATCGACGCCGACCGCCTCCGCGAGGAGGTGCGCCAGGCCGGCCAGGCGAAAACGCGCCGGCGTGCCGAGCCGCCGGACGAGCCGCCGCCGCCCCGCCGCGCCCGGCCCGTCGACCGGCGCGAGCTCGACGTGCTGCGCTGGGCCATGCACGAGCCCGATCGTGTCGCCGACTGGCTCGACGAGGCCCTCTTCGCGGACCCGCTCGCGCGCGACGCGTACCGCCGACTCGCCGACAGCGCGTCCGTCGTCGACGCGATCGAAGGCAGCGACGCCGATGTGCGGCCGATCCTCGAGCGCCTCGCGGTCGAGGCACCGGGCAGCGACGACGAGGACGAGGAGGAGATGCAGCTGCGTCACGCGCGTCTGCTCGTGAACGCCGTCGAGCCGGTCGCGCACCGCGTCCTCGCCGAGCAGCCCGACGACGAGACGCGCGCCGCGATGACTCGTGACCTCGACGAGCTGGCGCACGAGCGCGAGGTCGGCGAGTGGCGACCCGCCGAGGAGACCGCACGGCGGTTGCTACAGTGGATTGTGCTCGATCGCGGAGCCGCCCGGACGTGACGCAGCCTGAACCCCGCGTCTCGCCAGACGCTCTCGAACCCGTCATCGACGAGTTGGTGGCGCGCGCACGCGAGCGGGGCTCGCTCACCTCCGGTGAGATCTTCGCCGCGCTGCACACGCTCGAGCCCGAGACCGACGAGCTCGCCGACATCTACCGGCGCATCGAGGCGCGCGGCGTCGCCATCCAGGACGAGATCACCGAGGAGCTCGAGCTCGAGGACGCTCGCCGGCGCGACGAAGGACCGGCACACCGGGCACGCCGCGGCGAGGCCCGCCCGACGCCGGTCACGCGTCCGGGCGAGGCGGCGGCGCCCCGCACCCGCCCCCGTCGCGACGTCGCCTCGGTGTTCGACGAGCCCGCGGCGCGCGGTGACCGCGGCGAGACCGGCAACTTCGACCCGGTCCGCATGTACCTCAAGGACATCGGCAAGGTGCCGCTCCTCACCGCCGAGCAAGAGGTGAAACTCGCCCGCCGCATCGAGGCCGGCGTCCTCGCCGACGAGCGGCTCGAGCTCAACCCCTCGATGGACGAGGAGCAACGCGCCAGCGAGCACGCCAACGTCGAGGACGGGGAGCTGGCCAAGCAGCAGCTCACCGAGGCGAACCTGCGCCTCGTCGTCTCGATCGCCAAGCGCTACGTCGGGCGCGGCATGGCGCTGCTCGACCTGGTCCAGGAGGGCAACCTCGGCCTCATGCGGGCCGTCGAGAAGTTCGACTACACGAAGGGCTTCAAGTTCTCGACCTACGCCACCTGGTGGATCCGTCAGGCGATCACACGCGCGATCGCCGACCAGGCCCGCACCATCCGCATCCCCGTCCACATGGTCGAGACGATGAACAAGGTGCTGCGGGTGCAACGCCAGATGCTCCAGGAGCTCGGGCGCGAGCCCACCGTCGAGGAAGTCGCCCGCAAGGTCGACCTCACCCCGGACAAGGTGCGCGAGATCCAGCGCATCTCCCAGGAGCCCCTGTCGCTCGAGACGCCGGTCGGCGAGGAGGACGACAGCTCGCTCGGCGACTTCGTCCCCGACCCGACCGCCCCCGAGCCGACCGAGGAGGCCGAGCAGCAAGGCCTGAAAGAGGAGATCACCCGGGCGCTCGAGGAGCTGAACGACCGGGAACGTGAGATCATGCGGCTGCGCTTCGGGCTCGACGATGGCCAGCCGCACACGCTCGAGGAAGTCGGGCGGCGCTTCAAGGTGACGCGGGAGCGCATCCGCCAGATCGAGTCGAAGACCCTCGCCAAGCTGCGCCACCCGACCCGCTCCCAGCGGCTCCGCGCCTACCTGGACGGCGCCTGACCCGGTGCCGTGCCGGTGGGACGCCGGGCCGGCTCCGGTCGTGGTGCAACGCGCGTCCGCCGCCCCCGTTGTCACTCGGCCAGCCCCCGCTTGGGGTGGGGCTGGCGAGCCCCCGGGTCGCTGACCGCTCCCGGGGGCTCCCAATGCCCGGCCCTGGTCCCGGCCCCCCACGACCGGGCTCGCCCTGCGCAGCAGTGCCATATAGAGAGGTAAGGGCGGCGCCTGCGGACCCGACGAGCCTGCCGATCGTTCCGACCGCCCGGCGGTGCGCGACCAATCTCGGCCTGCGCCATGATCCGTTGGGGCCGTAGCTCAGTGGTCAGAGCAGGGGACTCATAATCCTTTGGCCGCAGGTTCGATCCCTGCCGGCCCCACCTACAGCCGCAACGGTTAGTGGGTTCCGGCCGTCGATCACGGCGAGTGCCGGGGCACACGATCGGGGCCACATGAGTCGAGCCGCGCAGCCAGGTCGTCCAGGTCCGCGTCGAACAGGTGGCCGTAGACCGAGAGGGTGAAGCCGGCGGAGCGGTGACCCAGGATCGTCTGGACGCGCCTTTGGAGAGGCGCCCGCCTGGATCATGCGGGCCGCCGCCGAGTGGCGCAGGACGTGGAGGCCTACGGCAGGGAGGTTGAGCGCGGCGAGGGTCGGGAGCCAACGGCGGTGATAGAAGGCCCCATAGCGCAGGTTCCCTCCCTCTGGGGCCCGGAACACGGGAGCATCGGCCTCGGGCCCACGTCGGCCGCCAGGTGGGCAGCAAGCTCGTCCGCCACGCTCGGGGGGAGCGGTACCGCCCGAGCCTGGTACGTCTTGGTCGCTGTCCGGTGCAGGTGCCCGCCGACCTCGGTCAGCGTCTCGCGGACCATGACCCGGCGCCGCAGGACGTCGATCCTGTCCCGTGTCAGCGCGGCGGCCTCGCCGAACCGCAGGCCCCCGAGCCCGAGCACCCGGACGAGCGTCCGGTACTCGGTACTGGGCATGGCGTCGGCGATGGAGTCCACGACGGCCGGCGCGAAGTAGGCGGCCTCTTCGCGCTCGATCCGAGGTTGCCGGATGCCGGTTACGGGATTGGTGCGGATCATGCCGTCGCGGACTGCGGCGTCCATGACCATCCGCAGGACGATGGCGACCTTCCGCACCCGCGACGCGCTCAGGCCCTCGGCCGTTAGCTCCGCGATGAACGTCTGAACGTCGCTCGGCCGCAGCGCGCTCAACCGACGCCGACCGAACCGCGGCAGGATGCGCGAGTCCAACAGACTGCGGTAGCTCGCCACGGTGCTCGGCTTGAGCGTCGGCGCCGTCATCGCGAGCCAATCCGCCGCCCAATCCTTGAGCAGCACACGCCCAGCGCGCGGGTCCTGATACTCGCCGCGGACGCTTGTCCGTCTCGACCGATGTTACGCGAACGCGTCGGCGTCGGCCCACTTGGCAAACGAGCGACTTACGCATTCGCCATCCGGGTCGCGGTACCGCACCCGCCACCCTCGGCCCTGCCGCGCCGGTCCTGAATCGATGCCATCCCTAGCGCTCCTTTGCTTCTAGGTCTCTGCGGATCGTCTCGCAATCACGCTCGATCTTCTCCAGCTGCTCAAGCGCCCCGCTAGTACGTAACGCGGGGTCAGGTGCCATCCCGAGTATCAAGAACAGGTCCGCAACGTCAGCCTCGAGATATTGGGTACCGCGAACGCTGAACGTTCGGGCCCCACTCGTCGCCCCGTTGCGCTACGTAGTCGGCATACGCCGTCTGGAGCGCGTCGCGGATTGCTTCCAACGGTGCTCTACCGGGTGGGTCGAGTCCTTCGATGATCGGTTGGAGCATTTCCGCTGTGGAGTCAATCGTGTCGCTAAAGACCGGTGGGGGAACCCGAAAGCGTCAACGAAAGCGCGAGTCCGACGCGACCAGCGAGCCAGTCGCGCAAGGCGAAGGTCGGCGCGGTTCGGTTCCCGACTGCCACCGGGACCAGAGGGTCCACGCGGCAAAAGCAGCGCCTCGGGGCGACCTGTAGCCAGCGAAGCAGAGCCGAGTAGTTCGGTCATGGTGACGCTGCCGCGCTTCGTCGCCTGCCCGTGCTCGCCCCCTCGATTTTGGCGACCGTCGTCGCCCACCAGCTCACCCCAAGGATTTCGCCGACCTTCTCGGCGAGTTGTCCCTGCGTCAGCTCGCGTCGGTTGCGTAGCTCTTTGACCCGCTGCGCGACCACCGCCTCAACCGTCACCGACTCCGGCTCCGCCATCGTTGGCGCCCCTTCTCCGGCAATACCAATATCGGTAACCGTATCATGACCCTAGGTAGTCCGCGTGAGATCCCGGTATCCTCTCCGCAACGGCGAACAAGCCGGCGCGAAGGAGGCCAGGGGAAATGCCACTGGATGCCGAGGCGTCCACCACCACGACGCCGCTACTACGGACCCCGGCTGCGGCCACCTACCTCGACGTGAGCCCGCAGACGATGAGGAACTGGCGTTCAGCCGGCTCCGGGCCGCCGGCAATCAAGCTCAACGGCGGCGCCATCCGCTATCGGCTCGCCGACCTTGACGCCTGGATTGCGGCGCAGCGCGAAGACCCCGACGCGGCATGACGAGCGGCGGCGAGACGTGTCGTCTGAGCTGTGGCGCCGAGCTCATCGAACGCGACCACCTTCCATGGTGCGCCGACCGTGTTCGCAGACGTGGTGAGCCACACCAACCGCTCAGCGACGATCAGGTCGCCGCGCTGTTCACAAGCTTGGAGTAACCGAGGACGAGGTGCGCCAGTGGGACGGCAAGTCCCACGGGCTCCCGAATGGAGCCGCGCTGCTTGACGAGTTCCGCGCGGCGCTCCGTCGGTTTGTTGTGTTCCCGTCCGATGCCGCCTCGACGACGACGACGCTATGGATCCCGGCGACCCACGCCTGCCGGAGTGGCAGCACGCGACCCGACTCATCGTCACGAGCCCGCTCAAGCGGTGCGGTAAATCCAGATTGCTCGACTTGATTGAAGCCACCGCGCACGATTTGCTTGTGAGTGCGAACGCGACCGCGGCCGCGATCTTCCGTAGCCTCGGCGCGGAGAGCCCGCCGACGTTGTTAATCGACGAGGCTGACTCGCTATTCACGCGGTCGGAACGGTCAACTGTCGGAACGCGCCGAGGACTCGCGCGGCTTGCTGAATGCGGGGTTTCGAGCAAGGCCGCCGACGTTCGCTGTGTCGGACCGCAGCAGACACCGACACCATTTCCGACGTTTGCAATGGCGGCGCTCGCAGCGATCGGCCGAGACTCGATCCCCAACACCATTGCGGATCGCGCGGTTGCCATCGGACTCGATCGCCGAGCACCGACCGAACAGGTTGACGCCTACCGCCATGGTCGCGACGCGGCACCCCTGCGCGAGCTTGGGCGCCGGTTGAGGGAGTGGGTGGGCGCGAACCGGAGCGGTTGGCCTCGGCAACACCTGACTTCGACCTCGAGGACCGCGCTGCCGACACGTTCGAGCCCCTGGTCGCTGTCGCCGACCTCGCGGGAGGGCGATGGCCGAAGCGAGCCCACGATGCGGCGAAGGACCTCACGAAGGGCGACGGCCGCGCCGAGGAGTCGC
>CAVSWH010000023.1:0-317195 GCA_963731625.1 uncultured Actinomycetes bacterium
CGACTCTCGGTTCCATAGATCGCGAGTCAGCCGACCTGGACCCAGCGACGGTTCGGCATCCGTAGCGATCGGCCGGCGGCGTTACCGGCCACCTCCCTATCTCAGACGCCGCAACCGCCGAAGCCGTCGGTACCGGCCCGTGCTTCGTGACCAGTCGCCACGTTCATTCGCCTCGGTTCGTCTTCCTCGACGTTCGAGGCGGACGTGCCCATAGCGTTCACGAGAGGACAAGCCGGTCAATCGTCGTGGTCACCGGTGTCGAGCAGTCCCGAGGCGGCCGCGAGCGCGACGGCCAACGCGGCGGCCTTCTCGTACGTCGCGGCGAAGTAATGCTCGGCGACCGTCTCGCCGCCTGACAGCGGCGGCGGTCCAAGGGACCGGATCATGACCGTGGGATCGTCGGATGGTCTGATCAGCACGGCCATGTCGTCGCCGCTGTTGTCGCGGCCCCAGAAGTCGCGCTCGGACGCAGGACGGCGACGTCGGCTCGGTCGTGCCGCAGGCTTGCGACGGCGCGGTTCGCTCATGTGCTCGCTCCATCATCAGACACCAGCAGGTCCTCTGTGAGCACGGCGTCGGGACGAATGCCGAGCGCCACCCGAAGCTGCTCGCTGTCGAGATCGGCCAGTGAACTCGACTTCGGCAAGATGAGGGCAGCGATCCGGCGCTTGCCCGCCACGACCTCCTCGACCCGCTCGTCGACCGTGCCCGGGCAGATGAGCCGGTGACAGATCACCGTGCGGGTCTGGCCGATGCGCCACGCCCGGTCACGGGCCTGGTCCTCGACGGCAGGGTTCCACCAGCGATCGAAGAGAACCACATGGCTCGCGGCGGTCAGGTTCAATCCCGTGCCGCCCGCCTTCAACGACAGCACCAGGGCACCGGGGCCTTCGCCAGCCTGGAAGTCCTCGATGAGACGGTCGCGCACTGTGCGGGACAACCCGCCGTGGTAGCACGCCACCGGCGTTCCGGTACGAGCCGTAAGGTGCTCGGCGAGACGCACCCCCCATTCGGCGAAGTGTGTGAACACCAAGACCCGTTCCTGGGCGGCGAAAACCGCCGCGACGATCTCGTCGAGGCGGGCGAGCTTGCCGGAGCGCCCGTCGAGCGGGCGATCGTCGTCTTGATACGCCGAGGGATGGTTGCAGATCTGCTTGAGAGCGGTGATCGCGGCCAGGATCTGGCCTTTGCGCGGCTCGTCGCCGTCGGGGAGATCGGTGCCGATGACCAACTTGTCGAGCACCGCTTGGTACATCCCGATCTGTTCGGGGGTCATCGCACAGTGATCGATCTCGTCGATCTGTTCCGGTAGCTCCGCCGCGATCATCGGCTCGGCTTTCGTGCGCCGGAACACGAGGATCCCGTTGAGGGCCCGCAAGGCCTCCTCGGCGGCAGGCCCGGCGCTGCCCTCACGCGAGAGCTGGGCTATGAACTGCGGTCGGGGGCCGACGAGGCCCGGGTTGGTGAAGTCCAAGATGGCCCACAGGTCACCGAGGCCGTTTTCGATGGGGGTGCCCGTGAGGGCGATCCGGGTTCGCGCCGGGATCCGGCGCAGCTGTTGCGACGTGTCGTTCGTGGCGTTCCTAATCGCTTGGGCCTCATCGAGGATGACCCGTGACCACGAGACGCCTGCGAGGGCATCGACGTCGCGTACAGCCGTTCCGTACGTCGTGATCACCACGTCGGCGTTGGCGACCTCGGCAGCGATCTCGTCGGCGGAGGCGCGGTTGGTGCCGTGGTGCACGACCACGTGCAGGCCCGGAGTGAACCGGGCGGCCTCCGCGGCCCAGTTCCCGACCACGGCCGCAGGCGCGATTACCAACGCGGGGCTGGCACCGGCGTCGGCGAGCAGGTGCGCGAGCATCGTCGGCGTCTTGCCCAGACCCATGTCGAGGGCCAGACAACCGCCGAGCTCGGCCGAGTCGAGGAACCCGAGCCAGGCCAGGGCCTCGGCCTGATAGTCGCGGAGATCGCCGACGAACCCCGCCGGTGGGCCAGGAGATTCGGCGGGCAGGTTGGCCGCGGACGTCAGCAGATCGGCGGCCCAGCCTCCACCGCCGACGGACGTCCTGCCCGGGAGGGGCGAGCCCTCGAGGCCAAGGGCGAGGCGGAGCATCTCGGCCCCCGACAGCTGAGTTGTGGCGGCCCGCTCCGCGAGCGCGACCGCGGCTGCGTTCAGATCGGCCTGGTCGATCGCGACCCACCGGCCGCCGGAGCGAATCAGTGGCCGTGCCTCTGTTGCCAGTTGCGCGATGTCGGCGGCCGTGAGCTCCACATCGTCGAAGAGGGCCGACCATCGCACGTTGGCCAGCTGCTTCGCACCGACGGCTGACGCCGACGGTTCGTCGGCGAATACCCGCAGCGCCGGCGTGGGCCGACGCGGTGAGAGCGCCGGCACCCGTACGTCGAACCCGGCGGCGGCGAGTCGTGGGCCGGTGTTCACCATCAGCTCCCACGCCTCGTCCTGACCGAGGATCACCTGGCCGTGCCGGTTGCCACCGGGACGCCGCAGTTCTGGCAACATCCGTTCGAGGCGCGCCATCTCGTTCCCCACGTCGGCCCGATCCGAACCGCCGTTCACGATCGCCTGCTCGATTGGGATCAGGCCACCGTCGGGTTCGGGGGCGAGCACTGCGAGATTCCAGGCGTCGCCCTCGTCGGGAGGATCGAGTCGAACGATCAAGGGCGCGTGCGGTCGCGTCACGGACCGGGCCCATCCCTCTCCACGGGCTGATATCTCCGCGCCGAGACGCGCAGGTGCGTCGAAGGCACTGCCGTCGAGTCGGCCGAGGAACGCCTCGACGACGTCGGCCGCGGTACAGACGCGCGGTGGCGGGGCGGGGACTTCTACGCGACGAGCACCGTCTCGACAGATCGCGTCGACCATGCCAGTGAGCGCCGAGCGGATCAGGGCTCGCTCGCCAACGTCCGGGTCGAGTGCAAGCACGGCTCCCGGCATCGCGGCGGCTACCTCCGCGAGGCGGGTCGGATCGATGAGGGCCGGCGTCCAGCGCACGGAATAGGAGCGGTTGGAGTCACTCGCGCCTCCCGGGCCCCGCCGTCGTTGACGCAACAGCGGAACCATCGCGCCACGCGCAGTTAACTCCACCGCCCAGATCGCGATCCGCCCCAACCAGCGCACGCTGGGGCCGATGGCGTCGCCCGCCTGATTGGCCCCGGCGGCGACCAGCCATCCCAACACTTCGCCGACCGGAGCGGCGAGCGAATCGGCGCGCGGACTGCGTGGCAATGGCACCGCCGCGTGGCGGGTCCAAACCGATGCCGGCGCGCCCGCCGCGGTCAGCATGGTCATAACCAATTCATTGTCCACGGGGGCCGTGCGCGGGCCGGCGGCCCACGCCACCACCCGTCCGGGCTCCCAGGAAACCTGCAATCGGATGGTGCCCGGTGCGACCCGTGACTCATCGCGGTTCTCGCGCCCACCGCGGTGGCGACGGTCGTCGGGCCCCGCTCCGTGGGCCGCGGTCAGCCGGGCCCACGCCGCCGACATGCGCCGCCGCTCGGACGCCAGGTCGGCGACCACCTGGTCACGTTCCTCCCCAGGCAACAATCGAGCCGTAGCGAGGTGCTCTTCGGCCTCGCGCAGGAGGCGCTGCAACGAGGCATGCCACGCTGGCCAGTCGGCCTCGAGGACCGCGAGCTCCTCCGGCGTGGCCTCGCCGTCCACGTCCGCGCCGACGTACAGATCGAACTGCGCCGGGCTGAGCACGCTCGACACGGACCGCGGATTCACCGGTCCACCACCCCGAAGGTCGACCCGGGGCATCGGCCGCGGGGCTTGGCGTGACTCATCATCCGATCGTGCGTCTTCGCTCGGGGACGGCGGAGGACGCCGCGAGCATCCTCGAAGAAATGGCTTGCGGCGCCGTCTCGGGCACCGCCTGGACCGTGGCGCATCGCGACCCCGGACCACGGACCTCTCAACCTGGGCGGGAGGCGGCCGTTGCAAACCAGTCTAGACGAGTTGAGCGACTCACTCGGGACCGGCAAATCGAGTTGGACGGAATGGCCGTCGATCTCGATGGATCCGAAGGTGGTGAAGTGGCGGTGCTGACTCCACACGAATGGGAGCGTGGAACGGACTAGGTATCAAAATTGACTGTGGTTCCCACCATCGCGAGTCAAGGCATCCTGGACGTACCGAGATTACCGTGAGTCGCGGAAGGAGGGCAGATGCCTGGTCTTGCGATCATCACTGAGGCATGTATCGATGTAAAAGATCGCGCGTGCGTGGACGTCTGTCCCGTGCAGTGCATCTACGAGTTCGACCTTGAGAAGGGAGTGCTGTTCTCCGAAGTCGAAGCGGGGAGTGGCGAGACCGAAAATACCCATCAGCCGAATCCGGCTGGGATCGCGACCTTCGAAGACAGCATCCTGTATGTAAATACCGATGAGTGCACCTCGTGTACTGCTTGCTATCAGCCGGACGTATGTCCGGTCGGAGCGATCTACTCAGAAGAAAATGTCCCCGACGGAAGCTCGAAGGCGCATTACAACTCGAATGATCCGAACAAGGGTCACGATCACACTTTCTTCATCCAGCACAGCCGGGACGTCTTTGCCGACTAATTTGAGACCTCCGGGTAACGGATTGCTTCGGCGGGCGAGGTTTCGGAAGCCGCGAGCAGTCGATGGCCGTTTCCACCTAGCCACAGGATTGGTTACGCCCGCCACGGGCTTGGACTGCCGTGCGTTGATCGCGGGCTAGCTGCCACCCTCGTACTTGAAGGACACCCGCACCTTCGCCCGATAACTCGCCACGGAACCGTTGTCGATGGTCATATCGAGTTCCACAACCTCGGCGATCCGCAATTCTCGCAACAATTCACCAGCCCGGCTGACCGCAGCCGCAGCCGCCTTCTCCCACGAGTCCGTGCTCGTACCGACCAGTTCAATGACCTTGTACACGCTCTCGGGCATACCCTCTCTCCTCTCAACGACTGCAGGCGTGCATTTAGTGATCACCAAAATCCCTGGCCCAGTCAACACCTCGGTGCACAGAACAGCCAGCGAGTCGTGGGTGGGGTCGCGGTGAGCCGTCGGGCCGCAATCGCAGATCGCCCAGCCCGCGGTGAACGCCGAGGGGTCCCGGCTTCCCTCTCTGACGCGCCAGACTGCGTGGTCTTGGACTTCGCTACACACTCAGATCTGACCGGCCGCGTCCGTGGTCTCATCATCCTTTTGGACGAGCGGCTGAGCCCGGACCAAGCCCGCTCTGTTGACGAACTAATCGATGCCTCTGAGTTCGGCGTCGCTCTCGAGACGCTCGCCGACTGGCTAGCTGAGAAGGAGACGCCGATCCCCGACCACGTCCGTCGCGACTTCGAGCGGATCTCGGTACAACTAGGGAACGTGGAGCGTGTGATGCGGCCACTCGACGCCTGCCCGGCCGAGAGCGATGGGTAGGGCTAGCCCCCACTGAGAAATGCCGTGTTTGAGGGCCCTCAGTTCCTTTCCCGGCACGACACACCAGGCGTCGCGTGCGTTCAGTCGCGGCGCGCTGACTCGCGGTTCACACGACCGCGAGTCGCAGGGCAGGCAGGGACCCGGTCGACCCCCGGGAAGAGTTGTCGGGCAGGCCCAGAGGAGCCATTGTCATGTCCGGTCTTCTCGCAGAGGTATCGGCAGCTGGCAAGGCCGCATACATGGACCGGAATAGGACAAGAGAGGCAGCCCCGGGAGGAGAGAGCACGATGCCATGTGACTTTCACGCCGACCATGCGCACGTTCACGGCCCCGACTGTGGCCATGCTTCCGTGAGGCATGGTGACCACGTCGACTATTTCCACGAGGGTCACGTTCATCGCGAGCACGACGACCACTGGGATGAATGTGCGCCGTCACATGTGACACACGGAGAACACGGAGGCCACGAGCACGGACCGGATTGCGGACACGAAGCGATCTCCCACGGCGACCACGTCGACTACGTCCATGACGGGCACCGTCATGCGGCCCATGAGGGGCATTGGGACGAGCACTGAATATCTGGCGCCATTGGGCTATGAGTGTTCCGGATCGTGTCGTCCGTTCGGACGTGATGCAGGAAGCGGAAAAGGCGGTCGTATCGCGTCGAGGTTGCCTGTGGGGAGGCGACTCGCGGTTCCGTAACCGCGAGTCAATCGACGAGCGACTCATCGGCTGGGCACTGCTCTGTCGCGCTCTCGGCCTCCCTTGGTCGACCGTCTGGTTCGTCAGGCCCACCAACGGCCGCCAGTGAGGAGGCACGGTCTGCACGCGCGACCGGCTGAGCCGATCGGCGCTGTCGCATTAGACCGATTACCGCGTCCCTGCACAAGATAGAGCGATGGTCGCCGACGCCCTACGAGAACTCCCAGAAGGCGAATGCCTTCGACTGCTGCGACTCGGAAGCCTCGGCCGCGTCGGTCTGACCGTCGAGACACGTCCCCAGATCTTTCCCGTCAATTACGGCCTGTTGGACGACGAGGTCGTATTCCGCACCGCGCCCGGCACCAAGTTGCTCGCCGCCATCCTCGAGCGTCCGGTGGCCTTCGAAGCCGATTGGGCCGCGACTGATACACGAGCCGGTTGGAGTGTGCTCATCGTGGGGCACGCCACGCGACTCGTGTACGCACCGCTGCTTGAGCGAGCGCACCAGCTAGAGCTCCAGCCCTGGGCCCCAGGTGATCACGACTACTACATCAAGATCACGACCGACCGCATGACCGGTCGGTCCTTTGGGCATGTCGCTCTCGACTGACCAACTTTCAGTAGCGGCGGCGTCAGTGCGCCTGCCTAACGTTCCATCTCCCCCGCACACACAAGGGCAGGTCCAAAGGCACTCGTTCGGCCGATGCCAAGGACTCCTTGGCGCGGGTCGCCGCGAGCATCTCACTCTTGGACGGGATGCTCTCGACTCGCGGTTCCATGGACCGCGGGTCTGCCTACCGTTTTGGCCGCTTCAGCAGCACAGCAACACTCTCGTTTGCGAGGAGAGTCATTCCGACTGCCTCCCAGCCTTCTTGGCCGACCTCTTCGAGGGCCCGTAGGGCTGGTGAGCCGCTTGGCAATTGGGTGGGCGCTTCGAAAGGGGGAAGAGAGATAATCAAATACTCCCACGTGGTCATGGCCATAGTTTGACCGATGCTCGCGCTTTGATCGCGAGGCCCGGTCCGCCTCCGCTCGGCTGGTTCGGAAGCTCCCAGCTCAGCGGTCAATGCGCTCTCGGTTTGCTAGACCGCGAGTCACGCGGTCACTAGTCCCGGCCGTAAGCCGACTCGCGGTTCAGACGATCGCGAGTCAGACTCCGCAGCGAGACCGACGCGTCGCGATCGGCGAACCTGCGTCAGCGAGCGAGCTTGTAGCGAGCCAAATTCTCGACTTGCTCGACGAACTGGGGACTGCGATGGAACCGTGGAGCGATGTCGGCGTGGCTGGCGCCCTGCTCACGCCAGCGGAGGATGCGCCGTTCCACCGGACGCAGCCGCGACGACGACTGAACGCTTTGAGTACGGCCGGAGATCTGGCTCATCTCGATCACGCGGTGAATGAATCCTGGGCTTCGACGGAAGCGCCGCGCAATGTCACCGACCGGTACTTCCTGTTGCACGAGGCGCTGGATTCGGCGTTCGACTGGGCGGAGGTCCTCGATGTCAACCACGCTCTACACCCCGCATCTGTGCAAAAGCGTAGTCCACTTCGGCCTCAACGACCCGATGTGCGCATCGAGATCAACCGGCTGGAGCGACCGGTTCATCGTTATCCCCCGGTCACGGTCCGCCTGTACAGCCCGTGGACGCTGTAGACGTCGACACGTCCGTTGTTAAGGGTGATGGCGAGCTCATCGCCTTCAACCTCGACACTCGTTGGCGTCGCGCCAGGTCGAATCGTTCTCCGATACATCCCGCTGGACGCGTCGTAAAGGTCGACCTGGTCGTTCTCGATCCTGGTCTCGATCATTGGTGGAACCCCTCTTATGCCTTGGTGCCCGCGGGCGTGTACATGGGACTCACGACGCTCCAGTTCCGGATGCCCTCGTAGCCAATCCGAGAAAGCGTCTCCGTCGAGCGATTGCCCGGTGGACGCGGAGCCCTACTGGGGATCCACTTGGCGGGGGCCAAAGGCCGGCTCAGTTGCTACCCAAGGGTGGGCTTGATCAACCACCGTCCAACGAGCACCGTACACCTGTTCGGTCCACAGATCCAGGCCACCTGCTCTCTCGTTCGTGCGCAGACGTTCCGCAACGAGTTGCGCGTTCGCGCCGGGTACGTCCCGATCGCCGAACGAGACGCGTTGACTCGCGGTTCTATAGACCGCGAGTCACGCGGTTCAACTGGAAGCCGACTCGCGGTTCCCACCAGCGCGAGTCGCTCAGGCAGTCAGCGCCGGGCTCTGCCGAACCGGTTTTGGAGTTCGAAGGTTCAAGTCCAATTCCGCCCGCATTCGCACGCCACGCGGGCGTCTCACCGATACGGTCGGGAAATGTGGACGCAACGGAGATGATCCGACGGCACTGCCGCCTGACGTCAGTTGGGCTCTACCTCTTCGATGGGCCACGCCGACGGGACTCGGAGCGTTGCAACGCCGTCCGAAGTGTCGGGGCCCACGAGGACGCGCATATCACCGTCGTCTTCGATCGCCTCGGCGTCGAAGACAATGGGCGTCGAGCCAGCGCCCGAGCCCGGAAGGATGCGGTAGGTCGGCATGACTGCGAAGCGTAGGGGGAAAACCTCTGCCCTTGAAGTTCTGGCGGATTCGATTTCGAGCTCGCGACAAGGTGGAGCCGGCGGGCGGGTTGCTCTTTACCGGGTGAGGCGGGGACGCCGCCCGCGGATCCGACGGGTGCGGAGCCTTTCTGCGGGCTGGTGCTCCGGTCGGTGCTGCTTCAGCCTCTCGGCGTACGCCCCATAGCGGGCCGCCAGGGGCGATGCAGTGACGCCATGGGCGAGGACACTCAGTAGCACCGTGAGCGAGATGGCCGGAAGGGCCAGGGTGCGGTCACTCTTGTCAAGCGCGTCAAAGGCAAGGAGCGCGAACACCACCGACGCGAGCCCGCGTGGACCGAACCAGCCGACAAACGCGGTCGTAGTTTTGCTCAGCCCACTGCGCCATAACGAGATCCAGACAGGCAGCATCCGTACCAGGGTTAGCGCGAGCACCGCATAGAGCCCGTCTCGCCATGTGGCATCCCGGATCGCCGGCACGATCATGACGGCTCCAAAGAGAAACCAAACGATCAGTGACAGCAGCTCGCCGACGTCGGTGATGAAGACTTCGCTGTCGGCGTCGTTCGCCGGTGCGGCGCTCCCGAAGGCGAGTCCGCCGGCGAACGCGCCGACGAATCCGTTGCCACCTGCCTCGATGGCAACCGCGTACGTCAAGAAGGCGAGAGCAAGCACGCCAATGTGTCGGTAGTGCCCTGCTGCCCATCCCCGGTTCCGGGCCAGCTGAAATGCCGCGCCTACTGCCAGTCCGAGGCCGGCGCCCGTAATGATGCCGATACCAAGTTCCCCAGCCGCGCTTGCCACCGTGTGCCCACCGTGCGCAAGCTCGGCTCCGACCGCGCCAACGATGAAGACGTTGACGAACGGAGTAGCGATTCCATCGTTGAGTCCACTCTCCACATTGAGGATCCGGCGGATTCTTCCGGGAACTCGATGGTCTTCCATGATCTGTGCGCCGAGCGCGGCATCGGTCGGCGCGATGGCCGCTCCTATGACCGCGGCAACCCAAGGGTTGACGCCGCCAAAGACGACGAGTGCCGCGGCTGTGCCCAGGCCAATCGTGAGGGGGAGCCCAACAAGGAGCAACCGCAACGGGATCGCGGCGTCGGCGCGCAGTGCTCGCACATTGACCCGCGACGCGTCAGTGAAGAGCACGACGGCCAGCGTGACTTCGGCGATGCCACGAAATGAGGCGCTGCCGATCGTCACATCGATGAGGGAAAATGGCTGGTGGGCAACGATTAGTCCCAGAGCGACGAACGCGATGGGGGCGCTCACGTTGCGTCGTTCAAAGCGCGAGGAAACCAATCCCCAGATCACGAAGCAGCCTGCGACGACGGCGAGCGCTCCCGTGTTGAGTCCGGGTTCCACGGCTGCTCAGTGAGCGACGGAGATGACCGACGGCGGTTCGTCCACTACGTGAGTCTGCAAGTGGTGCGTGGCCCAAGGCGACGGGCCCATCAGGTCTCGATGGGTCCGGGACGAAGACACTGCGGCGCCCTCGAGCGCAGCGCTTGAAGAGGCAGGGTCCATTGCTCAGGCTGCCCGGATGCGATCGATGAGACGCTGGTCGACGAGCTCGGCCGGGACAGTCTCGGGTCCCGCGAAGGGGCTCACCAGGACGGGGAAGAGGTGCGAATCCATTTCGCCCATGAGCCGCCACGTGAGTTCTCGGCGCGCCAGTCGATTGTCGGCATCTTCGGCTTGAGCGACGGCGAGGACGTCCGCCGCGAACCGAAGTCGCTCCATGCGAGCAGAGCGCTCCTCGCCGTAGGGCGCAAAGTCGTGTGCGGAGCGCGCGCCTTCCGTCACGAGGTCCCGGACAATGCGCGCATCTCGAAGGGCGATCGAGAGACCTTGCCCAATGATGGGGTCGTTGTGGCCGGCGGCATCGCCGATCAGCACAACGCCGTCGTCGTAAGGCGTGTCCGTCCAGGTGTCGTCGCCCGGATAGGTCGCGCACGGGCCCGCGGGAACCCCTTCGGCTACCTGCTCGCCCCACGGATAACCACCGCGTGCGCTGCTGGCCAGAAAGTTCTCGGTGCCCGCCGAGCCCGAGAAGCGACGCCGCCCCGACTCTCCTGTGACGAGATAAACGCGGGCTCGACCACCGCCCTGGTGAAAGATCAGGAAGAAGAGGTCGCCTTGGCTCGCCATCGCGTCGTGGTCGTCGGGCACGTCGTCGAGACCGTCAAGCAAGAGCCCGGCGATGTAGCTCATGGGCTCCTGGCGCAGAAGCTGGATGCCTGTCTGTTTGCGAACGGTCGATGCGCGGCCATCCGCCCCGACAACGAGCGAAGCCCGCGCCTCGTGCACTCCGCCGTCGGTGGCATAGGTCACGATGGCTGATGGACCGGCACTGAGCTTCACGTCGCGCACTCCGCGCACGACTGTGGCGCCCGCCTTTGTCGCCTCTTCGACGAGCGCTTGACAGGCAGTGGGGTGACGAAGGTTCAGGCTGCCGGAGATCTCGGGAACCATCGACGCCATCGGAAGGATGGTCTCTCCGCCGACGCCTTCGCCGTACTGCTTCCAGATCGGGCTCACGTGGGCACCAGCCTCGAGCAGTGTCGTCTCGACACCGAGGTCGCGTGCCTCCTTGACTCCCCAGGCCTGCATGCTCTCGCCACGAACCCGGTCGGGATACTCGGTCGTCGCCTCAAGGACCGTCACCTCGATGCCCGCTCGCGCCAGCGCGGCGGCGAGGGACGCCCCGCCGATTCCTCCCCCCACCACGACAACATCAGCGACGCCCGCCATTGCAACCTCCGTTCGCCGCTCACGCTTTCAGGTGATCAGCCTGACAACGGGGTGCCGCGGCTCGAGGCGGAATTCACGGCACCATAGCCATCTCAGAGATGGTGCACTTGATTGTCAACTGTTGGCAGAGGGGCCACACTCCTCGCGGTGGCTGCTGCGCCCAAGTCTGCACATGATCCACGGCGCGTCGCAGTTGGGGTGGCTGCTGCCTTCGGCGTCGCCTTCACACTTACAGTCGCACTGGGCTTCCTGCTCCAGCTCGGTTGGTCGTCCGATGGGTCGACGGGTTTCGACTCCGACGTCACTCGCTGGTTCGTGGACCACCGCACGCCGACATGGACCGACGCGATGCGACTCCTCACATGGCTTGGGAGCAGCGCAGTGGTCTTCCCCCTGGCCATCGTGGTGGTTGTCGCGCTGCTCATCGGGCGCCGACGATGGGTCGCGTTGTTCCTCGCGCTTGCCGTTGGTGGAGCCTCGCTGCTCAGCGTTTTCGCGAAGGATGTGATCGGACGGGACCGGCCTCCCGTCGACATACGCCTCCAACAGGCACATTCATCGTCCTTTCCGTCCGGGCACTCGACCCAAGCCGCTGCGACCTACTTCGCGCTCGCAATCGCGGTCACGGTCCTGAGCCAATCGCGTTCGCTTCGCGCGGTGACCTGGACCGCAGCGACGCTCGTCGGGTTCCTCGTCGGCGTCTCGCGCGTCTATCTGGGTATGCACTGGGCCACCGACGTACTCGGCGGCTGGCTGCTCGGCAGCATCTGGGTCGCCGGCCTGACCGTGGCCCTGGCACCCCTCGACACCAGAAAGCGTTCACGCATCCCGGGTTCTCCGAGTGGTTGACTCACATCGGGCTGCCGCTGGAGAAGCGCGCGGCGCGCTGAAGCGCTCGTGCATGACTCGCGGTCTGCCGAACCGCGAGTCGCCGTCACGCTGGTGTTCGGTCTCGAGCCGTCCCTGGGTAAGCCTTAGAACGCCAGCCGGGCCGTGTTCCACATCAGCGGGAAAAGCCACAGGCCCAACCCGAGCGCGACGAGGCCGAGCGCCTCACCAGGGGAGCGCGACGACGACGCGGCGGCGAACGCCCCGAGTGCGAAGCACACCACGGCCGCGATGTAGATGACTGCGGTCGACGGGTCGGTCGGGCCAAACGCGGCCGTGAACGGGAGCATCACATACCTCCGAAATGGGTAAATCACCCTGGAACTACCCCATACGGATCGACGCAAACCGCACATGTGTGACCGGGCTGACCCAACCCACCAGCGGCATGGACCGCTGCCGACGGCGAGGGATGCGACTGTCGCCCTACCGCCTGAGGTTGTTCTGCCGATCATGAAGGCTGTGCCGGCCCGCAACCGAAACCAGCGAACGCTCGTGGCCGTCGTGGCAGTCCTGGCTCTCGTCACGATCACTGCAGCTGCGGGCGGAGGCGAGCGTGTCAGCGGTACCCGTGTGCTGGTGATTGGGGATTCGATCCTGAACTTCTCGCAAACCGAGGTCTCCAATGCCCTGGCTGGGGCGGGCTGGCAGGCGGTGGTGGATGGCCGCTCCGGCAGCACGATTGAAGGGTGGGACGCGGCCGTGGGGCCTGACGCTGCACTTCGCGCGCCCAGACGTCGCTGTGGTGGAGCTCGGCACCAACGACTGCAACAACCCGTGCGACGATCTCAGCTCTGCGATCGACGGAATCGTCGAACAGCTGATTGACCACGGTGCCGGCGCGGTGCTCTGGCTCAACGTCCAAACGGTGCGCTCCCCACCCATTCCGGGGGCCCCGCTGTATCCGGTTCACGCCGACTACGTGAACTACGCAATCGAGCAAGCAGCCGTGCGCTGGCCGGAGATGCAGGTCGTCGACTTCAGCTCAGTCTTCGCCCAACACCCTGAATGGCACCTCGCTGACGGGTTGCATCCCAACGCCCTCGGTTCACAGGCACTGGCGTTCTTGATCAGCGCCTCGCTGCACCAGTGGCTCCCGGGAGCGCACTAACGACTGACTGGTCTGACGAGCCGGGCGATGACTCGCGGTCTCGTAGACCGCGAGTCATCCGAGGCAGTCGCGAGCGCCGGCGCCCTCAGCGGTAGCTGGAGTCGTACTGGTCGTGTCGGCGGTACCACGACATGTCGCCCTCGTTGCGGCCGAGCGGCGCCCGGTCGAGCCACTGCCACATCGTCCACAGCACATCCAGGCCGCGGGCGTAGGCCGAGTACGTGTGGTACACGACCCCGTCGTCCAGGGCGAAGGCACTCATGCCGGGCTGTTCGCCCGACCACTCGCGCCAGGCGACGTTCAACTCCTCGAGCTCGGCTTGTCCCCGGTAGTTGTACTCAACGGGCGCGACCGCCGGGTCGATCGAGACGTGAAAGTCGTAGTTGAAGTCGGTGCGGCCCGACGACGCCCAGGGAAAGCTCCAACCCATCCGGTCGCGGTAGGCGAGCAGCTTGTCGAGCGGCGCCCGTGAGATCGCCGTGAACGCGACGTCGTGGTTCTGCAGGTGGAGATGGGTCTCGTCGAAGCCGTCGGCGAGCCCCGAGCAGCTGGGACAGCCCTCGTCCCAGTCGGGGTCGAACATGAAGTGGTACACGAGCAGTTGGGTTCGACCCCGGAAGAGGTCGGCGAGCGTGACTTCGCCGGCCTCGGTGTCGAAGCGGTAGTCCTTGTCGATCGGGACCCAGGGAAGCTCACGCCGGCGGCGGGCGAGGTCGTCGCTCAGGCGGGTCAGCTCCTTTTCGGTCTTGAGCAGCTCAAGGCGGGCCGCCAGCCACTCGTCGCGGGTGCCGATGTGCCGATCGCTCATGGCTTCTCCTCCTGTCGCGGTCTCCCTTATACCCTGCGCGGCTCGCAGTACCAGATGGCTACGGCCTCGTGCGGTGCGACGGCCGAAAAATGCCACCGTTCGTCGAGCGAGCCGGGAGCATTTCCGCGACTCGCGGTTTGGTGACCCGCGAGTCAGCTCCGGCCCCTCACCGAGGGCTCCCAGTCGCATCGTCGCCGGCACGGTAGGTTCCGGCTGTGCAGGGGCGGCCGCACACGTCAGCGAGGTGGCTCTTTGCCGGGTTGGCGCTGGTCGCCTTGGTGATGTCGGCGTGCGGGGGTGGGAGTTCCTCGGTAACGGGATCGTCGGCTTCGTTCGACATCAGCGGGTACAAGGTGTCCGAGACCGTCAGCAACGGGTCCTCGATCTCGGAGCAGTTCTCGGGCTCCCCACAGCTCAACTACTCCGGTCCCGAGGGATGTAAAGGGCAGGCCTTCATCGCGTCGGGGACTGACCCGGCCTTCGACATCCTCTTTCGTTACAGCTCGAGTGACGCCTACATGGTGTTTGGCCGGACCGTTTACCATTTCGTGATGGGTCCGCAGCAAAGTCCGGGCAGGCTTGTGTGGGACCAGACCTTCGGAGGCGATCATGTCGTCGCGACCGTCGAATGCCCGCCGCCACGCACCACCGGTCCCTTGCTCCCGCCGAACTACTGAGCCGTCGTCGTCTGGGTCGGTCAAGTCCACGTGCTGCGCCCTGGGCGCTGCGACTCGCGGATTCAAGAGACCGCGAGTCGACTGGCCATAAGCGCGGGACGGTTCGGCGACAGGTACCCTGCCTTCCGCATGTGGTGTCCGGTGTGCGGAAGCGAGTTTCAACCCGGCATCACTCGCTGCCCGGACGACAACGTGGACCTGGTCGCTGAGGCTCCGGTCGGCCCGCTCCCGGGATTGCCTGACCGGGCACTCTCGTCAAGCTGGCCCTTCATAGAGACGTGGCAATTCCCACAAGATCCGGGTGAGGTCTTCGAGCTCGTGGTTGGCGGAATGGCGGCGCTTCAGTGGCGTGTGAGGGCATCTGACGCGAACGACCGCATCGTGGGCGGTTCGATCGGAAGTTCCCTCAGACACGTCGAGTCCGAGGATGTCGAAATCGAGGTGATCGCCCCCTCCGAGGGCGGCAGCTTGGTGAGGATTCGAGCCCAACCAGTCTTGGGCCATGACATCGGAATGTGCCGCGCTGACGCGATGCGTCTTATCTCCGAACTCGAACGCACCCTGGGGCCTTCACAGAAGGATCGAGGGGAGTGAGGTGGCCGAAGGCATGGAACTAAGTGGGCATCATCGGACCACGCTGGAGAGGATCTTCAGCCATCCGGTGAGCCACAACATCCAGTGGCACGATGTTCTGTCGCTCCTCGAGAGCGTGGCCTCTGTCCGCGAGGAGCACGACGGCCGGTACAAGGTGACATTGGGATCTGAGACGCAGACGTTCGATGTCCCGCGACATCACGATATTGACGAGGAGCAGGTCATAGACCTGCGGCGGATGCTCAGGGGTGCCGGGATAACCCCAGAGTCGACATAGCGAGCCCGGTCCGTCCACCTGTGCGTAGGTAGCGCCGCGGCACATGTCCCGGTGCATGCTCTCGTGACTCACGGATTCTAAGATCGCGAGTCGCGTCGGCCGGCGACCCGAGGGTCGAGCCGCCTTTGGGAACGGCCGCGCAGAGGCCAGAAGCCGTGCGGCGTGAACTCAGGCTGGAACGACGGGCTTGGATTCAGCGTAGAGAGTCCGCGGCGAGATGTCGGCACCGTCCGGCCAAACAATGGTGCCGGCCTCAGCGTCAACGGCGACCCCCCGGAACACGTCGTAGTCCGCTCTCACTGACTCGTAGAGCGGCCCCGTCAGGTAGGGCTCAAGGTCGATGACGCGCACGGCCCCATCAGCGAAGGTGAGCTCGGCAACGTACCGCGCGAGCACTCGAACGCCGGTGACGTCGATGATTGGCCTTAACTCGCTCATCATCGCCCTCCTTCGTCCTCAAGCGTATCGAAGGGTCGGCGCTCGAAGGCTGCCCGAAAGGCCTCGAGAGCCTCCGCCCGATGCGCTCGGAGTATCTCCTGAACGGCCCGGCGTACCCGGGGCGGGAGATCGCCGGCGAGCAATTCGCCCGTATTGATGTCAACGGATGCGTTGCCGTCCGGTCCGCGGACGTCCACATGCGGGCGCTGGTGGCGCTCCTGAGCATAGAAGTACAGGGTGTACCCGGCGACAATCGCCCAACGAGGGCTCATTACCCTCCTTCCGCTGGGGAATGCCCGACGCGCCGTCATCGGTGACTGCGACTTCGAGCGCGCAAGTTGTCGTCCGGGCAGCCGGATTATCGCTTACGGGTACGACTGACTCGCGATCCCCCACACCGCGAGTCAGGCCGATGCGGCCACGTGTCCATTTTGGGTTAACGCCGACGCGTACTCTGCCGGCCCTTCGATGCCGCACCCTGGTGCTTCCGCACTACGTGCCGGTGCCCGGCGACGAGGAGGCCTGGCGACAGCTCGCCGCGGTCTCCCGTCAACGGACGTCCCCGCCGTCTGCCGTCCGTTCCCAAGAGCTGCCGCGCTCGAGGTCGGGCGGGCTCCCGCGAGCCCTGCATCCGGTCGGCGCCGCTCACATCGCAGAGCCCTTCCGACACTGCCGCGTACCTCCGCCGGGACTGTGGGCGGAATGCACCCTTCCGGACCATCAGCGCGGACCCGGGGGGGCGACTTAACACTTTCCGCGGTTACTTGACCACGGAGCGTAACCAACGGCGGTCTTGGGCGTTGTAGCCGGCGGACGACACCAAAGCGGTGTCGTCCAGCGGTTCGGAGGAACGATGTCGAAGCCCCCCCTTCTTCTTGTGGCACCCCTCGCTGTTCTGCTGGGTTCGCTGGTCCTCTTCGCCGGGCCAGCCGGCGCGGACCCCGCCCCACTCCCCGGCCCGCTGGTGAACCTGTCGCCGGCCGTCCAGGCTGGCGTGTGCGGCAACGGGGTGGGCGTCCTCGGCATCGGTACGAGCAGCAGCTGCGGCGGGAGCCAGACCGCCACGACCAACGGCTCGGGTGCCAACGGCGGGCTGCTGAACGTTTCGCCCCTCCTGCAGGCCGGCGCCTGCGGCAACGGGGTGGGCGTCCTCGGCATCGGGACGAGCAGCAGCTGCGACACCAGCCAGAGCGCCTCGACGGGCACCAGCTCTGCGCCCGGGCTCGCCGCGGTGTCGCCGATCGCGCAAGCCGGCGTGTGCGGTAACGGGGCCGGCGTTGCCGGGATTGGGACGACCGCGGACTGCACCGGCCAGCAGACAGCCGCGACCGCGGCCAGCATCGAGCGCGCTCGACATCTCGCCGATCGTCGATGCCGCGGTGTGCGGCAACGGGCTCGGCGTCCTCGGAACGGGCACGACCAGCACGTGCGGCGACAGCCAGTCGGCCACACCCGCCAGCAGCTCTGGTCCTGACGGAAGCCTGATCGACGTCTCGCCCACCGCCCAGACCGGCGTCTGCGGCAACGGCGCGGGGGTTGCCGGGACCGGCACGACGAGCAGCTGCGACACCAGCCAGAGCGCCTCGACCGCCGGCGCGTCCGTTCCCGGCATCGCGACGGTCTCGCCCGACGTGCAGACCGGCGTTTGTGGCAACGGTGCCGGGGTCGCCGGGACCGGGACCACGAGCAGCTGCGACACCAGCCAGAGCGCCTCGACCGCCGGCGCGGTGGCCGGGCTCGCGGCGGTGTCGCCGATCGTGCAGGCCGGGGTGTGCGGCAACGGGCTGGGCGTCCTCGGCACCGGGACGACCAGCACCTGCAGCGACAGCCAGAACGCCACACCGACCAACGGTTCCGGGGTCAACAGCGGCGTGATCGACGTCGCACCCACGGGCCAGGTCAACGTGTGCGGCAACGGCGCCGGCGTGGTCGGAACCGGCACCACGAGCAGCTGCGACATCAGCCAGACCGTGGCCCCCACGGGTGCGTCACCGACCCAGGTCAACGTGTGCGGCAACGGAGTCGGTGCGGCCGGGACGGGTACCACGGCGACCTGCGCCTCGTCCACGACGAACCCCGGTGGTGGCACGACCACGTCGCCCGGCACCGGCTCGACGCCGAACGTCGGCGCGGCGACCGCCACACGAGCGGCGAATGGCGCGGGAAGCGCCGTGTCGCCGTCACCCAGCACCAACGGCGGCCTGCTGGCCTTCACCGGTCAGCCGCTGACGCTCCTGGTCCTCCTCGGCGTCGGCCTGATCGTGGCCGGTGGCGCGGTCCTCACCCTCCGGCGGCGGCTCCGTGCGGCGTAGGGCCACAAGCCACGTCCGCGGAGCCTGCCGCGCGAGCGGACAGCGCGTCGGTCGGCACCTGCGGCTCCCCCTCCGCGCCGCGGTTATCGCCGGAGCGGTGGTCGTCGTTGGTGGCCTCACGGCCTGTGGTGCCGGCGCGCCACAGGTCCAGGCGCGCACGTGGGCCGGGACGTTCTGCCGCTCGTTCGCGGGCTACGAGCACACGATCGACGGCCTCGGTGCGAGGCTGGACTCCGGCCTGCGGACGACACCGTCGACCGACCTCGCGGCACGGAGACAGGCGCTCGTCGGATACCTCACCGCAGTCGTCGCCCAGACCGACGGGCTCTCCCAAGCGTTGACCAACAGCGGAACCCCCAACGTTCCGCACGGCAGTCAGTTCGTCGTCAACGTCGAGCACGGCTTCCACCAGTTCCGCCAGACCGTGGCGATCGCCGGCCACCATGCCGCCCGGCTGCCCGCCCGCGACCCTGAGGCCTTCAGCACGGCGATCTCGCGGATCACCACGACGATCCAAGCTGGGAGCCAGCAGTCCCGGGCGACGATCGCGCACGCTCGGTCGACGTATGGGACCCGGCAGCTCGACCTCGCGCTGACCGGCACGCCTGCGTGCCAGGCGATCGCCTGACACCTCGGCGAGCCTCGCAGCGATCGAGTCTCGGCGGCCGGCAGCCGCTACTTCGTCGCCAGCACCTTGAAGAGTCGTGAATCAGGTGGCGCCTGAGCGTTGGCCTCGAGGTGCTCGTCCAACTTCGGTCGGACGACGTTCGCCGCCGTGTCGGTATGGTCCTTCGTGTCCCAGAGCACGAAGATCTCGCCCTCGCCGTCGCTCTCATCCCCGAACAACCACCCCGATTCCTGGTCCCGCTGGGTCAGTGAGCGTTGACTCGCGGTTCTGTCGAACCGCGAGAGCGCGACGACTCGCAGTTCCACAGTTCGCGAGGCAGGGTGACTCGCGATCCCCGGAACCGCGAGTCAGACCACGCCCGAGGGCCGAGTGCGTCGCCTGGTGCTGACTCTGAGCGCTCCATGCTCGACCGCTCTGACGCAGGTGCCCAGCCAAGCCAACTCAGAGAGCTACGCACCGTGCCAACAGAAGGCCCGTCGGCTCGGATCTCTCGTTGGCAGTACTTCGCTAGCCGATAAGGGTGATCGTCACGTCTGAAGCGACGGTGTTGACCCCCGATTCCCACCTTCCAAAAGTGTTCTTGTACTCGCCAGTCCCCGCATTGATCGGAGCAAAGACTGTCGTCGCTGCGGACGCGGGCTCGACGACATCGTTCAAGAGGAGCAGGGACCCGCCGATCGCAATCTGATTGTTGCACGTCTGCGTGTTCGCCGTCGTGAAGGTACACGCGAGGTGATCGGACGCGCTGAAGTTCGACGCGTGGTGCGCCTTCGTACCGGCGTAATACAAATCGGTCGAATCGTATGTATCTCCGGCCTTCGTCGCGTCGACGTTGGGAAGCGGTTTACCGGCCGCACTGGTGAATAGCAGCGTCTGCTGCACTGTGTGGAATTGCAAGGTGGTGCCCGAGCTAGGTGGACCCGCCGTCGGACCACTTGCGACGCCGGTGAGCGTGAACGTGTTGTCGGTGTCGCTGGAGTTCCCAATTGGGGTCGAGACCAGCGTCCCGCGCGCGTTCTTGTACCTGCCGGTACCGCCGTTGATGGGGATCGACGCCGTCCGGCCATTGAAGGTCAACGTGACATTGGTCGCGAGCAACATCGCCGAGCCGATCGCGTACTGCTGAGAGCAGGTCTGGCGCTCCGCGACAGTCGAGGCGACGGTGATCACGCAGGCGACGTGATCGGATGCGCTGAAACGCGGCGCGTGGCTTTGGTGCTGCCCCACATAGAGCAGGTCAGTTCCGTCGTAGCGGTCCCCGACGGGGAAGAGATCGGCGGGCGCCGCGGGCTGCCCCGTGGCAGTGGTCACCGTCAGGCTCTCCTGCACGCCAAAGAAATGCAGAATGGTGGTGCCGGTGCCGGCGGCCCTGACGGGCGAGGCCACCAGGCCAATCCCAGCGATGGTGGAAAGCCCGAGCGCCACACCACCCGCGATGAGTCGATTCCGACGAAGAGCCACGCTTCCTCCCAGCCCGAGTTAGCCGTGAGACCGTAGCCGACGGTGACAGCGTGCTGCTTGATCACCCGGCCGCCAGCCCTGTGCACCAGTGCATCGCCGACACGTATCGGACGCTTAGTCCCCGGCGACTCACCCGACTGGTGGCTCCAACGTCGTGCGCCAAGCGTCGCCCTCTCCGAGGGCCGCCCTCCGCCGTTCTCCTCATTCGGCGGTGCAGTGGGTTGGCGCGCTGGCCAAGAGCACCGGGACTTCGCGAGTGCTCGTCGGAGGCGGTCGCGCAGAGTCCACGTGGCGTACCAACCCCGATCGGACCGACTCGCGATCTCCACGATCGCGAGTCGTGCGTCGGACCGCGAAGGCAAGGACCGTTGCGTCAGCGCGACGAAGGCCCAGCTCCTCGGCGTCGCTCCACGTTGTTGTCGCTGTCCGGTCAGCCGGTGAAGGCCACGGTGAGCTCCGGGCGAGAGCGGGGAGCGGCGCGTTGCACGGGGCTCGCGAGGCCGACGAACGCGACCATCTCGAAATCCACCGGGGTTGGACGCGGGAGGGACTTGCTTCCAATTGTTGGCCAGCCAAACGTTTCCCGACGGGTCGACGACGACGCCCGTGTTGCGCACGAGTCCGTCGAATCCGTAGCCGGTGCTCGCCGGTGAGATGGCCTGTCCGGTGGCGACACCGGCGGGGCAGCTCGCCGGCCGGGTTCCGCAGAACTCCGAAAGGCGCTGACCGCCGAAGTTCGCCACCCACACGTTGTCGGAGCCGTCTGTCGCGACACCCCAGGGGATGGTCAGTCCGCCACCCGTGAATCCGGTGGAGGGGCTTACGACGTGGCCGTTCGCGTCCAGGAGGGTCAGCGAGCCGCCGAAGGAGTTGATGTTGCTTCGATCCGGACAGGGCACGTCGACGAGCCCTGAGTTGGCCACCCACATGTCGCCTTGGCTGTCCGCCGCGATGCCGAGCGGCTTGTCCAGCCCGCCGCCCCCGACCGGGGACCCCGGTGCTGGTGACCCGTTGGGGAGAATCATCGCGACGTTGTCACTTCCAACCCCGGTGACGAAGACCCCGTTGGCGTTGTGCGCGACGCCGAACGGCTTGTGAACACCGAGGTTCCCGATGTCAACCGCGGCACCCGGTGACCCGCCGGGAAACTCGGTCACGCTGTCCGCCTGGCAGTTCGCGGTCCAGATGTTGCCCGCGGAATCCGCGGTGAGGCCCTGCGGCCAGCTGACGCCCCCTTGGGTGTATCCGCCTCCGGACGTCGCGGTGGCGTCGGGCGAGACCGCTTGCCCGGCCGATGTGAACTGCGACACGCTGTTGTGCGGTGGCTGGAGGTTGGCGGGGCAGCCCGGCGGCGGGGCAGCGAAGCCAAAGTTCGACACCCAGACATCCCCGTAGGGATCGATGTCGATGCCGAAGCCCGCACCGTTGAGACCGCCACCGTGCCACGGAGAACCCGTCACGTACTGCCCTGTCGGGGTGAACTCGAGCAGCAGGTCGCTCCCGCATACCGAGTCGAGCGGGTTGGCGTCGTACATGTAGTTGTTCGTCACCCAGATGTTGCCGTTCGCGTCGACTGCCATGTTCCCTGGCCCGCTCATGGTCTGTCCGTCGCCGACGAACCGGAGCGCCAACGTCCATGCGTCGGGCGCAGTCGCCAAGGCGGGGCTATAGGGCTTGGGACCCGTCTGCGACAGCGTGAAGAGGGGAATCACGTTCAGCCACGGGTCGTGGTTCATGCTGACGATCGCATCAAGGGTGTTGGTGGGTGCGGCTCCGCCTGGCGGAGTCGTGGCGGCGAACAGTTGGGCGCATTGCGCTTGCGCGGCGATGCACGCGGCGACGATGTTGCCGAGGGAGTTGAAGGTGGCCGCCGACGAGGCGACGTTGGGCGGACTCGCCACGACCGACCCGATCGCGCCCGTCGCAGGGTCGACGAGGTTGCGCAGCATTCCGGCCGCGTTCTCGAGGCCGGGCGAAGGGCCGCTGAGCCGACCGCTCTGAAAGAACTGCGCCATCGCATATCCGGAGGCCGCCGTCGTCAGCTCGTTCACGGTGATAGCTGGCGGGGCGGAGCCCGTGCCGAGCACGTCGCCCAGCACAACGGAGCCGGGCGTTGCCGGCCCGGTTGTGTTGACCGCCAGGACGTAGAGCACCGCGCTCGTGCTCACGTTCGAGGAGTAGGAGATGTCGAACGATCCGTCGGCCGCGGTGGTCCCCGTCCCGAGCGCGACGGGAGCGCCCGTTCCACTCGTCGTGTAGAGCGTCACGGTGTAGGCGCCCAACGGGGTCGGACCGGTCTGGACATGTCCGTGCAGGTCAGCGGTTTGCGCCGAGACCGGGCCCGCAGCGATTGGAACGGCCGCGGCGATCATCACAGCGATCAAGAGCGCGACCCGCGGCGCACTCATCCGGCGGTGACGCATGGCCCCTCTCACGCGACGACGTGCCAACTCGCGGCGGACCCTAGCGCGGAGGGGTGTACCGCAGCTGTGCCTGATCGACGGCACATGAGCGGCCGGTCAGGGCTGACGGAACGGACGAGGCGCACCATCGCACGTCGCCGTCACCTTGGTCCCCGGGACGGCAGCTCGAACAGGTTCGACCCGGCTCGGTTGCGTCAGGCCCGAGTCGGGTTGGAGGCTGGGTCGAGTGATCGCCGATCGTGTGTCTGACGTCATCGTGGTTGGAGGTGGCTTGGCGGGGGTCGGCTGCGCGCTGGAGTGCTTCGACATCCAGCTCGACACCCTGCTCGTCGAAGCGGCCCCGGTCCTCGGTGGTCAGCTGCCCGAGGTGCTGCACTCGGTGCGCAACCTGGCGGCGGCGCGCTTCGGGAGCGGCTCGGACCTCCAGCGCTCGTTGCAGGAAGCGGCCGGCATCCTCGTGGATCGCGTGCGACTCGGAGCGCCGGTCACGTCCGTCGACCTCGAGAGCCGATGGATAGAGATCGGCGGCGATCACCTACCGTTCCGATCACTCGTCGTGGCGACGGGTACCCGGGAGCAGTACCTAGCCGCGGCCCCGGACGGCGCGTTCGGGGGCGACATCACCTACCAGCTCGAGACCGACCCAAAGCACTTCACCGGCTCGGTGGCGGCCGTGATCGGCGGGGGTGACAGTGCCGTCCTCGACGCGCTCGCCCTCGCCGCCGACGGCGCGACGGTGACGCTCATCCACCGCTCGCCCGCGCTGCACGCCCGAGACGACGTCGTGGCGCAGCTCCACGCCGAGTCGCGGATCGACGACCTGCCCGGCTGGGAGCTGGACGCCGCCCGGGGACCCGACCGGCTCGAAGCGCTGGATCTCGTCCAGCGCGAGACCGGCGAACGGCGGACGCTGGCCGCAAACCGCCTCGTGGTGAAGATCGGGCGGACCCCGAACACCGACTTCCTCGCCGGACAGCTCGAGCTGGACCACGCAGGGGCCGTCGTGGTCGACCGCGAGCTGCACGCCTCGCACGCCGGCGTCTTCGCGGCCGGCGACATCGTCGCCGACGCGTACCCGCGCGTCGCGGCGGCGCTCGGCCAGGGCTCGCTCGCCGCCCGGTCGGTGCTGCGCTACCTGCAGGGTCGCTCGTGAGTGCCGGGACCGAGGGCGGCGCCTCCCAGCGGACGACCGCTCCCGCCCCTCGCGATGAGCTGCCGCCGGTCAGCGCGGCGGTCGCCGAGTTCCGCGCGTCCATGGTCGAAGCCGATCCGCGTCGACCGAACGGGCTGCTAGGAGTCCTGCACGATCTCCATCAGACGAACCTTGAGCAGTGGAGCTGGGAGGACCGCGTGCGCGGCTCCGGCGGTGACGATTCGGCGGTCGCTGCCGCGAAGCGGGCGATCGACCGGCTCAACGCCCGCCGGCACGAGCTGGTCGAGGCGATCGACGCGGCGATCAACGCGGCCGTCACCCAACGACCCGCTGCGACACCGTCCACCGAGAGCCCGGGCATGGCGTTCGATCGCCTCTCGGTCCTGGTGATCCGCATCCACCACACCGAGGCCGCCGCCGCCCGGGGCCCCGACGCCGCTGGGCTGCGCGCGCGCCTGCCAGTTCTCGAGACACAGGTGGCGGTGCTCGAGGAGGCACTCGACGCCCTCCTGAGCGAGATCCGGGCCGGGACGCGACGCTTCCTGCCCCACCGGAGCCTGAAGCTGTACAGGCCGTAGCGCCCCGACCCGGGCGTTACGCGTGCTCGAGCGCGAGCTGGCTGAGCGTGGCCATCGGGATGGCGCAGAGCTCGTAGCCGGCGCGGTTGAAGCCGTAGAGGACGTGGTCGTCGACCGCCGCGGCGTGGGCGATCCCGAGCGGCTGCGACGCGAGCGCCGTCGTCCGCGCGAGGAAGCCTCCGTCGTGTGTGCTGTGCAGCGTCAGCGCGCCGGTCCGCTCGACTCCGCAGACGAGATCGGGTGTGATCACGACGGCGGCGCCGCCGGTGCCCCAGGCGAGGTCGTCGAAGCGACCCTCGACGACGCGGCGCCCGTCCCGTGGGTCGAGGCCGGCGAAACCCCCACCATGTAGCTGGTCCCAGTCGTAGTCGTCGACGCCGTCGGCTGGCTCGCTGCCCGCCGCCCACAGCAGCTGGCCGTCCCAGAGGAGCGTTGCCGGCTGGAAGCCAACGGTCACCTCCCAGATCGGCGTGTCGAGCGACCTGGCCCCGATCGGGAAGAGCCCGACCCGGCGGACCGCGCCGACGGCCACGCCCGGACCGCCGGGCGTCGACACGGCCTCCAGCGCGGTGACCACGTCCCAGTCCTCGAGGCCGACGTCGACGTCGACGTCCGGTCCCGGGTCGGTCGTCAGCGGGCCGGAGACGATCACGCCGCCTGCCGCCTCGCGGCGGGGACGCGACCCGACGAGTCGATCGTCGACGGCGACGGTGCGTTCGACGTCGTCGGCGAATCGCGACGTCCACGACGGTGCAAGCGATGTGACGGTCCCCGAGCCCGCGAGGTCGGCGGCCCGAAACGCGCGGAGCTGCCCGAGATGGTTCAAGACGACCACGACGGCGGGGCCACGGATCTCGAGGATGGCGTGGACGTCGAGGTCGTACTGGGAGAGCTCGTCGTCGTCGGGGTAGCTCGTCTGGTCGAAGACCGCCTCGGGCTGGAACGAACGCGACGCGAAGACGACGTTGCGACCGAGGTTGTTCCAGGCGCACTGACGTCCCACCGCCACGACCCGCCCGATCCCTGCCGGTTGGGAGTTCTCGACCCGACTCTCAGGGGAGGAGCCGAACACGACGGCGGGCGCGCCGGGCGGGGCGCGCCCGCCCCGCGACACGACGCCTGGCTCGCCGGCTTCGGGCATCACCGCAGCTCCTCGAGCGCGGCGACGACCCGTTCGGGCGTGATCGAGTCCAGGCACGGGGTGCCCAACGGACACGTCCGGACCGGCGGGCGAAATCCCCCCAGGCGAACGGACGCGTTGTACGCCAGGTCTCGCTCCCGTTCGAGGCAGAGGTCCGCGCAGGCATTCCCGACGACGACGCGGGTGTGGGACCACGGGCGGAAGTACACGGGGCGGTCACGACACAGCATCACGGTCGGCGTGCCCTGCTGCACCGCGATGTGCGTCAGGCCCGTGTCGATGCCGACCACCGCTCGACAGCTGCTCAAGAGATCGACCGTCGCCCCGGGTGTCGGCGCCACGATCTCGACGATGCCCAGGTCGCGCAGTGCCGAGTTCGCCGTGGTGCGGACGACGGCCCGGACGTCAGATCCGGACTCGCGCGCCCACTCGGCCACCGGCGCCCACCGCTCCGCCGCCCAGTGCTTGGTCGGGCCGTCGCTCTCGGTGACGAGCAGCACCATGTGGCGGAGGTCCGAGCGACGAGACGCCCGCAGGGGAACCGGGCGGGAGAAGTCGGCGTCGATGCCGAAGTCGACGCAGATTCGGCTCAGGATGTCGTTGATCAAGATCGGCCCGTAGACGGCGTCGAACTCGTGCGATCCCCACCAGTAGTCGCGTTGCAGCGGGTGGTCACGCAGGTTGATGAACCGGCCGCCGCAGCGAGCGGGGTCGAACGAGGCCTCGTCGATCGAGCCCGCGAGCCCGTCGATGCGCTCGGCCAACGCGGCCTGCGCGGATGATCGTGCGACCAGCCAGGTCTCGTGGGCGCCGTCTCGGTTCTCGGCCACGAGCGCCTGGACGGCCGGCAACGAGACGACGAGGTCGCCGAGCCCCAGCGAGATCGGTGCCACGTAGACACGGCTCATCAGCGAGACCCTGCTTCACGCGGTGGCGTAGGCGGTGACGTCCTCGATCGAGAGGTCCGAGAAGGCGCGGCGTCGCTCGGCGCATTTGTTGCAGCGGCCGCAGTGCTGCTCGCCCTCGGGGTGGATGCACGAGAACGTGTGCTGCAGCGGAAGATCTCGACCCAGGTCCAGCACATCGGCCTTGGTCAGCTCGGAGAACGGCGTCACGATCTCGAACGGCCAGTCCATGCCCGTCTGCACGACCGACCCCAGCCCGGCGAAGAACGTCGGGCTGCTGTCGCTGAACGGGTTGCCTTTCAGGGTGCCGAGGGCGACCGTCGAGATGTCGTGGAGCGCGCACCACACCGCAGCCTTGGCGACGAGAAGGAGGTTCCGGCCGGGAAGGTAGACCGCCTCGTCGGGCGAGTCGGCGTCCGGGACGTCCGTGGCCGAGACGCTCCAGTGCGCTCCATAGACGTCGGCGATCGGGAAGTCGAGCGTGACCAGTCCGCGGGCGGGCAGCGTCTCCAGGAACCGGCGCAGATGGGTCTCCTCGACCGCCTCCCAGCTCAGCCCGAACCGGATGTAGATGGGTTGGACCGCCCCTTCGTGTCGGAGGAGCTCGGCGACCAGGATGGCGCTATCGAGTCCACCGCTCGCCAGCACCGCGACGGTCCCGCGGTCAGTCGGCTGGCCGCCCGTGTTCAACGCTCACCGCGATACACGCACCCCGACGTGCACGTCTCGCGAACCACCACCTGGGAGAGATCGGGGAGCGTGTCCACCAACTCGTCCCAGACCCACTGCGCCAGGATCTCGCTGGTGGGGTTCTCAAGCCCGTCGATCTCGTTGAGGTAGTAGTGGTCGAGGCGCGCGAGCACCGGCGCCATCGCGCAGCTGATCTCCGCGAAGTCGCGGACCCAGCCAGCCTCCGCCTGGACCGGGGCGGTGACGTGAACGCCCAATCGAAAGGAGTGCCCGTGGAGGCGGGCGCACTTGTGGCCGGGTGGCACGTTCGGGAGCCGATGCGCCGCCTCAAAGCTGAACTCCTTGAAGATCTCCATCAGCCCAACTCCCGAGGCGGTGGTCGTCGTGGGCGGCGCGACCCGAGCGCGCCGGCAACACGGTCCTGTGCGGCAAGCATCCGCTCCCAGACCTTACGGGGAGCCCGGCCGCGGTGCACTCCACAGCCGCGTGGCGGCACGAAGGCCTCGGAACCGTAGCGTTCCAGCATGCAGATCGACGTGCTCCTGGACCCGTTCGGCACACGCTGGTCCGAGCTCCGCGACACGGCCCGTGCTGCGGCCGAGGCGGGGTTCGCGGGCGTCTGGACCTGGGATCACCTGGACGGCCGCGTGTACGACGCGCCGGACGTGCTCGAGTGCTGGACCGTGCTGACCGCGCTCGCCGTCGCCGTCCCGAACGTGATGATCGGACCGCTCGTCCTCAACGTCGCCAATCGCCGTCCCGGCGTGCTCGCCGTCATGGCGGCCACGCTCCAGGACGTCTCGAGTGGCCGACTCCTGCTCGGGCTCGGGGCGGGCGGTGGCCCGGACACGCCCTACCAACGTGAGCAAGAGGCGACCGGCGGCACGGTGGCGGCCGACCCCGCCCGCCGAGCGCAGATCGAGACGTGCGTCGAGCAGGTTCGGCACCTGTGGCGATCTCCCGGATTCCTGGAGCCCGACCCCGCGCCGCCATTCGTGATCGGCGCGTTCGGTCCGAAGATGGCGGAGCTCGCGGGACGGGTCGGCGACGGGATCAACACGCGAGCTGCCGACCCTCGTCTGGAGGAGATCGTGACCATTGCCCGCGTCGCCCACGAGCGGGCCGGTCGGGATCCTGCTCACTTCTTGGTCACCGTGTTCACCGCGCTGGATGAATCGTGGCTGACGATCGACTCGGAGCGCCGGAAGCATCTGGACGCGCTCGGCGTGAACCGCCTGATCCTGTACGTGCGCCCGGCGGACGACCGGGCTCGGATCGCCGCCGCTGGACGGATGGCCACGCACGTTGGCGGGTCGGAACGCGACTGACAAGGGTCCGGTCGGAGCGTCGAGCCCATTGCGAGGAGTTGTGCGCGTCGGAGTCTTCCAACGTCGACGCGGAGCCGGCGCCTAGGTTGGTCGTCGGTGTCGATGACCCGACGAGAGTTCCTCGTTGTCTCGGGTCGCGGGATCGCGGCTGCGGGGCTGGTCTCGCAGCTCGGTTGGTTGAGCGCATGCAGCGCCGGCGCTGGACCGAATTGGGATGCTCTCGCCCGCTCGCTGCGGGGGCGCCTCATCCGTTCTGGGAGCCCCGGGTATCAGGATGCCGCGCTCCCCCAGAATCTCCGCTACGACGCGCGCCTCCCCGGTGGCATCGCCTGGTGCGCCGACACGGCAGACGTGCGCACCGCGATCCGCTGGGCGCGCGACAACCGCGTGCCACTCGTCGCTCGGGGTGGCGGGCACAGCTACGGGGGGTACTCGACGACCGACGGCCTGCAGATCGACCTCAACGGCATGACGAGCGTCACCGCAGACCCGGCCACCGGCACGGCCCGCGTCGTCGGCGCGGCCCGCAACCGGGATGTCGCCACGGCACTCCAACCGCTCGAGGTCACCGTGTCCGCCGGGCGCTGCCCCGGCGTCGGCGTCGGCGGCCTGACCCTCGGCGGCGGCTTCGGATTCAGCGCCCGCCAGCTGGGCCTCACCGCCGACGCACTCACCGAGACAGAAGCTCGTCACCGCGGCGGGCGACGTACTCACCTGCAACGAGACCGAAAACGCCGACCTGTTCTGGGCGTGCCGGGGTGGCGGCGGCGGCAACTTCGGGATCAACACATCCTTCACGTTCCGCACGACGCCCGTCGGCGAGGTGTCCGTCTACCGGTGCACCTGGAGCAGCGTCGACCCAGCGCAGCTGCTCGATGCGTTCCAGCAGGTCCTCGCGGCCGCTCCCGACGCGTTCTCGATGCGACTCGGCTTCGGCGCGCCCTCCAACCCGCGGGCGCCGATCACGTTGGAGGCGATCGGCCAGTACTTCGGGCCCAGCACCCAACTCGCCGGTCTGCTCGCCCCGGTGTTCGGGACCGCGGCACCGACCACCAAAGAGGTTCACGACGTGACCTATTGGGAGGGAAAGGACCTCCTCGCCGACAACGAAGGGCCGTCTGCGTTCACCGAGCGGTCCCTCTTCGCTCCGCGCCCGATCAACGCTGACGGCCTCGCCGTGTTCGCCGACTTGCTGCATCGTCGTCCCTCCACGGTCGGACCGTCCAGTGGCTCCGTCAAAGTGTTCAGCTGGGGCGGCGCGATCGCGCGTCTGGCGCCGTCGGCGACCGCGTTCGTCCATCGCGACGCCCTCGCGCTCCTGTCAGTCGGAGCCAACTGGGCAACCGATGAGGAGCCGAGCAGTGTCCGACGACTCCTCGCCTGGGTCGACCGTTTCTGGACCTCCATGCGACCGCATACCTCAAACGAGTCGTACCAGAACTTCATCGACCCCGCCCTGGCTGGCTGGGAGCGCGCCTACTACGGCTCGAATCTTGAGCGCTTGGTGGCCGTCAAGCGTCGCGTCGATCCGGACGACGTGTTCCGCTTCCCGCAGAGCATCCCGACCGCGTGAGATGGGCAGACGCCCCTGATCAGACGCTTGGCACGACACGCGACCTGGGTCGCTGCGACTCGCGCCCCGGTAACCGCGAGTCGCTCAGGCAAATGGGCGCGGCCAGATCGCTGTCGGACTTACGACTTGCTCGCGAGTTGCTCGAGAATCGCACTGTTCTGTTCGAGAAGCTGCCGGTTGCTCTGTGCGAGTTCTTCAAGCCGAGTGTGCACAGCTTCAATTCGGGCGAACGCCTGCTGGTCAGTGGAGTAATCGTGCTCGGCGAGCTGGCTCGCGATCTGGTCTGATCGCTTCGCCGCGATCAAGAGGATCGCCCCTTGGAGACCAGCGACCATCGACAGGAACAAGTTCAACAAGATGTAGGGGTAGGGATCGAAGCCGTGCTTCCCGTTCGTTCCGCCCAGCCAGAAGATGCTGTTGACGATCGCCCACAAGCCCATCATGGCGATGAAGATGCCGACAAAGCCCCACGAGCCCATCGAATTCCGCATCGTGTCCGCCGCGCGTTCACCCAGCGTTAACTGGTCGCCGCTCGGAACAGCCGGGTGCCGATCCCAGTAGGTCAGGAACCCGCGACGGGGATGGCGGATAGGGATCGCTGGAGTAACCATCTCGTCCGTCAACTCGCACCCCTCTTGAGGAAGGCGCCCGACCGTCTCAGCGCAACAAGACGGTAGAGGTGACCCCTAGTTGATCGCCACCGTCTCCAGACCTATCTGAGCCCCGCCGTTCCCTGGACCGCGAGTCGTACCGTCGTCGCCTCGTCACGACCGGGACTGTCCGATTGGGGGCTCGGGCTCGGCGTCGCGCGCGCGCGTTGTCGTCTTCAGATGTTCACGAGGCCCGAAGGGCGGGGAGGAGTTCACTTGCGGCCCAGGCGATGAACTGCTCCTGGGTGTCGGCGCCCACTTGAACCAGCGCGATGTGGGTGAAGCCGGCGGTCTCGAATTCGCGAACGCCCACGACGTGCCGCTCGACATCGGGACCGCAGGGCATCTGCGCGGACACGTCCTCCTCGCGCACCGGGTGTGATGCCTCATCGAATGAGGCCGGGAGAGGAAGCTCGGCGTTCACCCGCCACCCTGCGGTGAACCAACGGAACTGGTCCATCGCCCGTGTCACCGCGATCTGCGGATCGGGATCGTACGAGACCGCGATCTGTCCGATCCTCGGCTTGCCGGAGCCCCCCGCGCTGTCGAACGTCTCGCCGAGCTCGGCCTTGGGCTGCACGGCGATCATGACGTCGGCGAGACGCCCCGCGAGGCGACAGCTCGCAGCTCCTGACACTGCGATGCCGATCGGGGGCGCGGTGTCGGGAAGATCCCAGATCTTCGCGGACTCGACATCGAAATGCTTGCCCCGGTAGGTCACCGTCCCTCCAGCCCAGAGCGCTCGGATGATCTCCACGGCCTCGGCGAGCATCTCATGACGCACGCCGGCGATGGGCCAGTTGCCGCCGACGATGTGCTCGTTCAGGTTCTCACCCGCGCCCAGCCCGAGCGTGAACCGTCCGTCGCTCAGGAGCTGCATGGTGGCGGCCTTCTGTGCGACGACGGCTGGGTGATATCGCCGGATCGGGCAGGTGACGTACGTCATCAATGGAATGTGGTCGGTCGCCTGAGCCGCTGCGCCAAGCACACTCCAGGCGTACGGGGAATGCCCTTGCGTATCCAGCCAGGGGAAATAGTGGTCGCTGATGACCGCAAAATCGAACCCGGCTTCCTCGGCGAGGGCGACATCTCGCACGAGCTGCTTCGGGCCCGCTTGTTCACACATCATCGTGTAGCCGATCAGCGTCATGACGTTCCTTTCTGCTCCTCCAACGCGCGCATGACGGCAGTCAGGTCCAAGTCGCCAAGTCCTTGATCGACCGCCCCTTGCCATTCATCGGCAAGGCAGGCAAGGGCAGCCAGCTCGCCGGCCGCTTCACGCGCGAGGCGGATGTCCTTGAGGGCGAGCGAGAGGGCGAACTGCGGCGAGAAGTCGTCGTTAGCGATCCGTTGCAGCTTGCTTGCCTGCCACGGCGAGATCAGCGGTCCTTCCGCGATCGCCTCCGCCACGGTTCCAGTGGTCAGCCCAAGCCGATGAGCAAGCGCTACGGACGCGGCAATGGCCTCGTTGCCGAACGCGAGCCAGGTGTTGTTGACGAGCTTGAGCCGACTGCCCGCGCCGACTGCTCCGACCCAGATCGTGCGCTGCCCGAGGGCGTCGAAGAGGGGCTGAAGGCGGGGGCGGGCGTCGTCCGGGCCCGAGGCAAAGATCGTCAGCGCACCTTGCTCGGCGGGGTCCTTGCTCCCCGACACGGGCGCGTCGACGAGCAAGACGTCACGGCGCTCTGCTTCGACCATCGCGGCAATGCGCTCGATGCCGGCCACACCGATCGTGCTCATCTGCGCCCAGATCGTGCCCGGCGCGAGCGCAGCGAGCATCCCTTGATCGTGAGCGATCGAGGCGACGGCGGACGCGTCGGTCACCATCGTCACGACGATGTCGGCCCGCCGTGCTGCGTCTGCGGCGCTGTCTGCGACGACCGCACCACGTGCGGCGAGGTCTCGAGTCGCCTCCGGTCGGCGGTTCCAAACGATCGTGGGGAGCCCCGCGCGCAAGGCGCTGCTGGCCATGCCGTGGCCCATGGCGCCGATTCCCAGCACCGCGACCGACTCCTGCGCCGCTGCCATGCGCGTCTCCTCTCGGGCGGTATCGGCCGTCTACCCACGAGCGTGGGCTCGGCATTCCTAGATCACCGATGTTCGCCGTGGGAACCGAGACGCGCAACCATCGGATCGGGCATGAGCAGACGGGCTCACCACCAAAACGCCCAACCTCTGGATCGTCCGATGGTGACTCGCGGTTTGCTGGACCGCGAGTCGTTGCTGTCACGCATTTTGGCCCTCGGTGAGCATCGTGCTCGGCGAGCCGTTTCAGCGTTGCGCCGGCTACTTGATGAGTCGCTGCGAGTACGACCAAAATTGTCGCTCGATGGATCTACGCGACAAGCTCCGAGCGCGAGCCCAACCGCTGCTCGAGCCGGGTGAGGAGATCCAAGAGATCTTCCCCGCCCGAACGATGACCGTCTTCCTGGGCCGCGCTGTTCCGAGGTATTGGATCATCGCTGCGACTAACCGCAACATAGCCATCTTCTTCGTACGAAAATTTAGCCAGATGACCCCAAGGTCGGTCGTTGCGCGGCTCCCTCGGGAAACGCGACTCGGGCCCCTCAAAGGTCACCTGTTCGCTGAGATGAACGCAAAGGTCGGCGGAAGCACGCTGTTGGCGCCACGCCGCTTCTTTGCAGATGTGGAGCGGGCGGACGCTCGGCTATCGCAGGCTCCAGGCTGAACGTCGTCGCTACGACCGGATCGCGACTGAAAGGCTTCGGATACGACGAGACCTCCCGGGTTGGTGCAACGGCGCAACAGGTCATGGCCCGAGGTTCGCGGATTAGCGCGCGTCTCTTACTTGGTCGTGGTCCTTGATTGGAGATTCGGGGTCGGTAAGGCTCACGCCGTCGCCGATTGTCGCCTCAGACCCCAGACCGAGGAGCCCGAATGTCGCAGATGCCGCCACCGCCACCTCCCCCTCCCCCCGGGATGCCGCCTCCTCCGCCGCCCCCTCCTCCTGGGATGCCTCCGCCGGCGACGCTCGAGCAGCAGCCGTTCGGTGTTGGAGCGGCGATCTCCTACGGCTGGAACAAGTACTGGCAGAACCTCGGCGTACTGCTGGCAATCACCGTCCTGATCGTCGTGATCAACGCAGTGGCGGGTGGCGTCGTCTCAGTCATCGGGAACGCGCTTCCGCGGATCCACTTCAATTCGGGAAACACGAGGTATGGCATCGGGGTCGGCGTCATTCTGGCGCAGATCGTCAACCTGGTGATCGGCGCGGTCCTGTACATGGGCCTGATACGAGCGACGCTGGCCGTTACCGAAGGTCAGAAACCCGATGTCTCGATGCTCTTTCGAGCTGAAGGCCTCGCTGCTTACGTCGTCGCCTCGATCCTCGTGACGATCGGCGTCGCGGTCGGACTGATCCTCCTGATCGTCCCAGGAATCATCCTGCTCATCATGTGGCACTTCTTCGGTTTCGTGATCGTTCAGAACCCGGAGACCGGAGCGCTAGACGCGATGCGCCGCTCGGCGGAGGTCACACGCGGGTACCGCTGGCCACTGTTCGGGCTAGGCCTTCTGCTTCTCGGAATCAACATCGTTGGTCTGATTGCGTGCTGCGTCGGCGTGATCTTCACGGAAGGCATCACTGCGATGACGGTCGCGTTCGCCTACAAGACACTGAGTGGGCAACCAGTAGCCGCATAGTCACCGATCGTCCCGGCGACGGGCATCACCACCCTGGCTTCCGCATATCTGCCGATCAAGCTGCCCAGGCAGCCATTCCTTCCGTCGTCCGAACCGGATCCGGGAGAAGCAGCGCCTAAAGAGAGTCGCCTGCGGCTCGCAGATTGCGGGGCAGCGTGAGCGCCTTCTCGATTGTGACTGGCGGGTTCGGGGACCGCGAGTGAACGGATGGGCGGTCAGTCGGGTGAGCCGAGCGGCGCGACCGTTGCCCGACGCTGTTCATTGTTGGCCGGATAGGGTGCGCGCCGACCCGCCGGAGTGGGATGAACTGGGGGCATGATGCTTCGGACGGCACTGACGGTGCGTGCGAGCTCTCGGCTCTACCGATCCTCCGAGCTGCTGTAGGCATCTCGGCCATCGCAGCCGGCATGTGGGTCGGCACTGCGATCGTGGCATCACCGCCAGCTGGCGCGTCGAAATGCGACGTGACCTCAGTTCTGGTGACAGTCGATAACAAGACAGGCGCTTCGCTCAAACTTGGGTGATCGAGCCCCGCTAGATATCCGAGCGGCGGCGGTAACAGAGTGGGGTAGAACACCGGGGCAACGGAGCGGCATAGAGCGAGGTGCTACGCCCAACTTCACGATCCTGGCCCTGCTGAGCTGCTCTAAGGCGGGGTCGACGGTCGCCCCTGCTGGCTGACTCGCGGTTTCTTGGTCAGCGAGTCGGCACAGACTCTCGGGCCGGCGTGGCCGGCATTCCCTCAGGAGTTCGGGTTCGTGTGCTCGGCCGGCGCCGGGTGCGGGTCGATCTGCGCCGACGTGAGATGGGCCGCTTCGTGCTGGGTCTCCCGCAGCATCTTGGCCAGCGACTCCAGCAGCTTCCAGCCGATCACGCCGTTGCCCTGGACGAGGGGTCGGAAGTCCCAGAATGTCAGCCCGAAGCAGACGAGTTCGGTCGTGGCGGTGATCGTCGCGGAGCGCGGACCCTCATCGATCAGGGCAAGCTCGCCGAAGTGGTCGCCGCGACGCAGGGTCGCTAGCTCGGTGCCGCGGCCAGTCACGGCGGCCTCGCCTGAGTCGATCAGAAAGAAGGCCGCTCCACCCGAACCCTCCATGACGACGGTCTCCCCTTCGCTGAAACGGCGCTCCTTGAACAGGCGGGCGATCTGTTCCGCCTCTCGACGGTCCAGACCGTCAAAGAGCGCGACGCGCTGCACCGCATCCACCGGGTCGCTCGTGGTCGGCTCAGGCTCTGGGCTCGCGTCATGGGTCTTGCCCGTGGTGACGGCCCGGCACTGCAGCAGGTAAAGCGTCCCATCGGCGATCGCCCACTCGATGTCACGCCCGGCGCCATAGATGCGTTCGCACGTCGCGGCGAGGCGGCCGAGTTCGGCGAGCTGCGGGTCGTCGAGGCAGAGTGCTTCAGCCCGGCTCGCCGGAATCTGCTCCTCGAAGGTCCCACCGGTCTCGGTGGCGCGGATGGCCACGTCCTTCCGACCGGCTCGTCGTTCCAGTACCTGGCCAGCGTGGTCGAGCCGGAAGTTGTCCGGGATTACCAGCCCGGCGACGACGGCCTCTCCGAGTCCCCAGCTCGCCTCGATCACCCGCTCGTCCGCGCCGGTGATCGGGTTCGTGGTGAACATCACGCCGGCGACGTCAGGGTTGAGCAGCGTTTGGACGACCACGCCGATGCTGGGGCGGGTGAACAGCCCGACTCGCTGGCGATAGCTGATCGCCGAGTCGGAGTTCGCTGACCACCAGATCTCCTTCAAGGCGGGAACCACGTCGTCAGTCGTCGGGACGTTGAGGAGAGTGAGGTGCTGGCCGGCAAAGCTCGCGTCGGCACCGTCCTCGTCGGCCGCGGACGAGCGAACCGCTAACGGCGCACGCAACGACCGGACCATCTTCTCGACCTGCGCGATCACGCGCTTGTCACCGGATGCGACGGCCTCGACGATGTCGCCCGACAGCGCGACGCCGGGCGGGACGGGCAGGCCCTCCCGCAGCGCCTCGCCGAGCCCGACAGCCTTGGACCCGAAGACGGCGGTCTCCTGGGCCTTGGCGAGCGGGACGACGCCTCTCACGCGAGGAAGGTCACCTCGCCGGCGGTGCCGTCAACCCGGACCCGCACACCATCGCTGATCCGCTCCGTCGCCTCTCGGGTCCCGACCACCCCGGGAATCCCGTACTCCCGAGCCACGATCGCCGAGTGCGACAGGAGGCCACCGCTGTCGGTCACGATCGCCCCCAGCAGCGGTAGCAGAATGTTGAATGCCTCGGTGGTCGCGACGGTCACGAGGACGTCGCCCTGGACGATCCGATCGAACTCCGTGGGACCCGACACTCGGCGGGCGGGGCCCTCGTAGACGCCCTGGCTCGCCGCCAGCCCGCGGAGCAGGTGGTCCTCGTGCGGCGCTTCTGAGCTGCCGAACACCTCACCCAACGCGAGCCCAGTGGCGGCCATGACGCGGCCAGGGCCAGGCGGCAGACCCGACGGGTCAGGCGGGGGACTCGGCGGATCGCCGAGCACCATCGGTGCGTCCTTGGCGCTGTGCGTGGCGCGGTACTCGGCACGAGCGGCGAGCTCGCCGCTCGACGGTCCTCCAGATCCGGCCAGCAGCGCGTCCATCTCGTCGAGGGTCGCGTCGACGAGGTGGACCGGCTCGCTGAATTCGACCCTGGTCGGCGAGGCGACGCCCACCGGCGAGCACGGCCCGTCGCATCAGCCCGGACGCCCAACTGTCGCTGTAGATGCCGCGCTCGTCGCGCAGCCGATACATCAGACGGGCCTCGCCGAGGAGCTCGTCGTACTCGTCGCGGTGCGCTTCGGGGACCTGTCGCCGCACGTTCTCGATCCGCTCGTCGACGTTGGAGGATGTGTCGTCCCGACGCTCCACGGCCACGCGCATGGCCCGGAGCAGCGCGTCCGGCAACTCGAGGGCCGCTGGCTCCGAGATGTCGAAGCCGTCGAGCGGCCGATAGCCGACGAGGTCGAGGTAGTTGGACACGGCCGATCCCGACGCCCCACCGAGGTCGCGGAGAGCAGCCAGCACTTCGGCCGGGTCTCGATCGGACTGAAGCAGCTTGGCCGCTGCGCTGTCCGACGCGATCGTCGAGGTGAGCTGCTTCAACTCGTCCGAGCTGCCGGCCGACACCGGCGCCGCGCCCTGCATGAGACCCAGCAGCTCCGCCGGGGCGACGCCGACCCATGTCCCCACGTGCGCGAGAAAGTCGCCCGTCGGGATGACGGCCGATGCCGTGAAGCGCATGTGCTGCGTGATCATCACCGCGTGGTGATCGGCGCAGCGGTGCAGGTACTCGATGAGCTCGTCGGCGCCGAGCGAGTCTGGGGCGACCGACTGGATCTCGCGGTGGGTCGCGATCGATGCCGGCTTGACCTGTTCGTCCCACTCGCGCAGTTGCTCACGCCAGACCTTCTTCGCGAACACCTCGTCGGCGCGTGCGAAGCGAGCGGGGATCTTCTCTTCCGGTGCCGGCATCATCCGGTTGTACGCGAAACCATTCACGTACTGCGTCTGGAGCCCGTCGATGACCATCCCGTAGTACTCGGCAAAGTCATGCGTGCCGCGTGCGAACGCGTCGGGGTGCATCGCTGCCCAGTAGCGAGTGACCGGCCGGGGAAAGTGCACCGGGTCAAGGCCCCAAGAACCCGGTCCCGGTGCCTCGAACGTGAGCGGTTCTGCCATGCCGAATGCCCCCTCCCGCCACGGTTGCTACAACGGTGCCCCGCCGGATTATGGGTCGGGGTTCCGAGTCGTGCAACCGCGCCTTGGCGCGCCATGCCTTTGAGTCTGTGGGATCTGCGTGAAGAGTCCGTCGGAGTCGAGCTCTACCCATCGCTCGACGATGTGACCGTCGGCCACCCGCCACATGACGATTCCGGGCATTCACCAAGAACGGTGTAAGGCTCAGCGCGCCCTACCAGGGTCATCACCGACTCGCGGCTTCCTGGACCGCGAGTCGGGGGGATCCGAAAGGACGCTGCTCATCATCGACGCTCCCATCTGCCGAATCCCCGAATCCAGCAAGGATCGTGGACCATCGCGCGAGCGGCGGTGGCGGCCGGACCGACACCTCCGGCACACGGTGCGCCGGAGAGCGCTCGGTGTATCGTCATTGCCCTTGGAGCAAGTGGAGAATCCGCGTTGCGCGGACGTATTCATCAGTTACGCCCAAGATGAGGACGGCGCGCGGGCGCTGAAGATCGCGGACGAACTCGAGCAGGTCGGTGCGACCGTGTGGATCGCGGAACGAAGCATCGCAGGCGCGCAGAACTACGCCCTGGAGATCGTCGGCGCGATCGACGCTTGCAAGGTTGTTGTGATCCTTTGCTCGGGTGCGTCGATGCGCTCGCCGCACGTGCCGGTCGAAATGGAATTGGCGTTCGAGACGGGAAGGCCACGCCTTCCGCTCATGCTCGAAGGAGTCGAGTTCACCAACGAGATGCGGTACTGGCTTGCCGGAGCGAACCGCATCGATGTCAGCGGCTCGGTAGACGACTGGCTGCCGAAGGTGTTGCATGCTCTCGAACTGCTCGGTGTGAACGTCCAGGCGCCGGGCAACCATCCGAGCGCAGAGCCGACGCCGTTCAGCCCCGAGACAGTGGCCCTCGGGCGGGAGCAGATGATGGAGGCGCTAGGCCGCTCCGCATCCCGACCGGCACCGCCGTCGCGCCCGACGCAAGCCTAGATTTCCGCGCGTCTTGAACGCAGTGCCCTGCGCCTAACCAAGGCGAGAAGCGCGGATCGATGGGCTGACTCGCGGTCTGCTGATTCCCGGGTCGCTTGGCGGGTTGAGAGGCAATCTCGATGTGACTCGCTTGTCGCTGGACCGGGAGTCAGCGCTTGCTCTCGGGTCGGCGTGGCCGGCTGACGGTGCCTCATCGGCGGGAGGCCCGGCGCGCCTCTCCTACCGTCATCACTGACTCGCGGTTTCCTAGACCGCGAGTCGCCTGCTGTCTCACGAACTGCGAGACGAGAGGCAGGGTCGAACTGCCGGTTCAACCCGTGAATTGGGGAGCGATCACGAGCGGCGGCGGTGGCGGCGGGGTGCTACAGGTCTGAAGGGCCAGTGACACCGGATCGCCGGTCGCGCCGGCGAGGATGGGACCGACGGTGGCCGTGCCCGTCGTCGTGTCGAGCGTGAAGACATGCCGCACGGTGTCTGCGGTGGTTCCGACACCCCACAGCTCGCCGGTACCGTCGAAGTCGAGGCCGGACAGCAGGTTGTTCGTGCCGAAGCCGGTGCCGATCGTGTTGGGCGCGCCATTGGTCAAGTTCAGCGCGTCGAGCAGCGCATTGGGGCCGGCGTCCTCACTCCGAACGCCCCCCGGTGGAGTAGAGCTCTTGGTCTTGGCATTCATGGTCCCGGGCTGAGGCTCGATCGTGAACCCCGCGTCGGCGCAGGAGATGGCCAGGTTGTCTAGGGAAGTGCCCGCGGGAGCCGCCCCGACGAACTCGGCGGCGGCGATGTTGCTCAAGTTGGCGCGATAGAGGCAGGTGGCGCTCGTGCCGCAACCGGCATCAGCGCCCACCATCGTCGCGAATACTGTCCCGGACGAGTCGAAGGCCAACCCCGCCTCTGTCGGATCCGCGAACGCGTTGAACGAACCGAACTGCCCGAGGTCTGCATCGACCTGGCCCGTTGTCGTATCGAGCTGGAAGAGGTGTATCGGCCCGGCCGGCTGGCCTGCGTTGGTGGCGAGCCCGAAGAGACGACCGTCGGGGGCGTACGCGATGTCCGACATGCACACATCGCCGCCGACGTGCGGGAGCGGTGTCACGGTCCCGGTGACGAGGTCGACCAGACCGAGCTGGCAATCCGCGCCGCCGATGCGCTGCGTCACGAGCATGTCGACGACCCCGGTCGGGAACGCGCCCGCTGGGGCGCCACCGCCGACTCCCAGCAATCCCAAAACGGCCACGCAGCACAGTAGGACGGCGACGCGCCGCACGCCTCTCCGCATCGAACCACCTTCCGACGAGACCGGTTGACGTTAGCCAAACGCGTCCGGTCCGTGGGCGGCCAAGCCCGCGCACTATCGGCTGGCCGGTACTCGGTCGATTGCTGAGTGTCACGTACTTAAGATCGTCGAGAACGCCATGCAGCGGATCATGGACCCCGACGTCCCTCCCCGGACGCACACACGGCGTCTGACGTCGCCACCGCCGCTAGCGGCTTTCGGGTGACTCGTGATCTGCTGAACCGCGAGTCGCTCCAAGCTCGCGCAGGTCGACTGGCGACCGGGCGTCTGGCTCGGAGTCAGCGCACTCCGTTGAACATGTCGTTCTCGGGTACGACCGACGCCGTGGTGTCGTGAACGCGGATGTAGTCCTCTGCCGCGAAGATGGCGTCGAACGCGTCAGGCGGGAGCTTTGCGAAGAACGATTCCTCGATCTGACTCGCATGGGTCCGAAGAGCCGCGCGCTTGCGGTTCACGAACCGACTGACGTCGATCGTCGTAGTGATGCGCTCCTCGAGTTCCCGCATCCGCCGAACGATCTCCGGCTCGGGCTCCGGAAAGTCACCCTCGATGCCGTGCTCGACGAGAAGGTCTCGGAACTGGATGAACGTGCTGGCCCGGATCAAAGACCAGTACGCCTTCTTCGGGATCTCTGAGCGTTCGAGGGCCGCCATGGTTACCCGAGTCGCGTGGACGTGGTCGGGATGGTCGTAGCCAGCGTCGTCGGCGTATGTGACAACGATGTCGGGACGGTGCTTCTCGAACAATTGAACGAGCCGGTCGGCGCCCTCGCCGATCGGCACGTTGCAGAATGCGTCGGCGCTGTCGCGGTACGCCCAGTCCGCCATGCCCGAGTCGTGGTAGCCGAGGAGTTCGAGCTTATGTACGCCGAGCAGTGCGCACGCTCGCTCAAGTTCGCCTAGGCGGATGCGGGCAACCTCCTCGGGATCGTGACCCGGAGTTCCAGGCTTGATCCCGCCGGGGGCGTCGCCAAATTCGCCGTTCGTGCATGTGACGACGATGGTCCTCAGCCCCTCGTCGGCGTACCGGGCCAGGATGCCGCCCGTACTCGACGACTCGTCATCAGGGTGCGCGTGTACCGCCATCAGAGTCGGTACGTCGTCCATTGAGTCACTCTTTCACGGGCCCCGACCACACTTGGCGCGGCATTGAATTTGCAACCCGGCCCTCACTCGCGATCTTCGAACTCGCGAGTCGAGTAATCACTGACTGACTCGCGGTCTGACGAACCGCGAGTCGCTTGGCTGAGAAGGCAATCCCGATGTGCCTGGCGGCTTTCTGGAGTCAGCTCCAGTGCTCGGGGCCGGCGGCGCAAATGCGAGCTACCACGTCAGGCGTACTCCCAGGGCTCGAACAACCCCTCGAACTGGAGCTCACCCCCGCTGACTCGGCCGTACAACAGCCAATCGCCGCGGAACATCCCGTGCTCGTACGGCGAGCATGCGATATGGGTCTGCGCTGCGCCGGTGGTGCTCGGCATGAATCGGATCGTCTCAAGGCCGGCCTTGAGTCCTGGACCTGACAGGATCGGCGCTCGGAACAGGCCTTCGACGAGTACGCGCGCGGTGTCGTATGCGAGCACCGGAATTGCATTCGGCCAGAGCGGTGGATCAGTGCCATACCGCGCAACGAAGCGTTCATGGAATCCGTGAACCAAGGGATTTCTCGGATCGAACTGATCGACGCCGACCCAACCTTCGAACTTGTCAAAGCCCATCAGATAGAACATGAAGGACGTTCCCATGATTCGGGGCGGATCCCACGCCAGCTTGTCGAGTGCCTGGCGCAGCTGACCTTCCGCTGCGAGCATCCCGTAGCCCATGTACACGAGCGCGTCTGGGTTGACCTGGCGAAGAAAGTCAAGATTCGTCGCGAGGTCCTTCGGGCTCTGGCTCACTGTCTCGACAGCGGCGATGCTGACACCGCGTCGGCGGCATTCCTGTCGGAAGAAGCGAAAGTACTCTTCACCGTTTGGTGAGACTTCGCTAAGCACTCCGACGCGGCTGTAACCGTGACGCTTTAGCCAACCGACGACGAGCGCTGCGTCCCCTCCGCAGTCGCCGTTACCAAGGCGGAAGCAGTATTCGCCTCGGAGACGCTCCGTACCGCACCAGCTGATGAGCGGAACCTCGAGCTGGTTGGCGAGTGGTCCGACGGTGATCGCGTTGTCTGAACTGTATGCGCCCGCGACACCGATGCATCCCTCGTCAACGAGATAGCGAAAGCCGTCGGTTGCGTTCTTCGCCGAACCCTGAGGCAAGCCATTCTCGGGGTGAAGCACGAACTCGACCGGTCGATCGAGCAAGCCCTGCTCAGACGCCTCGTCGAACGCCAGGCGATGGACCTTGTCGTAGCCGCCGCCCGGACCGTCGAGCGCTGCGCCGAGCCATCCGATCCTGATCGGTTCCACCGTGCTCCCTTCGACGTCCCCTCAACCTCGTCATACTGCGTACGTGCGTCTGGCCCTCGCAAGATGGCCGGACGCTTTCCGTTGGGGGCTCGCCCGCTCGCGGCTCGCGGTCGGGCTGAACCGCGAGTCAAGAGACCTGATGCCTCGCCAGCCCGACGCTCACGACGGTGCGACCCCAGCAGTGCTTGGCGATCGACCTGGGCCCGGGCAGCTCGAAGGTGTCGGATCTATGGCGCCCGTACCGCCTCTACGGGACCGCGATCGTGTTCACCGTGCGGCCAGGTCGGAGTCGATGCCGAGAGGCGTATGGACGCGCCGTCAGGCCTGATCAGCCAGCGCGAGCCAGGGGAACTCTTGCGGCGTCGGCGGCGGGCATCGAGAACCAAGTCGTCGTCCGGCCGCGGTCAACCTCAGAGCCCCAATCGTCCGCGACCGCCTCGACCAGCCGACGGGCGACCTGGCGCTCGATCCGTTCGCTCGAGGCACTTGCGATGAGTCCAGGTTCGGCCGCGACCACCTCTACTCGTACGGTGCCACCGTCCAACCCGATGTGCAGGGCGATGGAGGTTGGTGCTTGTCGGATGGCATCGGCGACCAGTTCGGCCGTGAGGAGCGCCACATTCGCGTCGAGCCGATCGCAGCCCCAGCGGCTCAACACGTCCTGAACGAACCGTCGCGAGAGGCGCGGCGCGAGCACCGTCGGCTCATATTGGCGGCGGTCAACCCGATGGCAACGCGTGGCGAGCAACTCAAAGGCCTCCAGCTCGTTCTTCTACCCTTCCGTCGATTCGGATAACGCACCACCTGAATGCGCATTTCGCCCCGATCGGGTTCGGCGGAACCCAGGTGGTCGGGCGCCCGGGTCGCGAAATGGCACATGGCCGGGGCTGAGGGCCCGGCGTCACTGCCCAGGGCCAACTACTCCGAGGTGCGAGCGTTTGAGCACTGCCGTCGTTGTTGTGACTCGCGAACCTCCAAACCGCGAGTCGGGGGCCGGATGCGCCGTCTTCGCGGATGGTGAGCCCGACGGCGCCTCTAACTCGCGGTCCCAAGCGGTCGCGAGTCCCTGTTTGGGTTAGACGTCCCTTGGGCCGACGAGCAAGTCGGACTACCGCCAGCGCGGTCGCCGCATGGCTTACGCCCGCCCCGGGTGATGGGCCACGACAATGCGAAGGGTGCAGAGGAGCGATTACCGGTCGAGCTGGCCTTCTACTGTGTGGCCGTGCCCGGTGAGAACTCGCCCGCCGCGTCCGGTGGTGTTCGAGGGGAGCCTCGGGCACCGGTCGTGATCGTGCTGATCGGCGCGATGTGCTTGTTCTTCTTCATGCCCGACCAGTTGCTACCGGGGCTTACCTGGCTCCTGCCCGCGACGCTCGGATGCTTCCTCGTCGCGTTGGTGGTCACCGATCCTGGCCGGATCGATCGCCGATCTGTTGGCGTCCACAGGATCCGTCTGGGGCTCGTCGCGGTACTGGTGGTGGGATCAGCATGGGCAACCGTCAACCTGACGTCCGATCTCATTAGCGGCTCGACAAAGATCAATCAATCCGCTTCATCGCTGCTCCGCGCTGGCGGGCTGGTGTGGCTCGGGCTCATCATCACTTTCTCTTTCCTCTACTGGGAGCTCGACCTCGGCGGGCCCGGCGAACGCGCTCACAAGAAGCGCCAGTTTCCAGACCTTGCGTTTCCCCCAGACCTCAGTCCGCAGATTTGCCCGCCCGGCTGGCATCCCGAGTACATCGACTATCTCTATCTTGGAATGACTAACGCGCTCGCCTTCAGCCCCACCGACGTCATGCCGATCGCCCGATGGGCAAAGATGGCGATGGGCCTTCAATCAATAACATCTCTCCTCGTCCTCGGCCTCGTCATTGCCCGCGCGGTCAACGTACTGAAATGAAGCCGCTCCTGCGGTGCTCGCCGCGCGGTTGCGGGTCGGGAAGGCCGAGTGGCAGAGGTCGCGGGTCGATCCGGAGACACGGGACTCGCGGTTCCATAGACATCGCGAATCAGGTTCGGTGAGCCTTCCCAGCGAATTAAATGAGGGTGCCGCGGCCACACCCTTGTTCCGAACCCACGCGCTATTCGGAGCCGGAGACCTCCTCAGGCGCGTCTTCCGGTGACAGCGATATCTCGGAGCTTTCAGATCTGACCCGATGCGCGACGCGGTCGCGGACCCAATCAATGCTGTTGGTTGCGCCCATCTCCTTGGACCAACCGGCAAGGGCCTCGTCGACGACGGCGCGTTCCGGGATGGTTGCAAGGACCGTGACCACGACGTCCTCGGTGTGCATCGACTGCACGAAATCATCACCGATCCCGTCGCTGAAGATTGGCTCCACCGGTGCGCCCATCACGTAGAGCTCGCCCGTGTCTTGGACCCAGCTGACTTCGAGGCGGTTACCGCTGTTGTCCGACCAGTCGCGCCCGTACTCAAACTCCTCGGAGGTCCGGCGGGTCGGGTTCTGGTCATAGAACTCTTCGATGTCCATCAGCATCTCCTAAGTGCCCCTCGCAGGCAGACTAGCCAGCAGGCCAAAGGCGCTCTGGATAAGTCATCGCATCGTGAGAGCGTCGGCACGTTCGCTTATCAGGAAAGCGCGCGACGCAACGTGCGACGACCCCCCAAGCATGAACGTGAGGCTTGTCATACGCCGTCCCAGGCTCGGACAGTCGAAAACCGCGCCGCAACTCGTCCCGGGGGGTACGGTCAATTCGGACACGGTGGTTCGACTCGCGGGTTGGTATCAACCGCCGCGAAAACCCCGTGTCGACAAGCACCCGGACTGCAACCTTGGGAGTTGTATGAGTACGCAACCACAGCATCGGGGTACCGGCTGGATCTTCATATCAGGGATCTTGCTGTTCCTCGCTGGTGCGAACATCTTCATCAACGGGCTGTTCGCTTTGCATGCCAACAGCACGATCCAGGCCAACGTGAAGAGCACGCTGCTCTTCAGCGGCAACAACCTCAACACCTGGGGATGGATCTACGTCATCGTCGGTGCATTTGTTGCGATAGCCGGCTTGGCCGTCTTCGCACGGGCACAGTGGGCCGTCTACACCGGCATCGTGGCCGCGATGCTCGGGCTCTTCATGGCCTTCTTCTGGCTGTTCACCCCGTACTGGCCAGACGCGCTGATCTCGATCCTGCTCTGCGGCCTCGTGATCCACGGCCTCGCAAGTTACGGAGTGGAAATTCCGAGCTAAGCGTCAGCGAGCTTCGGCGGACAGACGTTTCGGCCGCTGCGCGAGGGGAGCCCGGGCCAGTCGGCTCGGGCTCCCCTGCGCATTCAGGTGCTCAGCCCGATCCACCGTCACAAACCAGTCATGGTTGCGCGCCGAGCGATGTGCCGTACCCAGTCGGACATAGATGCCGGTGACTTCAATTGGGCGACTCCCGGACTTCGAGAGCGCGAGTCGGAGCGCAGCGTGGCCGTCTGCCGTGGGGCCATCCGGTACTTCGCTCGCGCGGTACGAGGTTCGTGTTTCTGACCCCGCTGTCGCCCTGAGCGAACCGGCCGACCTCGGGTTGTGACTCGCGGTCTGCGAAACCGCGAGTCGCATGGGCCCTGTCCAACGCGGGCGCGGCCCGATTGCTTAAGACGACTGGTGGCCACCCCACGGCAGGTCAACCCACCTTTGACCGCATGTTCAAGAGTCCGTGGCTGTGACGAGCCTCCGCCGCCGCATCCCGACTCTCGATCCCAACGGCTCGCGCTCTTGCTTGGGAGTCGGTTCGAGCCGAGCCAAGCCATCACAGCCCGCTGTTGCATGGAACGAGGCGTACCTGCGACGCTCGTCGACGCAAAGATGAGAGGGCGACCGTATGCGCCGCTACATCCTGAACGCGCTCATGCTTGCCTGCGTGTTGACGCTTTGTGCTGCGGGCCCTGCAGGGGCCAGCGGCGGCCAAGTGTCAACGTCGAGCGGCTCCCGAATCAACGTGACCGGGGGACTGGTTGTCAGCCCGGGAGAGAGCGTTAGCGGCCCAGCCGTCTCGGTTGACGGGCCCGCAATCATCGCCGGCGAAGTGAAGAACGACGTGTTCGTTGGGCGAGGAAACCTCACGATCACGGGCCACGTCACGGGCGATGCATTGGTCCTCGACGGCAACGCCACGATCAGCGGGCGAGTCGACGGCGACGTCACGGTGGTGCACGGGCGGGCGGTGATCCGTGCAGGCGGCAACGTTCGCGGCGACGTGGCATCCAGCACGCGACCCATTGCCGCACCCAATACCGTCCACGGGGCCCTCAAGACACTCAACCTCTCCAGCATCTTCACGGGCTTCGTCGTCACGCTCCTCGCTCTGCTCTGGCTCGCCGTCACCATCTCGAGCGCCATCCTCGGGCTTCTCTTTGTCTTGCTGTTTCCGCGTGCCTCGGAAGCCACGGTTGCCGCCGGCCGCCGCTTCGGCGTCTCGCTACTGACGGGACTTCTCGTCGGCGTCATCGCTCCCATTGCGGGCGTCGCCGCCATCGCCACGGTGCTCGGCATCCCCCTGGGATTCGCAGTACTCGGCACCGTCGCCGTTCTTGCCCCGCTTGGTTATGTGGCGACGGCTGTGATCTTCGGTCGTCTGATGATCCGCGGGCCGGGCACGGGCGCCCGCCTCGGCGCGTTTGCTGCAGGGTTCGGGATCCTGCGTTTCGCCGCACTCGTCCCGGGGCTCGGCTTCCTCGTCGGGCTACTCGCTGCCGCATACGGAATCGGTGCTCTCACTATCGCTGGGTGGCGTAGTGCTCACAGCGCACCGGAGCGTTCAGCCCCTGCAGCGGCACCCACCGCTAGTGCGGTCGCGCCGGCACCCGCGGCCGCGCCGAAGCCCCACGACGCGGCGACCACCGAGGCCGCAGGTCCCCGAAAGGTCACCGCCGCGGCGAAGACTCGGGCGACGCCACGCGCGCCGGCGAAGAAGCCCGCGGTGAAGAGGAAGGTCGTGAAGGCCAAGAAGGCACCGGCCCGGCGACGGGCGCCGGCGAAGAAGCCCGCGGTGAAGAGGAAGGTCGTGAAGGCCAAGAAGGCACCGGCCCCGCGACGGGCGCCGGCGAAGAAGCCCGCGGTGAAGAGGAAGGTCGTGAAGGCCAAGAAGGCACCGGCCCCGCGACGGGCGCCGGCGAAGAAGCCCGCGGTGAAGAGGAAGGTCGTGAAGGCCAAGAAGGCACCGGCCCCGCGACGGGCGCCGGCGAAGAAGCCCGCGGTGAAGAGGAAGGTCGTGAAGGCCAAGAAGGCACCGGCCCCGCGACGGGCGCCGGCGAAGAAGCCCGCGGCGAAGAGGAAGGTCGTGAAGGCCAAGAAGGCGTAGGTGACGACGGACGGAGCGCGCCGACCGAGGTGGCAATTGGGCTGCCGCTGATGCGACCTCTACTGACGATCCGTGCGTATGGACGCTAAGCGGCCGGGATCGTCAGCGCGAAGCGGCCCGTTCTGAACGGCGCAATGCCGCTCGCAGTTCGTCCTTCGACATCTTGGACCGACCTCGGAGATTTCGTCGCTGTGCTTCCACGTACAGCTCATCGAACGACGCATCTGCCGACTCGGTGAGCGCCTCGCTGCTCGAAAGGCCGGGCAGCAGTTCGGGTGGGGCGGGCTCGACGCGCATGCCCATCCCTGTCTGCTCGGAGAGGAGGTTGACGAGCGCGAGGATCGCCGTTGCGATCGCCACGATGAAGACAGTGAACACGGCGAACATGGCCAGAACGACGAGCCAACTCCAGATCGTCGTCGCGTGAAAGCTCGAGAAGCCGATCTGGTTCATCATGCCTTCAACCGCGGAGGTCATGCCCTTTGACAACAACCACGGCAAGAACGCGGCGAGAAAGAACACCAGGAAGAGGGTGCCGATAAAGGCCGTCATCACGCTGGCAGCCGAGACGACGTCGAAGCGGCGGACAACTTCGCCGGTGGGGTGCTCGACATCTTTCGTCAAGAAACTGACGCGGGAACGCATTACGACGAGACTACTCAGCAGGGGTGGCGCCCGCCCAGTGGTCGCTCATCGGACTGGCGTCGCCACGGATGCACCGTTACTCAAGCAGTCGGTGCCGCTCGCTGAGGCGCTGCCGCGCACCCCGTTGGCCTTTGCGTGACCACCGCCGCATCGTCGGATCCCTGTACGCAGCTCTTCCAACCCGTCTCGCTTCGACGACGCGCCAACCAAGACATGCTGAACATCCTCACCGTCGCTGGCACTGCTCGATTGGGGCAGAATCGGGGCATGGCACAACCTGGAACTGTCAGGTCGATCGAGGAGCTGCGCCAGATCTATCGATCCCCGTCCCAGGGCGCGCTCGACAAGGTGATCGACCGACTCGATGAACACTGCCGCACGTTCATCAAGCATTCCCCGTTCCTGGTTCTCGCGACGGCGGCCAGCGACGGTCGATGCGATGTTTCCCCGAAGGGCGGCCCGCCCGGGTTCGTGCAATTCATCGACGATCACCACCTCGCGTTAGGCGATCTATCGGGCAATAATCGGCTCGACTCGATGCAGAACCTGCTTTCGAACCGCGGCGTGGCGATCATGTTCATGATTCCCGGGTTGGATGAAACCCTCCGGGTGAACGGAGAGGCGACGATCTCGACCGACCCGCAGCTTCGGGAACGATGTCGCGTCGAATCCAAGACGCCAAACGTCGTGATCACCATCGACGTCGCTGAGGCGTATATCCACTGCGCGAAGGCGTTCCGGCGCGGCGGGGTCTGGAGTCCGGACTCATGGCCCGAGGTTGCCGATATGCCAAGCGTCGCATGCATGCTGAGAGACCACGTCAATGCTCGCGGCGTCGACGCCGATCAACTCGAGGCTGCGTTGGAGGCGGACTACGACCGGACCCTGTGGGAACCCGGCGGGCGCGAATGAGCCACAAATTCTCGGGCGGTCGCTGATCTCGCCTTGAGCGGCCAGCACGCGGTCCCGGTCTTGGAACTCGCGAGTCGGGTAGTCACTGAATGACTCGCGGTCTGCTGGACCGCGAGTCAGTGACTCCAGCCGGCAGTCCCTTCGCAGCCCGGAAGTGCTGCTCGTCCTCCCTTACCCGCCGGCTTTGCCCTCTAAGACCTGCCGTGCGGTGCCATCTGCGAGGGCGGTTTCGCCCAACCGGGTGGACGTGACCCGCGAGCCTCCGCCCTCCTGGACTCGGCGAAGAACCAGTCCAGCATTCTCGAGCCGCTGGATTCCCTCATTGACCGGCCCGAGTATCTGGAGCGGGTTGACGGACTTGGACGGATACGAGGACATGAGCCATTTGCACACGTCTTGGACGCGAGCGCCGGAGTATCCGCGGTTCAGACCGTCGGGGCCGAAGGCGGGGAGAATCTCAGCCGCGAGGTCGTCGACCGAGAGTCCCTCCAAGCGGTTGAGTTCGGCCTGGGCGTCGGCCTGTTGTGCGATCTGCTCTTCGCTCTTTCGAAACAACGGTGACAACCGGTTCCCTCCAGGCCGCCTCGCCGGTCGGCTGCGTGCCCTGAGGCCCAGGACAGTGCTCGTGGTCGAGTTCGACTCCGGTCAGACCTTAGGGCGCTGATCTACAGAGCTGTTCGTCCAAGCCGTGACTCGCGGTGAACGAAACGTCGAGTCGCGTCCGACTTCTTGAGAGAGATGGGAAGAACACGGCACCTGCTAGTTTCCTGATGCCACTGGAGCGGTGCTGATCGGCCGGTTGGGCATCGACCGATCGGCGAGGGAGCCGAGGATGCAATACCGGCGTTGGTTCGGAGCGGTTATCGGAGTGGCAATTGCTGCAACGCTGGTCGAGCCGGCCGTTGCGAGCGCCGTGACGACGAGTCCCAAGGACACCGCGATCTTGCGGGCCGGGGTGATCGCGGCGACCGATGTGCCTCCAACTTGGACGGCCCACCAGCAGCCGGACCCGGGCACGAAGCAGTACAACGGCATCGCAGCCTGCAAACAGATGCGTAACGACCTTGTCGCTGCGAACAAGACCACGCCGCGGGCACAATCACCGACGTTCGCCGACACGAGCGCATCGAGTGCGTTGCCGTCCCAAGCGACGGACGTGGTCTACGCATTCAAGAGCACCGCAGCAGCCAAGGCCTATTTGGCCACCGACAAGGCCGCTGCGGCGCCCGAGTGTCTACAACAGGTATTCCAGAAGATGTTCGGCCAGGCGACGGTGACATCGATCACGGACCAGCTGCAGGGCGTCGGCGACGACCACGTCGGCTTCGAGGTAGCGGTAACGGGCACGCAGAACGGCCAGCCCCTGACGCTCACCGCGGACGTCGTCGTCGTTCGCGTCGGCCGAGTCTTTGTCGGCTTCAATTTCTACGCCGAAGGGTCGCAAGCCCCGAGCGAAGGTCCAGCGATCGTGAACGCCGTCGTCGGCCGCGTGAAGGCCGTGCCCCAGTAGTGCATGCTCTTTAGGCTGCGTGATCCGGGCGAGCAGTCCGTCGTGAGTCTGATCGCCGATCAGCGACGCGGATAGAGGATCAACTGGGTGCAGCGGTAGGCCGCCATCGTCCGGTCTGTCGTCGCGTTCTGGACGCGGGCGTCCCACACCTGCGTGGTTGAACCGAGATGCAGCGGCGTGGCGAGTCCCACGACCTCGTCATCCTCCTTGGCACTGGAGAAGAAGTTGGCCTTGGATTCGATGGTCGTGAAGCTGGCAGCATCGTCCGGCCAGTGCCGGCTGACACCGAACGCGCAGAGGGCATCCGCAATCCCGACGACTACCGGTGCCCACAAATAGCCAGTGCCTGCGATCAGTTCATGGCGGACCTTGAGGCGAGCAGAGGTCTGCTCACCCTCGCCAACGATCTCGATTCCCAGAAGGCGCAGAAAGTTGTAGACGTCGTACGGCGGCGGCACGCCTCGCACGGTAGTGCCGCGGCCCACCGACAACGAGAGCCCAGCTCGTGGTCTTGGAACTCGCGAATCGGATGATCACCGACTGACGCGCGGGTCGTTGAGCTGCGCGTCAGAGAACTTGGGACCCGCTTCGGAGTCGCCATCGCGGCGACTCGCCAGCGCTGAGAATCGTCAGATCGAGATGTACCGGACCGCCGCGCCCGGCGACAGCCTCACCGCGATGCGCCGATTTGCGGAACTGGCGAGCACCGCGATGAGACTGGAGCCATGAAGAAGGGTACGAGTGGCGAATCGAGCATCTATGTGAATGCGAGCCCCGAGAAGGTCTACGAGCTGGTCACCGATGTGACACGCATGGGCGAGTGGAGCCCGGAGACAGTCCGCTGTGAGTGGATCGGCGGGGCAGGCGGAGCAGCCGTCGGTGCCCGCTTCAAAGGTGTCAACAAGCGCGGCGTGGCCCGGTGGTCAACGAAGCCCACCGTCGTCGCCGCGGACCCGGGGCGCGAGTTCGGTTTCGTCGTCCCCCACCTCGGCCACGGCATGACCAACTGGACGTACCGCTTCGCGTCGACGGGCACGGGCACGAATGTCGTCGAGTCCTTCACCATGCTCGCCGACCTGCCCTGGTACTTCGTGCTCAGCGACCGCCTCGTTATGGGTGTGAAAGACCGAAAGGCCGACCTCGAAGACGGGATACGACGGACGCTCGAGCGCATCAAGGCGGTGGTCGAGGACGGCCCGCCAGCCACCTAGGGACGGACGACGCCGGGCGAGCGGTTCCAGTCGCATCGAGTCGGCGTCGGCGTTCTGACCCGCGGTTGCTGAGACCGCGAGTCATCCCAAAGCCAGAGGCGGACGCGACTCGCGATCCTCCAACCCTGAGTCCGATTGGGCCGCCTCCAGACGCGGTGTGCTGCACCGCGAGTCGGACGTGAGCGTCCCGTCTGCGACACAGTCGAGCGGCCTACGATCGGATCGGGACCGAGATCACGCCAACGGTGGGGGCCACGTGGGCGAATATCCAATCGTTGAGGAGTTCGAGAGCGGGGATTACATCGTCGTGCTCGACGGCCCCGTACTCGAGGTGTTCTATGGACCGAGGGCGACCTCGGACCGTCGCCATGTCAAGCACATCCGCATTGACTTCACCAACGGTCGGCATGGCGAGGAAATGATCATCGGGTCGAAGTCTCCGGCAGATGAGCGGCGCTCTCGGATCAGGATCGTGCCCGAGGACAAGGATCGCATCAACGCAATCGTGGGCGAGGTGATCGCCCGCGGCACAGGCGGCACGGGAACGACCGCCGAAGGTCCATAGTCCGTGTCGGGATCCCTCCCCGCGCTTCCCGACCTTCCGCTATAACGAGTCGTTGTGGGCGGTTCGCGTGGACCGTCCATTCATCGCATCGCTGCTCGGGGGTATGAATGAAGGACGCTGAGGCCCGAGATTTGTTGCGCGCCGAGCGGGTCCGAGTGCGCCAACTCCTCGACGGGATGGTCACGGCTACACGGGAGGACCGGACTGCCGCGAACGAGGATGGAGACATGACCGACTCGGCGGCGCCGCTCACAACTGAGGAGACCGACGACGCCGTCGCCGAGTCTCTCCGTAAGCGGCTCGAGGCCATCGATCGAGCGGAGAAGCGGCTCGAGAGCGGGACCTTCGGTCGCTCCGTTCGCAGCGGAGTCGTGATTCCCGACGACCGTCTCGAGGCCGACCCAACCACGGAACTCACGATTGAGGAAGCTCAGCAGGAGCCGTCGACAGGCTAACTGGAGCTGCTCGAACCGTCACCGATGGAGGGTCATGTCGGTTGAGAACGAGGTCCAACAACTTCGCTCACGCGTCTCCGAGCTCGAGCGCCGCCTCGACGAGGTGTATGCGCACATCGGCCTCAGTGCGCCCCGGCTCCCCGGAACGAAAGCAGCGACGGTGTCGGCGGAGGTCCGCCGGCTGATCTCCGAGTACCGGATCGTCGAGGCAATGTCGACATTCGCCCGCGAGTCCGACGGAGCCGAGGACCTGTCGAGCGAGACGATCTCGCGGATCTTCACCGAAGAGACCGGAAAGCCATTCGAGGCCAAACGAGCCCGATAGGACCCGAGCGATGCCTATCGGCCGCGAGCACCATCTTGGTCGACAATCCGCATGCGCAACGCGGACATTGGCTCGCGCCTAAACGTCCACCAGCTCGCGCACGTCGACATTGAACGATGGGTGGCGAAGCTTCGTCATCGCCTTCGCCTCGATCTGGCGGATCCGCTCGCGGGTCAACTGAAACGCTTCGCCGACCTCTTCGAGCGTGCGTGGCTCGCCACGATCCAGGCCGAAGCGCAACGCGATGACGGTCCGCTCCCGACTGCTGAGCTTGCGCAGCAGCTTCGCAGTCTCGGCAGGGAGCAAGCTGGCCGCCGTCGCCTCGAACGGTGAGGCAGCGAACGGGTCCGCGACGCGGTCGCCCAGCTCACCGTCCCCGTCTTCGCCGATGGGCTGCGCCAGTGAAATAGGTTCCGCCGCGATCTGCAGCGTCTCCGACACCTTCGTTGGCGCGATCCCGAGCTCGTCGGCCAGCTCATCGATGCTGGAGCGACGGCCGAGGCGCGCCTCCAGCTCGACGCGTACCTGCTGCAAGCGAGACAGGTTGTCAGCGGCATGGATCGGCAGACGGATCGTGCGACCGGTGTTCGCGATGCCGCGCGAGATGGATTGGCGAATCCACCACGTCGCGTAGGTGGAGAACTTGAAGCCCTTTCGCCAATCGAATTTGTCGACGGCGTGGATCAGGCCGAGGTTCCCTTCCTGGATCAGGTCCAGGAGCGGGAGTCCCGATCGTTGGTAGCGCTTGGCAATCGAGACGACCAAGCGGAGGTTCGCTTGGACGAAGGTGCGGTGCGCGTCGCGGCCGGCCCGGTCGGTGCGGCGCAGGGCGCGCCGCTCCGTCGGTGTGAGGGATGCACCGCTGTCCAGGGCCTGCCGTGCCTCGGCCCCAGCCTCGATGCGCTGAGCCAAGTCCTGTTCGTCGCTCTTGGACAGCAGTTCGTACTGCCCAGCTTGGTGGAGATAGAGCTGAACTGGGTCTTCGGTCTCAGTGATGCGTGGTTTTCTGCGGGTCGGCATGACGGCTCAGATGACAGCGGGAGTTGTGGCGTCGGTCGGTTGGCGACCAGCCGGACCGGCCGCGAACGCCATCAGAGCGGGCGGACGTTCTGCGCCTCTTCGCCCTTCTTGCCGGGGCCGACGTCGAACTCGACGGTCTGGCCCTCGTGAAGGGTCTTGAACCCCGAACCCTGGATCGCCGAGAAGTGGACGAAGACGTCGTCACCCTGGGCGCGCGAGATGAAACCGTAACCCTTTTGCTCGTTAAAGAACTTCACTGTGCCTGTTGCCACCGGATACCTGTCCATTTCGGGATACTGACCGGGACGGGTCCGAATGACACGACCTCGGTCCAAGCATCCTAGGCCAATTACGTGGCCGTCGAGGCATGGGGCGCTTCGACCGCAGGCGCGCTGAACCTCCGCGATTGAGGTCCGGACGGGACGGGACCTAGACGCCCACGGTCACGGGGCGGTAGCGGCAGATCGAGTTGCGGAACCACAGCATCGAGATTCCGACCGCCAGCACGGTGACGACGATCGACCAGAGCGTTTGGGTGACCGCGAAGGTTGTGGTCGCCAGGGTGATGAGGAGGGTATAGGCGATCGCGGCGTTCAGGAGTCCCACCGCTGCCCACATCATCGAGTTGCGAATGAAGAAGCGATGGATGTCGGGAGCGAGAAATAGCTCGCTCGGTAGCGTCACGAAGTCTCCGGCGAAGCGGCGTGACAGTGGTCGACCCGCAGCCACCGAGCACAAGAACGCCAGACCCACGACGGCCGTGCCGATGGTCGGTTGGAGGAAGTAGAGGAAGGCACTCCCGGTCGTCAACGCCAGCGCCGAGCGGACGAGGAGCATCACCATACCCAGGATGGCCATCGCAGGAACTCGGCGGCTCTTCGCCATCCGGCGGACGATGGCAAAGCCCGACCAGCCGAGGCCGCCCGCCATGGCCAGTCCGAGCCCAGCGATCTGATATCCCACGAGGAACAGCGCGAGTGGGAGCAGGACGCCGTCGACGACGTGCGGTGCCGCGCGCCATGCGGCCTGGCCGAGGCTCGGCAGCCGCACGGGCTCGACCTCCGCGAATTCGGACCCGACTTCGATTGGCTCGGTCTGCACGACTCTCTCGGGGTGCTAGATCCGCACACCGCCGAGGTCTGGAGCAGTGCTACCGCGCTGATGCGCCTGGGAGCGGAACGACTCAAATCACTGTAGCCCGTGCCCATCCCGATGCCGGCGGGGTGGGTCAGTGGCCCGCGATCTGACCGCCGTCGATATGCAGCGTCTCGCCCGTGATGAAGGGTGCGGACTCCAGGAAGAGGATGCCGTTGACCACGTCGCTGACTTGTCCCACATGCCCAAGAGGGTGGAGCGCCGCGAGGCCGTCGTAGCTTTCGGGCGGATTGTCCGGTGTTTGGATGATGCCTGGGGACACCACGTTCACCCGGATGCCCCGAGAGGCGTATTCGATCGCCAGTGACCTCGTCGCGGAAGCGAGGCCGCCCTTGGTGAGCGCGGTCAGGACCGAGGGCACCTCGGAGTTCGCGTAGTCGGCGAGAGTGGTTGAGATGTTGACGATATGGCCGCGGCGTCGCTTGAGCATCTCGGCGATCGCTCGCTGCGTCAACCTGAAGAAGCCGGTGAGGTTGACGCTGACCGCTCTCGAGTAGTCGTCGTCCGTGTAGTCGGTGAACGGCTTCGACATGAAGACGCCCGCGTCGTTGATGAGGGTATCGAGTCGCCCGAATCGCTCGACTGCTCCGACGATGATTCGGTCCACAGTGCTCGGGTCTGCGACGTCGCCGTCGACGGTCAGAACGCCTGGGTCGTCGGAAGGCCGAATCGTTCGAGAATTAGCGACCACCGCCCAGCCTCGCTCGCGATACGCGGCCACGGCACCGGCGCCGATCCCCTGAGAGCCTCCCGTGATGATGGCCACCTTCTGCTCCTCATCGCCCATGAGTCTCCTCTCGCTGGTTGGTCGAAGTACGGCCCGTTCGTCTCAGGGGCGCCCGCGACCGCGTTGAGACGAGACGGTCGCGTGCGGAGACCATCGAGGCAAGCACCCTCGGAACCGGCGGCGGCGTCGCGCCCGGCCAACCGCGCCGCGGTCGCCTCGCCCTCTTGGACGAACCCGATTTTCAGCCGCCCGGCATGCGAGATGACTCGCGGTTTGCTAGATCGCGAGTCGGTCGACGTCGAAGAGATGCACCGTGTGGGGCGGCGCCTCAGAGGAAGCGCCAGCGTCGTCTCGGACGCGCAACCCGCTGGTCGAGCTGTTGGGGCAGCGTGAATGGTGGGCGATCACCGCTCCGGTTGGCGACGAGGTAAGTCCGCAGGATCTGGACGACTGTCCAGCTCATGAGCGCGCGGACGATTCGGTGATGGTTCTCCGCTTGGCCGACCTGCCGTAGCGTTCGCCGGAGGGGCCAGATGAGGATGCGAGTCCAGCCGGGGCTCGTCACACCGTTGATGCGCGCGATCTCGGGACCGCAGTACCAGGTGACGAGCGTCCTTGGGAGGCTGTGTAGCAGCGGGGGCATGCTCCGCTCGAGCGCGCCGGTCAGGGCACGACCGAGGACGAGTGCGTCGTCGCTTGGCCGATGCTGTCGGCGTCGGATGAGGGCCTGGAGTTCGCGGGCGTCGTCGAGTCCGATGGGCAGGAGATCGGGCCGGATCCCGAGGAGCGCGGCCGCGACGCACCACGTGTGCACGTAGGCCTCGGCGTCGGCCCGCTCGTAGCCGATTCCCTGACGGTCGAGTGTGTCGAGCACAACGGTGCTGAAGCTGAGCAACGTGCCGAGGAGGTCCTCTTGGTTGAGCGGCACGCCCGCCGTCACGTTCCACGACCGACCCGGTGCCTCGACGGTGCTCTGCTGGACCGTCGGGTCGTGCTGGATCAGGTAGCGCACCGCCGCGTGCATGAGCCGGACTCGCCGGATGTCCTGGTAGCCGTGGCCCGCACCCGGGACGAGGCCACCGCGCGACACGGTGTCGAACACCATCTGGGCCGTCTCGTTGATGCGTCGCACGGGGTCGGTCACCATCTCGGCGGTCAGCATGAGGACCCGCGCGCCGCGGGCGGCGGCGTACGCCTCGGGAAGCGACGCGCAGAACAGTGCCGAGCCGATGGTCACGCCGCGGCTGTCGAAGAAGCTCGCGCTGCGCTCCATCAGGGCCGGGTCGGCCCAGTCGGGCAATGGTGGGGTGTCGGCGAGATACGCGTCGATGGGCGGCGACCGCTGCTCGGGGGGCAGCACAAGATGGGCGGCGATGCCGCCGACGAGCGATGCGGCGTCGTCCGTGGGCTGGCACTTGGCGTGCTCGGCGACGACCTCGTCGGCTGTGGGGTCCCCCACGAAGCTCAGCTCGTCGAGGAGCGCGTCGGTGATGTGACGGGGAGAGCCGCCGCCCTCGGCGGTCGTCATCGCTCGTACTGCTCGATGAACCAGCCGTGGTCCTCGCCGGGCACCCGTTCGGGCGAGCCGCTCAGGGCCCGAGCTGCTTGCATGCCCGACATCACGGCGGCCTCGACGCACCCGAGGTCGAGGCCGGTGTGGGTCCAGTCTCCGGCCAGCCAGAGGTTGTCCCACCCGGACTCGTGGGCTGCGAGCCGCGTCTTCGTCGAGCCGGCGGGGGTCAGCACGTAGCGCTCGGTGAGCGGGAAGTTGGCGCGCCAGAACTGCGCGTCGAACCGAGCTTCGGCGGTGGCGTCGTCGGGGGCGGCCAACAACTGCCAGTCGAAGGTGCCGTCGTGCGCGGCGTCGGGCCAGAGCCCCGCAGCGGATCGGCGCAGGAAGTCGAGCGCGGAGTCTTTGGCCCGTTGGGTCGCACGTTCTTCGGTGTCGGCGTCGACGTGGGGGAGGACACCACAGAGATAGGCGATGCTTTGGATGCCGGCTTCGGGAGGCCATGTCTCGGCAGGGAGCAGGTGGCTCATGTCGGCGTAGGTGTCGAGTGCTTCGACGTAGGTGGAGGAGACGTCGGAGCCGAATTGCCAGCCGAGACCGGATGGGGGGACCCGGAGCCACAGCTGGATGCCTTGGGTCATGACGGTGGTCGCTCCCTCGAGCATCCGCGCGAACTGTGGGCGTGTGCGGTCGGCGACGAGGGCACCGCAGATCGGCGGAAGCGCCGCGACCGAGATGGCGAGCACGACCTCGTCGAAGTCTCGGCTGACCACGAGTTCGCGTGGCTCCGGGTTCGGACCGTCGCCGAGCTCGAAGTCGACGCCCGCCGCCTGGAGGGCGGACCCGTCGACCAGGAGGTCCCAGCGCGGCTGCGTGGGCCAGCACGGGAGCCCCTGCACCTCGATGAGCGGGTCGTAGCCGTCCGCCCCGGCGCGGGCCTGTCGCACCAGCCGGATCCGCTCGATCGACCCCTCCTCGCCGGGCGCCACGTCGGTGACGCGGTGGAAGAACTCGAATCGGACCCCGCGGCGCCGCAGCACCTCGAACAGCGGCGCGATGACGGCATCGCCCATCCCGGCCTGCATCCGATACAGCAGTGAGCCCTTGTAGCCGAGCTCCTGGCGCAGCATGCCGCGGACGGACATCCCCGCGGCGACGTTGGGGCGGTTGGTGTCGCCTTCGAGGAACGCGAACGCGCCGCAGTACCAGGCGCGCACCATCGGACCGGCCAGTGTCACTGGCTGGGCGCCGTGCGCCGCAAGCCAATCCCGCAGCTCGAGGTCATCGAGGATCTCGAAGCCCCGCTCGTGCACGCGGTCGTGCACGACGCCGACGAACAGGCTGACGATGAGATCGAAGCGCGTGAACCAGTTCCGCAGGACCGGGTCCTCGAGGCGAGGCGCCATCTCATGGTCCCAGACCCAGGTCCGGAAGTGGTGCAGCAGCTTGGCGAGCGTCCCCCGATGGGACTCCTCGTCGGGCGTCTCGGGATGGTGGTGGCGCAGCGTGGCGATCGCGTGCGCCACGTGGAGCAGGACGTCTTCACCCGCGTGGACGATGCCCTCGATCCCGAGGCCGAGGTCATGCCCGAGGTCCCTCGCCCAGCCGTGGTCGGGGTGCGGCTCGGCGGGTGGGACCGCGCCGTCGCGCCGCAGCGTACGCCGCTCGTCGATGACGAAGGTGAGCGACCGCCACACCATCTGCCAGAAGCCCGGGATCGGTTGACCGTCGCCCGGGACTTGGTCGTTCGGTGGGAAGTCGAGCGTGAGGGGCGTCCAGGACCCGCCGTAGTCGTCCCAGAGGATTCCCGAATCGCTCGGCTTGAACGCGTCCTGCACGGTCGCGAGGGGCGCCGACGCGGGGCGGTTGAGCTCGGCGTAACAGCGGCGCATCAGCGCGAAGGCGTTCTCGTAGAGGCCGAACCACAGGTGGAGGCCGTGCTCCTCGATCCGGTTGCCCGCGGCGGCGTTGCGTCCGCTGGCGCACTTGCCGCCGGCCCGCCACCCGTGCTGGTACACGGTGATCTCGTACTGGTCGCGCGCCTCGGGTGTGCTGGTGAGCTCGTACGCGGTCGTGAGGCCGGCCATGCCGGCGCCCAGGATCGCCACCCGGGTCTTCGTTGTGTCAGTCACCCCTGTCCCTCTTCGCAGTCGTGGTCAGTGCAGCTCTGGGCTCGCCTCGCGGATGGCGCGTGCCCTCGTGGAGACGGGCGCGTACGACACCCGGTCGGCCTCGGCGATGCTGCGGTCGAGGAGCTGACGGGCGCGGCCTCGGTCGGACGGGTCACCACGACGCAGGAGGGTCCGAGCCAGGTCGAGTCGGGTCAACGCGAGCAACGCCGGGGCGCGCAGCCGCTCGTGGACGGCCTCGGCCTCGACGAAGTAGCGCTCCGCATCGTCGTACGCGCCGAGCGTCAGCGACAGCAGGCCGCAGTGACGCGCGACCGAGCCGAGCGTGGTCGCCATGCTGAACGACACTTGATGATGCCAGGGCCGCATCCACTCGAGCAGTACCTGGGCGGTGGGCCGCTCGTCCAGGTACTCGCAGATCTCGGCGTAGCCGGCCATGGCGATGAGCCCGTACCGGTCGTCGGACAGGCGCGGGAGGTCCGTCGGCGCAATCCGGTCGAACGTGGCGCGTGCGTCGTCGGTGCGGCCGAGCCGGCAGTACGCCATGCAGAGCACGGCCTTCACCTGCGCCATGGCATCGGGTCGGTTGCCGTAGCGCTCCCACTGGGGCAACAGCTCGTCGAGGCGACCTTGCGTCTCCCGCGCCGCGAAGATCTGAGCGGCATAGGTGCTGCGCGCTTCGGGGACACCGCTCGCGACGCCGATCTCGAATGCCTGCGTGCCTAGCCGTTCTGCCTCGGCGAATGCCCCGGCGAGGGACGCCCGCCACGCTCGCGTGGTGAGCACCAGGTGGCGAAGGAACGGCTGTCGGACGACGTCGCTGACTTCTCTCGCGGTGGTGATCGCGGCATCGACGCCGTCGATGTCGCCGACCCCGAGGCACGCGTTCGCGCGGTAGACCGCTGCGAACAGCGACCCGATCGGGTCGTCGAGCCGCTCGGCCAGGGCGAGCTGCTCGCCGCTGTTGGCGAGGCACTCGTCGAGCGTGTCCGGGGCGACGATCGTGAGGAACCGCCGCGCCAGCGTGGAGAGGAGCGTCTGATCGTCGCCCGCGGCGCGGGCGATCACCAGCGCTTCGTCCGCGAGCGCTCGAGTCCGCGCGCGGTCGGGGTCGAAGGTCAGCTCAGCGGCGAGCGTGGCGAGCAAGCGAGCCTTGACGAGCGGCTGCGCACCCGCCGATGACGACAGGGCGGCCTCGAGCATCGCGACGCGCTCTCGGTCCACGAGCCCGATGACGCCTTCGTAGCCGCGGTGGTTCGCGAGCACCGCCCGGATCAACAGGTCGCTGTTTCCTTGCGTGCGGGCCGACGCGGCGGCTTCGAGGAGCGTGTCGCGATAGCCGCGACGCCCGGCTTGCCGCTGGGCGTCGCCGAGGCCGACGAGCACTTCGGTGCGCAGGGGATCGGACGAGGCGCCGCCCGCGGGGAGCCGATCGAGTGCCGCCTCGAACCACTGGACGCTGTCGTCGGGAGCGAACCGCTCGAGGGAGAGCTCACCGGCCCGGATCGCGTAGCGGATCGCCTTCTCGGGGTCGGCGTCGCCCGCCGCGAGCCACGCGCGCGCCAGGTCGTCGGCGCGGGCGTCGGGGTCGTCGGCACTGAGCTGCTCGAGGGTCCGGGCGATGCGGACGCGCCACCGGTGCTGCCGGGTTGGACCGAACTGCTCGCAGAGGCTCTGGTGCACGATCGAGTGGGTGAACGCGAATTCGCCGAGGCGCTCGGTTGACTCGTCGACGAGCGCCGCGGTTCCGGCTGCTTCGAGGTCCTCGAGCACGTCGACCTCCGGTTGCGCGACCACGGCCGTGAGGAGGTCGAGGTCGAACTCCCGGCCGATGAGCGCAGCGACGGGCAGCAGACTCTCGACCTTTGGGCCGAGGTGGGCGACGCGGCGCTGCACCAGCTCGCGGACGGTGTCAGGCACGCCGAGCCGGGCGAGGGACACCCCGTCGTCCATATGAGCGGCGTCGCTCAGCTGCTTGGTGGTCACGAGGTGGCGCAGCACCTCACGCGCCAGGAAGGGATTGCCGTTGGTGTCGCGGTGGATCAGCGACGCGACGCGGTCCGCCGCTGCCGGGTCGTCGCAGCGCTCTCGGGTCAGTGTGAGCACCGCGTCTCGATCGAGCCCGTGCAGGTGGATGCGTTCGCTGACGGTGGGGCTGAGGTCGGAGACGAGCCGAGCGAGCGGGTCGTCGGGCCCGATGTCGGTGTCGCGGTAAGTCGCCAGCACGAGGATCGGGTGGGGACGCGCCGTCGTGAAGAGGTAGCGAAGGAGCTGGATCGTCTGGCTGTCCGCCCAGTGCAGATCTTCCAGCAGCAGCACCAGCGGCTGGTCGTCCGCCTCGAGCCCCAAGAGATGGGCCACGGCACCGAACAGGAGGTACGGATCGGTCCCGGAGCTCACGGCGACCGCCTCGGGGGCGATGCCCGTGCGCCGTGCCAGGTCAGGCACGAGGCGCGCGAGCTGTGCTCCGTGGTTCGCCACGTGCACGGCCAGCGCGTCGGTCGGGAGGTGGTCGATGAGCGCGCCGAGCGCCCGGACGAATGGCTGGTACGCGATGCCGATCGCGTCGTCGGCTTGGCCGTACGCGACGGAGGCGCCTCGACCGTGGAGCCGGCGGGCGGCACCGGCGACGAGCGTCGTCTTGCCGATGCCGGGGCTGCCGACCACGAACACGGCGTGGGGGACACCGTCGGTGCGAGTTCGCTCGTACGCGTCCCCGATCGCGTCGAGCTCGCGGTCGCGGCCCAGCATCGGGTCGCTCGGCGCCTCCACGGCCGGCGGGAGCGGCAGCACGCCGCCGCCACCAACCGCGCGCTCCGGGGCGACGCCGAGCAGCCCGGAGCCGACGACGGCGAAGATGCGCTCTGGCCGGCCGAGTCCGGCGAGCTTGCGCGTGCCGAGCTCGACGAACGAGACGCTGCTGGTCAGCTGTCCCTCCACCAGCTCTGCGGTTGTCTGGCTGACGAGCACCTGGTTGCCGAGCGCGAGGCCCCGGATCCGCGCGGCACGGTTGACGGTCGACCCGTAGTAGTCCAATTCTCGGGGGATGGCCTCACCGGTGTGGATCCCGGCGCGGACGAGGATGCGCGCACCCGTGGGCCACGGCTCGTGGGTCAGCGCACGTTGGAGCTCCACGCTGGCGGCGACGGCGTCGACCGCCGACCCGAAGACGGAGAAGCTGCTGTCGCCTTCGCCGCGTGGGCGGATCCGCTCGCCGCGGTGCTGTCCCACGATGTCGTCCACGAGTTCGTCGTGGCGACGCAGTGCACGCTCCATCGCCTCGGGTGCGGTGTCCCAGAGTGCGGTGGAGCCGACGATGTCGGTGAGCATGAAGCTGAGGATCTGGGTGCCCACCGCGTCGTCGCTCGGGGCCGGGCCGGGGTGTGTCGCGGTCACGTCAACGACTGGATGACGTGGGCCACGTCGTGGTCCTCCGTCGGGGCCACGACGCGGCGCAGCACCTGGCGCAGGGCGGGGTCCGGTTCGATCAGGTGCCGGGCGTGTCGCGCCGCCCGCCGGTCGGCGGCGACGACGGCGGACGTGTGCTCCTCGGGTACGAGCGGCGCCAGCTTCTCAGCCAGCCGCCAGGCGTCCAACCGCACCTGGTGGATCCAGAGCGCGATGAGCTGCTGCCCGAAGGGGTCCGCGGGAACGAGCGGCGCGAGCGGTGACACCCGGTGCATCTCCCGGCTCGTCCGGGGGAGGAGCCGGACCAGGATGGCGTTGATGGCCCCGAAGTCGGACCGCAGCTCGGCCAAACGTGGCCCCGGTGCGACGATCGAAGCCACGACACCCAGATCCAGCCGAATGTGGGCATTGATCCCAAGGAAGAGGTGCTGGATGACGCTCAGGTCGCGCCGGTCGCTCGCCTCGAAGGCGAGCCGCCACGACTCGGTCGGGGCCTCGCCGGCCCGGTGCTGGTCGAGGGCATCGAAGAAGCGCTGCGCGAACCGGACGTCGAACTCGGCGACCCGGGCGCTGTCGGCGAACGACCCCGCGGCGATGTCGCCGCGGATGGTCACCGTCACCCGCCGATAGACGGCGGCGAAGTAGCCGATACGGCTATTGGTGTCCGACGCCCACTCGAGGACGTCGTTCAGCCTCCAGATGACCCGATCGACCGACGCCACCGGATCGGCGGCGATGCCCGCCGGGTCCCCCGAGGCGCGGTCCTGCGCACCTGCCGCCACGGGTCCAGCATGACCTGTTGACCGTGGTCATGCCACGGCCGCGCCGCCACGCCCGGCGACGCCGAGCCGTGCCCTCCCGATGTGGCGGGCCAGGTCCGGCAGCGACGCCGCCTGCGCCGCCGGTGCTGCCGGCCTGACCACCGACGCCGGGGTTCACGATGGGGTGGAAGGCGCCGCTTGCCGACCGCAGGACTCGCGATTCGGTAGACCGCGAGTCGCGGGCGACGACTGGCCGTTCGAGGCCGGTACGCGAGATCGCGGCCCCGCACCTGTCCTGGCCGGCGGCGGGCCGCACCCGGAGACGCGCCGGTGATCGAGCCTTAGAGTGCGTCACCGAGCAGTCTGATCGGAAGGGGCAAGCCTTGCATGTCGCCGAATTCACGCTGCACGCGAAGCCGGGGCATTACCGAGCGGTCGCCGAGCTGTATTCCGTCTTCGCGGCGGAGTTCCTCTCCGAGCATGAAGCGCTCGAGACGGTGCTCATCGTCGGCGACGAAGGATCCGGAGTGGTTCGAGGCATCGGCGTGTTCACCGACCGCGAGTCCGCGGACAGCGTCAACAGCGATCCGGAGTTCGCGGCCTTCAACGACGCGGTCGGACCGCTGCTGGCCAACCCGCCCGAGCGGATCGAGCTCGAGCTGCTCCACCTGTTTTCGGGCGAGTGAGATCGGCGTGGCCTGCGGAACGCTGAGGGCCGTTCGGCTCGAGCACCTCTCAGTGCCGCGAGCCCGTTACGGGCAGCCGCCGCCGGTCACGGTCCCGGGACGCGTGGGATCGGTCGGGTTCGGCGTCCACGTGCCGCTGCGCACCCATTGGGGTCGGCGCCTGTCGGTGCTGCAGATGGACCAGTAGGCGTAGGGAGCCGAGGTCCGGTCTCCTGACGGGTCGAGCCGGATCGTGCCCGTGACTCCCTTGTAGCCGTTGGCCGTCCGGGCGAAGGCCGCTCGGAGGGTCGGTCCATCGACGCTGGCGCCGGTGCTGCGAAGCGTGCGAACGGCCACGTTGAACGCGTCGTATGCCGCGAGCCCGAACGCGTCGGGGGTGGCGTGTGCCCGGGTGCGGATCTGCTGGATCAGGGAGGTGTCACCGGACGCAGTCGTGGCGGGGAGCGCGACGAGCGGGCTGGGATATCCATGGACCGTCACGGCGAAGCTGGCGGCCTCCGCGCTGTCGACGAGCTGGGTCGCTTGCGCTGAGCCGTCGCCGCCGTACCAGCGCACGCTCGACAGACCGGTCATCGACTTGGCTGCGGCGAGGACGTCGGCGGTCTCCTCGAAGCCGGCGAGGTAGACGCCGACATGGCCTGCGCCGTCTTGTTTGCTGACCGCCGCGACCTGCGCGGCGACGGCCTGCAGAGCCGGGCCGAAGGAGGTCGTGTCCGGCTCGTAGCGGAAGCCCGCGCTCACTTGGATGCCGTCGGACGTGGCCGCGGATCGGACCGAGTCGGCGAGACCCTGGTTCCCGCGGTCGTCACGCCAGATCGGCACGAGGTCATGGATGCCCTGGCGGAACAAGAGGTCTGTGGTCGCCCGCCCTTCGACGTGATCGTTGGGGACGAAGCGAAAGATGTTGTCGTTCGGCATGGCCAGCGATGACGCCGTGCTGCCCTGCGACACGACCAGCACGCCTTGCGCGTTTGCCAGAGGTTGGATGGCCGCGACTTCGGAGCTCGACTGCGGGCCGATGATGATCCTGACGCCCTGCGCCGCAAGCTGCTGGAACCCTGCGACCGCTCTCGTCGGATCTTGACCGGTGTCGACGACGTCGAGCTCCACCCGCGTGGCTTGGTGCTGCTTCGTCAGCGTCTGGTTCCAGCGAGCAGTCGCCACCTCCAGCGCGGCGCGGCTCGTGTTGCCAAGACTGGAGCCTGCGCCGGTGATCGAGAGCAACGCACCGATCCGCAGCACGGTGGGCGGGTTCGTGGACTGTGCCGGCGCCGGCGCGGCGGCCACGATCCCGACGGTCAGCGCGCCGACGACGAGGAGCCCGAGCGCCGGGAGGCGGGCGGCACGACGCTGCCGGTTGTGACTCATGAACGACCCCCTCGCGGGCACGCTAGACGCGAACCGCACGTTCGTGTTTGAAGCACGTTGACGCCCTGGGTAGCGATACCGTCTCGAACGTGGCCAAGGTGACTCCCCGAAGCGTCGTCGCGGCTTTGGGCATCTGCCGGGTGGGCATCGGGCTCGCGTTCTTGCTGGCGCCCCGTCGGTTGAACGCAGATGCGGGCGAGGCCAGCGGATCGACGCTGATGGTCCGCAGCTTCGCGGTGCGCGAGGCGGCCCTCGGGATCGGCGGCTTGGTGGTCGCGATGCAGGCCGACGATCGGCCCACGGATGTTCAGCTCTGGGCCGGGCTGGGTGCGCTGGTCGACACCGGTGACCTGGGTACGGCCGTCGCGAGCAAGCAGGCGATCGCGTCGCTCATGGCCACGGTCGGCCTCGCGGCGGAGTCGTGGGCGTGGTGGGCTGAGCGCCAGTGGTCGCGCGCCGCGGATGGCGCGATACCAGCCACCAGTTCGTAAGGGTGCGGCGCTACCGCGCCAGGCGGAAGAGGCTGTCGTTTCCCAGCCGCTCGACGAACGACGGCTCGTAGGCCGCTGTCGGCTCCCGGCGGACTGCATCGTCGAGCACCTCGGCGTCCCGGCCGACGAGGATTCGCCACTCGTCGTTGCGAACGCCGGTGAGAATGATGGTGGCTGCCTCGGCCGCCGACAGTGGCGCAGCGTCGCGGAACAGCTCGGCCTGCGCGACCAAGCCTTGGCGGAGGTCCTCGTCCGACGCGCCGGCGGTGGGGATCCCGTGGCGCTCGATCCGCGCTCGGGCCTCCGCCACTTGCTCGTCGGTGAGCTCCTTCAGATCGCGCCCGAGGTACCGGCCCGAGTTGAACACGATCGACGTGCCCACGTGGCCGGGCATCACGACCGAGGCGCGCAGATGCGGTGCGTTCAGCCGGAAGTCGGTGATGAGCGCCTCGGTCAGGCCCTTCACCGCGAACTTCGCGGCGCTGTACGCCGTGTGCGGGAGGTTGGGGCCGAGCGAGGCCCAGAAGCCGTTCACGCTGCTCGTGTTCACGACGTGCCCTTCGGTGCTCGCGAGGAGCATCGGGAGGAACACCCGCAGGCACGTGTACACGCCGCCCCAGCAGACGGCGAACGTCTGGTCCCACTCGTCGCGGCCATCGAGGATGAAGCTGCCGCCCCCACCGATGCCCGCGTTGTTGAACAGCAGGTTGATGTGGTCGGTCTCGTGCGCCGACGCGACCGCGTCACGGAAGCGCGAGATCTGGGCCTCGTCGGCGACGTCGGCCACGAACGTCGTGACCACCGTGCCTGCCGGTGCCCCCGCGGTCGCGAGCGTCTTCGTCTGCTCGAGGTCGTCCTCGGCGACGTCGCACGTCGCCACGTGACAGCCCTCGCCGGCCAGCTGCCGAACAAGCTCGCGGCCCATACCCGACCCGCCGCCCGTGACGACAGCGATCCTGCCTGCGAAGTCGCGCACGACGACCACCTCCGAGGCCAGAGGTTGGCGCGCACACCAAGGTCCCGCAAGGCTGACCTGCGCCGCCAGAGCGTTTCGCCGATCGGCCGGGTCGGGATGGCAACGTTGTTCAGAGACCACCCGTCGGGAACCGTTCGCGTTTCGGCGACTGTGTCGGCGAATCTCGCCGAGCTCGACGCCGCCGCGAACACCCCCGTCGCGTTCCGGGCGCTTGGCATCTGAGGCTGGGCAGGCCCGACTCGCGGTCTCCGACACCGCGAGTCGCTCACTCACCGCCGGAACGGGCACGACGAATTTGGCGATGCGGCGTCGGGCCCCGCGACGAGGGCGCCGCGTGCTGTCTCGCCCGGCGTCAGGCCTCTCAGACCGGGCTGGAACCCATCAGCCCGTGAACGCCGCCGTGGCCTCGACGCAGCCTGAGCTGGCCGGATCGGCGGTGATGGTGACGCTGCCGTTGCCGGTGTTGACGCCGGTCTGGAACACGGTGCCCGGCGGACCGAAGCCCGATCCGCCGCCTCCGGGATCCCCGAAGGCCGCGATCTCGACGAAGAGGGACCCACCGCCGCCGCCACCGAAGTAGCCGCCACCGCCGCCGCTTCCGCCGAAGAGACCTGGACCGCCGGCCCCGCCCTGGCCGAAGGCACCCGCGTCGCCATTCGTTCCGTCGACGCCGCCCGCACCTCCCGCGATCTGCGTTCCGCCGCCTCCGGCGCTCAAGTCGGTCGGGTCTTGCGGGTTGCCCTTCACGCCGGTCGGACCGCCTCCCGCCCCGCCATCGAGAGGAACAGCCTCCTCCGTGAATATGGCGCCCACGCCGGCGCCGCCTCCGCCGCCGCCGACCAGCACCCGATGGGCCAGGTCGCTTCCGCCCTGTCGGATGTCAGACGAACCGCCCCCGCCCGCGCCCGGGGCCTCCGCCATCGCGCTGCCCGCCCCGCCGTCGGGTGTGCCCGCCGCGCCCGTGTCGCCGTAGGCATCGCCTGGGCTGCCGACGCTCACGACGAGTGTCTCGCCGGGCGTGACCGGAAGCGTCGCGGCGGCGCTCCCGCCCGCGCCGCCGACGCCGGTGCCACCGGATTGCGCGGCGTGGACGCCCGCGCCCGTCGGAGCGCTCGGGGTCTGCGCGGCCCGACCCTGGCCCTGGATCTCGGCGCGGAACTTGGCGCCGGCGGTTGTAAAGAAGTCAGTGGAGGCGCCGCCGCTCGCTCCCACGGCGGCCGCGGAGACCTGGCAGATGCCAGCTGGCACCTGGTAGCTGAAGGTGCCCGGCGTGGAGAAGGTGGTGGTGACCGCGGTGGCGCTGGCTGCCGGCGCCGCAGTCGCGGCGGCCACTGCGCTCACACCGATGCCGATCGCGATGCCCAACGCCGATTTCCGCACCGTACGCCTCCGCCGCTCTGGTCGGTGACCAGATGGCGACACGATAATGGCCGCGCCGACGGCAGGTCGGCTTCACTGGAGCCCGCTCGGGGGTACAAACGTTCCGATTGGGATCCCGGCGAGGGGACTCCCAGTCGCCGAGACCTCGGGTCCGGCCGGCGTACCCGGCGGCGCGCGGTTCCCGCTAGCTGGTCGGCGCGCCTCGACGGTCGAGGGCTGCCTTCTTCATGGTGTCGGCGTTGTCGGAGGCGGCCTGTTTGACCTCGTTGGCGCTGGCCCGTGCGGTCTCCGCCACCTTCTCGGCGGCATCGTTCGCCATGGCGCGGACGTCGTGGGCCGCGATCCACGTGCGATCGACGACCCAGTTGCCGGTCTCCTTGAGCTCGTCGGACCGTCCGGCGAACTTGTCGTAGAGCGCCTTGATGCCAAATGCCGCGAATGCCAGGACAAGAACACGGAGGATGAAGCGCACCGGAGTCCCTCCTTTGTCGTTGCGGGACGTGTACCCCACAGGGCGGCTCGCCTAATCGCATCGCTGGGGGTGGCGCGACGGGCTGGCCGCCGCCCGGCGCGACTCGCGATCCGAGAGATCGCGAGTCGCGCGCACACACCCGCGTCGGATGGTTTCGGGAGCCGCCGTCGCGGGGACCGTGACGGTGTTCAGCCGGTGAAAGCCGCCGTGACGTTCGTGGCCGCAGACGCTGGGCACGCGTCGGTCGTCGGGTCGTAGCTGACGGTCACGGAGCCGTTGCCGATGACCGGGCCCGGCTGGAAGGAGACGCCGGTGCCGCTCGCCGCCGCGAAGGAGGACCCGCCCCCGCCACCGCCGCCCGAAATCCCGGCGGCACCACCACCGCCCGCGCCGTAGCCTGCGCCACCGCCACCGCCGTTCGACTCACCGCCCCCACCGCCGCCGCCGAACCCAGTGCCTCCGCCGCCACCGGCGGCGCTCCCTGAGCTGCCGCCCGTGCCGCCGTTGCCGCCCGTCGCGTTCCCCGCGCCGCCGTGCGCTGCTGCGCCGGTACCGCCGAGCCCGGTCCCCATGCCGCCGTTCCCGCCGACGCCGCCGTCACCGGCGCTGATCCCAGCGCCGCCACCGCCGCCACCGATTCCGTTCGCGCCGTTCCCGCCCGCGCCGGACGACGGGCCCGTGCCGCCTCCGCTGTTCACACCGCCGCCGCCACCGCCGTCCGTGGCACCGGTCGCCCCCGCACCTCCGTTGCCCGTCGCCGAGCCGCCGCCGGCTTGGATCCCGCTGGTCCCGGCGCCACCTGCGCTTCCATTGCCTCCAGGCGCGGTGGCTGCCGACCCGCCTTGGCCGGGTGCGGCACCCTCGCCGCCCCCGCCGCCACCACCGGCGACCGCGAGCGGCGCGAGTCCTGCCGTCGCCACGACCGACGCGCCACCGCCCCCGCCGCCCGTCTGGATGCCGTTGGTACCGCCGCCGCCCCCGCCACCGGCGCCGCCGTTCGGTGGCAGCCCGCCGGTTGAACCCCCGCCACCGACGACGACGAGGAGGGTGGTCGAGGGAGAGACGGCGAAGTGACCGGACACCATCGCGCCGGCGCCGCCGTTGGCCGACCCGCCGCCGGCGCCCCCGCCGCCGGCCGCACCGTCCGCGGTGACGGTGACGAAGCAGATTCCCGCGGGGACGGCATAGGTCGTGGCGCCGGGCGTCGTGAACATGGTCGGGACCGCCGCGGCGCCCGCCGGTCCCGATGCGACCGCCAGCCCGAGCGAACTTCCGGCAACGAGCACGCCCGTGAGCACACCGATCCGTCCGCGCTGCATGGGCCACCCCGCCGGACCGGTGGTCCGGGTGCATCGAGTGTCTAGGTCGGCCGGGACGCTAGCGCGCGCCCAGTTCCCGCCGGTGCTGACGGGCCGGGGAGGCGCACCGCAGCGCGAGCTCGGGTGGAGCCTTGCCGGTCGACGACGGAGTGGCTCGATCGCCTAGCTCGGGGGTGGCTCGAAGATCTCGCCCGGCAGCTCGACGCCGAGCTCCGTGAACCGCTCGCTGAACCGGGGCCGGACGCCAGTGGACACGATCTCGCCAGCCGCCGATCGGCTACCGCCGGGACGCGTCGGGTCGAAGCGGAACAGGTCGGAGGTGACGATCGTGTCGCTTTCCATACCTTCGACCTCGCAGACGCGCTCGACGCGACGGGACCCGTCCCGGAAGCGGGAGATCTGGATGACGAGGTCGATCGCGGCCGCCACGTGTCCTCGGATCGCCCGGATGGGGAGATCGAAGCCGCTCATCAACACCATCGTCTCGAGGCGTGACAAGGCGTCCCGGGGCGAGTTCGCGTGCAGCGTCGACAGCGAGCCGTCGTGGCCCGTGTTCATGGCTTGGAGCATGTCGATGGCCTCGGCGCCACGGACCTCGCCGACGATGATGCGGTCCGGGCGCATCCGGAGCGCGTTGCGCAGCAGGTCACGGGTCGTGATCTCACCGCGGCCCTCGACGTTCGCCGGGCGGCACTCGAGCCGGATGACATGCCGCTGCTGCAGCTGCAGCTCGGCGGCGTCCTCGATCGTCACGATTCGCTCGTCGCCGGCGAGCATCATCGACAGCACGTTCAGGAGTGTCGTCTTGCCAGTCCCGGTCCCGCCGCTGACGAGGATGTTGAGGCGGGCCCGGATGCAGGCGTCGAAGAAGGCGGCGAGCGCGGGGGTGACCGTCCCGAGCTGGATGAGGTCGGCCATCGTGTAGCGCTGCTTGGCGAACTTCCGGATCGTGAGCACGGGTCCGTCGATGGCGAGCGGCGGGACGATCGCGTTGACGCGGGATCCGTCGGCGAGTCGGGCGTCGACCATCGGCGACGCGTCATCGACCCGGCGCCCGACCTGGCTCACGATGCGGTCGATGACGGCCCGGAGGTGCTCCTCGGAGTCGAACTGTGAGGTGGTCTCGAAGAGTCGGCCGCCGCGCTCGACGTAGATGGCGTCGTGCGTGTTGACCATGATCTCGCTGACGCCAGGATCGGCGAGGAACGGGTCGAGCGGGCCGTACCCCATGACGTCGGCGGTCACCGCAGCGATGAACGCTTCGCGCTCGCTCGGCCCGAGAGAGATCTGCTCCGCGACGGCCCGCTCGATCTCCGGGACGACCCAGTCGCGCAGGTCGTCGATCGACGCCGTGCGCTCCGCCAGACGCGGGCCGAGCCGTTCGAGAACGACGCGGTGCACCTGCTGACGGAGCTCGAGAGAGGGATCGGCGGCCGCGTCGAGCGCGGAATCGGCCGATTCGACACTGCCGATGGTGCCGATCGACGAGTCGCCAGGGGAGCCGGGCGCGGTCGGCGGTGGTGCCGTCGGCGCCGGCCGGGTGTGTCCGTTCGGCGCGAGCCGTTCGCGGAGACTCACGAGCCGGCCCGGCGGCGGGAGAACGGGGCGCGGCGTGCCACCCGGCGCGCCTTCGCTGCGCTCTCTTTCGGCACGAGGTCGCGCACCAACCGGGCCATGGCCCGCGACACCGGGGAGCCGGCGTCGGCTTCGAGGATCGGCGTCCCCTGGTTCAGTGCGAGGGGGACCGTGCCGGAGCTCGGGATCTCCACCTCGATCTCGAGGCCGAGGACCGACTCGATGGCGTTGCGGTGGAGACCGGTGCGGGCATCGGCGCGGTTGAGGACCAGGTGCGTGCGCTGGTGGGGCTGGCTGATGACCCGAAGGACCTCCAGCTCCTTTCGGGTGTTCCGAACGGCTGGCACGTCGGTCGCGCTGACGACCACGAGGTCCGTGGACAGGTCGATCGCGTTCAGGGTGTGCTCGTCGAGCCCGGCGGGGGTGTCGATCACGACGTACTGAAACGACTGCGCGAGGACGGCGAGCACGGCCTTCGTGTGCTCGGGGGTGAGCTCCTCGGCGTCGACCGGCGCGTTCGGCGCGCAGAGCGCGAAGAGGTTCGCCGGATGCGGGGTCAGGCAGGCTTGTACGGACGGGCCGTCGGGTGGGCGGGCGCGGGTGTTCGTGAACGTGTACCGCGGCGCGAGCTTCAGGGCCGTCGCGAGGTCGCCGAACTGGAGGTCGAGGTCCACGATGGCGACGGAGCCGGGTGCGATGCGAGCCAGCCCGATCGCGACGTTCGTGGCTACCGTCGTGCGGCCGACGCCGCCCTTCGGGCACAGGACCGTGATGACGCGCCCGCCGGAGCTGTCGGGTGCGCTCGGGACGTGGTCGACGGTCGTCGCGCCGGCGTCCGTGTCGGGCGCCTGACCGTCGTGGTCGACCACCGCGTCGGCGATCGGGACCTCGATGGCGAGGAGCTCGGTCGGCCCCTCCAGGGGTGCGGTCCGCCACGAGATCGCATCGGTCTCGTGGACGGGCGCGTGCCCGCGAGGTGGTGCGGCGCCGTCGTTGCCCTGGCCGCGCGTGTCCAGCATGTCCGAATCACCAGTTCGAGGCGTCCGCGACCCCAGTTCGGGTCCCCTGGGGCTATCGGCACGCGAGCCCAGCCGGCTGAGGCGTTTGTCCCGCGCGCCACGACCGGTGCGGAGGCGTGGACCGACGACGCCGACCCGGCCAGCTGGGCGCGGTGGTCCAGACGACTACGGTCGGCATCCCGGAGCTGGTGTGGGGAGTGGCGAGCATGTTCAAGACGATCGTCGTGGGAACGGATGGATCGGACACCGCCGCGAAGGCAGTGCAGGTCGCGGCCGAGCTTGCGGGAGCGTCCACGGACGGCGCGCTGCACATCGTGAGCGTCGGGAAGACCGTCCCGCACGCGGCGGTCGCGATGGGGGAGACCGCGACTGCCGGCGCCGGCATCGCGCGCGCGCAGATAGAGGAGGACAGCACGAAGGACCTGCAAGAGCTCCTCAGCCGAGCCGCCGCGTCGGTCGAGGGGGTGGCGCCGACCGTCGAGACGTACCCACGGCTCGGCAACCCGGCCGAGGTGCTCTGCCAGCTCGGCGAGCAGATCCGCGCCGACCTCATCGTGGTCGGGAATCAGGGGATGCAGGGTGGCCGGCGGTTCCTCGGCAGCGTGCCGAACTCCGTGTCGCACCACGCACCGTGCAGCGTCCTCATCGTCAGCACGGCCTAGCGGCCCTCGTCCCTCTTGCTCTCTCGCCGCGGGGGTCGCGGGCAGAGGGTGGGTGGCACCGCCGGGTCGGTGCTGATCGCCGCGCCCCACGCTGAACGGGAGCGTCGAGGGGACCTCGGCCGCAGCGTGTGGTCGTTGAGTCCACCCGAGTGAGTCGAACGGCGATCGTGCGCCGCTCGACTCAGGCGACCTGTCCCGAGCGACGTTGCGCGTCCGTCATGCCCGCCTGGTCGAAGACGCTCGGTGAGCCCTTCGCGATCGCTTCGTCGGACTTCGGTGGGATGCCGAGCATCTCGCGGACCTCACCGACCGGTCGTGCCGCGAGCGGGTGATAGTCGACCTCGAGGAGGTCGTGGCCGTAGCTCTCGGCGATTACCTTGCCCCGACGGATGGCGTCGGCCAGCCGGACGTCCATGCCGTCGATCTGCAGGTGGTGCGTGTCGGTGTCGGCGTTGAACGGCCCTTGCGACTCGACGTAGCCCGTCTCGAAGAGGCCGATCATGGTGGCGAGCCACGCGAAGCCCTTGGGGTCCGGATCCGCTCGCCCCACCGTCGCGAACACCTCGAGCTCGCATTCCATGCGGGTGCCGTAGTCGGCGAGGACGTGGACGAAGTCGTGCTGCGCGAGGTACGGCGATGCGGCGCCGGGGCTGCCCGGGAGCTGGAATCCCCGCGCCCGGTACATCGTCGACACCGATCGTCCGAGGGTCCCCTCCTCGAGCGCGGCGAAGCCCTCCCATCGTGCCTCGAGCTCGGGGTCGACGAGGTCGGCGAAGGGGTCGGCGAGCGGCGCTTGGATGTGGAGGGGGACGGAGCGGGCGGCGTCCCAGCGATCCTCGAAGCCGCTGCGCCGCAGGTCGAAGGCCGCGAGGTCCAGGGTGCCACCGGCGTAGCGGTGGGCGAGCGCGACGAAGTCGTCGCTGACGCCGAGCGCCGCGGCGTACCGCGCGACGCGCTCGGCGACGTCGGTGGGGAGCGGCCGAAGGACGATCTCGGCGAGCACCATGTGATGGACGATCCGGTGCCGATACTCGAGCCCGCGGTCGCGCAAGACCGCCGCGAGCTCGTCCGGCTCGAGGGGAGCGAGCGTGTGGTAGTCGACCTCGAACCCGGTGACGGCGTGCGTGACGGCGCGCAGGATCGCGGCCTGGGCCCGCGTGATGCCCGACTCGGGCGCGACCGCCGTCGCCATCCCGCGGGCGACCGCGATGACCTCGTCCCGCGGGGGAGAGGACGAGGCCGCCGCCGCGTGTCCGCTGTCCATGCCCTGCGCCTCCGGATTCCCGTCGAGAGTGTACGAGCGACGCCACACGACAGTCCCCGCGTGGCGTTCCCGGGTTGACGGCGCTCCCGACAGGCTGCGCCTGCGGGCCCCGCCGTTGCCGGTGTCCGGCGAGCCGCCGGCCACGGCGCCGGCGCGCGACTCGTGGGTTGGTCAACCGCGAGTCAGCTCTCGGGCTCGTCGGGCTGACGGGACGGGACGACGGCCGTCGTGAGGTCGTCGCCGACGACGACGCGGCCGGAGAAGTGCGCAGCCGCGAGCGCTCGCCACGTGTCCTCGTCACCGGGTGCCGGTGCGGGGACGTAGTGGGTGAGCATGAGGGTGCGGACGCCCGCCTGCTGGGCCGTCTGGGCGGCCTGCTCGACGGTCGAGTGATAGTCGAGGATGTCCTGGAGTCGTGGGTTCGGGAGTGGCCGGATCAGGTCGTCGCGCAGGACGGTCTGCACGTAGATGTCGGCGTCCCGGCACATCGCATCGACGCCGGCGCACGGGAGCGTGTCGCCCGCCAACGCGGCGATCGCGCCGGCGTGTTCGATTCGGTAGCCGATGGTCGGCGCGACGGGGCGGTGGTCGGTCTCGAACGCCGTGACGGTCGCGTCACCGATGGTCAGCGACTGGCCGGGCGCGAGCTCGGTGGTCTGCACGTCCGGTGGGTCGTTGAGGTCGTCGTGGTGCGCGATCCGGTAGTGCTGGTCGGGCCCGAGCATGGCGAGCACGGCGTCGACGACGGCCTGCGTGCCCGGCGGACCGATGACCACCAGGGGCGTCGGCGTGGCCGCCATGATCCAGTGCGTCGTGACGACATCGTTGAGGTCGGTGATGTGGTCGCTGTGGAGGTGCGTGAGCAGCACGGCTGACAGCTGGATCGGGAACACGCCGGCTGCGGCGAGACGCATGACGACGCCGCGCCCGCAGTCGATCAGGAGGTTCGTGCTCCCCGCCCGCACGAGGGTCGCCGCGCCCGCGCGATCGGGATGCGGGATCGGCGTGCCGGTGCCGAGCAGCGTGACCTCGAGACGCGTGTCGCTCACGTCGGCGTCGTCACGGTGATCGGGGTCGACCGCTTGGTGCTCCCCAACCGGGTCCACATTCGGCGCACCCTAATCACCGAGGAGACCGCGTTGCGGCGACGAGGGCGGTCACCGCGACGGTCGCACCCGCGCTCGGCGAGGCCTTAGGCGGGGCCTTCCTCCATGACGTCGAGGTTGCGGAACGACGGCGCGCCTTCGGCGAGCTTCATCATCTCCCTTGAGATCTCCTGGGTCTCGGCCAGGTCGTTGTTGCGCATCGCAGCTTCGTAGGACGGGAACTCGATGATCCAGAGGTAGGTCTCGGGCTTGTCCCGATCCAACGTCTTCATCACCGACGTCGCGGTCCGCTTGCCCTCGGTCGCTTTCTCCCATCTGGCGTCGAGCTCGAGCATGGCGTCCAGGTTGGTGGTCTTGAACTCGAGGATCTGTACGAACTTCATCGCTGGTCCCTTCGACTCCCGGCGCGCGGTCGTTCCACCTTTGTCGTTCTCCCGTTGGAGGCGCAAGGGGCGGCGCCGTGTCGAACGCCCGACCGGGCTGGCACCGAGGGCGACCCGGGTGCCGCGAGGGGCGGCTCCCGCGGGACGGTCACCCGGATCACCGGCGGGCGCTGCATAGGCTCGGCGTCCATGAAGCGGTCCGTGTGGCTGGGCGTCGTGATGGTCGGACTCGTGCTCGTCATCTGGTCGTCCCGTGCCGAGGCGAGCACGACCATCGCGGCGAACTCGAGCGTCGTGACCAACACGGTCAAGAACACGTTCCTGGTGCATCCGTCGAGCCCCAACGCCACACAGGTGAACTGTCCGAGCAAGCAGGTGAAGGCGTTCGATCGCTTCACCTGCACGGCGATCGTCGACGGGCTCAAGGTGCCGGTCGCCGTGCAGGTGCTCGACACGGTCCCGTTGACGGTCAACGCCACGCCGCAGAAGGCGGTGCTGAGCCTCGACCGCTCGGAGGGTGCGCTGGAAGGTCGCTACTTCGAGCGCACCGGTGTCGCCGTGAGCGCCGTGTGCCCCGGCGGATCGAAGAGCCGATACATGCTCGTCAATCCCGGCACGACGATCACCTGCAACCTGATCGGCGCGAACGGACCAGTCGGGACCGGCAGCGTGACCGCCACCGACTTCGGCGGCGGCTACGCGTCGAGCATCCTGCCGTCGGTGGCGCGCACCCCCTGAGCGCCTCGCGGGCCGGCCATGCGCCAGGCGCGCTCGCCCGACCTCGTCGCCCGAGCGTCAGAGCGAGTCGAGGACCGACAGCACCGCCTCATTGGACGGGATGTTCCACTGCTGTGCGCCGACGTCACCGAAGCGGACGACGCCGGTCGCATCGATGACGAAGAGCGCCGGTCGCTGCCCGAGTGACAGGAGCCGGCTCGCGGCGTCGTACGCGTCAAAGACCTGGTGGTCCTCGTCGATCAGCGTCGGGAACGGCAACGGATGCGAGCGGAGGTACCCGTCGGAGCGAGCCGCGGGCTCCGCGGAGATCGCCAGGATCTCGGCGCCGTGGGCCTTGAACTGCTCGTAGTCGTCACGCAACTGCGTGAGGTGCCGACGGCAGAACGGTCAGGCGTAGCCCCGGAGGAACGCCAGGACGACCGGTCGTCCCCGGTAGGCGGACAGGCTGACCGTGCCGTTGCCCGACTGCGGCAGCGTGAAGTCGGGCGCCGCTTCGCCGACCGGGGCCTTGAGGCTCTCGCTCATCGACCGCGATCGTACCGACGCCACTCGGGGCGGCCGGTCGGCGGCTTAAGGCGGAACGAACATCTGCCGACGACGATCCAAAGAGAGCCGGTCTGACCGGGCGGGCGCTCCGAACGGGCGCCACGCTGAGGAGCCCGGTCCTGCTTGCCACGGCACACCCATGCGACGCGCCACCCATCCGAAGCCGAGCTTCCTGGTCGCGACCGTCGTCGTGGGGATGGTCGCGGCGGCCAGCTGCGGGGGTGCGGGGGGACCGACCCGAGCGGCCGGGCCGTTGGGCCGGATCGCCACGGTCCGGTCCTCGCCGCCGCCGACCTGCCCGTCGACCTCATGGTCGACGGATCGGAAGGTGGCCGAGCTGGTCGCCGTCCCGGCCCAGGAGGACGACCTCGCCCAGGTGTCGCCGTCGGTGCAGGGCGGCGCGGGCGCGCTCGTCCTCTTCGGCACGGCGGCGCCGGCGAACCTCGCGGCGCAGCTCGCCTCGCTGCGTGCGCAGGCCGTCGATGGCGTGGCGCCGCTCGTGATGGTCGACGAAGAGGGTGGTGACATCCAGCGTCTGCGCAACCTCGTGGGCGCGCAGGCGTCGCCGAGAGACCTCGCCGCCACGAAGAGCCCGCCGGCGGTGGAGCTGACGGCCGCGGCGCTCGGTCAGGCGCTCCGCGCGCTCGACATCCAGGTCGACCTGGCACCGGTGCTCGATCTCGACGCCGGCCCGGGACCGTCGTATGCGTCGCCGGTGGGAAGCCGGTCGTTCAGCGTCGATCCCGGTGTCGCGTCGACGTACGGCGTCGCGTTCGCCAACGGGCTCGAGGCCGGCGGCGTCCTGCCGGTGGTCAAGGCGTTTCCCGGCGAGGGGACCCAGACGACCAACGGCGACTACGGCGCGGCGGTGACCCAGCCGTTCTCGGCGCTGCAGCGGCGCGGGGATCTGCAACCGTTCGCGGCGGCGATCGCCGCCGGCGTCCCGGCCGTGATGGTCGCCAACGAGACGGTGCCGGGCCTGACCCTCGTTCCCGCGACGCTGTCCCCGCAGGTGATCACCGGGCTGCTCCGGGGCCAGCTCGGCTTCCACGGACTCGTCGTCACGGACTCGCTCTCGGCGGCCACGGTGTCGCACGCGGGGTACTCGGTGCCCGACGCGGCGCTCGCCGCGATCAACGCAGGCGCGGACCTGGTGCTGTTCACCGCGACCAACCCGAACGCGACGTTCCTGGCGGTCGTCGCCCGGCTCGCGGCGGCGGTCGGCACCGGTCAGCTCCCCGAGCAGCGTCTGGACGACGCCGTCGCCCACGTCCTGCACGCCCAGGGCGTCGCCGGCTGCTGAGCCCGCCGCAGCCGGCGGGCCACGCACCGGTTGCGATCGGCCGCACCGCCTGCGTCAATACACCTGATGGCTGAGCGAGAGGAGCGGTGATGCCGAAGTACCTGGTGCAGGCGTCCTACACCCCGGAGGGACTGCAGGGCGTGCGCAAGGAGGGCGGCACGGGACGCCGGACCGCGACCCGGAAGCTGATCGAGGGGCTCGGTGGGCAGATGGAGTCCTTCTACTTCGCGTTCGGGACCGACGACGTGATCATCGTCGCTGATCTGCCCGACAACCGGACGGCGGCCGCGGTCGGCCTCGCCGTTAACGCCGACGGGCACATCCGCTCGCGGACCACCGTGCTCATCACACCCGAGGAGCTCGACGACGCGGCGAAGACCTCGGTCAACTTCCACGCGCCCGGCACGTAAGGCGCACCCGGTCGGGAACTGAGCGTCCGCGCCTCAGCGACCGAACCAGCGGCGGACCCGGGTGGACCCGAACTCGACCTTGTCGGCGACGAGCGCCGCCGACGGGCCTTCGAGCGCGCCGCGCGGCGCCTCACCGCTGAGGAAGTCGACCTCGACCTTCGCCACCTGGTCGTGCCCGAACTCGAGATAGCAGACACCGTGCCCGTCGTATTCCATCGACGTGGACTCGCCTCGGATGCGCGCGATGAGGTGCTGCGCGACGACCGCGGCCTGGCCTTCGGCGAACCATCCCGCCTTCGGGGTTCCGACGCTCGTGACGTCGCCGATGGCGTACACGTCCGGATAGGTGGTCTCGAGGTTCAGCGGGTTGACCGGGATCCAACCGTCGACGGTCATGCCGGACTTCACGACGACCTCGGGCGCCCGGTGCTTCGGGACGCCGAGGAAGAGGTCGTAGGCCAGCTCGGTCCCCTCTCCGAGGACCACGACGTGCCGGGCACCGTCGAGCCGCTGGACCGTGCTGTCGGGGAACCACGCGATGCCCCGCTCGGCGAACGTCGCGAGGAGTGCCTTCGAGGCGTCGGGCGACGGCGGGATCGGGACGCCCATCGGCATCACGAGCGAGATCTCGGAGCGCCCCCGGATCCCACGCTGCGTGAGGAATTCGTCCATGAGCAGCGCGGCCTCGCTCGGAGCCGGCGGGCACTTGAACGGCGTCGACGTCACGGCGACGATCACGCGACCCCCGCCAAAGTCGGCGAGCACGTCGCGGAGCGCGAACGCGCCCGGCACCGTGTAGAACTCGTTGCCGGCCTCGACGAGCCCCGGCGTCGCGCTCGGGTCGAGGTCGGCGCCGAGTGCGACGACGAGCACATCGGCTTCGAAGGGTCCCGCGTCGGTCTCGACCCGTCGTGTGGCGGGGTCGATGGAGCGCACCGTCGACTGGACGAAGGTCGCGCCGGGCTTGACGAAGTCGCGGTAGGGGTGCCGGACCGCGTCCGGGAGCGTCCGCCCGAACATGACGTCGAGCTTGGAGAACCCGAAGATGAAGGCGTCGCTCTGGTCGATGAGGACGACGTCGACGTCGTCGCCGAAGGTGTCGGACAGCGTCGTCGTCAGCTCGAGTCCGCCGAACCCTGCGCCCAGCACCACGATCCGCATCGCCGGACCATAGGCGTCGCCGACGTGACCCGGCATGTCGCACGCGGTGCTCAGGCGGGATGGGCGAGCTCGACGACGACGTGATCGGTGCCGGGCGCCACGGTCACCGTGCCGGCGCGCCGGTCGGCGGCGCCGCCGGTGACGCGACGGATGTTGTCGACGAGGGCGGGCAGCTCGAGCACGACCGGGCCGGTGGTCGGGTCGCCGATGGAGCTCCAGGACACCGTGAGGCCGTGCGTCGCGAGGGTGAAGCCGACGGTGTGACCGTCCGTCGTCGGGAAGTTGGCGACCGAGATGCTGCGCCCGCTGCGCGTCCACGACGAGGGGATCCCGCGCCCGACGATGAGCGTCCCGTCGGACCGCTCGGCCGCGAGCGAGTCGAGCAGCACCTTGTTCGCGTTGGCCATCCCCCAGGCGTGCGGCGACGATCCCTGGCCGCGAGCCGGGTGGCTGCCGATCCAGGGTGAGGCGGGGTTCGGCGCGCTGACGCTCTCCCACCACGACAGGGGCCCGCTCTGGGTGCGCTGGATCATGAACTCGTAGCTGCGTATCCCCTGGTCGCGGTGCGCCGCGCTCGCGAGTCCCCAGCTGCCGTAGCCGGCGTTGTAGCCGCTCGAGTAGTAGTCGTCCGGATAGCCGCCGAAGGTGTTCGCCGGCAGCGTGGTCTGCAGCCGTCCGAATCCGTAGTCGTAGGTCGCGTCGATGAGGTCGACGCCGGGCCCGCTGATCGGCGCGCCGAACAGGGCGCCGTCCCAGGCCCACCGGCCCGAGAGGAACGGCGCCGCCCAGTTTGCGTCCTGCGCGTTCGAGCAGCGGTTGAAGTCGTTCGGGTCGGTCATGGCGCAGGGGAGATAGTGGAGGTGGTAGCGGTGGATCGTCGCGTCGAGCGTGGCGTTCGTCGCGGCCAGCAGGCTGTCGTACTCGCTCGCCGCCCACGAGGCCTCCGACGCGTCGCCGACGCTCGAGGCGAGGTAGCGGTACGCGGCGAGCCCCATCAGGGCCTCGTAGTTGTCGACGGTCCAGCTGCCGAGCGTGTCGATGTCGTCGGTGCGGCCCATGATCCCGGTGGCGCCGACCCGGTCGGCGGCGATGCGGTGCGCCGTGTCCTCGATGCTCGGGGTGCTGGTGCCGTCGGGTCCCTCGGTCGAGAAGTTCGCCTCCACGAACGCGAGGTCGCCCGTCTTCAGGAGGTAGATCGCCCAGGGCCACGAGTACGTCCAGGACCCGTCGAGGTACTGGCCTTGGGTGCCGACGACGTCGCGGGCCTCGAGCAGCAGGTCGTGGGCGCCGCTGAAGTCGCCCTGCGTGAAGAGGTTGGCGAGGATGCCGATGACGTCGTGGCTGTACTCGCTGGCGTAGCCGTTCACCCCGGTGTCGAGGTGATCGCCGCTCCCGCGATCTGGGTGTAGATGAACCCGGCGCGGTAGGCGTCGTCGAGCCCCTCGTCGGGCACACGGACCTGGGCGATCGAGGCCAGCTGGGCGACCCAGAAGGCCTGCATGTGCGCGAAGTGGGCGTCGTATCCGCCCGCAGCCTGGAGCGCGCCGGCGGTCGGCCACGGCGTGCTCTGCCCGAACCGATCGGCCGCGACCACGTAGTCGTGGTCGACGGTGGCGCCCGGCCCGACCTGGAGCGGCGCGGCGTCGAGGGAGATGAGCCCCGGCGACGCCTGCGGGTCGATCGTCAGCGCGTGGCTGGTCGGGTTGTGGATCGCGACCCGGCTGTACACGGCGACGAAGGCGCCGCTCGGCAGCTGGACGTCGTCACCGAAGTTGGTGATCGAGATCTCGGCCCCGGCGCGGTGAAACGTCGACCGGAGCGCCGGCAGGTAGCCGCCGACGTTCGTCCACGTCGTCTTCGTGTCGTTGTAGACGCCGTAGCCGTAGTTCGTGTCGATCCCGTCCTGGACGTAGAAGCTGCCGCCGAGGCACGCGACGACGCCTTGGGCGTTGCCCTCCCAGCCGATGGCGCTCGCGTCTGCGTTGGGACCTTCGATGGTGCCGTCGGGTCCCGGCGCGCACGGGTACGGGCGACCGGACCCGGTTGCCGCGGCGAACGGGCCACGGCGATGCGTCGGCGCGTGCAGCGCGCGTGCGGGGGAGGCGGCGACGGCGACGAACCCGAGCACGACGAGGGCGACGACGAGCGCCCGACCTCGCCGCTCGCCTTGCACGGCGACGAACCTACGCCGACGGCGTTGCGCTCACTCGGCGGGTGCCGATCGGAGGACGCTGAGGTGCGGTCCGCAGGCGAGCTCGACGAGTGACTCCACGTCCGGCCACGGGAAGAACGGGAGGGAGATGCGGAGCGAGGTGATGCCGTGGACCGCGGTCCAGATGCCGATCGCCGCTTGGACCGGGTCGACGGCACGGAACTCGCCCCGGTCGATTCCCCGTTGCACCGCATCGACGAGATGCTGGAAGGCGACGCTGCCGGCGCCGACGACCGTGTCGTTCGCCTGCCCTTCGGGGTGGCCCATGAACATGATCCGGTAGGCCTCCCGGTGTGCGAGCCCGAACTGCGCGTACGCGCGTCCCCGCCGCCGGAGCTCGTCGGTGGAATCGGTCGCGGGCGCGGCCGCGGCCTCGAGCTCGGCGTCGAAGATCGCGAACTGCTTCGCGCAGACGGCGTAGATCAGGGACTCCTTGTCGGGGAAGTGGAGGTACACCGCCGGCGGCGACACCCCGACGGCCTGGGCGATGGCTCGAATCGAGACGGTGCGCTCGTCGCCGGTCTCGATGAGGAGCTGCTCGGCCGCGTCGATGATCTCGTGACGCAGCTGCTCGCCCTCGCCCCGGCGCGCACGGGGCCTCGCACCGCCGGTCGGCGCACGCGGGTGGAGGCGCCGCCAGCTCATCGCCGTCCCGCCGGGACGGGCGCCTCGCGGATCGGCGCCTCCTCGTCGTCCACGCCGGCGAGGTCGGTCTCGGTGAACCCGATGCGCTCGTAGAGCCGACGCAACGGCCGGGGCGCCCACCAGTTCGCCTCACCGGCAAGTCGCATGAAGGCCGGCACGAGGGTCGCGCGGATCACGAAGGCGTCCATGAGGACGGCGAGCGCCATCCCGACGCCGAAGAGCTTGATGAACGAGACGGCGGACGTCGCGAAGGCGAGGAAGACCACGCTGATCAGGACCGCCGCCGCGGTGACGATCCTGCCCGTCCGCTCGAGCCCGATGGCAACCGACGAGACGTTGTCGTGGGTCCGATCGTGCTCCTCCTTGATCCGTGACAGGAGGAACACTTCGTAGTCCATCGACAGACCGAAGGCGACGCAGAACATGAGGATCGGCATCGTCGCGTCGAGGTTCCCCGTCGCCGTGAAGTTGAGCAGCCCGGAGAGATGGCCCTCCTGGAAGATCCAGACCATCGCCCCGAACGTCGCCGTGAGGCTCAAGACGTTGAGGACGAGGGCCTTGATCGGAACGACGACGCTGCCGAACAGGAGGAACAGCACGGCGAACATGACGATCGCGATCCAGAGGCCGGCCCAGGGGAGGCTCGCGAAGAGCGAGGCCTTGGAGTCGACGAGCTGTGCCGATCGTCCGGCCACCAGCACGCCACCGAGATCGGGTCGCTGGCCACGGACGGCGTACACCACGGCTTCGCCGGCGCTGGACTCGGGCTCGACGGTGGGCACGACGGAGAACCACGTGCCGGGGCCACCGTGCTGGAACTGCGCGGTGAGCTGCGCGGGAACGGGGACCTGCTCCCCGCGGATGTAGCTGCCGGTCGCGGCGTCGACGCGCCCGACGCCGGTGAGCGTCGAGAGCGCCGCGGCGTAGCGCGCGATGGCCTGGCGGCCCGATCCCGCCGTCGCGGCATGGGGAGCCACGACCTGGAGGGCGGCGGACTCGTTGGACGAGTACTGGGATCGGAGCTGGTCCTGGACCTGTCGGCTCGTGGCCGTCGTCGGGAGCACCCGGTCGTCGGGCAGGCCGAGGTTGACGTGGAGGAAGGGCACGCCCAGCAGGACGAGCACCACGATCACGGCCGTCGCGATCGGGAGCGGGCGTCGCATCACCGTCGTGGCGACGCGGTGCCAGACGCCCTCGCCGACGGGCTTGGGGTGTCGCGTCCAGAGCTGCAGCGCATTCACGCGTGTGCCGAGCGTGGCGAGCAGCGCCGGCAGGAAGACGACCGCCGAGGAGGCGGCGAGCAGCGAGACCGCGATACCGGCGTACGCGAACGAGCGCAGGAACGCCAGGTGGAAGAGCAGCAGCGCCGCGAGGGAGACGGCGACGGTCAGCGCGCTGCCGACGACCGTGCGGCCCGCCGTCTCGACGGTGCGCACGACAGCGGCGTCGACCGAGAGGCCGTCGGCCAGCTCCTCGCGATACCGGGAGACGATGAAGAGGCTGTAGTCGATGGCCAGGCCGAGCCCCATCGCCGTGACGAGGTTCAGCGAGTAGATGGACACGCTCGTCAGCGCGGACACGACGTAGAGCGCGAGGAAGCCGCCGAGGATCGCGCTGATCCCGACGAGCAGCGGGAGGCCCGCTGCGATCAGACCACCGAAGATGACCACGAGGAGCACGAGGGTGATCGGGATGGCGATGGACTCCGCACGGAACAGGTCGCTCTTGATCTGGTCGCCGACCTGCCGGAACACCTGGGCCTGTCCACCGACCGCGACGGTGATCGTCGAGTTGGTGAACGTGAACTGCTGCGCGATCGGCTTGACCCGGGTGTTGACCTGATCGTCGGAGCCCGTGATGGTGGCGACCACGAGCGCGGACCGACCGTCGCGCGCGCGGAGGGGCGCCGCGCCATCGAGCGTCCAGTAGGAGGCGACGTTGCGCACGTCGTGCTGCGCGGCGAGCTGCCGGGTGACGGCGACCCCCGCCGCCCTGACCGTCGGATCGTCGACGGTGCGGCCGTCGGTGGTCGTGACGAGCAGGACGAGGTTCGGCGGCCCCTGCTGGAAGCGCTGGTCGAGCAGCTGCGCGGCACGCTGGGACTCCGAGGCGGGGTCGTAGAAGCCACCGGTGCTGAGCCGCTTCTCGACGCCGCCGCCGAGGACGCCGGCGAGCAGCGCCAGGAGTGCCGTCGCCAGGAGCACACCTTTGCGGTGCCGGACGCTGAACCGGCCGAGTCGCGTGAGCATCCGGCACCCCCGTCGGACTTGCCATCCAGGAACTCAGGTGAACGGCGTTAAGTTAACGAGGGTCATTCTGAGCGGCGGGGGCCGCCCTGTCGAGATGACAGGCGTCACAGCGATGCCGCACCCCGCGACGGCGCCGAGGGAGACGCGCGACAAGAGAGGAGGAGGGAAAGGAGGAGGGAGGGAAGAAAGACCAGGAAAGGAAGGAAAGGGCAGAGGGCAGGAAGAGAAGAAGGAGGGAGGGAGGGGGAGCGCGTCAGGCGCCCCGGACGGGCGTCGACAGGGCGGTGACCGCGACCAAGAGGAGCCAACACGCCGCCGGTTCTGCGATCGGTCCGGAGGAGCGATCAGCTCGCTTTCTGCTCGACCTCCGGCGTGGTGGTCGTGGCGGCCGGGCGGCGCGGCGGCGGCGGCGCTGACGGCGGGTCACTGACCGTTGCGGGAGCGAGCGCGGCCGCGGGAGCCCGCCGAGCGGTCAGCGGCGCCGTGACGGCGGCGAAGAGCCCGGCGGCGCCGACGATCACCGCGATCACGCCACCGGTGTGGTCGACGTTCAGGGCGTGGTGGAGCTGGCCTGGCCACAAGTCCGCGAGCACGACGGCCCCGAATCCGATCGCGGCGCTGCTCGCCAGCGTCAGCAGCGCCGTGCCGAAACCCAAGGCCACGTCGCCGACGACACGGATGCGGCTTCGGCCGAGCCGCACAAGCTCGGCGCCGGCGAGCATCGCGAGGCCAAAGCCCATCGAGCAGGCGGCGAACAGCGGCGTGTAATGCAGGCCGGCGAGGGCGTCGTGCGGGTCATAGACGTGCTCCGCGTGGAACCCGCTGTGCCCGATGGCGACGAGCCCGGCGAGCATCGTGAGGACGCCGAGCGCCGGGGCGATCGCCTGCAGCGGGTTGATCCGAGCCGTCAGCGGGCGCGCCCGCACCAGGTGCAGTCGCTGCCAGGGGTGCCACGTCGTCGTCATCCAGCCTCCTCGTCGGCGCTCGTTCGGGGTGTACCCGATGGGGCCGCCGATCACACCCCCGGCTGGTTGGTTGATGTGGCGACGAGGATCGTCTAGCTGGTCTCGACCTGCAGCAGGGCATCGATCCGGTCGAGGACCTGCTGCTCCTCGGACGTGGCTGCCTTCGACGCGCCGGCGACCGCCTTCGCGATGTCGGAGTACCACGCGCGGACCTCGGCGGCCTCGTCGCCCGAGATCGCGCTCAGCGCGGTGACGGCCGTCTGGACCGCCGCGAGGGCGCTCTCGACGATCTCTGCGGGGGACTCACCGCGGCGCGACTCCACGTCGTGGCGGGCCTCGTGCCCGCTGGCGTCCTTGGCGATCGCCGCAATGAGCTCGTCGCCCACGCCGTGCGTGCCGGGCTTGGCGACCGCCCGGGCGCTCGCCGCCACCTCCTTGACCATGGCCATCGGCCGGTGGGGGCCGGCCGCCACGAGCGCGATCGTCATCTGGAGGGGCGCCTCGGCGATCGCCTTCCACTCGTCGTCGCTGAAGGCCGATCGATCCGTCATGTGCTGGCTCCGTCTGCGGGTGGTCTGCACCCTACGGGAGCGGCCACGGATGCGCCGACGCCGTCGCGGGTCTCAGCCGGGCGGGTTCTTGGCGCTCGACCGGCGGATCGGCAGCAGGTCGGGATCGACCCGCCAGAGCACGACGCCGACGCCGAGGATCCCGAGCGCGAGGAACACGATGAGCAGCTCGGTCGACCAGCCGCCGGTGCCCGGGACGATCGGCACCGGGTCCGACGAGCACTTCTTGTCGCTCGGAGACGACTCCACGGTCGTGCCGTCCAGCGTCCACGCCGGCGGGTCGCTGGCGACGAACGGCACCGTGAAGACGTTGTCGTTGGTGCCCGGGCCGAAGCTGGTGGGCTGGCCTTGGTTGGCTGAGCCGGGGGAGAAGGAGTTGTTCGACCCCACCGGGATGGTCTGCGTCTTGCTCGCCGAGTTGTCGTAGCCCCACAGAGCCAGCCAGTTCGTGCTGTCCACGTGCCACACGCACTCGAGGATCGGCGACACCGTGCCCGTCCCCTGCGACGAGGCGGTGGTCGTCGTCGTGCTCGGCTTGGTCGTCGTGGTGGTGGGGGCGGGCTTGGTCGTGGTCGTGGAGGGCGGCGGCGTCGTCGTGGTCGTGGTCGTCGTCTCGCTGCCGACGGGCACGGCGACGGCGGGCCCGGCGGTCAGGGTCCAGCAAGCGGCGAACGCGACCAACACTGCCGCGGGGGTCCATCGACGAAGGCGTGCCCGCGGGCCTCCCTCTGCCCACATATCGCCAATATCGACCCGCATCAGGACCCACTTGAGCGCCATGCGACGAATGGGCCGACGGCCGCCCCACGGTCCGACCGCGCCGAGGCGAGCCATCCGGTGAGGCCGGCATCACCCACGACCCGCTGGTTGCCGAAGAGGTCCGAGGCCCCGCTGCTTTCCCGCCGTGTCCCACCGGTGCGCCGAACGCGGCGAACCGCTCGACGTGATGCTCCACTCGTCACCCGGCCGACGTCCGAGTAGGCGGTACTTATTTGGCGGGGCGGCCGCCCGGCCGGGGTCGCGACCGACGGCCGGTGATCCACCACCCCGCGAGTCGCCCTGCTTAGGGTGGCCCCGCGTCGGCTCAAGGACACGGCAGCCGGCTGCCGATACATGGCCGTCGGGTGTCACGAGGCGTCCGCGGGACAGGGACAGGGGTCTAGATGCGGGGTCGATGGAGCGTCGTGAGCGGCATCGGGGCCCTTGCCGTCGGCGGGCTGATCGCTGCGGGCTGCGTCACCCCGCCGCCGCCGCCCGCACCGGCGAGTCTTGCCGTCAGTCCCAATCCGGCCGGCTACGCGCCGTTGCCTCCCCCGTACAACCCGATGCCCCAAGACCTGATCACCGTGACGAACACCGGTGGTCACACCGCGACCAATGTCGTGGTGCACGGCGTCGGCGTGTACAGCGTGCCGTCGAGCACCTGTTCGGCTCTGGCGCCGGGCGCGACCTGCCAGGCCGAGATCCAGTTCTGCCCGACGACGAGCGGGAACTACAACACCACATTGACGGTCACGGGAACCGACGCCAGCACCGGCGCGCCGATCGAGGGCACGACGCAGCTCGTGGGGAGCGCGACTTAGGTCAGCTAGCGCCGGGTGGGAGCAGCCGCGCGCTGCTGTAGCCCCGATCAGCGCCCGCGGCGTTCTGCGCTCGCACCGTTGGGGGCACTACCGTGCTCACCGAACCGGCGAACCGGAGGTGCGACTGTGAGCCCGACGCTGGCGGCCATGAACGCGACGTTCACAATCGGGATCATCTGGCTGGTGCTGCTCGTCACGCTCGGGGTCATCTGCCTCCGCAAGGGCCACTGGATCATGTTCCTGATCGGCTTGTTCATCCCGCTGTTCTGGCTCATCGGCGCGGTGATCCCGCGCCGGACCTGATCGACTGCTCAGCCGCCCGGGACCCGGGACGCGCACACCTCGGCCGGCCTGAGCGCGCCGCCGACCGCGGCGGTACGGTCGCACGCACATGTCGGGTGCAGCGGACGTCGACGTCTGCGTGGTGGGTGCCGGCTACGCCGGGCTCACCGCAGCGCGGCGGCTCAGCGAGGCGGGGCTCGGGGTCGCGGTGCTCGAGGCTCGGGACCGCGTCGGTGGGCGGATCTGGACCCACCACCTCCCGGACGGCGCGCCCGTCGACCGTGGCGGCGCGTGGCTCGCGCCGCAGCACGACGCGATCTTCGAGCTCGCCCGGGAGGTCGGGGTCGACACGTACAAGACCTGGGTCGCGGGCGCCCACCTGCTCGTCGAGAACGGAGGCACGCGGCGCTACACGGGGCTGATTCCAAAAATCAGTCCCCTCGCCGTCATCACGATCGCCCTCGCGCAGGCACGGATCGACCGGTTGGCGAAGCGGCTGCCGATCGACGCGCCCTGGGCCGGCCGACGGGCCGCCGAGTGGGACGCCCGCACGGTCGCGTCGTACGTCGAGCAGACGAGGATCCGCAGCGCGATCGGCCGCGACCTGTTCGAGATGGCTGTCCGCGGCTTGTTCGCGACGGACCTGCGCGAGGTCTCGCTGCTGGATCTTCTGCTCCTCGTCCGGGGGCACGGCAGCATCAACCGGCTGTTCTCGATCGAGGGCGGCGCCCAGGAGAACATGGTCGTCGGCGGTGCCGGCGAGATCGCGCGCCGAGTCGCCGCGGGGCTGGGCGACGCCGTGCACCTCGAGACGCCCGTCCGCTCGGTCACGCAGCGGGACGACGACGTGGTGGTCGACGCCGACGGGCTGAGCGTTCGCGCGCGCTACGTCGTCGTCGCCATCCCGCCGGCGCTCATCCCGCGAATCGTCTTCGACCCGGCGCTGCCCGCGGACCGGCGGGCGCTGTACGAGCGCGCGCCCGCCGGGGTCGAGACCAAGACGCTGATCGTGTACGACGAGCCGTTCTGGCGGGCGGACGGGTTCAGCGGCCAGACGGCCGAGCCGGGCTCGGTCGCCGAGGTCACCCTCGACGCGACTCCCGCCGACGGGACGCCGGGCGTCCTCGCGTCCTTCACGTTCGGACCCGTCGCGGCGCGGGCCGACGCGCTGGACCCCGAGGACCGTCGGGCCGCCGTCGTCGACGCGCTCGCCGCGCGGCTCGGCCCGCGCGCCCGATCACCCGCCGCGTTCATCCCGACGAGCTGGTGGACCGAGGAGTGGAGCCGGGGGTGCTCCATGTCGCACTTCGCGCCGGGGGTGCTCACCGAGTCTGGGCGCCTGCTGTCGGAGCCGTGGGGACGGCTGCACTGGGCGGGCACCGAGACGTCGGTCCTCTCGCATGGCGCCATCGACGGCGCCGTGCGGTCAGGAGCCCGCGCGGCGAGCGAGATCCGCGAGCGCGGCTAGCGCGCCGCCCGGGTCCGTCACCGTCCGGGCGGGTGCTGTCGGCTCCCCGCTAGGACGCCGTCATCTTGCCGTTGAGGAACACAAGCCACGGGGCGCGGTAGCTCACGCGCCGGACGCCGCCGGCCGGGACGTCGACCTGGAGCTCGCCGGGACCGGCGTCCATGATCCAGAGGTATCGGAAGAAGACGCGCACGGTGTGGCTCCCCGCGGCGACTGGGACCATCGTGGCCTTGTTCCACGCCCCCTTCATCTGCTGGCCGTCGACGACGAACGTCGGCGGGAAGAAGTGGAGGATGAACGCGAGCACGAAGAAGGTCGCCGTGATCTCGATGCCTTCGGACGGCTGGCCTTGCGTCATGGGTGTCCTTCGACTGGGGTCCTGAGCGGGGCGGGACAGTACGGCGGCGGCGCGGGACGCGCAACTGACCGCGGTTGGGTTCCGCTCCGCCTAGGTGAGGAAGTCGACCTGGCCCGAGTGCAGCCGGTACTCGGCACCGACGACGGTGAGCGTGCCGGCGCGCACGTCGCCGGCGAGGAGCGTCTCGGACCGCAGCGCGGCCACGGACTGCTCGATGTTGGCGACGATCGCCGCTTGCAGCAGGTGTGACGGGTCGGTGTCGGCGACGGATTCGACCGCCGGGACGATCGGGTCGATGAATCCGCTGAGCTCACCGGGGAAGGTCTTGCCCTTCGTGACGACGTCGATCGCGGCTTTCACCGCGCCGCAGTCGTCGTGTCCGAGCACGACGACGAGCGGGCTTTCGAGCACCTCGGTCGCGTACTCCACGCTGCCCACGATCGGTGCGGCCGCGGCCGTGTTGCCGGCCACCCGCACGACGAAGAGCTGACCGAGGTTCTGGTCGAACACGAGCTCCGGTGGGAGCCGGGAGTCCGCGCAGCCGAGGATGGCCGCGAAGGGGCGCTGCCCCTCGACGAGCTCGGCGCGTCGGACGGAGATCTCGCCGGACGCGCTGCTCTTGCCCTTCTGGAATCGCAGATTGCCCGCCTTGAGGCGCGCCAGCGCGCCGGTGGGGGTCGGGGCGGCGGTCGGGCTCGTCGCCAGGGACTCGGCGAGGGCCGTCGGGCCGGTCAGCAGCGCGCCGCCCGCGGCGAGACCCGACGCGAGGAACGAGCGTCGAGAGGGACGGCACGGGGCCACAGGGGAGGTATCGGCGAGTGGCGCCGCCGCTTGACGGATCGCCGACGCGGGGCCCGTTCCGCTCCGTCCCGGTCGGCACGAGCCGTTAGCGTGCGCGGATCGACACCCCCTCGCCTCCGTCGACGCGATCCCGATGGCCGCGGCTCGTACCGGCCCTGGTTGCTGCGGCCGTGCTGGCCGCCGCGGCGGGCTGCGGTGGCGGGACGAGCGGCACGGCGGCGGTGCACGTGGCCCGGCCCCGCCAGCCCGGAGCGCTCACGGCGGGCTCGACCCCGAAGTCGATCGTGCAGCTCGGCGACTCGATCGCGTCCGGCGAGGGCACCTACTACGGCTACACCTACAACCCGGACACCGGGAAGTGGACGGGCGGCGATCTCAACGTGACGTGGGATCCGCCCTACAACGGCTGCCACGACGCCTCGTACGCCTACGTCCACCACCTCGCCGCCTACTACACGGCCACCCCACCGACGGTCGCGCAGTTCGCATGCACCGGCGCGACGTTCGCCAACGGGATCAGCGCGCCCGAAGTCTCCGACGGCACCCAGCTGCGACCCGCGGAGTTCGGCAACTGGGACACGAAGCAGAACCTCAACCCGGACTACGACGCAGCGAAGCCGGACCTCGTCCTCGTCACCTTGGGTGCCGACGACGTCCAGTTCGTGAGCATCGTCGAGGACTGCATCGAGAACGGCTACGAGTCGTACTTCCACCTCGCGACGCTCGCGTGCGTCAACGGCAACCCGGGCTCGACGATCCAGAAGGACTTCTTCAACTCTCTCCCGACGCTCGAGCAGAACTACAAGACCCTCGTCAAGTGGATCGAGGCGCGGGCGCAGGTCGACGGCACCAAGGCGCCGAAGATCGTCTTCACGACGTACCCGAACCCGCTGCCCCCCGACGGCGGTCCGAGCAACTGCCCCGATGAGAACTGGCTGTACCAGAGCCAGGTGGCGTACCTGTCGACGCTGGTCGGCCAGCTGAACCACGACATCACCTCGACGCTCGAGGGTTTGAAGGACCCCAACGTCGCCGTCGCCGACGTCTCCGGCGCGTACACGCCGACCGGCGAGAACCATCGGTGGTGCGAGCCCGACCCGTGGGCGTACGGCCTGTCGATCTACAGCGTCTACTCACCGAGCAGCTTCAAGAGCCAGGCGCCGTTCCATCCCACGCCCGAGGGCCAGGCGAGCATCGCGAACTACGTGATCCCGACGCTGCTCAAGCTCTTCGGCGGGCCGTTGCCGACCTCGCCGACCTCGGCACCGACGACGGCGCCGTCGACCACGTCGAGCGCGCCCTCGAGCACCACGACCTCGTCGTCCTCGCTGCCGTCCAGCTCGACGACGTCGGCGACGGGTTGAGCGTCGGCGTCAGAGCGGCGGCCGCTCGGTCGGCGTCGCCGCGTCGATCTGCCGGGCGTCGGCCAGACCCCGCTCGACCGTGAACGCCTCCAGCGCGACCGCCCAGCTCTCGTAGTACGAACGATCTGGGTCGTTGGCGATCGCCGCGATGAGGCGCTGCCGAAAGGCGTCCCACGGCACGCCGAGCCGGTCAACCAGCGCGACGGCGAGCGCGACGGCGCGGCCCTGCCACGGCGCGTCGAAGACGAGCTCGCCGTTGGCTCGCGGCAGCGCGCCGGCGCCGGACATCGTCGAGACCTGCTCGACGAAGGTCTCGCTCACAGCCGCTCCACGCCGATCATGGAGTCGCGGGTGACCCGCGTCGCCAGGGTCGCCTCGTCGAGGCCGTCGGTGCCGGCGGGACGCGCGGGCAGGACGAGGTAACGCACCTCGGCGCTCGAGTCCCAGACACGGATCTCGACGTCGTCGGGGAGCTCGGTGCCCATCTCGGCCAGGAGGGCCCGCGGCTCGCGCACGGCGCGGGACCGGTACGCGGGCGACTTGTACCAGATGGGCGGGAGCCCGAGCGTCGGCCACGGATAACAGGAGCACAGCGTGCACACGATCAGGTTGTGGACGTTCGGCGTGTTCTCGACGACGACCATGTGGTCGCCCTCGGGCCCGCCGAAGCCGAGCTCGGCGATCGCGGCGGTCCCGTCGGCGAGAAGCCGGGCCCGGTACGCCGGGTCGACCCACGCACGCGCGACGACCTTGGCGCCGTTCAGCGGGCTGAGATCGTCCTCGAAGTGCCGCACCATCTCGTCGAGCGCGTCGCGGTCGAGGAGCCCGCGCTCGGTGAGCACGGCCTCGATCGCGGCCACCCGCGCCTCGACGGGCGCGAGCGGCTCCGGGTGGTGCGGGTGCCCGTGCCCGCTCACGGCGCCGGCTCCAGGTACCCCTCCCACAGGTCGACGTGCAGCGTCTCGCCGTCGGCGCCGCCGTCGCCCCACAGCTCTCGGGAGGTGAAGCGCACCGAGTACGTCGGCTCCACCCGCCGCGCCTCGCTATGGGCCTCGACGTCGGGGACCGAGGCGGCGCCGTCCTGGCGGATCACCTGGCCGTGCTTGCCCTGGACGTAGCGCGGGGCGCGCGTGTGGCCGAGGGGATGCCATTCGCGCACCCGGACGCGATCCCCGACCACGAAGCGCGGTGCGGTGCGGTCGCGGCCGTCGGTCTCGGGTGCGCCGCCCCGGTCCGGGCGGGAGAGCGGGAACCGGCCACCGGCACGGCGGTCCAGCTCCGACGACTCGACGACGCCGCGGTCGACGAGCAGCGTCGCGAGACCGGTCAGCCAGTGCTCGTAGTACGAGGAGTCGAGATAGTGCGCGGGGTGCATCCGCTCGATGCTGTGGCGGAACGTGCCACCGTTCATGAGACCCGCCGACGCGATCGCGCCGTTGATGCGGAACACGTCCCGCTCCCAGTCCTCGTGGAAGACCGGTTCGTCGGCCTCGCGCTCGACGGGGCCGAAGCCCGCGATCCCGCCCAGATCGTGGACGCCGTCCATCTAGGTCGGGTCCGGGCTCGCGGTCCCCGGGAGGTAGTCGCGGAACACGTCCATGCGCTTCCAGTCGGGCACCGGGGGCACGTGGCCGGGCCGGGGGGCGAACACCGACGTCTCGACCAGCTCCATCTTGTGGATGTAGCGCGGGCAGTTCGGGAAGATGCGGTCGGCGTGCACCTTGACGACGAGCTGGGCCCCCTCGAAGCCCTCGAGGAGGTCAGGGTCGTCGTGGAGCGTCGCGGTGCCGTTGATCCGCATGCGGTTGGGGTGCTCGAAGTCGACGAAGAGGAGCCCGACCTTCGGGTTCAGGACGACGTTGCCGAGGCTGCGGAACATGCCGTTGCCGTCGTAGCTCGGGAACGCCAGCGTCCGCGCGTCCGTCACCTGGACGAAACCGGGCTGCCCGCCCTTGTACGAGCAGTCTGGCCACCCGTCGGGCCCCGCCGTCGCCAGGAAGAACATCGGTGACCGCTCGATGAAGGCGCGGTCGTCGTCGGAGAACGTGTCGTGCACGGTGATGTGCTCGAGCCGATCGGCGATCCGGCGACTGTCGAAGCGATCCTGGAGCTCCCGAGACCCGTCGTGGTACATCTCGGGCGTGCCCATGCCGCCCAGGGTAGGCCTCGCTCGTCCCGCGGCGGGCGAGCGCGGGCTGTGGACCGACGACACCCGCCGGCGCTACCGCGGATCGGCGCGGTCCAGGTTCCAGTGGAGGATCGCGCTGCACAGCCACGCGTGGTCCACCGACGGCGAGATGGCGAAGCGGGTGATCGCCCGCTGACCGCCCTCATGATCGCTGTACAGGAGGTGCACCGTGATCGTGTCGCGGAGCCGGATCCCGTCCAGGATCGGCTCGTAGAACTCGTCGGATGGTTCATAGAGCCGGCACTGCCAGAAGCTGACCGTCCCGGCCGCGATGTACAGGTCGCGTCCCTGTCGCCGGAACGCTTCGGGGTCGGGGTGCTCGCGGGTGGCGCGCGCCACGCCGGGTCGGAGGTGCCATCCCTGCAGGACGCCGATGCCGGAGCCGACGTTCCGCAGCGACATCGCGAGATAGATGTTGGCGCTGGCCACCTCGGCGATCGCGTGGCCGCCGGCCACGCTGGCGTGGTAGTCGTCACCCCAGATCATCGGCTCGGGTGAGTCCTCGAGGCGCGAGGCCATGAGCACAGGCCGCTGCCCGACCTGCAGCGCGCGCTCGGCGACGCGGGCCGAGCGGTTGCCGGAGCGGACGCTGCTGAACGTCGCGGCGGCCAGCACGAGGGTCCCAGCGGCCGTCGAGAGCGACGCGATCGTCGACCAGTCCGGCATCGCCGCAGGTTACGGCCACGGCCCACGGGCGGCCCGAGTTGGATCGGCGGCACGCACGGAACGAAGGTGGTGCGTGCACGCCGATGAGTTCGGGCCCGTCGCCACGTCTGCCGGCTGATGCGACGCGGATTCTCGGATCGAGGCCTGACCCGTCTGCGGGACGTGCTGGCCCGCCACGTCGACGCAGGGCGCGTCCCCGGCCTCGTCGCGGCGGTGAGCCGCCACGGTGCGACGCACGTCGAGACGATGGGGGCGCTCGAGGTGGGCGGGGGCGCCATGCCACCCGACGCGCTGGTCCGGATCTCGTCCATGACGAAGCCGGTCACGGCGGTGGCGACGCTCCTCCTCCTCGAGGACTGCGTCCTGGGCCTCGACGACCCGGTGGACGAGCTGCTCCCCGAGCTCGCCGACCGCCGCGTCGTCCGCACGATCGACGCGCCCGTCGACGACACCGTGCCGGCCGTCCGGCCGATCACGGTCCGCGACCTCCTCACCTTCCGCATGGGCTTCGGCGGCTACTTCGGGCCGTGCCCGGTGAACGACGCCGCGGCGCCGCTCCAGCTCTCGGTCGGGCCGCCGCAACCGCAGCTGCCGCCCGACCCTGACGAGTGGATGCGTCGCTTCTCGACGCTGCCATTGATGTGCCAGCCGGGCGAGCGCTGGCTGTACCACACCGGCGCCGACGTCCTCGGCGTGCTCATCGCGCGCGCCGCGGGCCAGCCCTTCGGCGACTTCGTGCGCGACCGGATCTTCGCACCGCTCGGCATGGCCGACACGGCGTTCTCGATCCCGTCCGCCGACCTCGGGCGGATGACCACCTGCTACGCCACCGACCCCGAGAGCGGGGCGCTGAGCGTCTACGACGAGCCGGCTGGACAGTGGGCCCGCCCGCCGGCCTTCCCGTCGGGCGGCGCCGGCCTGGTCTCGACGGCATCGGACTTTCTGGCGTTCGCCGAGATGCTGCTGCGCGGCGGTGACCCGCTCCTGTCCCGCTCGTCGGTCGAGACGATGACCACGGACCAGCTCACCGACGCCCAGAAGGCCGTCTCCGGCTTCTTCCCCGACGAATTCGACGACCGTGGGTTCGGCTTCTGCGTTGGCGTCGTCACCCGTCGCGTCGAGCCCGCCGCGCCGATCGGTCAGTACGGCTGGGACGGCGGGTTGGGCTCGATCTGGCGCAACGACCCGTCGGAGCAGCTGGCGGCGGTCCTGATGACCAACGCGATGTGGACGTCGCCGCGGCCACCCGCCGTCGCCCGCGACTTCCTGACCGCGACCTACGCCGCGATCGACGACTGACGTCGCCCGGTCCGGCGGGCGCTACCCGGTGAACAGGGCCTGCTCGACGCAGGCGTCGAGGGCCGGGTTGAACGTGCCGGCCACGAAGGTGATCGTGACGAGCCCGTCGCCCGTGCGTGCGCTCGTGCCGAGCTGCCCGCCGGTGGGGACGAGGTTCGAGCCGCCCCCGCCGCCGCCCGCGCCCGCCAGGTTCGACCCGCCGCCGCCCCCGCCGCCGAAGAGGCCGCCGCCGCCCCCGCCACCCCCGCCGATGCCCCCGATCCCGCCGGACTGCAGCGCGCCGGCGGTGCCGTTGTCCGGGACGATGTCGCCATTCCCGCCGACGCCACCCGCGATGGAGGTGCCGGCGAGGCCGCCGTCGCCGGGCGGGTCACCCGCCACGTCGGGCGACCCGTTCGCGCCCGGCTGGCCGCCCGGGCCGCCCGCGCCGCCGGCGCCGCCGTTGAAGCTGGAGCCGCTGCCCGCGCCGCCCGCCGCGACGACGACGCGGTTGCCGAGCGCGCCGGATCCGGTGCGGATGTCCGAGGACCCGCCGCCGCCGCCCCCACCGGCGACCAGCGCGAAGCCGCCGTTGGCGCCGCCGTTGGCGCCGCCCGCCCCGACCGTGGCGCCCGACGCGCCGCCGCCGGCGCCGCCGACGGTGACGAAGAGCATGGAGCCGGGCGTCAGGCCCATCGCGCCCGTGATGACTGAGCCGCTCGCCCCGCCGCCGGCGGCTTGCGTGCTGACCGAGCTCGACCCGGCGTGCGGCGCTGACGTCGAGGTCGTACTCGACGCCGAGGTGTGGCTGCCCCCCGTCGTCGTAGTCGTCGTCGAGCCCGGCGTCGACGCGGCGCCCAGGGGGCTGTTGTGGGTGGTGCCCGTGACGTTGGGGACGCCCGAGCCGGTGGCGCCCGCGCCGCCCGCGGCGCCGTCCACCTCGAAGGTGGCACAGGTCGCCGTGGCCGGGACGCTGAGCGTGAAGGAGCCCGCCGTGGAGAAGGATTCCGACGGGAGGCCCACCGTTTGGGCCGGCGCGAGGGATGCGGTCCCGAGGTACCCGACCAAGCCGGCCGTCGCGACGAGAGCGAGCGTCAGCCTCGGCGCGTAGCGAGGTGCGAGCACGGGTCGATGACCTTCCCAGCCCCACACCGCCCGCGACCCGGCCTGATCACACTACATGACTCCAACCACAATGAAAAGGGGCCCAACACCAGCCACAGGCGTCGGCTCGGTCGCTGGGGCACGCCCGGCGCCATCGGCCGGGGTGGCGCGGGCCCACCCACGCGGGGTTGAGGCCGGCTCGTCGCCGGCCCACCGCCCCGTCAGGCCGGGAACGGGGCGAGCCCCAGCCGCTTCCGGACCTCGGGGCGCCGGAGCGGGGGGACGTTCTTCGGCGGCTGACGCCGCTCCGGCGCGAGCGCGAGCAGGCGCTCGGTGATGCCGGCGATCTCGTGCGCGGCATGGTGCATCGCGTCGGCGAGCGCGGCGTTCGGCTTCGCGACGCCCGTGACCTTGCGCACGTACTGGGCCGCGGCGGCCTCGATCTCCTCGCGCGTCGCCGGCGGTTCCAGTCCACGGAGCTCGGTAATGTTTCTGCACATGCCGTCAGTCTACGGCGGCGCGTCGCGACCATGACCCAGCCGACCGAAGGCATGAAGCGCGGCGGGTACTACGACGCGCATTCCGAGTACCAGCAGCGCGTCGCGGCCTCGGGCATCGGGCTGCTGTCGCCGCTCCTCGACGCCGTGACCGTCCCGCCGACCGGTCCGGTGCTGATCGTCGACTACGGCTGCTCGAGTGGCGCGAACTCGATCGCGGTCGTCGCGGAGTCTGTGCGGGTGCTGCGCCGATCCGATCCCGAGCGGGAGGTCGTCGTCGTCCACGACGACCTCCCCACCAACGACTTCCAGGCACTCTTCGCGAACCTCCGGGACCGTCCCGACAGCTACCTGCGGCTCCCCGGCGCCGACGTGCTCTCCCTCGCCTCGGCGATGTCGTTCTATGACGCCGTCGTCCCGTTGCGGCGCGTCCAGCTCGCCCTGTCGTTCTCGGCGGCGCACTGGCTGCGGGAGGAGCCGGTCGCGCCGGTGCCGGGCAGCTTCCTCATCGCCGACGCGACGGGCGACGACCGCGTCGCGCTCGCCCGCCAGGCCGACGCCGATTGGACGCGCTTCCTCGAGATGCGCGCGTCGGAGCTGGCGCCCGGCGGGCTGCTGTTCGTGCAGATGATCGGCACGGAGGCCGACGGCGGCGCCGACCGCGTGACCGCGGCGCGGCTGCTCCACGCGATGCACGACGTCGCCGAGGCGATGGTCGACACCACCCAGCTCGACATCGGGGCGTTCCACGGGTTCGTGTTCCCGACGTACATGCGGACCGTCGAGGAGGCCGTCGCGCCGCTCGACCGGGCAGGCTCACCGGTCCGGGGCGCGTTCGAGGTCGCGCTCGCCCGCGTCGAGCCGGTCGCGAACCCCTACGACGAGGCCTATCGGCGACACGGTGACGCCGAGGCGTATGCCGAGCAGTACATCTCGTTCGTGCGCGCCTTCAGCGAGTCGAGCCTGCGGGACGGCCTGTTCGCGCACGGCAGCCGAGGCGGCTCGCCCGAGCAGACCCTGGACGAGTTCTACGCCGAGCTCCGCCGGCGGACGGCCCTCGATCCCGACTGGTCGAGGTTCGAGGACTGGACCTTGACGGTGGCGCTCACGCGGACCGGTTGACGCGGGCCGCCGGCCCCGCACGCGGCAGCCCGGCCCGAGGGCGGCGCGACCGGGGAGCGGCTACCCCGTCGCGGCGGTCCCGATCGTCCCGGGGTTCGGCGCCCCGGCAGCCCGGTACGGCGACATGTCGATGCCGGGATAGCGCTCGGCGACGTCGCGCCGTGTCTGCTCGTTCCAGTAGGGGTCGCCCGGCCGCGGGAACCCGAAGAGGTCGCGCTCGCGGACGCTGCACTGCGGGATGAGCTTCGCCCACCGCTGCGGCGCCTGCTTCGGCCAGGCCATCTTCCCGGCCCAGGTCATGCCGCGGCGCTGGTAGTCGGCCAGCAGCGAGAACCGAGCACGGCCCGGGGCGGCGAAGTCCGAGCCACGGTGGAGGATGTCGGTGCGGTAGGCGAGCAGGCTGCCGGCGCGTGCCGTCGCGGCGACCTCGACGTCCGCGAGGGCGCCGAGCTCCAGATATAGCGGCGTGTAGGGGACGTCCTGGCCGTCGGCGTAGGGGACGATCCGCGTCGGCCCGTCGTCGCGGTCGACGTCGGACAGGTAGATGAAGGTCGTCAGCTGCTGGTAGGTCTGATCGTCCCTGGGGACGACGAGGCTGTGGCTCCCGTAGTCACGGTGGAGGGGCTGCTCGTAGTTGACCGCCCCGGCGTACTTCGCCCAGAGCTCCACCTTGTAGAGGTGCAGGTCGGTCGTGGCGAGGAAGCGCTCGGCCGCGTCGACGAGATCGGGGTGGAACGCCAACCGGTTGAGGTTCCAGGATCGGTACGGGAACTCGTCGACGCCGGCGAACTGGCTCGCCGCGTACTTCGCGTGGCCGGCCGGGTCGGCGAAGTACTCCTCGGGCTTCGGGTAGTGCAGCCACAGCGCGTCCTGCGCGGCCCGCAGCTCGTCGGGGTCGAGGAACCCCTCGACGATCGTGAACCCGCGCTCGCCGATCTCCTCGAGTGCCGCGTCCGGGACTCGCATCGACGCGCACTGTACGCCGCGTGCGGCGCGACCGGCGCGGCTACGCCGACGTCCGGAGCACCTTCTTCGGGTCCTGCTCGGCCTCGCGCAGCTTGGCGATCATCTTGTCGAACACGTCGTCGAAGGAGTGCTGCTTGCGGGCCCGTCGGAGCGGGTTGGCGTAGCCGATGATCTGCGCCCCGACGAACTCGTGCCACGCGCCGAGCTCCTTGAGCTGGTCGGTGATGGCGCGCACGAGCCGGTGCGCCTCGACGACCTTGCCGGCGCGCGCCTCTCGGACCGGGAGGCACTCGGCGAGAGGGCGGTCGAGGTAGCCGTCGCAGCGGCGCAGGATGGGCTCGTACGCGCTGCCGGCGAGCCGCCCGAACTGGGCGTACGCGAGGCCGAGCGTGACGTAGTGGGCGTGCTGCGTCGCGTCGGCGACCTCGGGGTCGTCCTCGGCGAGCGTCGGGCTGGTGTCGACGAGCTCCCGGTAGATCGAGAGGGCCACCGCGGCGCGCTCGCGGATGTTCGGCTCCTTCTCGACGTTGAGGGTGAGCATCCGCCGGGCGGCGCGCTTGGGGGCGATCATCACTGGGACGCGACGCAGGCCGAGCTCGCGCGCCGCGAGGAGACGGTGTTGGCCGTCGATCACGAAGTAGCCCTTCGCGTCGTCGCGCTCGACCACGACCAGCGGCGTCAGGAACCCGATTCGGTTCACCGACTCGACGACGCGCTTGACGTGCGTGTCGCTCGGCTTGCGCTGATGCGAGATGACCTCGAGGCTGCCGATCGGGACGACGGCGAAGGTCAGGTTCGTCCGGTTCGCCGGGTCCTTGAAGTCGAGACTGGCCTCCGACGCCGCAGACTCCGCCATCCGCAACGATCGTAGGTCAGGCGCGCCGAAGCGAGCCGCGAAGGCTCGCGGCTGCGCCTCGTCGCTCGAACCGCCCGGGCGCTCGGCCCGGGGATGCGCCTACCAGCTGGACAGGAGCGCGTCGACCGGGTTGTCGGGGTCGTACTTGACGGTCACGGCCTTCCCGACGGTCAGGTTCGGCACCTGGTTCGCCTGGATGCTCTGGTGGATCGTCGTGTCGTACTCGGCCAGCCCCTCCGGCTTCACGTGGACGTCGAAGTCGTGCGGCACCCCGCCGGACATGTCGGCGGCACCCGCCTCACGGACGGCGACGATCTCGCCGGGCGCCTGCACGCCGCTCTTGCCGATCTTGTTGACCTTGGCGACGTACGCGGGGTCGGGCATGGGGCCCGTCGGCATGCTCACGCCTGCCGGCATCCCGGCCATACCGCCCGCCTGCTGCTGCATGTTCTGCATGGCGTCTTTCGCGCCCTTGAAGAGCCCCATCGTGTCCTCCTGGATCGATCTCGACGGTGTCCCGCGACCCGGCGCGACGGCCCGAGCCCGAGGTGCTTTCACGGACAGGATCGCAGACCCGCGCCGGTCCGGTCGTGAGTAACCGGTACTCAGGCGGTCCCGGCCCCATCGCCCGGCGGGCCCCGTGGTGTCAGGCCGGGGGAGTCCGCTTGTCCGCTTCGTCCCGGTCCTGGCACGCGCCTCACCGCTCCCGGTACGACCAGACGCCGTCGAGCGGGTCCCCGTGGTGGTCGGCGGGGGTGCGCCGCTCGGCGGTCGTGTCGACCCACCCGCGCGACAGCTCGAAGTACCGGGCCACCAGGGCGACGTGGGCGTCGTCGCCCGACGCGAGCCAGCCCTGCACGGCCTTCGTCGGGAAGCACCGATTCGAGAAGGTGCAGACGAAGGGCGCGCCCGGTCGCAGCACGCGGGCGACCTCGTCGAAGATCTCGAGGGGCCGGGCGAGGTAGTCCACCGACACGCAGCAGGTGGCGGCGTCGAAGGCCGCGTCGGGGAAGGGCAGCTGCGGGTCGGCGTTGAGGTCGTGGACGACTCGCTCGGCGGCCTGGGGGTTGCGCGCGAGCTCCTCGGCGTTCATCCCGAGGACCACGAGGCGGGTTGGGGCCGCCTGGAAGTGCGACACCCAGGAGGCGCAGAGATCGAGGACGTCCCCGCGCAGGCCGAGGCTGGCGTAGAGGTCGCCGACCGCGGCGATCGCTGCCGCGTCGAGGTGCTCGACGAGCCGGGGCGGTGCGTAGAAGCGATCGTCGGGCGCCTCGTCGGCCCGGGCGAAGAACCCCTCGGGAAACTCGGCGTAGCGGGCATCCATCATGGGCGCCCGTCGCTCAGGCGTGGCCGTCCAGCTCGTGCAGGCGCGTGGCCATCCCGGCGAGCAGGACGTCGCGCAAGGAGCTGACCTCGCCGAGGAGCTCACGGAACGAGTTTCGGGAGACGGACACGACGGTCGTGTCGGCGGTGGCCGTCACCGTGGCGTTGCGGGGCGCCGGATCGAAGAGGGCGAGCTCACCGAAGTAGTCGCCCGGACCGAGCGCGGCGACGACATGGTCGGCTCGCGTCACCTCGACGGCGCCGCGTGTGATCACGAAGAACTGGTTGCCGGCTTCGCCCTCGTGGATGATCGCCTGGCCACGCGGCACGGTGACGGTGACGCCGAGCTCGGCGATCCGGTCGATGTCGTCCGGCGAGCAGGAGCGCAGCATCGGGACTCGCTGCAGGTACGTCGCGTAGAGCGCCTGGTCCTGTTCTGGCATCGTCACGCTCCCTCGCCCACGGCAGCGTAGGCGGGGGCGCGGAACCGGTCAGAGCCAGCCGGTGCGAGCGCTCGCCGACGCCTCGCTGGGCGGCCGCGCGAGCTGTCCGGCGCGCACGCCCGCGAGGAGGGCACGGGTGGTCGCCATGATCTCGGGGACGGCGGCCCGCAGCTCCTCGATGTCGCGGTCGGAGACCGAGGCGGGATCGAGGTCGGCGCCGGCGACGAGGCCGGGCAGGTCACCGAGCTGCTCGGCGACGAAGCCGAGCGGGTCCGAGCTCATCGTGTCGTCGAACTGCCGGGTGCCGGGCTCCCAGCCACGCATCTTCGGGTGATGATGCGTGCGGTCGAAGGTGCCGGGGCCGCCTGCGACCGTTTCGAGAAGATCGGCGCGCCAGATCGGCTGGTCGACGAGGATCGGCTGCGACGCGTAGATCGAGCCCTCGGTGGGTTCTGCGGCGAGCAGGCGCACCTCGAGGCGCACGCCGCGCTCGGCGCCCTCCTGACCTGGTCCGGGGCGGGGGTCGACGAAGTACAGGTCGCTCACCGCGACGCCGACCTTCTCGAAACCGAACACGTGCAGCACGCGTGACTCCCTCATGCGCCGCGCCGGCCAGCATAGGCAGCGTCCAGACACGGCTCGTCCTGAGCACCGCGCCGGGTGCGCGCGCCGCCGCTACGCGACACCGCCCGCTCTACCCGTGCGCGCGCCGAGGCCGGCGTCGACCGTTTCGCCCGGGCGCCTCGGCGCGGGTGGGTGCGGTGTCGTCGAGCGCGCCCACCACCTGGGCCTCGACGGTCGTGCCGCAGCGTCGGCACGAGTGCTGGTGACGGGCACCGAGTCGCAGGTCGCTCGGCGTCGTGTCCTCGTCGATCTCGGTCCAGGTCTCGCCGCATCGGGTGCAGCACACCCGATAGTCGACGCTATGCAGCACATGGGCCACCGACTGCCCTCCCGGTGTGCTGTCCAGCATGACGGAACCGAGAGACCAAGACGTGGATTTCGCCGGAAGAATGTTCCGATCAGCTCGCGTCCGGCGCCGACGCGCGGCGCGCCTGGCCCCGTCGACGACCACGAAGGCTCGCGTCGAGCGTCGTCTTGCGCATCCGGACCGAGACGGGCGTCACCTCGACGCACTCATCGGATGTCACGAACTCGAGCGACTGCTCGAGCGACAGCGTCCGCGGCGGGGCGAGTCGCACGAGCTCGTCGGCGGACGCCGCCCGATGGTTGGTGAGCTTCTTCTCGCGCGTCGGGTTCACGTCGATGTCGTCGGCACGGGAGCTCTCACCGATGATCATGCCCTCGTACACCTCAACGCCTGGTCCGATGAAGAGCTCGCCACGTTCCTGGAGGCTCATGAGCGAGTAGGCGGTCGCGGCACCGGCCCGGTCGGCGACGAGGCTGCCGCTCCGGCGCGAGCGCAGCTCGCCGAGCCAGGGCTCGTAGCGGTCGAAGACGTGGTGCAGCAGCCCGGTCCCCTTCGTCTCGGTGAGGAACTCGGTGCGGAACCCGACGAGACCCCGCGCGGGCACGAGGTACTCGAGTCGCACCCACCCGCTCCCGTGGTTGACCATCGACTCGAGCTGGCCCTTGCGGGACGCGAGGAGCTGGGTCGTGGCCCCGAGATATTCGTCGGGCACGTCGATCGCCACACGCTCCATCGGCTCGCACAGCCGGCCGTCGACTTCGCGGGTGACCACCTCGGGCTTGCCGACGGTCAGCTCGAACCCCTCCCGACGCATCGTCTCGACCAGCACCGCGAGCTGGAGCTCGCCGCGGCCCCGCACCTCCCACGCGTCGGGCCGCTCGGTGGGGAGGACGTGCAGCGACACGTTGCCGACCAGCTCGGTGTCGAGCCGGCTCTTGACCAGCCGGGCGGTGAGGTTCTTTCCCTCGCGGCCGCTGCGGGGCGACGTGTTGACGCCGATCGTGATGGACAGGCTGGGATCATCGACGTGGATCACCGGCAGCGGGGTCGGTCGCTCGACGTCTGCGAGCGTCTCGCCGATCGTCACGTCGGGGAGGCCGGCGATCGCCGCGATCTCGCCGGGCCCGGCCGTGTCCGCGTCGACGCGCTCGAGTGCCTCGGTGACGTAGAGCTGCGTGATCCGGACCGGCTCGATCGTGCCGTCGGCGCGACACCACGCGACGGGCTCGCCGCGCCGCAAGGTTCCGTGCCGCACGCGGCACAACGCGATGCGCCCGACATAGGGCGATGCGTCGAGGTTGGTGACGAGGGCCTGCAGCGGGTGGTCGGGGTCGTACTGCGGCGCGGGAATGTGTTCCAGCAGCAGCTCGAGCAGCGGCTTCAGTCCGCCCTCGCCCGCGATGCCGGGAAGCTGCAGATCCGGGTCCGTGGGATCGAGCGACGCCCGGCCGCTGCGCGCGTTGCAGTAGACGATGGGGAACCCGATCTGGTGCTCGTCGGCGTCGAGGTCGAGGAACAGCTCCTCGACCTCGTGGACGACCTCGGCGGCACGGGCGTCGCCGCGGTCGACCTTGTTCACGACGAGCAGGACCGGGAGGCGGGCCTCGAGCGTCTTGCGCAGGACGAAGCGCGTCTGCGGCAGCGGGCCCTCGGCGGCGTCGACGAGCAGCAGCACGCCGTCGACCATCGTGAGGCCGCGCTCCACCTCGCCTCCGAAGTCGGCGTGACCCGGCGTGTCGACGATGTTGATCTTCACGCCGCCGTAGCGCACCGCCGTGTTCTTCGCCAGGATCGTGATGCCCTTCTCGCGCTCGAGGTCGGTCGAGTCGAGCACGCGCTCCACGACCTGCTGATGGTCACCGAACGCGCCGGTCTGGCGGAGCATGGCGTCGACGAGCGTCGTCTTGCCGTGGTCGACGTGGGCCACGATGGCCACGTTCCGGATGTCGTCGCGCGCGCGCATCGAGGGCTTCCGTCGGGGGGGTACACCAAGTGTACACGTCCGGTCTCGCGTCTCGGGTCAGGGTTCCCGCCCGTGGCGTGCGTCACACGGTGACCGCGCTCCTCCCGCGCGACGGCGCGCCCGCCGTGCGACGACCGATACTGGTGCCGTGGGGGACGGGAGCACCCGGGTGGCGACCGCCGCCGCGGTGGCGGCGACCGTGCTCGCCGCGCTGCTCGTGCCCGCCGGGGCGTCGCCCGCGCGGGCGTCGAGCACCGGCCCCTTCTGCGCCGCGATCCGAGCCTTCAACGGCGCCCGTCCGACCTCGAGCACCGAATCGGTCGCGGCGTTGCAGACCCTCGGCCGCGCCGCCCCGTCGGATGCCCGGGCGGCGCTCACGACGATCGCCCGCGCCGTCCAGCACGGCGATCCGTCGAGCGTCCTGGCCCAGGCGGCGACCGCGCAGGCGAGTCAGCCCGACGCGCTGGATCAAGCCGCGACGACCGTCGCGCGCGACGCGTTCGGTCGGTGTCAGCTCACCGTCAACTTCCTGGCCGTCATCCCGTCCGGGCTGTCGGACCAGAAGGTCGCGGTGCGCCTCTGGGGCCGGACGGTGTGCACGAAGCTCGTCGACTGGGGCGAGTTCCTGATGGGCGCAGGCAACGGCCTGCTGACGCCGCCGGGCGGGGTCACCGTCACGCTGTCCGAGATCCAGACCGAGATCTCGGACTTCCTCGACACGGCGATCCTGCGCACGGCCGAGCTGCTCAACGCGGTGGACGAAGCCGGCACGCCCTCCATCGCGAAGGGTCACGCCATCGCGTCGTCGATCCGTGACGGGGTGCTGCAAGCCCAACGGACGTTCCAGGCCGCGCAGCTGACCGTGAAGGCGCTGCCCGACGACCCGCAGCGCTTTCAAGTCGGGGCGCAGAGTCTCGTGCAGACGCTCGACGACACCGGCCGGCGCGTCGCGGCGTTGGTGCAGGACGCGGAGCAGCAGTACAAGGTGCGGGCGCTCGACACCGCGCTGCGCGCCGAGCCCGCGTGCATCGGCGTTCGGTGAACCGTGCCCGAGCGCGGGCGACGGTGCGTGATGCGACGGAGGCTGCGGCGGGCCGATCGGCCCACCGCAGCCCCGAGTCCGTCAGATCGGACGAACGTTCTGGGCCTCGTCGCCTTTCCGGCCCGGGCCGACGTCGAACTCCACACGCTGACCCTCGGTCAACGTCTTGAACCCCGTCCCCTGGATCGCGGAGAAATGCACGAACACGTCGTCCATTCCCTCGCGGGAGATGAAGCCGTACCCCTTTTGCTCGTTAAAGAACTTCACAGTGCCTGTAGCCAACGGATTCGCGTCCTTCTTGCTGATTGCTGCTGGATTGCCGGGACGGTCCATTGACACGGCCTCGGTGGCGCCAGTGTAGGAAAAGCGTCGCAGCGTCTCAAGCGGTGGGCTCACCGGACCGGCGAGGGCGGACGCGCCGTGTCGAGCAGGTCGAACGTGCTCGACGACCCTGTCAAGGGCCAGACGGGATCGCCGCGCGTGAACGCGCGGCGAGCCCGTGCGGTCGGGACCTTGCGGTCGCTGCAGCGTCCTCATGCCGCGCGAGCCGCGGTCAGCGGCGCCCAGCACACGACGCGCGACGCGCCGGCGCCGCCGTGGAGCGCTCGCGCGGATTGTTCGGCTGCTGTTCACTTCTCGGTCTCTCTCGGAACAGCAGAGCGCGTGTTCGCTCCGGTCGCTCAGCCGGACGCGCCGAACGCCGGGCCGTCGAAGCGGTCGCGGGTCGTGAAGTCGCCGACCGCCGTGCGGCGCAGTGATCGCGGCTGACGGACCGGGTGCCCGAGGGCAAGCAACGCGGCGATCACGAACTCGTCGGGCACGCCCAGCAACGCCCGAACCTCGGGCTCCCGGCGAGCGAGCATCGTGGTCAGCACGCCGCCGAGGCCCGCGTCGCGCGCCGCGAGCAGCACGTTCCACACGAACGGGTACACCGAGGCGCCACCGATCAGCGTGTAGCGGTCGAGGTCCCGATCCGTCGCCGCGAGCGCGCGCAGGTCCGCGAGGACGAGGAGCAGCGCGGGGACCTCGTCGAGATGCTCGGCAAACCCGCCGGGACCGGCCGCGGCGGCCTCGGCGATCGCCGTCGCCCCGGCGAGCGCCGTCCGCTCCGCGGCGCGGTCGGTGACCGGCGCGAACGGCACCAGACCGGCCCCCGCCAGCGCGAGGTACTCGTACCACCCCGCGCAGTAGAGGTCCCGCAGCGACCGTCGGACGGTCGGGTCGCTCACGACGATGAGGCGCCAGCCCTGACGGTTCCCGCCGCTCGGCGCGAACCGGGCCACGTCGAGCACGGCGAGGAGCTGCTCGTCGCTGACCGGCTCCCCCGTGAACTCCCGCACCGCGCCGCACGTCCGCATCGCGTCGCTCAGCTCCATGTCGCCTCCTCGCGGCCGCGCCGTCCGCCTCGGTGGCGTGGGATCGCGGCCGGTACATTCTGGAACGTCGACCCCGTCCGCCCACGGTGTCGACCCACGCGGCGGTCCCGCCGCTGCCCCAAGGAGCACCATGCGCTACGTCGAAGCGGCCGGCCTGCGGGTCTCGGCGATCGGGCTCGGGTGCTGGCAGTTCGGATCTCACGACTGGGGCTACGGCAACGCATACGGCGAGACGACCGCCGTCGAGCTCGTGCACCGGGCGCTCGACCTCGGGGTCAACCTGCTCGACACGGCGGAGGTCTACGCCCATGGCGTGTCGGAGGCGATCGTCGGTCGCGCGATCGAGGGACGGCGCGACGAGGCGTTCGTGGCCACGAAGGTGCTGCCGGTCTGGCCGACGGCGTCGCGGGTGCACGAGCACGGACGGCTCTCGGCGCTCCGCCTCGGCGTCTCGCTGATCGATCTCTACCAGGTCCACTGGCCGAACCCGGTCGTGCCGCTTCGCTCGACGATGGGCGGGATGCGCCGCCTACTCGACGACGAGATCGTCGCGCACGTCGGCGTGAGCAACTTCTCCCCGTCGCGCTGGGAGGCCGCCGAGCGTGACCTCGGTGGGCCGGTCGCCTCGAATCAGGTGCACTTCAGCCTCCTGCAGCGCAAGCCCGACCGAGGCAACGTCGAGTACGCGCAACGCCGCGACCGTCTGGTGATCGCCTATAGCCCGCTCGAGCAGGGGGTCCTCGGTGGCAAGTACGACGCCGCGCACCCGCCGGCCGGCCCGGCGCGCCGCAACAACCCGCTGTGCCTGCCGGAGAACCTCGAGCGGGCGACCCCCGTCATCGAGGCGCTCCGCCGGCTCGCCAAGGCGCACGACGCGACGCCGGCCCAGGTCGCCCTGGCCTGGCTGCTCCGCAAGCCGAACGTCATCGCCATCCCGGGCGCGAGCTCGGTCGCGCAGCTCGAGCACAACGTGGCCGCCGCCGACCTGGACCTCACCGACGCCGAGCACGAGGAGCTCACCGCCGAGAGCGACCGCTTCGAGCCCCTCGGCGGTGTCGCGACCGGGATGGGCATGCTGCGGGCCCGACACGCCGCCTGGGGGCGCGCGGGGCCTCAGGCCGGTCGGAACCGGTGGCCCGGCTGGGCGAGTGCCGCCGGGACGAGCGCCGCGCAGGCGCTGATGGCGTGCGCCGCGGCCGGCGTCGAGAGGTTGAGGGATCCGGCGGTCGGGTCCCAGCCGTGTGCCTCGAGGCACTGCACGAGGCGCGCGACCGCGCCCGCCGATCCCAGCCGGATGCCCGGCGGGATGCCGCCACCGGTGGCGGGCGTCGCCGACACCTTCGCCTCGCGGATCGCGCGGGCCTGCCCGGCGCAGTCGTAGAGTCCGCTCGGGCCGGACTCGCCCCAGCGCGCGGCATCGACGGGCGCGCAGACCTGGCTCACGAACGCGCCGACGTTCGTGCCGCCGAACCCGCCGCTCGGCGCGACGTAGCGCAGCTCGTGGTGCTGCACGAGATCGGCGAGCGCCGACGGGGTCATGGCCGGGTCCGTGCCCTGGAAGCCGCCCATCGCCATGACCGACGCGCCGGCGATGATCGCCGGCGCGGCCTGCCGTGCGTTCGGCACGGCCACGATCCATCGCGCGCCGCCCTGACGTCGGCGCAGCCAGGCCAGCTCGGCGGCCGAGAACCCCGTGACCCCGCCGCCGCGCCCCGCGACCCGGCCGCGCCCCGGGAACGCGAACCCAGCGCCCGGGTTCGGCGTGAGCCCGCCCGCGTCGCCGGACACGGGCCGCGCCGCCGGCTCGGTCCCGTTCTGGGCGTGCCGCACGCCCGAGGTCGCCCAGGCCGTCGGCGCGGCGAGCGCGATGACGAGGCCCGTCCCGGCGAGGATGGCGAGGGTGCGCCGGCCGACCCGGCCCCACACGGCGGCCGCGACCGCGGCCAGCGCGACGACGCCGAGTGCCACCGGGACGAGCGTGCGCAACGTCTGGTACGCGTCGACGCGGCGGAGCAGCACGACCTGGAGCACGGCGGTGCCGGCCGCCCCCGCGGCGACGGCCACGGCCGCCACCCGACCGCCCCGACAGACGAGCTCGACGCCGATCCCGACGAACGCGGCGACCGCCGGTGCGAACGCGGCCACGTAGTAGTTGTGGAACGTCCCCTGGGTGTACGCGAAGACGAAGTAGCTCACGATCCCGACGCCCGCCCACAAGATGAGCGAGCCGCGCTCGGCTGCGCCCAGGCGTCGACGGAACATCAGTACGAGGCCGCCCAGCAGCGCGAGCGCGGCGAGGACGAACAGCCACATCACCTGGTCGCCCATGCCCGCGTTGAACAGCCGGCCGATCCCCGGTGCGCCCCCCGACCCGCCGAACCCGCGGAACGAGCCGGCGAACTGGCGCGCCACGCCGCCCGGTCCGCTCGTCGAGCCTGTGAGTCGACCGAAGCCGTCGTAGCCGAACACGACGCTCTGGGTCGTGTTGTTCGTGCTGTTGCCGACGAAGGGCCGGCTGGACGCGGGGACGATGTCGATCGCGGCCATCCAGCCGCCGGCGACCACGACGAACGCGGCGCACGCCAGCGCGATGTCGCGTGCGCGCTTCCACCAGCCCCCGGGTCCCGTCAGGAGATAGGCCAGGAAGAGGCCGGGCAGCACGACGCCGCCGACGAGCCATTTGGCGAGGAATCCGAGGCCGCACGCCACGCCGGCCAAGATCAGCCAGCGGGGCTGCTGGTCGCTGATGGCGCGCTGCGTCGCGTACGCCGCGGCCACGAGACAGAGCACGAGCGTCGCGTCCGGGTTGTTCGAGCGGCTGACCGCCAACGCGACGGGGGTCAGTGCCAGCGCGAGGCCGGCCACGCGCCCGGCGCGGGCACCCCACGCACGGCGAACGGTCGACATGAGCAGCCACACCGACCCGGCACCGGCGAGCACTGACGGCATGAGCAGTGACCAGCTCGAGTAACCGAAGGTGCGTGCCGACAGCGCTTCGAGCCACAGGGCCAGCGGCGGCTTGTCGGTCGTAATCCAGCCGCCCGGGTCGAACGAGCCGAACAGGAAGTTCTTCCACGACGTCGTCATGGAGCGCGCGGCCGCGGCGTAGTAGGTGTTGCCGTAGCCGTTCTTCGACAAGCCCCACGCGAAGAGCACGAGCGCCGCGACGGTGATCCCGAGCTCCGGCGTGACGCGGCGGAGGCGCGCCCCACGGGACGTGGCGTCGCAGACGGGCACGGGGTCGCGCCCGTCGACGGAACCGCTCAGGGCGTCGGACGGACCGGCGATGACGGGTGTCGGATCGCTCACACGGCGGACCGCAGCACCCACGTACGGACCAGCGCGAGGCGGGCGACCGTCGCGCCGGTCCAGGTCACGGCGAGTGCCACGAGCTCGAGCGTCAGGCCGCCGCCGAGCGCGTCGACGAGCCCGAGCGCGGCGCTCGTCACCGCGAGGGCGCCGAGCCACACGGCCAACGCACCGCGCCAGTGCCGTCCCGCCAGCCCACTGCCCACGACGAAGTGGCGGTTCGCCCACGTGTTGCCGAGGAAGGTGGCCGTGACCGCGATGGCGTTCGCCGCGATCGCCCCGACGGACTCGCGCAGCGCCAGGAAGATGGCGAGGGACACGGCCGTGCTGAGCAGCCCGATCACGCCGAAGCGGACGATGCGCCGGCCGAAGTCGTCCCCGAGACGGTCGCGGCCTGCATCGGCGAACTCGATCCGCCCGCGCCCGGTGACGAAGCGCCAGGCCATCCGGGCCGCGCCGCGGAGATCCTGGACGGCGGTGGGTACCACCCGCACGCGGCTGTCTGAGTCGTCCACCCAGTCGACCGGCAGCTCGTGGATGCGCAAGCCGTTGTGCTCGGCGAGGAGCAGCAGCTCGGTGTCGAAGAACCAGGCCTGGTCGGTCACCGCGTCGAGCAGGGGCCCGACGACGTCGGCTCGGATCGCCTTGAAGCCGCACTGCGCGTCGCGGACCCGGCTGGCGAACACCACCCGCAGCATGAGGTTGTAGAGGCGCGAGATCAGCTCCCGCTTGGGGCCGCGCGCCACCTCGCTGCCGGGCAGCAGGCGCGAACCGATCGCGATGTCGGAGTGACCCGAGATGAGCGGCGCGACCAGTGGCAGCAGCGCACTCAGGTCGGTGGAGAGGTCGACGTCGGTGTACGCCACCACCGCGGCGTCGCTCGCCTGCCACGCGGCCCGCAGGGCGCGCCCGCGACCGGGCCGGTCGACCCGGACCGTCCGCACGCCGGGCAGGTGCTCGGCGAGGTCGGCGGCGAGCGCGCCGGTGCCGTCGTCGGACCCGCTGTCGGCGATCGTGATGCGCCACGACACCGGGAAATGCGCCACGAGGTAGTCGCGCAGGCGCCCGATGTTGGCCTCAAGCACCTGCGCCTCGTTGTGGACCGGCACGACGATGTCGACCGTCGGCGCGGCCGGCTCGGCCCGCGCGTCGCGGTGCGACTCGTCGGTCGAGGTCGGCATCACGCTTCCAATCTCACGTTGTCACGATAAGTGCGCGGGCAGCGGCGAGCGGGTTCGGCTCCCTTCCGGGGCCCGCCCGCCGCCCTGCGTCCCGAGAAGCCCCCGGGGGAACCCGCCGACGTCAGTCTGCCCGGACGACCGCCCGCCGAGCGGACGGGCAACGGCGGCCCCGATCGGCGATGATGCGGCGCATGCGGCCGTGGCCCGCCCTGGCGCTGCTCATCGCCGGGCTCCTCGTGGTGCCGGCCGTCGGCGCCGCGGCCCTGCCCGCCGCGGTGCCTGCGGCGGGCTATGCCGTCGGCGTCCGCACCGAGCCGTTCGTGGACACGAGCCGTCCGACACCGCCGAACGGGTCGTACGCGGGGAGCCCGAGCCGCACGCTGCCGACGGTCGTCTACTACCCGGCGCGCGGCACGGCCGGGCCAGCCGACCGTCCCGGCGCGGTGGCGGCGTCCGGGGCGTTCCCGCTCGTCGTGTTCGCCCACGGGAACGGCTCGAACGGGCCGACGTACGAGCCGATGCTGCGGCAGTGGGCCGCCGCCGGGTACGTGGTCGCCGCGCCGACGTTTCCGCTGTCGAGCCGCGGCGCACCGGGCGGCGTCACGATCTCGGACTATCTCCACCAGCCCGGTGACGTGAGCTTCGTGATCACGTCGATGCTGCGCCTCGACCGCGCGGCGAGCAGCCCGTTCCACGGCCTCGTCGCACCGGGGCGCGTCGCCGTGATCGGCCACTCGCTCGGGGCGGCCACGGTCCTCGGCGTCGCCGAGAACAGCTGCTGTCGGGACGCGCGCCTCCGCGCCGCCGTCTCGATCGACGGGCTCGAGCTGCCCTTCCCGTCGGGGCAGTTCTTCGCCGGCCGGCCCGTCCCGCTCCTCCTCTTCCATGGTGACGCCGACCAGACCGTCCCGTACTCGTCGAGCGTGCAGGTCTACGCCGCCGCGCCGCCCCCCAAGTTCTTCGTGACGCTGCACGGAGCACCCCACACGTCGTTCCCCCAGACGACGGGCCCGCAGCCGACGCCGTGGGAGCCGGTCATCGTCCACTCGGTGCTCGACTTCCTCGCCCGCTACCTGGGCGGCAGCTCGGCGGCGCCCACACGCCTGCAGACCGACGCCACCGTCCCCGGCGTCGCGAGCGTCCAGGCCCAGGCCGGGTAGGCGGGTGCCCGGCGCCGGCCGGCTGCGGCGGCCGCGCGTCGTCGTCGCGCCACCTCACCGGTGACGCCGTACGTCAGCGCGGGCGCCGGCTTCCTGCTCGCCGTCGTGTGGTTCGATCTCATGTTCGACGTGCAGGTGCTCCGGCACCGGCAGGGCGACCTCCCCGAGCCCGTCCTCGTCTCGGTCGCCGGCTACTACCGGCGGGTGACGACCGCGGCCCGGCCGATGAACCGGCTCGTCGCGGCTGTGATGGTGGGCACGCTCACCGCGATCGTCCTCGAGCTCACGAGCGGGGACGTCGCCGGGTGGGTCGCGTGGGTGTCGCTCGGCCTCGCCGGGACCGCCGTGCTGCTGGCCGGGCTGCGCACCGTCCCCCAGGCCGTGCGGCTCGGAGCGCGCACCGACACCGTCGAGCGTCAGAGCCGCCTTGCGCGCTCGATCTGCGTCGAGCACCTCGGGGTGCTCGCCGCGCTCGCGTCGCTCCTGGTGGTGCAGCTCGCCGGCTGACCCAGTTGACCGGTCGCGGCGCGGTCGGCGACAGTCCGTGCGCACCCGACCGCGAGCCCGGAGGATCGACGGTGGCACGCCCAGCGTTCGGAGGCCGGATCGGCCGCGACTGGCGCGACTCGGAGCCGTGGTGGCCGCCGGACCCGGCGCCGCCCGACGGCGCCCCGAACGTGGTGCTGATCGTCCTCGACGACGTCGGGTTCGCCCAGCTCGGCTGCTACGGCTCCGACATCGACACGCCCGTGATCGACGGGCTGGCGGCGGGCGGGGTGCGCCTCACGAACTTCCACACCACGGCGCTGTGCTCGCCGACGCGGGCGTGCCTGCTCACCGGCCGCAACCACCACCGCAGCGGGATGGGCCGCGTCGCTGACCTCGCCATGGGCTACCCCGGCTACTCGGGCACGCCGCCCCGGGAGAACGGCTTCCTGTCCGAGATGCTGCGCGCCCAGGGCTACGCGACGTACGCCGTCGGCAAGTGGCACCTCACCCCCGACGACGAGACCCACATGGGGGCGCCACGCTGGACCTGGCCGCTCGGGCGGGGCTTCGACCGCTGGTACGGGTTCCACGGCGGCGAGACGCACCAGTTCGTGCCGAACCTTTTCCACGACAACCACTCGGTGGTGCCGCCGCGCACGGTCGAGGAGGGCTACCACCTGAGCGCCGACCTCGCCGACCGGGCGATCAGCTACCTCGGGGACCTGCGGGCGGTGGACGTCGAGCGGCCGTTCTTCCTCTATTTCTGCACCGGCGCGTGCCACTCGCCGCACCACGCCCCCCGCGAGTGGATCGAGCGGTACCGAGGGAAGTTCGACGACGGCTGGGACGCCCTGCGGGAGCGGGTCTTCGCCCGCCAGCTGGAGCGGGGCGTCCTCCCCGCGGGGACGCGCCTCTCGCCGCGCCCGTCCTGGGTGCCCGCCTGGGAGGACCTCGACCGGGCGGACCGGACGGTCGCGGCACGGTTCATGGAGTGCTTCGCCGCCTTCCTCTCCTACACCGACGCGCAGATCGGCCGGCTGCTCGGCTTCCTCGACGACGTCGGCGACCGGGACGACACGCTCGTGCTGCTCGTCTCGGACAACGGGGCCAGCGCCGAGGGCGGGCGGGACGGCTCGATCAACGACGGGCGCCTGTCGAACTTCGACCCGGCCGGCCGGCACGAGATGCAGGCCCGCATCGACGAGATCGGCACCGCCTCGACGCACAACAACTATCCGTGGGGCTGGACGATGGCCGGCAACACGCCCTTCAAGCGGTGGAAGCGTGAGGTCCACGAGGGTGGCGTCGCCGACCCGTGCATCGTGTCCTGGCCGGCCCGGTTCGGCGACTCAGCGGGCACGGTGCGCCACCAGTTCGCGCACGCGATCGACGTGGTGCCGACCGTGCTCGAGCTCGTCGGGACCGGGGTCCCGGAGGAGCTCGACTACGTCCCCCAGACGTCGATCGACGGCACGAGCTTCGCCTACCTGCTCGCCCCCGACGGCGCCGAGGCGGCCGGACGCCACCTCACGCAGCACTTCGAGATGTTCGGGTCGCGCGCGCTGTACCACGACGGGTGGAAGGCGGTGACGTTCCATCCGATCGGCGCGATGTACGGCGACGGGCTGAACCCGAACGCGCCGTTCGACGACGATGTGTGGGAGCTGTACCACGTCGTCGAGGACCACTCCGAGACGACCGACCGGGCGGCCGAGGAGCCCGAGCGGGTCGCGGCGATGGTGGCGCGCTGGTGGGAGGAGGCGGCGCGCAACGACGTGCTGCCGCTCGACAACCGGGTGCTCGAGACGATGGCGCACCCCAAGCCGTCGCGGGCGCGGTCCCGCGACGCGTTCCGCTACTTTCCGGGCGGATCCCAGGTGCCCGAGCGCAACGCCGCGTACGTGCACAACCGGTCGCACACCCTGCGCGTCGAGGTCGAGGTCCCGGCCGGGACGGTCCCCTCGGGGGTGCTGCTCGCGATCGGGTGCGTCCTCGGTGGGTGGTCGCTGCACGTGCTCGACGGCCGTCCTCGCTACGTCCACAACCTGTACGGCAAGGAGCGCTACCTCGTGGAGGCCGACGTGCCGCTGCCGGCGGGTCGCCACGTCGTCGAGCTCGCCTTCGAGAAGGACGACGGGCTCGGCGGGCACGCTGTCCTGTCCTGCGACGGGACGACGCTCGCCGAGGGCGAGATCCCGCGCTTCACGCCGACTGCGTTCAACGGGGTCGGGATCGGGCTCACCTGCGGGTACGAGTGGGGACCCGCGGTCGGCGAGGGTTACACCGCGCCGTTCCCGTTCAACGGGACGATCCGACGCGCCGAGATCCGCGCCACCGGCCCGGTGATCCGCGACCCCGTCGCCGAGCTGGCCGCCATCCTCGCCGAGCAGTAGTCGCCACGCCGCCGCTACGGTGGCGGCTCCGGGGAAGGAACGCGATGCCACTCGATCCCGAGATTCGCAAGCTGCTCGACGACCTCGCGCCGGTGATGGGCGAGCTCGACGAGCAGACCCCGGCGGAGGCGCGGGCGCTGGCCGACGAGGGGATGGCGGCGCTCAGCGGGCCGGGGGACCCGTCGGTGACGAGCACCGACGTCCGCGTCCCCGGTGCCGGAGGCGACATCCCCGTCCGCGTGTACGTGCCGGCCGCGGCGGCGACGCCGCTCCCGGTCGTCGTGTATCTCCACGGCGGCGGCTTCGTGATCGGGAGCATCCGCTCCCACGACGGGATGTGCCGCGACCTCACGGCCGCGAGCGGCGCGATCTTCGCGTCGGTCGAGTACCGGCTCGCGCCCGAGCACCGGTTCCCGGCCGCGGTCGAGGACTGCTGGGCCGCGCTGCAGTGGGTGCACGACCACGCCGCCGAGCTCGGCGGCGACCCGGACCGCCTGGCGATCGCCGGCGACAGCGCGGGCGGGACGCTCGCCGCCGTCACCGCGATCCTCGCCCGCGACCACGGCGGGCCTGCGCTGCGCTGCCAGCTGCTCGTCTACCCCGGCACCGGCGTCACCGAGGACCAGGCCTCGATCCGCGACAACGGCGAGGGATACCTCCTGAGCACGCGCGACATCGTCTGGTTCCGGGACCACTACCTCGGCCCGCACGGCGACGACCACGACCCGCGCTTCGACCCGATCTACGTCACCGACCTGTCGGGCGTCGCGCCCGCGCACGTGATCACCTGCGAGTACGACCCCCTGCGGGACGGCGGCCAGGCGTACGCGGCGCGCCTGGCGGCCGACGGCGTGCCCGTCACACAGCGCTGCTACGAGGGGCTCATCCACGGCGCGCTCGGCATCGAGGCCGTGTCGGCCGCGTCGCGCGACATGATCCACGACGCGAGCGAGGTGCTGCGCGCCGCGCTCGCCCGCGAGGCCGCACCCACCACCGCCTGAGGGGCGCGCCCGACGCCGACCCGGGTGGCAGGCCTACCGTGGCGCTCGCACAGCCGTCCCCTTACGCGGAGGCAACACCATGTCCGACACGCCGTCCTACCTCGGCCTCCTCAACGCGGTCTCGCTGAACGAGTCGCGGGCCTACGCCTACCTGTCGGCCTGGGCCGACGTCACCCCGCACGACGGGGTACGGGACGTGCTGCGCACCGTCGCCGCCCGGGAGGGCGAGCACGGCATGAGCTTCGCGAAGCGAATCAACGAGCTCGGCTACCAGCTGCGGCCGAAGGAGGACCCGGACTTCGAGCGTCAGATGGCCGCCGCTCGATCCGAGCGCCCGGACCGGGAGAAGTTCGAGGCGCTCGGCGTGCTCCGCTTCGACAGCGCCGACAAGCCGGACATCTTCGACAAGTTCTTCACCGACCACTCGATCGACATCCGCACCGGGGAGCTGCTCGGCCGCTACATCGCCGAGGAACGCGACTCCCTCCGGCTGCTGCGCGGCTGCTACGACGCCCTCGGACCGAGCCGCAACGGGTCCGACCCGATGAGCGACCCCGTGTCGTGGCTCGCGGCGAAGCTCGACGCCGTCGGGCGGGCCGTCGACGAGCTCCGCCAGGTCGTCGCCGCCCAGGTCATGCCCTCGAACACGGTCGACCGCTGAGCCGGCTCACCATGACGGTGTCGCGCCTGCTGCGGCCCGCCCTCCTCGCGGCGCTCGGCGCCGGCCTCCTCGTGGCCGGCCTCGCCGTCCCCGTCGCGGCGCAGCCCGCATCGCGCGACACCGCCACGCCGACCGGAGTCCCGACGCCGACCGTGTCCGGTCCCGTGACCGGAGGGAACGGCATCAGCCTGATCAGCACGAGCTTCGACCTCGCGAGCGTCGGCTACACCGAACAGGAGTACTTCCTCAGCGGGACCGCCCGCGCCTTCACGTCTAAGACGCGGCTCACGACCGACGGCCGCTGGCACGTCCAGCCCGTCTCGTCGGCGCCGTACAAGACGCGGATCGTCGTCTACCGGCCGACGAGCGCGAAACGGTTCAACGGCAACGTCGTCGTCGAGTGGCTGAACGTCAGTGCGGGCGCCGACACGGCGGTCGAGTGGGTCGGAGCGCACACGTCGCTCATCCGGGACGGCGCGGCGTACGTCGGCGTCAGCGCCCAGGCCGTCGGGGTGCAAGGCGGCGCCGCCGCGGCCGGCCCGATCGCGGGGGGCGGGCTCCGCGCCGCCGACCCCGCCCGCTACGGCTCCCTCAGCCACCCGGGCGACAGCTACGCCTACGACATCTTCTCCCAGGCCGGCCTCGTCGCCCGCGGTCACCTGCACCCCGACCCGCTCGCCGGCCTCGCCGTGCACCACGTCATCGCCGCCGGTGAGTCGCAGTCCGCGTTCGCGATGGTCACCTACATCGACGCGGTCCAGCCGCTCGACCACGTCTTCGACGGCTTCCTCGTGCACAGCACGTGGGCGAGAGACGAGCCCCTGTCGCAGGCCCCGCAACCCGTCGTGGACGTGCCGCGGGACACGGTGATCCGAACGGGCCTCGGCGTCCCGGTGCTGGTCTTCGAGACCGAGACCGACCTCCTGAACGGCTACGCGTCCGTCGGGCAGCCCGACACGAGCGAGGTCCGCGTCTGGGAGGTGGCGGGCACCGCGCACGCCGACGCCTACACGGCGAACATCGGCTTCACCGACACCGGGACCGGACAGGCCGAGCGCACGCTGCTCGACCTGGGCGCGGTCGGGGGCGGGCCGCTCGGCTGCAGCCAGCCGATCAACACCGGCCCCGCCTACCTCGTGCTGAACACGGCCGTGCACGACCTGCAAGCGTGGGTGGCCAAGGGGACGGCGCCGCCGCGCGCGCCCCGCCTGGCCGTGACCGCCGGGCCGCCCGTCACGATCGCCCGCGACGCGCACGGCAACGCCGTGGGCGGGATCCGCACCCCGCTCGTGGACGCGCCGACCGCGACGCTGACCGGCGTCCCCAACGCGGGCGGGCCGTTCTGCGTCCTGTTCGGCTCGATGACGCCGTTCGACGCGGCGACGCTGTCGGCCCTCTACCCGACGCACACGGCGTACGTCACTGCGTTCGACCACGCCACCGACCAGGCGCTGCACGCCGGGTTCCTGCTCGCTCCCGACGCGGCAAACCTCAAGGGGGCGGCCAGCGACGCCACCGGCTGATTCAGCCGGGCGTCGCGACCACGAGCATCCCGCGCCGGCCCGGCCCGCGCCGGCGCACCTCGTCGCGATGCATCTCGCGCGCGACGCTCCACCCCGTCTGGTCGAGCTGGCGGGCGACACCGCCGTGCTCGTAGGCGGAACGCCGGGGCTCGCCGACGACGCGAAGCATCAGCCGGCGCCAGAGCTCACGGGCCGTCGGCGGGCCGCCCGGGCCGGGCAGCCGCTCCCGGGTGCTGAGCGCCAGCCGGCTCCCCGGCGCGGCCCGGGCGCGCAGGTCGGTCAGGAGCTGCACCACCACCTCGGGCGTGAGGTAGAGGAGGAGGCCCTCGCAGACGAACAGGCTCGCCGCGTCGGCGCGGTGGCCGGCCGCGGCGAGCGCCGGGCCGACCCGTGCGGCCATGAGGTCGACCTCCACGAACGTGAGGCCGTCGAGCGGGACACTGAGCTGCTCGACGCGGCGGCGCTTGTCCGCCTGGGTCGCGGGATGGTCGACCTCGAAGTAGTGGACGTCGGGATGCCGGAAGCGCAGCGCACGCCCGTCGTAGCCGGCGCCGACGAGCACGATCTGGGGCACGCCCGCGGTCAGCGCGTCGAGGACCTCGTGATCGAAGAACCGGGTGCGGCGCTCGATGCGCTGCCCGCCGCGTCCGCCGAAGTGGAACCCGCGCACCGGGCCGAGCCCGGCGTAGAGGCGCTGCTCCGCCTCGGGGTCGCCCCCCGGCGTGCTCGGGCGATCCATGCGCGACCGCGTCAGCGCCACGCCGCGGGCGGTGACGGACGGTCGGTCGGCCTTCACGCGCCGATCGTCCCACGGCCGACGGCCGACGGGGGCGCGAGGTGGCTAGTGGGCGAGCTGGCGGGGCTCGGGTGCGCGGCCGGCGGGCTGGCTCGGGCGCGGCCGGACCGGCGCCGGCGGGATCTTGCGGCGCACCGGGCTGTCGAGCGTGAAGGCCTCGCCGTGGTGGGTGAGGTCGATCGGCGCGCCGTCGCCGAGCTCGTAGGTCGCCTCGCTCTGTGTGGCCCGGACGTGGAGGCGCCGGCCGCGATACAAGAGGCGGAACGCCAGGCGCGTGAGGCCCGGGGGGAGGCGGGGCGCGAAGTGCAGCGTGCCCCCCCGGGCCCGCACTCCCCCGAGCCCGGCGACGAGCGCGCACCAGCCGCCGGCCAGGGCCGCGATGTGCAGGCCGTCGCTCGTGTTGTGCTCGACGTCGTCGAGGTCGATCAGCGCGGCCTCGGCGAGGTAGTCGTACGCCAGCTCGAGCTGGCCGACCTCGGCGGCGAGCACCGACTGGATCGCCGCGGACAGCGACGAGTCGCGGACCGTGAGCCGCTCGTAGAACGCGAAGTTGCGCGCCTTGAGCTCGTCGTCGAACGCGTCGCCGCGCAGGTACATGGCGAGCACGAGGTCGGCCTGCTTCACGACCTGCTTGCGGTACAGGTCGAAGTACGGGAACGACAGCAGCAGCGGGTACTGGTCCGGCTTCGTCTCGGCGAAGTTCCAGACCTGATGCTCGGTGAAGGTCTCCGACTGGGGGTTCACGCCGAGATGGTCGTCGTAGGGGATGTACATCGCCGCGGCGGCGGCCCGCCAGTCGCCGGCCTCCTCGTCGCGTAGCCCGAGGGCGGCGGCCTGGTCGGGGTGGCGCTCGACGCACTCGGCGGCGGCCCGCAGGTTCTGCTGGGCGAGCAGGTTCGTGTACACGTTGTTGTCGTGGAGCGCGCTGTACTCGTCGGGCCCGGTGACGCCGTCGATGCGGAACTTGCCCGCGCGGTCGTGGTGGCCGAGGCTCATCCAGAGCCGGGCGGTCTCGACGAGCAGGTCGACGCCGAAGTTGGCCTCGAACGCGTCGTCCTGGGTCGCGTCCAGGTAGCGCAGCACGGCGTCGGCGATGTCGGCGTTGACGTGGAACGCCGCCGTGCCCGCCGGCCAGTAGCTCGAGCACTCCTCGCCGGTGATGGTCCGCCACGGGAACGCGGCGCCGCGCAGCCCGAGGGTGCGCGCGCGGTCGCGGGCCGCGGGGAGCGTCGAGTGGCGCCAGCGGAGCGCGTCGGCCGTCGTGGACGGCATCGTGTAGGTCAGCACCGGCAGCACGAACGTCTCCGTGTCCCAGAACGCGTGCCCGTCGTAGCCGGTGCCGGTGAGGCCCTTCGCGGAGATGGCGCGCCGCTCGGCGCGGGCCCCGGCCTGCAGGACGTGGAACAGGCCGAAGCGCACCGACGACTGGATCTCGGGGTCGCCGTCGACCTCGACGTCGGCGCCGGTCCAGAACGCGTCGAGGTAGCCGCGCTGTTCCTTCACGAGGCCGTCCCAGCCGGTGTGGCGCGCTGCGGTGAGCGCGGCGTTGACCTGGTCGCGCAAGGCCTGGCGTGACCGCGTCGCCGACCAGCCGTACGCGAGGAGCTTCACGATCCGGAGGCGCTGCCCGGGCTCCAGCACGGTCGTGATCGCGACGCGGGCGATGTCGGGGTCGACGATCGAGGACGTCTCGGTGCCCTCGGGCCCGTCGACCTCGTGGTTCGTCGCGACAGCGACGCCGAGTCCGCTCGCCGCGGTGCGGTGCACGAGGACGGCGGCGAGGTCCATGCACGCGTGGTCCTGGCTCTCGAGCGGGGCGGTGAGCGCGGCCGCGACGCGGGGGTCGTTGCCCAGCTCGGGGAGCGGCTCGTTCGCGACCAGCTCGGACTGCACCACGATGCGCGCCGAGTCCCCGATCGCCTCGACCTCGTAGTGGATGGCGGCGATCGAACGCTGCGTGAACGACACGAGCCGGACGGTTGTCACGCGCACCCCCTGGCCCGCCGGGGAGCGCCACTCGGCGGTGCGGTGCAGCAGCCCGGTCTGCAGGTCGAGGATCCGCTCGTGGGAGAGCAGCTCGCCGTAGCGGACGTCGAAGGGCTCGTCGTCGACGAGGAGGCGGAGCAGCTTCCCGTCGGTCACGTTGATGAGCGACTGGCCGTCCTCGGGATAGCCATACCCGGCCTCGGCGTACGGGAGGGGCCGGCGCTCGAAGACCGAGTTGAGGTACGTGCCCGGCATGCCGGCCGGCTCGCCCTCCTCGAGGTTGCCGCGCAGGCCGAGGTGGCCGTTGGCGAGCGCGAACACCGATTCGGTCTGTGCGAGCGTCTCGAGCTCGAGGTACTCCTCCCGGAGCCGCCACGGCTCGTAGGAGAACGCGGGGTGGCGGATCATTTGGGCAGCAGGTCGGCGAGGTCCTCGACGACGATGTCGCCGCCGGCCTGGCGCAGCGCGTCGGCCTGGTGGAGCCGGTCGACGCCGACGACGAACCCGAAGTGGCCGGCCTTGCCGGCCTGCATGCCGGCGAGCGCGTCCTCGAAGACGGCGGCGGCGGCGGGCGCGACGCCGAGCCGCTTCGCCGCGGCGAGGAACGTGTCGGGGGCCGGCTTGCCCGCGAGGCCCTCGTCGGTGACCGCGTGCCCGTCGACGACCGTGTCGAAGAGGTCGGCGATCCCGGCGGCGGCCAGGACGTCCTTGGCGTTGGCGCTCGACGAGACGACGGCGCGGGCGAGGCCGGCGTCGCGGACCGCGTCGACGTAGCGACGGGACCCGGGATAGGGGGCGACGCCGTCGGCGTGGATGCGCTCGAGCACGAGGACGTTCTTCCGGTTGCCGAGCCCGTTCACCGTGTCCGCGCTCGGGGGGTCATCCGGGCTCCCGTCGGGGAGCGTGATGCCGCGCGACGCGAGGAACGAGCGGACGCCGTCGGCGCGGGGCTTGCCGTCGACGTAGCGCTCGTAGTCGGTCGTGTCGAACGTCTGGAAGGGCTGGTCGTGCTGCGCCGACCAACTCTGCAGGTAGGCGTCGAACATCTCCTTCCACGCCGCCTCGTGGACGGCGGCCGTCGGGGTGAGGACCCCGTCGAGGTCGAAGAGGCACGCCGTGATGGCGTCGGGCAGCCCGAGCACGATGACAGGGTAGAAGGCCGCGTCCCCGAGCGGTCGGTACGGTGCAGGCATGCCGGGCACACCGCGGCCCGACGGTCGCATCGTCGAGCTGGCCCGGTTCCCGACGCGCTTCGAGGCCGACGTCGTCATCTCGATGCTCGAGAGCAACGGGATCCGGGCCACCGCCGACTACGGCGACGGGGGAGGCTGGCTCCCCCACGTCGCCCTCTACCAGGGCGCCCGCGTGCTCGTGCTCGACGACGATCTCGAGGCCGCCCAGGTCCTCCTCAAGGCGGCGGCGCCGCTCGAGGAGCCGACCGACAACTGATCAGGCCCGCTCGAGGACGACGACCGGGATCCGGCGTGTGGTCTTCTGCTCGTACTCGGCGAACTGGGGGACCCGCTCCTTCTGGGTCGCCCAGATGCGCTCGCGCTCCTCGCCCTCGGTGACGCGGGCGCGGACGCGGAGGGTCTCGGTGCCGACCTCGATGCTCGTCGACGGGTTCGCGACCAGGTTGTGGTACCAGGCCGGGTTCGTCGGGGCGCCCGCCTTGGACGCGAAGATCGCGAAATCGTCCCCGAGGGGGAGGTAGCCGAGCGGGCTCACCCGCTCCGTGCCCGTCTTGGCGCCGCGGTGGTGCAGCAAGAGCAGCGTCGCGTGCTCGAACATCCCGCCGACCTGTCCGCCGTTGGCGTGGAACTCGTCGATGATCTGCTGGTTGAAGTCGGGCATGCCAGCTCCTTTCAGCGGGCCACGGCGGCGGCGGGGTCGGCCTGGAGCTCGATCGTGAACCCGGACGGGTCGACGATCCACACCTGGACGACGTCGCCTTGCCGCCCGGTGACGTAGGGGATGGCCCGCTCGTCGAGCTCGGCGATCGCCGCGTCGAGGTCGTCGACGCCCACGCAGAGATGGGGACCGGTGGGGTCGATCGCCGGCGCGCCCGCGCACGGCGCGTCGACGAGGTGCAGCTGGGCGTCCCCGACGGCGAACCAGTGACCCTCGACACCGGGGATGACGGGACGGTCGGCGGAGGGCAGCGACAGCAGCTCGGCGTAGAAGCCGGTCGTCGTGTCCAGGCTGCCCTGGACGTTCACCGAGGCGTGCAGGATGCGGGTGGCCTTCATCGCTCCTCCGGTCGGGCGGCCGAGCCCGGGGGGTCGCGGCCGTCCACTAGAACCAGGGTCTTCGCGTGCGTGGTCATCGACTGTAGGAGGTCGCGTGGACCGGGTTCGGATGGGGATCGTCGGGGTCGGCAACATCGCGCCCCTCAACGTCGCGGGGTACCTGGACCACGACCGCTGTGACGTCGTCGCGCTGTGCGACCCACGCGAGGACAAGGCGAGGGCCATGGCGCAGGAGTGGAGCGTCCCGAAGGTCTACACGGCGCTCGACGACCTGCTCGCCGACCCCGACGTCGACGCCGTCGAGGTGCTCACCCCTACGTACCTGCACAAGGAGCACGTGCTCGCCGCGCTCGCCGCCGGCAAGCACGTGTCGTGCCAGAAGCCGCTCGCCAACTCGGTCGCCGACGGGATCGAGATGACCGAGGCCGCCCGACGCGCCGGGCTGACGTTCCGGGTGAGCGAGTGCTTCTTCCACTACCCGCCCCTCGTGAAGGCGAAGGAGCTCATCGCCGCCGGCGCGATCGGGGCGCCGACGATGCTGCGGGTGAAGACCGTCGTCGGGACGACCGACACCGAGTTCCAGAACAACCTCGAGCCCCAGGGCTACGTGTGGCGCTTCAACGCGCAGAGCCCCGGCGGGCACCTCTTCGACGACGTCGCGCACAAGTACGCGACGGCGCTGTGGCTCTTCGACCAGGACATCCGCAGCGTGCAGGCGGTCGTGCGCCAGGCACCGATCTTCTTCGAGGCGCCGACGGCGGCGATCTTCGAGTACGAGCGCGACACGCTGCTCGGGATGATGGAGGTGACGTATGCGCCGCGGATGGCGATGCGCAGCCGCTACTACGGCGCCGACGAGTTCTTCGAGGTGCAGGGAACCGACGGCTTCCTCTGGGTGACGCGCGCCACCGGCGAGATGCTCGATCTGGCCCCGCTCATCGTGCGCCACCCGGACGGGACGACCACCGAGTACTCGACGATCGACGCCAACTGGTTCTCGGGGTTCAAGAACTCGTCCCACGACTTCGTCGACGCGCTGCTCGAGGGGCGCGCGGACCCCGAGATGAGCGGCGACCTCGCGGTGAAGACGCTGCAGCTGTGCTTCGCCGTCTACGAGGCGAGCAACGAGCGCCGCCCGGTCGACCCGTCGAGCATCCAGGGATCGGTGTCGCCGGCCTGGTGGCCCCCCGACCTGTCCCAGACGCTCGAGCGCATGGAGCGCTACGGGGACGAGGCGACCCGCTCGTAGCCCGCGGCCGGCGTGCCCGGCGGGTGATGGACGCCGGGGCGCGCCGCCGGGTTCGCGACCAAGACCTCACCCTCGAGCCCGTCGGGGTCGCGGAAGAAGAGGCTGAGGGCGGGCCCGAAGTCGGTGACGAAGCCGTCGGTCGCGCCGACGTCGATGAGGCGCTGGCGGATCGTGTCGAACGCGGCGGTTGACGCGGCCTGCAGGCCGAGATGGTCGATGCGGCCCCGCCCGAACATCGGCGTCTGGCGCTCCGCCTCGTGGTTGTCGTCGATCTCGAACACGTTGAGCTGCGCCCCCGGGCCGACGTCCACGAACGACAGGCGCACGCCCGGGCCCTCGCTCGCCTCGTGGGACACCGGCGCGTCGAAGATGTCCCGGTAGAACGCGTGGAGTCGGTCCGCGTCCTTCGTGATGATGGCGACGTGGTTCACACCGTCCAGCAGCATCGCGGGCTCCGTTCGTCCGGGGAGGCGCCCACCGTACCGGTCGTGCCGCCGCGTCTCGACCGGCGTGGTCAGCGGGTCGCGCGGTCGCCCGTGGCGCGCGCCACGGACGTCGCGACGTCGTGCCAGCGCTCGAGCGTGCCGCCACCCGGCGTCCAGCCCTCGGTGGAGCCGTACATCACGAGGCGGTCCGCGACGCCGCGGTAGCGCTCGACGAGCGCGTCGGCGAGCCGGTCCCACGTGGCCGTCACGGTGTACTCGTCGAGCATCTCGTCGGTGATCGTGGCGGACATCCCGGCGAGGTCGCCGGCTCGCTGCAGCTCGTGCAGGCGGTCCGCCGTGCCCTCCCAGCCGTGCAGGTCGAACACGCCGTGGTAGGTGCGCGTCGAGCCGTAGAACGCCACGCGGAGACGGTGCGCGTCGCGCGCCACTTCGAGCGCCGCGTCCGTCTCGCCGACGTTCACCATCACCGGGCACACGACGGTCACCGCCGAGGCGTCGCGACCCGCCGCCTCGGTGCCCTCGCGCACCGACGGCAGGACGACCTCCTGGAGGTAGCGGGGCGAGTGGAACGGATGGACGTGGATCCCGTCCGCCACCTCGCCCGCCATCCGGGCCATCCACGGCCGGACCGCGGCGATGTACACGGGCACGTCCGGGTGCGCGATCGGTCCGGGGCTCCACTGGGGCGGCAGGAGGTTGAGCCGCCAGTAGTCGCCCTGGAAGTCGAGGGGCGCGTCGCCCTGGAAGGCCCGGAAGATCGCCCGCAGCGCCAGCACGTACTCACGGAGCCGTGAGCCCGGGTGGTCGAACGTCATGCCGTAGCGGCGCTCGATGTGGGCCTTCACCTGCGTGCCGAGGCCGAGGATGAAGCGGCCGTCGGTGGTGTCGGCGAGCTCCCACGCGACGGCCGCCGTGACCATCGGACTGCGCGGGAAGGCGAGCGCGACCGCGGTGCCGATGTCGAGGCGCTCGGCTGTGAGCGCCGCCGCCGCGCAGCCCGTGTACGCCGTGCGGCCGCTCTCGGTGAACCACAGGCCGTCGAAGCCCACCCGCTCGACGTCGCGCGTCAGGTCGGGGACCGCGCGCATGGACACGCCCATCGTGATCGCGTCGAGCTTCATCGGACTCCGGCTCGCGACGTGCCGGTAAGGTAACAGCCCTTCAGCCGAGCGAGAGAGGCCGTGGTGGCCGACGCCGACACCCCGTTCGCCCCCCACGTGCTCGACCTCGTCGCCGCCGGCGCGCGCCCCTCCGACGCCGCCGCTGCGGTGCAGCGCACCGCCGTGCCGGCGGTCGAGGTCGCGCCGCGGGTCCACATCATCCAGCCGTCGATCGTCAACGTGTACGTGCTCGAGACCGACGACGGGCTCGTGCTCATCGACTGCGGGTTGGCCCGCGACGCCGACGCGGTCTACGGCGCGGTGCGCGACCGCTTCGACGCGCCGCTGCACACCGTGATCTTCACCCACGGGCACCTCGACCACTGCTTCGGTCTCACTCGCTTCCTCGACGCGGGAGAGCGGCCACAGGTCGTGGCGCACGAGAACGTCCAGCGGCGCTTCGAGACATACCTGCGCACCCCCCGGCTCAACGCGATCGTGAACCAGCGGCAATGGCAGCTGCCGGAGCTGCCCTGGGCGCCGGTGAGCCGCGACGACTTCGTCTGGCCCGACGTCACCTACCGCGACGAGCTCGAGCTGCGCATCGGCGGTGAGGTGTTCCGCTGCCGGCACGGCATGGGCGAGACCGACGACCACACGTGGGTCTGGATCCCGGGGCGACGCACGCTCGCGTCCGGCGACTTCTTCTGCCGGACGATGCCCAACTGCGGGAACCCGAACAAGGTGCTGCGCTACCCCGAGGAATGGGCGGCGGCGGACGAGGAGATGGCCGCGCTCGGCGCCGAGCTCATGCTGCCCGGGCACGGCGAGCCGATCCACGGCGAGGACCAGATCCGCACCGGGCTGCTCGAGCAGGCCGAGTTCCTCCACGCCGTCGTCGACCAGACGCTCGAAGGGCTGAACCGGGGCTGGCGTCACGACGAGATCGTCCGGTCGATCCGCGTGCCCGAGCACCTCGCCGGTCTCGAGCACCTGCAGCCGACCTATGACCGGCCGGAGTTCATCGCCCGCAACGTCATCCGCCGCTACGGCGGCTGGTTCGACGGCTACGCCGCGGACCTGCTCCCCGCATCCGGGGAAGAGATCGGCGCGGAGGTCGCCGCGCTCGCCGGGGGCGTCGCCGCGCTGGTGGCGCGGGCCCGTGCGCTCGCCGACTCGAACCTCCCGTTGGCGTGCCATCTCGCCGAATGGGCGTATCTGGCGGCGCCCGACGACGACGCGGCCCGCCAGTGCGTCATCGACCTGTTCACGGCGCGGGCCGACGCCGACCCGTCGCTCATGTCGAAGGGCGTCTACCGGCACCTCGTGCGCCGGGCCGACGGGACGTACGACCCGGAACGGGAGCTCGGGCCGAGCCCACCGCGCCCTCGCGCCTGAGCGTCAGCGGCGCCCGCGCCGCGACAGGTCCGCGCACTCCTCGCAGACCGTCGCCGGGATCACGCCGGCGTCCATCAGGCGCGCGAACGCCCAACAGCCGACGCAGAACCCCGCGAGGCCCTCGAGGGCGGCGGCGCACGCCACGAGCACGACGAGCACGACCGCCGCCGTCGTGGCGCCCAGGAACGCGAGCAGGGCCGCGGGGACCGTGAGCGCGGCGCCGATCCCCTGCGCGAAGCGCTTCGGCGGGCCGGGTGTCCAGCGCGGCGCGCCGAGCCGGGGCGCGATCACCCGCGACGCGACGAACGCGATCGGGTCGATCCGGCTGGCGGTGGTGACCCGCAGCACGAACCCGGCGGCGAGCACCGCGATGACCCAGCGGTTGCCCGTGGCGGCCGCGGCGAGGCTCAGCACGAGGACCGTGCACGCCACCGTGCGGGCGACGAGCTCGTTGACCGGGTTCGGGAACCGCAGCAGCGCCGGCAGCCCGGTCGCCATCAGTCCGACGCTGGGACCGGCGGCGGCTCGACCGGCGCGTCGGCGTGCAGGTCTGACGGGTCGGCGGGGGCCACGTCCCCCCTCACGTGCCCCTGGGCGAGCTCGTCGTGCAGCGCGGACAGCGCGTCGATCAGCTGCTCGCGGGCCATCTGCGCGTACGGGTTGCTCTGCTGGCAGGTCTCGAACATGTCGTCGGTGTGCAGATGCTCGATGGCCGCGATCCGTTCCAGCTGCTCGAACGATGGGAGCGACAGCCGGTCGCGGTTCGGGACGTGCGGGAGATGGTCGACCTCCAGGGACACCAGGGCGCGGGCGATGAAGAACGGCAGCGCCTGCATGTAGGCCATCGCCCGGTCGTGGTCGTCGGCGTCGACCGTGATGAGCTCGAGGCCGTACCGGCGGTGGAGCCAGTCGAGGAAGGCGTGGGCCCGCTCGCCGCGGGCGAGGGTGACGACGAGGCGCTGACCGGACCGCATGCGGCGCATCGAGGGCGGGCCGAACAGGGGATGGGTGGCGAGCAGGTTCGGGTGGTCGGGGAGGTGCTCGGCGAGCTGCGCGGTGGCGTGAGCCTTCGTGGACACCACGTCCATGACGACCGTCTGCTCCGGGAGCCGCGGTCGCAGCTCGTCGAGCGTCGAGGCGAGCGCGGCGGCGGGCACCGCCAGGAGCACGACGTCGCAGCGCGCGATCTCCTCGATGGAGCCCGCACGCAGCCGCGCCGTCGTGGGAGGCAGCCGGTCGCGCGCGCGATCCGTGACGATGACGCGGCGACGTCGACCGGCGAGCGATCGTGCGAGGAACTCACCGAAGTGGCCGTACCCGACGATGCCGAAACGACGGAAGCTGGTGTTGGTCCGGCCGATGCGTCGACTGTAGCGACGCGCCGTTCAGCACTCCAAGCGGCTTCGGCGCGCGCACCTACGCGGGTAGGTCCGCCGTGTTCGGCGGGTGAAGCGCCCACTTGGTCCCCGCGACGATAAAGAACACGAGCACGACGACGGGCGCGGCGTAGGTGATGAGGCCGCCGAGGATCGTGTCGACGAGCGAGGTGCTCGGGTGGGTCGGGAGCTTCAGCGCGGCGAGCATCACGATCGCCTGCGCCCACACGGCCCACGCCAGCGGCGTGGGGTCGCGGTCGGCGAGCACGGGCAGTGCCCACCACGCGTACCAGGGATAGCTGTACTCGGCGCCGACGGTGTACGCCGCGGTCGTCGCCCCCATTGACGCCTCGACGCGGCGGCCGCGGCTGACATGCCAGCCGACGACGAGCGTGAGCGCGATGACGCCGACCACCGACGCGTAGAAGATGCCGTACAGCATCGGGGTGATGTGGAGCGGGTGCGGGACGTTGCGCCCGGCGTCGTGGCCGAGCAGCACCGCGCCGAGCGGGTTCCAGGGCGACGCGGTGGTCAGGGTCTTGTCGGCGCCGCTCAGCACCTTCGAGGCGCCCCCGAGGAACGGCAGGTAGACGAAGAACACGGTGAGCGCGGCGCCAGCGGTCGCGGTCGCGGCGAGTCGCCGCTTCCCGCGCCGCCACGCCCAGAGCACCAGACCGAAGAGCGCAAGGAAGGAGGTGAACTTGATGAGCGCGGCGAGGCCGATGAGGATCCCGGCGAGCCAGCCGCGCTCGCCCCGCCCGGCCAGGATCGCCGCGAGCAGGATGGCGAGGCCGATCGCGATGTCGTTGTGCCCGCCGTTCACGATGATCGGCCCCATGAGGGGACAGAGGCCGAGCCAGACGAGCGCGGCGACGCTGCGGCTGCGGCGCCAGAGGACCCAGAGGACGGCCGCGGCCGCCAGCGCCGCGCTCAGCTGGAAGAACAGGCGGTCGGCCAACACCGAGTTGCCCGCGAGGAAGGTCCCGACTGTCGCGTAGCCGACGAACAGCGGCCCGTAGACGGATCCACGGTGCTGCCAGATCGGGCTGATGCGCTTGTAGAAGGGGTCGGTGTGAAACTCGTACGGCAGGTGCGTGTACGGGCTGTCCCCGTAGACGCTGACGATGCGCCCGTACATCGAGTACGACCAGAGGTCGTTCGAGGTCTTCGGCGGCAGCGCCAGGGCCACCGCGAACACCACGGCGATCGCGGCGACGACGGGCTTCACCCCGAGACGCGGGGACCGGCGCTCGAGGATCGCGAGGGCCGCGCAGCTGGCCGTCGCGAGGAGCACGACGAGGACCGTGACCGCCGAGTGGCGGTACAGCCCGATGAGCGCCGACCCGGAGGCGGTCGTCACCGCGAGCAGGGCATAGCGACGTCCACGCTTGCCGCCCGACGCTGCGGGCTGCGCAGCGTCGGTCACCGGGGCCGGCGATGGCAGCACAGTCATGCTCGGCGGGACGTTAAACCACCTCGGGCTGGCGACGGCAGCGGCCCCGGATGAACTTTTCGGCACGGGGATGTCCGGGTTCGCCGTCAACGGTCGGTACCCTCGGATGGACCGAACAGGACAGCGGGAGATGAACGATCCCTTCGAAAAGGTGGCGCACGGCCTGAACCGCGACCTGGCATGGATCGCCGGCGGGCTCGCCGCGCTCGGTGGCGCGGTGGTCCTCGCCGGGTTCGTGACCGTCGACGCGGTGGTGCGTCGGCTGCGCCACGACCGCGACCGCTGAGCAGCGCCCAGCATTTACCTTGGATTCACGGCCCGCGGCCTACCGTGGGCCCGAACCGACGGTGTGCGAGCGTCGTCGCCTCACCCGCGCGGGCTGAACGGGACCCGAGGGGCACGCAGACTCGAATGGGGACGTGAGCGAGCGAGGACCGAGCGACGGGCCCCAGGGCGGGATGCCAGCCAGACGAGGTGGCGTCACCGACCCCTGCGGGATCCACCAGGCGGTCGCGGGCGTCCTCGACGCGCCGTGGCCGGAGTTCTTCGCACAGTGGTGTCGGGCTGGCGAGCTGGGGCCTGTCGCCGCCCGTCATGTCCGCGACGTCGCGGGCCGCCTCGCCGATCCCTTGACCCGCGACACCGCCGACGGCGTCCTGCGGGGCTGGGCCGCCGTCCGCGACGCGATGGACGGCCTCACCCGCCCAGCTGGCGCTTCGGCGCTCGAAGCGACCGCCTGACCAGGCGCCCCTCGCCCGGCCGGCCCGGGTGCTAGGGATGGAGGCGGGCCGACGCGGGCCCGGCCGACCAGGGAGCGCAGGGATGCGGAACGCCGACGCCACCGGGACGACGCGGCGCGTCGTGCGGCTGGCCGCGGCGGTCGTGCTGATCCACGACGTCGGCGCCTCGAGCGACACGCGGCCCCGCGTCGCCGACACGCTCGGGCCGACCTCGGGCCCGCACCGAGCCGACGTGAACCTCGCCCTCGGCAACCTCGTGAGCGTCGTCGGGCCGCAGGCCGCCGCGTACCGGCCCTGACGGGCGCCGTGCCTCGCCGGGTGGTCGGTCACCGCGCCGGGTGGCTCCTCGTCGTCGTGCCGGCCGCCCTCGCCGCGCTCGCCGGCCCCGCCGCGGCGGCGCGGCCGATCGGGACGGCCGCGATCCTGAAGGCCGGGGTCATCACCGCCCACGACGTCCCGTCGACGTGGATCTCGACGCCGCGCACCGTCGCACCGGACCCGTTCCCGAGCGGTCCCGCGTGCCGGACCCTCGCGTCAGCGGAGCGCACGGCCCGCCGGTCGCCGCACGCCGTGTCCCGGCAGTTCAGCGACCCCGAATCGGGCAACACGACGGAGGCCGACAACACCGTCTACGCGTTCGCGAGCGCCGCCGGCGCGCACCGCTATCTGGCGGCCTACGAGGCCTCCACGGCGAGCGCCTGCCTCCAGCTCGTGCTCACCGAGGCCGTCGGGACGTCGGCCAGCGTCACGATCGCGCCCCTCACGACCCAGCTCGCCGGGCTCGGCGACGAGAGCGCCGGCTACGAGGGCACGGTGCAGGGGACGAACCGCGGCGGGCAGACCGTGGCGCTCGTCGCCGACATCGTCGCCGTGCGGGTCGGGCGTGCCGTCACGGTCTTCGAGTTCCTGAGCGCGAACCAGCAGATCACCGCCGGGCCGACGATCGTGAACACCGTCGTGCAGCGCCTCCACGCCCCCTAGCTGCTGGCGCTCGCCGGCTGGCAGGCGCTCGTCGCCGCCGCCGGCGACGCGAACCCGTCGTACGCCGGCGGGCTCGCCGAGCTCGGGGCGGCGGACACCGGCGCGCCGACGGGCCCGAACGCGATCGACACCACGGCGTGGTCGCCGAGCTTGTAGCCCGCCGGGTCGCCGTGCATCGCCTTGCAGTCGACGGACCAGCGCAGCCTCCCCACCTCGAGCGCGTCCGGCGTCCCGTCCGGGCAGGCCTCGCCGTTGTGCCATGAGCGCTTCGTCAGGTCGGCGGTCGGGCCGGTCCAGGCTTCGATCGAGGTGCTCGTGACCTGCCATCCCCCGTAGCTGAAGAACAGCCCGAGGGTCGCGTGGTTACCCGCCTCGGACGGGTCGTCGGGGTGGACGTGCACGTAGCCGTCACCGTGGGTGTTGAGCCCGACCCGCACGTTCGGGTTCCCGGCCGCCGTCTCGAACGTCGGCGGGTTCGGCAGCCACTCGCCGCAGATGTTCACGCCGAACGCGGTGTACCAGTGGTCGCCCGGCGCGCCCGTCTTGGGGTCCGGCGCCCGCGGGGGCTGCTGCGCTGGCGAGCCGGAGGGGCGCAGCAGCGTCGCGCCGATGATGGCCAGGACGATGACGAGGACGAGCGTCCCGTAGAACCACGGCCAGGCTCGGCGGCTCGACGGCGCGTCCGGCTCGCCTCCCGCGGCGGGAGGGTCGGCTGTCGCCACGCTGCACCTCCGCGTTCCCTCGGCCGCCCGGCCCGGCATTCCACCACGCCGTCGCCGGCGCGTTCGGTCAGGTGTCGCGTGTCTCGCGCCCGGCGAGCTCGAGCGCGAGGGCCCGGAACTGCCGGGCGGCGGGCGACAGCGGCCCGGCGCGGACGACGATCCCGATGGTGCGGTGCAACGACGGCCGCAGCCGGGCGACGGTCGCACCCTGCCGCTCGGCGGCGCGGGCGACGCCGCGGGGCACGACGGCGACCCCGGCGCCGGCGAGGACCAACGGGACGATCGCCTCGCGCTGCTCGGTCTCGACCGCGACCCGCGGCTCGACGTCCGCGACGGCGAAGGCCTCGGTGAGCAGGCGTCGCGTCGAGGTCCCCGCGGGGCTGGTGAGGAGCGGCAGGTCGGCGAGCTCCTCGACGCGGAGCTCGCCGCGGGGCTCCCCGGGCCCGAGGATGGCGACCAGCTCCTGGTCGAGCAGCGGCGTCGCCACGATGTCGACGGCGCGGACGGGCAGCTCGGCGAGGCCGACCTCGGCGCGCCCGTCCCGGACCCGGCCGATCACCGCGTCGGCGCCCTCCGGCTCGGTGACGCGCACCGCGACGCCGGGGTGGGCCCGGCGGAACGCGCCGATGATCGGCGCGAGCGGGTCGGCCGCCAGCGTCGGGAGCGAGACGAGATCGAGACGGCCGGCCTCGAGCCCGGTGACCGCCTGGACCGAGGCGCCGAGCACGGCGACGTCCCGCAGGACGTGGCGGGCCGAGCCGACGAAGGCCTCGCCGGCGGGCGTCAGCGCGACCCGCCGGCCGAGGCGGAGGAAGAGCGGGACGCCCAGCTCGGCCTCGAGGCGGGCGACACCTTGTGACAGGGACGGCTGCGCGACGTGGAGGGCGCGCGCCGCCTGGGTGAAGGAGCCCTCGTCGACCACCCCGACCACGTACTCGAGCTGGCGCAACTCCATAGCGTGAACCTATCCCACTAAGAGGTTCTTTCCATTGGACCTCTCGATCGGGGGGCGGTCCAATGGGAGCAGGAAAGAGGTACGCAATGACCCAGCCCGTGCTCACGACAGCCCGTCCCGAGGACGAGGCGCGGGGGCTGACCAGCGCCGAGGTGGCCCGGCGCCTCGAGGAGTACGGGCCCAACGAGGTCCCCGAACGGCGGCGGCCCTTCTGGCGCCAGCTCGCCCGCCGGTTCTGGGGCCCCCTGCCGTGGATGCTCGAGGGCACGATCGTCCTCACGCTGGCCCTCGGGAAGGGCCTCGAGGCGGCGATCATCACGACGCTGCTCGTCGTGAACTCGGTGATCGGCCTGCTCCAGCAGCTGCGCGCCGACACGGCGCTCGAGCTGCTGCAGCGCCGCCTCGCCGTCCACGCCCGTGTCCGACGCGACGGGGCGTGGCGCCTCGTCGAGGCTCGGGAGCTCGTGCCCGACGACGTCGTGCGCGTCCGCGTCGGGGATGTGATCGGCGCGGACCTCGACGTGCTCGACGGCCATGTGAGCGTCGACCAGTCGTCGCTCACCGGCGAGTCGGTGCCGATCGACGCCGGTCCCGGGGACCGGGCGCTCGGCGCCGGCATCGTCACGCGCGGCGAGGCGACCGGCCGGGTCGTCGCGACGGGCGCGTCGAGCATGTTCGGCAAGACGTCGCTGCTCGTGCGCGAGGCGAAGCCCGCGACGCATCTCGAGTCGGTGATCTTCCGCATCGTGCGCTACCTCGTCATCATCGACGTCGCGCTCGTGGCGGTGATGTTCAGCTATGCCGCCATCGTGGGGGCGAGCCTGTCGGAGACGGCGCCGTTCGCGCTCATCATCCTCATCGCGTCGGTGCCGGTCGCGCTGCCGACGACGTTCACCGTCGCGCAGGCGATCGGCGCGCTCGAGCTGAGCCGCGGCAGCGAGGGGCGCGGGCACGGCGTGCTCGTGACCCGGCTCTCGGCAGTGCAGGAGGCCGCGTCGATGGACGTGCTCTGCACCGACAAGACCGGGACGCTCACGGCGAACGAGCTGTCGCTCGAGCAGGTCCACGCCTACGCGCCGAACGGGGACGCCGAGCTGGTCCTGCTCGCCGCGCTCGCGTCGGACGAGGCGGGCCAGGACCCGATCGACCTGGCCCTGCTGCGGGCCGCGGACGGCGCGGCGGACGGCGCCCGCCGGCGGTCCTTCGTGCCCTTCGACCCCTCCACGAAGCGCACGGAGGCGACGGTCGAGCGGGACGGGACGCTGCTGCGGGTGGTGAAGGGGATGCCGCCGGTCGTCGCGTCGCTGTGCGCGTCCCCGCCGTCGACGCTCGACGGCGACGTGGACCGGCTCGCCGCCACGGGCGCCCGCGTGCTGGCCCTCGCCGCCGGTTCGGCCGAGCACCTCACGCTCCGGGGCCTCGTCGCGCTCGCCGATCACCCTCGCGCCGATTCGGGGCGTCTGGTGGACGAGCTCGCCGGGCTCGGGATCGACGTGAAGATGGTGACGGGCGACACGCCGGCCACGGCGCGCTCCGTCGCCGCGCAGGTGGGAATCGACCCCGTCGTGTGCACGGGCGAGGAGCTCCGCCAGAACCCCGCGCTCGCGTCGACCTGCTCGGTGTTCGCCGCAGTGTTCCCCGAGGACAAGTACACGATCGTCACGTCGCTGCAGGCCGACGGGCGGATCGTCGGGATGACCGGCGACGGCGTGAACGACGCGCCGGCGCTCAAGGCGGCCGAGGTCGGCATCGCCGTGGACAGCGCCGTCGACGTGGCGAAGTCGGCGGCGAGCATGGTGCTCACCGAGCCGGGCCTCGTCGACACGGTGACGGCCGTCTCGGTGAGTCGGCGCATCTACCAGCGGATGATGACCTGGACGCTGAACAAGATCATCAAGACGGCGCAGGTCGCGTTCTTCCTCACGCTCGGGTTCGTCTTCACCCAGACGTTCGTGACCACGCCCCTGCTCATTGTGCTCCTGCTCCTCGCCAACGACTTCGTGACGATGTCGCTGGCCGTCGACCGGGTGCGGGCCTCGTCGCAGCCGGCACGCTGGCAGGTGGGCGCGCTCGTCGGCGCCGCCCTGTCGCTCGCGGTCGTGGTCCTCGTCGAGTCCTTCCTCGACCTCTGGCTGGCCCGCGGGGTCTTCCACCTCGGGCTCGCGCAGGCCCAGACCCTCATCTTCTTGATGCTGGTCTTCTCGGGGCAGGCGACCGTCTACGTCGTGCGGGAGCGGGACCGGTTCTGGCGGAGCCGGCCGGCGCCGTGGCTGGTGGCCGCGACGACCTTCGACGTCGTCGTCGTGACGCTCCTCGCCTGGCGCGGGGTGCTCATGACGTCGCTGGCGCTGCCGTACGTCGCGATGGTGCTCGGGATCGCGGTGGCGTTCATGTTCGTGATGGACCCGGTGAAGGTCGCGGTGCTGCGCCGGTTCCGACTCGTCTGACCAGCGTCCGCGACCGGGCTACGTTGCCGGCGTCGCGGGCGCCGACTCGTGCGCCCGTCAGCGATCCGGAGGCGTGATGCCATCGTCCGTGCCCCGCCCCTCTCACCTCGGGCTGTGCGTGTCCGACCTCGAGCGGTCGTTGCGCTTCTACTGCGACGGGCTCGGCTTCACGCTGGGCGGCGGCTTCGACCTGGAGAGCACGCCCGCCAACGGGCTCGACCGCGCCCTCGAGGTGGACGCGCCGGCACGGCTGCGCTCGCAGTGGATCAGCCACGGCGCGCTGCAGATCGAGCTGCTGGCGTTCGAGGCACCGTCGAGCGGTGGGACACCGTCGGCCCATCGCAACGCGCGTGGCCTGACCCACTTGGCGTTCAACGTCGACGACGTCGAGGCGGCCGCGGGGCGGCTCGCCGACTGCGGCGGCACGGTGCTCACCGACACCCGCTCCAACCCGGGGGTCGAGCTCGTCTTCGTCGCCGACCCCGATGGCGTGCGCGTCGAGCTCATGGGCGCAGCACCGGCATGACCCCGCCGGACGCGCCGAGCACCCCGGACCCGGCGTTCGGCGGCCTCGGCGCGGGCGCGGACCCCGAGACGCTGCTCGCCCAGCTCACGCCCGACGAGCGGATGGCGATGATGTCGGGCGACGACGAGTTCTGGCCGGGTCTCGTCGAGATGCTGCGCGGCGGGTACGGGCACACGCCCTACGTGGGCGGCTCGATCGCCCGCCTGGGCCTGCCCGGGATCCGCTTCACCGACGGGCCCCGCGGCGTCACCGTGGGCCACTCGACGTGCTTCCCGGTCTCGATGGCGCGCGGCGCGACGTGGGACCTCGAGCTGGAGGAGCGCGTCGCCGTCGTGATGGGTGCCGAGGCGCGGGCCCAGGGCGCCAACCTCATCGGGAGCGTGTGCGTCAACCTGCTCCACCATCCCGCGTGGGGCCGTGCGCAGGAGACCTACGGCGAGGACCCGATCCACGTCGGCGAGCTCGGGGCGGCCGCCGTGCGCGGCCTGCAGCGCCACGTCATGGCCTGCGTCAAGCACTTCGCGATGAACAACTACGAGAACGCTCGCTTCCAGATCGACGTCACCGCCTCGCCGCGGGTGCTCCACGAGGTGTACCTGCGCCAGTTCCAGCGCTGCGTCGCCGAGGGCGCGGCGTGCGTGATGAGCGCCTACAACTCGGTGAACGGCGCCTGGTGCGGCGAGAACCGGCCGCTGCTCACCGAGATCCTCCGTGACCGGTGGGGGTTCGAGGGGTTCGTGATCACCGACTGGATCTTCGGGATGCGCGACGCGGCCCGGGCGGCGCTCGCCGGCCAGGACGTCGAGATGCCCTTCCGCATGCACTACGCACACCACCTGCCGGGCCTCGTCGACTCGGGCGCCGTCCCCGTCGAGGTCGTCGACGCCGCGGCGCGTTGCCTGCTCACGACCATGGCCCGCTTCGCCGTGTCGACCCAGCCGGCGGCGCTCGAGGACGTCGCCGGCCCGGCGCATCGCGCCCTGGCCCGCGAGGTCGCGCAGCGGGCCTGTGTGCTGCTGCGCAACGAGACGGTCGACCGGGCGCCGGTGCTGCCCCTCGAGCGGGCGCGGCTGCGACGCCTCGCCGTGATCGGGCCGCTCGCCGACCGGGTCAACACCGGCGACGCCGCGTCGAGCGACGTGCGGCCGCCCGAGGTCGTGACGCCGCTCGCCGGGCTGCGGTCCGCGCTCGGCGACGTCGTCGTCCATGACGACGGCACCGACCCGACCCGCGCGGCCTCCCTCGCGGCCGCCGCCGACGCCGCGGTCGTGGTCGTCGGCTACACGAGCGCCGACGAGGGCGAGTACCTCAACCCGTCGGAGAACCCTGAGCTCTTCGCGCTGTTTCCGCCCCTCGCACCCGACTCGCCGGAGGCCAGCCGCCTCGACGACTCGATCGGCACCCGGGCGCAGCGACCGCAGGGTGGCGACCGGGTCTCGCTCACCCTCCGCGACGCGGACGAGGCGCTGCTGCGGGCCGTCGCCGCCGCGCAGCCGCGCACCATCGCCGTGCTCGTCACCGGCAGCGCCGTCGTCACCGAGCGGTGGCGCGCCGCCGTGCCGGCCATCCTCGTCGCGTGGTACTCGGGGATGGAGGGTGGCCACGCGCTCGCCGACGTCGTCCTCGGCCGCGTCACGCCTTCGGGCCGGCTCCCGTGCGCGTTCCCGGTCGACGCGCAGGACCTGCCGCCCTTCGACCGACAGGCGCGCCAGGTCGAGTACGGGCTGTGGCACGGCCAGCAGCACCTCGACCGCGCCGGGCGCCCCGCGGCGTTCCCGCTCGGGTTCGGGCTGTCGTACACCGAGTTCGGGTACGGCCCCGTCACGGTCGCGCTCGGCGACGAGCACGTCGACCTCACGGTCGCCGTCACGAACCGCGGTGACCGTGACGGCATCGAGGTCGTGCAGTGCTACGCCGAGGCGCCGGGATCCGCCGTCGAGCGTCCCGTGCGCTGGCTCGTCGGGTTCGTCCCCGTCCGGGTGGGCGCCGGCGCGACGAGCACCGCCCGACTCCGCGTCCCACTCGATCGTCTGGCCTACTGGGACGTCGGGCGCGACGGCTTCGTCGTGGAGCCGATCAGCTACCGGCTCGTCGTCGCCCCGCACGCCGCCGCGCCGGGCACGGCGACGACCCTGGATCTGCGCGACCGCCCCGGCTCGTAGGCGCCGCGGGGGCGCCGGGCGGGCTCAGCCCGGTCGCCGCCACGGCGACACGGACGGCGGCACGGGCAGGTCACGGCTGTCCTCGGTGGGGACCGGCGTGCCTGGGGTCAGCGTCACGGGGACGACGCCCGTCCAGCGCGGGACGGCCCGGTCGGCGTCGCTCGCCTCGGCCGGCGGCCCGGTGCGGACCTTGGCCGACGCCTCGTCGATCGGGACCGAGAGCACCATCGTGTCGCGCAGCTCGTCGTCGGTCGGTGCGCGCGCCTCGTCGACGCGGCCCGGCACGATGTGGTCGACGATCCGCGCCAGCGCCGAGGTGGCCTCGTCGCCTCGGAGCCGCGTCGCTGTCCCGAGCACGACGGCGCAGCGGTAGTTGAGGGAGTGGTTGCGCTGCGAGTGGGCGAGCACCAGGCCGTCGATGAGCGTCACGGTGACGCACACCCGCACGCCGCGGTCGAGCGACCGCAGCAGGCGGCTCGCCACCGAGCCGTGGAGCAGCAGCCGGTCACCGACGCGCCCGCAGGCCATCGGGATGACGAACGGCTGACCGTCGACGGCGATGCCCACGTGCGCGACGAACGCCTCGTCCAGGATCGCGTCGACGGTGGCCCGGTCGTAGCGACCCCGCTCGGGCTTGCGTCGGATCGTGGTGTTCGGCGTCGTCGTGAGGTCGGTCGGCACCCCGGCATGCTGACAGCCCACGCGTCGCGCAGACGACCGGTTTTCTCCGTCAGGGATCGCGGTCGAGCTCGGCGTCGAGCAGCGCGGAGAAGGGCTCGGCCGCGTCGCGCTCGAGCCACGGGGTGTGGCCGCAGTGGTCGAGCAGCTCCCAGCGGAAGTCGGCGAGCACGGGCGCGAGCGGGCCGCGCACGCCGTCGGCGGGATGCGGGTCGTAGTCGCCGTGGATGGCGAGCACCGGGCAGCGGATCCGTGCGCCGAGCGCGACGAGCTCGCCGCTGGCGCGCAGCGCGCGGACCTCGCGCCACACGGCGTCGTAGACGTCGGGCAGGTCCTCGAGGGCGCCGACGTCGAGTGTGACGGGGTCCCAGGCGTCGACCCGGGCGAAGAGCCGATCGACGACAGCCATCGCCGCCTGGCGTGCCGGTGCCGACGCGTGCTCGTCGTCGAGGACGGCGCGGGCCTCGTCGGCGGTCTCACGTTCGTGGGCGTCGAGACGGGAGAGGCGGGTCGCCAGCGTCGCCGCGCCCGAGGCCTCGTCGAAGGGTGCGCTGGCCACGAGGATCAGCCGGCGGACCCGCTCGGGGTGGGACGCGGCGGCGAGGTAGCCGAGCACGGCACCCCACGAGTGCCCGACGAGCGTCACCGGGTACCGGGCGTCGCCCTCGGCGAGGAGCGATTCCAGCTCGGCGAGCTGGCCGGCGAGCGACGGGGCGCGCTGCAGCGGCTCGAGCACGCCCCGGCGGGCGCCGAGCCGCGTCGCGACGGGCGCGAGGTAGCCGGGTGCGCCGGGGCCGCCGTGCAGGACGGCGACGCGAAACGGCGCTCGCCCATAGCGGCGCACGCCGGGGACACGCCACGAGTGCTCCGCCGCCACGCGATCCATGAAACCACGAAGGACCCCGACCGCTGGGCCGACGTCACGGGCCGCCGCGCGCGGCACACTCGAGGACGTGTCGTCGACCACGCCGTTCCGGTTCGGGCTGCAGGTCCCGCGCACCGACTCGCGAGCCGCGCTGCTCGCCGTCGGCCGACGCGCCGAGGAGCTGGGCTTCGACACCGTGGTCGTCGCGGACCACGTCGTCGAGGGGCTGCTGGCCCCCCTGGCCGCGCTGGCGGCGCTCGCCGGGGCGACGACGCGGGTCCGCCTCGGCACGCTCGTGCTGAACAACGACTGGCGTCACCCGGCGCTGCTCGCCCGCGAGGCCGCGACCCTCGACCTCCTGAGCGAGGGGCGCCTCGAGCTCGGTGTCGGCGCGGGGCACGCCGCACCCGAGTACGCCGAGGTGGGGCTGCCGTTCGACCCGCCGGCCGCCCGCGTCGCCCGGCTCGAGGAATCGGTCGGGATCCTGCGCCGGCTCTTCGACGGCGAGACGGTCAGCGTCGACGGCGCCTCGTACCACCTGGCCGAGCACCGGCTGTTCCCCGTCCGCCGGCCGCGCCTGCTCGTCGGCGGCAACGGCGACCGCGTGCTGCGCCTCGCGGCACGCGAGGCCGACATCGTCGGGTTCACCGGGCTGGGCCGCACCCGCGCCGACGGGCAGACGCACGACGTCGCCTGGGACGAGGCCAGCGTCGACGCGAAGGTCGCGATCGTGCGGGACGCAGCCGGCCCACGCCTCCCGGCGCTCGAGCTGAACGCGCTCGTGCAGCAGATCCTGATCACCGACGACCGGGACGAGGCGATCGCGCCGATGGCGTCGTTCACGGGCGTCGAGCCGGCGACGCTGCTCGCCTCGCCCTACGTGCTCGTCGGGTCGGTGCCCCAGATCGTCGAGCAGCTGCACCGGTCGCGGGCGCGCTGGGGGTTCTCGTACTTCGTCACGCGGGACGTGGACGCGACCGCCCCGGTGATCGAGCGGCTCCGCCGAGGGTCCTGAGCGGGCGGCGGGTCGCGCGCGTCGGCTCAGGCCGCGGACTGGCGGGCGCTGAGCCGGACGGAGGCGCTCTGCTGGTCGCCCGACGCGTCGACCCAGACGATCTTCACCGAGTCGCCCGGGTGCTTCGTCGAGATGATCTGGGTGAGCTGGTTGGCCGACGTGATCGACTGGCCGTCGACCGACACGATCTGGTCGCCCTGGGTCAGGCCGGCGTTGTCCGCCGGGCTCCCGGACTGCACGCCCGAGATGACGACGCCGGTGCCGCCACCGCTGCCCGAGTTGCCGAACCGGCCGCCGCCGCCGCCGCCGAAGCCCCCGTCGCCGAACCCGCCACCGGGCCCGCCGCCGCCGTCCGAGACGTCGACGCCCAGGAAGCCTTCCTGGCCGGCGCTCACGTTGCCGTTGCTCTTGCCCGTCTCGATCTGGTGCACGATCGTCAGCGCGTCGTTCACCGGGATCGCGTAGCCGTCGTTCGTCCCGCCCTGAGGGATGTTGCCCTGCGCGGCCGCGGTGTTCATGCCGATGACGTGGCCGGTCGCGTCGAAGAGCGGGCCGCCCGAGTTCCCCGGCTCGAGCTGGGCGTTGGTCTCGACCAGGTCGCTCAGCTGCTCGTTCGCGCCGAGGTCGCTGCGCACGCTGATCGCCCGGTTGAGCCCCGTGACCGCGCCGGAGGTCACGGTGGGCGGGCCCGCCTTGTTGTAGGCGTTGCCGATCGCGACGACCGCGTCGCCGACCGCGAGCTGTGAGGAGTTGCCGAGCGTGATGGTCGGGAGACCGGACGCGCCTTCCGCTTGGATGAGCGCGACGTCGTCGACGACGTCGGTGCCGAGCACGTGCGCCGGGTAGGTGCGGTCGCTGTTCGAGATCTTGACGGTGATCGACGCGGAGCCCTCGATCACGTGGTTGTTGGTCAGGATCTCACCCGTCGAGGTGAGGATCATCCCGGTGCCGGCTGCCTCGCCCGCCTGGCCGGCGAGCGTCGAGGTCACGTCGACGATGGCGGGGTCCTCGTTGTTCGCGATGCTGCTCGGGTCGACCTTCGACTGGCTCACCGAGCGGGCGGCGGTCGAGGGCGCCGCGGCCGAGCTGCTGAACGGGTTCGAGGTGCCGTTCGACGCGTAGGCGAGGATCCCGCCCGCGGCGAGCGCGAGCACGGTCGCGGCGATCACCGCGCCGAGCGCGCCGTGGCGGCGCCGCCGTGGCTGGCGCCGGCGACCGCCGGGCGGGACGCCCGGGGGCTGGGGTGGCCAGGCGCCGTACCCGCCGCCGCCCGGGGCGGTCGGGGGGCCGCCGACCCCGCCCCATCCGGCGGGGTGCTCCGGCGGGACCCACACGGCGGTGGGCTCGGAGCGGGGCGGGAGCGTCGGGTCGGGCCCGGCCGGCGGGCGGCCGGGCGGGGGCGGCCGCTCCTCGTCGTCGTCCCACCAGGTCATCGAGCTCGTCTCCCTTGTGCCGCACCCAGTTTGCACGGTCCGCGCCGCCGCGCCGCACTGGCCGATCTTCGTCGGCGGGGCTGAACCCCACCTGTGAATACACGCCAGATGTCGCCTGATCGTTCCCGAAACGTCACCGGGGTGTGAGCCCGCCGCCGGCAACGAGGGGCTCGGGGCGGTGGCGTGGACGGTGGCCGCCGGGGAGACTCCGCCCGTGACCCCCGGCGTGGCCTCGGACGACCCGGCCCGCCCGCTCGCCGGCATCCGGGTGCTCGACCTCACCACGTTCCTCTCCGGGCCGGTCGCGGCGCGCACCCTCGCGGACCTGGGCGCCGACGTCGTGCGGGTCGAGCCGCCCCGCGGGGACCCGACCCGCGCCGGGACCGGCCTCGCGAAGGGCGACCCGCCATCGGCCTTCTACGTGGCGCTGCACCGTGACCGCCGGGCGATCGTCCTCGACCTGAAGACCGACGCGGGTCGCGGCGTGCTGCGCGACCTCGCCGCCGGGTCCGACGTGCTGCTCGAGAACTTCCGTCCGGGCGTCACCGAACGGCTGGCGATCCGCGACGCAGACCTGCGCCCGGCCAACCCGGGCCTCGTGTACTGCACGATCACGGGGTTCGGGCCCGACGGCCCGTACTCGCAGCTGCCCGCGACCGACGGCGCGGTGCAGGCCTTCAGCGGGGTGCTCGAGCTGACCGGCCCGCCCGGCGGGCTCGGGCTGCCCGTGCCGCTCCCCCTCGCCGACCTGCTCGCCGGCGCGACCGCGGCGCAGGGGGTCCTCGCCGCGCTCGTCGCCCGGGGCCGGCACGGCCGGGGGACGCACCTCGACGTGAGCATGGTCGAGGCGCTCCTCGGCTGGCTGCTCGTCGGCGACCGGGAGCGCACGCTCGCACCGCCGACGACGTTCGTCGTCTCGGGCCGCGACGAGGTCCCGATCCTCGTGCAGACGTCGCTGCACTTCCAGGGCCGCCTCGCCACGCTCCTCGCCGCGGTCCCCGGGTGCGGCGCGCTCGCCGACGACGCGCGCTTCGCGACCCGGGACGGCCGACGGGAGCATCTCGACGACTACCTCGCGATCGTCCGCCGCGCGTTCGCGACCCGCACGAGCGCCGAGTGGCTCGACGGCCCTCGCCGCGATCGGCATCCCCGCCTCGCGGGTGCAGCGCATCGACGACGCCCTCGCGCACCCCCAGCTCGCCCACCGGGGGTCGATCCTCGGCGTCGACGTGCCCGGCCTCGGACACGAGGAGGTCCTCGCCAGCCCGTTCCGCTTCGACGGGCAGCGCAAGACCGACACCACCGCGCCGCCGACCCTCGGGGAGCACACCCGCGAGGTCCTGCGCGACGTGCTCGGCTACGACGACTCCCGCCTCGCGGCGCTCGCCGCCGACGGGGCATTCGGCGACCGGCCGTCCCCTTAGCTGCGGGCCAGCACGCCCTTCGCGACGCACTTCAGCCCGGGCTGGCCGGCGTAGCCGAGGTGGGCCAGGCCGAACGCGTCCTCGAGGCCGCAGAGCAGTGCGTAGTGGTTGTAGGGGGTCGCGTCCGTCGTGTTCGGCTTCACCGTCGGCGAGAGGATCAGCGCGCCGACCTGACCGCCTCCCGGCCCGTTGCCGCCGGCCTGCGCGACGTTCGGGGCCTTCTGCTCGTTGCAGCAGGCGCTCGAGTCGCCGTTCAGCGTGCCCTGCTCGGCCTCGTCGAAGGTGATGATGAGCACGCCACCCTTCTTGTAGGCCGGGGACGCGGTGATGCGCGGCACCCAGGTCTGCAGGAACGCGTTGGCGCTCACGAGGCCGCCGGGCCGGCCGTCGACGCACGGCGCGTCGTGGCCGTCGTCGCACAGGTTCGGTGTGATGAACGAGAAGTTCGGGGTCGTCGAGGCGGACGTCAGGTCCTTCGGCAGCTGCGTGAGGTCGACCACGTCGGTATTGCACGACGGTGAGCCGATGATCGACTGGAAGTACACGAACGGGTTGTGCCGCGTCGCGTACTGGTCACCCTGGCGCGCCACCACCGTCGGGTCGGACTGGCCGAGCACCGGGTGGCGACACGTCGTCGGCTCGGTCGTCGAGTTCGCCATGTCCTCCTGGTACGTCTTCCAGGTGAGCCCCTTCGCCGTGAGCTGGTCGGCGATCGTCTGCACCGACGACGGGTAGACGCAGCCGTCACCGAGGACCTGGCCGAGCGCGGCCATGCCGGTGACGGTGAAGGGGTTGTACGTGGTGCAGTCGCCAGCGGTCTGCATGCTCGGCCCCTGCCCGCTGATCTCGGCGATGTAGTTGGGCAGGCTGACGTGGCCGATCGCGTAGTAGTTCGGCAGGAACAGGCCGCGGCGTCGCAGCGTCGTCGCGAGGTACGGCGCGAGCGAGCCCGAGTCCCACGTCTCCGAGAACGTCTTGTTCTCGAGGTTGATGAGGAAGACGTGCAGCGACGTCGGCGCCGGCTTCGCCGCCCCGGGGGTCGCGGCGCCGGCCGCGGCGGGCGCCGCGACGAGCGCGACGGCGACGGCGGCGGCGCCCGCGAGGCAACGCCGGACCGGCCGGCGGCGGGAGGCGGGAGCGGTGGCGAGACGTCGTGGCGTGGCGTGCATCCGAGCAGGTGGGCGTCCCCCGCGCCAGTCACCCCCGCCGGAACCGGGCACCGTCCCCGCAACGGTCGCCCGCCGTTCACCGGCGAGACACCCCGCCCGGCTCTTACCGGATTCTTCGTCGCGACTCGCCAGACTCGTACCCGTCGGGCGCAGGGTGTCCGGTGATGGCTCCCACCACCGCCCCTGATCCTCGGTCCCGCCGGCGTCCCCCCGCGCCGGCGCCCCGGGCCCGCGCCGCCACGCCGCGGCGCGGGCCCGGTGGGTCGCGACCGGCGTGTCGGCGGTGGCGTTCACCGGTCTCGTCGCGGCGATGGCCGCCGGTCAGGGCAGCGCGGCGGCGACGGGCACCACGGCGAGCGCCTCGTCGAGCACGTCGTCGAGCAGCACGTCGTCGTCGAGCCAGTCCAGCGGCGTGTCCGCCAGCCCCGCGTCGAGCGGGGCGTCGCAGACGGTCACGTCGAGCCATGCGAGCTGACCCGCGGCGCGCCGGCGCCGCCGACCGTGAGGGGATGGCATGACGAACTCGCTGTGGTGGTACGTCGCCCGCGCCGGCGGGCTGGTGTCCTGGGCGCTGCTCGCCGCCGCGGTCCTCTGGGGGCTCGCGCTGCGCAGCCGCATCCTCGGGTCACGGCCGCGCCCGGCCTGGCTCCTCGACCTGCACCGCTACCTGGCGGCGATCGCGGTCATCTTCGTCGGCGTCCACGTCGGCGCGATCCTCCTCGACGGCTACGTCCACTTCGACCTCGTCCAGGTGCTCATCCCGTTCACGAGCACCTGGCACCCCGGCGCCGTCGCCTGGGGCATCGTCGCCGCCTACCTGCTCCTCGCCGTCGAGCTCACGTCGCTGGCGCGGGCCCACCTCTCCCGGACGCTCTGGCGGCGCGTCCACTACGTGAGCTTCCCGCTCTTCGTCTTCGCGACGATCCACGCGCTCAGCGCGGGCACCGACCGCGCCACCTCCGCCTTCCAGATCGGGGTGTGGTCGGTGTGCGCGCTCGTCGCCCTGCTCACCGCGCTGCGGGCCCGGTCGGCCGCACCCGCCCGGCCCGCGGCCGCGGCCCGACGGCCCGCGCCCCGACCGGGTGCGGGGTCCGTCGGCCTCGCGGCGCGCCCACCCGGGGCCCCGCGGCCGTCCGTGCCGCGTCGAGCGGTGACCGCACCGCGCCCGGCGACGCCTCGCGCGCCGGGCGCCACCCGCGCCGTCGTCCCGCCGCCGCGGCGGCAGGTGCCGGCGCAGCCCTCGGCCTAGCCGCGGGGGTGGAGGATCAGGACGGGCCGGGGAGGCGGACGACGGGCCCGTTCCCGGCGCACGCCGTCGTCGCGGTACGCGGCATCCAGACCGTCGCCGGCGCCGACCGGGTCCCGGTCCAGGGCTCGAGGATCGCGTCCTTCGGGAGCGCCCCGACGCGGCAGTAGTACCAGGCGAGCGACCCGGGCAGGAACGAGAAGACGCTCGGGCGGTCCATGACGATCGACGCGTACGCCCGAGACGCGACGAGCTGGCGCAGCGCGCGCCCGAGCGTCTGGTTCGACCCGCGGATATGGCCGCGCAGGATGTCGTCGAGCGCGGAGGACGGCGCCGTGGTCGACGCGCCGGGGTGCGCGGCGGGGAGCAGCCAGCTCTGCGAGGGCAGGTAGACGGGCTCGGGGAGCTTGGCGAGCGCGGCGACGAGGCGGTCGCCGGTCTGGGCGGCCGACGCCGACGGGATCTGGCGGAACGGGTTGTAGATGAGGAGGGCGAAGCCCACCAGCATCCCGGCGAGCGCCACCTGGGCCGCCCGGCGCCGCCGACCGGCCAGCTCGGGTCGCGTGAGCGCGTGGAGGCCGAGGCCGACCAGGAGCGCCACGGCCGCGTAGACGGGCAGGAGCACGTTGTTGTAGCCGCCGCTGTGCAGGCGCGCCGAGTAGCTGGCGAGCACCAGCCCGCCGGTCACGGGGATCCAGAACCAGCCGCGCTCGCCGCGCCGGCACGACCAGAGGCCGACGCCGGCGACGACGAGCGCGAGGACGAGCGGGCGCAGCAGGTCATGGGTCCAGAAGCTGACGTACACGCTCGGGATGAGGGCGTGCTGGCCGGCGAGGCGCAGCGTGTACTGGCTGAACCAGCCGCCGGTGGCGCGGTCGAAGGCAAGGATGACGGCGCCGACCGTGCCGCCGAAGGTGGCGCCGTAGACGACCGCGAGGCGCCGGTCGCGGTGCCACAGGAACGGCAGCACCGCGAGCGCCGGCAGCAGCGCCGACTGCTTGGCGAAGAACGAGGCGGCGAGCACGAGGCCGGCGAGCACGGCGACACGCCACGTCCGCGTCTGGCGCACGACGACGAGGCCGACGAGCAGCAGCGCGACGAACAGCGTGTCGACGCGGGCGAGGTCGAGCCACGCGCCGCTCAGGCGGAACGTCGCGGCGAAGACGCCGACCGCGCACACCGCGGCCCAGCGGTTGCGCGTCTCGATCCAGACCAGCCAGCCAAGAGCAGCGAACGCCACGAGAGACGCGGCGATCGACACGAGCCGCAGCGTCGAGAGGTGCACCCCGAGCACCCACGTCGCCGCGGCGGACACGTAGTAGTAGAGCGGCGTGTAGAGGAACGGTGTGAAGCGGACCGCGGGCGCGCTGTAGAGCGGCTGACCGTGGAGGACCCGCTGGACGTGCAGGAGCACGCCGCCCTCGAGCCACTCGAGCGGGTACGGGTAGTTGAAGCGGGCGAGCGCGACCGCGAGGTAGCAGGCGATGAACGCCAGCGCGGCGACGAGCACCCCGCCGCGCAGCAGCCGGTCGGTGCGGCTGGTCCCGGCCGGCCCGGCGTCGGGCCGCGGCACCGCCTTCGGGGGCGCGAGGGTGAGGGGGCGCAGCCCGTGGGGCGGCGCCGTCGGTGTCGCGACCGTGTCGCGGGCGGTCACGGGACCGCGGCGAGCGTCATGAACGTCATCAGGCTCATGGCGAGCAGCGCGAGCGCGGAGAGGGTGAGCACCACTCTCCAGCGCCAGCCGCTCACCGACGCGGCGATGGCGATCACGGCGGGGAACGCGATGAACAGCGGGCGGGGCCGGTCGCCGACGTTGTAGGAGCTCGCGGCGAACAGGATCGTCCCGATCCCGAAGATCATGAGCTCGGCCGGCAGGCGCCGCTTCCACATCAGGTAGATGCCGATGCCTGCGAGCAGGAACCCGGTCGACCAGACGAGGTCGTTCAGGTCACCCTGCTGGACGCCGAGGTGGCCCGACTGCACGAAGTTCCAGAAGCGCTGCACGATCTGGAGCGTGAACCCGGAGTGGTCGTGCCACGTGCGGGTCTCGACGCGCAGCCAGTCGAGGAAGTGCCCGGTGAGCGCCCACTGGTACACGACGATGACGCCGGTGCCGGCGGCTGTGAGCGCCGGGGCGGCCCAGGGACGGCGCCCCTCTCCGCGCCGCCACGCCCGCCACGCGCACCATGCCGCGGCGAGCACCAGCACCGCGCCGGTCGGGCGCGTCATGGCGGCGACCGCGCCGAGCAGCCCGGCGAGCACCCAGCGCTGGCGGCGCATGGCGAGCAGCGCGCCCGCGGCGGCGGCGATGGTGAGCGCCTCGGTGTAGGCCATCGACAGGACGAACGCCCCGGGGAAGAAGCAGAACAGCGTCGCGGCCCGCATCGCGACCTTGTCGTCGAAGAGCTCGGCGGTGATGACGTAGATGAGGAGCGCCCCGATGGCACCGAACACGGTGGCGAGCACGACCGCGACGACGAGCGGCGAGCTGAAGCTGATCCACGACACGGCGCGGATGAGCCACGAGTAGAAGGGGAAGAAGGCGTAGCCCGCGTCGCCGCCGGGCGGGATCGCGGAGTGGTGGTAGCCGTGCTGAGCGATGTCGATGTACCAGGCGCCGTCCCAGCGGGCGAGGGTGCGCAGCAGCGCGATGTGGGGGCCGGGGATCTTGGGCCAGGGGCCGGCGCCGGGGTCCTTCGTGGCGAGCGTGGCGACGAACGCCGCGCCGAGCACCAGCAGGCGCGACAGGGCGAAGCTGCGGAGGACTCGTCCGACCCAGTGCCGACGCTCGACCGCCGGTTCGACGACCGGCGGTGCGGCAGGGGTGGGGAGTGGTGCGGTGGGGCGCGGCGGCGCCGTGATCGTCAAGGCGTATGGGTGTGCTGTCAGTTCGGTCCCGGACCTGCGGCCGCGCGTTCCCCGGGGGCCGGGACGCGAGAGGCGGCCGCAACCTAGGCGCGAATGCCCGGAATGTCCGCGCGGGGCGGCCGGGGAGGGGCTCGGGCGCTAGGCGGCCGCCGAGGCGGTGAGCACGAGCAGGGTGGCGTTGCCGGACCGGTAGCGGCCGGTCGACCACGTCGGGGCGCCGAGCCCGGCGCGCGCCGCGTCCCGCTCGACCCGCTCCCGCCAGGCCGGCAGGGGCTCGTGCTTCTCGATCGCCCAGTCGTGGGTCAGCGACACGAAGCGCCCCCGGGGGGCGAGCACCCCGGCGACGCGAGTGAGCGCGACGTCGGGTGCGAAGCACTGGTGGCAGTTCACGGCGACCGCCCGGTCGAAGGGACCGAGGCTCGACTCGACGTCCTCGATCGGCCGGGCGAGCAGCTCGACCGCGGACCCGGCGGGGAGGCGCCGCGTGGCCGCCCGGACCATGACGGCCGACGGGTCGATCCCCACGACGCGTGCGTCCGGGACGCGCGCGAGCAGCTCGACGAGGCCGACGCCGGGCCCGAACCCGATGACGAGCACCCGGTCGCCGGGCTGGGACTCGAGCGCGTCGAGCGCGGCGCGCTCCATGTCCGCGTTCACCCGGGCCATGACCCGTGCCGCGACCCGCCCGGTGACCCCGTCGAACCCGCCCGGGCGTGGCGCACCGGGCGGGTCGGGTTCGTCAGGCATCAGGGGTCGCGGCGCGCGCCGATCAGCGCGACGGCGACCGTCACGGGTTCGGAGGTGCGGTTGTGCCAGGCGTGGCGGGTCCCGTTCTGCACGACGCAGTCACCCGGCCGCAGGTGGACCTCCTGCCCGCCGTCGAGCTCGAGCCACACCTCGCCGCGCAGCACGATGTCGAAGTCGACCGTGTCCGTGGTGTGCATGCCCGGACGGTCCGGCTCCATGACCTCGTCCATGCCCGGCAGCTTCGTGTGCAGCTCGGCCAGCGCGGCGCCGATGTCGAGGTCCTCGGGCATCGTCACCGAGTCCGGCCCGAGGGTGAAGAACCCGAACCGGAACCCGTCGGCGGGCGGGAAGTACCGCCAGGCCTCCGGTGCGGTTGCGTCGCTCGGCAGCTGGGCGGGCGCGTCGCGCGCCCACATCTGGTGGAACTCGGCGCCGGGCACGACCGACACGGTGACAGGCTCCACCGCCTCGTCGGTGACGAACACCGACCGGCCCTGCGCGTCGTGACCGGTGACGACTCGTCGTCGCTGCATCACCGTCTCCTTTCGACGACCGGAGGCTAGAGCGGGTCGAGGCGCGCCGGCCCGGCCGCGCCGACCAGGATGAGGGGGACCGGACCGGAGGGAGCAGGCGATGACGCGACGGGTGGCGTTCGTGACGGGAGCGAGCCGCGGGATCGGGAAGGCGTGCGCCGTACACCTCGCCCGCGCCGGCTTCGACGTGGCGGTGACGGCCCGGACGGTCCGGGACGGCGAGGAGCGGGAGCACTCGTCGACGGTGCGGCGCTCCAACACGCGGCCGCTGCCCGGCAGCCTCACGGCGACGGCCGAGGACGTGCGCGCCGCCGGCCAGGAGGCGCTCGTCTTGCCGGCCGACCTCCTCGACCGGGCGTCGCTCGGCGCCGCGGTCGCGACCGTGCAGGAGCGCTGGGGCGGCGTCGACGTGCTCGTGAACAACGGGCGCTACATCGGACCGGGCCACATGGACCATTTCCTCGACACGCCGACCGGGCTGCTCGACCAGCACCTCGAGGCGAACGTGATGGCGCCGCTCGTGCTGCTGCGCGCCTGTCTGCCGGGCATGGTCGCCCGCGGCCGTGGGCTCGTAGCGAACATCACCTCGAGCGTCGCGTGGATGGACCCGCCGGCCCCGGCGGGCGAGGGCGGCTGGGGCCTCGGCTACGCGATGTCGAAGGGCGCGCTGCACCGGGTCGCCGGGCTCGTGCAGCTCGAGCTCGCCGGCAGCGGCGTCGCGCTCGTGAACGTCGACCCGGGCTTCATCGCCACCGAGCGCATGGCCCAGGACATGGCCGAGTTCGGCTTCGACGCGTCGGCGGGCGCGCCGCCCGACGTCATCGGCGCCGTCGTGGCGTGGCTCGCCGGTAACGGCCACGCGACCGAGTGGGCCGGTGGGGTGGTGCCCGGCCAGCGGCTCTGCCACGAGGAGGGCCTGCTCCCCGGCTGGGCCGGGCCGGTCCCGAACCCGGTGTGACGCGCCCCGCTCAGCGGGTGAGCCCGGCCGCGCGGTCGGGCACGACCGCGTACCCGTCCGGGGAGGGGCGGAGGTAGCCGTCGTCGGGTGGGCGCGCCGGGAACGACTCGATCGGCTGGGGCACCGGCTGGTACGGCACGACGCTCAGCAGGTGCGCGATGCAGTTGATCCGGGCGGCGCGCTTGTCGTCGGCCTCGACCGTGTACCAACGGCACTCGGGGATGTCCGTGCGCTCGAACATGGCGTCCTTGGCGCGCGAGTAGTCCACGTAGCGCTGCCGGGACTCGAGGTCGATCGGGCTCAGCTTCCAGCGCTTCAGCGGATCGTGGAGGCGGGCCTGGAAGCGGCGCTCCTGCTCCTCGTCGGAGACCGAGAACCAGTACTTGACGAGCAGCAGCCCGTCGTCGACGAGGAGCCGCTCGAACGTCGGGCACTGGCGCAGGAAGCGCGCGTACTCCTCGTCGGTGCAGAAACCCATGACGTGCTCGACGCCCGCCCGGTTGTACCAGGAGCGGTCGAACAGGACGATCTCGCCGGCGGCGGGGAGGTGCTCGACGTAGCGCTGGAAGTACCACTGGGTGCGGCGACGATCGGACGGCACACCGAGCGCGACGGCGCCCGCGTAGCGGGGGTTGAGGTGCTGCAGGACCCGGGCGATGACGCCGCCCTTGCCGGCGGCGTCGCGTCCCTCGAAGAGCACGGCGAGGCGCGCGCCGCGCTCGCGGATCCACGCCTGCATCGCGACGAGCTCCGTCTCGAGGCGCTGCATCTCCTGCTGGTACACGTGCCGAGGCAGCCGCGCCGCCATCGACTCAACCTACCCGCCACGTCGCGCGCCGGTTCCGTGCCGATGCCTCCGTCCGAAAGGGCACCGGTATCGTGGGTGCATGCGTCGTTCGTGGCTCGTGGTCGGCATCGCGGCGCTCACCGTCATGCTCGCCGCGTGCGGCTCGTCGTCGTCCACGTCGTTGAAGCCGGAGGGGCCGAACTCCCCGGTCGCGACGGTCGCGCCCCGGCCGTCCGGGCCGGACCCGTCGGCGTCCTCGAAGATGGTGTGCGCGTCGGAGGCCCAGCAGGAGCTCGCCTCGAGCCTCGGGGTCACCCCGACCCAGGTCACGACGCCGACCTGGGTGGACCACGACTACAGCTGCACCTACGTCTACCCGGACGGCTCCTTCACCCTGTCGGTGAAGGAGCTGGACAGCGCGGCGCTCACGGCCGGCTACTTCAACGCGCTCGCGGCGCTGGACGGCCGCCAGGCCGGTCTCGCCCTCGCGGCCGGCGCGTTCGTGACCACGAACGGCTCGGTGGTGGCCCGCAAGGACTGGAAGGTGCTGTTCGTCGACGTGTCCCATCTGCCGCCGTCGTTCGGGAATCCGCCCCAGGACCAGAAGGACACCGCGATCAGCATCGCGGCCACGATCCTGTCGTGCTGGAGCGGCGCCTAACCCTTTCGGGTGGTGGCGAGGGCGGTCAGGACTTGCTGGGCAGCACCCGGAACGCGCCGCGCATGAACGGGTGGATGCGACAGAAGTACGTGTAGGTGCCGGGCGGCAGGTTGCGCGGCACCGACCAGGTGACCGCGCCGGAGGCGGGCGGGCCGCCGTGGCCCAGCTCGGCGGAGTCGAACTGGATCTTGGCGTTCGGGATCGGGTAGGCGATGCCGAACGACGCGTCACAGGGCGCGGCGCACGCGGTGATCGTGTGGTAGATGCCCTTCGACGCGTCGTCGTTGCGGAAGGTCAGCGTCCCGCCCTGCACGATCGCGGGAACCGTCGTGTTGCCGGCGGCCATGTTCCCCTGCGCGTACGCGAAGTCCATGATGGGGATGACGGTCCCGGACGGGACGACGCGCGACGACGCCTTCGTCAGGTCCGTGTAGTCGCTCGAGCGCTTCCCGCCGTGCTGGTCGTTCTCCGACAGGTGGCCGTGGGTGAGCTCACCGCTGGCGTCGACCGGGTGCGCGAACGGGTTCGTGCCGCCGCTCGTGACGCCCGGCGCCATCCACACCACCATGATCCCCATCGACTCGTACCACGACGCGTCCTTCGTGTCGTAGGTGGTGCTGATCGACAGCACGTCACCCTTCTGCACCGTCGGGCGCCACGACGACGGCGTCCCGGTCACGGCGAAGTCCCACGACACCTTCCCCGCCGGCTCGAAGTAGTCCGCGACCGACTCGAAGAGGTGCACCGTGTCCGACGAGCCGGGCTTGGCCTTCCCCCGGGGCGCGTGCGCGCCCGCCCGGGTGAGCCACAGGTCGTCGTGCATCCCGCCCGGGTGGACGTGGCCCGCCGTCGTGAGCAGCACGCCGTCCTCGGGGACCACCCACTCGTTCTTGGCGATGCCGGCCGGGTACGGGTCGCTGGCGTCGTCCGGGTAGGTGAACTGGCCGTCCTTGCCGTGGCCCTTCAGCGCGTTGAACACCGGGTACCCGGAGCCGTTCTGCACGTCCATCCAGATCGGGATGGCCGGCTTCAGGTTCGTGGCCATCGGCGACGTCGCCGGGATGAGGTCGATGTCGTAGGTGATCCAGACCTGGTCGGGCGTCGCCAGGTTGTTGTGGAGCATCCAGTTCAGGACCCACGAATCCGAGGTGTGGTACGCGTACCCGTACCCGGCGGGCAGCGACATGATCGTCTTCTCCTCGCCGGCGGCGAAGAAGCGCTGCGGGCCCGGCTCCGTCGAATCCTTCGCGGAGAAGTTGATCCACACCCCGTGGTGCAGATGGATGACGTTCACCGGCGGGACCGTTCCGTCGGCGCGGCGCAGGTTCGTCCGCATCCCGACGATGTAGCCGTCGACGGCCGGCTGGGGGATGCGACGCGTGAAGCTGATGCTGTTCTGGCCGGGCCGCACGGTGAGGGGCCCGACCTCGTAGTGGAGCCGCTCCGCGCCCGCCGGCACCGGGTTGAGGTTGGCGATCGGGTAGCGCGACGGCTGCTCGCCCGACGACGTCGTCGCCGACGCGGCCCCCGCCCCGACGGTGCCCACGGTCAAGACGATGGCCGCGAGGACCGTCCACCCCCCACGCGGCATGACTGCACGGTAACACCGGCCCCAGACGCCTCTTCCACGCGCGGGGTCAGGTGGGTCGGACCGCTTGCGTGATGCCGACGGGCGCGAGCGTCGCGTACTTCACGACGTCACCCGGCGTCGTCGCGTGCACCATGAGCCCGTTGCCGACGTAGAGCCCGACGTGCTGGTTCGGGTCGGCGGGGAACACGAGGTCGCCCGGCTCGAGCTGGGTCAGCGCCACCTTCGGGAACATCGCGTACTGCGCGCCGCTGAAATGGGGGAGCGAGAGCCCGCCGGCGGCCCAGGCCATCATCGTGAGGCCCGAGCAGTCGAAGCAGCTCGGCCCGGTCCCCGCGTAGCAGTAGGGCTTCCCGACCTGCGCCTCGGCGTACGCGACAGCGGCCGCGGCCTGCGGGCTCGGCGGGGGCGGCGGCCCGCCCGGCGCCGGGGCGACGCACGCCGCGGCACCGAGCCCGAACGCGAGCACCAGCGTGACGATCGCCAGGCGGCGGCCGGCCCGGGCGGCGAGTAGGGAAGTCAGCATGTCGGGAACCCTCAGCGAACGCGAACGTTCTGTCTCCGCCTGCCCCACTGCCGGTATCGGCCGGCCCAGGAGGTGACCTGAGCCACGATCGGGGTCGGGTGGCACACGCGCCGCCCGCGGCCGTTACCGTTGGCCCCTTCGCTGCCTGTCCGCCCCGCATCCGCCCGGCGGCTGGCGCAGGGAGGCCCGGATGCCGCCGAACCCGCCCCCGGACGAACCGGACGAAGCCGCCCGGTCGTTCGGCCCGGCGCGGCCCAAGCGGCTCGAGCCGCCGCCGCCCATCCAGCACCCCGGCCTCGCGAAGGCGCACCCCGACGCCCCGCCCGAGGAGGTGGCACGCCACTCGGGCGTGCGGATCCTGCACCCCAACGCCGAGGCGAGCCCCGACGCCGAGGCGCCCGTCGCACCGGTCGCGCCCGTCCACGACGCCGAGCTCATCGACCTGCCCGTCGAGGGGGACGACGACGCGGCGGCGACCACGCCCGTCGCGGCGCCCCCCGTCCCGGTCGTGGCGGCGACGGGCACCCGCGACAGCGTGCTCGGCGTCAACATCGACCGCGGCGTCGCCTTCTTCGCCGTCGTGGAGCCACCCGCGACGCCGCGGATGGATGCCATCGAGGAGCTCCGCCCCGACTGGGAGATGGACCCCCGCGAGATGGTCGCCGACTACGCGGAGCGCGCCACGTCGACGCTGCGGGATCTCGGCGTCGGCACGATCGCGCTCGTGCGGCCCGTGCGCTACACGAACTGGACGTACCGCAACGCGTTCGAGCGGGTGTCGCTCGAGACCTGCTTCCTCCTCGCCGCGCACCGTCTCGACCTCGCGTACGACTCGGTCGGGACGAACCACGCGGCGAACACGGTCGGGCTCCCGATGAAGGGCTTGAGCGACACGCTGCGCACGAAGCTGCGCATCGAGCGCTCGGCCGGCTGGCCCGACCGGTGGCCGGCCCTTCTCGCGGCCGTCGCCGTGCTGCTGGAGCGCCAGCACATCGAGCTACGCGACTACGCCTGGCAGCGGCCCCGCGCCTGAGCGCTCAGCGGCGGATCGCGCCCTCGCCGAGCTGCTCGCGCAGCGCCACCTCGAAGTCGCGCACGGCCGGGCCGGCGTGACGCTCGCGCAACGAGACGAGCTGCGGGTAGCCGGCGTCGCGCTCGGCGTCCCACTCGTCGGCGAAACGCCCCGACTCAATGTCGTCGACGAGCGCGCGCATCTTCGAGGTGACGTCCACGTCGCTGTAGGCCTCGCGGCGGGTGAGCTGCCCGTACTGGCTCGTCGGCGAGTGGAACTCGAACTGCGCGGCGTAGCCGCCCTCCCGGACGAGGCGCATGGTGCGCTCCACCTCGCCGGAGAGCACGAGCTCGGTGATGACCGCCTCGAGCGGGATGCCCCGCTCGGTCATCACGCGCACGAACGCGTTGTTCACGAGGCCGAGCGCCGGGGAGAGCGCCTGCTCCACCGACAGGTCGAGGATCGCCTCCTGGGTCGGCGTCAGCTCGATCGCGCCCTGGCGCAGGCCGCCGACCGCCTTCGCGAGGGCGAGCACCCTCGCCTCGGCCCGGCCGGTCACGTCGCGGTGCACGCCCACCGCCGTGATGAACCCGATGCCCTCCTCGTAGCAGCGGCGCACCTCGGGGCCGAGCATGCGCGGCGCCACCATCCCGAGGTCGCCGTCGGGGGCGAAGCGGGCGAACGCGAGCGTGTAGCCGCTGGCGACCACCGTGAGCCCGTCGGCCGGGCGGGTGAGCGGGAGTGACGGGATGATGTCGTCGGGGACGAGCACGCACACCACGTCCGCGTCGCTCGCCGCGTCGAGCGCCGCCGGCTCGAACCCGTCGACGCGCGCCTGCTCACGGGTCGCGTCGGCGCGCACGCATACCTGCGTGTCGATGCCCGAGTCGCGGAGGTTCAGCGCCCAGGAGCGGCCCTGGTTGCCGTAGCCGACGACTGCCACGCGGGCACCCGCGAGCTCGGCGAGGTCGGCATCGTCGTCGTGGAAGATGGTCGTCATGGCGCGCACTCTACGGGGCGGCGTCGCGCCCTGCGCCCGGCGAGGTCCCGCGCTCAGCCCGACGTCGCGGGTGCCCGCGTGATCCGCACGACGGGGTCACCGACCGCGCCGGTCGCCCACGTGCCGGTCGCGGCGCTCCACACCTGCCCGTCGAAGCTCACCGTGAGGATCCCGAACTCGGTGGCGTGGCCGACGAGCCACGTGGCCACCGTCCAGCCGCGCGCCGCGGGGAGCGCGACGCCGAGCGTCGAGCCGCCGAGCTCGCCGGTCATCGTGTCGGCGAGCGACACCGCCGTGGTGTTCGTCGGCAGCGACGGGTACTGGCAGCGCAGCCCGGCCGGGATCTCACCGGTCAACGCGATCGCCAGGGCGCGGGCCTCGGTCTGCCACTGCGCGTAGGCGGTGGGCGCACCGCTGCGCTGCACCGACTGGGCCGCGACCGTCACGGGCAGGTTCTCCCAGTTGGGGATCGCGGCGAGGTGCTCGAAGAACGCCGCGGCGGCGTAACGGGGCGTCGTGACCTGCGCCGCAGTGCCCCAGCCCTGGGAGGGGCGCTGCTGGAACAGCCCGAGCGAGTCCTGGTCGCCGTAGTCGAGGTTGTGCAGCTGCAATTCCTGGAGCGCCGCCGCGAGCCCGACGGTGACGGCGTGGTCGGGCAGCCCGAGGCGCTTGCCGACCGCGGTGATCGTCGTGGCGTTCGCCGCCTGGTCGAGGGACAGGTCGAAGGTGAGCGAGCCGCTGCGCACCGCGCAGCCCGCCGCGACCGGGGGAGCCGACGGCGTGAGCAGCACCTTCAGGCCCACGACGGCGCCCGCGAGCGCCACGACCGCGACGCCGACGACCGCCACGCGCAGGCCGGTGCGGCGCGCGCGCCGGACGCGTCGGGTGCGGACGGGCCGCGAGGGGGGCGCAGGGGGCACGGGAGTCAGGGTCGGTGCGACGCGGCGCGGACCGTGTCGCCCGCCGCTCGCCGACTGTACCGGCGCGCCCCCGGGTGCGCGCGTGCGGCCGGCGCGTCGCCGCCGCGGTTCGTGCAAGCATCGGGCGAGCGACGAAGGAGCGACCGTGCCGATCACCCCCAACCGGGACCAGTTCAAGGCGCTCGCCGCCACCGCGGCGACCGACGAGACGCCCGTGGTGATGCTGAACCTGTTGAAGTTCAAGGACGTCGCCGACGCCGGCGGCCGCGGCGTCGAGTCCTACAACCGCTACGGCGACGCCGTGACCCGCATGGTCGAGGAGCGTGGCGGGACGGTCCTCTGGACGGGTCGGGTCGACCAGGTGCTCATCGGTGACGCCGCGGCGAACGGCTGGGACGCCATCGCGCTGGTGCGGTACCCGTCGCGGCAGGCCTTCCTCGACATGGTGATGGCAGACGAGTACCAGGGGGCGCACGAGCACCGCGAAGGCGGGCTCGCCGACACCGTCCTGCTCGCCTGCGTGCCCCGGGACGGCTGATGGGCCGCAACATCTTGTTCGTCACCACCGACCAGCAGCGCTACGACGCGCTCGGCTGCAACGGCAACACGGTCGCGCGCACGCCCGTCGTCGACGCGCTCGCCGCGGAGGGCCTCAACTACCGGCGGGCGTACAACCAGAACACCGTCTGCATGCCGGCGCGCTCGACGATGCTCACCGGCCAGTACGTGCGCACCCACGGGGTCGTGGCGAACGGGGTGGCGCTGCCCGTCGACGCGCCGAGCGTCGCGGGGTACCTCGCCGAAGAGGGCGGCTACCGCACCGCCCTCTTCGGCAAGGCGCACTTCGAGCCCGGCTTCGACCTCGCGGCACGCTGGGAGGAGAACGCCCGCGCCGCCCGGGGCGACACGGGTGCCTGGCGGGGCTTCGAGCACTCGGTGCAGGCGATGCACGTCCCGGCCGCCGTGCTGCCCGGCAAGGACGGGCCGCGCGTCCTGCCGATCGCCCACTACGGCCGCTGGCTCGCCCGGGAGCACCCCGAGCACCTCACGAGCTTCGCCCCGCTGCTCGGCGCGACCCCGGGCGGGGACACCGGCGCGCCGGAGACGAAGCTGAACCCGATCCCGCGGGACTGGTACCACACCGACTGGGTCGCCCAGCAGGTGCTCGACTGGCTCGACGGTCTCAGCGCCGACGACGACTGGTTCTGCTGGATGAGCTTCCCGGACCCGCACCATCCGTGGGATCCCCCGGCCGAGGAGATGCGCCGCGTCGACTGGCGCGACCTGGACCTGCCGCCGGGCCATCCCGGCTCGAACGACGCGATCCGCGAGGTGCTCGCCCGCAAACCGGCGCACTGGCTCGCGTGGTGGGAGGGGCGCTGGCCGAACCGCGAGGGCGGGCCGGGCACGTTCTGTCCCGGGACGCTCGCCCACGACCAGCTCCGGGAAGTCACGGCGAAGGTGCACGTGATGAACGAGCTCGTCGACGAGGCGGTCGGGCGTGTGCTGCAGCGCGTCGCGGCGCGTGGCTTCGCCGACGACACCGACGTGCTCTACACCACCGACCACGGTGAGCTGCAGGGCGACTACGGGCTGCTCTACAAGGGCCCGTTCCACACCAATTCGCTCATGCGCCTGCCGCTCGTGTGGCGCCCGGCGCCGAGCGCGGGGGTCGCCGCCGCGGAGGTGCGGGACCCGGTCGGGCAGGTCGACCTCGCCCCGACGTTCTGCGCCATCGCCGACGTCCCGCCCGCCTCCTGGATGGAGGGCACGGCGCTGCCCGTGACGCCGGACACGGGCCGAGAGCGCGTCCTCTGCGAGTGGGACAGCCAGTTCCCGTCGCACGGGATGCACCTGCGGTCCATCTACCGCGACGGCTGGTTGTGCACGGTGTACGAGCCGAGCACCGACGGGCAGCCCACCGGCCTCGAGACCGTGCTCGGCGACGGGGTCCTCAGGCCGTGCGGCATCCACTACGACGGCAGCGAAGGCGAGCTGTACCAAGTCGACGAGGATCCCCACCAGTTCCACAACCGGTGGGACGACCCCGCGCTGCGCGCGCTGCGTGACGATCTGCGCGCGGATCTCTACGACAGCTTGCCGAGCGCGCGCGAGGAGCCACTCCTCGTCGAGGCGCCGGCCTGAGCGGCGCGCGCGCTGATATCTGACGCCGATGTCAGCGTTGTGCTCGTGGGTCACGGTGGACGACCGCGGCCGAGGAGCGTCGCGTGCCACCACCGGACGACATGTCCGAACACGAGCTGGGCCCGATCCGGCTCGATCCGCTGACGAACCAGTACGGCGCGTCGTGCTCGTGCGGCGAGCACTTCGGGCCGCTGCTCAACGCGGGGATGGTGCACGCGGCGTACTCGGCGCACGTGCGCCGCATGGTGGACCCACCCAGCGCCTGAATCGCCGCGCCGGCGCGCGCGGGCCTTACGTGCGATGAACGCCGCGGTGCGGGGCCCGAGGACTGCTGGTGGCGACTACCAGCGTCGGCTCGCGGCGGTGCGTCGCCGCACCCGCGCGCTCACGACCGCGGTGTTCGTCCTCATCGTGGTCGCCGTGGCGGGTCTCGCCTACGGCATCGTGATCCTGGTACGCGGCGCGCAGACGACCGCCTGCGACAGCGTGCACTTCGAATCCGCCGGTCGGCCGGTCATCCCGTCGGAGTCACCGCCCCCGATCGCCCAGCCGGGGAGCGAACGATCGCTGCGCGAGTTCGAGCGCGGGCCGACCGCCGCCGTGTTCTGCAACGACTTCCCGGACCCGTACGTGCTGCGCGTCGGATCGTCGTACTACGCCTACTCGACGAACACGGCGGGCTTCAACGTCCCGGTGCTCACGACCGAGGGCCTCTTCGGCGCGGGCACCCGGCACGACGCGCTGCCGCAGCTGCCGGCCTGGTCGACGCCGGGCTGGGTGTGGGCGCCGTCGGTGCTGCCTCGGGGCTCGACGTACGTCCTCTACTACACGACCCGCGACGTCGCGGCCCGCGCCCAGTGCATCTCGACCGCGGTCGCCTCGAGCCCCCTCGGGCCCTTCACGGACACGAGCTCCGGTCCGCTGGTCTGCCCGATCGGCGGTGCGATCGACCCGAGCCCCTACGTCGACGCGAGCGGCCAGGCCTACCTGGTCTGGAAGCAGGACGCGGCGACGATCATGAGCGAGCCGCTCTCGGGGGACGGGCGGTCCCTCGTGGGCGCGCCCGCCGCGCTGCTGCACGCCGACCAGCCGTGGGAGGGCGGCGTGGTCGAGGGCCCGAGCATGATGGCCGCCGACGGCCACGTGTACGTCTTCTACTCGGGCAACCGCTGGCAGAGCGCGAGCTACGCCGTCGGGTACGCCGTCTGTGCGAGCCCGCTCGGTCCGTGCCTCGAGCCGCCCGGGCCGTGGCTGACGTCGGGTGGCGGCGTCCAGGGGCCGGGCGGCCCAGGGTTCTTCACCGACGCGTCGGGACAGCCGTGGATGTCGATCGCCGCGTGGATCGACGGCTCGGTCGGCTATCCGCAGGGCGCCCGCAACCTCTTCGTGCTGCGGGTCACGTTCCCCAACGGGGTGCCGACCGCCGGGTGATCAGGCCCACGCGAAGTTGAGGAGGAACTCGATCAGCCCGCTGTCGCCGGTGCTCGCCGGCCCGAAGCTCGGGTTCGGGATCCCGTAGTCCGAGAACTGGACCGGGATCGAGCCGCTCACCTGGATGGCGGACGCCGTGCGCTGCGCGCTGAGCGTCACCGTCACGGGCCGTGTCGTGCCGTGCAGCGACAGCGTCCCCGCGCCCTGCACGGTGACCGGCCGGCCGACGGGCGGCACGCTCGCCAGGGTGATCGGACCCGTGAGAGCGAACGTCGCCGTCGGGTGCTCGGCGGTGTCCATGATCCGGCCCTGGAACTGGCCGTCGCGCTGGCTGGCGTCGCTGCGCACCTGGGTGAGGTCCACGGTGACGGTGACGCCGCTCACCTGGGTGCCGGCGATCGTCATGCGGCCCGTCACCGCGCTCGTGCGGCCGACCGCCGTGTTGCTCTGCCCGAACAGGATCTCCTGGACCCGGTAGCCCGCGGTCGAGCTCGCCGCGACCTGCCAGGTCCCGTCGACGTCCACGCCGCCGCCGGCGCGCTTCACGGTCGAGAGGTGCAGCGGCGCCGGTGCCGGCCCCTCGATGAAGTGGAAGTACACGAACGGGCCGCCGACGACGAGGGCCACGAGCACGAGGCCGCCCACGATCAGCCAGCGCTTCCAGTGGCGGGGTCGTCGCAGCGCACTCACCTCGTCGGGCCGGTGGGACGAACGTAGCGGTCGGGTCGGCTCAGCCCGCCGCGGCCGGCGACGCGGTGAGCGTGCGCGCCACGGCCTCGCCCGAGCGGATCGCGCCGTCCATGTAGCCGGCCCACACCGACGCGGTCTCGGTGCCCGCCCAGTGGATCCGCCCGCACGGGGCACGCAGCGCGGGACCGAACTGGGTGAGGACACCCGGTGGCAGGTGCGCGCCGTAGCAGCCGCCGCTCCAGCGCTCGGCCGACCAGTCGAGCTCGAGGTACTCCGACGGCGCCGCGGCGCGGGGCCCGAAGTGCTCGGCGAGGCAGTCCAGCGTCTCGGCCCGCCGCTCGTCGAGCGTGCGGCGCGACAGCTCGCGGGCGTGGACGCCCTCCACGAAGGAGAGCAGGACGCCGGGCGTGCCGCCCGGCGGCGAGTTGTCGAACGTCAGCTGCACCGGGCCGACGTCGCTCGTCACCTGGCCGGTGAGCCCGTCGTCACGCCAGAACGCCTCGTCGTAGACGGCCATCGACTTGATCACGGACCCCATCGGCATGCGCTGGGTCAGCTGGTCGCGCCACGACGGCAGCGCCGGCTCGTAGTCGATGCGGCCGGCGAGGGTCGGCGGGATCGCGACCACGACGGCGCCCGCGTCGACGGTGAGCCCATCGGCGTGCACCGTGACGCGGGCGTCGTCCTGGACGATGCGCCGCACCGGGCACGACAGATGGACCACGTCGCCGAGCTGGGCGGCCAGACCCGTCGCCAGGACTTGGGAGCCGCCGACGACGCGCGATTCCTGGGCGCCGCCCGCGACATTGAGGAGCCGGTCGAGCAGCCCACCGGCGTGGCTGTAGAAGAGGAAGTGCAGGAGGGACAGGTCCGCGGCCTCGGTGGCGAAGACGGCGCGGACCGCGAGGCGGAGCATCTCGCGCGCCCCACGGGCGCCGACGTGGCGGCGCAGCCACGACTCGACCGTCTGGCCGTCCCACGCCTCCGCGTCGGCCGCGGTCCACGGCTCGTCGAGCGGCACGCGCCGCGCCATGCGGTCGAGGCGGAGCTGGGCCTGCCCGATCGAGGCGAGCACCCGGGGCGGCAGCTTGGGGATCGCCCCCCGGTAGCGGCGGTGCTTGCCCCGGTACGAGACGAGGTTGTGTCCCTCGTTGTACGTCGGGAAGAGCGCCGCGCCGAGCTCGTCCGCGAGCGCGAGGGCGCGGTCCTGCGTCGGCCCGACCCACTGCCCGCCGAGCTCGACGACGACGCCGTCGCGTGTCGCCGCGTTGAGCACCCGACCACCGACGCGGTCTCGGGCCTCGAGGACCACGACCCCGCGACCCGCGGCGGCCAGGTCGCGGGCCGCGGTGAGACCAGCCAGCCCGGCGCCCACGACGACGACGTCGGTGTCCACGCGCCGTGACGCTACCGGTGACCGCGCCGACCGGCCGAGGCCCGGCGTTACCGTGAGCGGCGTGTGTGACCTCCTCGTCGCGCTCGGGCCCGCCGCCGACGCGGGCCGCACGCTGTTCGCCAAGAACTCGGACCGACCCCCCGACGAGGCCCAGGAGCTCGAGTGGCTCGCGCCGCGGCGCGACGACGGCCGGGTTGCGACCACCTACGTCGACGTCGACGCCGCCCCCGACTGGACGATCGGTGTCCTCGCCTCGCGGCCGACGTGGATGTGGGGACTCGAGCACGGCGTGAACGAAGCCGGCGTCGCGGTCGGCAACGCGGCGATCTTCACCACGCTCGACCCTCACGACGCGCCGCCGGCGCTCACCGGCATGGACCTCGTGCGGCTCGCCCTCGAGCGCGCCCCCACCGCCGGGGCGGCGGTGGAGGTCATCCTCACGCTGCTCGACCGGTACGGGCAGGGCGGCAGCGGGCACGACGGTGTCGACGATCCGTACTGGTCGTCGTTCCTCGTCGCCGACGCGAGCGACGCCTGGGTCGTGGAGACGTCGGGTCGCACCTTTGCCACCGAGCACGTCACCCGGACCCGCGCCCTCTCGAACCGCACGACGATCCCCGCGTTCGACGCCGAGCACCGCGACCCCGCGATGGACCACCGCGTCGTCGTCGATGCCCGCTGGCACGCCAGCCAGGCCTGCCTCGGCGCGGAGCCCCTGACCGTCGCTGGCCTCGAGCGGCACCTTCGCGACCACGGCGGGGAGGGCGGATGGAGCGTGTGCATGCACGTCGCCGACTTCTCCGTCACGACCGCCGGACTGGTCGCCGAGCTGCCCGGCCCCTTCCCGAGCGGCCGATCCCTCGCGCACGTCTGCCTCGGCGCGCCGTGCGCGTCGCTCTTCGTGCCGCTCGCCGTGGGGCGGCCGCTCGGCGTCCCGCCCAAGTGGGCCCGCTTCCAGCACCTCGCGCCGGACCAGCGCGACGCGCTGCGGACCGTCGAAGCGGACCTGGCCGCCGAGGCGCCCGCGCACGCCGACGACGACGCGTGGGCCGCCGAGGCGTGGCGGCGCGTCGACGCGTGTCTCTAGTCGCGACGCCCACCCCGACGTGCCAGCGTGGGGGCGTGCCCGCCGACCCGATCCCCGCCACCGTGACGTGGCGACGCGGTCGGGTGCGACTCCTCGACCAGCGCGCGCTCCCCGAGCGGGTCCGCTACGTGACCTGCGGGAACGTCACCGAGGTCGTCGACGCCATCCGCCGCCTGGTCGTCCGGGGCGCGCCGGCGCTCGGCGCGACCGGCGCCTACGGCGTGGCCCTCGCGGCCGCGGCCGAACGGACGCCCGCGGCCGTGCGGCGCGCCGCGGCGCGCCTGAAGGCGGCGCGTCCCACCGCGGTGAACCTGGCGTGGGGCGTCGAGCAGGCGCTCGCCGCAGCCGAGGCGGGCGGGCCGGGGGCGGCGCTGGCGCGGGCGGAGACGATCGCGGCCGAGGACGTCGCCGCGAACCGCGCCCTCGGCCGGCACGGCGCGGCGCTCGTGCCGCCCGGCGGCCGGGTCCTCACGCACTGCAACGCGGGCGCGCTCGCCTGCGTCGGCTACGGGACGGCGCTCGGTATCGTGCGCGCCGCCGCCGAGGCGGGACGGGCGCCACACGTCTGGGTCGACGAGACCCGGCCGGTCCTGCAGGGCGCCCGGCTGACCGCCTGGGAGCTCGGGCGCCTCGGGATCGAGCACACGCTCGTGGCCGACGCCATGGCCGGGTCGCTCATGGCGAGCGGCGACGTCGACCTCGTGCTGGTCGGCGCGGACCGTGTGGCGGCCAACGGCGACGTGGCGAACAAGGTGGGGACCTACTCGCTGGCGGTGCTCGCGCGGCACCACCGGGTGCCGATGGTCGTGGCGGCGCCGACCGCGACGATCGACCTGGCGACCGCGACGGGCGCGGACATCCCGATCGAGGAGCGCGCCCCCGACGAGGTGACGCAGGTGGGCGGGGTGCGCACCGCGCCGCGGGGCACACGGGCGCTGAACCGCGCGTTCGACGTGACGCCGGCGCGCCTCGTCACGGCGATCGTCACCGAGCGCGGGATCGCCCGCGCGCCGTACCGGACGAGCCTGCGGGCGCTCGCCCGTCAGGCGGCGAGCGCCGCGCCGGACGTGCCCATGAGGTCGAGGAAGTTGTCGCAGTAGAAGCGGCGCCGGATCGTGTCGTCGGCGTCGCCGAGCGACGCCTCGAACCGCTCGAGCGGCTTGCGGCCGCCTTCGACGTGCGGGAAGTCGGACGAGAAGAGGCAGACCTCGGGTCCGCTGTTCGCGATGATCCAGCCGACGTCCTCGGTCGGGTACGGGGTGACGCGCACCTGGCGTCGCACGTAGTCGGTGGGCCGCAGCTGCAGCGCGCGCAGGCGCTCCTCGTGTCGGACGAACGCCTCGAACGCGGCCTCGAGCTGGCGCAGCCACGACGGCACCCAGATCGCGCCCTGCTCGATCACGCCGACGCGCAGGTCCGGGAAGCGGTCGAACACGCCGTCGAAGATCATCGTGGCGAGGGTCTGCTCAGGCGGGTGCGGGATTCCCATGTAGTCGACCGAGCGGAAGTTCTCCTCGCCACCGTGGAAGTCGGGCGGGACGGGCCGCCCGTTCTGGAAGTACCCGGCCTCGATCAGGTCACCGGTGCCGCCGACGTGGAACACGACCGGGATGCCGGCGTCCTGCGCCGCGGCCCAGACCGGGTCGAGGCGCAGATGGCTCGGCGAGTGGTGGCGGGGACAGCCGGACGCGACGAGCAGCGCGGCCGCGCCCATCCCGATCGCTTCGTCGGCCATCGCCGCGGCGCGCTCGAAGTCGGCGAGCGGCACGTAGCCGGTCGCCAGCAGCCGAGGGTCGACCGAGCAGAACTCGACCATCCCGCGGTTGTGGGCCCGGGCGACGCCGTACGCGAGGTCGAGGTCGTCGCCGTGCTCCCAGTCGCGCAGGCGCCGGTTGTGGAACGTGTTGAACAGCAGCTGGCTCGAGAACCCGAGCAGGTCGAGCGCGCGGGGACGGTCGTCGGCGATGAACGACCCGGTCGCGGCGAAGTTCTTGCGGGCCATGATCTCCGCGGCCTCGTCGGCGCGGTACTCGGGCGACGCGTGCCGGTCGGCGAGGCGACGGAACGCCGCGTCGAGATCACGCTGCTGCTCGGCCGGGTCGCCGGTCTGGCGCAGCTCGTTGCCGCCCGGGTAGCGCAGGGGCGGTATCCGGTCCCGGAGCGCCGGGTCGGCGTGGTCGCGCAGCCACGTCGGCGTCTCCATGAGGTGCGCGTCGGCGTCGTGAACGACCCGCCCGGTGCTGTAGGTCATCGCCACCCCCACGCGTGTCGACGGCGCGGCTGCCCCGAGGGTACAGCGACGACGGCCTCCGTTCCGGGGCGCCGCGGGCGCGCTGCCTACCATCTCGCGTGATGCCTGAGGTGCGACGCGCGACGCCGGCGGACCGGGACGCGCTCGCCGCGATGCTCACGCGCGCGTTCGACGACGACCCGGTCATGGCGTGGTTCTTCCCGCACGACGACCGGCGCGCGTCGCGCGCCGAGGTGTTCTTCCGTCAGGTCGTCCTGGACGGCCCGTACGGGCGCGCCGGCGAGGTGTACACGACGGAGGGGCTCGCCTCGGCCGCCATCTGGCTGCCGCCCGGGAAGTGGCGACTCGGCATCCTCGACCAGCTGCGGTTCCTGCCGGCGATCCTGCGGATCCTGCCGTGGCGCTGGCTCCCGAGCCGCCTCGCCGGGTTCAACCAGATCGAGGCGCGCCACCCGAAGGACCCGCCCCACTGGTACCTCTCGACCCTCGGGACCGACCCCGACCAGCAGGGACACGGGCTCGGCTCCACGCTGCTCGCCGACCAGCTGCGACGCCTCGACGCCGACGCGCTCCCGGCGTACCTGGAGTCGTCGAAGGAGCGCAACGTCCCGTTCTACGAGCGGCACGGGTTCGCCACCCGCGAGGTCGTCGACCTGCCGGACGGGCCACGGCTCTGGCTGATGTGGCGCGACCCGAAGGAGCCGGGCGCGGCGGACGACGGTCTCAGCCGGTAAACGCCGGGGTCAGCGGGCAGACGCTCGGGGGCGGCGCCGCGCCGAGGATCGCCGCGGCCGCACCCTCCATCCCATCGGCGTTGGGGTGCAGCGGCGCCGCGGGCGCGCTCGGGACGAGCGGCTCGACCCATCGCACGCACGGCACCTGGCAGGCGTCGTGGCCGATGCTCAGCGTGTAGTCGTCGACGAAGCTCGCGCCGTTCGCGGCGGCCTCCTGGGCGAGCATCGCGTTCAGCTGGTGCTCCTTGGCGCGCAGGTACGGGACGTCCCCCGACGTGATGGGCACCTGCGGATAGCAGCCGCCGCCCGTCTCGGGGAGGATCGCGAGGTAGTCGACGACGTCGATCACCGCGTTCGGGGAGCGGGCGTGGATCCCCTGGATGACGGCGGCGACCTTCGGCGCGGTGGCCACGATGCGGTCGCTGATCTGGTCGTCGCCGCCGACGACCCATCGGTCCTGGCACGGCGTCCCGTTGGGCGTCGCGCTGAAGCACGACGCGACGATGTCGGTGAGCCCGACGTCGTTGCCGCCGACCTCGAGCGTCACGAGCTGGGTCGTCGGGGTCAGGCGGTCGAACTGCGGCGGGTTCGGGCCCGGCGTCACGTTCTGCGGTGAGGTCATCGCGTCGGTGGTCGCGCCGCTGCACGTCGCGTCCTGGAACGACGCGACCTGCAGCGCCGCCGCGACGAGGCTCGCGTAGTTGTGGTCCGAGCGCAGGCAGCCGGCCGGCGTCGTCTCCTGGGTCGGGATCAGCGGTCCCGCGGCGTAGGAGTCACCGAGGGCGACGTAGCTCGTCGGGTTCGGCACGCCCGACGCCGCCGAGACCGGGAGGACGGCGAGCGGCGCGACGAGGGCGACGCACACGAGGAGGCGCCGCGCGGTCCGCCCGGTCGGGGTCACGCCTCATCATGGCCGGTCGGCGGGCGGGAGGGGCGGGGCTCGACGCCGGTCCGGGGGCGGCGGACCGTCCGGGAACGTGAAGAACATCGTCTGGGTGCCGTACGCGACGAGGGTCGGCGGATCCCACAGCTCGATCTCGACCGACGCGTAGCCGTCACCCGCGTGGCGGGCCCGCTTGCGCCCGAGGACCCACTCCGAGCGGGCGTCGCCCAACAGGTGCACAGTGAGGTCCGCGCTCGGTGGCAGCCACCGCGGCAGCCCGCTGCCCATGCGCTCGGCGACGCCGCCCGGCATCGTGTCGCAGAGCGTCACGAGCGCGAGGGGGTCGAGGAGCCCTTCGGGCGTGTACGGCGCCTCGTTGAAGCGGTGCCATGCCGAGTGCTCGGACGTCGTCGGCGCGAACTCCTCCCACCAGGGGTGGCCGTCGACGGCGCGACCCTCGACGACGTCCCAGAAGTTGAAGTGCAGCTCGTCCTCGATGCCGGGCGGCCGGTCCCGGAACGACGGGCACGAGGCCGGCTCGGGCGGTGTCGGCGGCACGAGGTCGGTGAACTCGAAGCCGTCGCGCGCCGCGCCGAACACGGCGACCGAGGTGTGGCCCGCCGGGGCGCCGACGGAGCGGAGCGTCGCCGCGACCTGCGACATCGTGCGGCCCCGCCGGAGCACGGTGACGTCGATCTCGACCGGGCCGGGCTCGACCTGTCCCGCGAAGACCACGGTGATCGAGCGAAGACGCTGCGCGGCGGCGTCGAGCTCGGTGCGCATGGCACTCGCCGCGACTGCCGTGACGAGGCCACCGTGGGGGACGAGCGGGCAGTTCCACTCGGCGCCGATGACCGCGCCGTAGCGGCCCGGCACGTCGCGGTCGGCGTGCACCGCGAGCTGGCGCTGGAAGGCGGTCACGGTCTCGACTCCTCGGGGGGCGGAGCGTCAGCATGACCCGGCAGGATCCGCCGGCCGAAGCGGATATCGCGGGGTCAGATCTCGAGCGGCTCGTGCTCGATCTGCTCGACGAGCGCCGCGAGGCTCTCCTGGGGGATCCCGGCGCGCAGCTGGCGCATCAGCGAGATCGCCATGACGCCGGCCGCCGCGCCCGCGCCGGCGATCGAGCCGATCTCGACGCGCAGGAACAGGGCGTTGCCGGCGACGGCGGTCACGACCGTGAACACGATGATGCCGATGAGCCAGCCGACCATGGCGCGGGCGTGACCGAGCAGGGCGATGAGCGCCTGCGCGAGCGTGAGGGCGAGGATGAAGAGCCCGCTCCCCGCGGCGAGCAGCGCCAGGTCGAGGTGGTTGAGGTGGAACTTGGATCCGAAGAGGATCTTCCCGACGAAGGGTCCGAGCGTGGCGCCGCCGATGACGCCGAGCACGCCGATCGCGACGACGACGACCACGAGGTTGCGCACCCCGGCGCGGAACTCCTCGTTGCGGCCCGCGCTCACGAGGCCCGCGAGCTTCGGCAGCAGCGCGGCCTGCACCGCCTGGAACAAGAGGATCGGGATCCGTGACAGGAACAGGCCGACGATGAAGTCGGCGACGGCCGATCGCTGGCCGGAGGTCGCCAGGATCTGCGCTCCGAGGAACGGTGCGTAGCTGAGCACCTGCGCGAACAAGGACCCGAAGAGCAGGTAGCTCATGTTCGTGGACAGCTCGGACCACGGCGCCTCGGGGCCGGGCGGCATCAGGTCCCGCTGGCCGCGCATTGCGACCAACGTGGCCAGCGCGGGCGGGATGGCGAGGCACAGCCCGTACCACAGCGGGTTCGAGACGCCGGCCGCGGCGAGGAACACGACGGGGATCAGCCGGATCGTGCCCTCGGCCGCCATGCTGACCCCGTACGCGCCGAAGCGGCCGTGCCCCGCGAAGACCCCGCGCGCGAGTAATTCGAAGCCGTACGTGAACAGCGAGATCACGAGGCACAAGAAGAGGCCGGTGTTGCCGGCGAAGAGGTTGGCGACGATCGGCGTGAACGCCGCCACGGCGATCGCGAGGATGGCCAGCGTGACCGCGAACGCCAGGCCGAGGAGCCCGGCGCGTTTGGCGACCGGGCCACCGCCGATCCCGCGCACGCGACGCGCCGCGATGGCGCGTCCGACTTCCTGCTCGAGCGGCAGGAAGATGCCGGGCGCGAGGACGAAGACGAACACCCACAGCGCGTTCAGGGCCGCGTAGTCGGTCTTCGAGAGGGCACGGAACCCGAGGATCTGGAACCCGTAGGTCGTGATCCCGGCGACCATGAGGCCCGCCCCGACGGCAAAGGTGCCCTCGGGCAGCGGCTTCTGGGCCGCATCGAGGAATCGTTGTCCGCGTTGGGTCATGGTCAAGGCACGTCGGGGCGCCGGCCGCACGGCGGGCTCCGAAAGCATACGGAACCTACGCCGTCTCGCACGGAGTGGGTCGCACGAGGCGGTATCGGCCCCGGCGTCGCCCGACCGGAGCCTTTACCCTGCCGGGCGTGCCGACGGTGCGCGTGAACGGCCTCGACGTCTACTTCGAGGAGCGCGGCCACGGGCCGCGGCTGCTGTTCTTCAACGGGTCCGGCGCCACCCTGGCGAGGACCCGTCCGATGCTCGATCCGTTCACCGAACGTTTCGACACCGTGGCGCACGACCAGCGGGGGCTCGGCCAGACCGGCATCCCGCCCGGCCCGTACCGCATGGCGGACTACGCGGCCGACGCCGCCGCCCTGCTCGACCACCTCGGCTGGGATCGTTGCCGGGTCATCGGGGTCAGCTTCGGCGGGATGGTCGCCCAGGAGTTCGCCGTGACGTGGCCCGAGCGGGTGACCCGACTGGCCCTGTGCTGCACCTCGCCCGGGGGCGTCGGCGGGTCGTCCTACCCGCTCCAGCGCCTCGCCGACCTGCACGGTGCCGAGTACGCGGCGGCGCTCGCGACCCTGCTCGACACGCGGTTCACGTCGTCGTGGCTCGCGACGCACCCGGAGCACGCCGCGTTCGTCGAGATGCTGGCGAGCCGGCCGGGCCGGCCCAGCGCCGACGAGGCCCGTCGCGGCGAGGACGAGCAGCTGCGGGCCCGGAGCGGCCACGACGTGTGCGACCGGCTGCCACGGATCGCGTGCCCGACGTTCGTGGCGAGCGGCCGCTACGACGGGATCGCGCCGCCCGCCAACGGTGAGGCCATCGCGTCGCGGGTCCCGGACGCCACGTGCCGGGTCTACGAGGGCGGGCACATGTTCTTGATCCAGGATCGGGCCGCGATGCCCGACCTCCTCGAGTTCCTCGCCGCCGACACGGGATGACGGGCGACACCAGGACACTCGGCGAGCTGTTCCGACGCGGCCGTCCCGCCGACCCGGACGCGGTGCTGCTCGAGGCGCCGGGCCGCGCGCCGCTCACCTACGGGGAGGCCGACGCCGCGTCGGCGCGGTTCGCGCACGCGCTGGGCGACCTCGGTGTCCGCCCGGGCGACCGGGTGGCGGTGCACGTCGAGAAGAGCCCGTCGTTCCTGCTCGTCTACCTGGCGTGCCTGCGCGCCGGCGCGGCGCTGCTGCCCGTCAACCCGGCCGCGACCGACGCGGAGGTCGCGCACGTCGTCGCCGACGCCCGCCCGGCGGTCCTGCTCCACGACCCGGCGCGCCCGCCGCCGAACGGCCCCGTGACACGCACGCTGGACGCCGCCGGGACGGGCGCGTTCTCTGAGCTCGCCGGCGAGCAGGACGACACCTTCGAGGACGTCCCCCGAGCGCCCGACGACCTCGCCGCGGTCCTGTACACCAGCGGCACCACGGGCACGCCGAAGGGAGTGATGCTCACGCATCGCAACCTCGCGTCGAACGCCGCCACGCTGACGCACGCGTGGGGCTTCCGGGCCGACGACGTGCTGCTGCACGCGCTGCCCGTCTTCCACACGCACGGGCTGTTCGTCGCCACGCACTGCGTGCTCACCTCCGGGTCGCGGATGGTGTTCCTGCCCCGCTTCGAGGTCGACGCGGTCCTCGCCGCGCTGCCGCGGTGCACCGTCTTCATGGGCGTGCCGACCTACTACACACGCCTGCTCGCGTCCCCCGCCCTGGACGCGGCGACGACGGGCGGGGTCCGCCTCTTCACGTGCGGCTCGGCGCCGCTGCTGGAGGGGACGCATGCGGCCTTCCGGACGCGGACGGGTCACGCCATCCTCGAGCGCTACGGCATGACCGAGACGTCGATGATCACCTCGAACCCGCTCGACGGGGCACGTCGCCCCGGCACGGTCGGGCCGCCGCTGCCGGGCGTCGAGGTGCGCGTCACCGACGACGGCGGGAACGCGGTGCCGACGGGGACCGTAGGCGGCGTGGAGGTGCGCGGCCCGAACGTCTTCGACGGCTACTGGGGCCAGCCGCGCCGCCCGCCCGCCCTGTTCACGGTCGACGGGTTCCTGCGCACCGGCGACCTCGGCTGCGTCGAGGACGACGGCTACCTGCGCCTCGTCGGCCGCTCGAAGGACCTCATCATCACCGGTGGGCTCAACGTCTACCCGATCGAGGTCGAGGCCGTCCTCGACGCGCTCCCCGGCGTGCAGGAGAGCGCGGTGGTCGGCGTCCCCGACGCCGACCTCGGCGAGCGCGTGGTCGCGGTCGTCGCCGCCGAGCCGGGTGCGGTCGTCGACGACGACGACGTGCGCCGCGCCGCGCGGCGCCGACTCGCGGGGTACAAGGTCCCGAAGGCCGTGCACCAAGTCGAGTCGCTGCCGCGCAACGCGATGGGCAAGGTGCAGAAGGCGCAGCTGCGCGCGACGTACGGGACCCCGCACGCGCCGGCGCGCTGACGTGGACCCGGTGCGGGTGAGCGAGGCCCCGCCCTTCGCCGAGGGGCCGGTGTGGTGCCCCGGCGCCGGGTCGGCCGGCGGGACGCTCGTGTGCACGAGCGTGTCGGCCGGTGCGCTGTACCGCGTCGACCCGGCGACCGGCGCGTGCGCGCCGATCGCCGACGTCGGCGGTGGCGCGAACGGGGCCGCGCCGGCCGCCGACGGCGGCTTCGTCGTCACCCAGAACGGCGGCCTCGACTTCGACGCGATCGGCCTCTTCGACGATCCGCCCTCGACGCGCGCCGCACCGCCCGGGCTGCAGCGGGTCGCGCCCGACGGCACGGTGACCTACCTGGCCTCGGCCGGGCTCCAGGCGCCGAACGACCTCGTCGTCGACCCCGACGGGACCGTGTGGTTCACCGACCCGCCGCCCTGGCCGCTGCCCGACGCGGCGCGCGGCCGCGTCTGGGGCTACCACCGCGACGCCACCCTGACCCGGGCCGCGGACGGGCTCTGGTACCCGAACGGGATCGCCCGCGAGCCCGACGGCACGCTCGTCGTCGTGGAGAACGGTCTCATGGGGCGACCCCACCAGGGGCTCGTCCGCCTGCGCGCGGACGGTCTCGACCGCTTCGTCGACCAGACCGGCGACGGCTTCTGCCTCGACGAGGCCGGGCGCTTCTACGTCGCCGGCGGCCGTCACGGGGTCACGGTGCTCGAGCCGGACGGCCGGACGGTCGAGGTGCTGGCCCTCCCGGGGTCGGGCGTGACCACGAACTGCTGCTTCGGCGGCGCGGACGGCCGCACGCTCTTCGCGACCGATGCAGTGCCCGGCGGGGTCTGGGCCTGGGAGGGCCTCCCGACCCCCGGGCTGGCCGTGCACGCCTGGCCGCCCCTACCCGGCGCCTGACCCTGCGGGTCGCCGCCCGGCGCCGACGTGGCACGCTCGCGGGGGCGGACGCGAGCAGGGGGAACGCGGGTGTTGCTGCGAGGAACCACGATGGTGGTGTCAGGGGTCGGTCCCGGTCTGGGCCGCGAGATCGTCGCGGTGGCGCTCCGGGAGGGCGCCTCGGTGATGATGGGCGCCCGCCGCGAGGAGAACCTCGAGGCGATCGCGGGCGAGCTCGACCCGTCGGGCGAGCGCGTCGCGTGGCACCGCACCGACATCAGCGAGCCGACCGCGGGCGCGGCGCTCGTCGACGCGGCCGTCGAGCAGTTCGGGCGCCTCGACTCGCTGGTGAACTGCGCCGCGCTCGACACCGTGTTCGGCGGGCTCGAGCACGCCGACTTCGACGCGTGGCGCCAGACCTTCGACGTGAACGTGTTCGGCACGCTCCGCGTCTGCGAGGCCGCGATCCCGCACCTGAAGGAGCGGGGCGGCTCCATCGTGTTCATCGGCTCCCAGGCGACCTACTGGCCCCAGCTGATGCAGATGGCGTACGCGTCGTCGAAGGGCGCGCTCACGACCGCGATGTACTACCTCGCGAAGGAGCTCGGGCCCTCGAAGATCCGGGTGAACACGGTGGTCCCGACGTGGATGTGGGGCCCGCCGGTCGAGGGCTACGTCGACATGACCGCGAAGGGCACGGGCGTGTCGCGTGACGAGGTGATCGCTGGCATCACCAAGAACATGCCGCTCGGCGAGATCCCGGCGGACGAGGACGTGGCCGAGGTGGTCGCGTTCTTCGCGTCCGATCGCGCCCGGATGGTGTCGGGCCAGGCGCTGTTCGTGAACGCCGGCGAGTTCCCGCACTGAGCGGGGACGGTCAGCCGAACTGCTTGGTGTAGTCGACGGTCCACCACCGCTCGGGTTGGATCCGCACGGTGATCTCGTCGACGGCCGTCTCGGCGGTGGCCTCGAGGTACAGGGCCCCGAACTCGACGCCGAGGTAGCGCTCCGCGATCGCCCGACGCTCCGCCTCGTCGGCGTGCTCCTCGACCGCGACGACCGGGCCCTCGACGCTCACGTACTGGTAGGGCGCGCGCTCGGTCTGCGCGCAGAGGCTCACGCGTGCGCCCGGTCGGAGCAGCTGCGCCTTCCGGGAGTGCCGGCCCGTCAGGACCGTGACCAGCCCGCCCGTCTCGTAGGCGTACCAGACCGGGACCGTGAGCGGGCCATGCCCGGGGTCGGTGATCGCCAGGACGCCGACGTGCACGCCGGCGAGGAACGCCTCCCGTTCCTCGACCGTCATCGCCAGGCTCACGTGACGACGGTATCGCCCGCCCGGTCGGTCACCGGCTCATCGGGGCGAGCAGGTCGCGCCTGATCGCGTTCAGGTTGGGCGCGCCGCAGAACCGCATGGCGCGCGTGAGGTCGCGCATGAGCAGGTCGAGCACGGCGGCGACACCGTCCTCGCCGTCGATGGCGAGGCCCCACACGACGGGTCGTCCGATGAGCACCGCCCGCGCGCCGAGCGCGAGCGCGCGCAGCACGTCAACGCCGCTGCGGATCCCGCCGTCGACGTAGACCTCGGCGTCGTCGCCGACCGCGTCGGCGATCTCGGGCAGCACGTCCCCTGTGGCGACGCAGCCGTCGACGAGGCGCCCACCGTGGTTCGAGACGGCGATGCCGGCGGCGCCGGCCGCGACGCACGCGCGTGCGTCGTCCGGCCGCAGGACGCCCTTTACGACGACCGGTAGCCCGGTCCAGTCGCGGAAGAGGGCGAGGTCGTCGGCGGTGACGGTCGGGTCGAAGTCGGCGAGCGCCGCGAGCAGGTCGGCATGGGTCTCGCCGGGCGACGCGAGGTTCGGGAACGGGAGGCCAGGGGGCGCCGGCGTGCTGCTCCGACGGTCGACGGGGACGGCGGCGCCGTCGACGCTGGCGACGATCGCCCGGTACCCGGCGTCACGCGCCCGCTCGGCGAGCGCCCGGGTCCGGCCGCGGTCGCGGAGCAGGTACATCTGCGCCCAGCGCGACGCGTCGGGCGCGGCGGCGGCGACGGCCTCCACGGAGCGGCTCGCGGCCATCGAGACGATCATGAGCGTGCGGGCGCGCGCCGCGCCGCGTGCGGTCGCCTCCTCCGCATCGGGGCACGCCAGCTGCTGCATCGCGGTCGGCGCGACCAGCACCGGCGCGCGGACGGCCGCGCCGAGGACGGTGGTCGCCGGGTGGACGTCGGCGACGTCGCGCAGCACGTGGGGGACGAGGGCCCACCGCGCCCACGCGGCGAGGTTCGCGCTGCGGGTCCGGTTGTCGTCCGACCCGCGGCGGATGTACTCGGCGGCGCCGGGCGCGAGGCGGGCCGTGGCGAGCGACTCGAGGTCGTCGAGTCCGGTCACGGGGGTCATCCGGTGGGCGCCGACGCCCGGGTGCCGGCGGGTCGGCTCACTGGGCGAGCCGGTCGGGATGGCGGGTCTCGACGAGACGGCGCATGCCGGTCCGCCACGGCACCTGCGTGGCGCCGAGGACCTCGTGCATGCGGGTGACGTCGGCCCACAGCGGCGTGGGCGCGGTGTCGGTGTACACGAAGCGGGGCGCGACGCCGACGAGCTCGCCGAGGAACTCGCAGTACTCCTCGGCGCTGACCGTCTCGCTGCCCGCCCAGTTCACCACGAGGGGCGGGACCCGCCCGACGAGCAGGGCGCCGATGCCCAGCCGGACGTAGTCGTCCTCGTAGATCGGGTTGTACCGGTTCGGCGCGTCCGGGTGGAGGCGGAGGTCGCGGCCGGCGACGAGCCGGTCGAGGCGGTCCACGGGCGCGCCGCCCATCGGCCCGTACGTCGAGAAGATGCGGATGATCGTCGTCGGGACGGCGTGCTGCTCGGCGGCGAACGCGACGACCGACTCGGCGGCGATCTTCGAGAGGCTGTACACGCCGAGGTGCACGCCGGGCGGGTCGTCCTCGCTGAGCGGCCGGGCGCCCTGGTAGGCGTAGACCGACCCGGTCGAGCAGAACACGAAGCCGTCGGCGTCGCGGTAGCGCGCCACGAGGCGGCCGCTCGCCGCGGCGTTCACCTCGAACGAGCGCCGCCACTCGACGTCGCGACCGAGTGCCGCGCCGGCATGGAACACGTAGTCGGCGTCGGGCAGCGTCGCGGGATCGTCCCGGCCGAGGTCGGTCGCGACCGGGACGACGCCGGCCGCCTCGAGGCGCGCGCGCCCCGCCGGGTCGCTGAAGCGCGCCGCGCCGTAGACGGTGTTCGACGCGGCGAGCGCCCGCGCGATCGGGAACGCCACGCGGCCGGTGGCGCCGGTGACGAGCACCCGCCGGCCGGTCAGGCCGCCCGGGTCCGTCGGGCTCACCCGGCCCGGCGCGTCACGATCGGCAGACGCCGCGGCCCCACCTCGAAGAACGTGGGCACGTTCTCGTACGTGAACCCCTCGGCGAGGCGCACCGTCCCGGCCGGGAACCGCTCGAAGAACGTCGTGAGCCCCACGCGCGCCACGGTGCGGGCGAGCGCCGCGCCCGGGCACACGTGCTGGCCGTAGCCGAACGTCAGGTGCTGATCGGCGTTCGCCCGGGCCGGGTCGAAGGTCGCGCCGTCCGTGAAGACCTGCTCGTCTCGGTTGGCCGAGCCGGTCCCGACGACGACGCGCTCGCCCTCGGTGATGTCGCGCCCGGCGATCTCCGTCGCGTGCACGCAGCCGCGGAAGATGAACATCACCGGCGGCGCGAGCCGGAGGCTCTCCTCGATCGCGCCGGTCATGGCCGCGTCGCTGCCGCGCATCTCGTCCTCGACCGACCGGTCGGTGAGCACCCGGAGGACCAGGTTGCCGAGCAGCTGGCTGGTGGTGGTGAGCCCGCCGGTGATGAGGTTGCGGACGAGCGCCCGCACCTGCCGGCGCGGCAGACGCTCGCCGTCGCTCTCGAGGAACACGAGGCGCGCGAGCACGTGGTCGGCGTCCGGGTGCGCCTCGATACGCGCGATCTGATCGTCGATGTAGCCCGCGAAGTCCGGGAACGCCGCCGCGAACCCTTCGCCCCGCTCGCTGCGGTTCGTCGCCGGGAAGCCGCTCTCCATCAGCTCCTTCGCCCACGCCGCCAGCTGGTCAGCGTCGCCGGCGGGCAGGCCGAGGAGGTGCCCCGTGACCCGGTTCGGCAGGGACACCGTGAAGGCGGGCACCAGATCGCCCGTGCCCGGCACCGGGATGGCGTCGAGCAGCCGGCGTGCCGTCTCGGCCATGAACGGCTCGGCCTCGTGCACGACCCGCGGCGTCAGGGCCGTCACCATGACCCGCCGCACCAGCGTGTGGCGGGGCGGATCGAGCTCGCCGAGCAGCCGGTCCTCGGCGGGGATCACGACGCCCGGCGCCTTGAACCCGGACGCGTTCGAGAACGACTCGATGTCGCGCAGCACGGCGCGGCACGCCTCGTACCGGGTCACGAACGGCATGCCGCCGGCGATCGTCGCCACCGGCCCCTCGGCACGGAGCTCCTCGAGGATCGGCCACGTCTCGTCGGGCGGGCGGGCATCGAAGGGGTCGTAGGTGCTCGTGGCCCGACGCTAATCCGCGGCGTGTCAGCGGGGGGCGGGCCGGAGGGCCGACTCGTCGAGCGCGGCGACGCGGTCCCGGCCCAGGAGCGTCATCGTGGTGCGCAGCTCGTGCTCGAGGAGCGCGAGCACGCGGGCGACGCCAGCCTGCCCGGCCGCCGCGAGCCCGAAGGCCGCGGCGCGCCCGATGAGCACGGCGCGAGCGCCGAGCGCGAGCGCGGTCACGGCGTCGGCGCCGCTCGTCACGCCGCCGTCGAGGAGCACCTCGACCTCGCCGCCGACCTCGGCCACGACCTCGGCGAGGACGTCAAGCGTCGCGGGCGCCGGGTCGAGCTGGCGCCCCCCGTGGTTCGAGACGTACACGGCAGTGGCGCCGGCCTCGACGGCCGCCCGCGCGTCGGCCGCGCCGAGGATGCCCTTGACCGCGAACGGCAGCCCGACACCGGCCGCCGCGTCGGCGAGGCGCGTCCACGTCCAGGTGGGCCGGTCGAGACGCTGCGCGTGCCCGAAGTACTCCGCGACGTCGATCCCCGAGTCCGGGCCGAAGTTGCCGAGCGTCAGGTGCGTCGTCGGCGAGGTGCCGAACGCCGCGGTGTGCCGTCGGATGCCGACGACGGGCGCGTCAACGGTGACGCACAGCGCCGCGAACCCGGCGGCCGCGGCCCGCCCACCGAGGCGGGCGAAATCGGCCTCGTCGCCGAGGAGGCTCAGCTGGAACACCCGCGCCGCGTCGGGCGCCGCCGCCGCGACGTCCTCGAGCGGCGCCGCCGTGAGCTCGGGCACGACGGCGAGCGTCCCGTGCTCGGCGCACGCCCGCACGACCGCCCGGTAACCGTCGGGGTGGAAGCGGGTGTCGCCGGCGAACGGCGCGACGAGGATCGGGATCGCCACCGGGCAGCCGAGCACGGTCGTCGTGAGGTCGGGCGGGCCCATCCCGGTCAGCACCCGCGGCTGGAGTCGCCACCGAGAGAACGCGGCGTGGTTCTCGTCGAGCGTGAGCCCGTCACCCGCGCCGCCGGCGACGAAGGACCACGCCTCGTCGTCGAGCCGCGCCCGAGCCGCCGCGGCCGCGTCCGCGATGCTGCGCAGCGGGGCGGCGTCGGTCACGGCCGGCGCCTCGGCAGGTCGGCCGGGTCGGCCTCGTGGAGCAGCGGCTCGCCTCGCGCGTAGCGACCGAGGTTGTCGAGGAACAGGTCGACGGCCCGTCCCAGCCGGCCGGCGCCACCCGAGGACGAGTGGGGAGTGACGACCACCCGCGGGTGGGCCCAGAGCTCGCTCGCCGCGGGCAGGGGCTCGGTGTCGAAGACGTCGAGGATCGCCGCCTCCGGGATGCCGCGCTCGAGCGCGCCGAGCAGCGCCGCCTCGTCGACGAGGGAACCGCGGGCCACGTTCACGAGCAGCGAGCCGGGGCGCATCGCTCGGAGGAACCGATCGTCGACGAGGTGGCGGGTCGCCGCCGTACCGGGCGCGGCGAGCACGACGACGTCGGCGCGGGGGACGGCGTCGAGCACCTGGTCGGGGGTGAGCATCTCGGCGACCGGTTCGTCGCCGCGAGGATGGCGGCGCACGCCGAGGACGCGGGCGCCGAACGCGTGCGCGCGCGTCGCCACCGCGGTCCCGATCGCGCCGAGGCCCACGACGAGCCAGGTGCTGCCGTACACCTCGCGGAACTCGTGGTGGAGCCACACGCGCTCAGCCTGGGCGTCGCGCCAGCGGGCGAGCTGCTGGTAGTGGGAGAGGACGACGGCGAGCACGTACTCGGCGATCGGGATCGCGTTGACGTGCGAGGTCGTGACCCGCACGCCACGCTCGGCGAGCCCGGCGTAGAACGGCAGGTCGACGCCGGCCGCCGGCGAGTGCAGCCAGCGGATGGAGGGTGCGGCCGCGACCGCGTCGAAGAAGGGCACCACGACCCCGTCATAGAAGGCTTCGGCGGTGAGCCAGGCCACCTCCGGCTCGGCGTCCTCGGGTGACGCGCCCTCGAGGGCCAATGCGCCGTCGGCCTGCACCCGGACCAGTCGCGTCGGGACCCCGGCGCGCCGCACGCGTTCGCCGTACTGCTCGAACGCGTGCTCGGTGAGCAGGACGTCGATCACGCCGCGATGCTCCCGCGGTCCGAGCCCCGCGCACGAGTCGAGTAGAACGGGCGTGTGCGCGCTGGTCCGCCGAGCACGATGCTGTGGCTGCGGGTGCTGCTCATCGTCTTGTCCGCGGCGCTCGCCGTGTTCCTCTTCAGCATCGGGTCGGTCATCGGTGGCGTGCTCGTTGGCGCGCTCGCCGTCGTACGGGCGGCCATGCTCGTCGAGTGGACGAGACGACGACGCGAGTTCCGCCGCCGCGTCGCCGGGCGCAACTTCGACTAGCGCCCCGGCGGCGTCGCGGACCCGGCCGGTAGGCTCCGGCCATGGCTTCTGGCGCGGACCACGAACACGTCATCGACACCGGCAAGGGCACGTTCACGCTCGACGAGCTCGGGCCGCTCATGCCGGGAATGGCCGAGATCATGCCGCAGGTCGGCGCGCGGATCTGGAAGTGCTACTACGCGGGGCAGGCGCACAACCGCCCGCTCGCGCGCTTCCAGCTGAAGGAAGCCGTCAACCTCATGGAGAAGGGCGCGTTCCTCCGACCCAAGTACGTCGAGAACATGGACAAGTTCATCAACGAGGAGCTCGCGGTCGTCGCCAAGGCGATCGACGCCGAGGACTGGGACGCGTTCGAGGCGGGCTTCCACGCGATGGTCGACGCGGCGAACGCCTACCACGAGCTCTACGACAAAGAGTTCCTGCGCTGGAAGATCCCCGACGAGCCGCCCCCCGACCTCGACGTGACGCCGCGCCGCTAGGCGACACGGCTCACACCGCCCTCGCGAGCGCGAGGTAGCGCGCCGCACCGTCGTCGATCTCGCGAGCCGCCCAGCCGGCCGCGCCGAGCACGCGGCGCAGCACCGACGGGTCGAGGAGCTCGCCGGGCGTCAGTGCCCTGCCGTGCCGGGCGGCCAGCGCCGCCCGCCCGATGGGGTGGAACACGGCCAGCGTCCCGCCGCGCCACGTGACGCGGCGCAGCGCCGTGAGCGTGGCCCGGGGCTCGGGCACGTGGGTCAGCAGCCCGGCGGCGAGGACGCCGTCGATCCCTCCGTCGCGGAGCGGCAGCGCGTCGGCATCGCCGACAAGGAAGGCGCCCGGCCGCCGCTTCGCGGCCGCGACGGCGAGCATCTCCGGGGTCACGTCGACGCCGATGACGACGCCGAGCTCGCGCACCTCGGCGCGCAGCGCGCCCGCGGCGCGCCCCGTCCCGCAGCCGACGTCGAGGACGGTCCCGCCCCGGGGCAGGTCGAGCGCCGCCGCGGCACCAGCGAACGCGGGCCCGTCGTCGGGGAACCGCTCGTCCCAGCCGGCGGCGCGCGCCGCGAAGAACGCGCGGGTCTCGGCGCGCGTCCGCTCGGCCCGCGACGCGGGTGTCACCCCGCCGATGGCGCGCCGCCCGCTAGCTGAGGACGCGCTTCTTGAAGCCCTTCACGCCGGTGTAGAGGAAGAAGGCGGCGAAGGCGAGCAGCGCCCCGTAGACCGCGAACAGGGACATGTGGGGGGCGTTCGTGAGCGCCGCCCGGAAGCCCTCGTTCATGTAGATGAGCGGGTTGAAGAGCACGAGGATCTTGAGCCACGAGACGCCGAACACCTTGATCGGGGTGAGCGCCACCCACGAGTAGTAGACGGCACCGAGGAACGTCAGCGGGATCACGACGACGCCGAACATGATCGGCACGGTCCGGGGCTCGAAGACGGTCCCGAACGTGAGGCCGAGCGCAGCGCTCGTGATGCACGCCAGCGGCGCGAGCGTGATGAGGACCGGCCAGTTCACCTGGAGGTTCACCGGGCTGGCGGGGACGACGGCGGCGATGGGGAACACGATCGCCGCGGCGATGAGCCCCTGGATCGCGCCCGAGGTGACCTTGGCCAGCGCGACGAGCGGGACCGGCAGCGGCGCCATGACCCGGTCCTCGATCTCCTTCGTGTAGCCGAACTCCTGCACCATCGGGAGCGCCACCGACTGGATGCCCTGGAACAGGATGCTGATCCCGACGACGCCCGCGATGAGCAGCGTCGCAAACGCGGCCGGCGTCGCGCCGTGGCCGCCGATCCCTTGGCCGATCTTCGGGAACACGAACGTGAACACGAAGACGAGGAGGAACGGCTGGATGAGCGTGCGCGGCAGGAACTCCTTGAAGAGGTTCTTCTGGAGCACGCGCAAGTCGCGGCGCAGCAGCGCCTTGAAGGCGCTCACACTCGATTCGACGGCTGTGCGGCTCCCGCGGTCGAGGGAGAGGGCGGTCTCTGCGGTGGTGGTCGCGGTGGTCACTCGCGCAGGTCCTTTCCGGTCAGTGTGATGAACACGGTCTCGAGGGTCGGCTCGGCGATCGACAGGTCGGTGACGCGGTAGCCGCCCCGCTCGGCGGCGTTCACGACCTCGGGCAGGATCCCGTCGCTGCCCCGCACGTGGAGCTCGACCTTCCCGTCGCGCTGCTGGGTGTTCGTCACCTCGGGGATGTTCCCCGCGAGGAGCTTCTCCAAGCCCTCGAGGTCGCCGTCGGAGTGCACGGTGACGATGGTGTCGGCCCCGACGGTGTGCTTCAGGCCGGCCGGCGTGTCGAGGGCGAGGATCACGCCGTGGTCCATGATCGCCACCCGGTTGCAGAGCTGGTCCGCTTCCTCCATGTAGTGGGTGGTGAGCAGGATCGTCTGCCCCTGGCCGTGGAGCTCCCCGAGGATCTCCCAGAGCGCGAGGCGGCTCTGGGGGTCGAGCCCGGCGGTCGGCTCGTCGAGGAAGAGGATCGCCGGCTCGTGCAGGATCGCCCGGGCGACCATGAGCCGCTGCGCCATGCCGCCCGAGAGGGCGAGCACCGGGGTGTTGCCCCATTCGGCGAGGCGGAACTGCTTGAGGCGGCGGTCGGCTTCGACGCGCGCCTGACGGGCGCCGATGCCGAAGAAGAGACCGTGGAAGTAGAGGTTCTCCCACACGGTCAGCGACCGGTCGAGCGTGTTGTTCTGGGTGACGAGCCCGAGGTTCTGCTTCGCGAGCGCGGGGTGGAGCTGCACGTCGACGCCGCCGACCCACGCCTGCCCGCCGGTCGGGATCACCATCGTGGTGAGCATCCCGACGGTGGTGGTCTTGCCGGCGCCGTTGGGGCCGAGCAGCCCGAAGATCTCGCCCCGCTTGAGCGCCAGGTTCAGCCCGTCGACGGCCTTCACGCCGCCCGGGTACACCTTCGTGAGGTTCGCCGTCTCGATCACCGCGTGCTCGGCGTCGGTCGAGTTGGTGGTCGTCATGCGGGGTCGCTCCCGTTGCCGGCCACGGGGTGCCAGCGGTCGCGGATGCGCTGCAGCAGTCGCTCGAGCGTACGCGCCTCGTCGGTGGTGAGCAGCGAGCGGAGCTGGCCATCGACATCGGCGGCGACGGCGCGCAGCTCCGCGTGGCGGGCCCGGCCGGCGTCGGTGAGGCATACGCGCATGACGCGCCGGTCGCGGGTGTCACGGCGCCGCACGACGAGCCCGTCCCGCTCCATGCGGTCGAGATGGCGCACGAGGGTTGGTCCCTCGATCCGCACCCGGGTGGCGAGCTCGCGCTGGCTGAGGCCCTCCTCGCGCGCCGCGCTGCGGAGCACCGCCCAGGTCGCCAGGCTCGCGCCGTGGCCGGCGAGCCGGCGGTCGAATCCGTCCTGGACGCAGCGGCCGGTCACGGCGAGCTGCCGGCCGAGGGGCTCATCCATAGCCGGCGAAACGTTAGCCGCGGAACGATCTGGCCCGGGCCGCAGGCGCCGGCAGGCCGGGTGGGGCCGGTAGGTTCGCACGCCGATGCCCGAAACCGGCGTGGTCGTCGAGGGACTCGTGAAGCGGTTCGGCTCCTTCGTCGCGCTCCACGGCGTGGACTTCCTCGTCCCCGAGGGGCGCCTCGTCGGGCTGCTCGGCCCGAACGGGGCGGGCAAGACGACGGTGATCCGGATCCTCTCGACCCTGCTCCTGCCCGACGGCGGGCGGGCGAGCGTCGCCGGCTACGACGTCGTCGCGCAGCCCCAGCAGGTCCGCGCCGCGATCGGCCTCACCGGCCAGTTCGCCGCCGTGGACGAGGACCTCACCGGGCGCGAGAACCTCGTCCTCGTGGGCCGGCTGTCGCGCATGACGAAGGTCGACGCCGAGACGCGCGCCGCCGAGCTGCTCGACGTCTTCGACCTCGCGGACGCGGCGGACCGTATCGTGCGGAACTACTCGGGTGGCATGCGCCGGCGCCTCGATCTCGGTGCGAGCCTCATCGCGTCGCCCGACGTCCTGTTCCTCGACGAGCCGACGACCGGGCTCGACCCGCGCAGCCGCATGCGCCTCTGGGACGTGATCACGAACCTGCGCGACGCCGGCAGGACGATCGTGCTGACCACGCAGTACATGGAGGAGGCCGATCACCTCGCCGAGCGGATCAGCGTGATCGACGGCGGGGGGATCATCGCCGAGGGCACCGCCGACCAGCTGAAAGACAAGGTGGGCGGGGACGTCCTCGACCTGCGGGTCGCGGATCGCGGCGCGGTCGGGGTCGCGGCGAGCGCCCTGGCGCGCGCGTTCGGGGCGCCGCAGGGTGAGCTCGCCACCGACGACGAGCTCGGCACGGTCCAGGTCCCCGTGCAGGCGGGCGCGTCGGCGCTCGTCGAGGCGGTGCGGGCCCTCGACGCGGCCGGCGTCGCGGTCGCCGACATGGGGCTGCGCCGCCCGTCGCTCGACGACGTCTTCCTCAGCCTCACCGGGCACCTCGCCGAGGAGGCCCGACCCGACGCCCCCGAGCCTCGGCTCGGCCGCGGCCGGCGGCGGGTCTGATGGCCGTCGCCGCCGTCGAGGCGAAGCGGTCGGCGATCGAGGCCCGCGCTGCGCTCGGTCCGGAGCGGGTGCTGGCCGACATCGCCCTGGTCGCGCGGCGGAACCTGAAAAAGGTGCAGCGCAGCCCGGGCCTCATCATCTTCTCGACGATCCAGCCGCTCATGCAGCTGGTCCTGTTCGTGTTCGTGTTCGGCTCGATCGCCAACATCGGGCCGGGTGAGAGCTACCGCGACTTCGTCGTGCCGGCTGTGCTCGTCCAGGCCATCGCGTTCGCGGCGATGGGCTCGGGTGTCGGGATCGCCTACGACCTGCAGTCCGGCATGATCGACCGGTTCCGGTCGCTGCCCATCGCCCGCTCGGCGTTCCTCGTCGGGCGCACCCTGAGCGACAGCTTCCGGCTCGGGCTGCAGTCGCTGCTCCTCGTCGCCGCGTCACTCGTGATCGGGTTCCGCTTCCACAACGGGCTGCTCGCCGCCGTCGGGATGGTCATCGTGATCATCATGTTCGGGATGGCGCTCACGGCCTTCTCGGCGTGGGTGGGGCTGGCCGTCAAGGACCCCGAGACGGTGCAGCCCGCGGTGTTCATCCCGGTCCTTCCCCTCGTGTTCACCAGCTCGGCGTTCGCGCCGGTGTCGCGCCTGCCCGGCTGGATGCAAGCGGTCGCGAAGGTGAACCCAGTCACGGCGGCGATCGACACCGCGCGGGGGCTCGCGCTCGGTGACGCCACCCTCTACAAGGTGAGCGGGATCCATCTCTCGACGGCCGCGCTGCACTTCGCGATCTGGTGGGTGGTGATCGTCGGGGTCTTCACCGCTCTGGCGGTGCGCCGGTACCGCCTCGGCTGACCACTCTCAGGCGCGGAAGAGCGCGATGTCTGCCGCCTTGACGCTCACCCAGACCGGGGCGCCGGGCGCCAGCACCAGCTCGTTCACCGCGGCGCGGGTCACCTCGGCGGTGATCGCCGTGTCGCCGGCCAGCCGGACGCGTGCGCGGTCCCCGAGGATGTCCAGGTCGCGCACCTTCGCCGACCAGACGTTCCGTGGGCTGCCCTCCGGCCGGCGGAGGTGGAGCGTGACCGCCTGGGGGCGGATCATGACGAGCACCGCGCCCGAGAGGCCGGAATCGTTGACGACGGTGAGCTCGTGGTCGTCGACGCGCGCCCGAGCGCCCGTGGCGACGGCGCGGTAGAGGTTCACGCCGATCAGGTCCGCGACGTAGCGGGTGCGCGGGTGGGTCTGGAGGTCGTCGACCGTGCCCTCCTGGACGACGCGCCCGGACTCGAGGACCACGACCCGATCCGCGAGTGCGAACGCGTCGACCGGGTCGTGCGTGACCAGCAGCCGCGCACCGGCCGACTCCGCGAGCCGCACGCGGAGGTCGCGCCGCAGTGTCTCGCGGGTGGTGGCGTCGAGCGCGGCGAGCGGCTCGTCGAGCAGCAGGACCCGTGGCTCGGTGATGAGCGCCCGCGCGAGCGCCACCCGTTGGGCCTGGCCTCCCGAGAGCCGCGCCGGCTTGGCGCGGGCGTGGTCGGTGAGCTCGACGCGGGCGAGCCACTCGTCGGCGTGGCGCCGCGCCGTCCCGCGGGGGACCCCGCGGGCGCGCAGCCCGAACGCGACGTTGTCGCGGACGCTGAGGTGGGGGAAGAGGAGGTAGTCCTGGAAGACGACGCCGATCGGGCGCCGCTCGGTTGGCACCCACGTGCGGGTGGCCGGGTCGTCGAGGGTGTCGCCGTCGAGGGTTACCCGCCCGCGGTCGAGGGGTTGGAGCCCGGCGATGGCGCGGAGCGTCGTCGTCTTGCCGGCACCGTTCGGGCCGAGCAGCACGACGGTCTCGCCCTCGTCGGCGTGCAGCCGGACGTCGAGCTCGAAGTCGTCGAGATCGACGCCGAGATCGGCGTCGAGGGTCACAGGCGCAGCCAGCGGTCCCGGAGCCCGGCCAGCACGACGATGGAGACGGCGACGAGGATCAAGCTCAACACGATGCCCGCGGCGGGGTCGGTCTCGAAAGCCAGGAAGATCGCCAGCGGCATCGTCTGGGTCTTGCCCTGCAGGTTCCCGGCGAAGGTGATCGTGGCGCCGAACTCGCCGAGCGCCCGGGCCCAGCACAAGGCCGCGCCCGCGGCGAGCGACGGCGCGATGAGCGGCAGGGTGACCCGCCGGAACGTCGCGCCGCGCCGGGCGCCGAGCGTGGCGGCGGCGTCCTCGAAGCGCTCGTCGAAGCTGCGCAGGCCCGCCTCCACGGCGACGATGAAGAACGGCATCGCGACGAACGCCTCGGCGATCACCGCGCCGAGCGTCGTGAAGGGGAGGCGGATCCCGAACCACGAGTCGAGGTACTGGCCGACCAGGCCGCGCCGGCCGAAGGCGAGGAACAGCGCGACGCCGCCGACGACCGGCGGCAGGACCATCGGCAGCAGCACGACGGCCCGGGCGAGTCCCCGGCCCGGGAAGTCGACACGGGCGAGCACCCAGGCGAGCGGGAGGCCGAACACGATCGCGAGCGCGGTGGCGCCGAGCGAGCACACGAGCGAGAGCCGCAGCGCGTCGAGGGTCGCCGGGGCGTGCAGCTGCGACCACAGCTGGGACCACGGCGCTCGTTGGGCCAGCCCGACGATCGGCAGCGTGAAGAAGAGCAGCGCGACGCCCGCGAGGACGAGCACGACGGCAGGTGGACGGCGGCGCCGGGTCCGGTGCCCACCTGCGACGGTCACGGCTTCAAGAACCCGAACTGGCGCAACGTGCGCTGGCCCGCCGCCGACAGCACGTACGCCTCGAAGGCCGCGGCCACCGGCCGGTTCGAGGATCCCTTCACGACGCCGATCGGGTAGACGGCGACGACGTTCTGGGAGAGCGGGATCCGCACGCCGGTGACGCTGCCCTTCGCCGAGAGGACATCGGTCACGTAGACGACGGCCGCGTCCGCCTCACCGAGGGTCACCTTCTCCAAGGTGTCCTTCACGTTGAGGCCGGTCGGCACGTTGCCGGCCTGCAGGTGCTGCTTCTGGTACGCCTGCAGCGCGAACTCGCCGCACGGGACCGCCGGTGCGCAGAGCACGAGCTGCACGCCGGGCTTCAGGGTGTCCGCCAGGGACGTGATGTGCTTCGGGTTGCCGGGGGCGACCGCGATCTGGAGCAGGTTCTCGGCGAACACGGCCCGCCCGCTGATCATGCTCGCGACCTTGGTCATGTTCGACGGGTCGGCCGAGGCGAAGACGTCGGCGGGCGCCGCCTGCTGGATCTGGGCGGCGAGCGTGGAGGAGGCGTTGAAGTTGAACGTCACCGTCACGCCCGGGTGCAGACGCTGGAAGTCCGCGCCCATCTTCGTGAACACCTCGGTCAGCGACGACGCGGCGAACACGGTGATCGAGCCGCTCAGCTTCGCCTTGTGTTCGGCGCTCGGCCCGGACGCGGTGGCCGTGCCCGCGGCAGCGAGCACGGTCGCCGCGGCGGCCAGCACAGCCACCGCGGCACGGAAACGGACACGAACGTGCACGACGACCTCCGATGTTCAGCTGGTGTGGGCGATCTCGATGCTCACCTGCGTCGCCTTCACCGCGGCGACGGCGAGCATTCCCGGCTCGAGCGCGAGCTCGTCGGCGGCCTCGCGGGTCATGAGCGACACGACGCGGTGCGGACCCGACTGGATCTCGACCTGCGCCGCGACCCGATCCTTGATCACTCGCGTGACGATCCCCGGGAAGCGGTTGCGGGCCGAGTGGGCGACGATCGCGCCGGCCTCGGGCAGACCGGTGTGGCGGGCGACGGCCTCGGCGAGCGACACGCCGTCCACGACGCGATGGCCGCCCGGTGTCCGATGGGTGACGAGCTCGCCGCTGTCCGCGAGGCGGCGCACCGTGTCGGCGCTCACCCCGAGCAGCTCAGCCGCCTGTCCGATCCGAAACTCGCTCAAGCGAGGAATTCTTGCAGATTTGCTCTGTGGTGCGGGTTACTCAGCCCACGACTGCGCTCGAGGACCTCGGTCCCCGGTTGCGGACCGCCCCGCGCTCAGCGCCCCGCGTCGGCGGCGGGCACCGAGCCGGGCCCGCGCGGGCGCGGTCGCGTGGGCGGCCCGAGGCGAGCCGACCATCGCAGGGAGACGCTGACCCGCGGGCCGGCGGCGACGACCTTCGGCACGCCGTGCTCCCAGTCGGCCTGGGTGCGGCCACCCATGACGAGCAGGTCACCGGATGCGGGTCGCAGGTCGCGGGACGCGCCGCCGGCACGGGGGCGCACGAGGAAGGGCCGGGCAGCGCCGAGCGTCACGATGGCCACGACCGTGTCGTCGAGGTGGCGGAGCTCGCGATCGCGGTGGAACGCGACGCTGTCACGACCGTTGCGGTAGTAGTTCAGCCCCACCGACCCGAACGGCACGCGGTAGCGAGCCGACAGCGCGCCGCGGATCACGTCGAGCGTCGGGTCGGGCAGCGGGCTCTCCGCGTTGTACCAGCGCGACAGCCGCGGGTCGTCGAGCACACGGTCGTACATCTTGCGGCGGCCCTGTCGCCACGACACGTTCTCGACCAGCGTCGCCAGCAGCGAGTCGGCGCCGCGCAGCCAGCCGCGGCCGAGGTCGACCCACGACGTCGCGTCGAGCGCGACGCGCTCCACCGGGCCGGCCTCGACAACCGGTTCGCCCTCGCCGAGCAGGGTCCCCTGCAGCGCCTCCATGGGCCTCAGATTACCGAACATGCGTTTGTGCCGGGCCCGGTCGGTCGCCTGCTCGGCGGGGGGCGCCGGCGGTCCGGACAGCCGGCGGGGCACCGCGTCCGGGCCGGTCGGTGCCATAACGTCGGGTGTGGGACGACGGAGCCGGCAAGCGCGGGAGGTGCCTCCGGTGGTGGAGCGGCCGTCGCCGGACGAGCAGACCTTGCACCATCGCTGGTCGCTCAGCCGAGTGCTGTTCCTCTGCGTCACGGCGGTGTGCCTGTACCTGCTGTTCCCGAGCATCATGTCGGTGTTCTCGGCGTGGGAGAACCTGACCCGGTTCGAGCCGTGGTGGATCGCCGTGATCCTCGCGTGCGAGCTGGCGAGCTTCGCCTCGATCTGGCTGCTCCAGCGCATCGTCATGCCCCACGTCTCGTGGTTCGACGGCGCGACGAGCTACATGGTGGGCAACGCCTTCAACCGGATCACGCCGGGCGGCGGCGCGACCGGCACGGCGCTGCAGGCGAAGCTGCTCTCTGACGCCGGCTACGACCTCACGGGCGTCGCGTCGGGTCTCACCGCGACCTCGGTGCTCATCTCGTGCGCGGTGTTCGTGCTGCCCGTCTTCAGCCTCCCGGCGATCCTGGCCGGCGTCACCGTCCCGGGCAGCCTGGGCGACGCGGCGTGGATCGGCGCCGTGGTGTTCGCGGTGATCGCGTTGGCGGGCGCGGTCGTGCTGCACCGCTCCCGCCCGCTCGAGGCCCTCGGCGACGGGCTCCAGCGCCTCGTGAACCGGGTCCGGGCGCGCCGGCGGAAGCCGCCGATCCGCGACCTCGGGATGCGGCTGCTCCGCGAGCGCGACGTGCTGCGCGAGACGATCGGGTCCCACTGGGCCCTCGCGGTGACGACCGCGGTGGCCCGCTGGCTCTTCGAGTACTTCGGGCTGCTCGTCGCGTTGCAGGCGATCGGCGCGCACGTCGAGCCGACGCTCGTCCTGCTGGCGTTCACGACCGCCGAGCTCCTCGGCATGCTGCCGTTCACGCCCGGCGGGCTCGGCTTCGTCGAGGCCGGCCTCACCGGCACGCTGGCCCTCGCGGGTGTGCGGGCCTCCGACGCCGTGCTCGCCACCCTCGTGTTCCGGCTCGTGTCGTTCTGGCTGCCGCTGCCGATCGGCCTCGTCTGTGCCGTCGTCTACCGGCGTCGCCACCCGCGGCCCGTGGCGGCGCCCGCGCCCGATACGGCCCCCGGCGGGGTCACCCAGGCACACTCGACGTCGTGACGCGAACCTCCGGCGTGGCGCGTGCGGCCGTGGCCGCCGACGCGGCCTGCCTCGTGGTCTTCGTCGCGCTCGGCCGGACCAGCCACGACCTGCACGGTGGCGCGGGCTGGTTCGTCGCCGTGCTCTGGCCGTTCGTGCTCGGCTGGTTCGCCGCAGCACTCGCCACTCGGCTCTACACGGCTCGCACCCATCCGTGGTGGCGGGCGGCGGCCACCGTGCTCCTCGGCGTCACCGTGGCGCTCGTACTGCGCGCCGCCCTGACGACCCGGGCCACCCCGGTGGTCTTCGGCGTCGTCGCGCTCTCGTTCCTCGCGCTCGCGACGCTCGGCTGGCGGCTGGTCGTCGCCGCGCTCGCCCGGCGACGCGCGTCGGTCGCGGCGTCGCGCTAGGGGTCGAAGCGGGCGATGAGCGCCCGCGACAGCACCTTGCCGACCTCGTTTCTCGGCAGCGCGTCGATCGCGACGAACCGGACCGGGACCTTGTAGGGGGCGAGCACGGCACGGCAGTGCGCCTCGAGGGCGGCCGCGTCGGGTGGGGCGTCGCTGACCACGAACGCCACGGGCACCTCGCCGAGGCGCTCGTCGGGCGCGCCGACGACCGCGACGTCGCGGACCTCGGGTCGGGCGCGCAGCACCTCCTCGACCTCGCGCGGGTACACCTTCAGCCCGCCGCGGTTGATCATCTCGGCGACGCGACCCTCGATCCACACGAACCAGTCGTCGTCGACGCGCGCGAGGTCCCCCGTGCGGAACCAGCCGTCGGCGTCGAGCCGTCCGTCGAGCGCGCCTCCGCCCGCGTCGCCGCCGATCGCGGTGCCCGTGCGGACCTGGAGCTCACCGTCGACCACGCGGACGTCGACGCCCGGATGGGGCCGACCGACGGCGCCGAGCTTCGTCGTGCCGAAGGCGCGCAGGTCGGCCGTGCTCCAGCCGATGACCTCGCCACCCAGCTCGGTCTGGCCGTAGGAGTTGAGGACGTCGACCCCGAAGCGGTCGTGGAAGCGTCGGGCGAGGAACGGCGAGAGCGGAGCGGTGATGCTGCGCACGAGCCGCAGCGGTGCGAGCGTCGTGACCGTCGAATCTTCGGCGAGCATGGCCATGGCCGCGGGCGGCAAGACGACTGACCGGATGCCGTGGCGCGCGACGAGCGTGGCGAACGTCGCCGTGTCGAAGGGGTCGAGCAGCACCACCGGGGCGCCCGCCCGGAACGCGAAGCAGACGTTGTAGATCCCGGCCCACAGCGAGAGGGACACCGGGATCAGGTTCGGCATGGGCGGCCGGTCGGTGGACCCTTCGGCGCGACCGCCCCGCAATGTCCCGAGCACCCGGTCGAGCTGCTCGAGCACCGGGGCGTGCTGCAGCAGGACCGGGGTCGGTGGTCCGGTCGTCCCCGACGTCATCTGGACGAGGGCGGCGTTGGCGTCGTAGCGGGCGGGCGGTCGGGGCGGCGCGCCGCCGCGTGCGAGGCGGACTCCCGCGGCGTCGACGGCGACGACGGGCCCCTCCACGCGTGACGCGTCGGCGCCGCGGGTGACGACGGCGGCGACGGGCAGGCGGTCGAGGCGCTCGCGGACCTCGGCGTCGGTGAGTCGCGGGTTGATCGGCACGGCGACGAGCCGGGCGCGCCAGACGCCGAACAGGGACGCGATCGCCTCGGGGCCGCCGAGCATGACGGCGACGGCGTCGCCCGGCGCCGCGCCGACGTCGTGCAACGCGGACGCGACCTCCGTGGCCGCCGCGTCGAGCGCGCCGCGGGTGACCTGGCGGTCGTCGGCGAACACGGCGACCGTGTCCGGGTCACGGCCGTCCAGCAGCTCGGCGAGGTTCACGCGTCCGCCGGCTGACCGGGCCCGGCGGGATCGGCCCAGCGGGCCTCGCGGTGCTCGGCGAAGGCGCGGGGTCCTTCTTCCTGGTCGGGGTGGCCCCAGAGGGACGCGAGCTCGAGTGCCCCGGCGCGGCAGGCGTCGGTGAGGCCGGTCTCGAGGGCGCCCCAGAGGGCGCGCTTCGTCGCGGCCATCGCGGCCGGGGAGTTGCGGGCGATCGTCTCGGCGAGCGCCTGGGCCTCGTCGCGGAGCCGTTCGGGCGGGTCGACGACCTGGCTGACCATCCCGAGCTCGTACGCGCGGGCGGCGCTCATCCGCTCGTGGCGCCCGACGAGCGCCATGCGCATCACGGGCTCGACGGGCATCTTGCGCAGGAGGCCGATCGCCTCCAGCGAGACGACCTGGCCGATCGACACGTGCGGGTCGAAGAACACGGCGTCGGAGGCGGCGATGACGACGTCCGCGTCGGCGATCCAGTGGAACCCGCCGCCGCAGCAGATCCCGTTCACGGCGGTGATGACGGGCTTCAGCACGTGCTGGTGCCACGCCGTGAAGTGCAGGTCGAAGCGCTCCACCGAGTCCCGGTAGCGCTGCATCCCGACGCCGTCGGTCGCGATCTCGGTGACGTCGACGCCGGTCTGGAACGCCCGGCCCTCACCGGTGTGCACGATCACGCGGACGGCCGGGTCGGCGTCGAGCTCGAGCCAGGCGTCGGCGAACTCGTCGCGCATGCGGGCGTTCATCGCGTTGAGGTGCTCGGGCCGGTTGTTGATGAGCCAGCCGACCGGGCCGCGGCGCTCGAGTCGCAGGTGCTCGTAGGTCACGGCGTGGTGACCTCCCAGCGGGCGTCGCGGTGCTCGGCGAAGGCGCGGGGTCCTTCTTCCTGGTCGGGGTGGCCCCAGAGGGACGCGAGCTCGAGTGCGCCGGCGCGGGACGCGTCGGTGAGGCCGGTCTCGAGGGCGCCCCAGAGGGCGCGCTTCGTCGCGGCCATCGCGGCCGGGGAGTTGCGGGCGATCGTCTCGGCGAGCGCCTGGGCGTCGTCGTGGAGCCGGTCGGGCGGGTCGACGACCTGGCTGATGATCCCGAGCTGGTACGCGCGTGCCGCCGGGAGTCGCTCGTACCGGCCCACGAGCGCCATGCGCAGGATCGTCTCCATGGGCGACTTCCGTGCCAGCGCGATGCCCTCGTACGCGACGACCTGGCCGACGGAGACGTGCGGGTCGACGAACGTGGCGTCGGACGCGGCGATGACGACGTCGGCGTCGGCGACGAAGTGCAGCCCGCCACCCGCGCAGACGCCGTTCACCGCGGCGATGACGGGGGTCGTCACGCCGAGCTGCCAGGCGGTGAACCGCAGCGCGGCGTCGCGAGTCCGGCGGGCATGCGCCCGGAACGCCGCCGGGTCGTCACGCAGCGCCACGAGGTCGAGGCCGGTCTGGAAGGCGGATCCGCGTCCGGTGTTCACGATGACCCGCACCGCCGGGTCGTCGTCGAGCTCGCGCCAGGCCCGCTCGAGCTCGTCGAACATGACGGCGTCGAGCGCGTTCCCGGCGTCCGGGCGGTCGAACGCGAGCCAGCCGACCGGGCCCTCGCGTGTGACGCGCAGCCGGGTGTAGGGCGCGCTCACGGGCGCGGCACCTCACGCCACGGCAGGTCGCGCCACGGATCCGGCTCGCGCGGCAGCCCGAGCACGCGCTCCCCGATGATCGACCGGTTCACCTCGCTCGTGCCGCCCTCGATCGTGTTCGCCCGACTGCGCAGCATGCCGCGCACCTCATGGGGCAGCGCACCCGCGTCCGGGCCGTCGTCGGCGGACCACGCGGTCGCGTCGGTGCCGAGGAGATCGGCGGCGAGCAGCTGGAGGCGCTGGTTCAGCTCGCCCGAGTGGACCTTGCCCACGCTCGTCTCCGGCCCGGGGGGCCGTCCCGCGGATCGCGCGGCGCGCGCCCGGTCGTTGGTCCAGGCGCGCACCCGCTCCTCGGCGACGCAGGTGGTGAGGCGCTGGCGGAGCACCGGCTCCCCGCTGCGCTGCCGGCGACGCGCGAGGGCGACGGCGTGGGCCGCGTCCGAGCCGCCGATTCGGTCGACGCCGCCCGAGCCGGCGCCGGCGACCATCTGACGCTCGGAGGACAGCGTCGCGTTCGCGACCCGCCAGCCATCCCCGAGCCCGCCGACGCGCTGAGCGTCCGGGACGCGTGCGTCGTCGAGGAACACGGCGTTGAAGTCGACCTCGCCCGTCAGGTGGCGCAGCGGCCGCACGTCGACGCCGGGCTGGTGCAGTGCCAGCAGGAAGTAGGTGAGGCCGCGCCGCTTCGGCACGTCGGGATCGGTGCGGGCCAGCAGCACCGCGAAGTCCGACCGGTGAGCCCAGGTGGTCCACACCTTCTGGCCGGACACGACCCACTCGTCGCCGTCTCGTGTCGCCCGCGTCGCGAGCGACGCCAGGTCGGAGCCTGCGCCCGGCTCGCTGAACAGCTGGCACCAGCGCTCCTCGTCGCGGACGATCGGCGGGAGGAACCGGCGGCGCTGGGCGTCGGTGCCGTGCGCGAACAGGGCCGGCGCGCACAGGTTCAGGCCGAGTGGGTTGAGGCGCCCGAGGTGGTAGGGGGCGAGCACCGCCTCGATGGCGCGTGCCGCCGACGCGGAGACGCCGAGGCCGCCGCAGTCCGGCGGCCACGTCGGGGCGACCAGCCCGGACGCGCCGAACACCGGGTACCACGCCTCGTAGTCGGCGCGGCTGCGCACGCCGCGGATCGCTTCCGGGCCGCCGGGCGCGGCCGCGCGCCACGTGGCGGGCACGTGCGCCTCGACCCACGCCCGCGTCTCGTCGGCGGCCTGCGCGGCGCTTGCGCGCGCATCGAGCGCGACGCGTGTCATCGACCGTCGAACCGGGCGTCGCGACGCTCGCGGCGCGCCGCGATCCCCTCGCGGAAGTCGCTGGTGCGGGACGACAGCTCGAGCGCCAGCGCCTCGTTGGCGAGATGCCGGTCGAGGTCGAGGCCCGCGCCCGTGTGGACCAGCCACTTCGTCAGGCCGAGCGCGACGGTCGGGCCGTTCGCGAGCTGGCCGACGAGCGCCGCGGCCCGGGCATCGAGGTCGTCCGGCGCGACCGCCTCGTGGATCAGCCCCCACGCGGCGGCCTCGGTGCCCGAGAGCTCACGACCGAGCAGCAGCAGCTCGTTGGCCCGGGTCACGCCGACGCGGCGGGGCAGCAGCCAGGTGCCACCGGAATCGGGGGTGAACCCGCGCGGCGTGAACGGCTCCCAGAGGCGCGCGTCGTCCGCGGCGACGCAGAAGTCGGCGGCGACGGCGAGGTGCAGCCCGAGGCCGGCGCACCAGCCGCGCACGATGGCGACCACCGGCACCTGGACCGAGCACACGAGCGACACCAGCCGGTGCGCCAGGGCTGGCAGCCGACGTTGCAGGCTCCCCACCCGCGGACGCGCGCCACCGTCGCCGCGTGTCCCGAGGTCGAACCCGGAGCAGAAATCGCTCCCTGCACCGGTCAGTGTGATGACGCGCACGCTCTCGTCCTGGTTGGCCGCCTCGAGTTCGGCGACGAGCGCCTGCGTCGTCTCGTCGTCGAGCGCGTTCCGGCGCGCCGGGCGGTCCAGCGTCAGCCGGAGCACCGCGCCGTCGCGTCGCACGTCGAGCGCAAGATCGGTCACGTCGTCCCCCCGAATCGGCTGCTGATCGCGTCGAGGGCGGCCTGCAGGTCGGTGGCGCCGCCCGGCGGGTCCGGCAGCCGCACCGGCCCGTGCTCCCGACTCGGCAGGAGGATCGTCGCGTGACCCGGCGTGGTGACCTCGCCCCGCTGGTTCTCGGCGACGAGCTCGACGTCGACCGCGGCGCGCCGTTCGTCCTGGTGCTTGCGGGTGACGCGTCCCCGGATCCACTGGGTGTCACCCACGTAGTTGAAGCGACGGAACTCGCAGTCGAGCTTCCACAGCCACGCGTCGTCGCCCATCCAGTCGGTGCAGCAATGGATGAGCCACGTCTCGCGCATGCGCCCGTAGTCGAACGTGGTGGGGTTGCCGGCTCGACGAGCGAATTCGGGATCCCAGTGGACGCGCTGCATGACGTCGGGGATGTTCAGCTCGTCGCGCTGGTAGAAGCGCGGGATCCGCTGGCGGTTCTGCCAGCCGAGCCGCAGCGGGCGGACGCCGTAGAGGCCCATCCCCATCCCGACGTGCCAGCAGATCATGTCGGTGACGGTGAGGGGCCCCTTCACGATCGGCCCGAGCTCGTCGCCCTCCGCGACGTCCTCCCACCAGCGTGGGTCCGCGCCCCGCCGCTGCTCCCGCCCGTACTGCTCGTCGATCGCCGCCACCGCCTCGTCGCTGTACGCCTCGACGACGACGCGGGGCTCGTCCCGGTGGCGGGCCCGCGCCGCCCCCCGCTCCGTGCGCACCATGAGGCGCAGCTGGGCCGAGAGCAGCGCGTCGGCGTCCCGGAACACCTGGCCGGTCCATTCGTGGACGGCGCGGCCGGCGAACTCGCTCGGCTTGTCCAGCACGCCGACGAGCGCGTTGCGCCGCGACACCGGCCGCCCCGGGCGAAGCGGCGCCCACCACTCCCGGGCGCTCGCCGAGTAGTACGCGTGCACGCCGCGCAGCGGGTCGCCGCGCAGCAGGTCGCGATGCTCGGGTACGACCTCTGCGACCTCGTCGACGCCGATGAGCGTGTCGCCGCCGACGAGGGGTGGCGGCGCGATCGGGCCGTCCCACCGCGTCGCCGCCGCGTAGCTCGGGTCGCACCACAAGGGGTTGTCGTCGCCGTATGCCTCGGCGACGTGGCGGAACGCGTCCGTGTCCGGGCAGCGATAGTGGGGCGGCTGCGGGTTCGGCTCGGCGATCCCGATGCGGGCCCGCAGCCGCGCGACGCCCTCGTCGGTGATCGTGCCCGCGTCGGCCACGCCCGCAGTGTGGCATGCGCGCGCGCCGACACGTCCCACGCGAGGCGACCAGTAGGCTGCCGGGCTCTCCGCTCACGAGGCCGCGATGCGCACACGTCGAGGACACCCGATCGGGGTCGCCGTCGTGATCGGGCTCGCGCTCGCGGCGGTGAGCGCCACCCCCCTCCCCGGCCTGGCGGCCACCCCGCGGTCGTCGTCGCCCCGCTGGTCGACGCCACGGTCCGTGCCGGGCGCGCAGGACCCGCAGACGGTGTCGTGCCCGACCGCGACGACCTGCGTCGCGCTGGACAGCGTCGGCAACGCATTCCGGTTCGACGGGACGAGCTGGTCCGCGCCGACCACGGTCGAGACGGGCTGCGCGACCCAGACGGGCTGTGGGCTCGTCGTGTCGTGCAGCGCGGCCACGTTCTGCGCCGCGATGGACAAGGCCGGCCAGACGTTCCTCTACGACGGGACGACCTGGTCGCGGTCCACCGCGCTCCAGGGGGCCGACCAGTTCGCGATGTTCCCTGCCGTGTCGTGCGCGCCCACCCGGGTGTGCGTCGCGATCGACGACAGCGGTGACGCGTTCACGTATCACGGCGCGTGGTCCCCGCGCGAGCCCACCGACGATGCGTCCGGCCTGTCGGTCCTGTCCTGCCCGACCGCCCAGTTCTGCGCCGCGCTGGCCGGAAGCGGCTCCGCGGACTTCGCGGTCAAGCGCGGCACGGTGTGGGGCACCGGTCCGACGATCGAGCTGCCCGCCCCGCAAGGGGGGTCGGAACCGAACGCGCCCGCCGCCCTGTCGTGCGCGACGGCCTTTTTCTGCGCCGCGCTCGACACCTTCGGTCACGCCTACACGTACCACGGCGGCCGGTTCTCCGGCCCCACCGGCCTCGACGACAACGAGAACGGTGCCGCATCCGTCTCGTGTCCCACGACCACCTTCTGCGCGGCGGTCGACGAGCTGGGCAACGTGTTCCGTTTCGACGGCTCGGGGTGGTCGAAGCAGGCGGCGCTGAAGCAGCGCAACACGTTCTTGAACGCCGTGTCGTGCGCGACGCCCCGCTTCTGCGTCGCGCTCGACAGCGCGAACGGCTACCTCGTGTACCGGCCCGGTCGCTAGCTCGGACGCCGCACCGGGTCCGCGACGGGGACCCGGTCGGTGGTGTCGAACGACCAGCCGCTCACCATGCCGATGCGCGCGAGCGCGACCACGTCGGGCTCGGCGGCCGGCTCAGCCTGCGGATCCACGGTCACCGCGAAGCGAGCCTCGTCCGGACCCGCGGTCATCCCCGACACCCGTGCCCGGCGGTCCACGCCCTGCGCCATCGCGGCGATCCCGCCCGCGTCGGCCTCGGCGAGCAGCCCGCACCAGCCGGGATGGGCGGCGTCGAGCAGCCCGTCCACCTGGGGTCGGAGCGTGACGTGCACCGCGTCGTCCGCCACGGCGACCTCGCGGTCGAAGCCGGGCGGCAGCATCGGCTGGAGCGCAAATGTGTCGGCCAGGGCGTCGAGGGGCGACGCCGGCGGGCGGATGCGACGCAGCCGCTCACTCGCGATCCAGCTCGCGCCGACCCAGGCGTCGCCGATCATCCGGTGCGCGGTGTCGTCGCCCACGCGGGTGCGCAACGTCAGATCGCTCGAGCAGATCAGGAGATGCGCCTGGAACTGGAACTCGCGCGTCGCCGCGGCGAGTGCACCCTGGGAGAGATCGGCGAGCCGGAACGTCGGATCGAAGGCCGCCACGTAATCCTGCTGTCCGCCGGGCTCGACGTCGTCGGGTCGTGGGTTGGGCACGGACGCCAGCGGCAGCGCGGCGACGGACTCGGTGAGCGGCACGGCGCCGACCGGCTCCTCACGGTCGTCGATGGTGATCGTCCAGTGGCAGTGCGGGTGCCGGTCGGCGGGGCGCCGGGGCGGCCGGTGGATGGGCCGGATCCGCGCCCGTGGGTTCGTCGCGAGCGCCGTCGCGTCGAACGTCGGGTCCTCGATCGTGTGGCACATCCCGACCACGCGCTCCTCGCCGTGCGGCTCCGCGTCGAGCAGCGCGCCGCAGTGCTCGAGCCAGAACTCGGCGTGGTCGTCGTCGACGATCGCGTACCCGACGTCCATGTACTGGTGCACGAAGCCGACGTCGAGCTGCAGCGCCTTCATGATGGCGTCGACCCGGTCGCCCTCGATGCCCATGAGGCGGCGCATGCGACCCGTGTAGACCGGGCTGGCGCCCATCCACTCGTCGATCGCGACGTCGTTCATCCCGTCGAGGTCGCCGGTCTCGAGGACGAACTGCGGCAGGAGCGCCCGGGTCACGATCATCCCGGCGAGCATCGTGTCGAGCGCGACGGGCAGGAGCTCGCGCCGGGGCAGGGCGTCAAGCGACGTCGTCATGCTGCCGCCGCGGCGACGGGCACGTTCGAGTAGCCGGCGACGTTCGACATGTGCACCCGGCGCAGGCCCGACTCGTCGACCGTGTAGCGGGGCCAGCGTGCCGCGATCTCCTCGAACGCGACGCGGCTCTCGAGCCGGGCGAGTGCCGCGCCGAGGCAGGCGTGGATCCCGTGCCCGAGCCCCAACGGGAGGGTGGCGGGCCGGTCGATGGAGAACCCGTCCGGGTCGTCGTAGGCGCGCTCGTCGCGGTTCGCCGCGCCGGTGATGAGCAGCACCGGCATCCCGGCCGGGATGGTGCGGCCGTGCCACGTCGAGTCGACGTGCGAGAAGCGCCCCTGGTACTGCGACGGCGCCCAGTAGCGCAGGACCTCCTCGACCGCGGCGGGCGACGTGCCGGGGTCGTCGAGGAGCTTGCGCCACTCGCCCGGGTTCCGGTGGAAGAGCACGACACCGTTGCCGACGAGCTTGGTGACCGTCTCGCTGCCCGCCGCGGCGAGCAGGGTCGCGAACCCGGCGATCTCGCCGTCGCTCAGGTGCTGGCTCGGGCCGTCCTCGTCGGTGACCTCGACGGTCGTGAGGCGGGTGATCATGTCCTCGCCGGGGTGGCGGCGCTTCTCTGCGATGAGGTCCATGAAGTACTGCACCTGGTCCAGCGCGGCCTCCATGCCGGCCTGCGTCACGCCGGGCGTGTCCGGCTCGCGGTGCAGGAGCTCGTCGGTCCAGTGGCGGATCTGCTGGCGGTCGGCGGGCGGGACGCCGAGCATCGTCGAGATGACCTCGACCGGGAACGGTGCCGCGAAGTCGGCGACGAGGTCGAAGTCGGCGTGGTCCTCGAGCGGCGTCAGGAAGGCGGTGATCGTGTCGCGCACCATCGGCTCGAGCGCCTGCACCGCCCGCGGCGTGAACACGCGGCTGACCAGCTTGCGCTGCTGGTCGTGCGCGGGCGGGTCCATCATGATGATGCTCGACCCCTTCATCGGCGTGTCCGGGTCGGTGAGCTGGTCGATGGTCAGGCCGTGCTCGCTGCTGAACGTCTTCCAGTCCCGATGGGCGGCGAGCACGTCGTCGTAGCGGCTGAGCGCCCAGAACCCGTACTGGGTGTTCTCGTAGGCCGGCGCCTCGTCGCGCATCCACCGGTACGTCTCGTAGGGGTCGTCGAAGAAGTCAGCGGAGAACGGGTTGAACTCCATCACTCACGCCGTCGCGTACTGCCACCGGTGGGCGGGTGCCGTGCCCGGCTGCCACTCCATGCACTGCACGTCGAAGAAGATCGGCAGGAGGTACTTCACGTAGAAGGCGTGCACGGTCACGTTGCCGGTGACGAGGTCGTCGTACTCCTTCACCCGGACCCGGTCGTCGCCACGCTGGTGGTCGTGGACCTTCCCCAAGAGCTCGTCCACCTCGGCCCGCGTGTCGCACAGCAGCCCGAGATGGTCGTAGCCGGGCGACGACATCGGCTTCGGCGACTCGGCGAGGAGGATGAACTGGCCGTCGTCGACCCGCAGGTACTGGCACTGCTGCCCGACGACCTCGACGTTCGCGCTCTGCCACCCGAAGAGGTCGCCGTAGAAGGCGGCGACGTCCGCCCGGTACGCCTCGTCGAGGGTGCCGGGAGCGAAGGTGAGCTCCATGTGGTTGAACCGGAGCGTCGGCATGCCGGCACGGTACCGCCGTCGCGCGCGGGCCGCCATCGAGGCCGGGCGCGCCATCCCACCGCGTAGATTGGGTGGTCGTGACCGTGGGCGCAGCACCGACCGCCGACGTGCTCTCGGGATTCGACCTCACCGACCTCGACAACTTCGCCGCCGGGTTCCCCCACGACGCGTTCGTCACGCACCGGCGCGAGGCCCCCGTGCTGTGGCGCGCGCCGACCGCGCACACCCCCGACGGGGAGGGGTTCTGGTCCGTCGCGACCCACGCCGAGACGCTCGAGGTCACCCACGACCCGGTGACGTTCTCGAGCGAGCGCGGCGGCCACCGCGAGCGGGCCGGCACGATCCTCCCGGACCAGGCGATCGCCGGCGAGGTCCTCAACATGATGGACGATCCGCGGCACGCCCGGATCCGGCGTCTCGTGAGCGTCGGGCTGACCCCGAAGGCGGTCGGCGACCTCGAAGCCACCCTGCGCGCGCGCCTGCGCGCCGTGCTCGAGCGCCTCGACGACGAGTGCGACGGCGTCGCGATCGTCCGCGAGCTCCCGCTCGAGGCCATCGCGCTGCTCATGGGTGTCCCGGCCGAGGACCGCCACCAGGTCGCCGAGTGGGTCGACCACACCTTCGACTTCAAAGACCGTGAGTACATGGAGCAGACCGACGAGGTCGCGGCCGCGCACCTCGCCATGTTCGAGTACGGGCGCGACCTGATCGCCGACAAGCGCCGTCGGCCCGGGGAGGACATGCTCTCGAGGGTCGTCCACGCTCGCCTCGACGACGAGGACCCGCCCCAGCTCACCGACAGCGAGCTACAGCTCTTCTTCTCGCTCCTCTTCTCGGCCGGCGCGGAGACGACCCGCAGCGCGGCGTCCGGCGGGCTGCTCGCCCTCGCCGAGCGGCCCGACCAGTGGGCCGCGCTGCGCGACGACCCGACGCTCGTCGCCGGCGCGGTCGAGGAGATCGTGCGCTGGACCAGCCCCTCGGCCTACAACCGCCGCACCGCGACCCGCGACACGGTGCTCGGCGGCCAGGCCCTGCGCGCCGGCGACAAGGTGGTGTTCTGGGAGGCGTCCGCCAACCGGGACGAGCGCGTCTTCCCCGGGTCGATGACCTTCGACGTGCGCCGCGACCCGAACCCGCACCTCGGGTTCGGGCACGGCCTGCACTTCTGCCTCGGGGCGAGCCTGGCCCGCCTCGAGCTGCGGCTCACGCTCGAGGAGCTGACCCGCCGGGTCGAGGCCCTCGAGCCGGCCGGGCCGCCCGAGTGGACCCGCAGCAACAAGCACACTGGTCTGCGCCACGTCCCCCTCCGGGTGCGACGCGGTCGAGAGGAGCTGGCATGACGACGACCCTGGACCCGAGCGCCGCCCACCCCGACCTCTTCCTCCCCGAGCCCGAGCCGCGCGAGGTCCGCTACACGATCATCTCGGTCGACGACCACCTCGTCGAGCCCCCCCACATGTTCGAGGGCCGCCTCCCCGCCGCGCTGCAGGACCGGGCGCCGAAGGTCGTCGTCGACGAGGCCGGCCGCGAGGTCTGGGAGTTCGAGGGCGAGCGCCACTTCCAGGTCGGCCAGAACGCCGTGGCGGGCCGTCGCCTCGAGACGGTGAAGATCGAGCCGTTCCGCTTCGACCAGATGCGCCCGGGCTGCTTCGACATCGAGGCCCGCATCCGCGACATGGACATCAACGGGGTGTGGGCGTCCCTCAACTTCCCGTCGATGATCACCGGCTTCTGCGGCCGGGTGTACTCGCAGGCGAAGGACCCCGAGCTGGGGCTCGCCGTCACCCGCGCGTGGAACGACTGGTTCTACGAGGAGTGGTACTCGGCGCACCCCGAGCGCATCATCCCGATGGGCATCACCTGGCTCGCCGACGCCGAGGTCGGCGCGGCCGAGATCCGCCGGAACGCCGACCGCGGCTTCCGCTCCGTCACGCTGCCCGAGCGGCCGCACCGCATCGGGTTCCCGTCGATCTTCGACGAGTACTGGGAGCCGGTCATCGCCGCGTGCGCCGAGACGGACACGGTCGTCAGCCTCCACGTCGGCTCGTCCGGGATGGCCGACTTCCCGCGCGGCTGCCCGCCGCTGCAGCTCGGCGCGACGCTCTTCGGCCAGCTGTCGCTCACCGCGTGCGCCGAGTGGGTCTGGTCGGAGTGGGCGGTGAAGTACCCGAACCTCAAGATCGCCATGTCCGAGGGCGGGATCGGCTGGGTCGGGATGCTCATCGACCGCCTCGACAACATCGTGGACCGCTCCGGCTACGGTCTCGACGGCTTTGGCGGCCTGCGGCCCGCCGACGTGCTGCGGCGCAACTTCTGGTTCTGCACGATCGACGATCCGTCCACGATCGCCACCCGCTACGCGATCGGCATCGAGAACATCATGGTCGAGGTCGACTATCCCCACGGCGACGGCACCTGGCCGAACACCCAGGCCGTCATCGAGCGCTTCTGGGGTGACCTGCCGGTCGAGGAACTGCGGGCCCTCACCCACGAGAACGCCGCCCGCCTCTACCGCCATCCGCTGCCCGCGGTCTGCCTCCCCTGAGCGCCGACCGGGACGCCGTCCCCGCCCCCGAGGCCCGCCGTGAGGCCCCAAGCGGCGGGCGCCGGCAGGCCAGAATGACCCGATGCTGGCGGCAGGGGTGTGCCTCGTTTCGTTCGCCGCGGGCTCGATCCCGTTCTCGAACCTCATGGCGCGCTGGAGGGCGGGGGTCGACCTCCGCGACACGGGCACCGGCACCGTGTCGGGGACGTCGCTGTACCACGTCACCGGCTTCGCGGCCCTCGCCGTCGCCGGGAGCTGCGACGTCGCCAAGGGCGCGGTCGGTCCCGTGCTGGCGCTGCACCACCCCATCCTCGGGGGGGTCGCCGGTGGCCTCGCCGTCGCCGGCCACAACTGGTCTCCGTTCCTGCGCGGCCACGGCGGGCGGGGCATCGCGCCCGCGCTGGGCGCGCTGCTCGTCAACGCCTGGCCCGGCGCGGTCCTCCTCCTCGTCCTGCTCGTCGTCTCCCGCCTCGCCCGCCAGACCGGCCTCGGCTCCTTCGTCGCCGAGGTCGCGCTCACACCGGTCCTCGCCGTGACGAACGGCACGAGCGGCGCCGTTGCCGGCGGCGCCATCGCCGCGCCGATGCTCGTGAAGCGAGTCGTCGGCAACCGGCGGCCCGCCACCCCCGGGCTCGGCGTGTACGCCCAGCGCCTCTTCTTCGACCGCGACGCGCGCCCGTGAGCATCTCCACCCTCGTGAAGCGCCGCGGGTTCCGCGACCTGCTCATCGGCCAGGGCGTGTCGTCGCTCGGCGACTGGATGGGCACGATCGCGTTCATGGCCCTCGCGCTGAAGCTCACCGGGTCGCCCACCGCGGTCGGGGGGATCCTCACGCTGCGGCTGCTCCCGGCGGCGCTCGGAGGGCCGCTCGCCACGAAGGCGGTCCGCAAGTGGGACCGGCGCCGCACGATGCTGGCGATGGACGCGTTCCGGTTCCTCGTCATCGCCGCGGTGCCCCTGATCCAGAGCCTCTGGTGGATCTATCTGTGCGCCGCGGTCGTGGAGGCGGCGAGCATCGTGTTCCTCCCGGCGCGCGACTCCTCGATCCCGGACCTGGTCGGCGACGACGACCTGTCCCTCGCCGACGGGCTCGTGCTCGGCTCCTCCTACGGCATGATCCCGTTCGGAGCCGGGGCGTTCGCGGCGGTGGCCGCCCTGCCGATCGCCACGATCTTCCACCGCCAGCTCGCGCTCGTGTTCTGGATCGACGCCCTCACCTTCCTCGTCTCCTTCTCCTTCATCTATCGGCTGCGAATGCTCGGCGCCCCGACCGCCCCGGACGAGGAGCGCCAGAAGGTCCGGTTCCGCGACGCGTTCAAGATCCCGCTCGTCCGGGCGGTCATGCCCGCCACCGCGGCCGTCGCGCTCGGGCTCGGCGCGCTCTTCTCCCTCGGCATCGTCTTCGTCCGCACCGTGCTCTCGGCGAGCGACACCGAGTTCGGCGTGCTCATCGCCCTGTTCGGCATCGGCGCGGCGTTCGGCCTCGGGCTGCTGCAGCTGCGGCGAAAACGCGACCCACTCCTGGAGACTCGCCTCGGCGTCGCCGCCATCGGCGGCATCGTCGCCGTGTTCTCGCTCGCCGGGAACATCTGGATCGCGTACGTCGGCGCGCTCGCGTTCGGCGCCGCCGCGTCGTTCACCCTCGCGTCGGGGATGGGGGCGCTCCAGTCCCGCCTCGACGGGACGGACCGGGTCCTCGCGTTCGCCGCGTTCCACGTCGTGATCCGCGTCGCCCTGAGCCTCGCCGCCATCGGCGCGGGCGTCGCCGCCCAGCTGCTCAACGACGTCCGCTGGCCGTTCGTTGGCCAGCTCGAGCCGTCCCGCGTCGTGCTGCTCTCGTGCGGGCTCCTCACCGTGCTCGCGTCGATGCTCGTGAGCGAGCGCGTCGCGAGCCCGCATCTCAAGCTGGCCTCGTCCCAGCCGACGTCGGAGCCACCGCCCGAGTCGCCACGCGCGTCGGAGACGGCGGCGTCGTGAGCGTCGCCGTCGTCACCGACAGCGCCGCGGCGCTGCCCGCCGGGCTGGCCGACCGCTCCGGCGTCACCGTCGTGCCCATGTGGCTCACCGTCGGCGGCGAGGCCGAGGTCGAGGGCGCCCGTCCCCTCGAGGATCTCGTCGACCAGGAGGGCGTCACGACGTCGGCGCCCACGCCCGGTGAGTTCGAGCAGGCGATCAAGGACCGGCTGCGCGCCAGCGACGGCGTCGTCGTGCTCACGATCGCCGCGTCCATGAGCGCCACGTTCCAGGCGGCGCACCTCGCCGGCGAGGCCGTCGGCGGCCCGGTGCGCGTCGTCGACACCGCGACGGCGGGCGGCGCCGAGGCGCTCGTCGTGCTCGCCGCGGCGCAGGCCGCGAAGCGGGGCGACTCGCTCGACGCCGTCGAGCGGACGGCCCGGGACGTGATCGAGCGGGTGCGCCTCGTCGCCACGCTGCCGACGCTGGACCATCTCGTGCGCAGCGGCCGCGTGCCGGGCCTCGCCGGCTGGGCGGGGAACCGGTTGGGGATCAACCCGCTCTTCGAGTTCCGCCGGGGCAAGGTGCGCCGGCTCCGCCCCGCGCTGTCCCGTGACGCCGCGCTCGACCGGATGGTCGGGATCCTGCGCCGCTCCCGCGTGCCGGGCGCGCGCCTCCACGCCGCGGCGCTCCACGCGCTCGCGCCCGACGCCGGCGAGGACCTGCTGCATCGGGTCCTGGGTCAGGACGATTCGCCCGACGCGTTCCTCGGCGGGTTCGGCCCCGTGATGGTCGTCCACACCGGGCCCGGTCTCGCCGGGCTTGCGTGGTGGTGGGAGCCCGCCGCCGACTGAGCGCCTACACCGCGCCCGCGGGCTGGCGCGGCGAGGCGGCGTGGTCGACGCACCAGTCGACCGCCGCGAGGACGGGCGCCACCGCGGACGTCTCGAACCCGTGCCCCAGCCCCTCGACGAGGTCGAGGCGGCGCGGCTCGTGCGCCGTGTCGTAGAGGAGCGTCGCGTCCTCCGGCGAGATGAACGGGTCGTCGCGGCCGTGGATGACGGCGACCGGCACGGAGAGCGCCGCCGCGAGCTCGACGGGCGGCGCGGCGCGGGCGACGCGCGACGCGATCCGCACGCCCATGTGGCGGCGCGCCAGGTTGCGACCGAGTGGCGTCTGGGTCAGGAGCGCCGAGAGGACGCCGCGCGCGTTGCGGGGGAGCTTCCAGCGCGCCGGGCAGCTCACCGTGACGACGCCCGCCAGACCGTCGGGGTGCGTCGCCGCGTAGCGCAGCGCGGCGATCGCGCCCATCGACGCGCCGACCAGCACGAGCGGGCGTCCCGACGGTGCCACCGCGTCGACCGCCGCGGCGACGTCGAGGTGCTCGTCGTCGCCGAGCGTCGTCGTGCCCCCGGAGGCGCCGTGGCCCCGCGCGTCGTAGCCGACGACGTCGAAGCCGTGGGCCCGCAGCGCCTCGGCGAGCGCCACCATCTTGACCTCGGCGCAGCCCGCCGCGAAGCCGTGGACGAGCACGACGGTCCCCCGCGCCGGCGGATCCGCCCTCCACCGGGTCGCCGCCAAGCGCACACCGTCAGCGGTGACGAGCTCCACGGTCCTCCCCGGATCGGATGCGCCGACGATACCGTCGGGCCGTCGGCGTCGGCGCCGCCGTCACGTCGTCACGGCGAGGATCGGCGCGGTGAGCTCAGGCCGGCACACCAGGAGGTCGGGGAGCCAGGGGTCGCGCCGGTTGTACTCGAGCGGCGACCCGTCGAGACGCGACGCGTGCAGCCCGGCCGCGGTCGCGACCGCGACGGGCGCGGCCGAATCCCACTCGTGCTGGCCACCGGCGTGCACGTAGGCGTCGACCTCGCCGAGGATCACCGCAGCCGTCTTCGCACCGGCGGACCCCATCGCGACGAGCTCGGCGTCGAGGGCCGCCGCGACGTCACGCGCGACGTCGGGGGCCCGGGTGCGGCTCACCACGACCCGCACGTGACGCGACCCGCGCGCCGGCACGACCGGCGGCGACGCGGTGGAGAGGACGTGACCCTGCGCCGGCAGCGCGACCGCGCCCACACGCACGCCGACGCCGCGTGCCCACAGCGCGACGTGTACCGCCCAGTCGGCGCGGCCGGGCTCGGTGAACTCGCGCGTCCCGTCCAGCGGGTCGACGATCCACACCCGGTCGGCGTCGACCCGCGTGCGATCGTCGGCCGACTCCTCCGACAGGACGGCGTCGTCGGGGTGCTCGGCGCGGAGCAGCGCGAGGAGCCGTCGGTTCGCGAGCGCGTCTCCCGCGGCGCCGACCGCGCCGGCGTCCCGCGCCCCGCGCGCGTGGACATCGACGAGCAGGTCCCCGGCGGCCGTGGCGTAGCGCGCCGCGTCGTCGTGATCGCCCATCCCGGCATTCTGCTCGGCCCCTCGAGCCTCGCAGGGGCCTCGCGCCGCCTTTACGCCCACCTGACCTTGCGCCGGTTGCCTCTGATGACAGCAACCAACACCAGGAGCGAACCAATGAAGCGATTGCTCGTTGTCGTCGCCGCCGCCGGGCTCCTCACGCTCGGCAGCGCCGGCGTCGCCGCCGCCCAGACGAGCGGCGGCAGCACCCCCAACCCGACCAGTCCATCGTCCGCGACCCCGAACCGGCACAAGGGCCGAGTCGCCGCCGCCGTGCTGAAGGTCAGCGCGCAGACGCTCGGGATCAAGCCTCGAGACCTCGTCACCGGGCTCTGCAGCGGCCAGACGCTCGCACAGGTGGCGAGCGCCCACGGCAAGACCTCCCAGGACCTGATCAACGCGCTCGTCCAGAAGGCCGACCAGCGCATTCAGGCCAACGAGCAGGCCGGGAAGATCACCCAGGCCCAGGAGGCCACCCGCGAGGCCAAGGTCAAGGACAAGGTGACGACGGTGGTCACCAGCTACCACGTGCCGACGCAGCGCTGCCAGCGGCTGCAGGGCGGCGGTGCGGGGGCGACGACCCCCACCACCGGCTCCTCGACCTGAGCCGTGGCGTCGTGCCCGTCGGGACCTGACCGGTCCCGGCGGGCATCGTCGCGTCCGGACCCATCCGCTACCGTCCGCGGGCCCGACGCAGGGGAGCGACGATGACGATGCCGCCCGGCGAGCCCACGATCCCTGCGGGGGAGCGGACGGTCGCGGCAGGGTCGGGCGGCACGGGCGGCGTCCCGCCCGCCGGACCCGACAGCGCCCCGCCCGACGACCGCGGGCCGATCCTCCTGCTCACCGGCTCCGCTCTCGGCGGGCTCGTCGTCGGCGCGGTGCTGGCGCTCGCGCTCGGCAGCGGGAGCAGCCCCACCACCACGACGACGACGTCCACGAGCTCGACGACGACGAGCACCACGTCGACGAGCACGACGACCACCTCGACGCTGCCCGTCGCCGCCCCGCAGATCACCAGCTTCTCGGTCAGCCCCTCGGCGCCCACCTGCATCAGCAGCGGTCAGGTGCTCGTGTCCTGGTCGACCCTGCACGCCGCCCTGGTCACCATCACCATCGACGGCGCCAACTTCGGGACCTTCGGGGGGAGCGGGTCCCGATCGGTGCCCTTCACGTGCCCGCCGCACGCCCACAGCTACGGGATCATCGCCCAGGGCGCCAACGGCCAGCAGGCCACCCACAGCGTCCAGGTGAACGCCGGGGCGGCGCCGCCCACCTCGACGTCGAGCACGACGTCGACCACCTGACCCGCGGATGAGCCTTGCGTGTTACCAGCGAGTAACTTATGGTGACCGGGGGCCCGACGTCTAGGGAGGCGGCCGTGGCGGACTTCTCGCTCGAGCTCAACGAGGACCAGCTCCAGATCCGCAAGTGGGTCCACGACTTCGCGGAGGACGTCGTGCGTCCCGCGGCCCACGAGTGGGACGAGCGGGAGGAGACCCCCTGGCCGATCATCCAGGAGGCCGCCAACATCGGCCTCTACTCCTGGGAGTTCATCGCCAACGCCTTCGGGGACCCCACCGGGATCACCTTCCCGATGGTGAGCGAGGAGATGTGCTGGGGCGACGCCGGCATCACGCTGTCGATCTTCGGCTCGACCCTCGCCGTCTCGGGGATCGTCGGCAACGGCACGCCCGAGCAGGTCGCCGAGTGGGTGCCCCAGTGCTTCGGCACCCCCGAGAAGCTCCAGCTCGGCGCGTTCGCGGTGAGCGAGGCCGACGCGGGGAGCGACGTCGCCAACCTGCGCACCCGCGCGGTGTACGAGGAGGCCACCGACGAGTGGGTCCTCAACGGCACGAAGACCTGGATCACGAACGGCGGCATCGCCGACGTGCACGTCATCGTCGCCGCCGTCGACCCCGAGCTCCGCGCCCGCGGGCACGCCAGCTTCGTCGTGCCGCCCGGCACGCCGGGGCTGCGCCAGGGCCAGAAGTTCAAGAAGCACGGCATCCGCGCCAGCCACACCGCCGAGGTGATCCTCGAGGACGTGCGCATCCCGGGGAGCTGCCTGCTCGGCGGCAAGGAGAAGCTCGACGAGCGCCTGGCCCGAGCGCGCGAGGGCCGCAGCACGAAGGTGCAGGCGGCGATGAGCACGTTCGAGGCGAGCCGCCCCCTCGTCGGCGCGCAGGCCCTCGGCATCGCACGCGCCGCCTACGAGTACGCCCTCGACTACGCGAAGGAGCGCCAGGCCTTCGGTCGGGCGATCATCGAGAACCAGGGGATCGCGTTCAAGCTCGCCGACATGAAGACCGAGATCGACGCGGCGCGCCTCCTCGTCTGGCGCGCGTGCTGGATGGCCGCGACCCACAAGCGCTTCGAGAGCGGCGAGGGATCGATGAGCAAGCTGAAGGCCGGCGAGGTCGCGGTGCGAGTGACCGAGGACGCCATCCAGATCCTCGGCGGCTACGGCTACGTGCGCGAGTACCCCGTGGAGCGGTGGCACCGCGACGCGAAGATCTACACGATCTTCGAGGGCACCTCGGAGATCCAGCGCCTCGTCGTGGCCCGCGCCGTCTCCGGCGTCCACATCCCGTAGCCGGATCGGCGCGTCGGGCCGCGTCCCGTCGGTGCGTGGGCCGGGTGTTACCGTCGGCGCCGGCGGTCAACTTCCGACGGCGGGCCGGTCGGAGGGGCGGAGCGGGATGCTCAATTCGGCGAACCAGCCGGTCAACACTGATCTGAGCGGCGAACGATGGCCGCGTCGGCCGGCGTGGAGCGCGGTCGTGCGCGGCGTGGTCCTCGCGGTCCCGCTCGTGGCCGGCTTCGGCGCCGCGCTTGCCGTCGCCGGCGCGCTGCCGCGTCCCCACGGCGTCGCCGGGACGGTCGCGTGGTACGGCGCCACCCTCGCGGCGTCCCTTGTGGCCGTGGTCGTCGTCGACCGCCTCGCGCGTCGGCTGCTTCCCCTGGCGTCGCTGCTGCGCCTCACCCTCGTGTTCCCGGACCAGGCACCGTCGCGGATGGCGGTCGCGCTCAGCGCGTCGAGCCGGACGCGCATCGACGCGATGCTGCGGGCTGCGACGAACGCCGAGGACGAAGCCGGCGTCCAGACGCTCGTGACGCTGGCCACGGCCCTGAACAGCCACGACCGGCGGACCCGTGGGCACGCCGAGCGGACCCGCGCGCTCGCCGAGCTCGTCGGCGAGGAGCTGGGCCTGTCGAGCCGTGACGCTGACCGGCTCCGCTGGGCCGCGCTGCTGCACGACGTCGGCAAGATCCGCGTCCCGTCGAGCCTCCTGAACAAGCGCGGCCCACTGACCGCCAGCGAGTGGACGACGATGGAGCGCCATCCCGTCGAGGGCGCGGTGCTCGTCGAATCCATGCGGCCCTGGCTCGGCGAGTGGGTCGACGGGATCGGGCAACACCATGAGCGCTTCGACGGCAGCGGCTACCCGGACGGCCTCGCGCACGACGAGATCTCGCTCGCGGCCCGGATCATCGCCGTCGCCGACTCCTTCGAGACGATGACCGCGGTCCGCGCCTACAACAAGCCGAAGTCGGTCGCCGACGCGCGTCGGGAGGTGGTGCGCTGCGCGGGATCGCACTTCGACCCGACCGTGGTGCGCGCGCTCTTGAACGTCTCCCTCGGCCGGATGCGCTGGACGGTCGGCGTCGCCGCGTGGATCGCCGAGCTTCCCATCCTCGGCGTGCCGACCCGCGTGAGCGCGGAGGTCGTGAGCGGCGCCGCCGCGCTGCAGCCCGCCGCGAACGCCGCGGTCGGCGCGGTGCTCGTCGCCGCCGCGAGCGTCGCCGTGCCCGTTGCCCCCGCCGTGACGGCGGTGGCTCCGCCCGCGCCCGCCCCGGCCGCCGGGAGCGCGCGGCCGACCGCGACCGCCGGCGCAGTCGGTGGGACCTCCTTGGCCACGGTCGTCACCGTGCCGCCGCCGGCTCCTGTCGCTTCGGTCACGGCGGCCGCCGCGCCGGCGAGCGCGAGCGATGCGACATCCGCGGATCACGGAGACGGCGCCACGAATCCGACCCGCCCTACGGACGTGCACACCGGCTACCCCGGCGACGACCCCGCCAGCGTCCACGACGACAGCGGCCGGCACGATCCGTCGGGACCCGGCGACGGCGGGGAACACGACGCCGGGGATCACGCGTCCTGGCGCCACGACCACTGACCGGGCGGCGCCGGGTCACGCGCTCGGATCGAGGCCGTCGCCGGTGAGGGCGATCCAGTAGCGCATCGTCCGGGCCTCCCTCGTCGCCCCGCACCATGAGCACTGAGCCGATCATCGCCGACGGCGCCCTCGAGGTCGTCGACGACCAGTGCGTGCTCCGCTTCGTCCGCGAGCTCGCGCATCCGATCACGTCGGTCTGGGCGGGCCTGACCCGCCCGGAGCAGCTCGCGGCGTGGTGGGGGCGCGCCGAGCTCGACCTCGTCGCCGGCGGGCGGTTCGTGCTGCGCTGGCTCAACACCGACGAGGACGGCAACGGCGCCGAGCTGCACGGCACGATCAGCGCGCTGGACCCGCCGCACCTGCTCGAGATCGTCGGCGACCTCCACGGCACGCTGCGCTTCGAGCTCCGGGAGCGTGGCCGCGGCACCCAGCTCACCTTCACCAGCACCGTCGCGCTCCCCGAGGACGTGCGGACCAAGGTCCTCGCCGGCTGGCACTTCCACCTGAACGCGCTGGCGCGTTTCCTCGACGGCGGCCGCACCGACCTCGTCGGCGTCGTCGGCTGGGATGCCATCTTCGAGCGCTACGAGGACGACGCCGGCACCTGAGCCCTCCGACCCGGCGCGCCGCGTCCGATACCGTCGGGCTCGTTCCTGCCCCCGGCGCGGTGAGGTTTGCGGTGCTCGAGTTCGACCCCCTGGACGAATACCCGATCCATCAGCTGCCGCTCCCGATGCGGTACGTCGGGTCGAGCGACCGCAACGTGTACGACCGATGCATCTTCCAGGGCATCGACCACGAGGCCGACGCCTACTTCATCACTGGGCTCGGCGTGTACCCGAACCTCGGTGTCATCGACGCGTACGCAACGGTGCGGCGCGGCGACCAGCAGTGGGCGGTACGCACCTCGGGCCGACGCCCCGACGACAAGATGAGGCAGGAGGTCGGCCCGTACCGCATCGAGATCGTCGAGCCGTTCCACGAGCTGCGCGTCATCTGCGACGCCGACGAGCACGGCATCGGCTTCGACCTCCGCTACCGGTCCGAGTACGCCCCCATCAGCGAGCCCCAGCACATCCGGTACCAGGCAGACCGCATCCTCCTCGACGCGTCGCGCTTCGCCGGCGTGGGGACATGGGAGGGCGAGCTGCGCGTCGCCGGGGACCGCATCGCTGTGACGCCCGACCGCTTCACCGCTACGCGCGACCGCAGCTGGGGCATCCGCCCCGTCGGAGAGCCGGAGCCCGCGGGCCGGCCGCGCGAGTTCGGCGGGATGTGGTGGAACTGGATCCCGCTGCGCTTCGACGACTTCGCGTTGCACGTGATCCTCGAGGAAGACCCGGAGGGGCAGCGCAACACGAACTTCGCGGTCCGCCTGTTCCCCGAGGCGACCGGCAAGCCCCCAGAGCAGCTCGGATGGCCGCTGCCCGAGATCCGCTACCAGTCGGGGAGCCGCCGCCCGGTCGGCGCCTCGATGGAGCTGGTCACGCGCGACGGCAAGATCGACACGCTCGAGGTCGAGCCGCTCGTCGGTATCCCGCTGAACGTGGGCTGCGGCTACGGCGCCGACCCCGACTGGAGCCACGGGCTCTGGAAGGGCGAGAGCTGGACCGAGGGCGCGGTCTACGACCACACCGACCCCGCCGTGTCCGGCCGGGGCGCGTTCTCGATCACCGACCACCTGGCCCGCGCGACCTTCGACGGGCAGACGGGCTGGGGGATCTTCGAGCACGGCTCGATCGGACGCCACGACCCGTCCGGGTTTGCCGACCTGCAGTCCGTCGCGCCGTAGTCGGCACGGCGCGGTCGTGACCGAGCCCATCCGCGTCGCGGACAACCCGGCCGAGCATCGCTACGAGGCGTGGGTCGGCGACGACCTCGCGGGGTTCCTCACGTACCGCTTCCGTCCCGGGCGGATCGTCCTCGTGCACACCGAGACCGAGGACGGCTGGCAGGGTCACGGCGTTGGAGGGCGGCTCGCGGCGGGCGCGCTCGACGACGCGCGCGCTCGCGGCCTGCGGGTCACGCCGCTGTGTCCCTTCGTTGCCGACTACATCAGCCGCCATCCCGAGTATGCCGACGTCGTGGAGCCGTCCAACGACTGAGCGCGCGCCCGGCGGCGCCGTCGGTCCGTGCCGTCTAACGTCGCCGAGACCATGACGGCCCGGATCACCCTCGTCGGCGGCGGGAGCACGCATTGGACGCCCCGCCTGCTCTCGGACTTCGCGAACACCGACTCGCTCCAGGACGCGACGGTCACGCTCGTCGACGTCGACGCCGACTCGCTCCCGCCGATGCTCGACGTCGCCGACCACATGGCGAAGTGCCGGCCCGGCCTCGGGCTCACGGTGAGCGCCACCACCGACCTCGACGAAGGTCTCGACGGCGCCGACTACGTCGTCACCGCGTTCTCCGTGGGCGGGTTCACGAGCATGCGCCACGACCTCGAGATCCCCGCCCGCTACGGCGTCCGCCAGCCGGTGGGGGACAGCGTCGGCCCGGGCGGCATCAGCCGGTCGCTGCGCAGCGTGCCCGTGCTGCTGGAGATCGCGCGCGCCGTCGAGCGGCGCGCGCCTGACGCGCTGCTGCTCAACGTCACGAACCCACTCTCGGCGCTGTGCCGTGCCGTCACCCGCGAGACGGGGGTGCGGACCGTCGGGCTGTGCAACGAGGTCGTCGGAACGCAGTTCGTGCTGAGCCTGCTGCTTGGCGGCGACCTGCGCCGCATCGACCCGGTCGTCGCCGGCGTGAACCACCTGCCGTTGATCACCGCCGTCACGGTCGACGGCGAGGACGGCTTCGCGAAGCTGCGCGACCTGCTCGAGGACGAGGACGCGCACGCCGAGCCGGTCTGGATGAACCCGCTGCCGGAAGCCATGCACTACCGCAAGGTCAGCCCCGGCAGGTCCTGGACCAAGGCGGACGTGCTCGCCGGCAACCGGCTCAAGCTCGAGCTGTTCGGCCGCTTCGGCGTGCTGCCGGGCTCCGCCGACACCCACGTCGCCGAGTTCTTTCCCGGCTTCGTGACGCCCACCTCCGACTTCGGGCGGGAGTGGTCGGTGCACCACTACGGCCTCCAGGGCCACATCGCCGACAAGTGGGACGACGACCAGGGGGTCGCCGACTTCCTCGCCGGCGACGAGCTCCACCCCTATCCGTCCGGCGAGCTCGTCGCGCCGGTGCTCGACTCGCTGCAGCGCGGCCGACCGCGGCCGCTCCCGATGAATCTGCCCAACATCGGCCAAGTGCAGAATCTCGATGAGGGGGTGGTCGTCGAGTGCATCGGTGTCGCCACCGATGGCGCGCTCACCCCCCGCGACGCGGTGCGCGTGCCGTCCGTCCTCGGCGAGATGCTGCGGCGCGTCGCGACTGCCGAGGAGCTCACCGTCGAGGCCGCGCTCACGGGCAGCCGGACGACGGTGCTCGAGGCGATGCTCGCCGACCCGATGGCCGGCCGTCTCCCCTACGAGCACGTCGTCGACATGACCGACGAGCTGCTGGCGGCGACACAGCCATGGCTTCCTCAGTTCCAGGGCCGCTGAGCCCGGGCGCACTCGTCTGCCGCGCCCGCCGCACGCGGGGGCCGCAGCCGACCGCGCCGGGCGGCGGGCCCGATGGCCGTGGCTGACCCGAGCGGGGCGGCCGACGCCCCGGCCCTGCAGGCCCTGTATCCCGAGCCCGGTCCCGCCGACCTGTCGGCCGTCTACCGACCGACGACGCGACGTGCCGACCGGTGGGTCCGCGTCAACATGGTTGCCAGCGTCGACGGCGCCACGGCGGACGAGGGTCGCTCCGGCGGGCTCGGCGGGCCGGCCGACCGCGCCGTGTTCCGCACACTGCGGTCCTTCGCCGACGTCATCCTCGTCGGCGCCGCGACGATGCACAGCGAGCACTACGGGCCTCCCGCGCTCCCCACCGAGCTCCGCGACGCGCGGCTCGCGCGCGGCCAGCCGGCGGAGCCCACGATCGCGGTCGTCTCCCGGCGCGTCGCCTTCGACTGGGACGACGCGTTCTTCACCGCGGCGGACCCCAAGCCGATCGTGGTCACCGTCGCTGCCTCGACGGCACGGATCCCGTCCGAGGCCCCTCTGAGCGACGTCGTCGTGGCGGGCGACGACCAGCTCGACATCGCCGCCGGCCTCGCGCGCCTCACCCAGCACGGCTACCACGACGTCCTCGTCGAGGGCGGTCCGACGATCAACGGGATGCTCGCCGACGCGAACGAGATCGACGAGCTCTGCCTCACCGTCTCGCCCCGGCTCGTCGGGGGGAGCAGCGCCCGCATCCTTCGAGGCGACACCGCGCCGGGGACATCCCTCGTGCTCGCGTCCGTGCTGACCGCCGGCGACTACCTCTTCCTCCGCTACCGCCGAGGCGACGGCACGACGTGACGCGTCAGCGCGGAGTGGCGGGTGTCGCCGGCTCCTCGACCCGGATGCCGCGCAGCCCGAACCACGCGAGCTCGGAGACCCAGCCGGCGAGCTGCTCCCCGTCGAGGTCGGTGCCGTCGTCCGTCAAGGTGTCGCGACTCGTCGCCTCGGCGATCCCGATGAGGGCGTGCGCCAGGACGCGGCGGTGCTCGACGGTGCCCTCGATGTCGATGAGGAGACTCACCGCGTGCGCGACCTCGTCGAGGAGCCGCTCGATCACGTCGGCGAAATCCGAGTCGTTGCGGGCCGAGGCGCCGAACAGCACCCGGAACGCCGCCTCGTTCCCGGTCACGAACCGGAAGTAGGCGGCGAAGCCCGCCTCGACGCGCTCGCGTCCCGAGTGCGCCGAGCTCGTCGCGTGCTCGAGCTCGACGAGGAGCCGCCGACCCAGGTCGTCGAGCAGCTCGATGAACAGGCGTCGCTTAGACGGGAAGTGCTGGTACAGCACGGGCTTCGTCACGCCGGCCGCGGCGGCGATGTCGTCCATCGACGTGGCGTGGAAGCCGCGGTTCGCGAACACGGTGCAGGCGACGTCGAGGATCTGCTGGCGGCGCCGCTCAGCCGGCAGGCGCGTCGTTGCCGGCCGGGCCGTCATGCGCTGGACTTCAGCGGCATCTCGTACCGGTCGGTGTGGTCGAAGTTGCGCGCCCAGAGCCCGTCGAGCCGCTGGCGCTCCTCCGCGTCGAGCGGCAGGTCGGACGCCGCGGCGTACTCCCGCACCTCGTCAACGGTGACGCAGGTCGGCAGCACGGTCGTGAAGGCGGGATTGGCGAGGATCCCGGCGATCGCCGCCTGCGCGACCGTGCGGCCGTTGCTGTCCCACAGAAAGGTCAGTGTCTCGGCCTTCTCGAAGTTGTCGAGCATGTTGTCGCGGTTGCGGTGCGCCCGATGGTCCCCGGCGGCGAACTCGGTGTCGCGGTCGATCTTGCCGGTCAGGACATCGGACGCGTGCGGGCACGCGCGAGATCAACCCGACGCGGCCCTCCGCGACGCTCGGCTCGGCGGCGAACGTCAGCCCCGGCTCCTGCTCCAACACGTTGAACACTGTCTGCAGGGACGCGATCGGGCGTCGTCGCAACGACTGCAGTCCCTCCTCGACCCAGCCGATCGCCGGGCCGAGCGCGACGCCGAGCTCCCGGACCTTGCCCTGGTCGCGGAGCTGCTCGAGCGCCGCCCAGAGGTCGTCGTCGAGGATCGGCGCCAGCCGCGCGTTGTGGAGCTGGTAGAGGTCGACGTAGTCGGTGCCGAGCCGACGAAGCGACGCCTCGAGCTGACCGGCCATCGCCTCGGGACGCCAGTCCTGCGGACGCTCCGACTGGCCCGCGTGCTCGCGGGGCGCGTCGATGTCGTAACCGCCCTTGGTCGTGACGACGACCTCGTCGCGATGTGTCGTCAGCAGCGGCGCGAGCAGCGATTCGCCCAGGCCGCCCTGCCCGTACACGGGCGCCGTGTCGAAGAACGTGATCCCGGCGTCGAGCGCCGCGTGAAGCAGACCCTGCTTGTCGTCGACGACGCCCCACCAGTCGCTGGCGAGCGTCCAGTTCCCGAACCCGACCTCGGAGACGACGAGCTCCGATGCACCGAAGGGGCGGTAACGCACGGCGGTCTCCTCAGTTCAGCGCCCGAGACACCGAGGGTAGATGGTGCCCCTCGGGCCGAGCGAACTACTCCGGCGAATCGTCGGTCGGTCGTCGGGCCCGCGCCGCGTCTTCGCGCTCGGCGGCTCGCAGCCCGTAGCCGAGCACGATCGGCACCGGCAGCACGCAGATCGACACGACGAGCGCGGTGACGGTGACGACCACCGACCAGTTCGGAAACCCGCTGCTCGCGCCGACCGCGAAGACGACGATCGCCAGGCCCATCGCCGCGTAGCCCGCGCGTTGCGCGATCGTCACGACGCGTCGGATGCGCGCCCGACGTTCGAGGATCGGATCCGGCGGAGCGCTCACCAGTGCTCCCAACCTACCTGCGCGAACAGCGTGGCCAGTCGGGCCGGAAGGTCACGGAGGGACAGCTCACGGGCGACGATCGCGCGGTTGCGTTCGAGGAGAGCCGGCTCGGGATCGCGGAGGAACCGTGCCACGCGGACTGGGTCGTCCAGCGGCAGTACCTGCAGCCCGAGCCCGAGCAGCTCCTCGAGCACCGGATAGCCAGCGCAGGCGACCGGGCGCCCGGCGAGCATCGCCTCGGCGACAGGGTTGCCGAACCCCTCCCAGCTCGAGGGCATCACGACGACGTCGGCGGCCGCGTAGGCATCGACGGCACGGGGAGCCCGTCCCGTCACGATAGGGACGAGCGCGTGGGCGACGATCCGCGCGAGCTCCGGTCCGAAGCCGTCCTCGGCCGGGCCCGTCAGCCAGTACCGGACGACAGAGTTGGGCATCGCGCTCGCGAGACGCGCCGCGAAATCGACACCGAGGTCCACGCGCTTTCGTGGGATCGCCCGGGTCGGCTGCTGAACGACGACGTCCGACTCTCGCAGGCCGAAGTGCTGCCGGGTGCCCTCACGGTCACCCGGCGGTGGGGTCGGATCGAAGACGTTCCGCACGGTGTGCGCCGAGATCCCCCGCTGGGCCAACTCGGCGCGCGCGTGATCACTGATCGTGACGTGGAGCGCTCCGGGAAGTCGGGGTGGGAAGTCCGAGCGGTGCGCGTACTCGGAACGCTCCCAAGGGAGATCGTGATGGTGAAGGATGACGCGTCCGCTCGCTTCCTTCAGGACATCCGCGGCGACGGCCGCGGCGATGGGATTCAGCGGTAGCGAGCAGAGGTTCTCGACGACGATCACCTCGGCATCACTGAGCGATCGAGCCAGCCCGTCGCGGTCGACGTCCGATCCGCCGGCATCGATTCTCAGAAACGGCAGGGCCGTGTCGTCGGCGCGTGCGAGGTCGTCGAACTCGCCAGCCACTCGACGCGTGGTGAACCCGAGTGAGTGCAGCGCCCACTCCCACTTCGCTGCCTCAACGGCGACACCGTCGGCGCCACCAAGGCGGTACGAGAGGAGGACCGCTGTCGACGCCGGCACGACCCCGATTCTGGAGTCGCTCAGAGCGCTGACGTTCCTCCGGCGAGGCCCGGCATTGCGTGGTCAACGGCGTCGAGAACCGCGTAGACGGTGGCCACATCCGGCGACGCCTGAGCGAGCGCGGACCCGACGAACTCGGTCTCGTCGGGCGGCTGGACGCGGATGATGGTGACTACAACCACGTCTTTGCTCCCGACTCGGGTTCGTGCCGCTTCGTCGAGCTCAAGCGCGCCGGCGTCCACGTACAACTGTCGCAGCGCATCCAGGGTCGCCGAAGCCACCAACCGAAGTCGGGTCACACCTGCAGTGGAACCCTCCGCGAACCCCGTCGCCTCCTCGCCGACCGAAGACAGAGTGACTCTGAAGGTGGCCCTGCGCCCCTCGATCTGCGACTGAATCGAGCCGACTGTCGCCGTCGGTCTATCGGCGGGTCGCGTTTAACGACCGATTCGTCTTCGGGCGTCAACTGAACAACGGAGACGATTCGCCGATCGATGTCCACGCCGAATGACGCCATAGCTACCGATTGGACGTCACGCACTACCTGTTTTGGGTGTTTACCAGAGTGCGCGAGGACATGAACCTCGACGGGGTGACCGAGAGAGTCAGCGACGATGCGACAAGCGACGACCTCAGGCAGACGGGAGACCTCGTTCTCGATCGCCTGGACATCAAGTCCGACGATCCCTTGCTCGGTCATTGAGACCACCTTCGGCTGCCCGACGAGGTCAACCGAAGGATACGGACTGCGTCCGATTGTGGCGGGGATGCCGGTGCATCTGCGGTTCGGCGTGCCTCCGTTACCCTCGAAACCACCGTTGGTAGAGTTGCTTTTGTGACGACCGGGAACTCGGTCCGTTTCGCGCGGCACGGCCGCGAGACGGGAGCGGGCAGGGTTCCGGCGGAATGGCAGAGCTTCCAGCCTGAGCGAAGCGCAACCTCGGCGGTCGAGATTTGGCCGACGAGAGTGCCAAACATCACGGAGGGAGGTGGCTATGAAGAAGACGCTGTTCCGTCTTGCGGTTGTCGGATCAAGTCTCGCCGCGCTGGTTCTTGCAGGCGGCGCCGGCAAGGGCCTGCGTTAGCGGGCAACGACAATAGAAAGCTCCGCTGGAACCCTGCCCACTCCTGTCCCTTGGATTGGTGTGTCTCAATTGTCCACACGATGTCGATAGGCCGTAGCTACCCTCGCTCTCGGTCTCGTCGTTGACGTCCGATCGATCTCTGGCGTATTCCGTGAGCGTCCGGATCCGTCTCGCGGCAATCGGCTTCGTGGGTCTCAGCGCAGCGGGTCTATCTGTGCTCGTCGACGCTCCAAGGCGCACGACGGACTTAATTGTCTTGGCTGCGGCGCTCGTCGCGGGATACATCGTTGAGCTGAGACCGTTGGGCCGATCACCCTTGCCGATCGGCTTCGCCGTTGCTGTTGTGCTCGTTCGGGCAGCGAATTTTGGCGAGTACGCCCTCGTCGTCGTGGTTGCAGCCATGCTTGGCGTATTGCTGCGGAGGGATCTGACCGGGTCAAGACAACGCCTCTTTACCCTGGCGGAGTACATCTTGTCCGGAGTCATCTGTGGCGCTGTCTTTCATGCAGCCTCGAGACTGGGTCACCACTCGGAGTCCGCGCTTCCATTGCTTCTGGCGCTTGCTGCGGCCGCACTGTCCGAACTCGTCGTGTCCGACGGTGCAGGCGCAATTCGCGGTCAGAAGCTGGCTCCGCTGAGTTCGAGAGGCGCGGACCTTGCCCTTGTCTCAAGCGGGATACTCATGGCCACGGGTTACGGCGGCATCTCGGGCAAGGGGAGCATCGGGCTTTGGGGTCCGGCGCTGTTCTCGATTCCGTTGCTCGCGGCTTGGTACTCGTTTGAACTTGGCGATCGGGCACGCCGGACGTTCCGCCAGACCGTCGAAGCGCTCGGCGTCGCACCTGAACTCGGCGGCCTCACGCCACCCGGCCACGTCGAGCGGGTTGCAGTCCTAGCGGTCGCTATCGCCGAAATGCTTGGGGTCGGGGACGGGCAGCTTGACGACCTTGAAACGGCCGCCTGGCTACATCACCTGGGCGCTGTTTGTCTCGACGATCCAGAATCAGGCGGGTCGCGCGATCCGATTGAGGTCGCGCGTGCCGGAGCCGAGATGCTCCGCGCCAGTCGCGCCCTCAGCGACGCGGGCGACATCATCGCCGCTGGACCGAGTTCTGCTGGCGCTCAAACGAGAGGTCCGAGCGAGCGCGTGTCAGCGATGGGCGAGATCCTCAGGCTGGCCAATGACTATGACGAGTTGACGGACGGCGATCCTTCGCGTTCTCACCTTGCGATCGACCTGTTGAGGAAGACGTCCCAGTATGACCAGCTGGCGATCGAAGCTCTTGATCGCGTTCTCGACGACACTCCGAACCTCTAAGCGCGGATCGCGCTCTTTGAGTTTCGACGACTCGCACAGAACACCAGCTCACACACCCCAGCAGCGATAACAAGATCACCAAACGACACAAGGGTGTCAAAGGGTCGTGGGAAGAGGATCTTGTCGCCGAGGAAGCCGAGCAGATCGCTTCCACTCTCTTGGCGGTGCTTCACCGTCTGAGTAACTGGCATATAGACCCGGTTGCCGTTGGCGTCATCTCCGATGGGACGCGTGGGCATGCCGAGATTCAATCCAATCACCAGTGCGTTCATCGCGACTCCGATTGCCATCACTTCGAACCCGCGGGTCGTGGAGTTGACAAGGCAGAAGCCCAAGATCAGAACATACGAGGTCATGAGCAGGCCGTATCCGATCGTCTCGATGTCGGACGTCGGGAACGCGATGTATTCGAGCGCTGCTTGCACTATCAGCCCGGCAGCGAGCAGCCAGATGGCGGTCACCCGAAGTCGTGTGAGCGCGGTGAGACTGCCGTGCGTCACAAGCATCACGATCGCAGCAGCAAGGACGGTTGCGATCAGTAACCACATGCGCCGACAGTAGCGATCTCAGCCCGCGACGAGGAGGTGCGTACCATTCCAAACGTGCCTGACCTCCTGTACGCGGTTCGCGGGTCTACCGCCTGGATCACCATCAACAGACCAGAACGCCGAAACGCGATGTCGCTCGATGTCATGGAAGGTCTACGTGACGCGCTTAGCGCCGCGGCGGAGGACCGGAAGGTACGGGTCGTGGTTCTCACTGGCGCTGGTGACCGTGCGTTCTCGGCAGGCGCCGACCTCAGTGCGATGGCGGGCGATACCGATGTACTGAAGGCACACGAAGCGCGTGGAGTTCTAGCCGCGGTATTTCGAGCCCTGTGGCAGCTCGAGAAGCCTTCGATCGCCCGCGTTCGTGGCTATGCGCTCGCCGGCGGTCTCGGGTTGGCTCTCGCTTGCGATCTAGTCATCGCCTCGGACGATGCTCAGTTCGGTACGCCGGAGATTGACGTCGGGCTCTGGCCGTACATGATCACCGTCCCGTTGGTGCGCTCGATGCCATCCAGGCTTGCCCTGGAGCTGATGATGACGGGCCGGCGGGTCCACTCGGACGAGGCGCTACGGCTCGGCCTCGTTAACCGAGTTGTGCCAGTTGACGAACTGGATGAAGCCGTCGAATCGCTCGCCGCGACCCTCAGTGAAAAGGCTCCATCGACGATCAAGTTGGGTAGACGTGCGTTCTATCGAGCGCTGGAGATGAGTTCGGACGATGCGCTCGACTACCTGCAGGCAATGTTGACAGTCACGACCATGACCGGTGACGCAGCCGAGGGGTTGGCCGCCTTCCGAGAAAAGCGCCGTCCGCGATGGAGCGGCGCGTGAGTTGATCTGACACCAGACGACGTGGTCTGTGACGCGACTTTGGGCCGTCTTTTTCTCATGCGGCCATAGCAATTCAAGCCCGTGACCGTTAGGTTCCAGTCGGCGAACGTTTGGCGGAGCGGGGGCGCAATGGCAAATGCTGGTGACGCTGAGTCCCGGCACGCCGACGAGATCGCCTTGGAGATCGCTCGCTATCAGCCGGACGCGCAACGCGTCGCGAGACGGCTCGTTCGTAGCGAGGCCGAGGCTGAAGATCTCGCGCAAACGGCCATTCTGAATGCGCTACGGCGGGCTCGGCACATTCAGGACAGTCAGCACGTAAAGGCCTATGTACTAACGGCGGTACGGAACCTCTGGCGCAATCAGCTACGTCAACAGGGCAAGAGACGCTTTGTCGGAGCCGATGCCGCTGAATACCTCCCGGCGAACGAATTGGGCCCGGAGGAACGAGCGCTAACGAGTTTGGATGCCGCCGTGGCCCGCGCTGGCTTTTCGTCACTATCGCAGCGGAGCCAGGAGGTGTTGCTACTGCGTTACGTCGAGGGGCTCAACTATTCGGAGTTAGGGCAGACCCTCGGCATATCAACGGTCGCCGCTCGACAGCGTGCGCATCGCGCGAGGGATGAGCTCGTCGGCGCATGCATCGACCAGACGGCCCTGCCCGGGGTTGGCCGATGCTCAGCCGTTCGTGGACGGCTTGGTCGCTACCTGCGGGGCCGCCTTCCGCAGCGTGCGCGGGACGACATCGCAGAGCATCTTCGACAATGTGCGCAATGCGGGGAGTGCCTCGCGCAACTGAAGGACCTTTATGGGCACGGTCTCGGACGGAAAGAGCGAAGCGAGTGACGGCGCGACGCGGAACCATGAGGCGAACCGAGAGTCTCTACGTGCCGAGGCCGTCCCCGCGACGGCTCGTATGGATGACGAGCATTGCCGTTGGCATCGACCTGATAGCAGCCGCATACGTTGGTAGCTCGATCGTGACTGTGCCTGCGCAGGCATGGGTCGCAATCAGTTTCGTCGCCTTGTCGGTTGGTGCGGCGCAGCAGGAGACAATTTTCGGCGACGACACCGCGCTGAACGGAAGCATGATTGTGATCCTGGCTGCCGTGGGCGCCTTCGTCGCTGGCGCGCCGTTGTGGCTCCCAACACTTTGTGGGTTGTTGGGAGGGCTCAGTTGGGAACACGTCCGCGAGCGCGCGCTGCGGAAGGTCGCCGTCAACACCGCATGCACGACGGTTGCTGCACTCGCTGGCGTTGGGGTCGCGAAGTCCATCGACCTTCTAGTGGTGTCACACGCTATTGGGGCGATAAGCGGTGCCTTGGTGGCGACGATTCTTTACTGGGCCGTTGACAACTCCTTGATTGCGCTCGTGCTAACGGCCGTTGATGGCCGACCGGTCGGAGCCCAGATCAGAGACCTGACATGGTCGGAGTCGTGGTTGCTTCCGGCGGCTGTCGCCGGGTTCCTTCTTGGATACGCAGCTCAGCAAGGCATCGTCGCCGTTTGGGTGAGCGTCGCTTTGCTTATCGCGCTCGTTGCCGCGAGCCGCGTGGTCGTGTTTCGGCCACCGACTTTCGTGTCGATCCGCGTCGCGGTGCGGCCCATGCTGATCACGGCGCTAACGGCCGCCGTTCTGGTCACGGTCCTACTTGGTGTTCACGTGCAACTGCAGATAGCGGCGATTCTTGCCGGCGCGGTATTGATGGTTGCATCAACAGTCCTACTCGAGCGGATCCGACCCGGCTACGGACCTCTTGCCGTAATGGTCGCTGTCGTGCTTTCTGACGTGATCTTCCGAGGCACGAGCGTGGCCGCGCCGGCAGCGTTGTCGCTGGCCGGTGGCATCGGTGTCGCTATGGCGCGACGCGGCGCACTTGCGGGCGCCGCGGCAACTTGTTCGGCAACCCTCGCGGTAGCCGCCACGATTACCCTGTTTCCGGCTGGTGCCACCAAGACGCTCGGTAGCAGCGTATTGGTTGGCCTAGCGATCGCGATCGCCTATGTCGTTGCGCTCCACGCTGCATTCGCGTTCGTGCTGCTCCGACGGCTTGGCGCTGGTGCCTGGTCCGCCGCCGCGTCCCTCCTTCTTGCGGACGCTGGCGTTTTCGTACTGGGAGGAGTGCTTGCAGCAGTTGGCGTATGGATCGTTCGGAAGTCGAGCACTGTCGGTGCGATCACCTTCGCGATCGTCATACTCGTAGTCATCGTGAATGCAGCAGCAACGCGCCGCAGGTCGCGACGAGGACAACTGAGCGATGAACAGCTGCTTGATGTCGTTCAAAGTGCAATTCTGAAGCTGCCAGCTTCGAGACTCCCCGACGAGCTTTAGGGCGCCTCTACCGACGTGCGAGGATCAGGCCGTGAAGGATCCAGGTAAGCCGCCGCGTGCCAGCCGCTTGCCCAAATCGAATGCCGAGATGCGCAGTTGGCACGAGCTGGTTGCAAGCCTTGACTCACGTCGAACGGCTGCTGAGGGTATGGGCGGCGAGGAACGGGTTGCGCGCCAACACAGCTTTGGGAAGCTCACAGTCCGGGAGCGCCTGGAGCTACTAGTCGACGGGGGATCGTGGGTCGAGTACGGCCTACTCGCCGACAGCATGGATCCGACGTACGAGGGTCGTTTCCTTGCTGCTGACGGCGCAGTCACCGGCGTGGGTCGCATAGAGGGGCGGCCCGTCGCGGTGGCGGCCTACGACTTCACGGTCCTTGCGGGTTCGATGGGTCGGGTCGGTGAGCAGAAGATCAAGCGCATGCGGGAGCTCGCGCTGCGTGAGCGAATGCCGATGATCTGGCTCCTCGATTCGGCTGGGGCGCGGATCCAATCGCAGAGCGGCTCAACCTTCGCCGGCATGGGCGATCTGTTCAGGGAGCAGGTCACGATGAGCGGCGTTGTTCCAATGGTGGCGGCAATGCTCGGCCATTGTGCCGCTGGGACTGCCTACATCCCGGCGCTTGCCGACTTCGTGCCCATGGTGAAGGGCACGTCATCGATGGCGCTCGGGGGCCGGCACCTGGTGAAGGCGGCGGTCGGCGAGGACGTGAGCGAAGAGGAGATGGGCGGCTCCGCGGTCCATACGAAGATCTCGGGATGCGCTGACCTCGAGGTGGCAGACGACCGCGAGTGTCTGGCGATCGTGCGGGAGTACCTGTCCTTCTTTCCATCGAGCAACGGTGACGATCCTCCGTGCCTCGAGACCGAGGACCCGCGCGATCGGCGCGTCGAGGAGTTGTACGACATCGTCCCGACAGCGCCTCGGCGGGCTTATGACGTTCGCCGAGTCGTGCAGTCGGTCGTCGACGATGGTCATGTGCTCTGGATCAAGCCCGAGTGGGCGAAGAACATCGTGACGGGGCTGGCCCGGTTCGGAGGGCAGCCTGCGGGGATCCTCGCGAACCAGCCAATGGTCCTCGGTGGTGCCTTAGATGTGAACGCCGCCGACAAGGCGGCCCGGTTCGTCTGGCTATGCGATGCCTTCAACATCCCGCTCGTGTTCCTGCACGACGTGCCCGGGTTCATCGTCGGCTCAGCAGTAGAGCGGCAAGGGATCATTCGGCATGGCGCGAAGATGCTGTTCGCCGTCTCCGAGGCGACAGTGCCGAAGATCAGCGTTGTGATGCGCAAGAGCTACGGCGCCGGCTACTTCGTGATGAACGGGTTTGCCTACGAGCCCGACTACCTCGTCGCGTGGCCGACAGCCGAGATCGCGGTGATGGGTCCTGACGGTGCGGTCAACATCATTCATCGCGGCACGTTGGAGGCTGTCCCTGAGGAGGAGCGTCCGCAGAGGCGCCTGGAGCTGGCTGAAGAGGTTCGGCGCAACATCGATCCCTTCGTCGCGGCGGGTCACGCCCTCGTTGATGACGTGATCGATCCCGCGGACACGCGGGCGGCGATCTGTCGTGGCCTCGCGATTGGGAGCCGGAAGCAGGTTGCTCGACCGTGGCGCAAGCACGGAGTCATGCCGGTCTGAGCCGTTCGAGGCGAGCCCGTCGGCGTTCAGGCACGGTGTCGCGCCGCTAACCTCCCCGGTTCGTGCACGAGATTCGCGCTGAGATCACCGCCAATGTGTGGCAGGTCGTCGTTGACGAAGGTCAGATGGTCGCCGAAGGCGACGAGATCGTGATCCTGGAGTCGATGAAGATGGAGATCCCGGTCGTCACCGAGATCCCGGGCGTGGTTCGGGAGCTCCACGTCGCGCCGGAGGACACGGTCCAGGAGGGCGACCTGATCGCGCTCATCGACGAGTCGTGACGTGCCGATTCGGTCGGAGCGCGACGGAGCGGTCGGTGTCGCGATCATCGATCGGCCCGAGCGCCGCAACGCGCTGAACGCTGAGCTCTGTGACGAGCTCAGCGCGTTCATCGATTCGGGGAGCGACTGCCGCGTCCTGGTCATTGGGGGCGCCGGCGACAAGGCGTTCTGCGCGGGTGCGGACCTCGCTCGGCGCAGCGCCGACGCCGGCGGGCTCGAACATGGTGGCGGCGACACGTTTCGACCGGCCTTCGAGCGATTGATCGAGCGGATCGTCGAAGCTCCCGTCCCGGTGATCGCGGCGGTCAACGGCCCGGCGCTGGGTGCGGGCATGCAGCTCGCCGTCGCGTGCGATCTCCGAGTCGCTGCCGAAGGCGCCACCTTTGGCATCCCGGCGGGACGACTGGGCGTGATGCTGAGCGCCGGGAACATCGCGCGGCTGGCGTCGGTCGTCGGGCAAGCGATGGCACGCGACGTGCTGCTGACCGGGCGGGTGCTCGACGTCGACGTCGCCGAGCGCGTCGGTCTGGTGCAGCGCCGGGCGACGGACGCTCTCAGCGGCGCTCGTGAGCTTGCGCACGCACTCGCCGACCTCGCTCCCCTCTCCGCGGCAGGTCACAAACGGGCGCTGAACCTCATCACGGACGATGCCGGGCTGACGCCGGCGGCGCGCGCCGAGTTGGACCAGCTCGCCACGACAGCGTTCGCCAGCGATGACCTTCAAGAGGGACTCGCCGCCTTCGGCGAGAAGCGCACACCCCGCTTCCGCGGGCACTGACCGGGCGGCAGACGCTGCCGAGGGTCGAGGGGTTGCCGTCTCAGTAGTTGGCCGGCAGCACGCGCTGCAGATACTCAAAGAAGAAGTAGAGCGCCACCAGGAAGGGAATCACGCCGATCAGCCAGTTTGTCCAGCGCGGGTGACGATGGAACAGAAGCCACCAGAGGCCACCGACGGCCGCCGCGATGAGGCCCGTGAGGAACGCCGGGAGCAGCGAGCCGGACCCGCCCGAGAGCCCGAGGCTGGTCAGCTTGGCGGGGGGCGGGAGGTGCGGCGGCGGCGGAAGCGGCTTGGTCTGCGAGTCCAGCGCGGCCTTCACCACCAGCCGCTGCGCCGCTGAGTACTTGGGGTTGCACGTCGTGAGCGTGAGCGTCGCAGGCCGTCCTGGATCGGGCGCGAGGACGGCGACGTCGCTCGGATCGACGACGAGCTGCGCGTACACCCGGTACGTGAACGAGCCCTGCAGGGTCTGCACCATGATCACGTCGCCGTTGGCGAGCTGATCGATGTCGCCGAAGGGGTGACCGTAGGTCGTGCGGTGGCCGGCGATCGCGGCGTTCCCGGCCTGCCCCGGAAGGGGCGTCTGGGGATAGTGGCCGGGCCCCTTGCGGAGGTCGTCCTCGCCGACGCCACTGACGACGATGTTGTCGAGCCCGATGTTGGGGATCTGGATGCGAGCGACTGCGTCGCCGGCGACCAACGAGGTGTTCGACGGCGGGGCCGTTGTCGTCGTCGGCCCGAGGGCGTTCGGCGGCGCCGTGCTGGTCGTCGTGCTCGCCACGCGATGGAGCGCCGCGTCGAATTGCTGGCGGAGGTGGTTCTGCTGCTGCGAGGTGTAGATGCCCGTGCCCCACAGGAGGTACACCGTGAACAGCAGGATCAGGACGCCCAGCGTGATGAGCGTGCGGCCGACGGCCGCGGCAGTTCGGCGCAAGCCGCCATCCTACGAGGGGGTCCTCCAGCGGCGGTCGATGGATGGGCGCGGTTCGCCAGTCATCCGCGCCCCTTCGTATGCTCAGGGCACCTGCTCCTCGGAGACGCTGTGCAGTCCGTCGTCCGTCTGCGTTCGGCCGTGTGCCTCCTCGGCCGCTTCCCCGCCCTCGCTGGCGTCGATCTCGACGTGTTCGAAGGCGAGGTCGTCTTGCTCTCGGGCGGCAACGGCGCGGGCAAGACGACGCTGCTCCGATTGCTGGCGGGCCTCGTGCCGCTGCACTCCGGGACGGCGGAGGTGCTCGGCCAGGACCTCGACGTCGATCGGCGAGCACACCGCCGGATGATCGGACTCGTCGGACACGAGTCCGCCTGCTATGACGATCTCACGATCGGCGAGAACCTGCGGTTCGCGGCCCGAGCGGCCGCGGTCGACGCACCCGACGAGCGGGGCGTCCTTGACCAGCTCGGGCTGAGCCCGTTGGTCGACACCGTCCACCGCAAGTTGTCGGCGGGACAGCGTCGTCGCCTCGCCCTCGCCATCGCGCTCGTGCGCCGGCCGCGCCTGTTGCTGCTCGACGAACCGCACGCAGGCCTCGACGCCGAGGGTCGCGCCGCCCTCGATCGGGTCTTGGAGCGTACGGCCAGCTCCGATCGGGCGGTCGTGCTCGCATCGCACGAGCTCGAGCGCACGCGGCCCCTGGTCTCGCGCGAGGTCGTCCTGACCGCGGGGCAGGCGCACGGAATGGCTCCCCGCCCGCCGGACGCCGCCGGTCCGAGCCAGACGCGGCCGCTCGACCTCTCGGAGCGCGCATCGTGAACCTGTTCCAGGAGGCCATGCTCGTTGCGGGAAAGGACCTCCGGATTGAGGCCCGCTCGCGCGTCACGGCGCAGCAAATCTTGCCCTTCGGGCTGGTGGTGCTGCTGCTGTTCGCCTTCGCGCTCGACCCCGATCGCGGCGTGCTGAGCAACGTGGCGCCGGGTCTGTTCTGGGTGACCGTTCTGCTCGGTGTGCTGTTGGCGGTGGGACGCGCGTACAGCATCGAGGCAGACAACGGCGCGCGTGACGGCCTGCGCCTCTCGGGTCTCGACAGCTCGGCGCTGTTCCTCGGGAAGGCGGGCGCGGTAGCGCTCGAGCTCACGGCGCTCGAGGCGCTGCTCGCGGCGGGCGTGGTCATCCTCTTCAATGTGGGGCTCGGCGGGGTCGCGCCGCTGCTGCTGTCCACCGTGGCCGCGACCGTCGGGCTGGCAGCCGCCGGTACCCTCTACGGCGTCCTGGCCGCAGGACTGCGTGTCCGCGAGACACTGTTGCCGGTGTTGTTGCTCCCGGTGGTCGCCCCGGTGTTGCTCGGGGCCACTCGGGCATGGGAGTCCGCCATCAGCGGTGCGACGGGTGACGCGTGGCCCTGGGTGACGCTGCTCGGCATCTTCGCCGTGCTCTTCACCGGGCTTGGCATGCTGGCCTTCGGGACGCTCCTGGAGGAGTCATGACGCTACTGAACCCACGGGTGGCCAAAGTGCTGGGGTTCGCGACCCTCGGCTCGCTCGTGGTCCTGGCGCTGTTCGGGCTCTGGCTCGCGCCACCCGACGCGGTGCAGAGCGATGCGCAGCGTCTCATGTACCTCCACGTCCCGTCGGCGTGGATCGCGTACCTGGCGTTCGGGGTGACCGCGCTGTCCTCCGCGCTGTACCTGTGGCGGAGGACGCGGAGCCCGGTATGGGATCGTCTCGCCGGCGCGTCGGCGGAGCTCGGCGTCCTCTTCACCGGCATGACGCTCCTCATGGGCTCGCTGTGGGGGCGACCGGTGTGGGGCGTGTGGTGGGCGTGGGACGCACGACTCGTGACGACCGCCGTCCTCTTCTTCCTCTATGTCGGGTACCTCGCGTTGCGACGCGTCCCCGCGCCGATCGACGCGCGGGCGAAGCGCTGTGCCATCGCCGCCCTCGTGGCGTTCGTCGACGTGCCGATCGTCCACTTCTCGGTGGACTGGTGGCGCACGCTGCACCAGCAGGCCACCGTCTTCACGCCCAGCCTCAACGCGCACATCCATGGCGTCATGGCGTTCACTCTGTGGTGGGGCGTCCTCGCCTTCACCCTCCTCTATATCTTCCTGCTCGATAAGCGCTATCGCCTCGAGACGCTCGAGGAGGACCTCGACGCCAAGGAGCTGGCGCAGGCGATCGAGGAGCGGCTGGCCGGTGCCGGGACCACGGCACCGCCGGAGCACATCGAGGTCGGAGCGGGCCGATGAAGTTCGCCGGCTACGTGATCGGTGGCTACTCGGTCGCCGGCGCAGCGTTCTTGCTGTACTGGCTCCGACTCAACGCGCGGATCCGTCACGCTGAGCGCCTCGACCGAGACGCATGAGGAACCGTCGCCGGCGCACGTACATCGCGGTCGGGATGTGCGCTGGGGCGGTCATCGCGATCGTGGCGCTGATCGTGGTGCTCTCCCAGAACATCGAGTACTTCCGCACCGTGTCGGAGGCGGTCGCGAACCGGCACGACTCCTCCCAGTTCCGGATGGCCGGCGCCGTCGTGAACGGCTCGGTGGTGCCGACGACCGCCGGCGTCGACTTCAAGCTCACGGACGGAAAGGCGACGGCTGAGGTGATCCAGCACGGCAACCCGCCTGAGCTGTTCAAGAACGGCGCGCCGGTCGTGTGCGTCGGCCACTGGTCGCAGAACGGGACGTTTGACTCCGACCAGATCCTCATCAAGCACGGGAACGACTACACCCCGCCCGTCGTGAAGCAGCCTGCGGCGTCCAAGCAATGAAGGCGTCGCTCGGCATTCTGGGCGTCGCGCTCGGAGCCAGCTCCGCCGGGCTCGGCATCTGCGTACTCGCCCGCGGGCTCTGGAAGCACGAGGACCGTTGGCTGGTCCTCGGACGCCGATTCGTCTTCGGGGTGCTCGCCGCCGCGATCGTCGCCGTTGCGGCGATGGAGTGGGCGCTGCTGACCCACGACTTCTCGCTGCAGTACGTGGCGGAGAACAACGCGCGGGCGACACCGCTCCTGTTCACCGTCACCGGCCTGTGGGCGAACCTCGAGGGCTCCATCCTGCTGTGGGTGCTCGTCCTCGGCGGGTTCCTGGCGTTCACCGCGCACAAGTTCCGGCACCGGGCGACCGACCCGATCGTCGCGTGGGCAAACATTGTCGGCCTCTCCGTCGCCCTCTTCTTCTTCGCGCTCATGCTGGGGCCGGCGAACCCCTTCCGCACGCTGAGCTCGCCGCCGCTCGACGGGACCGGACCGAACGCCCTGCTGCAGGACCACCCGCTGATGGCGTTCCACCCGCCCCTCCTCTATTTAGGCCTCGTCGGGTTCACGATCCCGTTCGCCTTCGCGGTCGCCGCGCTGATCACCGGCCGGTTCGGCGAGGGCTGGCTCGCCGACACGCGCAAGGCGACGCTCATCGCCTGGGGCTGCCTGACGATCGGGATCATCCTCGGCGCGTGGTGGAGCTACGAGGTGCTCGGCTGGGGCGGCTTCTGGGCGTGGGACCCGGTCGAGAACGCGGCGCTGCTCCCGTGGCTGACGGCCACGGCGTTCCTCCACTCGGTGATCGTGCAGGAGCGGCGGGGGATGCTGCGCGTCTGGAACCTCTCGCTCATCTTGTCCACGTTCTGCCTCACGATCCTGGCGACGTTCCTCACCCGCAGCGGCGTCCTCAACTCCGTGCACTCCTTCACGGTCTCGGACATCGGCCCGTGGCTGCTCGTGTTCCTCGGTGTCGTCGCCGCGACGAGCATCGCGCTCATCTTCTGGCGCGGCGATCGCCTGCGATCGCCGGGGAAGATCGACACCCCGGTCTCACGCGAATCCGCGTTTCTCGTGAACAACCTCCTGTTCGCCGGCCTGGCCTTCGTCGTGCTGCTCGGGACCGTGTTCCCGCTGCTCGCCGAGGCACTCCAGGGCAAGCAGCTGTCCGTCGGCGAGCCGTACTTCAACCGGATGACGACGCCGATCGCGCTCGTCCTGCTGTTCATGATGGCGATCGCGCCCGCCCTGCCGTGGCGGGCCGCGAGCGCAGACGTGCTGCGGCGCCGTCTGCTGCTGCCGGCGTATGCCGGGGGCGCCACGATGCTTATCGCCCTCGCGCTCGGCACGCGGGGCATCACGACGGTGCTGGCCTTCGGCCTCGGGGCGTTCGCGCTCGCGGGGATCGTGCGGCAGTTCGCCGTCGGTGCCCGGGCCCGTCGGCGAGCCGAGGGCGAAGGCTGGCCGACGGCGACGCGGCGCATGATCGGGGCCAACCCGCGCCTGTACGGCGGGCTCGTCGTTCACGTCGGCATCGTGTGCATCGCCGTCGCGCTCGCGTCGTTCAGCGCGTTCACCGTCCGACGTGAGGTCAGCCTGGCGCGAGACCAGTCCGCCACCGTGAGCGGCTACACGATCACGTACCTCGGCAACAAGACGACGTCGAGCCCGCAGAAGCGATCCGTCTCCGTCGAGCTGCAGATCCACCACGGCGGCAGCGACCTCGGCGTCTACGCGCCGGCGATCTCGACGTTCCCCGGCACGAGCGACGGAATCGGCACCCCCTCGGTGCGCACCGGCCTGCTCCGCGACGTGTACCTCACGCTCGTGTCATCCCCGAACCAGAAGGGCCGGATCACGATCGGCGTGGACATCAACGCCATGGTCGTGTGGCTGTGGATCGGCGGCTTCGTGATCGCGCTGGGAACGCTGCTCGCCCTCTCGCCGCGCGTGCGGCGCCGGATGCGACCGGAGGCTGCCCCGCCGGCCGACACCCCGACCGCCGAGCCGCCCCCGACCCGGGAGCCTGAGGTCGTCGGCGTATGAAGCACCCCGCGCGGTGGGCCGCGCTGGGCGTTGCCGTCGTCGTCGGCGTGCTCGCCGTGGTCCTGGCGTCCCAGGTGAGCACCAACCCGCAAGCGGCGGAGCAGCAGAGCCGGCTGGTGGGCCAGACCGTGCCGACGTTCACCGTGCACACCTTCGACGGGCAGACGCTCTCGTCGACCAGCCTGGCGGGCAAGGCGGTCCTCGTGAACTTCTGGAACTCCTGGTGCATCCCGTGCCAGCAGGAGCTGCCGTCGCTCAAGATGTTCGCGGCCGAGCACGCCGGCGACCCGAGCGTCGTGCTGCTCGGGATCCTGCGTGACGACACGGTCGGCGCCGCCCGCCCCTACGCGCAGGCCGAGGGGATCAGCTGGGCGCTGGCCGACGACCCCGGCGCGGCGCTCTCACTCGACTTCGGCACCCGCGGCCAGCCCGAGACGTACGCCATCTCGCCCGGTGGCCTCGTCGTCGGCTCCGAGTACGGGCCGGCCTCCGTGAAGAACCTCGACACGCTGCTCGCGGCGGCGCAGTCGCATCCGTGACGCGACGCCGCGTGCTCGTCTGGGGCGGCCTGGCGGTGCTCGTGGTCGGCACCCTGGCGTGGGCCGCGTGGCCCTCGTCGGGCGCCGCGACGCCGGCCTCGCGAGCGAGCGAGCTCGCCACGGAGCTGCGGTGCCCGGACTGTGAGGCGCTCTCGGTCGCCGACTCGGACTCGACCTCGGCCGAGGCCATCCGCGCCGATCTTCTGCGACGCACGAAGGCCGGCGAGTCGGACGCCGAGATCCGCCAGGTGTACATCAACCGCTACGGCGAGTCGATCCTGCTGAAGCCGACGAGCAACGGGCTCGGCCTGCTCGTCTGGGTCCTCCCGGTCGTCGCCCTGGCGCTCGCCGCGGTGGGACTGGCCCTGGCGTTCGCCAAGTGGCGACGTCAGCCGACGTTGGAAGCCACCGACGCCGACGAGGCGCTGGTGCAGCGGGCGCGCGCGGGATGAGCGGCACCGACACGACCCACGAGCCGGAGACCCCCGCCTCGCGAGCCGACCTCGAGGCGGAGCGCGACTTCCTGTTCCGATCCCTCGACGACCTCGAGGTCGAGCACGACGCGGGCGACATCGACGACGACTCGTACCGACGCCTCCACGACGACTACACGGCGCGGGCCGCCGCCGTCCTGCGCTCCCTGCGTGACGGCGTCGACGCCCGGCCCGACGAACCGACGACGAACGTGCGGCGCCGGATCATCACCGTCGCCGGGGTCGCGGCCTTCGCGGCGCTCGCCGGCGTCGCGCTCGCGTTCGCGCTCGGCGCGCGCCTGCCCGGCCAGACCTCGTCGGGCAACAACCAGGCGAGCGCCTCGACGCAGCAGACGACCGCCGAGCGCATCCGTGAGCTCAATGCGGCGATCGCCCGCAACCCGAGCGACGTCACGAGCCGGCTGCTGCTTGCCCAGTACCTCGAGGCCGACAACAACCTGCCCGGGGCCCTCCAGCAGTACGCCGCCATCCTCAAGGTCCAGCCGATGAACGCCATCGCGATGGCGCAGGAAGGCCGAGTCCTCTACCTCACCGCCGAGTCCAGCCCGACCCAGGCCGCGTACCTCGACGGGATCGCTCGATCCGACCTCGACCAGGCCATCGAGCTCGACCCCCAGTACCCCGACGCGCACTTCTTCCGCGCGATCGTGCTCGCCTACGAGTACCAGGACTACGCCGGCGCCCAGGACGATCTCCAGCACTACCTCGTGCTCGCCCCCAGCGGGCAGTTCGCCGACCAGGTTCGCGCCCTGCTCGCCCAGGTCACCGACGCGCTGACCGGCCCGCCGGCCACGACACCGACGACAACCCCCAAACACTGAAAGGCAGCCGATGGCCGCTCCCCCCGAACACCAGATCGACGACTCGAAGGCCTACCGGGCCACGATCGACTCCGACCGTGGCGTCATCGTGCTCGAGCTCGACCCGAGCCTCGCACCGGCGACGGTGAACAACTTCGTGACGCTCGCCCGGCAGGGCTACTACGACGGGCTCACGTTCCACCGCGTCGTCCCCGAGTTCGTCGTCCAGGGTGGCTGCCCCGAGGGCACCGGCCGCGGCGGACCCGGCTACCGGTTCGCCGACGAGCCGGTCGCGGGCGAGTACACGCTCGGCGCCGTCGCGATGGCGAACGCCGGGCCCGACACGAACGGCTCGCAGTTCTTCATCTGCATCGACGACTGCACGAAGAAGCTCCAGAAGGCGTACAACCTCTTCGGTTATGTCGTGGAGGGCATGGACGTCGCGCAGGCCGTGCAAGTCGGTGACGTCATGCGGACGGTCACTGTCGAGGAGCACGATCGCTGACATGATGCGCCGATGCCCACCCGTCGGCTGCGAGCACCCGGTCCGCTCGACCTCCAGCTGACGGTCGGCCGGCTGCGCTCGGGCCGGCGCGATCCCTGCCTGCGGCTCACCGCGGCGACGGCCCGGTGGACGACCCGCGCGCCGACCGGCCCGGCCACCCTGGCGCTCCGCGTCGAGCGGGACGACGTGTCGGCGGAGGCGTGGGGCCCCGGCGCGGACGAGGTGCTCGATCGCGTGCCGATGCTGCTCGGCTTCGACGACGACCCGGGCGCCTTCGCGCCGCGCCACCCGCTCCTCCGTGACCTGCACCGGCGGCGGCCAGGCATGCGGCTCGGTGGCACGCGCGCGGTCGTCGAGGCGCTGATCCCGGCGATCGTCCACCAGAAGGTCACGGGCATCGAGGCCGGCCGGGCCTACGGCCGCCTCGTCCGCCGGTACGCCGAGCCGGCCCCCGGCCCCGGCGCCATGGTGCTGCCCCCCGACCCGGCGCGGCTCGCCGAGACGCCGTACTGGGCGCTGCACCGCTGCGGGATCGAGCGCCGCCGCGCCGAGACGATCACGCGCGTCGCGCGGCACGCCCGCCGCCTCGAGGGCGCCACCTCCCTCGCGCCCTCCGACGCTGCCGCGCTGCTCACGGCGACACCCGGCGTCGGGCCGTGGACGGCCGCCGAGGTCGCCCAGGTCGCGCTCGGTGACCGCGACGCGGTGAGCGTCGGGGACTACAACCTGCCGCACCTCGTGTCGTGGAACCTCGCGGGCGAGCGGCGCGGCAGCGACGAGCGCATGCTCGAGCTCCTCGCGCCGTTCGCCGGCCAGCGCGCCCGCGTCGTGCGGCTCCTCGAGCTCTCCGGACGCATGCCGCCGCGGCGCGTCCCGCATGCGCCGCTCCGGTCGTTCGCCTCGTCGTGACGGCGATGCGTGGTGCCGAACATCGCGCTCGTACCATCGGCGACGTGGACGTGGGCTACTTCGGTCCGGACAGCGTGGCGTGGCGGCTGCACGCCGACCCGACGATGCTGGCCGGCGGGATGCGAGCGCTGCTCGTGCAGGCGCTCGAGCCGCGTGCGATGGCCGGGGTCGACCAGCACAGCCGGTACCGCACCGACCCGTGGGGCCGGCTGCAGCGCACGACGGAGTTCGTCTACCTCACGACCTACGGTGACCGCGCCACCGCCGAGACGGCCTGCGAGAAGGTGCGGAAGGTCCACGAGCGCATCCGCGGCGTCGACCCGGCCACCGGCCACGCGTACTCGGCGAGCGACCCTGACCTGCTCTTGTGGATCCACGCCGTGGAGGTCCACTCGTTCGTCGCCGCCTACCGCGCGTACGCCGGCCGCCTCGACGACGAGGACGCGGACCGCTACGTCGCCGAGATGGTGCGCATCGCCGAGATGGTCGAGCTCCCCGCCGGGATGGCGCCCCGCACGATGGGCGAGCTGCGTGAGTACCTGCGTGCGGTCGACACGCTGCAGATCACCCCGGCCGCCCGGGAGGGGATGCGCACGATCTTCTTCCCACCGATGCGGCTCGCGCTCCGGCCGCTCTGGGCGATCCCCTCGACGGCGACGCTCGCCATCCTCCCGCGCGTCGCGCGGCGCCTCTACGGGCTGCCGTGGCCTGCGCCGGTCACGCTCCCCGTGCGCGCCAACGTCTTCGCGCTCAGCCGGGTCATGAACGCCGTCCTGCCGTCGTCGCCGATCATCCAACGGGCACGGGCCCGGGTCGCCGCCGCGGCCTGAGTGCCGCGCGTCACACCCGGCACGGAGGCGCGGCGCCCGGCGACGTAGCCTGCGGAGAGCAGGTCGAGACGGGAGCGTCGATGGCTGAATCGCAGGTCGAACCCACCACCCCCGTCGAGCTCGTCGAGTCGCTCTATCGCCGCTACCCCGAGCGGGTGGCCGTCGCCCGGCGCCGACTCGGGCGCCCCCTCACCTACACCGACAAGGTCCTGATCGCGCACGCCAACGACGCCGAGACGGTCGGCCTCGGACGGGCCACCGACTACGCCGACTACCGGCCCGACCGCGTCGCGTTGCAGGACGCCACGGCCCAGATGGCGCTGCTGCAGTTCATGACCGCCGGCCTCGACCGCGTCGCGGTGCCGACCACCGTGCACTGCGACCACCTCATCCAGGCGCACACCGGCGCGGCGCCCGACCTGACGACGGCGATCGACGCGAACGCCGAGGTCTACGACTTTCTGCGCAGCGTCTCGGCGAAGTACGGGATCGGGTTCTGGAAGCCGGGCTCCGGGATCATCCACCAGGTCGTCCTCGAGCAGTACGCGTTCCCGGGCGGGATGCTCCTCGGCGCCGACAGCCACACGCCGAATGCCGGTGGGCTCGGGATGGTTGCGATCGGCGTCGGCGGCGCGGACACGGTCGACGTGATGGCCGGCTGGCCGTACAACACGCGGGTGCCGCGCGTCATCGGCGTGCGCCTCACGGGCAAGCTCTCGGGTTGGGCCGCGGCGAAGGACGTGATCCTGGCCGTCGCCGGCATCCTGACGGTCAAGGGCGGCACCGGCGCGATCGTCGAGTACTTCGGCTCCGGGACAGCGTCGATCTCCGCGACCGGCAAGGCGACGATCTGCAACATGGGCGCCGAGATCGGCGCGACCTGCTCGATCTTCCCCTACGACGACCACGACGCCCTCTACCTGAAGGCGACGGGTCGGGAGCACATTGCCGGGCTCGCCGACGAGTATGCCGAGCACCTGCGCGCCGACCCCGAGGTCGAGGCGGACCCGGAGCGCTACTACGACCGGGTCGTCGAGATCGACCTCGACGACCTCGGGCCGCACCTCGTCGGCCCGCACACGCCGGACCTGGACCGACCGATCGAGGAGCTCGCCCGCGTCGCGGAGAGCGAGGGCTATCCCCTCGACATCTCGTACGCGCTCGTCGGGTCGTGCACGAACTCGTCGTACGAGGACATCGGACGCGCCGCGCACGTCGCGCGCCAGGCGAAGGCCGAGGGCCTGCGGGTCCGCACGCCGCTGCTCGTCACCCCCGGCTCCGAGCAGGTGCGCGCCACGATCGAGCGCGACGGGCTCCTCGCCGACCTCGAGGCGATCGGCGCGACGGTCCTCGCCAACGCGTGCGGCCCGTGCATCGGGCAGTGGCAGCGCGACGACATCCAGCCGGGCGAGCGCAACACGATCGTGTGCTCCTTCAACCGCAACTTCCCGCGCCGCAACGACGGCAACGCCGAGACGCTGTCGTTCATCGGGTCGCCCGAGACGGTGGTGGCGATGGCGCTCACCGGCCGCCTCGACCATGACTTCCTCCGCACGCCGATCACCGCGCCCGACGGCCATGCCGTGCATCTCGAGCCGCCCGACGCCGACGAGCTCCCGGCGGCGGGGTTCGACCCCGGTGAGTCGGGCTTCGTCGCTCCGCCCGCGTCGGGTCGCGACGTCGAGGTCATCGTGCGCCCCGACTCGGAGCGCCTGCACCTGCTCGAGCCGTTCCCCGCGTGGGACGGACAGGACGAGGTCGGGCTGCGGGTCCTCCTGAAGGCCGTCGGGAAGTGCACGACGGACCACATCTCGCCCGCCGGCCCGTGGCTTCGCTATCGGGGCCACCTGGCGAACATCAGCCAGAACCTCTTCACCGGGGTGAACAACGCGTTCTCGCTCGACGAGCCGGGTACCGGCATCGACGTGCGCGACGGCAGCCGCCAGCCACTCCCGGACCTCGCGCGGAGCTACAAGGAGGCGGGGATCGCCTGGGTCGCGGTGGGTGACGAGAACTACGGCGAGGGGTCGTCGCGCGAGCACGCCGCGATGGAGCCCCGGTTCATGAACGGCCGGGCGGTCATCGCCCGGTCCTTCGCGCGGATCCACGAATCGAACCTGAAGAAGCAGGGCGTGCTCGCGCTGACCTTCGCGGACCCCGACGACTACGAGCGCGTCCTCGTGGACGACACGGTGGACATCCTCGGGCTCGCCGAGCTGGCCCCCGATCGGCCGGTCACGGTGCGCCTGCACCACGCCAACGGGACCGAGTCGGCGGTGCAGTGCCGCCACACGATGTCCGAGGAGCACATCTTGTGGTTCCGTGCCGGGTCGGCGCTGAACGTGCTGCGGAGCCAGCGACCGGCGTGATCCGCGCCGGCGTCCTCGCGCTGGCGATCGGGGTGCTCGCCCTGGCCGGCTGCGGGGGCAGCGGGCAGGTGGCGACGTCGGGGACGACGACGACGTCGACGCTCCCGATCGGGGCCGGCGGGCCGTCGGTCACGGTCGGGATCGTGTGCATCACGCCGAGCGACGCCTCGCAGGCGGTGGTCAGCGCCTGGCAGGCCGGCGACGAGGCAGCCGCGGGGCGCTGCGCGACGCCGTCCGCGGTGTCGACGCTCTTCGCCCGGCCGGGCCGCGGTGCCGGCTGGGCGTTCCAAGGCTGCGGCGGTCCCGATCCGGGCGTGCCGAGCTGCACGTTCCGCTACGCCGGCGGCCAGGCCACGTTCACGCTCATGGGCACCGAGGCCCAGGGCTGGATGGTGGGGCAGGTCGCGTTCTCGCGCTAGCCAGCTGAGCGGCGCGAGCTGCGCCGTGGTCGGCTCGGCGCAGCAGAACCACGGCTCGCTCAGGCGGGGGATCCGCGCGGCGCGGTCGGCGTCGACGGTGACGGCGGGCAGCCCGAGGGCGTCGCGTACCCGCGAGTAGACCTCGGGGATGGGCGTGCCGGCGCCGAGCGCCTCCTCGACGAGCGCGGCGAGCTCCGCCTGGAGCCGGTCCATCGCCGGGTCGGCGGCGCGCCACGTGTGGCTCAGGCGCTGGGGGTCGTACTCGCCGAGGTAGGGGGCGAGGTCTGGATGGTCGAGCAGCAGTGACCCGGGGGGGAGCAGGAGCCGGATCGTGTACTGGACCGGGTCGACGTTGCCGACGAGATCGTGGTCGGCGACGAACTCGACCAGGGCCCGCAGCGTGGCGAGCGTCGTCCAGGGCGTGAAGGGCAGCCAGGAGGGTCGGACCTCGATGCCCTCGGCGCGCAGCACCGCGACGGCGGCCGCCTCGTCGGCCGTCGTGTGCCCCTTGTCGAGGCGGGCGAGCGTCGCGTCGTCCACACACTCGAACGCGCTCACGACGAACAGGCAGCCGGCGGCCGCCATCACCGGCCAGGTGTCGCGGTGGGCGAGGATGTGCTCGACCTTGACGGTGCAGTCGAAGGTCACGTCCGGGAACGCGCCGTGCACGGCGTCGACGACGCGGCGCGCGTGGTGCACGCCGTTGAAGAAGTCGGGGTCGGCGAACGTGACGTGCTGCGCACCCGCGGCGATCTGCTGGGCGACGTCGCCCAGCACCGCGTCGACCGACGCGATGCGGATCCGGCCGTCATAGACGACGGGCACCGGGCAGTGGCGGCAACGGTGGGCGCAGCCCCGGCTCGCCTCGACGACGGCCACCAGACGTTCGTCGTCGCCCTGCACCAGTCGCGCGTAGCGATCGAGCGACGGCAACAGGTCCCGCGCCGGTGCCACCGCGTCGGCGGCGGCGGGACGGCCCAGGTGCACCACGCGGCCGTCGTCGTGTCCCTCGACCCAGTCGAGGAGCGCCGTGTCGGTCTCGCCGGCGAGGACGCGATCGGCTCGATCGGCCATGGCCTGGCCGTAGAGGCCGAAGCACGCGACCGGAAGCGTGGGACGGCGGCGGCGCACGTCGTCGATGACCTCGCGCGCCAGGCGCGTCGCGGTGTGCATCGGGACGGAGCACGCGAGCCGGTCGGCCCAGGCCACGAGGTCCGGGTCCCACGGGTCGACCGCGAGGTCGCGGCAGCGCACCTCGTGACCGGCGGCCCGGAGGCGGGCCGCAGGCTGCGCGACGCCGAGCGGCTGACGGCCGAGCTCGTAACACGACACCAACGCGACGCGCATCGGTCGAGGGTACCCGGGGGTCGGCGGCGTCACGCGATGTCGACGTCGAGGTGCGCGTGCGCGCGGCGCAGGGTGGCCTCGACCTCGGCCGGCGTGGCGCCGCGCGCGAAGAGGAACCCGAGGTAGCGGTCGCCCTCAGGGAGCATCCGGACGGGACGGCCCCGCGGGATCGTCACCTCGAGGCCGACGACGCCCGGCACCCCGCGGGCGGCGTCCTGGCCGTGGACGCCGCGCAGCGTGCCCGTCCGCGGGATGGGCAGCATCATCACGCCGGCGGCCTGCGCCTCGCGGGTGAGGTCGTCGAGCGGCAGGTCGAGGGCGTGGCGCAAGATGACCTCCTCGAGGCTGATGCCCGCGCCGAGGCGGAGCGTGCGGGCGCACAGCCCGCCGATCGAGCGCGCCGCGACCTCGAGCAGCCAGGCCCGCCCGGCGTCGTCGACGCGGAGCTCGGCGTGCACGGGGCCCTCGGTGAGGCCGAGCGCGCGGGTGGCGTCGGCCGTGACCCGCTCCACGGCGGCGAGGGTGTCGGGCGGGAGGCGGGACGGCGTGACGTAGATCGTCTCCTCGAACGTGGGGCCCTCGAGCGGGTCCGGCTTGTCGAAGACGGCGAGGACGACGAGGCGACCGTCGCGCAGCAGCCCCTCGACGGCGACCTCCGCGCCCGGCACGTACTGCTCGACCAGCAGCGGCGCGCCGTCGACGATCGCCGAGACCCGGTGCGCGGCGGCGCGGGCCGCGTCGGGGTCGTCGGCGCGCAGGACCCCCCGGCTGGCCGAGCCCCGGGTCGGCTTCACGACGCGGGGCCACCCGACCTCGGGCAGGTCGTCGAGGTCCTCGAGCCGGGCGTACCGCGGCTGGGCGACCTCGGCGGCCGCGAGCGCGTCGCGCATCGCCGCCTTGTCGCGCGTCCGGGCCACGGCGCTCGGCGGGTTGTGCGGGAACCCGAGGCGCTCGCCGGCCCGGGCGGCCACGACGACGCCCTGCTCGTCGACGGCGACGACTGCGTCGATCGGGTGACGCGCGTCGACCGCCTCGATTGTGGCGGCCGCCGCCTCGGCGTCGTCGAGGGGCACGGCGACGGCTCGGTCGCCCATGCTCGCCGCGAGGGGCGACGTCTCGTCCGACGCGACGACGACCTCCACGCCCAGTGCGTGCGCCGCGGCGAGGAAGTCCGCGGCGCGATACGTCGCCGTCGGCACGAGCAGGAGGACGCGAGGCACCGACCTATGATGACGCGATGACCGAAGCCACCACCCCCGTGGTCACCGTCACCGACGCGGCCCGTGAGCGCATCGTCGGTGTGCGATCAGATGAGCCCGACGCCGACGCGCTGGCGCTCTGGATCGAGGTGAACGGCGAGTCCGGCGGCGCGTTCCGCTACACGATGGAGCTCCGGCCGCTCGCCGACGCGCGCGACGCCGACGTGGTGCAGCGCCACGACGACCTCTCGGTGGTGGTCGACGCCGACAGTGTCGACCGGCTCACCGGCGCGACGCTCGACTTCACGGGCGCGGGCATGGTGATGCAGAACCCGAACAAGCCGGCGGCGACGGCGCCGGCGGCGGTGGCCAGGCCACGGCCGATCTGTCGGGCCCGGTCGCACAAGCCGTCCTCACCGTGCTCGACGCGGAGATCAACCCGGCGATCGCCGCCCATGGCGGGCGGGCCGACCTCGTCGCGGTCGACGACGGCATCGCCTATGTCCGGATGTCGGGCGGCTGTCAGGGCTGCGGGCTCGCGGCGGTCACCCTGTCCCAGGGGATCGAGGTCGCGATCCTCGACGCCGTCCCCGAGGTGACCTCGGTCGTCGACGTCACCGACCACGCCGCGGGCGACAGCCCGTACTACGAGTCGGCGAAGAAGTAATCGCCGGTCAGGCGAAGCGCTTCGCGTCCTGCGCGGCGTAGCGCGCCACACGGGTGTCGGCCGAGGCGGTGGCGACGACGGCGTCGACGACCTCCCCGAGACGAGCGCCCGGGATCGCGCAGGTCATGTCGGTCGCTGCCATCCCGGTGCGCACCCGGCTGAGCGCGCAGCCCACGCTCGCCGCGACCTCACCGGCCTCCTTCGCGACCGCGACGATGTGGCACTGCGGCTTCGAGTCGATGCGCAGGCCCGGCAGCGCGTCGACGAGCACCATGAGCTGCTTGCCGTTCACTCGCAGCAGCACGACATCGGGGTCGACCGGGGTGTCCGCGAGCGGCCCGTAGGTGACCGAACCCGGGCGGGCCTGCACGGCCGGGATCTGTGGCATGACGTCCATCGTCACCCACCCGGCGTCGAGCAGCGTCGAGACGTCGGTGCGGCCCGCGACCTCCTCGAGGGTCCGGAACCCGTGGGTCACGCTGCCGACCGAGCAGTTGGCGTGATCGGCGGCCACCGTCGAGAACGTGCGGTCGAGCGCGTGGGTCCAGAACACGCACCCGGCCGGGACGCGGCCGGTGCGGCCGTCGTCGGTCGGCGCCGGCATCGGCGCGTCGAACGCGGCGACGCCGGTCGGCGGCGCGTCGTGGAAGGTGATCGCGATCGGCGGTGAGCCGAGCACGAGCGCGTCGCTCAGCTGCGTGGCGAGGTCGGACCACGTGGTCATCTGCGCACCCTACCCACGGGGGCGCGGGCCGGAACGCCTCGAACCTGGGCTCACGCGCCGCGGAGGGCGCGCATCTTCGCGACGACCTCGGGGAAGGCCGCGACGAACGCGGCGACGTCGTCGTCGGTGGTGCTCCAGCCGACGCTCGGGCGCAGCGACCGCTCGGCGTCGACGCCCATCGCCGCCAGCACCGGGGAGGGCTCGAGGGCCTCGGACGAGCAGGACGAGCCCGAGTGCACCGCGACGCCGCGCTGGTCCAGGCCGAGGAGCACGGGTTCGGCCTCGACGTCCTCGACCGCGAGGCACACCAGGTAGGGGACCCGCTCGTCGGGGTCGCCGAGCTGGGTGACGCCGTCGACGGCGAGGGCCGCGGCGACGAGGCGCTCGGTCTGGGCGCGCGCCACCGCGGCCTCGCGGGCGAGGCCGTCGTCGGCGGCGAGCTCGGCCGCGGCCGCGCCGAAGCCGACGAGCGCGGGCACGTCCTCGATCCCCGCTCGCCGGGCGCGTTCCTGCGCGCCGCCGACGAGGAGTGGCGGCAGGCGCACGCCGCGACGCACGAGGAGCGCGGCGGCACCCTTCGGGCCGCCCAGCTTGTGGGCGGTGACCGAGCACAGGTCCGCGCCGAGGGTCGCGAAGTCGAGCGGGACGTGTCCGGCGGCGGCGCACGCGTCGACGTGGAGCAGCACGCCACGGTCGCGGGTCTGGCTCGCGACGGCGGGCAGGGCGGTCTGGAGGGTGCCGACCTCGTGGTTGGCGAGCTGCACGTTGACGAGCGCGGTGTCGGGCCGGATCGCGGCGAGGACGTCGTCGGCGCGCACGCGGCCCTCATGGTCGACGCCGACGACGGTGAGGTCGGCGCCGGCGCGCCGGCACGCCTCGAGGACCGCCGAGTGCTCGACGGCCGTCGTCACGAGGTGGGGGCGTGTCCCGGTCGGGGCGCGCCCGAGGGCGCCGTAGACGGCGGTGTTCACCGCCTCGGTGCCGGTCGCCGTGAAGACGACCTCGCGGGGCCGGGCGCCGAGCAGCGCCGCGACCGCCTCGCGGGCCTCCTCCAGCGCGACGCGGGTGGCCCGCCCGTCGCTGTGGACGCGTCCGGGGTCGGCCGGGTGACCCCGCAGGAAGGGGAGCATCGCCTCGAGCGCCGCGGGCCGCAGCGGCGAGGACGAGGCGTGATCGAGGTAGGCCCGGGTCACGGGCGGCTCAGACCCGGGCGACGCAGTGATCGCTGCCGTCGGGCCGGCTCGCCTCGAAGTGCGGTGACGTCTCGCCGTAGAGCCCCGCGAGCATCCCGCGGATCATGCCGCGGTCGAGCGCGCAGACGACGTGGGGGTACCGCGTCGCGGCGTCGCCGAAGGGGCAGCACTCGGAGACGATCGTGAATGCGTCACCGTCGCTCTCGGCCCGGGCGGCGAACCCGTGCGCGGTGAGCGCGTCGGCGACGGCCGCGACTGCGGTGCGCACCGACCGGTGGCCCGCGCCCGGGTCCATTCGCCGCGCGAGGTCGCGCCCGTAGTCGTAGCCGACCTGGTCGGCGAGCGCCTCGGCGGGGCCCGGGCCCAGCGCGTTGAGCGCGCCGGCGAGCAGGCTGGCGAGGACGGTGTCCTGGCGCAGCGGCACCGCGAGGGTCGCGGCGCCGGTGGCGCGGTAGCGCTTCGAGGGGCGTCCCGCCGGGCGGCCGCTGTCGGCGCGGGCGAGCTCGACGTCGAGGTACCCGCCGCCGGTGAGCTTCTCGAGGTGGTGGCGGGCGACGTTGGGGTGCAGCGCGAACTGCTCGGCGATGTCGGCGGTCGTCACCCCGTCGGGGGCGTCGCGCACCGCGAGGTAGATCTCCCGTCGCGTCGGGTCGCCGAACGCGTTCGTGACCGCCGCGACCGCGGCGTTGAACTCGTCGGGGGTCAGCGAGCGCTCCTCGGCGGCGCCCGCGGCCTCGCTCGGGGCCTGCAGTGCCGGCTCGTGAGCCACGACCGGTATTCTACCTATGCCCGTAGTGGAAATCCCGTCCGTGTGAGGCCGCGTGCCCGACGACCAGCTCAGCGGCGTGCTGCGCCGGATCGAGGATCCTGAGCTGGGGCGCTCCATCGTCGACCTCGGGATGCTCACCGGCCTCGACCGGGACGACGGCCGGGTGCGGGTGCGCCTGGCGCTCCCGCTGCCCGAGGACGCCTGGCCACCCGACGAGCTCGAGGGCCGGATCCGCGCCGCCCTGCTCGCCGAGCCCGGGGTCGGCGCCGTCACCTTCGAGCGGCGGCCGATGGACGAGGCCGAGGCCGCCCGCACCGCCGCGGTGCTCCGCGGCGACCCGGCGCCGAACCCGCTCGCCGTGGTCGACGCGTCGAGCGGCTCGGCCCCGCGCCCGCCGCGGCGGAACCCGTTCACCGACTCGGCGACCCGGATCCTGGCGATCGCCTCCGGGAAGGGTGGGGTGGGCAAGTCCTCGGTGAGCGCCAACCTCGCCGTCGCGCTCGCGGCGCGTGGCCAGCGTGTCGGCGCGCTCGACGCGGACGTGTGGGGCTTCTCGCTGCCGCGCATGCTCGGCGTCGACCACCCGCCCGGTCTCGTCGACGACGTCATCGTCCCGCCGCGCGCGTACGGCGTGCAGGTCGTCTCGATGGGGTTCTTCGCCCGTGACGACCAGGCCGTGATCTGGCGGGGCCCGATGCTCCACAAGGCGCTCGAGCAGTTCCTCACCGACGTCCACTGGGCTGCGCTCGACACCCTCGTCGTGGACCTCCCGCCGGGCACCGGCGACGTGGCGCTCTCGATGGCCCAGCTGCTCCCCCGCGCCGAGGTCATCGTCGTGACCACGCCCCAGCCGGCGGCGCAGCGGGTCGCGCAGCGCAGCGCGGCGATGGCCGAGCGTGTGAACCTCCCCGTGATCGGCGTGGTCGAGAACATGTCGTGGTTCATCGGCGACGACGGCACCCGCTACGAGCTCTTCGGCGCTGGCGGTGGCGAAGCCCTCGCGGCCAGCGTCGGCGTCCCCCTGCTCGGGCAGGTGCCGCTCGTGCCGGCGCTGCGCGAGGGCGGCGACGTCGGGCGCCCGATCGTGGCCGCCGAGCCCGACAGCGACGCGGCGCGGGCGTTCGTCGCGCTGGCGACGCGCGTCGAGGCGCTCGCCCCCCGCCAGGTCCGCCACCCGGAGCTTCGGATCTCCTGAGCCGCCGGTCGCGGCAGCGCCGACGTAAGGTCCCCGCATGGACGTTCGGATCGGCGTGCTGCACTGCCCGAAGGAGCTCACCCTCGAGGTCGAGACCGACGGGGCCTCGCTCGAGAAGCTCGTGAACGACGCGCTCCACACCGAGGGCGGCGTGCTCTGGCTCACCGACGAGCACGGTCGCCGGGTCGGCGTGCCCGCCGAGCGCCTGGCCTACGTCGAGCTCGACGACGACGCGGCGAAGAAGCGGGTCGGCTTCGGGCCGGCCTGACCTGGTGGCCGCGCCCGCCGGCGCGGGCTTCCTGGACCGCCGGCTCCTCTTCTTCAGCGGCAAGGGCGGGGTCGGCAAGAGCACCGTCACGGCGGCCACGGCGCTGCTCGCCGCCGAGCGCGGCCGCCGCGTCCTGCTCGTCGAGGTCGACGCGAAGGGCAACCTCACGGCGCTGTTCGAGCAGCCGTCCGTCGGCTTCCAGCCCCGCGAGGTGTACCCGGGCGTCTTCGCGATGCAGATGCGCACCGAGGACGCGCTCCGCGAGTACCTGAAGCAGCAGCTGCGGGTGCCGGTGCTCGGGCGGATCGGCCCGCTCGCGAGCGTCCTCGACTTCGTCGCCACCGCCGCGCCTGGCGTCCGCGAGATCCTCACCGTCGGCAAGGTGTGCTCGGAGGTGCGCGAGTCCAAGGAGGGTCGCGCCGACTGGGACCTCGTCGTGGTCGACGCCGCGGCGACGGGCCACATCGTGTCCCAGCTCGATTCGCCACGGGCGATCCAGGAGCTCGTCGCGGTCGGGCCGGTGCGCCAGCAGACCGAGTGGATGCTCGAGCTGCTCGCCGACCCCGCGACGACGGCGCTGCACGTCGTGACGACACCGGAGGAGATGCCGGTCAACGAGACGATCGAGCTCGTCCAGCGGGCGCGGACCGAGCTCGTGGTTCCCTTCGGGTCGGTGATCGTGAACCGCGTCCTGCCCGAGCCGTTCACCCGGGCTGACGAGCCCGTCTTCGACGCCCTGCTCACCGGCCCGGCCCGCGACGTCCTCGACGCCGACGTCGGGCCCGGCGCGGGCGCCGTCCTCGAAGCGACCCGCCTCGCCGTGTCGATGCGCCGGTCCCGCGCCGGGCACCTCGCCCGGCTGCGGTCGGCGCTCGACGTCCCGCTCGTCTATCTCCCGTACCTGTTCGTGCGTGACCACGGGCTGCGCGTCACGCGCATGGTCGCCGAACACCTCGCGGCGGAGCTGGGTCTGTGACCTCGTCGAGCCTCGAGTCGCTGCTCACCTCCCGCGAGATCGTGGTGTTCTGCGGGTCCGGGGGCGTCGGCAAGACGACGACCGCCGCCGCGGCGGCCGTCGCCGCGGCCGGGGAGCTCGGCGGCCGGGTGCTCGTGCTCACCATCGACCCGGCGAAGCGCCTCGCCGACGCCCTCGGTCTCGAGGCGCTCGGCAACGTCGAGCGCCGCGTCCCCGACGAGGCGCTGCGCGCCGCCGGCTTCGAGCCCCGCGGCGAGCTGTTCGCCGCGATGCTCGACACGAAGGCGTCCTGGGACGACCTGGTGCTGCGCCACGCGCCCGACGAGGAGACCGCCTACCGGGTGCTCGGCAACAGCCTGTACCAGAACATCACCGCGCGGTTCGTGCAGAGCCACGACTACATCGCGATGGAGCGGCTCTACGACCTGCACGCGCACGGCCGCTACGACCTGATCGTCGTGGACACGCCGCCGACCCGCAACGCCATCGACTTCCTCGAGGCGCCGAGCCGGATGGCCGAGTTCTTCGGCGGTCGGCTGCTGCGCTGGCTGACCGTCCCGTACCGTCTGACCGGCCGGCGCGGCGCCCGCATGGTGAACGTCGCGAGCCGACCCTTCTACCAGCTGGCCGACCGGGTGCTCGGCAGCCAGCTGCTCCAAGACATCGCCGAGTTCTTCTTGAACTTCCAGAGCATGTACGACGGGTTCGTGGCGCGGGCCGAGTCGGTCGAGCGGCTGCTGCACGACCGCCGCACCACCTTCGCCGTCGTCACGACCCTCGAGGGCGCGCCCCTCCGCGAGGCCGAGCTGTTCGTGCGCGAGCTCGGGAAGCGGGACCTGCCGCTCGGCGCGCTCGTGCTGAACCGCGTGCTGCCGCCGTATCTCACCTCCGCCGAGGGCCATCGTGCCGCGACGGCCCTCGCCGAGCGTCCCGAGGACGTGGCGAAGCTGCTCGGCGGGCTCGGCGAGCCCGCGCTCGACGACCCGGAGCGCACGGCGCGGGTGCTCGCCACCGTCGCCGCGACGTACCGCGACTACAGCGTCGTGGCGACCCGCGAGCGGGAGCTGCGCGCCGAGCTCGCCCGGGTCCCGGACGTGCTCGCCACGGTGCCCGCGCTGCCGGACGAGGTGCACGACCTCGCCGGCCTGGCGAGCATCGGCCGGGCCTTGCTGGCGACTCCGTAACCTGGCCTCGTGGCGGTCGGCTTGTACGAGCTCGCGCAGGACAGCACAGGGCTGCGCGGCGACGGGCTGCGGCACCTCCAGCGGCTGGTGGCGTCGTGGCAGCCGCTCGCCGACCTGTGCTTCGCGGACCTGCTCGCCCTCGCCCCAGCCGACGGGGAGGAGGGCCACCGCTTCGTCGTGCTGGCGCACGTGCGGCCGGTGACCGGCCAGACCCTCTACCCGGCCGAGCTGGTCGGCACCGTCGTCCAGGAGGTGGAGCGCCCCCTCGTGGCGCGGGCGTGGCGCAAGGAGGAGATCGTCGGCGGCGACGCGACGGTCATCGGCTCCGAGGAGCGGGCCCGCACCCAGTGCATCCCCCTCGAGCTCGGCGGGTCCCCGATCGCCGTCGTGAGCCGCGAGGCGCCCACGAACCTCGGACGGCGCACGGGGGAGCTCGAGCGCGTCTACCTCGACACGTTCGAGCGCTTCGCCCGCATGATGACCGAGGGGAGCTTCCCGTTCGCCCGCGACGAGGTGGCCTCCGAGGAGGCGCCCCGCGTCGCCGACGGCGTGATCCTGCTCGACGACGGGCTGCGCATCCGCTTCGCGAGCCCGAACGCGATCAGCTCGTTGCACCGGATGGGCATCCACACGTACACGAACGGGCTGCCACTCGACGAGATCGGCTTCGACCAGGACGCGGCCGACGCCGCGGCCCGCCTGCAGGTCCCGATCACCGAGGAGATCGAGCGCGGCGAGACGTCGGTGCTCATCCAGGCCATCCCGCTGCTCGAGCACCGCCGCACGACGGGGGCGATGATCCTCGTCCGGGACGTCACCGACCTGCGCCGCCGGGACCGGATCCTGCTGTCGAAGGACGCCACGATCCGCGAGATCCACCACCGGGTGAAGAACAACCTGCAGACGATCGCCGCGCTGCTGCGCCTGCAGGGCCGGCGGCTCCACTCGACGGAGGCACAGGAAGCGATCCAGGAATCGGAGCGGCGGATCCGCTCGATCGCGATCGTGCACGAGACCCTGTCCCGGGAATCGGCCGACGTCGTGAACTTCGCGGAGATCGTCGGGCCGCTCGTCCGCGTCGTCGAGGAGACCGTGTCGACGCCGGAGCTGCAACTGCACTTCGACGTGCAGGGCGACGCCGGGGAGCTCCCGGGCGACATCGCCACGCCGCTGGCGGTGGCGCTGAACGAGCTGATGCAGAACGCGGTCGACCACGCCTTCCCCGCCGACGAGTCGGGCCCGGCCGAAGGCCACGTGCGGGTCGAGCTGACCCGCCGCGAGGGCGAGCTCGACGTCGAGGTCGTCGACGACGGGGTCGGCCTGCCCCCCGACTTCTCGCTCGAGTCGTCGCGGGGCCTCGGCCTGTCGATCGTCCACGGTCTGGTGACGAGCGAGCTGGGCGGCTCGATCGAGATGCGCGAGGACGGTGGGACGCGCGTCAGCCTGAAGGTGCCGCTGGAGCCGGACGCCGGCCTGCAGGTCGGCGCGCTGAGCTGAGCAGGTTCAGGCGGTGGCGCGCTGCCGGGCCACCCAGGCCTTGCGGAGCTTGCGCCGCTCCTCCTCGGTGGTGCCACCCCAGATGCCCGCCTCCTGGTTGGTGGCGAGCGCGAACTCGAGGCACTCGTCGGTGACGCCGCAGGCCGTGCAGATCCGGCGGGCGGTCTCGATCTGCTCGAGCGCCGGGCCGGTGGTCCCGATGGGGAAGAACACGTCTGGGTCGGAGTCCCGACATGCCGATCGCGTCCGCCACGCCTCGGCGTCCCAGTCGTGGGTGCGAATCCAGGTGAGCGCCACTGCTACCTCTCGGATGTTGGCCGGCGTGGTGGGCGGGCTCCGCTGCCGGGCCGCCGGCTCCGGTGCGTCCGTCCGTCCGGGCTCTCGCCCGCCGGGGGTCCCGGAGCGTAGATCCGAGACACGTTCTCCACAAGGGCCCTGACCTGGGGTTTCGCGTGTGTACGCTGCGCGCGTGCCCGGCGGCCCCGCTCCGAGGGTCTGGGCGCACCGGGGTGCCCGCCGCCAGGCCCCCGAGAACACGCTGGCGGCCTTCACCCGGGCCCGCCAGCTCGGCGCCGACGGGGTGGAGCTCGACGCCCGCCGCAGCGCCGACGACGTCGTCGTCGTCCACCATGACCCGACGACCCGGCGGGTCGGCCTCCTCGCCGGGGCCCCGTTCGCCGCCGTGCGGGCGGCCCGGCCGGACATCCCGACCCTCGACGAGGCGCTCGACGCCTGCGCGGGGGTCACGGTGAACGTGGAGCTGAAGAACCTGCCGGGTCAGCGGGACTACGACCCGACGGAGCGGGTGGCGGCGCTCGTCGCCGACACCCTCGCCCGTCGCGACCACCGGGACGACGTGCTCGTGTCCTCCTTCAACCTGGAGACCCTCGACGCCTACCGGGCCCTCGACACGACCCCGACGGGGTTCCTCACGCTGCGGGGCCTCGACCCGCTCGTCGCGCTGCCGCTGATCGCCGAGCGTGGCCACCGGGCGCTGCACCCCGACGTGCGGGGCCTCGACGCGCCGCGGGCCGCGGCGGTCGTCGACGCGGCGCGCCGGGTCGGGCTCTCGGTCCACGTGTGGACGGTGAACCGCCGGGCCACGCTCGTCGAGCTCGCCTCGGCCGGCGTCGACGCGGTGATCACCGACGTGCCCGACGTCGCGCTCCGCGCGCTCGGCCGGGAGGTCAGCGGACCGGCGTGACGACCGTGAGGCAGTCCGGCTCGTAGCGGATCTCCAGCTGCTGGAGCTCGCCGAGATAGTCGCCGTCGACCTGCCACGGGAACGGCGCGTCGGTCGCGGTGAGCGTGACGTTGTCGAGGTCGGCGAGCTGCACGACGTCCTTCGCGTGCGCGAGGTGGCGTCCCCGGCCCATGGCCGAGGCGGCGGCGGCGACCAGTCCCCGGGCCGTGAGGCGACGGAACGCGGTGAGCGCGAGCTTGCGCTCGAGCCCCGCGGCGTGCGTCACGGTCAGCGGCCGCATTCCGAAGAAGGCGTACGGCGTGGTGTTCGACACGATGGCGTAGTAGCCGTCGGTGAGCGGCTCGCCGCCGACCTCGACCCGGAACGGCGCGTGCGCACGGTCGAAGCCCCGGTAGAAGGTCGTGATCGCCGCCACCGCGAACGTCGGGTGGGCGAGGCGGCGCTTCAGCCAGGCGTGACGCTCCATCTGCTCGATGACCTCGGCGTCGAACCCGGCGCCGAGATGGAACAGGAAGCGCCGGTCGTTCCCCGCCCCGAGCCCGACGCGGCGTGTCGACCGCGCGTCGAGGCTCGCGACGAGCTGCTCGGTCGCGGGCCGGAGCGCGTTCGGGACGCCGAGGGTGCGGCCGAACACGTTCGTGGAGCCGCCCGGCAGCGGCGCCAGGGCGGTGTCGGTCCCGACGAGGCCGTTCGCCGCCTCGTTCAGGGTCCCGTCCCCGGCGGCGACGACGACGACGTCGACGCCCTCGGCGGCCGCCTCGCGCGCCAGGTGCGTGGCGTCGTTGCGCTGCGTCGTCTCGGCGACCTCGAGGCGGTGCGCGTCACTGAGCGCGTGCTGGACGAGCACGCGGCGTCGCGGCGTCATCGACGACGCGGCCGGGTTCACGATGAGCAGCAGGCGCACGGGCGCGCAGGTTAGGACGCTACGGTCCGCCGGTGCCCACCGCGTGGGACCGGCTCCGCTCCGAGGTCGTCGCGTGCCGTGCCTGCCCGCGGCTCGTGGCCTGGCGCGAGGAGGTCGCCCGCACGAAGCGGGCCGCGTACCGCGACGAGCGGTACTGGGGACGACCGATCCCCGGCTTCGGCGACCCGCACGCGTCGATCCTCCTCGTCGGCCTCGCGCCGGCCGCGCACGGCGGGAACCGCACCGGTCGCGTGTTCACCGGGGACCGGTCGGGGGACTGGCTCTACGGGGCGCTGCACCGCGCCGGGCTCGCCAACCAGGCGACGTCGGTGTCGGTGGACGACGGGCTGCGCCTCGACGGCGCGTACGTGACCGCCGTGGTGAAGTGCGCGCCGCCCGACAACGCGCCGACGACAGGCGAGCGGGACCAGTGCCGCCCCTTCTTCGCCCGTGAGCTGGCGCTGCTCGCCGACGCCCGCGTCGCCGTCGCGCTCGGCGGGTACGCGTACACCGCGCTGTGCCGGGCGCTCGCCGACGAGGGCGTCGCCGTCCCCCGACCCCGGCCGGCGTTCGGACACGGGGTCGAGGTCACGACCGGCCGGTTCACGATCCTCGGCTGCTACCACCCGAGCCAGCAGAACACCTTCACCGGCCGGCTGACCGAGCCGATGCTCGACGCGGTCGTCGCCCGCGCCCGCGAGCTCGCGGGGATGCCGGCGGCTACACGAGCGCCAGCGTCTCCGCGATCCCGTACCCGACGGCGATGACCCCGAGCACGATGCCGACGAGGAGCCGCAGCGTCCGGTCCTCGGAGCGGATCGTGAGGTGGGCGCCGAGGCGCGCGCCCGGCACCACCCCCACGCACAGCGGGAGCGCGTAGAGCCAGTTGATGTGGCCGAGCGCGGCGTGGGTGATCAGCCCGGGCACGGCGAGCACGCCGACGCAGGCGAGCGACGTGGCGAGCGCCGCCTTCAGCGGCATGCGCACCCACGCGGTGAACGCCGGCACCATCAGCACCCCGCCACCGATGCCGAGCAGGCCGCTCAGCCCGCCGGCGGCGATGCCGACGAGCACGAGACGCCACGGTTCGGCGCGCTCGGCACCCCGCTCCTCCTGGGCGAGCCCCGGTGCCGCGTCGGTGATCCCCTCGGTCGCGACGGCCGCCTCGGGCTCGGGCGCGACCACGGGGCGGCTCAGCCGGTACGCGCTGAACCCGACGAGCCCGGCGGTGAGGATCATGAGCGGGTGGCCGTTGCCGGGCACGACGTCGGTGAGCAGTGCGCCGCCGACGGTCGCGAGGATCCCCGCGCCGCTCGTCCACGCGACGATCCGCCAGTCGACGAGGTGCTCCCGCCCGTAGCGCCACGAGCCGGTCACAGCGGACGGGATGACCGACGGAATCGTCGAGCCGACCGCGGCGAGCGGTGTGGCGCCGAGCAGGCGGATCGCCGGCGTCGACGCCACGGCGCCGCCGATCCCGAACATGCCGGAGAGGACGCCGGCGCCGAAGCCGAAGATCGTGGTGAGCACGATTCGCCAGAGATCCGACATCGCGCGGAGGCTACCCTTCGCGTTCGTGAGCACCCCGTCGTTACGCGGCGTGTACATCCCGCTCGTCACGCCGTACGCCGCCGACGGGTCCGTCGACGTCGACGCGCTCGAGCGCCTCGCGGTGCGTGTGCTCGACGCGGGTGTCGCCGGGCTCGTGCCGCTCGGCACGACCGGCGAGACGCCGCTGCTCGAGCCGGACGAGCGGCGCGCCGTTGTCGACGTGTGCACGCGCGTGGCGCGGGCGCGGGATGCGCACGTGATCGTCGGCGCGGGCACGAACAGCACGCGCGTCACGGTGAGCGCCGTCGAGGCGCTCGCCGGGACCGGCGTGACCGCCGCGCTCTGCGTCGTCCCGTACTACCTGCGGCCGAGCCAGGCGGGGATCATCGCCCACTTCGAGGCGGTCGCCGCGGCGAGTCCCGTCCCGATCGTGCTCTACAACATCCCGAGCCGCACCGGGCAGCTCCTCGAGGTCGACAGCCTGCTGCGCCTCGCGAACACCGCGAACATCATCGGGGTCAAGCAGTCGGTCGGCGCGGTCGACGTGGGGACGCTGCGCGTGCTCGCCGAGGCGCCGGACGACTTCGCGGTGCTCGGCGGCGACGACCCGATCCTGTTCCCGCTCGTGCTCCTCGGCGGCGCCGGCGCGGTCGCGGCGTCGTCGCACGTCTGCACCCGCCGCTACGTCGAGATGATCGAGTGCGCGCTGGCCGGCAAGGTCGACGAGGGCCGCGCCCACCACGAGGCGCTCCTCCCCGTCGCCCGGGCCTGCTTCGCCGAGCCGAACCCGGCCGTGTTCAAGGGCGTGCTCGCCGCCCAGGGGCTCATCGCCACTCCCGACGTGCGGGCGCCGCTGGCCAACGCCTCGCCCGGCGCCGTCGAGGCGGCGCTCGAGGCGATCACCGCCGCGGGAGGCTGAGCCGCCCGCCCCGACGGGGCGTGACGCACGTCATGTTCGGGGGGCCCGTTCGCATGGGTACTGTCGGGCAAATTGGAACGCGGGCGTTCCGAAAGTCGGGCGCCGTCCGCTCCGACTCCGCGGACTCTTAGGGGTGGCCATGAACAGCAGCCGGGCCGAACGGGCGCAGCGCCACGCCGAGGAACGTCGTTGGCTGATCCTCGGGGTGCTGTGCTTCAGCCTCCTCGTGATCGTGCTCGACAACTCGATCCTCAACGTCGCGCTGCCGAGCATCGTCCGCCAGCTGACGGCGACCAACAGCCAGCTGCAGTGGATGGTCGACTCCTACACGCTCGTGTTCGCCGGGCTCCTGCTCACGATGGGCAGCGTCGGCGACAAGTACGGCCGTCGCCCGGCGCTGCAGGCCGGCCTGCTCATCTTCGGGACCGGGTCGGTGCTGTCGGCGCTCGCCGGGTCCGCGAACCAGCTCATCGCCACCCGCGCGTTCATGGGCGTCGGCAGCGCGCTGATCATGCCCGCGACCCTCTCGATCATCACGAACATCTTCCCGAGCTCGGAGCGGCCGAAGGCGATCGGGATCTGGGCCGCGACCGCCGGCGTCGGCGTCGCGCTCGGCCCGCTCACGGGCGGCTTACTCCTCGAGCGCTTCTACTGGGGCTCGATCTTCCTCGTGAACGTCCCGATCGTCGCGATCGGGCTGCTGTTCGGCATGTTCCTCATCCCGAACTCGAAGGACATCCACGCGCCGCGCCTCGACCTGGTGGGCGCGGCGCTCTCGATCGCCGGGCTCAGCTCGATCCTCTACGCGGTGATCGAGGGCCCGACCGCCGGGTGGACGGCGCCGCGCATCCTGGGGTTCTTCTTCGCCGGAGGCCTGCTGCTCCTTGCGTTCTTCTGGTGGGAGCGGCGCGTCGAGCACCCGATGCTCGACGTCCGGTTCTGGAAGAACCCGCGGTTCAGCGCGGCGAGCGGGGCGATCACCATCACGTTCCTCGCCATGTTCGGGTCGATCTTCCTCTTGACCCAGTACCTGCAGTTCGTCCTCGGCTACTCGCCGCTCTCTACCGGTGTGCGACTGCTCACCTTCGCCGTCCCGATGATGGTGGTCTCGCCGCTCAGCCCGAAGCTCGTCGACCGGATCGGCACGAAGTACACGGTCGCGCTCGGGCTGGCGTGCGTGGCCGTCGGGCTCGTCACGCTCGCCGGGGTGAGCCAGACGACGCCGTTCCTCGACATCGGCTGGCGGATGGCGCTCGCCGCGACGGGCATGGCGCTGACCATGAGCCCCGCGACCGAGTCGATCATGGGGTCGCTGCCGCTCGCCCGGGCCGGCGTCGGGTCGGCGGTGAACGACACGACCCGCCAGGTCGGCGGGGCGGTCGGCGTCGCGGTGATCGGCAGCGTCTTCTCGTCGATCTACGGCTCGAAGGTCGTCGCCGCGCTGCAGGGTCACCACATCCCGTCCGACCTCGTCGCGAACTCCAAGCAGCAGCTCGGCTACGCGCTCGAGGCCGCGGGCCGGCTCCCGGCGGGCGCGGCGCACACGTTCGTGGTCCTCGCCAAGTCGGCGTTCATGGACGGCTTCCATGCCGGGCTCTACGTCGGCGCGGCCGTCACCGTGATCGGCGTCGTCACCACGCTCGTCTACCTGCCGTCTCGCGCTCGGAGCGAGGACGTCGCGCGCCAGGACGCGGAGTTCGCGACGGAGAACGCCGGCAAGCCCGACGCCGCGCCGGCGACCGTCGAGGCGCCCGCGCCCGTGGCGGCCGACGGCAACGGCGCGCCGCATCCCGCGCCCGCGCCGGCCCGGGCGCCATGACGGTCGCCCGACCCGGCCGGCCCCGCAGCCCGGAGTGCGACGAGGCGATCGTCGACGCGGCGCTCGCCGTGTTCGCGGACGAGGGCTACGACGGGTTCACGATCGAGGCCGTCGCGGCGCGGGCCGGGGTCGGCAAGGCGACGGTGTACCGCCGCTACCCGGGGAAGGCCGAGCTGATCGTGCGCGCCGTGTCGTGCCTCACGAGCGCCGAGGTCCCCGAGCCGGACACCGGGTCGCTGCGCGGTGATCTCACCTTCGTCGCCCACCACCTCGTGCATCTGCTCACGCGGACCGTCGCGGGCCGCTGCGTCCCGCAGCTCGCCGCGGCGCTTCCCCGGTCACCGGCGCTTGCCCGCGAGCACCGCCGCTTCCTCGCCGAGCGGCGGGCCGTCACCCGCGGGGTCCTCGAGCGGGCGATCGCCCGTGGGGACGTCCCGGTCGGGACCGACCCCGAGGTCGTCACCGACCTCCTCGTCGGCCCGCTGTTCTACCGGCTCCTGGTGAGCGGGGCCCCGCTGACGGACGCGTATGCCGACGAGGTCGTGGACTCGGTCGTGACGGCGATCGCCGCGCCGACGCCCGCCGTCGCGGCGCCCTGACCTAGAGCCCGGTCAGCGTCGCCTCGAGCAGCGCCTGCTGCTCGAGCTCGTGGACCTTCGCGCTGCCCGTCGCCGGGCTGGGGCTGGGCTTGCGCGCCACGTAGTCGACGGACGCGTCCGAGGCGACCAGCTGGTGGAGCGGATCCTCGATGTAGTGCCACGCGCCCATGTTCAGCGGCTCCTCCTGCACCCACCACACCTGTGTCGCGTGCGGGTAGCGGTCGAGCGCGGCCTGGAGCTCGTCTCCGGGGAACGGCGCGAGCTCCTCGACGCGGAGCACGGCGAGCGGTGCGTGGGCGCGGTCCCGGGCGTCCATGAGCTCGTGGCCGACCTTGCCCGAGCAGACCACCACGCGCTTGACCTCGTCGGCGTCGAGGTCCGGTGACCGGTCGCCGAGGACCGGGTGGAAGTGGTCGTGGGTGAACGCCTCGATCGGGGAGCGGGTGTGCGCCAGCCGGAGGTAGCGCTTCGGGGTGAGGCACACCAGCGGCACGCGCCGCGGGGTGCGGGCCTGGCGGCGCAGCACGTGGAAGTACTGCGCCGCAGTCGACGGGTACACGACGCGCAGGTTGTTGTCGGCGGAGAGGGTGAGGAACCGCTCGAGCCGGGCGCTCGAGTGGTCGGCCCCCTGTCCCTCGAAGCCATGGGGGAGCAGCATCGACAGGGCGGAGGCCTGATCCCACTTGTCCTCGGCGGCGACGACGAACTCGTCGATCGTGACCTGCGCGCCGTTGGCGAAGTCGCCGAATTGGGCCTCCCAGGCGGTGAGCGTCTCGGGGGCCGCGACGGAGTAGCCGTACTCGAAGCCCAGCGCCGCGTACTCGGACAGCACCGAGTCGTAGAGGCGGAACGGTGCCTGGTGCTCGTCGAGGTGGTTGAGCGGCACGTACTCGGCCTCGTTCTCGGCGTCGACGAGGACACCGTGGCGCTGGCTGAACGTCCCCCGTCGGGTGTCCTGCCCCGCGACGCGCACCGGTGTCCCCTCGAGCACCAACGACCCGAAGGCCGCGGCCTCGCCGAGCGACCAGTCGATCGTGCCGTCGTCGAACGCGCGGCGGTGCGCCATGAGCAGCCGGGCGAGCTTCGGGTTGACGTGGAACGTGTCCGGCCACGTGGTGAGCGCCGCCACGACGCGCTCGAGCACCGAGCGGTCGACCGCGGTGGCGACGGGCTCGGCGTCGGCGAGCTCGACCGTCGGCCCGCCCGGCTCCGGCTGCTCCTCGTGGGGCTCGTGGGTCTCCTCGAACGCCCGGTCGAGGCGGCCCCGGAAGTCGGCGACGGCCGCGTCGCACTCCGCGGCGGTGAGGTCCCCCCGCTGGACGAGCTGCTCGGTGTAGCGCTCCCGCACCGAGGGGTGGGACTCGATGAGGGCGTACATGCGGGGCTGGGTGAAGGCCGGCTCGTCCGCCTCGTTGTGGCCGTAGCGGCGGTAGCAGACGAGGTCGACGACGACGTCCTTGTGGAACGTCTCGCGGAACGCGAACGCCAGGTCCATGACGCGCACGCAGGCCTCGGGGTCGTCGCCGTTCACGTGGAAGATCGGCGCCTGCACCATCTTGGCGACGTCGGTCGCGTACACGCCCGAGCGGCCCGACTCCGGTGCGGTCGTGAACCCGAGCTGGTTGTTCACCACCAGGTGGATCGTGCCGCCGACGTCGTAGCCCTCGACCTCGGAGAGGTTCAACGTCTCGGCCACGACGCCCTGGCCGGCGAACGCCGCGTCGCCGTGGACCAGCAGCGGCAGCGCGGCGTCGACCGGGTCGCCGACGCGGTCGGCGACGGCCCGGGCCATGCCCTCGACGACCGGGTCGACGGCTTCCAGGTGGCTCGGGTTGGCGGCCAGGCGCAGGGTCACGTCGTGCCCGGCGGGGGAGTGGTGGGTGGCGTGTTGGCCGAGGTGGTACTTCACGTCGCCGGAGCCGTGGGTGCTCGACGGGTCGAGCTCGCCTTCGAACTCGCGGAAGATCTGCGCGTAGGACTTGCCCAGCACGTTGGCGAGGACGTTCAGGCGGCCGCGGTGGGCCATGCCCATCACGACCTCGGTCATCCCCGTGTCGGCGGCCGCGCTGCACACCGCGTCGAGCATGGGGATCAGCGTCTCGGCGCCCTCGAGGCTGAAGCGTTTCTGGCCCAGGTACTTCGTGCCGAGGAACCGCTCGAAGGCCTCGGCGGCGTTCAGCAGTCCGAGGATGCGCCGCTTCACCGTGGCGTCGAATCCCTCGGTCGGCGTCTCCACCCGCTGCTGGATCCACTCCTTCTGCGCGGGCTCCTGGATGTGCATGTACTCGACGCCGATGGTGCGGGCGTACGCGTCCCGCACCACGCCGAGGATGTCGCGCAGCGGCATCCGGGCGTCGGGCAGCGTCCCGGCGCCGAGGCTGCCGATCGGGAACTCGCGGTCGAGGTCCCAGATCGAGAGCCCGTAGTGCGCGATGTCGAGCTCGGGATGGGTGCTCGGCTCGCGCCGCCCGAGCGGGTCGAGGTTGGCGAGCAGGTGGCCACGCACCCGGTACATGTTGACGAGCGCGTGGACGTGCACGGCCTTGTCGTTGAGGCTGCCGTCCGTGAGCGGGTTCTGGTCGACCAGCCAGCGGGCCGGCTCGTACGGGACCTCGGCGCTGCGGAACACCTGGTCGTAGAAGCCGTCGTCGCCGAGGAGCAGGCCGTGGATCCGGCGGAGGAACTCTCCGCTCTCGGCTCCGCCGATGATGCGGTGGTCGTAGGTGTTCGTCAGCGTGGTGATGGGGCTGACGCCGAGCTCGGCGATCGTGTGCGGGTCGGCGCCGGCGAACTCCGCGGGGAAGCCGATCGAGCCGACGCCGACGATGAACGCCTGCCCGGGCAGCAGGCGCGGCACCGAGTGGACGGTGCCGATCATCCCCGGGTTCGTGATCGTGCCGGTCGCGCCGGCGAGGTCGTCGGGCGAGAGCTGGTTGGCCCGGACCTTGCGGATCAGTGCCTCGTACGCCGCCCAGAACCCGGCGAAGTCCAGCTCGTCCGCCTGGCGGATCACGGGCACGAGCAGCGTGCGGGTGCCGTCGGCGCGGGTGACGTCGACGGCGATGCCGAGGTTCACGTGTTCGTGGCGCACGATCGTCGGCTGGCCGTCGTGCGCCTCATAGGTGCAGCGCAGCCCGGGGAAGTCGGCGAGGGCCTGCACGACCGCGTACGCGATGAGGTGGGTGAAGCTGACCTTGTCCTGGCCGACCCGCCCGAGCTGGTTGTTCAGGATCTGGCGGTTGACCTCGAGCAGCTTTGCGGGGACGGCGCGCACCGACGTCGCGGTCGGCACCCGCAGTGAGGCCTCCATGTTGGCGACGGTGCGTGCCGCGGCCCCGCGCAGGGGCTCGCCGGCGGACGTGGTGCGCGGGGTTTCGGACGGTGTGGATGCGGGTGGCGTGGGTGCGGGCGGTGCCGACGGCTCCGCGGGTGGCGTGGCCGGCGCACTCGGCGCGGCACCCTCGGCGGGCGCGGTGGGGGTCGCCGCGGGCGGCGGCGCAGGCGGGCTCGGCGTCGCGGTGGCGGTCGCCGCGGATTCGAAGTAGCGGCGCCAGCCCTCGGGCACCGACGCAGGGTTCTCGCGGTAGCGCTCGTAGAGGTCCTCGAGCAGCCCCTCGTTCAACCCTCCCTCCGCCGGCGGCACCGGGCCATGCTCGCGCCCGGCACCCGCAACGACGGGCTTTTGCTGGGTGAACGTCGGGTTAGCGGCGGAGCAAGCCTGCGACCTCGAACGCGAGGTCGAGCGACTGGCGGGCGTTCAGGCGAGGGTCGCAGATCGTCTCGTAGCGCCGCTCGAGATGCTCGTCGAGGACCTCTTGGCTGCCGCCGAGGCACTCGGTGACGTTGTCGCCGGTCAGCTCGACGTGCAGCCCGCCGGGCGAGACGTCCGCCGCCTCGCAGGCGGCGAAGAAGCCGCGCACTTCGCGGATGACGTCGTCGAAGCGGCGCGTCTTGTAGCCGCTGGTGTGCACGAAGGTGTTGCCGTGCATCGGGTCACAGGCCCACAGCACGGGATGGTTGCCGCGGCGCACAGCCTGGAGCAGCGGCGGGAGCGCATCGCCGACGTGGTCCGCGCCCATTCGCGAGAACAGCACGAGGCGTCCGGGCAGCCGGCGCGGGTTGAGCCGCTCGCACAGCGACACGACGTCGTCGGGCGTCGCGTCCGGGCCGAGCTTCACGCCGATCGGGTTGTGCACCCCGCCGAGGAACTCCACGTGCGCGCCCCGAGGCTGGCGCGTCCGCTCCCCGATCCACAGCAGGTGGGCGGAGCAGTCGTACCAGTCGCCGGTGATGCTGTCCTGGCGGGTGAGCGCCTCTTCGTACTCGAGGAGCAGCGCTTCGTGGGCCGTGAAGACGTCCACCTGGTGCAGGGCCAGCTCCGCGTTGAGGTCGATCCCGCAGGCGCTCATGAAGCGCATCGCGCGCTCGATCTCGGCGGCGAGCACGTCGTAGCGGCGCCCCTCGGGGCTCGCGGCGACGAACTCCTGGTTCCACGCATGCACGCGGGACAGGTCGGCGAACCCACCCTTCGCGAAGGCCCGCAGCAGGTTCAGCGTCGCCGCGGACTGGTGGTAGGCGCGCACCAGACGTGCCGGGTCGGGTCGGCGGGCCTCGGCGTCGAAGGCGTACCCGTTCACGGTGTCGCCGCGGAAGGACGGGAGCTCGACGGTGTCACGCACCTCGGCGGGCGACGACCGGGGCTTGGTGAACTGTCCGGCCATCCGGCCGACCTTCACCGTCGGGACGCCGCTGCCGTAGGTGAGCACGACCGACATCTGCAGGATCACGCGCAGCTTGTCTCGGATCGCGTCGGCCGAGAACGCCTCGAACGACTCGGCGCAGTCACCGGCGACGAGAAGGAACGCGTGGCCCTCCTGCGCGCGGGCCAGCGTCTCGGTGAGGGTGCGGGCCTCGCCGGCGAACACGAGCGGGGGCAGCGCACGCAGCTCGTCGGTGGCGCTCTCGAGCGCGGCGGCATCGGGCCATGTGGGCTGCTGCTCGGCGGCGCGCGTGCGCCACGCCGACGGGGACCACCCGGAATCGAAGAGCTCGGCCGTGGCCATCAGCTCACAGGTAGCCGCTCAGGCCCTGCTCGGGCCCGGCAATTCCGGGCGGGGCGCCGCCGCCGCGCCGCTGCAGCTGCTCCATCTGCTGTTGCGCCATCGCCTGCTGGGTGAAGAGGGTGGCCTGGATCCCGTGGAACAGGCCCTCGAGCCACCCCACCAGCTGGGCCTGCGCGAGGCGCAGCTCCGATTCGCTCGGCGCCTCGGAGGTGAACGGCAGCACCACGTCGCTCAGCTCCTGGCGGAGGTCGGGGGAGAGGACCTCCTGGAGCTCGTTGACCGAGCGCTCGTGGATCTCGCGCAGGCGGCGCCGTCCGGCGTCGTCGAGCGGCGCCCGGCGGACCTCGTCGAGCATCGTCCGCACCATCGACGCGATGCGGATCAGCTTCGTCGGCCGGGTGACCTGCTCGCCCGGGTCCGCCGGCGCGGGGAGGCCACCCGCCGCGTCGGCCGGCACCGGCTCGACCACCTCGGGGCGCACGCGCTCGCGGCCGTCGTCGCCATCAGGGGTGGGGTTCGTCACCGCGTCTCCGGTCCTTTGGGGGCACAGCCAGGATAGGAAGCGCGGCCGCTCAGTCCGGCATCTCTTTGGACCACCGGCCGAGGTTCCCGCTGCCCGGTCGGACCCCGGGTGGCACCCGTCCCCGCCCGGCCTCGCTCCGCGGGCCGGGGACGTCGCGGAACTCATAGCGCAGTGCCTCCCGACCGGGCTGGCACACCCAGCAGCGCCCGGTCTCGCCGCTCGTGGCGGCGGTGACGACGGCGTCGGCGATCTGGGACGGGGACATGAGCGGGAAGTCGGCGGCGGCGAGCATCGCCTTCGCGTCCTCGGTGATGATCGCCGTGTCCGTCATCCCCGGGTTCACGCAGTTCGCGGTGATGCCGTCGGGGGCGAGCGTCGGAGCGATCGAGCGGATGAAACCCACGACCGCGTGCTTCGTGAGGTCATAGATCGGGTCGGGCGGGAAGGGGATGAGCCCGGCGAGTGACGCCGTCGCGACGATCGCGCCGCCACCGCTCGCGCGCAGATGCCGGACGGCGGCGCGGGCGCCGAAGACGACCCCGTCGACGTTGACGCGCATGATGCGGCGGTACACGTCGTCGGGCAGGTCGGCGATGTCGGTGTGGCCGATGGCGATCCCCGCGTTCAGATAGGCGACGCCGAGCCCGCCGAGCTCGTCGACGCACCGGGCGAAGGCCGCGTCGACCTGGGCGGGGTCGCCGACGTCGGCGCCCACGAACAGGCCGCCGACCGTGTCGGCGACGGCACGGCCGGCGACCTCGTCCCAGTCGACGACGCAGACCCGCATGCCCTCGGCCGCGAAGCGCTCGACGGTCGCCCGGCCGATGCCCGACGCCGCGCCGGTCACGAGCCCGACCTGCCCCGACAGGTTCACCTCATCCATGGCTGAGAGTCTGACAGTCGGCCCGGGCGGAGGTTCGCCGCCGTCGCCGGGCGCGCGACCGAGCACGGACCGTGGCGCGCGGCACGCCCCGGAACCGACGGGCGCGCGGCGGCGTTGAGACCGTGACACGAGGGAGGGATGACCGTGCTGGTTCGCTACGACCCATTTGACGAGTGTGATCACTTCCTCGAGCGCGTCCTCGCGGACCAGATGCCGCGCCGCATCCCGATCGACGCGGTCCGGCGGGGTGACGCGGTCGAGATGAGCTGCGAGCTGCCCGGCGTCGAGCCCGAGTCGATCGACGTGTCGGTCGACGGCGACATCCTCGCCATCCGCGCGAATCGGGTGCTCGCGCCCGTGGCCGAGGACGAGGTCCTGGAGCTCGAGCGGGCCCAGGGCCCGTTCGCCCGCGAGGTGGCCCTTGGCGCCGATCTCGACGGCGGCCAGGTCGCCACTCACTTCGAGGGTGGCGTGCTGCGCATCACGATCCCGCTCGTCGACGCGGTGGCCGCCTGACAGCACGCGCCGTCCCGGTTGTGGACTGTGGGGCGCACGCCACGCGCTGGTTGCCGTGACGTAACCCGCGCGTCACGTTCGGCATCGAACGTTCTCTGGCTGTTCGGCGGATCTGCGAGACAACACCAAACGCGTCCGTCACACTCTGGAGACGTGAAGGTCGCGGTGGTGACCGAGAGCTTCCTCCCCCAGGTCAATGGGGTGACGAACTCGGTGCTCCGCATCCTCGAGCACTTCGAACGGACGGGTCACGACGCGGTCGTGATCGCGCCGGGTCCGGGCGACGACCGCTACGGCTCCACACGGGTGGTGCGTGTCCCCGCCGTGGCGCTGCCGGTGTACCGCTCGTTCCCCGTCGGGCTGCCCTCGCCGCGGCTGGCCGCGACGCTGCGGTCGTTCCAGCCCGACATCGTGCACCTCGCCTCGCCTGCCGCCCTCGGCGCCGCGGGCGCGGCGACCGCCCACCGCCTCGGGCTGCGCAGCGTCGCCGTGTTCCAGTCGGACCTCCCGGGCTTCGCACGCCGGTACGGCGCCGGCGTCGTCGCGCCCACGCTGTGGCGGTGGCTGCGCTGGATCCACAACCACGCCGACCTGACGCTCGCCCCGTCGAGCGCCACCGCGTGGGAGCTCGAGCGTCACGGGATCGCGCCGGTCGCCCGGTGGGGGCGCGGCGTCGACGCCGAGCGGTTCCATCCGCAGCACCGCTCGGAGACCGTCCGCCGACACCTCGCGCCCCGCGGGGAGACGGTCATCGGCTACGTGGGTCGGCTCGCCGCCGAGAAGCAGGTGGACCGGCTCTGCGAGCTCGCCGACCTGCCGCGCACCCGCCTCGTCATCGTCGGTGACGGACCGGAGCGGGCGAACCTCGAGCGCCGTCTGCCCCGCGCCGCGTTCGTCGGGTTCCGCACGGGTGATGACCTGTCACAGCTCGTCGCCTCCTTCGACGTGTTCGTCCATCCGGGGGAGCACGAGACGTTCTGTCAGGCCGTCCAGGAGGCCCTCGCGTCGGGCGTCCCCGTCGTCGCGCCGGCGGCCGGCGGTCCGCTCGACCTCGTCCACCACGACGGGAACGGCTTCCTGTTCCCCGCGCAGGACCCCGCCGCGATGCGCTCGGCGGTCGCCGCGCTCACCAAGGATCCGGTGCGCCGTGCCGCCATGGGCGTCGCGGCGCGCGCCAAGGCGTGCTCAGCCGGTCGTGGTCGGCGGTCGGTGACGAGCTCCTCGCCCACTACCGCGCCGTGCTGGGGCCGGCACCGCGCCAGGTCCGCGCGGCATGAACGCACCCCTGGTGGTGTCGATCCACGACGTCGCCCCGTCGACGACCGACGCCACGAAGAGCTGGAGCCGCCACCTCAGCGAGCGGGGGGTGCCGGCGACGCTGCTCGTCATCCCTGGCCCGTGGGAGGGCGTGCCGCTGCGCAGCGACGCCGACCTCGTCGCGTGGCTGGGCGCGCGCGTCGACGCGGGCGACGAGGTGGCCCAGCACGGGTGGACGCACCGCCGCGTGCCCGGGACCGGCCGGTGGCGGCGCGGGGTCAACGCCATCGCGGCGCGAGGGTGCGCGGAGTTCGTCGGTGTGGACTGCCCGGAGGCGACCCGGCGCGTCACCTGGGGACGCCAGGTCCTCCGGGACCTCGGGTTCGATCCCGTCGGGTTCACCCCACCCGGCTGGCTCGCGTCGTCCGGCACCGCCGCGGCGCTCCGCGACGTCGGATACCGGTACACGACCTCGCACACGAAGGTCACCGACCTGCACCACGACGCGGCGATCCACGCGATGGTGTTCTCGCACCGCCCGGGCGCGGCGTCGGAGACGATCGCCGCGGCGGTGCTCACCGCGGGCGCCCGCCGGGTCGTGCGGGCCCGCCGCCCCCTCCGGCTGGCCTTGCACCCCGCCGACCTGTCGAGCCCGGCGCTGGTGCGCGCCACGCTCGGTGCGATCGACGACGCGCTCGAGCACGACGCGACCCCCTGCACCTACCGCACCCTCGTCGGTGCCGCGGCCACGCGGCGGTGACGGCGATGCGCATCGTCCAGCTCGCCAACTTCTACGGTCCCGCCACCGGCGGCCTGCGCACCGCGGTCGACGCGCTCGGGCGCGGCTACACGGCTGCGGGCCTCGAGCGGGCGCTCATCGTGCCGGGCGCGGCGTGGTCGGTCGACGAGACCGTCGACGGGACCCGGTACACCGTGGCGGCGCGACGGGTCCCGGGTGGGTCGCCGTACCGGGTCATCACCGACCTGACGTCGGTCCGCGCGCTGCTCGACGAGCTGGCGCCGGACCGACTCGAGATCTCCGACAAGCTCACGCTGCACCGTCTCACGAGCTGGGCGAGGGACCACGAGGTCCCGACCGTGCTGATCTCCCATGAGCGCCTCGACGCCGTGCTGTCGCCGCGGGTGCCCCGCGGCCTGCCCCTGCGACGTGCCGTCGACCAATGGAACCGCCGGCTCGCCGGCGCGTTCGACGCGATCGTCTGCGCGTCGGCGTTCGCCGCCGGCGAGTTCGCGCGCGTCGGCGCGACGAACGTCGTGCGGGCGCCGCTCGGGGTCGATCTCAGCCTCTTCCACCCCGACGCCCGGGGCGGCCGCCCCACGTCGGGGACCGACGAGCTCCACCTCGTGTGCGTCGGCCGGCTGTCTCGTGAGAAGCGCCCCGACGTCGCGCTCGACGCGCTGCGGCACCTGCGGGACGCGGACGTGCCCGCCCGGCTCACGTTCGTGGGCGACGGCCCGTCACGGCCGCGCCTGGTCGAGGCGGCCCAGGGGCTGCCGGTCACCTTCACGGGCCACCTGCGCGAGCGCGTCGGCATCGCCGTCCTCCTCGCCCAAGCCGACGTCGCGCTCGCGCCCGGCCCGCACGAGACCTTCGGGCTCTCGGCCCTCGAGGCGCTCGCTTGCGGGACCCCGGTCGTGGTGGCGGACACCGGCGCGAGCCCGGAGCTGCTCGGGCGGGCGCCGGTCGGCATCGCGACCGCGTCCGACGGTCAGGCGTTCGCTGCCGCGGCCCGTGCGCTCACCGTCGAGCCGGTCGAGACCCGCCGCGACGCGGCGCGCCGCCGCGCCGAGCGCTATCCGTGGTCGCGCACCGTCGCCACGCTCCTCGAGCTGCACACGCGCCTCCACGTTGGCGCCGCGCGGCGGGCCAGCTGATGCGTGTCGAGCTCGCCCGACCCGAGGACGAGCCCGAGATCCGCGCGTTGTTCCGCACGACGCTGCTCCTTGGCCGTCCACTCCCGTTCGCGGACCGCGCCCCGCGCTCCTCGCCGCGTACGAGCGGCTCTGCCTCGACCCGTACCTCGCGCCGGGCAGCCCGACCGTCGTCGGCGTGCTGCGCGAGACGCCGTCGGGCCGAGTGCGCGGCTACGCGCTCGTGTGCCTCGACGCGGCGGGCCTGCGGCGGCACCGCTTGCGTGGCCTCGCGGCGTTCGTGGCGCGGGCGACGCCGTGGCTCGCGCCCCGCGGCGACGCGACGACGTTCGTGCGCAGCCGCTTCCGCGACGGCTGGGCGCTGCGCCGACCGGCCCGCGCCGTGCGCGACCTCCCACACGCGCACTTCAACGCGGCACCCGGCACCGGTCGCCTGCCGGGCCGGCTCCTCGCCGACTTCGTCGACGACGTCTGCCGCGCCGGCGGCCATCCGAGCTGGTACGGCGAGATCAACGCGCGTGTCGGTCGCCGGGGCGCCGCGATCACGGCGTGGTGGGGCGGCGAGATCGTCGACCGCACGCCGAACCGGACGCTCAGCCGGATGCTCGGCGTCCCGGTCGAGCGCCTCACCGTCTTGCGCCCCGTCCCGCCGACCACTGCCGAGCAGCCCGCCGCGTAGCCCGCGAGTCGCGCCGGGGGGTTGACGACCTCGAGACCCGTTATTAAGGTCACCCTTACTTCAGTAAGGCTGCCCTTATGCCGGGAGGCGGCGTTGTCCACGGCCGAGCTGCTCGTCCTCGGCGCCATCGCGGGGCTCACGATCTACCTCGGGCTGCCCATCGGGCGGGTGAAGGACCCGTCGATGCCGTTGCGGTCGTTCCTCAACGCGACGGCCATCGGGATCCTTCTTTTCCTGCTGTGGGACGTCCTGTCGAACGGCATCGCACCCGTCACCCGGGCCTTGAACAGCGCGGCCCACCACGACGGCTCGTGGGCCCGCTTCGCCGGCCTGGCGGGCGTCTTCGCGCTCGCGCTCGCCGTCGGGCTCCTCAGCCTCGTGTACTACGACCGGTTCTTGTCCCGGAGGGCGCGTCGCCCGCCGGTCGGGCCCGGTGCCGCGGTGCCGGCCGCGCTGGCGACGGGCCCGATCGCCCGGCTGAGCGACGCGCAACGGCTGTCGCTGTTCATCGCGCTCGGCATCGGGTTCCACAACCTCTCGGAGGGGCTGGCGATCGGCCAGTCCGCGGCGAAGGGCGCCGTGAGCCTCGCGCTGCTGCTCATCATCGGCTTCGGGCTCCACAACGCGACCGAGGGCTTCGGGATCATCGGGCCGATGACGGCGGACGCCGAGACGCCGACCTGGGGGTTCCTGGCGCTGATGGGTCTGATCGGCGGGGGTCCGACGTTCGTCGGCACGCTCATCGGCCACTCGTTCCAGAACGACACGCTGTTCCTCGGCTTCCTTGCGCTTGCCGCGGGCTCGATCCTCTACGTGGTGATCGAGCTCCTCGGCGTGGCGCGCAAACTCGGCTACAAGGAGCTCGTCGCGTGGGGCGTGCTGCTCGGGCTGCTGGCGGGGTTCGCGACGGACCTGATCCTGACTGCGGCGGGCGCCTGAGCGTTCAGGCGAGCCAGGCGCCGAGGTCGCGACCGAGGCGGGCCTGCAGCTCGACGATGTCGGGTCGGAACGTCTCGACGAGCCGCGCGCGGAGTGCGGGGTCGAGGGGCGCCGGGCGCACGAGGTTCTGCTCCTCGACGTGGCGTCGGAGTCGCGCGCGCACGCGCCGGGGGACGACCGCCTGCACGGCGCGCCGAGGAGCGAAGCGTCCGACCATGACGCGGTGGAGCACCGCGCTGCGCGGGACGAGCGACACGTTGTGGCGCCGCGACGATGGTCGTACCGCCGCGAGCCCTGCATTTGACGTCCCCGAGCCTCAGCGTGTGCCAGGCCGCCACGCCGGGTGGCGCGGGCGGCGTCGACCAGCGAAGGCCGCCGCGTGCGCCCACGGGCACCGAGACGGCGTGCGACATCGGCGCGTTTGAGGTCCAGGTGTCCGCCGTCGTCCCGACCGTCGTCCTCAACCCGCGCTCACGGGGTAGGCCCCGTCCCGCGCGTGTCGTCGCGCCGACGCGGCGGGCGGCCCGCTCTGCGCGGATCAGACGTATGGGGCTACGGAGCCTGTCGCGCCAGCGGGCCGTGAGGCGCGACGCCGCCGCCCGCCCGGGCACCGTCCGCTCGAGGGCGCGCCTTCCCAGCCGCCCAGCGGCCGCCGGCGCATGTGCTGTGCAGGAAACTCGAGGAGCACGCCGCGGGGATCACGCCGCCGCGCGGACGGCCCAATAGGGGAGGACGAAGTCCCCGACCGTCGGGTCGTAGGACGCGTCCGACGGGCACACCGCGTCCGCGAGATCCGTCGAGTTCGGGGAGGCGGACGAATAGAACGCCCCCTCCGCCGCGCTGCCGGGCCACTCGCCCGCACTACTCACCTCGTGCGAGTACGCCTCGAGCATCACGTGGAGACCGCAGTGCGGCGCCCCGGCGGTGTGCGCCGGCGCCGGCCGGCCAGAGAACCGCGCCACCGCGAGGTCGAGCGCACCCCCGAGGACGTACACCGGGCTCGCCTTGCCGACGAAGGTCGCGCGGAACTCGTAGAACGGCGCGTTGCACCAGTGGTTCTCGAGGGGCGAGTGCGCAAGCCGGACCTTGCCGACGATCTGGAGCCACTGCTGCAGCGTGTCGCGCGTCGCAGCCCACTCGTCGACCGGCAACACCGGCCACCATTTCGGCGCCGCGTCGTCGCCATGTCGGAACCCGCTGGTGGATCCGGGCCCAGATTGCCGTGGAACAGCCGAGCAGCCAAAACGGATCGGCACCGAACGCACCCGAGGTCGATCGCTCGGGTGAGGGCACCCATCAGGGTGCGTTGCCGAGCCGATGCGCCGCCGAGGCCGCCATTACGATGCTTGGATGGACGATGCGGGCGCGAGCGACGCCCCGGATCTCCGCGATTACGGGCGCACCCTCTGGAGGCACCGCTTCCTGATCGTCGCCACCGTCGCCATCGCGGTTGGCGCCGCCCTGGCGTTCTCGTTCACCCAGACGCGCGTCTACAGGGCTACCGCCGATCTTCTCATCCAGCCGAATGCGATCCAACAGCTCCTCAATCCCACCAACCAGAACGCGCAGAACCCGCAGTTCGACGCCCGCAACGTCGACACTGAGGTCGCGGTGCTTCAGAGCAAGATCGTCCAGGATGCCGCGAAGCACCAGCTCGGCCACACCCCGGACGTCAGCATCTCCTCAAACAGCGCGACGTCCGACGTCGTGAGCGTGAATGCACAGAGCACGAACGCTCGCGTTGCGGCGGCCGACGCCAACGGCTACGCCGATGTGTATGTAGCGCTCCGACAGCAGCAGACCAAGGGCGATCTCCTGCAGGCGGCCGCGCAAGTCCAGGCGAAGATCTCGCAGATCGACGTCGGGTTGCCCAGCTTGCCCGTGGGCTCACCGGCATTCACGACAACCGAGAACCAGCGGGCCACCCTTCAACAGGAGCTCAACCAACTCCAAGTGGCCGCCAACCTCAACCAGGTCGGGGGCGCGCAACTGCTCGCCCGCGCCGATGTGCCCACCAGCCCGGTCGCATCCCAAATACTCCGCGACACGGCGATCGCGCTTGTGCTCGGGTTGCTGGTCGGCGTCGGGCTCGCGTTCCTGCGAGATTACGTCGACGACAAGATCAGGTCGCGCGAAGACCTCGAGCGCGCGGCCCCGAGCCTTCCACTTCTCGGGCAGCTTCCACGCCAGCCGGAATGGCGTCATCGCAATGTGTCCTACCTGGTGTCCGCGGACGCGCCAACGTCACCCGGGGCGGAGGCATACCGGAAGCTGCGCACCTCCATCCAGTTCCTCGCTGTCGACGAAGAGTTCCGGAGCATCCAGATCACGAGCTCGGAACCTGGTGAGGGCAAGACGACGATTTTGGCCAATCTCGCCGTGGCATTCGCTCGGGCAGGGCAACGCGTGACGATTCTCTGTTGTGACCTGCGTCGGCCCCGGATTTACGAGTTCTTCGGACTTCCCAACGACGTCGGCTTCACGTCGTTGCTCTTGGGCGAGGCGTCGCTCTTCGAGGCGCGCCAAGCGGTGCCGCTGCTGCCGAATCTCGCGGTGCTCTCCGCCGGGCCGCAAGCGCCAAATCCTGCCGAATTGCTCTCCACTGGAAGCGCCAGCGAGATGCTCATCTCCATCGAGAGGGGTTCCGACCTGGTGCTTGTCGACTGCTCGCCGGTCCTGCCGGTCAGCGACGCGCTCATCGTGAGCAGGATGGTCGACGCCACGGTGCTGGTCGCCAGCGAGAATTCGTCATCCCGCCGGGCAGTGCACAGGTCGATCGAGCTCCTCCGTCAGGTCGACGCGCCGCTGGTCGGCACCGTGCTCAACAACAGCAAGACCTCCGAAACGTATGGCTATGGGTACGAATACTTTGAATTTGTGAGCAGCCCGCCGAACGGAAGTCGAACTTCGCGCCGGCAGCGACGGAAGGCGACCCGCGCCGGCACCTAGTCTGCGATCTCAGTGCCGAGACTTGGCCTCCTGCACGGTTCGCTGCCGGAGTATTGCGCCGAATGTTGCAGTGCGCGTGGTCGGCGGCGTGCGCCGGCGCCTCGGGCGACGACGGGCGTGTCTTGGATTTGCACGTCGACCCAGTCGGGTCTCCGTCCAGGTCTGGAACACGGTCTGCTTGACCACCATCGTCAGCGCCGGCCCGACGGATCACGGTGAAGGCGCGGTAGGACGAGGTCATCGCTGGGCGTGTCGGTCAGCTTGTGCTCGTGAGATCACTCAACTGCTTTTGGCACTCGGGCAGTTCCAGGGACGTCGTCTCGTGTCTCGGCGTGAGCGGCATCAACAACCTCCCAGGTCGTCACAGCCAGCGTCCTCTGTGTAACGCCATCGATGTAACTACGCCAATGCCGAAGGAGAACTCTGGCGTGCATTCCGCCCCCGATCGTGAAAAGGAGCAGCTTCTTCATCGTTGCTACTGTGGGTGGTGAGGGCTGATCGGGGCAAAGTCGGCGCGGGCGGAGTGCGAAGGCGAATGGGACGCGATGACCTGCCGGCCGGCTTCAGCCACCAGGGCGGCAGCAGGCGAGCGGTGAGACCGACCCAATTCTCCCGATAGGGAGGCCGTTCGCCGGGGCATGCGTCCCGGAGTGGGAAGGAATGCGATGGCGGGCTGCTGGGCAATGGCGCGGGAGCTCGAGCTCGGTCCTGCATTCGCGGCCGAAGCTTGTCGATGGTGCGGGCCGCGCGCGAGCACAGTGGCTACCGTGACGAGGGCGCGCGGGTCCAGCTTCCTGCGCTCTCTGCTCGTCGGGCTCGACGCGGCGGCGCTGACGGTTTCGTGGATCAGTGCCGTCGTTTTGGTGCCAACAAGCACGCGGTCAATGCTCGCGTCCGTCCTCTCGGTGATCGTGCTGGTAGCGGGAGAGCTCGTAATCTTCAGCGCGTTGGGTCTCTACCGAGCGCGCGTCTGCCACCTCCGGGCGGTTGAGTACGTGCGACTCGCCCGCGGCTGCCTGATCGCAGCACTGCTCGCGCTTGCCGTCGCATCGGTCGCCGGCTCCATCGTAAGGCCGAGAGAGATCGCGCTCGGCGCATCGCTATCACTTCTGCTCCTCGTCGTCGTGCGCAGCGGGTACCGGACCTGGCTCATCAATCAGCGCCGCGCCGGCCGCTACCTCCGACCCGTGTTGCTTGTCGGCGCCGGTGCCGAGTCTGGCGAGATTGCGAAGCTCCTGATGCAGCAGCCCGAGCTCGGTTACCGAACAGCTGGGGTTGTGGGCGACAGGCGCGAGGCACTGAGGCACGGCTTGAAGGATTCCTGGCTCGGGGACCTGGACGACAAAGTCGCGGTGCTGACCAAATTGGGAATCTCCGGAGCGATCATCTGTGCGAGCGACCTTCGTGCGGACCAGGTCAACCAGACCGTGCAGGAGCTGCTGAACGTGGGTCAGCATCTGCAGTTGAGTAGCGGTCTACACGGCATCGATATTGGGCGGCTTCGACCGTCGCCTCTCGCGCACGAACCGTTCTTTTACGTCGAGCCGATGACGCTCGCCTCGTGGCAGCTCGCGACGAAGCGCGCGATTGACTTCGTGCTGTCGTTGGTGATGCTGATTTTGGTGTCGCCGATTCTCGGGTTGGCAGCATTCGGCATCAAGCTCCAGGATTTTGGGCCGGTGCTGTTCAAGCAGTCGCGGATCGGACGCGGGGGCAGGCCATTCGTGCTCTACAAGCTCCGCACGATGCGTGAAGGCGCCCAGGACCAAACGCTCAACCTGTTCGAGCTCAACGTACGCGACGGCCCGCTCATGAAGATCCCACAGGATCCGCGGGTGACCATGCTCGGTCGCATCTTGCGGGCGACGAGCATCGATGAGTTGCCCCAACTCTGGAACGTGCTGAACGGCACGATGAGCCTCGTTGGACCACGACCCGCGCTGCCCGACGAAGTGATCCACTTCGACGCTGAACTTTGTGCACGAGAGTCTGTCAGACCCGGCATCACCGGGCTCTGGCAGGTCGAAGGGCGCGACAACCCATCGTTCGCGGCATACCGGCGCTTCGACCTCTTCTATCTTGAGAACTGGTCAGTCGGGCTCGACCTGATCATTCTGCTCGGAACGGTCGAGTCGGTCGTTGCCCGGGCCTTATTTGGCCTGGTGAATTTTCAGGATGAGATCCAGGTCGCACCTCCCCAGGTGCTGGATCCGACTGATGGCGCGCGCCGACGTATGAAACAGAACGAACGGAAGGCCAAGCCTCAGGCTTCCGCGGCGCCGAAGAGAGAAGCCTTGGGGATCCATTGATTATCGAGCCGAGAAGGGCGAGATCGTGGGTAGTCGAACATCGGTAGCGGCAACTGGCAAGTTCGTCCGGGGTCTCTTGGTTGAATACCACTTGAGACAGAGACCGACCCCGGCGAATGCCGCGTGCCGTGTCCACGCTGTCCAAGGAGCACGCACGGCGGCGCTGAGGGCGCCTCGGGGCGGTTTTCTCGACGACAGGATCGCAGCCATATGAGCGTCGCCGTCATCACTGGTTCGGCCGGCCTGATCGGCTCGGAGGCTGCCGCGTATTTCGGTGGGCTCGGCCTCGACGTCGTAGGGATCGATAACAACCTGCGCGAGGTCTTTTTCGGAAGGGAGGGATCCACCGCATGGAATGCGCGGCGTCTACAGGCGGCGCTGGGTGGTGGGTACCGTCACCATGACTTGGATGTGCGCGACGCGCCCGCGCTCGACGCTCTGTTCGCCACTCTGGGCACCGCTGTCGTGCTTGTGATCCATACCGCCGCGCAGCCGTCGCACGACTGGGCGGCGCGCGAACCGCTCACCGACTTCGGAATCAACGCCGCGGGCACACTCAACGTGCTCGAGGCCACCCGCCGCCACTGCCCCGAGGCGGTATTCCTGTTCACCTCCACGAACAAGGTCTATGGCGACACCCCGAACTCCCTTCCGCTCGTGGAGCTCGAGCGACGCTGGGACATAGATCGCGATCACACGTATGCGAGCGGTATACGCGAGGACATGTCGATCGACACAAGCCTGCACAGCGTGTTTGGCGCGTCCAAGGTCGGCGGCGGACCTAATGGTGCAAGAGTACGGTCGGTACTTCGGGATGCGCACTGCATGCTTCCGCGGTGGCACGCTCACAGGGCCAAACCACTCGGCTGCCAAACTGCACGGTTTCCTCGGATACGTGATGAAGTGCACTATGACCGGGACGCCGTACAGCGTGTATGGATATAAGGGCAAGCAGGTTCGCGACGCGATCCACTGTCATGACCTCATCCGTGCATTCGATGCGTTCTTCCGCACGCCCCGCCATGGTGAGGTCTACAACATCGGTGGAGGGCGTACGAGTAACTGCTCCGTGCTCGAGGCGATTGATCTCTGCCAGGAGATCGTCGGTGAGCCGCTCGAGTGGTCCTACGAGGAGCGCAGCCGGGTCGGCGACCACATTTGGTGGATCGGTGACAATGGAAAGTTTGAGTCGCACCATCCCAGCTGGGCACTTGAATACAACGTAGAGCGGATCCTCAAGGAGATGCATATGGCCAACGGGGACCGCTGGCGTCGGTGATCGACTGCGGCAAACGCAATGTGCTAGGTGTCCTCGTAGACGAATGCGACTATGAGGCGGCGGTCGCGTGTGTCATCGCGGCAGGACAACGTCGCGAGCCGCTCGGAGTCACCGCCCTCGCGGTACACGGCGTGATGACCGGAGTGGACGATCCTGAGCATCGATATCGGCTGAACCAGCTCGAGCTCGTGACGGTGGACGGGCAACCCGTCCGTTGGGCCGTGAACTTGCTTTACGGAAGCGGCATGCGCGAGCGGGTCTGCGGACCACAGCTCATGCTTGAGGTGTGTGGTGCCGCGGCGGGAGACGGCTTGCCCGTCTACTTTTATGGCAGTCGACCGGAGACACTCGATCGCCTCGTCCCACTTCTGGTCGATCAGTTCCCGGGGCTCCGGGTGGCGGGGGCCGAGCCGTCGAAGTTCGGTACAACTACAGCTGCTGGCAAGCGCGAGATCGTAGACCGTATCCGCAAGTCTGACGCCCGCCTTACCTTCGTAGGGCTCGGCTGTCCACGCCAGGAGGTCTTCGCGTACGAGTATCGCGAGGCGCTCTCCATGCCCGTGCTCGCGGTAGGCGCTGCGTTCGACGTCCACGCTGGCCTGCTCAAGCGGCCTGGCCCTACGGTGCAGCGCCTCGGACTCGAGTGGGTATACCGCGTCGTGCAGGAGCCTCGGCGGCTCTTCGGCCGGTACATGAGTACGAATCCCCGGTTTCTCGCGCGCTTGGGCGCGCAGCGGCTAGGGATGTGGCACCCTGATCCGCTAGCGACCGTCCCTCCATCCGCCGACGAGCTCTACGCGTGAGCGTGCTCTTCGAACGCGCCCCGGTGCCCGACACCGGGTGGGAAGGTGTCGCGCTAGCGCGAGTTTGCTGCAGTAAGTCGCCCGGGCCGTCAGCACGACGTGCGCGACTGGCGGTGGCGGAGGCGGCTTTCGAGGTTGGCGGCAAAACGACGCGACCGCAGATGCGGTTGCAATGAACGGAACGCGCCATCGAGGGCTCGTCCTGCGCCCCGCGCTTCGTGGCTTGGGCAGGCCGATTCCAGGCGGCTTATCCTGACTGCGCGCGTCCTAGTCGTTCATAACCGCTACCGTTCCACGGTTCCCTCAGGCGAGAACCGGGCCGTCGAGCAACAGATCCTGCTGCTTCGCAGTGCAGGAATTCAGGTCGAGACGTACTTCCGGTCGAGTGACGAGATCGAAGGTTTCGGCCCTCTCGCGTGCGCTGGCCTCGCCTTGCGCCCGATCTACTCGCGCGAAGACGTTCATGCGTTTCGCCGCGCGATTGCGAACTTCCGACCCGAGGTTGTACATCTGCACAACCCTTACCCCCTGATCTCGCCGGCCATTGTCCGGGTCGCGCATTCCGCGGGAATCCCGGTGGTGCAGGCAGTGCACAACTTTCGGCACGTCTGCGCCTCTGGGGTGTTCTTCCGCGACGGTCGGGTCTGCGAGGACTGTCGGGAAACGTCCATGCCGTGGCCCGCGGTCGCGCACGGCTGCTATCGGGGATCGCGTGCGCAGAGTGCGGTCATGGCAACGTCCCTCATAGCGCATCGCTCGACGTGGAAGCTCGTCGACCGTTTCCTCCCTGTCAGCGACTTCGTGGCCGACTTCCTCGCCGAGATAGGCGTTCCCCGTGAGCGCATCACGGTCGTGCCCAATGCGCTACCCGACCCGGGGCCGCCAGTTCCACCGGGTGACGGGTTTCTCTTCGCTGGTCGCCTCGACCCCGAGAAAGGGGTCGGGCTCCTGCTCAATGCCTGGGAGCAATCGAACCTCGGGTCGACGACGACCCTTACGATCGCGGGCGACGGCCCTCTGCGCCAATCGGTCGAAAGTGCCGCGGCACGCCTGCCAGGTATCAGGTTCGAAGGGTTCGTTTCGAGCGCACGCGTCCGCGAACTTCTTAGAGCGTGCCGGGTCCTTGTCCTGCCTTCGCTCTGGTACGAGGCCTTGCCAACAATCGTGTTGGAGGCATTTGCGGCGGGTCGTCCCGTGCTCGCGACGACCGTCCGCACTAAGCCTGGTTTGGTCGACGAGGGCGTCGGCTGGCACGCCCCACCAGACCCGTCAGCTTTGGCCGCGGCTGCACGTGCCGTGCACGTGTCGGAGAGCGTCGACGCGCTCGGCCACGAAGCGCGGCGTCGGTACGAGACGATATTCGCACCTGAGCGGGTGCGTTCAGCGATGGTCAATCTCTATAGCGACGTGATCTTGAGATCCTCTGAGGTGATCTCGACCGCACAGCGCCGGCGCATGAGCGCCACTGCATCGGAATGAAGGTCATCCATATCGTTAGCGCGCCGCGAAGCGGAAGCACTCTCTTGGATATGCTCCTCGGTTCGATCGACGGCTTCTTTTCGGGCGGCGAATTGCGATACCTCTGGCAACGTGGGGTTATTCAGCAACGTCGGTGTGGGTGCGGTCTCGGGATTTCGGAATGCGGGCTCTGGTCGAACGTTCTAGCGGCACCGAGGCTGTCGCATCTTGACCCGCTTGACATTGTTCACTGGCAGCACAGCGTTGCTCGGGTTCGCCACACCCGTCGGCTGCTAAAGGCCGCCGAATTGCCTGAGCGCGATCCGCGACTCTCACGGCTAGTCGCGACGATGACTGCGCTCTATGAAGAGGCCGGGCGGATCACTGGTGCTCGTGTCGTCGTGGACTCGTCCAAGCGTCCAGCTGACGCCGCGCTGGCCACTCTGATCCCCAGTGTTGACACCTACGTCGTGCACCTCGTGCGCGACCCTCGGGCCGTTGCGTATTCGTGGCGCCGGCGGAAGCCGGAGTTCGACCATGAGACTCGACCCGAGATGGAGCGAAGGAACGGCGTTCGTGTCGCGGCGAATTGGCTGTGGCACAATGCAGTCACCTCGCTCATCCCTCGTTACGCACCAGCAGTCCCATTTCTTCTCATTCGCTACGAGGACGTTCTCACCCGACCAGTAGCGTCGCTTACGCGGATCCTGGCCTTCGCCGGCGAGCCGGACGCCGCGCCACCCGTCCACAATCGCGTCGCCAACTTGCAACCGAACCACACCGTCTCGGGGAACCCGAGCCGCTTCTCGACCGGTGCGGTCGACCTCTGTCTCGATGAAGAATGGCAGCGCGCGATGGGGCTCGCGCCATGGTGCGCGGTGACTGCGATGTCACTTCCGTCAATCCGAAGATACGGCTACACCATCGGTGCCGGCGCGCCATGGGCTCGAAGTCGCGTCACCGAGCCGCTGTGATCGTCTTTGACCGTGTCGGCGTCAAGTCTGTATTGCCGACTTCGTGTGGGTGATTGAGTGAACTCCCTCCCGGCTCGAGTGGAACTGCGCGGCGTGTCCATCAATGCAGGAGACGGCGCGGATTCTGTCGAGGAGATGGCGTCTTGGGCAATGACGAAAAGCCCGGCGCAGCCTGCGACGTCCTTCGCAGTGAGGTCGGCTAGCCGCCGGACCGCGTGGTGGTACTTGCGAAACGATCCGGCGCTCATTCGCGCGGTACCGGTCCAGGAATTCGGTACGGGAAGCCTCGTGCCTCCTCGTGTCCTAGTCCACAACATGTGCCGCAATGTGCTTCCTTTGCCTTCTCGACTGTGCCTTGGCTTGCCCAGTACGCGATCCGCCCTCGGTTCGCTCATCGTCGACGGTGGCCCTTGAGCAGTTTGCGGCGTCAGGGCGCCTGGGCCGTGGTCGATCAAGTGCTCTCTTCGGGGACCAACTTCGTTCCTGCGCTTCTCTTGGCTCGGGAGCTCGGGCCCGCGGGTTTCGGGGCCTTCTCCCTCGCATTTCTCGCGTGGTTCGGTGCCCTCTCGACTTTCAGAAGTGGCCTCATGCAGCCGTACACGCTGGCGGCTGCTTCGCTCGAGGGAGCGGAGTGGCGGGACATCACGAGCCAAGCGAGCGGCGTGGTGGTGCTCGGCGGAGTCATCCTTGGCGGCGCCTTTGGCATCGCTGGAGTGATTGTCGGGGCTTCGTCAAACCTCGGACAGGCCCTGCTTGCAGTCGCGGTGCTCGCGCCGGGCCTCGCTCTTCAAGAGTTCTGGCGTGTCGCGTCGTTCGCTGCACAGCGGGCGAGGACGGCCGCCGCAAATGACTCCTTGTGGGCCATCGGCCAAGTGGTCGCGTTCGCCGTCGTGCTCTCGACCGGGAAGGTCACCGTTGCGGGAGGCCTGTTCGCATGGGGGGTAGGCGCTTGGGTCGCGGCCGGCCTCGGAGTCCTGCAGCTCTCCGTGATACCCAGAATTGAGCATGGCGTCGCTCCGCTGGGCACGAAAGTGGGCTCGTATCGGTGCATGGTTCACCGCGACGACTGCCATGTACTGGATTGGCTCCTTGGCGATTGCGATCCTTATCGCTGCGAATATTGGAAGCGCGGGCCTCGGGCTGTTTCGGACGGTCCAGCTCCTCTTTGGGCCCGTGCAGCTCCTCACGATCGGGGCTGAGATGGTCTTCTTGCCGTACTTGGTTCGAGCCATGACGCGGACACTCGCGACCGGCGTTGGCGAGAGCGGGCGCTATTCACTGGTGATGGCAGGTTCAATCGCGGCCTACGGTTTGATCTTGGTGGTCGTCGCCCCAGTGGTACTAACGAAGGTCTTCGGCACCGCATACGCCGCCGCCAACGTTCTCGTGGTACCGATGCTGGTTGCCTGCACTCTTGATGCGTTGTGGAGCGGTCCAGCACTGTTTCTGCGGGCCCGTGCGAAGGGGGCGAGACTTCTCGTCGGTCAGGCGGCCTACACGACCGTGCGGGTTGGCGCAGTTACGGTGCTCGTCGGCGTCGCCGGACTGCGCGGTGCCGGCTGGGGTCTCGCGATTGGAAGTGGCGTCGCTGCGTTCGTCTTCTGGACTCAGATCGTGCTCGCAACGACAGAGGAGCGGAGGCACCCTGATGCAGTCGAACGCAAGGTGTCGAGCCTCCCACACTCGGTTGAGGCCGGCGGAGCGTGATCCGTGAATGATCGCTTCGATTCCGAACCCGTAGTCGTCCTCTACATCGGTGGTGACGGCCGCAGCGGGAGCACAATGCTCGCCGCGCTGCTTGGCAATCACGAAGGCTTCTTCCCCATTGGCGAGTTTCGCAAGGTCTGGCGGGCGTTGACAAACGACGAGCTCTGCGGCTGCGGCGAGTCCTTTTCGCGTTGCGAGTTCTGGCGTCGAGTTGGGGAGCGCGTGTTTGGTGGTTGGGATCGAATCGACGCCGGTGCCCTGGTTTCAGCCGACCGCCACTTCGTGCGCCATCGGCGCCTGCCCTCGGCGATCGTCGCTTTATGGAGAGGCGCTCAGAATGATGACTTGACTCAGTACTGTCGAGTTCTTGCTCACCTCTACGCCGCTGTGAGAGACGTATCCGGCTGTTCCGTCATTGTCGACTCGACGAAGGACCCGCCCTATGCGTTTCTTCTTCGTGGGGTGCCGGGCCTCGATTTGCGCTTCGTTCATTTAGTGCGGGATAGCAGAGGCGTAGCGTACTCGTGGGGAAAGAAAAGGATAAGGCTCCCAGAGAGTGTCCACAATCCCGCCTTGGCCTTCATGCCGAGCGCAGGCCCATGGTGGTCCGGACTCAAGTGGCTCGTGACGAATGTGACCTTCTCGTGTGTAACGCGAGCCACGCGGCGACGAGTCGTCAAGTATGAGGAGCTCATGTCCGAACCAGCGCAAGAGATCCCGCGCATTCTTCGCCTCGCTGCCGAGGGTCGACTCTCTCCAAGTGGACCGCCCGAGGATTGCCGGGATTTCAAATACCTCCCGTTTCACACAATCGGCGGGAACCCTGTCCGGTTCAAGGAGGGCAGGATCAGCCTCCACGGCGACTACGAATGGAAGACCAAGATGCGCCTGTCGCACAAGCTGGTCGTCACCGTGCTCACGTCGCCGCTGCTGCTCGTGTACGGCTACGTCGGTGTCCCTGCAAGGCTGGGGCGCTCCGCGTAGCGACGGCTTGGGGAGACGAGGATGTGTCTCATCCGCTCGCTCACCACGCACAGCGGGCCGTACAATGCGCAGCGGGCCGTACCATCACGGAAGTTGTAGCAGTTAGGCCGGCGCGTGGAAGCGCTGACGGTCGTCGCCGGCGACGACAAGACGATCTGGGCGGTTACCGCGGGCTGTTAGATCGGGTCCAAGGTACGAAGTCATCATGGACCGATCCACACGGCAATCGATAGACCGTGGGTCGAGAGTCGGAGGTCCAGAGACGGTGGGGTTGCTCGCTCGGGGTTCCTCGAATGGAAGGGTGCTCGTCTACCACCAGACGGAACCATCGCACTTCTTGCGTCAGATTGACGAGATTTCCCGGAAGTTCGAATTCGTAGACATCAGCTCTGCCATCCAAAGAATGCAAGGCAGGCCGCCGGCTGATGCGCGGAACTGCTTCGCTCTCGTTACATTCGACGACGGTCATCGGGACTTCCTCGATGTGATGGACGATCTCCTGCTTCTCCGGGTTCCGGCATGTCTGTACATCACCAGGCGGTGGCTGGGGCGCCCCGGATATCTTCAAGCGAGTGAGGTGCGCTCCATCTCACAGGGGTTCGATGTCGGGTCGCACACACTTTCTCACCCGAGACTCCTCGACCTCGATGAGAGTCAGATCGCCCAGGAACTCGAAGGTTCGAGGCACTACCTCGAAGACCTGATCGGGAAGCCGGTGGTGCACTTCGCGGCTCCATTCGGTGGTCCCTCGAGCTTCGATCTGAACGCTATGCGAGTCGCAGGGAGAGCGGGATACAAGACCTTCCGGACGACGTTTCGAGGTTGGAACAGACCCAAGTCTCGGGAGTACTCGGGTCTTCAACTGCTGCGAGCCGACGTGGTTCGCGACTGGTACCCGTCGTGGCGCCTCAGGCTCACTCTCGCTGGAGCGCTCGACTGGCGAGCGTGGTACCGCCTGCGTAACCGCTAGCCGCTTGATTGTGGCCCTGGACCTGTCGGAGGCGGAACGGGTGCCTGGGACGTAGGGTGGTGGGTCCTCAACCGACGAGAGCAATGACAATTGCGGATCGACCATCCGTAGCATTGCTTACGAACGCCCCTGCGCCGTATCGAACACCATTCCTCAACGAACTTTCAAAGCATTGCCGATTACTGGTGGTCTTCGAAACGAGGCGCCAACCGGGTCGGGAATGGGCGGTGGATGAAAGAGAGTTCGAGTTTCAGTGGGTGTTCACGCGGGCATTGTCGATCCCGCGCCCGATTGGGCGTCACGGCTTCCGAAGAGTGGTCCACATTCCTCTAAACGTCGTGTCGGTGCTCAACCGTTTTCGACCCGACGTCGTGGTCTCAGACCAGCTGGGGGCTCGCACTGCCTCGGCGGTGGCGTTCTGCAGGCTCTACAAGCGCCCGTTGATCATCTGGTGGGAAGGTACTCCCCACACCGAAGACGGGACGAGCGCGCTGACGGCAGTCCTTCGGAGGAGGCTGCTGCAGCGCGCAGCTCGAGCGTGGGGTGACGGCGAAGGGTCCGCGAATTCTCTGACGGGATACGGCGTGCCACAGTCGCGCATAGATCTCGGTATGACTGGAACGGACACGCCTCGCTGGCGAAGAGAGGTGGAGCGCGCACGCGGTATGACACGTTCCGCTCTCCGCGAACGACACGGCCTGAGGGGCACCGTCATCCTCTTCGTCGGGCGCCTGACGGAACTCAAGGGAATTCCGGAGCTCTTAGCAGCACTGAGCCTCCTTGCCGAGGACTGTGACCTGCCGGCCTGGAGTGCGCTCTTCGTCGGATCGGGACCGCTGGTCCACAATGTCGAAGCATGGGCGCAGCTTCATCCAGCTGTGCCAGTCGCCGTGGCGGGATTCGTGCAGCCTCCCGACCTGGCCCAGTACTACGCGGCGGCAGACCTCTTCGCCATGCCGACCCTCATCGACCGTTGGGCTCTCGTGTGTCTTGACGCGTTGGTCGCCGGGATCCCCCAGGTGACCTCCTCGCTCGCCGGCGCGGCCGAGCTCGTCACGTCGAGCGAGATCGGTTCCGTCGTCGACCCACGGGATGCTCGGTCCCTGGCGCATCAGCTTGCCCATCGGATCCGAATGGGCCCCAAACGGGTTCCTGAAGCGCTCCGCGATCACGCCACGATCGAGTGGTCGCCGGTGGCCATGGGCGAACGTGCGATGTCGTCAATTCGCTCAGCGATCGGTGACCGACCGTACAGCCCTTGAACAACTTGGCAATGGTGCGACACGGGATCGAGGGAACTACCGCCATGCGGTCCCGCGCCAGTTACCGGTATGTACTCGATGTGTTCGTTAAGGTTCGAAACCTTCTTGGTGAATCGTTATTCGGCCGCCCGTTCTTACCTTCGAGTTTGAGATGCCGCCTGAGCTCGTAGGTGTAACGACTCTGAGAGCTCCAGGTGAAACAGCGCGGCGGCGAGATGCCTTCGTTGACCATCGGGTTGTTCACCAAGCCGCCAATGAGGTCGCGAACCGGTGAGGGTGCATGCCGAAGCTGGCGTTGGGCGCGCGAACTCATGAACCGAGGGACACGGCACCGCGGCGCACGGCCGTAAGTTATGCGCCGACCACACGCGCTAGTTTCGAGCGTCGGCGCTGGAAGGTCCGAGTGGAATTAAGCACCGTGTCCGATGAGGGCCCGCGTCGTCGGAGCCCCTGTGTGACCGCCGCGCGGCCAGCCTGTGGGGTCTGACGCGCGTGATGAGCAGGTCCGACGGAGCCGGCTCCCGGCCGAAGGCGAAGACGAAGTATCGCCAGAACCACGACGCGGAACGGAGATTCCTCATCTGGTCAACGTTGTCGGTCATGTTGGCCGGTGGAGCCGCTGCGGCGCTGTTCTACGCCGACGCCAGAATCGCCGTTCTTGTCGCGCTCGCGCCGGCGGCCGTCCTGGTAGGGATAATGGCGCTGCGGGCCGTGCATGAGCGCCGCACCTTAGGCCTCGTCCTGACGTGGGCGGGTCTCATCGCTCCGTTCATTGTCGCCGAGCAGCGGAGTGTTGTGGATCTCCAGGGAAGCCTGGTGACACCGCTCAACGTCTTCCAGGGAGTCGCACCGATCGTCTTCTTGATCGCGGCCCGGCTCATCTGCGGGAGGCGGATTCTCCCTCTTCGAGGCTGCGAGCGTGCGCTGTTGGGCTTCGGCGTGGTGTGCATGCTCAGCACGATGTGGTCAATACAGCCACTCGCGACCCGCTCTGCGCAGCACAACTGCTCGCCATCTACCTACTGTTGATTTTTTGATCCGGCAGCTTGGACCGTCGTCGGCGGTCGTCCGGCACCTGATGGGCGCGGTCTACGTGGGCATTTCCGTCGTCATGCTTGAGCTCGTGATCGATACCGGCGCTGCGATTGCGCCGCAGACCACGTATGACTTCGCGCGGCAGATAGTCGTCCAGGCGCCTTCGAGGCTGCAGGGACTAGTGCCGTACATCAACCCGGACCTGCTGGGTTTGCTGGCCATTGTTGCGCTACTCAGTCTCGTGTCCGGCGTCGGCCCACGATGGTCTCTGACCCGACCGAGGCAGGTGTTGATCGGCGCGGGCTCCGTGACCGTGCTCGTGCTGAGCGGTACGCGTACCGCCCTGGTCCTGCTGGTGCTTGGGCTGCTAGTTCTCATGGTTCTCGACGTGCGATCAAGATCGCGGCTGCTGTTCCTCGCCATGGTCGCAGTGGTGGCAGTCCTTGCGATCCCAGCCATCCAGAGCCTGCTCTTGGAGTACCTGCGTCGAGGGCAAGCCCTACAATCCGTGTCGACGCTAACAGGGCGCACGACGACCTGGCGGGACGCGCTCGCGGTGTGGGGACAGCGGCCACTGACCGGGTACGGCTATTACGCGGGTCATCGGTTTTCGGGGTTTGCGGCCGCGCGAAATCTGTCGAACCTTGACAACATGTACATCGAAACGCTGGTCGACGTAGGGCTGGTCGGTCTCGGCGCGCTTGTTGTCTTCCTGCTGACGGGCCTGTGGCGTCTCGCCCATTCGGCAAGCTGCCGCGCCCGCTCGCTGTCAATCGCAGTCGTCGTCGCCGCGCTCGTCGGAGCCGCCTTTAATCCAAGCCTGCAGACGCCAGGCGTCGCACTCATTGTGGCTGGCGGTCTGCTGCTCGCGCCTTGGACCCCAGCTGCCCGCCGGGGAGCTCCGCGACTGAGCGTCCCTCGGGGGGTTGGAGGACACCGACCCTGAGGCTGCGAGACCTGTCACTAGCGAGGCCTTGCAGGCAGCCCTGCGCGCCAGCGGGATATCGCCGCGGAACCAAGGGATTGATCTCATGGGCCGCAGGGTCGACTCGACGGCCCGGGCCCGTTCTGGCTGATGCGCGTCACAGAGTCCGATGCAGAAGTCAAAGCGATGCTCGACGATGGATTCGCGAACACGGGCTCGGAGACTGTGCATCGATCGGCTCGTCGTCGAACGCAACCTACAGCCCGCCACCGCGCCAGGTCCCGAACCGACCTCAGCCTGTGTACAGGGGCATCTGGATGTAAGTGCCGATGTGGGCGGGGTCGGTCAAGAGCGTCTCGGTAATCCCGTTGTGGGTCTCTTCGACCTGTGTGGCGTATTGCGGCGGTTGGGCCAGATAGATCAGGGAGACGTGGGAGTCGACAGTCACGAAGGCGGGGGTGTCGGGCGGCACAGCCTGGACCGCGTCAGATGAACCCACCGAGCAGCTCGCTGGAGCCTCCGCTGGTGGTGCTCAATACGGCGGTGGGTTGCTCGGTCTTGAGGCCGAGGATCCACAGGGTGCCCCCGTTGTTCGAGATCTTTGGCCCACTGGGGTTCTCCGGGTTGAGTTGTCGGGCCCACACATTCTGCGGGTTGGCGAAGGTCCAGGGGCCTCCCTGTACGTCCTCTAGGAAGAGCGGACCGGCCCCGGGTTCGTTTTGGTAGCCACCGCCGGCGTTGAGAAGCTGTACGTCTTGGAGGAACAAGGTCCCTGCCGAGGCGTCAACGATGTTGGTGACCCCGGCCGTGGAGAACAAGAAGAGCTGGTGAACCACGGTCTCGGCGCTTGCCGTACCGGTGAAGCGCAACAGGGGATTGGCTGGGTTGGGGGTAACGAAGTCCCCCTGGGTGCCATATAGCGTGCTGTTGAAGCCCAAGATCTGCTGCACCGACGGCTCGACTGTCAACGTATGGCTGATGTTGTACTGGCCCGGTGGGAAGTAGATGGTCGAGTTACCTGAGTCCAACGCGGCCTGGATGGCGGCCGAGTTGTCAGAACTCGCTGGTGTTGCCCCGTAGGTGGCGACGCTGGTCCATCCCGATGGCGGTCCCAAGACCGCGTTGGGGGGGTCGGCGATCGGGAGGTTCAGCGATCGCTGTGAAATGGGCGGGAAGAGGCCCTGCGCCGGAGCCGTGGTGTATTCGCCGACGGACGGACTGCCGATGTCGACCGCATGCTCGGACAGCGCTGTCCGATAGCCCTGGCTGGTGAGTCCGCGAAATGTAGATTTCCCCTTGGTTTTCGACCGCCGGGTAGGTTCCCGATCCGCCGACGAGTGAAGCCCCCACGAGGGTCATCATTCCCCTCGGGTCGGTATTGACGACCGCCGGCACCGCGTTCGTGCTCGTCAGGTTTTCGACCGATACCTCGTTGTCGGTGTTGGATAGGCCAGTTGTGCGCTGGTCTCTTAGGTCGATGTTGTCCATCGTGACGCTGTATTCCGGCTGCGTCACCTGGATGCCCACACCAAACCCGACGACTCGCACGTCCTTCAGCAGGCAGGGACCCGGCCAGGGGCGATTTATAGCTATCCCTGTCTGTCCGCTGCCCGCCGGAGCCTGCACCACTACGTTACGTATCGCGCCCCGGTTATTGGCGAGATAGTCGATCCCTACCGCCCCGGGGTTGCCCTGGCCTACGTCCACGGTCAAGTCGAAAATGAAGTTGTTGAAGGCCTGGTTTCCGGAGCCATCGCTGGCAGATGAATTCTGCGACGCGGTAAACAGGACTGCCCGAGGATTGGCGGCGTCGTTAAATCCCGGTGCCGAGTTCTCCAATTTGATAATTGTCTGATCCCGATTTTCACCTTGCAGTGTCAGACTCGTCGACCAATCGCCATTTGCCAGTTTCCAATACAACGTGTTGCTAATCAGGTAGGTGCCCTTGGGGAAGAACAACGTCTTGCGTGGGATGACACTGCTGTCCATCCCCAGCCCCGCTGATATGCACGCCTGGATGGCAGTGGTGTCATCAGTCGTTCCATCCCCCCGGGCCCCGCACGTCGTTTTGACGTTCACGACCGCGTTCGTCGGGAACTCCTGGTCCGCCGCCGGCAAATCGATCGTCCGAGGAGCCCCGGGAACGCTCGGTGGAGCCGGTGCGACGGGGTCGATCACGGTGAGCGTAACGGTTGCGGTGTGAGCGGCAACTGCGGCGGTGCCGGTGACTGATACGGGGTACCTGCCGGCTGTCACGGACCCGGCCACCGTGAACGTCAGCTGTGACGATCCGCCGGCGTTGACCGACGTCGGCGCGAACGTGCCCGTCACCCCTGGCGGCGCGCCACTCAGCGACACGCCCACCGACTGCGCGGAGCCGGAGGTGACGGTCGTGTTCACGGTTATGGTGCTCGAGGACCCCGGCGCTGCGCTTGCCGCGGATGGCGACGCGCTGATCGAGAAGTCAGCCGGAGCGACATGGGCGGGCGCGGCGGCTGGGGTGCAGCCGCTCACCGCGATCCCCAGCCCCGCAACCAGGCTGATCCCGAAAGAGAACCCAGCGCGGGTCCGCAAGGTGCCTGCCGGCTTTAGCCGCTTATGTGCTCGTTTGTGCTGGCCGCGCCGATAGGAGCCTTTCACGCTCTCCTATATCGACGCTCCGCGCGAGCCCTTGACGGCAACCTCACGCAGAGTGACGTTTGCGAAAGCGGGGCAGGCGGCCTCAAGGCGCCTCACGCGGGGACGGTGGTCGCCGATCCAGCAGGGTCTTCCGCGCCGCGAGGCCCAGGTGACATCCACCGGCCGAGCTCCCTCGTGTGGGTTGGTGCCGGTCACAGCGACGTCGGCAACCCGAGCACCACGCGGGTCGCGCCGCCGTGATCGCGGTGGCGCGTGTCGGGCGTCTGCTGGGGTCTACGAGCCGAGCCAGTTCGCGACCATCAACCAGGGGGAGGGACGACCTGCGTGCGTGTCCTACCTCGGGTTCGCCTCGCTTTGGCTGTTGATCCGCTTCGCCGTCTTCGGCGCGATGCGGCTCCGGCGCCGCCGCCGTCCGAAGGTCCCCCTGTGGCCGCTCGTCGCACCGGTCGTGCTGGTCCTGGTCTCGGCGGCGTTGTTCTACGGCACGCCGCGGTTCCCGTCCCCGCCGAGCCGACCGCGGTCGTCCTCGCGGCGGTGGCCGGCGCCGCGCTGCTCCGGGGCCGAGCGAGCACCCGTGGCGATGGCGAGTCCGTCAACGCGCCGGCCGGCTGGACTGACGCGCCCTCGGGGAGCCGGAGCCGCGGCGCGCCTCGCTGGGGACGCACCGGTCGTCAGGTGTGGCGTGCACGAGGTCAGGTGCCGTCGCCCGGCGGGTCGTCGGACCCACGACACCGGGGCGCGCGCGATGACAGCTGCAGGAGCTGATGGTCAGCGCCCTCGGCAGGACTCGAACCTGCGCACACGGCTCCGGAGGCCGATGCTCTATCCGCTGAGCTACGAGGACTCGAACCTGCGCACACGGCTCCGGAGGCCGATGCTCTATCCGCTGAGCTACGAGGGCTGGAGGCACGACGGGGACTCACCCGCACGTGCGCGCCGTCCACACGCAGGATAGGCGGGGGCGTCGCCGTCCCGGCGGGCCGATGCCCGGTCACGCTCGGCGGTTGCGCGCGTGACCAGCCAGACTGCTGATCGTGCGCTTCCACCGCACCGAGCACGCCCTCGTGCCGCCGCTCCTCTCGGCGCGCTCGTCGGACGAGTACCGGCCGCTCCCACTGACGAAGGGGCAAGCACGCGCGGCCGTCGGTGCCGTGGCGGCCGCGAGGCGCCAGGCGCCCCGCGCCGGTGTGGAGGCGGCCGACTACCTGGCCGGGCGTCTCGGGACGGCCGCGACCCTGCGTGCGCTCGACGCGGCCGCCGGCGGAGGGTTCTTCGCCGTGCCGCCGGAGGCCGAGCTCGACGACGACGCGGCCGACGCGGCGTTCGCCAGCGGACCGCTGGTGGTCGACGTCCAGACCCATCTCGTCCGGCCGAGCCGTCGCGCCTGTGCCGGCGCCGACGCGTTGTTCGCCTACCTGCGCATGGTCGATCCGGACCGGTGGAGCGGTGGCGTCGACGCGGCACGCCTGTCGGCGGCCGAGTGGGCGGCCTGCGTGTTCGGCGGGAGCGACACCGCGGTGGCCCTCCTGACCTCACCGCCGGGTCGGTCGGACGAGAACGTGCTGACGAACGAGGACATCGCGGACGCGAAGGCGATCGTCGAGCGGTACGCCGGCACCCGTCGGGTGCTCACCCACACGATCGTGCACCCCAACCTCGGGCCGGCCGAGCTGGACGCCATGACGGGATGGCGTGACGCGCTCGGGCCGGCGGGCTGGAAGGTGTACACGCTCTGGGCACCGCCGGGGCACGGGAGCGGCTGGTCGCTCGACGACGAGGACGTCGGCGCGCCGTTCCTGGAGCGGGTGCGGGCGCTCGGGCCGCGGATCGTGTGTGCCCACAAGGGCATCGCCGGACCGGTCGCCAACCGGGCGCCCGCGAGCGCGTCGCCGCGGGACGTCGGGCCGGCCGCGGCGGCGTTCCCCGACGTGACCTTCGTCGTGTACCACTCCGGGTACGACATCGACCCGGTCCAAGAGGGTCCCCACCGTGCCGATCCCCACCGCGGGGTCAGTCGACTCGTCACGAGCTTGGCCGACGCCGGCGTGGCGGCCGGCGCCAACGTCTACGCCGAGCTCGGCTCGACCTGGTACCTCATGATGCGACGGCCGACCGAGGCGGCCCACGTGCTCGGCAAGCTGCTCGTCGCCGTCGGGGACGACCGGATCCTGTGGGGCACCGACTCGGTCTGGTACGGCGCGCCGCAACCGCTCATCGACGCCTTCCGCGCGTTCCAGATTCCCGAGCCGATGCGGGAGGAGTTCGGCTATCCCGCGCTGACCGACATCGTGAAGGCGAAGATCCTCGGGCTCAACGCGGCACGCCTCTACGACGTGGACGCCGCCGCGGCCCGGGATGCGATGCCCCACCGCGAGTGGCTCACCGAGGCCCGAGCAGAGCTCGGCCGACGCCTGTCCTGACGTCCGCGCCGCTTACCGGCTGAGCGCGTCCACCGTCGCGCGTGCCGCCGCGTCGAAGGGGCTCGTGCCCTCGCCGATGCCGTGCGCCACGGTGACGCGCCCCCCGTCCTCGAGCGCGACGGCGACCACGATCCCAGCGTCCGTGTCGCTCTCGACCGTGCGAGCCCAGCCGACCGATCGGCTGGGAGCGCCCGGCCGACGATGCCATGCGTCGAGCGTCGCCCGCGCCGCGCCGAGGAGCCCGTCCCCGAGCGGCGCGCGGCCCACGGTGCGCACCTCGCCGCCACCCAGGTGGACCTCGAGCTCGCCGAGGTCCTGATCGGTCCGCACCGCCAAGAGCTCGAAGGGGGAGGCCGGCACCCACGAGATCGGTGACCCCGCCGCGGCGGCGGCCTCGCCTCCCTCGCGCACGACCTCGACGACAACGCTGCGGTCGAACCGGCCACGGACCACCTCGAGCGCGTCATGAGCGACCGCGTCCCCGCCCGAGTCACGCGGCGCCTGGACGCGCATCACGTCGTCGCCCGGATCGGCCGCGACGGCGTCGACGCCGTTGAGTTGGCGCAGCGCGAGCTCGACGGCGTCGAACGGGTCCGCGAGGGATTCGTCGAGCACCGCGCCGCGGAGCGCGAGGCGACAGAGCGCCCGCAGGATGGCGACATCGACCACGTCCTCGTCGAGTCGTGGCGTGGAGGACCAGTCGGCGGGCGCGTCGAGCGGGCCGGGGAGCTCGGCGCGGGGCACGCTCAGCAGCTGGTGGCCGAGCGACGCGTCGTCGACCGCGACGGTCAGCCGGTCGAGGCCGCCCCGCGCCCGCGTCCGCTCCAGCGCGGCGTAGACGAGCGCCAGGCCGTCGCGCTCGAGCGGGTCGCGCTCCTCGGTCACGGCGCGCAGACGTGGCGGCTCGGGCAGCGCGGTCACCCGGCGAGTCTGGCGCGAATCGTCGGTGGGGAGCCACCGAGGGGGGCAGTACGATGCGGTCCCCGGTACGCGACACCGGGTCCACGCCCGTGATCCGCGATCAGCTCCGTGCCGCTCTCGACGCCGCGCTCCCCGCGGCCGGCTTCGATCAACCGCCGGGTGGCTTCACGCTCGAGCTCCCCAAGCAGCGGGAGCATGGTGACTGGTCGGCGAACGTCGCGTTAAAGGTCGCGCCGCCCGCCGGCATCCCGCCCCGCGACGCCGCGGCGCGCATCATCGCGGCGTTGCGCGAGACGCTCCCGTCCAACGTCGCCGAGGTCGAGATCGCGGGCCCCGGGTTCATCAACTTTCGCCTCGTCCCGGCCGCGCTCCACGCCGTCCTCCGCGACGTCATTGCCGAGGCGGGCCGCTACGGGCACGGCCGGAGCCTCGTGGGGCAGCGCATCAACCTCGAGTTCGTCAGCGCGAACCCGACCGGGCCGCTGCACGCGGGCGGCGGACGCTGGGTGGCCGTCGGCGACGCCCTGGCGAACATCCTGGCGTCACAGGGCGCCGACGTGCACCGCGAGTACTACCTGAACGACGCCGGCACGCAGCTCGACACGTTCGGCCGGTCCCTCTACGCGCGCTACCAGGGCGGGCTGCCCCCTGACGACGGGTACCTCGGTGACTACCTCATCGACATGGCCGACCGGATGCGCGCCGCGCTCGGCGACGGCGTCACCGAGGAGGAGGCCCGCGAGTGGGGCTACCACGACGTGGTCGGCCAGCTCCACGCGGACCTCGACCGGATCGGTGTCCACTTCGACACGTGGTTCTCCGAGCGCACCCTGCACGAGCGCGGGGACGTCGCGAGCGTCCTCGACGAGCTCGGCGCGCTCGGCGTCACCTTCGAGGACGACGGGGCGACGTGGCTCCGCACGACCGACCACGGCGACTCGCGCGACCGCGTCCTCATCCGGTCCGATGGCACCACCACGTACCTCTGCAACGACCTCGCGTACCACCGCGACAAGTTCGCTCGCGGGTGGCAGCACCTCATCGACATCTGGGGTGCCGACCACCACGGGCAGGTGAAGTCGCTGCAGGCCGGGCTCACCGCGCTCGGCCATCCCGATGAGCCCGAGGCGCTGCTCGGGCAGCTCGTGAAGCTCGTGCGGGGCGGCGAGCAGGTGCGCATGTCGCGGCGGGCCGGCGCCTTCGTGACACTCGCCGACATCCTCGACGAGGTCGACCCGGACGTGTGCCGCCTCACCTTCCTGCTGCAGAGCATCGACACCACGCAGACCTTCGACCTCGACGTCGTGACCGCGCAGTCGATGGAGAATCCCGTGTACTACGTGCAGTACGCGCACGCGCGAGCGGTGTCCATCGACCGGCGCGCGGCTGTCGCCGGCGTGACGCGCCTCCCGATCCTCGAGACAGACCTCGCGCCGCTGCGGCACGAGCGCGAGCTCGACCTCCTCCGGGCCCTCGACACCTACGCGGACGTCGTCGCGGAGGCGGCGACGCTGCGGGCGCCGCATCGCGTGACGACCTGGGTGCGCGAGCTCGCGGCGCTCTTCCACGGCTTCTACCGCGACTGCCGGGTGCTCTCCGACGACGCGGCGCTGACCCAGTCGCGACTCTGGCTATCGGAGGCGGCGCGTGTCGGGCTCGCCAACGCGCTCGGGCTGCTCGGCGTCGGCGCCCCCGACGAGATGACGCGCCTCGACGCGGACGACGACGCCCCGTGACGAGCGCGCCGGTCGACCCCTCGCTCGTCCCTCCCGCCGTCCGCGCCGCCGACGTCGAGGCGCTGGCGGACGAGTTCGGGACACCCCTGTTCGTCTACGACGAGGACGCGCTGCGCCAGCGGTGCCGGGCGTACGTCCGCGCGCTCGGCGCCGGCAACGTCGCTTACGCGGCGAAGGCGTTCCTCTGCGGGGCCATGGCGCGCCTCGTCGCCGACGAGGGGCTCCACCTCGACGTCGCCACGGGCGGCGAGCGGCACGTCGCGCTCGAGGCCGGGTTCCCGGCCGACCGGCTCGTCGTCCACGGCAACAACAAGTCCGACGACGAGCTCGACGCGGCGCTGCGGGTGGGCGCCGGCCGGATCGTCGCCGACTCCTTCGACGAGCTCGACCGGCTCGAGCGACGCAGCGCGTCGCTCGGGGTGACACCGACCGTGCTCGTGCGCACGACGCCGGGCGTCGAGGCGCACACCCACGAGTACATCGAGACCGGCACCGAGGATTCGAAGTTCGGGTTCACGGTCACCGACGGGATCGCGCTCGACGCCGCACGTCGGGTCGCCGCGAGTCCGGTGCTGCGCTTGGCGGGGCTCCACTGTCACATCGGGTCGCAGATCCAGCGCCTGGACCCATGGGGCCACGCGGTCGCGGCGCTCGCCGTCGTCGCGGACCACCTCGACGCTTCGATCGACGAGCTGAGCCTCGGCGGCGGGCTCGGCGCGCGCTACCTCGCCGAGGATCCGCCCCTCGACGTCGAGGACTACGCGGACGCGCTCCGCCGGGCGGTGCGCGCCCACTGGCCGGCCCGCCTGGCGGCTCCCCGCCTGCTCGTTGAGCCGGGTCGGTCCATCGCCGCGCCGTGCGCGGTCACGCTCTACCGGGTCGGCACGGTGAAGGAGATCCCCGGGGTGGGCACCTACGTCGCCGTCGACGGCGGGATGAGCGACAACCCGCGACCGGTCCTGTACGGCGCCGGGTACGAGGCGTACCTGCCGGGTCGGCTCGCCGAGGAGCGGCCGCTGCGCTGCCGGGTCGTGGGCAAGCACTGCGAGCAGGGCGACGTGATCGTCGCCGACGCCGCGCTCCCAGCCGGGGTGCGGCCGGGCGACCTGCTCGCGACGCCGGTGACCGGCGCCTACGGCTACTCGATGGCCTCCAACTACAACAAGGTGCCGCGCCCGGCGGTCGTGTTCCTCCGCGACGGACGGGCCCGGGTCGTGGTGCGGCGCGAGACATTCGACGATCTCGTGCGCCTCGACGTGGTGGGAGACTGATCGCATGCAGGACCCCGTGCGCGTCGGCCTCCTCGGGTGCGGGAACGTCGGCGCGCCCCTGGTGCGCCTCCTGGACGAGAACGCCGACCGCATCGCGGCGCGGGCCGGCGTCGCGATCGAGGTGACGCGCGTGGCCGTGCGTGACGCCGGCCGACGGCGTGACGTGAAGCTCAGCCCGGACCGCTTCACGACCGACGCGGCATCGGTCGTCGCGGACCCGAACGTCGACGTCGTCGTCGAGGTCATCGGCGGGCTCGACCCGGCCCGGCGGCTCATCACCGAGGCGCTCGAGGCCGGCAAGCCCGTGGTCACGGCGAACAAGGAGCTCATCGCCCAGCACGGACCCGAGCTCTTCGAGACGGCGGCGCGGGCGGGCGTCGACCTGCTCTTCGAGGCGTCGGTCGCGGGTGGGATCCCGCTCATGCGGCCCCTGCGCGAGTCGCTGGCCGGCGACCGCATCCACCGCGTCACCGGCATCGTGAACGGGACGACCAACTTCATCCTCACCCGCATGGCGGACGAAGGGACGTCGTTCGCCGACGCGCTCGCGGAGGCGCAGCGGCTGGGCTACGCCGAGGCCGACCCGAGCGCCGACGTCGACGGGCTCGACGCGGCGGCGAAGGCCGCGATCATCGCCACGATCGCCTTCGGCGTCCGCGTCCACGTCGGCGACGTCCACACCGAGGGGATCACCGGCATCACCGACGACGACATGGCGTCGGCGCGGCTGCTCGGCTACGTCGTGAAGCTCGTCGCGGTCGCCGAGGAGGTCGACGGCGCGGTCGCCGTGCGCGTCCACCCGGCGATGGTCCCGTTGCACCATCCGCTCGCCGCGGTGCGCGACTCGTTCAACGCGGTGCTCATCGAGGGCGAGGCCGTCGGCGAGCTCATGCTCTACGGCCGCGGCGCCGGCGGGGGTCCCTCCGCCTCGGCGGTGCTCGGCGACCTCATCGACGCGGCCCACAACCTCGTGTCCGGCGCGAAGGGCGCCACCATCGGGCGCCTCGCGGCGTCGCGGGTGCGACCGATCGGCGACCTCGAGTCGCAGTTCTACCTGCTCGTCGAGGTCGCCGACCGTCCGGGCGTGCTCGCTGCGATCGCGCAGGTGTTCGGGGACCACGGCGTGTCGATCCAGTCGATGGAGCAGCGCGGCCTCGGCTCGGACGCCCGGCTGGTCTTCGTGACCCACCGCGCGCGGGAGAGCGACCTGCGCGCCACCGTCGAGGCGCTCCGCGGCGTCGAGCCCGTCCATCGGGTCGGGTCGGTGCTGCGGGTGATGGGCGACGTCGGGTGACGCAGCCCTGGCCGGGGCTCATCGAGGCCTTCCGGTCCGAGCTCCCGGTGAGCGACGCGACGCCGGTCGTGACGCTCCTCGAGGGCAACACCCCGCTGCTCGAGACACCGCGCCTCGCCGCCCAGGCCGGCGTGGCGCGCCTCTATCTCAAGATCGAGGGCGCCAACCCGACGGGCTCGTTCAAGGACCGCGGGATGACCGTCGCCGTGTCGAAGGCGGCGGAGCGGGGCGCCAAGGTCGTGCTGTGCGCGTCGACCGGGAACACGTCGGCGTCCGCCGCGGCGTACGCCGCCCGGGCCGGCCTGGTCTGTGCCGTCGTGCTCCCGGCCGGCCAGATCGCGCTCGGGAAGCTCGCGCAGGCGCTGATCCACGGCGCGCGGGTCGTCCCCGTGCGCGGCAACTTCGACGAGGCCCTCGCGATCGTGCGCGAGCTCGGCGAGCGGCCCGGCGTCGAGGTCGTGAACTCGATCAACCCGGCCCGCATCGAGGGCCAGAAGACGGCCGCCTTCGAGATCGTCGACGTGCTCGGCGACGGCCCGAGCGTGCACTCGATCCCGGTCGGCAACGCCGGCAACATCACGGCCTACTGGCAGGGCTACCGCGAGCGGGTGGCTGCGGGGCGGGCCCGGCGTGCGCCGCGCATGCTCGGGTGGCAGGCGGCCGGCGCCGCGCCGATCGTGCACGGCGAGCGGGTGCCCCACCCCGAGACCATCGCCACGGCGATCCAGATCGGGAACCCCGCGTCGTGGGCGGGCGCCGTCGCCGCCCGGGACGAGTCCGGCGGACACATCGGCGCGGTGTCGGACGGCGAGATCCTCGACGCGTACCGGCTCCTCGCGGCGGGCTCGGGCGTGTTCGTCGAGCCCGCCTCGGCGGCGTCGGTCGCCGGCGTGCTCCGCGCCGCCACCGAGGGGCTCGTCACCTCCTCGGACGTCGTGGTGTGCACGGTGACCGGGCACGGCTTGAAGGACCCGAACCGGGCGATCGCCGAGGTCGAGGTCGGTGACGCCGTCGACCCCGAGCCCGAACGGGTGGCGGCGCGCGTCGGGCTCTGACCCCCGCGCCGCCCGCCGATCCGTCCGTGCCGACGCTCGAGCAGCTCGTCGCCACGCACGCCGCCGACGCGCCGGACGGCTTGGCGTACGCCGGCGGCGCGCACCGGATGACGTGGGGCGAGTACGACGCGCGGGGGAGCGCCCTCGCGGCGGTGCTCGCCGACGCGGCCGTCGTGCCCGGCGACCGCGTCGCGGTGTGGATGCCGGACGGCCCGGCGGTCCATGCGTGCTATCTCGGCGTCGAGCGTGCCGGCGGCGTCGTCGTGGGCATCGGCCCGCGGGCCGGCCGGCGCGAGGTCGAGCACCTGCTCAGGGTCACCGGGGCGACGCTGCTGCTGTGCGGAGCCGAAGCCGAGCCCGCGCCGGCCGGGGTGTCGACGATCGTCGTGTCGGAGACGGACCTGCCGCAGGGTCGCGACGCACCTCGCGAGCGCGGGCTCGGGCTCGACGACCTGTGGCTGCTCAACTCGACGTCGGGCACGACCGGGCTGCCGAAGTGCGTCATGCACCACCAGCGCCGGTGGTTCGCGTTCCACGAGCTCGCGGTGGACGCCGGCGGACTCACCTCCGACGACGTCTTCCTCAGCGCGCTGCCCGCACCGTTCGGCTTCGGCCTCTGGACCGCCCACGTCACCCCGACCGTCCTCGGGGTGCCCTGCGTCGTGCTGCCCCGCTTCGACCCCGAGGCGTGCCTCGCGGCGATCGAGCGCGAGCGGGTCACCGTGCTCGCGGCCGTCTCGACGCAGTTCATCATGCTGTTGAACTCGCCGGCGTTGGACCGCTTCGACCTCACCAGCCTCCGCGTGCTGTTCACGGGCGGCGAGATGGTGCCCGAGCGGCGCGCCGCGGAGTTCGAGGAGCGCACGGGCTGTCGCGTGCTCCAGTTCTACGGCTCGAACGAGACGGGTGCGCTGAGCCGCACGACGATCCGCGACTCCCGTGCGCGCCGGCTCCGCAGCGCCGGCGCGGTCATCCCGTCCATGCACGTGCGGCTGCTCGCCGACGACGGCGCCGACGTCACCGCGGCCGGCGGCCCCGGCGTCGCGGCGTGCCGGGGCCCGCTCTGCTGCCTCGGCTACTACGGCGACCCCGAGGCCAACGCGGCGCTGTACACCCCGGACGGCTGGATGCTGACCGGGGACCGCTGCACCGTCGACGCGGACGGCTACCTGACGGTCGCGGGGCGCGCGTCCGACTTCATCATCCGGGGTGGGAAGAACGTCAGCGCCGCGCAGGTCGAGGACGAGGTGTCGACGCACCCCGCGGTCGCCGTGGCGGCCGCCGTCGCCATGCCCGACGCCGTGTTCGGGGAGCGGGTCTGCGCGTACGTCGAGCTGCGCCCCGACGCGGCGCCACTCGACCTCGCCGCGCTCCAGGACCACCTGCAGGGCCGCGGCGTCGGCAAGGAGCTCTGGCCCGAGCACCTCGTCGTCCTCGACGCGCTGCCCCGCGCCTCGGGTGGGAAGGTGGCCAAGGGCGCGCTGCGTGAGGACGTGGCGCGCCGCGTCCCGACCGCCGAGCACTGACGCTCGGGCGGCCGCGACGAGCCTCGGCCCTACGATGCGTTCGTGAAGTACGTCGTGCTCGTCCCGGACGGCTGCGCCGACGAGCCCCTCGCGTCGCTCGACGGCCGCACACCGCTCGAGGCCGCCGCGATGCCGCACCTGACGCGGCTCGCGGCGCGCGGTCAGGTCGGGCGCGCCGCGGTGATCCCCGACGGCCTCCCACCTGGCAGCGACGTCGGGAACATGGCGATCCTCGGCTACGACCCGGCGGAGTTCCACACCGGCCGTGCGCCCATCGAGGCCGCGGCGATGGGCGTCGAGCTCGGGCCCGACGACGTCGCGTACCGGTGCAACCTCGTCACGGTCGATGACGACGTGATGGTCGACTTCGCCGGCGGCCACCCATCCGACGCGCAGAGCCACCCGATCGTCGAGGCGCTCGACGCGCGGCTCGGCGGCGGCCGCGACGGTGTCCGGTTCCACGCCGGCGTCGAGTACCGGCATCTCTGCCTCACCCGGCGGGACTGGGCCGACGCGGACTGCGTGCCGCCCCACGACCTCACCGGGCAGCACGCGACGCTGCCCACCGGCCCGGCGGCGCCGCACCTCCGGGCGCTCATGACGGCGTCTCGCCCGGTGGTCACCGAGGCCGCCCGGACGGTCGGGTGCCCGGCCAACCAGATCTGGCTGTGGGGCCAAGGCCTGGCCCTGTCGCTGCCCGCCTTCGCCGAGCGCTTCGGCGTCGAGGGTCGGCTCAGCTCCGCCGTCGACCTCGTCCGTGGCCTCGGCGTCCTGACCGGGTTGGAGGTCGTCGATGTCCCGGGCGCGACCGCCGGGTTCGACAACGACTACGGCGCGCAGACCGCGGCCTGCCTCGCGTCGCTCGAGGACCGCGACCTCTTCCTCCTCCACGTCGAGGCCACCGACGAGGCCGGCCACCAGGGCGACGCCGTCGAGAAGGTCACGGCGCTCGAGCGCTGGGACGCCGAGGTCATCGGTCCACTCGACGTCGCGCTGGCGGGGGAGCCGCACCGCATCCTCTTGCTGCCCGACCACGCGACGCCGTGCGCCCGGCGGACCCACACCGCCGACCCCGTCCCCTACCTGCTCGTCGACGACGCGTCCCCCGGACCCGGCGGGCGCTACACCGAGGCCGCGGTCGCCGACCAGGCCGCGGTCCCCGCGTACGAGCTCATGGCCCGCCTCCTCGCCTGAGCCAGCCGGGCTGGTTGCCGCGGCGGCGAACGGGCGGATATATTGGGGGGCGTTCCGCCGCTCCGATCGGTGCGGCAGCACCCGGCCCTCCTCCCCGGTTCTCCGCGCGGAGACGCCCGCCGGCGTGCGCCTTCCGAACAGCGTGCGGTCCCTGGTGTGCGGCCCCCGGCGCCCAGCCGGGTCCGATTTGCCATCCCCTGGCCCGGACCGCCCGGCCGCCTCCCTCTCACTGGTCCCCCGACCGCCAAGGAGACGACTGCGAATGAGTACGCAGGAGCTCGACCGCTCGATGCTCGACAGCAAGGACCGCGAGGAGCTCCACGCCATCGCCGGTGCGATGGGCGTGAAAGCGCCGACGCGGATGCGCAAGTCCGAGCTGATCGACGCCATCCTCGACGCCGCCGAAGGCGGCCCGGCCGGCGAACCCGACGGCCGCGACGGTGACGCCGCGGAAGCGCCACGCCGCACCATCCGCTCGGCCCGGGCCTCGGAGCTCGAGAACGACTCGGTTGCGGCGCTCGTCGCCGAAGAGGAGGCACTACCCGCCGTGGAGACCATCGAACCATCGCCCATGCCCGCCCGCACCCCGACGCCCACCGAGCCGCGCCCCGACCCCGAGGAGGGGCGGGACGGCTCACCGACGGGCGCGCCCTCCCGTCAACCCCAGGAGTTCGACGACGAGCGCGCCTCGTACGGCGACGGCAACAACCGGCGTCGGCGTCGTCGCCGTGGGCGCGGCGGCCCCGAAGGCGACCGCGAGCCCCGCGTGGAGGCCGGCGGCGAGCCCGTCGAGTGCCACGGCCTCCTCGAGCTCCGCGACGAGGGCTACGGCTTCCTGCGGACCACCGGCTACCTCGCCGGGTCGCGCGACGTGTACGTGTCAGCGTCGCAGGTGCGGCGCTTCGCCCTGCGCAAGGGCGACTTCCTCGACGGCTTCTCGCGGCCCCAGGCGTCGAACGAGAAGTACCCGGCGCTGCTGCGCGTCGACCAGATCAACGGCATGACACCCGACGACGCTCGGGAGCGGCCCCGCTTCGAGGACCTCACGGCCCTGTTCCCCGACGAGAAGCTGCGCCTCGAGCTCGCCGACAACCCCCTCGAGACGACGGGGCGCATCATCGACCTCGTCTCCCCGGTCGGGAAGGGCCAGCGCGGCCTCATCGTCTCGCCGCCGAAGGCGGGCAAGACGACGATCCTTAAGCAGCTCGTGTACTCGATCGAGCGCAACAACCCCGAGGTGCACCTGATCGTGCTGCTCGTCGACGAGCGGCCCGAGGAGGTCACCGACATGCGCCGCCACGTCCTGCGCGGCGACGTCGTGTCGAGCACCTTCGACCGCCCCGCCGAGGAGCACACGACGGTCGCCGAGCTCGCCATCGAGCGGGCGAAGCGCCTCGTCGAGCAGGGGGTCGATGTGGTGGTCATCCTCGACGGCATCACCCGTCTCGCCCGGGCGCACAACCTCGCCGCACCCGCGTCGGGCCGCATCCTCTCCGGTGGTGTCGACTCGACCGCCCTCTACCCGCCGAAGCGCTTCTTCGGCGCGGCGCGCAACATCGAGGAGGGTGGCTCGCTCACGATCATCGCCACGGCGCTCGTCGACACGGGCAGCCGCATGGACGAGGTGATCTTCGAGGAGTTCAAGGGCACCGGGAACATGGAGCTGCGCCTCGATCGGCGCCTCGCCGAGCGGCGCATCTACCCGGCGATCGACGTCGAGGGCTCGAGCACCCGCCACGAAGAGCTCCTCTTCGAGCGCAACCAGCTCAACCAGGTGTGGAAGCTGCGGCGCGTCCTCAACGCCCTCGACGGCGACAGCTCCGGGGGCAAGGGCCTCGAGCTGCTCCTCGACAAGCTGCGGACCACGAAGAGCAACGACGAGTTCCTCGCCGAGGTCGCGAAGGCCCCGACGCTCGCCGGCTGACCCCCGCCGGGCCCGATGAGCGGGCCGATCCGGCGGCGGTAGATTGGGCGCCATGAAGACCGACATCCACCCCGAGTACCAGACCTGCACCGTGCACTGCTCGTGCGGGAACGAGTTCACGACCCGCTCCACCGTGTCATCGCTGCGGGTGGAGCTCTGCTCGGAGTGCCACCCCTTCTATACGGGCAAGCAGAAGCTGGTCGACACCGGCGGGCGCGTCGAGCGGTTCCAGCGCCGCTACGCCAAGGCCCAACGGCCGTCCTGAGCGGCAGGCCGTGGCCACGCCCCGGTACCTAGGCGGCCAAGCCGTCGTCGAGGGCGTGATGATGCGCGGCGAGCGGTCCTACGCGGTCGCGGTGCGCACCCCAGACGGCGAGATCGAGCTCGAGGTGCGCGAGGCGCCGAGCTGGGCCGACCGGTGGTCCCGCATCCCGATCGCGCGGGGCATCGCCTCGCTCGCCGAGTCGCTGACGCTCGGGTTCCGGGCGCTCACCTGGTCCGCGGACCGTCAGCTCCCGGAGGAGGAGCGGCTGTCGCCGCGGGCGATGGGCTGGACGATCGGCGGGGCGCTCGTCTTCTTCACGGCGCTGTTCGTCGTCATCCCGACGTTCGTGAACCAGGGCTTCGCGGGTTCGCTCGGGCTCGGCGGCGTCGCGTCGAACATCGCCGAGGGCGGCGTCCGCCTGGTGATCTTCATCGGCTACCTGGTCCTCATCTCGCTGCTGCCCAGCATCAAGCGCACGTTCCAGTACCACGGCGCGGAGCACAAGTCGATCGCCGCGTACGAGCGGGGCGCCGCGCTCACCCCGGAGTCGGCGCAGCAGTTCACCACCGAGCACGTGCGCTGCGGCACGAACTTCCTGCTCACGGTCATGGTCGTGACGATCATCGTCTACGCGTTCATCGGCCACACCTCGCTGCTGTGGATGATCACCGCCCGGATCCTGCTCCTGCCGCTCATCGCCGGGCTCGCGTACGAGGTCATCCGCTACGCCGCCGGACACATGGAGCAGCGTGCCGTGCGGGTCCTCATGGCCCCCGGCCTCGCGCTGCAGCGCCTCACGACGCGCCCGCCGAGCCTCGAGCAGCTCGAGGTCGGCCTCGCGTCGCTGCGGGCCGTGCTCAGCGCCGAGCAGCTCGCCGAGGTCGACGCTCGCCCATCACGCGTGCCCGCCGGCGTGCCCCGGCTCTCGCCGGCCTGACGGGGCGCTGCCCGACCACGGGCGGCCGCCCTACCCTGCTCCGATGCGGTTCGGCCTCTTCTACGAGCACCAGCTCCCGCGCCCGTGGGGGCCCGAGAGCGAGCACCAGCTGCTCCGCAACGCGCTCGAGCAGTGCGAGCTCGCCGACCGGCTCGGCATCGACTACGTCTGGGAGGTCGAGCACCACTTCCTCGAGGAGTACTCGCACTCGAGCGCGCCCGAGGTGTTCCTCGCCGCGGTGTCGCAGCGCGCCCGCCACCTGCGTCTCGGCCACGGCATCGTCCAGACGCCGCCGCCCTTCAACCACCCGGCACGCGTCGCGGAGCGGGTGGCGATGCTCGACCTGGTCTCGGACGGCCGCGTCGAGTTCGGGACGGGCGAGTCGTCGTCGGAGGCTGAGCTCGGCGGGTTCCTCATCGACCCCGAGCAGAAGCGGGCCATGTGGGAGGAGGGGCTGCGCGTCGCGCTGCGCTGCATGACCGAGACCCCCTTCACCGGCCACGCCGGGCGCTTCGTGACGATGCCGCCCCGCAACGTGGTCCCCAAGCCGGTGCAGCGCCCGCACCCGCCGGTCTGGGTGGCATGCAGCCGCCGCGACACCATCCACCTCGCCGCGCAGCACGGCATCGGCGCGCTGACGTTCGCGTTCATCGACCCGGAGGAGGCCACGCACTGGATCGGTGACTACGAGCGCACGCTCGCCGAGGAGTGCGTGCCGATCGGTGACGCGGTGAACGCCAACGTCGCGTGCGTCAGCCCCTTCATGTGCCATCCCGACGAGGACGAGGCGCTCGCCCGCGGCCTCGAGGGCGGGAACTTCTTCGGGTACTCGCTCGCCCACTACTACCTGTTCGGCCGGCACGAGCCCGGGCGCACCGACGTGTGGGCCGAGTACCAGGACCGCCGCGCCGCCGAGGGCTACGACCCGGCGGCCGTCGCCGCCGCGGGCGCGCACGGGGACCGGCTCGGCGCGAAGGTCGTGCAGGGCGGCTCGTTCGGCATCCGCGGCGCGATCGGCACCCCCGCCCAGCTGCGTGACTACCTGCGCCGCTACGAGGCGTGCGGCGTCGACCAGCTCATCTTCTGTGCCCAGGTCGGCAAGAACCGCCACGAGGACATCTGCGAGAGCCTCGAGCTCTTCGGTGCGGAGGTGCTGCCCGAGTTCGCCGAGCGCGACGAGGCGGCCCGGCGCGAGAAGGCCCGCCGGCTCGAGCCGATCGTCGAGGCGGCCCTGGCCCGGAAGCCGGCCGCGGACCATCCGCCGCTGCCCACGCCCGACTACGCGTTCCCGGCCATCCCGCGGGCGATGGCCGACCGGACGGGCAGCGACGACTTCCACCGCTGGCTCGACGAGCTCGCCGCCAAGACCGCCACCGGGGAGGCGCCCGAGGAGTTCCGCCAGCTCCTCGACTGACGGGCCGTCGGTTGACGTGTTCGTTCCGGAGGCTTGGCTGACGGCCCCCTAGGCGCCGCTTCACAGCCCCCTCACAGGAGCGGGCGATCGTGCGCCCATGGGCCAGGTCTCGGACCGCGAACGGGTCGCCCACGTCGTCCGGCGGCTCTCGATGGGACCCCATCCCGACCTGCTCGGCGGCCTCGCCGACCCGGACCATGCCATCAGCGCCGCGCTGCAGCTGAGCGGGTCGAGCCCGGTCCCCCCGACCCTGCCCGCCCCGGTGTCACGCAAGGCCGCGGCGCCGGCCGACATCCTCCCGCTGATCGGCTGGTGGGTGGACCAGATGGCCTCGTCGCCGCGCCTGATCGAGGAGCGCCTCGTCTGGTTCTGGTCCGACCACTTCGCGACGAGCCTGCGCAAGGTCGGGGTCGCGTACCTCATGCGCCAGCAGCACGCGACGATCCGCCAGCACGCGACGAAGAGCTACGCCGACCTGCTCCACGCCGTCGCCAAGGACCCGGCGATGCTCGTCTTCCTCGACGGGATCACGAACCGGGTCGGCAACGTCAACGAGAACTTCGGGCGCGAGTGCATGGAGCTCTTCACGATGGGCCGCGACCAGGGCTACACACAGGCCGACGTCGTCGCCGCGTCGAAGTCGTTCAGCGGCTGGATCGTCAACATCCCGGGCTTGCCGGTCAGCGCGCGGCTCGCCGCCTTCGGGATCGCGCCGTGGACCGCGGCGTTCCTCGACCAGCGCCACGACGAGAGCGTGAAGACCCTCCTCGGCCACCACGGCGACTTCGACCTGGACCAGGCGCTCGACGTGATCCTCGGGAACCCGGCGACACCGAAGTTCGTCGCCACGAAGCTGTACCGCGAGCTCGTCGGGCTGAACCCGAGCGCGGACACCGTGGCGAGCCTCGCCTCGAGCTTCGGGCGCGACTACCAGATCCTGCCGCTCGTCGAGGCGATCACGGCCGACCCGGCGTTCACGAGCGACGACGCGGTCCGGGTGCGGGTGCGCACCCCGGTCGAGAAGCTCGTCGGCCTCCTCCAGGCCGCGCACGCCGACCTGAGCGTCGAGATCCGCGCCGCGGTGGCGGTGAACGCGCTGCGTCAGGTCGACTACGTCCCGTTCCTGCCCCCGAACGTCGGCGGGTTCCCGAGCGGCACCCTCCTGCTCGGACCCCACGATCTCGTCGGCGCGTTCGACCTGCTCGACCCGCTCGTCGCGCCGCCGCCCGCGGCGAAGGACGTGACCACGCTGCTCGCGCGCTTCGGCCTCTTCGATGTGTCGTCGGGCACGCGGCACGTCCTCGATGCCGAACCCGACCCGGCGCGGCGCTTCGCGCTCGCCGCGACCTGCCCGGAGTACACCGTCGTATGAGCGACCCGCTGTCCCGCCGAGACTTCCTGCGCCGCGCCGGTGGGGGTGCGGCCGCGCTCGTCGCGTCCGGCTACGTGCTGCGGACCTGGGAGCGCGCCGCGCCCGCCGCCGCCGACGTCGCGACGCCCCCCGCGGGGACCCTGCCGAGCATCCCCGGGCGCACGCTCGTCGTGCTCGAGCTTTCCGGTGGGAACGACGGGCTGAACACGCTCGTCCCGCACGCCGACCCCGCGTACCACCAGCTGCGCCCAACGCTCGGCGTGACGAACCCGATCGACCTCGACGGCCAGGTCGGGCTGCACCCGAGCCTCACCCGCCTCGCGGCGCGCTACCACGCCGGCCAGGTCGCGGTCGTGGAGGGGCTCGGCTACACGCCACCCGACCTGTCGCACTTCGGGTCGCTCGAGGTGTGGTGGACCGCGCAGCGTCCCGACGGCTCGCCGGGCTGGCTCGGCTCCTACCTCGACGCGACCGTCGGCTACGAGGACCCGCTCGCCGCGATCGGCCTCGGTGGCCAGCCGGCCCCGGCGCTGCTCGGCCAGCAGTCCTTCGCCACGACGATCGACGACGCGAGCGGGCTGCAGCCGCGCCCGCCGCGCTGGACCGGCTCGACCGACACGCTCGTCTCGTCGTGGTCGGGCTTCGCGCCGGCCAAGATCGACACCCGGCCGCTCGTCGGCCAGGTCGAGCGCGCCGTCAGCCTCACCGCGAAGGCGCGGGACCGCCTCGACCAGGTGCTGAGCCCGAGCGCCGCGCCGACCCCGCGGTCCCAGGCGGGCGGGGCGTACACCGCGAGCACCGTCGTCGACTCGCTCACGCTCGCCGCACAGCTCATCAAGTCGCCGCTCGCCCCCCGCGTCGTCTACGTGAACGGCGTCGGCGACTTCGACGTCCACGAGGGCGAGGCCCAGCGCCAGCCGGCGCTGCTGAGCGACGTCGACCAGGGCATCGAGGCGCTCTTCACCGGCCTCGGGTCCGCGGCGGACGGGGTGGTGCTCATGACGACGTCCGAGTTCGGGCGCCGCGCGGGCGAGAACGGCAGCGGCACCGATCACGGGACCGCGAACGTGCACTTCCTCGTGGGGCCCCACGTGAAGGGCGGCCGCTACGGCGAGCCGCCGTCGCTCACCCAGCTCGACGCGAACGGCAACCTCGTGCCCGCCATCGACTTCCGCTCGCATCTCGCGACCGGGCTTGGCTGGCTCGGCGTCACCGACACCCAGCCCGTCCTCGGTGCCTCGTTCAGCCCGGTGCCCGCGCTGAGCTGAGCGCGGAGGGTGCGTCGGTACCCTGGCGCGCGTGTTCGAGCACCTCGCCGACCTCGAGACCGAGCTCGACAAGCTCGAGGCCGCGCTCCCGGAGATCTACGCCGCCGGCGACCAGGCCGCGTCGCGGGACGCCGGGCGTCGCCGCGCCGAGCTGCGCCCGATCGTCGACGCGTACCGGGACTACCAGGCGGCGGAGACGGCGCTCGCCGACGCACGCGACCTGCTGGCCGGCGAGGACGACGCGGAGATGCGCGAGTACCTGCGCGGCGAGATCGCCGAGCAGGAGGCCACGCTCGCCCGCCTCGAGGCCCGTCTGCGCGAGCTGCTCGTCCCGAAGGACCCCAACGACGGCCGCAACGTCATCCTCGAGATCCGCGGCGCCGAGGGCGGCGAGGAGGCCAACCTGTGGGCCGCCGAGCTCGCCCGCATGTACGAGGCGCTCGCCCGCCGGCACGGCTGGCGCTTCGAGACGCTCTCCACGCAGCCCTCGGAGATGGGCGGCCAGCGCGACGTGACGCTCGCCGTGAAGGGCCCGGACGCCTGGGCCCGCCTGAAGCACGAGGCGGGGCCCCACCGGGTCCAGCGCGTGCCCGTCACCGAGAGCCAAGGGCGCGTGCACACGAGCGCCGCGACCGTCGCCGTGCTGCCCGAGGCCGAGGAGGTCGACGTCGAGATCGACCCGAACGACCTGACGATCGACGTGTACCGCTCGAGCGGGCCGGGCGGGCAGTCCGTGAACACGACGGACTCCGCCGTGCGGATGACCCATGTCCCGACGGGGATCGTCGTGACCTGCCAGGACGAGAAGAGCCAGCTGCAGAACAAGGACAAGGCGCTGCGCATCTTGCGCTCCCGGCTCCTCCAGCTGGAACGGGACCGCCAGGAGACGGAGCTCTCCTCGACGCGCCGCGACCAGGTGAAGGGCGGCGGCCGGTCCGAGAAGGTCCGCACCTACAACTTCAAGGAGAACCGGGTCACCGACCACCGCGTCGGCGTCACGGTCCACGCCCTCGACCAGGTGCTCGCGGGCGGCGAGCCGCTCGACGAGCTGACCGACGCGCTCGCCGCCGCCGAGCGGGCCGCGCAGCTCGGCGCGTCCGAGTGACGACCTGGCGACTGCTCCTCCACGAGGCCCAAGCCGAGCTCGACCTCGCCGGCCGGCCGAGCCCCGACGTCGACGCCCGGCGGATCATCGAGGCGGCGTCGGGTGCCGACGGGCCGCTCACCTGGGTCGCCGAGCAGGACGCGCCGCCGCCGGCGGCGCGCCACGCGCGGGACATGGTGGCGCGCCGCGCGCGCGGCGAGCCGCTGCAGTACGTGCTCGGCTCGTGGTCGTTCCTGGACCTCGACCTCTTCGTGGATCGACGCGTGCTCATCCCGCGCCCCGAGACCGAGTGCACGGCGCAGGTCGCGCTCGACGAAGCCGCGCGGCTCGGCGCGCGGCGAGGCCGGCGCGACCCGTGGCGGGGGAGCCTCGCCTCGTTCCTCGTCGCGGACCTCGGCACGGGCTCGGGCGCAATCGCCCTGGCTGTGGCGGCGACCTTCCCCGACGCCGAGGTCTGGGCCACCGACGTCAGCGCCGACGCGCTCGCGGTCGCCCGCGCCAACCTCGCCGGCAGCGGCGGCGCCGCGGCGCAGATCCGCGTCGCCGAGGGTGACTGGTTCGACGCGCTCCCGGCGACCCTGCGGGGCGAGTTCCGGCTGATCGTGAGCAACCCGCCGTACGTCGCGACGAGCGAGGTCGCCGAGCTGCCCGCCGAGGTGGCGGCGCACGAGCCGCGGGCCGCGCTGGTCAGCGGCCCGACCGGCTTCGAGGCGATCGCCCGGATCGTGGCCGGCGCGCCGGACTACCTGCGACCCGGGGCGGGCACCCTCGTCGTCGAGCTCGCCCCGCACCAGGCGGGCGCGGCGCTCGACGCGGCGCGGGCTGCGGGGTTCGCGGACGCGCGGGTTGAATGTGATCTGGCTGGCCGCGAGCGGGTCCTGGTGGCCCGGGGAGGTTGACGGCGGTGCCCGACGACACGCTGGACGTCGACGCGATGCTGGCCCGGTTCCGGGAACGTGCGACCGCGGTCCGCGAGCGGCCGCTCCCGCCGGTCGCGGGCCCCGAGCGCGCCCGGTTCGTGGAGCAGGCCCGGCTCGACTACCTCGACTTCTCGCTCCTCGGCGACGCGTCCTGGGCCTTCGAGGACGGCGTCCTCACGCTGCGGGTCGACCTGCGGCCGCCGGGCTGACCCTCACGCGAGCCGGTTCGTCCCGTCCTCGGCGACGAGGTCGACGCGGCGTCCCTCCCACGCGGTGGTGATCATGTCGCGCAGCGTCTCGACGTCGCGCGTGTTGGCGAGCGCGCGCCGGCCGTCCGGCGTGCGGGTGGACAGGATCCCGAGGGACGGGGTGCCGTCACGCTCGACGGCGACGGCGGTGGCCTCGATCGTCGCCGGACCGGTGTGCGCGACCGGCGACCACCCGGACCGGGTGCGCGTCGACGAGCCGCTGCGTCTCGGCGGGGTCGACGCGGGCGAACCCGTCGGCGGGCGGCGTCGTCGAGTAGCAGCCGGCGGCGTGCTTCGTGATGTACCACCCGATCGCGCTCACGAAGCCGAGCGAGCCGGGGTCTTGCCGGCAGGCCTCCACCATCGCCGCGATGGCGTGCGTCGGATAGTTGTTCGCCGGCCCGCCGGCGAAGCCGAGCCCACCGGTGACGGTCAGGGGCCGGTCGTCGCCGCCGGCCGGGCCCGCGGAGGCCGAGCGCGCCCATCGCGACCTCCACCGCGGACGGGAAGCACGAGTACAGGTCGAAGCGCGCCACGTCGTCGAGGGACACGCCCGCCGCCGCGACGGTCGCTTCGCCGACGGCGCGCAGCGCCGGGGACGTGTCGAGCCGGTCGCGCTCGGTGACGAAGAAGTGGTCGTGCGCGTCGGCGCCGGCACGCGGGAACACCATCCGATCGTCGGGGACGCCGGCGCCGCGTGCGGTCTCGTAGGAGCACACGAGCAGCGCCGCCGCCTGGTCGACGTCGATGTTGGCGCACAGCCGCTTCAGGTACGGGAAGGTGATCATCCGGTTGTCGGGCGTCACGGTCCGAAGCGCCGCGGGGGTGAACGTCTCCCGCGACCAGGCGTGCGGGTTCTCCGCCGCGACCGCGCTGAAGGTCGGCCCACAGCTCGCTCACCACCACCTGGTGCTCGTCGACGCTCCGGCCCGCAGCGGCGCGCAGCGCCGTCTCGAAGAGCGGGTACACGAGTGTCGGCGCCGCGGCGCCGTGCGCCAGCTCGTAGTCGCTGCTCCCGGCGCGGTCGTCGCCGACGACGTGCGGGCAGGGCGGGTCCTCCGCCTGGGTCCAGACCAACCGGGTCTTCGGCTCGCGGCGGGCCCGCCACCGCGTGTGCACGCACTCGGCGCCACCGAGCAGCACGACGTCGGCGTCGCCGCGCTCGATCGCCGGGACCAAGGTGTTGACGAGCAGCTGCGGGCTGTTCCCGCCGACGGTCGTGGTCATCGTCGCGGCGTGCGTGCCGGGAGCCCGAGGCGACGGGCGAGCAGCGCCCCCGGGTCGGGGTAGGGCCACGACACGATGCTCA
>CAVSWH010000024.1:0-33646 GCA_963731625.1 uncultured Actinomycetes bacterium
GCAGCCGTTGGACGCCGCGCCGCCGATCGTCGACGGGGCGTTGGTGCCGTGGATCGCCAGGCACACGTCACCACCCTCGAAGTCGGTGTAGGTGTCGGAGTGGCCGTTCAGGGCGAGGATGAACGGGCCGTACGCGCCCGAGCTCGGGATCACGTCCGTGATGTAGTACTCGCCTGGAGGTGTCGGGCTGCTCGACGCGCCGATGCCCGCGCTCGTCTGCAGCTCGAGCGCCTGGCCGTGGTACCAGCTCAGCTGACGGTCTACGAGGCTCACGAGGATCTTGTCCGACACCGCGCCCACCGTGACGTCGGACGACTTGATCCAGCCGACGGCGTTGTTGGGCCGCACGGGCAGTCGGACCTCGAGCCAGGTGCCTTGCTGGCCGATGACGGGCAGCACCCGCGGCGTGTTGAACTCGGTGTAACCCGAGACGTCGAGGCTCGGCACGGCGTCGGTCGGGTTGCTGTACACCTCGACCCCGGACGGGTGGACGTCGGCGGTCGTCCAGACGAGCGTCGGGACGAGGTTGACGGTCGGCAGGAAGTTGGGCGGCGGCCCGACGGTCTGCGGCGTCGTGGAGGGGACGCTCGTCGGCAGCGGCGGCGTCGTGGACGGCGGCGGACTGCGACGCAGCGCTGCGGGCACGGTCGGGGTGGCGTGGATCGTCGGTCCGGTGCCGATGAGCCCGCCGACGCGTGCCGCGGGCACGGCGACGAGGGCGGCCAGCAAGACGATGTACGTCGTCAGCCGCACAGCGCATTGGATCACACGCGACCGGACGGCCCGGGTTATCCCCAGGTGAACATTTGGTGACGCGGGGCGTCGGCCCCGCGACGTCAGACGACCCGTGCCGCGCCGACCGGATGGCCCCAGATCGGCCCAACGTGGACGTCGTGGCCCGTCCCGCCGGCCTCGAGGATGCGCCCGGCGCCGACGTAGATCGCGACGTGCTCGCTCCCGCCGGGCCCCCAGAAGAGGAGGTCACCCGGCTGGACGGCGGACAGCGGGACGTGGGGCAGCCCGTCGTACTGCGCACCCGAGTAGTGCGGCAGGCGGATCCCGGCCGCGGCGAACGCGGCCATCACGAGGCCGGAGCAGTCGTAGGAGCCAGGCCCGGCGGCCGCGTAGAGGTACGGCTTGCCGATCTGGGCGCGCGCGAAGGCGATCGCGATCGCGGCGGCGGCGCTGACCGCCGGGAGGTTCGGGAACAGGCCGGGGTCGCCACCGTCGAGGATGCCGGGATCGAACTGCGCGACGGCGGCGATGAGCTCCTCGTCGGCTTGCTCGCTCAGCTGGTCGTTCACGAGCCCGAGCAGCTGCACCTTGGAGGCCGCTCAGGGTCTGCTCCTGCGTCTGGTTCGCCGCTTGGAGCTGGGCCGTCAGCTGGGTGAGCGACTGCGTCTCGGTGGCCGCGTCCTCCTGCGCCTGGCTGGTCGCGTCCTCCTCGCGCTGGAGCGCCTGCTCGGTCGCCGTCAGGCGGCCCAGGCGCTGGTCAGCCGGGGTGGCCTGGTCGGCGCCGTAGCGCTCCTCCGCGCCGAGCTGCTCGACGTCGGGCGCGTCGAGGAACGCGAGCGACGACCCGGCGAGCTGGGCGCGGTACTCCGACGCGGCGAGCGTCCCGAGCTGGCTGCGCAGTCGGCTCACCTGCTGGCGGTAGCTATCGATCGTCGTCTGGTCGGAGGCGATCGTCGTCCGGGCCTGCTGCAGGCGCAGCGCGGCGTCGTCGTAGCGCTGGCCGAGCGCGGTGATCTGCTCGTTGTTGGCCGTGATCTGCTGCGCGATGGCGCTGGCCTGCGAGGTCAGGTCGGTCACGGGGTCGGCGGTGGCGGCGCGTGCTGCGCCGCCAATCGTCGACCCGATGATGGCGGTCAGGACCGCCAGGCTCAGTGCCCGCACGGGCCTCTCAGGTGAGAGCCGGCCGGCGCCGGCGGCGCTGGACCGTGAACCCGAGGGCGAAGATGCCCATGCCGGCGAGCGGCAGGCCGACGGCGAGCGGCACCTCGGGCACCAGTGCGTTCTGGCCGGGACCCCAGTCAGCCTCGTCGTCGAACGACGGGTTGTTCGTGACGTCGGTCATGTGGCCGTTCGCGAGGTTGATGACCATCGCGAAGATGTCGAGGCTGTTGCCGGGCACGAACCTCGAGAAGGCGACCTGGGTCCCGTCGGGCGACCAGGCGGGGTTCGTGTCGCTCTTGCCGCTCGGCGACGGTGTGACGAGCGCGGCCTGGTTGGTCCCGTCGCTGTTCATCTGCCAGATCTGGGAGTTCCCGAGCCGGTTCGTCTGGAACGCGAGCTCCGTGCCGTCGGGCTTCCAGTTCGGCTTCGAGTCCGAGAACGCGTTGTTGGATAGGTCGACCACGCCGGAGCCGTCTGCCGCGTCCATGACGAAGATCTGGCTCTTGCCGGTGCGGTCGCTCGTGAACGCGATCTTCGTGCCATCCGGCGACCAGGCGGGCTGGGTGTCGTTCACGCCGGCCGTCTGCGACAAGGTGGTCCGGCCGGTCCCGTCGGCGTTCATGACGACGATCTGGGAGTGGCCCGAGCAGTTGCTGACGAACGCGATCTTCGTGCTGTCCGGCGACCACGACGGCTCGATCTCGGTGCAGGTGTTGTTGGACAGTCGGGTCTGTCCGCTGCCGTCGATGTTCATCTTGTAGATCTGGAAGTTGCCGGCGTCCCGATCGGTGGCGAACGCGACCTGCGAGCTGTCGGCGTTGATGGCGGGGTACTCGTTGTCACCTTGGTTCGCGGTGAGCGCCACCGCCGGGGAGCCGGTGGCGTCGGTCTTCCAGATGTCGGGCTGACCGTTGTTGCGAAAGCTCTCGAAGACGATGGGTCCGTTGGTGCCGGGGAACGCGCCGCCGAACGCCGGCGTCGCCGCGACGGCGGCGACGGCGATGCCCGAGACGGCGAGGCCGAGCGCGGCGACCGTCGCACCCGCCGACGAGAGCAGCCCGGCCGCGGCACGCCGGCGCGTGCGAGTCCGGCGCGCGGGGCGTGTCGATGCGACACCGGGGTCACCGGCCTTGGCGCTGTGTGTCGTCATGTCTGGACGTTCTCCCTGCCCCTGGTGCCCGGCGCTCGCATTATCCGCGCCGCCCCGCCCCGGAACCCAGCGTGTTGCGGATCTGTTCACCACGGCTTCCTGTCGGAGTACGCGTGCCGTCGCCCGGTGGCTCGCGGCCGCTCGAGCTGCTCCGGTGCGCGCACGGGCGACCTCACTGCGCGGCCGAGTACGTGAGCATCGTGAGGTAGATGCGCAGCACCTTGCTCGCGTAGTTCGGGTCGGTCGCCCAGTTGCCGTGGCCCATCTCGTTCCACAGGGGCACCTTGCCCTTGAGGAAGAAGTCGTCGAAGTTCGCCGCGGCGGTCGCAGGGTCCGCACCGAACAGCGTCGGGTCCGGCGGGTTCCCGAGGTTCGTGGCGTCGCTCGCCGGGTCGGCGTAGCTGCGGAGCAGCTGGAGCTGCGCGCGCACGCCCGCCTGGGCGGTGGGGAAGCCGGGCTCGCCGGTGCAGCTGTCGCACGCGCCGATCCCAGCGTAGTTGTTGTCGGTGGCGTGCTCGAAGGAGCCGGTCTCGATGATCGCTTGGGCGAAGGCGACGTCGCCGCGGACGCCGACCGCCTCGCCCTCGGAGATGTAGAGGCTGGTGAGCTGCTCGATGGTGGTGGTGCTCGACAGGCGGGCCTTCGCCCCCGTCGAGTGGAACCAGTCGGCCATCTGCTTGGCGGTGAGCTGCGCCGTCCCGAGCACCGGCACGCCCCCGAGCGCGGTGAGGGCGCTCTGGTCGCTGGCTGCCTGGGCGCTGAGCTGGTCGTGCTGGGTGTTGAGCAGCGTGACCTCGCCTTGGAGGCCACGGACGGTGGTGGCGCGGGCATCCCGCGCGGCCTTCACCTGGACCAGGTCGCTCGTGAGGCGGTCGACGTCGTTCGTGTCGGCGGTCGACGCGGCGTCGACGTACTGCTGCGCGGTCTCGACCTGCTGCAGGTGCTGCACCTCGAGCGCGGCCCCGATGAGGGCGTCGCTGTTCTCGTAGGTCTGCACGGCACGGCCTTGGAGGCGGGCGATGGCGCCGGCGAGGCCGGTCTGGTCGTTGCCGTAGCGGACGTCGAGGACCTCGAAGGCGTTCTGCGCCGCCGCGAGGTTCGCTCGGGCGTCCGTCAGCTGGGTGGTGAGCTGGGCCAGCTGCTGGGTGATGCTCGTGTACTGCAGCGCGAGCTGCACGGACTGCGCGAGCTGGTCCGGGGTCATCGTGCCGAGCGTCGGCGCGGTCGTCGACGTCGTGGTCGACGACGGGTCGGCCGCCGCGGGCGTCGGCGCGACCGCCCCGACGGCGAGCGCGACGACGACCGCGAGCACGGCGGCTCGCGGTCCTGGGGCGATCGTGGGGGCAAAACGCAATGACATGGCGCGGAGAGGCCGTGGGGGCACGGTCCGCCGACCGTGCCCCCACGCCTGTCAGGAAAGGTCCTGCTCCGACTCCTCGCTAATGGATCACGTCACAACGGGTCCCGGCGGTCTGCAGACCGGTCGGCACCGTCGTGAAGCCGCTCAACGCGAGGGCTCCCGTGATCTCCGAGTCGTAGTTCACGCCCGTGAACGGGTCGTTCTGCTGGAGGGACGCCGAAGGCCGGCACAACCAGCGGGTGAACTCCCGCACCGCGCCGCTCGTGCCCGAGCTGCCACCGACGACGTTCAGGTCGGCGGTGCCGGTCGTGTTCGACGTCGGGCCCGGGTTGTCCACGAAGTCACACACCGCGCCGTTCACCGGGCAGTCCGCGTCGGTCTTCTTGGTGACGTGGAACAGCGTCCGACCGATCGCCCACGTGTTGGCGTGGATCTTGCTCGTGGACGGCAGGCTGCCGTTCACGCCGGCCGGACCGGAGGTGACCTGCGTCCCAGCACCCGGGTTCGTGGTGCGAACCGGCTGCGACAGGTAGGGCAGCACCGACAGCACGCCGTAGGAGCCCCAGGTGATCCAGTTCGCCGGGTCGTTGACGCTCTGCGCGTTGGTCGAGAGACGCCGTCGAGGGGTCGTTCACCAACGGCTTCAGGTCGTTCTCCTGGGGGAACTGGCCGGTCGCGGCGAGCTCCCGGTCACAGCCCACCTTGTTGGTGTAGTTGTCGATCGGACCGGTGCCGGTGTTGGCCGTCCCGGTCGGCGCGGCCGGAGACCAGCCAGCTGGGACACCCGACTGCCCGTCGATGTACGTCTGGAACGTCGCGAACGTCCCGGACGCCGTGTTGACGGTCCAGGGCACGATCGGGCCGTCGTTCGGCGCACCCACGGCGATGCCGAGAGACGCCACCTGGTCCCACATCGCGTAGTCACAGTTGAAGATGTGGTACAGCTCGATCGGCGTGATCGCGTGGTTCGTGAGGGCCGTCGAGCTCTGGGCGTCCGCGACCCGGGAGTTAATGACGACGATCTGGATGCCGTCTTGGCCGTAGCCCCAGAACGTGTCACAGGTCAGCTCGTTGCCACCGCTGCAGTTCCCGCCGGTGGTCTTCGGGCCCCGCGACGAGCGGGCGAAGTCCACGTTCGGCGGCGTGCCGTTCACGGTGCCCCCGTAGGCTGCGCTGTTGAAGCCGTTGAGGGACGCGATCCCGGTGCTCGACCCGACCGGGTTGGCCTGCGCGATCGTGTCGTGCTGCCAGTTGCCCAGGTCGTTCGTCTCGGGGTTCGCGTTGGCGACGCACTCGTTGATGTTGGGACCGACTGAGGTGGTGTTGTTGCAGCCACCCGACGTCCCGAAGTCCGAGTGAGCCCAATCGGTCGTGAGCTGTTGCATGGTGTAGTAGGTGGTGTCGGAGCCGCCGCCCACGATGACGTGGGACGTGTCGTCGAACCCGTACCCGCCCGGGGGCGTCGCCCCCGCGGGGCCGGCGACGAAGGCGCCGACGACGGCGACCGTGGCGATCACGACCGCTGCCGAGAACAATCTCGGTTTCACTGAACCTCCTCGGTTGATGAACTCATGGCGTATCGGCTCAGGGCAGTGATCACGCCGTGGCGGCCGATGAGGCCCGACGCTTGTGGATCAGGAAGAACGCGCCACCGAGCGCCAGGGCACCCAGCGGCAGGATCACCGCGTACGGCACCTCGGGGGTGATGGCTCCCTGCTGGGGGTAGGTGAGCGTGATGAACGCCTGGTCCGACGTCGTCGAGCCGTTGTTGCTGGATACGCGCACCTGGCAGTTCGTGTAGCTCGTGTGCCCATTGCTCGGGGGCGTCTGCCCGGGGGCAATGCAGTTGAACTGCCCTGAGGGGCTCAGACCGTTCGGGAACGGCGTGAAGCCGAAGTTCGGGTCTCCCGCCGGGAACGTGTAGTTCCCGTTGCTGTCCGCCGTCACGGCCGACGGGGAGGTCGCGTTGTCGCAGTGCAGCGTCGGGCTCCAGCCCGGCGAGGTGGGCGAGACGCCGTCGCACTCCTCGATGTAGACCTGGCCTCCTGCGTTGAAGCCGCCCCCCGACACGGTGAAGGACACGGGGTTCCCCGAGCCGTCAACCGGGATCGTGAACGGGTTACTCGATGGGGTCGTGATGGTTCCGGCGAACGCTGGTGCGGCGATGAGCAGCCCCAGGGCGACGCCACCGCCGACGGCGGCCACCAATCGTTTGAGTAGGCGCACAGATCTCCCTTTCGACCGGGTCGCGTGAAGGTGCCCCTCCGGACACCATCGCCAGTTGACGCGATCCCGACCTCGACCTCAATCGACGCACGGGCCTGTTGGAGGGGAGTTGGCACAGCGTTCATCGGTCGATCCCGCAGGCTTTCGAATGCGTGCCGCGAGGGTCAGCGAAGCGGCGGGAGCAGCAGATCGAGGGTCAGCATGACCGCGAAGATCCCGGCGACGAGGACGGGCACGAGGACGGCGAGCCGGGCGGCGAGCCCGTACCGGCGCCGCAGGTAGCTCCCGGCGATGCCGGCGAGCACGAAGGCCGCGAGGGCGATCCCCAGCGCCAGGTTGAGGTACAGCGACGTGTGGGGGATGGTGATCTCCGGGCCGGGCCGGCGGGGGGCGGGGTAGGGCTTGCCCGACACGGCCTGGATCAGGAGGCGGTTGTTCGAGAGCGTGCCGCCGTCGCTCGTGATGAGGGTGAGGCGGAAGTCCTTGGTCTGGCCGGTGTAGCGCGTGTCCGACGCCGAGACGTACTTGATCGTCGTGACCGTGTACGCGGTCGCCTTCCGGCTCCCGTGCGTCTGGGTGAGGATGAACGCGCCCTTGTGCACGCTCGCGAGCGCGCCGAACGGCCCGCCCCAGCCGTCCCGATGCCCGACGATGATGCTGTTGCCGCGACGCCCGGGCAGCGGCGTGTTCGGCACGTGGCCCGGTCCGGCGTGCAGCTGCGACGCGCCGTCGCCTTGGACCACGACGACGTTGAGGTCGAGCGGCGTGCTGGCCGCGGATCCGGTGGTCCGCGGGATCTGCAGGATCGCCGCCGCGCCGCCGATCGCGAGGTGCGGCTGGGGGCCGGGCCAGTTCGAGAAGAGCTGGCTCTGGCGGACCTGGAAGTACTTCTGGGCCACGAGCGTCTCGAACGACACGGCCACGAGCGCGACGACGAGGACGACGAGCACGACCCGCAGCACCATGCGGCGCAGCAGGTCGACATCGATCCCCGCCGGGGGCAGCGGCGGCGGCTCGACCTCGATCGCCGGGGCGACGACTGTCTCGGAGGGGGGCGCGATCGTCACTCGACGGCCCGCCCGAGGAGGCGGCGCAGCGGGTCGCGGAACGCCAGGTACAGCAGTGCGCCGACGAGCACGGTTACGACCCGGTCGATCGGCGTCCCGGGCAGCGGAAGCGGCAGCTTGGCGACCGAGAGCGAGTCCGGGAGCTGGACCGCGGCCGTCGCCGCCGGGGTCGACGTCGGCGCGGGCGCCGTCGGCGTGCTCGGGATCCCGGGGAGGCTGAAGCTGCCGAGGGGACTCGACCCGGACGCGCCCGCCGCCGTCGCTTGGGACGGCGGCGCGACGCAGTGCAGCATGGTCCCGATCGCGTCGATCCCGGAGAGGTTCGGCGCGTCCGCGCCCGGAGTGGAGTTCGACACGACCTGGCCGCCCGCCGCGGGGCAGTCCGACTGCACGACCTGGTTCGCGGCGTTCAACGCTTGCGCGACCAGCGGCTTCGACAGTGTGCCCTCGCCCCACGGTGCGGCCGCGTTCTGTCCGTCGGTCGCGAGGTAGCGGATGAGCGTGGCCACAGCTTCCGTCTTCGCTGCGGTCAGGCCCTGTGCCTTCACGTACAGGTTGTCGACCCAGGTCAGCGGGTAGGCGTTGCTCAGCGGGTCGCTCGCCGAGCCGCAGCTGCTGTCGCTGTGCGTCAGGGCGTAGAGCGGCTGGCTGCTGACGTCGATGGCGTTGTCGATGGTGGCCGGTGACGGCTGCACCCAGGTGTTGCAGGCATTCTGGACGGCCACAAACGACAGTGGCGGCGCGCTGGCGTTCGCGCCGATCAGCGCCGCGAGCTTGGCGGACGGCGGCAACGCGCCGATGGCTCCCGCGACGTTCCCGGACAGGGGGAAGCCGGCGGCCCAGCCCGGCAGCGTGAGCTGGTCGCCGGCCTGATCGGCGCCGTCACGGCTGACGCTGGGCTGGCGGGGTATCTGCTCGAGGAGGTCGCCGCCCGGCGTCCACTTGATGCTCGGGTCGGCCAGCTCGTTCTGACTGAACACCTGGCTCGCGGACGCGAGCGGCAGTGAATTCCGTGGCTTCGTCTGCTCGACGAAGGCGAGCTGCATGTAGTAGTTGAGCTCGTCGGCTTCGGACTGCAGGACGCCCGCCGGGTGCGCCTGCGAGCTGATCCCCTGGAAGCAGTGGTAGCTCGCCGGATCCCCGTCGCACTGGGGCGGCGTGATACCGAAGGACTGCATCACGTCGTAGGACGACCACGAGTCGATGTTCCCCAACCAGTCGTCCGTGGGGTTGGGGTCGGCGGCGTCGAAGTTCAGCATCATGGCCGCGAGGTTGGGCCACGGGATCCGCGGCTGGTTCGTCACCGGCGAGATGAACGGGATCGCCTGGTTCGACGCGAAGCTGTCGATCCGCGAGAAGCCGGGGTACGGCGGCGAGAGCACGAAGGCGAGCGTGCCGACGTCAACCGGCGCGGCGATAATGTCGCGGTTCAGATCCTTGTGCGGGAGCGCGTTGATCTCAGCGCTGGTGAAATCCCGGACCGGCACCCAGGTTGAACTGTGTCCCGGAGATCGCGACGTCGCTCGTGCCGCTGATCAGGTCGGCGCGACCCTGCCCGGTGCCGCTGGGCTCGTACTGGAGGTTGATGGGGTTCTGCGCGGTGGCGAGATCGTTCTGCCACTGCGTGACCTCCTTGTACGGGCGCCTCGCGCGCCCTCGGCGTTGATCGTGATCCCCGCGCCCTGGGACGACGAGCCGCCCGACGACGGCGCAGTCGTCGTCGTGGTGGTCTGCGCGTTGGCGACCGTGGAGGCGATGAGCAGGGCAGCCCCCGCGAGCATCGCGGCCGCGAGCGATCGGGCGCGGCGCCCCAGGGGGTCACCGGGCGAGCCGCCGACGTCCGAGCAGGGCGGCGGCGGCCGCGATCGCGCCGACGAGGAGCGTCAGGATCGCCAATTCGGTGGTCCAGCTACTCTTGTTGTTCGCGTTCGCCGCGGCCGACTCCTGGGCGAGCTGGGACTCCAGGCTGCCCGCGCCGTTCCGTCCCCCGGCCCCGTTCGGGTTCGTGGTCGTGGTCGCCGAGCCGGCGCCGGGGGCCGCGTTGCCCGCCGCGACGGTGGGTGCGCCCGGTGGTGGCGCGGATCCGGCAAGGAAGCACGAGGCCGGTGGTGGGGCGCCGGGGATCTTCGCGATGGCGTTGATCGCGATCTGCACCAGCGGGGCGGAGAGTCGAGCGTACGCGAGCAGCGGCGCGATCTCTTGGCCCTTGCTGATCGCGTAGCACAGGAACTGCCCGAGGGTCGCTCCCTTGCCGGCGTTCTCGCCGCCGGTCTGGGCGAGGATGTACGAGTAGGTCGACGGGAAGTAGGCGCGTGGGTCCGCGCCGAAGAAGTTGAGCGCGAACGTGCCGACCGTGTTCGTCGACGGGTCGTTCTGCGGGCTGGCGTACCCGAGCGCGACGGTCACGTTGTCCTCGGTGGGCTGGGTGAACACGCCGGCGGCGTTCTGGACCGACGCCACCGGGAAGCTGCGGACCTTGGCGTACCCCGCCGCGGTGTAGGTGATCGCGTTCTGCCCGGCGGTCGGGTCGGCGACCGCGTTCGCGACCCCATCGCCGTTGGCGACCGGGTCCGAGCGACCCCAGTTCTCGGGCCAGGTCGACACCGGCAGCCCCGCCCCGAAGTCCGGCGCGATGTTCGTGGGGTCGTGCGCCTTGCGGTCGGCGATGAACGCCTGCCACACCCCCGGGTCGACGGCGATGCAGAACTGCGAGAGGACGTAGCTCTCCCCGGCGCCGTCGGAGCGGATCACGGGGATGATCTGGCTCCCGTCGCCCGTGAGGCTCGGGTTGTCGCCGGCGAGCTGGCCCCAGGTGGTGATCTGGCCGGTGAAGATGCGACACACCTGGTCGCGGGTGAGCTGGAGATTGTTCATCCGGTTGCCGCTCGGGTCGAGCTTGTTGTACATGAACGACACGCCGCCTGCGCTCACCGGCACGTACACGAAGCACGCCGGCAGCGACTGGCCTGCACACCGTCCGGATGCCAGCTGCTGGATCTCCCCGAGGACCTGCTGGAAGATGATGTCGGACGCGCCGAAGTCGAGGTTGTTGCTGATGAACTCCTGGCGACCGAAGCTCGAGCCTTGGGACACGTAGTTCACGTTGAGACTGAAGGGCACCCGCGCCGTGTCCGCCCGCCACTGGTCGATCTCGAGCGCGGCGAACGACGACCCGCCGCCCGCGATCGGCACACCGCCCGCCGCCGCGGGGGGCGCCGACCCCACGAGGGGCAGGGTCGCCAGCACGACCACGGCCAGCACCGTGAGCCCGAGGAACCCGAGGCGGCGGGTCATCCGAAGCGCCCCGTCACGTAGTCGAGCGTCCGCGGGTCACGGGGCGCTTCGAACAGCTGCCTCGTCTCGCCCTCCTCGATGATCCGGCCCGGTTCGCCCTGCTCCTCGATGAGGAAGAAGGCGCACCGGTCCGACACCCGCGCGGCCTGCTGCATGTTGTGGGTGACGATGACCACGGTGATGTCGCTGCTCATCTCCGCCACGGTCTCCTCGACCACGCGGGTCGAGATGGGGTCGAGGGCCGAGCACGGCTCGTCCATCAGCAGGACCCGCGGGTGCACCGCGAGGGACCGGGCGATGCAGAGGCGCTGCTGCTGCCCGCCCGAGAGCGACATCCCGCCCTCGTTGAGACGGTCCTTGACCTCGGTCCAGAGGCCCGCGCGGGTCAGGCACTCCTCGACGAGCTCGTCCTTGTTCGCGGCACTGATGCGGGCGAGCTTGAGCCCCGACAGGACGTTCTGCTTGATCGTCATCGCCGGGAACGGGTTGGGCTTCTGGAACACCATCCCGATCCGCGTGCGCACCTGGGTGGCGCTCATCGTTTGGCCGTAGATGTCGACGCCGTCGATGTCGATGCGCCCGGCGATCGTGGCCCCCGGGATGACCTCGTGCATGCGGTTGAGGATCCGCAGGAACGTCGACTTCCCGCAGCCCGACGGCCCGATGAGCGCCGTCACCTTGTTCGCCGACATGTTCAGGTTGCACCGTTCGAGCACCTTGCGCCGCCCGAACCACGCGCTGACGTTCCAGGCGTGCAGGCTCGCCGGCTGGGAACTGAGACCACCGAGTGCCGCGGTGGGCTCCTCCCCCGGCGGCATGGCCGACGTGCGATCGTTGAGCGCGGTCATCGGCTCCTCCCCAGCTTCCGCTCCGCGCGCCCGCTGATGTAGCGCGCCGTCACAAACAGGATCAGCACGAGCATCACGAGGATCAGCAGGCCGGTCCAGCCTCGATCCACCTGCGTCTGGTTCGGCAATCGGATGAGCTTCCAGACGAAGAGCGGCAGATCCTCTTGGGGGCCCTTGAACGGGTTGGTGTTCGTCGTGTCCGCGCCGAACGCGGTGAGGATCAACGGCGCCGTCTCGCCGACGCCACGCGTGATCCCGAGGATCGCGGCGGTCATCAATCCCGCACGCGTGGTCGGCAGGACCACGCGGAGCACGACGCGCCACTGCGGCGCGCCGAGCGCCATGGACGCCTCGCGCAGCGAGTCGGGGATCGTGCGCAGGATCTCTTCGGACGCGCGCGTGACCGTAGGCAGCATGAGCACGATGAGCGCGGCCGATCCCGCGACGCCCGAGAAGCCCCGACCCTGCACCCACACGGTGAAGATGAGGAGTCCCGCGACGATGCTCGGCAGCCCGCTCATCGCGTCGACGATGAGTCGAACCGGCTTCGCGAGGACTCCCTTCATCTCGTGCAGGTACACCGCGGTGAGGACGGCGAGCGGCACGACGATGATCGTGGCGATCCCGACCTGCTCGATGGTGCCGATGATGGCGTGGTAGGCGCCGCCGCCCGGGGTGAGCGGCCCGACCTTGCTGAGGTCTTGGGTGAAGAAGCCGGCACGCAAGGTGGGGAGGGCGTGGATGACGAGAAACGTCAGCATCCAGCCGAGCACCCCGACCACGACCAGCCCGATGGACCAGACGCCCACCGTCACGATCCGGTCGAGCGCGTTCTCAGTGTCGGCACGGTCCCGGACCAGGAGGTAGTAGATGACGACGAAGCCGACGTACCACCACAAGATGGTCCCGGTCGGGCCGGTGAGCGACCACACCGTCCGGATCACGAGCGCGAACGCGGTCGCGCCGAGCACCGCGAGCATCGCCTGGATCAGGTCGTCCTTCGTGAAGCCCACCTGGCGCCGCGGGCGGTCCATCGCCGGGTCGTCGGGCAGGGGCGGATAGTCGGGCTCGGGACGGACGGCGACGGTCGCCCCGGTCGGCGCTGCGGTCCGCATCTCGTCCGCGGGCAGGGGCGCCGTGGTGGTGCGCAGATCGATGACCGTGTCGGCCGGCGTCGACGACGGCCCCGCGTCCCGGCGTCGCCCACCGTCTCGACCGGCGTACTCGAAGGCGACGACGACGCCGGCGAACACGACGTAGCCGGCCAGCGCCACCGTGAGGGTGCCCAGGCCGTTCATCCCCTGACGCAGGCTGAAGATCGCGCCGAGGGCCGCGGCGGTGGCGAGCAGCGGTCGCGAACACGTCGCGGCGGGTCAGCTTGCGTCGGGGGCCACGCGGGCGCTCGGCGCCGGTGTCCGGTCGCTCGGGTCGGGTGGAGACGCTCATGCCTCGAGCGTCGACTTCCCGACGATGCGGCGGGCGAGGAGGCTGACGGCGAAGGTCACGATGAACAGGGCGAGGCCCGCCGCGATGAGGCCGCTGCGCTCGAGGGTCCCGGCCTCGCCGAACTTGATCGCGATGAGGGCGGCGATGGAGCCTGCGCCGCGCTGGAGGATGTGGATGTTCGCCTTGAACGTGATGCTGATGATCAGGGCAACGGCGATCGTCTCACCGAGCGCCCGACCGAAGCCGAGCAGGGTCGCGCCGACGATGCCGCTGCGGCCGAAGGGGAGGATGACGTCGCGGATCATCCCCCACCGGGTGCCGCCCAGCGCGAGCGCGCCCTCGCACTGCTCGCGGGGCACCTGCGCCATCACGTCGCGGGACACCGAGGTGATGATGGGCACGATCATCAGCGCCACGACGAGTCCCGCGACGAAACTGGACTGCGTGAGCGATGAGGTCGAGCTGCTGAGGCTGAAGATCGGGAGCGCGTTGAAGTGGTTCGCGAAGTACTGAGCGGCGGGCACCAGCCGGTCCTGGAAGGCGAACAGGCCCCAGGCGCCGAAGAGCAGGCTCGGGAGCGCCGCGAGGACGTCGATGATCGAGGTCAGCACGCGACTCACGCGGTACGGGGCGTACTCGTTGATGAACAGCGCCATTCCGACCGCCAGCGGCAGCGCCACGACCATCGCGATGGTGGCGATGATCCCCGTCCCGACCAGCAGGCCCAGGACGCCGAACTTGCCGACACCGGGGTTCCACAGGTTCGTCGTGAAGAAGCTGACGACCCCGGTCTTCCGGAGTGCCGGCAGCGCACCGCTGATCAGGAAGATCAGCGTGAGCAGAGCGATGACGAGACTGACCGTGGCCGCCGCCGTCGCCAGGGTGCGGAACGCCCGGTCCCCCGGCGTCAAGGCCGCTTTCGGCCGCGACGCGCGGTCCTCGCCGAGGTCCGGGGCGGCCGGCACCGCCCCCAGGTCGTCGAAGCCAACGCTCATCGTGGGGTCGCGACCCTCGTCACGTCGTCTGCGCCACGATCGGCTCGGCCTCTGCGAGCTTGGAGAGACGCGCCGCGGTCAGGTCGATCTCCACGTCGGCGGTAGGCGCCGCCGGCAGGAGCTCCGACGAGAAGCGGTAGCCGACCCCCCGCACCGTCACGATACGTCGGGCACCCTCCACGGCGGCGAGCCGCGCCCGCAGCCGACGCACCTGAACGTCCAACGTGCGGCTGTCCCGCGACAGCGCCCACAGCTGGCGCCGGAGCGCGGTGCGCGTGACGACGAGGTCGGCGCTCTGCATCAGCATCTCGAGGATGTCGAACTCGCGTCGCGGCAGCGGCACCAGGCTGTGCCTGCACCGTGACCTGACGCGTGGCCCGGTTGAGCTCCACCGGCCCGACGACGAGGACGTCGACGGGCTCGTGTCGGGCGCGACGCGGCACGCGGCGGAGCAGCGCGCGGAGCCGGGCGACGAGCTCGCGGTTCCCGATGCCCTCGACGACGAGGGCGTCGGCGCCACATCGGAAGCCGGCTACCACGTCGTCCTCGGCGTTGCTGCGGCTGAGTGCCATCACCGGGACGCGGCTGTGCTTGCGCAGCGTCACGCACACTTCCAGTCCGCGGCCGAAGCGCTCGAGCTGCAGCACCACCGCGTCCGGCTGGTCGCGTCGCACGCAGGTCAGCGCGTCGCCGCCCGTCGCGGTCGCGACCTCCCACCCCTCGGCCTCCAGCACGCTCTGCACACCGGCGGTGTCCTCGCCGACGACCAAGATCTGCACCTGCGCCCCCACGGCTCGCCTTCCCGCTCCGGGCGCAAAGTAGGTGCCGAACATGAACACCGAGCGAACGGGACCGAAAGGATCCCGCGCGGCACCCGAACATCCGCGACATTTCCCGTCCGTTCGCGGGTTCGTGGGTTAGTTGACACCGTCTCGTGGTCGGCGCCCGGGGAGCGCCTGCAGGCGTCCTCGCCCGGCCGGAGCTCAGAAGGTGGCGGGAAGGAGGCGCAGCGCGACGGTGAAGGCCTCGGCGAGCGCGAGCACGACGAACGGTGCGACGAAGCACGCGGCGCGGCGCCGACCCCACGCCGGCGCGAGCCAGCGTCGCGTCTGCCAGGCGAGGAGTGCCGCGACCGCCGCCGCCAAGAAGAGGAGGGGTGCAGTCGTGTCGGGGCCCGGGAGTCGGGGTGCGTCGTGGGCGGGCTTCGGCACCGAGGAGCTGACCGCAGTCATCAAGCGCGCGTCCACGACGAGCCGTGCGGCCAGGTCGAGGCTCGTGCCCGACGTGACCAGCGTGAGGCGCGGCGCCCCCCGGTTCGCGACATCGACCGACCCCGCCGACCGTGTCGAGACCGTGGTGACGCGGTAGCGAGCCTGGCCCCACGGGGCGAGCAGCTCGATCGTGTCCCCGCGGCGAATGCGATCCAGTCGCCCGAACGGACCGCCGGCCGCGACGCGGTGCCCGACGATGACGACGTTGCCGGCACCACCCGGGTTGACCGATCCGGCGGACGTGGCCGGGACCCTGGTTGAGCTGGGCCCGGCCCGTCCCCTCGATCACGACGGAGTCGATGCCGACCCTCGGCGCGACCAACCGGGCGATCGGACTGCCAACGTGCGGGGCGCCGGCGTGCACGGCGGCGAGGGTGTCGCCGAGCGCGTGCTGCGAGTGGTGGGCCTGCCAGCCGGTGACGACGACCACGTAGCCGATGAAGAGCGCGGCGAGGAGGCCCACGACGCTGACGGCCCGGCCGAACCCGACCCAGCGGCTGGGGAGCGTGCCCACCTCGGCACCCGGGGCCGAGTCGAGCGGGGGCGCGGGCGGGACCAGCGTGGGCGCGGGTGGGGGCATGACCGGACGGGCCAGGCCCGCGCCGTTCCCGCGCCCGCCGTTCGGGCTGGCCCACGCCGCGGGACTGGCGACGTCGTCTTGACCGTTCGGACCGCCGTTGGTCCCGGGCGGCAACGCTCGGTACTCACGCGCGGCACCCGCCGCCGCCCACGGGGGAAGCCCGGCGTCGTGCGACACGCCGATGACCGAGGCGAGCGGCACGGCGGTCTCGACGGGGTCATGCGTCGGGCCCTGGATGGTCAGCCCGTGGGTCGTCTTCTCCCAGAACGACGGCGCGGCGATGACCTGCCAGAAGGCCTTGATGGCGGCCATCGACATCATCACCCAGTAGGCCGGGACGAGGCACGCCGCCCAGAACAGCGAGTTGCGGTCGCTGCGTCGCGCCCCGAGGATCGTGACGTAGAGCACGATCAGGTTGCCGACGATCCAGCAGAACAGCGCCACGTGGTACAGCGGCGCCGGGAACATCTGCTGGATGATGCTGGCGTGCCCCGTGAACCAGACGAGCGCGAGCAGCCAGAAGAACGGGTTGAGCAGCGACAGCAGCGGCGTGCCGCCCACGAAGAGGTTGAACTGGGCGAAGCCACCCGGTCCGAGGGCCTTCCACAGCTCGACCGGGCGGCGGAGGTGCACGAGCCAGGTCTGGAGATACCCCTTGTACCAGCGTGACCGCTGCTTGACCCAGTTGACGAAGTCGCCGTTGGGCTCTTCGAGCGTCTCCGACTTGAGGACCGCGACCCGCCAGCCGCGTGTGTAGAGCCGGATCCCGAGGTCGGCGTCCTCGGTGACGTTGTAGGCGTCCCATGCGCCGACCGCTTCGAGCGCGTCGCGGCGGATGTGGTTCGACGTGCCACCGAGCGGGATCGGCGCGTCCATCGACGACAGTCCGGGCAAGAAGAGCGTGAACCACATCAGGTACTCGATGGTGAACCACCGGGTGATGATGTTGTGGTTCCAGTTGTGGAACGTGAGCTGAGCCTGGAGGCACGCGACATCGTCCGGGAGGCGGCGGAACGCCGCCACGGCACGCCGCAGCTGGAGCGGGTCGGGGACGTCCTCGGCGTCGTAGATGGTCACGAACTCCCCGTAGGCGCACTGCAAGCCGGCGTTGAGGGCCTTCGGCTTGGTACGCGGACCACCCGGCGGGATGAGCACGATCTGCACGTCGGGCGCGGCATGGCGCGCCGCATCGATCGTCTCGAGGTCGTCATCCTCGAGGAGGAGCTTCACGTCGAGGCGATCCCGCGGGTATTCGAGGGCCCGGAGATGTGTAGCAAGCGCTTCGATGACTGGCGCCTCGTGGTACGCGGGGACGAGCACGGTATAGATCGGGAGGTCCTGCTCGGGGATTGCCCGGGCCACCTCGTCGGGCACCCACAGCATCCGGTCGTCGTCAAGGGACCGCTTGGTGATGATGAGCCGTTGGGTGACGACGGCGAGGTACACGCCCGTCGCGGTCGCCATGACCGCGACGACGGTCGCGAGCGGCGCGACGAGCAGGAAGATGACCAGGAACAGGCAGAGGGTGCCGAGCACCTGCCGTTGACGCGAGTCGAGGATCTGCGACGCGGAGCGTCCTCGCTCGAGGGCATCAGGTGCTTCGGTTGCGGACGCGGGCTCGGCCGCTCGCGTGGAGTCGGCGTGCTCCTCCGCCCCGCGCGGCGGGCTGGTATCAGTCGCCGTCATCTGGGCCGGCTGTGGTCACGCGCGGCGCGGCCTACGCCTGGGGCCGGGGACGCGAGGCGACGGGCGGGAGGTGGCACAGCGCTCGGATCGGGGTGTGCTGCCTCGGGGGCGGTGACGTCCGGTCAACCGATCCGAAGCAGGACGACAACAAGGATGATCACGACGGCAACCACCTGCATGACGGCCAGCCCGTGGATGCGGCCGAGCAGGCCTCGAACGCCGGAGTTCTTCTCGGCCGGCCAGAAGTGCGGATCACCGGACCCGCCGGACCCGTGGCCGCCCGACCCGTCGTCCGGGGGCGGCCCGGCCTGGCCGCCATCGTCGAGCGCGGGTGTCGACGGCGTCTCGCTCGGCCCAGCCACACCCGCCACGGGGGGTGCGGGCGGAGGCGGCGGCGCGGCCACGGGCGTCGGCGCGACCGGTGTCTCGGTCAGCGCCACGGGCTCCGCGGGTGGTGCGAGTGGCGCCGACTGAGTGAGCGGGTCGGCCGGTGGAGGCGTCGCGGGGTCGTCCGGCCGCGGCCCCGGCCGGAGGACCGGCGGGAGCACCGCGGCCTCGGGCGCCATCGCGTCCGCAGGCGACGCCTGACCGTCGTTCGCCCCGGCGTCCGTCGCGGGGGCGGCCACGTCGAGGGGCGGTGCGGGTGGCACGGGCAAGCCGCGGCTGTCGACGGGCACCGACTCGGTGGGCGTGGGCGGCGGCTCGACGGTCGGCGCCGGGGCTTCGGCGAGGATCGGCGGTGCGTCGACCACCATCGGTGCAGGTGTGACCGCCAGGGGTGGAGGTGTGACCGCCGGCGGTTCGACGGGCGGCGCGTCGGGCACCGCGACGGGTGCGCTCGGTGTGCGGTCCGGCGCGGGCGTCGCGGCCGCCACCGGCACATCTGGCTCGGCGGACGGCGGCGTGGCCTCGCGGAGCGTCAGGGCGCGCGCGTAGCTGGCGATGAGATCGGCCTCGTGGCGCGCTCGCTCGACGCAGGCGCCGGCGCGCCGCTCCGCGGCGTGGAGGAGCGACTGCATCTCCGTCTCGTGCTCGGCACGCAGGTGGGCTCGGAAACGCTCGAGCTGGTGCTCCTCCCAGGTGCGCATCCCTGGATCGGCCGGCTCCGCTCGGGCGCGCCGTTCCGCGTGCGCCGCGTCCCGCTCCGCTTCGGCTCGTTCCCGCTCGAGGTCGGTGAGCCGCCGTTGCATGCCTGTGATGGCGGCATGCGCCTCCTCGGCGGAAACCACATCGACCGGCGTCGGGAGTGACGGCTTCAGGACGTCCATCGCCAGTCCACGGATGGATCACGGTCGGCGTCGGAACTGAGCGGAGCGTCGTCGACGAGCGCGCCCCGTAGGTAGTCCAGGAACTCGTCGTTCTCGTCCGTCTCGGGGACCACGTCGCGGCGACGGCTGCGTCGCAGGCGCGACCCGAGTCCGGCGCGGCGTCGCTCGGGCCCGCCGGCGGTGAGGTCGATCGTGCTCGTGCCGTCCTCCGCGGCGTCAGTCGGTGCGGGCGCGGGATGCCATCCGTTGCCCGTGTCCGCACCGTCGTCGAGTGGGGGGGCCGGAGGAGGAACCCGCGTGGGCGCGACCGTGGCCAGGCCGACCGGCGCGAGCGCAGGCGGTTCGACCGCCTTGGCCGCGGCGGGCGTCGGCTGCTCGGGCACACCGACCGTGAACGGTGCGTAGGTCGGCTCCGGCTCAGGCTCGGCGCCAGCCGCCTCGTGCGTCGCGACCCACCGGTAGGTGGGCGCGGGCACCGGTGCGTCGCCGGGAGGCGGCTCGACCGGCTCGTGCGCGGCGCTCGGTGACGGGAGGGCGTCGCGGCGGGCGACGGCGAGCAGCTGTGCCGCCTCCTGATGCGCGGCGGTGACCATGCCTTCGGCCTGCGCCTCCACCTGGAGTCGACGATCGGCGAACTCGCGTCGCAGGTCCTGGAGGATGGAGTGCAGCATCTCCGCGATCGCCTCGGCCCGCGCCGTCGCGAACGTCGCCCGCTCGGCCCGGACCCGGGCGTCGGCGATGGCCTGCTCGAGCCGACGAGCTTCGAGCTCACCGCTGGCCAGGAACTCCTCGACCGCGGAGCGTGGGTACGCGCTGACCCGGGGGGCCTCGTGCTCGGGGGTCACGTCCATGCGCCGCCGACCCTATGAGGCGAAGGGAAACGGCACGTGAACAGACCGGAAAATCACACCACCGTGGAGGTGGACGGATCCAAGCAATCCGGGGGCGCCTGGCTCAGGAGCTGGCCGTCGGCGCTGGCCGCTGGGCGTGGACGAGCGCGGCGGCGAAGGCCGCGAGGAAGCCCCGCGTGTGGTCAAGCTTCGGGCCCGCCGAGTTGGTGGTGCCGGTGAGCGCGTCCTCGATGTCGATTCCGAGCGACCGCGCCACGCTCGGTGAGGGAACGTGGGCCGTCGTGTCGGCGTGCGCCGCGTTGATGAGCAGCAGGTTGATGCGCTCGTAGCGCGTGCCCTGTGGCGTGTTCACCGGGTTGATCCAGTAGACGTTGATCCACTGCGAGCCGTAGTTGTTCTTGTATCCGACGACGTGGGCGACCGTGCCACCGAGGTCGACGGTGTTGACCGCGTCCAGTGTGTAGCCGTGGAAGTCGTAACACGCCTCGATGCCGTAGGTCGAGAACGTCGAGACGTCGGACGTCGAGATCACGTCGGCGATGATCGTGCTGTCGGTGTGGAACTGCGTCACCGACTTGCCGTCCCAGTGATAGTCGTAGCGGTACCAGGTCGAGTCGGAGCCGAAGAACTGCTTGGCCCAGTCGAACTGGGCGACCTTGTACACCAACCAGCCCGCCGGCTTGGCGGGATGGGTGAGGAACGCCTCGAGGCGCGGCGTCCCGAGCGAACCGGCGACCAGATCGAAGCTTTGCAGGCTCGAGTTCACGATCCCGCTGAGGATGGCCAGGACCGAAACGATCACCACGGCGATCTTGGTGCGTGGCACGGCCGGCGGTCGGGGCTTCGACTCGCCGTTCTCGGACGAGCCGTGGTCCGACGATCCGTTGGTCGGCGGCCCGCCGTTACGGGAGCCGCCGCGGCCCGATCCTCCGTTGCTGGACGATCCGCCGTGCCCGGACCCCGTGGTCGATGACCCACCGTTGCCGGACGCGCCGGCGGTCGCGGGCGACCAACTGATCGCGGGCGCGCCGTTGGTCGCGAGCGCGCCGTTCGACGGGGACAGAGCCGTTCGTCGGCGGCGCGCCGTTCGTGCGGTGGGCGGGTCTTCGATGGTCGCGGCTGGCCGACGCGGAAGGTCAGGCCAAAGCGAGGCATCAGAATCAGCATCAGGAGAACGCCGAGGCAGAAGGTCACGAGTCCGAGGAAGGGATGGAGCAGGTTGATCGCCACGTTCTCGCCCCATGCGCGACCAGCGGCGAAGATCGCGAGGATGCGGGCGACGTTGAGCGCCCAGACGACGAGGAGGCCCATCCCGAGCCAGACGATCTTGCGGATGAGCCCGCCGTGCACGAGCGCGAGGAAGGCGAGACCCACGAGGGCGTACCCGACGACGCCGTTCACGCCGGAGCACGCGGTGGCGACGCTGACGGGGAAGCTGTGGGCGCCGTGATGGATGGTGAAGAGCGTGCCGTCACTGCCGGGAACTGCTCGACGCGACCGGGACGATGTTCAGGCAGGCCTTGACCGCCGAAGCCGTGAGGTTCGTGAAGCCCTGCAGCTGGTTGGCCAGGAAGGATGTGTAGGGCAGCGGCCACGCGAGGAAGAGGAAGAGCGTCGGGATCCGGCCACGCCAGAGGGCCCGCACCCCGAAGAGCAGCGAGATCGTCCCGGCCACGAACAGCGGGAACGCGAGGAGATCGACCCGCCAGATCCAAAAGAGGCTCGCGAGACGCACCGGTCCGATGATGTTGATGGCCAGGGAGCCCAGGAGCAGCGGGATCCCGATGATGTAGTCGAGCTGGCGGTCGTGGATCGGCGGCTCGTCGGCGCTCGGGCGCGCCAACACGACACCCAGCCCGAGGGCCATCACGGGCACGAGCCCGAGGTAGGCGAGCGGCGTGTCGCTCTGGACCGAGCGGAACAGCGTCGACAGGGAGTAGTGGTACGCGACGATCAGGACGGCAACGAAGATCGCGACGTTGCGCGCCCGCTGGGCGACGACCCGGTCCTCGCTCGAGAACTGGCGGAAGAACTGCTGGACGCGCTGCTCGGCCGGGGCGATGAACGACGTGACGGCGGTCATGACGTCTCGCCTCGCCTCCCAGGTGCCGCCGCGCCTCGCCGACCGGTGATCCGAGACTGGCCGGACGGCACCACGGTGGTCAAGGGCAGGTGGTGCGTGGGACGCCGGTCTTCACCGGGAGTTCACGCGGTGGCCAGCACGGCGCGCGTCGCCGGCGGGCGGCCGCTCGCCGGCGCGGGCGGACGGTCTTCTGATGGTCCGGGCGGCGTCGCACGTCCTCACGCAACCGTCGACACACCGTCGGCGGGCGTTTACCCGCGCTTTCGGGACGACCGCTCATACTGCAGTCGTCCCTCGCGCGGAGGCACCCATGGCCAGCGTCTCGACGACCTCACGTCCCCAGCTTCTCCCCGTCGCCTGGGTCGTGTGGCTCGCCGTGCTGGGCCTGCTGCTCGCGTCGGGCGCATTCCTCGGATCGTGTCAGCCGCCGGCCACCTCGGCGCGCCAGTCGACCGGCTCGCACGCTCGGGCCGCACACGCGACGCGAGCCCGGGCCTCGGGGCTCGCGTCTGTCGGCCGCGCTGGGCCCCGGTCGCCGCGCGCGCGCTGCTGACGCGGCAGGACCGCTCGCTCCCCGTCGAGTGGCCGGCGGGCCGCCCACCACGTTCCCGTTGCTCGCCCAGAGACGGCGGGAGCCTTCAGCCGCGTGCCCACGGCCTTTCGGTGGCCGGCGCGCCTCGCGCTGCGCCCACGCGAGTGCGCGAGTCGACCGCCGCCGCCCGCAGCATCTGACCACTCCCGGTGGTGACCGTTCTTAAGGTCGCGCAGAGAGCCGCCGAGAACTGGAGGAGTCCATGACACGAGGTCTTCTCCATGGTTTCCCGACCCGTGGTCGCGTTGGCGGCCGCTGCCCTCGCGAGCCTTCTCGCCGGATGCTCGCTAGCCGCGCTGCCCGCGAGCCCGAACCGATCCGCCGGGGGCGGCGCGCCGACGACGACGCCCCCGCCGGCCAACGGCAGCGGTGCGACACCCACCACCGACCCGGCCCCGACGCCCACGACGATCTCCACGCCGACGCCGACGACCACCCCCACGCCGACGTCCGGCTTCGTCACGAGCGTCGGCACCCAGCTGCTGCTGAACGGGCACCGCTACCAGCCGGTCAGCGTCAACGCGTACGAGCTGGCCACTGACTGGGGTGTGAACGCCGGCTGCGGCGCGATGCTCGACGACGCCGCGCTCCGCTCGTTCTTCGGCGGCCTCCCGAGCGGCGCGACGGTGCGCATCTGGGGCTTTCAGGGCTCGATGGCCACCAACGTCACGACCGGGGCGCGCGACTGGGGTCCGCTCGATCGTGTGGTCAGCGCCGCCGCCGCGGCCGGTGACCATCTGATCGTCTCGCTCGGGAACGAGTGGGGCGTGTGCGACGACGGCGTCTACAAGGACCTGTCGTGGTACCTCACCGGCTACCGCGACGTGGCAGCAGGTAACGGCTACGACATTCCGACCGAGTCGTACTGGAACTGGGTGCAAGACATCGTGTCGCGCTACGCCGGCTCGACGACGATCGCGATGTGGGAGCTCATCAACGAGCCCGAGGCGCCGCAGTGCGCTCCCGGCTACGCCAGCCCGTGCGCCGGCCATCTCGTCTGCAACGAGACTGCCGCCGCGACCGCGCTGCGCAGCTTCTACGACGTGGTCGGCGCCAAGGTCAAGCACCTCGACCCGAATCACCTCCTTGAATCGGGCTCCGGTGGGGGCGCGCAATGCGGCTGGGCCGGTGGTGACTACACGACCGTGAGCGCCAGCGCCGGGATCGACGTCGCCAGCTTCCACGATTACGAGGGTGGCGTGCTGCCCGCCGACTTCGAGGAACGCCTCCCGCAGGCGGCCGCGCTGGAGAAGCCGCTCCTCGTCGGTGAGCTCGGACTCGAAGCGGGCGACGTGCCAGGGTGCGCGTCGCTCAGCGCCCGCGCCACGCAAGCCTCAGCAAAGATCGACGCGATGCTCGGGGCTGGAGCCGCCGGCGTGTTCTTCTGGGACTGGGTGCCGAGCCCGCAGACGTCGGCGTGCACCTTGGACGTGGGCGACGGCGACCCGATCATGACGCTGTTGCGGACCTGATCCTTCGGCTCAGCCCACGGTCGCCGGCGAGTGGTCGACACGGAAGAGCCGGAACGTCGGGCAGCCCAGCGTGTTGTACTGCTTGACCTCGTGCGCGAAATGGGCGCCGGTGTCGTAGAGGGCCGGATACTGACGGTTGACCGCGTCGAGGCCTCCGGCCCCGCCGCCCGGTGGCACCAGGATGTAGCGCACATGGAACGCGTACGGGTCGGAGACCGTGCGCTGAAAGTCATAGTCGCTCGTGATCACGAACTGATGTGGATGCCTCGAGATGACGTCGATCGCCCAGGAGCACGACGAGAAGGTGTCCATGAGGATTGAACCCGACGGGTAGTGGTGCGCGTCGATGTCACTCGTGATGGAGTCGACGCTCGAAAAGAACGCCTGGTTGACCCGACTGAATTGATCGGTCGCGTGTCCGTTCACGACCCAACCGAGATGGGACTGCTCGATCGACCCGACGTTCGCCGAGCTCATCGCCAGGGTGATCGTGACGATCCCGGGTGCGACGACGATCGCCACCGCCGCCCCTGCCGCGATGGCTTGCGCCACGCGCGGTCCCAGCGGGCCGCGCCGCGGGAGCCGGCTGCCGGGCCGATTGATCAGCATCCCGATGGCTAGCAGCGAAAGCGGGACACCCGGGATGTAGTAGCGCAACCAGGGGTACGTGCCGCCGGTGACGTACTCGAACCAGCTGAAGCCCACGACGGCAGCGAAGATCAGAAGGGCGAGCACCCGCAGGTCGTGGCGGCGCCACCCGCGCAGCAACGCGCCACCGACGAGCAGCGGGAGGAGCGGTGCGTAGGCCAGGATCTGCAGGATCCCGAACACCGGCGTCGGGACCCCGGGCAGGATGGTGCCACCGGTGCCGCCCGTCGCGGCGATCTGGGCGGCGTTGCCGTATTGCGACGAGAACTGCTCGAGCGGGTGGCCGGTGATCACGAAGCTCAGGACCGCCCAGCCGACGAACGCGGCGATGAACGGGATGAGGTAGACGGTCGCGTCGACGAGCCCGTTCTCGACTCGCTTCTTCGTCGGGCCCTCGCTTCGGCGGTACGTCACCGCGAGGACGACCAGTGCAGCGACCGGCGCCGCCGCGGCGACCTCGTAGCGCACGAGGTAGCAGAAGCCCATCGCGACGCCGCCGAGAACAAGAGGTCGCAGCTCCGAGGACTTGAGCCATTGGGCGAGGTACCGCACGCTGAGGATGAGGAAGAAGAGGTACGGCGCCTCGCTCATGCCATTGGCCGCGTAGTAGACGACCATCGGGTTGAGGATGAAGGCCGCGACCAGCACGTTCGCCGACGCGCGGCGAACGTCCAGGTCCTTCAGGATGAGGCGCATCTGGACGGCGCTGCCCGCCATGAACGCCGCGGACACGAGCGATGTGGCGAAGGCCCGCTTCGTGAGCACCGGCCAGATGCCCTTGAAGAGGAACAGCGGCATGACGGCGATGGACGGCAGCGGGTTCCAGACGAAGCCGACCGCGGCGAGGTGCGGGTTCCGGCTGTAGAAGACGTAGTAGGCGTCCGAGAGCCGCGAGTACGCGTCGCCGATCGCTGCTGCCGTAGTGGAGCACGAGCACGCCGCCGACCGCCGCGTAGAAGACGAACGTCACCAGGAAGAGGGGTGTGGACGCTGTCGGCCGTGGCCACCTGGCCCGCGGGCGGCGGGACGCCCCGAGCTCGAGGCTGCGGGGACGGAGCGGCGCGAACGGCGGCCCGTTCGAGGACAGCTCGGCCGGTGCGCCGGTGAAGCGGAGGTCGGCCCGCACCGGGCGACGCGCCCCCATCTGCGCGACGACGTTGCCGATCGCCACGGCGGCGAGGCCACAGACCAGGACGACGATCAGCAGCATCGGCACCCCCGGGCAGGCGTGGGCCTCACCGGGTCAGCCCCGCGCTCGGTGTCACTCGTGCTCTCATCTGCGCGGCGCGCCTGCTCCTCGCCGGCTGGTCGCCGGCCCCGCGGCTCGCGGATCCTCGAGGCGCCCCGAGTGACCCGCGGCCACGAAGCGTGACGAGGGCCTCGGGTCGCGTCAACCCGCGCCGTTCGCCGCGCGCCTTTCTTCACCACCCGTTCACCGACCTGCGCGGTTCGTGCGTCTCGCCGCACACGGCGCGCGCGGTGCGTGGTCGTCGAGGCGCGCCCGCCTGCGTGCTACCCGGCGTGGGTGTAGGCGAGCTGGGCGAGCAGGGTCAGACCGCCGATCGGGACCGCCCGCGGGGTGCGAATGGAGATCTGGACGACAACTTTGCTGGGGAGCACGAACGTCGCGTACTGGCTGCCGTCGCGGGCCGTGCAGATCGCGCTCTCCGCAGGGATGCCCCCGATGCCGCTGTCGCAGGCCACGCTCGGCGGGTTGGCGCCGACCGGGTGCCCGAAGACGATGACGCCCTCTTGTCCGGCGAGCGTCAGACGGTCCGACGCAGCGAACTGGGTGCCGAGCGGGTCGGGTCCGCGCCAGGTGCAGCCGTTCGGGATGGGCTGGGCGGGCCCGACGGGGATCGTCGTGGCCTGGGTGACCTGGGGCGGGGTCAGCAAGACGCACAGGTTCGGGATCGCCACCGCCGGTGCGGTCGTCGGGACGGCCGCACCGGGCACCGTGGCGGTGGCGGCCGGCCGCCGGGCGCCCGCGCCCAGCACGTGGGGTGCGCGACTCGTCCTGGCCTTCGACGGGGAGCTGTTCAGCACGCCGCTGAGGAGCACCGCCGCGCCGAGGCCCAGGAGCAGGAGCGCGGCGGCGGACGCGGCAACGATCCAGCGCCAGCGACGGTTCGGCGTCGCGGCTTCCGTCGCGAGCGCGCTCGGCTCGGGCTCGACCACCGGGTCGTCCCAGCCCGCGGCGTGCCACTCGATCGCCGCCACCCCGGCGCCCGCGGCGAGCGCGTAGGGGTCAAAGAGCGGCGCGCCGCCACTCGCCGTCGCGACGTGATCCGTCCAGCGCGTGCCATCCCAGTACCGCTGTGGAAATCGTCCGGTCGGGTCAGGGCCCCAGTGCGCCGGCTCCCTCAGCGCCTCGTGCGTCGCGGCCTCGGGTGCCAACCCGGCGGCGGCCCCACCGGCGAAGGGCATCGCGACCGCGTCGGTCGGCGCCTCCGCCAGCTGCTCGGCCGTCGGCGCGGGGCTGGGGGGCTCGTCGCCCGCCGGGATCGGGTCGGACGCGGGCGCGCCGCCACCGAGGGGCGCCACGAACGCAGTCCACGCCGCGCCGTCCCAGTACCGCTGGGCGTGCCGGCCCGTCGGATCGTCGCGCCATCTCGGGGCGTCGTCGCGGTGGCCGTTGCCAACCGGTGCACCATCCGAGGGACCGGAGCCGTTCGACGGCGCCGTCGATGTCGGGTCTGCGTGATCGTGCGTGACCGCGTCGCGGTCGGCAACCGGCGCGGCCAGTCCCGGACCCGCCGGGGTGGGGTCGATCAGGCCTCGCCCTCCGGCCGGGGACGCGACGTGGTCGGTCCAGCGCACACCGTCCCAGTAGCGCTGCGCGTAGCGACCCCACGGGTCCGAGGCCCACCGTGCCGGGCTCGTCTCGATGACTGTGCTCACCCGCGTTCCACTCTGTCTGCCTCTTAGCCCCTCCGATGGTCCCGGCGACCGGAGGAACGATCAATGGCTGTCGCCCGAACGAACGGCGAACGACGCCGTCGCCTCGCGCCCTCCGAGGCTAGACACCCGCGGCCGGCGGCGGCCGCTCGAACCGCCCATCGCGCCTGCGTGCGGGCCGATACCTGGCCGAAAGTCGCAGTGTTGCGGAAATCGTCGTTAAGTGTTTGCGAACGGTTGGGCTGGACGTCAGACGCGCGCGTCCAAACTACGGCGGTTCTCCACAGGGCTGCGGGAGGGTTGGGCACCGTGCGACGCGCGCTCGGCACACTGGGGTCGGTGGCGCTCGCCGCGTGTGTGTGCGTCGCCGTCCCGGGGCTCACTTCGGCGGCCACTGCGGCGGCCGCGACGCCGGCGTCGAGCGGCGCGGCCCGTCCGGCCAGCCGTCCACGCGCCGGCGGCTACCAGCCGCGCTCCTGCGACGATTCGCGGGCCAGGACGCAGTCGTGCGGCACCGAGGGAGACCGTAGCCAACCAAAGGATCGAGACGACCACGATCGCGACGATCGCGATCACGACAAGGACGACCACGACCACGCCGGGGGTGGGACGGGAGGGACCGGGCCCTGCGCTGACACCTCCGGACCATCCGGCGCGTTGACCAAGCAGGTGACGGTCGACGGTCACACCTACACCACCGATCCGGGTGGCCTCACCGTCACCCCGGGCGACGTCGTAAACGTCACGATCTCCTGGTCGGCGTGGGCGCTGCACGGTGCACCCGCGCAGGTCACCGATTGCCTGTACGTCGGGCGTCCGCCCACCCTCGGTGGGGCGAACCTCGGCGCCTCGTTCGACAAGGCGGCCGCCGCGTCGTCCGCGGCACCGTTCACGACGAGCTTCACCGTTCTCGGTAAGTGGGAAGGTGAGACGGTCTGCGATCGAGGGAAGGCATCGGGCGCACCTGGCGAGTGGGGCGGCACCGTGGAGAGCAACCAGTTCTGCTTCTTCGTCGAACCGCCGGCCGTCGTCGCGGAGACGCCCTGGTCTGCGCTGTTCGTGATCTTGCCGATGTTCGCCGGCGCCGCCGCGATCGTCATCGCCCGCCGCCGGCGCGCCGCCACCGCCTGACACGCAGGCGCGGTGCGGGCTTGTGACCTGTTCGTGGTATTCGGTGTGCACGCCGGGGCGAGCACGCCGCGAGGTTCGGCTGCGCGGCGGCGATCCGGTTCGCGCCGGAGCTCGCGTTCGACTCAACCGGTGAAGGTGGGCGTGATCACGATCGTCGCAGCTGGGCCGGAGCAGGAGTCGGTGCTCGGGTCGTACGTGACGCTCACACTGCCCCCGCCAGCGTTGGGTCCGAGGTTCTGAACGCCGGTCGCCCCGGGCGCGGCGAAGGAGGACCCTCCGCCACCACCCGAGTCGGCGCCTCCGGCGCCGCCGCCGCCGGCGTAGCCCGCTCCCCCGCCGCCACTCTGACCGCCACCGCCGCCGCCGACGCCGATCGCGCCACCGCCACCGCCGCCACCATTGGTCTGGGCCGGGCCGCCGTTCCCGCCGGGCGATCCGCCCGCCCCGCCGGGGCCGCCGACGCTGGCTCCGGAACCGCCGGCGCCCGAGCCGCTGCCCCCTGCAGCGCCGTTGGCGGCGGTACCGGAGGCGAAGGTCGAACTGCCACCGCCACCACCGCCGGCGTTGCCGTTCCCGTTGCCGCCGGTTCCGCCGTTGGTGCCAGCAGCTGCGCCGGTGATGGTCACCGTGCCGCCGGTCCCGCCCCGAAAACCACCGGCGCCGCTGACGCCGGTGCTGGTCCCGCCGCCCCCAGGGTCAAACCCGGCTCCCGGACTTCCGTTGCCACCGATCGGACCCGCGGCGCCACCCGCGTTGGCGTCGCCACCCCCGCCGCCACCGCCAGCGACAACCAAGGGCGTGCCACTCGTGCTCACCGCCGACGCGCCGCCGCCGCCGTCCTCGTTGGACGTCGCGCTGATGCCGCCGCCGCCGCCGCCCTTCCCCCCGTCCGGTGCACCCCCGGCACCGCCCACCAGCACCTGCAGGACACTGCCCGCGCTCACGGAGACACGAGCCGCCACCGTCGCACCGGTACCCCCGGTTGGGGAGGGACCGCCTCCAATGCCCTGACCGCCGGCGGCGGTGATCGTGATGAAACAGGCCCCCGCGGGGACCGTCGCCGCGCTCGCGACGAACCCCGGTGTCGATGACGAGAACAAGGTCGTCGGCGTCGCCCCGGCCGAACCCTGCAGGCCCCACAATCCAGCCGTCGCCAACCCGGCCGCCGCACCTATGCGCAACACCGTCCAGGGACGCACCTACGGTCTCCGCTCACCCGAGGAACCGGCGCACGCTAGCAAGCCACACCGCTCGCAGCGTGGCCACGCGCCCCACCCCGGCCAAACGGGTCTACCCCGTGAAGGCGGCGACGAGCCGACGAGTGGGCCGATCAGCGGGCGAACGCGTTGCTGCTCGACGCGGCGGCGCTCGCCGCGATCGACGCTGACGACGAGACGGGCGGTTAGCGCGTCTACCCGGTGAACGCGGCCGCGATACCGGTCAGCTGTCGATGGCCGGGTCGTAGGTGATCATCGACCGAGCCGCCCGTGGGGGTGCTGATGCACACTCGAGGAGACGTCGTCGCGCGCTGGTCGACGAAGGACGAGCCGCCGCCGCCGCCGTCGCCGGCGGCGCCGCCGCCGCCGGCGCCATAGCCGGCGCCTCCCTCGCCGCTTTCGAGGACAGCGGACCGCGCCACCGCCGCCGCCCCCGAAGCCGAGTCCCGCCGCCGCCGCCGCCGCCCGATCCGGACCCGGTGGTCGTGGCGCCACCGTTGCCGCCGCTAGCCGTCCCCCGCCGCCTTCCCGGCTCGGAGGCTCATGCGCTGCTCAGTCGCGACTGCGCCGGGGGTGCCGTTCCCCGACCCGCCGCGATCCCGCGCCGCCCGGGAGCCCGTCGAAGGTCCCGCCGAAGGTGCTGCCGCCACCCCCGCCGCCACCGCCGATGCTGCCCGTACCGCCACCGCCATTGCCGCCCAGGCCGCTATTACCGCCGGCGCCGAAGCCGGTCACGCCTCCACCACCGCCGCCGCCGCGGCCGCTGCCGGTCCCGCCGGTCCCGCCGGTCCCGTTCGCCAGCCCGCCGCCACCGACCTCAGTTGCAGGGCCGCCCATGCCGGGGCTGCCCGGCTGTCCGAGCATCCCCGCCGCGCCGCCAGCGCTGTCGCCGCCGCCGCCGCCGCCGCCCGCCACGACGAGCGGGACGGTCGCCGTCGCGACCACCGAAACGCCGCCACCGCCGCCACCACCATTTCGAGTTCCCCCATCCTCAGGAACCGCCGCCACCACCGCCCCCGCCGAAGCCACCGACGCCGCTCTGGGTCGTGGTGCCGGTCCCCCCGACGTCGCCGACGACCACGCTGAGCGTGCTGCCCGCCGCCACCGCCACCCGGGCGGTCACCGAAGCACCTGCCCCACCGGGGCTCGGAGTTTGAGGTTGAGCCGCGTGCACGTTCCCCGAGCCGCTGGAGCCCGACTCGCCACCGGCGTTCCCCTGCTGGCCTTCCGCGCCACTCACCAGGGTGGTGCCCCCGCTCCCCGTGCCGCCACCGCCGCCGTCCGCGGTGACCGTCACGAAGCAGATCCCCGCCGGCACTGTCACCGAATACGGGCCCGGCGCGTTCGTCGACGGGAATAGCGTCGTCGTCGCCGCTCCGGCCGGGCCGGCCCCACCACCGCGACGACCCCGACGAGCGCCGTCGCGACCGCACCAACACCCGCACCGAGCACCCGCAATCGCAATCGCACGCGGGCCCCCTCCGCTTCGACCGGCCATAGCCTCAGAACCCCAGGAACGTAGCACCGGCCCGCCGAAACGACCCGGACCGCGCCTCGCTTTGCCGACACCGACGACGGGACCGGTCGGCGCGTCACCCGGTGAACGCCACCGTGAGGGTCGGGGTTACTGCCGGTGCGGGTTGGACTTCGACGGCGCCGATGTCGCAGTTCGGGCTGCCGGTGTCGGGCGGGGCAGGCCGCGCTGGTCGGTCGTGATCGTGACGACCTGGCCGCCGCGGCTCGACTCATGTGGTCCCGATGTGGCCCGACGTTGCGGTGATCGCGGCGAAGGTCGCCAACCCTTGCGGCGGTAGGTGGGGCCGGCAGGGATCGAACCTGCGGCCAAAGGATTATGAGTCCCCTGCTCTGACCACTGAGCTACGGCCCCAACGGATCATGGCGCAGGCCGAGATTGGTCGCGCACCGCCGGGCGGTCGGAACGATCGGCAGGCTCGTCGGGTCCGCAGGCGCCGCACTTACCTCTCTATATGGCACTGCTGCGCAGGGCGAGCCCGGTCGTGGGGGGCCGGGACCAGGGCCGGGCATTGGGAGCCCCCGGGAGCGGTCAGCGACCCGGGGGCTCGCCAGCCCCACCCCAAGCGGGGGCTGGCCGAGTGACAACGGGGGCGGCGGACGCGCGTTGCACCACGACCGGAGCCGGCCCGGCGTCCCACCGGCACGGCACCGGGTCAGGCGCCGTCCAGGTAGGCGCGGAGCCGCTGGGAGCGGGTCGGGTGGCGCAGCTTGGCGAGGGTCTTCGACTCGATCTGGCGGATGCGCTCCCGCGTCACCTTGAAGCGCCGCCCGACTTCCTCGAGCGTGTGCGGCTGGCCATCGTCGAGCCCGAAGCGCAGCCGCATGATCTCACGTTCCCGGTCGTTCAGCTCCTCGAGCGCCCGGGTGATCTCCTCTTTCAGGCCTTGCTGCTCGGCCTCCTCGGTCGGCTCGGGGGCGGTCGGGTCGGGGACGAAGTCGCCGAGCGAGCTGTCGTCCTCCTCGCCGACCGGCGTCTCGAGCGACAGGGGCTCCTGGGAGATGCGCTGGATCTCGCGCACCTTGTCCGGGGTGAGGTCGACCTTGCGGGCGACTTCCTCGACGGTGGGCTCGCGCCCGAGCTCCTGGAGCATCTGGCGTTGCACCCGCAGCACCTTGTTCATCGTCTCGACCATGTGGACGGGGATGCGGATGGTGCGGGCCTGGTCGGCGATCGCGCGTGTGATCGCCTGACGGATCCACCAGGTGGCGTAGGTCGAGAACTTGAAGCCCTTCGTGTAGTCGAACTTCTCGACGGCCCGCATGAGGCCGAGGTTGCCCTCCTGGACCAGGTCGAGCAGCGCCATGCCGCGCCCGACGTAGCGCTTGGCGATCGAGACGACGAGGCGCAGGTTCGCCTCGGTGAGCTGCTGCTTGGCCAGCTCCCCGTCCTCGACGTTGGCGTGCTCGCTGGCGCGTTGCTCCTCGTCCATCGAGGGGTTGAGCTCGAGCCGCTCGTCGGCGAGGACGCCGGCCTCGATGCGGCGGGCCAGTTTCACCTCTTGCTCGGCGGTGAGGAGCGGCACCTTGCCGATGTCCTTGAGGTACATGCGGACCGGGTCGAAGTTGCCGGTCTCGCCGCGGTCACCGCGGCCGCGGGCTCGTCGAACACCGAGGCGACGTCGCGACGGGGGCGGGTGCGGGGCGCCGCCGCCTCGCCCGGACGCGTGACCGGCGTCGGGCGGGCCTCGCCGCGGCGTGCCCGGTGTGCCGGTCCTTCGTCGCGCCGGCGAGCGTCCTCGAGCTCGAGCTCCTCGGTGATCTCGTCCTGGATGGCGACGCCGCGCGCCTCGATGCGCCGGTAGATGTCGGCGAGCTCGTCGGTCTCGGGCTCGAGCGTGTGCAGCGCGGCGAAGATCTCACCGGAGGTGAGCGAGCCCCGCTCGCGTCCGCGCGCCACCAACTCGTCGATGACGGGTTCGAGAGCGTCTGGCGAGACGCGGGGTTCAGGCTGCGTCACGTCCGGGCGGCTCCACGATCGAGCACAATCCACTGTAGCAACCGCCGTGCGGTCTCCTCGGCGGGTCGCCACTCGCCGACCTCGCGCTCGTGCGCCAGCTCGTCGAGGTCACGAGTCATCGCGGCGCGCGTCTCGTCGTCGGGCTGCTCGGCGAGGACGCGGTCCGCGACCGGC